>NZ_PJMP01000001.1:5295000-7989562 GCF_002846275.1 Plantactinospora sp. CNZ320
CAATAGTGATTCCGTGAGTAGTGGCGAGCGAAAGCGGATTGAGGCTAAACCGGTTGCGTGTGATACCTGTCAGGGGTTGCGTGGTCGGGGTTGTGGGACCTCATGGGGTGGGCTGACAACCATCCGGGGAGTTATAAAGCCAGTTGTTAGCTGAATGGTGTGGAAAAGCCAACCGTAGGCGGTGATAGTCCGGTAGGTGAAAGCAGCTGGTCTTCCTTGTGGGTGTTCCCGAGTAGCGGCGGACTCCTGTAATCTGCCGTGAATCTGCCAGGACCACCTGGTAAGCCTAAATACTTCCTGGTGACCGATAGCGGACGAGTACCGTGAGGGAATGGTGAAAAGTACCCCGGGAGGGGAGTGAAATAGTACCTGAAACCGTTCGCCTACAATCCGTCGGAGCCTTTTGGGGTGACGGCGTGCCTTTTGAAGAATGAGCCTGCGAGTTAGTGGCATGTGGCGAGGTTAACCCGTGTGGGGTAGCCGTAGCGAAAGCGAGTCTTAATAGGGCGTGTAGTCGCGTGTTCTAGACCCGAAGCGGGGTGATCTAGCCATGGGCAGGCTGAAGCGTGGGTAAGACCGCGTGGAGGGCCGAACCCACCAACGTTGAAAAGTTGGGGGATGACCTGTGGTTAGGGGTGAAAGGCCAATCAAACTCCGTGATAGCTGGTTCTCCCCGAAATGCATTTAGGTGCAGCGTCGTGTGTTTCTTGCCGGAGGTAGAGCACTGGATGGTCTAGGGGCCCTACAAGGTTACTGAAATCAGCCAAACTCCGAATGCCGGTAAGTGAGAGCGCGGCAGTGAGACTGCGGGGGATAAGCTTCGTAGTCGAGAGGGAAACAGCCCAGATCGCCAGCTAAGGCCCCTAAGCGTGTGCTAAGTGGAAAAGGATGTGGGGTCGCATAGACAACCAGGAGGTTGGCTTAGAAGCAGCCACCCTTTAAAGAGTGCGTAATAGCTCACTGGTCAAGTGGTTCCGCGCCGACAATGTAGCGGGGCTCAAGTACACCGCCGAAGCTGTGGCATTCACATTTTAACTTCGTGTAGGTCTTTCGGGATTTGCATGCAGGTGT
Source organism: Plantactinospora sp. CNZ320 (assembly GCF_002846275.1). Lineage (NCBI taxonomy): Bacteria > Bacillati > Actinomycetota > Actinomycetes > Micromonosporales > Micromonosporaceae > Plantactinospora > Plantactinospora sp. CNZ320. Next base: position 5,296,072 of record NZ_PJMP01000001.1, read on the forward strand.
GTGGATGGGTAGGGGAGCGTCGTGCCGGGGGTGAAGCAGCGGGGTGACCCAGTTGTGGACGCGGCACGAGTGAGAATGCAGGCATGAGTAGCGAAAGAAGGGTGAGAAACCCTTCCGCCGGATGACCAAGGGTTCCAGGGCCAGGTTAATCCGCCCTGGGTGAGTCGGGGCCTAAGGCGAGGCCGAGAGGCGTAGTCGATGGATAACGGGTTGATATTCCCGTACCCGTGTAGGAGCGCCCGTGATGAACCTCGTTGTGCTAACCACCCGAACCTGTGGCGGTCTTCGGACCTCTGTGGGGGAGCGTGGGAACCTGGCGGGTAGTAGTCAAGCGATGGGGTGACGCAGGAAGGTAGCTGAGCCCGGCCGGTGGTTGTGCCGGGGTAAGCGTGTAGGCCGGTGTGTAGGCAAATCCGCACGCCATGTGGCTGAGACGTGATGCCGAGCCGATTCAGGTGAAGTCAGTGATCCTATGCTGCCGAGAAAAGCCTCTAGCGAGTTCCGAGCGGCCCGTACCCTAAACCGACACAGGTGGTCAGGTAGAGAATACCGAGGCGATCGGGTGAACTGTGGTTAAGGAACTCGGCAAATTGCCCCCGTAACTTAGGGAGAAGGGGGGCCGGAGACGTGAAGCCACTTGCTGGTGGAGCGTTGTATGGCCGCAGAGAGCAGGGGGAAGCGACTGTTTACTAAAAACACAGGTCCATGCGAAGAAGTAATTCGATGTATATGGACTGACGCCTGCCCGGTGCTGGAACGTTAAGGGGACCGGTTAGTCTTTCGGGGCGAAGCTGAGAACTTAAGCGCCAGTAAACGGCGGTGGTAACTATAACCATCCTAAGGTAGCGAAATTCCTTGTCGGGTAAGTTCCGACCTGCACGAATGGCGTAACGACTTCCCCACTGTCTCAACCACAGGCCCGGCGAAATTGCAGTACGAGTAAAGATGCTCGTTACGCGCGGCAGGACGGAAAGACCCCGGGACCTTTACTATAGCTTGACATTGGTATCTGAATTAGCTTGTGTAGGATAGGTGGGAGCCGGTGAAGTCCATACGCCAGTATGGGTGGAGGCAATCTTGAAATACCACTCTGGTTGGTTTGGGTATCTAACTTCGGGCCCTTATCGGGTTCAGGGACAGTGTCTGGTGGGTAGTTTAACTGGGGCGGTTGCCTCCTAAAATGTAACGGAGGCGCCCAAAGGTTCCCTCAGCCTGGTTGGCAATCAGGTGTTGAGTGTAAGTGTATAAGGGAGCTTGACTGTGAGACTGACGGGTCGAGCAGGGACGAAAGTCGGGACTAGTGATCCGGCACTTGCGTGTGGAAGCGGTGTCGCTCAACGGATAAAAGGTACCCCGGGGATAACAGGCTGATCTTCCCCAAGAGTCCATATCGACGGGATGGTTTGGCACCTCGATGTCGGCTCGTCGCATCCTGGGGCTGTAGCAGGTCCCAAGGGTTGGGCTGTTCGCCCATTAAAGCGGTACGCGAGCTGGGTTTAGAACGTCGTGAGACAGTTCGGTCCCTATCCGCCGTGCGCGTAGGATACTTGAGAAGGGCTGTCCCTAGTACGAGAGGACCGGGACGGACGAACCTCTGGTGTGCCAGTTGTCCCGCCAGGGGCACGGCTGGTTGGCTACGTTCGGGAGGGATAACCGCTGAAAGCATCTAAGCGGGAAGCCTGCTTCAAGATGAGGTATCCCACCCCGTAAAGGGGGTAAGGCTCCCAGTGAGACGACTGGGTTGATAGGCCGGAGATGTAAGCCAGGTAACTGGTTCAGTTGACCGGTACTAATAGGCCGAGGACTTGACTACGAAGCTGCTACGCGTCCACTGTGTGATTCACAGCAAACGAACAACGGTTCCCGCGTGTGGGTGGGATGTGTTGTTTGTGTTGTTGATAGGGTTACGGCGGTTATGGCGGAGGGGAAACGCCCGGTTACATTCCGAACCCGGAAGCTAAGCCTTCCAGCGCTGATGGTACTGCACTCGGGAGGGTGTGGGAGAGTAAGACGCCGCCGGACATCTTCTACGAAGTGGCGCCACCTTCACAGGTGGCGCCACTCGTGTTTTCACGCCCTGTCGACCGGGTTGGGTCGGTTCCCACGGCCCCGACCACAACCCTTTCCGCCGGTCAGCCGCCCAAGCTCGCCGCCGCCGAGACGATCGCCGAGGAGAAGTAGCTGACCTGGGTGTAGACGCCAGGGTAGTTCGCCCGTGCACACCCGTAGCCCCAGCTGACGATGCCGACCTGGACCAGGCCGGTGCCGCCCTGTCGGAACATCGGGCCGCCCGAGTCACCCTGGCAGGTGTCGGTGCCGCCGGAGAGCGGGCCTGCGCAGATCTCCTCGGCAGCGATGACGTCACCGTCGTACGCCGACGGTCCGTTGCAGACCGAGTCGCTGACGAACGGCACGCTTGCCTTCATCAGGTACCGCTGTTGTGCCCCGCCCTCCCGGGTGGCGCCCCAGCCGGCAATGGTGAAGGTGCCGTTGTCGTACGCGGTCGAGGTGGCGATCGGCAGGGTGCTGAGCCCGGTGACGGGGCTGGCCAGCCGGATCAGCGCCCAGTCGTCGCCGTTGCCGTTGTAGCCCGGTGCCCGGTAGACGTAGTTGGAGCGGACCTGGATCCGGCTCGACGACTGCAGGTCCACCACCCCCAGCGTGGCGGTGATGCTGGTGTTGCTGCCCGTACGCCCGACGCAGTGCGCGGCGGTGAGCACCAGCCGGGGGCTGTAGAGCGAGCCTCCGCAGCCCATCGAGAGTCGTACCATGAACGGGAACTCGCCCTGCGCGGCGCGGGTGCCGCCGACGACGAAGGGCGTGACGTCGGTGTTCTCCGGTGCGGCGGCGGCCGGTGCGGCCAGGGTGACGCCGCCGACGGCTACCGCGGCGAACGTGGCGGCGGCCAGGCGGGTGAGGGAGCGCCAACGAGCCATGGGGGTCCTCTCCGAACATCGGCGACGCGCCTCGTGGGCGCGCCTTAGATCACGATGCCGGCAGCGTATGGACCCCCATCGCTATATCGCAATGCGCCGATGTCATCCCGGTTGTGTCATACCACCGGGATGGGAGATGCTCAGCCGCAGCTGTACCGGGGTTCGGCGAGGTACTTCCAGGTGAACTTCTCCCGCTTGACGACCTTTCCATCCTTGTGGAAGAGCCGGAACGCGTCCTGGGTGAAGCCGTCGATCCCGTTTGTGGGGATGCAGGACGGCCCCGGCTGGAGCTTGATCACCTTTGGCTTGGTGATGTTCCGGCGCGGGCTCCACTCCGTCGTCACCCTGTCGTAGACCTTGGTGCTCCAGATCGACACCGTGATCGAGCTGGAGGTGTGCGAGGTGTCGATGAGTACGCCGTACGGGCTGTCGTTCTTGAACTTGAAGTCGAGGTCCGGCCAGAAGATGGTCGACTCGATGACCGGTGGATAGCGGCTGAACCAGTAGGAGTGCGGCTTGTGCTCCACGTCCTCCAGGCCGGCGTAGTACGTCGCGTTGAACAGCGTGGTGGTGAACTGCGAGGTGCCGCCGCCGACCCCCGGTACGAGCTTGCCGTCGAGGATGACCGGCGCGTCCCGGTAGCCCTGGGCGTAGCCCCGCTCGCCGGTGTGCCCGTTCAGTGAGAAGGTCTCGCCGGGCTTGACCACGGTGCCGTCCACGTCCCGGGCGATGGTGACGATGTTCTGGCTGCGTGGCGAGCTGAGACCGCCGGTGAAGTTGGTGGTGAAGCTGGAGACCTTCTCCTTGATCCCCATCTTGGCCAGGTCCTCGGTGCTGACCTTCGGCTCGACCGGCTTGAGTTGCGCCCGCAGGGTACGGCCGTCGGTCTTGGGCAGCACCGCCAGCAGGTCGCGGGCCAGCGCGGCGGTGTCGACCTGCGAGCCGCTCGAACCGGCCACCATCTTCGGCTTGTTGCCCTGGATCGACATGGTGGCGTCCTTCGGCTTCACCTCCACCTTGTCGAGCTGGCCGGAAAGCGCGGTACGCAGCTTCTTCTCGTCCACCCGGGGCGAGATCTTGCCGGCCTTGTCGGAGGTCAGCACCAGGCTCTTGGCGATGGCGGCCGGCGTGATGGTGAAGTTCCCCCGCTCGGTGTTCACGGTGACCGGGCCGGAGACCGCCGGCTTGGCCAACTCGGTGACCAGCTTGTCGACCTCCTCCGTGCTGGTCGCCGGGTGCGTCTCGACAAGCGGCACCTGGACCGGCTGCCCGCGCAGCCAGCCGGACCGCAGCGCCTTCGCCGACTCCTCGGGTTGCAGGCCCTTGCTCGGCTTCGGATAGACCGGCCGGGGCGTCGTACCGCTGAACGTGATCGCCGGCATTGTCATCTGCGGCCCGGTCCGACCCATGATCTTGCGCAGTTCGGCGTCGAGCTTCTCGGCGTCGACGGTGACCACCGGCTCGGTGCTGCGGGAGCCGAAGAGCAGGCTCAACGGGCCGGGACGGTGCTCGGCGGCCGCCGCCACGGTCGCCTCGACGTCCACCGCCAGCCCGACTGCGGCCGGCGAGACCTCACCGGTCTGGTCGCCGATGCGGACCTGCACCGGGCTGGTGAAGGTGCTGGCCCGGCCGTCCAGGTCGGCGCGGAGCGCCTTGGCCGCCTCGGCCCGGCTCTGGCCGCCCAGGTCGACGCCGAGCACGGTGGTGCCCCGGGGCACGTCACCGGCGTACGCGTAGCCGGCCGTGGCGCCGCCGCTGGCGACGAGGACGGCGACGGCCGCGCCACCGGCGAGCAGGAGCCGCCGCAGGCGTCGCCGGCCGGTCGGCTGGCCGGGGTTGCCCGCCGGGTCTGCCGGGCCGGAGCCCGAGACCGGCGTCTCCCAGCCGGCCGAGGTCGTGGTGACGGTCTCCGGGGTACTTCCGGCGCCGCCGCCCGGACCGCCGTTCTGCTGCCCGGCCGGCAGTGTGACGGTGGTGATCTGGATGGTCGGGCGATCCCCGGCAGTCCCCCCGACGGCGGCCATCTGCACGGTCGGCCGCTCGTCGGCGGGCATCGAACCTCGCTGGTTCATTCTGTTGTCGCCGTACTGACTCACGGACACCCCAGCCTCACGGACACCTCAGCGCGATGCGGCGGGCCGGCACGACAGCCGCCCGGCAGGACCTTGACCGACTACGGTAGCCAAAAACCGGCTCCGCCGGGCAGCGGGTCCGGCCTGAGCCGGGGTGACCTCGGCAACCGGCGTGGCGGTGCGACCTCGGAAACGATCGAGCCCGAGTGGACGGTGTCGGGGCAAGTAGTTCCGACGCGCGGGCGAAAACTGCGAATAGTCCGATCTTCGGCGGGGTACGACCAAACATCCATGGTGTTCCGTACGCCTGGCAGCTCTCGGTACGTCACCTGGCCCGCATATGCTCCGACCGTCTACCCCCTATCGGAGGCAACTTGATGCGCCGGAACAGACGCGGACGCTCGCTCAAGGCGCTGGGCGTACTGCTCACCAGTGGTGCGCTCGGTGTGACCAGCGGAGTAGCGGCCCTCGCCGCCGAACCCGTGGCGACGCCCTTCCTCAGTGAGATCCACTACGACAACGTCGGTACGGACACCGGTGAGGCGATCGAGGTCGAGGCTCCGGCCGGTACCGACCTGACCGGTTGGCAGCTCGTTCTCTACAACGGCAACAACGGTGCCCCGTACAACACCCGGACGCTCAGCGGGACGGTGCCGGCGGCCGGAGTGGTCGTCGCGACGTACCCGACGGACGGCATCCAGAACGGCGCGCCGGACGGGATCGCGCTGGTCGCCCCCGACGGCGCGGTCGCCGAGTTCCTCAGCTACGAGGGCGGGATGACCGCGGTCGGCGGGCCGGCCGACGGGCGGGCCGCCACCGACATCGGCGTCGCCGAGGGCAGCGGCACCCCGATCGGCGAGTCCCTCCAGCGGATCGACGGGACGTGGCGGGCCCCGGCACTGAAGAGCTTCGGCACCCGCAACGGTGGCGGCGACCCGGATCCGGATCCGGACCCGGTCGGCTGCGACACCCCGGTCAGCCACACCATCGCCCAGGTGCAGGGCAGCGGCGACGCCACGCCGCTGGCCGGTACCCGGGTCACCGTCGAGGGCGTCGTCACCGGCGACCACCGCACCGGCGGCTACAACGGCGTCTACCTACAGACCGCCGGCAGCGACGGGCGGCCGCCGGCCGCCGGCACCGCCTCGGACGGCATCTTCGTCTACCTGACCAGCAACGCCGCCAACCACCCGAGCGTCGGGATCGGCGACCGGGTCCGGGTCAGCGGCACCGCCAGCGAGTTCAACGGGCTCACCCAGGTCAGCATCGGCGCCAAGGCGGACGTGCAGGTCTGCGAGCAGGGTGTCGCGCTGCCGTCGCCGGTCGCGCTCTCGCTGCCGCTGGAGGCCCCGGCCCGGGAGTCGGTCGAGTCGATGCTTGTCGCCCCGGTCGGCCAGTTCACCGTCTCCGAGGTCTACAACACCAACCGGTACGGCGAGGTCGTGCTCGCCGCCGGCGACCGGGCAGCGGTGATCCCCACCGACGTCGCCCGGCCCGGCAGTGACGCCGCCCGCGCGGCGGCGACGGCGAACAGGTTGGCCCGGCTGCTGGTCGACGACGGCCGTACCACGAACCTGGCCAGTGCCAACCTGCTGCCGCCGTACCTCGCCCCGGGCAGCCCGCTGCGGGTCGGTGACTCGGTCGAGGCGTTCGGCCCGAGCGTGCTCTCGTACGGGTTCGACGAGTGGCGGCTCCAGCCGACCACCCCGGTCGACGCGCAGACCCCGCCGGCCGCCCGGACCACGTTCAAGGTGACCAACCCGCGTACCCCGGCACCCCGGGACGTCGGCGGCGACCTCAAGGTCGGCGCGTTCAACGTGCTGAACTACTTCGTGCACTTCGGCGGCGACGCCCGGGGTGCACCGGACGAGGCGGCGCTGGCCAGGCAGGAGGCGAAGATCGTCTCGGCGATCAACGCGCTCGGTGCCGACGTGGTCGCCCTCCAGGAGATCGAGAACTCGGTCCGGTTCAACGCCGCCGACCCGCAGCAGGCGCTGAAGCGGCTCGTCGCCGCACTGAACACGGCGGCCGGTGCCGGCACCTGGGACTACGTACGTACCCCGGCGGAGCTGCCGGCCGCGGCCCAGCAGGACTTCATCACCACCGCGATCGTCTTCAAGCCGGCCAAGGCACAGCCGAAGGGCGCCTCCCGGTCGGTGAACGACGAGACGGTGTGGTTCAACGCCCGGGAGCCGATCGCGCAGACCTTCACGGCCGGCACGACCACCTTCACCGTGGTGGCCAACCACCTCAAGTCGAAGAGCAGCTCCGACTCGGCGACCGGCGACAACGCCGACAGCGGGGACGGGCAGGGCGCGTTCAACGGCGACCGGGTCCGGCAGGCCCGCGCGCTTACCGCCTTCGTCGACCGGCTCAAGGCCGACAGCGGCAGCGACCAGGTGCTGCTGCTCGGCGACTTCAACGCGTACACCCAGGAGGACCCGATGAAGGTCCTCCACGACGCCGGGTACGTCGACCTGAACGACACCGGCCGGGCCAGTTACGTCTTCGGTGGCGAGTCCGGCTCGCTCGACCACGCGGTCGCCTCGGCGTCGCTGGCGGAACGGGTCACCGGGGTCGACGTCTGGCAGATCAACTCGCACGAGTCGTTCGCCTACCAGTACGACGGGCACCCGGCGTTCTTCGCCGAGAACCCGTACCGGGCCAGTGACCACAACCCGATCGTGCTGGGCCTGGAGACGGGTGCGACCGGCCCGGTCGATCTGCGGCTGCTCAGCGTCAACGACTTCCACGGTCGGCTGGAGTCGCCCGGCAACGCGCCGGACGGCCGCCCGGTCGGCGGTGCCGCCCAGGTCGCCGGCCTGGTCGACCAGCTCCGCGCGGAGAACCCGAACACCGCGTTCGTCTCCGGTGGCGACAACATCGGCGCCTCCACGTTCGTCTCGGCGATCGACGACGACAACCCGACGATCGACGCCCTGAACGCGATGGGGCTGGCCGCCTCGGCGGTCGGCAACCACGAGTTCGACAAGGGCATCGCGGACCTGACCGGCAGGGTGACCGACCGGGCCGACTTCCCGCTGCTCGGCGCGAACGTCTATCGGGGCGACGAGCGGGTGCTGCCGGCGTACTCGGTAAGCAGTGTCGGTGGGATCCAGGTCGGTTTCGTCGGCGTGGTGACCGAGCAGACCGCCTCGCTGGTCAGCCCGGACGGCATCGCCGGGATCACCTTCCGGGAGCCGGTGGCTGAGGCGAACGCGGTGGCCGCACAGCTCTCCGACGGCAACCCGGCCAACGGCGAGGCCGACGTGGTGGTGCTGCTCACCCACGAGGGCGCGGCGACCGAGAACATCGGCTCGGCCGAGGCGCTGGCGAACGACCCGGTCTTCGGGAAGTTCACCCGGGCGGACGCCACCATCGACGTCATCTTCAGCGGGCACACCCACCAGCCGTACGCCTTCGAGGTGCCGATCCCCGGCACCGACCGGCTGCGCCCGGTGGTGCAGGCCGAGGACTACGGCAAGCGGCTGGGCAGGGTCGACCTGACCTTCGACCCGGCCAGCGGTACGGTCACCGCGGCCGATGCCGCACTCGTCGACGTGGTCGGCGCACCGCAGGACGCGGAGGTCGCGCAGATCGTGGCGGCGGCCAAGGAGCGGGCGCAGGAGTTGGGTCAGCGGCCGCTCGGGTCGATCACCGCGGACATCAGGCGGGCGTACAACGAGGCCGGGAACGAGGACCGGGGCAAGGAGTCGGTGCTCGGCAACTTCATCGCCGACGTGCAGCTCGCCGGGACCAGTGCGGCGGGCCGGGGCGGGGCGCAGATCGCGCTCATGAACCCGGGCGGTCTCCGGGCCGACCTGCTGTACGCCCCGGACGGGGTGGTCACGTACGCGGAGGCGTTCTCGGTGCAGCCGTTCGCCAACGACGTGGTGACGAAGACGTACACCGGGGCGCAGCTCAAGCAGGTGCTGGAGGAGCAGTGGCAGCCGGCCGGCGCCTCCCGGCCGGTGCTCTGGCTGGGTGTCTCGAAGGGCTTCTCCTACACCTACGACCCGGAGGCCGCCCAGGGTTCCCGGATCACGTCGATGTCCCTGAACGGCACGCCGATCAACCCGAGCGGCAGCTACCGGGTGACGGTGAACTCGTTCCTCGCGTCCGGCGGGGACAACTTCACCACCCTGGCCGGCGGCACCGACCGGGTCACCACCGGCGACAACGACCTGACCATGCTTACCAACTACCTCGCGGCGAACTCGCCGGTCACCGCCGACCCGGCGCCGCGCTCGGCGGTCGGGCAGCCGGGACCGGAGTGCACCACGACGATCACCGGTCGGCACAACCGGGCGGTCACCGTCTTCTCCGGGCTCACCTGCCTGGAGAACGCCACCGTCACCGGGGCGGTGACCGTGCTGCCCGGCGCGTCACTGCTGGCGACCGGCGGCAGCATCACCGGCCCGGTAACCGCCACCGGGGCGGGAACGCTGACCCTGAGCGGTACCCGGATCTCCGGCCCGGTCACGGTGGTCGCCGCGACCGGTGCGGTGCTGGTCGAGGAGGGCAGGGTCGCCGGCCCGGTCTCGGTGGCGCTGTCCAGTGGCGGGGTGCGGGTCGACACCGTCACCGTCGGCGGCCCGGTCTCGCTGGTCGGCAACTCCGGCAGCCAGCCGGTGCTTGTCGCCGGCAACACCATCAGCGGGCCGCTGAGCTGCCTGGCGAACTCCCCGGCACCGGGCAACGACGGCCGGACCAACACGGTCCGGGGCCCGGCGACCGGACAGTGTGCCAGGCTGTGAACGACGGTTTGCGTACGTACCGACAGTCGAGTTGACGCAACGCGGCCGCGGGTTCGGGACCGGTCACCGGTTCCGGACCCGCGGTCGTCTGTCGTGACGTGCCCACGGGGGTGGACAGCGTTCCTCCGTGGGCGGGAGAGGACGAGGGTGAGCGGGTACCAGCCCGTGCCGCTGCCGAGCGGGGCCGGCGCGACGTCCCGGGCCGACCTGGTGACCGGGCTGACCGGCTGGGTCCGGTCCCGGCCGCTGCGGGACCTGGTGGCCGCCTTCGGCGCGGAGTTGCCCGACCGGCTCGCCCCGATCGAGCTGCTGGACTGGCTGGACGGGTTCTCGGCCCGGCACTGGGACTTCCGCAGCCGCAACGGTGCGGTCGAGCGGGACGAGGTGGCCGAGGCCGCCCTCGCCCCCGACATCGCCGAGCTGGTCCGGTCGGCCTCCGGTGCGCTCGGCCTGGCCGGCCCACGACCCGTGCCCGGCCGGCGGTACGACCATCTGCTGGTGCTGGGCGGACTGGCCCGGTCCTGCCTGCAACGGACCGCCTACGCCGCCCGGCTCGTCGACACCGGAGCCGTCGAGGCCGGTGAGGTCGCCGCGCTGGGCAGCTTCCGCCCGCTCCGCCCGGCGGAACTGGCGCGGCTGCACCTCCCCGCCGACCAGCACCGGATGCGGCTCGACGACGGCTACGAGGTGGACGCGATGGACCTCGGCATCCGGGCCGCGTTCGGCTGCCCGACAACCGTCGAGGAGCGGCGTTCACCGGGCGGGATCGACCATCGGTCCTGGTCGGTCGCCGTCTACCGCCCACCCGGCCGGCCGGTGGTGCGGGTACTGGCCGCACCGTCGACGGAACCGGCGACCCGGCGGGCGCACACCTCCGACACGTACCACTTCTGGGCGGCGGAACTCCGACCGTCGGCCGGGGACCGGGTGCTCGTACTGACCTCGCAGATCTACGTGCCGTTCCAGCACTGCGACGCGATCCGTACGCTGAGTCTCGGGTACGGGTGCCAGGTGGACACGGTGGGGCTTGATCCGGCGGCGCTGTCCGGGTACGCCTCTTCGGAGCCGTTGGGCGCGGACCGGTACCTCCAGGAGATCAGGTCCACCATCCGGTCGATCGGCAACCTGTTGCGGGCCCTCTGACCGGCGCCGTCCAGACAGCCGGAGCTATCTCGACAACGTCTCCGACAGTTCCCTCATCTTCGGATCGGCCGCAGGGCGCCGCCGTGGTGGAGCGGCACCGTGTGCGCGGACGGTAACGCGGCAGGGTCCGGGCACGTAGGGCGGCCGGACGGCCGCCCTGGCGTCATTGTGTGATCCGCCGTTCGGTGGATACGCAATCTGTTGTACGTACTCGGATAATCACGGAGCGGCAGGGCGCGGCAATCCATCACCGTCTCTTGTGGACCGCAAACGGGATTACCCGCCCGGATCGTGCGACATGCTGGCTTTCGCAGCGCCGATTCGCCGGATCGTCGGAGTGTGATCGGCCTAACGGACCAATTTGGTCCGGAGAACCGAAACGGGGCAGCGCGCCGAATAAAGGAACCCTTAAAGTTGCTCCGGCGTCGCCCCACGGGGGGGCAACCGTTCCCTATCTGGGTAGTGCGACGCGTTTCTGTTGCGAGGAGTCCCCTTGCCTCCACGTTCTATTTCGCGGTCGATGGCGTTTGCCTCGGCCGTCGCGCTCAGCGCCACCACCGCCGTTGTCGGTGCCACGGCGGCGCAGGCCAGTCACCCCGGCACCGGGAACGTGCTGAGCGCCAGCAACGGCACCAACACCATCAGGTTCAACAACGGCTCCACGCTCCGGCTCACCACCGCAGACCCGACCATCACCACTGTGAACGGCGCCGCCTGGGCACCGGACGGCAGCCGGGCGATCTTCGCCACCGAGAACGGTGAGATCGCGACCCTGCGGCACAACGACGGCGGGAACTACTGGTGGGTCTCGCCGCCTCCTCTTCCAAACGAGCCGGTGGTCGAGTACCGCAGCCCGGTCTACCGGAGCGAGGGCATCGGCGTGCTCTGGTCGGCCAGGGAGCCGGGCTCGCCGTGGCGGATCGAGGCGCAGGTCGCCTCGGGCGGCTTCCTGCCGCGCCAACTCACCCCGGCCGACGGGCGCCACTACCTCAACCCGGACTCCGGGCCGGGCGGGATCTTCGTCTACCAGTCCCAGGGTGGTACCGCCGACACCCCGTCGGGTGCGTCGCAGGTCGGCGTCTTCGACGGTGACAGCTTCAACACGATCCTGGACGACGCCAGCAACCCGTCCATCTCGCCGAACGGCAAGCGGGTGGCGTTCGTCCGGGGTGGCCAGATCTACGCCGCCAACATCGACGGCAGTGGCGTCATCGCGATCACCTCGAACGCGGTGGCCCACGACCACCCGACCTGGTCGCCGGATGGCAACACCATCGCGTTCACCAACGGCTCCGGTGTGGCGACGGCGCCCGCCGACGGCAGCGGGGCGGCGAACCCGAGCGTGGTGTCCGGGCTGTCCGGGGTGCCGTCGTACCAGCCGCGTCGGACCGACACGGTGGCCCGGCTCGCCGGGCAGGACCGGTACACCACCGCGAACGCCGTCTCCCAGGCGCACTGGGCGACCGCGTCCGACCAGAACGACCCGCGTCAGTTCGCCGACGCCGTCGTGCTCTCCCGGGCGGACCTGTTCGCCGACGCGCTCGGCGGTGCGGCGCTGGCCGCCGCGAAGCAGGGTCCGCTGCTGATGACCCCGCCGACCGGGCTGAACGCACCAGTCGAGAGCGAGATCAAGCGGATCCTGCCGGTCGGCAAGACCGTCTACCTGCTCGGCAGCCCCGGCGCGATCTCGACGACCGTCGAGGACCAGGTCAAGGCGCTGGGCTACCAGGTGAAGCGGCTCGCCGGCCAGACCCGGTACGGCACCTCGATCGCGATCGCCAAGGAAATCAACCCGAACCCGACCTACGTGCTCGCCGCGACCGGGGTCAACTTCCCGGACGCGCTCGCCGCGGGTGCGGCGGCCGGCTCGTTCAACGTGCCGGGCAGTGGGCAGTCCGCGGTGGTCATCCTCACCGCCGACTACACGCTGGCGCCCGAGACCAAGACCTACCTGGACCAGGTCCGGTCGACCTCGCGGATCGTGGGTATCGGTCTGCAGGGTGCGACGGCGACCGAGCCGTACAACCCGATCGAGATCTTCGGGTCGAGCCGTTACGAGACGTCCCTCTTCACCGCCTGGGCGTTCTTCGGCGGCACCGACTTCGCCGGCCTGGCGACCGGGGTCAACTGGCCGGACGCGCTCTCCGGCGGTGCCCTGATGGCGACGATCAACGGTCCGCTGCTGCTCACCCGGGGCAACGAGTCCGGGCTCTCCTTCGAGCCCGAGCTCTTCCTCGACGAGCACAGCGGCTCCCTGGACACCGCGCTGATCTTCGGATCCGCCGCGGTGGTCTCGGCGGGGCAGCAGGCGCCGGCCGGTAGCTGGATCAGCGGCCCGGGTGGCTACACCGTGGTGCAGAACCCGACCAACATCGGGATCGTCGGCATCGACCGGGGTACCGCCAGCACCGCCCGTGCGGCGGCGACGGCGGCGGACCCGAGCCGGGTCCGTACTCCGGAGCAGCTGGAGGCGGCCGTGGCCGGGCTGAAGGAGCGGCTCGAGCAGCGGTAGTCCCGCAACGTGGTTGTTAACCCAGAGGGGGCCGGTCGACCGACCGGCCCCCTCTGCCGTGCCGGCCGGGGCCGGTGGTGCGACCATGCGGGCATGGGGAACAGATTCACGGCGTACGCGGCGTCGGGTGGGCCGGAGTCGCTCCATCTTTCCAACGGCGCGACGGACGTCTTCTTCGACGTTCTCACCCTGGCGGGTTGCCGGGTCGCCGAGACCCCCTGGCAGCGGAATCTCGTCCTGATGTTCGCCGACGGCCACCCACACGCCCGTGGGTGCGCCGGGTTCGACCTCGGTGAGATTCCGTGGACGGCCGACTGGCCGGCGGAGAAGGCGTTCCTCCTCCGGGTGCTCGACACCGCACTCGCGAGGCACGGCTGGCACCGGCTCCGTTACGACCCTCCGCAGGTGGCCGGCCAGCTCGGCAGGTACCGCGAGATGGTGGCGGCGTTCACCCCCGAGCCGGTCGACGCTCCCCGGTGGGGGGACTGGCGGTTGGCGCCCGCACCGGTTCTGCTGACCCGCTGCCCCGAACACGACGTGTACGAGGGGGAGGCCGGGTGTCGGCTCTGTGATCCGGAGCTGCAACCGGAGGATCTGGGCAGCGACGCTAGGCCCGGGTCGCGGTGATCGCCTCCCGGAAGACCCGGGAGCGGTGGGCGTAGTTGTCGAACCGGCCGTAGCTCGGTGCCGCCGGGGACATCAGCACCACCCCGCCGGCCGGAGTGCGTTCGCGGCCCAGCCGTACCGCCTCGGGCAGGTCCTCGGCGGCCAGCGTGGTGATGGTGCCCAGATCCTTGACCACGTCCAGGATCCGGGGGCCGCTGTCCGGGATGCCGATCAGGGTGGCCACGATCTCCCGCTCGGCGAGGAAGTCGCGTAGCGGGGTGTAGTCGACGCCCCGGTCCTCACCGCCGACGATCACTGTCAACGGGCGGTCCGCGTACGCCTCGATGGCGTGGATCGCCGACTGCGGGATCGTCGAGAGCGAGTCGTCCACGAAGGTGATCCCGGAGGGGTCCTCGATCGGGGTGAGCCGGTGTTCCAGGACCGGCAGTGAGGCCAGTGCGGCGCCGAGCCGGTCCCGTTCGGCGACACAGTCGACGCCGACCGCCCGCAGTGCGGTCAGCGCCACGCAGAGGTTCCCCTCGTTGTGCCGCCCGACCAGCGGCAGGGCGGTACGCGGGAAGAGCCGCTCGGCGCCGAGGCGTACCCAGCGGGTGCCGTCGGGCTCGTCGGCCACCTGGAAGGTGGGCTCGGCTGCCGCATCGGGGGTGGCTGTGCCGGCGGGCAGCAGCGGCAACCCCGGCCGGGCCGCGAGTTCGGCGCGGAGGCGGGTGTCGTGTGCGTTGAACGCGACCCACCGGGGTCCGTGGTCGACGAGGTTCAGCTTGTGCCGGTAGTACTCCGCCTCCCCGCCGGCCCAGTCCAGGTGCTCCGGGGCCAGCGAGGTGAGTACGGCGACCTCGGGCGAGTCGGTCAGGTCGGCGCACTGGTACATCGACAGTTCCAGGACGTAGCGCTGCGCGGGCGGCAGGTCGAGTACCGGTACCCCGATGTTGCCGCCCATCACGTTGGGGCGGTCGACGGCGGTGAGCAGGTGGCTGATCAGGTTCGTGGTGGTGCTCTTGCCCTTGCTGCCGGTGACCCCGATGGTGCTGGCGGCGTGTTCGGCCATCCAGAGCGCCGTACCGCTGGTGATCGGGACGCCGCGCTCACGCAGGCGTACCACCCAGGGGTGGGTCTCGCCGATCACCGGTGAGCGGACGACCACGTCCGAGCGGAGCAGTACCTCCAGCGCGGCGGGGCCGGTGTGCAGCGGGGCGAGTTCGGCGAGCCGGCCCGTCCAGGGCTTGGCGGCGTACGTCTCCCGGTCCATCACCGCGACGAGTTCGGCCGGCCCGACCGGTGCGATCGCGTTGATCGCCGCGACGCCCTCCCGGCCGGTGCCCCAGACCGCGACCCGACGGCCGCGCAGATCCGCCAGTTGCACCTGAACAACTCCCTCCGGTACGCGCCCAAACTCTAGTCCCGGCCTCCGGCGCTCCGGGTGGGGACGTCGACCCCCGGCCGCCGTCCGGTGCGCATCCGGTCACCGGGACGGGTGACCCCGGACACCGACTCGGGGAAGTCGCGGAAATTCGCTTGTGAGTGAGTAACTCACTCACTACTGTTGCGCCGTGAACTCGCAGACCCCGTCGGGCCGGGCCCGGCCGCTGCCGCCCGAGGAGCGACGTGCGGCGCTGATAAGCGCGACCCTGGCCCTGATCAGCGAGCATGGGATCAAGGTCACCACCCGGCAGATCGCCGAGGCGGCCGGGGTGGCCGAGGGCACGATCTTCCGGGTCTTCCCGCACAAGGAAGGGCTGGTCCGGGTGGCCGTCGAGACCGCCCTCGATCCGGCCCCGGTGCTGGACGAGTTGGCGGCGATCGACCTGGCGAGGCCGTTGCCGGAGCGGCTCACCGAGCTGGCCGCGATCCTCCAGCGTCGGCTCACGAGCGCCTTCAACCTGCTGCACTCGATCGGCATGCACGGGCCGCCGGAGCACTCGACGGACCGGACGACCGGCACGGGCAAGCCGGGATCACACAACGAAAAGATCTATCAGGCCATCGTCCGGGTGCTGGAGCCGGATGCCGACCGTTTCCGCTATCCGCTGCCCGAGGTGGCCCGACTGCTCCGCCTGCTGACCTTCGCCGGCTCGCATCCCCGGATCTCCGAGAACGAGCCGCTGACTCCCGAGACGATCGCCGCCGTGCTGCTCGACGGCGTACGTGGGTCGGGGCCCACCGAGGCTGTCCGGCCGGCCGAGGAGTCCGGCTCGGGGCACCACACTGACCACACTCATCCTGACCGGTCGTGACCGGTCACCGCGTCCTCGATTCGGGGGGTCGTCGATGCTGAACCGACTACTACGTACCTATCTGCGGCCGTACGGCCGACCGCTCACCGCCGTGGTGCTGCTGCAACTCGTCGGCACCATGGCCTCGCTCTACCTGCCCAGCCTCAACGCCGACATCATCGACAAGGGCATCGCCCGGGGTGACACCGGTTACATCGTCAGCACCGGCGGCTGGATGCTGCTGGTGACCCTGTTGCAGATCGCCTGCTCGATCGCGGCCGTCTATTTCGGAGCCCGCACGGCGATGGGCTTCGGTCGGGACGTACGCGGGGCGATCTTCCACCGGGTGATGGGCTTCTCCGCCCGGGAGGTCGGCCAGTTCGGGGCACCGTCGCTGATCACCCGTACCACGAACGACGTGCAGCAGGTGCAGATGCTTGTCGTGGTGACCTGCACGATGCTGGTGGCGGCCCCGATCACGCTCTTCGGCGGCGTGATCATGGCGCTGCGCGAGGACGTCGGTCTCTCCTGGCTGATGCTGGTCTGCGTACCGGTGCTGGTGCTGGCGATCGGCCTGGTGATCCGCCGGATGGTGCCGCAGTTCCGGCTGATGCAGACCCGGATCGACACCGTCAACCGGGTACTCCGGGAGCAGATCACGGGTATCCGGGTGGTCCGGGCGTTCGTCCGGGAGCCGTACGAGACCCGTCGGTTCGAGGCGGCGAACGGCGAGCTGACCGACACCGCGCTGCGGGTCGGCCGGCTGACCGCGTTGATCTTCCCGATCGTGATGCTGGTGCTGAACGTGTCGAGCGTGGCGGTGCTGTGGTTCGGCGCGCACCGGATCGAGTCGGGGCAGATCGAGATCGGCGCGCTGACCGCCTTCCTGAGCTACCTGATGTTCATCCTGATGTCCGTCATGATGGCGACCTTCATGCTGATCATGGTGCCCCGGGCGGCGGTCTGCGCCGAACGGATCATGGAGGTGCTGCGTACCGGATCGTCGGTCGTGCTGCCCGAGGAGCCGGTACGCGAGGTCCGCGGCCGGGCCGATCTGGAGCTGCGCAACGTCAGCTTCCAGTACCCGGGCGCCGCGGCGCCGGTGCTCCGGGACATCTCGTTCCGGGCCGGGGCCGGCCGGACGACGGCGATCATCGGCAGCACCGGTGCGGGCAAGACGACGCTGCTCGGGCTGGTACCCCGACTCTTCGACGTCACCGGCGGCGCGGTACTCGTCGACGGGATCGACGTCCGGGAACTCGACGCCGACCTGCTCTGGGACCGGATCGGGCTGGTGCCGCAGCGGCCGTACCTCTTCTCCGGCACCGTCGCCAGCAACCTGCGGTACGGCAAGCCGGACGCGACCGACGAGGAACTCTGGACCAGCCTGGAGATCGCCCAGGCCCGCGACTTCGTCGAGGCGCTGCCGGAAGGGCTGGACGCGCCGGTGGCGCAGGGCGGGACGAACCTCTCCGGCGGGCAGCGGCAACGGCTGGCGATCGCCCGGGCGCTGGTCCGGCGGCCGGAGATCTATCTCTTCGACGACTCGTTCTCGGCACTCGACCTCGGCACCGACGCCCGGCTGCGGGCCGCGCTGAAACCGGTCACCGCCGAGGCCGCGGTGGTGATCGTGGCGCAGCGGGTCTCCACGATCCTGGACGCCGACCAGATCATCGTGCTGGAGGACGGGGCGGTGGTCGGCGCCGGCCGGCACAGCGAACTCCTGCGGACCTGCCCGACCTACGCCGAGATCGTCGAGTCCCAGCTCACCGTCGAGGTGACGGCATGACCGAGCCGAGCAAGCAGAACGGGAACCTCCAACGGCACGACACCCAGGGTGAGGCGATGAAGCAGAAGACGGCCCGGCCGACACCGGCCCGGCTGCCCGGCGGCGGCGCCCACCGGGGCGGCCCGGGCTGGGCCACCGCCGGGATGCCGGCGGAGAAGTCGATGAACTTCGGTCCGTCGGCCCGGCGGCTGCTGGGTCTGCTCCGGCCGCACCGGCTCTCGCTGGTCGCGGTGGTCCTGCTGGCGATCGTCAGCGTCGGGCTGTCGGTCGCCGGGCCGAAGATCCTCGGGTACGCCACCGACGTGATCTTCTCCGGGCTGATCGGCAGGCAGCTGCCGGCCGGTACCACCGCCGAGCAGGCCGCCGAGGGTGCCCGGGCGGCCGGCAACGACGGTTACGCCGAACTGCTGCTGAAGATGGAGGTCATCCCCGGCGTCGGCATCGACTTCGAGCTGCTGGCCCGGATCCTGCTGCTGGCGGTGCTGCTCTTCCTCGCCGCGAGCCTGCTCGGCTGGCTACAGGGCTACATCCTCAACGGCGCCGTGCAGAGCACCATCCGGCAGTTGCGCTCGGACGTGGAGGCGAAGCTCAACCGGCTGCCGCTGCCGTACTTCGACGGCCAGCCCCGGGGCGAGCTGCTCAGCCGGGTCACCAACGACATCGACAACATCTCGCAGACCCTGCAACAGACCCTCAGCCAACTGCTCACCTCGCTGCTCACCGTGATCGGGGTGCTCGGGGTGATGTTCTGGATCTCACCGCTGCTGGCCGTGGTCGCGCTGATCGCGGTACCGGCCTCGGTGCTGGTCACCAAGCAGATCGCGAAACGTTCGCAGAAGCAGTTCATCGCACAGTGGACACACACCGGTGCGTTGAACGGCCAGATCGAGGAGGCGTTCACCGGGCACGAGCTGGTGAAGGTCTTCGGCAGGCAGCGCGAGGTCGAGGCGGCCTTCGGCGCGAAGAACGACGAGCTGTTCAAGGCCAGCTTCGCTGCCCAGTTCGTCTCCGGCATCATCATGCCGTCGATGATGTTCATCGGAAACCTGAGCTACGTGCTGATCGCGGTGATCGGCGGGCTGCGGGTCGCGTCCGGGGCGATGACGCTCGGCGACGTACAGGCGTTCATCCAGTACTCCCGGCAGTTCACCCAGCCGCTGACCCAGGTCGCCGCGATGGCGAACCTGCTCCAGTCCGGGGTCGCCTCGGCGGAACGGGTCTTCGACGTACTCGACGCCGACGAGCAGAGCCCGGATCCGGCCGAGCCGGCCCGGCTGACCGAGCGGCACGGGCGGGTCGAGTTCGAACACGTCTCGTTCCGGTACGAGCCGGAGAAGCCGCTGATCGACGACCTCTCCCTGGTCGCCGAGCCGGGGCACACGGTGGCGATCGTCGGGCCGACCGGCGCTGGCAAGACCACCCTGGTCAACCTGGTGATGCGCTTCTACGAGCTGGACGCCGGCCGGATCACCCTGGACGGGGTCGACCTCACTGAACTGCGCCGGGACACCCTGCGCAGCGAGATCGGCATGGTGCTCCAGGACACCTGGCTCTTCGGCGGGACGATCCGGGACAACATCGCGTACGGCAACCCGGAGGCGAGCGAGGAGGAGATCCTCGCGGCGGCCCGGGCCACCTTCGTCGACCGGTTCGTCCGCAGCCTGCCCGACGGCTACGACACGGTCATCGACGAGGAGGGCAACAACGTCAGCGCGGGCGAGAAGCAGCTCATCACCATCGCCCGGGCGTTCCTGGCCGACCCGTCGCTGCTGATCCTGGACGAGGCGACGAGCTCGGTGGACACCCGTACCGAGGTGCTGCTGCAACGGGCGATGGCGGCACTGCGGGCGGACCGGACCAGTTTCGTGATCGCGCACCGGCTGTCGACCATCCGGGACGCCGACCTGATCCTGGTGATGGAGAGCGGCCGGATCGTCGAGCAGGGTACCCACGACGAACTGCTGGCCGCGCAGGGCGCGTACCACCGGCTCTACCACGCGCAGTTCAGCCAGCCGGTGGCCGACGTGGAGCCGGCGGTGCTGGCCGGGGCGGGCGACGTACCCGCCGGGGCGCCTCGACAGCGGGGCTGACAGCCGACGTTGAACCATACGGTTCACTGATGTACGGTGAACCGTATGGTTCAGCAAGAGGTTCTCGATCGGGTCTTCGCCTGCCTGGCCGACGGCACCCGTCGACGCATCCTGGTCCGGCTCGGTGAAGGACCCGCCACCATCGGTGAGCTGGCCCAGCCGGCCGGGATGAGCCTGACCGGCATGAAGAAGCACGTCCAACTGCTCGAAGAGGCGGGCCTGGTGGTGACCGAGAAGGTCGGCCGGTCCCGGCAGTGCCGCCTCGGCGACGCCCCGCTGGACGAGGCGATGGCCTGGATCAGCTTCTACCAGCGCCTGTGGGCACGTCGTCTGGACGGGCTGGACGCATACCTGACCCTGCAACGAGGCACCGAGGAACAGGACTCATGACACTCGACATGCGAATGACACGGCACCTCCCGGCAACCCCGGACGAGGTCTTCGACGCCTACACCGACGCCGAGAAGCAGAAGATCTGGTTCAGCATCCTGGACGAGGAGCCCGGGATCGTGGAGATCGAGGTCGACCTCCGGGTCGGCGGAAAGCAGACCGCCGTCTGGGGACCCAGCCCGGACATGCTGTTCCGGGAGACGCAGACCTTCGTCGAGATCGACCGCCCGCACCGGCTCGTCACCGAGTCCACCGGCAGCAGCCCGGACGGGCTCACCATGACGACCCGGGTCGAGATCACCTTTGTGGAACAGGACGGCGGCACCCTGATGACCGTCGTACAGGGTGGATTCCCGGCACCCGAGGTGCGGGACTTCTTCGCCGGCGAGGTGTGGGTGGGCGCGCTCGACCGGATCGAGGCGTACCTGGTCCGGGAACGGGGACGGGAAACCTCGGATGGCTAGGCTTCCCCGGGCCGGGGTGGTCGCGCTCGCCGTCGTCGTCGCGGTGCTCGGCAATCTCGTGATCTACGGTGTCGGCAGGGCGGCCGGCGGGTCGTTCCGGTTCACCTCGGCCCAGGGACCGGCCGAGGTCGAGGCGGTGACCGTCGCCGGCTTCAGCGCGGTACCGCTGCTGGTCGGCCTGGTCGCCGTCGCCCTGCTGGCCCCGCTCGCCGGCTGGATCAGCCAGGTCGCGGCGGTCGTCGGCGCGGCGCTCGCGGTCGTCACGATCGCGGTGATGACCCTGCCCACCGACCTGGACGCCACCAGCAAGACGACGCTGGCCCTCTGCCACCTGACACTCGTGGCGATCATCGTCGTCGCGGTACCCGCGCTGGATCCGCGACAGCGGGCCTGACGCGGCAGGGTCGCCGGCCCGCCATCCGGTTCGGGGGTGGGCCGCGGTCGCGGAGGCCGAGCCCGATGGTGCGTACGCCGGCGACCCTGCCCGGTACGCTCGCCGGGTGAGGCAGACGGGGCCGGAGCCGAGCGAACGTCGACCCGTCCTACCGTTCATGGCTGCGGTGCTCGGCCTCGGAGCGGTGTTCTACGCGATCGAGCCGCTGCTCGGCGATCTGTCGCCGCTGACCCGGGCCGAGTTGCCGGCCAGCGCACTGATGTTCGTCTGTCCCACTGTCGCGGCGGTGCTGCTGATCTGGCGGTTCGACGGTCGGGCCGGGCTACGTCGATGGTTCGGCGGGATACTGCGCCGGTCAACGGCCGTACGCGCCGGCTGGTTGGTCACGGCGATCCTGCTGCTTCCCCTGGTGCTGACGGTGTCGTACCTGATCCTCCGGTGGACCGGCTCGCCCCTGCCGGAGCCGCACCTGCCGTTGGCCGGCGTCGCCGTACTGGTCGTGGTCTACCTGCTGAGCGGGTTCGTCGAGGAGTTGGGCTGGACCGGGTACGCCACGGATCCACTGCGTCGGCGCTGGGGCGTACTCGGCGCGGGGCTGGTGATCGGGGTCGTCTGGGCCGGCTGGCATCTCGTGCCGTACTGGCAGGCGGGGCACATTGCGGCGTGGATCGCCTGGCAGACCCTGTTCACCGTCGCGTTCCGCGTCGTCCTGGTCCACCTCTACGACGGCACGGGCAGCGTGCTGACCGTCGCCATCTGCCACGCCTCCTACAACGTGGCCTGGTCGATGTTCCCGAACGCGGGGTCGCACTACGACCCGATGACCGTCGCACTCCTCACGGTCGGGATCGCAGCGGTGCTGACCTGTTGGCGTACCCGATGGGGTCAGATCCGGGAGAGCGCGGCGCGCAGCGGGTCCAGACCGAGCGAGCCCAGGTCGAGCGCGGCCCGGTGGAACTCCTTGAGGTCGAAGTCGGCGCCCTTGCGGGTCCTCGCGTCCTCCCGGGCCTGCAACCAGATCCGCTCGCCGATCTTGTACGACGGCGCCTGCCCCGGCCAGCCCAGATAGCGGTTCAGCTCGAACCGCAGGTTCTCGTCCGGCAGCCGGCAGTGCGCCCGCAGGAACTCCCAGCCCAGCTCGGGAGTCCACCGCTGTCCCGGGTGGAAGCCGAACGGGTTGTCCCGGGGGATCTCCAGCTCGAGGTGCATGCCGATGTCCACAATCACCCGGGCGGCCCGGAACGCCTGCCCGTCGAGCATGCCGAGCTTGTCGCCGGGGTCGGCGAGGTAACCCAGTTCGTCCATCAGCCGCTCGGAGTAGAGCGCCCAACCCTCGCCGTGCCCGGAACTCCAGCAGAGCAGCCGCTGCCAGCGGTTGAGTAGATCGGCCCGGACCTGGGTCTGTGCCACCTGGAGGTGGTGCCCCGGCACGCCCTCGTGGAAGACGGTGGTCACCTCGCGCCAGGTGGAGAACTCGGTGATGCCCTGCGGCACCGCCCACCACATCCGGCCCGGCCGGGAGAAGTCCTCGCTCGGGCCGGTGTAGTAGATGGCGCCGTCGCTGGTCGGCGCGAGGCAGCACTCGATCCGGCGTACCTGCTCGGGAATGTCGAAGTGCGTGCCGTGCAGCTCGGCGATCGCCTTGTCGGCCAGCGCCTGCATCCAGTCCCGGAACGCCTCCTTGCCCTGGATCCGGCGGGCCGGGTCGGCGTCCAGCGCGGTCACCGCCGCGTCGACGCTGGCGCCCGGACCGGCGATCTCCGCCGCCACCGCGCGCATCTCGGCCTCCAGCCGGGCCAGCTCCTCGAACCCCCAGGCGTACGTCTCCGTGAGGTCGACCCGGGCGCCGAGGAAGTACTGCGAGGCGAGTTCGTAGCGCTCCCGCCCGGCGGCCTGCTTCTCCCGGCCCAGCGGGGCGAGTTCGTCCCGCAGGAAGTGCCCGAACGCGGCGGTGGCGGCGGTGGCGGCGGCCGCGCCCCGGCGCAGCTCGGCGGCGAGTGCCGGATCGGCCTCCAGCCGCTCGACCAGGGAGTGGAAGAAGTTGTCGCCGTTCGGGTCGGTCCAGGCGTCGCACTGCTTGGCGACCTCGACGATCTGCACCCGGGGACTGACGTGCCCGGCCTTGGCGGCGGTACGCAGCGTGGTCCGGTACGCGTCGAGCGCACCGGCGAACTGGCCCAGCCGGGCGGCGATGTTGCCGACCGCCTCGGCTCCCTCGGTCGGCATCAGGTCGAAGACCTGCCGGAGGTCGTGTAGTCCGCTGGTGATGACGTTCAGTTCGCTGGTCGTCTCGCCCGCGTCGTACCGGGCGAGTTCCAGGCCGAGTCGCTCCTGCATCGCCTCCTTGGCGGTCCGCTCCGCCTCGGAGTCCGGTTCGGTGGCGTCGAGGGCGGCGAGCGTACGCCGGGTCAGCTCGGCCTGTGCCGCGAAGCCCTCCGGGGAGAGGTCCCCGAGTTGGTCGTCGTATCCCCCGATGCCGACGAAGGTCGCCCCGGTCGGATTGAGCCGGGCCCACTCGTCGACGTAGCCGTCGGCCAACTCGTTGATTCGTCCCACGCCACGACCCTACGTGATCCGCCCGACGTCACTCATCCGCGTCACGCCGTACGCCCTGCCGCGTCGGCGGGCCAGCCGCAGGAGTGGGATCAGGGCAGGAGTTCGCGTGGGTCGAAGTCGATCTCGAAGGGCTTGTCGGCCCGGAGCCGCTGCCCGCAGACCGCCTCGGCGGTGCGCCGGTATTCGCCGTCCTCCAGGGTGAAGAACTCGACGGAGGCGTGCCGGAGCCGGCGGACGATCTCCACCCGCATGAAGTACGGCACGCCACCCTCGGCACACCGCTTCGGCTTGTCGACGAAGTCCTGCTTTCGGCTGCCCTGCGAGACGAACTCGATCGCCATCGTGCAGAGCCGGACCGGCACCCACCTGTCCTCGTCGTCGGTCTGTGGCAACGCGTGCAGGATCGTGATGTCCGGCTGGATCCACTGCCGCAACTCGAACGTGAGATTGACCGGCCCGTACACGTAGAACCCGGATGCTTGGGCCGCCGGTCGGAGCAGGTGGGCGAGCGTCATTTCCCCGTAGCTGTTGGCGCCGACTTCCGCCGGGGTCATCACTAACCTTCCGTTGATGCACTCGTAACGTGCGGTAGGCAGTTCCGGCAGCGGAAGATAGCGGTCAGCGAGTTGGGTTGTCCACATTCCGTCGAAGTCCACCAGCGGATCGAACTGCGCCGGCATCGCCATGGGCCACCTCCTCGACGCGATCGACGTTACCAACCAACCGTTCGCCGTGTGGCGCCCGCCACGGGGCCGGAGAAAATCGCGCGACAATGTCGTACGCCTGGCGCAGAGTGTCAGGAGTGACTGGCGCTACCACCCCTGACAAGGCCGCCCTTCGATCATGGCTGCCGGGCTTCTTCGCCCTCGGCGCGATCTGGGGTTCGAGTTTCCTCTTCATCAAGATCGGCATCTCGGAGATGCACCCGGTCTACGTCACCCTCGGTCGGGTCGGCGCGGGAGCGATCACCCTGCTGATCGTGCTGGCGGTGCTCCGCGACCGGCTTCCCCGGGATCCGAAACTCTGGCTGCACACCGCGCTCTACTCGGCGATCGGGGTCGCCCTGCCGTTCACCCTCTTCGGCTACGGCGAGCAGCGGGTCTCCTCGATGCTGGCCGGCATCTGGAACGCCACCACCCCGCTGGTGGTGCTGCCGCTGGCGGTACTGGTGTTCCGGACCGAGCGGATGACCGTACGCCGGGGGGTGGGGCTCGGACTCGGCTTCGTCGGAGTACTCGTGGTGCTCGGCGTCTGGCAGGGCCTCGGCGGTGCCCAGTTCACAGGTCAACTCTTCTGCTTCGCGGCGGCGGCCTGTTACGGCGTGGCCATCCCGTACCAGAAGCGGTTCGTCGCCGGCCGGGCCGAGTCCGGGCTCTCGCTCTCGACGGCGCAGTTGCTGATGGCGACGGCGCAGCTCGCGATCGCCGCGCCGCTGATCGCCGGTGCCCCGCCGGCGCCGACCCGGCTCTCCGGCGAGGTGATCGCCAGCGTGCTGGCGCTGGGCGCGCTCGGCACCGGCCTGGCCTTCGTGATCAACCTTCGCAACATCCGGGTCGCCGGGGCCAGCACCGCCTCCACGGTCACCTATGTGGTTCCCGTCTTCGCGGTGCTGATCGGGGTGCTCGCGCTCGGTGAGCACCTGGCCTGGTACCAGCCGGTCGGCGCGGCGATCGTGCTGGCCGGGGTGGCGGTCTCGCAGGGCCTCTTCGGTCGGCGACGGCGTCCGGCGGTACCGGCCGGCATGCCGCCGGAACTGACCACGTCAGGCCGCGTGTGAGCCGGTCCAGTCGAGCAGCGCCTCGGCCGACCAGGCGTTGACCACCCGATCCACCGGTACGCCGCACCGGGCGGCCCGTTCGCAGCCGAACCGCTGCCAGTCGAGCTGACCCGGTGCGTGCGCGTCGGTGTCGATGGCGAACCGGCAGCCCGCCTCCACGGCCAGCCTGATCAGCCGCTTCGGCGGGTCCTGCCGCTCCGGACGAGAGTTGATCTCGACGGCCTTGTCGTGCTCGGCACAGGCGGCGAAGACGGCGTCGGCGTCGAAGTCGCTCGGCGGCCTGGTCCGCGCCCGGTGCCCCCGGTCGCCGGGGCCGGTCACCCCGGGCGGCCGGGCGGCGACCATCCGCCCGGTGCAGTGCCCGAGGACGTCCAGGTGCGGGTTGGCGATCGCCGCCAGCATCCGCCTGGTCATCCGGGCCTTCGGGTCCCGCAGGTTGCTGTGCACCGAGCCGACCACCACGTCCAGCCGGGCCAGCAGCTCCTCGCCCTGGTCCAGCGAGCCGTCGTCGAGGATGTCCACCTCGATGCCGGTGAGGATCCGGAAGCCCTCCGGCAGCGCGTCGTTGACCGCGGCGACATAGTCGAGTTGCCGGCGCAGCCGGGCGGCGGTCAGCCCCCGGGCCACGGTCAACCGGGGTGAGTGGTCGGTGAGTACCAGATATTCGTGGCCAAGCTCGACGGCGGCCAACGCCATCTCCTCGATCGGCGAACCCCCGTCCGACCAGTCGGAGTGGGTGTGGCAGTCGCCGCGCAGCGCGGCCCGCAACGCGGCGGCCTCCTCGTCCAGGTCGAGTCCCTCGGTGGCCAGCAGCCGGCGCAGATAGACGGGCTCCTCGCCGCGCAGCGACTCGGTGACGGTGCGCGCGGTCACGTCGCCGACCCCGGAGAGTTCGGTCAGGGTGCCGGCCTCGGCGCGGGCCGCCAGCTCCGGCGCGGGCAGCTCGGCCAGGGTCTTGGCGGCCGACCGGAACGCCTTGACCCGGAAGCTGGCCTCGTTCGCCCGTTCCAGCAGGAAGGCGATCCGACGGAGGTCGGCGAGGGGGTCGCGGCCGGTCATGCCGACCAGGTTAACCAGCGGCCGGCACCGGCGGGGGGACTCGCCGGGGCGGTGACGCAGGCCGGGCCGCCAGCGGCGTACCCGATCAGCCGGTGCCGCCCGGCCGGAGGCGGAACGGGGTTGCCGCTGTCCGACCCTCGTCGTACTGTCCGTCCGCCGCCTCGCGCCACGGTCGCAGGCGGAAGCACTCACGGGGGAGGACGAATCGTGGTCGCCACTTTCCGCGCGCTGGCGTCGGTGGTGATGCTCGCCGGGTTCTACGTCGTCGCGCTCGTTCAGCTCGGCGGGGCGGTGGCCCTGACCATCTGGCTCGCGACCGTGCTCAACGGCGTGCTCGCGCTGAAGATCGTGTTTCCGCTCTTCGTGGCCACTGTGGGCGCCGTCTCGGTCGCGCTCTGGAAGGCCGTCCGGGCCAAGCCGGCGCCACCGGAAGGGCTTCCGGTCGGCCCCGACCAGGCCCCGGAGCTGTGGCGTACGGTGCACGAGCTGGCCGGCGTGGTCGGCACCCGGGTGCCGGACGAGATCCGGCTGCTGCCCGAGGTCAACGCGGCGGTGACGGAGGATGCCAAACTGCTCGGCCTGATCAGCGGGCGACGGATCCTCTACATCGGACTACCGCTGCTCCAGGCGATGAGCGTCGACCAGATCCGCTCGGTGGTCGCCCACGAGCTCGGGCACTACTCGGGCCGGCACACCCGGCTCGGTGCGGTGGCCTACCGGGGCCGGCTCGCCCTCGGCGGCACCATCCACCGGATCGGCCCGGCCAACCCGGCCGGCTGGGTCTTCAAGGGTTACGCCCGGCTCTACCTGCTGGTCGACAACGCCGCCTCCCGTCGCCAGGAGCTGGAGGCGGACCGCGCCTCCGTGCAGGTCGCCGGCCGGGCAGCGGCCGCGTCCGCGCTGCGCGAACTGCCGGTACTCGACGCGGCCTGGGGATTCTTCTTCCAGCGGTACGTCCACCCCGGCTGGGAGGCCGGGTTCGTGCCGGACGACCTCTTCGCCGGCTTCTACGCCCTGGTCGCCGCCCGGCAGGAGGAACTGGCGAAACTGCGCGGCACCGAGCCGGACGACACCGGTTCACGCTGGGACACCCACCCGCCGATCCCGCAGCGCATCTCGGTGATCGCCACCACTCCCGACGTACCCCGACCGCCCGACAACCGACCCGGGTACGCCCTGCTCCCGCAGATCGCCGTGCTCGGCCGCCGGCTCCAGGAGCGGGTCGTCGACGTCGGCGACCGGCAGGTGCTGCCCTGGCCGCAGTTCACCCACGCGATGGTCACGGCCGGAATGCAGCGCCAGGCCGACGCCGTCTTCCGGGCGCTCGGCCGGTTCACCGGGGCACCCGAGCCCGGACTGCCGGTCCTGTTCGAAGTGGTCCAGGCCGGCCGGCTCGGCGAGTTCGCCGAGCAGTTCTTCCCGAACGCCACCCGCCGCGAGGCGGCCGGCAAGTTCGCCGAACCGATGGAGATGCTGTTGCAGAGCGCGGCAGTCGCCGCACAGGCGGCCTGGTGGCAGCACTCGTGGTCCGAGCCGGCCCGGCTGGTCGGGCGGGACGGTCAACCGATCTCCTTCACCGAGATCGCCGAACTGGCCGTCTCGGCGCAGACCCTCCCCGAGGCGGTCGCCCGGCTCGCCGCGCTCGGCATCGACCCGGCACACGGCCGGGTGGTGCAGCGCCGGGCCACCGCCAACGGCGCCCGGCTGCTCGCCGGGCTCGCCAACATCAAGATCGACGGCGTCGACCACGACGTGCTGATGCTCAACCGTGGGCTGGTCTTCGTCGGCAACCCGGGCAAGGCGGACAAGGGTACGAAGCGGCTGCGTGAACTGGTCAGCTCCGCCCCGATCGCCGAACTGGCCGGCCGGCACACCTTCCTGCCGTTCGAGGAGATCGCCGGAGCCACCATCGGCAAGGAGGTGCCGCTGAGGGCCGAACTCGTGCTGCACGACGGCCGCCGGGTGACGCTGCGGGAGGCGTGGAGCAGCGAACTGCTGGAGAAGGAGAGCCGGGACACCCTGCTGGAGGCGCTGAAGTCGTTCGGGGAGCGCTGACGCCGTCGTTCGGGAGTGCTGAAGCCGTTCGGGAGCGCTGACGCGGTCGGGACAGGTCGACGGTTGCCGCCGTACCCTTTCGGTCATGCGCACGATCGACTGGGTTGACGGTGCCGTCGAACTGATCGACCAGACGGCCCTGCCCGCGCGGCTCACCGTACTCCGGCTGACAAGCGTCGAGGAACTGGTCGCGGCCATCCAGCGGCTCGCCGTACGCGGTGCTCCGGCGCTCGGCGTGGCCGGTGCGCTCGGCGTCGCGCTCGCCGTACGGCAGTCCGGCGACGTGGCGGCGGCGGTACGCCAGCTGGAGA
Organism: Plantactinospora sp. CNZ320; assembly: GCF_002846275.1. NCBI lineage: Bacteria > Bacillati > Actinomycetota > Actinomycetes > Micromonosporales > Micromonosporaceae > Plantactinospora > Plantactinospora sp. CNZ320. The sequence goes on from NZ_PJMP01000001.1 coordinate 5,325,217, forward strand.
CCGCCCGGCCGACGGCGGTGAACCTGGCCCGGGGCGTACGCCGGGCCGCCGCCCGGCTGCCGGAGGGCGCCGACGCGGTCCTCGCCGAGGCGCTGGCGGTACGGGACGAGGAGATCGCCGCCTCCGAGGCGATGGCCCGGCTCGGCGCCGACCTGCTGGCCGAACTCTGCGGGGCACGGCCCCGACTGCTCACCCACTGCAACACGGGTGCGCTGGCGGCGGTGGTCGGCGGTACCGCCCTCGGCGCGGTACTGGAACTGCACCGCCGGGACGCGCTCGGCGCGGTACTGGCCAGCGAGACCCGGCCGCTGTTGCAGGGCGCCCGGCTGACCGCCTGGGAACTGGGCCGGGCCGGGGTGCCGTACCGGGTGGCGGTGGACGGGGCCGGCCCGTTCCTGATGGCCCGGGGCGAGGTCGACGCGGTGGTGCTGGGTGCCGACCGGATCTGCGCCAACGGCGACGTGGTCAACAAGATCGGCACGTACGCGCACGCGCTCGGTGCCCGTCAGGCCGGCATCCCGTTCGTGGTCGTCGCGCCGGAGTCGACAGTCGACCCCGACACCGCCGACGGTGCACAGGTCGAGATCGAGGACCGGGGTGCCGACGAGGTGCTGTCCTACGGCCGGACCCCGGAACCCGCCCCGGAGGTCGGTGGCCTCGATGCGGGAGTGGGCCGCGTCGACCCGGGGGTCGGTGGTGGGGACGCGGTCAATCCCGCCTTCGACGTGACCCCGTACGAGCTGGTCACGGCGATCGTCACCGAGCGGCGGGTGATCAGGCTGGATCGGGGAGAGCGGGTCTGACCGCAGTGACCGTACGCCGGTCCCCGGCGACCCGGGTCACCCAGCCACCCGAACGACCGAGCCGGAGCAGCGCGTCCGGCCGGGCCGGCAACTCCACCGCAGCACCGGGCCGGGGCGGCCACGCCTGCCGGGCCGCCGAGCCGGGCGCCAGCCAGTCGCGCAGCGCCCCGATCGGGTCCGCCGAGCCGATCGCCGCGCGGGCGCCCTCCAACTCCCGCAGCACCGCGTCGAGCGCCGGGCCGACCGCCGCCGCGTTGCCGCCGCACATCGCCGCGACCAGCTCCGGCCGGGTCGCCGCGACCCGGGTGCCGTCCCGGAACGAGCCGGCGGCCAGGGTGCCGGCCAGCGGGTCGCCGGCCGCGACCGCCGCGATGGCGGTGGCCAGCAGATGCGGTACGTGGCTGACGGCGGCCACCGCACGGTCGTGTTCGGCGGCGACCGCGGGTACCACCCGGGCGCCGATGCCGGTCAGCAACGCCGCCAGCTCCAGCCAGTCCGCCACCGGGGTGACTCCCGGTTCGAGGCAGAGCACCCAGGCGCAGCCGGTGAAGAGGCCCGGATCGGCGGCACCGAACCCGGAGGTCTCCCGGCCCGCCATCGGGTGCCCGCCGACGAATCCGGCCCGCCGGTCGGTACCGCCGCGCAGGTGCCGGTCGACCAGGGCGCGTACCGGTTCCTTGACCGAGGTGACGTCGGTGACCAGTCCGGTGTAACCGGCCGTGCAGAGTTCGTCGAGTACTCCGGCGACCGCCGGCAGTGGGACGGCGATCACCACCAGGTCGGCGCCGGCCACCGCGTCGGGTACCGTCCGGGCGACCTGCCAGCGGTGTGCCGGCGGCGCCTGCGCGGCGGCGGTCCGGGCGGTGGCCCTGGTCGCCGGGTCGGCGTCGTAGCCGAGCACGGCGTGACCGGTCGAGGCCAGTGCCCGCAGCACCGAGCCGCCGATGAGACCGAGCCCGATCACCGCGACGTCCACGACCGGAACTCTCGCACACCGGCCGGCGTTACGGGGCCTTCGGGCAGCCGTTGTCGGCGCGCCAGTCCCGCACCTTGGCGGCCGGCGACGTGTTGCGCTTCTTGCGCCAGGCGTCCAGGAACGACGCCGGCCAGACCACGCCGCGCCGGATCCACCAGTCGGCGGTCTTCTGGCACGGCGGCGAGATGCCGAAGTGCAGGTGGCAGACGTTGTTGGCGTTGCCGGTCCGGCCGACCGTGCCGACCTGCTGACCGGCGCGTACCCGGACACCCGCCTCGATCCCGCCGGCGACGTTCGTCAGGTGCGAGCCGTAGTAGCGGACGCCGTCGTCGCCGAGCAGCGAGACCGCCTTGCCGCCGTTGTTCGGCCCCTGCGGCCCGGTCTTGCTGTACCTGTCGACCCGGCTCACCTCCAGGATCCGGCCGTTGGTGACCGCGACCACCGGCGAGCCGCAGTTGGCGAAGATGTCGGTGGCCGGGTACGCCGAGTGGGTCGGGTGGTAGGCGACGTTGCCGGTCTGCACCGGGAAGACGTATTTGTGACTGCCGCTGGTGGTCGGCGGCGGAGTGGTCGGCTTCTTCGACGGCGACCCGCTCGGCTTCACGCTGGCGGTCGGCGTCGGTGCGGCGGTCGGCGTACCGTCGGCGGCGGCGGCGCTGGTGGCCGGCGGCTCCATCGGCTCGAAGGCCGGTGCGCCGGTCGGCTGCCGCGTGTCGGCGCAGCCCGCCGCGAGCGCCGTCACCGTCACCAGCAGGACGGCGACCGGGTATCCCCGCCGCCGGCCGAACCGGGCCGGTTCCGCTGATCCTCCCCATGGCATTGGGCCATAGTGGCAGACCAGCGCGGAGCCCGCCGGCCCGGAACCGCCGTCGCGGCCAGCGGGCCGAATCTGTACCCGCCGCGGCCCTGTCGCCCGGGTCGTGCCGGGTGGACCTGTGCGTGAGGGGTGTGTGTACCTGTGCGTGCGAGTTGCCGGTCGGTCGTGATCTGGTGGGTTGTGATTCGGTCGGCGTTCGTCGCCGGCCGGGTAGGCTGCGAACGGGTGGACCCGGCCGAAACGGGCGGTGCCCCGCGCTGGTGCGTCGGGTGCGTGGCGCGTTTTGCGTCGGGGGCGTGACGCGGGTGCGTCGGGGGCGTGGCCGCCCGTGATGGCGGGAAGGAGCGAGGTCGTGGCGGAACAGCCGGCTCTCCAGCCCCGGCCCTTCGCACACAGCCCGTCCGGCCTGTTTCCGGCCGGTTCGCCACCGAAGAAGACCCATCCGACCTACCGGGAACCCCATCCGGTACGCCCCGGCGCCGTCGCCGCGGGTGCCGCCTCCGCCGTCGCCTGGCTGGTGGCCTTCGGACTGCTCGGGCAGAGCCTGCGCGGGTACGTCCTCTGGACGCTGCTGGCCGGCGGGTTGGCCTGGCTCGTCGCGCTCCTGCTGACGCTGCGCGGCAACCGGGGGGCCGGTACGGGCATCGCCCTGGCCACCGGGATGGGCTGGGCGATCGCCGGGGCGGCCGTTGCCACGCGCTGGTACACCAGCGCCGACTGGCCGTTGTGGTGACGGCCGACTGCTCTGCACTGTCGCGGCTCGTCGACGGTATCCGAGAATCGCTCGCGACCGCCGCTCTGAGTGAGGCTGTCGCTGCGTACCGCTACCGGCCTTGACGAACCGGGTCCGACTCGGCAGTCTCGGCGGTATGGCCTGGACAGAGCATCGGCTCGACCCTGAACGCAGCCGTCGTCGGTTGCAGCTCCTCGCCGAGCTTGCCGGGGCGAAGTCGGTGCGGGAGCGCGAACATCCCCGACGTGCCCGCGTCGACCGCCTGCGCGAACTGATCGCCACCCGTCGCCGTCTGGTGAACTGACCGCAACCTCGCCCACTTCGATTCCCCGTCCCTCCTTCGGGGCGTTGCGTGGGCTCCGCTGGATACGACCGGATACCGTCACGCGTGACAGGGGAGCCGGCTGTGCACCAGGGGAAGCCGGCGCGTTGTGCGGCTGGGGGCCGCTGGGTAATTGGGGGGACCGTGTCGTACTTCGCTGCGGCGGTGGTGCGCCGCCAGTCCGGCTGGGCCGCGACAGAAGTTGATCTCAATGGCGCGGCCGACATCGACGAGGTCGCCGACCTGCTCCGCGACGTCGACCAGGACGCCGAGGTCTCCTTGCTCTTCGTCGAGTCCGACGACGCCTATCTGGCCATCGTGCGACTCGACGAGGGCGAGGACCTGCGGGTCTTCGGCTCGGACTCCGCGTTCGCCGAGGAGTCGCGGCTCGGCGCGCTGCTGGTCGGCGACATCAAGGCCCCGGCCCTGGACATCGACGACGTGGTCGAGCCGGTGGAGCGCGCGGCCGGGTCGTCCGACGACGACGAGGACGAACCGGCGGTCGACCCGGACGCTGATCCGGTGGGCGATGCCGATCTCCTCGCCGACCTCGGCATCTCGGCCCACCGCCTGTTGGCGCTCTGCACCCACGAGGGGATGCTGCCGGCCGACGTGACAGCCGAGGTCTGCCAGATCATCGGCTGTGGCAACGAGGTCGAGGAACTCCGCGAGGCGTGACGCGAGGCGTGACCGGACCAACGGGTCGAGCTGCCGGGGATTCCGACCCCTCCGACCAGCCACTGCTGCTCGGGCGTCGACACCGGCACGAGGCGTGGATGCGGCGGGCGCTCGAGGTCGCCGGTGCCCCGCCCGGCCCCGCCCCGACCCCTCCGGCGACCGACCGGGCCGTCGAGGTGGCCGCCGAGGCGCTGGCCGGGGACGTACCGGTCGGCGCGGTCGTCTACGGCCCGGACGGTACCGAACTGTCGAGCGCTCGCAACGAGCGCGAACTGACCGGCGATCCCACCGCGCACGCCGAGGTCCTGGCGCTGCGCCGGGCGGCCCGGGCGGTCGGCGCCTGGCGGCTGACCGGCTGCACCCTGGTGGTGACCCTGGAGCCGTGCACGATGTGCGCCGGTGCGCTGGTACTCGCCCGGATCTCCAGCCTCGTCTTCGGAGCGTGGGAGCCGAAGACCGGTGCGGTGGGCTCGCTCTGGGACGTCGTACGCGACCAGCGGCTCAACCACCGTCCCGAGGTGTACGGCGGCGTACTCGAGGCCGAGTGCGCCGCGGCACTACGCGCCTTCTTCCGCTGATTCCCGGCTGTTGTACACAGCCCCGGTCCGGTACGACGCCGGTTGTGCACAGCTTGTGCCGAGGTTGTGCACACCCTTGTGGATAACCTCGGCCGCCTGTGGAAAACTTTCGGATCCCGACTTTCGCTGGTGCACCGGATCAGCCGGGTACGCCCCGAGCCTGGCCCGGCACCGGGCCGAGGCTGCCGGTGCGCGGCTCGACGCCCGGACCGGGTTGCACCGACGACGCGGCCGGTGGGACGTGCCCCGGAACGGACTGCACCGACGACGCGGCCGGCAGCAGGACCGTCACCACCAGCCCGCCGCCGGGCCGGGGCTCGGCCCGGACCGAACCGCCGTGCGCACCGGCGACCGCGCGCACGATCGACAGCCCGAGCCCGAAGCCGCGACCACCGCCGACCCGCTCCTGGCGTAGCCGCCGGAACGGCTGGAACATCGTCTCGACCTCGTACCCGGGCACCATCGGCCCGGTGTTCGCCACCACCAGGCGCGCCCAGCCGTCGACGGTCGCGGTGTCGACCCAGACCTGGCCGCCGGTCGGCACGTTGTGCCGCACCGCGTTCTCCAGCAGGTTCTGGGTCAGCCGCTCCAGCAGCACCGGATCCCCGGTGGTGGGTGCCGGGGAGAGGCGCCGGTACACCGGCAGATCCGTCCGCATCTGCTCGGCCACGTGCCCGACCAGCTCGGCGAGGTCGAGCGGCGTACGCTCCACCACCTGCTGCTCCGAGTCGGCCAGGGTGAGCAGCCCGTCGATCAGCCGCTCGTGCCGCTCGTTGACCGCCAGCAGTGTCTCGCCGAGCTGCCGCAACTCGGCCGGCGCGCCCGGCCGGGTGATCGCCAGCTCCAGCAGTGACCGGTTCAGCGCCAGCGGCGTACGCAGCTCGTGCGAGGCGTTGGCGACGAACCGCCGCTGCCCGTCGAAGGACTGGTCCAGCCGTTCCAGCATCAGGTCGAAGGTGTCGGCGAGTTCCCTGACCTCGTCGCGGGGGCCGTCCAAGGCGATCCGCTCGTGCAGTCCGCGACCGGCGGTACCGGCTCCGGCGATCCGCCGGGCGGTACCGGTGATCTGGTGCAGCGGTTGCAGCGCCCGCCCGGCGATCAGCCAGCCGAAGGCGAAGGCGGTCGCCGAGACCAGAGCGAGGGCGATGCCGCCCTGGGTGAGCAGGGTCTCCAGGGCGTTCTCCCGGGCCTCGTCCTGGATCTGGCGGGCGAAGACCCGGAGCTGTTCGGCATTCTCGGGGCTGATGATCCGGCCGGGTACGGGGTCCGGCGGGCGGGTCGAGTTGAGCGTCACCCCGAACGTGCCGGGCATCCGCTGCTCGACCAGTACGTAGGTGACGGCCAGCAGCACCACTCCGGCGAGCAGGAAGAGGCCGCCGTAGACCAGGGTCAGGCGGGCCCGAATCGTCAGTCGTTTCACCGGATCTGATACCCCACTCCCGGTACCGTCTCGACGATCTGCGGATCGCCGAGCTTGCGGCGCAGCTTCATCACCGTCACCCGGACCACGTTGGTGAACGGGTCGATGTGCTCGTCCCAGGCCCGCTCCAGCAACTCCTCGGCGGAGACCACCGCGCCACCGGCCCGCATCAGCTCGGCCAGTACCGCGAACTCCTTGCGGGACAGCGCCACGTACCGGCCGTCCCGGTAGACCTCGTGCCGGGCCGGGTCCACGACCAGGCCGGCCCGGGTCAGCTTCGGCGGTGCGGCCGGCCGGGCCCGTCGGACCAGCGCGTGTACCCGGGCGGAGAGTTCGACAAGCGCGAACGGCTTGATCAGGTAGTCGTCGGCGCCCAGGGCCAACCCGGCCACCCGGTCCCGGACCGCGGCGGCGGCGGTGAGCATCAGTACCCGGGTCTCGCCCCCGCCCTCCACGATCGCCCGGCACACGTCGTCGCCGTGCACCACCGGCAGGTCCCGGTCGAGCACCACCACGTCGTAGTCGTTGACCCCGAGTCGCTCCAGGGCCGCGTCACCGTCGTACGCGACGTCGACCGCGAACGCCTCCCGGCGCAGCCACTCGGCGACGGCGTCCGCCAACAGCTTCTCGTCCTCGACCACCAGAACCCGCACCGTCCCATCCTGACTCGGCCACGGATAACTCCGCCGTAAACGTCGACGGTTACGCCCCGGATACGCGTCGCCGACTTGACTTCGTCGGTATCGGCCGGCGAACCGCGCCGGCCCACGGAAGGAGTTGTGCCATGCGCCGACGAATGTCGGGCGGCTGGCTGGTCCTCCCCGTTCTCAGCCTGGCCCTCGCCGGCTGCGCCGGGGCCGACGAGGGACCGGGGGTGGCCACCGCCGGAGGTGGCACCGGAGCCGGGCCTACGGTCAGTGCCAGCGCTGCCGCGGTGAGCGACGAGGACCGCCGGCTGGAGTTTGCCAAGTGCATGCGGGAGAACGGGGTGGAGATGCCGGACCCGGAGCCGGGTCAGGGCGGGATCCGGATCCAGCAGGGGCGGGCTGACGATCCGGCCAAGATGCGGGCGGCGATGGAGAAGTGCCGCCACCTGATGCCGAACGGCGGTCAGTTGAAACTCGACCCGGATCAGGTCGAGCAGGTGCGCAAGATGGCGAAGTGCATGCGGGAGAACGGGGTACCGAACTTCCCGGACCCGCAGCCGGACGGCAGCATGCGGTTCGACCAGGCCAGCGGGATCGATCGTGACGATCCGGCGTTCCAGGCCGCGATGGAGAAGTGCCGGGGCGACTTCCCGATCCTGCGCCAGGGTGGTGGCCGATGACTGTGGGCACCCCCGTGTCCGAGGCAGGCCCGTCCGGGGACCGGCCGGCCGCAGACGGCACCGGGCCGGTTCCGGCGGCTGGCGGCGGGTCAGGGCGCCGTCGCCGGGGCGGCCGGGGTCGGGCGGTGGCGGTCGTGACCACCGCCGCGCTGGCGGTCGCCGCCGGGGTCGCCGCCGCCGTCGGATTCGGCGGTGACGATCCGGGTACGGCCACCGCCAGCAATCTGCCACCGGCGAACGCGCAGGTGACCCGGCAGACGCTCGTCGACTCGGAGACGGTCGACGGCGAACTCGGGTACGGCGAGACCCGGACCGTGGCGGTACGCAAGGCGGGCACGATCACCTCGATCGCCACCTCGGGTACCCGGGTGACCCGGGGCAAGCCGCTCTACTCGATCGACAACAACAAGGTGGTACTGCTCTACGGCGGGCTGCCGGCGTACCGGACGCTGCGTTCCGGCGACAGCGGCGAGGATGTCGAGCAGTTCGAGAAGAACCTGAGTGCACTCGGCTACGACGGGTTCACCGTCGACGACGAGTACACCTCGGCCACCGCCGAGGCGGTGCGGGAGTGGCAGGAGGATCTCGGGCTCGACGAGACCGGCCGGGTCGAGTTGGGCCAGGTCGTCTACGCCACCGGCGAGATCCGGGTGGACAGCACCGACGTCGAGGTCGGGGAGGCCGTACAGCCGGGTGGTGGGGTGCTCAGCTACAGCGGTACCTCTCGGGTGGTCACCGTCTCGCTGGACGTGGACGACCAGCGGTTGGCGAAGCGGGGTGCCAAGGTCACCGTGACGCTGCCGGACGGCAAGGAGGTGGCCGGCACCGTCGCCGCCACGGAGACGGTCATCGAGACCGGTAACGACGCACAGGGCGACCCGGAAACCAAGATCGAGGTGACGGTCACCGCCGCCGACCCGAAGGCGCTGGCCGGGTTCGAGAGCGCCTCGGTCGACGTGGCGTTCACCGCCGCCCAGCGGGAGAACGTCCTCACCGTCCCGGTCGCCGCGCTGCTCGCCCTCGCCGAGGGCGGCTACGGCGTGGAGGTCGTCGAGGGCGACGCCACCCGGATCGTCGCGGTACGGACCGGGCTCTTCGCCTCCGGTCGGGTCGAGGTGACCGGCGACGGGCTGGTCGAGGGAGCGACCGTGGGGATGCCGAAGTGAACCGGAAGGGGGCCGCCCCGGCGACCGCACCCGTCGACCCGCCGGCCGGCTCCGACGGCGTCGTGGTGCTGGACCGGGTCACGAAAATCTATCCGGGCGGGGTGCGAGCCCTCGACGGGGTCACCCTGACCATCGGGTCGGGCGAACTGGTGGCGATCGTCGGGCCCTCCGGCTCCGGCAAGTCCACGATGCTGCACCTGATCGGCACCCTCGACCGGCCGTCGACCGGCACCGTGCACATCGACGGGTACGACGTGGCGAAGCTCTCCGACCGGCAACTCTCCGCGCTGCGGTCGTCCCGGATCGGATTCGTGTTCCAGCAGTTCCATCTCGCGCCGGGCGTACCGGTGCTGGACAACGTGGCGGACGGGCTGCTCTATGCCGGCGTACCCCTGGGACAGCGGCGGCGGCGCGCGGAGGCCGCGTTGGTCCGGGTCGGGCTCGGCCACCGGCTGGACCACCGGCCGCACGAACTTTCCGGCGGCGAACGGCAGCGGGTGGCGATCGCCCGGGCCGTGGTGGGCAACCCGGCGCTGCTGCTGGCCGACGAGCCGACCGGCAACCTCGACTCGACGTCCGGGGCCGGGGTACTCACGCTGCTGCGTGAGCTGAACGCCACCGGTACCACGGTGGTGGTGATCACGCACGACCGGGAGATCGCGGCGAGCCTGCCCCGGCAGGTGCGGATGCGCGACGGACTGGTGCTCTCCGACAGCGCTCTCCCCGGCGGTGGTGCTGCCGCCGCCGGTGGCGTTGCCAGCGGTGGCGGTGGCATTGCCAGCGTTGACGGTGGCGGTGATGGCGTTGGCGGCGGTGGGCTGGCGCCGATGGCGCCGATCGTGGCGGGCGGGGTCGGCTGATGGCGGCGGCGAAGGCGAACGGGGGCGGCGCGCGACCCCGGCTGGTACCGGCCCGGATGCGGCCCCGCGACATCCTCCGGGTCGGCGGGGTCGGGCTGCGTACCCGGCCGCTGCGGGCGTTCCTCTCCGCGCTCGGCATCGCGATCGGCATCGCCGCGATGGTGGCGGTGGTGGGCATCTCCTCCTCGTCCCGGGCGGAACTCGACCGGATGCTCGATGCGCTCGGCACCAACCTGCTGACCGTCGCCCCGGGCAACACCATGTTCGGCGAAGCCGCACAGTTGCCGGAGGAGTCGGTGGCGATGATCGGCCGGATCGGCCCGGTCCAGCAGGTCTCCGCCACCGGGCAGCTCTCCGAGGCCCGGGTCTACCGCTCGGACCGGATCCCCGAGGTGGAGAGCGGCGGGATCGCCGCCCGGGCGGCCCGGCTCGACCTGCTCGACACGGTCGGGGCGGCCGTGGCCAGCGGTACCTGGCTGAACGGGGCGACGGCACGCTATCCGGCCGTCGTACTCGGATCGGCTGCGGCGGAACGGCTCGGGCTCGGCGCCGCCGGACCGGACGTACAGGTCTATCTCGGCAGCCGGTGGTTCACGGTGGTCGGGATCCTGGCACCGGTACCGCTGGCGCCGGAACTGGACCTCTCCGCGCTGGTCGGCTGGGAGGCGGCCGGGTCGTACCTGGGCTTCGACGGGCACCCGACCACCGTCTACACCCGGTCGGCGGAGCAGTCGGTCGAGGCGGTGCAGGCAGTACTCGGCGCCACAGCCAATCCGGAGGCGCCGAACGAGGTGAAGGTGTCCCGGCCCTCCGACGCGCTGGAGGCACAGCAGGCCACCGACGAGGCGTTCACCGGGCTGCTGCTCGGGCTCGGCGCGGTCGCGCTGCTGGTCGGCGGGGTCGGGGTGGCGAACACGATGGTGATCTCGGTACTCGAACGGCGGGCCGAGATCGGGTTGCGGCGCTCGCTCGGCGCGACCCGTGGCCAGGTACGCACCCAGTTCCTCGCCGAGTCACTGCTGCTCTCCGCCCTCGGCGGGGTGGGCGGAGTGCTGATCGGCATCGGGGTGACCTCGGGCTACGCCCTGTCCCGGGACTGGCCGACGGTGGTACCGAGCTGGGCGATGGTCGGCGGAGTCGGTGCGACCCTGCTGATCGGTGCCTTCGCCGGGCTCTACCCGGCGATCCGAGCCGCCCGCCTAGCCCCGACCGAGGCGCTCGCCACCCCGTAGCGGGCGGGAAGAGTGTAAGGAAGGGCCCCTGCTTATCGCTTTTTGTATAGGAAGGGGCCCTTCCTAACCAATGTGATCAGGCGACGATGGTGTCGAGGGCGATCTCGACCATCTGGCTGAAGGTCTGCTCGCGCTCCTGGGCGGTTGTCTGCTCGCCCCGCTTGATGTGGTCGCTGACGGTCAGCAGCGTCAGCGCCCGCGCCTTGAACCGGGCTGCGATCGTGTAGAGCGCCGCCGACTCCATCTCCACCGCCAGTACGCCGTAGTCGGCGAGGGTGTCGTAGAGGTCCGGACGGTCGGTGTAGAAGGCGTCGGCGGCCAGGATCGGACCGACCCGCATCGCGATGCCGCGCCGCTCGGCCACCTCCACCGAGGTACGCAGCAGCCCGAAGTCGGCTACCGGGGCATAGTCGATCAACCCGTCGAACCGCATCCGGTTCATGTTCGAGTCGGTCGAGGAGCCGATCGCCGCGATCACGTCCCGGAGCTGGAGGTCCTCGCTGAGGGCGCCGCACGAGCCGACCCGGATCAGCGACTTCACGCCGTAGTCGTTGATCAACTCGTGGGCGTAGATGGAGGCGGACGGCATACCCATGCCGGAACCCTGGATCGAGACCTCGGTACCGGACCAGCGGCCGGTGAAGCCGAGCATGCCGCGCACCGTCGAGTAGCACTTGGCGTCCTCGAGGTAGGTCTCTGCGATCCACTTGGCCCGCAGCGGGTCGCCCGGCATCAGGACCCGCTCGGCGATCTCGCCAGGCTTGGCGCCAATGTGCGTACTCATGTGGGGTCATCCTGCCAGGTCGCTCCGGCCGATACCGCCGCGACGTCGGGGCGGGGCGTCGGGTACCCTTCTCGGCGGTGGTGTGTCCGAGTGGCCTAAGGAGCACGCCTCGAAAGCGTGTGAGGGTTTACGCCCTCCGCGGGTTCAAATCCCGCCGCCACCGCCACTGAACAGGCAAAACGCCCGGCAGGTCGGAAACGATCTACCGGGCGTTCGGCTTGCGGTCTCAGTCTTGGGCCTCGGTTGCCGCCCAGCGGCTGCTACGCGGCGAGGTGTCGCGGGTCCTGGCAGCGACGCGCGGCACCTCGCCGTACGGCGACGCGGCGGCCGGTTACGGTGTCCAGAGGCCGAGGTCGATGGTCCGGGTCAGGGTCGCCTGCTCGTCGTCACCGTCCAGCGACCAGACCATCGCGCCACCCAGCCGCTCCGCGCGAATGAACAGCGTCTTCTGGAGTACGACGGCCGGGTCGTCGTACGTCCAGAACGTCGTACCGTCGTAAAGCCAGGCGGTGCCGGCGCGCAGATCGCGGTAGACCTTGAAGCCGTCCTTGCCGACCTTGGTCTTCAGCACCTTGTAGTCCTCGTAGCCCGGTTCGAAGGTGGCCGGGGCGGCGCCTCCGGTGGAGGTGCCGAAGAGTCCGTTGCGGCCACCTGTCACCCCGGTCCAGCCGCGCCCGTAGTAGGGGATGCCCAGCACCAGCTTGCGCCGTTCGGCGCCCCGGTCGAGCCAGGCGTCGATGGTGCGGTCGACCGCGAAGTCCGGCTCGGTGGCTCCGGCCGGTACCCGCAGCGCCGACTGCTGGTTGGCGACCGGTTCCCAGGTGCCGTGGAAGTCGTAGCCCTGCACGGTGGCGAAGTCCAGGTTCTTGAAGACCTTCCGGACCTCGAAGCCGGCGTCGATCGCGGCCGGGTTGGCCGGTACGAACGCGGTCAGTTCGTAGTGCTTGCGGGCCGGCTTGCCGAGCGCGTCGAGTTGGCGGCGGAACTCGGCGACCAGGGCGGTGAAGTTCTGCTTGTCCTCCGGCCGGTAGACCGTGTCGACGTCACCGGCCGAGCCCGGCCACTCCCAGTCCAGGTCGATGCCGTCGAAGACCCCGGCGAGCGAGCCGGGGCCGCCGGCGCTGCCGTCCGGGTTGGGCAGGTTGCCCTTGAGGTAGAGGTCGATGCAGGAGGTGACGAACCGCTGCCGCGACTCGGGGGTGAGCGCCGCGTCGGAGAAGTGCGTCGACCAACTCCAACCACCGAGCGAGATCAGCACCTTCAGGTCGGGGTGCAGCGCCTTGAGCTTCTGTAGCTGCCCGAAGTTGCCGTTCAGCGGCTCGCCCCAGGTGTCGGCGACGCCGTCCACACTCTCCTCGGCCGGTACCGGTCGCTGGTAGTCGGCCCAGGCGTCGCCTTCGCCCGGCCCGCCGTCGACGTAGCACCTGCCGTCCGGGCTGACGTTGCCGAAGGCGTAGTTCAGGTGGGTCAGCCGGCCGGCTGCGCCCGAGTCGTGCAACTTCTTGACTGTGAAGGCCCGGCCGTAGATGCCCCACTGGGTGAAGTATCCGACCTTGACGAAGTCGCCGCGCTGGTCGCCGTCGTGCCGGGACGGTGCGTCGGAAGCGGCCGAAGCCGGGGGTACGACGATGCCGGCGAGCAGTGCGGTCACGGCGGTGGCTGCGGTGAGGGTACCGAGTCGACGGAGGACAGATCGGCGCATATGCACTCCTGAACGGGGGATGGAGCGTCGACGGAACAGTTAGGAAACTTTCCGGTGCCTGCTCTGCAAGGTAGGGCCGTCGATGTCGGACGGTCAAGTGTGCTGCGCCGGATCGCACCGAAGGTGTAGCGGTGAGTAGTTAAAGAACATTTAGGATTCTGAACTGATCCAATCCGAACGTGCCTCGCGTATCCACCGGCGGCTGCAACCGGCAGCAGCAGACGATCGAGGGAGCGGTGGATGTACGGGCGACGCAGGACGACCGGCCGAGCACGCAAGGTGTTCCTGGGCGTGACGGCGGCGGCTCTGCTCGGCGGCGCGCTGGCCGTCGGCACCGGACTCGGTAACGCGGGCGAGAGCTGTGCGGGCCTGGACACCGCACTGCGCAACAACCTGAACTTCATCGCCGGCCAGCAGGCGAACCCGGACGCGCTCTCCGAAGCCCGGATCGCCAACCGGCAGGCCGTGGTCGACCTGATCCAGCAGCGCCGGGCCACCGCCGGCTGCACCGCCGACGTACGCGCGGACAGACCGGTACCGCCCGCCGCCCCGCCCGCGTCCGAACCGACCGGTACCCCGGCGAAGCCTCCGGCCCAGCCGCCCAAGGCACCCGCCCAGCCACCGGCCAACTCCGGCGGCACCGGCTCGAACGGAAGCGGTGGCGACGGGAGCGACTCGGATGGAAGCGGTGCGGACAGGAGTGGCTCGGACGGGCAGGGCTCGGGCGGAGCGGGTGAGGTGGTCTGCAAAGGCTCCACGGTCACCCTCTTCAACGAGGACGCCGGCCCAGCGGCGTCCAGCGGCACGTTCCCGATCGGCACCACGTTGAAGGTCACCAACCTGGACAACAACCGGAGTGTCACGGTCAGGGTGACCAGCCCGTCCGGCAGTTGCGTACTGCTCAACAACGCGGCGTTCGAGCAGGTACGGGAGCCGGGCAAGTTCCTGATCCGACGGCCGGTGATCGAACGGATCGGCTGACATTCACGCTCGGGGTTGCCCGGAGACCGCACCGCCGACCGGCCCGGGCCACCCGGCCGGCTGGGCTCACCGCAGTCTGCGTACGATCACGCGTGCCGAAGATTCCGACACGATCTGACGTCTCGGCGCCGATTGCGTGAGGCGGGTCAGCCACAGGGCCTCTACCAGGCGAAACGCCGTATCTCGTGGTCTCCGCCGTGCTATGTTCATCGGCCGACGGCCCTTGGCGGGCATGGCTATGTCAGGTCAGGTGAGGAAAGGGAAACGGTGGGCTCCGACCGGATGGTTTCTGATCAGCCAGGGTGGCGGCGCAGTTCGCGGTGCGTTGCCGAGCACCATTGTGTCGAGTTCACCCTGATGGGTGACGGTGTGGCGCTCCGGAATTCCCAACAGCCGACGGATGTGCTTCTGGTCGGAAGCAGCGAGTGGCGTGCGCTCGTCGCCGGAATCAAGGCAGGCGTCTTCGGCACACCGGGTGCCGACGCATAGATTTCGAGCCCCGTCTTATTCCGTGGCGCGCGACTCTCGCCTTCGCTGCGGTCGTACGACCTTGTCGCCGAGTCGGGCCGACTTGGCGAAGCTGTTCCAGGGTGGGTTGACCGCAAACCCCGGTGGTTCGTACGGGCGTGACGGCGGACCGGCCTTTACGGCGCGAAGATATTCCTCGTTCACCAGGGCCATGAAACGGGCGGCCCGGGTGCGCGGCTTGCGGTAGAGGTGCCAGTCGCCGTGCCGCTGCCAGAACAGCCGGGGAACCTCGCTGTCGAAGAACTGTGCCAGGAAGTTGCGGGCTTCGGGGGCGGTCAGGCCGCCCCGCTCCCAGGCGCGGGTCCAAGACTTGATGATCAGGCTGCAGTAGTAGAACAATCGCTCGTCAACGTGTTCCGGTGAGACCCGCGAACCCCAGCACTGGCAGTATTCTGGGTTCTCGATCGCGAGTTTCACCAGATCCTCGGTGCGTTGGTGGATCGCCTGCATCCGTTCGTATCTGAACTGGCCGTACTGGAGCGCCACCGAGGCGGAGACGACCAACAGAGCGAGTGCGGCCAGGAGCGCCGAGGCGGCTCCGTACGCCTGCCCGATCTCGCTGGCTCGCGAGTAGTCGTCACCTCTGGTGTAGAGACGATTGAGGATCGCTGGCGACACCGTCGCGACGAGTAGTGTGGCGCCCAGCAGGAACATTGACACGACGAGCAGTACGCGTCGACCGAGTGTGCGCCCCAGTTCGCCCAGAGCGTAGGGCTCGCGAACGGCCATCCGTGACTCCTCCATCGGGCCGGGTCAGATAGCAATTCTGCGTGCTGCCCTCCGATGACTTCCGCTGTCACGCATGTTCATTCACAATCTTACGGAAGACCTGCTGTTTTGCCCCGGTATATCATGCTCCGTCAATCCGTGGAAGTTCCATTCTCTCACAATTACCGATCTTAGACGGTGCTGCGGACGCCGCAAATGTTGTTGGCACAACCAGTATCCGGCCTCAGTGCCGGAAGCCGGTGCGGCATCTGCCAGCCTTCGGCGAGCCTCGACGGGTGCACATTGCGGCCGCCGCCGAAGAACTCACAGAACTTCATGATCAGCGGATCCCAGCCCAGCGGGTCGACGTGGTGCGTGCCGGGGATGACCAGGGACTCGTCGACGTGCGCGCGGAGTACCTCGACCTGGAAGGCGGTGCAGTCCGGGGTCGGCTCGGCCATCGGCAGCACCGAGACGACCCGGCACTCAAGCTGGATCGGGCACTGCGCGACCCGGGGTGCCCGGACCAGCTCGGACGGCTGTTCGGTCAGCCCGGCGAGGGCGAACTTGTCCGGCTCGTACCGGTAGCCCTGCGCCAGCTTGTGCTCCGGCACCTCCCGCTTCCCGGTGGTGAGCGCGATCCGGTCCACCGCGTCGACCATCGCCGACGAGGGCAGGTTGAGTACGCACTCCCGCTCCCGCCGCAGGTTCGCCGTCGTCTGGCCGCTGTTGCCCAGCCCCAGCATGCCAGCCTGCCCGAGCCACCAGGCCGAGGACATGGGTGCGAGATTCGCGCTGCCGTCCTCGTTGCGGGAGCTGATCAATACCACCGGAGTGCCGAAGTACAGCACCCTGAGCCCGGGAACGATGTGCATGCGGCAACACTGGTCGGCCGGGCGGGTGATTGCTGGCGGTCATCGGACGTGACGTTCCGGCAGGTCGGCCGGGGGCACGACGAGCCTCAGCACCGTACGCCCGGCAACCTCGGCGGGAACGAACCACTCCGGGACGTCGACCAGTTCCGCGAGGTGCTGCCGTGCCTGGTCGACCGACATCGATTCGGGGATGCCGACGTGTCCCAGCTCGACCTCCCGGATGTCGGCCCGGAAGGTGTACCGGAACTCCCGGTCACCGATGTAGGTGAGCGCGATCCGTCCCTGCCAGTCGATCCGGTAGCCAACGCCGCTCGGCTCGCGAACGAAGTCGACCTGGTGCCCGGCGACCGAGTCGTGGCCGAGCAGATAGATCCGGAACGCCGGTGCGACCGCCGGGTCGGCGATCGGCAGCGCGTCGGCGGTCAGCCGTTGCGGCTGCGGCCCGGCGAACCGGAACGGGCGCCCGGGGGTCGCTGCCACCAGCCCTGTCGCCCCCTCCCAGCCCGAGCCGAGCGTGCAGGAGTGGTAGTTCTGCCAGACGATCGGGGCGAGGAAGTCCTCGACATCCTCATCCTCGTCCTCGATGCCTTCCTCACCCGATCCCTCGGCTGATTCCTCGGCTGATTCCTCGGCTGATTCCTCGGCCGATCCCTCGCCCGATCCCCCCTCGCCTGATTCCTCGGCCGGATCGCCGTCGGCTTCGTCGTAGTCCGCAGTCTCCAGCATGAGGTCGAACCAGAGTCGGCCGGCGTCGTCGAGCCGGCCGGTCCAGTCGAACGCGGTGACGCGGTGCCCGTCCGGCCATGGGTTGCCGGGGAACCAGATGGTGCCCTGCACGGCTCGATGCTATTGCCGGCCTGCCGCACCTCCGCCACCGCCCGCGACGCTGCCCGGCCGGACGTCGACGCCGCCAGGGCGCGGCGGCGGGTCAGCAGGTGCCGAAGCCTTCGTCGAAGAGGCGCTTCGCGTAGTCGGTGTAGCCGGCGACGGTCTTGCGGACCGTCCGTCCATCATGGAGAAACAGGTAGGCCCGATCGCCCTGCATGGCGAGCAGCCCGTCGTAGCGGTAGCTGCCGGCCGGCGCGGTCAGCCGGGTGGCGGTCGGATAGGCGGCCTCGACCTGGCCGACCGGGGTGCCGGCGGTCACCCCTTCCGGGGTACGCACCGGAGGGCTGGCCCAGAGCAGCACCAGTCGGTCGTCGGCGAAGACCGGACTGACGGTGGCCGGGTCGGTCAGGCTCGGGCCGCAGGCGGGGGCCGGTTCGGCGTGCAGTTCACCGCGCCGGAACAACTCCTGCTCCGTGTCGCCGAACCTGATGTCGCGGACGCCCTTGAGATGGAGGACGTCCGGCCCGTAGGCAGGTGTGGTCGCCGGCTCGTCCGAGACCGTCCGGTACGCATGACAGACCGCCACCGCACTCGCCACGAGTACCGCCACGAGACGTACGACTTTTCGTGCCTCCATGTCACCCTCCGGTGGCACAGCGTAGTTTATCCCGGATTGATCTGGTTGGTCGGGGTGTGGGTCGGCGTCCACACCCTGTGGATAGCACATGTGTACGAGCAAAGTCGGTTACGCCGCGCGCAGCCCGACCGGCAGAATCCAGCCATGGTGATCATCGCCGAGCCGCTGCACGCGCGGCCTCGATCCACTGAGGAGCTGGCCTGGCTCGGCGACGGCTGGCCGGAGTTCATCTTCCACGACCAGGGGGCCGCCCGACTCCTCGGCCGGATCCGCGAACTCTTCGCCGGGCTGGAAGTCGTACTCCTCGACGGCGCTGACGAGCAAGCCGACGGTGGCGAGATCGTGGCCGCCGGCTGGGCGGTGCCGCTGCGCTGGACGGGCGCCGTCGACGACCTGCCGACCGGTTACACCGGCGCACTGGCCCGGGCGCTCGGCGGGTACGACGCCGGTGAGCCGCCGGACACGCTCGCGATCCTCGCCGCACAGGTCCGGCCCGACCATCAGCGTCGGGGACTGGCCGGGCAGCTGCTGCGGGCACTCGGCGACCTCGCCCCCGCACAGCACCGGGTGATCTGCCCGGTTCGACCGACCAGCAAGGACCGCTATCCGCTCACCCCGATCGACCGGTACGCCGGTTGGACCCGGCCGGACGGCACACCGTTCGATCCGTGGCTGCGTACCCACGTGAGGGCCGGTGGGCGGATCCTGGCGATGGCGCCCCGATCGCAGGTGATCACGGGCACCGTCGCGGAGTGGCAGCGCTGGACCGGCCTGGAGTTTCCCGACTCCGGCGAGTTCGTCATCCCGGACGGCCTGGGTACGCTCCGCATCGACCTGGAAGCCGATCGGGGAACCTACGTCGAACCCAACGTCTGGGTCCAGCACCGGTGACCCGTCGATCGCGCCGGACCCCGACACCACCGCCCGCACGACGCGACGGTGCACGAGGCCGGATGCGACGGCTCACGAGGGCCGGTAGCAACGGTTCACGCCCTCGCGAGCTGGGCTGGGCGACGAGGCCGGGAGCAACGGTTCACGAGGCCGGAAGCAGGTCCTTCGACACCAGTTTGCCGTGTGCTGCGCAGAGCCGGTAGACGTCCAGGCGTGGCTGGAGCACGTTGCCGTGCGAGCGGTAGTACCGGCAGTCGGCACCGGCCGGGGCTGGCAGCGGATCCGGGTCGAGCGGTTCCAGTATCTCCCGGCGAGGCAGCAGCGGGAGCGCGCTGGCCCAGTCCTGCCCGACCCGCAGCGCCGCGTACCGTTCCGGGCTGAGCACCGAGTTGCTGGTCGCGTAGAGGTAGTAGCCGAGAGCGGCACCGCCGAGCGTCGCGGCGAACGTGGCCAGCACCATGGTCGCCCCGACCAGTCCCCGCCGGGCCTCCCGGTGCACCCGGCGACGCCGGTCGGCAGCCGATCCGGCTGTAGGGGACGCGCCGGACGACGGCGGATCCGCCGGCGCTGCCGCGCTCTGCCACCCGGCAGGGCAGGGCAGTCGGGCGAGGACCTCGCCGGGCAGTCGGGCGACGACGTCGCCGGGCAGTCGGGCGACGACCTCGAAGCCGCCGTCCCGCGCGCCGGTGCGCAGGGTGCCACCGGTCAGCCGTACCCGCTCGCGAAGCCCGACCAGGCCGCGCCCACCCCCGACCGGGACCGTCGCGGGCCGCGGTGCGGCCGGCGGCCGGGCATTCACCACGCTCACCACCACCGCCCCGCTCTCGTCGACCTCGAGCCGTACCCGCACCGTCGCACCGGGCGCGTGCTTGTTGGCGTTGGTGAGTGACTCCCGTACCACCCGGTAGACGGTCCGTCCCACCTGCGCCGGAAGCGGCTCGGCCGGGCGGCGCCTGTCGTGCAGTTCCACCGGCATCCCGGCCGCCCGCGCCCGGCGTACGAGGTCGGCGAGATCCCCGGCCCCGGCCCCCGGCGCCGGTTCGGTCTTCTCGCCACCGGCACCGCTCTCGGCACCGCTCTCGGCACCGCTCTCGGCACCGCTCTCGGCACTGCTCTCGGAAGCGCGCTCGGCACCGCTCTCGGAATCGAGATCGTCCCGCAGGACGTCGATGATGTCCCGCAACTGCCCGGTGGCGGTCGCCGCGCCGGCCCGCAGTTGCGCGGCGACCGCCCGGGTCCGCTCGTCCAGGTCAGTGGACACCTCAAGGGCGCCGGCCCGGAGCGCGAGCAGGCTCAGCTCGTGGCCGAGCGAGTCGTGCATCTCCTCGGCGATCCGGGCGCGCTCACGGAGGCGTACCTCGCGGGTCAGCATCTGCTGTTCACGTTCGAGTCGCTCGGCCTGCTCCCAGCCGGCGGCGATCAGCGCGCGCTGCTGCCGCCGGTAGCGGCCGACCAGCCACGGAAAGAGCCCGGCGTAGACAAGTGCGCCGGCCATGGTCGCCCAGGCCACGAAGCCGGACCAGCTCAACACCAGCGGGGTGCCGAGGACCGCGAACGCGCAGTAGCTCGCCACCGCCGGCCAGGTGTTCTCGGTGCGCCGGCCGAGCAGATAGCTGACCAGCGGCAGGCCGAAACTGTAGTTTCCGTCCAGCACGCAGAGCAGCACCACGGCGAAGAGCGGGACCAGCGGCAGGCGGCGCCCCACCGCCACCGCACCGCCCCAGAGCGCCAGGCCGGCGAAGAGCAGCCCGATCGGGTACGCCCGGTGCCCGGTCCACGACGAGTACACCAGGCCGGCCAGTGACGCCCAGAGCAGCACGTCCACCAGGAGAGTCCGGCAGCGCCACCGCCCGCCCTCGAACCGGTTCGCCTGGGCCACGGGTCGCACCGTTTCGACGGTACGCAGCGAAGCAGCGCCCGACGATCCGGGACGTCGCCCCACCGACCCGGAAATGCCGGCGTCTTCGACCCTGAGAAAGCTCAGGGTCGACGGCTGACCATCGGGCGCAGCCGACCGGCGGCCCGGATTCGTAGCTTCGAGCGATGCTGACAACCGAAGCCGGGCTGAGTACCGCCCAGGTCGCCGAGCGGATCGCGGCGGGGCAGGTGAACGACGTACCAGTGCGGTCCGGGCGGAGCGTCGGGGAGATCGTCAGGGCGAATCTCTGCACCCGGATCAACGCGATCATGGGTGTGCTGTTCGGGATGATCCTCGCGGTCGGCCCGATCCAGGATGCTCTCTTCGGTGGCGTGATCATCGCCAACACCCTGATCGGGGTGGTGCAGGAGCTGCGCGCCAAGCGCACCCTGGACCGACTGGCGATCGTCGGCGCGGCCCGCCCGGTGGTACGCCGCGACGGCCAGGCCGTCGAGGTGACCTCCGCCGACCTGGTCCTCGACGACCTCGTCGAGCTGGGACCCGGCGACCAGATCGCGGTCGACGGGGTACTGGTCGAGGCGGAGCAACTGGAGGTCGACGAGTCGCTGCTGACCGGCGAGGCCGACCCGGTGGTGAAGCAGGCCGGCGACCCGCTGCTCTCCGGCAGCTTCGTCACCGCCGGTGTCGGGGCGATGCGGGCCACCAAGGTCGGCCGGGCGGCGTACGCGGCCCGGCTCGCCGAGGAGGCCAGCCGGTTCACCCTGGTCAACTCGGAGCTGCGTGGCGGCCTGAACACCATTCTGCGGTTCGTCACCTGGCTGATCGTCCCGACCGGACTGGCCCTGATCGTCAGCCAGTACCTGGTCAACTCCGACGACCTGCCGGAGGCGGTACGCCGGATGGTCGCCGGACTGGTTCCGATGGTGCCGGAAGGGCTGGTCCTGCTCACCTCGGTCGCGTTCGCGGTCGGGGTGATCCGGCTCGGCCGGCAGCGCTGCCTGGTGCAGGAGTTGCCGGCGATCGAGGGACTGGCCCGGGTCAGCGTGGTCTGCCTGGACAAGACCGGCACGCTCACCGACGCGGCGATGACGGTGGCCGAGGTACGCCGCCTCGACCCGACCGCCCCGGTGCCGGAGGTGCTGGGTCTGCTCGGCGCGGCTGACGAGCGGCCGAACTCCAGCCTGCGGGCGGTTGTCGAGGCGTACCCGGCGCCGCCGGACCGAACCGGGGCGAGGGCGGGGTGGCGGATCGGGGAGCGGATCCCGTTCTCGTCCGCCCGGAAGTGGGGCGGGGCCACCCTCACCGACCCGGACGGGATCAGTCAACAGTGGCGGCTCGGCGCTCCCGACGTACTGCTGCCGGCCGGGCATCCGGCGCTGGCCGAGGTGGACGCGTACGGCGCCCGGGGCCTGCGGGTACTGCTCCTGGTGTGTAAGGAAGGGCCCCCGCTACAACAGAAAACGATAAGCGGGGGCCCTTCCTTGCACCCAGTCGCGCTGGTGGTGCTTGCCCAGCGGTTGCGGTCGGAGGCGCCGGACACGCTGCGGTACTTCGCCGAGCAGGGCGTGGCGGTGAAGGTCCTCTCCGGCGACAACGCGCTCTCGGTGGGCGCGGTGGCCCGCAGCCTCGGGCTGCCCGGCGCCGAGCACCCGGTCGACGCCCGGGACCTGCCGACCGACCCGGTGGCACTCGCCGAGGTGCTGGGCCGGCACACCGTGTTCGGGCGGGTCGGGCCGCAGCAGAAGCGGGACATGGTGGCCGCGCTCCAGGGTGTCGGGCACACGGTGGCGATGACCGGGGACGGGGTCAACGACGTACTCGCGCTGAAGGACGCGGACATCGGGGTGGCGATGGGCTCGGGCAGCCCGGCCAGCCGCGCGGTGGCGCAGATCGTGCTGCTGGACAACAACTTCGGCGCGCTGCCGGCGGTGGTCGCGCAGGGGCGGCGGGTGATCGGCAACATCGAGCGGGTCGCGAACCTGTTCCTGACCAAGACGGTCTACTCGGTACTGCTCGCCGTGGTCGTGGTGTTGAGTCAGGTGCCGTACCCGTTCCTGCCCCGGCACCTGACGATCATCTCGTCGCTGACCATCGGCATCCCGGCGTTCTTCCTGGCGCTCGCCCCGAACTCCGAGCGGGCCCGGCCCGGTTTCGTCGGCCGGGTGCTGCGGTCCGCCGTACCGTCCGGGGTGGTGGCGATGGCGGCGACGATCACGTCGTACCTCTTCGCCCGGAGCGTCTACGGCGGTGACCTGGCCGCGGAGACCTCGGCCGCGACGCTGACCCTCTTCCTGGTCGGGCTCTGGGCGGTGGCGATCATCGCCCGGCCGTACACCTGGTGGCGGATCCTGTTGGTGCTGGCCCTCGGCCTCGCCTTCGTGACCATCCTGGTGGTGCCGTTCCTCCAGGAGTTCTTCCAGTTGAGTCTGGTCGGCACGACGGCACCGGCTGCGGCGGTCGGACTCGCGGTCGCCGCCGGGGTACTGCTGGAGCTGATCCGGGTCGCCGTGCGCCGGACCGTACGCCATTCCTCGTGACTGTCCGGCAGGGCGGCACGAATTGGTGAGTCGGGTGTGGACTCCTGTCTCGTAACCTCGTTCTCGGCCGGGAAAACCCAGGTCGGAGGCGGGTCGGACCCGAAAGAAAACGGGTTCGGGGAACTGTCGGGGAATTGACAGTTCGGGCGACCCGAATAGCGCGAGGAATCGCGAGGAACGAGGAGAGCTGCCCCATGTACGTACGACGGAACGGCGCTGGGCGTACCCGACGGATCGTCACCACCGCGGGCCTGGCGTCCGCCGCGCTGCTGGCGAGCCAGTTGGCGCTGGTCGCGCCGGCCAGCGCGGTACCCGGCCTGGTGTTGAAGGTGACGGGCGGCCCCAGCAACAGCGACTGGAAGTCCACGAACGCGCAGTGTCCGGCCGGCACGACAGTGCTCGGCGGCGGCGGGCGGATCGAGAACGGCAACGGTCAGGTGACGATGGACACCATGCTGCCGCTGGTCGGCGGTGAGGCGTACTCGGTGACCGGGCGCGAGGACGGCAACGGGTACGGCAACGACTGGTCGATCACCACGAGCGCGCTCTGCGCCCCGGCACCGGCCGGCCTGGAGACCCGGACCCAGTTCTCCGACCACGACTCCAACCTCGGCAAGACGATGGAGGTCGAGTGCCCGCCCGGCAAGAAGGTCCTCGGTCTCGGCGCGGAGATGTCCGGCGGGCTGGGCCGGGTGGTCATCGACGACCTACGCCCGAGCGCCGACCTGACCAGCATCACGGTGACCGGGATGGAGGACGGTGGCCCCGACTACGCCGGAAAATGGACGATGGTCGGCAAGGCGATCTGTGCGACCCCGCCGGCCGGACTGGTCCGGGTGACCGGCTTCGGGGTCCTCGACTCGACCAGCCCGAAGACGGCGGTCGCCCGGTGCCCGGTGGGCAAGCGGGTGCACGGTGTCGGCGGTGAGATCGACAACGGCCAGGGCGAGGTACGGATGACCGCGATGTGGGCGAACTCGTCGACCACGGTCACCGTGACCGGTGCCGAGGAGGAGGGCGGCTACGGCAACTCGTGGGCCGTCAAGGCGTACGCGATCTGCGCCTGATCGGGCGCGCGTCCCGTACTCCCGGATCCCCGTCCGCCCGCGCAGGGCGGACGGGGATCCGTCGTCGTTTCCGGCTGCCGGCCGCTGCCACCGTCGCCGGCCTCGACCCCGGGCCCGCCGACCCCGGGCCCGCCGACTCCGGTCAGCGGTGCAGGAGCGTGTGGCCGAGGGTGTACACCCCGAGGTCCGAGCCGGTCCAGACGTCGGCCACGATCAGACCGGCGAGCGTCCGGGTGTCGGTGGGGCGGCGCTTCACCGTGTACCAGAGGTCCACTTCGACCATCAGCCCGCTGTCACCGACCCGGCTCCCCGAGACGAGCATGTCGAGCGGGCCGGTGCCGTCGAGGTTGAGGATCGAGGTCGCCTCGCCGAAGTAGTCCTCGGTGGCCGGCGAGCCGAGAGGGTTCGGCTGCTGGTCGTGCAGGGGCCCGTTGGGGGTACCCGGGATCAGCATGACCGAGCCGGCGCCGGTCAGCCCCTGGGCGGTACCGGGGATGAGCAGCACCGCTCCACCGTCCCGTACGGTACCGGCGTCGTACCCCATCGCCCCGGTGAGTACGTCGGCGCGGCCGTCCCCGGTCACGTCCCCGGTCGACAGTGCGTGTCCGAAGGACGAGTGCGGCGACCCACCCTCCACATAGGCGTGCGGGTCGCCGGGGACTCCCGGCGTCTCCATGCTGATCACAGTTGCCTTCGCGATGTCCATTCCCGAAGGCGTGCCGGGGACGTAGGCGATGTAGCCGATCCAACTCCTCGGGGCACTGGTGACCACGTCTCCGTCCCCGTCGCCGTCGATGTCGGCGATCACCGTCTCGTCACCGATGCCCCGGCTCTCCAGGTCGAGGCCGTTGAGCAGGGTGGATCCGGTGGTCGTGATCCCGCTCGGGCCGCCCCGCAGCAGTGTGACGAACCCGCCCCGGTACGGGTTGAGGTAGTCGTCGCCGTGGTAGGGGGCACCGACGGCCAGTTCGGCGTACCCGTCCCCGGTCGTGTCGCCGATCGCCAGCGACGTGCCGAAGC
Organism: Plantactinospora sp. CNZ320; assembly: GCF_002846275.1. Lineage (NCBI taxonomy): Bacteria > Bacillati > Actinomycetota > Actinomycetes > Micromonosporales > Micromonosporaceae > Plantactinospora > Plantactinospora sp. CNZ320. Next base: position 5,350,566 of record NZ_PJMP01000001.1, read on the forward strand.
CGGCGTTGAGCACTGCCGGTTGGCTGGTGAGCAGTTGGACGTTCGCCGTGCTGAGCCCTGTCGGGCTGCCGTAGAAGAGGGTGACCGAGCCGGTGTTGGCGACGCCGCCGACCGTCTCGCCGTAGGCGCCGACCGCGAGATCGTCCCGGCCGTCGCCGTTGACGTCGCCCGCGGCGAGTGCGCCGGCGAACATGTCGTAGCCGCTCATCTCGCCCGGCACCCCGGTGGTGTCCTGGTTGAGATGCTGGCGGCGGTCGAGGTCGAGGCCGGTGGCGCTGCCGTAGAAGATCCAGGCCGCACCGCCGAAGGCGGCGCCGGTGGCGGTGAACTCGCCCGGGTTGCCGACCACGAGATCGGCGTACCCGTCGCCGTTGAAGTCGCCGGACGTCATCGAGTCGCCGAAGTTCGGCCGGGTCGGCGACGTGATCGGCGCGGTTATGTAGTCGCGTTGCGGCAGGCCGGAGTAGGTGACGACGACGCCGTAGCCGCGCGACAGGAAACCGCCCGCGACGATCTCGTCCCTGCCGTCCCGGTCGATGTCGAGCCGGGAGATCGTGGCGGCGGCGGCGAGTTTCGGAGCGGCCGTGCCGGAGGTCCGGACACGCTGGACGTCGAGCCCCGCACCATCCCGGTTGATGGTGGTGCGGTCTGCGGTGGTGGTGCCGGGTCGTGGCTTGACGGGTGCTCCGGCGGCGCTGGTCGGTGACAGGCCCACCAGGAGGACGGCGACACATGTCGCTCCGGCGATCCGGCGCAGCCGAGCAGTAGCCATTGATTTCTCCCCGTGAACCCAGTGTCGGGCACATGATGCCAGGCCAGTCCCCGGATCGGCTACGCGGTTCGGAGGACGAGCAGCGCTCCGCCCTCGGCGCATCCTCCACACAGGAGTGCAACAAACCTGCACGTTCCCGCCCTTGCGTCTCCGGTAAGCGCTTTCCTAATCTGTTGTTCATCGATGTTTCGATCCTCGACCGGGCTGAGGGTGCGGACAGAAGTCACACACGCGGTGCCGGGGCTGTGGAGGGCCTTGCCCCCCGCACCGCGCTCACTCCTGAGGAGTCCACCAGTGAGAACCGCAGTACGACGCAAACTCCTTGCCAGCGGTACCGCCGTGGTAGCGGCGGCCGCGGTCGCAGCCGCGCTGCCGGTGACCCGGGCGTTGGGTGCGGCCGGCGGCCCGGGAACCGTGTCGGTGAGCGCCGACGCGACAAACCTCAGCCTCGGGGCCGGTGCCGACGGGTCCAGCAAGGCCAGCGGCACCAGCTACGGCAACGTGCTCGACGGCAACATGAGCACCTACTGGTCGCCGGCCGGCTCGACCGGTCGTATCTCGATCAAGTGGGGTTCCGCCACGACGGTTGCCTCGATCAACATCCGTGAGGCGACCGGCGCCGTCGGGGTCATCGGCTCCTGGCGGGTCGTCAACAACGACACCGGCGCCACCCTGGCCACCGGTACCGGCACAGGCAACGGGGCCATCACCTTCGCCGCCACCTCGCTACGTAAGATCAACTTCGAGATCACCGGTGCGACCGGTACGCCGAGGGTCGCCGAGTTCGAGACGTACGCCTCGGGCACGACCACCCCGCCGACCAGCGGGCCGACCACCCCGCCGACGACCACCCCCGGGCCGACCACGCCGGCACCGACCACGCCCCCGCCGTCGAGCAGCACGCTCTACGTGGCGCCGACCGGGACCGACGGCGCGGCCGGCACGGAGGCGAACCCGACGACGCTCACCTCCGCGATCACCCGGGTCGCCGCCGGCGGCACGATCTACCTGCGCGGCGGCACCTACCGCTACTCGCAGACCATCACCATCGGCCAAGGTAACAACGGCACGTCGAGCGCGCGAAAGAACATCTTCGCCTATCCGGGCGAGACGCCGATCCTCAACTTCTCGGCCCAGAGCGAGGATCCGGCGAACCGCGGCCTCCAGGTGGGCGGATCGTACTGGCACATCCGGGGCATCATCGTCGAGCGGGCCGGGGACAACGGCATCCTGCTCGCCGGAAACAACAACATCATCGAGCGTACGGTGACCCGCCACAACCGGGACTCCGGGCTCCAGCTCTCCCGGCTGGTGGCAGACGCGCCCCGTGACCAGTGGCCCGCCAACAACCTCGTGCTGAGTACCGTCTCGCACGACAACGTCGACTCCGACGGTGAGGACGCCGACGGTTTCGCCCCGAAGCTCACCGTCGGCCCCGGCAACGTCTTCCGCTACACCGTTGCGCACAACAACATCGACGACGGCTACGACCTCTACACCAAGAGCGACACCGGGGCCATCGGTGCGGTGACAATCGAGTCCTCCCTCGCCTACAACAACGGCACGCTGAGCAACGGCGGCCAGGCCGGCAACGGCGACCGCAACGGCTTCAAGCTCGGCGGCGAGGACATCGCGGTGAACCACACCATCCGGGGCAACATCGCGTACGACAACGGCAAGCACGGGTTCACCTACAACCGCAACCCCGGCACGATGACGGTGTCGAACAACGCCAACATCGGCAACACCGAGCGCAACTTCAACTTTGACGGCGGCTCCTCGGTGTTCCGGAACAACACCTCGTGTGACGGCGGCTCGAACGACCGGATCGTCGGCAACTCCGACAGCTCGAACCAGTTCTGGTCCGGTACCAACGGATCCCGGTGCTCCCAGTACTCCGGCGCGCTGGGCTGGTCCTTCGCCTCCGACGGTCGCCTCGTGGTGACCTTCGGCGGCAGGGTGGTCACACCGTAACGAGTCAGTCGTACGACGCCGGCGTCATCGCAACGATGGCGCCGGCGTCTCGCGTTCGCGGCCGAGTCGACCGGCAACGCGAGCACCGACCGACAAGAAGTATCGTCTTGACAAATCAAGTTGTCGGTCATAGCGTTCACGCATGCTCGAAGTCGGAGTCGTCGAAGCCGGCCAGGCCGTAGCACTGTCGGGCCGACCAGCCGGCGCCGCCCGGGACGCCGACAGACCGCACCGCAGCACAACCGGAACCGCAGCACAGACCGACACCAGGGAGTCCGATATGACCGCGCACGAGTTCGAGCTGACCCACGACATCACCCTCGAAGCCACCCCGGAGCAGGTCTGGAACGCCATCGCCACAGGTCCGGGCATCGACTCCTGGTTCATGGGCCGCAACGAGGTCGAGCCCCGCGAGGGCGGCACGACCAGCATGACGATGTTCGGCAACACCGAGGACGCCACGATCAGCGCGTGGGAGCCCGGCCGGCGTTTCGCCTATCGCAGCCGGCCCGGCGAGGACGGTGCGTTCATGGCGTTCGAATATCTGATCGAGGGTCGTGACGGCGGCTCCACCACGCTGCGCATGGTGCACAGCGGCGTCCTGACCGGCGACTGGGAGTCCGAGTACGAGGCGCTGAAGGTGGGCAACCCGCTCTACCTGCGGAGCCTGGCGCAGTACCTGAAGTACTTCCCCGGGCGGACCGCCGTGCCGGTCGCGGCGTTCGGTCCGCAGCAGCCCGACCAGGACACGGTCTGGGCCAAGCTCACCGACGCGACCGGCCTGTCCACCGACGTGCGCGAAGGCACACCGGTGCGCTTCACCGTCGACGGTACGCAGGTCGAGGGCGTCGTCGACACCGTGCTGGCACCGAGCTTCCTCGGCGTGCGCACCGACGACGCGCTGCTGCGGTTCGTCGGCGGCGACGGCGTCATCCTGACCGGCCATCACGTCTTCGCCGACATCGATCCGGCCGAGGCCGAGCAGGCCTGGGGCGACTGGCTCGCCAAGGCGATGGCCTGAGCCGCCTGGTTCGCCGCGCGAAGGCAACGGCCTGAGCCGCCTGGCGTAGACCGCCACCGGCACGACAGGCCGGGACAGCAAGACCAGGGGCCGGCCCCTCCCGCGTGGGCCGGCCCCTTTCCTGTGACCACCGGCCGGCTGCTGTTCGTTCCGCAGCCATCTGGCCGAACACCCGAACAGACCACAGAAGGAACCGAACCGATGAGAAGGAACCCCTGGATCGGGCTGGCTGTGCTCGCCCTGCCGACGCTGTTGCTCTCACTCGACGTCTCCGTCCTCTATCTCGCCCTCCCGCAGCTCAGCAACGACCTGCACGCCGACGCCACCCAGCAGCTGTGGATTCTCGACATCTACTCGTTCATGCTCGCCGGGTTCCTCGTCACGATGGGCGCACTCGGCGACCGGATAGGCCGCCGAAGACTGCTGCTGGTCGGTGCCGCCGTGTTCGGCATCGCGTCGGTCGTCGCGGCGTACGCACCCAACGCCGAACTGCTGATCGTCGCCCGCGCGCTGCTGGGCATCGCCGGCGCCACCCTGATGCCCTCCACGATGGCCCTGATCCGCAACATGTTCACCGACCCGAAGCAGATGGGGATGGCGATCGGCATCTGGTTCAGCTGCTTCATGGGCGGGATGACGCTCGGGCCACTCGTCGGCGGCATGCTGCTCGAGCACTTCTGGTGGGGTTCGGCGTTCCTGCTCGGCGTACCGTTCATGCTGCTGCTACTCGGCACCGGACCGTTCCTGCTGCCGGAGTACCGCCCGGAGCGGCCCGAGCACCGGATGGACCTCGCCAGCGTGGCACTTTCGCTCGCCGCGATCCTGCCGGTCATCTACGGGTTGAAGTCGGTGGCCCGCGACGGCTGGCAGCCCGTACCGCTGCTCGCGGTCGCCGTCGGGCTCGCCGTCGGCACCATGTTCGTACGGCGTCAGCGGGTCCTGCCCGACCCGTTGCTCGACCTGGGCCTGTTCCGCAACCGCGTCTTCAGTACGGCCCTGGGCATCATGCTGCTCGGCGGGGTGGTGATGGCCGGGCTGTCACTGGTTTCCAGCCTGTACCTCCAGAACGTCGCCGGGCTGTCACCGCTGGAGACCGGCGTGCGACTGATTCCGCAGAACATCGCGATGGTCCTCGGCTCGATGGTCGCGCCGGCCCTGGCCCGCAAGTTGCCGTCGGCCGTGGTCGCCGCTGCCGGGCTCGCCGTCTCCGGCATCGGCCTGGCGCTGGTCACGCAGGTCGGCACCGCCGACGCGCCACTGCTGATAGTCGGGCTGGTGCTCGCCTCGGCGGGAATCTCGGCCCCGATGGCGCTCACCATGAACCTGATGCTCGCCACCGCGCCGCCGGAGCGGGCCGGCTCGGTCGCCTCCATCTCGGAGACCAGCGGCGAGTTCGGGATCGCGATGGGGATCGCGACGCTCGGCAGCCTGGCCACCCTGGTGTACCGCACGGTGCTCGAACCGCCGGCCGGCGCGCCCGAGGCAGCCAGGAGCAGTCTGACCGGTGCCCTCGCGGTCGCCGGGGAGGTCCCTGGCCTGCTCGGGGCGGCCCGGAGCGCCTTCACGGCCGGGCTCAACGCGGTCGGCGTCGTCGGAACCGTCATCTTCGTCGCCTTGGCCTTGGCCGCCGCGATCGCCCTGCGACCGAAGGCCGATCCGAAAGCCGAGATGAGCGCCGAGGCGGCCAACGAGACGGAGAACGGACCGCTGGTGCGAACCTGACGCGGAGCCCGGTACGCCGCCTCCCGGTCGCTCGAGGTGCGGTAGGCGATGGTGCCGTCGCGGTTGCCGGTTGCGCACGAACATGCCCCGTCCACTATTCATTGGATAACGTACGCAAAGGCATCGGAATATCCCCCACGGAACGGGTTGCGGCTTCGGCGACATCCGTCGCCGAAGCCGTGCGCCACGCTGGCCCGGTGACAGGCATACTGTAGCTGCCCACGATTGCGCAGGATTCTGTCGCATTGCTGTTCAGCAGTGGCCGTTCTTGAGCTTGGTCGGTGATCAGAGGCTCTCGGCAGTACACTTTCGGCAATGTCTATGTCTGCCGGGGCCTACTTCCAGGGACTCGGACCGCTACGCGCCCGGCTCGACGGCCATCCGGTCGACCTTCCCGGCCGCAATCCGAGCCTGCTGCTCGGCGTGTTGTTGCTCGTACCGGATCAGCCGGTCGATTCCGAGCAACTGATCGAGTTGGTGTGGGGTCCCGAGCGCGGCACTCTGGCCGCGCTGCACACGACCGTCTTCCGGCTGCGTACCTGGCTCAAGGAACGGCTGGCCGGGATCGTCTCTCTGGAACGCAACCTAACGGGCTACCAGTTGTACACCGGGCCCGAGGCGGTCGACGTGATCCAGTTCCGCACCTTGGTGACGGAACGGAGCGTCGACCGGGACGAACGACGGGCGAGGCTGGCAGCTGCGTTGAACCTGTGGCGTGGTCCGGTGTTGGGCAACGCCGCGGAGTGGTTGCACACCCACAAGGCCGTCGCCGAACTCAACCGTGACCGGGTGGCGGCGGCGTGCGAGTTGGCCGAGGTGTGTGAACTGGGCGGCTGCCCCGATCTCGCCGTCGGGCATCTGCTCCGGGTGGCTGAGGCCAATCCGTTCGACGAGCCGCTGCACGCGCTGGCGCTGCGGGCACTGGTCGCCGCCGGGCGGACCGCCGAGGCGGCGATCACCTACGCGGAGCTGCGGGACCGGCTCTCTGGGGAACTTGGCGTGCTGCCCTCTGCGGAGCTGCAACTCCTGCACGAGCGGATCATCGCCGCGCAGTCGGTGACCTCCAGGCCGAACGGTGGCCCCTCGGCACGGCCACCATCACCCTCCTTTCCGTCGCAGCCGCCACCGACGGTATCCGTGCCGTTTCCGGCGGTGGACCAACCGGTCGTGGCGGTGGGGCCACCGGCCCCGGCGGTCGCCGTACGCCCGGCCATGTTGCCGGCCAATCTCGCCGACTTCTCCGGCCGTGCCGAGCAGGTCGCGCTGCTCCGGGAGCTGCTCGGTGACGCGGCCCGGGGTGACAGCGAGACCGGTGTGCCCGTGGTCGCGGCCATTGCCGGGATGGGCGGCATCGGCAAGACCACGCTTGCCGTACAGGTCGCGCACATGATCGAGAGCAGGTATCCGGACGGTCAGCTCTTCGTCAATCTGCGCGGCGTGCAGGCATCGCCACTCGATCCGGGCGACGTGCTGGCCTGGTTTCTGCGTTCGCTCGGGGTGGACGGTCGAGCTATTCCAGCGGAACTGTCGCAGCGCGCGGAAATGTACCGAAGCCACCTGGCGGGGCGTCGGATGCTCGTGGTCCTCGACAACGCCGCGTGTGAACAGCAGGTACGCCCGCTGCTGCCTGGCTCGGCGACCTGCGCGGTCATGGTCACGAGTCGGGCGAGGTTGACCGGGTTGGAGAGCGCGACCCAGCTCGCACTCGACGTGTTCTCGCACGACGAGGCGCTGCTGCTGCTCTCCCGGATAGTCGACGGGCATCGGCTGACGGCGGACCCGCACGCGGCGGCGGAGGTGACCCGCCTTTGTGGCGGCCTTCCGCTGGCGGTACGGATCACCGGCGCCCGGCTCGTCGCCAGACCGACGTGGCAGCTCGCGGACCTGATCGGCATCCTCGCCGACGAGTACCGCCGGCTGGACGGCCTGGTAACCGGTGACCTCGCGGTACGGGCCTCCCTGGCCCTCAGCTACGACGGACTGGACGAGGCGCCCCGCAGACTCTTCCGCCTGCTCGGGCTCTTCGACGTGCCCGACTTCCCGGCCTGGATGACTGCGGCGGTGCTGGATCAACCAATGGATCATGCGACCAGGTGTGCGGAGATGCTCGTTGACGCCCAACTGCTCGCCGCCGACGGCACCGACGTGGTCGGCCAGAGCCGCTACCGGTTCCACGACCTGGTACGCATCTTCGCGCGGGAACGCGCGCAGCGGGAGCACCCGGCGGAGGAGAACAGCGGGGTTGTCGAGCGTGGCTTTGGCGCATGGTTGGGGCTCGCGGAGCGGATGGCGTTCCGGGTACCCGGCCCCTGCTACGCGCCGATCAGCGGTCCCGCCCCGCGACACCTGTGCCTTCCGGCCCAGGAGGGGACGCTGCAGGCCGACCCGGCGTCGTGGTTCGACGTGGAACGACAGGTGCTGCTCTCCCTCATTCGGCAGGCGTGTGATCTCGGCCTGGACGACTTCGCGTTCGACCTGGCCGGCTGCCTGGAGAAGTACTTCGACCTGCGTGGCATGTACGACGACTGGGCGCGCACCAACATCAGGGTCTTGGCGCTCTGCCAGAAGGCGGGGAACCTGCTCGGTGAGGCGGTCATGCGACGCGGCCTGATCGACGTGTGCACCTGGTCGGCGACGAGCGAGGACGACGAGGCGATGTCCAGGAGCTATCTGGAGGCGGGACGGGCGGTCGAGCTCTTCAGGCGGCTCGGCCACAAACCGGGGTTATCGGACGCCATCGTCCTGCGCTCCTGGGCGCTGACCGCCAGGGGGGCGTACTCCGAGGCGCTCCGGTCAGCCACCGAGGCGCTGCGGCTCGCGGAGGAGTCGGGCCACCTCGGCGGCGAGGCCCGCGCCCACATGGCGATGACCGTTGTCTACGCTGACCAGGGTCGATATGGGCCGGCGCTGCCGCACCTGGCAGCCGCGCTGGAGCGTGCTCTGATCCTCGAAAACCCCCGATACGTCGCCACCGTCCTACAGTTCTCCGGGATCGCTCACCGGGAGCTGGGCAACCTCGAACTCAGCGAACGGATGTTCACCGAGTCGCTGGCGATAACCCGTCGGCATGGTGACGACTACACGGAGACGTTCACCCTGGTGGCACTCGGACGCCTCTATCTGAAGCAGGCGGATCCCCGGGCGGGTACGGTCGCGGAGTCCGCGCTCGTGCTGGCGCGCAGGTACCACCTGAACCATCACGTCGCCGACGCGTTGCGGACGCTCGGTGAGGTGGAGCTGGCGGCCGGGCGGCCGGGCCGGGCGATCGGCTACCTGGAGGAGTCCGTCGCGCTGTGGCGGACGCGTGGCTGGTTGTCCTTTCTGGCCGAGGCGTTGGTCAGCCTCGCCTCGGCCTATGCCACCGTCGATCCGGATGCCGCTCGGGGGTGCCTTCGGGAGGCCCGGGACCTCTTCCAGCAGTTGGACAGCCGGCAGCGGTTCGACGACACCGTCCGGCTACTGGACTGTGTGGCAGGCCAGGCGGAACGGTCGCTTCCGTGAAGCCGCGCCCGTAGGTCTCCCCACGGATCCACGCCCCGGGCCCGCCTGGCTGTTGACACCGGGTCACGCCACCAGTCGCGCCGACACGGCCCAACTCGTCGTCGTGCCGGATCGTGCCGCGAGTCGTGAAAGTGACGGCCTCAGTCCTTTCACTACGAAATACCATCAACTGCTCGTGCAGTCCGTCCCGCAGCGCAACCCTGATTAGAGCGCCTCTTGATTGCGACATTGGGAAGATTTGGTTTGATTTCTGGGCGTGTAATGGCGGTGTCAATCCCGTGAAAGGCATATGTAAGGGCCGCCTTGTCAGGATGCTCTTGGTACATCGGTCGAGGCGCCTCGCCGATTGTCCGATGCTCCGCCGCCGATCGTCGGTTGCCCGGGGCAGAGCGCCGCCCGCCGTTCCGTTTCCAGTGATCGAGGTATCCGATGCCGGAGATGTCGCCAATAAAACCCGAGGGAAGATCACATTCTCGTCCACATCCCGATCCAGGCGAGGCGGATACGACCTTGCGAGATCGGATCGACATCGTCCTGGAGAAACTGAGTGGTGCGGAGACCTGGACGGTCAATCCGGAGGGTTTCTGGTGTTACGTCTCACCGCCGGGACACCAGCGACGGGACCAGGGTTGGAAGATCCACGTGTCGGCCACCCCGCTGTCCGCAGCCGACGTACTCGAACGCGCGGCCGAGGTTCTCGTGGGCCATCGGGCCTCGTTCAAGTACGCGCGAGGGCTGCGCGAGGTCGAGGACCTCGTCTCGTCGCGGGTCGACCGCGGCTCGGGCGGGAAGTTCATCACCGTCTACCCGGACCACGATGACCACTTCCGGCAGATCATCGAGGCCCTCGACCGCGCCACCCGCGACTTTCCGGGCCCGGGCATACTGTCCGACCGGCCCTACGCGCCGGGCAGCCTGGTGTACTACCGCTACGGAGGCTTCTCTCCGAGGCAGGTGCTCAACACCGAGGGCAGTTACGAGTTCGTCCTGGTACAGCCCGACGGCAGCTATCTCCGGGACCGCCGTCGCGCCTGGTTCGACGTGCCGGCCTGGGCGCCACTGCCCCTTCCGGATACGCCGACGGCCAAGCCCGACTCCGCCCGGGGACAGCAGGTGCTGCTCGCGGACCGGTTTGCCGTCACGGAGGCGATCAGGCAGTCGTTCCGCGGCGGTGTCTACCGCGGCGTCGACAACGAGACTGGCCAGCGGGTAGTCATCAAGCAGGCCCGGCCGTACGTCGGTGCCGACCTGATGGGCAGAGAGGCCCGGGACTGGATGCGGCACGAGGCGGAGATGCTCGACGAGTTCGCGCCGCTGGGGTTCACACCGCGCAAGGTCGAGCTCTTCGAGTACCAGGGCGACCTGTTTCTCGCCGAGGAGGAACTCGAAGGGAAGTCGTTGCGCCACTGGCGGGACGAGCGCAAGAAGCAGACGTCCGACGGGGGAATCTCGGTCGAGGACGCGGAGAACATGGCCGGGGCGCTGGTGGCCATGGTGCGCCGGGTGCACGCCGAGGGATACGTCATCCGGGACCTCAACCCGGCCAACATCGTGGTACCCGGCGACAATCTGCCACGTCTGGTTGACCTGGAGTTCGTCGCCCGACCGGGCGAGCCGGTACGCAACATCTCGACCTTCGGCTACACCGCACCCGAGCAACTCCGCAGTGCCCGGCACGGGCCGGCACCCGAACAGACCGTCGACCTGTTCAGCCTTGGCGCTACCCTGCTCAACCTGGCCACCGGCATCGACCCGGTCGGGCCGGAGGACGAGGCGCCCGCACGCCCGATCGGCGAGCGTCTGACCGCCTTCGTCCGGCCCGCGGCAGCCAGCGTCGAGGCGTGCCGCCGGCTCGCTCCCGCGATCTTGGGGCTTACCGCAGACGATCCGCGCCAGCGCTGGAGCCTGGCCCGGACCGCCGAGTTCCTCGCGGCGACCTACCCGGACCGGCCAACGGTCGACGTGTCGCCGGCCGACGCCCTGCTGCCGGCCACGGACCAGGAACGGATGCTGCGCGGCGGGCTCGGCTACACCCTCGCGACGATGAAGCTGACGGAGCCCCACCTGTGGCCGCCGATCGTGGCGGAGGGGGTCACCTCCGACCCTTGCAACGTGCAGGCCGGTGCGGGTGGGGTGATCGCGATGCTGACCCGGGCCGCCACCGAACTGGACGAGCCCGAGGTGTGGGACGGGCTGGTCAGAGCGACCGGGTGGCTGGACCGGCGAATCCCGGAGGAGTCGCGGGTCCTGCCCGGCCTCTATTTCGGACGGTCCGGAACTGCCTGGGCGTACTACGACGCCGCCCGCGCACTCAATGGCGACGAGATGACGCAGCGGGCGCTGGCGTTCGCCAGGCGGGTGCCGATCCGGTGGCCGAATCCTGACATGACCCACGGCACCGCCGGTGCGGGCACCGCGATGTTGCACCTACTCAAGGAGACCGGCGACCCGCAGTTCGCGGATCGGGCGCATGGCTGCGCCCGGTCCCTGATCGCCGCCGCGAAGCGCGAGGGTGACACCGTCGGCTGGCCGGTACCGCTCAACTTCCGGTCGGAGATGTCCGGCATCAGCCACCTGGGGTACGCCCACGGTGTCGCCGGAGTGAGCACCTTCCTGCTCGCCGCCGGTAAGACCCTGGACTGCCCCGAGTACGTGGAACTGGCGCTTGCCGGTGCCGACGCGCTGCGGGTGACTGCCCAGATCGACGGGGATGCGGCCCGGTGGCCGACCGGTGAGGAGGGCGCCGAGCACATTGGTCTGACCTGGTGGTGCAGCGGTTCCGCCGGAATCGGGGCGTTCCTGATCCGGCTGTGGCGGGTCACCGGAGACGAGTGGGCCCGCGACCTGGCCGAGGCGGCGGCCGTGGCGGTGCGCTCGGAGCGATGGCTGTACTCGCCGTCGGGCTGCCACGGCGGTACCGGTGGGGCCGAATTCCTGCTAGATGTGGCGGCGGCACTGGGTGATGTCCGCTATCGCGAGTGGGCGGAGGAGATGGCGATGTGCATCTACGCCCGCCACACCTTCCGGGACGGCCACCTGGTGGTTCCGGGCGACTCGATGAGCGCGATCGACATGGGCTACAACTCCGGTCTCGCCGGAGTGCTGGCGCTGCTGTTGCGGCTACGCAACGGCGGGCGGCGGATGTGGATGATCGACGACCTCGTCCTGCCAGCGCCCGTCGTCCCGAAGGCGGGCGACGACCGGTGATTACGCCGACGGGGGGCGACGCCGAATTGGAACGCATCAACTTCACCATCTCCGCCGACGGGCGGCGGGCTGCCTGCCTGGCGATGGACGCCCGGCACCGGGTGATGGTGCAACTCTGGACGTTCGACGAGAAGGGCGGACCAGCTGTCCTGCCGGTGGACCCGGCGCGCGGGGCACCGTCCACCGCGCTGCCACTGCCCGGCGGGCGGGTGCTGCTGGTGCGGTCGACGACGGCCGTCGACCACGAACTGGTGCTGCTCACGCGGACCGGTGCGCCGTTCGCCGAGGAGCAGACCCTCGGTCGGATCCGGTGCCAGAAGATCCGGATCCGATCCTGTCCGGCCCCGAACACGCTGGCGCTCGTCGTCGGTCGCGACGGCCCGTCGGAGGGGACGGTGTGGCGGGTAACCGCCAGGACACCTGGCGTCGAGCGGGTGGTGACGCTGCCCGACCTCCAGCTCATTGGCGGCGGCTGGCTGGACGTCGACGGACGCCGCTTCGCGGTGAACCGGCGGCAGTCCGACGGCCGGATCCGGCCCGTCGCGGTGGACGTCGCCAGTGGGACCGTCGCACCACTCGCCGCCACCGGGCGGAACAACAACGAGATCCTTCAGTGCACGAGCCCACCCCGAGGGCTGATGCTGCTGGCCAGCGACTGCTCGGGGGAGTTCCGATTGGCAATCGAGGCGGTCGACCGGCCGCACGACCGGTACTTCCCGCCGGGACTGAACGGCCTCGACGGCGCGGTGCTGCCGCTCTGCTTCGACCAGGACGGGCGGCGGCTGGCGCTGCGGGTCAGCCACGGGGTGGACCATCGGACAGTGGTCCACCATCTCGACGACGACCGGCACGAGGAGTTGCCTTTACCGCTCGGCACCCATTGCGGTCCGGTGCGGTTCGACGTCGACACTGACGGGGCAGTGCTCCGGCTTGCCTACACGACGCCAGAGCAACCGGCCGACCTGATCACGGTGCCCCTGCTCACCACGTCGACGGCGGCGGCTCCGGACGGCCCCGCCTCGGCTCCGGACGGCTTCGCATCGGCGCCGAACGGGTCGGCGTCGGCGCGGGTCGAGCGGTTCTCCGGGCCGGCGGGCCCGCTGGAGGCCATCGTCTACGGCCATCCCGATTGGCGTCGGGCCGACCAGGTGGTGATCGCCCTGCACGGCGGCCCGGAGCAGGCCTGGCGGCCGCAGTTCGATCCGCTCTTCCGGGACATGGTCCAGGCAGGCGCCACGGTTGTCGCGCCGAACCAACGCGGCAGCACCCATTACGGTACGGCCCACCAGACCGCGATCCAGGGTTCGTGGGGCGGTCCCGATCTCGAGGATGTCCGCCACCTCGCCCGTACGATAGTCGGCGAACGGCAGGTGTCCGACCGGCGGCTGTTGCTCTACGGGCTGAGCTACGGCGCCTATCTCGCACTCCTGGCGGCGGGTGTCGAACCAGGACTGTGGTCGCGGTGTGCCGTGGTGGCGCCGTTCCTCTCCGGCCGGCGGCTCTACCCGGTGGCGAGCCCGGGAGTGCGCCGCCTGCTCGACCGGCTCGACGGACTGACCGAGATCGGCGACTCCATCGGTCCTCGTGATGTGCTACGTGTGGCGCCCAGGTTGACCGCCCGGCTGCTAATCGTGCACGGCAGCGAGGATCCGGTCATCCCGGTCGACCAGTCCCGGACGTTGCGGCAGTGCCTGGTCGACGCGGGCCGTCGGGAAGGCGTCGACTTCACCTACCGCGAGGTTGCCGGCGGCGACCACTACCCCCGCTACGACGACGGGACCAGCGTCCGCGACCAGATAGTGCGCTTCCTGTGTCACGGATTGTCGGCGCAGGAGTCTCCACCGTTGTCGTCCCTGGCCCTGCGCTGAATCCTTTTCAACCTTGCTTTCGGTACGTGGCCGGGGTGAAGGCTGGGCACGAGCGCCACGCCTTATCGGTTGGAAAGGACCATCGATTACTACGAATGGAGGTGAATTTCATGTCAGTAGACGTCGCGGCTCTTCAGGAGTTGTTACCGGGAGAGCAGGACGCGTTGGCCGTGGTGCGGCCGAACGCGCTCTGTTGCACGACCCCGTGGGTGGACATCTGTGGCCCCTCGTGGGTGACCTGCTTCGGCTGCAGCGCGACCAGGTGACGCCGAATCCGGAGCGGCCGGGCACGCCCATCGGTCCCACCGGATCGACTGACGAGAAGGTCGAGAGGAGGTGAACGAACTCATGTCCACGGATATCGCATCCCTACAGGAGTTTCCGGCGACCGAGCGGTACGCGATGCAAGCGGCCGGCTGTTGCGCGCTCTGGTCGATTCTCACCTGCGAGACGTGCACCATCCTGTGCACCCGTGACACCCAGGTCGACTGATTCCCGGTATCGGCATCGGAACGACCACGATGACGGACGAAGGAGGTGACACATGAACGTCGACGTCGCCGCGTTGCAGGAACTGCCGCAGACCGAGGCGGAGGGTATTCCGCTGGCCGCCTGCTGCTGGTACACCTGCCTGACCAACCCTCTCGCGAGTTTCCTCATTTGGACCTGCGCCTCCTGCACCAACACGAACGAGGGCTGATCCGCCAGTCCGGACACGACGATCCGGCGGGGTGGCACATCGACCCGCCAGTGGAACCTGTGGGGGCTGACCGCGCCGAGTGTTCGGCCAGCCCCCACAGCCTCGGAAACCTTGCGCGTGACACGGCGCGTCTCCCACGGTGGTTGTACGGAGGCATCGGCATGATGACCAGAGATGGCGGAACCGGCGGTGCGGCGCCGAGCGGCTCGCTGCGAGTCCTGTACCGGTACGCCCGGCCGCACAGGGCAGCACTGCTCGGCGTACTTCTGCTCAGCCTCCTGACCGGTGCGGCCGGGCTGGTCCTGCCGCTCCTCGCGCAACGGGTGCTCGATTCGCTCGTGTCCGGCGACGGCGTGCTCACCGGTGTGCTGGTTGCGGGCGGTCTGCTGATCGGCGGGGCTGGGCTGACGGGCCTGAACTCGTGGTTGCAACAGCGTACGTCGGAGCGTGTGGTGCGGCGCGTACGGCGGGATGCTGTGTTCCGGTTGATCAGGCTACGGGTGCCGGAACTCGACAACAGGCCGCCGGGCGACCTCGTGGCCCGGGTGACCTCTGACAGCGTCTTGTTGAAGAGCGCGGTCACTGACGGATTCATCCTGGTGGTCAACGGAGCGCTGACCCTCGTCGCCGCGATCGCGTTGATGGCGTCGTTGCACCTCGGCCTGCTCGGCATCACCGCCGCCGTCTTCGTCGGTGTCGTTGCGGTGCTGACCGTGGTGCTTCCCCGCATCCGGGAGGCCGTGGCCAGGGCGCAGGGAGCGATCGGCTCGGTCGGCGCGGCGCTGGACCGTGCGCTCGGCGCGGCCCGTACGGTGAAAGCGAACGGGACCGAACAGCGTGAGACCGCGCTCGCCAACGCCGCAATCGACGAGGCGTACCGGGCCGGGCTGGTCGGAGCCCGGCACACCGCGGTGGTGACGGTGGTCTCGGGCGCCTCGGTACAGGCCAGCTTCCTCGTGGTGCTCGGCATGGGCGGCGTGCTGGTCGCCTCGAAAGCGCTGAGCCTCTCCAGCCTGATCGCCTTCCTGCTGTACGTCTTCTATCTGGCGAATCCGATCAGCTCCTTGATCAACGGAGCCCGAACCCTGCAACAGGGGCTCGGCGCGGCCGGACGGATCGAGGAGATCCGGATGATGCAAATCGAGGAGGACGTGGACGTCGCCGTGACCGATGGAAAGCGCACGGCTACGCCGCCGCGGATCGACGTACGCGACCTGACCTTCTCGTACCGGGACCGGTCGCCAGCGCTGCGGGGTGTCTCGTTCACGGTGCCGGCCGGCTGCCAGACGGCGATCGTAGGGCTCTCCGGAGCAGGCAAGACCACCCTTTTCTCTCTGCTGCAACGCTTCTACGATCTGGACAGCGGCAGCATCCGAGTGGACGGTGTGGACATCACCACCCTTTCCCGGGCGGAGCTGCGTCGGCGCATCGCGTACGTGGAGCAGGACGCGCCGGTGCTTGCGGGCACCATTCGGGACAACTTGCTGTACGCGGCGCCCGACGCCACCCCCGGCGAGATCGCCGAGGCGCTGCGGTCGACCCGGCTGGAGCGCCTCGTCGGCGGTCTCGACGGCGGCCTCGACACCGTCGTCGGCCCGCGTGGTATCACGCTCTCCGGCGGCGAGCGGCAACGACTGGCGATAGCCCGGGCGCTGTTGCGGCGCCCGCAGGTGTTGTTGCTGGACGAGGCGAGCGCCCAGCTCGACGCCCGGAACGAGCAGGCCCTCCGCGACGTCATAGCCGGCGTGGCGGAGCGCTGTACCGTGATCGTGATCGCGCACCGGCTCTCGACCGTCACCGACGCCGACCAGATCCTGGTGCTCGACGGGGGAGTCGTCCGGGCTCGTGGCCGCCACGCCACACTGATCGGCGACGACGATCTGTACCGGGAACTCGCGACGACACAACTCCTCGCGAACGAGGTCGACGCGGAGAACGCGCTCGCCCACTGAGCAAGCCGTTGGGCTGTGTATGGTCGGCGGTACACCCTGCCGACTCGTGCTGCGGGTCGGGGATCCGTCCGGACCTGCCGATCATTGCGGTCGTTCAGGGATGGGAACGGGATTATTCTGGGAGTCTTCGACACCGCCCGGGTCCGGCCCGACGCCCCTGAAGATCATCCGAACGTCCCGCGCCTTCGCTGCTGCCGCCGCTACTGCCGGCTCCATCGGTCGTGGTCGACCCCGTCGATGAGCTGAAACCATAAGAGGATCGGCTTGCCGGCACAGTTCGATCGAGGTGGCCAGCGCGAAGATGGTCATTCGTCCACCGCACTGGTAGCACGTCGACCCGCGCCATGAGCTGTAGGCACGGCGGATGTGGGTCGACGTGCGCCCAGGTGCAGGCCGGATGCTCGTGACCGACCACCCAGACCCAGAGTCCCGCGTCGTCCGCCCGGACGGCGTTGCGGTGGATCCTGGTCAGGGTCATCTCCAGGTACGTCCCGAGGCGCGCCGTGGCGCAGTGCGACCACTCGCCGGGGCCGAGCCGGAGCAGGGCGCCGACCGGCAGCTCCGGGATCTCGACGGCCGGGCCGGTGGTCGGGGGCGGCTCGGTCATCGCCGCTCTCGGTATCGGCACCAGCGCCGCCCGTCCCACCGGTAGTCGCGGACGCGTCCCGGCGGTCGTCGGAGGCACCAGCGCCGGAGCCCGTTCAACACTGTCGCGGTGTCCGATAGAGCCGTTGCTGCCCGTAGGTGAGCAGGGGCAGGCCGAGCACCATGGTCGGGTCGTGCCAGGCACGGGCGGACCGGGTGGACTCGGGGCCGGTCCCGTGGTCCGGGTCGTCGCGCTGCCGGCGGGCCATTTCGAGTACGCGTTGACGCGCGGCCTCCGCCTCGGCCGCGTCCCGCTCCCGCGCCGCCCGCTCGACCTCGGCCGTCACTTTGGTTTGGCGGTGTGCCCGCCACCGTTGCCACAGGTTCACGTTGATCTCCTCAGTTGATGAGGGCGCGGCGGCCGGGCCGCCCCGGCACCGACCGCCGCACCCGGTCGAAGGCGGCCGGGACCGGTGCAAGGGGAAGACACCGGCCCCGATCGAAGCTGGGCACGCTCGGGTATCCGCCGTCCACGGGCGCACCCAGAACTCCGTCACCGATCCACCTGGTTGCAGACCGGAGCTGACCAGTTACGGAGTCAAATGGAAGTTAGTGCACTAACACTGATCGACTCAAGAACTTGGCGCACTAACTTTTCTGTGGTCGACTGGCAGGCGCAGACCGGACGAAGGGGCGGTTCACCATGCCCGAAAATGCCGCGTACCTGCGCATAGTTGCGGAGCTACGCGACCAGATCAGAGCCGGCGACCTGGCGCCCGGCGACAAGCTCCCGACCGAGGCGCAGCTTCGCCAGCGGTACGGCGTCTCCACGACGGTGGTGAAGTGGGCACTGTCCATCCTGAAGGGTGAAGGGCTGGTTGAGGGCCGGCGTGGCTCCGGCAACTACGTGCGGCAGAGCCGGCGCATCACCCGTAACGCGCTGGGGCGCGATCGACGTTCCGACACTCGCTCGACCTCACCGTTCGCACGAGACGCACTCAGCGACGGCCAGCGACCGACCTGGGAGCACGACTCCCGACACGATGCGGCCGACGAGCGGATCGCGGCCAGGCTTGAGATCGAGCCCGGGGCTGCGGTGATGCGGACGGACTACCGGTACCTGGCCGATGACTCGCCGGTCCAGCTCGCTACGTCGTGGGAGCCGCTGTCCCTGACCTCCGGCTCGCCGGTCGAGTGGCCCGAGGACGGAGCGGCGGTCGGCGTGGTGGCTCGGTTCGACGCGATCGGAATCCGCATCGACGAGTTCGCGGAGCGGGTCAGCGCACGGGCTGCCGACACCCGCGAGATCGAGCACTTGGTGCTCCCGTCCCGAGGTTCGTACGTGCTGGTGGTCGAGCGGACCTACTACGCCGCCGGCCAACCGGTCGAGACCGCCGACATCGTGTTTCCTGGCGACCGGTACGAGCTGGTGTACCGGGTGCCGATCGACTGACTGGGGGCGTCGGGCAAGGTCAACCACCTGTACCACGACCATGCAGCGGTTCCGCCGTTAGCCCGTTGAGGGCACAGGTCGACAACGAATCACAAGTATGTGATTCCTGGCTCTGTTCATCCGAACCTGTGTACGACAAGATTACCCAACAGGAGAAGGGGGCTGGCTATGGCCGATCACAGTGCGATCGAGTGGACCGAGGCCACGTGGAACCCCACCACCGGATGCGACCGCATCTCGGCAGGCTGCGACAACTGCTATGCCTTGACGTTGGCCAAACGCCTCAAGGCGATGGGCTCGCCCAAATATCAGAACGACGGAGATCCACGTACGTCCGGTCCCGGGTTCGCGGTGACCACGCACGTCGATGCCTTGGCGCTTCCCTATCGGTGGCACCAGCCCCGGATGGTCTTCGTGAATTCGATGTCGGACCTGTTTCACGCTCGGGTGTCTACCTCGTTCATCCGCCAGGTCTTCGCCGTGATGGCGGCGACGCCGCAGCACACCTACCAGATCCTGACCAAACGCGCCGCGCGACTGTCCAAGGTAGCGCACCTGTTCGACTGGCCACCGAACGTGTGGATGGGGGTGAGCGTGGAGGATGCCAGCCAGCTCGCGCGCCTCAACCATCTACGTCAGGTCCCCGCAGCGGTCCGTTTCGTCTCGGCTGAGCCTTTACTCGGCCCGCTGGCTGAGGTAGACCTGACGGGGATCCACTGGATGATCGTGGGCGGCGAGTCTGGGCCGAGCGCCCGGCCGATGTCCCCGACCTGGGCACGATCTCTGCGCGATCGATGCCTGGACAGTGGTGTGCCGTTCTTTTTCAAGCAATGGGGTGGTCGCACTCCGAAGGCTGGCGGGCGACTGCTTGATGGGCTTACCTGGGGCCAGATGCCGGTCACGTCTCGGGTGGAGGTAGCTGCCTGAGTCACGAGGGACGAATCAGGTTGTAGTGGAAGCGATCGCCCTTGCCGTCGTTCACGATGAGGCCCTGACGGTGCAGGTCTCGCACCGCCAAGCGCACGTGCGGTATCCAGGCTGAGCCCAGCGTGATGCCGTATACATCGGTGACCCGGTCAGCGATCCGAAACGGTCCACCGGACATCGCTAGTCGGAGGATGTTCGCCGCGATCGTTTTGCCCCACTCTTGTCCACTAGCCTGTTCGGACGCGTCGAAGTTGGGAACTACCGTTTCCAGGTCGAAGAGCGTTGGCTGAGCTGACATTAGGCCCCGGTTCCATGCCTCGGTCAAACATGCCTTGCGCCACTCGGCGCCCGCCTTGCCCAGCGCATCAGCGAACTGCCACACCCCCTCGACGTGACGGGTGAACAGGACGAGCACGTACTTGGGCAGCAGGTCGGGCCGGGGCCGAACGGGCATGCTCATCGACATGAACCCCGTCCCGTCCGCGATCACCCTGCGATACTGATCGGCGACGGTCATCGCCGCGAGGGTTGCCCGCTGCTCGTCGCGCGCATCCGAAACGGTGGCAAAGTGCTGCTGCCACCACTCACCGCCAAGAAACCGGTTCAGGCGTTGCGCTGACTTAAGGTCCGGTCCTGTCAAGGGCGCGCCACCGGCCCTCACCTTCCGCAGCGCCCCGCCCATCCGGGCCACGGCCTGCACGCTGAAGTGCAACAGCACCTCGGTTGGTGGTCGTGGAGGACGGCCCAGCAGCCCGGCTCGCAGCAGGTTGTAGTCCAACGCTGGCCCGAACGGGTCCAGGAAGGCAAACAGCGCGTCATCTTTCACCATTGTCAAAATCTCGGGCAGGCATTCGTCCAAGGACTTGTGGTAGAGCACCGGCATCCTGGCGCCTTCCCGCTCGCTGAGCACGCGAGACAGGTTTTCAAAGTTGTCGTCGTCTCGCTCCACGAAAATCGCGCGCACGGAACGAAACTTCTCAACCTGTTCCGCGGACTTGACCAGCAGTAACGGCGACCCGGGCTGCCCATCGTCGTAGCGGCCACGCCCGGCATAACCGTCTAGAAATGTCACGCGGTGGTCTTGCACGTTCATGCCCGCCTTTGCGGCGAACACCACCGGGTAGCGGGACAGGATTCCATGCTTGAAGACCGCCGCCGCCTTCTTCGTGGCGAAGAAGTCGTCGTTGCTCGACACAGGCCCACCACCTATCTCGATCCGTAGTCAAACGATAGCTATGAGTATCGATCCGCGCCACCCTGTAGCCGGGGAAGGAGGTCGCAGGCATGGCATCGGGGCGGCGCCGCGACGCCGAGGACACGAAGGCTTAGGAGGGCCGGCAACGGCCCGGAGACCATGCGTGATCAAAGCCACGATCCGGGTCGACGTAGCTGCGATCTGGTGGTCTCATCTGGGACCAGCCGGGAAGGAAGCCGGCGCTTCCCACCAGGTGCCTTCCATCACCGCCAACGATGAGCCCGACGACGGGCCGTCGGGAGCGCTCGTGACCGGCAACTGAGACCGAAACTGAGACCGGACGCAGAACGCCCGGCGGGTCCCACGGGGATCTGCCGGGCGTTTGCGCTGCTCAGGTGAGCGGAGGATACGAGATTCGAACTCGTGAGGGTGTTAACCCAACACGCTTTCCAAGCGTGCGCCCTAGGCCTCTAGGCGAATCCTCCGTCCGACAGGATACAGGCTCCCCGGCGTACGCCCACCCCGCCGGTCCCCCCGGAGATCCCGGAGCCGGCCGGGTACACTTGGCGGCACCCCCCGTGTGGCGTCACCTCGTGAACCTCCCCAGGGCCGGAAGGCAGCAAGGATAAGCGAGCTCTGGCGGGTGCACGGGGGGCCTTGTCTTCCCCCTGACCGTCGCGAGCAGCGGGCCACGGGCAGCCTCCGGCGCCGTCCCGGTTCCATCGACCGGCCGGCACGTCACCCGCCCCACATGATCGACCCGGGTCCACCGAACACCACCCGGACCGGATGATCGACGTGGAAAACGTCGGGCGCGCGTGACAACCTTGGCACTCGGCAGCGCGGCGACGGGTGGAGAATGGCCCGGTCGAGAGGAGGCGGGACGAGTGGCACTGGCGCTCTACCGCAAGTACCGGCCCCGCACGTTCGCCGAGGTGATCGGCCAGGAGCACGTTACCGAGCCGCTGTCCCAGGCGCTGCGTACCGGTCGGTTGAACCATGCGTACCTCTTCTCCGGCCCGCGTGGCTGCGGCAAGACCTCCAGCGCCCGGATCCTGGCCCGCTCGCTCAACTGCGAGCAGGGGCCGACCCCGGAGCCGTGCGGGGTCTGCGACTCCTGCAAGAGCCTGGCCGCCGACGGGGCCGGCTCGATCGACGTGATCGAGATCGACGCGGCCAGCCACGGCGGTGTCGACGACGCCCGTGAACTGCGCGAACGCGCCTTCTTCGCCCCGGCCAGCAGCCGTTTCAAGATCTATGTGATCGACGAGGCGCACATGGTCTCGACCCAGGGCTTCAACGCCCTGCTCAAGCTGGTCGAGGAGCCCCCGGAGTACGTCAAGTTCATCTTCGCCACCACCGAGCCGGAGAAGGTCCTCGGCACGATCAAGTCGCGGACCCACCACTATCCGTTCCGGCTGATCCCGCCGGGCGTGCTCCGGCCGTACCTGGAGCAGCTCGCCTCGGCCGAGGGCGTCAAGATCGAGCCGGCGGTCTTTCCGCTCGTGGTCCGGGCCGGTGGTGGCAGCGCCCGGGATTCGCTCTCGGTGCTCGACCAACTTATCGCCGGTGCCGGGCCGGAGGGGGTCAGCTACGCCCGCGCGGTGGCGCTGCTCGGGGTGACCGACGCCGCCCTGATCGACGAGATGTGCGACGCGCTCGCCGCCGGGGACGGCGCCGCCGCGTACGCGACGATCGACCGGGTCGCCGAGGCCGGGCACGACCCGCGCCGGTTCGCCTCCGACCTGCTCGAACGGCTCCGCGACCTGATCGTCATGCGGCAGGTGCCGGACGCGGTCGCCAAGGGCCTGATCGACGGCCCGACCGACCAGATCGAGCGGATGGCCGCCCAGGCCGAACGGCTCGGCCCCGCCACGCTGTCCCGCTGCGCCGACATCGTGCACAACGGCCTGGTCGAGATGCGTGGCACCACCGCCCCCCGGTTGCTGCTCGAACTGATCTGCGCCCGGATGCTGCTGCCCGGTGCCGAGGATTCCACCGGCAGCCTGCTGCAACGCCTCGAACGCATGGAGCGCCGGCTCACCCTCTCCGGCGACGCGGCCCCGGCCGCCGCCCCGATCCGCCCGCCGGTCGCCGCCGCGGCAGACCCGGGCACGCCCCCCGCGACCACTCAGGCACCGCCGGCCGCCGCCAGCCCCGCACCGGTCACTCCTCCTCCCCGGGTACGCGAAATCACCGCACCCGGGCCGAGCCAGGCGCCCGCCGCCCCGGCTGAGGAGCGGCCGGAGCCACCGGCCCGGCGCCCCCTCCCGCCGGCGGCGGTGATGCCCGACCCGGCCACCCCGGATCCGGTACCGGCCGGCGCCGAGCCGACGGGTGAACTGGACGCCGCCGCCGTACGCCGGGTCTGGGGCGAGATCGTCGGCATGGTCAACCGCAGTAACAAGCGGATCGCCGCCCTGATGCGGGACGCGGTCGTACGCGACCTCGACGGCGACACGCTGATTTTGACTGTCAAGTCTCCGGTACTCGCCCAGATGCTCGCCAACGCCTCCGGTGTGCTCACCGACGCCCTCTACGAGGAGTTGGGCGGGCGCTGGCAGATCCGCTGTGAGGTGGCCGGCGAGCAGCGCGGACCAGCGCCGGCCGCCGCCCCGCCCCGGCAGTCGACCGGCGGCGGCCCGGCCGCGAACGGTACCCAGCCCCGGGGCGGCAGCGGCTCCGCCTCCTCCGGTGGTGGCCGGGGCGCGACCGGTGGACGGGAGCGTACGACCGGACCCTCCGGCGCGGGCGGCTCGACGCCGTCCGGCGCCGATGACGACGACTGGCCGGAACCGGCCCGACCCGGTGGCGCCGCGCCGAGCGCGACGGCCGACGACGACTGGCCCGAGCCGACCCCGCCAGGCGGAACGGGTGCCGCCGCCACGACAGGCGCGACACCGGCAGGGGCGTCGTCCCCGGGTGGCACCGGCACGCCGGCTGCCGGCGGTGGCTCGACCGGCAGCGCTGGTACCCGTACCAACGGCAGCCCAGCACCGGGCGGACCCGGCGGCCGGGCGACGGGCGGCGGCGCCCCGAACGGTGGCTCCGGTGCTCTAGGCGCCGGTAGCACGGCGTCGACCGGTAACGGAGCGCTGGCCGGCAACGGTGGTACGGCCGGGCAGGGCTCGGGCGGCGGCGGTGTCGGTGTTGCGGGCGGTGGGCGTACCGGTGCGGCGGCTGGCGGTGGCGCGGTCAGTTCCGGCCTGGCGGCGGCCCGGGCGGCGGCGGCCGGCCGTGGACCGAAACCGACCCCGGCGCCGGAACGGACGGCGGACCGGGACTGGGCCGGCGAGCCGCCCTACGACCCCGACTATGACAGCCCACGCACGTCGACGACGACGGCGATCGGCTACGAGGGCTTCGATCCGGGCGACGAGCCGCTCGACGAGGTGATCGACGAGCGGACCGCCCGGCAGACCAGTGAGCAGCAGGCGGTGCAGTTGTTGCAGCAGACGCTCGGAGCGGAGCGGATCGGCGAGGTCGACCTCAAGTAGCGAGCGCTCCGGCGGTCGTTTCCACGGCGGGCCCCCTCCGCCCCCGTCCTGGCCGGGGCGTCGGTTGAGTGGTGACCGGGGCTCGACATCGACTGTCGGCTTTCGACATCCGTGGAAAACCGGGCGACGCGCCGATTGATGATCTTCTAGTATCGGTCGCCCATCCCGGTTTCTGTGATTCTCCTGTGAGTGTGGCGTGCGCGAGTTCTCGGTACCCGAGCGGCTCGGCGTCTTCGGTCTGGGTGTGGCGGCCGCCGCTGCGGCGTGGCCCCACCTGACCGACGCGACCGGCCTGGGCCTGCCGTGCCCGCTGCGCTCGCTGACCGGGCTGCCGTGTCCGGGCTGCGGCCTGACCACGGCGGCGGTCGCCCTGGTCCGGGGTGACCTGGCCGGTGCGATCGCGGCCAACCCGGTGATCGTCGGCCTGGCGCTGCTCGCGGTTGCGGTGCCGCCGCTGCTCCTGCTGCGGGCGTCCGGGGTACTGCCGCCGCCGGTGCGCTGGTCGGACCGGGCATGGCGGCGTACGGGATGGGGCGTGGGCCTGCTCGCCTGCGCGAGTTGGTTGTTCCAGCTACACCGGCTCGGCCTGGGCTGAGCCGCGTTTCCCCTCGTACACCCTTCGTCCAAGGAGCACTACTTGAAGTACGCCACCTGGGGGCCGCGCTTCGGCGCCCACGTTATCGACCAGCTTGTCGTCCTGCCGCTCTACATCGTCGCCGCTGCCTTCGACCAGTCGACCATGGACCCGCGAACGGGCGAGGTCACCGGTGAGGGTCCGATCTACTGGATCGTCGTGCTGCTCGCGCTGGCGCTCTGGGGTTACAACCGGTGGTACCTGACGGGCACCACCGGGCAGAGCTGGGGCAAGCGGGCGCTGGGCATCCGGCTGATCGGCGAGGCGACCGAAGAGCCGATCGGCGCCGGCAAGGCGTTCCTCCGCGACCTCGCGCACTTCGTCGACGGCATCATCTGCTACATCGGCTACCTCTTCCCGCTCTGGGACGCCAAGCGGCAGACTATCGCCGACAAAATCATGCGGACCGTGGTCGTGGGCTGAGCCGAGGCAGGGCGTCGGTAGGTCGCGGGCCGATCGACGCGCCGGCCGGTCGCGGGCCGTCGAACCGCTCGCGGCCGGCCGGACTAGGCTGGAGCCGACCAGTTTCCGCAACCGAGGAGTCGCCGTGCGCCCGGGTGGACAGCCCAACCTGCAACAGATGATGAAGCAGGCGCAGAAGATGCAGCAGCAGCTCGCCGCCGCGCAGGCGGAGCTGGCCGAGGCGGAGCTGACCGGTACGGCCGGGGGCGGGCTGGTCACCGTGACCATCTCCGGCGCCGGTGAGGTCAAGGCCATCAAGATCGATCCGAAGGCCGTCGACCCGGAGGACGTGGAGACGCTGGAGGATCTCGTACTCGCGGCCGTGCACAACGCCCACGACGAGGTACGCAGGCTGACCGAGGAGAAGATGGGTCCGGTCACCGGCGGCATGGGCGGCCTCGGCCTGCCCGGTTTCTGAGCCACCCCGCGATGTACGAGGGTGCCATCCAGGATCTGATCGACGAGTTGGGGCGCCTGCCGGGGGTCGGTCCGAAGAGCGCCCAGCGGATCGCGTTCCACGTGCTCTCCGCCGACCCGGCCGACGTCACCCGGCTGGCGACCGCACTGCGTCGGGTCAAGGAGCTGGTGCGGTTCTGCACCGTCTGCTACAACGTCGCCGAGTCCGAGCAGTGCCGGGTCTGCCGCGATCCACGGCGTACCGAAGAGGTGCTCTGCGTGGTCGAGGAGCCCAAGGACGTGGTCGCGATCGAGCGGACCGGC
This sequence comes from Plantactinospora sp. CNZ320, assembly GCF_002846275.1. Taxonomy (NCBI): domain Bacteria; kingdom Bacillati; phylum Actinomycetota; class Actinomycetes; order Micromonosporales; family Micromonosporaceae; genus Plantactinospora; species Plantactinospora sp. CNZ320. The sequence goes on from NZ_PJMP01000001.1 coordinate 5,376,756, forward strand.
GAGTTCCGGGGCCGCTACCACGTGCTCGGCGGCGCGATCAATCCGCTGGAGGGGATCGGCCCCGACAACCTGCGGATCCGTGAACTGCTGGTCCGGCTCGGCACCGGCTCGGTCCGGGAGTTGATCCTGGCCACGGATCCGAACACCGAGGGTGAGGCGACCGCGACCTACCTGGCCCTGATGGTCAAGCCGATGGGCATCTCGGTGACCCGGCTCGCCAGCGGCCTGCCGGTCGGCGGCGACCTGGAGTACGCCGACGAGATCACCCTGGGCCGGGCCTTCGAGGGCCGCCGCGCCGTCTGACCGACCGTCGACATCCTTCCGACCCCGATCCCTCCGGCTCCGAGCCCTTCAGCCCGATCCTTCCGGCCCCGATCCTTCCGGCCCGATCCCTTCGGCCTGATCCTTCCGGTCCGGCGCCGCAGCATCCCTCCGGTGCCGGGCCGGCCCGTTCCCCTTTCCATTCCGGATACGGCTGTCCTCCTCCCGACCCGGCTCCGGCTGTCTTCGTCCGGGCACCGCTCGGAGGCCTTTGTCCGGGCACCGCTCGGAGGCGCCGGTGACCCGGCCGCAGGTCTGACATCGGGGGCATCAGCCCGACAGGCGATGTAACAAATTCGCATAGTCAGATCCGGACAAACGCCCTGAATGTCGACCATGCGCGACGCTCTGTCGTCGGTGTCATGACAGTAAAGACACGATCCGGTACCAACCCATTCGCGGCCCGTTTCCGGCCGGTCCGACCGGGGGCTAGTGTCTCGCCATCGGTGGCCCCCGTCACCGCGTTTGTCGTATCCACAGGACGAGGTGAAGCACCATGCGTGCACCAAGACCGAAGGTCGCCATCGCGGCCGTAGCGGTCGCGGCCCTCGCGGTAGCCGGCTGTGCCGAGAGCGACCGCGGCGATTCGGGCGCAAGCCAGAAGGACACACTGGTCTTCGGCGTGGCCGGTGACCCGAAGGTGCTCGACCCCAGCCTGGCCAGTGACGGCGAGTCACTGCGGGTCGCTCGTCAGGTCTTCGAGACGCTGGTTCGCCCCGAGGAGGGCGGCACCAAGATCACGGCGGGTCTGGCCGAGAGCTGGACTCCGGACGCGACCGGCATGGTCTGGACCTTCAAGCTCCGCTCGGGCGTGAAGTTCCACGACGGTACCGACTTCAACGCCGAGGCCGTCTGCGTCAACTTCAACCGCTGGTACAACGCCAAGGGCCTGATGCAGAGCCCGGACGTCACGCCGTACTGGCAGGACGTGATGGGCGGCTTCGCGGCCAACGAGCGGGACGACCTGCCCCCGAGCCTCTTCAAGTCCTGCACGGCGAAGGACGCGACCACCGTCGACCTCGCCTTCACCCGGGTATCCAGCAAGGTCCCGGCCGCGCTGATGTTGCCGTCGTTCTCCATCCACAGCCCGAAGGCGCTGGAGCAGTACCAGGCCAGCACCATCGGCGGTAGCGCCGACAACATCCAGTACCCGTCGTACGCGATGGAGCACCCGACCGGCACCGGGCCGTTCAAGTTCAAGTCCTGGGACGTGGCGAACAAGACGCTGACCCTGGAGCGGTACGAGGAGTACAGCGGCGCGCAGAAGGCGAAGCTGAAGACCCTCATCTACAAGACGATCTCGGACGAGAACGCCCGTAAGCAGGCGCTGCGCTCCGGCGACATCCAGGGCTTCGACCTGGTCGGCCCGGCGGACGTGGAGCCGCTGAAGGGCGAGGGCTTCAACGTGCTGACCCGCCCGGCGTTCAACGTCCTCTACCTGGCGATGAACCAGACCGGCGGCAACCCGAAGCTCGCCGACATCCGGGTGCGGCAGGCGATCGCGCACGCCCTGAACCGGCAGGCGCTGGTCGACTCGAAGCTCCCCCCGGGCGCCAAGGTCGCCACCCAGTTCATGCCGGACACGGTGGAGGGCTGGAACCCGCAGGTCCCCACGTACGAGTACAGCGTGGAGAAGGCCAAGCAGCTCCTGGCTGACGCCGGTGCCACCAACCTGACGCTGCGGTTCCACTACCCGACCGAGGTCACCCGGCCGTACATGCCGAACCCGAAGGACCTCTTCGAGCTGCTCTCGAACGACCTCCAGGCGGTCGGCATCAAGGTCCAGCCGATTCCGCTGAAGTGGACGCCGGACTACCTCAACGCCACCGGTACGGGCACCGCGCACGACCTGCACATCCTGGGTTGGACCGGTGACTACGGCGACGGCTACAACTTCATCGGCACCTTCTTCGACCGGCCGAAGCCGGAGTGGGGCTTCAACAACCAGGCGCTGTTCGACCTCTTCAAGAAGGCCGACGGCACCGCGGACATCGCGGCCCGGACCGAGCTCTACAAGGAGCTCAACGCCGAGGTCATGAAGTTCCTGCCGGGTGTACCGATCTCGCACTCGCCGCCGGCGATCGTGTTCGGTAAGGACGTGACCGGCGTCAAGGCGAGCCCGCTCACCGACGAGCGGTTCGCCACCGCCGAGTTCAAGTCCTGACATAGAGAAAAGGGACCGCGGGCGGGCGCGCCCTGATCCCGGCCGGTAGACCCCGGCCGGAGGTCAGACGAGCGCCCGCCCGCGCGACCCTCCGCACCCCGCCAGAGGCCGCCAGTGTTCCGGTTCATCGTCAGACGTCTGTTGCAGCTGATACCCGCGCTCTTCGGGCTCTCCATCCTGTTGTTCATCTGGCTGCACCGGCTGCCCGGCGGCCCGGAGACCGCGATCCTCGGCGAGCGGGGCACCCCGGAGATGCGGGCCGCGATCCGGGAGAACCTCGGACTGGACGAGCCGATCATGGTGCAGTACGGCCGGTTCATGCAGCGCATGTTCCGGCTGGATCTGGGCACCTCGATCTCGACCCGACGCGAGGTGACCACCGAGTTCATCGAACGCTTCCCGGGTACCGTGGAACTCTCCGTCACCGCGTTGATCATTGCGATCGCGGTCGGCATCCCGCTCGGCTACCTCGCCGCCCGCCGTCGCGGCCGGCTCCTCGACCACGCCTCGGTGGCCGGATCGCTGATCGGGGTCTGCATCCCGGTCTTCTTCCTGGCGTACGTGCTCAAGGCGATCTTCGCCGAGAACCTGAACCTCTTCCCGGCCAGCGGCCGGCAGGACCCGACCATCGGCGCGACCCGGGTCACCAACTTTTTCGTCCTGGACGGGCTGCTCACTCGCGAGTGGGACGCCGCCGCCGACGCGCTCTGGCATCTCGTGCTGCCCGGCATCGCCCTGGCCAGCATCCCGCTGGCGATCATCGTCCGGATCACCCGGGCGAGTGTGCTGGAGGTGCTCGGCGAGGACTTCGTCCGTACGGCCGAGGCCAAGGGCCTGACCGAGCGGGTGGTACGCCGACGGCACGTGCTGCGCAACGCCATGCTGCCGGTGGCCACCACGATCGGCCTGCTCACCGGCGGTCTGCTCTCCGGCGCGGTACTCACCGAGACCGTCTTCGCGTTCAGCGGCATCGGCGCGTTCATCGCCGACTCGATCGGCCATCGGGACTATCCGGTGCTGATGGGCTTCATCATGATCATTGCGGTGGTCTTCGTGCTGGTGAATCTGCTGGTCGACCTCTCGTACAGCCTGATCGACCCGAGAGTGAGGGTCCGGTGAGCGCGACCAACGAGATTGTGAGCGCGAGGAGTGAGCTTGCGAGCCCCGCAGTCGCAAACGGAAGGTGGCTCCGGTGACGATCACCGAACGGGCCCGGAAGAAGGCCGAGAAGCTCGACCGGCTCGGCGAACTCTCCGCCGCCCGTGACGAGGAGCGTGGGGTCAGCCTCTGGCAGGAGGCGTTCCGCCGGCTCCGGCGCAACCCGGCCGCCATCGTCGGTGCCGTGGTGCTCGGCATCTTCGTGCTGGTCGCGATCGTCGGGCCGTTCTTCGTGCCGTACACGCCGACCGACACCATCGGAATCCGGGAGGGCCTGGTCAAATCCGGCCAGGGCATCATCCCCGGCCCCAGCGGCGACCACTGGCTCGGCTTCGACCACCAGGGCCGCGACGAGTTCAGCCGGCTGATCGTCGGCGCCCGGCAGACCCTGCTGGTCGGCGTCGTCTCCACGCTGATCGGCTTGGCGGCCGGCGCCCTGATCGGCGGCGTCGCCGGTGCCGCCGCCGGGCTCGGCGGGCGCTGGGGGCGCTGGGTCGACACCATCCTGATGCGGATCGTCGACATGATGCTGGCGCTGCCCAGCCTGCTGCTCGCGGTCAGCATCGCGGCACTGCTCGGCGCCAGCCTCACCACCGTGATGATCGCGGTCGGCGTGGTCTCGGTGCCGGTCTTCGCCCGGCTGCTGCGCGGCGCGATGATCGCCCAGTCGAACAGCGACTACGTGCTCGCCGCGACCTCGCTCGGGGTACGCCGTTCGAGGATCGCACTCGGTCACGTACTGCCGAACTCGCTGGCCCCGGTCATCGTGCAGGCCACGCTGACCCTGGCCACCGCGATCATCGAGGCGGCCGCGCTCTCCTTCCTCGGCCTCGGCAACCCCGACACGGCGGTTCCCGAGTGGGGCGTGATGCTCGCCGACGCGCAGCCGTACCTGGGGATCCGGCCGGAGTTGGCGATCTATCCGGCGGTGGCGATCATCATCACCGCGCTGGGCTTCACCCTGCTCGGTGAGGCGATGCGTGAGGCCCTCGACCCGAAGCTGCGGAAGTGATCTGTCATGGCACTGCTTGATGTGGACGATCTCTCCGTCACGTTCCGCCAGCGCGGGAAGCGTACGGTGCGGGCGGTCGACGGGGTGTCGTTCTCGGTGGACGCGGGCGAGGTCGTCGGCCTGGTCGGCGAGTCCGGCTGCGGCAAGAGCGTCACCTCGCTGGCGCTGATGGGACTGCTGCCCCGGCAGCCCGGGATCTCGGTCGAGGGCCGGGCCGAGTTCGACGGTACCGACCTGCTCCGGGTCGACCAGCGGGCGATGCGGGACATCCGGGGCCGGGACGTCGCGATGATCTTCCAGGATCCGCTCTCCTCGCTCAATCCGGTCATCCCGATCGGCCGGCAGGTGACCGAGGTACTCGCCAGGCACCGTGGGCTCAGCGGCGACGCGGCCCGCAAGGAGGCCGCCGCCCTGCTGGACCGGGTCGGCATCCCGGATCCGGACCGGCGGCTCAAGGAATATCCGCACCAGCTCTCCGGCGGGATGCGCCAGCGGGCGCTCATCGCGATCGCGGTGGCCTGCCGGCCTCGACTGCTGATCGCCGACGAGCCGACCACCGCGCTGGACGTGACCATCCAGGCGCAGATCCTGGAGCTGCTCAAGGATCTGGTACGCGACTCCGGTACCGCGCTGGTCATGATCACTCACGATCTGGGAGTGGTCGCCGGGATGTGCGACACCGTGAACGTGCTCTACGCCGGCCGGGTGGTGGAGACCGCCCGGCGCAAGCCGCTCTTCGCCGAGCCGAGGCACCCGTACACGGTGGGGCTGCTCAGGTCGATCCCGCGGCTGGACGCCGGCCGGGGCGAGCGGCTCTCCCCGATCCCCGGCTCGGTCCGGGACGTACTGCCCTGGGCCGACGGCTGCGCCTTCGCGCCGCGCTGCGACCGGCAGGTGGAGGCGTGCCTTGGCCAGCCGCCGCAGCTCGCGCTGACCCACACCGATCGGACGTACCGGTGTGTCAACCCGGTGCCGCCGCTCGGATCGGCCCCGGCCGCGCCCGCTTCGCCGAAGGCGGCGGAGCCGGAGGTGGAGGGTGTGATCCCGGCCCAGGCGACGGCGACGACCACCGAGGACGTGCCGGTACCGGTGGAGGAGCAGGCGAAGCTGCCCGCCCCGCGCGAGGAGGAGTCGGCATGACCGACGAGTTGCCGACCGGGCAGTCCGGCATGACAGACGAGAAGCCGACCGGGCAGTCCGGCAACCTGGTCGAGGTCAGGGATCTGAAGGTGCACTTCCCGATCACCCGGGGTGTGATCTTCGACCGGGTCGTCGGGCACGTCAAGGCGGTGGACGGGGTCGACCTGACCATCCCGCGCGGCAGGACGTACGGGCTGGTCGGCGAGTCGGGTTGCGGCAAGTCGACGCTCGGCCGCGCGCTGCTCCAGTTGACCAAGCCGACCAGCGGGCGGGTGAACTTCGACGGCGTCGAGCTGACCGGGCTGTCGCCGAACCCGCTCCGGGCGATGCGTCGGCGTATGCAGATGATCTTCCAAGATCCGATGTCCAGTTTGGACCCCCGGCAGAACGTCGAGTCGATCCTGGTGGAGGGGTTGCAGGCGCACGGGATCGGTGCCGACCGCGCCGCCCGGCGGGACATCATCACCAGGACGCTGGACGCGGTCGGGCTGCCGAAGTGGGCGTTGTCCCGCTATCCGCACGAGTTCTCCGGCGGGCAACGGCAGCGGATCGGCATCGCCCGCGCCCTGGTGCTGGGTCCCGAGCTGATCGTCGCCGACGAGCCGGTCTCCGCGCTCGACGTGTCGATCCAGGCCCAGGTGGTGAACCTGCTCGACGAGCTACAGGACGAGCTGGGGCTGACCTATCTGGTGATCGCGCACGACCTCGCGGTGGTCCGGCACATCTCCGACATCGTCGGCGTGATGTATCTCGGCGCGCTTGTCGAGGAGGCGCCGAGCGACCGGCTCTACCGGGAGCCGCTGCACCCGTACACCCGGGCGCTGATGTCGGCGGTGCCGGTGCCGGACCCGGAGGTGGAGGACCGCCGGGAGCGGATCCTGCTCGCCGGTGACCTGCCCTCGCCGGCCAACCCGCCGGCCGGCTGCCGCTTCCACACCCGCTGCCCGTGGGCGCAGCCGACCCGGTGCGGCGACGAACGGCCGGTGCTGCGCCAGATCGGCGAGAGCCGGGTGGCCTGCCACTGGGCGGAGCAGATCGCCAGCGGCGAGATCCGGCCACACAAGGTGAGCGTGCAGATCGTCCGGCCGGAGGACGAGGGCGAGGCACCCGGCGTGGTCTCCGCGCCGAGCGAGCCGGGCTCGTTCGTCTAGGGCGCCGGCCCGCCGAGAGGTACGCCGTGCGGTGTGCCGCCGTACCCCTCGGGCGGGGCCGGCGGCACACCGGTCGCGGTCAGCTCTCCGCGTGCGCCTCGACCGGTACGTTGTCGGTCGGGTCGTAGATCCAGATCGGCCGCCAGTCGGCCAGCTCGTGATAGCGGCGCAGCTCGGCGAGGCCGCTGAGCCACCCGGTCCAGGCCGCGTACGGCGGCCGGTCGAAACCGCTCTGCACGAAGGAGAGCTTGGTCTTTCCTCCGCTGCCCTCCAGTTCCCAGCTCACCACGCCGGCCGGTCCCCAGTCGACGGTCATCGCCCGGCCGGGGGTCAGGTCGAGCACCTTGGCCGGGTTGGGGTTGTTGTCGAAGCCGCCCATGGCGTAGCGGCCGCCGACGACGGGCTCGATCCCGATCGGGTAGCCGAACCACTCGCTGGCCTTGGCCGAGTCGGTGAGCGACTCGTAGACCGCCTCCGGCGTGGCGTCGATGACGATCTCCTCGCGCATGGTCGTCGAGGTGAAGTCGGTCTTCGCGGTCAGCGGTCGGCCCTCGACGTGGTCGACGAGGTTGGCGATCGCCAGCGACCAGTACGTCTGGAGCACGCCCCGGATGCTTGCGCCGGTCGTCACGTCCGTCCAGAGCCAGTGGCTCTGCGAGAGCGTGATGACTGTGGAGTCGGCGCTCTCCTCGGTGAGGGTGATCTCGGTGTGGGTCTCCTCGCCGTCCAGCAACCAGTCGAACCGGAGGCTGTATTCGCCGACGTGGCGCAGCCGCTGGTGCGGGGCATCGCCTTCGGGCACGTGCCGCCCCCAGAACTCGTACCGGTGCGGCAGCTCGACCTCGGCGTGCTCGGCGAGCCAGACGCGCAGCTCGGCGGCGTCGGTCAGGGCCTGCCAGACGTTCTTGATCGGTGCGGCGGCGCGGGCGCGGAGGGTCATTGGTGCGGTCATTCGGTGCCTCCATGTGGATAGCAGGCGACGGCGAGCTTGAAGGCGTCGCCCTCGGCTCCGCCGTAGCGGGTGAACAGCTCTTGCAGTGCGGTCTGCAGGTCGGTGAGGAACTGTTGGCGTTGCTCCGCCGGCACCCGGATCTCGCCGGAGACGCCGATGGACGGCAGCTCCGGGGCGGTCCGGTCGAGGGCGGCGATGTCGGCCTGGACCTCCTCCATCAGGTTGAGCAGGTAGCCGAGGCTCATCTCGTCCTGCGCCTTGCGCAGCCCGAGCCGGCCGACCAGCCGGGGGGAGAGCCAGTAGGAGCGGGCGCTCGCCTGATAGATCCCCTCGGAGATGCCCCGCACCCTGCGCTCGGAGACCTGGTCGACGAGGCCGGCCTCGACCAGGCGCTTGACGTGGTAGTAGACCCGCTGCGGGGTCTGGCCGAGCTGGGTCGCCACCTCTGTGCAGGTGTGCGGCTCGGCCAGCTGCCGCAGCACCTCGATGCGCTGCGGCTTGAGCAGGGTCTCGGCCTGCTCGATCTGCTCCAGGTACATCACATCTCTCATAACAAAAAACATCCTGTACGTAAAAAGTGATTTTGTCAATCGGGCACGCGGAAGCCGACCGGATCCAAGCCGGACTCATCCGGTCGGTGCGCGGAGGTCAGCCCTCGGGGCGGTTGAGCAGGCCGACCGCGACGGTGTGCACCGCGACCAGGTCGGCCGGGTCGGCCAGCGCCGCCCGTCCGCCGGTGACCGCGTACCACTCGTCGGCGTCCTTGTACTGCACCCGGAGTACGGCGTCCCTGCCGTCCAGTTCGGTGCGGAGCGTCAACTCCCCGGTGATCACCCCGACCTCGTCGGTCATCACCCCACCCGGGCCAGCGGTGATGTCGGTGCTCTGCGCGGCGGATCCCGTCTCGCCCATCAGCAGCTCCCCAGCATGTCGTCGAGCGCGGCCTTCTCGCCGGAGGTCACCGACAGTCGCCAGTAGTGCTTGACCGCGATCCAGTCCTCCGCGTACTGGCACCAGTCGTCCCGGTTCGACGGCTTCCACTGGGACGGGTCCTGGTCGCCCTTCGCCCGGTTGGAACTCGCCGACACCGCCACCAACTGCGGCCGGTCCAGGTCGTTGGCGAAGTCGCTGCGCTTGTCGTCGTCCCACTCGTCGGCACCCGAGCGCCAGGCGTTCGCCAGCGGCACCATGTGGTCGATGTCCACGTCCGAGGGATCCGCCAGGGTCCGTTTGTCGTACCGGCTCGACCAGCGCCCACCGACCACGTTGCATCCGGAGAGCTTGATGCCGGTGCCGTCCCGCTGGAGCACGGTGTCCCGGACGTCACAGTTCTTGCCAGCCTTGCGCCAGTGCGGGAAGCGCTCCCGGCTGTAGCCGCGCATCGAGCCCGCACTGGCCACCGTGAGCTGGTCCAGCTGGGCATGGGTGTCGGTCGGGCCGGACCGCTCCGGCGCCGGGCTCTCGACCGGGGCGCAGGCGGCACCGGCCGCGAGCAGGGCGACGAGCACGGCCGCTGTTCCCGACCGTGCTAGTGATCTGGTACGGATGAACGGCACGCTTCCAGCTCGCGAGGTGTTAGACCCGCGTCGGGGTAACCGGCGCAGGTTCCGGCGTTTCGCGGCATCTTACGACACGAGCAGGGCAGATTGACACCGTGAGTGACTCGTCAGCCCCATTGAGAATGTCCAGTACGGCCGGCCGGGGTACCCTGCTCGCCGCCGTCGTCGCCTCCGGCATGGTCTTCCTGGACGCCACCGTGGTCAACGTGGCCCTGCCACACCTCGGCGCCGAACTGCACGCCAGCACCGCCGGCCTACAGTGGACGCTCAACGGCTACCTGCTGACCCTGGCCGCGTTCGTACTGCTCGGCGGGGCGCTCGGCGACCGGGTCGGGCGACGGAGGGTCTTCCTCGCCGGAGTCCTCGCCTTCACCGCCGCCTCGGTGCTCTGCGGCGCGGCACGCAGCGTCGAGTGGCTGGTCGTGGCCCGCCTTCTCCAGGGACTCGGCGGCGCGCTGCTGACCCCCGGCTCGCTGGCCCTGCTCCAGTCCAGCTTCCACCCGGACGAGCGGGGCCGGGTGATCGGTGCCTGGTCCGGCCTGGCCGGCGTGTCGACCGCACTCGGCCCGTTCCTCGGCGGCTGGCTGATCGACGCGTTCTCCTGGCGGACGATCTTCTTCCTCAACCTCCCGCTCGCGGTGATCGTGATCATCGCCGCGCTGCGCTGGACCCCGGAGAGCCGGGCCGACGGCGCCACGGCGGTACGGTTCGACGTCGCCGGCTCGCTGCTCGGCGCGCTCGGCCTGGCCGGCGTCACGTACGCGCTGATCGAGGCGCAGCAGCGCGGACCCGGCTCCGGGCAGGTGGTCGGCGCGGCGACGCTCGGCATCGCCGCCGCCGTCGCGTTCGTACTGCTCGAACGGCGCCGGAGCGAGCGGGCGATGCTGCCGCCGACGCTCTTCGCCAGTCGACTCTTCGGGGTGCTCAACGTCTACACGGTGCTGGTCTACGCCGCGCTCACCGGGCTCACCTTCTTCTTCTCCGTCTATCTGCAGAACGCCGTCGGCTACTCCGCCCTGGAGACCGGCCTGGCGACCCTGCCGATGACAGTCCTGCTGCTGGTCGGCTCGGCCCGCTCCGGCGCGCTCGCCTCGAAGATCGGGCCACGGCCGCAGCTCACCGTCGGCCCGCTGGTCGCCGCCGCCGGGCTCCTCCTGCTGCACGGAGTGAACCGGGGCGAGGCGTACTGGACCGGCATCCTGCCCGGGATCACCCTCTTCGGGCTCGGCATGACCCTGGTGGTGGCCCCGCTGACCGCCTCGGTCCTCGCTGCCGCCCCGGACCGGCTGGCCGGCGCCGCGAGCGGCTTCAACAACGCGGCGTCCCGGGTCGGTGGGCTGCTCGCCGTCTCCGCACTGCCGCTGGTGGTCGGCCTCTCCGGCGGCGGGTACGCCCACTCCAACCAGCTCACCCCGGCGTACCGGCAGGCGGTGCTCTGGTCCGCCGGGCTGATGCTGCTCGGCGCACTGCTCGCCGCCGTGGCGGTGCACCGGCCGGAGCGGGAACCGAAGAAGTCCCGCCCCTGCCCCTCCCTGCCGCCGCCCCCGACCCACCAGCACGAACCGGAGCAGGATCCGGACCGGTCGACTGCGGGACGGCGCCGCTCGTAGCGGTGCCGACAGGCGTGCCCGCGACTGTTGGGGCGGGCACGTCGGCGGCGGCGTGCCGGATCGTACGTAGTCGGCCGGGATCACCGGTCCGACCCGTACGACGCGGCTGTTCAGGACAGGGCGTCGCCCTGGTTCAGGTGGTCGGGGAGCTCAGCGCAGGGCGCGGTTGACGGCGCTGGTCACCGCGCGGACCGAGGCGGTCACGATGTTGGGGTCGAGACCCACACCCCAGACCGTACGGCCGTCGACCTCGCACTCCACGTACGCGGCGGCCTGGGCGTCGCCACCCGAGGACATCGCGTGCTCGTGGTAGTCGAGGACGCGTACCCGCACGTCGAGCGCCTGCAACGCGTTGACGTACGCGTCGATCGGGCCGTTACCTGTCGCCGAGAGCGACCGGCTCTCGCCGCCGAACCGTGCGTCGACCTCGATCTCGACCTTGCCGTCGACGGTGCCGATGCTGTAGCCCTCGACCTGGACGGCCGGCTCCCGCTGCTGGTCGACGAGGTATTCCTCGGCGAAGAGCTGCCACATCCGGCCCGGCTCCACCTCGCCGCCGCCGTCGTCGGTGACCCGCTGCACGACCCCGGAGAACTCGATCTGGAGCCGTCGGGGCAGGTCGAGGTGGTGCTCGGTCTTCATGATGTACGCCACGCCGCCCTTGCCGGACTGCGAGTTGACCCGGATCACCGCCTCGTAGGTGCGGCCCAGGTCCTTCGGGTCGATCGGCAGGTAGGGCACCGCCCAGCCGAACCGGTCGACCGGCACCCCGGCCGCCTCCGCGTCGGCGTGCAGCGCGTCGAAGCCCTTGTTGATCGCGTCCTGGTGCGAGCCGGAGAAGGCGGTGTAGACCAGGTCACCCGCGTACGGGTGCCGCTCGTGCACCGGAAGCTGGTTGCAGTACTCGACGGCCCGCTTGATCTCGTCGATGTCGGAGAAGTCGATCTGCGGGTCGACGCCCTGGGAGAAGAGGTTCAGCCCCAGCGTCACCAGGTCGACGTTGCCGGTGCGCTCGCCGTTGCCGAAGAGGCAGCCCTCGACCCGGTCGGCACCGGCCAGCAGGCCCAGCTCGGCGGCGGCGACCCCGGTGCCCCGGTCGTTGTGCGGGTGCAGGGAGAGGATCACGCTCTCCCGCCGGGGCAGGTTGCGGTGCATCCACTCGATCGAGTCGGCGTAGACGTTCGGGGTGGCCATCTCGACGGTCGCCGGCAGGTTGATGATCAGCGGCCGGTCCGGGCTCGGGTCGATCACCTCGATCACCGCGGCGCAGACCTCCAGGGCGTAGTCCAGCTCCGTCCCGGTGTAGGACTCCGGCGAGTACTCGTAGAAGACGTCGGTGTCCGGGGCGTGGATCTCGTGGTACTTCTGGCACAGCCGGGCGCCGGAGGTGGCGATGTCGGTGATCCCGGCCTTGTCCAGCCCGAAGACGACCCGGCGTTGCAGGGTCGAGGTCGAGTTGTAGAAGTGCACGATCGCGCGCCGCGCACCCCGGATCGCCTCGAAGGTGCGGTCGATCAGGTGCTCCCGGCACTGGGTCAGCACCTGGATGGTGACGTCCTCCGGGATCAGGTCCTGCTCGATGAGCTGCCGGACGAAGTCGAAGTCGGTCTGGCTGGCCGACGGAAAGCCGACCTCGATCTCCTTGTAGCCCATCTGCACCAGGAGCTGGAACATCCGCCGCTTGCGCTCCGGGGACATCGGGTCGATCAGCGCCTGGTTGCCGTCGCGCAGGTCGACCGCGCACCACCGGGGTGCCGTCTCGATGCGCCGGGTCGGCCACTGCCGGTCGGGCAGGTCGATCGCGAACTGCTGGTGGTAGGGCTGGTAACGCTGGTACGGCATGCGGCTGGGCCGCTGCCGGGCTATCGGATCACCGTCGGTGGTGATGGCCGCAGGTTTTGCCATGGCGGAATGCTCCCGTGGTCATGTGGCGTGAGCGCCGAGGTCTGATCGAGATGTCAGATCTTCGAGCTGGATCCGGATGTCGAATCCTCGCGTCAGATCTGGAAGAAGGCTGGCCGCAACGGGGTCCGGCCGAAATGCAGGACGGCGCGCTTCAACTCCGCGACGAGGTGCCGGCCTGGGAAGCCTCGTCGCGGCAGCGAAGAAGCAGGGCCTGCCACATGACAAAGTCACCTTAAGTGCTCGACGAGCGTTCGGGTAAGCGTAGTCCGCAATCTGAGAAACGCCCAGGTGGCGGCGGGTGTGCCGGGTCGGCTCGGCGGGCGGTTCAGCGCAGCATCAGCTCGGCCAGCGGGCGACGCTGGCGCAGGCCGAGTTCCCGGGCCCGCAGGTCCTCGGGGAGGGAGTACGGGTCGCCGAGCCGACCGACCGCGACCACCACGTGCGGGCGTACCTCGGCGGAGAGTTCCAGGTCGGCCCGGAGCCCGGCGGCGTCGAAGCCGGAGATCTGCCGTACGTGGAGCCGCAGCGCGGTCGCCTGGACGGTGAGATGCGCCACCGCCTGGCCGAGGTCGTACGCGGCGTGCGGGAGCGGGCCGCCGCTCGGCCCGGTGGTGGCGTGCGCGCCGAGCAGCAGCGCCGAGGCGCGTCCCGCCCAGCGCTGGTTGCCGGTGGAGAGGTTGGTCAGGATCCGCTTGAACGCCTCGTCGTCACGGCGACCGACCAGGAAGCGCCAGGGCTGGGTGTTCTCGGCGGACGGGGCCCACCGGGCCGCCTCCAGCAGGGACGCGACGTCGGCGTCGGTGAGGTCGGCGACCGGGTCGAAGGCGTGCGGACTCCATCGGGTCGCCAGTATCGGCGAGAGCTGGGCCATGGGGTCGAGTGTGCCGTATCGGGCGCTCTGTCCCCACATTGGGGTCACCTGACGTGACTAAACGCACCCATAACGTGAGTGAAGATCATCCCTCGGGCCCGTTCGGATCGTCGCCGGCCGGGTCGGTGCCGCTCGGGTCGGTGTCGTTCGGGTCGGTGCTGGCCGGGTCGTCGGTGTCGTTCGGGTCGTCGGTGCCGGGCGGCGGTCCGGCGATCGGCAGCGGCTCCCGGGCCACCAGCGGGCCGGGCAACGCGATGGTGGCCGGGGCGGCGGTCGGGGTACCGGCCAGGGTCAGGGTGCCGTCGGGCAGCCGGGCCGCCGTCAGGGTGCCGTCGGGGGCAAAGCAGTAGATGCCGGGATCCAGCGGCGGGCTGACCGACGCCGAGGTCGACTCGACAGCGAAACACCTGCCCCGAGCGCCCGGCAGCGTGGCGGTGGTGACGGAAAGCGGGGCCTGCCGGTCGGAGAGCACCTCCGGCCAGTCGGTGAACGGGTGTCGCAGCCGGGGATCGATGGCGGGATCGAGCGGCTGGCCCGACCCGGCCACCCGTACGCAGCCCGAGTCCGGCTGCCCGGCCGACGGAAGTGCGCACTGGAAGATCCCGGAGCCGTTCTGGGCCAGCGAGATGTCGGCGCTGCCGCCCAGCGCGCCGCCGGGGACGTCCACCCGCCAGGAGCTGTCGGTCGCCCGGACCACCGATATCGACCGGTCCGGCTGGCCGGGCACGCTGAGCGTGTAGACGGCGGTCAGGTGGCGGTCCTGTGCGGCGGCGGCGAGCGCCGCCAGCTCGTCCCGCGCCTCGGTCGGCTGGCTCGCCGCCGGGGCGGGGGTGGTCGCGGCCGGCGCCGGGTCGTCCGCCGTGCCGCAGCCGGCGAGCAGCACCGACCCGGCCAGCAGGAGCACGCCGAACAGGGGGGCTACACCGGAATGCACCCGGCCATTCTCGGGGTATACCTCGGAAACGGGCGGTCAGTCCAGCTACCCAGGCGTGTCGGGGCGGGTCGGATGGTGGGAACGCCTGGTGGGGGCAAGGACGCGGGCCGGTACCCTGAGTTGGTCTCACACGGCGCCGCCGGTCTCGGGCCGGCGGCGTCGGCACGCTCAGGGGCGTGCGCCTCGCCCGGCCCAGGGGAAGGAGTGCACCGTCGTGGCACTGGTCGTGCAGAAGTACGGCGGATCGTCGGTTGCCGACGCCGAGCGGATCAAGCGGGTGGCCGAGCGGATCGTCTCGGCCCGCAAGGCGGGCGACGACGTGGTGGTCGTGGTCAGCGCGATGGGTGACACCACCGACGAGCTGCTCGATCTGGCCAACCAGGTCAGCCCGTTGCCGCCCGGCCGGGAGCTCGACATGCTGCTCACCGCCGGTGAGCGCATCTCGATGGCGCTGGTGGCGATGGCGATCCACAACCTCGGCTACGAGGCCCGCTCCTTCACCGGTTCGCAGGCGGGCGTGCTCACCACCTCGGTGCACGGCCGCGCCCGGATCATCGACGTCACGCCGGGCCGGCTGCGGGCGGCGCTCAACGAGGGCGCGGTGGTGATCGTCGCCGGCTTCCAGGGCGTCTCCCAGGACACCAAGGACATCACCACGCTGGGTCGGGGCGGCTCGGACACCACCGCGGTGGCCCTGGCGGCGGCGCTCGACGCGGACGTCTGCGAGATCTACACGGACGTCGACGGCATCTTCACCGCCGACCCGCGGATCGTGTCGAACGCCCGGCACATCAGGACCATCACCTACGAGGAGATGCTCGAACTGGCCGCCTGCGGCGCGAAAGTCCTGCACCTGCGGAGCGTGGAGTACGCCCGAAGGGCCGGGTTGCCGATCCGGGTACGTTCGTCATACTCGACCAACACCGGCACGATGGTGACCGGATCGACGGAGGACCTACCCGTGGAGCAAGCACTTATCACCGGGGTCGCCCACGACCGGAGCGAGGCGAAGATCACGGCGGTCGGCGTACCGGACGAGCCGGGCGCGGCTGCCCGGATCTTCGAGACCGTCGCGGCGGCCGAGATCAACCTCGACATGATCGTGCAGAACGTCTCGACCGAGGGCACCGGCCGGACCGACATCTCCTTCACCCTGCCCAAGACCGACGGCCCGACCGCGATGGCGGCGCTGAGCAAGGTGCAGGAGCAGGTCAAGTTCAAGGGCCTGCTCTACGACGACCACGTCGGCAAGGTGTCGCTGATCGGCGCGGGCATGCGCTCGCACCCGGGCGTGGCGGCCAACTTCTTCGCCGCGCTGGCCGAGGCCGGGGTGAACATCGAGATGATCTCCACGTCCGAGATCCGGGTCTCGGTCGTCTGCCGGGACACCGACCTCGACGTCGCGGTGCGGGCCGTGCACGAGGCGTTCGACCTGGGCGGTAACGAGGAAGCGGTGGTGTACGCCGGGACCGGGAGGTAGCCCACGATGACGACGCTCCCCACGCTGGCGGTGGTAGGGGCGACCGGTGCGGTCGGCACGGTCATGTGCGACCTGCTCTCCTCCCGGAAGAACGTCTGGGGTGAGATCAGGCTGATCGCCTCGGCGCGCTCGGCCGGGCAGACGCGGATGTGCCGGGGCGAGGAGCTGACCGTACGGGAGCTGACCGCCGAGGCGTTCGACGGCGTGGACGTCGCCATGTTCGACGTACCGGACGAGGTCTCCGCGCAGTGGGCACCTGTCGCGGTCTCCCGGGGTGCGGTGGCGGTGGACAACTCCGCCGCGTTCCGGGGTGACCGGGACGTGCCACTGGTGGTGCCGGAGATCAACCCGGAGCAGGTGCGCAACCGCCCCAAGGGCATCATCGCGAACGCCAACTGCACCACCCTGACGATGATCATCGCGGTCGCGCCACTGCACCGTGAGTACGGGCTGCGTGAGCTGGTGCTCTCGTCGTACCAGGCGGTCTCCGGCGCGGGGCAGGTCGGGGTGGACGTGCTGCACGACCAGCTCTCCAAGATCGCCGGTGACCGGGCGCTCGGCTCCCGACCGGGTAACGTGCGGCAGGCGGTCGGCGACGACCTCGGCCCGTTCCCCGCCCCGATGGCCCTCAACGTGGTGCCCTGGGCCGGATCACTGCGGGACGGCGGCTGGTCCTCCGAGGAGCTGAAACTGCGCAACGAGTCGCGCAAGATCCTCGGACTGCCCGACCTGAAGGTCTCGGCCACCTGCGTACGGGTGCCGGTGGTCACCGGGCACTCGGTGGCCGTACACGCGGTCTTCGGAACCGAGGTGGACGCGGAGGGCGCCCGGGAGGCGCTGCGTAACGCCCCCGGGGTGATCGTGGTCGACGACCCGGCGGCGGGCGAGTTCCCGATGCCGATCGACGCGGTCGGCACCGACCCGTCCTGGGTGGGCCGGATCCGCCGCTCGGTGGACGACCCCCGCGCCCTCGACCTCTTCGTCACCGGCGACAACCTGCGCAAGGGCGCTGCGCTGAACACCGCCCAGATTGCCGAGCTGCTGGCCGCCGAGTTCACCACCCCCGCCCGCTGACCGCGGGGCGGGGCGGCGGCAAGATCCTTGCCGAGTTGTAGTGCAGCGCGAACCACAGGTCGCCGAGAATCGGAGCGGCCCGAGATCTCAGGTGGGGGCCAGGCGGACGCCGTCGCGACCGTCGCGCTTGACGCCGTAGAGGGCCTCGTCGGCGCGGCGCAGGGTGAGGTCGGGCGGCTCGCCGTCCTGCTGTACCGCCACCCCGATGCTCACCGTCCGGCCGGTACGCCGGGCCGCCTCCACCAGACGCTGGGCGATCCCGACCGCCTCCTCCGGGCGGAGCACCTCGACCACGGCCACGAACTCGTCACCGCCGATCCGGTACAACTCGTCACCGTGCCGCAGCGCCCCCTGCAGGGCCCGGGCGAGATCGACGAGTACCCGGTCGCCGGCCTGGTGACCGTAGGTGTCGTTGACGCTCTTGAAGTCGTCGACGTCGACCGCGAGCAGTGCCGTCCGGCCCGGGTGCGACTCGGCGATCCGTTCGCCGAACGAGCCCTGGTGACGCAGCCCGGTCAGCGGGTCGGAACTGGCCTGATCGCGCAGCCGGGCCAGCCCGCTCAGCCGTTCCAGGCAGATCCACGACTGGGCGGCGAGCAGCTCGATCAGGTTGACGGTGGTCGGGTCGGGACGCAGGCTACGGGTGTCGCCGACCAGCAGTACCCCGCAGAACTCGGTCGGGCCGAGCGGCACCGAGATCAGCGTGCGCACCCCGGCGGCGATCAGCACGTCCTGGTCCGGCGTGGTCGGGTGGTGTCCCTCGCCGAGGGTGTAGGAGGCGCCGTAGGCGTGTGCGTGCGCCCGGAGCCGCTCCAGGACCGATCGGCCCGCGCCGGCCAGCGCGGCGTGCACCCGGGACTCCAGATCATCGGGTACCAGGTTCGGCGTCGCCACCCGTGGTCCGGCCGGACCGTCCAGCACGAAGATCGCCGAGGTGAGCCCGGAGACGTCCCGGGCCGCCGAGACGGCGGCGGTCATCAGGTCGGGCTCGGTGGCGGCGGCGGTCAGCGCGGAGGCGTGCCGGAGCAGTTTCTCGCTCCGGGTCTCGGCCGGTGGGCCGCCGAGCTGCCCGACCCTGGCACCCAGCAGGGCGGCGGCCCGCTCGACTGTGTGCCGCCAGGCGTCCAGGTCGACCTCGGTGGTCGGCCACTCCAGGTCGAGTACCCCGATCGGCTGCCCCGTCTGGTCCAGGATCGGGGCACAGATCTCGGCGCATGCGTCGGGTCGTAGCGGTACGTAGTCGGGCTCCTTCGTCACGTCCGGCACGGTTTCGGTCTTGCCGGAGGCGTACACCCGACCCGGCGTGCCGGCGCCGCCCGGTACCGAGGCGAAGACCTGCCACGATCCGGTTGCCGCGACACAGCGGAGTCGATCACGCACCCAGAGCAGCACGGCGACCCGTCCCGGCGTGTGCCGGCCCAGCGTGGCGACCGTCACCTGGCTCGCCTCGACGGCGGTGGACGCCGTGGGCAGCCGCGCGGTCACGTCGCGGAGGACGCGGGAGTGGTCGTGGGACACCGTTTCCGATCCGGGGAGGAGGG
This sequence comes from Plantactinospora sp. CNZ320, assembly GCF_002846275.1. NCBI lineage: Bacteria > Bacillati > Actinomycetota > Actinomycetes > Micromonosporales > Micromonosporaceae > Plantactinospora > Plantactinospora sp. CNZ320. The sequence continues at coordinate 5,395,628 of NZ_PJMP01000001.1, forward strand.
GTTCGAGGGGCCCGACCAAGATTACTCAGGGTGCTGAGAATCTGCTGGTACGAGTGATCCCCGCCTCCCCTCGCCCGGAACGCTCGGTCAGTTGATCATCGCCAGGGCCGCCTCGCGGAGTGGTGCCGGCGCGTTCACCGGGGAGCCGGCGTCGAACGGCGGCGCCGGGTCGTACTCGATGGCGAGCTGGACGGCGTGCGCGGTCGGCAGGTCGGTCGCCTCGGCCAGCAGGCTCAGCGCCATGTCGATACCGGCCGAGACGCCGGCGGAGGTGACGATCCGGTCGTCCCGGACCACCCGCTCCCGGACAGGTTCGGCGTCGAAGGCCCGCAACTCGTCGAGCCAGCCCCAGTGGCTGGTCGCCCGCCGCCCGGCCAGCAACCCGGCCGCGCCGAGCAGGAAGGAACCGGCGCAGACCGAGGTGGTCCACCGGGTGTACTGGTGGGCGAGGGCGATCCAGCCGACCAGCGCGACGTCGGCGAGCGCGGCCCGGGTGCCGGGCCCGCCCGGTACGACGACCACGTCCGGGCGGGACATCTCGGCGTAGCTCGCGGTGGCGGTGATCGCCATCGTGCCCCGGTCGTCGACGACCGGACCGGGTTCGGCGGCCACCAACGTCACCGTCACACCGGGAGCGAAGGCCAGCACCGTGTACGGCCCCACCACGTCCAGGGCGGTGTATCGCGGATAGAGCGGAATGGCGACGTGCATGCTCGGTTCCTCCTCGTCGGAACGGACTGGATCGGCTGCCCGGACCAGTTCCGGGCAGGGATGTCGGCACCTGCCTCCGCGACAGGCGCTTCTGTGTGCAGAGGGCGCGCGGGATCGACTCCGATCCGTGCGGTCAGGTCTGTTTCGTTCGGAACCGGCGGCGGTAGTCGCCGGGCGCGATCCGCCAGTGCCGGCGGAAGACCCGGTACAGCGTTTCGGCGGCGCCGAGGCCGGACTCCCGGGCCACCCGGTCCAGCGGATGGCCGGTACGTTCCAGCAGCCGGCGGGCGGCGTCGGCCCGGCTGCGTTCGACGTACCGGCCGGGGGAGACGCCGGTCTGCTCGGTGAAGAGCCGGGAGAAGTGCCGTTCGCTCATCCCCGCCCGCCGGGCCAGTGCCGGCACGCTGAGATCCTCGGTCGGGTTGGCGTCGATGAAGGTCTGCAGCTCCCGCAGCGGGTCACTGCGCGGCACCGAACTCCGCATCGCCGTGCTGAACTGGCTCTGCCCGCCCGGCCGGTGCAGATAGACCACCAGGCCGCGGGCGACGTGCCGGGCGATCTCGTGGCCGTGGTCCTCGGTCACCAGCGCGAGCGCGAGGTCGATGCCGGCGGTGACTCCGGCCGAGGTCCAGACGTTGCCGTCCCGGAGGTAGATGCGGTCGGCGTCCACGTCCACCGCCGGGTAGCGGTCGCCCAACTCCTGCGCCGTCAGCCAGTGTGTGGTGGCGCGCCGGCCGTCGAGCAGCCCGGCCTCGCCGAGCAGGAGCGCGCCGTTGCAGACCGAACTGACCCGGTCCGCGATACCGGCCAGCCGGGAGATCCCGGCGACGAGTTGCCGGTCGGCGAGGTGCGCCGGTACGGCGAGCCCGCCCACCACCAGCAGGGTGTCGACCGGCCCCGTGACCCGGTCGAGTGCCAGTGCTGCAAGTGTGGTGACCCCGTTGCCCGCCGTCACCGGTCCGGGACGCACCGCCGCGACGTCTATCCGGTAGCCCCGACGCTCGCCGACGATCAGACTCGCCAGCGCGAACACGTCGGCCGGACCGGCGAGATCGAGGCTCTGGAAGCCCTCGAAAATCACCGCCACCACCCGTCGCTGCATGTGTTCATGCTGCTCGCGGCGGAGTTACGGCGTCAATGACGCAGGTATTGCAGATTACGCCAACGGCATCGGCCGGCCCCGGTCCGACCGGCGCTCGGCCAACACGCCGGACCGGAGCCCCGTACGCCGCCGCGTGCTTGGCTAGGATCGGCCACAATCTTTGTGATCATGGTGGCGGGAACCGGAGAACGGAGAGCCCGACATGGCGAGGTTGCCCGACGAGGTGGTGGCCGCGATCGGCCGGATCACGATCGCAGCCGGCGACCTGGAACTCATCCTGGCCTGGATCGGTGCGGACCAGGCAGGCGGCAACGCGTTCGAGGTGCTCGCCAGACCCGGTGAGCCGGTACGCGCCGCCCGGGGTTCGGTCGAGTTCGCCACCCCCGAGTACCGGCAGGCGTACCTGCCCGTCGTCGAGATCGCGGCGAAGCTGCTCGCCAAGCGGCACGCGGTCGTCTCCGCGATGTGGGTGAGCGAGGCACCCGACGAGTCCGTACGGCGCTGGGAACTGCTCGACGACAAGACCCACGTACGCCAACTCGTCGACCCGCGTGCCCTCGACGAGCTGTCCCGGCAACTGCTGGAGGCGCGCAACCGGCTGGTCGCGATCGTGACCGCCCAGCTCAACAACGATCCGGTTCCCGCACCCTGAGCGGGGCGCGCCGCCCGGTCAACCCTCCTCGCACGCCTTCCGGGCGTTCCGCTCGAACCTGTCCCTGGTCATGACCTCCTGCCCGCGATAGCTCACCGGGGCCAGCACGTGCTCGCCGTCGAGCTTGTCGAGGGCTTCGGTGTCGAATCGCACCTTGAAGGCCGCCCGGGACCCTTGGTAGGCGGAGATGCGGTACCAGACGCCGGGTTCGACGCGGTCCAACGTGGACGACGCGACCGCCCAGCCGGATGGCGGAGTCGCGTCGAGCAGCGGAATCTCGTTGACCGGCTCGGCCTGGTCGGTGTCGATCGATCGACCACTCTGGAGAGTCGGTGGTGGCGCTGGTGGCAGGGCTGGCGGAGCTCATCGAAGGGTCCTCGTACAGATGGATCGAGGCAGTGTCCGACCCGCAGACGACCAGCAGGACCGTCGGCTCACCGTCCCGCAGCGCCAACGCCGCGAGCGGCAGATCCGACGGGGTGCAGCCGGCGAGGGACACCAGGATCAGGGGCAGCAGCAGAGCCGTACGGAAGGGGCGCATATTTCCACGGTGCCGGCGAAGGATCACCGTTCAGGCTCGGGACGGCCACGATCGGCGGACGGCCGGTGCGCGGAACGTGGGCGACGCGCTGACGATGCTGGGCTGGTGCAGCCGCTTCAGCGTCGTGGACCTGCGGCCTCAACCTCGAGTACGCCGAGGAAGCCGACCCAGCCGGTGCGGGTGTTCGCGGCGAGGCCGGGCGGCAGGTTGGTGTGGCGCAGGGTCAGCAGGGTGCCGCCGGACCGTGCCACCAGGGTCACCTCCACCTGCGAGGAGCCGGGCGGCAGAGCGGGCACACCGGGCGTCGGGTCCCAGCCGAAGGTGAAGACGATCCTCTCGTACCGTCGAAGTTCGGTGAAGCGGCCGCGCACGACGGGCCGTGGGCCGTCGGTGAGCTGGACCGTCAGTTCACCGCCCGGGGTGGGGTCGAGTTCGGCCGGGCCGAGCCAGCGGGCCATCCGGGCCGGGTCGGTGAAGAAGCGCCAGACCACCTCGGGCGGGGCGTCGATCCGGATGGTGTGCTCGATCATCCTCGATGTTCCTTTTCGGCTTCCCGCTTGAGATCGTCGAGCCGGGCCGCCCACATGGCGTCGAGGAAGCCGGCCGCCTCGGCGAAACCCTCGGCGCGCAGCCGGTAGAGGCGGCGGCTCCCGTCGCGCCGCACGTCGAGCAGGCCGGCATGGACGAGTACGCGAAGGTGCTGCGAGACGGCCGGCCGGCTGATCGTCGGGATCTGCGTGGCGATCTCACCGGCCGCCACCTCGCCTTCCCGGGTGAGCAGGAGGATCCGGCGGCGGGTGGCGTCGGCCACGGCAACGAACACCTCGTCCATCCATGCTCCCATCGTGTTAGCGTGTGCTTACGAGCTTACATCAGGACGGGGAGTGTGATTCGATGATCTCGCGGTTGGAGCCGCTGGTCGGACGATGGCGGTCCAGCGGCCGTACGGTCGACGGCGTGCGGATCGCCGGCACCGACGCCTACGAGTGGTTCCCGGGCGGCGGATTCCTGGTGCACCACGTCGACGTACGGATGGGCGAGGAGCAGGTACGGGTGATCGAGCTGATCGGCGACCCCGACCCGGCCGACGACGGCCGGTTACGGATGCGGGCCTTCGACGACCAGGGCGGATACGGCGAGATGCGGGCGAGCGTCGACGAGTCAGGTGTCTGGACGTTCGCCGGGGCCACGATGCGCGCGACGCTGACCATCGACCCGGACGGCAGGACGATGGCCGCGAAGTGGGAGCACTCGCCGAACGGCACGACCTGGGTGGACTGGATGGACATGGAGTTCGCCCGCGAGGCGTGAGCGGTCACCGCACCAGGTCGTCGATGGCTGATGTCGTACCCGTGTGTGAGGCTTCGGCGCATGGCAACCTTTGTTCTGATCCATGGCGGCGGGGGCAGTGCCTGGGACTGGCACCTGCTGGCCCCTGAGCTGGCCAGCCGTGGCCACGACGTGGTGGTGCCCGAGCTGCCGATCGAGGACCGGTCGGCGGGGTTCGCCGAGTTCTGCGCAACGGTCGTCGACGCCATCGGCGACCGGGGCGACCTTGTGGTGGTCGGACACTCGTACGGTGCGTTCACCGCCCCGCTGATCGCCGACAAGCTGCCCGTACGGCTGATCGTCCTGCTCACGCCGATGATTCCGAAACCAGGCGAGAGTCCGGGTGACTGGTGGGACAACACCGGTTACCGGGGGGTGGAGGGGCTGAGCGAGGAGCAGCAGTTCTTCAACGGCGTGCCGGCTGAGATCGTCGCCGAGGCTGCGGCGCACGGCCGGGAGCAGGCCAGTGTGGAGTGGAACGGGCCGTGGCCCCTGGATTCCTGGCCGGACGTGCCGACGAAGGTGCTCATCGCCCGCGATGATCAGTTCTTTCAGGCGGACTTCCAACGTCGGGTGGCCGCCGCCCGGCTCGGCGTCATTCCGGATGAGATCGACGGCGGTCACGCGGTGTCGCTCAGTCACCCGAAGCAACTTGCCGACCGGCTGACCGGTTACCTGCGGCTCTGAAGCTGCTGGGGAACGCGGCCCGCACAACCCGCGCCTGCCGTTCTCGTACTCCAGTTTGGCTGGGAAGTTTGGCGGGAACGTCCGCCCGATGCGGGTACTTACCTACAACCTCTGGGGCATGCATGGCGACTGGCCCTCGCGACGTGCGGTCATCGCGGCCGAACTGCAGAGGCTCAGGCCCGACATCGCGGTCTTCCAGGAGACCGTGGTGCGGAAAGATTACGACCAGGTCGTTGATCTACTCGGTCACGGATACGAAATCGTGCACCAGATGGGTCGCACACCAGATGGGGTAGGGGCCTCGATCGCCAGCCGCTGGCCGATGACCAACGTGCGCCAGCGGTTCCTGCACGTCACAGCCCGGGTCAACGCGGCGGAGCCGTGGATCGGCAGCGTCGCCATGGCCGACGTCCAGGCGCCGGAGCCGTACGGCCCGACGTTGCTGGTGCACTTCAAGCCGTCCTGGCAGTTCCACCTGTCGCACGAGCGAGAGCTCCAGGCTCGAATCGTCGCTCAACTGGTGGAGGATGCCGTGGCTCTCGAGAAGCCGGCGCATGTGGTGCTGGCCGGTGACCTCGACAGCGGACCGGAGTCGTCGATGATTCGTTTCTGGTCCGGACGGCAGTCCCTCGACGGACTCAGTGTCGCCTATCGCGATTCGTGGGAAGCCGTCCACGGGATCGAGGGCGGCTGCACCTTCACCGCGGACAACCCTCTCCGGGCGAGTGGCCAGATCCGATTCGAGACCGGCCGACGTATCGACTACGTCTTCGTTCGATCCGATCAGTGGGGGCCGACGCTTGGCGTGACCGGGTGCGCTCTGGTGTTGCACCATCCTGTGGGAGGCGTCTGGGCCAGTGATCACTTCGGCGTGCTCGCAGATCTGGAGCCGTGCGGGTGACCGTCGCCGGACAGGCACTTCGAAAAGCGGGTAACCACGATCTGGACGTGCACCCGCGCGTCATCGTGCAGGTGCTCCGGCACGCCGAGGTCTCGGTCACGATGGAGATCTATTCGCAGGCATCCTCGGACGCCACCCGCGACGCGCTCAAGCGTCTCGGCGAGAGTCTGCGCTGACCGCAGCTGTACTTCACTGCTGTACAGAAGGCACCAGAGGGCACATCCGTGGATCGGATGTGCCCTCTGACCTCTGTCGGGGTGGCCGGATTCGAACCGACGACCTCTTCGTCCCGAACGAAGCGCGCTACCAAGCTGCGCCACACCCCGAGGCGTGCCGAGCAATAGTAGCCCACCCGCCCCGGCGGGCAAATTCGGTATCCCGCCCGGTGCGCCGGGCCCGCGTCGACCCCCGCATCGGGCAGGTCAGCGCGGGATCAGGGTCAGCAGTGAGGCCTCCGGCCGGCAGGCGAACCGTACCGGGGCGGTGGGGTGGGTGCCGAGGCCGGCGGAGACGTGCAGCCAGGCGTCCGTCTCGGGCCAGCGGTGCAGACCCCGGGCCATCGACCGGGGCAGGCCGCAGTTGGTGGTCAGCGCGCCGACCAGCGGGACCCGGACCTGACCCCCGTGGGTGTGACCGGCGAGCAGCAGGGTGAAGCCGTCGGCGGCCATCTCGTCGAGTACCCGGGGCTCGGGCGAGTGGGTGACTCCGATGGCGAGGTCGGCCTCGGCCGGAGCCTGTCCGGCGACCGACGCGTAGTCGTCCCGCTCGATGTGCGGGTCGTCGACGCCGACCAGCTCGATCTGCCGGCCGCCGGCCTTGATCGACGTACGGGCGTTGTTGAGGTCGTGCCAGCCCGCGCCGACAAGTACGTCCCGCAGCTCCTCGGCGGGCAGCTCGACACCCTGCACGTACTCCCGGTCCGGCAGCAGATAGCTGAACGGATTTTTCCAGACCGGTCCCCGGTAGTCGTTGGAGCCGAACACGAAGGCACCGGGGTAGTCGAGCATCGGTTGCAGCGCCCGCAGCGCCCCGGGTACCGCGTCGGGGTGTGCCAGGTTGTCCCCGGTCACCACCACCAGATCCGGGTCGGTGGCGGCCAGCGAGGCCACCCAGGACTGCTTGCGGCGCTGGTCCGGCATCATGTGCAGGTCCGACAGGTGCAGGATGCGCAGCGGTTCGGCGTCGGTGGCGAGCACGGGTACGTCGTACCGGCGCAGTGTGAACATGTTGCGCTCGACGAGCGAGGCGTACGCCAGGGCGGCGCCGCCCGCGACGACGGTGCCGGCGGCCAACCGGAATACTGTGCGCTTTCGCATGCCGCTCAGGGTAGTTTGACCGTCCATGGGCACCTTGAAGGACCTCCTGACCACGGACATGCGTACCGCGTTGAAGGCCCGTGACGAGCTGACCACCTCGACCCTTCGGATGGCGTTGGCGGCGATCGGCACCGCCGAGGTCGCCGGCAAGGAGAAGCGGGAGCTCTCCGACTCCGAGGTGCTGGCGGTGCTGACCAAGGAGGCCAAGAAGCGGCGCGAGGCGGCCGCCGCCTTCGGTGACGCCGGGCGGGCCGAGCAGGCGGAGCGGGAGCGTGCCGAGGGCGAGGTGCTGGACCGGTACCTGCCGAAGCAGCTCGCCGACGAGGAGCTGGCCGAGCTGGTCGCCGGGGCACTGGCCGCCGGTGGGTTCACCGAGCGCGGCCAGATGGGCCCGGCGATGAAGGCGGCCCAGGCCGCGGTGGCGGGCCGGGCCGAGGGCGGTCGGGTGGCTGCCGAGGTACGTCGACAGCTCGGCGCCGGCTGACGGCGGACACCCGACGGCAATTCGTGTGACGGTGGCTACGCGCGACGGCGCGGGTACCGCAGGACGTCAGAAAGTGTGACGGCGAACGTGTGACGGGCGGGCATCCCTGGTTGGGGATGCCCGCCCGTCGTCGTCGTTACGTGTCGGCTCAGCGGCGGCCGGGTGGCCGGGGGCCGCCTGGGCCGCCCGGACCGTTTGCGCCGGCCGGCGCCTTGCCGTTGCTGACCTCGATGGTCACCGCTCCACCCTTGATCGTCCGGCCGTCGGGGCTGGTGCCGGCGGCGGTGCCGGCGGGGCAGGTCGAGTCGACCTGGCCGCCCAGCTCGGCGTCGAAGCCCGCGCCCCTGACCCGGGAGAGGGCGGACTGGACCGGCTGGCACTTGACGTTCGGGATGTTGCGCTGGTCACCATTGACGATCTTGGTGCCTGGCGGGGTGAACTGGACCGAGGGCTTCCCCTTCATCGCGTCCCGGAGCGTCTGGTAGACGGCGTGGTTCACGCCGCCCGGCTCGTTGTGCCCAAACTTCTGATTGGTCTCGGCCCAGTCCGGGTCGGCGAGGATGCCGGCGACCGCGAGCTGCTTGGTCATCACGACCAGAGAGGCGCTCTTCCCGCCGTCGGTGGTGCCGCTCTTGCCGGCGACCGGCTTGCCGACAGCGCCCCGGACGTTTTCGGCGGTACGTCCCTTGCAGCGCGAGGTCGACGAGTTGTCGCCGACCGGGCAGCGGGCCGCGTCCACGGCCGCCCGGGCCACCTCGGTTTTGATCGTCTGCGAGCACTGCGGGTTGGCGATGTCGAGCTTGTTGCCCTCCTGGTCCCGGATCAGCTGCACCGGGATCGGCTTGCAGTACTTGCCGTCGGCGGCCAGCGTGGCGTACGCGTTGGCCAACTCCAGCGGGGTCGTCTGGGAGACGCCGAGGGTGAAGGCGCCCCACCCGTTGGCGGCCTGCTTGGTGGCGGCGAAGTTCGCGTCGTTGCTGGCCCGGAAGGTGATGCCCATCCGCTTCGCCGCGTCGACCACCTTGGCGGCGCCGACCCGCTCCTGGAGCGGCACGAAGTAGGTGTTCACCGACGACCCGAAGGCGCTCCACATGTTGTGTACGCCGGCCATGCTCTTGCTGGCGTTCTGCGGGCAGTACTTGTTGGTGCCCGGACACGCGGCCTTGGAGCCCCGCTCGACGATGTACTTCGTCGGGGCGACCTCCTTGGCGTTGATGGTGGTCTCCAGCGGGTAGCCGTTCTCCAGCGCCGCCACCACCGTGAAGATCTTGAAGGTCGAGCCGGCCTGGTAACCCGTGATGTCGCCACCACCGGTCAGCAGCGGGTTGGTGGTGTTCGGGTACGTACCCCGGAGCTTCTTCTTCCTTTTCGCCGGGTTCGTGCTGATCTTGTTCTGCGGCTTGTTCGGGTTGTCGAGCTTGTAGTTGCGGTTCACCGCGAGCGCGCGGACCCGCCCGGTGCCGGGCTCGACCGCCGCCACCATCATGGCTTCCTTCTTGCCGGTCTTGACGTTGCGCTCGACCGCGTCCTTGGCCGCCTTCTGGGTCTTGGCGTCGAGCGTGGTGACCACGGTGTAGCCGCCGCTCTTGAGCCGCCGCTCCCGGTCGTACTTGGTGCGGCCGAAGGTCTCCTGATCCATCCACCAGCGGTAGAAGAAGTCGCAGAAGAAGCCCCAGTCGTTCTTGCCGACGTCGACGCAGCCGTTCGGGGTGCGCTTGTCCTTGACGACCAGCTTGACCGCCTTGGCCTTGTCGGCCTCCTCCTGGGTGATCGCCTTGGTCTCGACCATCTGGTCGAGTACCCAGTTGCGCCGGTTGACCGCCTCCGGGTAGCCGCTCTTGGTGGTCGGGTCGTTGTCCGACGGGGCCTTGACCATCCCGGCCAGCATCGCGGCCTCTTCCAGCTTCAGGGCTTTCGGGTGCTTGCCGAAGTACACCTGGCTGGCGGCGAAGATGCCGTACGCGCCGTTGCCGAACGGGGCGATGTTGAGGTAGCCCTCCAGGATCTCGTCCTTGGTCAGGTCACCGTCGAGTTGCAGGGCGTACCGCATCTCGCGCAGCTTCCGGGCGCTGGTGTCCTCAGTGGCCGCGACGACGTCCTGCGGGTGCGTCGCCGAGTAGGCGATGGTGAGCCGGACGTACTGCATGGTGAGCGTGGAGGCACCCTGGGTGGTCACCCCCGCCTGGTTGTTGGCCACGAACGCCCGGGCGACGCCGTTGACGTCGACGCCGTTGTGCTCGTAGAAGCGCTTGTCCTCGGCGGCGATCAGCGCCTTCGCCATCACCGGCGCGACGTCCTTGAGCGGTACGTCGCGGCGGTTCTCGTCGTACATGGTGGCGAGCGGTGTCTTGCCGTCGGAGGCGTAGAGGTAGCTGATCTGCGGCGCCTTCTTGACGGTCAGTTCGGTGGGCAGCTTGTCGAACGTTTCCGCGCCGGCCTTGGCGGCCAGCCCGGACATCGCCACTGCGGGGAACGCGGCCGCGGCAACCACCACGCCGGCCAGCAGCCCACAGATCAGCAGCGACGCGGCGTTGGTGAAGACATTGTGGTCACGCTTCCGCATCCAGGTCACCTCGACAGGGTACGTGAATCGACACAGAGGTCGCGCCCTGCGTACTTTCCCCATTTCCTGCGGGCGCTGGCCTCGTTGTGTTAAACGCACGACCCCTGGTGTGCGGTTGCGGGCTCCTAGCTGTCGAGTCTCCTCCTTCCGGGAAGTCTCCGCAGCGTTTTCGCTGATCGCCGCCGGGTAGTCAGGGCCGGATTGCCGGACGAAGGGCCAGGAAATGTCCGGGTTGACGGATTTGGCTGACAACGTTGCGTAATCAGTTGACTACAGAGCATGATGGTCGAGCGAGAGAAACGCATGTCGTCCGTGGTGCCCGGGGGAGGGCGTCGCGGATGGCCGGGGGGTTATCGCCGGCTGACCGGCTCTGGTCGGTAGCGGGACTGCAAGGGGGGACAGGAGCAGATGGGCATGATCACAGATTGGCCCACGTTGGCGGCGTGTCAGAACGGTGATCCTGACGCGCTGTTCGTGCAGGGCGCCGAACAGAACGTGGCGAAGCGGATCTGCCGCAGCTGCCCCGTGCGGTACGAGTGCCTGGCCGACGCGCTCGACAACCGCATCGAGTTCGGCGTGTGGGGTGGCATGACCGAACGGGAACGCCGGGCGCTGCTGCGTCGTCACCCACAGGTGGCGAGCTGGCGCAAGATGTTCGAGGCGGCCTTGAAGAACAAGGACAAGGTCCTGGTCAACGCCGGCTGATCGCGGCACCGATCGTGCGCAGCCCGTCGACGTCGTGTACGTCGGCGGGCTGAGCCGTCACCGCCACCGTCGGTACCGCCGGAAAAGCGTCGGTGAAGACCCGGGCGACCCGCCGCTCCCGCGCCGCCTGCTGACTGAGCGCGGCATGCGCCAACAGGGTCTCCACGGTCGCCTCGTGCCCGCCCAGCTCCACCAGCCGCTCCGCCGCGGCCAGGCTCTCGGCGGCGGTCGGCCGCTCCACGACCGGCCGGTGCACCCGGTTGAGTACCAGCCCGGCCAGCGGCATCCGCTCCTGGCTGAGCCGGCCGGCGAAGTACGCCGCCTCCCGGACCGCGTCCGGCTCCGGCACCGCGACCAGCAGAAACGCCGTCTCCCGAGCCTGCAGCACCCGGTACGTCTGCTCGGCGCGCTGCCGGAAGCCGCCGAACATCGAGTCGAGCGCCGCCACGAAACCGGACAGGTCAGTGAGCAACTGGGCACCGAGCACCTTCTGCACCACCCGGGAGAACATCCCGAACGAGGCGGTGACCAGGCTGAACATGCTCCGTCCACCACTGCGGGCCGGTGCCAGCAGCAGCCGCAGCATCCGCCCGTCCAGAAACCGGGAGAGCCGGGCCGGTGCGTCGAGGAAGTCCAGGGCGGACCGGGACGGCGGAGTGTCGACCACGATCAGGTCCCAGTCGCCCCGGGCGTGCAACTGGCCCAGCTTCTCCATCGCCATGTATTCCTGGGTGCCGGCGAAGGTGGAGCTCATCGCCTGATAGAACGGGTTCGCGAAGATCTCCGCCGCCTTCGCCGGATCGGTGTGCGCGAGCACCACGTCGTCGAAGGTCCGTTTCATGTCCAGCATCATGGCGTGCAGCTCGCCGCCGCTGCTCTCGACGTCGATCCCCTTGACCTGCCGTGGGGTGTTGTCCAGCTCGGTGAGCCCGAGCGACTGGGCAAGTCGCCGGGCCGGGTCGATGGTGAGCACCACCGTACGCCGGCCGTGCCGCTCGGCGGCCCGGAGCGCGAGGGCGGCGGCGGTGGTGGTCTTGCCCACCCCACCCGAGCCGCAGCAGACCACGATCCGCACGCCGGGATCGGCGAGGATCTGGTCGATGTCCAGCTCCGGTGCTGGGTGATCGGGACGCACCAACCGAGCGTATCGGGACAGCGCCGCGCGGGCGGCGTGGTGCCGCTCAGGTGTGAGTCAATCGGCGCTGAGGTGTAAGGAAGGGCCCCCTGTTATCGCTTTCTGTTGTAGAAGGGGCCCTTCCTTACACCTCAGGCGGCGGCTAGCAGGGTGGCGGCGATCAGGTCCAGGCCGGCGCGGTCGACGCCCTCGGCCAGCAGCGGCAACTCCACCAGGGGCAGCCCCAGCTCGACCAGGTCCGCCCGGAGCGACTCCTCCAGCTCCCGCCGGATGAGCTGGTCGCGGGCCTCGGCGAGCAGACCGGCGACAGTCGCCCGGTCGGTCGGCAGGCCGGCGGCGGCCAACCCTCGGCGCAACTCGGCCTGGCTGACCCTGCCGGCCAGCAGCGGCGGGCGGGTGGCGTTCAGGATCAGCCGCCCGACCGGGATCCGCAGGCTGTTCAGGTCCGCGATCGCGTCGATGGTCTCCTGGACCGGCATCTCCTCCAGCAGCGTGACCACGTGTACGGCGGTCATCGGGGAGCGGAGCAGCGCGGCCACCCCCTCGCTCTGGGTCTTGATCGGGCCGACCTTGGCCAGCCGGGCGGTCTCGGCGGTGACGTTCAGGAACCGGCCGATCCGACCGGTCGGCGGGGCGTCCAGCACCACGGCGTCGTACACCCGGCGCTTGTCGGCCGTCCGGGTGGTCGCCTCCTTGACCTTGCCGGTGAGGAGTACGTCCCGCAGCCCCGGGGCGATCGTGGTGGCGAAATCGATCGCGCCGAGCTTGCGTAGCGCCCGGCCGGCCGCACCGAGCTTGTAGAACATGTCGAGATACTCGAGGAGCGCCTCCTCGGAGTCGACGGCCAGGGCGCGTACCTCGCCGCCGCCGGGCGCGGTGGCGATCGGCCGCTCCTCGTACGGCAGCGGGTCGGTGCCGAAGAGCTGGGCGATGCCCTGGCGGCTCTCCACCTCGACCAGCAGGGTACGGCGACCGCCGCTGGCCAGCGCGAGCGCCAGCGCGGCGGCGACGGTGGTCTTGCCGGTACCGCCCTTACCGGTGATCACGTGTAGCCGGGCCGGCCACCGGGCACTCGCCCGGTCGGCGTCCACCCGGTCGCCCGACTCCTCACCCGCTCGCACCCTCCGAGCCTAACCACCCCGGCGGCTGGCCAGCCGGATGGTCAGATCACGTCACAGACCCACCAGCTGGTCTCCCGTACCACCACGAAGGTCAACTGCTGGTTCACCGATCGCTCGTCGCCGGTGGTCATGGTGAGTTGGGTCGACACAACGGCCCGTGTCTCGGTCTGCTCGTCGACCTTGGGGGTGGCCCAGCGGAACCGCGCGGTGTCGTACCGCCCGGCGGCGTCCGCCACCTCCTCGATCTTGGCAGCGATCCTGTCGCCGTCCCGGGCGGCCGGGCAGACCAGGCCGCTCGCCCGGTCGGCGTCCCGTTCGCTGTAGACCGCCGTCAGGAACTCGTCCACGGCGACGACCGGATCGGCGGCTCCCTCACCCCGCTCCGCGCTCCGCAGCACCAGATAGGCGGAGACCCCGCCGAGCACGCAGAGCAGCAGCGTCACGGCAAGCGCGATCGACGCGATGAGCAGGCCGCGCCGTTTCCTCGGCGGCGCGGCGAGGCCGGCGGCCGGGTAGCCGGGAGGTGCCGGATGACCGGGTACGCCAGCGCCTGCACCCGGCTGACCAGGCTGTTGATACTCCGGGCCGTATCCCGGCCCCACCGCCATCGTCGGTCCGGCCATCGTCGGCCCGGTCATCGGTGGGCTGGTGATCGGCGGGCCGGTCATCGGTGGGCCGGCCATAGTCGGTCCGGCCATCGGGGGGCCGGAGAGCCGTTGGGTCGGTGGCTCCGGCGCGCCTGGGGCGTCGGGCTGGGCGGCGGAACCGGCCGGTGCGGCGCGATCGACCGGCTCGTCGGCATCAGCCGGTGCGGTGGGGTCGCCCGGCCCGTCGGAATCAGCCGGAGTGGCGGGTTCGGGCGGAGCGGCGGGGTTTGCCGGATCAGTGGGAGTTGGCGGATCAGCGGAAGCCGAGGGCTGCTGCGCGGTCTCGGCCGAAGAGCCGGCCGGCCGCTCCGGTACGTCCGCCGTGGTCGGAGTACCGCTCGGCTGTGGCTGCTGGATCGGCTCGGTCGCCTCGGCCTGCGGTGAAGGTTCGGCCGGTGGCGAGGGTTCGGCCTGTGGTGAGGGTTCGGCGGGCGGGCGGGCGGATTCGTCGCCGTCGGACGGTTGCCTCATGGTCTCCCCAATCCCCGCAGGGCCCCGATGCGGTGGTCAAGGCGCCGGCCGGCGGGTCGGGAGGGCTGGCATGGTCGGTGAGTGTGGCGGCAGAGCTGTGGCGACCCGCCCGGCGAGGGTATCCCGCCCCGCCCAACGGGGCAGCCATGGTACGCGGCGGGGCCGGGGCAGCTCCGCCGCACGGATCGGGAGGCGTACGCGTACCCGTGTGGCCGCAGCCCGTAGGCTGTCGCCGACAAGCCCGAGACGAGGAGACCTCTAGCGATGCAGAAGTGGGAGTACGCCACGGTTCCGCTGCTCACGCACGCCACCAAGCAGATTCTCGACAACTGGGGCGAGGACGGCTGGGAACTGGTGGCGGTGATACCTGGCCCGAACCCGGAGCAGCTCGTCGCGTACCTCAAGCGGGCCAAGTCGTGACGGCTGGGCCGCACGCCAAGCTCGCCGAGCTGGGCCTCGTACTGCCCGAGGTGGTGCCGCCGCTGGCCGCGTACGTGCCGGCCGTCCAGTCCGGTCGCCAGGTGTACGTCTCCGGCCAGTTGCCGATGCGCGACGGCAAGCTGCTGGCCACCGGCAGGGTCGGCGGGGGTGTCTCGGCCGAACAGGCCAAGGACCTGGCCGCGCAGTGCGCACTCAACGCCCTCGCCGCGATCGACGCGCTGGTGGGGCTGGAGAGTGTTGTCAAGATCGTCAAGGTGACCGGTTTCGTGGCCTCCGCCGACGGGTTCACCGGGCAGCCCGGCGTGATCAACGGCGCCTCCGAACTCTTCGGCACCGTCTTCGGCGAGGCCGGCCGGCACGCCCGCAGCGCGGTCGGCGTCGCCGAACTGCCGCTCGGCGCGCCGGTCGAGGTCGAGGTCATCGTCGAGGTGGCCTGAGCACTCCGCCCCCTCGGCGTACCGCTGCGCCTCGGGGGGTCCGGCAACCACCGCTGCGAAGCGGTGAAACGGAACGGCGGGGGAGTCGAGGGACGGACGGGATCGAACCGGGCGCAGCGCTGCCGGGACGGTGCTTGGCAACGCCGCGCGTTCCGGTGCGTCCCGGTGCTGCCCTGGGTGGTTCGTCCCACGGGTGATACCGGCAGTTCAGGCCCCTGTCGCCCGCAGGTCGTACCATCGCAGCCATGACCGGGCACGTGACCGCGCCGGCGGCGGCGCTGGCTGACCAGCTACCGAGCTGGGCGACGCTGGTCCGTGCCCCCAACCCGGGCCCGATGACCCTGGACGGCACCAACACCTGGGTCCTGGGTGCCCCGGGCGCGGGCGAGGTGGTCGTGATCGACCCGGGTCCGCTCGACGAGGAGCACCTGGCTGCCGTGGCCGCGCGCGGGCCGGTCGCCGGGGTGCTGGTCACGCACGGCCACCCGGACCACACCGAGGGGTTGGACCGGTTCATCGAGCTGACCGGCGCCGAGCCGCTGACCGCCAGCCACGGCTGGTCGACGATCGAGCGGGCCGGGCTGCGGATCCGGTTGCTGCGCACCCCCGGGCACACCGCCGACTCGCTCTGCTTCCTGGTTTCGTCGTCGACTCCCCAAAGCGGCGGCGTGCAGGGGAGCGATCTCCTGGCGGAGGGGGGCGACGAGCGGGCGGTCTTCACCGGCGACACCATCCTCGGCCGGGGCACCACCGTCGTCGCACACCCGGACGGAGACCTCGGGGACTACCTTGCCAGCCTGGAGGCGCTCACCGGGTACTCCGGGGTGCCGGCCCTGCCCGGGCACGGCCCGCCGCTGGCCGACTGCGCCGCCGCGGCCCGCTTCTACCTGGCGCACCGGCAGGCCCGGCTCGAACAGGTGCGCACGGCCCGCAGCCAGGGGGCACGCACCGCCGCCGAGGTGGTGGCGGCGGTCTATGCGGACGTGGACCGGTCGCTCTGGCCGGCGGCCGAGTGGTCCGTCCGGGCACAGCTCGCCTATCTCGATCAAGAGAACCGGGAATCCGGCCCGGGGGCCGGTGGGTTGGAAAGTCCGTGACCTGCCCGGTGTGTGGAACCGTTGCCGTACCCGGTGCGCGGTTCTGCCACAACTGCGGAGTCGCGCTGCCGGCTGCCGCGACCCTTCCGGAAGCGGAGCGCCGAGTGGTAACGGTGCTCTTTGGCGATCTGTCCGATTTTACCTCCTGGTCGGAGGACCTTGATCCGGAACGGGTCAGCACGGTCACCGACCGGGTCCTCGCCGCGCTCGCCGGTGCCGTCAAGACCTTCGGCGGACACGTCGACAAGCTCACCGGCGACGGGATCATGGCCGTCTTCGGCGCCCCCGTCGCGCACGAGGACGATGCCGAGCGGGCGGTCCGGGCGGCCCTGTCCATGCAGCGTGCCGTGCGCCGGGTGCTCGACGACGAGCAGGGCGGCGGGGCGCCGCTCGGGCTCCGGGTCGGGCTCAACACCGGTGACGTGGTCGCCGGCATCCAGGCGTCCATCGAATACACGGTCATCGGCGACACCGTGAACACCGCCGCCCGGCTGGCCGACGCCGCCGCGATCGGCGCCGTCTACGCCGGTGCCCGGACGGCGGCGGCGACCCGGCGGGTGGCCTCCTGGCGACAGCTCCGGCCGCTGCGGCTCAAGGGCAAGCGGGAGCCGGTCGAGGCGTACGAACTGCTGGGTCTGCTCGACGCCCCCGGTACCCGGTCCGGGCTCGGTGACGAGGCGCCGTTCGTCGGTCGGGAGACCGAGATCGGCCGGGTCGCCGGTCGGCTCGCCGAGGTGGTCGACCAGGGCCAGCCCCGGGTACTGCTGATGACCGCCGAGGCGGGGATCGGCAAGTCCCGGTTCGCCGCCGAGGTGGAACGGCTCGCCGCCGGTTACGACGTCGGCGCCGGCCGGTACGCGACACACACCGGCGCGCGGGTGCTCTCGGTGAAGTGCGCGGCGTTCGGGGAGCGTCGCCGGCTCGCCCCGCTCGCCGACCTGGTCCGGGCCGCGGTCGGGTTGCCGGACAGCCCGGCCACCGCCGTCACCCGGCCGGTGGTCGAGGAGCGGCTGCGCCGGCTCGGCCAGCGGCTGTCCCGGTACCGGCCGGACCCGGCGCCGGTCGCCGTCGACCTCCTGCTCGCCCTGCTCGGGTACGCCGAACTGCCGGCGGCACACGGCACCGTACCGGCCGGCCCGGCCGAGTGGTCGGCCGGTGAGCCCGGTCCGGACGCCGACGCGATCCCGGCCGCCGTCGCGGAGCTGCTCAGCGCGCTCGCCGCCGAGAGACCGCTCGCGGTCATCGTCGACGACCTGCACGACGCCACTCCGGAGACCACCGACGCGCTCGGCGTGACGCTCTCCCGGCTGACCGGGCCGGTACTGGTGCTGCTGCTCGGCCGTCCCGAACTGGTCCGTACCGCCGGTGCGCTGACCCGGGTCGCCGACGCCGAGGTGCACGCCCTGCCGCCGCTGCGGGGTGCCGACGCCGCCCGGTTGCTGACCGCCTATCTCGGCGGGGGGCGGCTGCCGCAGGCGGACGTGGACCGGCTGCTCGCCACCGCCCAGGGCAACCCGTTCTATCTTGCCGAGCTGGTCACCCTGCTGATGGAGCGGGGCGCGCTGACCACCGTGCTGGGCCGGGCGCCGGCCCGACCTCCCGCCGGCCCGGCCGGCGCCCCGGTTGCCGGCTCTGCCGGGCGGCCCGGTGCGACCGGCACCACCGCGCCGGGTGAACGGGCCGGTGGCCGCGACGGCGGACCGGCCGGCTCGGATGGCGGCCGGGGAGCCAAGGCGGCATCCGGCACGGTGGCGCCGAGCCCGGCCGCCGCCACCGGGGCCAGCATCATCTGGCGGCTGGCGCCGGGTTCGCTGGGCAGCCGGCTGCTCTCCCGGGACCTCGCCGCCGTGCTGGCGGCCCGGATCGACGCGTTGCCGCCCGACGCCAGGGCGGCGCTGCGGGACGCCGCGGTGGTCGGGGACACGGTCCCGGCCGGTGCGCTGGAGGCGCTGCGCGAGCGGCGGGCCGGGCGCGACGGGCGGCCCACAGCGGTCCTCGCCGTCGAGCTGGAGCGGGCCGTCGAGGAGCTGCTCCAGCGCCGGATGCTGCACCGCAACCGGGACGGTTACATTTTCGCCACCCCGCTGATGCGGGAGGCCGTCTACGCCGGCATCGGCAAGGCCGATCTCGCCGACCGGCACGCCGCGCTCGCCGAGTGGGCGGCGCCGCCGGACCCGGGCACCGGTCCGGGCGAGCCGGGCCGGACCGGCAACGGGGCGAGCGGGCTGCCGGTCGCCGAACGCGACGCCTTCATCGCCGAGCACGCCGAGCGGGCCAGCGCGCTCGCCGACGTGGTCAGTTTGCGCCCCGACGCGACCGCCCGGAACGTGGCGCCGCTCGGCATGGCCGCGCTGAGCCGCTCCGCCCGCCGGGCACTCGCCGCCGGGGAGCCGGCACAGGCCGTCGAGTACGCCGAGCGGGCCGCCCGGCTCGCCGGAGAGTCCGTACCCGGTGGCGACCGGCTGGTGCACGCCCGAGCGCTGCTCCAGGTGGGGCGGATCGCCGACGCGCTCGCCTTCGCCGAGAAGATCGGGGCGAACGCCGGGGACGACGTGGCGGTACGGGCCGGGGCGCTGCTCGTGGCCGGTCAGGCGTACCAGGCGCTCGGTGACCAGGCACGGGCGGTGAACTCCTGGCAGGAGGCGTTGCAGGTGGCCACCCGGCACGACCTGCCGGGGCCCCGCGCCTCGGCGATGCGGCGGCTCGGGATGGCCGACTTCGTCAGCGGCCGGCTGAGCCAGGCCAGCAGCCGGTTCGCCGGTGCCTACCAGGTGAACCTGGATGCCGACGATCCCCGGGGGCAGGCCTGGTCACTCCAGAACCTGGCCTGGGTCACCACCACCCGGGGCGACTTCGCCGGCACCGACGCGGTGCTGGGTCGGGCGGCCCGGCTCTTCGCGCAGATCGACGATCCGGTGGGTCGGGCCTGGCTGCGCGGTACCACCGCGTTCGCCCGGCTGCTCGCCGGCCGGCTCGGCGAGGCCCGCCGACTGGCCCAGATCTTCCTGCCCTTCGGCGAGCGGGTCAGCGAGGCGTGGGCGGTGGGCACACTGCGCGCCGTGGAGGCGTTCGCCGCTGCCGAACTGGGTGAACTCGCCGACGCCGACCGCGAGGCACGGCGGGCGTACCGGGACTTCGTCGCCGCCTCCGACGACTGGGGCCGGGGCTTCGCCCTGGTCGTACGCGGTGCGGTGGCGCGTGGTGTCGGCGAGCCGGAGCACGCCACAGACCTGCTCACCGACGCGCTCGGGTACGGCAAGCGCACCTCGCACCCGCTGCTTACCGGGCTGGCCGGCACGCTGCGCGGGTTCGTGGCACTCGATCGGGGCGACGTCGCGGCGGCGGAGCAGGACGCCGAGGCGGTGCTGGCGGCGGTGGAGCCGCACAATCCGCTGGCGCCGACCCAGCTCGGTCCCCGGATGCTGCTCGCCGCGAGCCGGCTGGCCGACGGCGACGCGGCGACCGCGGTGAGCCTGCTGGAACCGATCGCGGCGGCGGGTGCGGTGCCGTCGGTGCTGTTCAGCCGCCGCCAGGCCCTGGCCCGGTACGCCTCCGCGCTGCTGGCCGACGGGCAGACGGCGGCGGCGCTGGACTGGGCCCGGCAGGCGGTCGAGGCTCCGGGCGAGGACATCCGCAGTCGGGTGATCGCCGCACGGGTACTCGCCGAGGCGCTTGCCGAAGCGGGGCAGTCGGCGGAGGCGGTGGAGGTCGCCGAGGAGGCGGTCCGGTTGGCGTACTCGACGCAGCAGACAAGTGAGCGGGCCGCGGCGGAGGAGTTGCGGGACCGGCTGGTCCGGTCGTCCACGCCTGCGACCGCGCAACGGCTGGTGGTCCGGCAGCGGATCGCCGGGGAGCTTCCGGCGCCGACCGCCCTTGCCGGGGAGACTCCGGCCTAGAAAGACTCCGGCCTGGGACGGACGGGCAGCGGGCGGGCCCGCGCTCGGACCGTGCGGCCGGTGCGCGGAGAAGTCGATCAGGCGTTGGGTACCGAATCTGTCGATCTTCGGGGTACCGCCTGGGTCGGGTAGCCGTTAGCCTGGCCCCACCGCCGTCTACAGCGGACCGGCGCCGGCACGGAGGACCGTAGGTGAGGCTGCCCCGCTCGGTCGCAGGCTGGACCATCGCCGTCTTCGGCGGACTCGCCCTGCTGCTCGGTGCCGTGGGCCTGGTCCGCCCGGACTGGCTGCTGGCGATGCTCGGCTTCGAGGTGCTCGCGCCGGCCGAGCGGGCCGACGGCGACCACACCAGGACCTTCGTCGCCGCATCGTCGATGGCCTCGTTCAACATGGGCGTCTACTACCTGCTCGCCGCGTGGACGGACTGGCGGCCCTTCTTCGGGTTCACCGTGCTGTTCCGGGCGCTCACCTTCACGGTCTTTACCGTCCTGGTGCTGACCGAGGCGGCGCCGGGTCGGTTCCTCGGAGTCGCGCTATGGGAGGGTCTGGGTGCGGTTGCCACAGCCGCCGGACTCTGGTACGACCGGCGCCGGAATGGCAACCAGCCGGTAACAGCCACCGGTGCGGGGGGCTGAACCGACTCATGTTCCCGGTATTTTCGACTCTGTGACCGACACCCCGCCAGGCGCGCTGCCGCTGCCCGTCGTGCCCGGTCTAACCGATTTGCAGGTTTTTGCCCGAGGTGGTTACGCCACCGTCTACCGCGCCACCCAGCAGTCCGTGGGGCGCGAGGTCGCGGTGAAGGTCGAGAACCGCACCCTGGACAGCGAGCGGGACCAGCGCCGTTTCCTCCGCGAGGCGCGGGCCGCCGGCCGGATGTCGTCCCATCCGCACGTGGTGGACCTCTTCGACGCCGGGGTAACCGAGGACCAGCACCCATACCTGATCATGGAACTCTGCGACGGGTCGTACGCCGAACGGATGCGTACCTCGCCGCTGACCCCGGCCGAGGCGCGCGACGTCGGAGTGAAGATCGCCGACGCGCTCGCCGACGCCCACCACCTCGGAGTACTGCACCGGGACGTCAAGCCGGCCAACATCCTCTACTCCCGGTTCAACGAGCCGGCGCTCGCCGACTTCGGGCTGGCCGTACTCGCCGAGGCGCGGGACACGGCGATCACCCTGGAGGTGCTCACCCCGGCGTACGCGCCACCGGAGATGTTCCGGCACAGCCCGCCGTCGCCCGCCGTCGACGTGTACGCACTCTGCGCCACCCTCTACGCGGTGATGCACGGCAAGCCGCCGCGCTGGCAGGCCGATCGCAACCCCGGACTGCTCACCCTGCTCGAACTCTTCACCGAGCCGATCCCCGAGCTGCCGGGCGTACCGACCCGGTTGCTCGACCTGCTCCGTTACGGGATGGCCAACGATCCGGCCGACCGGCCCAGCGCCGAGCAACTGCGGGACCTGCTCGCCGCCGTACCGCTGGATCCGCCGACCGTGACGCACACGCCGAACCCGACAGTGGTGGCCGCCGTGCCGGTGTCGGGGATCCCGGTTTCCGGAATCCCGGTCACCAGCGGGTCCTGGCCGTCCGGCGCCCCGGCCGGGGTCAGCGGGTCGGCATCGGTGGGCTCCGGGGCGACGTCGGGTCCCGCCGGTACGCCCGCACCCCGCACGCCGACCTCGGGAGCCCCGGTCTCCGGCGCGCCGGTCTCGGGTGTGCCGGTCTCGGGTGTGCCGATTTCCGGCGTCCCCATCTCCGGGGCACCGACCTCGGGCGGCGCCCCGCCCAGCGTCTATCTTTCGAAGTCCTACACGCCACCACCACCCCGGTCCGGCTCCGGCCAGCCGGAGGTCGACGGGGAGCCGACCGTCTCCCGGCCCAGCCGCCGCAAGCGGCGCTACTGGATCTTCGGCGGGCTCGGCGTGCTGGCCCTGCTCGCCAGCATCGCCGGCGGCTCCTGGTTCGTCGCCACCCGGGGACTGCCGGGCCCGTCGCCGACCGGGCGGGCGGTGGCGACGACGGCAGCTCCGACCGCCAGCCGGCCGCCGCTGGGGATCGGCGCGCTGCCGGGCTGCCAGTTGCCGCTGCCCGAGGCCGCCCGCTGCCCGGTCGAGCTGGAGTGCTTCGGCCCGGTCCGGCTCCGGGGGACCGCGGCGGAGGCGACCAAGACCTCCTGCTCCGGCCGGCACACCTGGGAGTCCTATGCCGAGGGAGACCTTCCGGTGGGGCTGGACCCGGCCGACCACGCGGCGGTGAAGGACCACACCACCATCCGCCAGGTCTGCAACCCCACCGTCTTCCGGCACACCACCACCCTGATCGACGTCGAACCGTGGCGCTTCGAGGTACTTCCACCACCGGCCGGCGGAGTCGAGCGGACCTTTCGCTGCCTGGCCGGCAAGGGCGTCGACCGGCTCACCGGCCCCACCCTCACAGCGAGCTGACCCCTGCGCACAGCGAGCTGACCGCCTGCCGTGTTGAACACCGAAGTGGACGTTGACCGTTACGCTCGGCGATAGCATCCCCCATCCTTCAGACCGGGGTCCGCCGATGACCGAGACATCACCCAGAGGCCGGGTACGGCTCCTCGGCACGACCATGGCGGTCGTGCTCACCCTGCTGCTCGCCGCCGGAGCCGGTTGCGACAGCCGGCGCGGTCCCGAACCCCCTTCGGTGCAGGAGAAACTCAAGCAGTCGCACATCCACGGCCAGAGCAGGCTGCGGATCGGGGTCGCCACCTACGAACCACTGATGGGCGTACTGGACGACACCGGCAAGTACTCCGGGTTCGACATCGACATCGCCCGCTACATCGCGGCCTCGCTCGGGTACGCCGGGGACGAGCGGATCGAGTTCATCCACCTCGCCACCGAGGACCGGATCCCCGCCCTGCAGAGCGGGCAGGTCGACATGGTGGTCTCCAGTTTCTCCATCACCGAGGAACGCCAGAAGCTGGTCAGCTTCGCCGGGCCGTACTTCGTCACCACCCAGGAGGTGATGATCCCGATCGCGCTGAAGGACCGGGTCCGCACGATCGAGGACCTGCGGGCCCCCGGCTTCCGGATCTGCGTCGGCGGCGGCTCGACCACCGAGGCCGAACTGGAGAAACACGAGGTCAAGGCGCTGGTGGTCAAGAACGTCGGGGACTGCGTCAAAGGGATCATCGAGGGCAGGTACGACGCGGTGAGCTCCGACGAGACGATCCTCGCCGGGTTCCGTTCCCACCATCCGGGCAAGTTCGAGATCGTCGACATGCCGTTCGGCACCAGCGAGCAGCTCGGCGTCGGGGTGCCGATCAGCGATCCGGCACTCCGTGACCTGGTCGCCTTTTTCCTCCAGAAGAGCTACCGGCAGGGGCGGGACGGCCGGACGAGTCCGTGGCTCAGCGCGTACCACCGCAACCTCGGGCCGTGGCTCGGCGCCGACCGCCAGCAGCCGCCACCGCTCAACGTCCCGGACCTGGTCGACTTCGACGAGAAGGCGCCGGTGTGACCCTGGCCGAGCAGAACCGCATTGCCCCGGTGACAGACGGGCCTGTGACCGACGGAACGGTGACCGACGGGCCTGTGACCGACGGGCCGGCGCCGGGCTGGCCCTCCGCGGTGGACGCCGCCGAGCGCAGGTCCCGGGCCAGTCAGTCCTTCTGGACGCTCGTCGTCGGGGTGCCGGCGATCTTCTCGGTACTCCGGCTCGGCGTCGAGGCCGGCGGCGAGTTGCAGACCACCCTGCTGCTCGTCGCCAACGTGAACCCGGTAAACCTGGCAGCCGCGCTGGTCACCACCGCCGCCCGGCTGGTCTCGGCCGGGCTGGTCGCGGTCTTCGCGATCGGCGCCGTGCTGCTGGCCAGCGCCGAGGCGAACCCGACGCACCGGATCGGGCGGCATCCGCCGCTCTTCGCCCGCTGGCGGGCGATCACCCCGCCGTGGGTGGTGATCGCCAGCTTCGCCGTCGCGCTCGCCACCTGGCCGATCCTCTACCTGCCGCTGCTGCTGCCGGCGTTCGCCGCCGCGTTCCAGTTCGGCCCGGCCCGGCTCGACGAGCGGCGGATCCCCCGGCTGCTGCTCCTCGCCGCGCTGGTGGCCGGCTACGCGCTGCTGATGCTGCCGACCCTGAGCGAGGCGTGGCGGCAGCGGGAGGTGTTCGCGGTACTCGTGATCGCCGCCCCGCCGCTGCTGGCCCTGCTCGTCACCGGGCCGGTACCGGTGGCGGTGGTGCGGCCGCTCGGCGTGACGGTGCAGGTGGCGGTGCTGGTGATGCTCTGCTGGGCGGCGCTGCCGGTGATCACCACCCCGGTGCTGCCGCTTACCGTCACCACCGTCCGGGCCGCCGACGACGGCACCGGTGCCACCCCGACCGCCCCGGAGGACGGGCCGGCCGCACCGGCTCCGGCGGCCGGCGAGGTCGAGCGGATCCGGGGGCACGTGATCACGGTGGACGACGTCAGCATGGTGATCCTCCAGGAACGGGGCGGTGTCCGGTACGTGCCGACCGACGCGGTCGAGGCGCAGGTGCTCTGCCCGACCGAGGAGGAGTTGCCCCGCTACCGGCTGCGGATCCACGGCTTCCACGTCGAGGACTCACTGCTGGAGGGGATGGGTCGGCGGGTACGCCCGGTGCACCGGATCGACGCGGAGTGCCGTACCGCCACCCCGGCCTACTGAGCCGCCGTGCTGCGGGTGGTCAGTAGCTCTTCGGTTGGCCGAGGACCCGTTGGGCGACGAAGTTGAGGATCATCTCGCGGCTGACCGGGGCGATCCGGCCGGCCCGTACCGCGCCGAGCAGGGTGGCCACCCCGTAGTCGGTGGTCATCCCGTTGCCGCCGTGCACCTGGATGGCGGTGTCCACGGCCAGCGCCGCCGCCTCCGCCGAGGCGTACTTGGCGAGGTTCGCGGCGACGCCGGCCTCGACGTCCCGCCCGGCGTCGTACAGGGTGGCGGCCTTGGCGATCATCAACCGGGCCAGTTCCACCTGGACGGCGGCGTGTGCCAACGGGTGCGAGACACCCTGGTGGGCACCGACGGGGCGCCCCCAGACCCGACGGGTGGCGGTGTAGGTGGAGGCGCGCTCGATCGCGTACCGGCCGGTGCCGGCGCCCATCGCGGCGACCGTGATCCGTTCGGGGTTGAGCCCGGCGAAGAGGGCCGGCAGTCCGGCGTCCAGCCCGTCCCGGCCGTCCGGCTCGGCAGTCGCGCCGATCAGGGCGTCGCCGGGCAGGCGTACCTCGTCGAGGTAGAGCAGCCACTGGTTCTCCGGGGAGACGATCTCCATCTCCAGTTTGGATCTGGTCAGCCCGGGGGCGTCGGTCGGGACCACGAAGAGCGCCGGCCGGAGCCGTTCGCCGGGCGCAGCTGCACCGGCACCGGCAGTGTCCGGGGCGGTGGCAGTGGCAGTCTCCGGGGCAGTGGGCTCGTCGGGGATCCGGGCGACGACCAGGACGTACTGCGCCTCGTCCACACCGGAGATGAAGCACTTGCGGCCAGAGAGGACCCAGTCTGCGCCGTCCCGGCGGGCGACGGTGCCGAGCCGGTGGAAGTTCGAACCCGCCTCCGGCTCGGTGATCGCGAAGGCGATCTTCAGTGAGCCGTCGGCGAGGCCGGGCAGGAAGGTACTGCGCTGCGCCTCGGTGCCGTGCCGGGCGATCACCGTACCGGCGATGGCCGGCGAGACGACCAGGAGCAGCAGCGGGCAGCCGGTCGCCGCCAGTTCCTCGCAGACGATGGCGAGTTCGGTGATGCCGCCGCCACCGCCGCCGTACTCGGTGGGGATGTTGACTCCGAGGTAGCCGAGCCGGCCGGCCTCGTCCCAGAGTTCGGTGGTGTGCTCGCCGGCCTTCGCCTTCGCGACGAAGTAGTCGTGGCCGTAGCGCTTCCCGAGCGCCCGGACGGCCTCACGGAGTTGCCGTTGCTCGGGGGTGGGGTCGAAGTCCATGCGGGTTGCCTTCCGACTAGCGAGCCAGGGGTCCGACGGGACGGGGGATTGGTGGCCGGACTACTGCGGGGTGACCACGGCGAGTACCGCACCGGTCTCCACCTGGGCACCGGTGCCGACCGGCAGTTCCGCCACCACCCCGGCGCCCGGGGCGGTGACCGGATGTTCGAGTTTCATCGCCTCCAGCACGAGCAGCGGTTCACCGGCGGCGACCCGCTGCCCGGCGGTCACCAGTACCCGGCTGACCGTGCCGGGCATCGGCGCCAACAGCGAGCCCTCGGCCAGCTCGGGTGTCGGCTCGGCGAACCGGGGCAGCTCGGTGAACGTCACCGAGCCGTCCGGACCGTCCACGAAGGACATCTCGCCGACCCGGTGTACGGCGAACGTCTGGCGTACCCCGTCGACCGCCAGCACGACACGGGACGGCTCGAGGGCGAGCAGTACCACCTCGGGTTGCCGGTCCGGCTCGGGCTGGTGGCCGGGGGTGTCGCCCGTGGGGCGGGCCGCCCAGTCGACCAGTGCGCCGGAGCGGTCCAGCCGGTAGTCGACCTCGACCGGGCCGGCCGGACCGGCGTACCCGATGGTCTGTGGCGTGCTGGGGACGTTGCGCCAGCCGGAGGGCAGCGTGCCGAGCACCGGCGCGGCGGCCCGGCGGTCGGCGGCGCCGGCCAGCGCGGCGGCCAGCCCGGCCAGCCCCAGCCGGTCCGGTGGCAGCAGCGGGGCGAAGACCTCCGGATGCCGGTCGAGGAAACCGGTGTCGATCTCGCCGGCCAGGAACTCCGCCGAGCGGAGCACCCGGACCAGCAGGTCCCGGTTGGTGGTCACGCCGTGCAGTTCCGCCCGGCGCAGTGCGGTGGCCAGCGTCCGGGCCGCCTCGTTCCGGGTCGGTGCCCAGGCGATCAGCTTGGCGACCATCGAGTCGTAGTGCACCCCGACCACCGAGCCGTCCCGCACCCCGGAGTCGAGCCGCAACCCGGCATCGAGCCGTACCCCGGAGTCGAGCCGCACCCCGGCTTCGCGGTGCGGTCCGGCGTCGCGTCCCAGCCCGGTGTCGCGGTGTGGCCCGATGTCGCGGTGCGGGACGGGGCCGAACTCGGTGGTCACCCCCGGCACCGCGAACCGGTGCAGCGTCCCGGTGGCCGGCAACCAGTCGGTGGCCGGATCCTCGGCGCAGAGGCGTACCTCGATGGCGTGCCCGGTCGCCGGCGGGGCGGCGGTCGGCAGCCGGCCGCCCTCGGCGACCAGCAGTTGCAGCCGGACCAGGTCGACACCTGTGACGCACTCGGTGACCGCGTGCTCGACCTGGAGCCGGGTGTTCATCTCCAGGAAGTGGAACTCGCCGGCCGGGGTGAGCAGGAACTCGACGGTACCCGCCCCGAGATAGTCGACGGCGCGGACGGCGGCCACCGCCGCACTTTCCAGCCCGGCCCGCAGTCGCGGATCGACCGCGACCGAGGGTGTCTCCTCGACGATCTTCTGGTGCCGGCGCTGGATCGAGCACTCGCGCTCGCCGAGGCAGAGCACCGTGCCGTACGCGTCGGCGACGACCTGCACCTCGACGTGCCGGGCCCGCTCGACGTACGGCTCGACGAAGACCGTGCCGTCACCGAACGCGGCGGCGGCCTCCCGGCGGGCCGCCTCCATTGCCCCGGCGAGGTCCGCCGGGTCACGGACGATCCGCATCCCGCGCCCGCCGCCGCCGGCCGCCGCCTTGACCAGTACCGGAAATGTCTCGACCTGATCGGCGGCGGTGTACGTCGGCAGCATCGGCACGCCCGCGTCGGCGAGCAGGGCCTTCGCCTCGGTCTTGTCACCCATCGCCGCGATCGCCTTGGCGGGCGGGCCGACCCAGGTCAGTCCGGCGTCACCGACCGCGCTGGCGAAACCGGCGTGCTCGGCGAGGAAGCCGTAACCGGGGTGCACCGCGTCCGCCCCACTCCGCCGGGCCGCCTCGACCAGCAGGTCGCCCCGGAGGTACGTCTCGACCGGCGCGGCACCCGGCAACCTGACCGCGACATCGGCCTCGGCGACGTACGGGGCGTCGGCGTCCGGGTCGGAGTGCACGGCAACCGTCTCGATGCCGAGGGAGCGGCAGGTAGCGAAGATCCGCCGAGCGATCTCGCCCCGGTTGGCCACCAGCAGTCTGCGGATCATCGCTGCTCCTTGTCGTTGCGCCTGAGGTGTAAGGAAGGGCCCCTTCTTATCGTTTTCTGTTGTAGTGGGGGCCCTTCCTTACACCTCAGAGGCGGAAGACGCCGAAGGTGTCGGTGCCGCGTACGGGTCCGTTGTGGACGGTGGAGAGGCAGAGGCCGAGCACGGTACGGGTGTCGCGGGGGTCGATGACGCCGTCGTCGTAGAGCCGTCCGGAGAGGTGCAGTGCGGCCGACTCGGTCTCGATCTGCTGCTCCACCATGGCTCGCATGACGGCGTCCGAGTCCTCGTCGTACGGCCGGCCCCTGGCCTGGGCAGCCTGCCGGGCCACGATCGAGAGCACCCCGGCGAGCTGGGTCGGACCCATCACCGCCGACCTGGCGTTCGGCCAGGTGAAGAGGAAACGGGGCTCGTACGCCCGCCCGCACATGCCGTAGTTGCCCGCCCCGTACGAGGCGCCGAGGTTGACCGTCAGGTGCGGCACCGTCGAGTTCGACACCGCGTTGATCATGAGTGCGCCGTGCTTGATGATGCCGCGCTGCTCGTACTCGGTGCCGACCATGTAACCGGTGGTGTTCTGCAGGAACAGCAGCGGGATGTCGGCGGCGTTGGCGAGCTGGATGAACTGGGCCGCCTTCTGCGCCTCCTCGGAGAAGAGGACTCCCTGCACGTTCGCCAGTACGCCGATCGGATAGCCGTGCAGCTCGCCCCAGCCGGTGGCCAGGGCGCGACCGTAGGCCGGCTTGAACTCGTCGAACTCCGAGCCGTCCAGGATCCGGGCCAGCACCTCGCGCGGGTCGAACGGCACCCGCAGGTCACCGTTGGGGATGCCGAGGAGCTCTTCGGGGTCGTACTTCGGCGGCTCGGGCCGGGCGGTGCGGGGCGACGGGCCGTGTTTGCGCCAGGCGAGCCGGCGTACGCACTGCCGGGCCAGCCGCAGCCCGTCCCGCTCGTCGGCGGCGACGAAGTCGGCCAGCCCGGAGGTACCGGCGTGCATGGCGGCACCGCCCAGCGACTCGTCGTCGGCCTCCTCACCTGTCGCCATCTTCACCAGTGGCGGCCCGGCCAGGAAGACCTTCGCCCGGCCGCG
Source organism: Plantactinospora sp. CNZ320 (assembly GCF_002846275.1). NCBI lineage: Bacteria > Bacillati > Actinomycetota > Actinomycetes > Micromonosporales > Micromonosporaceae > Plantactinospora > Plantactinospora sp. CNZ320. The sequence continues at coordinate 5,425,040 of NZ_PJMP01000001.1, forward strand.
CACCATGATCGTGTAGTCGGACATCCCCGGCACGTACGCCCCGCCTGCCGTGGCGGTGCCGAACACCACCGAGACGGTCGGGATCCGGGCCGCCGAGAGCCGGGTCAGGTCCCGGAAGACCCGTCCGCCGGGAATGAAGATCTCCGCCTGGCTGGGCAGGTCGGCGCCACCCGACTCGACAAGGTTGATCATTGGAAGCCGGTTCGCCAGCGCGATCTCGCCGGCCCGCCGGGTCTTGCGCAGGGTGTACGGGTTGACCGCGCCGCCGCGTACCGTCGGGTCGTTGGCGACGACGACGCACTCGACCCCCTCGACCACGCCGATCCCGGTGACCACAGCGGCGCCGGTCGGGAAGTCCGTTCCCCAGGCGGCGACCGGGGAGAGTTCCAGGAACGGCGCGTCCCGGTCGAGCAGCAGCTCGATGCGTTCCCGGGCCAGGAGCTTGCCCCGCTCGTGGTGCCGGGCCACGTACCGCTCGCCGCCGCCGGCCCGGGCGGCGTCCAGCGCATTCTCCAGCTCCGCCAGCCGGTCCAGCATCGCCGCCCGGTTTTCCTGGTACGCCGCAGCCGCCGGATCGACGGCCGTCCGTAACACGGTCACGACCGGTTCCTCCTGTCCACGCCTCAGATCCCCAGGCCCCTGGCGATGATCTCGTTCATGATCTCCGTGGTGCCGCCGCCGATGCCCAGGATCCGGGCGTCCCGGTAGTGCCGCTCCACCTCGCTGTCGCGCAGGTAGCCGTGGCCGCCGTGCAGTTGGACGGCCTGGTCGACCACGCGGTCGCAGGCCGAGACGGCGGCGTTCTTGGCCATCGCCACCTCGTGCGGCACCGCCTCGCCGGCCGCCACCCGGTCGGCGACCTGCCGGACGTACGCCCGGGCCGCCGCCGTCCGGGTGGCCATCTCGGCGAGCCGGTGCCGGACGACCTGCCGCGCGACGAGCGGAGCGCCGAAGGTGTGCCGGTCGCGGCACCAGGCCAGGGTGAGGTCGAGGCAGCGCTGCGCGGTGGCGTACGCCTGGGTGGCCAGGGAGAGCCGTTCGGTGTCGAACTGGCGCATGATGGCGGCGAAGCCGCCGTTCTCGGTGCCGACGAGGTTTCCCGCCGGGACCCGCACGTCGACGAAACTGAGGGTGGCGGTGTCGGAGCAGTGCCAGCCGAGCTTGTCGAGGCGGCGGTCGACGGTGCAGCCCGGTGCGTCCTTGTCGATCACCAGCAGGGAGATGCCGGCCGCACCGGGTGGACCGGTCCGGACGGCGGTGGTGACGAAATCGGCCCGTACCCCGCTGGTGACGAAGGTCTTCGTGCCGTTGACCAGGTAGTCAGCACCGTCCCGCCGAGCGGTGGTGCGCAGCGCCGCCACGTCCGAGCCGCCGTCCGGCTCGGTGACCGCGAGCGCCCCGATCCGCGCCCCGGCGAGGGTTGGCCGGACGTACCTGTCGACCAGCTCGGTGGCGGCACGCTGTCCGGAACCGGATTGGTGGTGTTGCTGCCAGGCGGTGACCATGTGCGGCAGGGCGATGCCGTGGGTGAAGAGCGCGGCGACCAGCCCGGAGGAGCCACCGGCCAGGATCAGTTCCTCGGTGACCAGCAGGCTGTCCCGCAGGTCGCCGCCGCTACCGCCGACCGCATCCGGGAAGCCGAGCCCGAGCAGGCCCAGTTCGGCGGCGGTGCTGTGCAACCCTCGGGGTACCTCGCCGGACCGCTCCCACCCGTCCAGGTGCGGCAGCACGTCACGGGTGACGAATCGCCGGGTCAGCTCGCGGAGCTGCCGCCGTTCCAGGCTCTCCGATCCACTCATCCCGCCCCCTCGACAACCGCCGCTTCGTGGCGCTGCTCGGCAGCTGCGGCTTCGTGGCGCTGCTCGGCAGCCGCCGGGTCGCGCTGCTCGATCGCTGGTCCGTTGCGCTGCCCGGCCGTCTGCCCGTCGAGCAGTTCGGACGGCAGGTCGGCGAGGCGGGCGCGCAGCAGTTCACCGAGCGCCTTGGCCTGCGGGTCGAACCGGGTCGAGCCGGCCGCACCCGCGCCCAGTAGCCCGGTGAGCACGAAGTTGACCGCGCGCAGGTGCGGCAGCTCGTATCGCCGTACCGGCAGTGCGGCGGTCTCCGGCAGCAGCGTGCGCAGCCGTTCGACGGTCAGCCAGCCGCGCAACCAGCGGTGACCGGCGGCCGACCGGGCCCAGACCCCGAGGTTGGCGTCACCGCCCTTGTCACCGGACCGGGCACCCAGCACCGTCCCCAACGGCACCCGCCGGGTCGGGCCACCCCCACCCGGCACCTGCCCGTCGAACTCGTGGCCCGCTTCCTCGTGCTGTGCCGCCGGTTCCTCGTGCTGTGCGCCCGCTTCCTCGTGCTGTGCCGCCGTGACCGGCTGTTCGTGCTGCGCTGCGGTGGTAATCGGTGGAGGTGCGATTTCGACCCGGTCGCCGGAGGGAAGTACGGCGACCTGCCGTACCCGTTCCTGGGCCACCTCCTCGGCGGCGAAGACCCCGTACGGGCTGGCGTCGCCGGGCGGGGTGGTCAGGGTACAGCCGGGGTAGGAGGCCAGGGCCAGTTCGACGGCGGCGGCCGAGAAGGCCCGTCCGGCCCGCTTCGGGTCACCGTCGCGGAGGTGTACGTGCAGCAGCGCACTCGCCGTCTCGGTGTCGGCCGCGTCCGGACGGTCCGTACGGGCGAGCGTGAACTCCAACCCTTCGGTGCCGACCGCATCGGTGAGCTGATCCCGGACCAGTGCCGCCTTCGCCTCGATGTCGAGTCCACAGAGGACGAAGGTCATCGAGTTGCGGAAGCCGCCCAGCCGGGTGACCCCGACCTTGAGGGTGGGCGGCGGGGGAGTGCCGCGCGCCCCGCTGACGCGTACCCGATCGGGTCCGGCGTCGGTCAGGGTGACCGTGTCGAGCCGGGTCACCACGTCCGGGCCGAGATAGTCGGGGCCGGCGATCTCGTACAGCAGTTGCGCGGTGACGGTCTCCCTGGTGACCGCACCGCCGGTGCCGGGATGCTTGGTGAGCACCGCCGAGCCGTCCCGGTGCAGCTCGGCGAGGGGGAAGCCGGGGCGGCGCCCGCCGTCCGGCAACTCGGTGAAGAAGCTGAAGTTGCCGCCGCTGACCTGGGCGCCGCACTCCAGCAGGTGGCCGGCGACGGTCGCACCGGCCAGCGCGTCGAGATCGGCGTGGGTCCAGCCGAAGTGGGCGATTCCGGGGCCGACCGCCAGCGAGGCGTCGGTGACCCGTCCGGTCACCACCACGTCCGCCCCGGCGGCCAGGCAGGCGGCGATGCCGAACGCCCCCAGGTACGCGTTGGCGGTCAGCGCGCCGGGCCGGTCCAGCGCGTCGCCCTCGACGTACCCGATCCGGGCCGGCAGCCCGAGCCGGTCGGCCAGGGCGCGCAGTTCGGCGGCCAGGCCGGCCGGGTGCAGCCCGCCCGCGTTCGTCACGATCCGGACGCTCCGGTCCAGCGCGGTGCCGAGGCAGGGTTCGAGCTGCCGGAGGAAGGTCCGGGCGTAGCCGAGTCGCGGGTCGCGCTGCCGGTCGCGACCGAGGATCAGCATGGTCAACTCGGCCAGGTAGTCGCCGGTCAGCACGTCGAGGTCGCCGCCGTCGAGCATCTCCCGCCAGGCGCTGGAGCGGTCGCCGTAGAACCCGGAGGCGTTGCCGATCCGCAGCACCTCCGGGCTGGCGCCGATCACGACACTCCACCCGGCTCGTCGCGTCCACCCGGTCCGGCGTCGTCGGCGTCGTCGGCGGGCCGGCGGCCGGGGCCGGGTGGGCCGGCGAAGACCTGGGCGATGTCGAGCCATTCGGTGGCGACCGGCCCGACCGCGACCAGGGCCAGGTCGCTGTGGTGCCGCCGCTGGGTGACCAGCAGGCAGAAGTCCAGTGCGGGGCCGGAGATCCGGTCCGCCGCGTCTGCCGGCCCGAAGTGCCAGGGCTCGCCGTCGGGGCCGGTCAGTTCGACGCGTACGGGTGCGTCGGGGACCGGGCGGCCGTGGGTGGCGAAGGCGTGTCCGACGGTACGGGTGCCGAGGTAGGCGACGTGCCGGAGCCGAGCGGTCGGCGTACGGCTGATGCCGAGGGTGTCGGCGACGTCCTCGCCGTGCGCCCAGGTTTCCATGATCCGGGCAGTGGCCATCGAGGTGGCCGACATCCGGGTGCCGTACCAGGGCAACCTCTCCCCGGGCGGTACGCCGCGCAGCGCCCGGTCCAGCGCGGACCGCCCGGCCCGCCACCGGTCCAGCAGTTCGGGTACGGGGGCCAGGAACTCCTCCGCGCCCCGGTCGATGAAGCCGGATGGATCGCTTGCGGCGCGCCGGATCGACTCGGCGAACGCGTCGACGTCGGTGGCGGCCAGCGTGGCGACGTGGTCGGTCCAGGCGAGGTGGGCGATCTGGTGTGCGACGGTCCAGCCCGGCGCCGGGGTGGGCCGGGCCCAGTCAGACTCGGGCAGCTTCACCACCAGCGTCTCCAGCGCCGCCGACTCGGCGGCCAGGTCCGTCAACAGAGTGTCGAGGTCGACCATGCGCGGGCTCCTTGCCGGTCACGGTGCTGCTCAGCCAACGGTGCTCGTTCAGCAGCTCACGGTGCTGCTCAGTGGCGTTGCGGTGCTGCTCAGTGGCGTTGCGGTGCGGGTCGGTGTTGTGCGGTGGCGACGATCGAGGCGAGTTGTCGTTTCCAGAGGTTGAGCAGGGCGGCGCGCCGGGCCGAGTCGTCGGAGAGCAGGTTGGCCACCCCGAGCCCGCGGAGCAGGTCGAGGGTGGCCTGGATCGCCTCGCGTACCCCCGGTTGCCGCTCGTCGGCGCCGAGCAGGTCGACGGTGAGCCGGTGCATCTCCCGACCGACCCGGGCCTCCAGCGGCACCAGCGCGTCCCGCAACTCCGGATCGGTCCGGCCGGCGACCCACAGTTCGAGGGCGGCGACGAAGAGTGGGCCGGTGAACGCGCTGGCCAGCATGTCGATCACCCGGTCGAGCCGCTCGGGACCGGCCGGCAGGTCGGCCGCCTCGGCGCGGATCTCCGCCGCCCGGCGCTCGGCGAGGTGCTCGACGGCGGCCATCACCAGCGTGCTCTTGGTGGGGTAGTGGTGCAGTTGGGCGCCCCTGGAGACGCCCGCCCGAGCGGCCACCACGGTGGTGGTGGTGCCGGACCAGCCCCGCTCGACCAGACAGTCCACAGTGGCTTCCAACACCCGGGCCTGGGTGGCCCGGCTGCGTTCCCGCTGGGGCGTACGGGTCGGTGTGGTGGGCACGGGAACAGCCTGCCCCGCCGCAAACAAACAGTCAAGACTGCTTGTTTTTCGTCGTCGGTTCGTCGAATCCACTTCGTACACTCGGCGCACGACACCGTTGCGTCCAGCGGCCACCCGAAGTTGTTGACGGCGTTTTGCGTAAAAAGTACGGTATTAACGCTTCGCGGTTCGCGAGGCGTTCGCACGCTCGGCAGAAGGGTGGGTCAGCGGGATGTTCGACGACCTCGTAGAGGAGATCCAGGAAGATCTCGACGAGCTTGAGGACGCGTTGGAGGACGTCGGCATCGACGTCGAAATCGACGGCGACTGACCGTCCGGGGTGGTCGGCCGGCCGGGTGACCGGCGCGTCCCGGCCCACGCTGGTTCACCAGGGTGGGCCGGCGGCGGTGTAGGGGTCGCCCGGCAGCGGCTTGTCCAGCAGGAACGCGAGGATCGCCTCTCGATGGCGCTGTGGCTGGTCCGCCGCGATGCTGTGTCCGGCGCCGTCGATCAGCAGCAGCACGGCCCCGGGCAGTAGGTCCCGGTACTCCCGGGCCACGGCCCAGCCGACGTAGTCGCACTCGCCCCGGAGCACGAGAACCGGCGCGGTCACCTGGCGCAGGCGCGGCCGGGGATCGGCGATCCGCTGGCTGTCGTGCACGGTCGCGGCGTTGGCCCAGAACCCGAACCCGACCGGGGCGTCGTCGCTCGGGTTCGCCGTGGACGCCGCCGGGGCAGTGCAGCCGGGCCGCATGTCGATGTCGGCGACGACGGCCTGGTACACGCCGTCCATGGCGGCGTCGGGAAGCAGCGACCGGGCCGGTCCCGGGCCGATCATGTGCATCAGCGCGTGTGCGAGTGCGAATCGCGGCTGACCAGCGACGATCTCGCTCTGGTCGCGGCGCCCGGCCTCGGTCAGCCGTTCGGCATCGGTGAACGCGGGTGCCCAGATGACCCCGGGCGAGGAGACGACCGCCCTCTCCACCCGGCCGGGGTGCGCGGCCAGGTAGTTCGCGATCAGCTGGCCACCCCAGGAGGCGCCGATCAGCACCATCCGCTCGGCACCGAGCGTGACGCGGATGGCCTCCAGGTCGGCCACGTGCCGGGCGACCGTGTAACCGGAGGCGTCGGCCAGCCGCCCGGACAGCCCGGCGCCGAGCTGGTGGTAGGCGTACACGTCGAAACCGGCCGCCGCGAGCGCCGCCGACGGCTCCGGGTCCGGACTGTCGGGCGCGCCGGGTCCACCGTGGACCAGGATCACCGGCGTGGCCCGCGCCGTCGCGATTGCGGCGGTTCTGGTGTACGCGATCCGCGAACCCGTCGACAGCTCCCAGTACCGGACGGCCGGCGACGCGGGATAGGCGGTGTACGGCGGGGCGGGCGCGTAGACGAGCGTTCCCACCACGGTTGCCACCAGCCCGAACGTCAGGATGGTGACGCCGATGGTGAGACCGGCCCGCCAACGGACCCCTCGGACGGCCCACCACGCCAACCCAGCCGTACCGAGCGTGAGCGCGAGTGCCCCGGCGATAGTGGACAGGATCCGCTGCCCGGTTGCCGCGACGGTCACCAGCAGGGTCACGATCCCCACGGACGCGCCGATCGGCGCAGCGGCGACGAAGACCAGCCGACGGGCCACTCTCGCCACGGTCACGACTCGGCCCGCCCGACGACCTGGGTACCGGCCACGTAGTCGAAGACCCGGCGGGGGCGGCCGGCCAGGAACGGGATCCAGTCCAACCAGGCCAACGGGCCGAGCAGGAGGCTGGTCCGCCGGACGATCCCGGCCAGCGCACCGATGCGCAGACCGGCCTCGGTCACCACCGAGAGGCCGAGCAGCCGCTTGCCGGGGGTGGACCCGGTCCGCCACTCGAGCAGGCCCAGCCCGAGGATCGACCAGGCCAGCGTGAGCGGAACACCGAGGGTGTAGAGCAGACCCGCATCGTCGTACGCCCCGCAGCCCGGACCGACCGGACCGCTGAGGCAGACCGAATCCCCGAACTGGACGTACACGTACGGCGGGAAGGTGCCGAACGCTCCGCCGCCGTCGACCAGATCGAGTACGAACAGTGCGACAGTCACGCCGACCAGGGGCAGATTGTCGACGACTGCCGCCGCCAGGCGTCGCGTCAACGGGGCGGGGGGCAGCGGTCTGGCCTGCGCGAACAGCGTGGCAGCCGCTGCGGGATCACCCAGCCGTCGCAGTGCCTCGGGAAGCTCACCGGCGTCGGCGGCACCGTCGAGATGGTCGAGCAGTTCCGCGCGGATCGCCGCCCGGTACGACGCGGAACCGACCAGATGGCTCTCGACCCGGGCCGCGTACGCTTCGATCGCCTGCCGATCGTCGGTCATGTCGCATCCGTTTCCGCGCCGGAAGCGCCGTCGTGATTCAACGCGTCGAGCGAGTCGAGAAGGCCGCCCAGCGCGCCGACCAGCCCGCTCCATTCGGTGCGCAGCAGCGACAGCCGCTCCCGCCCGGTGGTGGAGAGGGCGTAGTACTTGCGTGGCCGCTGCCGCCCCTCGGCCTCCCACTCGGCAGTGATGTGCCCGGCGTCCTCAAGGCGGTGCAGCAGCGGATAGAGCGTGCCCTCCTTGAGTTCGAGCACGCCGGCACCGGCGCTCTGCAACAACTTCAGCAGCTCGTAGCCGTAGCGCCGTCCGGAGGAGAGCACGGAGAGGACGGCCAGCTCTGCGGTGCCCCGGGCGAGCTCGCGGCGCAACCGGGTGAGGCCGGCCGCCTCGTCTTCCGGCGCAGTGTCCCCCTTGTTCGACACGACACCACAGTACAACCCGATACCTCGGGCAACAAGGTATGTGGTCGCGGTGGGGAATGTAGGGAGATGCGCGCTTGCCAAGGAGCGGCGGTTGGCCGGGCGTGCACAAGCGGAAACGGCCCGCCCCACCGGCCGATCGGTCTCGGCGGTGGGGCGGGCCGTAAGGCGTGGGCGCGGGCCGTGCAGGCCCGTGGGCGCGGGCGGTCGGACCGCAGTCAGACCAGAGGCGCGGCGGGCCGGGCAGACCCGGGCGCGGCAGGCGGTCAGACCCGGGCGCGGCGGGCCAGACGCTCCGGGTCGAGGATGATGATGCTCTTGCCGTCGAGTCGCAGCCAGCCCCGCGAGGCGAAGTCGGCAAGCGCCTTGTTGACGGTTTCCCGGGAGGCGCCGACGAGCTGGGCGATCTCCTCCTGGGTCAGGTCGTGGGTGACCCGGAGTACGCCGCCGTCCCGGGTGCCGAACCGGCCCGCCATCTGGAGCAGGTTCTTCGCCACCCGGCCGGGCACGTCGGTGAAGATCAGGTCGGCCAGGTTGTCGTTCGTCCGGCGCAGCCTGCGGGCGAGTACCCGGAGCAACTGCTCGGCTATCTCCGGCCGGTTGTTCAGCCACGGCCGCAGCGCCTGCTTGCGCAGCCGGGCGAGCCGGGTGTCGATCACGGCGGTGGCGGTCGCCGTACGCGGGCCGGGGTCGAAGAGCGAGAGCTCGCCGACCATGTCGGACGGGCCCATCACGGCGATCAGGTTCTGCCGGCCGTCGGCGGCCCGGCGACCAACCTTGATCTTGCCGCTCAGGACGATGTAAAGGCTGTCGCCCGGTTCGCCCTCGTTGAAGACGATCTCGCCCTTGCGGACCTCGAGCGTCTCCATGTCCTTCGCGAGTGCCTCGGCAGCCTCGGGGTCCACGCCCTGGAAGATCCCGCTCCGAGCCAACACCTCGTCCATCGCGCACCTCCGCCCACGCGAGCCGCCCGCGGCCGGGTTCCGGCCGGTGATCGGCGCGCCCGCCAAGTCTAGGCGCATGTGAAGAGTAATCGGAGGAGCACCCCTGGAATCTTGATCCGATACCGGCGCCCGTAACCCCAGGTAACCCCGTGTAACGCCCGGTTTGGTGCCTCCCGTGTCCGCCCGGGCGAGTCTCCGGCCGCCGCCCGAGGGCGACTGCACGGGTTGTCGGGGCCGACCCAGAGTGGCGGGTCGGAGACCGGACCGTAGGGTCGGGCGGTGCTGCGCGAACTGGAGCTGACGTACCGGGTCGAGGACGGGCGGGAGGTGCCGGTACTGGTGTGGCGGCTCGACCGGCCCGCGCTGGCGATCAGCTCCGGCCCGTTCGGCGGCGGGATCGGGGTACGGAACTGGGTGGTCAACGCGACCGTGCCGATGTCGTACCGCCGGGACGACCCGGACGTCCACCTCGGTGAGCTGGCCGACCGGCTCGACCTGCGCGGACCCGGGGTCGGACTGCTCACCGGCGTCGACGTCGCGGAGGTGGTGACCGCCGACGACCAGGGTGTCCGGGTCTGGGCCACCGTCGGCCTCGGTGCCCCGATCTGGGCAGCGGACTCCCCGGCGCCGTCACCGGAGCCCGTCACCGCGCCCGATCCCCGCGCGACGGTGCACCCTTCCGATCCGGCGGGTCCCGACGGCACGGCGGTGCAGCACGTCGGCACGGTCAACATCGTCGCGCTGCTGCCGGAGCGCCTCGGCGACGCCGCCCTGGTCAACGCCGTCGCGACGATAACCGAGGCGAAGGCGCAGGCGCTGCACGAACTGGGCCTGCCGGCCACCGGTACCGCCACCGACGCGGTGACCGTGCTCTGCCCGCCGGACGGCCCCGCTGCCGCGTACGGCGGTCCACGGTCGTACTGGGGTGCGCCGCTGGCCCGTGCCGCGTGCCGGGCGGTACGCGTGGGCGGCGCTCGACCGACGATCCCCTGGTCGCAGCGGTGAACGCGCTCGCACGCACCATGGAGCCGGAGCCGGAGCCGGAGCCGGAGCCGGAGCCGGAGCCGGAGCCGGAGCCGGAGCCGGGCCCGGGGCACGCCGGTGACCCGGCATCGTGGTGACCCGTCCGGGCTACGGCGACAGGCGGCGGGACAACATCGGCCGGACGTGGGACGCCCTCCGTTCGCCGATCCCGGTACTGTCACCGGGCGATGTACGACAACCAGCCGACCACACCGAAGTCCCGCCGGGCGCCGCGCAGCGCCGGCCGGACCGTCCTCGTCGTAACCGCGGTACTCGCCGTGCTCCTCGGCACCGGGGTGGCGGCGGTGGCCGCGTTCGACCTGTTCGGCGGTGACGATCCGGCCGGGCCGCAGACCGCGCCGAGCACCGCCGGTTCCGCCTCGGCCGCCCCGTCTCCGACCGGCGAACCGGCACCGAAGGTCATCTCCATGTCCGCCACCGGCGACATCGTGATGGGCAACGCCCCCGGGCGGCTGCCATCAAACGGTGGCAAGGGGTTCTTCAACTCGGTCAAGAAGGCACTCGCCGCCGACCTGGTGATGGGCAACCTGGAAGAGCCGCTCACCGACGACACGGGTACCTCGAAGTGCGGTGCCAACTCCACCCGCTGCCACCAGTTCCGGGCGCCCCCGTCGTACGCGGCGCACCTCAAGGAGGCCGGCTTCGAGCTGCTGAACCAGGCCAACAACCACGGGTACGACTACGGCAAGGCCGGTTACGAGAACACCCAGAAGGCGCTGGAGAAGTACGACCTCCAGCACACCGGCGCACCGAACCAGATCACCGTGGTCGACGTCGAGGGCGTCAAGGTGGCGGTGGCGGGCTTCTCGTCGTACGTCTGGTCGAACAGCCTGACCAACATCAGCTCGGCGAAGAAGGTGATCCAGAAGGCCGCCACCATGGCGGACCTGGTCGTCGTGCAGGTGCACATGGGCGGCGAGGGCTCGGAGAAGACCCGGGTCCGGCCCGGCACCGAGATGTTCCTCGGCGAGAACCGGGGCGACCCGATCAAGTTCTCGCACGCGATGATCGACGCGGGTGCCGATCTGGTCGTCGGGCACGGGCCGCACGTGATGCGGGCGCTGGAGTTCTACAAGGGGCGGCTGATCGCGTACAGCCTCGGCAACTTCGCCGGTGGCGGGGGCACGCTTAGCAACAACGGCCGGCTCGGCTGGGGAGCCGTGCTGAAGGTCTCGCTGACCGCCGAGGGCGAGTGGGCGGGCGGGCAGCTCATCTCGACGTACATGAACGGCGAGGGCAAGCCGACGATGGACTCGCAGCGCCGGGCCGCAGGTCTGGTCCGGGACCTGTGCAAGTCCGACTTCCCGAAGACCGGTGCCCGGGTGGCCGCCGACGGCAAGATCACCGCGCCGGCCGCCGAGAGCTGACCGGAGCATCGGGGGCCGGAGCGCCGGGAGCATCGGGAGCCGGAGCGCCGGAAGGCGGAAACTGGGAGAGCCGGGAGGCGGAAACCGGGAGCGTGCGGCGGTGGGCGGCTCGCCATCGGGGCGGGCGGGTTCCCAGGGTTCGGCTGGGGTCGGACTCCCTGGGGTCGATGTCGGCGCCGCGACGTAGGCTGGCCGGCGTGAGTGCCACAGACGACTCCGCGCGGACCGGAGTCGGAGTCGCGCCCGGCGAGGCGACCCGGGCGATCCGGACGGCGCGGCCGACCCGGCGTACCGTCGAATCAGAGCTGGGTCGCAAGCGGCGGGCCCGGCGGATCGGCCGGGTGTTGACCGATACGCACCCCGACGCCCACTGCGAGCTCAACCACCAGGGTCCGCTGCAACTGGCGGTGGCGACCATTCTCTCCGCCCAGTGCACCGACCAGCGGGTCAACGAGGTGACGCCGAAGCTGTTCGCCCGCTATCCGACGGCGGCCGACTACGCCGGGGCGGACCGGGCCGAGCTGGAGGAGATGATCCGGCCCACCGGCTTCTTCCGGAACAAGACCAACTCCTTGATCAACCTGGGTCGCCAGCTCGTCGAGCGGTACGACGGCCAGGTGCCCCGCCGGATGGCCGACCTGGTGACCCTGCCCGGGATCGGCCGCAAGACCGCGAACGTCATCCTCGGCAACGCCTTCGGGGTGCCCGGGATCACCGTCGACACCCACTTCGACCGACTGGTGCACCGGTGGGAGCTGACCACCGAGACCGACCCGGTCAAGATCGAGCACGCCGTCGGCGCGCTCTTCGAGCGCCGCGACTGGACCATGCTCTCGCACCGGGTGATCTTCCACGGTCGACGGGTCTGCCACGCCCGCAAGCCCGCCTGCGGTGCCTGCACCCTGGCCCGGCTCTGCCCCTCCTACGGACTCGGCCCGACCGACCCGGCCGCCGCCGCGAAACTGCTCAAGGGTCCCCGGGCCCGCGAGCTGGCGGTGCAGGCCGGGGTCGATCCCGACCTGGTGCCGGCGACCGCCGCCGTCGGCGACACCCCGTGAAGCGGCTGGCAGTCGGCGGGCCGCTGCTGGCGCTGTTGCTGCTCGCCACCGCCTGCACCGGGCGGGACGCGGAGCCGGACGCCGGACCGGCCCGGGCCGGGGAGAGCAGCACGACGACCGCCTTCGCCGACTGCGCCGCACTGGCCACCCCGCCCGGTGCAGCACCCAGCACCTCGCCCGGCGCACCCGGCGTTGCGGTTGGCGGCTCCGGCGCTGCGGCCCGCGCACCCGGTACGACACCGACGGCAGCGGGACGATCACTGCCGGCGTTGGATCTGCCCTGCTTCGTCGGGGACGGTGAGATCGCCGTCGGCGACCTTCGCGGGCCGGCCGTGCTCAGCCTCTGGGCCTCGTGGTGCGAACCCTGCCGCAGGGAGCTGCCCGCGTTCCAGCGGCTCGCCGAGCGGGCCGGCGACCGACTCCGGGTGGTCGGGGTGAACAGCGGGGACTCCCGCCCCGCCGCCCAGTCGATCGGCGAGGACTTCGGGCTACGGTTTCCCAACCTCTACGACCGGGACAAGAAGCTGCTGACCAGGCTGGGCGGTCGGCCCGTACTGCCGATCACGCTCTTCGTGGACGCGCAGGGGCGGATCCGGCACCGGGACGAGACGGGCGCCCTCGACGACGCCGAGCTTGCCACGCTGGTCCGGCGGCACCTGGGGGTGGCGGTACCGTCGTGACCGAGCACGAACTCCCGATATGGTGCGAGCCACTCCTCACCCGGGTCCGGTCGGCCCGCACCGAGGATTTCACCCAGGTACGCACCCCGGTGAACGGCGGGCGGGCCAGTGCCGTACTCGTGCTCCTCGGTGAGCAGCCGGAGCACGGGCTCGACGTGCTGATCCTGCAACGGGCCGCGACCCTGCGTACCCATGCCGGGCAGCCGGCCTTTCCGGGCGGGGCGTGCGATCCGGAGGACCAGGATGCGGCCGCGACCGCCCTGCGGGAGGCACACGAGGAGGTCGGTCTCGATCCGGCCAGCGTCACCGTGCTGGCTCAACTGCCCCGGCTGTGGATCCCGGTCAGCGACTTCGTCGTCACCCCGGTACTCGCCTGGTGGCACCGGCCCCATCCGGTGCACTCCCGCGAGCCGGCCGAGGTGGCGCACGTCGCCCGGCTGCCGATCGCCGAACTCGTCGACCCGGCCAACCGGGTCCGGGTACGCCATCCCAGCGGCTGGATCGGCCCGGCCTTCCAGGCCCGCGGCATGCTGGTCTGGGGCTTCACCGCCGGGGTGCTCGCCACGCTGCTGGAGATGGCCGGCTGGGCGCGACCCTGGCCGCAGGACCGGATTCTCGACCTGCCGCCGACCAGCCCGCCCCCGAGTTCCGCGCCCGGCATCGAGGATGACGACGACGCCGACGAGCTGACCCGGCCGGCGACACCCTCCTGAACCGGGAGGCGCCCGCAGTCGCGTGAGTGCGGGGAGCTGCGGCGGACAGCGGTGCGGGGAACCGATTTGGCGGTAAGCGTTCGGTGGCCCAGGCCATTCCCAGTTCTCCCCCGTACCCTGAACGGGTGTCGGTGGTGGATGTCGTTCTGATCCTGCTCATGTTGCTGTTCGCGATCAGCGGCTACCGGCAGGGATTCGTCATCGGTCTGCTCTCCTTCACCGGCTTCTTCGGCGGCGCCCTGATCGGATTGCAGGTCGGTCCGCTGCTCGCCGAGCAGTTCACCAGCAACTCGACCCGGGTAGTGGTCGCGCTGGTCTCGATTTTCGGCCTGGCGGTGCTCGGGCAGGCCCTGGCCGGCTGGCTCGGCTCGCACCTGCGGCACGCCATCACCAGCAAGGCCGGCCGGACCGCCGACGACGTGGGCGGTGCGGTGGTCTCGCTGCTCGCCGTACTCCTGGTGGCCTGGCTGGTGGCCGTACCGCTGGCCTCCTCCTCGCTGCCCTGGCTGGCCAGCGCGGTCCGCAACAGCGCGCTGCTGACCGTGGTGGACCGGGTACTCCCACCGGAGGCACAGGCGCTGTCCCGGGCGCTGCGGGACACCGTCGACACCAACGGCTTCCCGGACGTCTTCGGCGGGCTGGCCCCGACCCGGTCCCGTGAGGTGGCCTCGCCCGACCCGGCGCTGGCCGGCTCGCAGGTGGTGGTGAACGGGCGGCGCTCGGTGGTCAAGGTGCTCGGCAACGCGCCCAGTTGCTCCCGCCGGATCGAGGGCTCAGGGTTCGTCTACGCGGAGAACCGGGTGATGACCAACGCGCACGTGGTGGCGGGCACCCGGAGCGTCCAGGTCGAGGTCGCCGGTGAGCGACACAGTGCCCGGGTGGTCGTCTACGACCCGGACCGTGACCTGGCGGTGCTCTACGTACCGGAACTCTCCGCCCCGGTGATGCGGTTCGCCACCGGGGAGGCGGCGATCGAGGACGACGCCATCGTGCTCGGGTTCCCGCTGGACGGGCCCTACAACGCCCAGCCCGCCCGGATCCGTGACGTCGGCGACATCACCGGTCCGGACATCTACGAGTCGGGCCGGGTCAACCGGGAGATCTACACGATCCGGGGCCTGGTCCGCAGCGGCAACTCCGGCGGCCCGCTGGTCGCCCCGGACGGCCAGGTGCTCGGGGTGATCTTCGCGGCGGCCGCCGACGACCCGAACACAGGTTTCGCGGTGACGGCCGACGAGGCCCGCTCCACCGCCAACACCGGCCTCGAACGGACCAGGGTCACCAACACCGGCGCCTGCACCTGACCGGTGACACGCTTCCGGCCGAGCCGGACGCCGCCTCCGCGTTGCGGGCCGGCGCGCTTGTCACCGCGAGCGGCGACAAGCTGCTCGGCGCTCGCGGCGCGAAGAACGGGACCGATAGCCGGTCGGTGACCGGGCGGCACCGCAGCCGGTAGGGCGTCCCGGCCGCTGAGGTCGTGGTCAGTGGCGGTCGCGGTGGAACTGTCGCCGGACCACCAGCACCGCCCCGGCGGCGACCACGAGGAAGAACAGTCCGCCACCGCTCCACAGCCCGGGCACCGGGTCGTCGACCTGGTCGCCCGCCGCCTGCGCTGTCCAGTCGGCGGAACGGCCGGAGGCAGCCGTACCCACGCTCTCCGTACCGTCGCCGGGCGGCGGGGTCGCGGACTCCTGGCCGGGCGCGGAGCCGAAGCCGGCGACGCCGGGCGGCGCCGCACCGTCGTCGAGTGGATTGCTCCGTACGCTCGACACCTCGCCGTTCAACGCGGCGACCGGGTCGACGACGCCGAAGCCGAACCGGTCGTCCCGGCCCGAGGGCCCCACGTCCCGGGCGGTGTTTATCAGCCGGTTGACCACGTCCCCGGCGGACATCTTCGGCCAGTGCGACCTGACCAGGGCAGCCGACGCGGCCACCAGCGGCGCGGCGAAGCTGGTGCCCTGGACCCGCCAGAAACCGCCCGGCCGGGCACCGGTGAGGCCGGTGGCCGGAGCGGAGAGCACCGTCTCCGCGCCGGTGATCGAGCCGGACCAGAGGGCATCGCTCTCCCGTTCCAGGCCGGCCACGGCGACCACGCCCGGCTCCCGGGCCGGATACCAGACGCGTTTGCCGGCGGAGGAGCCCAGGTTGCCGGTGCAGGCGACCACCACCACGTCCCGGGCGAAGGCGTAGTCGAGGGCGGCGGCGAGCGCGGGGCTCTCCCCGGTGCCGCCGAGCGACAGGTTCACCACCTGGGCGCCGTTGTCGACCGCCCACCGGACGCCCTTCGCCACGATCAGCGCGTCGTCGTAGCGGTTCTCCTCGTCGAGCACCCGGACCGGCAGGATCTTGGCCTTAGGGGCGAGCCCGGCGACGCCCCGGTTGTCGTCGTTGCGGCCGGCGATCAACGCGGCGACGGTGGTGCCGTGTCCCACCGGGTCGGTCTGCCCGTTGCCGCTCCCGTCGACCAGGTCGATGCCGGGCAGCACCTGCCCGGCGAGGTCGGCGTGTGAGGCGTCCACACCGGAGTCGACGACCGCCACCGTGATGCCCTTGCCGGTGGCGACCTTCCAGATGGCCTTGGCGTTGAACTCGTCCAACTGCCACTGCTCGTCCCGGACCGGGTCGGCCAGCACGGGCAGGCTGGCCGGCGGCGCCGGCACGGCGGCCGTCGCCGGCACCGGACGCGGACCGAACAGCGATCCGGCGAGCCCGGCCGTGGCGAGCAGCGCCACTCCGGCGACCCGGGCGACAGCACGTTCGGGTATCTGCGGCAGCCTCGTCACAGCATGGTCATTTCACCCCGGGGGACACATGATGCACGGAGGTTACCCCGTTTCACCCCTGTCGCGTGGTGAAACTTTGCAACCGATCTGAGATCCACTGTCCACCGCCCCGAGACCGAGGGCCCGACCACCCGAAAGATCGGGTCGGCCGGGCCCCGAGGGCTCCACGAAGGGTCAGGTCGACGGGAGGTAGGCCAGTTGCACCAGCCGGATCCCTTCCTTGCGGGTCACCAGCCGGCCCCGGCCGGGCGGCATCGGGCCGGGGCGTACCGAGCCGATCAGGGCACCCTCGTCCTTGCTACCGGACATCACCAGACCGGGCGAGGAGAGTTCCCGGAGCCGCTGGATGATCGGCTCGTAGAGCGACCGGGAGGCGCCACCCGAACGCCGGGTCAACACCAGGTGCAGGCCGACGTCCCGGGCCTGAGGAAGGTATTCCACAAGCGGCAGCAGCGGGTTGTTCGGGCCGGTGGCGACCAGGTCGTAGTCGTCGACGAGTACGAAGAGTTCCGGCCCGGTCCACCAGGAGCGGTCCCGCAACTGCTGCGGGGTGACGTCGGGGCCGGGCAGCCGGCGCTGCATGTAACCGGCGACCGACTCGATCAGCTCGCTCGTCGCCTGCGCGGCGGTGCCGTACCCGATCAGGTGGTCGGACTGGATCACACCGAGCAGGCTGCGCCGGAAGTCGACCAGGATGATCCGGGCCTGTTCCGGGGTGTACCGGCTGGTGATCGAGGTGGCCAGCGCCCGCAGGAAGGACGACTTGCCACACTCGGCGTCGCCGAAGAGCAGGAAGTGCGGCTCGGAGGCGAAGTCGATCGACACCTGCTGGAGGTCGGCCTCGGAGATGCCGATCGGCAGCCGCAGCCCGGCCGCACCCGCGACGTCGAGGTCGGCGTAGGGCAGCACCGGCGGCAGCAGCCGTACCCGGGGCGCCGGAGCGCCGCTCCAGTTGCCGGCAACCGCCTTGACCAGCGCCTGGGTCTGCCCGCCGCCGAGGCTGGACAGCTCCGGGAGCACGGTCAGGAAGTGCAGGCTCTCGGCGGTGATGCCGCGACCCGGCGTCTTCTCCGGCACGTTCGTCGCCGCCTTGCGGGAGACGATCGAGTCGGTCGGGTCACCGAGCCGCAACTCCAGCCGGGAGCCGAAGAGGTCGCGGATCGCCGGCCGGAAGTCCATCCAGCGGGGCGCCGCCGCGACCACGTGCACGCCGTACGAGAGGCCGCGGGTGGCGATGTCGGTGACCAGGGGCTCCAGGTCGTCGTACTCGCCACGCAGGGTGGGCCAGCCGTCGATGACCAGGAAGACGTCACCGAACGGGTCCGCGCCGACCCCGACGCCACCGGCTGCGGCCCGCCGCTTCCGGTACGCCGGCATCGACTCCACGCCCAGCTCGGCGAAGCGCTGCTCGCGCTCGTTGAGCAGGGTGGCGATCTCGCCGACGGTACGCCGCACCGCCGCCGCCTCGGACCGACCGGCGACCCCGCCGACGTGCGGCAGGTCGCGCAGCGAGGCGAGCGAGCCACCGCCGAAGTCGAGGCAGTAGACCTGCACCTCGGTCGGGGTGTGGGTGAGCGCCAGCCCGCAGATCAGGGTGCGCAGCAGGGTCGACTTGCCGGACTGCGGACCGCCGGCCACCGCCACGTGCCCGGCGCCGCCCTCCAGGGAGAGCCAGAGCAGGTCGCGCCGCTGCTCGAACGGCTTGTCGATCATCGCGACCGGCACCTGGAGCGCACCGTGCAGCTCGGGGTTGCCGAAGGTGAGCCCGCGAGACGGATCGGTGACCACCGGTCCGAGGATCTCGTCCAGTGCCGGAGCCTGGGACAGCGGCGGCAGCCACACCTGGTGGGCCGGCGGGCCCTGGCCGACCAGCCGGGAGACCATCACGTCGAGCAGGCTCTGCGCCTCCGGATCCTCCGGGGCCGGCTTCGGGGTGGCCTGCACCACCGGCTTGGGTACCGGCACGTAGTGCGTCGCGTACGACAGCAGCCGGGGACCGGTGTACCCCTGCGCACCCGGCCCGCTCGCGTTGGCCTTCTGGTACGGCCCGGAGACGTACGCCGCCTTGAACCGGATCAGTGGCTCGGTGCCGAACTTCAGGTAGCCGTGTCCCGGTGCCCGGGGCAGCTCGTAGGCGTCCGGAACGCCGAGCACCGCCCGGGACTCCAGCGCCGAGAAGGTCCGCAGACCGATCCGGTACGACAGGTGGGTGTCCAGCCCGCGCAGCCGCCCCTCCTCCAGCCGCTGCGAGGCGAGCAGCAGGTGCACCCCGAGCGACCGGCCCAGCCGGCCGATCTGCACGAAGAGGTCGATGAAGTCGGGCTTGGCGCTGAGCAGCTCGGAGAACTCGTCACAGATGATCAGCAGCGAGGGGAGCGGTGCCAGCGCCGCACCGCCGGAGCGGGCCTTGTCGTAGTCCTTCAGGTTGGCGTAGTTGCCGGCCTTGCGGAGCAGCTCCTGCCGGCGGATCATCTCGCCGTTGATGGCGTCGACCATCCGGTCGACAAGCGGCAGCTCGTCGGCGAGGTTGGTGATCACGGCGGCGGTGTGCGGCAGCCGGTCCAGCGAGGCGAAGGTCGCGCCACCCTTGAAGTCGACGAGTACGAAGTTGAGCGCCTCGGACGAGTGCGTCGCCGCCAACCCGAGCACGAGAGTACGCAGCAGCTCGGACTTGCCGGAACCGGTGGCGCCGATGAGCAGGCCGTGCGGGCCCATACCGTCCTGCGCCGACTCCTTGAGGTCGAGGTCGACCACACCGCCGTCGCCGCCGACGCCGATCGGCACCCGCAGCTTGTCCCGGTTGGGCCGGGGTGCCCAGCCCTGCACGGTGCTGAAGTTCTCCGGGTCGCCGACCCCGAGCAGTTCGCCGAGGGTCATCTCCTTGACCAGGGAGTCGTCCGAGGAGCCCTTCTGGGCGGCGGCGAGCCGCAGCGGCGCGAGCCGGCGGGCGACCGCCTCGGCCTCCTCGACGCTGAGCCGGTCGGGGGTGCCGACCTCGGCCTGCCCGTCCATCGAGTAGGTGTTCAGCCGGCCGCCGTCGGTCTCCAGCACCAGCATGGCCCGGTCCAGCAGCCGGGGCGGCGGGCTGTCCAGGTCGATGATTGTCACCGCGTCGATGCCGCTGTCCCCGGCCAGGTAGCCGGCGCCGTTCAGGTCGCCGCCGTCGAGCACGATCACCACGTGCGGGCCGTCGGTCGCCGGGCCGGAGAGGCTGAACCGGGAGCGGTTGCCGACCACGTCGTCGATGAGCTTCTCCAGCTCGACCGCGGAGCTGGCGACCAGGCGTACCGGGCCGAGCGCGTCCACTGCGGTCGGGTGGTGGGCGTGTGGCAGCCACT
The DNA here is from genome assembly GCF_002846275.1 of Plantactinospora sp. CNZ320. Classification (NCBI taxonomy): domain Bacteria; kingdom Bacillati; phylum Actinomycetota; class Actinomycetes; order Micromonosporales; family Micromonosporaceae; genus Plantactinospora; species Plantactinospora sp. CNZ320. The sequence goes on from NZ_PJMP01000001.1 coordinate 5,444,957, forward strand.
TGACCCACTCCCACCGGTTCCGGCGCTCGGGACCGGCGCAGATCGCGATCAGCAGTTCCTCGGGGGCGTGGAAGACCGAGAGCTGGGTGAGCACCGCCCGGGCCAGCGCCTGCGGGTCGCCGCCGGCCGGCTCGCGGGACTGGTCGCGCTGGTGGGGTGCGTTGCGGACGAAGACCCGGGCGAAGCCCCGGATGGAGAGCGCCACCGGCAGGTCCGGCACCACCGAGTACGCGTCGAGGAACCGGCGCAGCGCACCGGCGGTCATCGGCTCCAGGTCCTCCAGCGGCCGGGTCACCGGTGGCACGAGCGGGGTGGCCAGGGTCTGCGGGCCGACGGCGACCCGGACGACCCCGAAGTCGCCGTCGCTGGGGCGCCGCTCCCAGACCCGGTAACTGCCCACAGTGGACCAGAGCTGGGCCGGGTCGGGGTGCCGGTAGAAGAGGCCGGCCCGCTGCTTCGACGCGGTCTCCCGGACCCGCCGCCGCAGGGTGGCCAGGTGTCGCAGGTACTCCCGGCGGGCCTGCATCATCTCCGACTTCTTCGGCGAACCCGAGGCGCTGCCCCAGGAGGACGCCACCATGGCGAGCGAGGAGATGCCGAACATGGCGCCGACGACGTACGAGTAGGCACCGCCGCCCCGACCGAACATCATCGCCATCGCGACGGAACCGCCGAGCATCGGCAGCACCATCATGAGCTGCTGCCACTTGCCGCCGGTCGCCTGCGGAATCTCGGGCGGCGCCTCGACGGCCAGTTCGCCGGTGGGAATCTCCGGTGCGGGACGACGCGGCGGGCGCTTGATGACGACGGTGCTCATCGGTCGCCTCCCGCCGCCCGTCGACCCTTGCCCGCCTGCCCAGACCGCCCGCCACCAGGCCGTTCGTCGAGCACCAGGGCTCCTCCGGAGCGGTCTGTGCCGCCCCGGCGCTGGCTACCCGTGTCCATCCCAGACCTCCCCTAAGGCCGCGCCGACGCCTTCCAGTTGGCCGTCCCGGCGGGCCATCCGACGCCCCCGCGTCGCAAATGTCATCGCGCTCGGTCGGACGAGTGTGACCCATCCTAGGTAAAGTGCGGTCGTCCGCGCAGCCATGGGTTGCCCCCTCGATGGAGGACTGTCGATGAGTACCGGGCTCGCCCGCGTCACGATCAGCGCGCCGCAACGACGGGTGGACGTCGCGCTGCCCGAACACCTGCCGCTGGCCGAACTCCTGCCCGAAGTTCTCCGGCATGCCGGCGAAGGGTTGGCCGACGACGGCGAGAAGCACGGCGGGTGGTTGCTGCGCCGCACCGACGGCGAACCGCTGTCCGCCGGCAAGGCACTGCTGCCGCAGGGGGTACGCGACGGCGACGTGCTGCACCTGGTGCCGGCCCGGGCGCAGTGGCCCGAGCTGGAGTACGACGACGTGGTCGAGGCGATCGCCGACGGGGCGAGGCGCCGGGGCAGCGCGTGGTCCGGGCGGAACACCCGGATCGGCACGCTGAGCGCGGCTGGTGCCCTGCTCGCCGTCTGCCTCTTCGCGGTGATCGCGGGCGGCACACTGTGGGAACTGGGCGCCTTCGTCGCGCTAGGTGCGGCAGTACTCCTGACGCTCGGCGCGGTGGTGGCCTCCCGGGCGTACGGGGACTCCACCGCCGGTGCCGCCCTCGGCGGGTACGCGATGCCGTTCGCCTTTTTCGGCGGTGCCCTGCTGGTCGCCTCCGGTGACCCGGTGGGCGTGGTCGGCTGGATCAACTGGCTCGGTGCGCCGGAGGCGCTGGCCGGCTCGGTCGCGCTGCTGCTGATCGCGGTGCTCGGCATGGTCGGGGTCGCCGCCGGGCTGCGGGTCTACGCCGCGGGTGTCTCGGTCGGGCTGCTCGGCGCGCTGACCGCGCTTGTCGGGTTCATCCTCTCGGCGGCGGGGTCGGCGGCGATCCTGATGGCCGCGCTGGTCTGCGCGATCGGCATGCTGCCGCTGCTGGCGATCCGGTTCGGCAAGCTGCCGATGCCGCCGATCACGCTGCCGACCGGCGCCGAGGCGGCCGAGGGCTTCACCGCGTCGTCGCCGCAGCAGAGCGGGGTGCGGGAGCGGCCGGACCGGGGGCGGGTCTTCGCCGCCGTCGCCCGAACGGAGGAGATGCTCACCGGCATGCTTGTCGGGCACGCCGTACTCGCCGTGGTGGCGGCGCTGGTGCTGGTGGTCGCGGGCGGCTTCTCCGGCCGGCTGATGGTCGCGGTCTCGGCGGCGGCCCTGCTGCTGCGCTCCCGGCTCTTCGTCACGGTCCGGCAGCGGGTGCCGCTGATGGCGGCCGGGATCGGCAGCGCGGTGGTGCTCGGGATCGCCCTGCTGTTCCGGATGCAGGAGACCGGCCTGCTGCTGCTCACCGCCGGTGGCCTGCTGCTCGCCCTGGTGGTGATCGCGGCCGGCGCGACCTACTCGAAGCGGGAGCCCGGGCCCTACCTGGGCCGGACCGCCGACATCATCGACACCCTGATGGTGATCGCGGTGGTGCCGGTGGCCTGCGCCGTGCTCGGCCTCTACGCCCAGGCCCGCGGCCTGCTCGGCTGACCCGGCTCGGCTGACCCGGCCACCTCCGGCTCGGGGCGGAAACGAAATCGGCCGGTGGCCCCTGACGGGGTGCCACCGGCCGGTTGCCGTCTCTGTGGGGGTCAGTGCGGCGACTCGCCCCGTTCGACCGCTTCCTTGTGCCGACGGTAGGACGTCCGGATCTCCGCCTCCGCCTCGGTCCGACCGACCCAGGTGGCGCCCTCGACCGATTTGCCGGGTTCCAGATCCTTGTACACCTCGAAGAAGTGCTGGATCTCCAGCCGGTCGAACTCGCCGAGGTGGTGGATGTCCCGCAGGTGCTCCTGACGCGGGTCCTCGTACGGCACGCAGAGGACCTTGTCGTCGCCGCCCTTCTCGTCCGTCATCCGGAACATGCCGATCGTCCGGCACCGGATGAGGCAACCTGGAAACGTGGGTTCGGGTACCAGCACCAGAGCGTCGAGTGGATCGCCGTCCTCGCCCAGCGTGCCTTCGATGAAGCCGTAGTCCGCCGGGTACTGGGTCGACGTGAAGAGGGTACGGTCCAGCCGGATCCGGCCGGTCACGTGGTCCACCTCGTATTTGTTGCGGTGACCCTTGGGGATCTCAACCGTGACGTCGAAATCCATCTCGCACGCTCCCTCGTTTGCCGGCGCTGGCCAACGGAACCACAACGGTCGGCACCTGCGCGGGTGATCTCGCGATTCACCTTGCCGCCGGCACCCGTGCGGTGTTCGGACCAAAGTAGTGTCGCCTAGGCAGAATTCGACGGGGAGGAGGGGCCGGTGGGGAGTGAAGATTCACACTCGGGCCTGACCGGAGAGAACCCGCCGGAGCATCCGGCGCAGGGTCGGGTGGTGGTGCCCGGCGCCAGCGGGCCGCAGCCGCCCGCCGGTTCCGCGCCGGTCCGGGGCCGCGCCGTCGTGCCGCTGCCGGCCAGCCTACCGATCCCGCCGTCGAACCGCCCAGGACCCCCGCCGCCGTCGGCCGGAACGGGCCGGGCCACCCCGCCAGGCGAAGCGGGCCGGGCCACCCCGCCAGGCGAAGCGGGCCGGGCCACCCCGCCAGGCGAAGCGGGCCGGGCCACCCCGCCAGGTGAAGCCGGCTGGGCCAGCCCGCCGCCGTCGGGCGGAGCGGGCCGGACCACCCCGCCGGATGCCGCCGGCTGGCCGGGGCAGAGCATGCCGATTCCGCCGCCCGGTGCCGCCGTCCGGCCAGGTCAGCCCTCGCCGGTGCCGCCCGGTGGCCCGGGAAGGGCGCCGACCGACCCCGCCGCCTGGTCGAACCGGCCCGTGGAGTCTCCCGCCTGGTCGGACCGGCCCGCGCCGCCGGCCTGGCCCGGCCGCGACGCGCCGAGCACCCCCACCACCGGTGCCGCAGCCAGCGGCGCCGCGCCGAGCAGCGCAGCCACCGGCGACGGAACCCCACCGGGTACCCCGCCACCCGGCAGCCCGCCGTCCGGGGTACCGGTCGGCGGGTCGGGACCCGGTGGCGTACCGCCGACCCGGGGACGGGGCCGGGGCAAACTGCTCGGGGTACTCGCGACGGTCCTCGTGCTGGCGCTCGCCGTCGCCGGGGTGGCCGTGGTCCGCCCCGGCCCGGTGGACGGGTGGCTGGGCGGGGACGCCCCGTCGACCCCCGGTGCCGTCGACCCGACCGAACCGCCGCCAGCACCCGTACTCGCGGCGGCCGGGGCGAACGCTCCGGCGCCCACCCCGGCGGGCGTACGGGCCGTACTGGGGCCGCTGGTCACCGGCTCCACGCTCGGCAACGAGGTGAACATCTCGGTTGTCGACGCGGTCAGCGGGCAGGCGCTCTACGAGAACGGTCAGGACACCCCGACAGTGCCGGCGTCGACCACCAAACTGGTGACCGCGGCGGCGGTACTCGCGGCACGTGGCCCGGCGTACCGGATCACCACCCGGGTGGTGGCCGGGGCGAACCCGGGCGAGGTGGTGATCATCGGTGCCGGTGACCCGACGCTGGCGGTGAACGGCACCGGCTGGTACCCGGGTGCCGGGCGGCTCGACCGGCTCGCCACCCAGGTCAAGAAGGCGCTCGGCGGTACCGCGCCGACGAAGGTGGTCGTCGACGGCACCCTCTTCCCCGGCCCGGTACTCGAACCGGCCTGGGATTCCGACATCCCCACCGGCGGGTACGGCGCGGTGATCACGGCGCTGATGACCGACGGCGCCCGGAAGGATCCGGAGGACAAGGGGCGGGGCCAGGCACGGCACGCCAAGCCGGACGAGGCCGCCGGGCGGGCCTTCGCCAAGCTGCTCGGGCTGCCGAACTCGGCGGTGGTGAGTGGCAAGGCGCCGGCGGCGGCCGCGACCGCCCCGGCCGCGGCGGCGAGCAGCGGCCCCGGTGGCCAGAGTGCCGGCGCCGAGCTGGGCCGGGTCTCCTCGCCACCGATGATCCGGCTGGTCGAGTTCATGCTCCGGGAAAGCGACAACGTGGTGGCCGAGGCGCTGGCCCGGCAGGTCGCGCTCGCCCGGGACAAGCCGGCCTCGTTCGTCGGTGCGGCGGAGGCCGTCGACGAGATGGTCGGCGAACTCGGGCTGCCGGCGGCGGAGAGTGCGCTCGCCGACGGCAGCGGGCTGTCCCGGGCCAACCGGGTCACCCCGAGCCTGCTGACCGACGTGCTGACGATGGCCGCCAAGCGGACCCGACCGGAACTCGCCGACCTCTTTCCCGGGCTGCCCGTGGCGGCCTGGTCGGGCACCCTGGCCGACCGGTTCGACCGGTCGGGCGAGAAGCCGACCAAGCCCGGGGCGGGCGTGGTGCGCGCCAAGACCGGGACGCTGAGCGGGGTGCACGCGATCTCCGGCGTGGTGACCACCGCCGACGGCCGGCTGCTGGCCTTCGCCGTACTCGCCAACAAGGTGCCGGTGGGGCAGGAGGAGGCACAGCGGGAGCTGGACCGGATCGCCACCGCGCTCGCCCGGTGCGGCTGCCGCTGACATGCAAGGAAGGGCCCCCGCTTATACAGAATCCGATAAGCGGGGGCCCTTCCTTTCACCCGGGTCGTGGTGTGAACACCCGGGTACGGTGGTGGTATGGCGCAGTTCGTGGACTGGGATCTGGCCGCCGCCACCGCTGGGGCGTTGGGAAAGTCGGGACCGCGGGTCTCGTTCGACGAGGCGACCGAGGTGGTGTCCGAGCTGCGTCGACTGACCGACGAGGCGGCCGGTCACGTGCTGGCGTACACCGGGCTGCGGTCGCAGGTGGCCCATCCGCCGGTACGGGTGGTGGACCGGCGGGACTGGGCGGCGACGAACATCGCCGGGCTGCGTGAGGTGATCACCCCGCTGATCAACCGGGTCTCCGGGGACAGGCCGCCGGGCGTGATCACCGACACGATCGGTTCCCGGTTGACCGGGGTGCAGGCCGGCACGGTACTGGCCTATCTCTCCGGCCGGGTCCTCGGCCAGTACGAGGTCTTCTCCGCCGACCCCGGTCAACTGCTGCTGGTCGCCCCGAACATCGTCGAGGTCGAACGGAAGCTCCAGGCCGACCCCCGGGACTTCCGGCTCTGGGTCTGCCTGCACGAGGTGACCCACCGCACCCAGTTCACCGCCGTACCGTGGATGCGCGGGCACTTCCTCGGCGAGGTGCAGGCGTTCGTCGACGCGTCCCAGGCCGGCGGGGACAACTTCCTCGACCGGATCCGCCGGGGCGTCGGCACCCTCTCCGACTCGGTACGCAACCCGGACAGCCGGGCCAGCGTGCTGGACATCGTGCAGACACCCGGCCAGCGGGCCGTACTCGACCGGCTGACCGCGCTGATGACCCTGCTCGAGGGGCACGCGGAGTTCGTGATGGACGGTGTCGGGCCGGAGGTCATCCCGAGCGTCGAGTCGATCCGGGCCAAGTTCAACAGGCGCCGCGAGTCCGGCAACCCGCTGGAGAAGGCGATCCGCAAGCTGCTCGGCGTCGACGTGAAGATGCGCCAGTACGCCGAGGGTCGCAAGTTCGTGCACGGCGTGGTGGACCGGGTCGGCATGGAGGGCTTCAACAAGATCTTCAGCTCGCCGCTCACCCTGCCCCGGCTGGAGGAACTCGCCGACCCGGACGCCTGGGTCGCCCGGGTGCACGGCCCGGTCGGCCCGATCGCCGCCACCGGCTGATCCGACCGTGGCAGCCCTGCCACCGCCGGTCGCGGCGATCCGGGTCGCGGTCCGGCGGGCGCTTTCCGGCGTACCCCGGAACCGGCCGGTCCTCGTCGCCTGCTCGGGTGGCGCCGACTCGCTCGCGCTGGCCACCGGCGTCGCCTTCGTGGCACCCCGGCTCGGCGTGCCGGCCGGGCTGGTCACCGTCGACCACGGCCTCCAGGAGGGTTCGGCGGGTCGGGCCGCCGACGTCGCGCGCTGGGCCACCGGGCAGGGGCTCGCGCCGATCGAGGTGGCGACCGTCCAGGTCGCCGGGCGGCCGGGCGGTCCGGAGGCGGCGGCCCGGGAGGCGCGCTACTCCGCCCTGGTGGAGGCCGCCCGCCGGTACGACGCCAGCACCGTGCTGCTCGGGCACACCCGCGACGACCAGGCCGAGACGGTGCTGCTCGCGCTCGCCAGGGGCGCCGGCCCGCGCGGGCTCGCCGGGATGCCGGCCAGCCGGGAGTACGCCGGGGTGACGCTGGCCCGGCCGCTACTGGAGATCACCCGCGAGCAGACCCGCAAGGCGTGCGCGCTGCTCGGGCTGACGCCGTGGGAGGACCCGCACAACACCGACGACCGGTACGCCCGGGCCCGGGTCCGCTCCGACGTGCTCCCGGTGCTGATCCGGGCGCTCGGCCCCGGGGTGTTGGACAACCTGGCCCGGACCGCCCGGCTGGCCGCCGAGGACGGCGCGGCCCTGGACGACCTGGCCCGGGCCGGTTACGCCGAGGCCCGGATCCCGGCAGCCGGGGCGGGAACCGTCGCCGGCCCGGGGCTCGCGGGCGGGGCGGGAGGCGTTGCCGACTCGGGGCTCGCGGGCGGCCCGGGGACCGTGGCCGACCCGGACAGCACGGCCGGGGCGGGAAGCCTGGTCGGGCCGGGGAGCACGGGCGGGGTGGCCGACGGGTTGGCCGTACCGGTGCTGGCCGGGATGCCGCCGGCGGTGCGTACCCGGGTGCTGCACCTGTGGTGCCGCGAACTCGGCGCGCCGCCGGCAGCACTCTCGTACCGGCACATCGCGGCACTGAACGCGCTGGTCACCGCGTGGCGCGGGCAGGGCGCGACGCACCTGCCCGGCGGCATCCGGGCGACCCGGCGCGGCGGAATGTTGATCGCGGAGTAGACATGGGGGATGTCCTACCCCCGACCGCCGCTCTACGCGCCGCACGGTGCCGTCGCCACCAGCCAGCCACTCGCCGCCGCCGCCGGACTGGCGGTACTCCGCCGGGGCGGTAACGCCGTCGACGCCGCGCTCGCCACCGCGATCACCCTCACGGTGGTGCAGCCCGGCTCCAACGATATCGGTGGCGACCTCTTCGCGATCGTCTGGGACGGGGAGCGGCTGCACGGGCTGAACGCCTCCGGTCGGTCACCGGCCGGGCTGACCCGGGAGGCGGTGCTCGCCGCGACCGGCGGGCGGGGCGCCGAGCCGACTCCGGGACACGGCGGTGCGCAGGCGGTCGGGCCGGCCATGCCGGCGCGGGGCTGGCTGCCGGTGACCGTACCCGGTGCCCCGGCCGGCTGGCGGGACCTGCACGAGCGGTTCGGCCGGCTGCCCTTCGCCGAGCTCTTCGCCGACGCGGTCGGCTACGCCGAGCACGGCTTCCCGGTCTCGCCCCGGGTGGCCGCGAGCTGGGCCGGTTCGGTCGAGGTGCACGCCGGGCTGACCGGTGCGGAGTACGCCGAGTGGGGCCGGGTCTTCACCGTCGAGGATGGACGGGCGCCCCGGGCCGGGCAGCGGTGGCGCAACCCGGACGCCGCCGGCACGCTGCGCCGGATCGCCGAGACGGGTGCGGCGGATTTCTACACCGGCCGGATCGCCGAGACCCTGGCCGGGTACGCGGCCCGGACCGGCGGGCGGCTCACCGGCGACGACCTGGCCGGGCACGCCTCGACCTGGGTGGACCCGGTCCGGGCCGGTTACCGGGGGCACGAGGTGTGGGAGTTGCCGCCGAACGGGCAGGGCGTGGCCGCACTGCTCGCGCTGAACATCCTCGACGGGGTGGAGTTGGCCGCGCTGGATCCGGTCGAGCGACTGCACTGGCAGATCGAGGCGGTCAAGCTCGGCTTCGCCGACGCGCACGCGTACGTCGCCGACCCGGATCGGGTACGCGTGCCGACCGCCGAACTGCTCACCCCGGAGTACGCCGCCACCCGCCGGGCACTTGTCACCGGCACGGCCGGCACGCCGGCGCCCGGCGACCCGGCCCGGGGCGGAACCGTCTATCTCTGCACCGCCGACCGGGACGGGATGATGGTGAGCCTGATCCAGTCCAACTACATGGGTTTCGGCTCGTTCGTGGTGCCGCCCGGGCTCGGCTTCGGCCTGCAGAACCGGGGTGCCGGGTTCAGCCTCGACCCGGCCCACCCGAACGTGGTGGCGCCGGGCAAGCGCCCGTTCCACACCATCATCCCCGGGTTCCTCAGCCGGGACGGCGGCGAGCCGGTGGGCCCGTTCGGGGTGATGGGCGGGCACATGCAGCCGCAGGGGCACGTGCAGGTGGTCTCCGCGACCCTTGACGACGGGCTCGACCCGCAGGCCGCGCTGGACCGGCCGCGCTGGTACTGGCACGCCGGGCGCTCGGTGCTGGTGGAGCCGGGACTGGCCGGTGGGGCGGGCCGGGACGTGGTGCGGCGGTTGCGCGCCCGGGGCCACGAGGTCACCGTCGAGCCCGAGGCGTCCTCCTTCGGGTACGGCCAGGCGATCTGGCGGCTGCCCGACGGCGGCTACGTGGCCGGCTCGGAGCCCCGGGCCGACGGCTGCGCGATCGGGTACTGAGCCGGTCGGGCAACGCTCAGCTGGTGACCAGACTCGCGCCGTCGCCCGATGCTCAGCGGGTGACCGACGCGCGCCGTCGCCGGACGCTCAGAGGGTGACCGACTCGCGTGTCGGAGTCGGGAGCCGGCCCCGGAAGGTCGACCGGTAGGCGTGCGGGGTGGCGCCGATCCGGCGGGCGAAGTGGTGCCGCAGGGTGGCGGCGTCGCCGAAGCCGGCCCGGGTGGCGACCCCTTCGATGCCCAGCTCGGTCTCCTCCAGCAGGCGCCGGGCCAGCAGCACCCGCTGGTTGGTGATCCAGTCGTGCGGGGTGGTGCCGGTCTCGGCCCGGAACCGCCGGGCGAAGGTCCGGGGCGCCATGTGGGCCCGCGCGGCCAGGTCGTCGACGGTCACCGGCCGGTCCAGGTGCTCGATCAGCCAGCTCAGCACCGGCTCCAGGGTCGGTGCCGCCGGGGTGGGTGCGATAGGCGCCTCGATGTACTGCGCCTGCCCGCCGTCGCGGTGCGGTGGCACCACCATCCGCCGGGCCAGCTTGGTGGCGAGCGCCGAGCCATGCGCCTGACGGACCAGGTGCAGGCAGGCGTCGATCCCGGCCGCCGTGCCGGCACCGGTGAGCAGGTTGCCGTCCTGCACGTAGAGCGAGTTGCACCGCACCTTGGCCAGCGGGTACATCTCGGCGAGCTGGTCGGCGTACTTCCAGTGGGTGGTGCACTCTCGGCCGTCGAGCAGGCCGGCGGCGCCGAGTACGAACGCGCCCGAGCAGACGCTGAGCACGTACGCCCCGCGGTCGGCGGCCCGGCGCAGCGCCGCCAGCACGGTCTCCGGGATCGGGGCACCGATGCGGTGCATCGCCGGCACGGCGACCAGGTCGGCGTCCTCCACCGGGGTGAGGTCGGCGTTGGGGGTCAGGCCGAAGCCGGAGTGGGTGCGGACCGGCCTGCCGTCGTGGGTGCAGACGTCGAAGCGGTAGCCGGGGAAGCCGTCGGCGACCCGGTCGGTGCCGAAGACCTCGCAGAACACCCCCAGCTCGAAGGTGGATACCGGGTCCAGGGCGATCACGGCCACGTTGCGAAGCATGCGTCGACGATAACCGATAACTGGCAGAAAATCGATGCTGCATGGCAAAGCTGCCACTGTCCGGGTGCTGCCCGGCGGGGCAGACTTGGGTCATAACAGCCGGTGCGCACCGGCGGCGAACCAAAAGAGCTGGTCAGGCCCGACATCGTCGGATCCGGCCATCGACAAGAGAGGTCACGCCGCCATGGAACTCCTCGTCTCCCTCTTCTTCCTCGTCCTGCTCCTCGCCTCCGTTCTCGGGTTCACCGCCGACACCCGCGACTCCGCCGACTGGCGGCCCAGCAACGGTGGCTGGCGGTCGTCGCCCCGTGGCTGAGGGCCGTCCCGGAGAGCCTTCGGGGCATGTCCGAGAGTCAGCCTGGCCAGCCGGGGTGAGCACCGCAGCAAGGTGCCGCCCCGGCGACGGGCGCGAACGGGCGTACGGCAGGCTAGGCGCATGGCTCAGGGCTCCTGGTACGACGCCGACATCGACCACGTGATCATCTCGGAGGAGCAAATTCGGGAAAAGATCGCGGAACTGGCCAAACAGGTGGCAGCGGACCATGCGGGCACAACGGACCGGATCATCCTGGTCTGTGTGCTCAAGGGCGCGGTCATGTTCATGGCCGACTTCGCCCGGGCGCTCGGCCGACACGGGCCGCCGGCCGAGCTGGAGTTCATGGCCCTCTCCACGTACGGGCAGGGCACCACCTCCTCCGGCACCATCCGCATTCGCAAGGACCTGGACCGGGACATCGCCGGCCGGCACGTGGTGGTGGTGGAGGACATCGTCGACTCCGGGCTCACCCTCTCCTGGCTGCTGCGCTACCTGGAGTCCCGGGAGCCGGCCAGCATCGAGGTGGTGGCGCTGTTCCGCAAGCCGGACGCGATCAAGGTCTCGGTGCCGGTGCGGTACGTCGGCTTCGACATCCCGAGCGAGTTCGTGGTCGGCTACGGCCTGGACTTCGCCGAGCGCTACCGCGAGGTGCCGTACGTCGGCGTCCTGAAGCCCGAGGTCTACGCCCGGTCCTGATCCGGTCCCGTAACCTTTTCGGCTCGGCCCTCGATCCCCTCGTCCTGTCTGCAACGCGAACAGATGTCCGGTACGCCCCGACGATCCTGAATGTCATCGCCGAAATATCGAGTGGACGTACAGCGCGCTCCCAGGAAACGCGGTTACGGTATGCGGTGGTGGCGCGGAAGCATCCCGCGCCGGGTCTCCTGCCCAGTTTGACCCGAAAGATGGGACCGTACGGGGCGAGGTGTCCCGGCATGGTTCCGTGCTCACCCGGCACCCCGGCGGAAGCGGACCTGTTACCCCAGGGCTCGCGGGCTCGCTCCTCGCGTTCACGGTGTACCGTCGAATGACCGCGGCGCGGTACCAAGCGCCCGGCGTCGAGGCCGGCTCGCACGCAGGGGACGGTTTCGGCCCGCCGCTCCGGCGGCGGCAGAAGGCAACCAGACGATCAGGACGTCGATCAGGAGGGTCCGGGCGTTACGGCGCTCGACAACAGCATGGAACGTACGCGTTTCTTCCGCCGCCCGGTGGTCTGGATCATCCTGGTGATCATCGGTGCGATAGCGCTCAGCTCATTCTTCAGCGGTGGCCCGAGTTATCACAAGGTCGAGACCAACGTGGTGCTCGACCAACTCAACAAGGGTGACATCGAGAAGGCCATCTTCCAGGACAAGGAGCAGACGCTTCAGCTCGACCTGAAGAACTCGGCCAAGTTCGGTGACACCGACACGGACAAGATCCAGGCCCAGTTCCCCTACGAGGTGGGCGACGAGGTCTGGAACTCGGTCGTGGCCGCCAAGGCGGCCGGCCGGATCAGCGGGCCGATCGACACCGAGGTCTCCGGCGACAACCTCTTCGTCTCGTTGCTGGTCAACCTGCTGCCGATCGTCATCCTGGTGATCCTGCTGCTGCTCTTCATGTCGCAGATGCAGGGCGGCGGCTCCCGGGTGCTCAACTTCGGCAAGTCCAAGGCCAAGATGATCACCAAGGACACCCCGAAGACCACCTTCGCGGACGTCGCGGGCTCCGAGGAGGCCGTCGAGGAGCTGCACGAGATCAAGGACTTCCTGCAGAACCCGGCGAAATACCAGGCCCTCGGCGCCAAGATCCCGAAGGGCGTGCTGCTCTTCGGCCCGCCCGGTACCGGTAAGACGCTGCTGGCCCGCGCCGTGGCCGGCGAGGCCGGGGTGCCGTTCTACTCCATCTCCGGCTCCGACTTCGTCGAGATGTTCGTCGGTGTCGGCGCCAGCCGGGTCCGCGACCTCTTCGAGCAGGCCAAGGCGAACGCCCCGGCGATCGTCTTCGTCGACGAGATCGACGCGGTCGGCCGGCACCGTGGCGCCGGCATGGGCGGCGGCCACGACGAGCGGGAGCAGACGCTCAACCAGCTCCTGGTCGAGATGGACGGCTTCGACACCAAGGGCGGCGTGATCCTGATCGCCGCGACCAACCGGCCGGACATCCTCGACCCCGCGCTGCTGCGTCCCGGCCGGTTCGACCGGCAGATCGCCGTCGACACCCCCGACATGGAGGGCCGCAAGGCGATCCTGCGGGTGCACGCCAAGGGCAAGCCGTTCTCGCCCGACGTCGACCTCGACGCGGTGGCCCGGCGTACCCCGGGCTTCACCGGCGCCGACCTGGCCAACGTGATCAACGAGTCGGCGCTGCTGACCGCCCGCAGCGACAAGCGGGCGATCTCCAACGACGCGCTGGAGGAGTCGATCGACCGGGTGGTCGCCGGCCCGCAGCGCCGGACCCGGGTGATGAGCGACAAGGAAAAGAAGATCACGGCCTACCACGAGGGCGGGCACGCCCTGGTGGCCTGGGCGCTGCCGCACTCCGCCCCGGTGCACAAGGTCACGATCCTCTCCCGGAGCCGCTCGCTCGGGCACACCCTGGTGCTGCCGACCGAGGACAAGTACACCCAGACCCGGGCCGAGATGATCGATACCCTGGCGTACGCGCTGGGTGGCCGGGCCGCCGAGGAACTCGTCTTCCACGAGCCGACCACCGGTGCCGCTGACGACATCGTCAAGGCCAGCGCGCTGGCCCGAGCGATGATCACCCAGTACGGCATGAGCAGCAAGCTCGGCGCCATCAAGTACGGCACCAGCGGCGACGAGCCGTTCCTGGGCCGCAACATGGGGCACGAGCGGGACTACTCCGACGCGGTGGCCGCCGAGATCGACGCCGAGATCCGGTCGCTCATCGAACTGGCCCACGACGAGGCCTGGGAGATCCTGGTGGAATACCGGGACGTCCTGGACAACCTCGTGCTGGAGCTGATCGAGAAGGAGACCCTCTCCACGGCCGACATGGCGCGGATCTGCGCCCGGGTCGTCAAGCGGCCGCCGATGGCCCCGTACAACGGGTTCGGCAAGCGGCAGCCGTCGACCGAGCCGCCGGTGCTCACCCCGGCCGAGAAGGAGAAGCTCAAGGCGCAGGCCGAGGCCGACGGCGTCCAGGCGACCGTCGGGGGCAACACCAACAACACCACGCCCAACTCGGACGGCCCACACTGAACGCAGCGAATCACCAGGCCGCCGGCGGAAACGCCGGCGGCCTGTCCGCGTCAGCCACCGAGCCGGACGGCGACGACGAGCTGGACTATCTCGCCGCCCGGCTGGTCAACGGCAAGCTCGGCGGTGGGCCGGTCGAGGACGCCGTCGACCTGGCCCGGATCGAGAAGGCGGTCCGGGAGATTCTGATCGCCGTCGGCGAGGACCCGGACCGGGACGGACTGCGCCAGACCCCGGCCAGGGTCGCCAGGGCGTACGCCGAACTCTTCGCCGGGCTCCGGGTCGACCCGGCCCAGGTGCTCACCACCAGCTTCGAGGCCAACCACGAGGAACTCGTACTCGTCCGGGACATCGACGTGATGAGCCTCTGCGAGCACCACCTGTTGCCGTTCCGGGGCTCGGCACACATCGGCTACATCCCCGGCGAGAACGGCCGGATCACCGGGCTCTCCAAGCTCGCCCGGCTGGTCGAGGTCTACGCCCGCCGGCCACAGGTGCAGGAGCGGCTGACCTCGCAGGTCGCCGACCTGCTGATGACCAAGCTGGAGCCGCGCGGCGTGATCGTGGTGCTGGAGTGCGAGCACATGTGCATGGCGATGCGCGGCATCCAGAAGGCCGGCGCCAAGACCATCACCTCGGCGGTACGCGGGCTGCTGCAACGCGACGCCAAGTCCCGGGCCGAGGCGATGGCCCTGATCCTGAACGCCAGCCGCGTCGTCTGACCGCCAGTGGGCCGGTCAGCCGCGCCAGCCGACCAGGTAGACACCGCCGAGGCAGAGCACGGCCACCAGGCCGAGCAACGCCGTCACGAGCGCGCCGTAGAGCAGTACCCGACTCCAGGGCAGCGGGCCGGCGCCGGGCAGCCGGGTGGCGGCGTCCGCCGCGTCAGCGGTCGCCCGGGCGTCCCGCAACGCCGCGAGTACCGCCTGCGGGTCGTCGGCCATCGCCCGACCTGCCGCCGCCACCTCCGGCTCGGAGGGCACCAGGTCGGCCTCGGTGACGCCCAGCGCGCGCAGCCGGGACTGCTGGGGTACCAGCCGGGCCCGTACCCCTGCCAGCTCCTCCCGGGCGCTGGTCACGCCCCGCTCCTGCTCGGCGGCGGCGGTGGCCGCGGCGCGGCGTACCGCATCCAGCCGCTGTGCGGCGGCCAGGTAGTCCTGCCAGGCGTCGCCGGTCACGGCGTGACCTCCCCGTCCGGTGGGCCGTACGGGACGACCAGGCTGGCCAGGTCGGTGCGCCGGTCGTAGAGCAGTGCCCGACCCGGGCGGGGGCGCCATCGTACGGGCCGGCCCAGCAGCCGGGCCACCTCCGGCTCGGGTACGTCGAGGAGCAGCAGCCCGTCGACGGTGGCCGGGGGCGGCACTGCCGATTCGGCACCGTCCTCGGGCGCTGCTTCGGGCTCCGCCGGTACGGCGACCAGGTCGGCGAACGGCCCGACCGCCCGCCACCAGCCGAGCAGGTGTACGCCCCGCCCCGGACCGTCCCGCAGCAGGTCCCGGAGCCGATCCGCCGGCAGCTCGGGGTCCTTCGCCAGCTCGTCCATGCCGAAAGCCACCAGATAGCCGGGCCCGGCCAGCTCCAGCGCGCCGCCCAGCCCGGCGGCGTCCACCCGGTGCACCTGATGCCGCCGGGACACCTCGGCGGCGAGTGCCTCCGCCACCGGGTCCGGGCCGGGAGCGGCGATCACGAACTCGACGTCACCGGCGGGATGCCGCCCGGCGAGTCCCCGGGCCGCGCCGGCCAGTACCTCGGCCCCGGTCGGATCCGGACCCAGGACCGCGAGGTGCCGGCCCGGCGTCCCGTCGAGCGGCAGCTCCGCCGGCCGCAGCGACACGTCCACAAGCAGCCCGACCGGCACGCTGGCCGGCTCCGGGTTGCCGACGGACTGCGTGGGGTTGGGGGACTGCGTGGGGTTGGGGGACTGCGGGGCGTCGGTGGCGTCCCGGTCGTCGGTCGGGACCGGAGGTGGCGGTGGGGTCAGGTAGCCGGTGAAGACGGCCGGTGCGGGCGTCCAGGCGGGCCGGTCCGCCCAGAGCCGGTGCCGGAGCCCGCGCAGCGCTCCCGGATCGGCATGCGGATCCGGGAACCGGACCGTCCGTTCGTGCCCCCGGGTCGCGCCACGCGGCCCGCCGAGCCCACCGGCGGTGTTCACCACCGCCGTGCCGAGCGGCAGGCCCGCCGCCGAGTCGTTGGTCGGCTCCAGCACGTCGCCGCCGCCAGGCAGTGCCACCCGGACCGGGAACTGCCCGAGGAAAGAGTCCCGCCGGGCGCGCAGCGCGGCCAGCGCCGGTGCCGGTCGGCCGGTCAGGATCAGGTGTACGCCGGCCGACCGCCCCCGCCGGGCCACCGACTCCAGCCGGGCCAGCGCCTCGGTGCTGACCGGGTCGTCCTCGGTCAGCAGCAGCGGGTACCCGTCCAGCACGCAGACGATCCGTGGTGATGAGCTGCCCGACGTGGCACGGCGATCCAGTTCGGCGTCGAGTTCGCGGAGCACCGTCAGGCCGTACTCGCGGTCGGCCTGCACCCCGACGGCCCGGACGTGCGGCAGCCACGGCCCGCCCGGCCCGGTCCCGCCGGACCCGTGCACCGGCTCGGGCACGAACTCGGTGAAGGCGCCACCGTCGGCGAAGTCGAGCAGATAGAGCGCCAGCTCGTCGGGGTGGTAGCGGGTGCAGAGCCCGTAGAGGACGTTGACCAGGAAGGCGCTCTTGCCGGCGCCGTCCCGGCCGCCGACCAGCCAGTGCGGGGTGCGTTCGTCGAAGCCGAGCGGTACGGTCCGGTTTCCGTCGTGCCCGACCGGGGTGCTCAGCCCGTCGGCGGCCGACTCCGTCCAGAACCCCTCCGACGGCTCCGGCAGCAGGTCGTCGAGGGTACGCCGGTAGTCGGCGTGGAACCGCGCGGCCAGGTCCCGGCAGACCCGGTCCAGCAGTGGTACCGGCGGGCAGTCGTCGAGGAAGACCGGCGCGTTCAGGCCGGTGCCCGGCAGGTGCGGCACCGGGGCGCTGAACGAGGCTCCGGGTGGATCGCCGACCAGCGCGTACGGGTTGCGCATCGCGATCATGGTGGAGCGGGAGAGCGGCGCCTGACTCGTCTCGGCGTCCAGCGGCGGAGGTGGCCAGCCGGCGACGATCAGATGCAGCCCCGCCTCGGGACCCTCCCGGGCCAGTGCGCCGATCCGGGCCAGGTCGCTCGGCTCGGTCAGCTCCGGCAGCGAGCCGACCACCAGCAGCAGGGTGCGGTCGTGCCGGTTGTAGCGGGCGGCGGCCGGTCGGGTGGGGCGTACCCACTGCTCGGCCTCGGCCAGCACGGCCCGCAGGCCGGTGCGGTCGGTGACCGGCGGCGGCATCAGGCCGGCGTCGGCGAGCGGGGCGAACGGCGCGAAGAGCCGGCCCCCGTCGGTGGCGTCGACGCCGCGCACCAGCAGCGAGCCGGCCGGAGCGGCGGCGAGCAGCCGGAGGAGTACCGACCGGAGCAGCCCGGCCACCCGGGGATCCCGGCTGTCCGCGTCGACGGTGAGGTGGCCGGTGCCGAGCAGCGGCACCAGCACCGGGAAGCGGGCGTCGTCCAGCGGCTGGGCGGTGCCGATCCGCACGAAGGCCGGCGGGGCGGGGCCGCCGAGCGGGGCATCCTCGGACTGCGCGTCCAGCGGCGCGCCCAGCCAGCCCGGGGCGAGCTGGCTCGCCGCGGCGCGCAGCCGTTCGGCGAGTTCGTGCTGTTCCCGCTGGTCGGCGGGGATCGGGCGGATCGCCTCCAGGGCGGTGGCCGCGGCGGCGGTGGTGGCGGCGGCCCGGCGGTGCAGTACGGCAGCCGTGCCGGCGGCGGCCCGCCAGCGCAGCGTGGCGGCGTGCCCGGTCGGTCCCCTCCAGGTGTCCACCGCACCAACTCCCTCGTCCTGGTCTGAGACGGTATCCCAGCGCGGCGGCATCTTCGTGGACCTGCGGGGATGGTTGTGGCACAGATAGCCGCTGAGGCGGACAGTCACGGATTGCTCCCTTTTGGTTACCAAGCTGGAATTCGCGCCCATTGGGTACGGAGGCGCCAGCGGCTAGCCTCAGGGGGTGGAATCAGTGCATCCCCCGGCCGATTCCCAGGTGTCCCGGGTACCCACCCAGCGGACCCCGCCCGGACAGGCCGCTCCCGAGCCGGTCGCACCGCCACCGGCGCCCCGTCGTCGGCGCCTCGGCCTGGTGCTGGCGGTGGTCGGTGGCGCACTGGCGCTGCTCTGCCTGGCCGGCGCCGCCGTGGCGTACGTCGCCTACGACCGGTTCACCGCGCCCGACCGGAGCGCCCCGGACATGGCCGTGCACAACTACCTGCAAGCGTTCCTGGTCGACGAGAACGACGTACTCGCCGGAGAGCTCGAGTGTGCCGACCCGGCCGGGCTCGCCCCGCTACGGAAGCTGCGGGCCGACATGACGGCCCGGGAGAAGCAGTTCCAGATCACCTTCGTGGTCAAGTGGGGGCCACTGGAAGTACGCCGCCAGGGGGAGCGCGCCGAGGTCGGCGTGGAGCTGGTGATCTCGCACCTGGTGGAGAACCTTTCGCAGACCGAGCACCAGCGGTGGCGCTTCGGCACCGAGCAGGACGACGGCTGGCGGGTCTGCACGGCCGACCCGGTCACCTGACGGGCCCGCCGGATCATTCGATCCAGAGCAGGTGCACCGGAACCTCCAGCGTGGTCGGTGGCCGTCCGCTCCACGCCCAGCGGTACCAGTCGAGTTCGGTGGTGACGCGTACGCAGATGTCGCCGTCGCCGCTGGTGTAGACCTCGGTGACCGCGCGCAGGTCGCGCCGCTCGACCGCGTCGGCGATCTGCACCACCCGGCGGCCGGCGACCGCGTCCGCCTCGACCACCGGCACCGGGGGCCGGTGTGTCGGCGCGTCCAGCGAGACCAGCCGGGAGATGACGTCCGGTCGGGACGGTCGGGGGATCGGCGGGGTGCTGGCGTCCCACGGGGAGACCTCGCCGATGGTCTCCACCCAGACCCGTTCCACCGGTACCAGCGGGGCGAAGACCTCGATCCGCTCCGCCTCGGCCCGATACCACTCGTGCTCGGTCAGCACCGGCACGTAGCTGCGGCTGCCCTGCACCACCCGCTCGTCCGCCCGCAGGTCGGCCCGCCAGCCGAGCCCGGGAAGGCCGACCAGCACCCGCCGGCCGCGCAGCTCCGTCCGGCCGGCGGCAGCGGTGATCACGATGGGCCGGGGCGGCCCCGGAGCCCAGTCGGGCTGGCCGGCGAAGGGATCGGGAACGGGATCGTGACTCACGGATCGCTCGACCTACCTGTGGCTCCTGGATGGAACGCGCTCGGCGCCTGACACCGCTATTCTCCAGGCTCCCACTTCGACGGCAACACGGTGCGTGACGGTCAGCCGACCAGATCAGTCCAGGCCGTGCTCTCCCGGGGCGGTGTTGAGCACCCAGGCGAGCGGCATCCTGGCCGCCACCTGGTAGTGGCTGCCATCGAGCCGGTACATGGTGACGGTCTGACCTGGGTCCTGGTCGATGGTCCAGTACTGCGGTATGCCCGCGCCGGCATACTCGGCCGGTTTGGCGGCGGTGTCCATGGCAGCCGACCCGGGCGAGATGATCTCAACCGCGAGCAGTACATCCGTGACCGGCAGCCATACGGATTCGGCTTGCGCCTTACTCCAGACGACCAGATCGGGGATGCGACCGCCGACACCGCCGGTCACGCCGGGGATGCGCAGGCCGACCGCCTGGGCGACGCGGTCCGCCGGGATGCCGGCGGTGAGCAGCCAGCCCATGAGCCGGGTGGCGATGATCGCGTGCGTGTATCCAGCCGGCGGTATGACCGACAGCACTCCCTCAGGGCTGATCTCATAGCGGTGGTGCTCGTCCGCGGCCATCATCGCGGTGAGGTCGTCAAGCGTGATCACCGTGGGCATGTGTCGACCGACGGCCTCTGCGCTCATGTCGGTCAGGCTACTGCCGGCCTGAGCTTGTGGGGCCTGGCCAGGGTCGGTGAAGTGCGACTCGTCGATGACGCCGGGCCGCGCGAAGGCGGCAAGCGCCGGCCCGAGCTCACCACCATCACCGTCCTGGCTTCTCGGCGACGAAGACGCCGCGACCTGGGCGGCCGATCAGGATTCCCCGCTGGCGGAGCCGGGCCACTGCTCGCGAGATGGTCGACTTCGATACGTCGTAGTGGTCGGCCAGTTCGCTGGTCGAGGGAATCTGAGTGCCGGGTGGCAGGTCACCTTTCTTGATGCGCTTTACAAGATCGTCGATCAGCTCGTTCATGGTCGGCGGGATAGGCACGGTTCGTCCCCTGCGGTCGGTTGGCCCATCCAGTATTGATCACGGTTCGCGACGTAGGCAATGCAGGTACGCGAAATGACGCTGCATCCTCGAATGACGTACTTGACGTAGGTGACACTGGACGAGTAACTTCGCAGACGGCGGTTGCAGGGCCTTTGTGGTCGGTTGGCACCTTCGCAGGGCGATGCGAGCGCCGTAACACCTCTCCGGCATCGGCTGGCAGACGAGCACCTCATGCGACAGCGCGGCTGCCCCTGTTGCCGTACCGCCGCTCTGGGCTGCGGTGGCCGGGGCGGGGGTGGTCCGGGCGGACCCGAAACGGCCGGACCACCCCCACCACCAGCGCGGCACGAGGACGGGAACAGGACCGAACACCAGGCGAAAGGATGGACGGACGTGCGACAACTCCTTCGGCGCATCCTGACGAGATCGACGGGAGCGGACCGGTTGTCTTCGGTGCTCGGCGAGCGCCGCTCTCGGCCGTACCAGCCGATGCGGCCCTGGCAGGTGCGGGGCCGGCGGTTCCGGACGACCTGGCGTGGCCTGGACCCGGACGAGGTCTCGGTCTTTCTCGACCAGGTTGCCGATGACCTCGGCCGCGTCTATGCCCAACTCTCCAACAGTCAGGAGGAGGCGGCCCGGATCAAGGACGCGCTGCGGCGCTGGCAGGCCGCCCAGGCGCCGACCATGGGCGCGATGGCGCGACGGTGACCATCGAACTGCACCGGTACGTCATCCACCTGACGATCGTCACGACCGACCTGCCCCGGGCCCGTGTCCTGGCCCGGACCGCCGCTCGGGCGCTGACCTTCCTCTGCGTGGACGTGCCGGAGACCACCGTCTCGGAGGAACGGAACCAGGACGTACGCCATCGGGTCTTCTGCACCCGGCGGCTGCCCAACGGCCGCCGCTGCGGGCTGCGGATCGACCACGAAATTCCGTGCACCCCACGAGTACGGCGACGGTCGATATGACGACGCGGTGGTCGGCGTCCAGCACGCCTACGATGATCGTCGAGGTCGGCGCAGGAGGGTCGGATGGTCGAATGGCTCGAGGAGGTCTGGTCTCGAACCCACGCTGTGCACATCGTCGAAGGCGGTGAGGACGGCGGTCCTCTGCTCGGCCGCGCGGTTCTGGCTGTGTTGGAGGACGCTGTGCCGGTCGACGCCGTGCGTGTGTTGACCACGACGGGTCGTTTCACCGGTGACGTCTGCCGTTGTCCGGGTGAGCTGACGGTCATGCTCCGTGGTATTCCGGGCGAAGTGCTTGCCAGCGCTAGCCTGCACGGCTATGGCTCAGTCAGTTGGGAGCGGTCGTGGTGGCGTAGCGACCTGGTCGTGGCGGATCCTGCGGCGCTCCACCTATTCCTGGCCGGCCACGGGGTACCGAATCAGCTGACCGCTTTTCTGGCGCCGTTGGCCGACCTGTTGAACCTGCACGAACGCCGCCCGCAGTTCCGGCCTGCGGGGAAGGCAGGCAAGCGGTACCTGACCGAGCGTGGAGTTCCTGACGTGCTGCATCCTGTGTTGGCCGCCGTCACCGGTCAGCAATGCGGCCGGCTGTCCGATGCGCAACTCGACGACGTCCGTCGACGGCTGACCGCCGCCATGCCCTCGTCCGCCGGCAGGGCCGCGATCCTGCTGTCCTGGCTGGGCCGGCTCTCCATCCCAGCCGAGGCGCTCTGGGGCGAGGGCGTACTGGTACGGCAGCTACTCGCCGATTTCGCGCTGTCCGACGTCGCGACCGCAGCCGCCGAAACCCGCACCGAAGAAGTTGCGATGGGCGTGGTCAACCTGGTCATGCACTCCGGCGACGACGGCATGCTGGCAACCGCCGTCGGCCCGACGCTGCGTCGACTGTTCCCGCCGGCATCTGCCACCGGAACCGTGCGGTAGCCGCCGAGCGATCGGTTCAGCGAATACTCGCTGACGCAGATCGCACCAGCTGCCATCCCCGCAGGCTCAGCCCCGCACCAGGGTGGTCGACGGTGGGCGGTCTGCCAGAATGCTGCGGTGACGTTAGCGGAGCAGGACTGGGAAGAGAAGGTCGCGGCGGTTTGGGCGAGCGCGGCCAACCGATCCGACGAGGACGTGGTGGAGGCGATCTCCGTCCTGGCCGCGCAGCGCTCGCCGGATGACGCTGCCGCCCTGTTTGAGCGGGCGTCGGCCTTCGACTACGCCGGCCGTGAGGCCGAGGCCGAGCCTCTGTACCGTGCGGCGCTGGCCGCCGGGTTAGACGAGCGTCGCCGCGGCCAGGCGGCAATACAACTGGCGAGCACGGTCCGCAATCTGGGCCGGGCTGCGGAGAGCGTGGAGTTGCTGCGCGGCGAGATCGCCGCTGGGCCAGCGGACGGGCTAGCCGACGCTCGCGCCGCGTTTCTCGCGCTCGCACTGCATGATGCCGCCAGGACGACGGAGGCCGTAGCGGAGGCGCTGACCGCGCTGGCGCCGCACCTGACCCAGTACGGCCGTGCGGTCAGCCACTATGCCGAAGAGCTTCGCTCGCGCAGCGATTCGTAACCGCACACGGGACTCCTGCGGCGGCGCCCCCGGTGACGCCTATCCGTCCAAGCTCGGAGGGTACTCGTCAGGACTGCTCCTTCGTGAGCCAGTCCTTCGCCTTCTGTGAAATCGTGTTCGGATGCTTCTTCTGAACAAACTCCAAGAACTGCTGCATACCTGCCGACTGCTCGTTGCCGTACGAGTCCTTTGTCGGTAGATCCAGCAAGCGGTCGAGGTCAGCTTCGGTGAGCTCGTCGACCACGAGCTCAAGCCGCATCAGCATGATGTTGCTGTGGTCGTAGCTCCGGGTGAAGTCAGCCTCGTCTAGCCACTTGGTCTTGAGTACCTTCCGCACCGCCGAGGACTGAACTTTGGCAGGGAGCGCCAGATTTCGTAGCCACTTGCCATCCTCGAAGTCACGGTAAAAGTCGCTTGCGGTTCGGTAGCTCCGGCGCTTGGTGAGAACCAGGTCTTCAAGCTCCTTGATCGTGTCTTCGCTGACCCTCGGGAAGCTTCTCGAGAAGCGCTAGCCGGACCTCCTTGTCCAGGTCGGGCATCATGGCCACCAGTTGCAGGTAGTGGTCCTTGCGGAGTTCGCGCCAGTTGTTGATGCCCAACGCCATCTTGACGTCGTCTGCACTGGTGTAGTTCATGCTGTGCCGTCCTGTCCACTGAAGGCTCTCCGCGGCGCAGAGTGTAGTCGTGCCTAGCCATGTCGTGCGGCCGGCGATTCTTGGGCGTACCGTGCGGCGCTGGAGTCCAAGGCTCGCGCTCAGCGGGACGCGGCGGTCCGTCTGGCGCCCAGCACGTTTGCGGGGTCGCGGTTGAGGTGTGCCGGGCGCAGCCAGAGGGGCGGTAATACGCGCTCGGCGTGACCTATCGCGTCCGGCACGTCCTCCAGCGGCACACCGTTCTCCACGTTACCGACTTGGGTCACGGGTTCTGGATTCGAACAACACCTGACGCCTCGGCCGGCCCCCAGGCGCCACCGCAATCCAGGACGGTTGCAGTCGTCGCGGCGCATGTTGCATCTGATGCATCACCGCTCATTTCCGGTGAGCGGAGCGCCGCGGTCCCGCATGAACGGCACCGGGTCGATGGCGCCGTGCTTGCTCCGGTCGCCGCGCAGGTGCACCTCGAAGTGCAGGTGCGGCCCCGAGGAGTTGCCGCTCGAACCGACCCGCCCGATCACCTGCCCGGCCTCCACCATGTCGTTCTTGGAAACCATCGGCTTGCTGACCATGTGGCAGTACCGCGTGATCACGTTGCCCGCGTGCAGGATGTCGACGAACCAGCCGCAGCCGCCCTTGCCCGGAAAGCCGTCCACGTCGCAGCTCAACCGGCCGCGCCGGTCCGGGTCGCAACGCGCGACCAGCACCCGGCCGGCCGCCGCCGCCCGGATCTCGGTGGTGTACTTCGGTGCGCCGATGTCGACGCCGTTGTGCGCCGGCCGGGCGGCGGTACGGAATCCGGAGCCGACCCCACCGGGGATCGGCGCGGTCCAGCCGGAGGCGGCGATCTCGGCCCCGTCCGCGCAGTCGAGCCCCAGGTCGGTACCGGCGGCCCGGGCGGCCCCACCGGTCAACGCGTTCACGATCTCGGTCGCCAGCGGTTCGTGCTTGGCGTACGCGTCGGGGAAGGCGCTGATCTGCACCGCCTGGGCGGCCCGGGTGAGCGACCGCTTCTGCCAGTTCCGGATGGTCTTCAACTTCTCGTAGAACTTCCGGGCGGCGTACTCCGGATTGAGGATCTGCTGCGGGGTACCCCAGCCGGTTTTGGGCCGCTGCTGGAAGAGCCCGAGCGAGTCGTGGTCGTTGCGGTCGCCGAGGTGCCCCAGGTTGGTCAGGCCGGACTCCTGCATGGCGGTGGCGACCGCGATCACCCAGGCCCGGGGCGGCAGCCCCATCTCCCGACCCACCTTGATGATGATCGCCGCGTTCCGCATCTGGCTCGCCTTGTACGGCCCGACCAGCGGCAACTCGCCCTCGATCTTGAGCGGTTCGCTGTCGCCGCAGCCGAAGGTGGCCGCCGCCAGGTTCTCCTCCTCGGAGGCGAACATGGTCACCAGGAACGCGCCGGTGCCGCCGACGCAGCAGAGCAGCGCGAGTACGCCGGTCAGCACCACCGCCAGCGCGACCCGGCGTACCGGCCGTCGGGTCGAACCCCGGTCGGTCATCCCGCACCCACCTCCCCGCGCCCGCTCAGCGCTGTTGCCAGTCCACCGTGTCCACCCGCCAACGCCCCTGCGTCGCCACCAGGCCGAGCCGCAGCTCGCCGGAGTCCACCGGTACGACCACCTCGACGAGACTGTCGTTCTGCGGTACGGCCAGCAGGTCCCCGGTGATCCGGTCGGCCGGTACGGTGGCGGGGTCGACCCCGGTCAACTGCTCGGCGAGGTTCTCGGTGGCGAGCGGCCGCAGCCCCGCGTGCCACTCGTCGGCGGTGGTGTCCCGGTGGTCGAGCCAGGCGGTGGCGAACGACCGGGCCACCTGGGCCGGCTCGGGCGCGCCGGGACTGGTCCGGGGCGACGGCTCCTCGGTCACGGTCAGCCCGTCGTCGCCGGCCTCCGGGTCGGTGATGCTGATCGGGCCGGGTGTTCCGCCGACGAGTCCGGGCCGGTCGTCACCGGGGCCGGCGATCAGCCGGGCCGCGCCGACGATCCCGATCACCAGCACGGCGATGACGACCGCGAGCCCGAGCCGGGACCGGAGGAGCCGGGTGAAGAGGAACTCGATGGCGCGGCGCATCCCGTCACCTCGCCTCGGAGCGGATCCGGGGCGCCCGGGCGGGCGACGGGTCGGGCGCGGGCGCGGAGTCGGGGCGGTAGATCACGTAGGAGGGGTTTTCCACGGGTACGTCGGGCTCGGTCCACTCCGCCGGCCGGCGGCGCGACGGCCGGGCCCGGTCCGGGCGCGAGCCACTGCCGCCGCCGGGTGCCGCTGCCGGGGACGAGTCGGGTGCTTCGGTACCCCGATCGGGGCTGCTCTCCGAGCGGCTGCCGGCACCGGTCTGGGCCGGATCCTCGTGCCGGGTCTCCGGGCGTACGTTGGTCTGCTGGATCACCACGCTGCGGTTCTTGACCCGGATGTCTGTGTGGTGGTCGGGGTCGTTCTCCAGCCGGGAGGCGGCCCGGACGTCCCGGAAGAACCGGCGGTGCCAGGAGCCGGCCGAGGCGATCACCTCGCTGCTGTCCTTGCCGCCGAGCTGGGTGATCCGGCGGTACGGCCGCAGCAGCAGCCAGCCCACCACGCCGCAGAGCCAGACCAGCACCACCTGGAGCCAGCCGGGGATGGTGGGCGTGCTCATCACCAGGTCGACGGCGAAGAGATAGATCGCCGCGCCGGTGCCGAAGATGGCGATGTTGAACACGGCGGCGACGACGGCGTTGCCCAGCCGGCGCAGCCCGGCGCTGGCCGGACGGAGCAGCCCGACCGTGCCGAGCACCGGGGCGGCGATCACCGCCCACCGGAAGAGCAGGAAGCCGAGCAGCACCAGCACGGACGCGGTCAGGTCGAACATCGCGAAGAGGATCGCGGCCAGGATGGCGATCAGCCCGGCGCCGATCCGGTCCGAGTCGCGGGCGCCGCGCAGGTACTCGTACGCCTCCGGGTCCTCCTGCTGGATCTGCTGGGCGACCTTCATCCACTGTTCCTGCTTGGCCGAGACGGTGGTCTGCCGGGTGCCGGGGTTGGCGGCGATCCGGGCGGTCTCCTCCCAGGTGAACGCCTTGGCGTCGTAGAGCGCCCGGCCGTACTTGCGGGCCGTCTCGCTGTCCGAGGAGCCGAGCGCGCCGCGTAGCCAGTTGCGGTAGAGCATGGTCTCGGTCGCGGTGTCGCTGGCCCGCAGCGCCGGTGGCCGGTTGTCCTTGCAGCCGGCCGGGTTGAGCGAGCCGCAGCGGTCGGCCGGGATGCTCTTGTCCCGGGGGCCGACCGCCTCGTGCACCACGTTCAGGGTGGTGACCAGGGTGCCGTCGGCGACGTTGGCGGACCGGACCGGCCAGGCGGCGATCGCGGTCACCGCCACCATCACCAGCACCGCCCAGCCGGCGGTGGTCATCGCGTTGCTCATGTCGGACTGCCGGGAACGCCAGAGCAGGTAGACGCCGACGACGCAGAGGGTGATGATGCCGAAGACGCTGAAGACCCGCTCGTAGACCGCCTTGGTGGCCTGCTCGACCAGCGGGTCGGCCCAGTCCCACATGCTGCTCGGGTCCCAGGCCCGCTCGCGCAGCGCGTTCGAGGCGCCGATGATCGCGGCGGCTATCCGGATCTCGCCGTCCGCGATCTTGTTGAACACCTTGCTGCCCGGGTCGATCACGTCCGAGGCGCAGCCGCCGGAGTCGTCGTACGTCTCGTAGCTGTAGCCGGCGTTGCCGTACTCGGTGTACATGCCCTTCACGCCCGGCTTGCTGCTCGCCTCCGGACGGGTGCCGAACCAGCCGCCGAGCCCCTGGTCGGGTGCGCTCGGGGTGGGCGCCTTGACACAGTCCCGGATGTTCTGGCCGACGTTGGCGAGCCGGTCGACGCAGTCCCGGAAGTTCGCCTCCCACTCGGCGGTGGTGCAGAGCGCGACCTTTGCCTTGATGGGCACCGGAACGGCGGCGGAGGCCGGGGTGGCGTTGCCGAGCACCGGCCAGATCAGGGTGGCGGTCGCCAGCACCCCGATCGCGAGCAGCAGGGCGGCGATCCGGGCGGCGATCCTCGGCGAACCTTCCCCGACCCGGGCAGCGCGGTGCCGGCGGTCGGAGCCGACCGCGGATGGGGGTCGAAGAAGCCTCATGGTCAAGCCTCCAGGTCCGCGATGGGGGAGGGCAGGTTGGCCGGGGCGGCCTTCGCCGTGACCGGGGTGGTGTCCAGGTGGTCGAGCAGGCCGGGCACGTACGAGACGTCGACGCGTACCTTCTGGACCCGGCCGTCGACGTCACGCATCACGAACTCCCGGAAGCCGAGCCGGTCCGCCGAGCCGGCGTCCACATTCGACAGCGAGGCCAGCGTCGCCTCGTAGCCGTCGTTCACCGGCACCCGGAGCAGCCGCAGCGCCTCGGAGGCGATGTCGACGTCCTCGGCGATCCGGCCGACGAAGACCGTGGACACCAGGTTCTGCACGTCGAGGCCGAGGATGTCCTTCGGGTTCTGCGAGGAGACCAGCGCGGCGAGGTTCCACTTCCGGGAGTCCCGGGCCAGCCGGACCAGGAACGACCGGCCCGAGCGCCAGCCCTCCATGAAGTGCGCCTCGTCCAGGCCGACCAGCTTCCGCGACGACATCGCGCCGCCGTAGCAGCGGCGTACCGCCAGCCGGTGCGCGGTGTGCAGCATCGGCAGCGCCAGCGCCTCCTCGGCCGACCAGTACTCCCGCTCGATCTTCAGGTCCGGCAGCCGCAGCCCGGCCATGGTGATCACGGTCAGCGTGGCGTCGGCGCCGAGCAGCCCCTCCGGCGGGCGGCCGAAGAAGAGCAGCGCCAACGGCATCTCGGCGGTGTCCAGCAGCAGGTTGGCCAGCTCCCGGCCCTCGTCCTCCAGCCCGGCCAGGCAGGCCACCACGTCGTCCAGTGTGGAGGTCTCCTCGGCCGGTACCTGCCGGACCGCGTGCCGGAACAGCGTCGCCGTGGACGCCTCCCGGGCCACCTGCGGCGGCACCAGCATCATGCAGATGTCCTGCACCAGCATCCGGCGCTCGGCCCGGGCGTTGGAGACCGCGATCTGGAACTCCCGGTCACCGGCGGAGCCGGCCGGGAACTCGGTGCGCAGCGGGGTCGGGATCAGCGCGTACGGCGCCAGGGTGCCGTGCTCGGAGCCGGTCAGGTTCAGCACGCGTGAATACGGTCGCAGCTCCGGCATCGCGCAGAGCCGGGCCAGCGGGCCGGACGGGTCGAGCAGGGTCACCTGCACCCCGCGCCGGGCGGCCAGATAGCCGAGCGCGCCGAGCAGGGTCGACTTGCCGCCGCCCGGCTCGGCGACGAAGACGGCGAGACCGGAGCGCTCGCGTACCTCCATCGGGAAGTGCAGGTCGAGGAAGACGGGGCGTCGGCAGGTGCCGGCGGTACGCCCGATCAGGTCGCCGCGCCGGTCACCGACCGTGGAGGCGGCCTGCGGCAGCGCGGCGGCGAGCAGGTTCACCGGCATCCGGCGCAGGTAGCCGGTGTTGGCGATCGGTTCGCCGGGAATGAACTCCCGGGCCAGCCAGTCCTGGTTCTTCGGGTGCTGGAGCGAGATCCGCAGCTCCCGCGAGTAGAGCTGGATCAGCCGTCGGGCCCGCTCCAGGCACTCCTCCCTGGTCCGCCCGCCGACCGCGATCCGGTGCCAGCCGTGCGCCCGGGCCGACTCCACCGGCAGCCCGGTGGTCATCTCGTCACCGATCACCAGCGCCCGCTTGGCCAGCCGCTCCAGCTCCGGCGGGGCGTCGATGCCGTGCTCGGCATAGTCGAGCTGCTGGGAGCGGATCATCCGCAGCCGGTGCTCCAGATTGCGGAACGAGTCGCCGGGGCCGAGGATGTCGACCCGGGTGGAGAGCTCCATCGGCCAGGGCAGCCGCTCGTGGAAGTGCAGCCACGGCTCGTGCCGCTCCGGGATCTCCAGCGGCTCCATCCGGCCCACCGCGAGTACGGCGACGTGCCGCTCCTCCCCGGTCATCCGGTTGACCAGTTTCACCGTCGACCCGTACGGGGTGCGGTAGCGCTCCACCTGCTCGGTCAGGGCGAGCAGGTCACCGCGTTCCCACCTGTCGTTGGTGACCGGCGAGAGCTGGCCGGGCGGGGCCATGCAGAGCGCCACGGAGCGGTACATCAACCACTCCAGCTCGTCGGAGCTGACCTGCCGGCCGCGCATCCCGAACGCGCCGAGCACCTCGTCGAACTGCTCGACCGTCCGGCCCAGCTTGCGGCGCTCCCCGTCGGCGGTTCCCCGGCCGAAGGCCCGGAGGATCCGCTCGGCCAGCGAGTTGCCGAGCGACCGGCGGGCGAAGGTGACGCCGAGATAGGTCTGCCCCTCGGCGTGGTTGACCGAGAGCAGGTGTCGCTGGGCGGCGACCAGGTGGTCCGACCAGCTCGGTGCGCCGGAGACGGTGGCGAGCGGGTGCGGGGTGTGCTGGTCGATCGTCCGGGCCCACTCGTCGGCCGGGAACGGCCGGGTGGTGCGGCGCAGGTGCAGCCGGAAGCCGGCCAGGCCGGCGTACTGCTCGGAGATGGCCGCCAGCAGCGCCTCCCGTTCGGCGTCCGGCCGGAACGCCCAGCGCACCTCCGGCAGCCAGTACCAGGCGGTGACGGTGTTCGGGGTGAAGGTCAGGTGACCGGCGATCTCGGTGATGGCCAGCTCGACGGCGGGATCCCGGTCGCCGAAGCGGAGCTTGGGTGCGCGTACCTTCTGCGGTTTGATCAGCGGCTGCGGACGGGTCGGCTTCGGCGTGCTCCGCCGCTGCTTCGGGGCGACCTGTGCGGTGTCCCGCTCCGTTCGCCGGCCGGCTCGGCGGTCCGGCTCGGCGGGTCGGCGGGCCGGCTGCTCGACGGGCTCGCGGACGATCGGCAGCGCACCGGAGTGGTCGCCACCGCGCTGCTGCGGTGCCGGGCTCGGCCGCCCGGAGTACCCGTGCTCCGCCGCGCCGGGCAGGGCGGCGCTGCCCGGTACGGCCAGGGGAGCCGGTGCGTCGGCCGGCCATCCGGGATCGGCGGCGGGGCCGGCTTCGAGACTGGCCGGTCCGACCGGGCGGGCGGCGGCTCCGGGGTCGGTGACGGTCTGCTCGGGTACCTGTGGTGCGGGCTGGACGGCCGGCGGAGCGTACCGGGCGGTGGGCTGCCCGGCTGCGATCTCCCGCTGGCCGGTACCGCCGGCCGGGAGTTCGTCCGGCTCCCAGGCCGGCAGGCCGACGGCCGCGTCCTGTTCCTCGCCCCAGCGCCCTCGCGGCTGCGGTGCGGGCGCGCGGGGCGCGGGGCGGGGTGCCGGCGCGGCGGTCGGGGCCGGCGGCGAGGGTTGGACCGGGCCGGCACCGAAGAGGTCGAGAAAGGGGGAGTCGATGTCCGGGTGCTCGACCGGGGCCGGTGGCCGGGCCGGTGCCGGGGCGACGGGTCGGGCCTGACGGTTCCGGGCCGGTGGCTGCGGCGCCTGGAAGACCGCGACCGCGCCGTGCCCGGTGTTGCTGAGCAGCGCGGCGTCGTACTCGCTCTCCTCGACCAGCTCGGACGGGTTGTAGCCAGAAGACTGCGTACCGTTACCAGCACTGTCGGCCGGGTGACCTGCCGGGTGTGACGAGCCCGGCCGGGAGGGGCGGGTCATGCCGCCGCCTCGCCCGGCCCGGTGGCTTCCACCGTGTTGTGGCAGAGGAATCTGGTTCGCTCGGTCACGCCGTCACCTCGCTGCGGTCGGTCATGTCAACTGCTCCCGGATCCGGATACGGGTCGCGACCAGGCGGGGGTCGCGCTGCTCTGTCGCCGGTTCGCGGGTGCGCCGCCAGTCGGTAAGTGCCGTCCGGATGACCATCCGGGCGGGACGGTCGGGGTCGACGTACCGGAAGACGAATGAGGTGGTGACGATCGCGAGCGCGATCTCCCAGGCGGGGATCAGCTCGACCTTGAACGTGAAGAGCCAATGAATGAACATGAAGAGCGGCACCAGCAACATGAACAGCCCGTACTGCGTGTAAGGCAGGTGGATGGGCAGTGTGTAGCCGGGCGGCCCCAGGTAGACCAGGCGGGCCCGATAGATGTCGTCGTCGGTGCGCAGCCGCATCTCGTGCTCCGCGGTCTATTCGAAGATCAGGTTGATCAGGTTCTCGCCGACGAAGAACAGCGTCGCCGCCCCGGCGATGAAGGCCAGGCCGAGCAGCGCGATCGCCGAGCTGGTCAGCACCTTCGAGACCTCGCCCTTGCTGGCCCGACCGATGAAGATCACGCCGAGTACGGCGAGCAGGATGGGCGCGATGTTGGTGGCGAAGAAGCCGACGATCCCGTCGGTGTCGATATTGCCCTCGGGCTCGGCCGCCGTCACGAGCGCGAGGGTGTGGAGCGCGTCCGTGGCAGCCGGCCATGCCGTCTCCACCAGCTCCATGGCGAACATCGGAATCCTCCCCGGTGCGGCGACGCCTCGCCTCCGCACTGCTGTCAAGCCCGGTCAACCGGGTCGGTCGTGGGGTGTTGATCGACCCTGCGTCTCGCAATCACCGCGAAGAGTGATGGTTTGTGGGCATCTTTGTCCTGATTCGGCCCATCTCTTAAGTTCTGGCATCTGGCTGATGCGAGCGTACGGCGCGTGCCTGTTTGGAACAAGCGGCGCGGAGTGCGACCGATCGCTCCTCCCGGCCGGTTTTCACGTGCCTCGCCGAGGCCGGGCCGCTGGGGAGACCACACCGGTCCCCGGGGCGGGGCGGTTCGTGCCGGAGGCGGCAGTACCACCGGCGGGACCGGGGGCGACCGGGGCCGGAGCCGGGCAGGTGGGTAGCGTCGAGTCGTGACCGAGCCAGTCCAGGGAGCCGCCGCCACCGACGGCGGAGGGCGGGCCGGGGTGGACCCGCTCCGCTCGCCCCGGCCGGTGGTGATCGGCGTACTCAACGTCACCCCCGACTCCTTCTCCGACGGCGGGCGGTACGCCGACCTCGACGCCGCCGTACGGCACGGGGTCCAGATGCACTCCGAGGGCGCCCAGCTCGTCGACGTCGGCGGCGAGTCCACCCGCCCCGGCGCCGACCGGGTCGACGCGGAGACCGAGGCCGCCCGGATACTGCCGGTCATCCGGGAACTCGCCGCCCGGGGAGTGCCGATGAGCGTGGACACCTACCGGGCCGGTGTCGCCGCCGCCGCACTGGAGGCCGGGGCGACGGTGGTCAACGACGTCTCCGGCGGACTCGCCGACCCGGACATGGCCAAGGTGGTCGCCGAGGCGGGCTGCCCGTGGATCCTGATGCACTGGCGGGCGCACGCCAAGCGGATGCAGGAACTCGCCCACTACACAGACGTGGTCACCGACGTCCGCGCCGAGCTGGCGCAACGGGTCTCCGACGCCCTCGCCGCCGGTGTCGCCGCCGACCGGATCGTGCTCGACCCCGGCCTCGGCTTCGCCAAGCGGCCGGCCGACAACTGGCAGCTCACCGCCCGGCTGCCCGAGCTGCTGACGCTCGGCTACCCACTGCTCTTCGGGGCCAGCCGCAAGTCGTACCTCGGTGCGCTGCTGGCCGGCCCGGACGGCATGCCACGGCCGACCGACGGGCGTACCGCCGCCACCGTCGCCACAAGCGTGCTCGCGGTCGCGGCCGGCGCCTGGGGGGTACGGGTGCACGACGTACGGGAGACCGTGGACGCGCTCGCCGTCTGGGCCGCCAGCGGCCGTCCCCGGCTGACGACCGAAGGTGGCCGGATGACCGGAGAGGCGGCCGGATGATGACCGGGGAGGTGGCCGGATGACCGGACCGACAGCGGACGCCTCGGGCCGGCCGGCCGCCGGACCGACCGGGCCGGGCACCGACCGGATCGTGCTGACCGGGCTGCGGGCGCGCGGCCGGCACGGCGTCTACGACTTCGAACGGGCCCAGGGGCAGGACTTCGTCGTCGACGTCACGCTGGAACTCGACCTGACCATGGCGGCCCGCTCCGACGACGTGGCCGACACCGTGCACTACGGCGAACTCGCCGGCCGGCTGGTCGCGATCGTGACCGGAGAGCCGGTCAACCTGATCGAGACGCTCGCCGAGCGGCTCGCCGCCGCCTGTCTGGCGGATCCACGGGTACTTGTCGCCTCGGTCACCGTGCACAAGCCGCAGGCGCCGATCCCGCACGACTTCGCCGACGTGGCGGTCACCGTGACCCGGCGGAGGTGAGATGACCCGGGCCGTGCTCTCGATCGGCAGCAACCTCGGTGACCGGCTCGGGCACCTGCGCACGGCGGTCGACGGGCTGCGGGACGTACTCCTGGTGGCCTCCGGGGTCTACGAGACGCCGCCGTGGGGCGAGCCGGACCAGCCGGCGTACCTGAACGCCGTGCTGCTGGTCGCCGACGAGGCTGCCGGGCCGCGCGACTGGCTCGACCGGGCCAGGGCCGCCG
The DNA here is from genome assembly GCF_002846275.1 of Plantactinospora sp. CNZ320. Taxonomy (NCBI): domain Bacteria; kingdom Bacillati; phylum Actinomycetota; class Actinomycetes; order Micromonosporales; family Micromonosporaceae; genus Plantactinospora; species Plantactinospora sp. CNZ320. Next base: position 5,478,810 of record NZ_PJMP01000001.1, read on the forward strand.
AGGCGGCGGCCGGTCGGGTACGCGACCCGGAGCGCCGGTTCGGACCGCGCACCCTCGACGTGGACGTGATCGCGGTCTGGTCGGCCGACGGCGAGCCGGTGCACAGCGCCGATCCGGAGTTGATCCTGCCGCACCCCCGCGCCCACCTGCGGGCGTTCGTACTCCGGCCGTGGATCGACGTCGAGCCCTACGGGCGGCTGCCCGGACACGGCTGGCTCACCGACCTGATGTCGACCGAGCCGGTCGCCACCGACGTGCTGGACATGCGCCCTCGTCCGGATCTGCGGATAGAGTCGGATTGACGGCGACCGGGGGCCCGGACCGGACGGGTCCGCCGCCCGCCGGGACGTGGTGCCGACGAGCGGAGTGAGGAAGAGTTGTGACCGAGCGCAGACCCCCGACGCGCGGCCCGGCCCCCGAGCGCGGGCGGATGGGTCCGACCAGACCCGCCACCCTGGTGGTGGCCGGACTCGCCTCGGCGGCGCTGGCCTGGTTGCTGGTCAGCAGCTTCTACAGCCACATTCCGCCGCTGCCCTGGCTGCCCATCGTCACCCTGCTCGGGCTCGCCGCCCTGGAGGGGTACGCCGCGGCGAACACCAAGGCCCGGATCGAGCGCAGACCCGGCCGGGATCCGGTCGACCCGCTGGCGGTGGCCCGTTTCGTCGTACTGGCCAAGGCGTCGGCGCTGGTCGGGGCGATCTTCGCCGGTTTCTACGCCGGGTTGGACGTCTGGCTGCTCATCGAGCGGACCCGGGCAGCCGCGAACGACGTACCGGCGGCGAGTGCGGGACTGGGCGCGTCGCTCGCCCTGGTGGGTGCGGCGCTGTGGTTGGAACGCTCCTGTCGGGTGCCTGATCGTGATGATCAAAATTCGGAGAGTGACGAGCTGGGGCGGCGCGACGAGCGCTGAACAGGCCGCCCGACGAATCGACGCGCACCGGGGGTGACGGCCGGGCATCCACGCGGGTACGGTGCCTCCGACCGGGCCAGATCCGCCCACTTCGCTGGATCTTGCCCACGTCCGACCGCTCCGCCCCCGGACGCCACCCCGGATCGGGGCCTGTTCGGCGGGACGAAATCAGGAGGCGCGCGCGATGGCGTACGACGATTCGATCTATCGGCGACGGGACTCCGGGATGGATCCGGTGGGTACCGGTGCCCGGGAGGATCCCCGGTACGGTGGGGACCTCGGGTACGACGTCGATCCCCGTACGTCGTCCAGCCAGGTCACCGGGCGGTTCATGGGTGGCGAACCCGCCTTGGCGACCGATCCGGAGCCGGCCGAGTCGACCCGGCGGCGCAACGTCCCGCCGGCCGCGCTGGAGAACGTCTTCGACGATCCCGCACACGGCGAGCCCGGCCGGGACCGGATCGTGGTGCACCTGCTCTGGGAGCTGGTGCTGCTGGTCGTGGTGGCGGTGCTGCTCTTCCTCTGCAACCGGGACTATCCCGACCTGCTCCGTGGCGCGCAGCGGGAGAGCCTGCTGGTCTTCGGCACCGCGATCGGGCTGCTCGCCCTCGGCGCCGGGCTGACCCTGCGTACCGCCGCGCCGAACCTCGCGCTGGGGCCGGTCGCCGTCGCCGCCGCGCTGCACTTCGCGGAGAACTCCGACCGGGGCGTCGTGTCGGCGATGCTGCCGGCGCTGGTCGCCGCGGTGGCGGTCGGCCTGGTGATCGCCGTACTGGTGGTGGGCTTCCACGTGCCCGGCTGGGCGGCCAGCCTCGCCGTCGGGCTCGCGGTGGTGGTGTTCATCGAGCAGCGCGGCGCCCCGGTCGACGTGCAGGGCGAGTACGACCCGAACCAGCACGCGCTCTACCTCTTCGCCGGCTTCGCCGCCGTCGCCGTGCTGGCCGGCCTCCTCGGCACCGTCAAGACGGTACGCCGGGCGGTCGGCCGGTTCCGTCCGGTGGGCGACCCGGCGCTGCGCCGGGGCGGTCCCGCCGCGGCCATCGTCACGCTCGGCCTGGTGGTCTCGACGGTCTTCGCGGTCGGCGCCGGGATGCTGCTCGCGGCCGGTGGCACCGGGCCGGTGCCACCGACCACCGGGATCGAGTGGACGGGGCTGGCCTTCGGCGCCGCGCTGCTCGGTGGCGCCAGCGCCTTCGGCCGGCGGGGTGGGATCGCCGGCGGGCTGCTCGCGACCGTCGCACTCGCCCTTTTCATCAGGTACGCCGACGAGCGCAACCTGGACATCGCGCCGACCGCCCTCGCCGCCGTACTGGTCGCCGTCGGCCTGCTGGTGACCCGGCTGGTCGAGGCGAACGGCCGCCCCCGGTCGTACGTCGAACGGGACTGGGTGGAGGAGCCGGCGACGACGACGAGTTGGGACACCGCCCAGAACCAGCCACCGGAGCCGTGGACCTCCTCGCTGCCCGCCCAGCCGACCGACCGCTGGGGCGGCGACCGCTGGGACGGCCCGGACCGCTGACCCCGCCCGCTCCTGCCCGGCAGGGCTGACCCGGGCGGGGCTGAGCTGACCCGGGCAGAAGCGGCGGGGCAGGGCTCGGCGGGCGGGACGGTCGGTGCGGCTTGCGGCGGTTCGGGCCGATAGGCTCGGCGTCATGACGGAATCCGGTTCCGAGTCCCGTACCAGGCCGACCTTCGCCGAGTTGGACGCGCTGTCCACGGAGGAGTTGCGCGAGCGGGCCTTCGCGCTGGCCCGGGAACGGCGGGACATCGGCTTCTTCTGGTCGGTGATCCGGCACCTGCCGAACGCGGACGAGGCGGCGGCGCTGGACGGCTCGCCCAACTCGGCCGGCCCGACCGTGGACGAGGCGGTCGCGCTCTGGCGGGAGTTCACCGGCCACGGCTACGAGGAGACCGCTCCGCTGCTCCGGGCCGCGTTCATCGACTATCTACAGAAGCACTGACACCCGCCAGGGCAGCACCGAGAGCCACAGAAGTTTCGCGATCAGATTCGCCTGGGAATTAGCTGTGCATGGCTCTCACCAACAGATACAAGTCGGCTACGGGTGCGGGTACGCTCGCCGCACTCGTACTGGTCCTGGTCTTCGGCAGCCCCTGGTATGCCGACTGGGCTCAGGACAACACTGACGAGAACACGGCGGGTGGCTGGTTCCTCCGGCTGCTCGCCTGGCCGGCGTGGCGGTTCGACTCGGACGACACGATCCAGAACGTCATCGCCGCCGACCTAAAGGCGATCCTGGTGGTGGTACTCACCTGGGTCTTCCTCTACATGCTGCCCGGCTCGCAACTGGCCAGGGCCCGGGGCACCCTCAGCCAGTTCCTGGCCGGTTGGTCGGCGTACATCTTCGCCGGTGCCTTCGCCGCGCTCTTCGCCACGCTGATCGGCAGCAACCCGTCGCTGCTCGGCGCGTTCCAGGCCGCCGGCCGGGGTGCCGCGTACGGCTTCTTCGTCGGCTGGATCATCGGCCTGGCCACCCTGGGCGGCTGGCGGGGCCGACGCTGAGCCCCGCCGGCCGGGCCGAGCCCGCGCGGGTCGTCGACCTCGGCCCGCGCGTGCCGCCCGTTCGACGGCGCCCGGAGTGCCCGATCGCCCTCCCTCCCGCGACCGGCACTCCGGGCACCACCGTGCTGTCCGTGCGCCCTGCCGTCCGGGCAGTACGCCGTCCGGGCGCCGTGCCGGCCGTGGCGCTCTCGTCGGCGGTGCCGAGTCGGGCCGTGCCGTGGTCAGTCGCCGACCGGGTCCGCCGGGTAGTCGATGCTGAGGATCTGGTGCCGGCTCACCGTCCCGATCGGCTCGCCGCCCTCGCCGGTGACCCGGGCGTCGTCCGAGTTCGTCCGCAGCAGCAACGCCAGCGCGTCGTAGAGCGACGACCCGAGCGGTACGGTCGGCAGCCCGGCGGTGGCGGTGGCGTCGGACGGCAGCGGACGCAGCAGGTCCCGGGTGACCGGGGTGACCGCGAGCCGCCGGATCGCCCGGTCGGTCCCGACGAACTCCCGGACGAAGGCCGAGGCGGGCTCGCCGAGCAGGGACGCCGGATTCGCGTACTGTTCCAGCCTGCCGCCCTGGGAGAGCACCACGATCCGGTCGCCCAGTCGGACCGCCTCGTCGAGATCGTGGGTGACCAGCACGATCGTCTTGCGTACCTCCGCCTGGAGCCGCAGGAACTCCTCCTGGAGCCGGGCTCGCGCGATCGGGTCGACGGCCGAGAACGGCTCGTCCATCAGCAGCACCACCGGGTCGGCGGCAAGCGCCCGGGCCACCCCGACCCGCTGCCGCTGCCCGCCGGAGAGTTCGTGCGGGTAGCGCGGCCCGAAGGTGGTCGGATCGAGCCCGACCAACTCCAGCAACTCATCGGTACGGGCGGCGATCCGGGCCCGGGGCCAGCCCAAAAGCCGGGGTACGGTGCCGACGTTCGTGGCGATGGTCTGGTGCGGGAAGAGCCCGACGTTCTGGATCACGTACCCGATCCGACGCCTGAGCTGGACCGGGTCGGCCCGGGTGACATCCTCGTCGCCGAGCAGGATCCGCCCGGAGGTCGGCTCGATCAGCCGGTTGATCATGCGGAGCACGGTGGACTTGCCGCAGCCGGACGGCCCGATCAGCACCACCAACTCGCCGGCCTTGACCTCCAGGCTCAGTTCGTCGACCGCCACCGTGCCGTCGGGATACTGCTTGCGTACCTGGTCGAGGGTTATCGCGGCGGCACCCGTGGTGCCGGCGGGCCCGGTGGAACGGGCCTCCGGGGTAACGTCCACGTATGTCCTTCCGGGTGATCGACCGGGCGGACCCGGGTAATCCGTGGTTCTCCTGGGACTATGTGCAGGGCAATTCGGAGACCATTCTGGCCGCCCTCCGGGAGCACGCCACCCTCACCGCCCAGGCCGTGCTGATCGCCGCACTGGTCGCGATCCCGCTCGCCGTGCTGGCGTACTGGTTCCGGCCGCTCACCGGGCCGATTCTCGCACTCTCCGGCGTGCTGTACACGATCCCGTCGCTGGCGCTCTTCGCCTTCGTCGCGCCGTACCTCGGCACCGGGACCAGTACGGTGCTGCTCGGACTGGTCCTCTACGCCCTGCTGCTGATCGTCCGGAACGCGCTCGCCGGGCTCAACCAGGTGCCGGACGAGGTCCGGGACGCGGCCCAGGGCATGGGGTACGGCCGGTTCGCCCGGCTGCTCCGGATCGACCTGCCGCTGGCACTGCCGGGCATCTTCACCGGCCTGCGCCTGGCTACCGTCTCCACGGTCGCGCTGGTCACCGTCGGAGTACTTGTCGGGCACGGCGGGCTCGGGCAGCTCATCCTGGGCGGATTCCGGAACAACTTCTTCCGGGCCGAGATCATGACCGGGACCCTGCTCTGCGTACTCCTGGCCCTGATCCTGGATCTGGTCCTCGCCGGCCTCGGCCGGCTGCTGACGCCGTGGGCCCGACGTCGCGGAGCCACCGGGTGAGCGCGATCCCGCAGTCGCGAGCCGGAGGTGAGAAATGAATCCGATCGAGCAGGCGGTGGTCTGGCTCAATGACCCGCTGAACTGGACCAATCCCGGCGGCGTCCTCGACCGGCTGGTCGAGCATCTCGGCATCTCGGCAGCCGCCGTGGCGCTCGGGTGCCTGGTCGCCTGGCCGCTCGGGCTCTGGCTCGGGCACACGGGCCGGGGCGGCGGAGCCGTGGTGCTGGTCTCCAACGTCACGCTGGCCATCCCGACCATCGCGCTGCTCACCATCCTGCCGCTGACCGCGCTCGGCTTCGGCAAGCCGCCGGTGATCATCGCGTTGGCCGTCTTCGCGGTGCCGCCGCTGCTGGCGAACGCCTACACCGGTATCCGGCAGGTCGATCCCGAGGTGCGCGACGCCGCGCGCGGGATGGGGCTGTCCGGCGGGCAGTTGCTGCGCGGGGTGGAGTTGCCGCTCGCGGTGCCCTATCTCGCGGCCGGGTTCCGTACCGCCGCCGTGCAGGTGGTGGCGACCGCAGCGCTCGCCTCGTTCGTCAACGGTGGCGGGCTGGGGCAGATCATCAGCGCCGGGTTCGGGCTGGGCATCTCGGTAGGCGGCGGTCAGATCCTGGCCGGCGGGCTGCTCGTCGCCCTGCTCGCGCTGCTTGTCGAACTGGTCTTCGCACTGCTGGAACGGGTGGTGACCCCACGACCGCTGCGCCGGAACCGGCGCCGGACCATCCGGCGGGCCGACCAGCGGGCGGCGGCGGCGATCACCGGCTCCTGACCCGTTGGTTGGTGTGGGTCTGATCACGTGGGGCGATGCCCGATCAGCCCGAAAATGTCGGCCCCGGCATGGGTGATTCTCGCGAAGAGTAGCCACTCCTGCGCGCATCGTGCCCGTTTGCGTGACGATCCGATGACGAAGCCGGCATCGGATTGTCGTACCGGACGGGAGGATGTTTCGTGAGTACTCACGGGCGGCCGTCTGTCCTGTCGCCCGTCGGACACGCGGCCGGCCCATCCGGGCCGCGCCGGGACACAGGAGGCGGGCGTTTCATGCGTACACGCACACGTCTGGCAGTCGGCGCCGCCGGTGCCGTCGTCGCGGCCGGTTTTCTCGCCGGCTGCGGTGGAGCCGGTTCGTCCGGCACCCAGGCCCCGGCAACCGGGGCGCAGGGTGCGGGTTGCGCACCGGTGGCCGGGTCGAGCCTGGTCGTGCTCGACGACGACAAGAAGCTCCAGAACACCGACAACATCATTCCGGCCATCAACAGCAAGGTGGCCCAGCCGCAGCTGATCGCGGCCCTGGACAAGGTCTCCGACAGCCTCGACACCAGCAAGCTGATCGGGTTGAACAAGGCGGTCGACGTCGACCGCAAGACCCCGAAGGTCGCCGCCGAGGAGTTCGCCTCGGCCAACAACCTCACTGCCGGCATCCCGACCGGGGGCACCGGCTCGATCACCGTCGGCGCCGCCAACTTCAGCGAGAGCCAGACCCTCGGCGAGCTGTACCGGATCGCCCTCACCGCCGCCGGCTACCAGGTCAAGGTCCAGCAGATCGGCAACCGCGAACTCTACGAGCCGGCACTGGAGAAGGGCGACATCCAGGTCGTACCGGAGTACGCCGCGACCATGGCGGACTTCCTGAACAACAAGGTGAACGCGAAGGGCGGCGCCACCCCGCCGCCGATCTCCTCACCGGATCTCAACCAGACGGTGAGCGGGCTCAAGGCGGTTGGCGAGAAGGTCGGCATCACCTTCGGCAAGCCGTCGGCGGCCCAGGACCAGAACGCGTTCGCGGTCACCAAGGAGTTCGCCGACAAGTACGGCGTGCGCACCCTCAGCGAGCTGGCGGCGAAGTGCTCCGGCTCGGCGACCGTACTCGGCGGCCCGCCGGAGTGCCCGCAGCGGCCGAAGTGCCAGGCCGGACTCGTGCAGGTCTACAACTTCAACGCCGGCCGGTTCGATTCGCTCGACGCCGGTGGCCCGCAGACCAAGTCGGCGCTGACCAGCGGCACGATCAGTGTCGGGCTGGTCTTCTCCTCCGACGGCGCGCTCGCCACGAGCTGACCGCCGATGCCCGGCTCGGCTACGAGCTGACCACAGGCGCCCAGCTCGCTACGAGTTGACCACGGGCGCCCGGGGAGCTGAGTCGGTTCCCGGGCGCGAGCGGCGGAACCGACCGAGGCCGGTCGACGGCAGCACACCCTGCCGTCGGCCGGCCTCGCGCGTTGGCGCCGGCATTTCCGTCCCCGGCAACTGTGGGTAGGCTCGACTGCCATGCCAGCACGCGAGGCCACCGAGGAAACCCGCCGTCGGCCGCTGCTGACCGTACTGTTCTGGGTCGGGGTGGGGCTGGCTCCGCTGGCCGCCCTGTTACTGCTGGTCGGGCAGGGTAACGGGCCGCTGCGGATCGCGGCTGTGCTCGCCGTGCTGGCGGTCGTACTCATCGGACTGTCGATCACTTTGCGTGGCGACTCGGAGGGTGTCCGGCTGGATCTGGAGGAGACCCTCATCGAGGAACTCGACGACCTGCGGGGCGAACTGCGCAACGACATCGCCACCGCCGCCCGCGCCACTCACAAGGCGTTCGGCGAGAAGCTGGAGGTCGTACAGGGCAACGTCGAGGCGCTGCGGGGCCAGATCGATGCTGTCCGGGCTGCTGCCGCCGTGCCGGGTACCGCCGCACCGGGCGCACCGTCCGCCGCGATCGGCCCGGCTGCCGCCGCTGCGGCGGTGGTCGGTGGTGCGGCCGGTACCGCCAGTGTGGGTGCGGCCGGGACTGCCAGCGTGGGTGTGCCCAGGACCGCCAGCGTGGGTGTGCCCGGTACCGCCAGCGTGCCCGCCGGGCGAGCGTCGGCCGAGCCGGGCCAGAACGCCTGGGCCGGCACCGAACCGGGTCGGCCCGGTCGAGTACCGGACGAGCCTGACTCGGCGGGCTGGGCACCGGAGGAGCCTGCCTCGGCGGCCTGGGCGCCGGGCGGCCCTGGCCGGGACCGTGCCGGTGCCCGCCCCGACGGGCCCCGCCGTGCGGGAGGCGGCGCGGCTCCGTCGCACGCCGCAGGACCGCCCTACTCCGCAGGTCCGGCCCACGGCGCGGGCCGCCCGTCGCACGCTGCGGGCCCGTCGCATGCGGCCGGTCCGGCCCACTCCGCCAATCCCGCTCACTCCGCCAATCCCGCTCACTCCGCCAATCCCGCTCACTCCGCCAATCCCGCTCACTCCGCCAATCCCGCTCACTCCGCCAATCCCGCTCACTCCGCCAATCCCGCTCACTCCGCCGGTCCCGCTCACTCCGCAGGTCCGGCCCACTCGGTGGAGCAGGGCGACACCGGGGAGTTCCACGGCGGGCCGAGCGGCTTCCAGGGCGGTACCGGCTACCGAGGCGGTGGCTACCAGGAGCGCGGCTATCCCGACGGCGACCGGACCGGCCCGGGCCGGGGGCGGTACGGCCGGGACGACGACCCGGCGGCCGAGCCCGGGCAGTACGGCCACGGCCACTCGTGGGCGCAGGGCGCTCGGCCGCATCGGGGCGGCCCGGAGGGGATGCCGGGCGGCCACGGCGGTGTTTCCGGCCCTCCGCTCGGCCGGGGCGTGGTCCGGCACACCGAGACCGTGCAGGTGACCACCAGGCAGACGATCGTCGGCGGGCACGAGGACGACGGCGGATACGGCGGCGGAACCTACGGTGGCGGCGTCTACGGCGGCGCCCAGTCGGGCGGCTACGGCAGTGGCGGTTACGGTGCTGCCGGCCAGAGTGGCGGCTACGGCGGCGGTGGCCAGTCGGGCGGCTATGCCAGCGGCGGCTACGGCGGCAGCGACGGTTACGGTGCCGCCGGTCGGGGCGGCGGCTACGGCGGCGCCCAAGCGGGTGGCACCTACGGCGGCGCCCAGGCGGGTGGCACCTACGGCGGCGCCCAGGCGGGTGGCACCTACGGCGGAGCCCGGGCCGGCGGGAGCTATGGCGGCGGGAACCATGGCGGCGGCCCCTACGGCGGTGCTGAGGAGCGGGCCGGTGGCCCGGGGCGAGGTGGCGACGGGCGTCGGGGCGGTGCCGGGTACGACGCCGACTACGGCGATGGACCTGAGCGCGACGGACGCGACGGGGACCCGGACGAGTGGCGGGGGGCGCGGGGACGGCAGGCCGCCGAACCCGCCGACGAGGGGCGGGACGGCCGCCGGTTCGGCGATGGCGGCTGGCGCGGGCGTACGGCCGATCCGGAACCGGACCCGGGCATCGGAGACCCGGCTGACGACTCGTACTGGGCCGATCTGCGGGCCGGAGACCGCTGGACCTCGGTACGCAGCGACGACCGGGGGCGCGAGGTCCGGATGGGCGAGCGGCGGGCGTCGATGCGGGCCGACGAGTCGGGTACGGAGCTGCGGGTCGAGGACCGCTGGGCGGAGATGCGCGGGCCGGAGCCGGGGCCGGACGAGGACCGGCGGGCGGGTCGCCAGTGGTCGGAGCCCGGAGTCGACGACCGGCGCTCCGGCGGTCAGCGCGGTTCGGCCGGTCAGCGCGCTCCGGGCCGTACCGGTGGTTCGAGCGGCTGGTCCGCAGACGATCCTGCCCAGCGCGACGGCGGTGGTGACCTCGGCGAGGGCCGGGGCTGGGAGCGGTCCGGCGGTGCTCCGGCGCTGCCGCCCGGAGGCGTGGACCCGGCGTCAGCCTGGGGGCCGCCGGGACAGCAGCCCGAGCCGGAGCCGGCCCGGCGGGGGCGGCGGCACCGCGACGACGAGGAGTACGGCTACCCGCCGCTGGACGAGGCGCCCCGGGCCGGCGGCACCCGACGGTCGGAGCACGGCTATCCCGCCGACGAGGACTGGCGCTGACCGCCCCGCCACCTGTCGACGGTGCAGCCGCGCCACCGGTTGAGTGCGCCGGAGGGCGTCACTTGTCGATGTCGCCGACGACGAAGAACATCGAGCCGAGGATCGCGATCAGATCCGGCACCAGGCAGCCGGGGAGCAGCGTGGCCAGGGCCTGCACGTTGGCGTACGAGGCGGTGCGCAGCTTCATCCGCCACGGGGTCTTGTCGCCCCGGGACACCAGGTAGTAGCCGTTGATCCCGAGCGGGTTCTCGGTCCAGGCGTAGGTGTGCCCCTCCGGCGCCTTCACCACCTTCGGCAGCCGCACGTTCACCGGACCACCGATCCGGTCGACCTGGTCGAGGCAGCGTTCCGCGAGGTCGAGTGAGACGTACACCTGATCGAGCAGTACCTCGAAGCGGGAGTGACAGTCCCCGGCGCTCCGGGTGACCACCGGCACCTCCAGCGACCCGTACGCCAGGTAGGGCTCGTCGCGGCGCAGGTCGAGGCCGAGCCCCGAGGCTCGGGCGACCGGGCCGGAGGCGCCGTACGCGGCCGCGTCGGCGGCGGAGAGCACCCCGACCCCGACGGTACGGGCCAGGAAGATGTCGTTGCGCCGGATCAGGTTGTCCAGGTCCGGCAGGCGGCGGCGTACCTCGCCGATCGCGGCCCGGGCCCGCCGGGTCCAGCCGGCCGGCACCTCCTCCTTGAGCCCGCCGACCCGGTTGAACATGTAGTGGATCCGGCCGCCGGAGACCTCCTCCATGACGGTCTGGAGGGTCTCGCGTTCCCGGAAGGCGTAGAACATCGGGGTGATGGCGCCGATCTCCAACGGGTAGGAGCCGAGGAACATCAGGTGGTTGAGCACCCGGTTCAGCTCGGCGAGGGCGGTACGCAGCCAGACGGCCCGCTCCGGCACCTCGATCCCCATCATCCGTTCGACCGCGAGCACCACACCCAGCTCGTTGGAGAAGGCCGACAGCCAGTCGTGCCGGTTGGCGAGCACGATGATCTGCCGGTAGTCGCGTACCTCGAAGAGTTTCTCCGCGCCCCGGTGCATGTAGCCGACGATCGGCTCGGAGGAGATCACCCGCTCGCCGTCGAGCACCAGCTTGAGCCTGAGCACCCCGTGGGTCGACGGATGCTGCGGCCCGATGTTCAGCACCATGTCGGCGGTTTCCAGCCCCGCCCCGGTGCCGACGGTCAGCTCCCGCAGCGCCCCGGTGTCGGCAGTCATGCCCGTCATCGTGCCACGATCCGCCCGGCGGCATCGCCGGCCAACTCGACGTCAGCGCCAGCACCGAGCATCTGGCCGGATCAACACCGAGTCATCCAGCCGTCCCGGCGCCGAGCCATCCAGCCGTCCCGGCGCCGAGCCATCCGTCAGGTCCGGGGTCGACGCCGACCGGTTGCAGCAGCCACCAGTGACCGCCGAGCCCGGCCGGGTCGGTCAGTTCGGCGGCCGTGGAGGCCCGGGCGAGCGCCCGGACGTAGCCGGCGGGGTCGGTCGAGGCCAGCGTCAGTGCGGGTCGGCGCCCGTCGGCCCCGAGCGCCCGCAGCGCACGGTGCTGTTCGACAAGGGTGTACGGCAGGCCGGCCCGCGCCGTACCGGCCGCCGCCACCGAGTCGATCGCGACGTGCGCGGTCAGGTCGCAACTCCCGTCCGGTACCGGGTCCACCTGCCGGCCGGCCCGGAACCCGGTGAGCGTGCCCTGCGACGGACGGCTGTCCCGTAGGTGTCCGTAGTCCACGGCGAGGGCCAGCCCCCGGTGCAGGCTGCCGACCGCCTCGGCCCAGGCGGTGTCCCGGGGCAACCCGATCTCCACCCGCTCCGGCGGGCGCGGGGCGGACCCGTCCCGGCCCGGGGTCGTCTGCCAGCGGCTCGGCCACCAGCGGGCCAGCCACTCCGTCTCGGCCGGGTCGAGCGGGTCGCCGGGCGACTCGGCGCCGGTGGCCGGATCGACGAGTACCCGCCGCCAGCCGGCCGGGCCGGCCTCCGCCACGTCCAGCGGTACGTTGTCGAGCCACTCGGTGCCGAGCAGCAGTCCGACGATCCGCTCCGGCAGGTCCGCTCGCCAGTCGATCGCCTCCGTCAGCGAATCGGGGCGGGGAGCGAGTTCGACCGCGGTCAGCCGGAGCCGGCTGGCGAGTTCCGGCGGGGCGAGCCGGGCCAGTGTGCCGAGGAGTTCACCCCGGCCGGCACCGATGTCGACCACCTGCAACGACTCGGGTCGGCCCAGCGCGGCGTCGAGCCGGTCGAGCAGCCGCAGCAGCGCGTCGCCGAGCACAGGTACGGCGTGTGCGCTGGTCCGGAAGTGCGCGGCCGGCCCGGCACCACCGACGAAGAATCCCCGGTCACCGTAGAGCGCGGTGGTCATCGCGGCTCGCCATCCGATCGGCATCGGCCCAGGTTATGCGGCGCCGGTCACCCGGGTCCCAACCCCGCCAAACGCCCCGCGACCGGCGGTGAAGGTTTTCACAACCTCTTGGTTCCGACCTGGCCGGACGGCGCATACTTGCGATCGACCGGTACCACTTATCGAGGACTGGATCACGCTATGAGCGCTTCCGCGCGCCCGCAGACCGCCACCTCCGGCGGGTCGGCCCGGCCATCGGCCGCCGCCCCGGGCCGTGAGCCGGCCGGTCAGGGCCAGCCGCATCCCATGATCCCCCGCCAGCTCACCGTCGGCGTGATCGGCGCCGGCCGGGTCGGTGCGGTGCTCGGCGCCGCGCTGGGCCGGGCCGGGCACCAGGTGGTTGCCGCCGCCGGGGTCTCGACCGCCGCCCGGGACCGGATCGCCCGGCTGCTGCCCGAGACCGCCGTACGCCCCGCCGACGAGGTGGCCCGGGCCGCCACCGACCTGCTGCTGATCGCCGTACCCGATGACTCGCTGGCCCCGGTCGTCGCCGGGCTGGCCGCGACCGGCGCGCTCCACCCCGGACAGGTGGTGGCGCACACCTCAGGCGCGCACGGGCTCGACGTGCTCGCCCCGGCCGTGGCGGTCGGGGCGCATCCGCTGGCGCTGCACCCGGCGATGACCTTCACGGGTACCGCCGAGGACCTGCACCGGCTGCCCGGCATCTCCTACGGGGTGACCGTCCCGGAGCCGCTGCGGCCGTTCGCCGTCCGGCTCGTCGCCGACCTCGGCGGGGTACCCGAGTGGATCGCCGAACCGGACCGCCCGCTCTACCACGCCGCGCTCGCGCACGGCGCCAACCATCTCGTCACGCTGGTCAACGAGGCGGCGGAGCTGCTTCGCGCCGCCGGGGTGGCCCAGCCGGCGAAGGTGCTCGGGCCGCTGCTGCGGGCCGCCCTGGACAACTCGCTGCGGCTCGGCGACGCGGCGCTGACCGGGCCGGTGTCCCGGGGCGACGCCGGTACGATCGCCCGGCACCTGGACCGGCTGGCCGTCACCGCCCCGGAGTCGGTACCCGGCTATCTGGCGCTGGCCCGCCGTACCGCCGACCGGGCGATCGCTGCCGGACGACTCCGCCCGGCCGACGCCGAGCTCCTGCTCGGAGTCCTCGCCGACCGGGATCGCCAGGTTCTGGCCGACCGGGATCGTCAGGTTCTGGCCGATGGGGATCGGACGGCTCCGGCCGACCGGGATCGCAAGGTCGCCGCCGCGTGACGACGACCGGGTGGCGGGCAGAGCGGCACGTGAGGGCAAGTGGGGAGTCGAGATGACCACGGTGTTGCGTACCCGGGCGGAGCTGGCGGCCACCCTGGCGCCGCTGCCCGGAAAGCTGGCGGTGGTGATGACCATGGGTGCGCTGCACTCCGGGCACGAGGCGCTGCTGCGGGCGGCCCGGGAACGGGCTGACACGGTACTGGCGACGATCTTCGTGAACCCGCTCCAGTTCGGTCCGAACGAGGACTTCGACAGGTACCCCCGGACCTTCGACGCCGACCTGGCGGTCTGCCGGGCGGCCGGGGTCCGGTACGTCTTCGCCCCGTCCCGGGAGGAGCTGTATCCGGACGGCGAGCCGATGGTCAGGGTCGACCCGGGCAGCCTCGGCGAGGAGTTGGAGGGCGCCAGCCGCCCCGGCTTCTTCACCGGGGTGCTGACCGTGGTGGCGAAGCTGCTCAACCTGCTTCGGCCGGACGTCGCGTTCTTCGGGGAGAAGGACTACCAGCAGCTCACCCTGGTCCGCCGGATGGTCCGGGACCTGGAGCTGGACGTCGAGATCGTCGGCGTGCCGACCGTGCGCGAGCCGGACGGGCTGGCGCTGTCCAGCCGCAACCGCTACCTGTCGGCGGCGGAACGGAACTCCGCGCTGCGGCTCTCGGCAGCGCTGCGGGCCGGCAGCGACGCCGCCGGGGCCGGGCGGGGTGCCGACGGTGCGCTCGCCGCCGCCTACCGCGCTTTCGGCGAGGGTACGACCGGCGCGAGGCTGGACTATCTGGTGCTGACCGCCCCGGACCTGGGCCCGGCACCGGTCACCGGACCGGCCCGGGTGCTGGTGGCTGCCTGGGTCGGCTCCACCCGGCTGATCGACAACATGCCGATCGAACTGGCTCCGGCTCCCGCTTCCGATCCGGTGCCCGCTCCCGATCCCGATCCCGCTCCGGCTTCCGATGCCGCTTCGGGTGGCTGAGGCCGTGGCTGAGGCCGTGGCTGAGGCCGACCGCCCGACGACGACCGCCCGAGACACCCCTGGACCACGGAGGACGTACCCGATGTTCCGCACGATGCTCAAGTCGAAGATCCACCGGGCCACGGTGACCCAGGCGGACCTGCACTACGTCGGTTCGGTGACCGTCGACGCCGACCTGCTGGACGCCGCCGATTTGCTCCCCGGCGAGCAGGTGGCGATCGTGGACGTGACGAACGGGGCGCGGCTGGAGACGTACGTGATCCCCGGTGAGCGCGGCAGTGGCGTGATCGGCATCAACGGTGCCGCCGCGCACCTCGTACACCCCGGTGACCTGGTGATCCTGATCTCGTACGGTCAGATGGACGACGCGGAGGCGCGGACGTACCAGCCCCGGATCGTGCACGTCGACGCGGCGAACCGGATCATCGAACTGGGCGCCGACCCGGCGGACGCCGTACCGGGAATGGTCGGCGACCCGGTGCGGGGTGACCTGGTCGCCACCGCCTGATCCGGGAGCGTTGCGACGCGCGCAGAGCTCCGTTGCGACGCGCGCAAAGATGATCTTCCCCTCCGGGTGACCCCGGCGGTTAACGTAGGGTGCAGCCATCCGGACCGTTGGTCGCCCTGGGGAGGACGCGATGCGCCGTTGGACGAGCGCCCTGGCGCTGGCCGGGGCGGTGCTGCTCGGCGTCGCCGGCTGTGCGCCTCCGGACGGCACCGACGGCGACCTCACCAACGACTGGGCTCCGGTCGGCGAGCCGGTGGTCTTCACCCCGGCGGCCGAGACCTGTCACGCGGCGGACTTCGCCGAGGCGGTCTACCTGTCGTCGTACTCCCCGGTGGACTGCACCGAGAACCACCGGCTGGAGACCGTGCACGTCGGCACCTTCGCCGGGGCGGCGGGCGAGGCGGAGAAGCCGCCGGCACCGGGCTCGGCCGGGTTCACCGGCGCGTACGCCGAATGCGACAGCCAGGCGCGCGGATTCCTCGGCGCGGACTGGCGTACCGGCCGGCTCTGGCTCGGCGTGGCGGTGCCCTCGCCGAGGGGGTGG
Source organism: Plantactinospora sp. CNZ320 (assembly GCF_002846275.1). Lineage (NCBI taxonomy): Bacteria > Bacillati > Actinomycetota > Actinomycetes > Micromonosporales > Micromonosporaceae > Plantactinospora > Plantactinospora sp. CNZ320. Next base: position 5,494,634 of record NZ_PJMP01000001.1, read on the forward strand.
GCGGCCGGGGCCCGGTGGTTCCGCTGTGACCTGACCGAAGTGTCCAACGTCGAGGAGAACGGCGACACGGTGAGCCGGACGGCGAGCCTGAAGGGCGCGCTGCGCGAGGCCGGGCCGCTGCGGCTGGGCTGCTACGCCACCACCCTGACCCGGACCCGGACCATCGACCGGATGCCTCCGGTGGAGTGCTCGGCCCGGCACAACACCGAGTTCGCCGGGGTGTGGCGGGCACCGGCGACGCTGAGATATCCGACCGCGGACCGGGACTGGCAGCCCTTCTACGACGGCTGCTACACCGTCGCCGCCCGGTTCGCCGGGGTGTCGCAGAGCACGATCCGGTTCCGTACCGGCGTGGTGACGCTGCCCGGCGGGCGGGACGAGTGGACGTCGGGCAACCGTGGGGTCCGGTGCTATCTGTGGGTCTCCGACGGGAAGTTCACCCGCTCGCTCAAGGGCGCCGGCGCGGCGGGGTTGCCGATCCGTACCGGATGATCCCGATCGATCCGGTACGCACCGCCCGCCGTCCGCTTCGCAGAGCCGCCCGCCGTCCGCTTCGAAGAGCGTCGTAGGCCACTTCTCCCGCCCCCGGGGCGCCCCGACCCACCCGTACCCGGTTGACTGGAGTGATGCAGTTTCCGATCGTCGACCTGCCGGTGGTACCCCGGCTGCTGGCCGCGCCGGCACCCGGCTGGGTGGAGACGACAGACGTGGTCGTGATCGGGTCCGGCATCGCCGGGCTCACCGCCGCACTGCACCTGCGCGAGGCGGGACTGCACGTGACAGTGGTGACGAAGGTCAACATCGACGACGGCTCCACCCGCTGGGCGCAGGGCGGCATCGCAGCCGTACTCGATCCGCTGGACACCCCGGCCGCGCACGCCTCGGACACCGAGCTGGCCGGGGTCGGGCTCTGCGACCCGGCGGCGGTCCGGGTGCTGGTGGAGGAGGGGCCGACCCGGCTGAGGGAGCTGATCCGGGTCGGGGCCGAGTTCGACCGCAACCCGGACGGCTCGCTGATGCTGACCCGGGAGGGCGGGCACCGGGCCGACCGGATCGTGCACGCCGGTGGCGACGCGACCGGGGCCGAGGTGCAGCGGGCGCTGCACGCGGCGGTCGGCCGCGACCCCTGGATCCGGCTGGTCGAGCACGCTCTCGTCCTCGACCTGCTCCGGGCACCGGGCGACAGTTCGGCCGGCCCCGGGCGGGCCTGCGGGGTCACCCTGCACGTGCTCGGCGAGGGTAGCGAGGACGGGGTCGGTGCGATCCTGGCCCGGGCGGTGGTGCTGGCCACCGGCGGGATGGGGCAGATCTTCGCCGCCACCACCAATCCGGCGGTCTCCACCGGCGACGGCGTCGCCCTGGCGATGCGGGCCAGTGCCGCCGTGACCGACCTGGAGTTCGTCCAGTTCCATCCGACCGCGCTGATGGCGCCGGTCGCTCCCGGCGGGGACGGCGTCCCGGCCCGGGCCGCCCAGCAGCCGCTGGTCTCCGAGGCGCTGCGCGGCGAGGGCGCATATCTGGTCGACGCGGACGGCAAGCGCTTCATGGTCGGCCAGCACGAGCTTGCCGAACTCGCACCCCGGGACGTGGTGGCCAAGGGCATCCACCGGGTACTCCTGGCCACCGGCGCCGACCACGTCTTCCTGGACGCCCGGCACCTCGGGGCGGAGTTCCTGGCCCGGCGGTTCCCGACCATCGTCGCGTCCTGCCTCGCGGCCGGGATCGATCCGGCCGAGCAGCCGATCCCGGTCGCACCGGCCGCGCACTACGCCTCCGGCGGGGTACGCACCGACCTGCACGGCCGTACCTCCGTCCCGGGCCTGTACGCCTGCGGCGAGGTGGCCTGCACCGGCGTGCACGGCGCCAACCGGTTGGCCAGCAACTCGCTGTTGGAAGGGCTGGTCTTCGCCCGCCGGATCGCGCAGGACATCGCCCGGGACCTGCCGGCCCAGGCCGAGCCGGCGCCGGTCGGGGCGTGGCGTGGCGGTGGCGGCGCGACGGTCGACCCGGCGGTACGGGAGAACCTGGCCCGGGCGATGACCCGGGGTGCCGGGGTGCTCCGTTCCGCCGACTCGCTCCGGGCGACCGCCGCCGAGCTGGTCACCCTCGGCGCGACCCGGGGCGCGCCGTGCACCGCGAGCTGGGAGGCGACCAACCTGCTGACGGTGGCCGCGGCACTGGTCGGCGCGGCGTACGCCCGGCAGGAGACCCGGGGTTGCCATTGGCGCGAGGATTACTCGGAATCACGCGACGATTGGCGCGGGCACCTCATCGGGTCGATCGGTCCGATGGGCCACCTGCGACGGAGCTGGGAGGCACTGTGCTGACGGAACCGACCACGATTACGGAACCGACCGCGCGGGCACTACGGGCCGCCGGACTCGACCCGGCGGAGGTGGCCCGGATCGCCCGGGCGGCGCTGGACGAGGACCTGGGGCCGGAGCGGCTGGACGTGACAAGTGTGGCGACCGTTCTGGACGACCAGGTCGACACCGCCGACGTGGTGGCCCGGGCGGACGGGGTGCTGGCCGGGCTGGCCGTGGCGGCGACCGTCTTCGAACTGGCCGGCGGGGCGGGCGTACGGGTGCTGCCGGTGGCCACCGACGGTGCCGAGGTCGCCGAGGGGGACGTGCTGGCCACGGTGACCGGGCCGACCCGGGGACTGCTCACCGCCGAGCGGACCGCGCTGAACCTGCTCTGCCGGATGTCCGGGGTGGCGACACACACCCGGGCCTGGGTGGCGGCGGTGGGCGGCAGCAAGGCGACAGTGCTGGACACCCGGAAGACCACTCCCGGGCTCCGCGCGCTGGAGAAGTACGCGGTACGCGCCGGCGGCGGCGCCAACAAGCGACTCGGGCTGTACGACGTGGCGATGATCAAGGACAACCACAAGCTGGCGGCCGGCGGCATCGGTCCGGCGTACCGGCGGGTCCGGGAGGCGTTCCCGGCGGTGCCGATCCAGGTCGAGGTGACCACGGTGGCCGAGGCGCTGGAGGCGGTGGAGGCGGGTGCCGACTTTCTGCTCTGCGACAACATGTCCCCGGCACTGCTGGCCGAGGTGGTGTCGGCGGTCGGCGACCGGGCCGAGCTGGAGGCGACCGGCGGGCTGACCCTGGCCACCGCCGCCGAGTACGCGGCGACCGGCGTCGACTACCTGTCGGTTGGGGCGCTGACCCACTCCTCACCTATCTTGGACATCGCACTGGACCTCCGCTCGCGCGCCGCGTAGCGGCGGGACGCGCCACGACTCGGGGTTCGGGACTGACGACATGCTGCTCTGTATCGACATCGGCAACACCAACACCGTGCTGGCGACCTTCGAGGGCGAGAAGCTGGTGCACTCCTGGCGGATCAAGACCGATGCCCGGTCCACCGCCGACGAGCTGGGCCTGAAGCTGCGCGGCCTGTTGGCCGGTGACGCGGTCGAGGTCACCGGGGTGGCCGCCTGCTCGACGGTGCCGGCGGCGCTGCGCTCGCTGCGTACGATGCTGGCCCGCTACTACGCCGACCTGCCCAGCCTGATCGTCGAGCCGGGGGTGAAGACCGGGGTGCAGCTGGCGATCGACAACCCGAAGGAGGTCGGCGCCGACCGGGTGGTGAACACGCTCGCGGCGTACACCCTCTACGGCGGGCCGTCGATAGTGGTCGACTTCGGCACCACCACGAACTTCGACGTGATCAGTGGCCGGGGGGAGTTCCTCGGCGGGGCGTTCGCGCCCGGAATCGAGATCTCCTTCGACGCGCTGGCCGCCCGGGCAGCCCAGTTGCGCAAGGTCGAGCCGGCGGTGCCCCGCTCGGTGATCGGCAAGAACACCGTCGAGTGCCTCCAGGCCGGGATGTACTTCGGCTTCGCCGGGCAGGTGGACCGGATCGTCGAGCGGATGGTCGGTGAGCTGGGTGAGGTGCGGGCGGTGATCGCCACCGGCGGGCTGGCGTCGCTGGTGATCGGCGAGTGCCGGACGATCACCCACCACGAGCCGATGATCACGCTGATCGGGCTGCGGATGGTCTACGACCGCAACCGCTGACCGGCCCGCCCGCTCAGCCCCGGCGGGGCCCGGCGGGCTCAGCGTCGGCTGGCCCGGAAGACCACCGTCCGGTACGGCAGCTCGAAGCTCTCCCGTCCGGCCAGGTCCGGGTGGCTGGCGGTCAGCTCCAGGATGGCGGCCTCCACCTCCCGCTGCTGCTGCTGGCTGGCGGTCAGGTAGTGCGACCGGGTGCCGATCATCCCGACCAGGGTCTCCGGGGTGACCGTCATGCCGTGCCGGAACTCGTTCCGCTCGACCGGCCCGAAGTCCGGGCCGAAGCCGTCGATGCCGCGTTCTTCGTCCAGGGCACCGCGTCCGCCGAGCAGGTCGACGGTGATCGCGGTCAGCTCGGCGACCCAGGGCACCGACTCGTCCCGGTGGTTGAAGATCGCCGCGTACGTCCCGCCGGGGCGGAGCAGTCGGGCCCCCTCGGCGTGTGCCACCGGACGGTCGAACCAGTGGTACGCCTGCCCGGCGACGATCGCGTCCACCGAGCCGTCCGGCATCGGCACCCGCTCGGCCGAGCCGGCCCGGGCGACCGTCCCCGGGGTGGCGGTGTCGAGCCTGGCCCGCATTCCGGGGTCCGGCTCGACAGGCGTCACCCGGTAGCCCAGCCGCAGCAGTACCCGGCTGAGGATGCCGGTGCCGGCGCCGAGGTCGAGAACCTCGGCCGGGGCGGGACGGCCGACCGCCCAACCGACCGCCGGCTCCGGATAGCTCGGCCGGTACCGGTCGTAGCTGTCCGCCGCGGCGCCGAAAGAGAGGGCGTGGGATTGATCAACCATGCCTGGAGGTTATCCAGTGCCCTGGCGCCAACGCACTTGAGTACGCTTTGGGCCGAACTCCGCCGACACGAATTCCCGAGGAAGCATGCCGTGAGCCAGCAGATCCCGAACCCCGCCGATCCCGTGGACGACCTTCCCGAGCAGATGCGGGTCCGCCGGGAGAAGCGGGACCGCATGCTCGCCGAGGGCGTTGCGCCGTACCCGGTGGGATATCCGCGTACCGCGACTCTCGCCGAGATCCGGGCCCGTTACGCCGATCTCCCGACCGATACAGCGAGCGGGGACGTCGCCGCCGTCACCGGCCGGGTGATCTTCATTCGTAACACCGGCAAGCTCTGTTTCGCCACACTGCGCGACGGCGACGGCACCGAACTCCAGGCAATGTTCTCGCTCGACCGGGTGGGTCAGGAGCGGCTCGACGCGTGGAAGCGACTGGTGGACCTCGGCGACCACGTCGGGGTGACCGGTGAGGTGATTACCAGCCGGCGCGGGGAGCTTTCCGTGCTTGCCGATTCGTGGGCGGTGACCGCGAAGGCGCTGCGCCCGCTGCCGGTGGCGCACAAGCCGCTTAGCGAGGAGGCCCGGGTCCGGCAGCGTTATGTCGATCTGATCGTGCGTCCCCGCGCTCGCGAGATGGTACGCACGAGGGCGGCGACGCTGCGTAGTCTGCGCGATTCGCTGCATGCCCGGAGTTTCATCGAAGTGGAAACCCCCATGCTGCAACCGCTGCCCGGCGGGGCCACGGCCAGGCCATTCGTGACGCACAGCAATGCGTTAGACACGGATCTGTATCTGCGAATCGCCCCCGAGCTTTTTCTCAAGCGGGCGGCGGTCGGCGGCATCGACCGGGTCTTCGAGATCAACCGTAACTTCCGTAATGAGGGGGTCGACTCCTCGCACTCGCCCGAGTTCGCCATGCTGGAGGCGTACGAAGCGTACGGTGACTATGACACTATGGCGACCCTCACCCGGGACCTGGTGCAGGCGGCGGCGCTTGCCGCGACCGGGTCGCATGTGGTGACCCATGCCGACGGCACCGAGTTCGATCTCGGCGGGCAGTGGCGTTCGGTGACGCTCTACGGCACCCTTTCCGAGGCGCTCGGCGAGGAGGTGACGGTACGCACCGGCATGGCAGACCTGCTCGGGTACGCGGAAAAGGTCGGTCTCGCGGTCGACTCCAAGTGGGGGCCGGGCAAGCTGGCCGAGGAGCTTTTCGAGGAACTGGTCGTACCCACCCTGCGCCAACCCACCTTCGTGCGGGACTACCCGGAAGAGACCAGCCCACTGGTGCGGGCGCATCCCGAGGTGCCGGGGCTCACCGCGAAATGGGACCTCTACGTGCTCGGTTTCGAGCTGGCCACCGGCTACACGGAGCTGGTCGACCCGGTGGTGCAGCGAGAGCGGTTGGTGGCCCAGGCACAGCGCTCCGCCTCGGGCGACGACGAGGCGATGCGGCTCGACGAGGACTTCCTGCGGGCCATGGAGTACGGAATGCCGCCGCTGGGGGGCATGGGAATGGGAATCGACCGGCTGCTGATGGCCCTCACGGGCCTCGGAATTCGGGAAACCATCCTCTTCCCGATGGTCCGCCCGGAGTAGTTGCCGCCACGCGGCTCCTCCCGTAGTTTCGCCATCCTATTGACGGAGCAAGCATCTAACGGGCTATTGTGCTCTTGTTTGCGGCGAACCTGCTCGAAAGGATAGCGACACGTGGCCAAGCAGATCATTCACAAGCTGGTCGATGACCTGGACGGCGGAGACGCGGACGAGACGGTCAAGTTCTCGCTCGACGGCGTGCAGTACGAGATCGACCTGTCGAACAAGAACGCCGGCAAATTGCGGGACCTATTCGCCCCGTACGTCGCGGCCGGCTCGAAGGTGGGCCGGGGCGGCGTGGTGGTCGGTGGTCGTGCCGCGCGGGGGCGGGGTGGCGCCACCGCCGACCGCGAGCAGAACAAGGCGATCCGGGCCTGGGCCAAGAAGGAAGGCAAGGACATCTCCGACCGTGGGCGTATCCCGCAGGAGATCGTGGACGAGTACCACGCCAAAGCGGGCCGCTAGGCGTCGGTTTCCGACCCGCGTGCGGGGTGGGTGGACGGCTTCGTCCACCCACCCCGTTCATTTTTAGGTCGTATGAGAAGATTGACGCGAGTGTCCGTTTCTGTCGACCGGTCGGTGACCCCGGTCGCTCCCCGGGCTCCGGGACGCCACCCTCCGGCGGGTTCCGCGCGGTCGGCCGCGCCGTCGGGGAACGATCAAGCCGACCAGGGAACATCCTGACGGCCCAGGCGTTGTCCACATCCAGTGGACGAAGTTGTCCACAGCCTGTGGATGACGCGGGGCCGCGTCGCCCGGGCGGGGGCTGGAAATTTCGCTCTGCGCGTACAGCGGACGGTCCGGGAAGCATCGCTGAGCGTGGGCGGTTGGGAAAAACGTCGGGTACGTGGCTCATTCCGGGAACACACGACCTCAGGAGAGTCGGCTCGCGGCGATAGAGTAAGGAAGCACGGATGTCCGCCTCGGGCGTCCGGGTGGTGGCCCCGCCACGATGCTTGGCCATCAAGATCGAGTGCGCACGGCACGTGAGGAGCACGAGGGCATGTTCGAGCGGTTCACCGACCGAGCGCGGCGGGTTGTCGTCCTGGCTCAAGAAGAGGCCCGGATGCTCAACCACAACTACATCGGTACGGAACACATCCTGTTAGGTCTCATCCACGAGGGTGAAGGCGTCGCGGCGAAGGCCCTGGAGAGCCTGGGGATCTCGCTGGAGGGCGTCCGCCAGCAGGTCGAGGAGATCATCGGCCAGGGTCAGCAGGCGCCGAGCGGGCACATCCCGTTCACGCCGCGGGCCAAGAAGGTGCTGGAGCTGTCGCTGCGCGAGGCGTTGCAGCTCGGCCACAACTACATCGGTACGGAGCACATCCTGCTCGGCCTGATCCGCGAGGGCGAGGGTGTCGCCGCCCAGGTGCTGGTGAAGCTCGGCGCCGACCTCAACCGGGTCCGCCAGCAGGTCATCCAGCTCCTCTCCGGCTACCAGGGCAAGGAGCCGGCAGCCGCCGGTACCGCGCCGGGTGAGGCCGCGCCGTCGACCAGCCTGGTGCTGGACCAGTTCGGCCGCAACCTGACCCAGGCTGCCCGGGAGGGCAAGCTCGACCCGGTCATCGGGCGGGAGAAGGAGATCGAGCGGGTGATGCAGGTGCTCTCCCGCCGTACCAAGAACAACCCGGTCCTGATCGGCGAGCCCGGTGTCGGTAAGACCGCCGTGGTGGAGGGGCTGTCCCAGCGGATCATCAAGGGCGAGGTGCCGGAGACGCTCAAGGACAAGCAGCTCTACACGCTTGACCTGGGTGCCCTGGTCGCCGGTTCGCGCTACCGCGGTGACTTCGAGGAGCGCCTCAAGAAGGTGCTCAAGGAGATCCGCACCCGCGGCGACATCATCCTGTTCATCGACGAGATCCACACCCTGGTGGGTGCGGGTGCCGCCGAGGGCGCGATCGACGCGGCGAGCATCCTCAAGCCGATGCTGGCCCGTGGCGAGCTGCAGACCATCGGCGCGACCACCCTCGACGAATACCGCAAGCACCTGGAGAAGGACGCCGCCCTGGAGCGGCGGTTCCAGCCGATCCAGGTGGGCGAGCCGTCGCTGACGCACACCATCGAGATCCTCAAGGGCCTGCGGGACCGCTACGAGGCGCACCACCGGGTGAGCATCACCGACGCCGCGCTGGTCGCGGCGGCGACGCTCGCCGACCGGTACATCTCCGACCGCTTCCTGCCGGACAAGGCGATCGACCTGATCGACGAGGCCGGTGCCCGGATGCGGATCCGCCGGATGACCGCGCCGCCGGACCTGCGCGACTTCGACGAGCGGATCGCCCAGGTGCGCCGCGACAAGGAGTCCGCGATCGACGCGCAGGACTTCGAGCGGGCCGCGCAGCTACGGGACAAGGAGAAGCAGCTGCTGGGCCAGAAGGCGCAGCGGGAGAAGGAGTGGAAGGCGGGCGACCTCGACGTCGTCAGTGAGGTCGACGACGAGCAGATCGCCGAGGTCCTGGCGAACTGGACCGGCATCCCGGTCTACAAGCTGACCGAGGAGGAGACCTCCCGGCTGCTGCGTATGGAGGACGAGCTGCACAAGCGGGTCGTCGGCCAGGAGGACGCGGTCCGCGCGGTCTCGAAGGCGATCCGGCGTACCCGGGCCGGCCTGAAGGACCCGAAGCGGCCGTCCGGCTCGTTCATCTTCGCCGGCCCGTCCGGTGTGGGTAAGACCGAGCTCTCCAAGGCGCTCGCCGAGTTCCTCTTCGGCAGCGAGGACGCGCTGATCCAGCTCGACATGTCCGAGTTCCACGACCGTTACACCGTGTCGCGGCTGGTCGGTGCCCCTCCCGGGTACGTCGGCTACGACGAGGGTGGCCAGCTGACCGAGAAGGTGCGGCGGCGGCCGTTCTCGGTGGTCCTCTTCGACGAGATCGAGAAGGCCCACCCGGACGTCTTCAACACCCTGCTCCAGATCCTGGAGGACGGGCGGCTTACCGACGGCCAGGGCCGGATCGTGGACTTCAAGAACACGGTCATCATCCTGACCACCAACCTGGGCACCAGGGACGTGGCCAAGGCGGTCTCGATGGGCTTCCAGGCCTCCGAGGACTCCGACTCGAACTACGAGCGGATGAAGCAGAAGGTCAACGACGAGCTGAAGCAGCACTTCCGGCCGGAGTTCCTCAACCGGATCGACGACACGATCGTGTTCCACCAGCTCAACCAGACCGAGATCCTCTCGATCGTGGACATCATGATCCAGCGGATCGAGACCCAGCTCCGCAACAAGGACATGGGCCTCGAGCTGACCGACAACGCCAAGAAGTACCTGGCGAAGAAGGGCTTCGACCCGGTGCTGGGCGCCCGGCCGCTGCGGCGGACGATCCAGCGCGACATCGAGGACAACCTGTCGGAGCGGATCCTGTTCAACGAGCTGACCCCGGGCCAGATCGTGGTCGTCGACTGCGAGGGCGACCCGGACAACATCGACAAGTCCAAGCTGGTCTTCCGTGGCGCGGACAAGCCGGTCCCGGTGCCCGACGCGGTGCCGGCCGACCTCGGCAACACAGCCACGGCCGGCGCGGACGAGTAGGCGAGCGGCAGCTCAGACAGCGAGTAACGGTCCGGCCCGGTGGCAGTCGCCACCGGGCCGGACCCGTCTTCAGGGCTCGCTGCCGCCCTCACCGGCCAGCACACAGGTGTCGTCGAGCATCTCGACCAGGCCGTCCTCGATCAGCCCGGCGAGTGCCCGGGACCGTTGCAGGTCGTCGGCCCAGACCAGATCCAGCCGGGCCCGGGGCACCGGCCCGGTCGCCTCCCGGAGTACGGCCAGCAGCTTTCCCCGGACCTGCCGGTCGGTGCCGGCGTACCGCTGGGGGCGGCGGGTGGGGCCGGCCGGCGCGACCCGCCCCGAGGCCCGCCAGGCGCAGCGGGCGGCCAGTGGACAGTCGACGCACCGGGGCGACCGGGCGGTGCAGATCAGCGCACCCAGCTCCATGAACGCGGCGCTGGCCCGGGCGGCCCGCTCCGGTACCGCCGGCAGCAGCGCCTCGGTGGCGACCAGGTCGGCGGGACGGGTCGCCGGCCCCGCGTCCGGTTCCCCGGCTACGGCCCGGGCCACCAGCCTCCGTACGTTCGTGTCCACCACCGGATGCCGCTGCCCGTACGCGAACGTCGCCACCGCCCGAGCCGTGTAGTCACCGATGCCGGGCAGGGCCAGCAACTCGTCCAGCCCGGTCGGCACCTCCCCGCCGTGCCGGGCCAGTACGGCCACCGCGCATTCGTGCAGCCGAAGCGCCCGGCGGGGGTAGCCGAGCCGCCCCCACATCCGGATCGCCTCGGCCGGGGTGTCGGCGGCCAGATCCGCCGGACGGGGCCACCGGGCGAGCCAGGCCCGCCAGGCGGGGAGTACCCGTACCACCGGGGTCTGTTGCAGCATTACCTCGCTGACCAGGATCGGCCACGCCCCGATGCCGGGCTCCCGCCACGGCAGGTCGCGGGCGTTCTCGTCGTACCACCGGATGGCGTCGGCGGCGAGTTCTGATGTCGACATGGCGCCGTCGATCCTGTCACGTGTGCCACCCGGAGGCGGTCGGCGGCACCGGGGTGGCCGGCCGTCCCGGAGCGTGGGCCGGGCGCCGGGTCGGGCCGCGCGGAGCCGACCGCATCGGGCAGACTGCCTGGATGAACGAGCTCGCGATCACCGTCATCGGTCCGGACCGGCCCGGCATCGTGGCCGACGTGACGGAGGCGCTCGCCCAGGTCGGGGCCAATCTGACCGACTCGACCATGACCCGGTTGCGCGGGCACTTCGCGATGACGTTGATCTGCGTCGGCCCGTCCGGTGCCGAGGCGGAGGCGGCGCTGGCTCCGGTCGTCGCGGACGGTCCACTGGTGGCGACGGTCCGCCAGGTCGGCGCCGAGGCGTCGAGTACGCCGTTCGGCGAGCCGTACCTGATGGCGGTGCACGGCGCCGACCGGCTCGGCATCGTGGCCGCGCTGACCCGGGTGCTCGCCGAGGCCGGCGGTAACGTCACCGACCTGACCACCCGGCTGACCGGCCCGCTCTACGTCCTCCTCGCCGAGGTGGAGCTGCGGCCGGAGGCGGCCGAGGATGTCGCCGCCCGGCTGGCCGAGGTGGCCACCGGGCTGGACGTGGAGGTCGCCCTGCGCCGAGCCGATTCGGACCTGCTGTGACGGCGAAGGACGGTTCCGGGATGGTCGAGGAGTGCGGTCTGGGTGACTGGACACCCGAGCTGCTCGGCGACCCGGGCGCGGTACGCCCGGTGGTGACCGCCCCGGCCGGGGTGTTGAGCCGGGAGGGTGCCACGGTCGACCCCTGCGACGACGAGGTGGTCCGCCTCGCCGCCGATCTGGTGGCCACCATGCGGGTCTCGCCCGGCTGTGTCGGGCTGGCCGCACCGCAGATCGGGGTCGGCGCCCGGGTCTTCGCGGTGGACGTGACCGGGCATCCGAAGACCGTCACCACGCACGGCACCTTCGTGCTCTGCAACGCGGAGGTCGTCGAGGCGAGCCGCTGGCGGCCGGGGCGGGAGGGCTGCATGTCGGTTCCCGACCTCACCGGCGACGTGAAGCGGGCCAGCCGGGTGGTGGTGCGGGGCGTGCTGCCCGGCACCGGAGCGGCGGTCCGGCTGGTCACCGACGGCTTCGAGGCGCGGGCGTTGCAGCACGAGATCGACCACTGCGCGGGCCGGCTTTTTCTGGACCGGGTGGCCGGCGCGCACGCCGTCTACCAGCGGAAGGTCTATCTGTGAGAGGCGGCGCCGATACGGCGTGCCGGGCCTCCGGCGCGTCGCGGGGATCAGGGCCACCCGGGCCGATACGGTGAAACCATTATGCGTCTGACGGTTGGCCCTCTTCCGCCCGCCGTGTATTGGCGGCGTCGAGCCGTCGTGCTCGGCGCCCTGCTGCTCTTCCTGGTCGTGATCCTCTATTCCTGCGTCAACACGGCGGGCGACTCCGGTAAGGACAAGACCGCCGGCCCCGGGCCGTCTCCGACGCTCACCCCGCACATCGACCCGTCGGCGTCCGGCCCACCGGAGTCCGGTGCTCCCGAGTCGGGTGCCCCGGAGCCGAGTGGCTCGGAGCCGGGTGGCTCGGGCGGCGAGCCGACCGAGGCCCCTCCGGCGGACGAGGAGGAGACCTCCGTCGAGCCGGCGGGCGGCCAGGTGCCGCCGGCACCGCCGCCGGTCCCCAACGAGTGCGCCGACCAGGAGATCTCGGTGACGCCGGTGCCGTCGCAGACCTCGGCACAGCGGGGCGAGCCGATCGAGCTACGGCTCAAGATCAAAAACGTCTCCGACCGTACCTGCAACCGGGACGTCGGCGCCGACCTCCAGGAGCTGTACATCAAGTCCGGCGCCCGCAAGGTCTGGTCGTCGGACTCGTGCAGCAAGGTGCGCTCCAACGACATCCGGCCGTTCCCGCCCAACCACGAGAACGCGTACACGATCTCCTGGAACGGGCGGGAGAGTTCCAAGTGCGCCAACCAGCTCGCCGCGGGACCCTATCCGGCCGCCGGCAGCTACGAACTCTTCGGCCGGCTTGGCAACAAGCACAGCGACCCGGTCCGGATAACCATCACCGGCTGACCGCCGTGCCGCCCCGTCAGACGTGGCGGCACCGTGCTGTCAGACGTAACGCTCCAGAATGGACGCCTCGGCGAGCCGGGAGAGCCCTTCCCGTACGCCCCGGGCGCGGGCGTCACCGACCCCGTCGACCGCCTGCAGGTCCTCGACGGTGGCCCCGAGCAGCCGTTGCAGGCTGCCGAAGTGCCCGACGAGCCGGTCGACCACCAGCCCGGGCAGCCGGGGCACCTTGGCGAGCAGCCGGAACCCGCGCGGGCTGACCGCCGCGTCCAGCGCATCCGAGGCACCCGGGTAGCCGATCGCCTTGGCGACCGCCACCAGGTCGATCAGCTCGGTGGCGGTGAGCAGGTCCAGCTCGACGAGGGCCTCGTCGAGGGTACGGGCCTTGCGCCCGGTCGGCAGGTAGTCGCGGATCACCAGGGTCCGGTCGGCGTCCACCCCGGCCATCAGCTCGTCGAGCTGGAGGGCGAGCAGTCGTCCGTCGGTGCCCAGTTCGACCACGTAACCGGCGATCTCGTCGGCGATCCGGCGTACCATCTCCAGCCGCTGCACCACGGCGACCGCGTCCCGTACGGTGACCAGATCCTCGATCTCCAGCGCGGAGAGGGTGCCGGAGACCTCGTCGAGGCGGAGCTTGTAACGCTCCAGGGTGGCCAGTGCCTGGTTGGCCCGGGAGAGGATCGCGGCCGAGTCGTCGAGCACGTGCCGCTGGCCGTTGACGTAGAGGCTGATGATCCGCATCGATTGGCTGACCGAGATCACCGGGAAGCCGGTCTGCCGGGCGACCCGCTCGGCGGTGCGGTGCCGGGTGCCGGACTCCTCGGTCGGGATCGACGGGTCGGGCATCAGGTGCACGGCGGCCCGGACGATCCGGGTGCCGTCGCTGGAGAGCACGACGGCGCCGTCCATCTTGCACAGTTCGCGGACCCGGGTCGCGGAGAACTCGACGTCGAGTGGGAAGCCGCCGGTGCAGAGCGTCTCGACGACCCGGTCGTAGCCGAGCACGATCAGGGCACCGGTGCGGCCGCGCAGGATCCGCTCCAGCCCGTCCCGCAACGCCGTGCCCGGCGCCATCAGCGCCAGGTTGGCCCGCAACGGGTCGCCGGTCGGCCCCGTCCCGTTCATGGTCATGCCGACCCCGAGGGGGCGGGTCGAGGTGCCGGCGCTGGTGCGGACAGGAGAGGCCGCACTGGCGGTACGGTTCGCGTCGCGGTCGATCGGCACTCGGACATTCTACGGACCGCCCTGCATTCGGTGCTGTCGCGGTTACTGTGACGTGCCACTGTGCCTGCTTCCTCCCATCGGTGCGCCGTCGGTACCGTCTGGGGCCCGGCGTAGTGTCCAGTTTGTAGCTGCTTGGCAAGCCTTGCCGGCGTAACGGTCCGGTCCGGTGCGCAGGTGGCGACGGCCGTAAGCATGCCACGCCCCGGCCAACGGCATCACGACGTGACCGTATGGTTACTCAGCCGACACCCGCGCCACCGACTGCAGCGCCGATCGTACGTCGGTGACTTCCATCACCCGCATGTTCTCCGGGGTCACCCCGCTGGCGCTCGGCCCGCAGCCGGCCGGCACCAGGGCGTACTTGAAGCCGAGCCGGGCCGCCTCGGCCAGCCGCCGGGGCACGGCCGCGACCCGCCGCACCTCACCGGTCAGCCCCACCTCACCGATCGCCACCAGATTCGGCGCGATGGCCAGGTTGAGCCCACCGGAGGCGACCGCCAGGGCGACGGCGAGGTCGGCGGCCGGCTCGACCACCCGGATCCCGCCGACGGTGGCGGCGAAGACCTCCCGGTCGTGCAGGGTCAGCCGCTCCGTGCGGCGTTGCAGCACCGCCAGCACCATCGCCAGCCGGGCGCTGTCCAGCCCGGAGACGGTCCGCCGGGGCGACCCGGCCACCGTGGCGCCGATCAGCGCCTGCACCTCGGTGACCAGCGCCCGCCGGCCCTCCATCGCCACCGTCACGCAGGTGCCGGGGACCGGGTCGGCGGAGCGGGTCAGGAACAGCCCGGACGGGTCGGCGAGGCTGCTGATCCCACCCTCGTGCATCTCGAAGCAGCCGACCTCGTCGGCGGTGCCGAAGCGGTTCTTCACGCCGCGCACCATCCGCAGCGACGAGTGCTTGTCGCCCTCGAAGTGCAGCACCACGTCGACCAGGTGCTCCAGCACCCGGGGGCCGGCGACCTGGCCGTCCTTGGTGACGTGCCCGACGAGTACCGTCGCGATGCCCCGCTCCTTGGCGACCGCGACCAGGGCGGCGGTGACCGCCCGGACCTGGGTGACCCCGCCCGGCACCCCCTCGGTGCCGGGGGTGGAGACGGTCTGCACCGAGTCGAGCACCAGCAGGCCCGGCTTGACCGCGTCGAGGTGGCCGAGGACGGCGGAGAGGTCGTTCTCGGCGGCCAGGTAGAGCTGGTCGTGCAGGGTGCCCATCCGCTCGGCGCGCAGCCGCACCTGGCTCACCGACTCCTCGCCGCTGACCACCAGGGACGGGCTGCCGGCACCGGCCGCCCACTGCTGGGCCACGTCGAGCAGCAGCGTCGACTTGCCGACCCCGGGCTCGCCGGCGAGCAGCACCACCGCACCGGGGACCAGGCCGCCGCCGAGCACCCGGTCCAGCTCCGGCACGCCGGTCGGACGTGCCCGGGCCGGCGCGGCGCTGATGGTGGCGATCGGCCGGGCCGGCTCGGCAGGCGCCCGGGAACTCACCACCCGGCCGGAGACGGTGGGGCCGGTGAGGGTCGACTCGACGACCGCGCCCCACTCGCCGCACTCCGGACACCGGCCGACCCACTTGGGTGGCTGGTGACCGCAGGCGTCGCACTCGTAGGCGGGCCGGGGGTCGCGGCTCGCGGCGCGACCGCGCCCGGTGGCGGGGCGGGACGTGGCTCGACTGGTGGTCACCCGAGCACGCTAACCAATCCGTACGACGGAACGTCGGGACCCCGCCGCCAGCCGAGCCCGTACCGGGCGCCGACTACTCGTGTTCAGTGCCCTCGCCGACGACCGGGCTGCCGACCGGGGCCGGGCTCGCCGGTACCGCGACCGGCGCCCACACCGACACCTGGGTACCGCCGAAGTCGAAGACCATCTCGATGTTGCCGCCCGGCGTCAGCGGCTCGGTCAGCCCGGAGAGCTGGAGCCAGTTGCCGGCGGTCTTGTTCAGGATCACGAACCCGGCGGCCGGCAGCTGGACCTCGCCCGGCTGCGTCGGGGACGCCGTCGGCGCCGGGGTGGCCCCCTCGGTCGGGGTCGCCGTCGGCGTGCCGCCCGGAGTCGCGGTCGCCTCTGGCGACGGGCCGCCCGGGGTCGCGGTCGCCTCCGGCGAGCCGGTGCCGGCCGAGCCGCCGGCGAGTACCACCGCACGGGCACCAGTGGTGCTGACCCGCACCGTGACGGCCTTGTCGGAGTCGTTGAAGAGGGCGACGTTCATCGGCGCGTCGGCGCCGGCCGGGTAGCCCTGGGGGTTCAGGTAGTCGATCGACAGGTTGCGGACCTTGAAGAGGTTGTCCGCCGACTGGGCGTTGGTGCCGACGCTGGTGGGGATCTTGGCGGCGGTCTCGGCGATCTGGCCCGCGCCGCAGCCGGAGAGCAGCAGGGTGGCGGCGGTCGCCGTACCGGCCAGCACCGCAGCGGCTCGCCGAGCTCCCCTGATCGAGCGCGTCACCTGGTCCTCCTTCGTGCGATCCCGGTCGCCGTCGCGATCGGCGGGTCGGGGCGAACGGGGACGGTGGCCGTACCCGGGCCCAACGGGCTCCAGGGTAGTGGGCGGTGATCGGCTCTCGTACGCCGACCCGGTATCCCGCCCCGGCCGGGGCGGGCGGTACCGGCCGGTGACCGGGGCGGGTCAGACCACCCGCCCGCTGCTCACCAGCAGCACCACATCGATGAGCGCGACGAGCATGACGGCCCGGAAGACGGCCACCGGACGGTCGCCCCGGGCGGCGGCGGCCCGGCTGGCGTACCAGCCGACCGCCGGGACCACGGCGGCGACCGCGACCGCCGCCAGTCCGGCCCAGGACGGCGGGCCGGGCGGCCCGGCCACAAGCGTCGCGGTGGCCGCGAGCAGCAGCCCGGCGGCGGCCAGCCGGGAGCCGGCCGGGCCGAGCCGGTGCGGCAGGCCGCGCACCCCGGTCCGGGCGTCGTCGGCCAGGTCCGGCAGCACGTTCGCGAAGTGCGCCCCGGCGCCGAGCAGCGCACCGGCCGCGACGATCCAGACCGGCGGTGCCGGTGCGCCGGGCAGCCCGAGTACGACCACCGCCGGCAGCGTCCCGAACGAGACCGCGTACGGCAGCACCGAGAGCGGGGTGGACTTCAGTGGCCAGTTGTAGAGCAGTGCCGAGACCAGGGCGAGGGTGACCGCCCCGGCGGCGGCGAGGTTGAGGGTGAGCGCCGGCAGCGGGGTGAGCACGGCGGCGAGTACCCCGGCCGTGCCGACCAGCCGTCGACTGATCATGCCGCTGGCCACCGGCTTGTCCTGGCGGCCGACCGCGGCGTCCCGGTCGGCGTCGAGCCGGTCGTTGAGCCAGCCGATCGCGAGCTGGCTGGCCAGCACGGTGAGCGCCACCGCGGCGATGCCGGCGGGTGAGTGGCCGACGCCCCAGGCGAGCAGGGCAGAGACGGCGGTCACCGCGACCGCCGGCTCGGGGTGGCTCGCCCGGACCAGCCCTAACACCACATGCGACATATGGGAAGTCTGGTTGTTACCGCTCGGTCGTGCCAGGCTCGACCGCATGCGGACAGCGCGGACCAGGCCGGACGGCGGCGCCACCGCGCCCGGCGGCCGGGCCGGGCGGCTGCCCCGCAACGACCCCCGGCAGTACGACGACCTCGCCGACCAGTGGTGGCAGCCGGACGGCGCCTTCGCGATGCTGCACTGGCTGGCCGAGGCACGGGCCGCCCTGGTACCGCCGGCCAGCCGTCCCGGTGCGCTCCTGGTCGACCTCGGCTGCGGCGCCGGGCTGCTCGCCCCCAGGGTGGCTGGCCGGGGCTACCGGCACGTCGGGGTGGACCTGGTCCGCTCGGCGCTCGCCCAGGCAGCCGCGCACGGGGTGACCCCGGTGAACGGGGACGCCGGGGCGGTGCCTTTGGCCGACGGCTGCGCGGACGTGGTGGCCGCCGGTGAGGTGCTGGAGCACGTACCCGACTGGCGGCGGGTGGTGGCCGAGGCGGCCCGGTTGCTCCGGCCCGGCGGCACGCTGGTGCTGGACACTCTCAACGCCACCGCGCTGAGTCGGCTGCTGGCGGTACGGGTGGCCGAACTCTTCCCCGGGGTACCCCGGGGGATCCACGACCCGCGGCTCTTCGTCGACGCGCGGGAGCTGGTGAGCGAGTGTGCCCGGCACGGGATCTCCCTGGAGATCCGGGGCATCCGGCCGGCGACCTGGGGAACGGCCCGCTGGCTGCTGCGCCGGGCGATCCGGCGCCCGGCCCCGGCCCCGGGCGGGACTGGGACTGGGCAGGCTGAGGCTACGGCCAGGGCTGGGCTGGGCGGGGCTCCGGGCGCACCACGGATCGTGCCGACCTGGTCGGCGGCGGTTCTCTACCAGGGGTGGGGGACCAGGCAGGGGTAGGGCGGGCGGCAGCGCCGGCCGACCGGCCGGTGCGGGAAAGGACACGGATGACGGTGGACGCGCTCGCAGCGGCACGCCGGGTGGCACCGAGATTCGCCGCCCGGGCGGCCGAACACGACCGGGACGGCACGTTTCCGGTCGAGGACTTCGCCGACCTGCGGTCGGCCGGGCTGCTCGGACTGATGGTCCCACCCAAACTGGGCGGCCTGGGGGCCAGCTTCGCCGGGTACGCGGCGGTCGCCACCGAGCTGGCCCGGGGCAACGGCGCCACGGCGCTGGTCTTCAACATGCACGCCTCGGT
The DNA here is from genome assembly GCF_002846275.1 of Plantactinospora sp. CNZ320. Taxonomy (NCBI): domain Bacteria; kingdom Bacillati; phylum Actinomycetota; class Actinomycetes; order Micromonosporales; family Micromonosporaceae; genus Plantactinospora; species Plantactinospora sp. CNZ320. Next base: position 5,513,468 of record NZ_PJMP01000001.1, read on the forward strand.
CACCGGTGCGCTCGGTGCGCTCACCGAGGAACTGGCCGAGGCGCTCGGCGTACCGTCCGAGGCGCTGGCGGCGCGGGACCGGCTGCTCGCCGAGGCGGCGGCCGGTGCCTGGTACGCGGTGGCGATGAGCGAGCGCGGCGCCGGTTCCCGGCTGTCGAAGCTGACCACCACGTACGAGCCGGTGGACGGGGGCTACCACATCAAGGGGGCCAAGACCTTCTGCTCCGGTGCGGGGCACGCCGACGCCTATCTGGTGGCCGCCCGCAGCGTCACCGACCAGTCGGTGGTCTCGCAGTTCCTGGTGCCGGCCGGGCCGGAGGGCCTGCACGTCGAGCCGACCTGGGACTCGCTCGGGATGCGGGCCACCGCCTCGCACGACCTGCACCTGGACGTGACGGTGCCGGCCGACCGGCTGCTCGGCGGGGTGGAGGGGCTGGCCCTGGTGGTCGCCCAGCTGATGCCGCACTGGTTGGTGGCCAGTTACGCGGCCGTCTACGTCGGGGTGGCCCGGGCGGCGATCGACGCCGCGGTCGAGCACCTGACCGTACGGGGGCTGGACGGCCTGCCGGCGGTACGCGCCCGGGTGGGCCGGGCCGACGCCGCCACCGCCGCCGCTCAGCTCGCGGTGACCGAGGCGGCCCGCCGGGTGGACGAGGCCCCGGGGGACGCCGAGACGAACCGCTGGGTGTGGCGGGCCAAGCTGCTGGCCGGGACGACCGCGGCCGAGGTGGCGGCCTCGATGGTGGAGGCGGCCGGCACCTCCGCGACCCGGCGCGGGCATCCGCTGGAACGCCTCTACCGGGATGCCAGGTGCGGGTCGCTGCACCCGGCGACCTCGGACGTCTGCGCGGACTGGCTCGGCATCGCGGCGCTCGGCGGCGACCCGGACCGGGACGCCGCGACTCCACGGTGGTGAGAAGCGCGGTGACTGGGTACCTGATGGTGGGTCAGCCGGCCGCCCGACCGCCACCGGTCGGGCCGGGTCGCGATCGGACACGTCGGGTCGGCGCGAGTCCCGAGGTCACGCTCGGCGGTTGGGCTCGGTGGGCGCGTGGAGGCGCAGGGGTGCGCGGTGTCGCGATCGGAGGACGGCATGGGTAGCGGAAGCGGGCAGGAAAGTCGCGGGGTGATCGCCGGCGTGGGCGTGGCGCTGCCGCCCACGGCCAGTCAGCAGGAGCTCTGGGCGGGTTTCTTCGCGGGGCACTTCTCCGGGGCGACCCGGGCGCTCGCCGAGCGGATCTTCGCCAACTCCGGGGTACGGCACCGGCAGGCGGCGGTGAACCCGCTGCTTGAGGACGTCTCGGACTGGCCGACCGAGCGCCGGATGCGCCGGTATCAGATCGAGGCGCTGCCGCTGGGCAAGGAGGCGGTCGGCCGGGCGCTCACCGACGCCGGGCTCTCGGCCGGGCAGATCGGGCTCTTCGTCGTCTGCTCCTGCACGGGGTACGCCACGCCAGGGTTGGACATCCTGCTGGCCCGGGACATGGGGATGGCCCCGGACACCCAGCGGATGTTCGTCGGGCACATGGGCTGTTACGCGGCACTGCCGGGGCTGGCCGCCGCGAACGACTTCGTCACCGCCCGGGGCCGCCCGGCGCTGCTGCTCTGCGCCGAGCTGACCAGCCTGCACATCCAGCCGTCGACGGCCCGGATGGACACCCAGCAGATCATCTCGCACGCGCTCTTCTCCGACGCCGCCGTCGCGGTGGTGGTCGCCCCGGGCAGCCGTCCCGGGTACGCCGTCCGCGAGGTCACCGCCGTCACGGACACGTCGACGGCCGATCACATGACGTGGGAGTTGACCGACACCGGTTTCCGGATGGGACTGTCGCCGAAGGTGCCGCAGGTGCTGGCGGCACACGTCCGTGACCTGGTCACCGACCTGCTGGATCGGCACGGTCGGCGGATCGGCGACGTGGACGGCTGGGCGGTGCACCCGGGCGGCCCGCGCATCCTGAACGTGGTGGAGGCGGAACTCGGTCTGCCACCGGAGGCGATGGCCGCGTCCCGGGCGGTACTCGACGAGTACGGCAACTGTTCGTCGCCGACTTCTCTGCTCATCCTGGAACGACTTCGGCGAGCAGCCTCCGCACCCCGTACGGTGGTGATGCTCGCGTTCGGACCTGGGCTGACCCTCTACGCGGCACTGCTGGAACGGCAGCCCGGAGCGGCGCGGGTGGACGGCACCCGGCCGGTGCACGGGACCGACCGGGGTGGCGACTCCTAGGACAGTTCCGCCGGACCGGCGGGAGGAGGCGACCGGTGCGCAGGATGGCATTGACGATGGTGGCGGTGCTGCTGGTCGGGATCGGTGGCTGGTGGTCGGTCCGGTCGGCTCCGAAGCCGCCGCGGCCGGGCCAGTCCGGGGCCGGAGCGGCGCAGGTGGCACCCGGGGTCGGCGGGGCGGATCTGGCCGGCGAGCGGAGCGGAAGCGTGGTCGGGCAGAGCCTGCCGCGTTTTCCGGACACGGTCTGGCGGGAGACGGCGACGCTGAACCAGCGCCGTTTCGTCACCTGGTCGGTCGACACCCGACCGGGCGGCCGTTACCTGCTCCAGTACGTCTGCCTCAGCCCCGGAGAGCTGCACGTCCGGGTGCTCCAGGGGGCCAGGCGGAGCTGGTCGAGGTCGGTGAGTTGCCCGGGACCGTTCGGCAGTGTGCAGATCGTCGCCTCGGGAGACGAGATGTCGATTGGCGCGCGGCGGCTCAACCACCGGCACGTGGAGATCGCCCTCCAGGTGGTGGCCCTGCCCTGAGGCCCTGCTCCCGGGGCCGGATGGACTGACCGGCTCAGCCGACGGTCAGCAGGCGCGGCAGGTCGGCCTGGTAGTCGCCCGGGGAGCTGAGTTCCGGCACGGTCCGGAGGACCTGACCGGACCGGCTGGCGAGGACGGCTGCGGGCCTGCCGTTCGCCGGCGGCAGGTGCAGCGCGGCCCGCAGCTCGGAGGTGGGGTCCGTCAGGAAGCGGGGTGGCCTGCCACCGGGCGGCGGCATGGTCCGGGCACCGGGTACGGTCCGGCGGGTGCTGACCGCCAGCACCGCGACTCCGGGCGGTACGGCCCGAAGGGCGGCGTCCAGGTGCTCGTCGCAGGTGCAGTCGTCGATCAGTACGACCACGGCGGGAAGAAGTCCGCGCAGCGGTACGAGCTGGCCGTCCTCGCCCAGCAGGTCGAGTGCGGGTACGGACCGGGCACCCGGGGTCGTCGGGCTGCTCGGGCTGCCGGGGGTGCTCCGCGCGGTGGCGACCGGCCGGTTCGGGTTGGGCCAGGTGATGGCGAAGAGGCTGGTCAGGGCCGCCAGCAGGGCAACGGTGAGGATCAGCACGGAGAGCCGCAGCGGGGCGGGGCCGGCGGTGGTGGTGCGGAGGCCGAGTCGCCTGCGCCAGCCGTCGCGGCGGGCCCGTAGCCGCAGTTCGCGGCGGAGTTCGGCGGCTTCGGCGGCGAGTTCGGCGGGATCGTCGGGGATGACGATCCGGCCCCAGTCGGCGGGCAGGTCGGGCACCCCGTCGAACGGGCCGTTGTCCGGCCGTCCGTCGCCGTCCGCCGACGTGCTCATCGCGCACCCCCCTGGCTGCTCACCTGAGGTGTGAATCTGGCTCCGCTCCAGCCTCCCCCACCGGCAGGCGTATCGCCAGTGGGCGGCGGTGTCGGGTCCGGAAGAGATATGCTGGGAGGACCGCAACGCCCTACATCCGATTTTTCCGATCCGCCTTGTCGGCCGGTGATCCGCGTGTCACGGAGCGTGTCTAAATATACGGATCACTGTCTTGTCAAGCCGAAGAAAGACCTCTCACAGGGCCTCTGAGCTGCGCTAACGGTCAGGACTGCGGTGGGACATCGGTGCCTGAGCGTGTTACCCTAGACACAGCGAAAGGGGTTTCGAACCTATGGTTTTCAGTGTCGGCGAGACCGTTGTTTACCCCCACCACGGGGCCGCACTCATCGAGGCGATCGAGACTCGGGTCATCAAGGGCGAGCCCAAGCAGTACCTCGTCCTCAGGGTCGCTCAGGGTGATCTGACGGTCCGGGTGCCCGCCGAGAATGCCGAGATCGTGGGCGTGCGCGAAGTGGTCGGCGAAGAGGGCCTGGGCAAGGTCTTCGATGTCCTGCGTGCCCCGCACACCGAGGAGCCGACCAACTGGTCGCGGCGTTACAAGGCAAATCTGGAGAAGCTGGCCTCCGGTAATCCCCTCAAGGTGGCCGAGGTTGTCCGCGACCTCTGGCGCCGGGAGCGGGAGCGGGGCCTGTCGGCGGGTGAGAAGCGAATGCTCGCCAAGGCCCGCGACATCCTCGTCGGTGAGGTGGCGCTCGCCGAAAAGAGCACCAAGGACGAAGCGGAAACTCTTCTCGACAAGGTGCTCACCGAGGCATAGCCCTCAGGCTGGCACTTTCTGCCGAAGTGCTGGCTACGTACCCCGAAGAAAGTCCGAGGACCGCGACGTGACCGCGCAGCTCAATCCGCGCGGTGACGTCGCGGTCCTCGTTCCGGCTGCGGGTGCCGGCGTCCGGCTCGGGCCGGGCGGCCCCAAGGCACTCCGCCGGATCGGTGGCGAACCCCTGCTGGTGCACGCCGTGCGGCGGATCGCCGCCGCGCCCTCGGTGCACACAATCGTGGTGGCGGCGCCACCCGGCGACGAGGACGCCGTCCGGAAACTGCTCGCCCCGGTGGCCGAGCTGACCGTGGTGACCGGCGGCGCCACCCGGCAGGAGTCGGTCGCCGCCGCGCTGGCGGCGGTGCCGGCCGGACCCGGGATCATCCTGGTGCACGACGCGGCCCGGGCACTGACCCCGGCCGCCCTGGTCGAGTCGGTGGCCGGGGCGGTCCGCGACGGCGAGGACGCGGTCATTCCGGTGCTGCCCGTGGTCGACACGATCAAGGAGGTCTCGGCCGCCGGAGTGGTGCAGGGCACCGTCGACCGGTCCGCGCTGCGTGCCGTACAGACACCGCAGGGCTTCCGCAGGGCCGTGCTCGCCACGGCGCACGCCGCCGCCGTCGATCCGCTGACCGACGACGCGGGCCTGGTCGAGAAGCAGGGGGTACGGGTGACCTGCGTGCCCGGCTCCGAGTACGCCATGAAGATCACCCGCCCGTTCGACCTGGCGCTGGCCGAGCACCTGCTCGCCTCGCTGGCGGCCGACGGGCCCAGGTGACCCAGCGCCAGACCCATTCCAGCGGCCCCTGACGAAACCGCCGCAACCAGAGGGTCGACCACAGCCACTGCATGGCGAGTACGCCGGCCGCGACGAGGAGCACCGTCGTCGAGGACCAGCGGTGCGCGGGCCCGTCGATGCCTGCCGTGGCGATCCGGACGAGCAGCGAGGCGGTGACGTAGTTCGTCAACGCCATCCGCCCGAGGGGCTCGAAGACCATCCTCAGCACCGGGTTCAGTGCTGTCCTGAGCAGCACCAACAGGGCGCAGACGTAGGCGCCGGCGAGCAGCAGTCCGGCCGTGGTGTGCAGCGGGTCCCCGATCCCGTCCTGTGCGATCAGCAGTGGCACCGCCGCCGCGCCGAAAAGCACGGTGAGGCCGGCCGGGACCAGGCTGGACGACCCCATCCGCCGGACCAGGCCGTAGCGGGTCAGCGCCGCGCCCAGCAGGAAGAGGCCGGGGACCAGCACGAGATGCATGCCGCCGAGGGCCAACGGTGCCACCAGGAGAAGACCGGCGAGACCGGCCACCGCCCACCGGGGCAGCCAGGTCGCGGGCAACAGCACGAACAGACCGACCACGGCGTACGCCGTGAGAATGTCACCCGGCCACAGCAGGACGAAGTGAGCCAGGCCAATGCCGAACAGGGCGAGAAGACGTCGCAGCATAACGACACGTGGCCGGGCCACCCGCTCGGCGGCAGAATCGAACAGCAGCGCGAAGCCGATGCCGAACAGCAGCGAGAAGATCACGAAGAATCGTTCGTTGACGAAAAGACCGATCAGGTCCATACCCAGATCGGATCGGCCCGGTTCGGCCGTCTCGGCGACTACGGGGGCGCCGGCGGCGGCGATCGGTTGGACGTTCGCGAGCAGGATGCCGCAGAGCGCGAACCCACGGACGATGTCGAGCGCCGGCAGACGTGGCCGGCCGAGGTTCGCGGCCGGTGTGTGCCGGTCGGGCAGCCGGCCGGTGGCCGGGGTGGTTGGTGACATGCCCCAGACTCTGGCCACCCGCTGTCGCCGCGGCGCCGGTCGAAAGTACGGTTCCCGCTGCCGGCGACCGTACTTTCGGCCGGTTGACGCGGAGATCCCCACCCGCGAGCGGGGGAGGGACGCGGACGCCTACGCTTCGCAGGTGATCCTTCCCCTGGTCGGTGTCGGTACCGACGTGCACGGGTTCGAGCCGGGCCGGGCCTGCTGGGTGGCCGGTCTGCACTGGCCGGGCGTGGACGGGCTGGCCGGGCACTCCGACGGTGACGTCGCCGCGCACGCCGCCTGCGACGCGCTGCTCTCCGCCGCCGGACTCGGCGACCTGGGCAGCAACTTCGGGGTCGCCGAGCCGGAATGGGCCGGCGCCGCCGGGGTGACGCTGCTGGCCGAGACCGCCCGCCGGGTCCGGGCCGCCGGCTTCGAGATCGGCAACGTCTCGATCCAGGTGATCGGGGTACGCCCGAAGATCGGTCCCCGCCGCGACGAGGCGCAGCGGGCGTTGACGGCGGCGGTCGGTGCCCCGGTAACCGTCTCCGGTACCACCACCGACGGGCTCGGGCTCACCGGCCGGGGCGAGGGGCTGGCAGGTGTCGCCGTCGCGCTGGTCCACCGGCGGTCCGAGTCCCGGCCTGGCGCGGGACAGGCGGAGAGCTGAGCTGCTGCCCGATCTCCAGGTGTGCGGGTACGCCCATCCGGCGGAGGATCGCCAGCGCCCGCTCCCGGTACCGCTGTGCCTCGGCCGGGTCGTACGGTTCCAACTGGCGGGCGATGCCGGCCAGTGCCCGTCCCTGCTCGTACGGGTGGCTGATCCGGGTCGCCAGCGTCAACGCGTCGCGGTAGAACTCCAGGGCCTGCGCGGAGTCTCCCTGGGCGGCCAGGGTCAGGCCGATGCCGTTGAGAGCGGCCGCCTCGCTGTACCGCTCGCCGTGCCGTTCCGCGGCGACCAGCGCCAGCTCGTGGTGCTCGCGGGCGTCGTCCAGCCGCCGTAATCCACGGAACGCCGCTCCGAGTTCGTTGAGCGCGTACGAGACGCCGGATCGATTTCCCGTCCGGTCCCAGAGCCGCAACGAGGCCCGCAGGCGGCGGATCGCAAAGTGGTGTTGACCGAGGCGCGACCTGACCGCACCGATGTTGGCGAGGGCGAGCGCGACGTTGAACGGGCTGCCGGCCAGGTTGGCCATGAACAGGTGTTGCTGGTGCAGCCGGAGGGCTTCCTCGTACCGGCCGAGGAACATCAGTGGTAGTCCGATGTTGGACAGGGAGGTCAACACCTCCTGGTCCACCGATTGACGGTCGCGCATTGTGCGTTGGTTAAGGCTGACCGAGTCGGTCAGCCGCCCCATGTGCCAGTAGACGATTCCGAGATTCGACCGGCTCATGTTCGCGCCGAACCGGTCCCCGATTCGCTCCCGCACCTCGATCGCCGCTTCCAGGTCCCGTACCGCCTGGGTGCAGTCACCGCTGCGCAGGTGGGAGTATGCCCGGTAGTTGTACATCGTGCCGATCGCCGCCTCGTCGTCCAGCCGGCGGGCTGCCATCAGCCCGGAGCGGTGGGTGTCGAGGATGTCGTCGTGGTATTGACGGACGTAGTAGAACCGCCACGCCGCCCGCGCCAGTCGCCATGCCTGGTGTGGATGGTCACCTTCCGCCGCGAGGCGGACGAGGGCACGCAGGCTGCCCCGCTCCACCTCCAGCCATTCCAGGGTGGGCCGGACCGCGGCGAGCAGGTCCGGCCGGAGCGGCTGCTTGAGACCGAGGGCCTGCACCAGGGATACCGCCCGCTCCATCGCTGCGGTGGAGGCGAGGCAGGCGTGCATGAAGTAGTCGATTAGCCGGTCGATCGCCGCCGAGCACTCCGCCGGCTCGGCGGTGGACGCCGCGAGTCCTCGGGCGTAGTCGCGGACCAGGTCGTGGAACCGGAATCGACCGGCGACGGGTTCTTCCAGCAGGTGGTGGTTGACCAGATCCGCCACGGCGGTTTCCGCGTCCGCCAGTGGCACGTCCGCGAGGGCGGCCGCGGTGTCGACGCCGAAGTGCTCTCCGGGGTGCAGGCCCAGTAGCCGGAACATCCGGCGTACCGGTTCCTGGAGCGGCTCGTAGGAGAGGCTGAAGGCGCCGGCGACGGTGTGGTCCTCCGCCGAGAGTTCGCTGAGCAACGGGGTGGCCCGGTCCAGCCGTTGGGCGAGGTCGGTGACCCGCCAACCGGGCCGGTGGGCGAGGCGCGCGCCGACGAGCCGGATGGCCAGCGGGAGGTAACCGCACCGGCGTACCACCACGGCCGCGGCCTCCGGCTCGGCGTCGATCCGGTCCCGTCCGGCGACCCTGGCCAGCAGTTCGACCGCCTCGTCCGGGGCGAGGACCGGTAGCGACATCGGTGGGGCATTGCCGTTGGCGAGCAGCCGCCTACGGCTGGTCACCAGGACGAGCGTGCCGGGTGCCGTCGGGAGCAGCGGGGCCAACTGGGCGCTGCTGCCGGCGTTGTCGAGCACGAGCACCGTTCGCCGGGCGGCGAGTTCCGAGCGCCACAGCGCGATCCGGCCGTCCGGGTCTGGCGGGATCCGGCCGTCGGGTACACGGAGCTGCCGGAGCAAGGTCACCAGCGCGGTCGCCGGGTCGAGCTGATCGCCCGCGCCGTGTCCCTGAAGGTCGACGAAGAGTTGTGCGTCGGGGTATTCGTCGGCGAGCTGGGCGGCCACCTGTACCGCCAGTGCCGTCTTGCCGATGCCCGCCATCCCGTCGATCACCCGCAGTACGGTGGCGCCGGGGGGTGCCATCCGCACGGCGGCGACCAGCCCGTGTACGACGTCGGCCCGGCCGGTGAAGTCGACGGGTTGCCGGGGCAGCCAGTTGACCTGTATCGCGGCCGGGTCGACCTCGTCTGGGGGAACCGAGGTCGTGGTCGCGGATGTCGACCGGGCGGAGACCCGGAGCGAGTCGACTGGCGAGGGACGTCCCAGGGCGGGATCTCGGTTCAGGATCGCCTGATGGAGTTGACGCAGCTCCGTACCGGGCTCGATGCCGAGCTGCTCGACCAGGACCGAGCGGGCCGCACCGTAGGCGGCCAGCGCCCCGGGTACGTCCCCCTCCTGGTAGAGGGCGCGCATCAGTAGCGCGTGTCCACGCTCCCGCATCGGATGGGCCAGCAGATGCTCCCGCAGGCATGTCACGGCCAGCCCGGACTCTCCGGTCGCGACGCACAACTCGGCCCGCTGCTCGACCAGGTCGAGCCGCCTCTCGGAAACTGCGTCGGCCCGAGCCGACAGGACCGGCCCGAGGGGCAGGCCGGTCAGGACCGGCCCCCGCCACCGTCCCTCGGCCCGGTCGAGCAACTCCCGGGCCGTGGCGGTGTCTCCGGCGGCGAGCGCCACGGTCAGTCGCTGGCACTCTGCCAAGAATCCGATCAGGTCCACCGCCTCCGACGGTAGTCGAAGCTCGTATCCGGATCCACGTCGGACGAGAAGACCGCGACCGCCCTGCACCCGCTCGAACATCCGGCGGAGGTTTCCCGCATAGCTGCGGGTGTTCGCGACTGCGGACGCGGGGGGCCGCTCCGGCCACAACTCGTCGACCAACTCGTCCCTGCCGACCAACCGAGCCGGCCGCGACGCCAGCATCGCCAACACCATCTGCTGCTTTGGCGGGCCGAGTGCCAGCGACACACCATCGGAAATGATCTCCAACGGTCCCAGTAGCGAAACCTCTAACATCAGGACCCCCGATCAGCCGGATCGACGGATCCGGCCCCCAACGCCCCAGGGTATCCACGGTGGTCGGTGGCGCAGTCGCATATCCGTCGATCTCTCCGTCGCGTGATCACCAGCGGCGGCTCAGCACAATTCAGCGCGAACCCTGGTGTGGCGGGCTCGGCGGCGGTTGCCGGGGAAGCCAGTAGACGATCCGGGCGGCCAACTCGCGGGGATCGGCGCCGGGTAGGTCCTGTAGGGCGTGTTGCAGTTGGCCCGCGAGGTAGATCAGTAAGCCGATGCGGTCCTCCCGGTAGGCGCGTAGCAGGTTGAGGCGGGCTTTCAAGCCGGCGGCCTGGTGCGCCTTTTCGTCCGGAGCGTCGCTCCGTACCGGTAGTCGGGTAGACGATCGCCCCGGCGTCCGTGTGGCAGTACGGGCGCCGGGGGCGTAGCCGTGTCCGGGCCTGGACGGCAGTTCCTTCAGCCGGGCATCCGTGGAGGCTCGATCACGGGGAGGCGAGCCGGGCTTCGGACTCTTCCTGGTCGACGCCCTGCCAGGGAAAGGGAGCCAGGTCGGGTGCGACCCAGCCGCTGCGGGCTTGCGGGCTGGCCAGGGTGGCTGAGGTGTAGAAGCGGGCGAGCAGGCGCTTGTCGAGTAGCGCGGGCTGTCGGTTGATGAAGGCGGCGAAGTCCCCGGTGGCGTGGTCGGCCGTGTGGTGGGCCACCAGCTCCACCCAGGCCCGGCTGACGGTGGCGTGGTATTTCTGCGGCGCTCCGGCATAGCGGGCGGTGCGCTGGATGCCGTCGCTGACCAGGCCGATGGCGGCCGGCATGCCGACCCGGCGGACTGCCAGCCAGGTCAGGTGCAGGTGGGCGCGATGGTCGAAGCGTTCGGTGGCAGCGGTCACCTCGGCCATCAGCTCGTCGAAGAGCAGGGCGGGTTCGGAAGACCCGGAGTCGGTCGGGGTCATGCGGGCGCCTCCGTCAAGGCGCGCAGGACGGTGTGGAAGCCGGCGATCGAGTCTGCGGGCAGATCGGCGAGGGCGCGCTCTTCCAGCTCGACCAGGGTCTGCCGGATGGTGCCGGCGGCCAGTCGGCCCGAGGCGGTCAGCTCGATGAGCACGACCCGGCGGTCGCCCGGGCGGGTGCCGCGCGTGATGTGGCCACGCCGCTCCAGTCGGTCCAGCACGCTGGTCAGCGTGGTCGGTCGGGTGCCGGCGGCGGCTCCCAGTTCAGAGATCGTGCGCCCGCGACCGTCCGAGAGGATGGCCAGCGCATTGATCTCGGAGGCCGTCAGGTCGAGGTCGACCAGTCTCGCGGCAAGGATCTGCAAGGTGGCATGGGTCGCGCGCTGCAGAGCGAGCAACGCAGACTCTTCCGAGGGTGCGGAGAAGTTAGACACGAGATCAGATTATACGAGATCGTAGTATCGGTTGACGAGCCGCCGAGGGCGGCAACGACGAGCAGCGCCAACAGTTGTCCGATGAGGACTCCGGGCGGGTGGCTGAAGACCCGGCGCACACCGCAGGACATGCCACTCCCTGCGCAACGGCGTCGGCGCTGGGGCACACCTTTGGGGAGGATTTTGGGACCAAGCCTGACACCACGGGGGGAGCGCCAGGCTTGGTCCCGTCTACGGTACCGCGCATCTGCCGGCATGGGGAGTGGGCATTCGGCGGGTCGTCGGGCAACTGGCCGGCGCGGTCCGCCAACTGCCCGGTGAGCGGGTGTTCGGCGGTCGGGTGATCGGATCCGCCAGGACAGCGCCGGATAGGCTCGGCCCGTGCCGAGCGATGCCGATTCCGACCAGTCCTCCTCCGCCGAAGGGTACGTCCAGCGCGCCGAACTGCTCGCCGAACTCGGCCGGTACGACGAGGCTGCCGCCGAAGTCGGGTTCGCGATCGCGCTCGACCCGTCGAACGTGCAGGCGCTGGTGATGCTGGCGATGGTCAAGCTCGCGGGGGACAAGCCGGAGGAGGCGCTCACCGCCGCCGACTCGGCCGTGGCCGCCGCGCCGGAGTTGATCCATCCACTGGTGATCCGGGGACACGCCCTCGCCGATCTGCGCCGGTTCAAGGAGGCGGCGGCGACGGCCGACGAGATCCTCGCGCTCGGCCCCGACGACGCGTACGCCCAGCGCAGCGCGGCGGCGATCCTGGGTGAGGCGCGCAACGGCCAGCATGCGCTGAACGCCGCGTGGCGGGGTGTCGAGCTGGCGCCGGAGGAGCCGCAGGCGCACCTGGTGCTGGGTCTGGTGGCGGCCCGGATGGAGATGTTCGAGCTGGCCGAGCGGGCGTACCGGGAGGCGTTGCGGCTCGACCCGGAGCTGGCAGCGGCCCAGCACAACATCGGGGTGATCCGGCTGGAGCAGCGGCGCTACTCGGAGGCGCTGGAACACCTCGCCGACGCGGCGGCGTTGCAGCCCACCAGCCAGGACGGCGCCCGCGCGATCGGCGGCGGCCTGCGGCAACTCGTGATGTACGGCGCCGGCTACACGATCATGGTGTCGGTGCTGGTGGCCTGCCTGGCGGCGGCGAACCCGGTGTCGTCCCGGATCTGGGCCGCACTGGCGGCGGTGACCGGCGGCATCCTGGTCTGGCGCTTCGCCAGGAGGGTGCCGAACCTCGGCCGGGGGCGGCTGCCCGACCTGATCCGCGCCGACCGGATGCTGGCGCTCGCCGTCTACGCAGTCGTCGCCGGCCCCTGCCTGATCCTGCTCTACGCGATCCTCGGCACTCCGTGGCCGCTGGTGCTGGCGCTCGTCGCCACCGCCGCGACCCAGTTGGCGGTGCTCTTCGGCTGGTCACCCGGCCGCGACTGACGGCAGCAGCCGCATCGAACGGCCGGGATGAACAGGTAGAGTCCGGGACAGAACATCCCGCTTCCGCACGGCCTGCCGTGCCGACGGTACGTTCGGGGGGTGCGATGGCTCGACAGTGGACTCGTCGGCTCGGTGTGACGCTCTGCGGGGTGTTGGTGTTCACGGGTTGCACCGACGAGAGCGGCCCGGAGCCGCCGGCACCCAAGGTGACCACCCAGGAGTTCGAGCAGCGGCTCACCGAGCACCTGTCCCGGGCGGTGACCGGGGCGCTGGAGGCCGAGGCGCGGGCCACCGCGCCGAGCCACTCGCAGAGCGTGGGCTGCGCCGACCTGCCCGGCGGCGGCCCGAGCTGGGGCGTCCGGCCGCGAGCCGCGCTGACGGTCACCGCGGGCGAGAAGGCCGGGAAGTACCTCGACGACGTCGACACGTGGATGATCCGCGAGGGTTTCGGTGAACGTACCAAGCGGTGGCGGGTCGAGACGCCCGCCGACGTCCAGGAGATCACCGGCGAGCACGACGACGGCACCGAGTTGCTCATGGAGATGGCTCGGGACAGCGGGACGTTCACCGTCGAGCTGACCGGGCCGTGCACCTGGCCGCCGAACCGGTCCGGCGGTCCGCCGCCCTCCGGGCAGCTCCCGCCCCTGCCGGCGCCGTCCGGTCCGACACAGACCCGCAGCGAGGATTCCGACCAGCCGTGCAGGTCACCGAAGCTCTACGTCTACAACCTCACCTCCCGGCCCTTCGCCGGCCGGGCTCCGCACCTGATGGCGCTGGTCAGATACGCCGACGAGCGGGAGATGGAGTACGCCGAGATCCTGCTGCCCGACGCCTGGGAGCCCCGGTACGCGCCGGGCACCTCCCAGCGGAACCTCGACGAGGTACAGCTCCTCGTCTGCGTACGGGTGACCGCGACCCGGGACTCGCGGCAGGACGTGACCTGCAACTACACGAGTGAACCGGCGTCACCGAGCGGCGGTCTGCCGTTCACCTTCGACCTGTTCGAGAGCGTCTACCACGTCACGGTGCGGGAGGCCCGCAGCGGCAAACTGGTCAGCGAGTTCACCGTTCCGGGTCGGCGGGGCGCCGAGGACAGTTGTCCGTTCCGGATGGACTACAACCGGAAGCTGGCCCGGGGCATCGACGAGCGGGCCTTCGAGCGAAGGTTGAAGTCCCTCGTCGAGGCACGCCGGTGACGAGGCTGCCGGCGCGGTAGGGCTCAGCCGGTGGTCCGGCCGGACCAGGTCCAGGCGTATCCGCTGTCCTCACAGGACAGTCCCGGGTCGCAGAGGTCGAGTGGGCGGAACGTGTCGACCATGACAGCCAGCTCGTCGAAGCTCTCCGCCCCGATCGCCCGCTCGGGGGCGCCGGGCTGCGGGCCGTGGGTGAAGCCGGCCGGGTGCAGCGAGATCGACCCCTGCTCGATCCCGGAGCCGCGCCGCGCCTCGTAGTTGCCGCCGGTGTAGAAGATCATCTCGTCGGAGTCGACGTTGTGGTGGTTGTACGGCACCGGAACGGCCAGCGGGTGGTAGTCGACCTTGCGGGGTACGAAGGAGCAGATCACGAAGTTCGGCCCCTGGAAGGTCTGGTGCACCGGCGGTGGCTGGTGGAGCCGGCCGGTGATCGGCTCGAAGTCGTGGATCGAGAACGCCCACGGGTAGAGGTGGCCGTCCCAGCCGACCACGTCGAACGGGTGGTTGGCGTAGACGTGCCGGGTCCAGCCCCGGCGGTGCTGCACGTAGACCTCGACGTCGGTCTCCTCGACCAGCAGTGGCGCCTCCGGGCCGCGTACGTCCCGCTCGCAGTAGGGGGAGTGTTCGAGGAACTGGCCGCGTACCGAGAGGTAGCGCTTGGGCGGGCCGATGTGCCCGGACGCCTCGATGGCGAGCATCCGCAACGGTTCCGGGGCGACCGGGACGACCCGGTACACCACCGAGGTCGGGATGATCACGTAGTCCCCGGCGGTCACCCCGAGCACACCGAAGCTGGACTCGATCCGGGCGGCACCGGACTCGACGTAGAGGCACTCGTCGCCGATCGCGTTGCGGTAGAGCGGGGAGGGGCGGTCGGCGACGACGTAGGAGATCCGGACGTCGTCGTTGGCCAGCAGGTGCGCCCGGCCGAGGATCGCGTCGGTGCCGGCGCCGCCGTCGAGCTTGTGGGTGCGCAGGTGGCGGGGCTTGAGTGGCAGGTTCGGCACCCGCTGCCAGGCCGGCGGGGTGAACTCCTCGGCGGCGACGATCGCGGTCGGCAGATAGCGGTGGTAGAGCAGTGACGAGTCGGAGGAGAAGCCCTCCTGACCCACCAGCTCCTCGGCGTAGAGGCTGCCGTCGGGCTGCCGGAACTGGGTGTGGCGCTTCCGGGGAACCTCACCGACGCTGCGGTAGTACGGCATGATCGCCTCCCTTTTGTCCCAGTCACCGGCCGACGGCGTCCGATAATCGGACGGTGTTGTCCGCTAGTCGTAGCGTCCCGTAAGTTCTCTGTTCGTGTCAACGCAGGTGCCCCGGCTCTTCGCCGGGCTGGTCGACGACGCCGCCGTCTTCCCGCCCGGCAGTGCGAGCCTGCCCGACGCGGTCGCCGCACATCGCCGGTACCGCAATGCCTGGTACGCCCCACTGGTCGGCCCGCTGCTGCTGCCCGCCTCCGCGCTGCCCGACCTGCCCGCCCTGCTCGACGAGGACGAGCGGCAGGGCGAGGACGAGTGGCAGGGCGAGGACGGGTGGCAGGGCGAGGACAGGCGGCTCGACGTCGGCGTGATCGGCGACGTACCGGTGGCAGAGCTGTATTCGCTGCCCGAGCGCACCGACCCGCGGATCCGGATCCGGCAGGTCGAGATGGCGGTGGCGAAGCGGGGCGAGGACCCGCTGCCCGGCCTCGCCGCGCTCGCCGGCCTCCCCGCCCACCTCGACGACGCGGACGTCTACGCCGAGATCCCGCTCACCTGGGGGCTGCTCGGCGCGCTCGACCGGCTGGCCGACGAGCGGGCGGCCGGCAGGCGGATCGCGGCGAAGTTCCGCACCGGCGGGCTGGCCGCCGAACTCTTCCCCACCCCGGTCGAGCTGGCCGCGGTGATCGCCGCCTGCCGGGACCGGGAACTGCCGTTCAAGCTCACCGCCGGGCTGCACCACGCGATCCGGCACATCGACCCGGAGACCGGTTTCACCCACCACGGCTTCGTCAACGTCCTCGCCGCCACCACCGTGGCCTGTTCCGGCGCCGAGGTGGCCGTGGTGGCCGAGACGCTGGCCGGGACCGACCCGCTGCCGCTGGTCGAGGCGGCCCGATCCCGACGCGACGAGCACCGTCCACTCTGGATCGGCTTCGGCTCGTGCAGCGTGATGGAGCCGCTCATCGACCTGGTCCGGCTGGGACTTGTGAACGGAGGCTACGAGCCGTGACAGTTGGGGGAGACGCGTGACCTGGGTGGCGGAGGCGGCGGGATCGGCGTACGGGGTGCACAACCTGCCGTACGGGGTCTTCCGGTCGGCGGGGCGGGCGCCCCGGATCGGCGTACGGGTCGGGGATCTCGTCCTGGACCTCGACGGTGCGGAGGCGGCCGGGCTGGTACTTGCCGGCGGCGCGCTGCGGCAGCCGACCCTGAACGCGTTCCTGGCGCTCGGCCGGGCACAGTGGAGCACCGTCCGGACCCGGATCGTGGAGCTGCTGACCGAGGAGGAGCACCGCGCGGCGGTGACCCCGCTGCTGGTCCCGCTCGACCGGGTCGAGATGGTGCTGCCGTTCGAGGTCGCCGACTACGTCGACTTCTACTCCTCCGAGCACCACGCCAGCAACGTCGGGAAGATCTTCCGGCCGGACGGGCAGCCGCTGCTGCCGAACTGGCGGCACCTGCCGGTCGGCTACCACGGCCGGGCCGGCACGGTGGTGGTCTCCGGTACCCCGGTGGTCCGCCCGACCGGGCAGCGCGGCACCCCCGACGGGCCGGTGTACGGGCCGTCGACCCGGCTGGACATCGAGGCCGAGGTCGGTTTCGTTGTCGGGGTGGGTTCGCCGCTGGGCGAGCAGGTCGGGGTGGACGACTTCGCCGCGCACGTCTTCGGGGTGGTGCTGGTCAACGACTGGTCGGCCCGGGACATCCAGGCCTGGGAGTACCAGCCACTCGGGCCGTTCCTCGGCAAGTCGTTCTGCACCTCGGTCTCGCCCTGGGTGGTGCCGCTGGAGGCGCTCGCCGACGCCTGGGTACCGGCGCCGGAGCAGGAGCCGGCGGTGCTCGACTATCTGCGGGACGTACCGCACCTGGGGCTGGACCTGCGGCTGACGGTGGACTGGAACGGCACCCGGGTCAGCGAGCCGCCCTTCGCCGGGATGTACTGGACGCCGGCCCAGCAGCTCGCGCACCTGACGGTGAACGGGGCGGCACTGCGTACCGGTGATCTCTACGCCTCCGGGACGGTCTCCGGGCCGCTTCGGGAGCAGGTCGGCTCCTTCCTCGAACTGACCTGGGGCGGGGCCGAGCCGGTGAAGCTCGCCGACGGCTCGACCCGGACCTTCCTGTCCGACGGCGACACGGTGCGCATCGGCGCCACCGCGCCGGGGCCGGACGGCACCACGGTCGGCCTCGGTGAGGTCGTCGGAACGATCGCCCCGGCGGTGGCCACCGCGCCCCGGCGGTAGGGCGCGTCCCGGTCGTAGCGGGCCGCGTCAATTGGCAGCCCAGCGTACGCACAGAGGGCTTCCAGGCGGCGTTCAGAGGGCTCCCATCCGGCCGGTCGGACGAAGTGTGCGATCAATTGGTCAGGACGAGTAACAGGATTGCTTCACCCGCGTTGAATTACCCGGACGGTTACAAACCCGTCATCAATGGTGATACACCTTGAAAGGGTACAAACATGTTCAATGCGGAAGTTGCTCGCTGGCGCAAGAGCAGCCGTTCCAACGACCAGGGACTCTGCATCGAGGTGGCCGACAACCTGCCCGGAGTGGTGGGCGTGCGCGACTCCAAGGACCCGGACCCGGTGCTGTCGTTCGAGCCGGCCAGCTGGGCGGCGTTCGTGGCGGCGTCCAGGTCGGGTGCGTTCAGCGGCTGACCCGTGACCGCACCGCGCCCGGACGGGCCGCGTTTCGGATTCCACCCGCGGTCGCTTCGACCGCTGGGAAAGGTTGAGAAGGTGCACTGATGGCGGCGGTGACCGGCTCGCGAACCCTGCCGCGAGCCGGTCGCCGTCCGTTGATCCCGTAGGCCGCTCGACCTGCGGCGGGGACGGGAAGGGTCGATCAGCCCCAGCCGGGCAGGTAGGTCTCCCACGAGCCCTTGCCGGACGACCTGGCCCGGAGCATGCCCTGCTGGCTGCCGGTCCAGCTCACCTCGGTGGCGACGTACTTGCTGTTCGCCTGCGAGATGAGGAAGTAGTCCCAGCCGTTTCCGATGTTCGACTTGGTGAACTTCTCCCACCCGGAAACCTTCGACGACTTTGCCCGGAGTACACCGTTCCAGACGGTGGAGTTGATCTCGGCCTTCACGTAGAGACCGTTCGCGTTGGACTTGAGGGTGAAGTACGAGGGATACATGCAGAGCGTGAACCTCTCCCACGGGCCGATTGTGGTGGCCCGGGCGCGCAGGACGCCGTGGTTGAAGGTTCCGGCAAGGTCGGCACCCAGCTCGACGCTGACCGCCTTCTGGTTGGCGGCCGAGACGATGACCAGGTTGTCGTTACAGGTCGCCGCCGCCTGAGCCGGTCCCGCCACCACGACGCCTACTGCGGCGCTGAGCATCGATGTCGCAGTCAAAGTCAGCCAACGTTTCAATCGCACGAAACAGCCCCCGTTTCTCAGATCCGGGCAATCGCCCTATGCCTGCACATGTCCTACCAAGTGGCCGGCCTTGATCAAGGTACACGGCGTCCGGATCACTGGTCCGCGTACATCGACGACATAGGTGGCTCGCGACTGTCGCGCGGACATTTTCGGGGACGGAGTGCGATTGAGAAATCGACATCCGGCAATTGGTTGGCCGCTCTCGGCCATCTCGCCGGCCCACCCCGCAGGGCCGCCCGTCCGCGGATGGATCCCCCGATTCGCCCGCTGCCGAGCAGGGCGTACGGCGGGGCGTGGTGGTCGCGGGCGCCTGGACGGGGCAACTCGACACTGACTGCCGGGAACTGGTCCGGCCGGCCGGCAGCCGACCGACCGACGGTGGTGGTGGTGCGTGATTATCTTCTCGATCACGGTCTGGTAAACCTGCCGGCACCTCGGCCGGATCCCGCCGCCTGCGGGGTCCCGCACCTGCCAGGCGCGGGTCGAGCGGTGGTCGGTAGGGTTTCGGCGGAGGTGTCCGGGCATGGCAACGCCGAACGGCGCGCGGAACTGGCCGCGAACGGTGCCGCGAACGGTGGTCGCCATCGCGGTGGCGGTGCTGCTCGTGGCCGCATCCGCCGTGATCGTCTACCGGGTGCTGGCGCCGGCCGAGGTGACCACCCCGGCCCGGGGCGACTATCCCGCTCCGGTGACCGCCCGACCCGGCGTGGTCGGCACCCTGAACGCGGCACCGCTGATCGTCGACGACCGGCTCCGGGTGTACGCCACCACCCGACAGATCCGGGCCGACCGGCCGGTCGACGCGCCCACCCGGCGTACGCCGTACTGGTCGTACCGGCGCTGGCCCGCACAGGTGGCGGGCCTGGTCGCCGACGGCGGTACGGTGCTGACCCGCTGGTCGGACGGCGAACTGGTGGCGCTGGACGCCGGTACCGGCACTGTCCGCTGGCGGGCCACCGGACCGAGCCCCGGGCACGACTATCTCGGCCGGCGCACCGGAGCCGCCACCGTCTACGCCCCGACCGGCCTGCACACCGCCCGTACCTCGACCGGCCGGCCCGTGCTGGTTGTCGGCGGTACCGCCGACCGGCGCGGGTTCGACATCGACACCGGCCGGGAGCTGTGGCGCCTCACCGCCGACCCGACCTGCTCCGACGGTGGCCCGGACGACGAGGCCGCCGCCGGGGCGGGACAGGGGCTGACCACCGCCGACGGGTTCTTCGCCGTCGTCGACACCTGTGCCGGGTCGGGTGAGGTCGAGTTCCACGACGTGGCCACCGGCAACCTCGCCGGTCGGTGGCGGCCGGACGACTCCGGGCAGCCGGTGCAACTGAGCCCGGTCGGCTGCGTGACCGACCGGTCCGGCTGCCGGGCGCTGCGTACGGTGAGCGGCGGGGTGACCCGGGGCTGGCTGGTCGACGGTGCCCGCCCGGTACCGGCACCCACCCTGGACGCTCCCGAGGCCGTACTCGTCGACGAGGTCGCGGTGGCTCCGGCCGGGACCGGGCTGTCGGCCCGATCGGTGCGGGGCGGCGCCGAACTGTGGCGCTGGTCCGAGGCCGGGCAGGCCCGGCTGGTCGCCGCCCAACCGGGTCGGGTGCACCTGCGTACCGCCGGAGGTGACCTGGTCACCCTCGACCCGGCGACCGGGGCGGAAAGGTCCCGTTTCCCGTTCACCTACGGGCGGGACTCGACCACCTGGGCGCCCGGGTTCGCCTACGCCGCCAGCGGCTTTCTCGCCGTGGAGCGGCTGGCCGAGCCGGTGGACCCGGCCGCCGGGGACGACCGGTACTACCTGGCCGCCCAACCGGTCATCCTGGCCGGCACCTGACCCGCGCCCCGAGCCGGTTCACGACGGCCGGCTCGCGACGGGATCCTCCGTGCCGGCCTTTCGGCGGCGGTGTGTCCGCCGGGCCACGAGGAAGAGTCCGCCGGCCACCAGCAGGCCGACGGCCAGGGAGGCTCCGAGAATGCCCCACCGGGTGCTCAGCGGCCCGAAGAGGGTGCTCGGCTCGCCGACCTCACCCGGGTCGGGGAAGCTGATCCGGCCGGTTCCGGTCTGTCGGACGGTACCGCTCTGCAGTTCGATGTCGATCTTCCAGGGGCCGTTGGGCAGTTCCCTGGGGAACCGTACGCCGACCGTGCCCGACGTACCGGGTGCGAGCGTCGTACCCTCGATCACGTCGAACGGGCCGGCGCGCATCCCGGCGGGACCCTCGGAGAGGGACACGGTTCCGCCGAGGTCGAGCGCCCGCCCGCCGGTGTTCTCCACCCGGATGCTGACCGACGGTACGCCCTGGGCGTCCCGGGCCGGCACCACCTCGCCGATCGTGAAGCTGGACGGCGGCTCGCCACCGATCCCGATGTCGAGATAGACGCGTACGCCGACCCGGTGGACCTGGTTGACGTTCGCCGACTTCTTCGGCGGGGACTTCGTCGAGGCCCAGATGACGGCGTACCGCTCACCCTTCGAAGCCGGCGGCGGTACGTCTAGGGTGGCCCGGACCCGGGCCTGCCCGCCGGGCGGAAGTTCCACCCGGTCCCGGTCCAGCGAGATCCAGGAACTCAGCTCGTTCTGGGTGCGGCCCTCGCCGAACCGGAACCGCCCCTCCTCCAGGGTGGCCGCCGCGGCGTAGAGGTCGACCCGCTGGGTGCGGGTGGTCTTGTTCACCACCAGCAACTGCCGCCGGATCACGGTGCCCGGTGGCAGGTGGTCCACGATGTACCGCAGCGCCCGCGGGTCGCCGCGACGGTCCACCGGCGCCTCCAGCAGTTGGATGCCGATGCTCTCCGCGTCCGGCTCCCGCGCCGCCGCGCCGGCC
Organism: Plantactinospora sp. CNZ320; assembly: GCF_002846275.1. Classification (NCBI taxonomy): domain Bacteria; kingdom Bacillati; phylum Actinomycetota; class Actinomycetes; order Micromonosporales; family Micromonosporaceae; genus Plantactinospora; species Plantactinospora sp. CNZ320. The sequence goes on from NZ_PJMP01000001.1 coordinate 5,534,708, forward strand.
TGGGCGGGTGGCAGGCCCAGGCCGACGAGGCAGGCGAGGAGCAGCGGTATCCAGCGTGCCGGTCGGGTCACCGGTCCGGTGCGGAACGCCGCCGCCCTGCGGCGACTACGCCACCGAATGCGTCACCGTCCCGGTGTAGGTGCCGGCCTCGGCGTCCAGCGGCACGTTGATCGTGATCCCCGGGTTCCAGGTGGCGGAGTTGTTGCCGGTGCCGCCGACGTGGGAGAAGACGACCACCGGGGTGACGGTGTCCAGCGGCACCTCGTCGCCGATGGTGGGCTGCCCCGGGGTGAAGGTGCCGTTGCCGGTCGAGGTGATCAGCCCACCGGACCAGTACTCGACCTCCGAGGCGAGGATCGTCTGGCTCGGCGTACCGGTTCCGGTGCTGAAGACCGTCGACGTCACGCTCGCCTCCCAGGAGGCGTCGTCCGAGGCGCGGGAGTCGGTGACGGTGACGGGGCCGAGGGAGCCTTCGATGGCGGTGCCCGGTGCCCCGGCACCGAGGTCGGCCGAGGTGGGCGCGTCGATGTCGAGGGTGCCGGCGGTGACGTCGAAGGTGACGGTGGTGGTGTCGGACGGTGCCGCCACGGCGGGGGCGGCGATTCCCACCGCGGCCGTGGCGGACACCGCGATCACGAACAGTCTGGCAAGTCGCACGGACGGTACCTCATGTTTCTCGAATTGGTCGATGAGTCGGGCGGCGGAACGGATTCGCCACCCATTCGAGAAGATAAAGTGCTTCGTCCTATTTGTGCGCTAAAAACGGTTAATTACCGCTGGTTTCGCGTTACCGCTGGTTGGTCAACTGGTCGGCAACCGCTAAAAAGGCGTCGTTCTCGGCAGGATTACCAATTGTCACGCGTACACCCTCACCTGCGAAGGGGCGGACGATTATTCCGCGCGCCTCGCACGCCTGCGCGAATGGCACCGACCGGTCGCCGAGCGGCAACCACACGAAATTCGCCTGGCTCTCCGGCACCGTCGCCCCGGCCGGCCCGCCCGGCAGCCGCTTGCGCAGCGCCTCGGTCACCCGCTCCCGCTCGGCCACCACCAGCGCGCAGCGCCGACGCACCTCGTCGGACTGGGCGAGTGCGGCGAGCGCCCCCGCCTGGGCGGCCAGGCTGGTGGAGAACGGGGTCACCACCTTGCGTACCGCCGCCGCCACCTCCGGATGCCCGACCAGGAAGCCGACCCGCAGCCCGGCCAGCCCCCACGCCTTGGAGAAGGTGCGCAGCACCACCACGTTCGGCCGGTCGCCGTACGCCGCCAGGCCGTCGGGCACCTCGGGGTCGGTGACGAACTCCCGGTACGCCTCGTCGAGCACCACCAGCACGTCTTCCGGGACCGAGGCGAGGAACCGGTCCAGCTCCGCGCGGCGCAGGCTGGTCCCGGTCGGGTTGTTCGGGTTGCAGACCAGGATCAGCCGGGTCCGGTCGGTCACCGCCGCCGCCATCGCGGCCAGGTCGTGCCCGTGGCCGGCGTCGTTGGGCACCCGCACGCTCGTCGCGCCGCTGGTCGCCACGATGATCGGGTACGCCTCGAAGGAGCGCCACGAGTAGACCACCTCGTCCCCGGGCAGGCAGGTCGCCCGGACCAGGTGCTCGGCCAGCGCCACCGACCCGCAGCCGGTGGCGATCCGGTCCGGGTCCACGCCGTGCCGCTCCGCGAGCGCGGCCCGCAGTGCCAGTACGCCCATGTCCGGGTACCGGTGGGTCTCGGCGACCGCCTCGGCGACCGCCTCGACCACCCCGGGCAGTGGCCCGTACGGCACCTCGTTGCTGGCCAGTTTGATCGCTTCCGGCAGTCCCAGCTCCCGGGCCAGGTCCGCCGGGCTGCGCCCCGGTACGTAGTTCGGCAGCGCGTCGAGATCGGCGCGGGTCAGCCGGGGAGCCGCCGGCCGCCGGTCGGGGCCGGGGGTGGAACTGGTCGGACCGGTCATGACGCGGAACCTCCGGTGTGATCGTGCGAGGGGCCGGTGTGCTCGGCCGGGGGACGGGCCGGAGCGGCCGTCCGCACCACCACGGTCTGGCCCCGCTTGTCGTGCAGGGCCTGCCGCAGCGGCCGGTCGAAGAACGGGAACGCGCAGTCGACGAGCTGGATCAGGAAGCCGATGCCGCAGCAGCTCCAGAGGAAGACCGGCAGGCCGAGCATGTTCCACCGCCGGAACGAGCGGCCGAAGCCCAACTGTTCGGTCTCGGCCAGCGGTACGACCTTGATCCCCATCACCCGCTTGCCGACGGTCTGCCCGGTGTTGGCCACCGACGGCACCTCGTAGGCGAACCAGAGCGCGACGGCGACCAGCAGGACGACCACCTGTAGTCCGTCGGCCTGTGCGCTCACCTGGGGCAGCCCCTCGGTGGTCGACTCGCCGGCCAGCGCACGCCGCCAGATCTCCCGGCTGACCGGCTCGACCTCCTGCACGAAACGCCAGACGAACCAGCCGTTCACCACCACGTTGAGCAGCAGCACCAGGCTGATGTCGATCAGCCGGGCGAGCACCCGGGCACCGAGCGGCGCCAACTCCAACCCGTGCGGCCGAGGCGGTGGCGCCGCCCAGTACGGGTGCGGCCAGCCTGGCGGCGGCTGCCCGTACGGCGGCATTCCGGGCGGCGGCCCGTACGGCTGTCCCGCCGGACCCGCACCCGGCCAGCCCGGCGGGACCGGTGGCCCGGAGGCGGGCGGCCCGCTCGGCGGTGCGCCGCTGACCGGCGGTGTCCCGCCCTGCGGCGGACCGCTGACCGGTGGCCCGGACCAGGGCGGTCCTCCCCACGGCGCGGCCGGTCCGCCGGGCGAGCCGGCCGGAGGCGTCGCCGGTGAGCCGGCCGGAGGCGTCGCCGGTGAGCCGGGCGCGGCGGGAGAACCCGGTGCGCCGGCACCGCTCGACGGCGCGGGGGCCGGCTCGGGCGGCTCCTCGGCCGGCGGCGGACCGGGCGGTGGGGTGGCGTCGACGGGCAGCGGGGCGCCCACCCAGCCCTCGCCGTCCCAGTATCGCTGGGTGGTCGGCTCGGCGGGGTCGGCGTACCAGCCCGGCTGCACCGTCACCGGAACGACCTTGGTTGCGTCCTGACGTTCACGCTGGAACCTTAACCACCACGGTCTTGGCGAACTTGTCGTGGAGGCACTGCTGGTACGGCTTGTCCCAAAGCTGCCAGAGCCCGTCGACGTAACCGAGCCCGGGAAGCAGCCCGCTGCCCGCCTGGACAATCCACCGTCGGGCCAGCGGCTTCCGGCCGATCGCACCGGTTGGATCCAGCGGAATGATCTTGATTTTCATCACCCGCTTACCGAAGGTCTGCCCGGTCCGCTTCGGCATCTCGACGTGGTAGACGTACTGGAACGCGAAGGCGACCACGAACAGGCCGGCCTCCAGCAGCAACAGCGGCAGCAGGAAGTCGAACGGGTTCATCTCGATCGTGCCGGTGTCCGGGTCGGGGACGGCGAAGAGGTCCGGACCCACGGTGGCGAAGAAGATGAGGAAGGCCGGGATCGCGATCACCATCACCGTCCCGGCGAGGATCGCCCCATCGATCAGGTACGCCAGCAGCCGGTCACCGAACGTGGCGAGCGGCTGGCCGGAGGGGCTGACCGGCGGCGGTGCCGGGTAACCGGGCACCGGACCGTGACCGGGCACCGGACCGTAGCCGGGCCGACCCGGCGGGTACCCGGGCGGGCCGTACCCGGGCGGCGGAGCGTACCCGGGTGGGCCGTAGCCGGGCGGCGGAGCGTACCCCTGCGGGGGTGGCCCCGGCCCGCCCGGCCGCGGCCCGTAGCCGGGCTGCCGGGGGTGCGGTGGGACGAAACCGCCGGTCGGCGGTCCGGACGAGGGTGGCATGGCTGGCGGTTGCTGGGTCACGCCGGACAGTGTTACAGGTTTCCGCGCGCCTCTTGTTCCCGCTCGATGGCCTCGAAGAGCGCCTTGAAGTTGCCCTTGCCGAAACCGAGCGACCCGTGCCGCTCGATCAACTCGAAGAAGACCGTCGGCCGGTCCTGGACCGGCTTGGTGAAGATCTGCAACAGGTAGCCGTCCTCGTCCCGGTCGACAAGGATCTTCCGGGCCTTCAGCTCCTCGATCGGGGCGCGGACCTGGCCGATCCGGGAGCGCAGCTCCGGATCGTCGTAGTACGAGTCCGGGGTGTCCAGGAACTCGACGCCGGCCGCCCGCATCGCGTCCACGCTGGCCAGGATGTCGTTGGTGGCCAGCGCGATGTGCTGGGCACCCGGCCCGCCGTAGAACTCCAGGTACTCGTCGATCTGCGACTTGCGACGGGCCACCGCCGGCTCGTTCAGCGGGAACTTGACCTTGCGGGTGCCGTTCGCCACCACCTTCGACATCAGCGCGGAGTAGTCGGTGGCGATGTCGTCGCCGATGAACTCGGCCATGTTGGTGAAGCCCATGACCCGGCGGTAGAACTCCACCCACTCGTCCATCCGGCCCAGCTCCACGTTGCCGACGACGTGGTCGACGGCCTGGAAGAACCGCTTCGGCTGCACACCGGCGTCGATCATCGGCTGGCGGTCCACGATCGGCCCCTGCGCGACGAAGCCGGGCAGGAACGGGCCGCGGTAACGGGACCGGTCGACGAGCGAGTGCCGGGTGTCGCCGTACGTGGCGATGGTGGCGACCCGGACCGTTCCGTGTTCGTCGGTCACGTCGTACGGGGCGGCCAGGCCGGTCGCGCCCTGCGCGATGGCGTGCGCGTACGCCGCGTCCACGTCCGGCACCGCCAACGCGATGTCGAGTACGCCGTCGCCGTGCCGGGCCACGTGGTCGGCGTCCGGGGCGTCCGGGCGTACCGCGCCGGTGAAGACGAACCGGGCCGAGCCGCTGGTCAGTACGTACTCGGCGTGCTCCCGGTAGCCCTGCTCCGGCCCCCGGTACGCCACCCGGGTCATCCCGAACGCGGTCGAGTAGTAGTGCGCGGTCTGCTTCGCGTTGCCGACCATGAACCGGATGTGGTCGATGCCCTGCACCGGGAACGGGTCGGCCGCGTCGTCGTGCGCGACGGCCCCGACGAGCCGGTCGACGTCGACGTCGAGGTCCAGAGCCGATCCGGCGGTGGACGGCTTGTGGAGTGCGCTGGTCATCGTCCTGCCTCCCTGCGGGTGCCGCGACCGGCCGGCGGTCCGGCCCGTCTTTCCCGGGAGCATCCCGCTCCGACGCCGGCTGGGCAACCGATCGGCAAAACGCTGGGCAGGTTGTGCATTTAGTATGGTCGGTAGCCGTGACTACAGTGCAAACTGTTCAGCTCGATCCGCTCGACGTCAGGCTGATCGACCTGCTGGCTGCCGAACCCCGGATCGGCGTCCTGGAGTGCTCCCGCCGGCTCCGGGTGGCCCGGGGCACCGTGCAGGCCCGGCTGGACAAGCTGCTGGCCCGGGGCGTGATCGCGGGTCTCGGGCCGCAGCTCGACCCGGCGGCGCTCGGCTTCGCGGTGACCTCCTTCGTCACGCTGGAGATCAACCAGCGGCCCGGCCACGACCCGGTGACCGAACACCTGCGCGGCATCCCCGAGGTGCTGGAGGCGCACACCATCACCGGCTCCGGTGACGTGCTCTGCCGGATCGTCGCCCGCTCCAACACCGACCTGCAACGGGTACTCGACCAGATCGTCTCGCACGAGCAGATCGAGCGGGCCTCCAGCATCATCGCGCTGGCGGAGAAGATCCCCTACCGGGTGCTGCCGCTGCTCCGCTCGGCTGTGGAGACCGGACCGGAGGGCGGGGCCTCGGCGGCGAGCGCGTCACCGAGCGCGGTGCGCTCGTAGCGGACCGACCGGCCGAGCCGGGTCCGGCTGACCAGCCCGGCGTCCCGGAGCACCGCCAGGTGCCCGCCGACGCTGCCCAGCCCGCTGCCGAGCTGGGCGACGAGCTGACTCGTGGTGGCGGGGACGGCCAGCGCCCGCAGCACCGCCGCCCGGGAGGCGCCGACCAGCCGGTCCACCGCCTCCGGGGTACGGCCGGGCGGGGGCGGGCCGAGCAGGTCGGCGATGCCCCGGGCGGGATAGATGATCGCGTACGGCCAGGGCGGCTCGGTGTAACTGATCAGTGGACCGAAGGCGCTGGGTACGAAGAGCAGACCCCGGCCGGCCAGGTCCCGGCTGCCCCGGGCGGCGCAGTCGACCTCGATCACCCCGTTCGCCCCGTCCGAGATCCAACGCAGCCGTGGATCGAGGTCGGCGAGCGCGGCGGCCCAGCCGTAGGTGGCGAGTTGCCCGGCCCGGCGCAGCAGGTCCCGTTCCAGTACCGCCCGCAACCGTGGCCAGTCCGGCGCCACCAGGGTCTCCCAGGCCGCCTCGATCCCGTCGGCGATCCGGTCCACCACGTCCGGCGCCTCGAAGATCCGTCGCGCGTACTCCGGCGGGGTCCGGTGCCCGGCCAGGTTGCGGGCCAACTCCTCGCGGGCCTGCGCCAACGGGGTGGCCCGGATGACGGCAAGCTCGTCGGCGAAGCTCAGCCCGACCGCCGGCGGCGGTGGCTGCACGAAGTCGGCGTTGTAGCCGTCCCGGCGCAGCAGGGTCAGCAGCGCGCCGACGGCCGGGCAGTCCCGGCGCAGCCGCAGGTAGCGGTCCCGGGACCGGGCCAGCCAGGGGTCGAGCGCCGCCGACCGGTACTGGCCGGCGCAGAGCCGCAACGCCGACATCGCCTCGCCGAGCGGGGAGATCGCGAACCGGCTGGCCGCGATGTCGGCCGAGGTCACCTCGATCCGGATGGTCAGGGAGGACTCCTTCCGCCACACGCCACACGGGCGACCCCACTGTCGACCCGGCGAGCCGTCGCCGTGCTCGACCCGGCGACCAGTCGCTGTGCTCGACCCGGCGGGCCGTCGTCACGATCGACCCGGCCGGCGGGGGTCGGCATCTTTCGCTCTTGCCCGAAACTCTAGTGCCGTTCGGCGGTGCCGCGCACGCTGGCCCGATGAGCACCGCGACGGGGCCGGCCGAGGGCCGGGCGAACACCGCGAAGGAGACGACCGAGGACCGGGCGGGTGGACCCGCGACGTTCGGCAGTGTGCTGGCGGTGCCCGAGTTCCGGGCGCTCTACGCGAGCTTCGGCGTCTTCATGATCGGCGAGACGGTGAAGATGCTCGCCCTCGCCGTACTCGTCTACGACCGGACCGGGTCGGCGCTGCTCGCCGCGCTGGCGTACGTGGTCGGCTTCCTGCCGCACGCGATCGGCGGCGTACTGCTGCTCGCCCTCGCCGACCGGTGGCGGCCCCGGGCCCTGATGGTCGGCTACGACCTGCTGCGGCTCGGCGCCGTCGCGGTACTCGCGTCCGGAGTGTTGCCGCCGGCCGGCATGCTCGGGCTGGTCTTCGCGGTCGGGCTGCTGGCCCCGGTGAGCACCGCCGCCCGCAACGCGCTGCTGCCGGAGTTGCTGACCGGCGACGGCTACGTGCTCGGGCGCTCGCTCTTCACCGTGGCAGCGGGTGGCACCCAGGTGCTCGGGTTCGCCCTCGGCGGCCTGCTGCTCGGCCTGGTCGGCCCGTACGGCGCGCTCTGGCTGACCGTCCTCACCTGCGCGCTCTCCGCCCTCCTGGTCCGGTACGGCGTCGCCGAGCGACCGCGCCGGGCGGCGAGTCACGGTGTGGTCCGGCAGACCTGGCAGGTCAACCGGCTGCTGCTGGGCGACCGGCGGATCCGGGGACTGCTGCTGGTGCACTGGCTGCCCGGCTCGCTGCTGGTCGGCGCCGAGGGCGTGATCGTGCCGTACGCCGACGATCTCGGCCCGGGGGCCAGCGCCGGGGTGCTCTTCGCGGCGTCGGCGTTCGGGATGCTGGTCGGCGATCTGGTGGTGGGGCGGTGGGTCGCGCCGGCCCGGCGTGAGCGGCTCGCCCCGTGGCTGGCGCTGCTGCTCGGCGCGCCGATGCTGGGCTTCGCCGCCGGGCCGGGGCTGGCCGTCGCCGTCGCGCTGTTCGGGCTGGCCACCTTCGGCTTCGCCTTCCAGCTCGGGCTGGCCCGGCGGTTCCTGGCGGCAGTGCCGGAGCAGCGCCGGGGGCAGGCGTTCGGGCTTATGAGCACCGGACTGATGACCACGCAGGGGTTGACCGCCGGGCTGGCCGGGCTGCTCGCCGAGTGGCTCGCGCCGGGTCGGGTGATGGCACTCGCCGGGGCCGCCTCGATGGCCGCGACCCTGCTGCTCTGGCGCTGGCTGCGCCCCGAGCCCTGACCACCCGCCCCGAGGCCAGCGCGGTCATTTGTCGCGAGGCCAGCCGGTCACCTGTCGCGGAGGCGCGCACTCATCGGTCGCGACCCCGCGCGGTCATCCGCCGCGAGGTCAGCCGGTCACCTCTCGCGGGGGGCGCGTGGCTGGATTTACGACACGGACATAACGCCCTAGCCGCACTTGCCGGACGGTCTCGTTTACGGTAACCGGATGGCCAAGGGGAGCGCCCGGAGCGCGGGCGTGATGACCGCCCTGGCCATCGCCCTGATCGCGGTGATCGTGCTCGCCGCGACGAACGTCTGGAATCCCTTCCCCGGGGTCTGGGACTGGGTCAACCGCGACGAGCCGATCTCCGAGCCGGACGTCGTCTGGCAACAGCGGATCGGCGGTACGCCGCAGAGCGTCACCATCGCCGGCAACACGGTGGTGATCCGCTACCGCACCCGGGTCGAATCCCGCAGTCTGACCACCGGGCTGCGACTGTGGGAGCGCAAGGCCGACTGGGCCGCCGTCGCGGGCGGCGACCGCGATCCGGTCGTCGCCGTCGGCAAGCTGCTGACCAGGGGCTACGAGCTGCTCGACCCCGAAACCGGAGCGGTACGCCGCAAGGACGGCTCCGCGGTCGGTGTCTGGACGTACCGCAACGCGGTGGTGGACGTGCGCTGCCGGGAGCCCCGGGACTGCACCCTGACCGCCTGGGACCCGCGGGGCAGCAATCCGATCTGGACGACCTTCCTGCCCGGCGTGGAGACCGGGCCGCTGGCCGGCAACCCGGACACTCTCGGCACCCGGCGGCTGACCACCCGGCAGGTACACGAGGGGGCCGGTGGCCCGGTGGAGATGCCGCCGCTGATCGGGCTCTCCGTCGACGGTCGGGTGCACATCGTGGACACCGCCACCGGCCGGGTGATGCAGGACGTGGAGCCGGGCCAGCAGGACCGGATCGTGGTGGTCGGCGGCCGGATGCTGCGGATCGAGGCCCGCGCCGCCGACGGCACCTGCTACTTCACGGTGGTGGCCCGGGACCCGGCGACCGGGCAGGAGGTGTGGCGCCGGGACGGGCTCAACCTGCGTACCGCCGACGGCGCCGGCTGCGCGCAGCGGGAGGATCCGCAGGGCGGGGAGAACGTCTTCGTCGGCGTCGGACCGGACGCCCGGGAGACGGTTGTCGACGCGTACGACGGCCGGGTGCTCTGGACCGGTCCCAAAGGCGAGAAGCTGCTCGCCGTCGACGACAGGTACGCGCTCTCCCGCTCCGCCGACGAGCGCTCGGTGATCGGCAGCGAACTCGCCATCACCCGGGCCCGGTGGACCCGGCCGGTCAACTCCGAGGGTGGCGCCGCACTCGCCCGGAACGTCGCGCTGCTGATCGACCGCCGGCCGAACCGGATCATCGCGCTCGACCCCCGCAGCGGACGCGAATTGGTAAACGTCCGCTCGTCGGCCGAGGTGCTGGCGGTGGGACCGGCCGGGATGGTGATCGGCGACGGCCGGGACATCGGGTACCTCACCTTCGCCGGGGTCTCGACCGGCGGCCCGGCACCGACGGCCGGGCCGGGCGGCCAGGAGCCCGGACCCGGCACCGAGTGCGGCGGCCCCAAGCAGCCGGAGTGCCCACCGGAGAACGGCAAGGACGGGTGACCCCCGCCGCCGGGGAACGGCAGGGACGGATGAGCGCGCCTCGTGCACGGTCGCGCGGCGCAGCACCGCCGTTCCCCGACCGGCATCCGGATGAGAGCGGAGTCGCAGGCCGACCCGGCGGGTGGGCCGGCCCCGGTGGACTGGCCTAGGCTTGCCGGCTATGAGCAGTGGCGCGCCGTTCTCGTACTCTCCCCTGTTGCCTCTGGGTGCCGACCAGACCGAATATCGGCTGGTCACCGACGAGGGCGTGGACGTCGTCCATGGGCCGGGCGGCCGCCGTTTCCTGACCGTGGAGCCCGCCGCGCTCACCGCGCTTACCGCCGAGGCCATGCACGACATCGCGCACTACCTGCGGCCGGCGCACCTGGCCCAGTTGCGGGCCATCATCGACGACCCGGCCGCCTCGCCGAACGACCGCTTCGTCGCGCTGGACCTGCTGCGCAACGCCAACATCGCCGCCGGGGGCGTACTGCCGATGTGCCAGGACACCGGCACCGCGATCGTGCTGGGCAAGCGGGGCCGGCACGTGTTGACGGACGGGTCCGACGACGAGGCGCTCTCCCGGGGGGTCTACCAGGCGTACACCCGGCTCAACCTGCGGTACTCGCAACTCGCTCCGCTCACCATGTGGGAAGAGAAGAACACCGGGAGCAACCTGCCGGCCCAGGTGGAGATCTACGCCGAGGACCCGGACGGGCACCCCGACGCGTACAAGTTTCTCTTCATGGCCAAGGGTGGCGGCTCGGCGAACAAGTCCTACCTCTACCAGGAGACCAAGGCGCTGCTCAATCCGAAGCGGATGATGCAGTTCCTGGAGGAGAAGCTGCGGCTGATCGGCACCTCGGCCTGCCCGCCGTACCACCTGGCCGTGGTCGTCGGCGGCACCTCCGCCGAGTACGCCCTGAAGACCGCGAAACTCGCCTCGGCGAAGTACCTCGACAACCTGCCCACCTCCGGCTCGATGCTGGCGCACGGCTTCCGCGACCTGGAGTTGGAGGCCGAGGTGCTGGAGCTGACCCGGCAGTTCGGCATCGGGGCGCAGTTCGGCGGGCGCTACTTCTGCCACGACGTACGCGTGGTCCGGCTGCCCCGGCACGGCGCCTCCTGCCCGGTCGCGATCGCGGTCTCCTGCTCCGCCGACCGGCAGGCGATGGGCAAGATCACCCCGTCCGGGGTGTGGCTGGAGCGGCTGGAGACCGACCCGGCCCGGTTCCTGCCGGACGTCACCGACGCCCAGCTGGAGCAGGGCGCCGAGGTGGTCCGGATCGACCTGAACCGGCCGATGGACGAGATCCGGGCCGAGCTGTCGAAATATCCGGTGAAGACCCGGCTCTCCCTGACCGGCCCGCTGGTGGTGGCCCGGGACATCGCGCACGCCAAGATCGCCGAGCGGCTGGACGCGGGCGAGCCGATGCCGCAGTACCTGCGCGACCACGCCGTCTACTACGCCGGGCCGGCGAAGACCCCCGAGGGGTACGCCTCCGGCTCGTTCGGCCCGACCACCGCCGGCCGGATGGACGCGTACGTGCAGAAGTTCCAGGCGGCCGGCGGCTCGCACGTGATGCTGGCCAAGGGCAACCGGTCCGATCAGGTGACCCGCTCCTGTGAGCAGCACGGCGGGTTCTATCTCGGTTCCATCGGCGGCCCGGCCGCCCGACTGGCGCAGGACTGCATCAAGCACGTCGAGGTACTGGAATATCCGGAACTCGGCATGGAGGCGGTCTGGAAGATCGAGGTGGTGGACTTTCCCGCCTTCGTCGTCGTCGACGACAAGGGCAACGACTTCTTCGCCGATGTGATGAGTCCTAAGAGTGTCCTTCGCATCGGTGCCCGCCCCTGACGGGCCAGCCCGCCACGCAGGCTTTCTAATATCGCTGGATGTTCCGACCGACGTACCCGATTCGTACTGCGCGGCTCACCTTGCGCCCGGTCACGCTGGATGATCTCGATGATGTGTATTCATGGCAGCGCCGACCGGACGTCTTCCGCTGGACGCTCAGCGAGCCGCGTACTCGCGAGGAGTCGCGATCGTCGGTGATCGCCATGGCGGGCGAGGACGCGCTACGCGCTGAGGGAGACTGCTTGACGTTGGCCGTAGCCACCGACGCCGAGGTCATCGGGACGGTGGAGTTGGTCTGGCGCAGCCAGACCGACCGCACGGCTGAACTCGGGTACGTCTTCCATCCCGGCCACGGAGGTCGCGGGTTGGCCACGGAAGCCGCCACGGCGCTGTTGGACTGGGGGTTCACCGAGTTCGGATTGCACCGGATCTACGCCCGGTGTCACGGCCGCAATACTGCGTCTGCCCGCCTGATGGCCCGGCTCGGCATGCGTCAGGAGGCGCACCACGTCGAGAACTATCTGTTCAGGGGAGAGTGGGCCGACCAGCTCGTCTTCGCCATCCTGGCCCGCGAGTGGAGCCCACGTGCCCCACGAGGCTAGTGGAACTCCTGACGACTCCCTTCGCCGAGGTGACCCGCCCCAGGAACGTCCTCCAGATCGGCGCTCGCGCCTGATCCGCCGCTGTCCCTCGCGTCTGATCCACCACTGTCGATTCTGAAGCGCAGCTTAGATTTCCCTGGATCTCTGGACACCCAAACGGTGATCATCCAATATGGACGATCACCGACGCCGGCGCGGCCCCAGCGTGTGGCGGCCGAGCGGCCGGGCGTCATGAGATCACGGGGAGGACTTGTGGGAGAAAAGACTCGGAGTCGCCGGGCGTTGCTGCGCGGTACCGTCGCCACGGCCGCCGGTGCGGCTGTGGTGGCGCCCTTCGTGGGTGCGGCCCCGGCGCTGGCGGCGGAGACCAGTGGCGTGCCGTGGGTGGGGCCGGCCGGTTCCGGCGCCACCTACGAGGTCAACAACACCCTCGGTGCGCAGGACGCGATCAACAGGGCCCTCACGGCCGTCGGTGAGGGTGCGGTGTACGTCGCCGCCGGCCTCTACACCATCAAGGCGCCGGTCATCCTCGGCGACCGGCAGACGCTTGTCGGCGCCGGCCCGCTCGGCACGATACTGCGGGCCGGCAGCGGGTTCACGGGTGCGATGGTGAAGACCCCGGCGGGCACCTTCGACGGCTCCCGGATGTGCCTGTTCGACATCGGGCTGGACGGGGCGAAGCTGGCGGCGAACGGCGTCAACCTCCAGATCAGCGCCAAGCCCGCCAGGAACGGGCCGGATGCGGCTCCGTGGCTCGGGCGGGTGTTCGTCACCGGTACCACGTCGGATGGCATCTACCTGGGCGGTGCCTACGCGGGCGGGATGCGGGAGTTCAAGATCACCGACTGTCGGGTGGAGCACGCCGGCGGCTGGGCGTACAACTTCCAGTCCTCGGACGGCTTCGTCAGCGGTTGCTCCGCGCAGGGCGGCGCCAGCGGTGGGTACCTGCTCGGCGCCGGCAACATCAAGATGTGGGGCTCCAAGGCGTACGGCACCGGCACCGGGTCGACGCCCGGCCCCGCCTTCCGGATCGGAGGCTCCCGGGCCACAGTCGTCGGCTGCGAGGCGCAGGACACCTACGGCTGCGGTTTCGAGGTGACCGGCAAGGGCTCTTCGGTGTCCGGCTGCACCGCGGACTCCACCGGCATCGGTACCGCCGGAACCGACCGGTACTCGGCCGGCTTCTACATCGGCACCTCTGCGGTGAACGTCGAGGGCTGCTCCTACCAGCGCCCCGGCGGTGGCGGAAGCTGGATCGGCGCGAACGGAATGTTCTGGGCGCTCTACCTCAACGGCGGCGTGGACCACGTGTCGGTCCGGCTGGTGACCGATCCGGACAAGCCGGCGCCGTTCAAGGGCAAGATCTTCGGCACGGTCGGCCCCAACTCGTCGGTCACCGTCATCGGCTAGGAAGGCAGGGCCGAACAGGCCCCGGCGTACAGCCACCGCGAACGCCACCCGGCAGCCGTGGGACGATCCCACGGCTGCCGGACTCGCTTGTCGGAGTCGCTGCGAAGGCTCCGGCGTGATGTTGCGTTGGCTTGAATTCTCTCGGCTCAATTGCAAGTTTCGTCGAGAAAACTTGAAATCTCCCGTTGGGTCCCGAAGGCGTACGGAAGTGTTGGTCGGCGGATCAGCCGGCCCGGGACAGTGCGCTGGTGCGGACCAGCACCTGCCGTTCGGGACCGGCGCTGCCGTCCCCGCGCAGCTCCACGCCGCGCAGGGACAGCCACTCGAGCCGCGGATACCGGCCGAGATCCGCACCGACCCGGGTTACCCGGAGGACGAGCGGGCCGGTTCCGTACAAGTAGTCGGACTCGGCGAATTGCAACACGTCTCCGGCGGCCGGCACCGGCCGGGACCGCTCGGCTCTTGCAGAGGCGTCCATGTCCTGGCGTCTCCTCAGGTGTGGATGGCGGCGAAACCGCTGCTCCGACACGGTGCGTCCGTCGCCCCCACGGGCCGGCGGGCGCACCGCCCCCGTCGATGTGTCTCACCTGTTGTCGTGCGTCCCACCCGACAGTGTGGGCGGTGCCACTCTCGATCCGCTGCCAGGCCGCTATCAAGTCGATTCTGCTGGGCGTGATTGTCGGGTTACCCTGCTGCCGGACGCGACCTCGGTCAGGAGCTGGCGTATGCGGTTCGGGATCCTTGGGCCGCTTCAGGTGAGCGGCGGTGAGTCGACGGTGACCGCCGGCCGGGACAGGGTGGTCCTGGCGGTGCTACTTCTGCATGCCCCACAGGTGGTACCCGTCGACGAACTCGTCGATGCGGTCTGGGACGCGGACCCGCCGGTCACCGCGCGGGGACAGTTGCAGACCTGCGTATCCCGGCTGCGCCGGTTGTTCGTCGCCGCCGGAGTACCCGGTGAGACCATCGTCACCGGCCCGGCCGGCTACCGCATCGTGCTCGGGCCGGACGACCTCGACGCGCACCTCTTCGAGCGGCTGGTCGCCGCGGCCCGCAGCGCCGCCGCCGAGCAGCACTGGGCACAGGCGCGGGAGGGCTACCGGTCCGCGCTCGCGCTCTGGCGCGGTCCGGCGCTCGCCGGGATCACCGGCGCGGCGGTCCGCCGGGGCGCCGCCTCCCTCGACGAGCAGCGCATGCTGGCGATGGAGGACAGCTTCGAGGTCGAGCTGCGGGTCGGCGGTCGCAGCGGTGACCTGGTCGCCGAACTTACCGACCTGGTGGAACGCCATCCGCTGCGGGAACGGCTGCGCGGCCAACTGATGCTGGCGCTCGCCGACAGCGGCCGCCGGGCCGAGGCGCTCGCGGTCTTCCGGACCGGCCGGGAGATCCTCGCCGGTGAGCTGGGCATCGAGCCCGGGTCGGCGTTGCGGGAAATTCACCGACGGGTACTCGCGGGCGAGGTCGGGCCGGCCGAGGACGAGCCCCCGCCCCGGTCACCGGTACGCGCCCTGCCCCGGGCCATCGAGGACTTCACCGGCCGGCACGAGACCGTCACCCGGCTGCGAAAGGAGATCGAGGACGCCGGTCCGAACTACTCCGCCGTCTACGTCATCGACGGCATGCCGGGCAGCGGCAAGACGGCGCTGGCCGTACACCTGGCGACGGCGCTCGGTGCCGCGTACCCGGACGCGCACCTCTTCGTCGACCTGCACGGGCACAGCCTGCACAGCCCGCTGCCGACGAGTACCGCCGTCGGCACGCTGCTGCGGCAACTCGGGGTACCCGGGGAGCGGATCCCGGCCGACCTCGACGATCGGCTGGCGCTGTGGCGTACCGAGCTGGCCAGCCGGCGCGCCCTGCTGGTGCTGGACAACGCGGCCAGTACCGCCCAGGTCGGGCCGCTGCTGCCGGCCGCACCCGGCTGCCTGACCGTGGTGACGAGCCGGCGTCGGCTGGTCGGGCTGGACGGGGTACGCGCGCAGTCGCTGACCGTGCTGGAACCGGTCGAGGCGGTCGACCTGCTGGCCCGGATCGTCGGTCCGGAACGGGTCCGGGCCGAGCCGGCGGCGGCCGAGGAGGTGGTTCGGCGCTGCGGGTACCTGCCGTTGGCCATCCGGCTGGCCGGTGCCCGACTGGCCCACCGGGCACGGTGGAGGGTGGCGGACCTCGCCCAGCGGCTCGGCGACCCGGACCGCCCGGTACTCGCCGAGTTCGCCGTCGAGCACCGGACCCTGGCCGACGCCTTCGCGCTGTCGTACGCCCAGTTGCCGGAGCCGGTACAGCGGACGTTCCGGCTGCTCGGGGCACATCCCGGGGTGCAGCTCGACCAGTACGCCTGTGCCGCGCTCACCGAGCTGCCGCTCGGGGTGGCCCGGGAACACCTCGACGAACTGGTCGACGCGCACCTGGTGGACGAGGTCGACGCCGGGCGGTTCCGCCTGCACGACCTGGTAAGGGAGTACGCCGCCGAGCTGGTGACAGTGGTCGGCGGCGAGTCGGAGCGGCGGCAGGCGTTGCAGGGGCTGCTCGACTACTACCTGCACACCGCCGCCTCGGTGAGCCAGGTGCTCGAACCGACCGGAAACCTGCGGATGGCCGTACCCGGTCAACCTGCCCGTCCCGACCTGGTCGCCGCCGCCGCCCGGGACGGGCGGGACTGGCTGGAGGCGGAGCGGCGCAACCTGGTGGCGCTGGTGCAGCTCGCGGTGCAGGAGGGGCTGCACCGGTACGCCTGGCAGCTCGCCCGGGCCAACTGGCGGCAGCTCTATCTCGGCGGCCACCTCGACGAGTTGATCCAGACACACACCGACGGGCTGCGGGCGGCGGAGGCGCTCGGCGACGACGCCGGGATCGCCATCATGCACAACTACCTCACCTCGGCGTACTTCCGGCGCGGCGAGTACCAGCGCTCGGTCGAGTCGCTGCGGGTGGTCATCGCGATCTGGGAGCGGTTGGGCGACGTCGCCGGGCGTTCGGTGGCGACGGTCAACCTCGGGCTGCCGTTGATGATGTTGGGCCGGACCCGGGAGGCGGTGCACCACCTCGAACTCGGGCTGGAGCTGGCCCGGCAGACACCGGGCTGGCAATCGATGCCGAACGCGTTGACGAACCTGGCCAGCGTCTACCTCACCGTCGGCCGCTACTCCGACGCGCTGCGGGTACTGCGGAACCGGCTCTTCATGGCCCGCCAGGTCGGCAAGATCGCCATGGTGGCGGACACCCTCGGCTCGATCGGCGGGGTCTACGCCCGGCTGGGCCAGTGCGACCGGGCGCTGCGGCGGATGTCCGTGGCGCTGCGCATCCAGCAGGCCCGGGGGAACCCGTTCGCCGTCGCGGACCTGCTCAACGAGATCGGCAGCATCGAGCGGCAGTGCGGCCGGCCGGAGGTGGCGGTGCAGCGGCACCGGGAGGCGCTGGCCGCGATGCGCGACTCCGGGGACCGGGCCGGCGAGTGCGCGGCCCGCAACCTGCTCGGCCGGGCCATGCTCGATCTCGGGGACACCGACGCCGCCCTGGAACTGCACCGGCAGGCGCTGCTCGGCGCAACGAAGATCCAACTGCCGTACGAGCAGGCGCGGGCGCTGGACGGGCTCGCCTGCTGCCTGCGGTGCAGCGACCCGGCGGCAGCCCGGTCGTACTGGACCCGTGCACTGGCCCTGCTGGTCCAGATCGACTCTCCGGACCAGCACGACGTACGGCGGCGGCTGGGCGAGCTGGACTGAGCCGCCCGGCGCCGGTTTCCGACCTCGGCCCGTTTCCGGTCTCGGCCCGTTTCCGACCCGGCTCCGGGGCCGGCTTGGTGACGGCGATCATCTGCGAGCCGGCCCGGGGCGAGGCAGGATGGAACGCGTGACCACACCAGAGGCGGCCGGCTACCGGATCGAACGCGACACGATGGGCGAGGTGGAGGTGCCCGTCGACGCACTGTGGCGGGCCCAGACGCAGCGCGCGGTGCAGAACTTCCCGATCTCCGGACGGGGGCTCGAATCAGCACACATCCGGGCGCTTGCTCAGATCAAGGGTGCCGCCGCGATGGTCAACGCCGAGCTGGGTGTGATCGACGAGGCCGTCGCCGGAGCGATCGTCACCGCCGCCGCGCACGTCGCGGACGGCGGCTACGACGCCGAGTTCCCGATCGACGTCTTCCAGACCGGCTCCGGCACCTCGTCGAACATGAACGCGAACGAGGTGATCGCCACCCTGGCCGCCCGCGAGCTGGGCCGCGAGGTGCACCCGAACGACGACGTGAACGCCGCCCAGTCCAGCAACGACGTCTTCCCGTCCTCCATCCACCTGGCCGCCACCCACGCCGTGGTGCACGACCTGCTGCCGGCGCTGCGACACCTCCAGTTCGGGCTGGAGTCCAAGGTGGACGAGTTCGCCGAGGTGGTGAAGGCGGGGCGGACCCACCTGATGGACGCCACGCCGGTGACGCTCGGGCAGGAGTTCTCCGGGTACGCCACCCAGATCCAGTACGGCATCGAGCGGCTGGAGGGCTGCCTGCCCCGGCTCGCCGAACTGCCGCTCGGGGGTACCGCCGTCGGCACCGGGATCAACACCCCGGCCGGCTTCGCCCCGAAGGTGATCGAGAAGCTGCGCGAGATGACCGGGCTGCCGCTGACCGAGGCACGTAACCACTTCGAGGCGCAGGGCGCCCGGGACGGGCTGGTCGAGGTCTCCGGTCAGCTCCGCACCGTCGCGGTCGGGCTCTACAAGATCGCTAACGACATCCGCTGGATGGGCTCCGGCCCCCGGGCCGGGCTGCGCGAGTTGCAGATCCCCGACCTGCAACCCGGCTCGTCGATCATGCCGGGCAAGGTCAACCCGGTCGTCTGCGAGGCGGTCCGGCAGGTCTGCGCCCAGGTGATCGGCAACGACGCCACAGTCGCCTTCGCCGGGTCACAGGGCGACTTCGAGCTGAACGTGATGCTGCCGGTGCTGGCCCGCAACGTACTCGAATCGATCCGGCTGCTCGCCAACGTCAGCCGCCTCTTCGCCGACCGCTGCGTGGTCGGCCTGGTCGCGAACGTGGACGTGGCCCTGGCGTACGCCGAGGGGTCGCCGTCCATAGTCACCCCGCTCAACCGGTACCTCGGCTACGACGAGGCGGCCTCGATCGCCAAGGAGGCGCTGGCCAAGGAGCTGTCGATCCGCGAGGTGGTGCTCGCCCGGGGACACGTCGAGGCCGGCAAGCTCACCGCCGAGCAGCTCGACGAGGCACTCGACGTACTCCGGATGACCCACCCCTGACCGATCCTCCGGAGTCGGCTCGGCTGGGCGCGGGGGCAGCGTCGTGGGCGGCCTCGACCAACGAATCAGGCGAGCGCGGCGGCGATCTCGAGGGCGGCGGCCCGGACCTGCGAGCCGGTCTTCGTGACGTCGAGCGGGGCCAGGGCGACCACCCCGACGCTGGCCTCCAAGCCGGGCACCCCGAGCACGGGTGCGGCCACCCCGTAGGCGCCGGACTGGAGTTCGCCGCTGGTCGCGACCGGTTCGGCCCGGCCCTGCCGGCCTGCCAGGATCGCCCGGCCGGCGGCGCCCCGGCCCAGCGGATGTCGGGTCCCGGTCCGGTACCCGACGTGGAACGCCGTCCAGCTCGGCTCGACCACGGCCAGCGCCACCCCCTCGGCACCGTCGACCACCGTCAGGTGCGCGGTCGCCCCGGTCTGCTCGGCCAGCCGGCGCAGCGCCGGCAGTGCGCCGTCGGCGAGTAGCGGCTGCGCCCGCCGGGCCAGGTGCAGCAGCCCCGCGCCGAGTCGCAGCCGGCCACCGGCGTCACGGCGGACCATCCCGTGCTCGGTGAGCGCGCCGAGCAGCCGATAGACCACCGCCCGGCCGACACCCAGCCGGGTGGCCGCCTCGGTCACGGTTAGTCCACCGGGGGCGTCGGCGACCAGGTGCAGCAGTCGCAGGCCCCGGTCCAGGGTCTGCGCGGTCTCGCCGGCCCGGCCAGCGCGCTCCTCCGCTGGGCCGGCCGCTCCACCGCCCGCCACCCTTGCCACATCAGGCAGCGTACGGCCGGTGTCGGCCGGCACGGCGCCGGGCACGACCGGAGCCGGGCTGGGGCCGGGCCGGGGCGGTGGTCGCGGGTGAGCCGGACAGGCATCGGTCGGTACGCTTGAACGGTGACGCTACGCCTCCACGACACCGCCACCCGATCGGTGCGGGACTTCGTCCCGAAGCACGCCGGCAAGGTGGGGGTCTACCTGTGTGGCCTCACCGTCCAGTCTCCGCCGCACATCGGCCACCTCCGGGGCGGGGTCAACTACGACGTGCTGCGGCGCTGGCTGATGCGCAGCGGCTTCCAGGTGACCTTCGTCCGCAACATCACCGACGTCGACGACAAGATCCTGACCAAGGCGGTCGAGCAGGGCCGCCCGTTCTGGTCGATCGCGTACGCCAACGAGGTGCTGCTCGGCGCCGCGTACCGCAGCCTCAACGTGCTCCCGCCGACGTACGAGCCGAGGGCGACCGGGCACATCCCGGAGATGCACGAGCTGATCAAGAAGCTGCTCGCCGACGGGCACGCGTACGTCGCCGACGACGGTTCCGGCGACGTCTACTTCGACGTCCGGTCGTACTCCGAATACGGCGACCTGTCCGGTCAGCGCCCCGACGCCACTTACACGCAGATCGCCGACGAGGTCGTCGAACGGGGCAAGCGGGACGCCAACGACTTCGCGCTCTGGAAGGGTGCCAAGCCGGAGGAACCGGCGGACGCGTCCTGGCCGTCGCCGTGGGGACCGGGCCGGCCCGGCTGGCACATCGAGTGCTCGGCGATGTGCTGGCGCTATCTCGGCGCCGAGTTCGACATCCACGGCGGCGGGCTCGACCTGACCTTTCCGCACCACGAGAACGAGCAGGCCCAGTCCCGCGCCGCCGGCCTGCCCTTCGTCAGGTACTGGGTGCACCACGGCCTGCTCAACCTCGGCGAGGCCAAGATGAGCAAGTCGCTGGGGAACGTCGTCGACCTCGACCACGTCGCCTCGATCGGGGTCCGCCCGGTGGAGCTGCGCTACTACCTGGTCGCCCCGCACTACCGGTCCCGGATCGACTACTCGGACGAGTCGCTGCGCGAGTCCGCGGTGGCGTACCGCCGGGTGGAGGGCTTCGTGCGGCGGGCGGCCGAACGGGTCGGTGCGGGCAGTCTCGGCGAGCTGCCGGCCGCCTTCGGCGCGGCCCTCGACGACGACCTCAACACCTCGGCTGCGGTCGCGGTGTTGCACGACACGGTCCGGGACGGCCAGATCGCGCTCTCCGGCGGCGACGACGCCGGTACCCGGCAGGCGCTCGCCGTGGTCCGTGCGATGCTCGACGTGCTCGGTGTCGACCCCCTCGATCCGGCCTGGGGCGGCGCGGGGCAGGATGGGCAACTGCGGTCCGTGGTCGACGCGCTTGTGGCGCTCGCCCTGGAGCAGCGGGCACAGGCCCGCGGCCGCAGGGACTGGGCCGCCGCCGATTCGGTACGGGACCAGCTCAAGCACGCGGGCGTGGTGGTCGAAGACACCCCGCACGGGCCGCGTTGGACGATCGGAGAACAGGACTGATGCCCGGAAACTCGCCACGCAGAGGGCGTCGGGTCAGCGCCAAGAAGGGCGCCACCACGGGCTCCGGAGGCAAGAACCGGGATTCGCTCAAGGGCCGGGGCAAGACCCTGCCGGCCGACGAGCGGCCCTGGCACAAGGCATACTCCGGCACCGAGCAGTTGCCGCAGCGCACCGCCTGGAAGCAGGCGAAGGAGCGTCGGGCCGCCGCCGAGGAGGGGCGGGCGCCGAAGGTGGGCCTACCGGGCAGCAAGGACACCACCTGGGGTGCCGGCGGTGCCGGTACGAAGAAGGGCGGCCGCAAGTCGGCGACTGCCGGTCGGGGCGCGGCCAGCGCCGGGCGTACCGGTGGCAAGCCGGCCCCGCGTTCCGGGCCCCGGGTCGCCCCGGGCCGCCGCTCCGCTCCCGGCCGGGAGGCGGCCGAGCTGCTGGTCGGCCGCAACCCGGTGGTGGAGGCGCTCCGGACACAGGTGCCGGCCACCGCGCTCTACGTCGCGCAGGGCATCGACATCGACGACCGGGTCAACGAGGCGGTCCGGACCGCCGCCGACCGGGGCATCGCGATCCTGGAGGTCAGCCGGGCCGAGCTGGACCGGATGACCGGCGGGGTGCTGCACCAGGGGATCGGCGTGCAGGTGCCGCCGTTCGCCTACGAACCCTACGAGGACCTGCTGGCGACGGCACTCGAACAGCCCTCCCCGCTGCTGGTCGCGCTCGACGGCATCACCGATCCGCGCAACCTCGGCGCGGTGATCCGTTCGGCGGCCGCGTTCGGCGCGCAGGGTGTCTTCGTACCCGAGCGGCGGGCCGCCGGGATCACCGCGACCGCCTGGCGGACCAGTGCCGGCGCGGCGGCCCGGGTACCGGTCAGCCAGGTCACCAACCTGACCCGGGCGCTCAAACTCGCCCAGCAGGAGGGGTTCCTGGTAGTCGGGTTGGACGCCGACGGCGAAACCGATCTCTACGACCTGGAGGCGGCGGTCGGCCCGCTGGTGGTGGTCGTCGGCTCGGAGGGGCGCGGCCTGTCCCGGCTGGTCGGCGCCACCTGTGACCTGCGGATCAGCATCCCGATGGTCTCCGAGATCGAGTCGCTCAATGCGAGTGTCGCCGCTGCGGTGGCCCTCGCCGAGGTCTCCCGGCGTCGCCTCGCCGCCTGACCCTTCTCCACTGCCCGACCCTTCTCCGTAGCCGGAGCTGCTCTGCGGAGCGAGCGCGACGATCACGGCGGGTTCGGGTGGTGGGGGCCGGGCCGTAACATGCAGGGCCGGGCTTACCTCTCGCCCGGTGGAGGAGTCGGCATGGCTGGTCAGGACGGAGGCTACGGGCTCGGCGTCGATCTCGGGACCTCGCACACCGTGGCGGTGCTGCGCTGGCCCGACGGTCGGACCAGACCGCTGCTCTTCGACGGGCTGCCGATCCTGCCGTCCGGGGTGTTCGTCGACGACGCCGGACGGCCACACGTCGGGCGGGACGCCCAGCGACTGGCCCAGGCCGACCCGGCCCGTTACGAACCGAACCCGAAGCGGCGGATCGACGAGCCGGCCGTACTCCTCGGTGACCGTGAGATCGCCACGGTAGACCTGCTGGTCGGCGTACTCCGTGCGGTGGCCGGCGCGGCGGTGGAGGCGGTCGGGTTCCTGCCGCCCGCCGTACTCAGCTATCCGGCCACCTGGGGAGCCCGCCGCCGGGACACCCTGGCCGCCGCCGTCGCGCGGGCCGGCTGGCCACCGGTACCGGCCGGCGTCGAGGCGGGTGCCGGGCCGTCCGGCGGCACGCTGCTGGTGCCCGAGCCGGTCGCCGCCGCCCGCTACTTCGCCGACGTGCTGCGCCGGCCGGTGCCGGTCCGGTCCGCGCTGGCGGTCTTCGACTTCGGCGGCGGCACCCTGGACATCGCGGTTGTCCGCAACGAGGGCACCGACCCGAGCGGCCGGGCCCGGTTCGCCGTGATCGGCTCGGGCGGCGTCGCCGACCTCGGCGGGCTCGACCTCGACGCGGCGCTGGTCGAGCACCTGGGCGGGACGATCCGGGCCGCGTACGGACCGATCTGGGAGCAGTTGTGCCGGCCGGCCACGGCCAGCCAGTGGCGGGCCCGCCGGCAGTTCTGGGACGACGTACGCGGGGCAAAGGAGATGCTGTCCCGGGCCGCGACCGCGCCGGTTCCGGTCCCCGGCGTGGAGCAGGCGCTGCACCTGACCCGGGACGAGTTGGAGAGCGTGGTCACCCCGTTGCTGCGCAGGGGTGTCTTCGAGGCCGCGTCGGTGATCGCCGCCTGCCGGCTCGGCACCGACCAACTCGCCGGGCTGTTCCTGGTCGGCGGCTCCTCCCGGGTACCCCTGGTGGCCCGGATGCTGCACGCCGAGCTCGGCATCGCGCCGACCGTGCTCGAACAGCCGGAGCTGCCGGTCGCCGAGGGTGCGCTCGCCGAACTCCCGGCCATGCCGGCACCGGCGGTTGCGGGCAGCGCCGGGGTGCCGGGGCGAGTTGGTGGTTACCAGACCGGGATCGCCCTGACGGCGGTCTCCGCCCCGCCCCACCAGGCCGTGGTCGGGGCAGGACAGCCATTCGTCCCCGGGCAGCCGGGCGGGCCCGGGCAGCCGGGCGGGCCGGGGCAGCCGGTCGGGCCGGGCAGTCCGGCGCCGTTTGGGGCAGGCGGGCCGGGCAGTCCGGCGCCGTTCGGGGCCGGTGGGCCGGGGCACCCGGGCGGGCCGGCGAGTCCGGCCGGCGGCACCGGACCGGCAGGGCTGGCTGGCCTGGTACGCCGTCGGGCGGTCTGGATCGGTGCCGCGGCGCTTGTCGCGCTGGTCGGTGTGGTCACCGCGACGCTGCTCTACCTGACCCGCGATCCCCACCCCGGTCTGGAATTCGCCTCGTTCCAGGAGGTCGACCGGATCGCCACCCGCGAGAAGGACCCGTCCGCGTTCTTCACCACCACCGCCGGGGAACGGGCGTACGCCGCCTACCAGCGGACCGACCGGCGGCTGGACATCGCGGTGCTGACCGCCGAGTCGGCGAAGGTGCAGCGCTGGATGACCACGGACGTCGGTGCCGAGCGGTGGGACTGGATCAAGGCGCTGCCGGACGTACTGCTGGTCAAGGCGGACACCATCACCACCCCGGGGACCATGATGGCCCTCGACCCGGCGAACGGCGCGAAGCTGTGGAGCCGGCAGGTCGACCGGGACGACAGGTTCCATCTCTTCGACGAGTACGTGGTGGTGCTCGACGAGACCACCGACAGGATGATCGGGATCAACGCGCGCAGTGGTCGGGAGTGGACCCTGCCGAACCCGAAGGGCGAGTACGACAGCGACTCCGCCGTCTATCCGATGCGTACCGCCCGGCAGTTCGGCGTCGCCGACGACACGACGGCGCAGCCGATGGTGACGAATCCCGGTGACGAGCCGCGCCTCGTGCAGATCGGCGCGGACAACTCGATCCGGGTCATCGACGTGACGAACGGCAAGGTGCTGAAGTCCCGGGCCGACGCCGCCGACACCGACGACAAGGTACTGGCGTTCGACGGGCAGCTCTTCGTCGCCTCGTCGACCGACGGCTACGGGCTGGTCCGGTACGACCTGGCGTCCCTGGGTGCGCCGACGACCATCTACAACGCGGTGGACAAGAGTCGACGGCCGACCGCCCTGGAGCCCTGCGGTGAACGGCAGGTCTGCCTGCTGGAGAGCGCCCGGTCGAGCGCCGACAGTACGGAGCTGGTGGCGGTCCGGACCGACCAGGATGGCAGCCAGCAGGCCGCCTGGCGGAAGAAGGTGCCGCAGGCGCAGGGCCTGCTGCCGGTCGGTGAGCGTGCCCTGGTCCGGATCGGTTCCAGCGATCCGGCGGCGAAACTCTTCTCCGCCGAGGGGGACGAGAAGCTGAGCCGGGACGGGTTCGCCGTCCGGGTCGACGGCGGCAACCTGCTGGTCTTCGCCGAGGCACCGGCGTCGTACGAACGGGACATCAGCGTTGCCGGGGTGGTGGCCGAATCCGGCAAACTGACCGAACTCGGCCAGCTCAAGCAGGTGGTCGCCGCCTCCTGTTCCTGGAACACCTCGGTCATCGTCTGCGGTGCCGGTTCAGACTTCGTCGTCGCCCGCTTCACCGCCGGATAGCCAGCCACCCGTCCGCATTCGACGGGTGGCCCGGGTGGTCGTCGACAGGCAAACTACGTTCATGAATATCCAACCCTCCCGGCGGACGGTGCTGCTTCTCGGGGTACCCGCGCTGGTGCTCAGTGCGGTGGCGACGCTGCTGGCCGGTGCGGCGCTGCGTACGGCCGGGCGTGACCAGGGGTCCGACACGGTCCTGCGGTTCACCGCCGCGGTCGAGCTGCTCGCCGCCCCGTCCGAGGTGGTACGGGCCAGCGGCGTGTACGCGCTGGAGGCTCTGCTCCGCCAGGCGCCGGTCGAGCAGCCCACCGTCACCTCGGTGCTCGCCACCTTCGTGCGTCGACAGTCGCAGGCGGACGCGGCCGCAGGAGCGGACGGTTCCGCCAGCCAGCCGGCGGGTACGGGGCAGCCGGCGGGTGCGGGGCGGCGGCCCGGGGAGGACGTGCAGGCGGCGCTGACCGTACTCGGCCGCCGGGACGCCCGCTGGGACCGCCCCGGTGACCGGGTGGACCTGACCGGGGCGGTGCTGACCGGGGTGTCGCTGGTGCGGGCGCGGCTGACCGGGGCACTGCTGACCGGTGCCCGGCTCGATGGTGCCGACCTGACCGGCGCGCAACTCGACCGGGTCGACCTCGGCGACGCCGATCTGCGCGGTGCCGTACTCGATCGGGCCAGCCTGCGGGAGGCCCGGCTGGACGGCGCGGATCTGACCGAGGCGCGGATCAACATGGCGATGCTCGACCGGGCGACGCTGGCCGGCGCGGTGCTGGCCGGTGCGGCGCTGGACGGGACGGGGCTGACCGGTGCGGTACTTGTCGGTGCGGACCTGCGCGGCGCCCGGCTCGACGCCACGAACCTGACCGCCGCGGATCTGACCGGGGCGAACCTCACCGACGCGTACCTCGGTTCCGTGACCGCCGCCGGGGCGGAACTGGTCCGGGCCAGGCTGGTGGGTGCGAACCTGGTCGACGTCGACCTGACCGACGCCCGGCTGACCGGGGCGAACCTCAACCGTGCGCTGATGCACGGCGCCACGATGGTCGCCACCGAGGTCACCGCCGAGCAGATCAGCTGTGCTTCGTTGAGCGACCGGACCCTGCTGCCCGCCACGATTACCACCACCCCCGGGGTCCCGGCTCCGAGCTGCGCGGACTGACCTCCGTGGCCGACGGGCGCGCTCCGGCGCGGCGTTCGGCGGGTACGGTCGGCGATCGTGGGTAATCACATCTGTCCATTCAGGGGGGCGATCCTCCCGATCTGATCGGGTACGATCCTCATCCACCACATGCCTGAACTGCGGTTTGGGGCTCCGTCCCGCCCGAATCTTCCGCTCGAAGGTGAACATGACACCTCTTGAATCGTCGGGCCGTCCCTCGCCCGGCGGCCGTCCGATGTGGTCGGCCACCTTTTTCCTCACCCTCCTGGCCGGAGCGGCGGCGGTGGGCGCCGCCGTGCTCGACACCGACCGGCAGCGGTGGGCGGCCACCGCGCTGGCGGCGGTCGCCGCCGGGCTGGCGCTGGTGCTGTTGGCGGTGCTCCGGCGCCGGCAGCGGGCCGCCTGGGCCGCGCTCGACGCGCGTGAGCGGGAGTTCGAGCGGCAGGTGCGCAGCCACCAGCAGCAGTTGGTGGAGCGCGAGACGCAGTGGCGGGACCGGGCCGAGGCCCGGTCCGCGGCGGTGGACAGCGCCCTCGAACACCTGCTCCGGGTCCGGCTTCCGGCGGTGCTGGCCGGATCGCCGGTGCCGTCCACCCCGCGTGACCCGCTGCTGGGCGACCGGACGGCCGGCCTGGTCGACGGCATCCTCGCCGAGGCGACCAGCGCGCTGAAGCGGTCGGACGAGCGCGAGGAGTCGTTGCGGCTCGCGGTGGTGGCGCTCTCCCGACGGGTACAGACGGCGGCACACTCCATCCAGGAGCACGTCTCGCTGATGGCGGAGCGGCACCAGCACGATCCGGACGTGGTGGAGTCCAGCATGCGGGTCGACCACGCCGCCGCGCAGCAGGCCCGGCACGCGCAGAGCCTTGCCGTGCTCTGTGGAGAGTGGCCGGGGCAGCAGTGGCAGGAGCCACTGGCCATGGTGGACGTGGTGCGCGCGGCGTCGGCCCGGATCCTGGCGTACCAGCGGGTCGAGGTCTCCGGCGACCAGGACGTGGCGGTCGCCGCCGAGGTGGTGGAGCCGGTCATCCACCTGGTGGCGGAGTTGCTGGCCAACGCCACCCAGTCGTCGCCGCCGGCCACCACCGTGCCGGTGACGGTGCGGCGGGTGCAACGCGGTGCGGTGATCGAGATCGACGACGGCGGTATCGGGATGGACGACCACCGGCTGGAGCAGGCCCGGGAGACGGTCTCCGGGCGGCGCGCGGTCGGGCTCGGCGAGCTGGGCGAGATTCCGCAGACCGGGCTCGCCGTCGTCGGCCACTACGTACGCCGGCACGGGTTCCGGGCGGATCTGAGCGAGTCGCCGTACGGTGGGCTGCGGGCCGTGGTGTTGATCCCGTCGAAGGTCGTGGAGACGGTGGACCCGCCGGAGGCGGTCGTGATGCGTAAGCCGGTCGCCGTCGCGGCGCCGGCGGTGGTGCCGGCGGTGGCACCGGAACCGGCAGTGCGGCCGGAGCCGGGGCCGAGGCCGGTCGAGGTGGAGTCGGCCGACCCGGCGGGCGGGGTGACGCTGCCGCGTCGGCGGTCCCGGCGCGGTGAGGCGGTGTCGGCCGCCCCCGAGGCGGCGGAGCCGGCGGCTCCGGCTCCGGAACCGACACCGGAGCAGGCCGGCTCCTGGATGGGCGCCTTTCTCTCCGGCGGCCGGACCGAGGCCGAGCCCGGTCCGGAGGGCTCCCGCTGACCGCCGACAACCACGGAGGATGACGAACGATGAGCGCGAAGCAAGACCAGAGCTGGATGCTGGCCGAGGTGGTCTCGGTGCCGTACGTCAGGCACGCCGTGGTGCTCTCCGCCGACGGTCTGGCGATGGTCCGGTCCGAGCACACCGAGCAGGATGTCGCCGACCGGCTCGCCGCCGCCTGCTCCGGATTGCAGTCGCTGGGCCGCAGTGTGGGCCGGGAGTTCGGTTCCGGCGGGCGGTCCACCCGTTCGCTGCTCATCGAGTTCGACGGCGGTTACCTCTTCGTCCGGCGGGCCGGTGACGGCTCGCACCTGGCGGTGGTGACCGAACCGGCCGTCGACCCGGCACTCATCGCCCACCAGATGCAGGCCCAGGTCAACAAGATCGGTGAACGCAATCTCGCCACCACGGCCCGGCACGGCAACGGAGCGGCACCGGGGGTTGGCGGGGCCGGAACATGACCGACCGGATCGGGGAGCCTGGATGATCTCTCCTGACGACCGGAGCCGCGGATACCGCGACTCGGCGCTGCGGCCGTACGTGCTGACCAAGGGCCGGGCCCGCCCGTCGCGGAACACGATCGGCGTGGACACCCTGCTGATCGCGACGGATTCGGCACCGTCGCTGCCGCTCTCGGCCGGTCGTCAGGAGCGCGCGCTTTTGGCGATGTGCCGGGGGCTGCTCTCGCTCGTCGAGGTCGCCGCCCGGCTGGAGTTGCCGGTGAGCGTCGTACGCGTGCTGGCGAGCGACCTGGTCGACTCCGGCCACCTGACCGCACGGGCCGGCAGCCCGGATACCGCCCAACCCTCCCGGGAACTACTGCAAGAGGTGCTCAATGGACTCCGTGCCCTCTGACGGGTACCTGCCCGGCAGCGTGACCAAGTCGGTGAAGATCCTGGTGGTCGGGAGCTTCGGAGTCGGCAAGACCACCCTGATCGGCTCGGTCAGCGAGATCACGCCGCTGCGTACCGAGGAGACCCTGACCCAGGTCAGCGAGGGGGTCGACGACCTCACCGGCCTGGCCGGCAAGCGCACCACGACGGTGGCGATGGACTTCGGGCGGATCACGCTCAACCCGACCCTGGCGCTCTATCTGTTCGGCACGCCGGGACAGCGGCGGTTCTGGGACCTGTGGGACGGGCTCGCCGCCGGTGCGGCCGGAGTGCTGGTGCTTGTCGACACCCGCCCCGGTCGGCTGGAGGCGAGCTTCGAGGTCTTCGACCAGTTGGAGATCGGCACCCAGATGCCGTTCGTCGTGGCGGTCAACCACTTCCCGGACACGGTCCCGCACGGTGCCGAGGAACTGCGTACCGCGTTGGACCTGCTGCCGGAGACGCCGATCGTGGACTGCGACGCCCGCGACCGGGCCTCGGTGCTGAAGGCGCTCACCACGCTCGTCGAGTACGCCGTCGATCTCGCCGGCGGCCCGGCTCCGGCCCAGAACATCCCGGCTCCCCAGAAGGTGGTCTCGTGACAGCCGCGACCTTTCGTTCGCGGGAGCCGGGGGCTCCCACCAGCCTCGACCAGATGACCGGACTGACGCCGCTCATCTCCACGACGAAGTGCCCGGAGCCGCAGCACGTGTTCCGGAAGCTGCGTGAGGATTACGGGCCGGTCGCACCGGTGGAACTCGAACCGGGGGTCAACGGCTGGCTGGTCCTGGGATACCAGGAGATCCTCACGGTCGCCCGGCAGGAGCAGGCGTACTCCGCCGACCCGGCGAACTGGTCGGTGTACCGGGAGAACAGGCTGGCGCCGGACTCGCAGGTCCGGGCGATGATGTCGCCGTACGACAATGCCTTCTTCACCGACGGTGAGCGGCACCGGCGGCTGCGTGCCCCGATCGACGGTGGGCTCGGCCGGATCGACCAGCGGCAGTTGCGGCGTGCCGTGGCGGCCCTCTGCGCCGACGTGATCGCCGACTTCGCCGGTCGGGGCGAGGCCGATCTGGTCGCCGACTACGCCGCGATCATCCCGGTGCTCGCCATGGCGGACGTCTTCGGGATGGACGCCGCCCAGGGGCGTGCCCTCTACCAGGGGCTGCTGGAGCTGTACTCCTGGCAGGGCGACGCCGCGGCCGCCCGGCAGCGGGTCGTGGGGCTGATCGCCGATGCGGTCGCGGCACGCCGGGCGGCACCGACGAAGGACCTGACGAGTTACCTCGCCGAGCATCCGAACCTGCGCAGTGACGCGGAGATCTACGACACGATCCTGCTGCTGATCGTGGGGGCGAACGAGAACGCCATCAACTGGATCAGCCAGACGTTACGGCTGATGCTCACCGACGAGCGGTTCGGCGGGCGCCTCCGGGGCGGCCGGCTCGGGGTGGACGACGCGCTTGACGAGGTGCTGTGGCGGGATCCGCCCTTCACGAACGTCGCGGCCCGGTACGCGCTCAAGGACACCGAGTTGGCCGGGCAGCCGATCCGGCGGGGTGACGCACTGATCCTCGGGCTGGCCGCCGCCAACGCCGATCCCCGGATCCACACCGGCGCCGGGGCGTTCAGCGAGGTCGGCAACCGGGCACACGTCGCCTGGGGCGTCGGTCCGCACTCCTGCCCGGCCCGGCTTCCGGCCCGGCTGATCGTCCGGACCGCGGTCGAGACAGCCCTGCACCGGCTGCCGGGGGTCCGGTTGGCGATTCCGGCCGAGGAGGTGGCGCCGGTGGATTCGGCGTGGACCCGTGGCCCGGCGGCGCTGCCGGTACGCTTCGCGCCGCTCCAGGAGATCGCCACCGAGCAGCGGTCCTGACCCCGTACCCGGCCCGGCGGCCCGAACCCGGCCGGTCCGCGTCACCGCCACCGGTCAACCGGTGGCGGCGGCTCTCCGGTCGAGTCGGCGAGTGGTGGCGTGCAGCCCGAAGAGGGTGTAGCCGACCAGCAGCGGGGTCAGCGGCGGCAGCACGAGTACGCAGAGCAGGGCCGCCAGGGCCACGGTGCCGGCGGTGCCGAGCAGGGTCGCCGGACGGTCCCGTACGGTCCGGGACGCCTCCCGGAGCGCGTCCCGCCAGCCCCGGCCGCCCCGCTGGCCGAGGCGTACCACTGTCAGTCCGGCGAAGCCGCCGGCAGCCGCCGCGAGTAGCGCGGTGACCGCGACCAGCGCCGCGCCGCCCGGCACGACACCCCGGGTCAGCGCGAGCAGGTTCACCGCGAGTACGGCGGCGACGATCCCGGCGAGCACCGTGGGCAGGACGCCGGGGAGTACCGCCCGGCGGAAGTCGCGCAGCACCTGGCGTACCCCCGGCCAGCTTCCGGTCTCGATCCAGTGCTGGAGCGCGGCACTGCCGGTGGCGACCGCGGCTCCCGCGGTGACCACCGGCAGCGAGGCGAGGGTGACGACGATGCCGAGCAGCGCCAGGTCGCTGGCGTTACGCAGGGTCTCCCGCCAGTCCGGCCGGCTCGGCGCCGCCGACGGCGGCTCCTCCGGCCAGGCCGGCCCGGTTTCCCGGGTACGCCGTGGCGGCTCAGCCATCCTCGTCACCCGCACCTCTCCCGCATCGCCGCGATCATCCCGGTGTGATCCTCCGGTTCATCCTTTCAGCCCGCTGGTGTTGATGCCCTCGACAAGCATCCGCTGGAAGGCGATGAAGAAGAGGAAGACCGGCAGCAGCGAGAGTAGCGACATCGCGAACATCGGGCCGACCGCGCTCTGGCTGGTCGAGTCGATGAAGAGGGTGAGCGCCACCGGCACGGTGTAGTCCTCCAGGTCGGAGAGGTAGACCAGCTGCCGGAAGAAGTCGTTCCAGGTCCAGATGAACGAGAAGATCGCCGTGGTGACCAGCGCGGGTCGGCTCAGCGGCAGGATCACGTGCCGGAAGATACCGTACGAGGTGGCGCCGTCGATCTTGGCTGCCTCGTCCAGTTCGCGCGGAATGCCCCGCATGAACTGCACCATCAGGAAGACGAAGAACGCCTCGGTGGCGAGGAACTGCGGCAGCACCAGCGGCAGGTACGGCCAGGCGGCACCGACCATCCCGGTCTTCTGGAACAGGATGTACTGCGGAACGATCAGTACGTGCCCGGGGAGCAGCAGCGTCCCGATCATGACGGCGAACCAGAGCCCACGCAGCCGGAACCGCAACCGCGCGAAGGCGTACGCGGCGAGCAGGCAGGAGATGGCGTTGCCGAGCACGGTGAGCAGGCTGACCACCGCGCTGTTGAGGAAGAACCGGCCGAAGTTGACGTCGAAGTTGGTCCAGCCGTCGGTGAAGTTGCCCGGGGTGAACTCGCGGGGGAGCAGCCCGATGTTGCTGACGATCTCCTCCTGCGACTTGAACGAGGTGCCGATCATCCAGAACAGCGGATAGAGCACCACCGCGAGGATCGCGATCAGGATCAGCAGCCGGAGGGCCTGCCGGCCGGCGCCGCCCGGGCGACGGCGGGCGGTCGCCGGAGCGCCGGGCCGGGGCAGGGTCGGAGTCTGGGCGACCATCAGTTTCCGTCTCCGTCCGAGTAGTGCACCCAGAACCGGCCGGTGCTGAAGAAGACCACCGTGATCAGGGCGATCGCGACCAGGAAGACCCAGGCCATCGCGGAGGCGTAGCCCATCTCCAGCTCGGTGAAGCCGGTGATGTAGAGGTTCAGCGTGTACATCAGGGTGGAGTCGACAGGCCCGCCGGTGCCGTTGCTGAGCACGAACGCCGCGGTGAAGCCCTGGAAGCCGTTGATCGTCTCCAGTACCAGGTTGAAGAAGATCACCGGGGAGAGCATCGGCAGGGTGATGTTGACGAACTGCCGGAGCTTGTTGGCGCCGTCGACCGCCGCCGCCTCGTACAGCTCGGTCGGCACCTGCTTGAGCCCGGCCAGGAAGATCACCATCGGCGCACCGAACTGCCAGATGGCGAGCACCATCAGGGTCTCCAGGGACCAGTCCGGGTCGTTGACCCAGGGCTTGCCCTGGATGCCGAAGAGGCTCAGGAACGAGTTGAACGCGCCGTCCCGGTTGAACATGCTGACCCAGACGATGGCCAGCGCCACGCTGCCGCCGAGCAGCGACGGCAGGTAGAACAGGCCCCGGAACAGCCCGACTCCGCGCCATGCGCGGTTGAGCAGCAGCGCGACCCCGAGCGCCGCGGCCAGCTTCAGCGGTACGGCGATCAGCCCGAACGAGAGCGTCACCTGCACCGCGTGCCAGTACGACGGGTCGGCGGTGAACATCCGCTCGTAGTTCGCCAGCCCCACCCACTCGACGTCCGACAGGTCGGTCAGGATGTCGTAGTTGGTGAAGCTGAGATAGAGCGAGAGCAGCATGGGTATCGCCGTGACGGCCATCAGGCCGATCAGCCAGGGCGACAGGAAGACGTAGCCGGCCAGACCCTCGCCGTGCCGGGTCTTCCGTCCGGGCCTCCGCGACTTGGCGGAGGCCCGGACGGTTTCCCTGGCCGGCGGAGTCGGGTTGGGCGCCGTGGTCAACGCCACGAGCCAACTCCTCTCCGAACGTGTGACAGCGCTACGCGATCGCTGCCTTGGCGGCCTCGTAGTAGGCGGCGGCGGCCTGGGCCGGGGCCTGCCGCCCGTACTGGACCTCCTCGGCGAACTTGATCAGCTCGGACCGGACCTTGCTGTGCCCCTTCAGCGGCACCTGCGGGGACGGGCCGAACTTGGCGCCGAGTTCGTTCTCGACCTGGATCGACTGCTTCATCGCCGGGTCGGTCACCGAGTCGCTCACCTGCTGGCGCACTTCCAGGTTGGACGGCAGGCCACGGTCGGTGCCGAGGACCTTGCCGGCCTCCGGGTCGTTGGCCAGGAAGTTGATCACGTCTACCGCGATGTCCGGGTGCTTGGTCTTGCCGAAGACCGAGAAGTACATCGAGGCGCGGGCCCACTGCGCGCTCGGGTCACCCGGGTACGCGATGACGCCCAGCTCGTCCTTTGTGTTCTTCTTCAGCTCCGGCAGCTGGTTGGCCCAGACGAACGAGGTACCCGCCTTGCCGGTCACCACCAGTTGCTTGGTGATGTCGGTGGCGTTGCCCTCGTGGATCACGTCCGGGGTGGGGGTGGCCCCCTGGTCGCGGGCGCCCTTCCACAACTCGAACCACTTGGTCACGTCGTCGGCGGTGAAGCCGAGTTCCTTGCCCTTGTAGAGGTCCTTGCCCTGCTGGCGCAGCCAGACCCAGAACGCCTTGTAGTCGGCGCTCGGGTCCATCGTGCCGGGGATCTTGGTGACCTTGCTGGCGTTCGCCGCCCAGGAAATGAACGCCTCCCAGGTCATCCCGGTGGTCGGCTCCGGCAGGCCGTGCTTCTGCAGCAGCGACTTGTTGTAGACCAGACCCTGGGTGTTCTCCCCGGATGCGACCCCGGCGAACTTGCCGTCCACGACGCCGTACTCGTAGAGGCTCTTCGGGAACTTGGAGATGTCGAGCTTCCCCTCGTCCTTGTACTTCGTCAGGTCGAGAGTGGTGTTCCGGGAGGCGTACTCGGTCAGGTAGTTGTCGTCGATCTGGAAGATGTCCGGGGCGTCGCCGCCGGCGGTCAACGTGGCGAGCTTGTCGAAGTAGCCCTGGTTGGCCTGCCAGGTCTTCTTGAACGTCACGTTGGGGTGCTTGGCGGTGTAGAGCGCCAGCGCCTGCTCGGTGAGCTTGGCGCGCGCCTCCCCGCCCCACCAGAAGATCGAGAGTTCGACCTTGGCGTTCGGGTCGGTGCTCGCCTCCTCGCCTTCGCCGCAGGCGGCGGTGGCGCCGAGCACGAGGGGAAGGGCGACCATCGCGGCGGTGATCCGGAGCAGGCCTCGACGGTGCAGGGTACGGCGGCTACGCGCGACAGGCACGTTTGCCCTCGGGGGTGTGGCGGGGTGCATTTCGCTCACTCCTTGGCGTTAGGAGGCGACACTTTCGGGGGTGGCCGCGGTCACGTCGCCCGGGACCGGATGGCCGTGCGGGCCCGGGCGAGCGGGAGATGCCGCGCCCGGACGGTCGGCTGCTGCCGCCGTTCCGGGCCGGTCGGCCGAAGCCGCCGGACCGACACCCGTCGAGTCGCGGATGACCAGTTCGGTCTGCAGGCTTACCTGTGCGGTGGTGCGACGGTCGTCGGTGGTGCTGGCCCGTCCGCCGCCGCGACCGGCGCGAGCGGAGGCGGAACCGTCGTGTTGCAGGAGCATGTCGACGGCCGTCCGGCCGGCGGCCGCGGTTGGCGTGGCCACCGTCGTCAATTTGGGTCGGGTGAGGCGGCTCAGCGCGATGTCGTCGATGCCGACCACGCTGATGTCCTGGGGCACCCGTAGCCCGAGTGAGTCCAGTCCTTCCATCAGGCCGATGGCCATCAGGTCGTTGTAGGCGAGCACGGCGGTGGCGCCGCTGCGGCGTACCTGTTCGGCCATGGCGATGCCGCCGCCCTCGGTGGGCGGGTTGGGGCCGAGCACGGTCAGCGAGGCGTCCGCGGCCCGGGCGGCGGCGGCGGCGGCCCGGCGGATCTCGCGGTTGGTCCACGAGCCGCGTGGACCGCCGAGCAGGGCGAGGTCGCGGTGCCCGAGCCCGGTCAGGTGTTCGACGGCGAGCCGGGCGCCCTGGCCGACGTCCATCACCACCGCCGGCAGCCCGGTGACCTGGCGGTTGATCACGACCAGCGGCACCTCGCGGCTGAGCTGCTCGATCAGGCTGTTGCTCATCCGGGGGCTGCACAGCAGCACGCCGTCGACCTGCTTGGCCAGGGCGTGCACCAGGTCCTCCTCGGCCGCCGGGTCCTCGTTGGTGTCGGCGATGAAGATGTGGTAGTCGCGCTGCCGGGCCTGGCTCTCCGCCGCCTTGATCAGTGGCGGGAAGAACGGGTTGGCGATGTCGGCGATGATCAGGCCGATGTTGTGGGTGCGGCCGGTGATCAGGGCTCGGGCGGCCCGGTTGGGCCGGTAGCCGAGGTGTTCGGCGCAGGCCAGCACCCGGTTGCGGGTCTCCGGGTTGACCAGGTGGGGGGCCGAGAACGTCCGCGAGACGGTGGAGATGTGCACCCCGGAGGCCCGCGCGACGTCTCGAATGGTGGCTGGCACGCGAGTCCTCTCTGTGGCTGCCGGTGTGTCTGCCGTCACTTGGTTGGCCAATTAATGCAAACGGTTGCTCAAGTGTCAACGGGCATCGGTTACGGCTTTGTTGCGGTGCGCAGCTATGGGAGCACTCCCATAGTTATAAATGCGGATAATGTTCGCAGCTCTGTTACCTGACGTTGACGACCGGCCCGGGTGCGTGGTTACTTCTCCTGCAAACCTTTGCAGCCAACGGAGGCGAGCTGAGATGACGGCAACCCCGGGAAGGCAGCGCTTCGCCCTGGTCGGCACGGGCGCACGCGCGGAGATGTTCGTCCGCGCCCTGGTGCTGGACCACCCGAACACGGCCGAACTCGTCGCCTTCGCCGACGTCAACCCGGCCCGGATGAACGCACACAACGGCTGGCTCGCGGAACTCGACTTCGAGCCGGTGCCGACGTACCTGGCCAGCGAGTTCTCCAGCATGCTGGAGAAGGAACGGGTCGACGTCGTACTTGTGACAAGTGTGGACCGCACGCACGACGAGTACATCGTCGCGGCGCTGCGGGCCGGCTGTGACGTGATCACCGAGAAGCCGATGACCACCGACGTGCCCCGGTGCGAGCGGATCCTGCGTGCCGTCGCCGAAACGGGCCGGAACGTTTCGGTCGCCTTCAACTATCGCTACAACCCGTTGCACGAGAAGGTCCGGGAGGTGCTCGCCGAGGGTGCGATCGGCGAGATCGGCTCCGTGCACTTCGAGTGGCTGCTCGACGTACGCCACGGTGCCGACTACTTCCGGCGCTGGCACCGGGACAAGGCGAACTCCGGCGGGCTGATGGTGCACAAGGCGAGTCACCACTTCGACCTGGTCAACTGGTGGCTGGACGCGAACCCGGTCCAGGTCTACGCCGCCGGACGGCTCTTCTTCTACGGTGACGAGGCCGGCAGGCGGCACGGCTACGCCCGCCCGTACGACCGGGCGCACGGCTCGCCCGACGCCGCAGACGACCCGTTCGCACTGCACATGGCCGACCACCCGAGGCTGCGGGCGCTCTACCTGGAGGCGGAGGCCGAGGACGGCTACCACCGCGACCAGAACGTCTTCGCCCCCGGGGTGACCATCGAGGACGATATGGCGGTGCTGGCGCGCTACGACAGCGGTGCCACCATGACCTACCACCTGACCGCGTACGCACCCTGGGAGGGCTACCGGGTGATGTTCAACGGCAGCCGGGGGCGGCTCGAACTGGAGGTGGTGGAGAGTGACTTCGTCAGCCCGCAGGCGGCCGGCGAACTGAAGGGTGCCGCGCTGCACGGTGTGCAGGCCGCCGTGGAGGAGGGCTGGGCGAAGATCACGCTGCGGCCGTTCTGGGAGCAGCCCCGGGAGGTACCGGTCACCGGCTACACCCGTACCGGACACGGCGGCGCGGACGCCCGGATGACCGCGGTCCTCTTCGGCGGCCACACCGACCCGATGAACCGGGCCGCCACCGCCCGGGACGGCGCACTCGCCCTGCTCACCGGCCTGGCCGCGAACCGATCCTTCGAAACCGGGCAGCCGGTCCGCGTCGCCGACCTACTCACCATCCCCTGACCTGGCTGTAAGGAAGGGCCCCTTTATCTACAAAAAGCGCTATGCGGGGGCCCTTCCTTACAGTTCTGACCCGCGAGGAGTTTGCCCGTGTCCGCACCGTCCGACCGGCCCGACCTGCTCTTCCCGTCCGAGCCCAGCCAGCGGGCGATCGCCCGCGAGCTGTACGCGCTGGTCCGGGACCGGCCGCTGATCTCGCCGCACGGGCACGTGGACCCGGGCATCCTCGCGGACGACGTCGCCTTCCCCGACCCGGCACAGCTGATCATCGTGCCGGACCACTACCTGACCCGGATGCTGCTCAGCCAGGGCGTCACCCCGGCCGAGCTGGGCGTACCGGCGGTGGACGGCGAGCCGGTCGAGACGGACGGGCGGACCATCTGGCGGCGCTTCGCGGCACACTGGCACCTGTTCCGGGGTACCCCGAGCCGGCTCTGGCTGGAGGAGACCTTCCGGAACGTCTTCGGGGTGACCGCCCGGCTCTCGCCGGAGACCGCCGACGAGATCTACGACGCGATCGCCGCGCAGCTCAACCAGCCGGAGTTCCGGCCCCGGGCGCTCTTCGAACGCTTCAACATCGAGGTACTTGCCACCACCGAGTCGCCGCTGGACGAGTTGGGCCGGCACGCCAAGCTCGCCGCCGACGGCTGGGGTGGACCCGGCGGGCGGGTGATCACCACCTTCCGGCCGGACAATGTCGTCGACATGGAGTTCGACGGCTGGGCCGACAACGTCGCCCGGCTCGGCGAGATCGCCGGGGAGGACACCGGCCGGTACCCCGGCTACCTCGCCGCGCTGCGCAGCCGCCGGGAGGCGTTCATCGCCGCCGGGGCGACCTCCACCGACCACGGCCATCCGACCGCGCTGACCCTGCGGCTGACCGAGGCCGAGGCGGGCACGCTCTACGAGCGCGGGTTGCGCGGCGAGGCGACCGCCGAGGACGCCGAGGCGTTCCGGGCGCACATGCTCGTCGAGTTCGCCCGGATGTCCATCGAGGACGGTCTGGTGATGCAGCTGCATCCCGGCTCGGTACGCAACCACAACCGCTGGCTCTACGCCAAGCACGGCCGGGACGTCGGCGGCGACATCCCGCAGGCGACCGAGTACCTGCACGCGCTCACTCCGCTGCTCGACGCGTACGGCAACGATTCCCGGCTGCGGCTGGTCGTCTACACGCTCGACGAGTACACCTTCACCAGGGAACTGGCCCCGCTGGCCGGCGGCTACGCGGCGCTCTACCTCGGCGCGCCCTGGTGGTTCCTGGACTCGCCGGAGGTGCTGCGCCGGTTCCGCGAGGCGGTCACCGAGACCGCCGGCTTCTACAACACCGCCGGTTTCGTCGACGACACCCGGGCGTTCTGCTCCATTCCGGTACGCCACGACGTGGCCCGGCGGATCGACGCCGGCTTCCTGGCCCGGCTCGTGGCCGAGCACCGGCTCCCGCTCGACGAGGCGGCGGAGACCATCGTCGACCTCGCCTACCACCTGCCCAAAAAGGTCTTCAAGCTCGGGAGCTCGGACCGGTGAGCGCGAGGAATGAGCGAGCGCAGCGAGTGAGTCCCGCAGTCGGGAACGAAAGGTGAATACAGTGACGGTTACCATCACCGGCGTCGACGTGCACGACGTGCGGTTTCCGACGGCGGCGGCCGGGGA
This sequence comes from Plantactinospora sp. CNZ320, assembly GCF_002846275.1. NCBI lineage: Bacteria > Bacillati > Actinomycetota > Actinomycetes > Micromonosporales > Micromonosporaceae > Plantactinospora > Plantactinospora sp. CNZ320. Next base: position 5,574,051 of record NZ_PJMP01000001.1, read on the forward strand.
CGGCTCGGACGCGATCAACCGGGGTGACTACTCGGCCAGCTACGTCGAGTTGCGCACCGACGCGCCGGACGGGACCTTCGGGGCGGGTTTCACCTTCACCAACGGCCGGGGCAACGAGCTGACCTGCGCCGCCATCACGGCGCTGGCCCACCACGTGGTCGGCAGGACAATCGCGGAGATCGTCGCGGAGCCGGTCGCTTTCTGGCGGTCGCTCAGCGCCGACGTGCAGCTGCGCTGGCTCGGGCCGGAGAAGGGCGTCATCCACATGGCGACCGGTGCACTGGTCAACGCGGTCTGGGACCTGCGGGCCAAGCTGGAGCGCAAGCCGCTGTGGCGGCTGCTCGCCGAGATGCCGAGCGAGGAACTCGTCCGCAACGTCGACTTCCACCACATCATCGACGCGATCAACCCGGCCGAGGCCGCCGCCATTTTGGACAAGGGGCAGGTCGGGCTGGCCGACCGGCTCGCCGAGCTGGAACGGGACGGCTTTCCGTCGTACACCACCTCGGTCGGGTGGCTCGGCTATCCGGACGACAAGGTCCGGGCGCTGACCCGGGAGGCGTACGCCCAGGGGTGGCGGGCGATGAAGATGAAGGTCGGCGGCCCGATCGACGACGACGTACGCCGGGCGCGGATCATCCGGGAGGAGATCGGCCCGGACGCGCTGCTGATGATGGACGCCAACCAGGTCTGGGACGTCGACGAGGCGATCGAGAACATGTCGCGGCTGGTGGAGTTCGACCCGTACTGGATCGAGGAGCCGACGCACGCCGACGACGTACTCGGGCATGCCCGGATCGCCGAGGCGGTGACCGGGCTCTCCGGCGGGCGCTGCCGGGTCGCCACAGGTGAGGTGGCGGCGAACCGGGTCATCTTCAAGCAGCTCATGCAGGCCGAGGCGATCGGGGTCTGCCAGATCGACGCCTGCCGGATCGGCGGGGTCAACGAGGTGCTCTCGGTGATGCTGATGGCGGCGAAGTTCGGGGTGCCGATCTGCCCGCACGCGGGCGGCGTCGGCCTCTGCGAGTACGTCCAGCACCTGGCGATCTTCGACTACCTGCGGGTCGGCGCCTCGCTCGACGGCCGGATGGTCGAGTACGTCGACCACCTGCACGAGCACTTCGTCGACCCGGTACGCACCAGAGGCGGCCGCTACCTGCTGCCGGAGCAGCCCGGTTACAGCTCGACGATGAAGCCGGCCTCGATCGCCGAGTACTCCTTCCCGGACGGCCCGGTATGGGGGTGACCGTCGGCGCGTCGCGGCTGGGTCTCGGCGCGCTGCGCAGGTTGCCGGAGTCGAGTCGTCCGCTGGTCCGGCCCGGTGCGGTACCGGCCGGGATCGTGCACCTCGGGCTGGGCGCGTTCCACCGGGCACACCAGGCGGTCTACACCGAGGAGGCGCTCGCGGCGGCCGGTGGTGACTGGGGCATCGTCGGGGTGGCGCCGCGCAGCACCGACATGGTGACCAAGCTCGCCGCCCAGGACTGCCTGTTCAGTGTGACCAGCACCTCCCGGGCGGGCAACGATACCCGGGTGATCGGTGCGCTCGCCGAGGTCAGGCATGCGGCCAGTGACCCGGCGGCGATCGTCGCGCTGCTGGCCGACCCGGCCATCCGGATGGTGACCTTGACGGTGACCGAGAAGGCGTACCAGCTCGATCCGGCGACCGGCCGGCTCCGGCCCGACGAGGCGGTGCTGGCCGACCTGACCACCGACCGGCCGCCGCAGACGGTGCCGGGCCTGCTGGTCCGGGGGCTGTTGGCCCGGGCCGTCGCCGAGGCCGGGCCGATCGCCCTGGTCAGCTGCGACAACCTGCCGTCGAACGGGGAGCGGCTGCACAGCATGGTCGGCCAGGCGCTCGAGGTGGTCAGTGCGGGTGCGGGCGGCCGGTCCGAGCGGATCGCCGACTGGCTGCACGGCAACGTCAGTTTCCCGGGCACCATGGTCGACCGGATCGTGCCGGCGAGCACCCCGCAGACGCTTGCCGACGCGCAGGCGGCGCTCGGGGTGAGCGACCTGGCGGCGCTGGCCGCCGAGCCGTACCGGCAGTGGGTGATCGAGGACCGGTTCCCGGGTGGGCGGCCGGCCTGGGAGCGGGCCGGTGTGGTGATCACCGACGACGCCGGCCCGTGGGAGCGGCTCAAGCTGCGCGCGCTGAATGGGGTGCACTCGGCCACCGCCTACCTCGGCGCGCTGGCCGGCCGGGAGACCATCGCCGAGGCGCTGGAGATCCCGCACCTGGCCGGGGTGCTGCGCCGGCTGATCGCCGAGGACGTGGCGGCGAGTTTCACCCCGCCGGACGGCGTCTCGGTGGTCGACTACGGCGAGGAGGTGCTGGAGCGGTTCGCCAACCCGGTGCTCCGGCACCGCACCATCCAGATCGCCATGGACGGCTCGCAGAAGCTGCCGCAGCGGGTGCTGCACACCATCGAGGACCTCCGGGCGGCAGGTGCCCGGCCCCGGTGGGCGGCCCTGGTGGTGGCGGCCTGGATGCGCTTCGTCCAGGGCCGGGCCGACGACGGTACGTCGTTGCCGCTGGACGACCCGCTCGCCGACCAGATCCGGGCGGCCCTGTCCGCCGGAAAGCAGTCCCCGGCCGGGGTGGTGCAGGCGCTCTTCGGGTTGACCGAGGTCTTTCCGGCGGAACTCGCCGCCGACGACGAGGTACGCGAGCGCGTGGTCGAATGGCTGACCGCGTTGGATCGGCACGGGGTGGAGAAGACGTTGGCAGGTGTGGCATGAGCGGAGTCGGTGCGCCGCCGAGGGTGGCACTGGTCGGGGCGAGCGGGCACGGCGTGTGGCACCGCCGGATCATCGCCCCGCTGCACGACGCGGGGAAGCTGGAGCTGGTCGCCCTGGTCGACGTACGCCCGGTGGAGGCTGCGCCGGACGCGCCGGTACCGGCCGGTACCGGCGTCTTCACCGACCACCGCGAGATGCTCGCGGCGACCCGGCCGGAGGTGGTGGTGATCTGCACCCCGCCGCACACCCACCTGCCGATCGCGCTGGACGCGATCCGGGCCGGCGCGGACCTGCTGCTGGAGAAGCCGCCGGTGCTCTCGCTTGCCGAGCATCGCACGCTGGCCGCCGCGCTGGCCGAGCACGGCCGGGTGGCCCAGATCGGTTTCCAGGCGCTCGGCTCGGTGGCGCTGCGCGAGCTGACCTCGGCGGTGGCCGACGGCCGGCTGGGTCGGGTCACCGGGATCTCCACAGTGGCGTCCTGGCAGCGCACCGACGGCTACTACGCCCGTGCGCCGTGGGCCGGCCGGCGCAGCCTGGACGGGCGGCCGGCGCTGGACGGCGTACTCGTCAATCCGCTGGCCCACGCGGTGATGCAGTGCCTGGCGGTCGCCGGGGCGGCGGTGTCGGCCGGTGTGGTCGCGCCCTCGGGCCCGGTCGACGGCGTCGGGCCGGACTGGCCGGCCCAGATCGAGCTGGAGCGCTACCGGACCCGGCCGATCGAGGTGGACGACACCGCCGCGCTGCGGGCGACCCTCGGTTGCGGCCTGCCGGTGCTGGCGGCGGTCACGCTCGCCGGTGAGGACTTCATCGCCGGGGAGGTGATCGTGCACGGCACGGCCGGCCGGGCGGTGCTGGAATACACCACGGACCGGTTGACGCTGCCCGGTGATCCGGGGCCGCGCGAGGTGCCGGGCCGGGTGAACCTGCTGGAGAACCTGCTGGCGCACCGGGCGGATCCGGCGGGCGTGCCGCTGATCGCGCCGCTGTCCCGTACCGCCGGCTTCACCGCACTGGTGCAGTCGATCTCGACAGCTCCGGAGCCGGCGTCGGTCGGCGCCGATCAGGTGGTGGAGACCGGTGCGGGGCCGGAGCGGGTACTCACGATCCGGGGAGTCAACGCGGCGTTGCGCCGGGCGGCGGCGGAGGGTGCGCTGCTGTCGGAGTTGGCTGTGCCGTGGGCGGTGAAGCCGTACCGGGCGGCGGTGCAGCGGGAGACGGACGATGCGTGACGGCCGGCGCGGCTGCGTGAGAAGAGGCAACGGACTGCAAATCTCGGGGACAATCGTCCGATAAGAAATCGGACCGAATATCCTCTACTCGGCAAAGGGCGGCCGGGCTGATAGTTATTGCGTCTGATCAATGCAACATATCTGCAAACAGAACGCATTGACACATTTGAGCGTTGCTACCTACCGTTCAATAAGAAGAGATTTCGTAAGCATTACGAGATCCGGCGAACGGTAGACAGACGCGGAGAGTGTGATGCGATCGAGCAGGTTTACCGCGGCCGTGGCCGGTGGTCTTCTCGTGGTCTCCGGCGCTGTGGTGGCAGCGCCCGCCACGGCCGGTGCAGCGGCAGTGCCCGCGACGCTCGGTGCGGCGGCGGCGCTCGCGACGGTCGGCGGGCACGGCGGGGGCGGACTCTCCTGGGGAGCCCGTCTGCTCGGCCGGCAGGCGTTGCCGGCCGGCGACGGCTGGGCGGCGGCCGGACCGGGCACCACCGGTGGCTCGGCGGCCACCCCTGAGCAGGTGCACGTGGCCCGGACCCGGACCGAACTGGTGGACGCCCTCGGCGGCGACAACGCCACCAACAGGAACAACGCCACTCCGAAGATCATTTATATCAAGGGGACCATCGACGGTTTCGAGTCCGACGACGGGCGGCTGCTGGACTGCGCCGACCTGGCCGACCCCGAGTACTCGCTCGACGCGTACCTGGCGGCGTACGACCCGGCGACCTGGGGACGGGTGGCGCCGTCCGGGCCGCTGGAGCAGGCCCGGGTCCGCTCGGTGGCGAACCAGACCCGGCAGACCCAGATCAACGTCGGACCGAACACCACGATCGTGGGACTGTCCGGTGCGACCCTCGCCGGGCTGACCCTGATGGTGGACACCGCAAACAACGTGATCGTGCGCAACCTGACCCTCGCCGACGCCCGGGACTGCTTTCCCGCCTGGTCGCCCACCGACGGCGACGCCGGGAACTGGAACTCGCAGTTCGACCTGATGTCGGTACGGCGCAGCGAGAACGTCTGGGTCGACCACAACACCTTCACCGACGGCGACAACCCGGACAGTGGGCTGCCTGTCTACTTCGGACGGCCGTACATGGTGCACGACGGATCGCTCGACATCACGCACACCGCCAGCCTGGTGACCGCCTCCTACAACCGGTTCGTGTCCCGGGACAAGGTGATGCTGATCGGCTCCTCGAACACCGTCGGCCCGGACGTCGGCCGGCTCGACGTGACGCTGCACCACAACCTCTTCGACGGCACCATGCAGCGGCTGCCCCGGGTGCGGTTCGGCCGGGTCGACATCTACAACAACGCCTACCGGCTCGGCGGGGACGAATTCGGCTACGCGATTGGGATCGGCGTGCAGTCGGCGGTGTACGCCGAGCACAACCACTTCACCCTCGACTCCGGTATCACCGCCGCCGACCTGCTCTACGACTGGGGCGGCACGGCGCTCACCGAGCGGGGCAACCGGGTACGCGAGGGGCGGAAGCCGGCCCGGCCGGTGAGCCTGCTGGCCGCGTACAACGCCGAGCACGACCCCGACCTGGGCGGCGACGCCGGATGGACGCCGACGCTGCGGGCCGGGCCGGTGCTGCCCGCCGCACTCGTACCGCTGGTGGTGCAGGCCCTGGCCGGAGCCGGTCGGCTGCCGGTGTGACCTCCCGGCCCGGTCGTCCCACCGGGTCCGGCACGCGGCGGCGCGGCGCCGCCGACAACGCAGTACCCACACCGCCGCCGTCGCCGCGCCGACGGCGGCCCACCACCCCCACCCCACAAGGGAGGCTCAAGGTGCGGAATCGAAGAACTCGTCGCGGCCTGCTCGCCGCGACCGGCGCGGGCCTGCTGGCCGTCGCGCTGACCATCGGCGTCATCACCAACCCGGCGCAGGCGGCCACCATCTACTCGGACAACTTCGACGACGGCAACGCCGACGGCTGGTCGAAGTCCGGCGGCGACTGGGCGGTGGTCACCGACGGTTCCCCGGCGTACCGGCAGGGCAACGCGGGCAGCGAACTGGCCCGGGGCTTCGCCGGGGACAACGGCTGGACGAACTACCAGATCCAGGCCCGGGTCAAGCCGCTGTCGTTCAACGGCTCGAACCGGCTGGTCGCGATCGCCGCGCGGGCGAACAGCGCGACCCGGATGTACCGGCTGGCGCTGATCAACGCCAACCGGGCCGAGTTGCAGGCGGTCAACGGCAGCTCGATCACGGTGATCGGCTCGGCGTCGGTGACGGTCTCCACGGGTAGCTGGTACACCCTGCGGCTGGTGGTCAACGGCAGCTCGATCCAGGGCTTCGTCAACGGCGCGCAGGTCGGCTCGGGCAGCAACTCGGCACAGACCGCCGGCCGGATCGCCCTGGTGACCGTCTACGCCAGCGCGGTCTACGACGACGTCAGCGTCGACACGGCCGGCTCGCAGCCGACCAACCCGCCGACCTCCACCACCCGGCCACCGACCAGCCAGCCGACGACGCCGCCGACGACAGGTCCGACGCTGCCACCGCAGACCGGGCTGGTCGGCTGGGCGACCCAGAACGGCGGCACCTCCGGCGGCGGCAGCGCCGGTACCACCACGGTGACCAGCGCCTCGGCGCTGAGCAGCGCGGTCGGCTCCAGCAGCGCGGCGGTGATCCGGGTCTCCGGCACCATCTCCTGCTCCGGAATGCTCCGGGTCCGCTCCAACAAGACCATCCTCGGGGTCGGGTCGAGCGCCACCATCTCCGGCTGCGGCTTCACCATCAACGGCGACCGCAACGTCATCATCCGCAACCTGAACTTCCGGGGTTGGGACGACGACGCGATAAACGTCGAGAGCGGGGCCACCAACGTCTGGGTGGACCACAACAGCTTCACCGACGGGTACGACGGTGCCGTCGACATCAAGCGCGGCTCCGACTTCGTGACCGTCTCCTGGAACCGGGTCTACGGGCACGACAAGTCGATGCTGCTCGGGCACAGCGACGACAACGCCAGCCAGGATGTCGGGCACCTGCGGGTCAGCTACCACCACAACTGGTTCGACGGTTCCGGAACCCGGCACCCCCGGGTACGGTTCGGCAACCCGGTGCACGTCTACAACAACTACTACTACAACAACGAGTACGGTGTCGCCTCCACGATGGGCGCCGGGGTACTGGTCGAGGGGAACTACTTCGAGAACGTCGACGAGCCGACCCTGGTCGGGTACGCCGACTCGGACCCGGGCGCGATCGTGCAGCGCAACAACTACTTCGTCGGCTCCGGCAGCCCGCAGAGCGGTGGCGGGAGTGTGGCGGGGATCCCGTACTCGTACCAGCTCGACAACGCCAGCAGCGTGAAGTCGATCGTGACCGGCGGTGCCGGTACGGGGCGCATCGGCCTGTGACAGACGGCGGGGCACCCCCGGTCGATCCAACGACGACCGGAGGTGCCCCGCCCTCCCGTGAACGTTTTACCCGGTCAGGACGTCGCGGGCCGCTGGTACACCCGTACGTAGTCGACCTGGAAGTCGGCCGGCAGCACCGTCGTCGCGTCCGGGTTGCCCAGCCAGCCGCCGACCTGGTAGTTCAACCGCAGGTGGTACGGCTTGTTGAAGACCTCGTCGAACCAGGTGGTGGTGGTCCGGTCCCGCTGCCACACCAGCACCCCGTCGATGTACCAGCGGAGCACGCCCGGCTCCCACTCGGTGGTGTAGGTGTGGAACCCGTCGCCCGGGTACCCGGTGGCGAAGGTGTGCCGGTGGTCCTGCTTGATCGGCGTGTAGTCGTAGAAAATCGCCTGGGTGGCCGCCTTGTAGTACTGCGAGCCGCCGGGCAGCTCGACGACGTCGATCTCGCCGGTACCGCCGCCGTCGGGCCGCATCCAGAACGCCGGCCAGAGCCCCTTCGAGTTGGTCGGCCCGTTCGGCGACTTGGCCCGTACCTCGAAACGGCCGTAGGTGAACGACGCCTTGCCGCCGTCCGTGGCCAGGTAGCTGGTGGTGTACTGGCGGGTGCCGCCACCACCGCAGGTGTACTGCTCCTTCCGGACCCGCATGGTCAGCAGGCCACCCGAGACGGAGACGTTCTCCGGCCGGCTGGTGATGCAGGCCAGGTCGTAGTCGACCCAGCTGTTGTTCCGGGCGTTCCACTTCGTGGTGTCCAGCGAGGTGCCGTCGAACTCGTCCCACCAGGTGAGCGTCCACGGCGGGGCGCCGGTGTCGTACGTGATCACCAGCCGGGGGCGGATCGCGGTGTTGGTGTGCTCCCGGGACGCCCAGTAGGTGCGGGTGCTCGGCGACTGCTGGCGCAGCGCGAAGGCGAAGGTGCCGTTCCCGGGCACCGCCCGGGAGACGTCGAAGCCGTTGTACCCGGCCACCAGGCTGGAGGTGGAGGCCAGCGCGGCGCCGAGGGTGGGCCGGTTGGCCCAGGTGCCCGGACCGCTCGCACCACCGCTTGCCGGATAGGCGGTCACCGAGGCGGTGGCCGCGTTCCAGGTGTAGACCTCGAGCCTGGCGCGGATGTTCGTCGCCGTGCTGGGCAGGCCGCTGACGGTGAAGCCGAGAACCGGCTGCCGCTCCCCGTTGGCGTTGCCCTCGCAGGACTGCGGACAGGAGGCCAGGGTGGTCTTGACGCCGTTGTCACCGTCCGCGGTGATCGGCGTGTACGTGGTGTCGGCATTGGCCGTGACCGTGAGCGTCTGCGCGGCCTGCACGACAGGTGCGGTGGACGTCGCCTGAGCGGAGCCGGCCGGGCCGACGACGGCAGGCGCCATCGCTACGGTCGTCACTCCGAGGAAGATCGACACCCATCCCCGTTTTTTCTGCATTGCACTCCTTTGTGGACGCCAGGATCATCGATGTCCGGCGGATCAGGAGGCTAGCAGCAGATCGATCATGAAGTGGGTCGTCGAGACCACGTTGCCCCGATGCTGGCCCCGCCGCAGGGCGGGCGACCAGCCGAAAGACGTCGATCAAAAAACTCGGGCCGGCCGCTCGCGAGGAGCGGCCGACCCGAGGCGAAACTACCGGGGAGAGGTCAGATCCGGGTGCCGGTCACGGCGTGGAAGGCGTGGTTCCGGCCGGTACGCGGCTTCACGTACACGGTGTCGCCCATGTTCGGCATGTTCCGGCGGTCGGTACGCACCACGAACCGCTCCGAGGTGCCGTCGATCGCGGCGTGGCCGTAGACGTTCGCGTCCGAACCCAGGTCCTCGACCAGCTCGACGACCAGGGCGAGGCCGCCCTCGTTCGGCGAGACCAGGTCGCAGTCCTCCGGGCGGAAGCCGACGGTCACCTTGCCGTTGCCGCCCTCGGCCTGGGCCGCGGCCACCTGCTCGCGGGTCAGCGGCACGATCAGGTCGGCGAACGTCGCGCCGCCCTCGGTCAGCGGCACCGTCTTGATGTTCATGGCGGGGGAGCCCATGAAGCCGGCGACGAAGACGTTGGCCGGGGTGTCGTAGAGCTCACGCGGGGTGTCGACCTGCTGGAGTACGCCGTCCAGCATGACCGCCACCCGGTGGCCCATGGTCATCGCCTCGACCTGGTCGTGCGTGACGTAGACGGTGGTGACGCCGAGCTTGGCCTGGAGCGTCGCGATCTGGGTACGCGTCTGCACCCGGAGCTTGGCGTCGAGGTTCGACAGCGGCTCGTCCATCAGGAAGACCTGGGGCTCGCGGACGATCGCCCGGCCCATCGCGACCCGCTGGCGCTGACCGCCGGAGAGCGCCTTGGGCTTGCGGCTGAGGTAGTCCTCCAGCTGGAGCAGGGCGGCCGCTTCCTTGACCCGCCGGTCGATCTCCGACTTCGAGGTCTTGCGGAGCTTCAGCGCGAACGCCATGTTCTCGTAGACCGTCATGTGCGGGTAGAGCGCGTAGTTCTGGAAGACCATCGCGATGTCGCGGGCCTTCGGCGGCAGGTGGGTGACGTCCCGGGTGTCGATGTAGATCGAGCCGTCGTCGACGTCTTCCAGCCCCGCGAGCATGCGGAGGCTGGTGGACTTGCCGCAGCCGGAGGGACCGACCAGGACGAGGAACTCGCCGTCGCCGATCTCCAGGTCGAGGTGGTCGACCGCTGGGCGCTCGGTACCCGGGTAGATCCGGGTGGCCTTCGAGTAGGTGACCGTAGCCATGGTGCAGCGCTTCCTTCCACCGGCAGGAACGTGCCGGACGATCCGAGTGAAAGAACGACCGGCGCTACCGCACCGGTCCCGTGGACGGCACCCGGGCGGCCAGGGCAGCGTCGGGTGTCATCCGCGTCACGCCACGGTAAACGGGTTTTTCTCACATGCCAAGGTGGGGCGGCGTTTCTGGGATGTACCTGACGAACATTTCGGGCATCCGGGCACGGTCCGCCACCAAGCGCTCCGGAGGGCGACCGGTGTCGGGTATCGGAATCGGTGCCGCCCATGGTAGGAGGGCATCTGTCGCTATGCTGACCACGAACATCGCGCCCCTGTAGCTCAGTTGGCCAGAGCACTCGCCTTGTAAGCGAGTGGTCGTCGGTTCGAGTCCGACCGGGGGCTCCAACTACACCAGGCGTTCCGCGACGGGAGCCCGTCCGGTCGGCCGGGTCGACAGCAACGCTGACAGCAACGCCGGTCATGACAGCCGCCCGTCGAGCTTGCCGAGCGCCTGACGCATGGCGTCAAGGTTGGCGTGAGCGTAGACCTTGAGAGTGATCTTCACGTCGGCATGCCGGGCGATGGCCTGCACGACGTGCGGCGGGACGCCCAGTTCCATCAGCAGCGAGACGACGGTGTGTCGTAGGTCATGCAGGCGGACGCCGGGCAGGTTGGCGGTCTCCCGGAGCCGGGCGAACGCGTGGCTCAGGTTGCTCGGTTCGATCGGGGTACCCCGCTGGGAGGGGAAGACGAGGCCGTTCCTCCCAGACCTCGACCAGGGTGGCCCGCTCAATTTGCTGGCGCTCCTCCAGCAGGGCGAGCCAGGTCAGCTCGGGTAGCGGGAGCACCGCTTCGGAGTCCTCGGTCGTGGCGCTCAGGACGTCGAGATGCCCGGCGAGACCCGCTGAACCGTTTGCTGGACCCGTAGCGTGCCTTCGTCCAGGTCGACGTCTGACCCGCGGAGCCCAAGCAGCTCACCTCGCCGCAGGCCCATCGTGTGGCAGCGACGACGTAGAGCTCGTGCAACCAATGGCCAGACGTGGTGCCGCCGGCCTGACCGGCCCGGAGGGTCCTGCCGGCCCCGAAGGAGGCCCGGCTCCAGGACGGCCGGGGTAGGGCCATGGCCTCAGTGGGGCCGAAGGCGTGGGTGGTGTCGGCGACCACCGCAGGGCCATGCCGATCGCCATAGGACGGAGATCGCAGGGTAGGCGAGGACCTGCTCTTGCGAGGGTGATGGTGGGGAGCAGGCCCTCGGGCACGGAGCCCTCGTGGGCCGTCCGTGTGGACCGGGTTGTGCCCTTACCCCGACCGCCGAGCAAAAATCGATGTATCGCCGGACGTGGATTGTTGATTCTACATTGGCTGCATGAGCGGAAGTAGGCGGCCGGTTGAGTTGATGTTTGCCACCCTGGCTGTGGTGGTCGGCTTCAACATCGACTTCAACGCGTACGTCGGCAGGGCGGCTGACTACCTGGGCCTCGCGCCTGATTCAGTAGGCCGGAAGATATTGCTGGGTTTGAGCGTGCCAGTTGCGGTGGTGGGCTTAACTTGGCTATCGATCTTTCTGTTCCATCGCCTGATGTGGCCCCTCTCGCCGAAGTCCGAGTGTCGTCGAGGCCTCTGGGTCTACTTTCTCCTTGCTCGCACCGATCGAGGAGATATTCCTGTCGCGGGCTGGTTTCGCATCCATCACACACCCGACGAGATCAAGGTCAACGAGGCTTTGGCGTACTACGTAGATGGATCAAAGATGGTGTTTCGTGGGGAATGGAGTAGTGAAACGGTCTGGACGGGTGGCCGACGGCTGTCGTTGATCTTTACGATGATCGCACAAGGTGTGACTCGTGAACCGCTGCCCTCCCAATATCAAGGACATATTCAACTGACGTCAAGATCTCGCGGTAGTCACGGCGAGCGAGACCTCTGGACGGGGTATTTTCACGACCTCGGCGACCGTCGGGGCGTCCACGGGCCCGTCGCAGCCTTTCGGCTGCCTCTGTGGCAGATGCTCCAGCCACCAAACCGCCTGCTTATCAAGAACGTCGACAGACTTCGCATCTCGACGCACGAACTCGTCGGAGAGGCAGTTGGCTTTGGGAATAGCCGACAAGATCCGGAACGTACGCGGAATGATCAAGCGCCTCGCTAAGGGGTCGGTTGACATCCGCCGTGCTGTCATGAGGGGTGCCGTAGGTGGTGGACGGACGCCCGAGGTCACGAACAGGGGATAGGCGCCGCTGAACGGAGCGCACAGCGGGCTCCAACTCCATCAGACGTCCGCGGCGACATCACCATGTCCGACCTGTCGGGCGTCTACACCAGCGTTGAGGGCGGGCGGATCGAGCTGAGCGAGGACGGACGCTACATCGCGAGCAATATGCCGGAGGGTGCGGGTCCCTCGGGAGAGGGCACGTGGACTCTCGACCTCGATTCGCCAGGCACCGAGGACATGAGGCTCGGGCGCACCCAGATGTGGATATCCGGCGATCGGGAGGAGCCCTGGCTGTACCGATACGTCGGCGACCCGGACGATTGTGAGCTGATCAGGTTTCACGAGCCCCGTTGATTTCTGAGTATGTGACGGGATCGACGAAGCGTCCGGAGCCCTGTGCAGCGAGTGGCCGTCGGTTCCGGTCCGGCTCTTGTTGTCCTGTTGGGACAGAGACGGGATACTGCCGTCGTGGCTGACGACGTTGCTGTGCTGCTCCGCTTCGCCTCGACCGACGACCTGGAGCAGGACGAGGAACTGACCCGGCGGCTTGCCGGCGACGCCAGGGATCTCGACGTCGGCGAGGTCCGTCTCGAACGGGCCGCACCCCATCCCGACGATCCCAAGTCAGGGCTGACCCCGATCGAGTGGGTCGAAATCGTGGTGACCGCCGGGCCGGCCCTGGTCAACGTGGTGCGACTCGCACAGGATTGGGCCGCTCGGTCGCGACGGTCTGTCCGGGTCCGCATCGGCGAGGACGAACTGTTGCTGAGTTCCGTCAGCGACAGTCAGCAGGACAGAATCATCGACGAGTTCTTCGACCGACACCGCGACTGAGCACCGTGGCCGGCGGGAGGACCATCGCCGCGCCGCTCCTGCCCCGGGGCGGCCGGTACGCGTTGGTCGTCGCGACCTCCACGTACTCGGATCAGGAGTACGGCGACCTGGCCGCCGCGCGACAGGACGCCCAGTTGATGTCCGAGTTGCTCGGCGATCCCGAGATCTGCGGTTTCCAGGTCGAGACGCTGGTCAACCGCTCCCACGCAGAGATCCGGCACGCGATCGAGCGCACCTTCAATGCGCGCGGCCGCGACGATCTCGTACTGGTCTACTTCTCCGGGCACGGTGTCAAGGACGACACCGGCCGGCTGCATCTGACCGCCACCGACACCGTTCACGAGACGTTGAAGGCGACATCCGTCTCGTCGCGTTTCCTGCTCGACTGCTCGGAAGCCTCAGCGGCCGCCGGGCAGATCATCATCCTGGACTGCTGCTTCAGCGGCGCCTACGACGCCAAGACCGCCGGGCTGGTCGACCTGCTGGCTCCCGATCTCCGGGCGGGCGAGGTCACTCGGGGGCGCTACGTCATCACCTCGTCGCGCGGCGGGGAGTACTCCTTCCAGAGCCGGCGACCGGACGGTCAGGTGTTCGGGTCGGTGCTCACCGTCGCGCTGGTGGAGGGCATCCGCACCGGACGGGCCGACATCCGCGACAGTGGGCAGATCAGCGTTGAGGACGCCTACCGGTACGCGTGGGCAGCGGTCACCGAGCGGAACAAGCATCAGCATCCGCAGTTCCACATGCGCTCCGGTGAGGGCGACTCGATCCCGCTGGCCCGCAATCCCCTCGGCAGGAGGGCCCACTCTCAGGGTGTTTTCGAGCCGTTGGCAGGGCTGGCGAGCCCGGACGCCGATACCCGGTGGAAGAGCGTCGAGGAACTCGGTGCCCTGCTCCGCGACGAGAACGCGGCCAAGGTCGTACTGGCTCGGCAGCATCTGCAGCGGATCGTCGCCACCGACGACGAGGTGCTGGCGCCGCTGGCGCGCCGCCTGTTGACGGTGGAAGGGGTGACGGGCGAGCCCGACTCCCGCCGACGGCCGAGTCCCCGCCCCCGGCGACCGCCGTCGCGCCCAGACCCGCCGGAGAACGTCGTCGTCACCGGTACGGCACCGACCGCCGCGCCCTGGGCGGAGGAAGACGACCTGGATTTCGTCGACCCACTGGACGCCGACGACGGGTTCCTCCTGCCGACCGACCCGGAATTCGAGGAACTCCTGCCGAGCACGGATCCGCTCGGCGTCTTCCACCGGCTTCCGTACTCTCATGCCGGGCCGGAGCCGAGCGCGAGGGTCGCCAGGTGGCTCTTCCCGACGGAACGGTACCGGGGTGAGTGGAGTCGGCACTGGATCGACGCGACCGTGGCAGCGGCCGTCGCGGGTCTCGCGGCCGGTCGTGCGTCGCTCGCCGACCCGGTTCGGCTGACGTTCCTGCCGGCCACCCTCGGCAACGTATCCACCACCGAGTTGGCGCGTTGGGTACTGATCCTGGTGGCGGTGCTGGCCGGTCTCCGCGCATCGTCCTGGCCGGCATGGCGGGTTTCGCTGAGCAATCGGCAGATCATGGTGCTACGCGGGCTGCTCTGGCGGCGGATCTCGACGATCCCCGTGGACCGGATCACCAGCATCGGGATGTCCCAGTCCCCGCTGGGCCGGCTGCTGGGCTATGGGACGCTGCGACTCCGCACCGGAAGCTGGCGTACCCATCGCATCCGTCGGCTGGCCAGCATCGATCTGGTCTGGCTGTACTTCGTGGAGGAGCGGTACGAGCCGAACGCCGCCGCGGCGCGGTACGACCGCCGGGACGAGGACGACGAAGGGCGGTGACTCTCAGCGCCCCGCCCACGGGGGAGGCTCGGCGAGGTCCGCTGCCAGGTTGAGGTCCGCTGCCAGGTTGAGGTCCTCGTCGGTGAACTTCGGGGTCGGCGGAATCCGGTCCCAACGCACCCGTACCGTCGCCGGATATCCACCCCTCCGGATCTCGATCGGCAGCTCGCCTCCGGTCTGGAGCAGGACGTCCGCCGGTACCGTCAAATTTCGCAACGTCGTCTCGGTCAGGGGATAGCCGGGTACGTCCACGACCACCTGGATCGTCCGTCGGTGTTCGCCGTTCGCCGCCCGCCGTTCCGGTTGGAGCACCTTCTGCACCCGGGCCGTTCCACGCAGCGGGGCCCGCGCGCGCAGGAAGGCGCCGGCCGCGCAGGCCGTGCTGAGCGCCAGCGGGACCGCAGCGGCGAACAGTACGGGGCGTTGTTCCGCACTGACTCCGAACGCGGCGGTGAAGATCGCGACCAGCAAAGCGGCCCAGGCGGTGTGTCGGAGCACCCGCACCCATGTCGAAGGATTCCGGATCACTCCGGCCCCTCTCTGCCGGCGGCGGATCGAGACTCCTGGAGTCTACCGAGCGGCGGCGGCCCGGACGGAGCCCTTCGTTCGACCCCTGCGGGGAATCGGGGGGGCCACGGGCTGGTGCCGTCCCAGCCGGTACCGGCCGATGGCTAACCAGGGCTGGGGCTGGCCTGCGGGGTCGGCTCGACGACGCAGGCGGCGATCTGCCGTGGCCCGTCGGGTGTCATCACGGGCAGCGTCACCAGGGCCGTACCGCTGGGGCAGATCGGGCCGGGCGGACCGGGTTCACCCGTCGGACCGGTGGGTCCCGGCGGGCCGGCAGGACCCTCCGGGCCGCTCGGGCCGGCGGCACCCGGACCGCCGCTCACGCCCGGCGGACCCGGAACACCGGCCGGACCCTGTTCGCCCGGTGGACCGGGATCTCCTGGCGGGCCAGGGTCACCCGGTGGACCGTCCCGGCCGGGTAACCCAGGCGGCCCTGGTGGACCCTCCGGCCCGGCCGGGCCCTGCGCGCCGCGCAGGTTGGCGGGGTCGACGACGCACTCGCCGCCGAGCTGGCGTACCTGCTGGCAGAGCTGTTCGGCGCCGGAGACGGCGGTTGCCGCCCGGCGCTGTTCGACGGCGGCCTGCCGGCCGAGCTGCGCCCAGGCCCAGCCGCCGGCCGCGGCGACCAGCGCGGTCGCCACCACCACGATGATGACCCGACGCCGGATGCGTCGGTCCATCCGGCGGCGAAAGATCTCCGTCTCCTCGGTCATGGCGCCTCCTCGCGGCGATCCGGTCTGCCGACCAGCCCGGCCCGTGCCGCAGCGGCGTCGAGCCCGGCGGTCATCCCGGACCGTTCGGGCGGTAGCGGTGCAACTCGCGTTCGACGAGCGCGAGGGCGTCCTCGGCGGCCCGTCGCGCGCGGCGGGCCTCGTCGATGGCCTGTTGCAGCCCCTCCGCGCGCTGTTCGGCGGCGTCGGTCCGGCGGGCGGCGTCGTCCGCGCGTTTCTCGGCGCGGTCGATCGCCTCCTGGTACTCCTTGCGATCGGCCCGGTTGGCGTTGAGCAGGTACGCCACGATCGTCACGAGCAGCCCTCCGACGCCGACGGCACCGAAGCCGCCGGTCGGAAGGAGATTTGCCAGTTCACCCACACGTCAGCTCGCCGGGGTGCCCAACTTCGCCGCCAGTTCCGCCGTCCGGTCGCCGAACGCGGACTTCAGGGCCGCCGCGACGCTGTCGATGTCGCGCTGCCCGAGCCCGGCCAGTACGCCGTCGACGATCGCCTGCTCGTCGGTGGTGTCCCGGCCGACGGCGTCGAGCAGGGCCGCCTGGCTGACGGTCAACTGCTGGACCCGGGCCAGCAACTGCTGGATCCCGCCGTCGGACAGCACCTTCGCCTTGGTACGGATTGCGATCTTGTCGATCGTCGCGTCGTCCACGTCTTCCTCCGTCGGGTCACCGAGCGCGATCGCGAGGATCCGCTCCATCAGGCGTCGGTCGGCGCAGCGGCGCCGGTCGAGGGTCAGGTGCCAGTGCCACAGGTGGCTGGAATCGCTGCTGGCCACCCGGTTCCGTACGTTGTCCCAGCCGTCGACGACCTTGTCGCCGTCGACGTTGCCGTAGAACTCGCGTACCTCTTCGAGTTGGCCGGCGCGCAGGGCGGCGTAGAGCCGTTTGCACTGCGCGACCATCTGGCCGGCCGAGCCCGGCGTGAAGTCGACTCCGGCGACGTGTCGCTGTTGGACGGCGGTCAGCCCCGACTGCACGGTGTACGTCCGGGAGGTGCAGTACCGGGAGTTGAGGATCCACTCTTGGGAGCGGTGCGCACCCCGCAGGTGGTTGTTGTCGCCCCTGACCCCGAATGCGGCCCGGGGGCGTTTGGTGCGCCGGCACAGTTCGTCGCCGAGCCAGTCCAGTTCCGGGGTGACGATCTCCCGACCCCACCATGATTCAGCCTGTAATTGCGCATAGGTCGGCATCGCACCTACTCGTTGTGAATAGTTCTCCAATTAGGGCGCTCCGACTTAGTGTCGATATTTGCCGTGAGTCACCAGGTTGTGGAAGAAACAGTCATCAACCCGACAGTGTCGTATCGGAACACGCCCGCAACGGTGCCGACGGGACGGCCGACCGGGCGCAGGCCGGCCGCATACCATCGGCTTCGATGCCAGCGGCCGGGGAGCGCGGATGACCAGGTACGTGATCGTGGGCGGCGGAATCCTCGGGCTCGCGGTGGCGCACCGGCTGCGTACCGACCGGCCCCGGGACGCGGTGACGGTGCTGGAGAAGGAGTCCGACTGGGCCGCCCACCAGACCGGCCACAACTCGGGCGTGATCCACGCCGGGGTCTACTACCGACCGGGGAGCCTCAAGGCGACGCTGTGCCGGGCCGGCAGCGCCTCGATGGTGCGGTTCTGCGCCGAGCAGGAGCTGCCGTACGAGGTCTGCGGCAAGCTGATCGTCGCGGCCGAGGCGACCGAACTGCCCCGGCTGCACGCGCTGCACGAGCGGGCGCTCGCCAACGGGCTGCCGGTCACCCTGCTCAACGCGATCGAGGCGGCCGAACACGAGCCGCACGTCGCCGCCGTCGCCGCGCTCCGGGTCGCCTCCACCGGGATTGTCGACTTCGGCGCGGTCTGCCGGCGGCTCGCCGAACTCCTCGCCGCAAGCGGTGCCGAGCTGCGCCGTGACACCAGGGTCACCGGGATCCGCGGGATCGCCGGAAGCAACGGGCGGGCCGGCGGGGTCGTGCTGGAGACGAGTACCGGCGAGGTGACCGGCGACGTACTCGTGAACTGTGCCGGCCTGCACGCCGACCGGGTCGCCGCGCTCGCCGGCATCGACCCGCCGGCCCGGATCGTGCCGTTCCGGGGCGAGTACCACGAGCTGGTTCCGCAGCGCCGCAAACTGGTGCGGGGACTCATCTATCCGGTACCCGACCCGCAGTTCCCGTTCCTCGGCGTACACCTGACCCGCATGATCGACGGTACGGTGCACGCCGGGCCGAACGCGGTACTCGCCACCGCCCGGGAGGGCTACTCGTGGCGCCGGTTCGACAGGCGCGACGTCTGGGAGCAGGTCGGCTACTCCGGACTGTGGGCACTGGCCCGCCGGCACTACCGGTACGGGCTGACCGAGGTGACCCGGTCGCTGTCCCGGAAACGCTTCGCGGCCAGCCTCGCCCGGCTGGTGCCGGAGTTGACCGAGGCCGACATCGTCCCCGCCGGAGCCGGCGTACGCGCCCAGGCCGTACGCCCGGACGGCGGTCTGGTGGACGACTTCCTGATCGTCGAGGCGGAGCGGCAGGTGCACGTGCTGAACGCGCCGTCGCCGGCCGCGACGAGTTCCTTCGAGATCGCCCGGCACATCGTCGACCGGCTTCCCGTCGACAATTGACGGCCACCCGCTCGATCATCACTCTCTGTCACCGGATCGGGTGATGGCGATCGTCGACCGATGCCGGCGACACTGGCCGGGTGAGCCGTCCCGGTGTCGCCATCCTGCTGGTCGGGGTGGCGTTCGGCCTCTTCGCGGGCACCGCGTACGCGGTGGCCCGGCGGGCCTGGGTGGACTACCGCAAGGCCAGGGCGAGCCTTCCCGGGCTCCGGAAGACGGCGTGGACGGTGACCCGGATCGCTACCAGCCGTGGCGGCATCGTGCTGCTGATCTGCCTGGTCGCCGTCGGCTGGGCCGCCGCCGACGGAAAGCCCTGACACCGGTCGCCTGCGATGGCCGCCGCCGACGAAAGGCCCCGACGCGCGGTCACGCTCGGCGGGCGCGGCCGGCCAGCAGGCCGAGTCGGGGGATGGTGCGGATCGGTTCGGTGCCGGCGCCGGCCCGCCGCAGGATGTGGTTTGCGGCGAGCATCCCGGTCAGGGCGGCCCGCTCCAGCAGCGCGCTGGGCAGCTCGGTGCCGATCCCGTCGCCGGCCAGATAGAGTCGGTCCGCGTCGGTGAGCACGCCGGGCCGGTCGGCCGAGCAGCCCGGCCGGAACGCCGGGGCCCGCCGCTCGACCCGGCAGCGCAGGTCCCGCACCGGCAGGTCGGCGACCTCCGGCCAGAGCCCGGCCAGCTCGGCGTGCATCCGCCGGGCCAGCTCCGGCGCGGGTACGCCCTCCGGGCAGGCGTACGCGTGCAGTTCCACCACCGCACCGCCGGCGCGCTCGGCCCAGTGCCGGGAACCCGCCTCCAGCCGGTGGTAGAGGGTCACCGAGTCCACTGTGGGTTGCCGGGACACCCCGCTGAAGACCGCCCGCTCCGGGGCCACGTCGCCGGCCAGCCAGTACCGGGCGATCGCGTACGGCGGGCCGGGGTCGAACCGGGCCACCCGTCCGGCGAGTACGGGTGCCCGGGCGGCCAGCTCCGGCGAGCCGGCCAGCAGCGCGGTCAGGGCCGGCGGGTCCACGGCGAGCACCAGGTTGCCGGCCCGGTGCCGCTCACCGGTGCCGGTCTCCAGCCGCCAGCCGTCGCCGTCGGGCGCCACCGCCGTCACCGGCTGCCCGAGCAGGATCCGGGCACCGTGCCGGCGCAGGTGTGCGGCGAGCGGCTGCCAGATCGCCGCCTCGTAGTCCCGGTCCGGCGCGTCGAAGCCGAGCCCTTCCGGGTTGCCGAGGAAATAGAAGTGGAAGTTGGCGACCAGCTCGGCGGCGGAGAGGTCGGCCTCGTGGTTGAAGAACGAGTGCGAGAAGACCTCGAAGAGCATCGCCCGGGCCCGGTCCGGCAACCGCAGCCCGTCGAGCAGCTCCTCGGCGGTGGTGTGGTCGAGTTCGGCGTACGTGTGCCGGGGGTGGTAGGCCAGCAGCGGCAGGGCGGCCCGGCCGTCCATCCGGCGCAGGTCACGCAGGCGCAGGCTGGGACTGCGGGCCAGCAGCGCCAGCAGGTTCCACGGCGGTCTCGCCGGCAACCGGCCGAAGTCCTCGGCCGGCCAGTCGGCGTGCAGCACCGGATAACCGGGTACCGGCCGGAGCAGGCCGAGCGCCGGGTCGATCCGGCGCAGGATCGACCGCAGGTTGTGGTATTGCCGGAAGAAGGCGTGGAAGCCGTGGTCGACCGGCGCGACGGTGCCGTCGGTGAGCGTCTCGGGGCGGGTGTCGAGCCGGCCGCCGAGCCGGGGACGGGCCTCCAGCACGGTGACCCGGACACCCCGCTCGGCGAGCACGACCGCCGCCGAGATCCCGGCGACGCCGCCGCCGACGACCAGCGCGTCGGTGTCGCGGCGTACCCGTGCCGGCGACGATCCCACCGGATCCGGCGACCGTCCCATCAGGACTGTCCAGGTGGGACGGCCGGTTGCCCGCAGGTCGGTGGGCGGTCCGAGGAGGGCCAGACGTACGGCACCTCCGGCACGTCACCGAAGATCGGCCCGTAGTGCACCGGATCCTTGCGCAGCAGTGCCGAGCGGTGGCTCAGGTGCAGTTCCTCCCGACCGAGCCAGGGCGGCAGCTCACCGACGGCGGCCAGCTCGTCCTGCCGGCGTACCCGATCCAGGCCGCAGCCGGCGGCGAGGTCGGCGACCAGGGTGCCGGCGCAGGTGTCGGCCCGGCCGGTCGAGACCCACTCGGCACAGATGTCCAGGCCGTACCGGACCAGCGCCTCCTCGTACCCGGCCCACATCTTCACCGCCGGGTGGTGGCGCCAGCCGTAGCCGGGGCGGACCAGCCCGCGCAGCACCTGGATCGCCTCGACCCGCTGCTTGCCCAGCCGCAGCGGATCCAGGCTCCGGGCGGTCCGCCCGAAGTCCGGGTACGGCAGGAAGGTCTGCACCCGCTCGTCCTACCCGTCACCGAGGGTTCCATGCATACACACGTTGGGTGATTGTACTGGCCTGTCCCCTTTCCGGACGGCTCCCGCGTACTGATCACAGTGACTACCATCCGGGCATGGCGGATCTCTGGCGGACCCGGGCCCGGCGCGCGTTCGAGACCCGACTCCGGGACGGGTTGCGCACCAACGGGGACCACCGCCCGCACTACGTGGTCTGCGGCCAGGACGCCCTCGCGGTTCACCTCGTCAACGAGCTGCTCGGCAACGACCCGCAGGGCAGCGGAGTACGCGTGACGGTGATCGTGCCGTACCGCCGTCGGCCGGACGGGCCGGACATCAGGTCGATCCGGGGCGTCCGGGTGATCCGGTCGGACCGGCTGGACGAGGAGACGTTCAAGACGGCCGGGCTGGTCGGAGCGGCCGGACTGGCGCTGCTGCACCAGGACGACGTGGGCAACATCCACGCGGCGCTCTGCGCGCAGGAGGTCGAGCCGGACCTCCGGGTGGTGCTGCGGATGTTCAACATGAGCCTCGGGCACGGGATCCGGCAGCTCTTCCCGAACAGCGCCGTACTCTCCGACGCCTCGATGGCCGCGCCCGCGTTCGTCGCGGCGGCGCTCGGCGAGGTCGCACCCTCGTACTTCCGGCACGGCGGTCGTACCCTCTTCGTCGCGCCCCGGGCCGAGGTACGGCCGGAGCAGGTGGTCTGCGGCCTGGCCGACACCCGGGACCCGAACCACCCGGTGGTGCTGCCCGCCGACCCGGCCGAGGCCGACCTGGTCCTCGCCGAGGCGGTCGGCCAGGTCGGCACCGAGCAGGCCACCCGGCGGCGGCTGCTGCGCACCCAGCGGTCGGGGCGGCGCCGGGCCTCGGTGCTGCTCCGGGCGGTCCGCTCGTTCGCCACCCGCAAGATCGGAATGGCCACCATCGCGGTGCTGATCGTGGTGGTGGTGCTCGGCTTCCTGCTCTCCTTCGCCGAGCACACCAGCATCGGCAACGCGATATACCTGACCATGGTGACCACGATCGTCGGCGCCGACCCGGACACCAACAAGGGCGCGGCGGCCCAGGTGCTCCAGGTGGTGCTGAACCTGGCCGGACTGGCGCTGATCCCGCTGATCACCGCCGCGGTGGTGGACGGCATCGTCAAGGCGCGGCTGGCGCTGGACGCCGGGCTGCTGCCGAGCGACCGCAGCGGGCACGTCGTGGTGGTCGGGCTGGGCAACGTCGGTACCCGGGTGATGTGGCAGCTGCACGACCTCGGCGTCGACGTGGTCGCCATCGACAAGGACCCGGAGGCCCGGGGCGCGGCGGTCGCCCGGCGGCTGAACATCCCGCTGATCGTCGGGGACGCCGCCCGCGAGGAGACCCTGGAGACCGCCTCGGTCGGTACCGCCCAGGCCCTGGTGGTGGTCTCCACCGACGACGTGAGCAACCTCCAGGCGGCGCTGAACGCCCGGGCGCTCCGCGCCGACCTGCGGGTGGTGCTGCGGCTCTTCGACGGCGACTTCGCGCAGCGGATCCAGAAGACGTTCCGGATCGGCGTCTCCCGCAGCGTCTCCTACCTGGCCGCGCCGTCGTTCTCGGCGGCCCTGCTCAACCGGGCGGTGATCGCCACCATTCCGGTCGCCCGGCACGCCCTGCTGGTCGCGGAGGTGCCGATCGCTACCGGCGCGGCACTGGCCGGGCAGGAACTCGGGGTGGTCAGCCAGGCGGAGTGGGTCCGGGTGCTCGCGTTGACCGGTGCCGGCCAGCGACGCTCCGAATGGTCGCCGGCACCGGAGCACCGGCTCCGCCCCGGGGACGTGTTGACGGTGGTGGTCCGGCGGGCCGGGCTGAACCGGCTGCTCAGGGAGGCGAGCACCCCACTACCGCCACCACCGTCGGAGTCGGGGGCGGGGTCGACGGGTCGAGCCAGAGACCCGGCGGGCCGGTCGTCGGATCCGAGCCGGCCTAGCCGCCGGACCGTACCCCGGCAGCCGGGCCGGTCGGCGCATCGCGAGCGGAGCGCTGAGCAGCCCGGCCAGTCGGGGCGGACCGTGGCACCCCGTGGACAGTCCGGCCGGGCGGTCCGGCGGAGTCAGCCGGGTTCGGCCCCCCAGCGAGCCGATCCGCCCTACCGGATCGAGGAGGCAGGTGGCGAGGCGTGACGACGACGGAGCAGGATCACGCGCTGCTGCACGCCGGTATGCTGCAGCGCCCGGTGGATCCCACTCGCTATCGCGGCACGGCTCGGCCGGACAAGACGGCGCGGTGGGCTGCGGCCCGGGTGGCCGAGGTCGAGGACCTGCGCGGGCGGCCGTCGGGCGAGTGGCCCACGCCGCTCGCCCTGCCTGACGCGCTGCGGCAGCTCGGCGAACTCCTGACGGAACTGGGGTGGGACGATCTCGCCTGCCTGGCCCGTCGTGAGGAGCTGGCGGTGTACCGAGAGCTGGCGGCCACTCGGCCGCCGGGGGTGTTCGCCGACGAGATCGGCCGCGTCCTGCGGTCGCTGCGCGAGACCCTTGTGGGCCTTGGACGTTTCGAGGCGGCACTGGCCGTCGTCGACGAGCAGTTGCGGCGCAGCGATAGCGGTCCGGTCGGGCAGCGGGCAGCCGCCGACGTTCGACAGTGGCGGACGATGCTGCTGGCCAGGCTCGGCCGCTGGGAGGAGGCGGTGGAGTCCGCTTCTATGGTGGTGAGCGAGATCCGCGAGCGGCTCGCACGGGAGGGGACCGCCCGGGTCAGCCTCGAACTCGTCGGGGCGTTGACGGTGTACGCGGCTCAGCTCGACGGCGCCGGCCGGGTCGCTGAGGCGGCCGACGTGACCGCTGAGGTGGCGGCGTACTGGCGGAGGCGTTCACGCTCGACGGTCAGGTTCGCCCGGACGGCGGACCTGTTCAGCGACCGGCTGGCCCGCAGCGGGCGGGCCGAGGACGCACGCGTGGCCATCGTCGACGCGATGCGGCGGATCCGGCGCCGGACTGATGCCGACGGGGATGAGTTGGCCGCCACCTGGCAAAACTTCAGCCGCCGTCTGCTCGCGCTCGACCTGCCGGGCGAAGCCCTGACGGCCGGCCAGGAAGCGGTGCGATGCTACCGCGAACGCGTTCGACTGGCCCGGCAACGGCACCGCGAGGTGCTGGCAGACGAGGATTGGGACAGCGACCATCGTTACGCCTGGTGGCACCTGCACCAGCAGCGCAGCGGGGCCGTCGACGCCGCCACGGAGATGTCGATCCAGGCCGGTCGCGACCTTCGCGACGCTCTGCTCACCACGGGTGCCTGCCTGCGCCAGCTCGGCCGCATCGACGAGGCGGTGGAGGCGGAAGCCGAGGCCGCCGAGCTGGTCGGCCCGAGCGGCGAGGTTGCTGGTTAGCTGACCTCGACGCCGAGTACGGCCTGTTCGTCGGGGCGGTGCACGAGTTCGTCGGCGAGGAACGACTGCACGGCCGGGGCCAGCCCGACGTCCCGGCCGGCCCGTTCGGAGAGCCGCCAGCGGTGCTCGATGACCT
The DNA here is from genome assembly GCF_002846275.1 of Plantactinospora sp. CNZ320. Taxonomy (NCBI): domain Bacteria; kingdom Bacillati; phylum Actinomycetota; class Actinomycetes; order Micromonosporales; family Micromonosporaceae; genus Plantactinospora; species Plantactinospora sp. CNZ320. The sequence continues at coordinate 5,598,749 of NZ_PJMP01000001.1, forward strand.
GGGCGAAGAGTTCGGCGGGTTCGAGCTTTCCGCGCAGGTGCGCCGGTACCGCCCGGACCACCGGCTCGAAGACCTCGGTGACCCAGCGGTGCGCGGCCTGCTGCTCGTCGGTGAGGTCGCTCTCCGCCCGGTACGTGTCCAGGTCGTTGAGGAGCCGACGGGCCTGGTTCTCCTCGGTGTCCAGTCCGGTGAGCCGGAGCAGCCGGCGGCTGTGGTAACCGGCGTCGACCACCTTGGGTCGGACCAGGTAGCGCCCGCCGTCCACCACGGACATCGCCACCTCGGCGACGTCGAAGCCGAGTTCGTTGAGCCGGCGGATCCGCCCCTCGATGTCGTGCCGGGCCTCCCGCTCGACCTGCTGCTCGTAGGTGATCTCGTGCCAGAGTCGCTGGTAGCGCAGCACCACCTCCTCGCAGACCACCTCCGGGTCGATCGAGGGGTGCAGCAGTCCGGCGGCCTCCAGGTCCAGCGCCTCGCCGAAGATGTTGACCCGGGCGATCTCCAGGTCCTCCTCCCGTTGCCCGTTGGAGAGCCGGGCGTGCAGCGCGCCGGTCTCGGCGTCGACCAGATAGGCGGCGAAGGCGCCGGCATCCCGCCGGAACAGGGTGTTGGAGAGCGAGCAGTCGCCCCAGAAGAAACCGGTCAGGTGCATCCGGACGATCAGCGCGGCGAGCGCGTCGAGCAGCCGGTTCAGCGTCTCGGGGCGCAGCGTGTGCGAGAAGAGCGCCCGGTACGGGAGGGAGAACTGGAGGTGCCGGGTGATCAGTACCGGGTCGAGTGGCTCGCCCCGCTCGTCCTGCCGGTCGGCGACGATCGCCACCGCCTCCACGGACGGGAAGTCGATCCGCTCCAACGCCCGGAGCAGGTCGTACTCCCGTTCGGCCACCCGTTCGCCGGTCTCCTTGACCGCGTAGACGGTGCCGGCGAGGCGGACGAATCGCACGATATGCCGGGAGATCCCCTGGGGTAGCGCCACCAACTGGTCGGCGGGCCACTCCTCCAGCGGAGTCGACCAGGGAAGGTCGAGCAGCGCCGGGTCGACAAGGGCCGAGGTGATCCGCACGGATATCAAGCATGCCGGTCCGAGCCGCCCAGCGCCGCCTCACGTGTGCAGGCACACATCGCCGGCCGTCACCCTGCCTCACGTGTGCGGGCACACATCGCCGGCCCGGACCCGCCGAACCGGCCGGCCAGACGTCCTGTGCCGGCTCCGCACGCCCGGCCCGGTAGCGTGGGCGGAATGCGGGAGACCACGACGGTACGCCGACCGCTGCGGCTGCGCCCCGTCCGCCCGGCCGGTTGGTGGTTCGACGGCGTACTTGTCGCTGCGGTTGTCGCGTTGACCGCCGCGCTCGCCGCCGGCCAGCTGCTCGGGCTCGACCTGGCGGTACGGGACTGGGTGGACGCGCACCGGCCGGGGCCGGCGTACTGGGTGGCCCGGGTCCTCAACTCGCTGGGCCAGGGCGGCTGGTTCCTGATGCCCATCGCGTTCGGGCTGGCGGCACTGGTCGGCTGGCGTACCCGGTCGATCCGGCCACTGCTGGTGCCGGTCGGCGCGTTCGTATTGACCTCGTTCACCATCGGCCCGATGAAGCTGTGGCTGGATCGGGGCTACCCGCACAACTTCGAGTTGGCGCACCCGGAGCGGCTGTTCAGCGACCCGGCGGGCGGTACGGCGTACCCGTCCGGGCACGTGGCGAACGCCATCGTCTGGTACGCGGCGATCGCGATCGTGCTCGCCGCGCTGCTGCGTACCCTCGGCCGGCCGGACGCCCCGGCCAGCCTGTACGCCGTGATCCGGCTGGCGCCCCCGGCCATCGTCTTCTGCACCACCACCTACCTCGGCTGGCACTGGATCACCGACTCGGTCGCCGGGCTGCTGCTCGGGCTCTTCCTAGGCCGGCTGCTCGAACGGGTGCCGTGGGACGACGTTCCGCTGCCGGCCCTGCCGGGCGGGGTGCAGCGACGCGCGGTGTTCACCGACGACCTCTAGATTCGCCATCGTGCAGGAACTGGAGCGCCGGCTGGGCGTACCCGATGCGGTGGTGATCGGCCTGGGGTCGATGCTCGGGGCCGGGGTCTTCGTGGTCTTCGCCCCGGCGACCGCCGCCGCCGGCAGCGGCTTCGGCCTGCTCGGCGCGCTGGCCGTCGCCGGCCTGGTCGCCTACTGCAACGCCACCAGTTCGGCCCGGCTCGCCGCCCGCTATCCGGAGTCCGGCGGCAGCTACGTCTACGGCCGGGAGCGGCTCGGCCCGTTTGCCGGGTTTCTCGCCGGTTGGGGTTTCGTGGTGGGCAAGACCGCGAGCTGCGCGGCGATGGCGCTGACCATCGGGGCGTACCTGTGGCCCGGGTACGCGCGGCCGGTGGCGGTGGCCGCCGTGCTGGCGGTGACCGCTGTGAACCTGCGCGGGGTGCGGAAGACGGCCCGGGTCACCAGGTGGCTGGTGGCGGTGACGCTGGGCGTACTGACCCTGGTGGCGCTGGTGGGACTCCTCGGTGGGGAGTTCCGGCCGGTACGCCTCGGTGACGATGTCGGCGGGCCGGCCGGTGCCGGCGTACTCACCGCCGCCGGGCTGCTCTTCTTCGCCTTCGCCGGTTACGCCCGGATCGCCACCCTCGGCGAGGAGGTACGCGACCCGGAGCGCACCATTCCCCGGGCGGTGCCGGTGGCGCTCGGGATGGTGCTGGTGATCTATCTGGGGCTGGCCGTGGTGGCGCTCTCGGTGCTCGGGCCGGCCCGGCTGGCGCACTCGGCGGCACCGCTCGCCGAGGTGGTGGACGCCTCCGGGCTCCCCGCACTGGGCTGGCTGGTCCGGGCCGGTGCGACCGTGGCGGTACTCGGGGTGCTGCTGGCGCTGGTCGCCGGGGTCGGCCGGACCACGCTGGCGATGGCCCGCCGCCGCGATCTGCCGGGTGCGCTGGCCGCCGTGCATCCGACGTACCGGGTGCCGCACCGGGCCGAACTAGCCGTCGCCGGGGTGGTGGTCCTGGCGGTGGCGCTCGGGGACATCCGGGACGCGATCGGCTTCTCCAGTTGCACGGTGCTGGTCTACTACGCGATCACGAATGCCGCCGCGCTGACCCTGGGCCGGGAACCGGGACGCAGGCTTCCGGTCCGGTTCCTGGCCGGTCTGGGGCTGGTCGGCTGCCTGCTGCTCGCGGTCACCCTGCCGGTCGGCAGCGTACTGGCCGGCTTCGCCGTACTCGCCGTCGGCGCGCTCGGCTACGCCGTACGCCGGCTCGTCGGGCGTCCCGGCGGCAACAGCGGGTAGCGGCGGCGACCACGCGGGTAGCGGTGACGCGCAGGCGGGTCATACCCGGGTACGAGCGTGGCGGTACTACCGCAGGGCGACGCGGAGCACAGTGATCTGCGCTTATCGTCGAGCGCGTGAAGAAGGCTCTCGCCGTTGTCGGAATCCTGTTCGGGCTCTATCTGGTCGTGCGTGCGGTCGCCGAGCCGTTCGTGATCGACATGACCGATCCAGCGACGTACCGGCAGGACTGGGGCGGGCCGAGCCTGGCCGGAGTGCTGTTGGTCCACTGTGGTCCCGGGGTCGTCTCCGCGGTGCTGCTCGGGCTGGCCGCGCGATCGTGGTGGCGACGCCGGGCGGCGGGGCCGGTGGGAGCGGTCGATGGGCCGGGGGAGGACGGCGTGCGCCCGGCCCCCGGCCCACCCGGGCAGGGCCGCGACTAGACGAAGGCGGCCACGCCCTCGTACTCCGCGACCTGTGCGGCGCCGACCGCCTCGTATTCGAGCAGCAGCAGGCCGGTCGACGTCACCTCGGAGTGGGCGAGCCGGAAACCGACGGCCGCGCCCGGGTGGTCGAACAACCGCCGCCCGGCACCGGTGACGGTGGGGGCGATGACGAGCCGGAGCGTGTCGACGAGGCCGGCGGAGAGCAGGGTGCTGCCCAGCCGGGCACTGCCGTGGATCTGGAGTTCCCGTCCGGGGCGTGTCCGCAGTTCACCTACGGTCTGGATCGGGTCGCCCCGGAGCACCGTCGTCGGCTGCCAGTTTCCCTCGGTGAGGGTGTTCGTCACGACGTACTTCGGCAGGAAGTTCATCCGTTCCGTGAACGGGTCGTCCGGGTCGGTGATCTGCGGCCAGTCGCGGGCGAACGCCTGGTAGGTCCGCCGGCCGAGCAGCAGCCCGTCGGCGCGGGCCAGCCATCCGGAGGTACGCCGCACGAACGACTCGTCCATGTGCGGTACGAGCCAGCCGCCCCGGGTGAAGCCGCCGGTCGGGTCCTCGGTCGGTGAGCCGGGTCCCTGGCTGACCCCGTCCAGGGTGACGAACTCGGTGAGGGTGATCTTCATCGGCCCGCCTCGCCCTCGGCGAGTCCGGCGAGTTGTCCGGTGACCGATCCCCAGCCGTCGACGAGGCCGAGTTCCTCGTGGCGGGCACGGGCGGCGGGATCGCCGTGCCGGACGACGATCCGATAGTCCGTGCCGTCCGGATGGTCGGCCAGGGTGATTTCGGCGGTCATCGGGACCGGGGCCGGCTGCGCGGGCCGCCACTCGCTGTCGATCGTGTTGGTGAACACGATCCGTTCCAGTTCGTCGACGACGAGGAAGCTCGCGTCCATGTGCGGGACGAACTCTGCTCCGTCGTCGCTCATCCGGGTCACGAGTCCACCGCCGGGCCGGACCTCCAGGCGCTCGACGTGACACCGGGTCGGCGCCGGAAGCCACCACTTGGCGAAGCGGGACGGATCGGTCCAGGCGCGCCAGACGACGGGCCGGGGAGCGCGGATGACCCGCTTCAGGGACAGGTCAAGGTCGGGGTTCAACATGTTCTTCCTTCGGGTCGGTGACCAGCCGTTCGAGGCGGTCGGTGCGCTCCTCCCAGATCCGGCGCTGTTCGGCCAGCCAGTCGTCGAGGAGGGCGAGGCGTTCGCGGTTGAGCACGCAGGTGCGTACCCGGCCGGACTTGACCGTGTGGATCAGTCCGTTCGCCTCGAGCGTCCGCACGTGCTTCATGAACGAGGGCAGGGTCATCGGGAACTCGCGGGCGAGGTCGCCGACGCTCGTCGGACCACGGCCGAGGCGTCGGACGACGTCCCGCCGGGTCGGGTCGGCCAGGGCGACGAAGACGCCGTCGAGCTCTGCCGAATACTGTGCCATGAGGCTAAGTATTCCCTCCCGAAACAGTTAGCGCAAGAGCAAAGTGTTTGGTGCCGGTCGACTCTTGTGTGGGCAGCCGTCTCGGGGCAGAGTTCAGTCATGTCGACTCAACTAGATCCGGAGAGGTGGCTCCGGAAGTACGCGATACTGGCACTGCGCGTCAACAAATTGTTGACAGAGTCAACCGGCGGCACCGTGCTGATCTACCGTGGCCCCGCCGAGTGGAGCTGCCAGGTCGAGGACGAGGAGCCGAAGCCCTCCGCCGAGCTGGTCGAGGAGTGCACGCACCTGCTCCGCGAGATGCCCTTCACCGGTAGCCGGGCAGCCCACCTCTCCGGTCAACTCCGCGCGATGCGGGCGATGGCCGGCGGCACGGACGGCGCCGGTCCGCCACTTGCGGAGTACGCCAGCCAGTGCCTGGGCGTGGCGACCACCTGGCAGCCGGAGTCGGTCTTCGCGGCGGCACACGACCGGCTCGACACCGCGCTGCCCGGCCGTGGGCCGCTGGCGGCCCGCCTGCACGGGTGGCAGCGGGCGCACATCCTGCCGCCGGACCGCGCGGGCCGGTTGCCGGAACTGATCCACCGGGCCGTCGCCGAAACCCGCACCCGCACCGACGCCATCGTGTCGCTGCCCGCTGACACGGCCGTCGAGTGCGTCCTGGACCCGGGCCCACACCGCGGGCATTACCAGGGCGGGCGGCGAGGGACGCTCTACGTCTGCGACAGCGTCCCGGTGAACCTCGCCGACCTGCTCTACGTCGTCGCGCACGAGGGGTTCCCGGGACACATCGCGGAGTCGATGCTCAAGGAGATCCACCTGGTGGAGGGTGCTGGCCTGCCGGAGCACCAGATCCGGTTCATGATCTCGCCGTCCTTCGTGGTCAGCGAAGGGCTGGGGCTGCACGCCCAGGAGATCGTCTTTCCCGGCGACGAGGCGCAGCGGTGGCTTACCGACAACATCCTCGGCCCGCTCGACATCGGGCCGGACGGCAGCGACTTCGCCGCGATCCACGACGCCCGGAACGCGCTCTGGGGTGCCTGGGGCAACGCCGCGTTCCTCGCCGCCGAGGGACGACCGGACGCCGAGATCGCCGACTACCTGGCCCGGTGGGCACTTGTCACCGAGGCGGAGGCGCGATGGGCCCTGGACTTCGTCCGTGCCCCCGGGATGAACGTCTACGTCCTCGGCTACTACCACGGCTGGCGGCTGCTGCGGCGCTGGCTCGACCACCCCGAGCGGGCCGCCCGGGTACGCCGCCTGCTCACCGAGCCGGTACTCCCGGCCGAACTGGCCGGCGACGCCGACCCGCGCTGACGTCACCCGGAGACGCTGAACGGCCGGGGCCGTCCGTTACCGGGTCGTGGTGATCCCGCCGCCGCAGGGCGCGCCGGCCTCGATCGCGGCGGTCACCCGGTACGCCGAGATGAAGGCGCGGATCGCCGGATCGTCCGCCTCCTCGACGGTGAGCTGGTAGCCCCAGGCCTGGAGCGAGATCGGTGCCGACTGTCCCGGGTACGGGCTGATCATCATGTGCGACAGCCCGCGTACCCGATCCTGCAGCTTGCCCAACTCGGACGGCGGCAGGCCCGGCCGGTACGTGATCCACACCGCGCCGTGTTCCAGGCTGTGCACGGCGTTGCCGTCCTCGATCGGCGCCAGGTAGATGTCGCCGTTGCAGTTCTGCCACCGCTGGAAGTGCGGCCCGCCGGCCGGCGGAGTCATCGGATAGGTGACCGGCTCCTGGACGTGATCCGGCGACAGCGCGCCGGGGTTCGTCTGCCGATAGTTGATCACCTTGGAGAGGTCCCCGCCGCTTGCCTCGTTGCGCTGCTGGTACCAGAGGAACCCGGCCACCCCGCAGACGAGCAGCAGGAGCAGTGCCACCCCACCGGCCACGATCCCGATGATCAGCCCGGTGCGCGACTTCTTCGCGGGGGGCACCGGCTGACCGTCCTGGTACGGATATCCCGGCTGTCCGTAGCCGGGTGGTGGCGTCTGGCCGGACGATGGCGGATAGCCGGGCTGCGGCGCGTAGTTGGGCTGCGGCGGGTGGCCGGGAGCTGGCGGGTAGCCGGGCTGGGGTGGGCCGTAGCCCGGTTGCTGCTGCTGCGGCGGCGGGTAGCCGTAACCCGGCTGCTGCGGCGGCGGGTTGCCGTAACCCGGCTGCTGTGGCGGCGGGTTGCCGTAACCCGGCTGCTGTGGCGGCGGGTTGCCGTAACCCGGCTGCTGTGGCGGCGGGTTGCCGTAACCCGGCTGCTGCGGCGACGCGGCGGCTGCACCGTGCTGCGTCGGGATGGGGGGATAGCCCGGTGGCGCCGAGGCAGTTCCGGGCACAGGCGGCGGGCCGGATGGTGCGGCGAACCCCGGCGGCAGCGGACCCGGTGGAGAGGCCGGAGGCTGCTGGGAGGGCGGTTCGGGGTTGCTCATCGTGCCTCGCCTCCGGACTGGCATTCGAAAGCACGATTCTATCGACGGCAGGTTCGGCGTGACTGGCAGCGGGCGGATCGTCGAGCTGACGCGGCCACCATGTGCGCAAGCCATCCGTCGACCGCGAGCCGAGCCGGGAGCAATTTGTCGTGTTCGTCGACTGGTCAGAAAGGACAGCGAGGTGGTGTGGCACTCCGATAGCGTCCCGCCTCATGTCCGTACGCATAACCAGATCGGCGGCCGTCGTGGCCGCCGCCCTGCTCGCTGGCCTGTCTCTTGGCACCGTCACACCGTCGGCGGCAGCGGCGGCGAGTCCCGTCCTCTCCGTGTCGTATTCGATAGAGGCGAACATCGACAACACCGAGACGATCGTCCCGGTCTACCTGTACAACGACGGCGACGCTCCCGCGACCGACGTGACCGTGTCCTTCGACGCCAGCGGGTTGCGCGACGTCACGATCAAGGCGTGGGAGTACGCCGAGGAGTGCAAGCTCGCGGGCGCCGTGGTGACCTGCGAGTACCCCGACCTCGCGCCCGGTCAGGCCGAGTCGGTCTACCCGTTCACGCTGTCCAGCAAGCAGCGGGCTGAGCCCGGGCCGGCGGGCACGCTGAAGGCGACGATCCGGGGCGTGGCACCCGACGGCACCACGCACAGCGGTGGCGGCGACCTCGACGTCACGATCGTGCCGACCGGCCCCGACCTGGTCGCCGAGGCAGACAACCTGAACAGCCCGGACGACCGGGTCGGCGCCGGCGACAAGCGGCGCTTCCGGGCCGCCCTCTACAACGAGGGCGACACCCCTGCCGAGGGCTTCTACGTGCGCATCCAGGTCCCGACCGGTGCCCGCTGGGTCGAGGAGTACGAGGACTGCACCTACTACAACTACTGGCCCGGCGAGCACCCCGAGGGATACGTCTACGGCCCCTCCGAGGTGTTGTGCACAGCGGACCTGACGCTCGCACCCGACGAGGGTTTTCTCCTCTTCGACCCGGAGACCGGCGAGACGATTTTCAGCGCGACCTTCGGCAAGAACCTGGAAGGGCCGACCGAGCACGACGGCTACTTCGAGGTCGGGCTGCTTGAGGACCTGGAGGAGAACGCGGTGCGGGTGACCGCCCGCAAGGGCAAGGGGAAGTCGTTCGCCGACGCGCTGAGCGGTCTGCGCAGCACCAAGCAGGCGGCGGCAGCCGTCGCGCGTGAGGTCGACACCCAGGACAACGCCACCTACTACAAGGTCTGGACCAAGGCGAACACCAACGACTTCGCCGTCTCCGCGAAGTCGGTCAGCGGTGCGGTCGGCGACGTGGTGACGGTGCCGTACACCCTGGTCAACCACGGTCCTTCGGACGGTTCGGCCAGCTGGCACATCGTGGCGCCGAGCGGCACCGTACTGGTCCGTGGCGGGGACGAGTGGTGCTACTTCCACGACGAGGACGGCCACCAGACCGACGAGCTGCCCGAGGTCTCCTGCGGGATCGAGAGCATGTGGCCGGCAAAGGCGTCCGGATCGGGTACGGTCACCGGCGCCGTCAAGGTGCGGATCACGTCGACACCAGGTGACAACGGCACCATCAAGGTCACCAGCCGTGGCGCGTCGAAGGACCCCGAACCGAGCAACGACGTGGCGCCGTTGGCGATCGACGTGTCGGGCGGCGGTGGCGGTGGCGGTGAACTTCCGATCACCGGTCTGAAGGCCGGCCTCGTAGGTGGGGTGGGAGCTGCGGCGATCGGATTCGGTGTGCTGCTCTACCTGCTGGCCCGGCGCCGCCGGATCGTGACGGTGACTCCGGAGCAGTAGCACTCAACACGGTGGGAGGGTCGGGCCGCCCGATGGTGCCCCGGCCCTCCTGCCGGCACGCCGATCAGGTGACCTCGGCGGTCGGGCGCGGTTCCAACGCCCGCAGGAAGTGGTACATGCCCGATGACGGATTATCGTCCGGGAAGGTGGTGCCGTTTCGTGCGTGACGCTGCTCCAGAAGCTCAGCGCGGCGTGCTGCCTGCTTGCGTAGCGGCATGTACAGGCTGCTGTCGATACTCTTCCCAGGCCGGCCGTCGAGCTTGCGACTTGCTCTTTCCGCCTCGGCGGTGTTGACGAATTTCGTGACTTCGCAATGGTGCAGGAGCAGCCAGAGTTCGAAGCAAGGATTAGAGATCGCCAACCCGATGCCTTTCGCCTGAGCAAGCTGCCTGGCGGCGAGCAGATTTGGATGGTTGTCTGGCCACTCGACGTCAAAGACGCACCAGCATTCGTCCACCTCCGGGTCAGTCAGCCGGTCGGCTGCCATCTTCACCAGGGTGAGTGGAACGCCTTGCTCGGGGTGGAGTTCAAGGTTCAAAGCCGTGTTGTCGGCTATCTCGGGTAGCCTCTTCAACCCGTTGATGTATCCGGGCTCGGAGTTCTTGCCCTCGCAGAACACCACTACAGTGCGGAGCTCAGAACGGCGGGCGGTTGGGCGCTTGAGGGGCTTCGCCTCGCGTCGGCGCTGTCTCATCGTCTGGTCAACCGATCAACCCGAGCGCTCGCAGAAACTCTGCCTGATCGACATGGGGCAGCGCCCCGAACCGGCCATGCAGATAGGCGTTCTCCAGGTTCTGTGACTTGCGCACCCGCTCGCCGGCGAACTCGGCGAGCGCACCGAGCCGGGTGGAGCCGTCGAGCCTCTTCTCGGTGAGCCACACCTCGTCCCGGTTCAGATGGTTGAGCAGGCTGGTGTCGTGGGACGTGAAGATCAGTTGCGCGCCGTGCGGGTTAGTAACCCGGCTGCGGAAGATGCGCAGCAGCTCCGCCGACAGGGTCGGATGCAGGCTGGCATCCAGCTCGTCGAAGACGACGATCGAGCCGGAGTGCAGCGCTGTCAGTACGGGGCCGATAAGTCCGAACCACGTCCTCGTGCCTTCTGACTCGCTCGAGAAGTCGAGTGGCGCCGAGTTGTCTCCGGATCGGTGGACAAGGCGCAGCCGGCGCTCTGTTCGCGTCTCGCCGGAGCCCGAGTAAACGATTTCCTGTTCGTCTATGGCGACATCTTCGATGCCCAGGTCGGCAAGGCGTAGCAACGCCAACGCCTGACCACGCCTGCTCAGGGTGTGCCACCGCTCCTTCTCGCCGGCATGAGAGGAGATTTCAGACTCGTCATTGTCGGGACCGTCGAACCAGCGGGTCGTCGTGTTGGGGAAGCCTCGCCTCGGTCGCCAACTGCTGCCGTAGGGTGATCCAGGTCGGCTCCGCCATGGCACCCGGCCGAGCACCTGGACGCGCAGGATTTCTCTGGCGAAGTTGGACACCAGTGGCTCATCGAAGCGTCGTGCTACGGACAGTGCCAAGGTGCGCTTTGTGAGCAGTTCGCGAGTGCCGGACAGGCTCCCTAGTCCGCGCTGTAGCTTCAGCTCAAGACCTTCACGTTCGAAAACCCTGCGGCGCTTCTTTTCTGGATAATGAAATAGCGCTTCATACAACACCTCGTCCGTGTCGAGTTCCACAATGTACTCGAAGCGCACGCCGTCGATGGTGCACTCGATGACGAACTCGCTGCACTCGGCAGGCCGGCCCCCGAAGGCGAACGGCTCCAGTGGGATGCCATCCTCCCAGAAGCGCAGCGATTCTCCCACGGCGTCGCGCAGCCAGGCGATCGCGCCCACGACGTTCGACTTGCCTGAAGCGTTCGGTCCGTAGACCGCGGCCAGCGTCAGGAGGCTTTCGCCGAGGTGTGGCTCCTCCCGCGCTGCTTCTCGATCCCGGTCCACAGCCACCATGGACAGCTCGACGCCCTCGGCGATCGAGCGGTAGTTGTTGGCCTCGAACCGGATCAGCACGAGGCCACGTTACCGCACCCTGCGAGCGTCGACATGCCCCTTGCTTCGTCAAAGTCCGACGAAAATCGCCGTCATCCTGCTAGAACGACGCAGTCAGCGGGAGGCTGTCAGTGGGTTGACCCCATCGACGGCACTGCCGGCGGCGGCTCCGGACGGGTCCAGCGGTACCGGGCTATGCGACCTCGGTTGTCGGGACGGCCCTCGCCCACACCGAGTTGACGATGGTGATCAGTGCGTCGACCTCGTCCGAGCCGAAGAGGGTCTCCGGGCCGCGTGGCGCGACACCCGTGAACGGGGACTCGTAGAGGCGCTCGGGCTTCATCACGCCGTTCGCGGTCAGGTCACCGATCATCAGGTTACGAAGTCGAGCTGCGCGGCGTTCAGGGTACGGCCGTTGAGGAACTCGCCGAACGCCTCCTGGGCGGCTTCCCGGTCGAGCCCGACCAGGCCACGGATGAAGAGTCCGAGGCCCTGAGCGGCCCGCCGTGCCTGGTCGATGTCCTGCTTGTCGCCGACCCCGCTCTCGGCGAGCATCCGTTCCAGTTCGGCGAGGTCGGTGCTGGCGAGCTGCCGGTTGAGTCGCAGCTTTCGCAGGGCGACATGGTCCTCGTGGGCGAGCAGGTAGACCCGTGCCTTCTCGCAGAACCGTTCCCAATCGGTGCCGACGCTCACGCCGACGAACGCCAGTTCGGTCTCGCGGTCGAGCTGGTCGGCGAAGTCGGTGTAGACGATGGTCCGCCTCGCCTTCGGCACCAGCCGGACGAGGTTGCGGAGCCGTCGTCGGGCGAGTTCCAGCATCGGCAACGTGACGTCCCGCCACCAGTCGTCGCCGGCCACGTCGTCGAGCAACCGCACCTCGGCGCGGATGGCCGGGATCGTCGTCTGTTCCAGCAGCGCGGACGCGATCTCCTGCACGTTGGCGCGGAGCTTGGCGAAGTGCCGGGCGGATCCGGTGATCACGTCGTGTTGGAGCCGCAGGATTGTCAGGTCGAACCGCTTGGCCTCCTCGCCGTCGTCCTTCACCTCGCTCGGCAGGCCGGCAAGCTCGTGGGTGAGTTGTTCGGCCGCCTCCGTGCTGAGGTGGTGCCAGTTGGCGAAGTCGAAGAAGAATTCGACCGCGCGGCGGTGTGGGCGTACGACGATGTTGTCCAGCCGCATGGCGCGGACCGGGCTGTGCAGGTCGTTGGCCAGGTCCCGGCGAAGGCCGGCTTCGCTGTGCGTGCCGTCGGTGTCGTCGGCTGGCCCGCCTTCGGCGGTGAGGCGCTGGTCGAGCTGGCTGACCAGCTCGACCTTGGCCTTGAAGATCCGTTCGGTCAGGGCGGGGCTGACCGAGCCCTCGGTGGTGGTCGGGTTCTGGCCGAAAAACTCGAAGTTGCCGCAGAAGTCGAATACGAGGAAGTCCCTCTTGTCGACTCCGGGAGCGAAGAGGTCCGGCCGGAGCCGGGTGCCTCGGCCGATCATCTGCCAGAACTTCGTCTTCGACCGCACGATCTTGAAGAAGACGAGGTTGGTGCGCCGCCTTGAAACCAGCGTGAGGGCTGCCGAATTCCTGGCCGAGGTCGACTCGCTCTCGGAGCAGTGGGCTGCGGAGGCGTAGCCAGCACAACCGGCGGTGGCGACGCCGGGTTCGTCTGGGCCGTTGAGAGCCGACCGCCGCACCTGGCGCTACTTGGCTGTGCTCGGGTCGCGAACGTATACGCCTCGCCCCTGGTGCCCCTCGACCAGGCCCTCTGCGCGCAGGGTCAGCATGACGGACCGGATGACCTGGGTTGACACGCCGTACTGCGTACACAACTCGGATGTAGAGGGCAGCTTGTCGCCCGGCTTCAGCTCACCGGACTTGATTCGGTCGCGGATCTCGCTGGCGATCCGCTCGTAGAACGGTGTGACTGGCATGGTGGTGCTCCTTCGTCGGCACCATCATCTGATCACCGTTTTCTTATGACATCAAGTTCTTGGTGTCGTAAGGCTTGTCTTTAGACACTAGGCATCATAAGTTGTCTGTGGGTGGCCTTCGTCGGCAAACAGGGCAACCTGACCGGGCCCGTACGCCCGGGACGTGTCGGGGTGGCCATCGGGCCACCGAGCGGTGACCCGAACCTGACCTGGTGGTCCGGGCTGCCCCGGCACTCCGATGTCGCAGCAAGCGGAAGGAGGCCCGTCGGAGAGGGCTGACCCCCGAGGTAACCGCTGTTTTGCAGCATCAGCCCGACAAAGGGCTGAGCTACTGCTCCTCGTCGCCCTCGCCGACCAGTTCGGGGCGGTGTTTCGCGATCCACTTCTCGACGTCGGATGCGCGCCAGACCTTGCCCTGTTGCAGTTCGGCGATCGGCGCCGGGAACGCCCGGTGGGACGTGATGGCGTACACCCGCTGTCGGCTGATCCCGCCCAGTCGCATCCGGATCTCGTGTGCGCCCATCAGTCGCATGACCGCGACCGTAGGCGCCCGTCAAGAGGCGCAAGTCAACTTGTCAAAGAGCAACATGCGGAACGCTCTTGACTAGTACTGTAGTCACGAGTCAACGTAGAAAACATCGATCGAGCGGCCAACGGAAGGGTTGCCATGTTCAGCGCTGACTTGGAGTCGACCTCCATCCCGCCGCGCCCCTCAGCGGCGGCGACGGAGGACTTACCGGCGGAGACGCCAGCCAAGACACCGGCCGAGGTGTCGGCGAAGGACATCCCGGTGGACACCCCGGAGGCGAGTGCGGCGTGGGCGGCCGAGCAGGTCGCGGGCGAGCTGCGGGAGGCGTACCTGACCGTCTCGGCGGCTGCCTCGCTGCTGGAACGGACCGGTGCCGGCTCGGCACACCCGCAGCTGCGGCAGGCCCGCCGCTGCACCGAGGACGCACTCGACCTCGCCAACCACGCGGAGCAGTTGCTCGGCAGCGGCATCCGGCGGGTGCACGAACGCTTCGGCCGGGACGACGTGACAAGCATCGGACAGGTCGCCGGCATGCTGACCGTGTCGCAGACCGGGTTCGCCGAGGCGGCCGAGCGGATCGCCGGGCTGCCCGACCGGCTGCGCGGCGCCGGGCAGCGGCTCCGGGACGCGGGTGACCCCGACTGTTCCACCGACACCGTGACTGAGCAGTGGTCGCAGGCAGCCGAGCAACTCGGCCTGATGACGGCCAGCCTGACCGAGGCGGCCGGCGCGCTGGCGTCGTACACCGATCGGCTGACCGGCGCGACCAGCTAGAGCCTCTTCCGGACGCTGCGGGGGCGCGGCGGCCGGAAGCGGGAGAAGGGCCCGGGGCGGGTGCCGGGCTCCGGCCGTCGGGTGTCCGGGCAGCCGACGGCCGACCCCGCCCGCCTCGGCGCCGCCCCTCGACGAAGGGATCGACGTGCAACAGACCGACATGCCGGCAGCGGTCCGGGGGCCGCGATGATCTATCGAGCCGGGCAGCGCGTCCAACCGTTCCAGGTCCGCGCCGCCACCTTCGGTTCGCGGTGGCGCGGCCTCGATCCCGAAGAGGTGTACGCCTACCTCGGCCATCTCGCCGACGAACTGGAGCAACTGCTACGGGCGGAGAGCATGGCCCGCACCGAGGCGGAACGGATCCGGCAGGGGCTGCGACAGTGGCAGAGCCGGCACGCCCGTTGCTGGTTCGTCGACCCGTCCCGGCGTACGCCCAACCGAGGGCCGTGGTGAGCCAGACCGACCTGGACCCGGCCGACCGGTCCCGTTCCTGGAGCGGCCATCTCGAACTGATCCGGGACGTGGTCCGGGGTGACCCGGCGACCTACCGCCAGCGTCGTGCGCAACTGGACGAGGCCGGTTGGGCAGATCTGGAGCTGGTGGTCAGCGCCGCCTTCTTCCTCGCGGCCCGGCTGCGCGGCGGAGGGTTTCCGGACCAGGTCGAGATCATCTGGTACGTCGCCGGTGCCCGGGCCGAGATGGTGGGGACCGGCTTCGACGTCGACCCGAGAGTTGCCGAACGGCTCATCGGGGCCGCGACGATCAGCCCCGACGACCTGGACGGCCTCGACCCCGAGGTCGTCATCGAGGCCGAGTTGCTGCTGCTCTGGAAGCTGCTCCGGCCGCTGCCGGACGACGAGGTGCCCCGATTTCTGGCCGAGGTCGACCTGCTGGCGACCCGATGGGCAACGCAGTAGCGAGAGTGGGCTGCGCGGATCCGAGGTGTGTTGGCTGGTCGGGCGCCGACTGGGCTAACCTCTTAGCTAAGGAGGGAACATGTCGAGCGAAGCCGCCCAGTTCAACATCCACGATGCGAAAACGAACCTGTCGCGGATCATCGATCGAGTCGAACGCGGCGAGGAGATCGTGATCAGCCGAGCCGGCACCCCGGTCGCGAAGGTGGTTCCACTGACCAACCGGGTGAACCGTACCGGCCGTGGCTCCCTTCGGGATCGCCTTGTCGCCACCGAGGACTGGGACGCCCCCGAGGTGAACGAGGCCATCGCGCGCGACTTCGGGATGACCGGGTGAGCCTGCTTCTGGACACCCACGTCGTGATCTGGTGGCTGGCCGACGATCCGACGCTGGCCGACGACATCAAGGACCGACTGGACCACGACCCGGACGTGTTCGTCAGCGCCGCGACCGTGTGGGAGGTCGCCATCAAGCAGTCGATCGGCAAGTTCAAGGAGCCGACCGACCTCGCGGAGCGGATCCGGGGCAGCGGCTTCCGGGAACTGCCCATCACCTCCGACCACGCCATGGTCGCGGGTCGGCTGCCGCTGATACATCGCGATCCATTCGATCGCATTCTGGCCGCCCAGGCACGCTGCGAGCAATTGACGCTGGTCACGCGTGACCCCGAGATCCGCAAGTACGACGTCCAAATCCTCTCCGCCTGACTTGCCCGCTGCTCGCCCGGCAAAGCGGTTCTGCCCGGCGGAGCGGGGCGGTAATGTGCACTGGCCTTGGCGCGCGGACGGGGAGGGTGCACGGGTGGGATACACGTTCCATGTCGATCTGCGGGGCATCGTCGACCTACTCAGCCATCACCTCTACGCCAGTCCACAGGTCTATGTGCGGGAGCTGATGCAGAACGCCGTGGACGCGATCGCCGCCCGACGGATCGGCGAGCCCGACGTCCAGGGCGACGTCTGGATCGAGTCATCCGCCTCGACCGGCGACGGGACGCTGCGGATCCACGACTCCGGCATCGGGTTGACCGAGGAGCAGGTGCACGAGCTGCTCGCCACCATCGGCCGCAGCTCCAAAAGGGACGATTTCGGCTTTGCCCGGCAGGAGTTCCTCGGTCAGTTCGGCATCGGCCTGCTCTCCTGTTTCCTGGTCGCCGACGAGATCCGGGTCTGGACCCGGCAGGGCGACGCCCCGACAGTGGAGTGGACCGGTTACGCCGACGGCCGCTACGAGGTCGACCTCGCGCCAGCCGACCGTCAGCGTCCCGAGCCGGGCACCACTGTCACCCTGGCGCCCCGGCGGGACATGGAACCCTGGCTGACGGCCGAGACGGTGCACCGGCTCGCCGCGCTCTACGGCTCGATGCTGCCGATCCCGGTACGCGTCGACGACCTGCCGGTCACCGTCGGGCCCGCACCCTGGGAGACGGATCCGGCGGAGAGCGGCATCGCCCGGCGGATGCGGCTGGCGACGTACGCCCAGGAGGTTTTCGGGTTCACGCCGTTCGCCACAGTCGATCTGACGGTGCCGGAGGCGGGGCTGCGGGGTGTCGCGTTCGTGCTGCCGGCCCCGGCGAACCCGGCGACCCGGGTGGCGCACCGCGTCTATCTCAAGCGGATGCTGCTGTCGGAGAGCATCGAAGGGCTACTGCCGGAGTGGGCGTTCTTCGTCCGTTGCGTGGTCGACACCAGCGAACTGCGTCCGACCGCCAGCCGCGAGGCGCTCTACGAGGACTCGTTGCTGGAGCAGGTGCGCGAGGCCCTCGGCGACCAGTTGCGCGGCTGGCTGACCCAACTGGGCCGCAGCCGGTCACCGCAACTCGCCGAGTTCCTCCGGATCCACCATCTCGGGGTCAAGGCGCTGGCGGTGCACGACGACGAGATGCTGCGCCTGGTCGACCAGTGGTGGCCGTTCGACACCAACCAGGGCCGGCTGACCCTGGCCGAGTTCCGGGAACGGTTCGGCGTCGTGCGTTACACCCCGTCGGTGGACGAGTTCCGGCAGATCGCCTCGGTCGCCGCCGCTCAGTCGATTCCGGTGGTCAACGCCGGCTACGTCTACGAGGCCGAGCTGGTGGCCCGGCTGCCCGACCTCGACCCGACGATCCAGGTCGAGGCGCTCAACTCGACCGATCTGGCCGCCGAGCTGGAGCCGCTGGACCCGGCGACCGCGCTGACCGTACGCCCGTTCCTGGCCACCGCACAGCGCGCTCTCGACCGGTTCGGTGTCGAGGTCCAGATCAACGCGTTCGACCCGATCAGCCTGCCCGCGCTCTATCTGCTCGACGGTGACACCGCGCTGCAGATGGACCTGCGGCAGCGGCAGCAGGAGACCGACGAGACCTGGACGGCGATTCTCGGGTCGCTCACCACCGGACACGACGACCGGCCACGGCTCGTCCTCAACCACCGAAATCCGCTGGTCCGGCAGGCGGTCGGCCTCGGTGACGAGCAACTGACGGTGCTGGCCGTCGAGGGGCTCTACGTCCAGGCGCTGCTCCTCGGCCATCAGCCGTTGCGCCCGGTCGACACGGCCGCGCTCAACCAGTCCTTCCTCGGCCTGCTCGGCCGGGCGATGGCCGCCGGCGGGCCAGCCGGTTCCGTCGAGACCGCCGGCGGGCCAGCCGGTTCCGTCGAGACCGCCGGCCCTGTCGACGGAGAGCCGAACGAGCCGTCGGGGGAGGGCCGGTGACAACGTCCGACCAGGATCTGGAGAAGATGCTCCACGAGGCGTGGAGCCTGCCGGACGGCCCGGCCCGGTTCGCCGCGCTGGACGCGGTGTTCCGGCACGCCGACGCCGCCGGAAACGTCGAGTTCGCCTTCCGGGCCCGGATGAACGCGATGAGCGGCTTCCACCACGGCGGCGACCCGACCCGGCTCTTCCTCGCCTTCTCCTGGTGTCTGGCGACCTTCGACCGGCGGCCCGAGGTGGCCCACCAGCACGATGCCCGCTCGCTGCTCTGGAACTTCAAGTGGGTCGTCTGGTCCCTGCCGCAGTTTCCGGAGATCCCGCTGGACCGCACTGCGGCGGTGCTCGACGACATGGAACGCCGCTACCGGCTGGGCGGGCACAGCCTGCACGCCGTCTACCAGCACCGGTGGCTGGTGGCACACCACGTCGGCGACCTCGCCGCCGCCGGGGAGTGGTACGAGCGGCTGCTCACCGCACCACGGGACGGTCTCTCCGACTGCACCGCGTGCGTACCCTCCGGGCAGGTCCGTCACCTGGTCTCCCTCGGGCGGTACGAGGAGGCGATCACGGTGGGCGAGCCGTACAAGCGGGGCGGCTGCACCGAGCAACCACAGTGGATGCTCGCCGAACTGCTGCCGGCGATGCTGCACACCGGCCGGTTCGACGACGCGCTGGACGCGTTCCGGCGCGGCTACGCGGCGGCCCGCAACGACCGGCACCATCTCGACAACATCGGCCAGTACCTGCTCTTCTGTGGGCTGACCGGCAACGAGACACACGGGTTGCAGATCGTCGAGCGGCATCTGGGTTGGCTGGAGCGGCCGTCGTCGCCGTACGCGGCAATGGAGTTCGCCTCGGCGGCGGTCCAGGTGCTCGGCCGGTTGCGGGCGTCCGGGCACGGCGACCTGCCCGTGCGACGCCGCTTCGACGACGGCCGGCGCGAGGATTCGAGCGTGGCCGCATTGCACGACGAACTCGTCGCGCACGCGCGGGAACTGGCCGCCCGGTTCGATGCCCGCAACGGGAACACCTACCAGAGCAGTCGGGTCGAGGCGCGGATCGCGGCGGAGCCGGTGACCGACCGGCTACCGCTGACCGTGCTCGCCGGCCGGGCTGTGGGCGCCGAGGGTAAGCCGCTGCGGAAGACCCTCGACCGGCTGCTGGATCGGCTCTCTGGAGAGATCGCCGCAGGTGACGACGCCGGAGCGGCCCGGACCCGGTTGGCGGTTGCCCGGGCGCTGCACGAGGAAGAGGGCGACTGGCAGGACGCGGTGGAGGCGGCCGAGGAGGCGCTGCGGTCGCTGGCCGGGGCCGGGCTGACGGAGCTGGTGCTGAGCTGCCGATATCTGCTGTTGCAGCTCTACCGCGCACGGGCATACCAGTACCGTGCCGAGGTCGACGACCAGCTTGCCGCACTGGTGGCCGCCGAGCGGCTTCCGGCCGAGGTGCCGCCGCTGGAGGTGCTGCTGGAGCAGGCTGCCGACGAGTGTCCCGGCCCGGCGGCCGTACGCTGGTTGGTCGAGGCGGCCGACCGGTACCGGACCCGGGCCACCGGAGTGACGTCGCCGACCTCTGTGGAGGCCGGCGGCGCGGCCGAGCCGCCGGATCCCGAGGTCGGGCAGCGGGCCGACGACGCCGGGGATCCGGTCGCGGGAGAGTTCCGTACGCTGCGCAAGGCGCTCGTCCAGTTGTCGAACCGGCCATCTGACGAACTCGGCCCCGCCGTGCTGGCCCGGGTCGACGGGCTGCTCGGTGCGGCACCCGGAATTCCGCCGGAGGATCTTGTCACCGTCCACGAGGCGGCCGGACCGGTGTTGGCAGCTGCTGGCCGGTACGACGAGGCGGTGTCGCGGCTGGACCAGGCGGTGGCCCTGCTCGACGACACCTCGGAGCCGGTGCGGGTGGCGGAGGTCCACAGCGGCCGGGCTCGCCTGCTGCTCCAGGCCGACCGGCCGACCGAGGCGGAGGCCGACGCGCGGGCGGCGGTACTCGTCGATCCCGACTTCTGGACGGGCCAGATCCTGCTGGTCAAGGCGCTTCGGGCACAGGGCAGGGAAGACGAGGCCGCCAAGGTCATGACCGAGCAGCACCTCGACGAAGACGACCTGACCTACGACGATTGACGCCAGTGTGCGCGATCGAGGCGTCGGGCGGTGCCTCGCAACGCGGAACGTGATCCTCGGCCGTCGGTCCACTTGAAACGAAAGGTCGTCGAGGCATGCGTACCCCTGAGCCCGAACCTTCCGTCCCACCCCGGCTGGCCGGCGCCGACGACTCCGCCGCCGGGTTCCCGGACCTCGTACACCAGCCGGTCGTCCCGGCCGAGGCGGCAATGCTCGTCCCGGTGGAACCGACCCCCACCGCGCTGGGGTCCCCCGGAAAGCCACCCCAGCTTCCGGACGCCGAGGCGCTACTCCGGTCCGGCCGGGCGGTGGCCAGCAGCGCCGCGCAGACGGCTGCCTCGGTGGCCTCCGGCGCGGCCCAGACGGCTGCCTCGGTGGCCTCCGGCGCGGCGCAGACGGCGCGTACCGCCGCCTACCGGGGGACCCGGCCGATCGTCAACTTCGGCGCCGGGATCGGCTACTTCTTCCGGGGCGCCGGGCGGTTCATCGGCAGTCCGACACTCTGGCTCTACGCCGTGGCTCCACTCGTGCTGCTGGCGGCGGTCCTGTTCGGCATCGCGCACACCGTCGAGGCCGGCGTCGCCGCCGCGTTCGGTTGGTTCACCGAGAGTTGGCCCCGGTGGATCCACGACACGCTCGGCGAGATCCTGCTCTGGGGCGTACGGATCGGTCTGCACTTCGTCCTCGGCTACCTCGTGCTGCCGCTGAGCATCGTGCTCGGCGCCCCGTGCTACGTGCTGCTCGCCCGGCGGTTGGAGCGCCGGCTCGGCCCGATCGCCCCGATCGAGCCGTCCGCCGACGCCTTCGCCGAGACCGGTGCCACCCGGCGGGGACCGGCACTGTGGCGGGCGTCCGGGGTCGCCATCCGGCAGGCCGTCCTGGCCACCCTGGTGGTCCAGTTCGGCTGGCTGCTGCTGGTGCCACTGCTGCTCGTGCCAGGGCTCAACGTGTTCGTGGCGCTCGGCGCGGTCGCCGTCCTCAACGGGTTCCTGGTCGGATTGCTGATGCTGGCGATCCCACTGCACCACCACGGGACGTCGACGTTTCGCGGGCAGCTCCGGGCGGTGTGGTCGCACCGGGCCAGCGTGGTCGGGTTCGGCGCCACCAGCGGGCTGCTGCTCGGCGTGCCGATCACGCCGCTGCGGGCCGTCGTCGCGCCGATGGTCTTCACCGGCGCGGTGCTGCTGCACCGCCGGATGCGCCGGGTCGACGCGGCGGCGCTCGGGCCGGTCACCCCGGCGCCGCTACCGTCGCCGAGGCCGGAACCACCGGCACTACCGCCCCGCTGAGCCGCCCCGGCCCAAGGGGGTAGGGCCGGCAGGGACGTTCGCCCGGTGAGCGGATTCTGTCGGTCCCGGCGGTTACCGTCTCGTCCGTCGCCGCCGCCGGCCGATCCTGGCCGGCAGCAGCAGTCCGGCGGATAGACCGACCGGTCCGACCAGCGCGCCCTGAGGTGCCGGCCCGGTCCGGTCGACACCTCAGGGCGGCAACCGTGCTGAATTCCGGCTAGTCGATCCACTCGCCGGCCCGCATCACCCGGGTCACGTTGAGATCGTCGTCCAGTACCACCAGGTCGGCCCGCCAGCCGGGCAGCAGCGCCCCGACCCGGTCGCCGAGCCCGATCGCCCGGGCCGGGGTGGTGGCGGCCATCCGGCAGGCGTCCACCATCGGGATCCCGGCCGCCACCGCCGCGCGCAGCGCCGCGTCCATGGTCAGCACGCTGCCGGCGATCGCCCCGGGGGTGGAGTCGCCGGTGGCCAGCCGTACCGTGCCGTCGGCCACCACCACCGGCTGGCCGCCCAGCTCGTACTCGCCGTCCGGCATTCCGGCCGCCGCCATCGCGTCGGTGATCAGCGCGGCCCGGTCCGCTCCGGCCACCCCGGCGGCGAACGCCAGGGTGCCCTGGTGCAGGTGTACGCCGTCGGCGACCAGTTCGCAGACCACGTTCGGGGAGCCGAGCAGCGCGAAGACCGGTCCCGGCTCCCGGTGGTGTGCGCTGGGCATGCCGTTGAAGAGATGCGTCGCCACGGTCGCGCCGGCGATCACTCCGGCGCCGGTCTGCTCGTAGCTGGCGTCGGTGTGCCCGATCGCCGCGACGACCCGGCGGGAGACGAGCAGTTCGATCGCGGCCAGCGCGCCGGGCAACTCGGGGGCGATGGTGACCATCCGGAGCGTACCGTCGCCGAGGGCGAGCAGTTCGGTCAGCTCGTCCACGGAGGGGTCACGGAGGAACTTCGGGTTCTGCGCCCCGCAGCGCACCCCGGACAGGTACGGCCCCTCGTAGTGCACGCCGGCCAGTACGCCCTCCTTGACCAGCGGCGCGTACGCCTCGGTGGCGCCCCGCATCAGCTCAAATGGCGAGCTGACCAGGCTGGCCAGGATGCTCGTGGTGCCGTGCGAGAGGTGGAACGCGGCGGCGGCCCGGGCCTCGTCGGCGTCCCCGGTGGTGAAGGTGTGCCCGCCGCCCCCGTGGCAGTGCATGTCCACGAAGCCGGGCACGATCCAGTGCCCGTCCCGGACCGACGGGTATTCGGCGACCGCCGAGATCCGTTCGCCGTCCAGTTCCACACAGCCCTGCCGGATCACGCCGGTCGGGGTTACCACCTTGCCACTGACCCGGACGGTCATGTCATCTCCTCGGTGTGCTGGTCGCGGGTGTCGAGGGCGAGCAGCGCGGCGCCGAGGGCGCCGGCCTCGTCGCCGAGGGCCGCGCGGAGCAGCCGGGGCTCGGTCTGGAACGTCAGCCGTTGCCGCAGCGCCACGCCGAGCGGGTCGAGCAGGACGGCGCCGGCCTCGGCCAGCCCGCCGCCGAGCACGACGACCTCGGTGTCGTAGAGCGCCTGGGCGATGGCGAGCCCGTCGGCCAGGGCGTCGACCGTCTCCCGCCAGACCAGGGTCGCGGTCTCCTCGCCGCCGCCCGCCCGGGTGACCACCTCGGCGGCGGTCGCCGGTACACCGGTCAGCGCCGTGTAGCGCCGGCCGACCGCGGCGGCCGAGGCGACCGCCTCCAGGCAGCCGACCCGGCCGCAGCCGCAGCGCGGCCCGTCGGGGCGTACGACGACGTGGCCCAGCTCGCCGGCGGCGCCGTGCGCGCCCGCGAAGGCCGAGCCGTCGACCACGTGCGCGGCGGCGATCCCGGTGCCGATGGCGAGGAAGAGCACGTGCCGGGTGCCCCGTCCGGCGCCGAGTCTGGCCTCGGCGAGGCCGCCGGAGCGCACGTCGTGGCCGAGCGCCGCGGGCAGGCCGAGCCGCGCGGTGACCAGCTCCCGCAGGGGTACGTCCCGGAAGCCCAGGTTGGCCGACCAGACCGCCCGGCCGGTGGTCTCGTCGACGACTCCCGGCACGGCGAGTCCGACGGCGACCGGGGTCAACCCGTCGGCCCGCGCCTTGCCGGCGAGCCCCTCGGCGATGTCGAGGATCCGGTCCACCACGCGCGCCGGGCCGCGTTCGGCCAGGGTGTGGTGCCGTTCGGTGTGCACGACCCGGCCGTCGGTGCGGACGAGGGCGCACTTCATCCCGGTCCCGCCGACGTCGAGCGCGACGACGACGTCCGTGGGCGGGGCATCGCCGGTGGCGGCGCCGGTCGCCGGCACGGCGGGGTCGGTCACGCGAGCACCACGGACCGGCGCAGGTGCCGGGGCGCGTCCGGGTCGAGGTCGCGCCCCTTGGCCAGGGCGACGGCGAAGCGCTGCGCCAGGATCAGGTCGGCCATCGGGTCCAGCGGCGGCCGGCCCGCCGCCCAGCCGCCGATGACGGCGTGCACGCCACTGGTCCGGCTGTGCACGAACGCCGCCCCGGTGGCCGCGATGTCCTCGGCCAGCCCGTCGGGGACCTCGCCGAAGGCCCAGACCACCCGGCCCGGTCCGGCGATCGAGATCGGGCCGTGCCGGTAGTCCATCGCCGGGTACGCCTCGGCCCAGGCGCCGGCCGCCTCGCGGCACTTGAGCGCCGCCTCCTGGGCGATCCCGACCGTCCAGGCCTTGCCGAGGAAGGTGATCTGCTCGACCCGGGCGGGGTCGAACGGCAGCGGGGCGCGTACCGCGACCTCGGCATCGGCGGCCAGCATGGAGACGTCGGTGCCGAGATGGGCCCGGAGCAGGGCGAGGACGCTTGTGGCGAACCGGGTCTGCACCACCGAGCGCTCGTCGGCGAAGGGCAACGCGATGCTCTGCTCGGCGAGTTCCACCGCAGGTGTGTCGGGGGCTCCGACGATCACGACGCTCGGCCGGCGCCGGTGCAGTGCGGAGAGGACGTCGAGCACCTCGGTGGTGGTGCCGGACCGGGTGATCGCCACGACCCGGTCGTACCGGCGGTCGAGCGGAAACTCGGAGGCCTGGAAGGCGTCGGTCTCGCCGTGCCCGGCGCGCTCGCGCAGGCTGGCGTACGCCATCGCCATGAACCAGGAGGTGCCGCAGCCGACCACGGCGACCCGTTCCCCGGGCCGGGGCAGTGCGCCGGCCGAGTCGGCGGCGAGTGTGGCGGCCTGTCGCCAGCATTCGGGTTGGCTGGCGATCTCCGCGTCGACGTGGCCCATCGCAGCTCCTCGCGGGCGGGAGACCGCACCGGCGGGGCGGCGCCATGTGACGGCGGACCGGCCTGCGCAATACGGCTCGGTTTGACGATCTTTCGCGCGTCATTCTGCGCGAAAAACCTCGGTCGTGGCAACCGCGCGCAGCTTTGCGCAGAACAAAGTTTTGCGGCTGCGCGTTTCGCGCACTATTGTGCACGGAATCTCCGCGACGAAGCTGGAGGCCCGGGGTGGACCGCTATGCGAGATGGAACGCGCTGCTCGAACTTCTGACCGACACCGGTCGGGTCAGCGTGGAGGACGCCGCCGCCCGGCTGGACGTGTCGCAGGCGACCATCCGGCGTGACTTCGACCAGCTCGCCCAACAGCAGATGATCACGCGTACCCGGGGCGGCGCGGTCGCCAACGGCGTCTCGTACGATCTGCCGCTGCGCTACAAGACCGCCAAGCACTCGGCCGAGAAGCAGCGGATCGGTGCCGCGGCCGCTGCCCTGGTCGCCCCGGGGATGGTGGTCGGGCTCAACGGCGGTACCACCACCACCGAGGTCGCCCGGGGGCTGGCCGTACGCCCCGACCTGAACAGCAGTGCCGACGGTGCCCAGTTGACAGTGGTGACCAACGCGCTGAACATCGCGAACGAGCTGCTGGTCCGGTCGAGGATGAAGATCGTGGTGGCCGGCGGGGTGGTCCGGCCGCAGTCCTTCGAGCTGGTCGGCCCGCTCGGCGGTGCCCTGCTCCGCGAGGTCACCCTGGACGTGGCGCTGCTCGGGGTGGACGCCATCGACGTGCAGCTCGGTGCGGCGGCGCACCACGAGGGCGAGGCGTCGATGAACAACCTGATGGTGGCCAGGGCCAAGCGAGTTGTGATCATCGCCGACTCGTCCAAGCTGGGCGGGCACGCCTTCGCCCGGATCTGCCCGATCGAGCGGGTCGAGACCCTGGTCACCGACTCGGGCGCGGACCCGGCAACGCTCCAGGCGTTCCGGGACGCGGGCGTCAACGTCGTCTGCGCCTGACCCGTCCGCCGGCCGGCGACCCCGGCGCCTCGCCGGCCGTCGTCCGGTACGGCATCACCCGATCGTCCTTCCGGCCGCTTGACACGCTATGGCTAATGACATTAGCTAATGAGCTATGGAGAGTACTAAGACCGTCGTGGCCCAGCGACCGGCCACCAACCACACCCGCCCCGGTGCCGTGCTGCTCGCCGCCGTCGGCGCGCTCTTCGTGCTCTATCCGGCCACCCGGCCCTGGCACGACGAATCCACCCCGGCCGGGGCGATCGCGTCGATGAGTTCCACCGCGTGGGTCGCCTCGCACCTCTTCGCCATGATCGGGTTCATCCTGCTGCCGCTCGGGCTTCTCGCGCTGCGTAGGGCTGTCGACGGCACCCCGGGCGAGCGGCCCGCCGTCGCCGCGCTGCTGACCGGGTGGATCGGCGCCGGACTCGTCCTGCCGTACTACGGCGCCGAGGACTTCGGGCTGAACGCCCTCGCCAGGGCGGCCGCCGAAGGGGAGCGGTTCGACCTGCTCGCCGTGGTCGAGGCCGTACGCTTCGGTCCGGCCGCGAGCGCCACCTTCATAGTCGGACTGCTGGCGCTCGGCGTCGGCGCCGTACTGGCCGCGGTGGCGGTCCGGCGGTCGGGAAGGCTGAGCCGCTACAGCGGGATCCCGTTCGCGCTGGGCTTCGCACTCTTCCTGCCGCAGTTCTTCACCCCCGCCGGGGTACGGATCGCGCACGGCGTACTCGTCGGGATCGGCTCGGCCTGGCTGGCCTGGGAACTGTGGCGAAGTGGAGCGCAGACCCGGCAGGCCCACCGGTAGCCCGCGCGGCTCAGCCGGACGAACTCAGCCAGGCGAACTCAGCCAGGCGAACTCGGCCGAAGGATTCGTCCGAAGGGCGGGGCCGCAGCGGCGTCTGCGCCCACCAACGGGCGATGTGGACCAACCGGGCATCCCCATACGGTCGTCCCGTCCAGCGACGACAAGTGATGGCGAGGTGTTCCCGATGATCGGACACGACGACGAGCGGAGGCAGTTCCTGCGGCGTGCCGCCGGTGCCGGTGCGGTGGCGATCGGTGCGGCGGTAACCGCGAGCGGGATGGCGGCGGGTACGGGCGGGGCTGCCCAGGCGGCCCCACCGGACCCCCGGAGGCCGGACAGCCCGGTCGTCGGCACCTGGCGTGGCGTGGTCACGCTGCCGCACGAGGAGGAGGTGGCGCTCTTCACCTTCCTGCCGGACGGCTTCTTTCTCTCCTTCGCCCAGGGGATGCACATCGCCACCGGGCGCTGGGAGCCCACCGGACGGCGTACCGTCACGTTCACCCTCTGGCAGGTGCTGCCGGACGACCTCAAGGGGATGCCGCTGCGTTACAACGGCGAGGTCCGGGCCCTGCACCACGCCGAGGTACGCGGCGACACGCTGACCAGCCAGGGCAGCTACCGAGGGCTCGACATCGACGGCAACGAGACCGGCCGGGGGCCGGTGAGCGCCCGGGCCACCCGGTTCGACATCAGCACCTTCTGAGCATCCGACGGACCGGGCCGGCCGACCTGCTCAGCCGACCTTTTCAGCGGATCAGGCCTGCCCGGTGCGCCAGGATCGCCGCCTGCACCCGGTTGCTGAGCTGTAGCTTGGCGAGCAGCCGGCTGACGTGGCTCTTCACGGTGGCCTCGCTGAGATAGAGCCGCCGGCCGATGTCGCTGTTGGTAAGCCCTTCGCCGAGCGCGACCAGCACTTCCCGCTCCTTGTCGGTCAGCACGTCGAGCCGGCGGAGGGCATCGTGCCGGCGCGGGTCGGCCGGCTCGGTGAATCGGTGCAGCAACCTGCGGGTGACCTGCGGCGACAGCATGGCGTCCCCGGCAGCGGCGCTGCGCACCGCCGCGGCCATCTGGTCGGCGGTGGCGTCCTTGAGCAGGAAGCCGACCGCCCCGTGCCGGAGCGCCGTCGCCACGTACTCGTCGAGGTCGAAGGTGGTCAGCACGACCACCTTCGGCGGCGCCGCGAGCCGGGCCAGCGCGGCCGTCGCGTCGAGCCCGTCGGCACGGGGCATCCGGATGTCCATCAGCACCACGTCGGGGCGCAGGTCGCGCGCCTGGCGCACCGCCTCGTCCCCGTCGCCGGCCTCGCCGACCACCTCGATGTCGTGGTAGGCGTCCATGATGGTCCGGAGCATCGCCCGGGCCATCCACTCGTCGTCCACGACCAGCAGCCGGATCACGAACGGACCTCCAGTTCCGGGTCGACCAGCGGGAACCGGGCCGAGACCTCGAACCCGCCGTCGGCCAGTCGACGGGTACCCAGGGTGCCGCCGACCAGCCGGACGCGCTCGGCGATGCCGAGCAGGCCGTGCCCGCCGCCCGGCGCCACGGCAGGTGCGCTGACGCCGCCGTCGTCCCGGACCACCAACCACAGTCCGTCCCCGTCCGAGCCGACCGCCACGGTGGTACGGGCGTCGTACGCGTGCTTGTGCATGTTGGTCAGCGCCTCCTGCACCACCCGGTAGACCGCGTGCTGCACCAGGGCCGGGGCGGAGAGTCCGGCCTCGACGGAGAGTTCGACGGCGTGCCCGAGCGCCCGGGACGCGGCCACCAACTCGGTCAGGTCGTCGAGGCCGGGCTGTGGCCGCAGCGGCGCGTCGGCGCCGTCCCGCAACACGCCGACCAGGGTACGCAGCTCGGTCAGCGCCTCCCGGCCGATGCCCTGGATCCGGCCGGCGATGGCCACCGCGTCCCGCCCCCGCGCCGACTCCAGCGCGGTGGCGTGCAGCACCATCAGCGCCACCCGGTGGGTGACCACGTCGTGCATGTCCCGGGCGATCTGGGCCCGCTCCTCGGCCCGGGCCTGGTCGATCCGGAGCCGCTCCTCGCGCTCGTTGCGCCGGGCGCGTTCCTCCAGGTTGGCCAGCACCTCCCGGCGGGACGACAGGTAGAGCCCGACCAGTACCGGCAGGATGCAGAAGGCGATGCTCAGCGGTGCGCCCGCGTCGCCGCCGTTGGACCGCCAGATCGGCAGGGCCACCGCGGCCACCATCACGACGGTGAGCGCGATCCGCAGCCGGGCCGAGCGCAGGTGGGCGCCGACGGAGTACTGCGCGATGATCGTGCCGGGGTACGCCCCGACGACTGCCCAGCACAGCAGCGCGGTGCCGTACAGCAGCAGGGGCCGATCGCGTCGGACCAGTACGGCGAGCCCGGTGAGCACCCCGAGGACGGCGTCGACGGCCAGCGGGGCGCGATGACCGACGAGCGGGGAACCCTCGAAGAGCCCGGACTGGAACCCGTCCCACACACCGGCCAGCACGCAGACCGCAACGAGCGGCAGGTCCACGGCAAGGCGCTGGCGGGGACCCATGCCGGAGAAGTCTATGCAGGTCGGCGAGGCGTCGCCTCGGCCGTTGGATTCATCCGTTAGTAGTGCCGGGCACCGACAACGGGCGACCATCGCCGCAGCGGTCGGGTCAGCTCGGCCGATGGCGTCCGGGTCGGTCGAACCTAGCGTCAGGGTATGTCTCTCGATATCCGACCCGAGGTCAGGCCGGTCAGCCGCCGGTCCGGTCCCGCCCTCGTCACCGTGCTGCACTGGGTCTTCGTCGGGTTTGCCGCGCTGACCGTCGGGCTGTTGCTCGACGGTTCCAGCGCCACCGTGCTCCGGACCGCGGCACTTGTCGGCTATCCGGCGGCGATGCTGCTGTCGGTGGTCGCCGCGCTGCGCGGGCCGGAGCGCGGTCGCCAGATCACCATCGTGCTGCACCTGGTGATGGCGCTTATGCAGTTCGTCTTCAGTATCCCGGCCACGATCGCGCTGCTCGGCATCCCGCTCTCGCTGACGATCCTGGCGCTGAGCCGCCCGAGGTTTCCCCGGATGTCGCCCCGGGCCCGGAAGATCTGGCTGATCCTGCACGTCGGCTTCAGCGTCGGCTGGCTCGGGGTGGCGCTCACCATGACCGTACTGGCGATCATCGGCAGCGCCGCCGAGTCGCACGCGCTCCGGCACGGCGCCTACGAGGTGTTGCACGTCGTCGACCTGGCGGCGGCGATCCCGTCGATGTTCCTCGCCATCATCACCGGCCTGGTGCTCTCGCTCGGTACGAAGTGGGGACTGGTCCGGCACTGGTGGGTGCTTGTCAAGTTCGCCATCTCGGTGAGCATCCCGCTGCTCGCCGGGACCGTGGAGAGTGCGCTCGCCGACGAGCTGGCGCTGCGTACGGTCGATCCGGCAGCCGAGCCGGGTTCCACAGGCGTGGCCCTGACAGCCTGCCTGGCCGGGTTCACCGTCGCGCTCTGGGGCGCCACCATCCTGTCCGTGGCGAAGCCGTGGCCGCGGACCAGGTGGGGACGCTCGGCCGACGCCCGGGAGCGGGCGGCCCGCCGGGAGGGAGCACTTTCGTCAGCGAAGTAGCGTGTATAGCGCGGTAGCGTGCAAAGCGATGGTACGGTGTCGGTCGTTATCGGGCATGAGTGGATGCCCGACACGACCAGAGAGGCCGAGATGGCTGCCGTACTGGAGATCGAAGGTCTGCGTAAGACCTACCGGAGCAGACGCCGGGGCACCCGGCAGGCGCTGGACGGCTTCGACATGCGGGTCGAGGCCGGCCAGGTGCACGGGTTCCTCGGCCCCAACGGCTCGGGCAAGACCACCACGCTGCGTACGCTGCTCGGCCTGATCCGGCCCAACGGCGGCCGGATGGCGATCCTCGGCCAGGAGGTGCCGGCGGCGCTGCCCTCGGTCGCCGGCCAGGTCGGCGCGATCGTCGAGAGCCCGCAGTTCTTCCCGCACTTCTCCGCCCGGGACACCCTCTCGCTGCTGGCCGGAGCCGGCGGCGTGCCACAGACCCGGGTGATGGAGGTGCTGGAGCTGGTCGGGCTGCGGGAGCGGGCCAAGGACCGGGTCAAGACCTACTCGCTGGGCATGAAGCAGCGGCTCGCGGTCGCCTCCGCCCTGCTCAAGAACCCGAAGCTGCTGATTCTCGACGAGCCGGCCAACGGGCTCGACCCGGGCGGCATCCGGGAGATGCGCAGCCTGATGCGCGACCTCGCCGCCTCCGGCATGACAGTGGTGGTCTCCAGCCACATCCTCGGCGAGGTGCAGCTGATCTGCGACTCCGTCACCATCATCTCGCTGGGCCGCCGGGTCGCCGCCGGCCCGGTCGCCGAGGTGCTGGCCGAGCACTCCGGCGGCGGGCTGCGGGTCCGGCTGGAGGCGGTGACCGACCTGCCGCTCGCCGTCGACCTGCTGCGCCGGTCCGGTGCCCGGGTCACCCCGCACGACGACCACCTGCTGGTGTACGAGGTGGACAAGCCCGCCACCGTCACCCGTACCCTCGCCGCCGCCAACCTCTACGTCAGCGAGCTGGCCCCGATCACCGTCGACCTGGAGAGCGTCTTCCTGGAGCTGACCGCCACCGCGCCGGTGCCGGGCCAGCACCGCCAGGTGGACCAGTCCGTGGTGGTCGACGGCACCTCCGGGACCAACTCCAAGCCGAACGGGGGGTGGGGAGTGTGAACCTCTACACCACTGAACTGCGCCGGCTCGCCAAGCGGCGGTTCGTCCGCTACCTGACCCTGGCCGGACTGCTGGTGCTGGTCGCCGTCGCGGTCGGGATGTTCTTCACCAACCAGAAGATCGGCCCGGCCCAGGTCGCCGCGGCGGAACGCGCGGCGGACCGGGACTACCAGCAGAACGTCGCGATGACCGAGCAGCACCGGAAAGACTGCGAGCAGGCGAAGGTGGCCGGCTCCGCAGCCAAGGAGGGCTACCCGGAGGACTGCTCGGCGATCCAGCCGCCGCCCCGGGAGGCGTTCCAGGGCGACTGGCACCTGCCGGCCACCTTCGAGTTCCGCAAGGAGTTCGCCGCCACCGTCACCACGTTCACCGCCGTACTCGCCCTGGTGGCGTTCGTCGGGGGTGCCTCGTTCGTGGGTGCCGAGTGGAGTACCGGCGGAATGATGAACCTGCTGCTCTGGCGACCGCAGCGGATCCGGGTACTCCTCACCAAGCTGGCCGCGCTGCTCTCCGCACTGGTCGGCGTGACGGTGCTCGCCGGTGCACTCTGGACGGCGGCGTTCTGGGCGACCGGCAGCCTCCGGGGCAGCACCTCGGGCATGACCTCTGGGGCCTGGCAGTCGTTCGGGCTGACCGGGCTGCGCGGGCTCACCCTGATCCTGGTGGCCGGGGCGCTCGGCTTCGGCCTGGCCTCGCTCGGCCGGCACACCGCACTGGCCCTCGGCGGGGTGCTCGGGGTGATGGTGGTCGGGCAGTTCGGCCTCGGCATCGTCCTCGCGATGGCCCAGGTCAGGTTCATCGAGAGCTGGCTGCTGCCGACGTACCTGCTGGCCTGGATGGACAAGAAGGTCACCCTGCAGAACTGGGACGCCTGCCAGGCGTCGTTCAGCGGCGAGTGTGAACCGCTGACCAAGGACATCACCTGGCAGAACTCGTCGGTGCTGCTCGCCGTCGGGCTGGTGGTGGTGCTCGGCGGGGCGATCTGGTCGATGCGGCGGCGGGACATCACCTGACCGGGCCCGGCGGCGGGTGACGGGGGGCGGGGGCGGCGACCGGGGGGCGTCGCCCCCGACGGCCCGCCCGGACCGGGACGCCGGGGGTGACGGTTGTCGCCCGTGCCGACCGGTGCGGTCCCGGCTGGGCGTCGGTAGGCTGGTGAGCCCCAGGTCGTGCCGTGTCTACCCCGGAGGAGCGCCATGCGGAACGCCTCTGCTCCGGCCGACGACGCAGCCGACGATGCGCCGGACGACGCGGCCGGGCACGCCGAGGTCGCCCACGTCCCGCAGCCACGCTCCGCGCCCGGTGCCGAGTCGCCGGAGGTACCCGGAATTCCCGCCCCGGCGCCGCCGGCCGACCCGGCACTATCCGATCGGGAGCGCGAGATCCTGGCCTTCGAACGGCGCTGGTGGAAGCACGCCGGTGCCAAGGAGCAGGCGATCCGGGACGCGTTCGACCTCTCCGCGACCCGTTACTACCAGATCCTCAACGCGCTGCTGGACAATCCGGCGGCGCTGGAGGCCGAGCCGATGCTCGTCGCCCGGCTCCGGCGGCTGCGCGCGGCCCGCAGCCGCAACCGCCGCCGCTGAGCCGCCCCATCCGGTTACTTCTCGTACGTGCGCAGCCCGTTGCCGAGCGCGATGAAGGTCGGCGCCCACTCGCCGATGAAGATGCCCCAGCGGTCGGCCCGGTCGATCCCGGCGTTCTCCATCTGCTTCGACAGCATCCAGCTCAGGAACGACAACCCGATGCTCGCCGCGCCCGCCATGTACATGTGTTCGGCCCGCAGGCCCATCCGGTGCAGGTGTTCCAACATTGCGCGCTCCCCCTCCCGGTCAAACCCTTGCCACCGACGCTACCGTCGGTAATCGTCGCTGGTTGGCAGGTTCCCGGATGTGCCCCAGCCGGTCCCTCGACAGCAGGTAGACAGGAGGGGGAGAAGACCTTCCGAGCGCCGGGAGCCGCCGATGACACCGCCACGCCGGGACCACCCGGAGCCGTGCCGATGATGCTGGTCCGGTCGGCCACCGCACCCGTACCGGGGCGACCGGAGAACGAGGACCACGTCTTCCGGTACGGGGACCTGGTCGGGGTACTCGACGGGGCGACGGTGCCGGACGGCTTCGACACCGGCTGCGTACACGGACCGGGCTGGTACGTCCGGCGGCTCGCGGCGCGGCTCGGGCTCGCCACCGCCGACCGGCCCGCCGCCGCGCTGACCGGCAACCTCGCCGCCGCGATCCTGGCGGTACGCGCCGACCACGGCGGCATCTGCGACCTCGACCATCCCGGCACCCCGTCGGCGACGGTCTGCCTGTTGCGGTACGGCGGTGATCACGTCGACTACCTGGTGCTCTGCGACAGCCCGCTGGTGCTCGACCTCGGTGAACGGGTCCAGGTGATCTCCGATGAGCGGCTGCGGACGGCAATGGCCGACCTGCGGCAGAAGGCGGAACTGGCCCGGGTCGGCGGGGAGCCGGACCCGGCGACCCGGTTCCGCCGGGCAGTGGCGTTGCAGCGGGAGCAGATGAACCAGACCCACGGCTACTGGGTGGCCGCCGCCAACCCGGACGCGGCGTACCACGCGGTCGCCGGCAGCCTGCCGCTGCACGGGCCGGAGCGGGTACGCCGGGCCGCGCTGCTCACCGACGGTGCCTCGGTCGCGGTCGAGCAGTTCGGGCTCTTCGACTGGCGTGGCCTGCTCGACCTGCTCAGCGAGTCCGGGCCGGCCGAGCTGATCCGCCGGGTCCGGCTGGTCGAGGCCGGGGACGGCCAGCGCCGCAGCGGCTTCAAGCGGCACGACGACGCGACCGCCGTACTCTGCGAGTTCGTGGACCGCGAGTTCGAGGGCTGAGCGCCGGGGCGGGTGTGGCACCGGCTCGGGGCGAAACCGGGTGCCGGGGTGAAACCGGGTGGCGCCGAGCCTCGGGTACGGCGACGTTCCCTGGAGCTGGCACCGCTGCCGTACCGGTCCCTTCAGGTCGGGCTGAGCGGCCCGGCCGTCGCCCGGTACGTCGACGAGTGGATCGTCGGCCTGCGGGAAGTCACCGCGACCGCGCGGGCGATCCGGGCACACCTGCGGGCCGGCGAGCGGGACGTGGCCGCCGGGCTGCTTCCGACCGAGCGGCCGTACCCGCTGCCGGAGCCGGTGGCGGCGGTTGTCGGCGCCTCCTGACCGGAGATTGCCCGGCCCTCCGATTTCGTCCCTGATGTCTGAAATATCATGGATCGGCCGGCTGGCGTCGTGCACGGAACGACCAGCCAGTCGGTGAGGGGGTCGCCCGGTCGGGTCGGGGTGGCCCGAATGGAGCGGGTCTGGCTAAACCAGTGGACGCGGCGGCGACCCGGCGAGAAGCATCGGAATCGTGACCCGTGAGATACGGCTGACGCCGGTAGACGAGCAGAACCTCGAACCGCTGCTGTCGGTGGCGGTCGCCGAGACGGAGCCGGACGAGGTGATGCCGCCGGTCGAAGCGCCCGCCGGCTGGTCGCAGGTCCGGCGCGACGCGTTCCGGGAGTTTCACCGGGCGAGTTTCGGCGGCCTGGACGGTCCGACCGGCAACCTGATGTACGCGATCGTCCAGGACGGTGACGTGGTCGGGATGGCTCGGCTGGCCCGGCACGCCGAACCGGGCACCCTGGAGACCGGGATGTGGCTCGGCAAGTCCAGCCGGGGGCAGGGGATCGGGCTGATCGCGCTGCGGCTGCTGCTCGCCGAGGCGATCGAGGCCGGTGCCCGGCGGGTGGTGGCCGAGACCCGGGCGGACAACCTGGCGGCGTTGCACCTGCTGCGGCGGTGCGGCGCGGTGCTGGGGCAGGACGACGGCGCGGTACGGGCCGAGATCCGGCTCGGCGTCGGGGAGGACGCGGTAGGCGTCTGGTGACCCGAGGACGTCGACTGTCGACTCCACGACTGTCCGGCACGACCTGCGGTACCTCCGCCGAACGTTGCGGCGATGGCGTACCGAAGGTCGATCGTGGAGGCCATGCCGCTGTTGCTGGACGCCCTTCGCAGCGACACTCAGCCACCTTCGGGCCACTGGCTGTAATACGCCGGAGTTGGTGATCGCTGCCGACCGGTCTGCGGCCGGGCCGTCCCGGTCACATCGGCTTCCGCTCGTTTGCCGTTGTCCGCCCGCAAGGGTGAGCGCAGGATATTGCCACTCGCATGCCGCGCTGCCAGTCTGATTCGCGGCGGACGGCGTCGGTCCGCCAATTGTATGGCGACGCACAGTTCGCGTGGCATCCGTCGATAATAGACGCGACGTGCCCGACCGCTTCTGCCGGAAGGCGACCCGATGACCGGGATCTTCATCAACTATCGAACCGGTGACGAAACGTTCGCCGCATCTGTGATCGACGAGAGGCTGCGCAGGGAATTTGGGGACGACCGCGTTTTTCGGGATGCCCGTACCCTCGAATCAGGTCTCGAATTCCCGCCCGAGATCTCGTACCACCTCAAGCGCAGTGCGGTGTTGCTCGCACTTATCGGTCCCCGATGGCTCACCCTGACCGACGACTCCGGAAACCGCCGCATAGACCATCCGAAGGACTACGTACGCCGGGAGATCCGCCGGGCGTTCGAGCGGGACATCCGCGTCATCGGCGTACTGCTCGACGGGGGACGGATGCCGACCGAGGAGGAGTTGCCGCCCGACATCGCTCGATTGGCCCGTCGCCAGTTCCTGCCGGTGCGCACCCGCGACCTGCTGGTCGACCTCCAGCGGCTGGTCGACGAACTGGGCAGGATGGTGCCGCGCGCCGGTTCGGGGCCGGACGGCGAACCAGGCACCGCGACCACCGCACCGGGCCGGGATGCTCCGGCGGCGCCGGTCAACGGCCGGCACGGCGCCGCGCACATCACCGGGGACGGCCCGGTCCTCAACGGACCGATCGGCGGAGTGGACAGCAGGGGCTGAGCAGACCCGCGCGGCCCTCACAGACGGCCCCGGACGCCTCCGGCAAGGCGTCCGGGGCGCCAACCCAGGAAGGCCGGCCGCCGGGCCTCGCCGGGCCGCCGGGGCACCTTGTCCGGCCGGTCACCGGCTCTGGCCGGGGCACCGGGGTACCCGTCCGGCCGGGGTGCGCAGGGTGCCGGGTCAGTCCGCTGCGGCCGGGCGCAGGCCGGCGAAGACGACCGCCAGGGTGCGCTGCCGCAGCCCGGCGTCCCAGTTGCCGTGCAGGGCGCCCTGGGTCAGCGCCGCGAGCAGCGCCATCACCTCGGGGAGCTGCACCTGCCGGTCGACCGTGCCGGCGGCCCTGGCCTGGCGCAGCAGGCCGTGCACCGCCTCGCCGAGCACCTCGAGCACCTCGGGGAGTGGAATCTCGACACCGCCGCTGGCGAGCAGGTCGGCCACGGCCTTCTTGGTGGCGGCCTGCTCGACGGTACGGGCGAAGAAGGTGAACAGCCCGGTACCGGAGCTGTCGTCGGCGCCCAGCGTCGCGGCCTCGTCGACCAACCCGGCGAGTACGCCCTTCATGATCGCGGCGAGCAGGTCGTTCTTGGTCGGGAAGTGCCGGAAGACGGTACCGATGGCGACCCCGGCGCGGGCGGCGACCTCCTCGGTGGACGCCGCGACGCCGTACTCGGCGAACACCTCCTCGGCGGCCGCCAGGATCCGGGCGCGGTTGCGCTGGGCGTCGGCGCGCAGCGGCCGGCCGGGTTCGGCTGTCCGGGGCGTCATGCGGATCTTTCCTCCTTGCAAAGTGAGTCCAGGCTCACTATGTTTCTAAGTCGAGTCATCACTCACTTTATTTCGGAGGGGATGTCCCGATGAGCACGCCCAGCCAAGCCTTCGCCCGGATCCGCGCCAACTTCCTGGCCAACACGACCGGCTTCACCGAGGAACAACTGGCCGAGGACGTCGTGGTGGAGATGCCCTTCGCCGCACCTGGCCGGCCCAACCGGATCGAGGGGCGGCGGGAGTTCCTCGAATTCGCCGCCGCCGGTCGGGCCGGCTTGCCGCTGCGGATCGACGACTGTCGCAACGTGGTGATCCACGAGACCACCGACCCGGAGGTGATCGTCGTCGAGTACGAGCTTGCCGCGACCGTGACCACCACCGGTGTCTCCGCCGCCGCCCCGTTCATCGCGGTGCTCCGGGTCCGGGACGGTCGGGTGGCGCAGTGGCGGGAATACCAGAATCCGGCCGCGCTGGCCCTGGCCACCGGCCAAGCCTGAGCCACGGCCAGGTCCGAGCCACCAGCCGGGTCCGAGCCACCAGCCAGGTCCGAGCCACGGGCCGGGTCTGAGCCACCGGCCAGGTCTGACCCGCTGGCCGCGCTGGCCGGAACCGGACCGGCACCCGGCTCACCGCTGCGCGGCGTACGCGGCCAGCCAGGCGACCTGGCCCGGATCCAGTGACGGCCGGACCCGCGCCCGGGCCGCCGCCACATGCCCGGCGTGCACCGTGCTCGCTTCCAACGACTCCCGCATCGCCGCCAACGCCGCCTCCCGGACCAGCGCCGCACAGTCCGCCGCGGAGAAGCCGTCCAACTCCTCGGCCAGCTCCGCCAGCTCCACCTCCTCGGCCAGCGGCACCGACCGGGCCGCCGCCTTCAGGATCTCGGCCCGGGCGGCGGCGTCCGGCGGCGGCACGTAGACCAGCCGCTCCAACCGGCCCGGTCGCAGCAGCGCCGGATCCACCAGATCTGGCCGGTTCGTCGCGCCGATCACCACCACGTTGCGCAGCGCCTCCACCCCGTCCAGCTCGGTCAGCAGCGCCGCCACCACCCGGTCGGTGGTGCCGCCGTCGGTGGCCTGGCCACGGGTCGGGGCCAGCGCGTCGACCTCGTCGAGGAAGACCAGCGTCGGGGCCGCGTCCCGGGCCCGGCGGAACAGCTCCCGGACTGCCCGCTCGCTCTCGCCCACCCACTTCGAGAGCAGCTCCGCGCCCTTCACCGACAGCACGTTCGCCCGACCGGTACCCGCCAGCGCGGTGACCAGGAACGTCTTGCCGCAGCCCGGCGGGCCGTAGAGGAGCACCCCGCGTGGCGGCTGCACGCCGAGCCGGGCGAAGGTGTCCGGATAGTTCAGCGGCCAGAGCACCGACTCGGTCAACACCTCCTTGACCTCGGCCATGTCCCCGACGTCGTCCAGGGTCACGTCGGCCAATTCCAGCACCGACGACTCGGCCATCGAGGTCGGCCGGACCACCTCCAGCGCCGCCGAGAAGTCCGCCATCGCCACCGTCGGGGCGGTCGCCTCCTTCTGCCGCAGCGCGGCGCGTACCCCGGCCTCCCGGGTCAACGCGGCCAGGTCGGCGGCGACGAATCCGGGCGTACGGGCGGCTACCTCGTCCAGCCGGACGTCCTCGGCCAGCGGCATCCCCCGGGTCAGCACCGTCAACTGTTCCCGGCGCAGCGCGGCGTCCGGCAGCGGGATCGCGATCTCCAGCGAGAGCAGGTCCGGCGCGCGCAGGGCCGGGTCCACCGACTCGGGCCGGCTGGTCGTGCAGACCACGGCGGCACCGGCGCGTACCGTCTCGGCGAGCAACTGCCGGAAGACCGTACCCACCGGACCGGGCGTGTCGCGGGGTGCCAGCGCCTCGACGTCGGCGACCAGCAGCACCGCGGGCGGCGCGTCCCGGACCGAGGCGGCGGCCTCGCGCAGCCGCCGGGCGGCGGCGTCGTTTGTCAGCGCGGCGACCTCCGGCGCCCAGATCGCGGCGAACCGGGCCCCCACCGACCGGGAGACCGCCCGGACCAGCGCCGACTTGCCGGACCCGGCCGGGCCGGTCAGGAGTACGCCGAGCGAGACCGTCGTACCCAGCCGGCCCAGCACCTCACGGTGATGGAAGCCGAGGTCCAGCAGCTCGGTCAACTCCTCGGCCTGGGTACGCAACCCGGGCAGCTCGTCCAGGCCGGGCGCCGCCTCCGGCAGTGGCCCGGTCGCCGCCTGCGGGGTCGGCCGGCCGGTGACCACCCTCGGCTCGGCCGTGGTCGTGCCGTGCGTGGCGTGGCCGTCCTGCCAGCCGACCACACTGTCCATGGTCACCAGCACCGAATCGGTCACCGGTGCCGGATCGGTCACCACCCTCGGATCGGCCCCGCCAGCGGTGTCGAACGGCCCGGTCGAGCCGTTCGCCGACTCCGCCGACGTCACCGTCAACAGGGTGCTGGTCCAGGCGTAGCCGACGGTGTTCGCCAGGCTGCGCCGGGCCGCCTCGACCAGGGTCCGCACCGCCGCGTCGGGGAGTACGTCCTGGGGGAGCAGGGAGACGTCGTCACCCTTGGTCACCATCTTGCCGAGCAGCGCGAGGCGGAGCATCTCCGGCGAGACCACGGCGACGATCTCCGGCGGGCCGGTCAGCACCACCCGGCGGGCCGCCACCACCGGGATCGGTGCGACGGTGACCTGGCTGCCGTCGCGTACCCCGAGGTTGCCGAGGATCAGGTCGTCGGCGTAGAGCAGGGCGCGGCTCGCCGACGGCTCCGCCCGGGCCACGATCCCGGCGGTGCTGCGGCGCCCGGTGAGGCGTACCGGAGCACCGGGGTGCAGACCCAGCGCGGTGAGTACCTCCGGGTGCAGCCGGACGATGCCCCGGCGGGCGTCCAGCGCGGCCGGACGCAGGCTGGCGGTGAGCGTGAGATCCCGACCCGTCACCGGCCGAGAGTACCGGCCGGTGGTCCTGACCGGTGCCGGTGCGTCGGCCAGGTCGCAGAGCACGCCTGGCGGTGTTCGCTGGGGCTGTGCCCGTACCGGGCCCGGAAGGCCCGGCTGAAGTGCGCGGGATCGCGGAATCCCCAGCCGCGGGCGATGTCGTTTATCGACCTGCCCGCGAGCGAGGGGTCCGCGAGATCCCGGTGGCACCTGTCGAGTCGCCGGGACCAGACGGTGCGCACCACCGACAGCGGCTCCGACTCGAACAGCTTGTGCAGGTAGCGCTCGGATACGTGCAACCCGGCCGCGATCGTCGCCGGCCCCAGTCCGACGTCGCCGAGATGCTGGTCGATGAAGGCGTACGCCCGCCGCCGGTGGGCGGCCCGTACCGAGTCGGCGGCCACCGGCAGTCCGGCGTGGCTGGCCAACGCGACGGCCATCAGGTCCAGGGCGTGCCCGGCCAGGGACTCGTGCAGCGCGGGGTCCACCGAGCCGGCCCGCTGGGCGAGGCTGGCCAGGAAGGCCGAGACCAGGCCGCCGAGCGGCTCGGCACGCCGGATCGGTACCGCGGTGAGCGACTCCAACCCGCTCACCCGGGAGCGCAGCAGGGTCCCGGGCGCCTGCACCACCAGGTGGTGGAACGCCGCGTGGCCGGTGAAGTCGACCGTGTAGGGGCGGCTGGCGTCGAACAGGGCGAGGTCGCCGGGGCGCAGGTGGACCTGCCGGCCGTCCTGCGCACCGATCGCCTCGCCGGCCAGGTGGACCGCGAGCAGCAGCTCGTCCTCGTCCGCCGTGGCGATGTGCGGCTGCCGCCGGTGCACCGTCATCGAGTTGGCGTCGATCCGGGAGAACCGGACGGCACCGATCGGGACGCTGGTGACCTGGCCGGCGAACGGCCCGCCCCCGGTGTCGACGTCGAGCCGGACGAAGGTGCGACAGATGACCTCGCGCCAGTACGCGACACGGTCGCGCGGCGCTACGTGGTTGGTCGACAGGACGGTGGTCATCACCCACCTCGCACGAGAGCTGCCGGAACTCGATCTCGGCCGGGTTGATTCGCAGCGTACGACTGTTGACCCCGCCCGTACAGCCGTCGTCGGGGCGGTGTTCCGGCACGATCCCGGCCCCTACCGTCTGCGACGAGCCGGGGTCCCGGCCGCTGATCGAGGAGGTAGTCATGGACGTGGTGGCAGGCGGGCTGAGCACGTACTCGGCTGGCCGATTCGGGGAGCGGACCGCGTTGACCACGGGGGCCGGCTCCCAGTCGTTCACCGAGCTGGTCGCCACCGGCAACCGGTTCGGCGACGGGCTCCGTACGCTCGGGTTGCGGCCCGGCGACCGGGTGGCCGTACTGTCGCACAACCGTGCCGAGGTGGTGCAGGCCTGGCTGGGCCTGGAGGCGCACGGGTTCGTCCGGGTGGTGCTGCACAGCCACTTCGAGATGGCCCGGCACGCGGAACTGCTCGACCACACCGAGGCGGCGGCGGTGGTGTTCGACACCCGGTTCACCGCCCAGGTCGAGGAGTACCGGTCCCGGTTGGCCACGGTGCGCCAGTTCGTCGCCATCGGCGCCGGCGCACCAGGCTGGGCGGTGCCGTTCGACGCGGTCCTGGCCTCGGGTTCGGCGCACGCCCCGGACATCGACGTCGCGGAGGAGAGCCCGGTCTGCGTCCAGCCCACCACCGGGACCACCGGCGCACCCAAGCCGTGGACGTTCAGCCACCGGTCGTGGCGCGGCTGGGTCCAGCAGAACCTCCACCACCTGGACACCTTCGCGCCCGGCCTGCCGGCGGTTGGCCCGAACGACGTGAACCTGCACGTGCACGCGTTGCAGTGGGCCAGCGGCGCGCAGACCCTCTACCCGTACCTGCTGCGCGGGGCGCGCACCGTCCTGCTGGACGACGAGACCTTCGATCCCGACCTCGTGGTGGAGACGATCGTCGCCGAGGGGGTGACCGGGGTGCTGTTGCCGGCGCCGATGCTGACCCCGGTGCTGGACGTGATCGAGGCGCGGGGTGGTATCTCGCACCGGCTGCGGCGGCTGATCATCTTCTTCGCCACCCCGGAACTGCTGCGCCGTACCACCGAGCTGCTGGGACCCATCTGGTGCCACGGGTTCGGGTCCACCGAACAGGGTGCGGTCACCACCCGGCTGCTGGCGCACGAGGCGGTGCACGGGCACCCCGGGCTGCTCAGCAGCGTGGGCCGGCCGGCGAGCCCGTTCCTGGAGGTGGCGATCCGCAACGAACGCGGCGAGCGGGTCGCTCCCGGTGAGGTGGGCGAGATCACGGTCCGCAGCCCGATGTCCGCCAGCGGGTACTGGGCGCTTCCCGGCCGTACCGCCGAGGCGTTCTTCCCGGGTGGCTGGTTCCGCCCGCTCGACCTCGGATACCTCGACGACGACGGGTTCCTGTACTACGTCGACCGGGCCAAGGACACGATCGTCACGGCCGACGGCGTGGTCTATCCGCACCTGGTCGAGGAGGCGGTGCTGCGCCATCCGGCCGTCGCCACCTGCGGTGTGGTGGGGATCGACGGGGTGCACGGCCGGCAGGTGGTGGCCGCCGTGCAGCTCAAGGCGGACCGGGTGGACACCCCCGAACTCGTGGCGGAGATCGCGGCGGCGGCCCGGCCCGGTCTCCGGCCACACGAGCAGCCCCACCGCGTCGTGGTGCTGGCCGAGCTGCCCACGGTCCTCGGCGGGGCCAAGGTGCGCCGGGACGTACTCCGGGAGCAGCTCGAGGCGGTCGGAGCGTGACCGGGGCGGCTGGTCCGGCCGGCCCGGCACCGGTCCGGTCCGGCGGCGCGGGGGCGCGGATCGTCGCCGGGGGTGCCCAGCGGAGCGCCCTGCTGGCCGCCGGGGACCGGCCGGTGCTGCTCGACGCGCACGGCCGGCGCCGCAGCGGTGTGGAGCTGGTCGACCGGGTGGACCGGCTGGCCGGTGCGCTGGAGGTCCGCGGCCTGGCCGGCCGCCGGATCGGTCTCTGGTACCGCAACAGCCTGGCCGCCGTCGAGGCGTTCCTGGCCGTGGAGTGGCTCGGTGGTACCCGCGTTCCGGTCGACCCGGGCGCGGCGGCGACCGAGGCCCAGGCCGTCTTCGAGGCCGCCGGAGTGGACCTGGTGCTGGCCGACGCGGAACACGCGGATCTGCTGCCGGACGGGGTGACGCACGACGACGCAGAGCCGCTCACCGGCCCGGCGCGCTGGCCGGCCCGCCGGGTCGACCCCCGGCGGACCCTCCTGCTCTATCCCCGGATGGTGCACGGCGGCGAGCTGCTGGCGGTGCCGGTCTCGTACGGCAACTGGGCCGAGACGATGCGGGTCAACGTGGCCCTCTACCGCACCGGGCGGTACGGGCCGCCGGTCGGCCCGGACGACTGCTACCTCACCGTGCAGCAGCTCATGCACGGCACGGGCATGCTCGGCACCTTCCCGTTCCTGCTCCTCGGGTTGCCGCAGGTGGTGCTCGCCCGGTTCGACCCGGCGGCGGTGCTCGACGCGGTGGACCGGTTCGGCGTGACCAGCACGATGCTGGTCTCCGGCATGCTGCCCCCGCTGGCGGAAGCCGCACACGACAGGTCGCTGACCGCCGAGCGCGGCCGGGCGGTGACCGCCGCACACGGCCGGCGTACGAGGCTGCGGCGGATCGTCTACGGTGGCGCCCCGCTGCCACTGCCGCAGCTGCGTACGGCGTTACGTGCCTTCGGCCCGGTGCTGGTGCAGGTGTACGGCCGGATGGAGGGCGGCTGGCCGATCAGCGTACTGGACACCGGAGCGCACGCCCGCATCCTGGCCGGTGACGACGCCCTGGCCACCAGTTGTGGTCGACCGGTCGACGAGGTGGCGACCCGGATCCGGGCCGATACCGGTGAACTCTGCGTCCGGACCCCGATGGCTGTCGACGAGTACACCGACCAGGACGGCTGGTGCTCACTTGGTGACGTGGTACGCCGCGACGAACTGGGCCACCTGCACCACCTGGGCCGGTTGGACGGCATGATCAACAATGGCTACCACGTGTATCCGGCGGAGGTGGAACAGGCGCTGCGCGAGCTGCCGGAGGTGGCCGACGCCAGGGTAATCGGCGAGCCCGATCCGCGCCGCGGGCAGCGGGTCACCGCGTACATCGTGCCACGCGTACCGGAGCCCGACGCCGGTCTTCCCGATCGGGTACGGGCCCGGCTGCGCGAACGACTGGCCGGTTACAAGGTGCCCGAGCGCGTCGAGGTCGTCGCCGTACTGCCGGCGTCGAGCACCACCGGGAGCCGTTGACCGGCGGCCGACCGCCCGACCCGGACGGCAGCCGTTGCCGGGTGCGCCCGGCCGTCGCCCGGCTCCGCGACTCAGTCGTCGGGGCCGAGCAGGGACGGGTCCCGCCGGATCAGGTCGGCGAGCCGGGCGGCGGCGTCCGGGGCCGGTGGATCCTCCGGCGCGGCCCAGCTCGGCACCGTCCGGACAGACATCGGCCAGGAGTGCGGTGGCTGCCCGGCGACCGGCAGCGCCGGCTCGGCGGCGGGCCGCACGGTGACCTGACCATCCGACCAGGCCACGTGCATGGCCGAGATCTTCGGCCCGTCGGCGACCCACATCGTGACCGCCACGTTCGGGTGCTGTGCGACCACCCGCTGGACCGCCTCGGTCACCTCGTCCACAGGTGATCCGGCGCGGGCAGCCGCCTCCTGGGCCCGTCGTCGTTGCAGCGCCTCCCGGCGCTCCATCCGTGCCAGTGCGTCGTCCAGTTCGCCCCTCATCGTGTCACCCTTCCCGGCCAACCGCCGACCCGTCGCGGCCGGAC
The DNA here is from genome assembly GCF_002846275.1 of Plantactinospora sp. CNZ320. Classification (NCBI taxonomy): domain Bacteria; kingdom Bacillati; phylum Actinomycetota; class Actinomycetes; order Micromonosporales; family Micromonosporaceae; genus Plantactinospora; species Plantactinospora sp. CNZ320. The sequence goes on from NZ_PJMP01000001.1 coordinate 5,643,466, forward strand.
CGTCGCGGGCTAAGTCTCCCGCTCCCGGATCGCTCGATCCAGGGCCCGATCCAGCACGATCAGTAAGGCGTCGCGTACCGAAAGTCGATCTCGTGCGTCGAACTGGACCAGTGGGACGTGTTCCCCGATCGCCAGCGCCCAGCGGATCGCCGTCAGGTCGTGTGCGATCTGACCGTCGAACGCGTTGACCGCGACGACGAAGGGTAGACGGGCCCGCTCGAAGTAGTCGATGGCGGGATAACAGTCGTCGAGCCGCGAGGAGTCCACCACCACCAGCGCCCCGAGCGCGCCCCGGGCCAGGTCGTCCCACATGAACCCGAACCGGGACTGTCCCGGGGTGCCGAAGAGGTAGAGCTTGAGGCTGCGGTCGATGGTGACGCAGCCGAAGTCCATCGCCACCGTCGTGGTGGTCTTCTCGGAGCGGATTCCTGGGTCGTCGACCCCGATCCCGGCGGTGGTCATCTCCGCCTCGGTGGTCAACGGCGCGATCTCCGAGATGGCGCCGACGGTGGTGGTCTTGCCGACCCCGAAACCGCCGGCGATCAAGATCTTGACCGGGATCGGTGGCGCACTGCCGCGCCGCTGGTCGGACCGGTGCGCCCCGGCCGGGTCGGCGCCGGCCTCCCGGGCGTGCCGGGGTGGCACGTGGCGGGCCGGTGGGGCGTACCCGGCGGGCAACCCGCGACCGGTGCCGACACCGGCCGCGCTGCCGTACCGGCCAGGTGCGCTGTTCGCCAGGGGGCCGGCCGGCGGCGAGGCGGACCAGTCAGGAGATCGCACGAAGTCCATCGATCACTCGCATAATGAGGTCGGGGTCGTGGGCATCCTCGACGGGACAGACGTGTACGTCGAGGTGGCCGGCGGCCCGCAGGTCACCGACCAGGATCTTGGTGACGCCGAGATGCATCCGGAGCCGGGCGGAGATCTCCGCCACGGACATCGGCTCGACGCACAGCGCGACGATGTCCTGGAGTTCCGAGGAGAGCCGGTTGACCGGCGGGCTGGTCCAGGAGGTGTCGTCGATCCTGGCGGTCACCTGCGTCTCCAGCCCGATCGCCGGGTCGGCCCCGGAGACCCGCCCGGAGGTCAACACGAAGGGGCGCAGGCCGGTCGGCACCGGCTGCACGACCGGCAGTTCCCCGGTGTCCGCCTCCGGCTCGGCCTCCTCCTCGGCAAGCGCGGCCTGGAGATAGGGGCGGATCCGGACCGTCGGCAGTACCTCCGGTTCCGGCTCCGCGTCCGGCGCCGGCACCTCGCTCCGCTCGGTCATGAGGATCCCTCACTCCGCCCGGGGGCGCTCCGGGGTGTACGGCGTGGCGGGCCGCCGCCCACCGCAGCACCCGTGGTCACGATTGAACGGAGTTCTTCAGTTCGACGATCAGGCGAGGGGTGAGCGCGCCTCCGGCCCGACCGGCGAACAGGGTCATCTCGTAGGCGACGGTGCCGAGGTTGGCCGACCGGTCGGCGACCACCCCGAGGACCGAGCCGCTGCTGATCGCGCTGACCAGCAGGTAGCCGTCGGTCATGTCCACCACCACCCGGTTGAGCGCACCCAGCGTGTACCAGTTCGCGGCGCCACTGGCCAGGCTGGTCATCCCGGAGACCACCGCGGCCAGGCGCTCCGCGTTCGACCGGTCCTTGATCGACGACATGGCCATGAGCAGGCCGTCGGAGGAGACCGCGATCGCCTCCTGCACCCCGGCGGTGCCGGACGTGAACGAGTCCAGCAGCCAGTTGAAGGTACGGGCCTCCTGGCTCAGCTCGCCGGTGCCCGCTGCCTGCTGATCCTGCTCGGTACGGATGAAGGGAGTGCTCATCGTGGGGTTCCCTCTTCGTGGCGGTCTTCTGTTCGGACTTCGCTCAGCGCGCGGGCGACACCGGACTCGAACTGCATCATCAGCTCGCGTACCTTGTCCGGGTCGTCCGCCCCGGCGGTGCCGATTGCCGGCGCCTGGCCGAGCGGGGTGGTCGGCAACGGGACGCTCAGGTTGGCTCCGGGGACCCGCCGGTTGAGTCGGGGCGGAGGGCTCGTCGCGGCGGGGGTCGCCGCTGGGGTGCCGTTGGGTCGGGATGTCGACCCGGCGGGCCTGAGATTACCGCCCTCGGGGCGTAGCGGGCCGGTCCACTGCGGCGGTGCGCCGCTCGGAGGCGGGCCGGCGGGCACCGGACCGGGCGGCGGTGGCGCAGTCGGAACCGCCTGATCCGGCTGGGCGGGTCCGGTGCCGACCTGAGTCGAACCGGTGTCGGGGCTGGTCGGCCGGGACTGCTGCTCGCGCTGCGCCCGGCGTACCCCGGCTTCGAACTCCTCGATCAGCGCCCGGACCACGGACGGGTCGGCCGGGGTCGGATCGGGGCGGGTCCGGCTGGTGGTGTCGGGCAGTTGGGCGCCCGGGACCCGCTGGCGCAGCCCGGTGCCGGGGCCGGACGAGGCGGGTCCCGGGCCGTTGTCGGCGGAAGGCGTCGCCGGCGCACCGGAGGTGGCCGGGCCGCTTCCGGCATCCGCGTCGCCAGGGGTGGCGCCGCCGGGTCGTCCCGCCGGATCCCCCGCACCGGGCCGGGCAGTGCCGGCCTCGGCGGTGGCCACCGGGCGGGTCAGGAAGGCGTTCCAGGGTTGGCCGGAGGAGAGCGACCGGGTGGCCCGGCGGATCAGCTCCTCGTCGAAGACCGGGCCGGCCGGTACCGTCGCCGGCATCAGCTCGGGCAGCCGCGACACCGGTACCGGCCCGGCCGTGGCGGGCACCGGCTCCGGGGTCACCGGGGCAGGGGTCACCGGGGCCGGCTCGGCGGGCCTGGCGGGCGCCGGCTCGACGAACTCGGGCGGGGCCGCGAACTCGGGCGGGGCCGGCTCGGCGGTGGGCACGCTGGCCCGGCCGTGCGGGACGCCGCCCTCCGGAACCCGGACCGGACGGACCGGCAGCGGCGCCGACGCGCTCGCCCGGGGGGTCGGCAGTTCGGCTTCCGGACGCCGGTTGACCAGCAGCCGGTCGTCGATCTCCACCCCGACCGTGACGCCGCCGCCGGGGGTGGTGGCCGAGAGGATGACCCGCCAGCCGTGCCGGCGGGCCAGCCGGCCCACCACGAACAACCCGAGCACCTCGGTCGGCACCAGGTCCAGCCGCTCGCGCCGGGTCAGTCGGGCGTTCTCCTCGGCCAGTCGCTCCGGGGTCATCCCGATGCCGTGGTCGACCAGGTTGAGGCGTACCCCGCCCGGGATGACCTCGGCGAGCACGGTGACCCGGGTGTGTGGCGGGGAGAAGGCGGTGGCGTTCTCCATCAGCTCGGCCAGGGTCAGCACCAGGTCGCCGATGACCCCGGGCGCCACCGCGACGTCGAGCCGGACCTGCACGTCGACCCGGGTGAAGTCCTCGATCTCACCGAGCGCCAGCCGGACCACGTCACCGAGCGGCAGCGGGGCGACGTGCCCGTCGCCGCCGGCTCCACCGGAGAGCACCACCAGGCTGCTCGCGTTGCGGCGCAGCCGGCTGGAGACGTGGTCGAGCCGGTAGAGGTGCTGGAGCCGGCCCGGGTCCGTCTCCTGGTGCTCCAGCCGGTCGATCAGGGCGATCTGCCGGCCGACCAGGTTCTGGGTACGTCGTCCGACGTGCCCGAACATCTGGGCCACGTTCCGCCGGCTGGCGGCCTGCCGCTCCACCAGCCGGGCGGCCGTACCCTGCACCCGCTCGAAGGCGCGGGCCAGGTCGCCGATCTCGTCCCGGCCGTCCACGTCCACCGGGTCGAGCCGGATCGGCTGGTACGCCTCGGACTCGTCGTCGACGATCCGGGTCAGTTCCTCCTCGGCGGCCCGGGCCATCCGGTCGGCGGAGACGGTCAGCCGGGTCAGCGGCCGGGCGACGGTACGGGCCACCGCCAGGCTGAGCAGCATCATCAACGCGATGGTCAGCAGCACCAGCAGGCCGACCGTGTACGCACCGGCGATGGCCCGCTGGCGCTGGTCGGTGACCTCGGCGACCACGTCGGTGACGATCTTCTTCTCGATGAACTGGCCGAGTGTGATCAGGGAGATGGCCGCCGGGAACAGGTCCGCCAGGTCCAGTTCGGCGATCGCCGCGGTCGGGTCGGCGGCACCGGCGCTGAGGAACTCGGGACTGGTCCGGGCCGCCGTCGCCCGTTCGATGAGGCTGTAGAGGTCGTTCTGCGCGGGGGTGGCGAAGCTGCGGAACCGGGCCAGGTTGGCTTCGAGTCGGGCCATGGTGCCGACGTACGCGATGCCGGAGGCGGGGTTCTTCGTGCCGGCGACCAACACGATCAGGCTGGCGGCGGCGCTGATCCCCTCGTCGGTGCGGAGCACCGCGTCCAGCGCGATCATCTGCCGACCCTCGGGCGTGCTGGCGTCGGTGGACCAGGTCAGCCGCAGCGACTCGATCAGCGCGGTGTCCACCTGCCCGAACGCGGTGATCACCTGGTCCGGCCGGGCCCGCCGGTTCAGTACGCCGGTGCGCAGGTCGGCCAGCCGGCCGATGCCGCCGATCGCGCTGTCGATCTCCTCGGTCAGTTGGTCGCCGAGTTCGGCCCGCAGGTCGGCGATCCGGTCGCCCACCTGGGCGCTCTGCTGGACCAGTTGGGAGCGGTCGACCACGTTGAGCAGGTAGCCGACGGAGAGCAGCCGCTCCCGCTGGAGATCCTGCACCAGGGTGCCGACCTGGCCGGCCCGGCGCACCGTCTCGGCGGTGTCCGCCGCCTCCCGGGCCGAGGAGATCCGGTCGACCAGCACCGGAACGGCGAGACCGATCGTGCTGAGCAACGGAAGGATGGCGAGCAGGGCCAGCCGGCCCCGGATCCGGAGCCTACCGAGCATCGGGACGTCCCCAGGGGGCCGGGCTGTCCGGGGTGGCCGACTGGGTGGACTGGCCGGCGGGTACCGGATCCTGCCAGTCCGCCAGCGGCGAGCGCCGGGCCGGGTCGCCGGCCGGCTCTGGCCGGCGGGGCCGGCGTTCGGGCAGCGGTGGCACGCCGCCGGCCGCCGGCCCGGCCAGCGCCGCGCCGGCCGGCAGCGGCGACTCGACCGGTGGCGGTCCGGCCGATGGCGGCCCGGTCGGCGGAGGGCCGGATTCGGTGCCGGCGGCGGGGTGGAACCCGCTCGGGTCGGCCTCGGCCGGGGCACGGTTGGCCCGGGCGGCGGAGCGGGCGGCCAGGAGCGGCAGGGCGGCGAGGGCGAGCACCAGCAGTACGGCCAGGGTCAGCGCGCCGACGACGAGCAGCCGCTCGCCGGAGAGCCGGTCGGCCCGTTCCCGGAGCAGGATGTCGAGTTCGGTGAGGATGATCGTGGCCAGTCCGGAGCCGGCGAGCTGCGCGGAGGCTCGGGCGGCACCCACCTGGATCGGGTTGGGTGCGGTCGAGTCGCGGGTGAGCGTCGCCAGGTCCTCCACCGCACGCTGGTAGCCGTCGAGCCGGCTGAGCAGGTTGCCGCCGAGGGTACGGCTGGCGGTGTTCTCCACCGCCGAACGAAGGTTGTCGACCAGGTCGGCCGTGGGGCCGAGTACGTCGGCCCGGGCCAGGGCCAGTTCGCTGGCGGTACGCAGCCGGTCGGCGCGCGGGCGCCCGCTGGCCAGTACCGAGCGGTCGGCGAGGCGTCCGGCCGCGACCAGGGCCTCCGGCAGTTCCTCGGCCACCGCGTCCTGGAGGTGGTAGGAGTCCGAGTCCGGATCCCGGATCAGCCCGGAACTCTCCCGCACCTTGGCGTAGAGCGCGAGCAGCAGATCGGTGGTCTCGGTGTAGACGGTCCAGGCGTCCTGCGGGTTGGCCGGCGGACGGTCGGGCAGCGCCTCGATCTTGGCACGCAGCCCGGCCCAGCGCTCGCTGGTACGCAGTTCCGCGCCGTGCCGGACGTCGATCGCGCTTGTCTCCTCGACCGCGGTACGCAGTGCCGCGGCGGCCGCCGCCCGGCCCGCCACCGCACCGGACTGGGCGTCGACCAGGGCCAGCGTCACCTGTCCCAGGGCACGCAGGTACTCCACCCCGTGCCGCTCCCGTTCGGTGCCGGCGAGCCGGTCGTCGTTGCTGCGCCAGGCCGAGCTGAACAGCGCGCCGACCGGGATCAGCAGCGTGACCGCGAGCAGCACTCGCAGTGCCGTACCGGTCCGGTTCGGCGCACGCCGGGACCGTTGCGCGGGAACTGTCATCGTCCATCTCCATCGGCGCGAGGGGGTCGATCTGTGTGGCGGGCGTGGGGAGGCCGCCCGGTCCCGTCCACCGGACCGGAAAACTAATGGACGCTGGACCCGCTCGATCGGGGCCGAGCAGTCAGTTATGCGTCACTTGGGTACAGGTAACACCGGGTGAGCAAAAATGTGACTCCTTGTACATTGTTGCCTAGGTGCATGTATCGATAAGGGCGTCCTGCGCCAAAGATCGGAATTCACAGAATCCGAAGTCGCCCCGCCGGATACCCGCTGGTGCGACGCGGACGACGACTCGGCGGCGCCGAACGGGCCAGCCGGACAGACGTACGGCGGATCTCAGCCAACGCTCAGGGTCCGCGCCGTACGGTGTGACCCATGCCTTCCCGACTGCTGGCGCGGCTGCGCCGTGCCCGGCCGACCCGGCGTCGACTCGTCGCCGGGTCGGCAGTGCTGGTGTTGCTGGCCGCGCTGGTCGGCTGGGCGGTCTGGCCGGAGCGGCCGACCTACTCCACAACGGACTCGATGATCACCGTCAGGTCCGGGCCGGGCGGTGACCAGCCGGTCGACCTGGACACCCGGTTCTACCTGCCGGACGGGGCGAGCGCCGACCGGCAGGTACCGGCGGTGCTGCTGGCGCACGGCTTCGGCGGTACGAAGTCCTCCGTCACCGACGACGCCGAGGACCTGGCCGGACTCGGTTACGCGGTGCTCACGTACACCGCCCGGGGGTTCGGGCGCAGCGGGGGACAGATCCACCTGGACCACCCCGACTACGAGGTACGGGACGCCGCCCGGCTGCTGGACTGGCTCGCCGCCCGGCCGGAGATCCGCAAGGACGCGGCCGGCGACCCCCGGGTGGGTGTCGTCGGTGGCTCGTACGGCGGCGGCCTGGCACTGCTGCTCGCCGCGGCGGACCAGCGGGTGGACGCCATCGTGCCGATGATCACCTGGAACGACCTGGCCCGCTCCTTCCTGCCCGAGGCCACCGGCCGGGAGCCGGTCGACGGCGTCTTCAAGAAGGGCTGGGCGGGGATCTTCTTCGGTAGCGGCGGTGGCACCGGCGGCCTGGGCGGGCTGACCGCACCGGGCGGCGACTCCGACGGCTCCGGGTCGGAGAACGGGGACGGCCCGACCGGCGGCCAGGACCCGGTACTCGGCACGGTGCCCGGTGCCGCTCCGGGCGGTACCCCGGCCGACCCGGCCTGCGGACGCTTCGCCGCCGACGTCTGCGCCGCGTACCTGCGGATCGCCACCACCGGCCGGGCCGACCCGGCGGCGGTCGAGTTGCTCCGCCGGTCCAGCCCGGCCGGGGTGCTCGACCGGATCAAGGCGCCCACCCTGCTCATCCAGGGTGCGGCCGACACGCTCTTCCCGCTCGCCGAGGCGGACGCCAACGCCCGGGGCATCGCGGCTGGCGGCACCCCCGTCCGGGTCGCCTGGTTCACCGGCGGACACGACGGCGGCGAGGGCCCGCAGACCGACCGGGACCGGCTGCGCCTGCTGATGGCCCAGTGGCTGGAGCACCACGTCAAGGGCGCCGGCGAGGCGCCCTCGGGCAGCTTCACCTGGTCCCGGATCGCCGGCTTCGACGCGCTCGACCGCGGCCTGGTCGCCTCCGGCTTCTCCGTCACCGACTACCCGGGCGTCACCGGCACCACCAGCGAGTCGATCGCGGTGGCCGGGCCGGCGCAGCGGATCGCGAACCCGCCGGCCGGCAACCCGGCGGCGATCTCCGCGCTGCCGTTCAGCGGCGGCTTCTCCTCGCTGCTCGACGGGGTCGCCGGTGACCTGCCCGGCCAGCACGCCCGGTTCGAGTCGGCACCGCTGCCCCGGGCCGTCGACGTGGTCGGCTCGCCGACGGTCACCATCCGGGCCGCCTCACCGACCGGCGAGGCGGTGCTCTTCGTCAAGCTCTACGACGTCGACCCGAACGGGCCGGCCGCGCTCTCCAACGGCCTGGTCGCGCCGGTCCGGCTGACCGGGTTGCCGGCCGACGTCGCGGCGGCCACCCCGGTCACGGTCACCCTGCCGGCGATCGTGCGCCGGATCGAGGCCGGGCACCGGCTGCGGATCGTGCTCGCCACCTCCGACCAGGGCTACGCCACCCCGGTCGAGCCGGCCACCTACACCGTCGCGCTGGCCGGGCCGGCCGCCGGGAACGTACCCGGGATGCCGGCCGGGGCCGCGCTGACCGGCGCCGAGGTGTCGCTGCCGACCGTGCCGGGCGAGCCGATCGCCACCCCGGCGGTGATCTGGCGGTGGGCGCTGGCCGGCCTGGTCGCGGCGATCGTGCTCGGGCTCGTCGTGGTGGTGGCCGTGCTGCGCCGCCGGCACCGCCGGCACGACACCTCGGTGCATCCCGAGTACGCCGACATCCCGCTCGTCGTCCGCGACCTGCGCAAGGAGTACGCGGACGGCTTCGTGGCGGTCTCCCGGATCGACTTCGAGGTGCACCGGGGGCAGGTGGTCGGGCTGCTCGGGCCGAACGGCGCAGGCAAGACCACCACCCTGCGGGTACTGATGGGGCTGACCCAGCCGACCACCGGAGAGATCCACGTCTTCGGGCACCGGCTGGTCCCCGGCTCGCCGGTGCTCTCCCGGATCGGCGCGCTGGTGGAGGGGCCGGGCTTCCTGCCGCACCTGAGCGGGTTGGAGAACCTGCGGGCGTACTGGCGGGCGACCGGGCGGCCGGAGGCGGACGCGCACTTCGAGGAGGCGCTGGAGATCGCCGGACTCGGCGACTCCGTGCACCGCAGGACCCGCAAATACAGCCACGGCATGCGGCAGCGGCTGGCCATCGCCCAGGCGATGCTCGGGTTGCCGGAACTGCTGGTGCTGGACGAGCCGACGGACGGGCTCGACCCGCCGCAGATCGCCGAGATGCGCCGGGTGCTGCGCCGGTACGCCACCGACGGGCGGGCGGTGCTGGTCTCCAGTCACCTGCTGGCCGAGGTGGAACAGACCTGTACGCACGCGGTCGTCGTACACAAGGGACAGATCGTGGCGGCCGGGAGGGTGGAGGAGATCGTCGGCGAGTCGCCGAGTACCCAGTTCGACGTCTCCGACACCGACGCCGCCCGGGCAGTGCTCGACCGGCTGGCCGGGGTACGGGTGCTGCCGGAGACGAACGGGGCGCTGGTGGTCGACACCAACGGCACCGCCCGCAGCGAGGTGGTGGCCGAACTGGTCCGGGCCGGTGTCGGGGTGGACCGGGTGGTGCCGCGCCGCCGCCTGGAGGATGCCTTCCTCGCCCTGGTCGGCGAGAACTCTCGGGGAAGCGGGGACCGCTGATGACCGCCACACAGACTCCGGCGGCGCCGGACGCGGCAGGCGGTGCCGCCGGGTACCGCCCCCGGGCCACGCTCTCGATAGCCGCCGAGTGGCGCCGGCAGGCGTCGCGCCGGCGTACCCAGTTCGCGCTCGGCTTCATGGTGCTGCTGCCGCTGATCATCCTGATCGCGTTCCAGTTCGAGAGTTCCGGCGACGACGACAACGGCGGGGGCGAGTTCGGCAGCCTCATCGAGTTGGCCACCACGGGCGGGCTGAACTTCACCCTCTTCGCGCTGCTGGTCTCGTCGTCGTTCCTGCTGGTAGTGGTGGTGGCGCTGTTCTGCGGCGACACGGTGGCCAGCGAGGCGAGCTGGGGCAGTCTGCGTTACCTGCTTGCCATACCGGTGCCCCGGGCCCGGTTGCTGGCGGTCAAGCTGGTGGTCGCGCTCGGGTACTCACTGCTGGCCCTGCTGCTGCTGGCCGGCACCGCCCTGCTCGCCGGCACCCTCCGGTACGGCTGGTCGCCGCTGTCCAGCACGGTCGCCGCGCAGATACCGGCCGGTGAGGGGCTGCTGCGCCTGCTCGGCATCCTCGGCTACCTGGCGGTGGTACTCCTGGTCGTGGCCGGCCTGGCGTTCCTGCTCTCGGTGATCACGGACGCGGCGCTCGGCGCGGTCGGCGGCGCGGTGCTGCTCTGGATCCTCTCCAGCATCCTCGACCAGATCACCGCGCTCGGGGTGCTCCGGGACTTCCTGCCGACGCACTACAGCTCGGCCTGGCTCGGCCTGCTCTCCACACCGGTGCAGACCGACGACATCGTCAAGGGAGCCATCTCGGCGATCTGCTACGCCACCGTCTTCTGGTCGCTCGCCTTCTGGCGCTTCACCCGCAAGGACGTGGTGTCGTAACCCGGTGCCGCGCGGTTCTCCCGGCCGTGGCTGGCGCGGCTGCCCTATGATCGGCGCTTCGGTGCTACGGGTGGCCGTCCGGTGACTCTGTGACGGGAGTGGGCTCGATGTTGGACCATACCGCCCGGATCGGGCGCCCGCCCCGGCGGATCAGCCGGTTCCTGGCCGAGGCGCGACTGGGCTGGGTGGACGCCCGACTGATGGTCACGATGCCCGGCCGGGAGCGGGCGCTGCGTTTCGTCGCGGTGCTGCTCTTCGGGCAGCGGGCGAGTTACATCGTGCCGGCGCTGGCCGGGATGACCAGCGCGTCGGGCCGTTATCACAGCCCGACGCTGAACACGGTGCTGCTGCTGGCAGTGGTGCTCTGGAACGTCCTGCTCGGCACGGCGGTGTGGCGGCGGGGCTGGTTCAGCTACGGGCACGTCGTGGCCGACGTGGCGATCACCTGCGGGCTGCTGGTGATTGTCAACATCAACATCCTGCCCGGCTACGAGCTGTCGGCGGCGAACTGGGCCGGCAAGTTCGCCCTCGGCTCGGCGGCGCTGGTCGGCGCGGTGCTGAGCCTGCGGGCCCTGCTGGTCGGGCTGGCGGTGCTGGTGCTCACCGCGATCGCCGCCGCGTCGGTGCAGATCGGCGGGCTGCCACCCCTGGAGTCGGGCTTCGTCAACCACGTCAACTCCAGCCTCTGGTTCGCGCTGCTGCTGCACTTCATGCGCCGCTACCTCTGTGCCCAGGCGAGCGCGGTCGACGAGGCGACCCAGCGCCGGCTCGCCGCCGAGACAGCCACGGCGGCCGGGGCGGCCCGGTACGCCGAACGCCTGCACCACCACCGCCGGCTGCACGACACCGCGCTGGCGACGCTCACCGCGATCGCCCGGGGCGGGCTGGACCACCGTGCCGAGGACGTACGGCGGCGCTGCGGCCGGGAGGCCGACTACATCCGGGGGCTGGTCACCGAGGACCGCGCCGAGGCGGTGAGCACGCTCGGCGCCAGCCTGGCCGAGGTCGCGGCCGACGCGACCGCGCTCGGCCTGCGGGTGCACCTGCGCTCGGGCAACCTGCCGACGCAGCCGCCCCGGCACGTGGTGCAGGCGATCTGCGACGCCGCCCGGGAGGCGTTGAACAACGTGGCCCGGCACGCCGGTACCGGCGAGGCGTGGCTCACCGTCGACTGGTACGAAGGCGTGCTCGGGGTACGGGTCGTCGACCGTGGGGTCGGGTTCGACACCGCCGCCGTCGGTGCGGGGTTCGGGCTGCGCCGCTCCATCACGGAACGGATGGTCGAGATCGGCGGCGAGGTGCGGCTCTTCTCCGAACCCGGTCACGGCACGAGTGTCGAGCTGTTCTGGTCGGTGCCGTCCCCGGTGCCCGGTGACCGGTAGCGGTGCAGCCCGTCCTCGCGGACCCGGTCGGCGAGGTCGAGTTTCGTGTACGTCGGCCGGCCCGCCTCGCAGTACTTCGCCTTGACCCGGTCCAGGTACTGCCGCGCGGTCGCCGGCTGGATCCCGACCTTGCGGGCCGCTGCCGTCAGCGTCATGCCGGAGGCGTAGGCGACGAGTACCGCCCGTTCCCGGGGGGCCAGCCTGGGCCGGTCCGGCCGCTCGTCACAGGACCAGGCGAAGGCGAGTTCGGGGGAGTGCGCCAGCTCGCCCCGGGCGACGGTCCGGATCGCCTCGGCGAGACTCGGCAGGTCGTGGTCCTTGGTCAGATAGCCCGACGCGCCGGCCCGGATCACGTCCACGCCGTGCACCACGTGCGGTACCACGCTGACCACCAGCACCGGACGGCCGGTGGCGACGAGCCGGCGTACGTTGTCGACCGGCGCGGACCCGTCCGCCAGCAGCAGGTCGAGTACGACGACGTCGGCCCGGCCGGGTTCGGTGTCGAGCAGCTCGTCCACGGTGGCGGCGGTGCCGAGCAGCCGCAGGTCGGGTACGGAGCCGAGCCAGGCGGCCATGCCGTCGCGCAGCATCCGATCGTCGTCGACAACGGAGACCGAGATCACGGGCACGGGAGACGGCACCTCACCTTGCGTCGCAGCGATTTCTTCGGGACCTGGGACGGGGGCAGGAGAACCGGAGGTTAGATCCACGTCGATCCGGATGTCAAGACGACATTTTTGCTCTCTGGCATTGCTCGATCACAGCAAGTGATCATGACGGGGGCCCGGGTTCTTCGTGTGGGGGACAGACCCGCCGCCCGGGACTTTTCGAGAAAGAAGGGATGTCGCGATGACCAAATGGGTGAAGCCCGCGATCCAGCCCGCCGACTTCGCCGCGCAGCTCGGCTGCGCGTGCGCCTGTGGCGCGCTGGCCGGTGCCGGCTCCGGCCAGGCCAACTAGCCAGGTCCGACGGTTGACGAAGGAGCCGCCGTCCGGCGGCTCCTTCCGGCAGGAAGGGAGTGGTCATGCGGCTGTCGACGATGTGGAACTCGCTGGTCGTCCCGGACGACCTCGTCTATTTCCAGTGCCGGGACCGGTATCTGGTCGAGAATCCCGGCCTGGCCGCCTGGGCGGTGCTCACCGAGGACGAACTCGGGCTGCTGCGGGCGCTCGCCGAGGGTGCCCCACCGCCGGCCTGGGCCACCGCCGGGCCCACCGGGGAGGCGACCGGGCCGGGCGGGCGCACCGAACTCGAACGGGTACTCGCCACCCTGGTGCTGAACTGGCTGGTCTATCTGCCGGGGCAGCAGCCCCGGGTCCGGCCGGCCGAACCCGCGCTGAAGATGGTCTACTACGCCATCACCGACGGCTGCAACCTGCGCTGCCCGTACTGCTACGCCTCCTCCACCCGCAAGCTCCCCGGCGAGCTGGAGCCGGCGGAGTCCCTCGACCTGGTGGACCAGATCGCCGACATGGGTGCCGAGCTGCTGATCCTGACCGGTGGCGAGCCGATGCTGCGGCGTGACTTCTTCGAGGTGGCCGACCACGCCCGCAGCCGTGGCCTGCGGGTCAACATGATCACCAACGGAACCCGGATCCGCGACGCCGCCACCGCCCGGCGGATCGCCGACACCTTCGCCAGCGTCACCGTCAGCCTGGACGGCGGCACCGCCGAGACGCACGAGAAGACCCGGGGCGAGGGGACCTTCGCGCAGACCGTACTCGGACTGACCCTGCTCAACGCCGCAGGCGTCAAGCCGGCGATCAACCACGTGGTGTCGCCGGAGAATCTGTCCACACTGGACGACCTGATGTCGTTCCTGGACGGGATCGAGTTCAGCAAGATCCGGATGATGAACCACACCGGGATCGGCCGGGGCGCCTCCGACGGCGTCCACTTCGGCTGGGAACACCACCTCGCGGTGCAGCGGTTCACCTGGACGAACCCGGTGGCCCGGAAGATCCTCACCGAGGGGCCGAAGGCGGTCAAGCCCTGCTCGATCCGGGCCAACTGCGGGCTCGGCGGCACCGAGATCTACATCAACTCGCTCGGCGACGTCTATCCCTGCAAGCTGGTCACCGGCCCGCTGCACAAGGCCGGCAACGTCCGGGCCCAGCCGCTGCGCGAGGTCTTCGCCTCACCCGTCCTGGCCGACCTGCGGGCCAACAACGTCTTCGAGGGCGAGAACCTGGCCGACTGCCGGCGCTGCTACATCCGGGCGGCCTGTGGCGGTGGCTGCCGGGCGTACCACGCCGCCGAGTCCGGCTCGGTGAAACGGAACAGCCGCGACCACTGCCGGATCCTCCGGCACTCCATGATCACCAACATCTGGCGCTCCACCGGTTTCAGTGGCGCCGACCTGCTGGAACGGGAGTCCGAGATGACGGTGCCCCGACTGGTCCGGGACGGCTCGGTGCACCCGGTGTACGACGACTGGCGCACCTGGTCCCCGCCGGAAGGAGCCCGCCGGTCGCTGCCGCTGCTGGTCGGCGGCAAGGGAGGTGCCGCGTGACTGTCGGAATCAACCCCGAGATCGTCTGGGTCGACAGCGACGACGAGGTCCGGCTCTACAACCCCGAGGACGGCGAGTTCCAGACGTTCAACGCGAGCGCCGCGCTGATCTGGCGCCGGCTCGCCGCCGGCAGCGACGTCGAGACCGTGATCCGCGAGCTGGCCGACGAGTTTGGCAGCGACGACGAGCGGGAGCGCGACGTCATCGCCCGGGACGTCCGCGAGTTCGTCGCGCTGCTGCGCGCCCGCAACCTGTTCGGCACCCCCGAACCGGCTCCCGGGGACGGTGACCGGTGAGCGGGACCGGCTTCGCCGATCTGGTACGGGCGGCGCTGGCCGCCGGACGTACCGCCCGGGTGCCGGTCACCGGCTCCAGCATGTTGCCGGCGCTGCGTGCCGGAACCGTGGTGGTCGAACCGGCCGACTTCGACCGGCTCCGTCCCGGCGAGGTCGTCGCCTACCAGCACGGGGAGCGGATCGTGGTGCACCGGGTGGTCGCCCGTCGGCCGGACCACCTGCTGACGGCCGGCGACAACCTGCCGCTGTACGACCCACCGGTGCCCCGGGCGGCGGTCCTCGGCCGGGTGCCGCAGGTCCCCGCCCGTGCCCCGGGCACCCCGGACGGCACCGGGCCGGTGGCCGCGCTGCCTGACGACATCACGCTCTGGCTGGCCGGGGCGGCGGCGCGGGCCGTACCGGAGATCGACCACCAGCTCCCGGCGCCGGAGGCCAGCCAGCCGGCGACGGTGGTCCGGGTACGCCACCTCGCGGCCGGCTCCGCCCTCCCCGACCGGGTACGCCGGGCGCTCGCCGCACTCGACGTGCTGGACGGGCTGACCGTCGGCATCTCACCGGCGGCGGTCCGACCGGTCGACGACCTGCGCACCGGACTCGCCCGCCCGGCCCGCCGGCTCGACATCGTGTTCGGCTGCCGGTACGGGCGCCCCGCGGCACACCCCGCGGCCGGTACCACCGCCCCGGACGGTGCCCCGGACGACGGCCGGGACGGCGTCGTCGAGCCGGTGGTCGCCCCGGAGGACGTCGACCACCACCTGCGGACCGGTCCACCACTGCGGGAGACCGGTCCGGCGGACGAGATCCGGATCGTCCTCGCCACGCTGGGCGTACCACCGGTGCCGGCGGTCTCCCGATGACCCCGGCGATCGTCGCGGCCGACCTGGTCAAGGCGTACCCAGGTGCCGCCACCCCGGCAGTCGACGGGCTCAGCTTCAGCGTGCCGGCCGGCCAGTCCGTCGGGCTGCTCGGCCCCAACGGTGCCGGCAAGACCACCCTGCTCAAGATGGTCTGTGGAGCCAGCCCGCCCAGCTCCGGGCAGATCCTGGTGCACGGCCGCCGCCCCGACGCCGAAGCGAAGCGGGACGTGGCGGTGGTGCACCAGTCCGGGCCGTTCGACATGATGCTGACCGTTCGGGACAACCTGAAGATCGCCGCCGCGTTCCGGGGCCTCTCCTGGCGGAGCACCCGGTCCCGGGCCGACGAACTGCTCGCCGCCTTCGATCTGACCGGCAGCGAGGAGCAGTTGGTCTTCACCCTCTCCGGCGGGCAGCGACGGCGGCTCCAGGTGGTCCGGGCCCTGCTGCGGGTGCCGAGGATCCTGCTGCTGGACGAGCCGTCGGCCGGGCTCGACGTCGAGGGGCGACGCCGGGTCTGGGCCACCCTCGACGAACTGCGTACCCGACACGAGCTGACGATCGTGCTGACCAGCCACTATCTCGACGAGGTGGAACGCAACACCGAGCGGGTGCTGGTGGTCCACCACGGCCGGCTGGTCCGGGACGGCAGCCCGGCACAGTTGCGCGACGAACGCGGCGAGGCACGGGCCCGGCTGCGTACCGGATCGGCAGACGCCTGGCCGGCGGTGGCCGCCGAGGCGCGGCGGCTCGGCCTGGCGGCGGCCCAGGGTGCCGACGACATCGTGCTGACCGGGCCGGACCTGCGGCAGCGGCTGCCCCGGCTGCTGGCCGAACTGGCCGAGCGGCAGATCCCCGTCGACAGCATGGAACTGGCGACGGCCTCGCTGGAGGACGCCTTCGTGGCGCTGACCCGATCGGAGGTGACCGCCCGGTGACCGCACCCGCCCCCGCCGACCACGACGCCGTCGGCGCGCCGCCCTGGCAGGGCTCCGGACTCACCGCGACACTGCGGCGGGAGTGGCTGCTGCTCACCCGCAACCGCACCAACCTGCTGCTCGCGGTGGTGCCGACCGCCGTCTACATCGCACTCTTCGCCACCTCGCTCACCGCGCTGGTCGGCGAGGTGAGCTACCGGGGCCGGCTGGTCGACTATCCGGACTTCGCGATCCCGGCGTTGATGTTCTCCTCGCTGCTGGCCGCCGCCACCACCTCGGGTACGGCGCTGTTCCAGGAGCGGATGAGCGGGATGTCGCTGGAACTGTGGTCGTACCCGCTGACCCGCCGGCAGTACGTCGTCGGCAAGCTGCTCGCCGGCTCCGCGCTGGTACTGGCCCAGGCCGTCGCCGCGCTGGCGGTCTCGGCGGCACTGTTCCGGGGGCGCTGGCCGGCGGAGCGGTGGCTGGCGCTGCTCTGCGGGGCGTTGCTCGCCGCGCTGGCCTTCAACGCGCTCTATCTGCTGCTCGCCACCCTGGTGCAGGACTTCCAGCGGTTCACCGTGCTGGTGAACGTGCTGGCCCCGGTGCTGCTCTTCGCCAGCCCGTCGTTCTATCCGATCGAGAATCTCGGGCCGGTGCAGCGGGTCCTCGCCGCCGTCAACCCGGTCACCTACGGGGTCACCGCGCTGCGGGAGGCGCTGCTGAGCGGGTTCGCCGCCGCCTGGCCGTACTTCCTGCTGCTCGGGGTGATCGGCGTGGTCGCGGTGCTGGGGGTGGGCCGGGCCCTGGTGCGGCAGTCCCGGGCGCTCTGACCCGAAGGTGCCCTTCTCACCCATAGTCGCATGAGGGGCCGGACGAATTTGCAGGTGGTGCCCTGTCCCGCCGGTGACGGAGCCGCCTAGTCTTCGGCACCGTGCCGACCATCGTCCACAGGGGTGGATGGTCGGCCGACCACGGGTGGACAGAGCACGAGGAGGCGTTTCCGATGACGGATTCCGGCGAAATCAACGCGGCGTCCGCCGGCACCTGGCGGCTCGGCGACCTGACGGTCAACCGGATCGGCTTCGGCGCGATGCGGCTGACCCGGAACGCCGACGGCGGGCCGAGCGACCGGGACCGTGCGGTGGCGGTGCTCCGCCGGGCCGTCGAACTCGGGGTGAACCACATCGACACCGCCGCGTTCTACTTCTCGGCGCTGCGGTCGGCCAACGAGTTGATCAACCGGGCGCTGGCGCCGTACCCGGACGATCTGGTCATCGCCACAAAGGTCGGACCGGGTCGGGACCCGTCGGGTGAGTGGCTGCCGCCGGCCCGGCCGGAGCAGTTGCGCGGCCAGGTCGAGGAGAACCTCCGGCAGCTCGGCCGGGACCATCTCGACCTGGTGAACCTCCGGGTGCACGGCCCCGACCCGATCGCGGAGCGGTTCGGCGTACTGGCCGAGCTGCGCGAGGCCGGGCTGATCCGGCACCTGGGCGTCTCCAACATCCGGCCGGAGCAGCTCGCCGAGGCGCAGGAGATCGCGCCGGTGGTCTGCGTGCAGAACCCGTACGGGGTCGACTACCGGCGTACCGCCGACGACCTCGTGCGGATCTGTGGTGAGCAGGGCATCGCCTTCGTGCCGTTCTTCGCGATCGCCGGTGCGGGCCGGGAGGCGGGTGTGACCGCCGGCGGTGACGGCGATGCCGAGCTGCGGGCGGTGGCGGAGGTGCACAGCGCGACTGTCGCGCAGGTCCGGCTCGCCTGGACGTTGCACCGTGGCCCGCACGTGCTGGCGATCCCGGGTACCGGCAATCCGGAGCACCTGGTCGCGAACGTGGCCGCGGGCGGCCTGCGGCTCAGCCCGGACGAGCTGGCCCGGCTCGACGCGACCGGCTGAGCGCCCGGCCCCTGGGCGGGTGCGGCGGCGGCCCTTGAAAGAGCCGGGTCAGACGTTCTGGTCGCGGCTGGCCAGCCCGGCCGGCGCGGCGGCCAGGGCGGCCTGGATCGCCTCGACCAGGGCGAGCGCCGACTCCTCGGTCAGCTCGACCGCGACCCGCGCCCCCGGGCCGGCGGCCGGGTTCAGGAAGTCGATGTTGAGGGTGTGTGCGTACGGCGCGTGTGTCGGATGGTCGACATAGACGCAGGTGCGGGTGACCGGGAACCAGCCGCCGGCACCCTTGCCGCTGCCGTCGATCTCGCGCTGCACCGTGACGTACGTGCACATGCCGGCCTCCTCGGACTCGGACGGACAGGACTCGGACTGACGGACAGGACTCGGACTGACGCGACCCGGACCCGGACGGGATCGGCCGGTCAGGCGTTCAGGTAGCGGTCGAAGAAGTCCCGGACCCGTTGCCACCCCTGGGTCGCGGCCAGCGGTCGGTAGCCGGGCCGGTCGACGGCGAAGAAGCCGTGCCCGGCATCGGCGAAGGTGTGGAACTCGTGCGGCTTGCCGAGCCGGGTCAGCTCCCGGGACAGCTCGTCCATCTGGGCCGGCGCCGGATAGCGGTCCTCGGCACCGAAGAGGCCGAGCAGCGGGCAGGAGAGCCGGTCCGCCTGGTCGAGCAGCGGCCGCACCGCCAGCGGGAAGTCCTCCGGTGGGTCGCCGACCACGAACGCGCCGTAGCAGTCGACGGCGGCGTCCAGCGGCAGCCGGGTGGCGGCCAGGAACGCCTGCCGGCCACCGGAGCAGTACCCGATCACCCCGACCCTGCCGTTCGAGGCCGGCAGTCCGCGCAGGTGGTCGGCCGCGCCGCCGACGTCGCCGATCAGCCGGTCGTCAGGTACCCCACCGGCGGCCCGGGCCGCCGCCGCCGCGTCGTCGGGGCTGGCGCCGGGCGCCTCCCGGGAGTACAGGTTGGGACAGATCGCCGCGAAGCCGTAGCTGGCCAGTCGACGGGTGATCTCCTTGGTCGCCTCGTCGTAACCGGGCATGTGGTGGATCACCACCACCCCGCCGTGCGGTGTGTCGCCGAGGGGCTGGGCCAGGTACGCCTCGATCTCGTCGCCGCCCGCCCCGGTGATCCGGACCGTTCCGGCCTGCATCGCGTCCCGCAACGTCCCGCTCCCGTCCTGCCCGGCCGGATCGTGCGCGCCGGCCGTACCCGAATGTCGTTAGCTTGGACAACTATTTCAGCCGGCGGCCGGCGGCGGACCGGTGCCGGGATCTTCCTCACACCGGAAACAGACCCGGGACACCGGCCCGCGCTGCCCGTAGACTGTCGGGCACAACTTCATACCTCATCCAGAGGGGCTGAGGGATACGGCCCGAAGACGCC
Organism: Plantactinospora sp. CNZ320; assembly: GCF_002846275.1. Taxonomy (NCBI): domain Bacteria; kingdom Bacillati; phylum Actinomycetota; class Actinomycetes; order Micromonosporales; family Micromonosporaceae; genus Plantactinospora; species Plantactinospora sp. CNZ320. The sequence continues at coordinate 5,663,024 of NZ_PJMP01000001.1, forward strand.
CCGGCAACCACTCCACGGCGGAGCAGGTGCCAAATCCGTCCCCGCCGCGCGGTGCGGCGCCAGGGAAAGATGAGAGGACGGCTATCGCCATGACGTCGATCATCGACGCGACCCCCAGCCAGACCAGCCCGGTGGCACCGAATCCCGCCCGTGTCCTCGTCTGTCGGGGTTGTGGCGCCGAATACCCGTTGATCGCGCAGCACGCCTGTTACGAGTGTTTCGGCCCGCTGGAGGTCGGCTACGACGCCGCGACCCTGGCCCGGGTCACCCGGGCGGACATCGAGGCCGGCCCGGACAACCTCTGGCGGTACGCCGCACTGCTGCCGACCGGCCAGGACCCGGCCGCCCGGGTCACCGTCGACCCGGGGCTGACCCCGCTGGTCCCGGCCGCCGCCCTCGCCGCCGAACTGGGCATCAGGGCGCCGCTCTGGGTCAAGGACGACAGCGCCAACCCCACCCACTCGTTCAAGGACCGGGTGGTGTCGGTGGCGCTGACCGCCGCCCGCGGGCTCGGCTTCACCCGGTTCGCCTGCGCCTCGACCGGCAACCTGGCGAACTCGGTCGCCGCGCACGCGGCCCGGGCCGGGGTGCCGTCGATCGTCTTCATCCCCGGTGACCTGGAGCAGGGCAAGGTGGTGACCACCGCCGTCTACGGCGGCGACGTGGTCGCCATCGACGGCTCGTACGACGACGTCAACCGGCTCTGTGGCGAGCTGGTCGAGACCGACGAGTTCGCCGACACCGCGTTCGTCAACGTGAACGTCCGGCCGTACTACGCCGAGGGCTCCAAGACGCTCGGCTACGAGGTGGCCGAGCAGTTGGGGTGGCGGATTCCCGAGCAGGTGGTCGTCCCGATGGCCAGTGGCGAACTGCTCACCAAGATCGACAAAGCGTTCAGCGAGCTTGTCGAGATCGGACTGGTCGAGGCGCCGGCGAACGGCTGGAAGGTCTTCGGCGCCCAGTCGGCCGGCTGCAACCCGATCGCCGTCGCGCTGCACTCCGACACCGACGTGATCACCCCGGTCCGGCCGACCGGGATCGCCAAGTCGCTCAACATCGGCGACCCGGCCGCCGGGCTCTACGCCCTGGAGGCGGTGCGCCGTACCGGTGGCTGGATGGACTACGCCGACGACGACGAGATCCGCGCCGCCATCCGCCAGTTGGCCCGGACCACAGGCGTCTTCGCCGAGACGGCCGGCGGGGTGACCGTGGCCGTACTCGGCAAGCTGGTGGCGAGCGGCCGGCTGGACCCGGACGCCGAGACGGTCGTCTACAACACCGGCGAGGGGCTCAAGACCCTGGATGCGGTGGCGGCACAGGTCGGTCCGACGTACCGGATCAGGCCGTCGCTGCGGGCGGTCCGCGACGCCGGCCTGCTCGGCTGAATTTCCGGGAAGAAATTTTCGGCATCTGCCCGAAGCGTGCTCGGGCAGATGCACGTGCAACTTGCAGGTGGAATCGTTCCAGTCCACCGACCGGGTCGCCTGCCCGGCGGTACGAATGCGTTGCGTAGCTGCTCTTTTGCCACCCGTGACGAAAACACGCGGAAGAGGGCTTGACGACTGCATCTGCACGACGCAAGATGCTCCGTGCGGGAGGACGCACCGCCGTAGACTTTCAAAGCTCTTACGACCCAGCGCCGGAGGCGTTGTGCGGGCGTCCTCCCGACCAAACTCTTCCGCCCGGTCCGGCCGACGCTCACAACCCGCCGTCGGGCTCAACGCGAATCCACCGCCCCAGGTGACGGTTGCTCGATATTCGGTCGCGCCGGGTCCGGGTAAGCGGCACCCTCCAGAGCATGGACATCGTGGTCACCCCACTCGACGTCACCGACGTCGCCGCAACCGAGCGGGCGTACGAGATCGAGGCCGCCGCGCGTGCGGCCGACCAGCCCGACGTGCCGCCGCTGCCCCGACAGCGCTTCCTCGCCGGGCTCCGGCGCCCGTGGCCGGGTAACGAAGAGAGGCACTCGCTTGGCTTTCTCGACGGGGTGGCCGTGGGCTATCTGGGAGTCTCGCTGCCGCAGCTGGAGAACCTGGAGAACGCCGAGCTTGTGCTCGCCGTCCATCCGGAGTACCGCCGTCGGGGCGTCGGCCGGGCGCTCTACGAGCACGCGGTGCGGCTGGTCCGCCAGGAGGGACGCAAACGGATCATCGCCGAGGTGGTGAACATGAGCCCCGAGGCCGCGCCGACGACACCGGGTGACGCCTTCGCCGCCGCGATGGGTGCCAAGCCGGCGCTGGCCGACATACGCCGCCGGCTCGACCTGACCACGCTCGACGAGGCCGAACTCGACCGGCTGATGGCCGAGGGCCTGGCCCGGGCCGAGGGCTACTCGCTGGTGCGCTGGCGGGGCGCCACCCCCGACGAGTACGCCGAGGACGTCGCCTACCTCGACAGCCGGCTGATCAGCGACGCGCCGCTCGGCGACCTCACCTGGGAGCCGCCCCGGCCGGACGTGGGCCGACTGCGCGAGATCGAGCAGATCTACCAGGAGCGCGGCCAGTACTGGTACAACAGCGGCGCCCGGCACGACGCCACCGGACGGCTGGTCGCCTGGACCGGGATCGGCATGCACACCAGCTGCGACTGGCACGCCTCCCAACAGATCACCCTGGTCGAGCCGGCGCACCGGGGGCACCGCCTGGGCACCGTGATCAAGGTCGACAACCTGCGGCACATCCGCGCGCACGAGCCGGCGCTCCGAGCCGTCGACACCTACAACGCGGCGTCCAACGGATACATGATCTCGATCAACGAGGCGCTGGGATTCCGGGCGGTCGGCGGGCTCAACACCTGGCAGGCAACCCTCTGACCAGCGCCGCCCGCCCCGGAGACGGAGGCTGGGACCGGGCGGGCCGGTGCGGCATGATGGCGGGATGACGGAGACCCCGCACCCCCTCTACGCCCGGCACGCCGACACCCTGGAACGGGCGCTCACCGCGATCACCGAACGCTCCTACTGGTCCGCCTACCCCGAGTCGCCGAGCCCACGGGTCTACGGCGAGACCGCCGCCGCCGAGGGCGAGGCGGCGTTCCGGGCGTACCTGGGCGGGAAGTTCCCGCTCGACCAGCCCGGCACCGGCGACTGGGTCGCCACCGAGACGAGCCCGTTCGGCATCGACCTCGGGGTGAGCTACCCGCACAGCGACGCCGAGGTGCTGCTCGCCGCCGCCTCGACCGCGCTGCCGGCCTGGCGGGACGCCGGGCCGCAGGCCCGGGTCGGAGTCTGCCTGGAGATCCTCGCCCGGCTGCACGCGCACGTCTTCGAGCTGGCCAACGCGGTGCACGCCACCACCGGGCAGGCGTTCGTGATGGCGTTCCAGGCCGGTGGCGCGCACGCGCTGGACCGGGCGCTGGAGGCGCTCGCCTACGCGTACCGGGAGATGACCCGGCACCCGGCGACGGCGGCCTGGGAGAAGCCGGCCGGCAAGGGCGACCCGCTGCGGATGACCAAGACCTTCCACGTGGTGCCGCGCGGCGTGGCGCTGGTGATCGGCTGCAACACCTTCCCGACCTGGAACAGCTACCCGGGACTCTTCGCCTCGCTGGTCACCGGCAACCCGGTGGTGGTCAAGCCGCACCCCCGGGCCGTGCTGCCGCTCGCCGTCACCGTCCGGTACGCCCGCGAGGTGCTGGCCGAGGCGGGCTTCGACCCGAACCTGATCCTGCTCGCCCCCGAGGCGTCGGGCGAGCGGCTCGCCTCCACCCTGGCGCTGCGTCCCGAGGTACGGATCGTCGACTTCACCGGCTCCACCGAGTACGGCGACTGGCTGGAGGCGAACGCCCGGCAGGCGGCCGTCTACACCGAGAAGGCCGGCGTCAACACGATCGTTGTCGACTCGACCGACGACTTCGCCGGAATGTGCCGCAACATCGGCTTCTCACTGGTCCTCTACAGCGGACAGATGTGCACCACCCCGCAGAACATCCTGGTGCCCCGGGACGGGATCGAGACCGACCAGGGGCACAAGAGCGTCGACGAGGTGGCCGCCGGCATCGCCGGGGTGGTCGGCAAGCTCACCGGCGACCCGGCCCGGGCCGTCGAGCTGACCGGCGCGATCGTCAACGACGGGGTACTGGCCCGGCTCGACGAGGTCGCCGGGCTCGGCGAGCCGGTGCTGCCGTCCCGGCCGGTCGAGCACCCCAACTATCCCGGCGCGGTGGTGCGTACGCCGCTGATCGCGAAGCTCGGTGCCGACGACGCCGGCACGTACGGGCGGGAGTGGTTCGGGCCGATCTCGTTCGTGATCGCCACCGACTCCACCCCGCACAGCCTGGCGATCCTGCGGCAGACCGTCGGCGAGCGGGGCGCGCTCACCGCCTCGGTCTACTCCACCGACTCCACCGTGCTGGACGCGGCCGAGACCGCGGCGATCGAGACCGGGGTGCACCTCTCCTGCAACCTCACCGGTGGCGTCTTCGTCAACCAGTCGGCGGCGTTCTCGGACTTCCACGGCAGCGGTGCCAACCCGGCGGCGAACGCCGCGTTGACCGACGGCGCCTACGTCGCCAACCGCTTCCGCCTGGTCCAAGCCCGCCGACACAACTGAGGTGTAAGGAAGGGCCCCCCATTAGCGCTTTCGGTAGAGGAAGGGGCCCTTCCTAACCGGCAAGGCGGTGCGGTGCGGGGCGGTTCAGGCGGGCCGGGTCATCTGCAGCTCGCGGAGCGTCGGGATGGTCGGGTGCCGCACCCGTACCCCCGTGTCGACGAAGCCCAGCCGCTGGTACGCGCGTACCGCCCGGTCGTTGCCGACGACCACCTCCAGCAGCAGCTCCGGCCGGCCGGCCGCCCTGGACCAGTCGGCCACCGCCTCGACCAGGGCGGCCAGCAGGCCGGTGCCCCGCCAGGCCGGACTGAGGTAGACCGCGAAGACCACGGTGATGCCGGACTGGCCGGGCGCGGCCTGGCCTCCGGCGTGCCCGACGACCCGCCCGTCGACCTCGGCGACGAAGGCCGCCGTCCGGTGCCCGGTCGACATTCCGGCGATCCTCGCCGCGACCTCGGCGTGCGGCCGGGCCGCTGCGTCGGCGAGCGTCTCCAGGAAGGCCAGCGGCGAGTCGGCGAGCATCTCCAGCCGGATCGCCCGGACCCGGCCGGCGTCGTCGGGGCGTACCCGGCGGACCGGTGGGAGATCGACGGCCGGCCGGAGACCGGAATCGGTCGCCGGGGTGGCCCCGTCCGGTATGGCCGTCAGGGGGCGGCCGGCGGAGTGCCCGGACTCCGGACCGGCGGTGGTCTGCGGGATGGAAGCCGGCACGTCGGCCATCGTCGCACGCCGTACGGGGACCAGTTTCGGCGGGTGACGGGGCTGCTGACGGGTGGGTACGGGCCGGCTGACCTGGGCAGCGACGGTCGCCAATGGCTGTGGGGCCGGAAAACGACCCAATGGTTGCCCGTCCAGTGACCGTTTTGGCCTAGTGCGCTGCGACCCGACCTTGGTGTACGGTGCGGGTTCGGCCGCTTGATTCGTTGGATCCGTTCAATTGCATGATCCATTTTCGGGGAAAGCGACTCGGCGGCCCCGGCAGGCATACGGCGTCGCCGGAGCTCGGAGCGGCTCCGACGCGACCGAAGTAAGGAAGTGCACCGTGGCGCAGGGCACCGTGAAGTGGTTCAACAGCGAAAAGGGCTACGGCTTCATCGCCGTCGATGGCGGACAGGACGTCTTCGTCCACTTCTCCGCGATCCAGATGGACGGCTACAAGGCGCTTGACGACGGTCAGCGCGTCGAGTTCGAGATCGCACAGGGGCAGAAGGGGCCGCAGGCGGAACAGGTCCGGGTCATCGCCTGAGCTGCCGGGCCTTCCGGCCCACGGCTCCTCGGGTACGTCCCCGTTCCGCGTCACCCGGCCCAGGGTCTGCCTTGGCCGGGACCATTGCCGGCCCGCTTTCGGACCACCGCCGTTCGACGCTCTATTGCGCGATCGCGATGCGGCCTGTCGGGTCACCGTGCCGAGTCTCCGCGCGTGTCCGGCCTTCCGGCGCGCCGATCCGGATCGGTGCGTCGACGCGCATTCGGATGTGCCGATGAGCCTGTAGCCGATGAGCCTGTAGTGGTGCCGGTAGCCTCGGCCCCCAAGTGGCACCTGTGGCGGCCGACGTTGCCTTGTCGGCGTGACGGCCGGCGAGCCGCGTACCGCCGCGCCCTGCCGCCTTTCTCCGGAGATCTCTCGCCGATCGCCGGTGTTCCCGTTCCGGGGACATCAGCCGGTCGTGTCTGGCTTTTCCGATTGCCACAACCGCCCATTCCGGTGTCGCGGACGGCGGCGTGTCCCGACCGGCGTGTCCCGACCGGCGGGTACCGGCCGCTCGCCCTGCTCCGGCCGCCGGTAACCGGTGCTGCGGCTCGGCTGGACCGGCTCACTCGCTTGCACTCGGCATGGGAGAGTGCTAAACAAGTGTTTGGCACTCGCACACCGTGAGTGCCAAGGTCGGGGCGGTAGGGCCACGGTCGCGGGCCTGCGGAAGCGGGTGCGCGGCACATGGCCGGTCGTCGCGGGCTGTCCGGCCCGGCCGGCGGACGTCACTGTCGCACAGCGCGACGGAGCACGACAGGCACCCTCGGGTGCGACGCGCCCCGTCCGCCAGTGCCGTAGTGACGTCCGAAGGTGCGTAATCAGGCGGCAGGTCGGGGTCGGCAAGGCTCCGGCGGCCGTGAGTGTCCAGGAGGACAACGCCGTATGGCCAAGATGATCGCGTTCGACGAGGAGGCGCGCCGCGGCCTTGAGCGGGGCATGAACACCCTCGCCGACGCCGTAAAGGTGACGCTGGGCCCGAAGGGCCGCAACGTCGTGCTCGAGAAGAAGTGGGGCGCCCCCACCATCACCAACGATGGTGTGAGCATCGCCAAGGAGATCGAGCTCGAGGACCCGTACGAGAAGATCGGTGCGGAGCTGGTCAAGGAGGTCGCCAAGAAGACCGACGACGTCGCCGGTGACGGCACGACGACGGCGACCGTCCTCGCCCAGGCGCTGGTCCGCGAAGGTCTGCGCAACGTCGCGGCCGGCGCGAACCCGATGGCGCTGAAGCGGGGCATCGAGGCTGCGGTCACGAGCGTCTCGGAGGAGCTGAGCAAGCTCGCCAAGGACGTCGAGACCAAGGAGCAGATCGCCTCCACCGCCTCCATCTCCGCCGGTGACACCAGCGTCGGCGAGATCATCGCCGAGGCGATGGACAAGGTCGGCAAGGAAGGCGTCATCACCGTCGAGGAGAGCAACACCTTCGGGCTCGAACTGGAGCTGACCGAGGGCATGCGCTTCGACAAGGGCTACATCTCGGGGTACTTCATGACCGACCCCGACCGGATGGAGGCCGTGCTCGACGACCCGTACATCCTGATCGTCAACAGCAAGATCTCGACGGTCAAGGACCTGCTGCCGATCCTCGAGAAGGTCATGCAGTCGGGTAAGCCGCTGGCCATCATCGCCGAGGACGTCGAGGGCGAGGCCCTGGCGACCCTGGTGGTCAACAAGGTCCGGGGCACCTTCAAGTCCGTCGCCGTCAAGGCGCCGGGCTTCGGTGACCGCCGCAAGGCCATGCTGGGCGACATCGCCATCCTGACCGGCGGACAGCCGATCAGCGAGGAGGTCGGCCTCAAGCTGGACGCCGTCGGCCTCGACATGCTGGGCCGGGCCCGCAAGGTCGTGGTGACCAAGGACGAGACCACCATCGTCGACGGTGCCGGTGACGCCGACCAGATCAACGGTCGGGTCAACCAGATCCGTGCCGAGATCGAGAAGAGCGACTCCGACTACGACCGCGAGAAGCTGCAGGAGCGCCTGGCCAAGCTGGCCGGCGGTGTTGCGGTGATCAAGGTCGGCGCGGCCACCGAGGTCGAGCTGAAGGAGCGCAAGCACCGCATCGAGGACGCGGTGCGCAACGCGAAGGCCGCCGTCGAGGAGGGCATCGTCCCCGGTGGTGGTGTCGCGCTGGTCCAGGCCGGCAAGACCGCCTTCGACAAGCTGGACCTGGTCGGCGACGAGGCGACCGGTGCGCAGATCGTCAAGATCGCGCTGGACGCCCCGCTGCGGCAGATCGCCGTCAACGCCGGCCTCGAGGGCGGCGTCGTGGTCGAGAAGGTGCGCAACCTGGACGCCGGGCACGGCCTCAACGCGGCCAACGGTGAGTACGTCGACCTGCTCAAGGCCGGCATCATCGACCCGGCCAAGGTGACCCGTTCGGCGCTGCAGAACGCGTCGTCGATCGCGGCCCTGTTCCTGACCACCGAGGCTGTGGTGGCGGACAAGCCGGAGAAGAACCCGGCTGCCCCGGCTGCGCCGGGCGGCGGGGACATGGACTTCTGAGTCCAGGCTCCACGTCGTGGGGGCGGGTCGCGTCAGCGGCCCGCCCCTTCGTCATGTCGGCATCCGCCGCTGGTTACGTCGCTTCTCCGCCTGGTTGAACGGCTCCCGTACGGAGGGCGGCGCGTCCACCGGCACCACGGCCTCCTCGGGTGTCACGTCGGCGGCCCCTCCCATTCCCACCCGCTGATCGGCCTCCCCGCCGTCGAGCCGGGGCGCCGGACCGGGCGTGGAGAGGTCCGCCGTCGGAGTCCGGGCGACCGGGAGATTCTCAACAGGTTCGTCGTCTTCTGCCATGACTTTCCTCCTCCGTCGAAAACGGTAGGAGGCGCGGGCCGGTCCACACGAGCAAATGGCGCGGTATCGATCCGGTACACGCCTGGCACCCGGTCAAGGCCGATAACCGGCATCGAGCACGATGCTGTCGCTGCCTTCGGCCGCCGGTACGGCCTCCCGGGTCTACCCGCCCGGGTCTACCCTCCCGGATATGACAGGCGCGCTGCCGGTAGGCAATCATGCTCCTGCACGTGCTGGGGCGAGCAGCCCATCGCCCCGCTGGGAGCGTCAGGTGATGGCGAGGAGGACCGCCTGGCCGTTCTCGGCCGCGGCCCGATAGAACCGGCGCAACTCGGCGAAGTGCCCGACGAGGTTGTCGACCTCGGCGTCGTCGTTGGACCAGCCGAGCGGGTAGATCTCGGCGGTCGCCATCGCATCCGCGTCGTACCGGGTGTGGAGTGTCTCGACGTCCAACCCGTCCAGTTCGGTGGCGACGGCGCGGACGGCCGCCGGATCGAGCAGCCGGGCCGGACCATAGCCACCGTCGTCGCCGATATCGGTGCCACCGAGGATCGCCGCGCCGGCCGCTTCGTCGCCGAGGCCCCAGGCGGAACCGGTGAGCAGATAGTGGACGCCGTGCCAGGACTTGCCCAGATCCAGCTCGGGCTCGGGCATCTCCGCGTCGTCATCGTCCAGATCGCCGTAGAGCAGGGCATCGACAGCCTGCGGGTCGTCCAACACCGCTCGCAACTCGTCGCCCGACAGCCGACGACCGATCAACTCCATACCCATATGTGATTCCTCAGAGTTGCTTGCCGTAGAGGAAGAAGACCCGCTCGATCCGCGCCCCGGCACTGCTCGCGTAGAACGGCACCGGGCCGACCCAGCCGATCTGCACGCGTCGGTGCCCGGCCGCCTGCTGGTCACGCAGGCACCGGCGCAGCAGTACGCCGCCGATCCCCAGACCCTGTGCGGCGGGCGCGGTACCCATCGGCCCGAACCAGCTCGGCCGGGACGAGCCGTACGCGGCGAAGCCGAGCAGCTCGGGTGCCCCGCCCCCGTCCGGCGTACGGAGTGCGAGGTGGCAGCCGGCGTTCTGCCGACCGACCGAGTGCAGCAGTTCGAGGTCCCAGTTGCCGCCGAAGGTCGACCGGGCGAACCCGGTCAGCATCTCCAGGTCGGCCGGCTCGGCCCGGCGTACCGTGACGCCCTGCTCGGCCAGTCGCCGTTCCGCCGCCTCGGTGGATCGCAACGCCGGGGAGGATTCGGTGGAGAGGTCGGCGGTCATGTTCCAGGCGGTGCCCTCCGGGGTGTAGCCGAGGGCCAGCACGGTGCAGATCGCCGGGGTGTACCGGACGTCGATGCCGGGCCAGACGTAGTGCGGCGGGTTGCCGGCGACGCGTACCCGGGTCGCACCGAGCCCGCCGAGCGCCTGCTCCAGCCGCGTCACCAGGGCCCTGCCGATGCCCTGCCGGCGCTGGTCCGGGCGCACCGCGACCAGGTCGAGGTGGCCGACGGCCGGATCCGGACGCCGGTCCGCCATCGAGCCGAGCGCGACCCCGACGAGCGCGCCGTCCTGCCAGGCGGCCACCCCGACGGTACGACGTGGACCGGCGGCACCCGGCAGCGCGGAGTCGTCGCGGAGCCGGGCCACGATCTCGGCCGCCTCAACGGAGTCCTCCGGCAGGTCCAGCGCAACCCGGCACAACTCCACCACGGCGGGGATCTGGTCGTCCGTCAGCTCGGTGAGGGACGGCTCGATGAGGGACGACTCGGCGCTCATGCCCGCCGACCCTAGCCGAGCCCGGCCGACCCGACGCGGCCCGGCACTCGGCGGTGCCCGGCGGTGCCCGGGTCCGGGTCCGGTGGCACCTCGGGTCCGGGTCCGGTGGCACGTCGGGTCCGGGTCCACCTCGGGTCCGGGTTCGGCGCCGCCCCGGCCCGGGTTCGGCGGCGCCCAAGGGCTGGCGTCCAGGCTCGGGCGCCGGCTACCGGCCGGTCCGGCCGAGTTCCTGGGCGGCCTGGACCGCCGCGTAGGCGTCGACCAGACCGGCACCGGTGATGTTGCGTTCCGAGCCGCAGGTGTCGGTGCCCGACCCGGCCGCGTCGGTCGGGTTGGCCGGGCCGGCGGTGTCGAGCAGGATCCGCCGGGTCGTCTCCAGGTCGCCGACCAGCGCCGGGTTGGCCGACCACATCAGCGCGACCACCCCGGCCAGGTGCGGCGCCGCCATCGAGGTGCCGCTCAACGCGCCGTACCCGCCGCCGGGCAGCGCCGAGACAACGTCGGCACCGGGCGCCATGAGGTCCGGCTTCGCCACCCCGTCCGGCGCCGGGCCTCGGCTGGAGAACGAGGTGACCCGGCGCTGCCGGTCCACCGCCCCGACGGTGAGGACGTCCGGGTACGGAGCGGGCGGGTCGTCGATCGAGCCGCAGAACGGACCGGTGTTGCCGGCGGCGGCGACGAAGAAGATCCCGGCCGCCGCCAGCGCCGAGGTGGCCGGCTGGAGGGTCTCCCTGGCGCAGCCCTCGATCTCGGGGCAGCCCCACGAGTTGCTGAGCACCTGGGGTGCCCGGTCCGGGCGGCCCTGCGTGAACGGGTCGGCACCGGGCGGGAAGGGCGCCAGCATGAACTGGAGACAGTCCAGGTAACGCGCCGGGTTGCCCAGGTTCCGGTCCAGGTTCACGCAGCCGACCCACTGTGCTCCGGGCGCCACCCCGACCCGCTCGTCGCCGACGGCGGTGGCCAGGGTGTGCGTACCGTGGCCGCCCAGGTCGGTGGGGGAGCGGGAGCCGTTCCACGGGTCGTGCCAGGAGTCGTCGCCGCCCCGGAAACCGGCGGAGAGGGCCGGGTGCGCCCCGTCCACCCCGGAGTCCGAGGAACCCACCACGATGCCCGAGCCGTCCACGCCGAGCTGCGACCAGACCCGGTCCGCGCCGATCAGGGTGAGGCCCCAGGCGGGTACGGTCGGTGCCCGCTCGTCGCCACGCCTCGGTGAGCCGCCGGCCGGCAGCGGGCGCAACCGTTGGCTGACCAGTACCCGGTCGACGTCCCCGCGCTGGGACAGCCAGGCGCGTACCGCCGCGCCGCCCTGCACCTCGATCCCGTTGACCAGGTAGTACGGGGTGTGCTCCAGGTGCAGCCGGTCCAGTTCCCGGCGCAGGTCCGCCTGCGACCGTTCGGCTGTCTCGACGAGTCTCCGGTAGACCTCACGACCCCGGGCCTGCCGACCGGCCGGTCCGGTCTGCGCAGCCACCCCGGTCAGGTCCGCCTGCTCCCGGAGCACCACGAAGAGCCGCTCACCGTGCCAGCCGGGGGAGCCGAGCCCGACGTACACCGCGCCGGTGGCGAGCAACAGTACGCCGGCCACCGCAGCGGCGACCGGACGGCGCGGTACGGGTGCGGTGGCGCGACCGAGGCCGACGCCGTACCCGATGCCGAGCAGCACCGCGACGGCGAGCGAGCCGGCGGCGGCGACGGCGGCCCAGAACGGCACGTCCCGGGCCCCGGAGAGCAGCAGCGTGATCTCCTCCGGGTCGACCAGGGTCAGCGGGCCGGCGACGGCGATGCCGACCAGCCAACCGACCGGGGCGGAGCCGACCTGTCGCGGCGCCGACTCCGGTGCTCCGGCAGTCGGTCGGGGCCGGGAGGTCACCCGCAGGGCGGCGAGCGCGAAACCGGCCGGCGGGAGCAGCAGCAGCGCGCCGAGTTGCGCCCCGGACTGGCCGATCCCACCAGCGAGCAGCGCCAGCGCCACGCCGGCCACCAGGCCACCGACCAGGACCAACCGGGCCCCGCCCACCGGACGCTCCGCAACCGGCCGGTGGCCGTGGCTCCAAGCTGGCGCGGCGCCGTGACTCCCGGCCGGCGCGGCGCCGTGACTCGCAACCGGTCCGGTGCCGTGGCTGGCGGCTGGCCGCTCGTAGTCGGCCCAGAACCGTCCATCGAGGACGGTGGCGGCCAGCCAGCCCAGCGCGGCCGAGGCGAGCAGCCCGCAGATCGTCTCCAGTACGCCACCGAGAGCGCCGACCCAGACCCAGGGCAGCAGCAGGGCGAGTCCGGCGGCCACGGCCAGGGCGGTCGCGGCCGGCTCGGCGGGGATCTGCCCCGGTCGGCCGGGTGGGTGGACGGGCTGGGGGTGGGCGGGGTGGGGACGGCGGACCGGCCGTCGATCCGTGCCGCCGAGGCGACGGATCAGCAGGGCACCCAGCCCGGCCGCTCCGGCCAGCCCGGCGAGATAGACCTCCGGCAGGGTGGGTGGTACCGCCCGGAGCAGTCCCAGGCCGCCGAGCGCGATCGCGCCGAGCAGCCAGGCCCGCCCGGCGGTCCGGACCGCCGGGGAGCGGGGCAGCGCGGCGAGCAGTCCGGCGGGTACTCCGACGAGCAGCGCGGTCACGACGCCGGTGACCGGCCAGAGCCAGTCCTGCCGGTCCAGGCCGGCGACGAGCAGGACCTGTTCGACGAGCCAGGCGATGGTCTGGCCGCCGACGGTCACGCCGACCGCCCAGACCCCGACCAGCGCGGCGGCGACCACCGGCCAGACCCCACCGCCGGCCGCCGGTACCGGCCGAGCCGGAGCGACCGGCCACACCGGCTGCGCCGGCCACACCGGCTGCGGCACCGGCTGCGGCTGCGGAACCGGGGGCGGGGACGGTTCGTCGGGGGGCGGAGGCGGACCATCCTGCATGAGGCGAACAGTACGGCGCCGGCACGACCACCGCCGACCTCGGCCGGTACCCGATCGTCGCAGGTCCGGGCGGCGCGGAACCGTACCCCGTCCGGCCGGGACGGGACTCGGGCCGTGCCCGGACGGGCGGCGTCGGCACCGGCATCCCCACCGGCTCCGTCGCGGATCGACACCCGGGAAGCCCGCTCCGGGCGCCGGTACGGCTACCGTGGACGGGTGCGTGACCCCAGCCTTTCCCGGAACACGGCCAGCCGGCTCTCCCCCTCCCGCCGCGCCGCCGACCTACGACGGCTGCGGAGCGAGCGCTTCGACGTGCTCGTCATCGGCGGTGGGGTGACGGGTGCGGGCGCCGCACTCGACGCCGCCTCCCGAGGGCTCAAGGTGGCCCTGGTCGAGGCCCGCGACTTCGCCTCCGGCACCTCCAGCCGGTCCAGCAAGCTGATCCACGGCGGGCTGCGCTACCTGGAGCAACTGGAGTTCCACCTGGTCCACGAGGCGCTGACCGAGCGAGGGCTGCTCGCCACCCGGCTCGCCCCGCACCTGGTGCGCCCGGTGCCGATCCTGGTGCCGCTGCCGCCCGGCAACGGCCGGGTCGCGCTGGCCGGCCGGGCCTGGCGACGTTCCTACTACGGCACCGGCGTCGCGGCCTACGACGCCTTCGCCGGGATCTTCGGCGGCGGGCGGGGGATGCCGCTGCACCGGCACCTCAGCCGGGAGGGTGCCCGGCGTACCTTCCCCAGCCTGCGCGCGGACGCGATCAGCGGGGCCATCCGCTACTACGACGGCCAGGTCGACGACGCCCGTCTGGTGGTCACCCTGGCCCGCACGGCGGCCAGCCTGGGCGCGGCGACGGTGAACAGCGCCCGGGTCGTCGGCCTGCTCCGGCAGGCCCGCGAGGTGACCGGGGTACGGGTCCGGGACATGGAGGCCCCGCCCGGCTCCCCGGATGCCGAGTTCGAGGTACGCGCCCGCACCGTCATCGCGGCCACCGGGGTGTGGAGCGACGACATGTCCGAACTCCTCGGCGACGTCGGGGTACGGCGCGGCCTGCGGGTACGGGCTTCCAAGGGGGTACACCTGGTGGTGCCCCGCTCGGCGATCACCGGCGAGGCCGGGCTGATCCTGCGTACCCCAACCTCGGTGCTCTTCGTGATCCCGTGGGGCGGGCACTGGATCATCGGTACCACCGACACCGACTGGCGGCTCGACCGGGCACACCCGGCGGCCTCGGCCCGGGACATCGACTACCTGCTCGACCAGGTCAACACCGTGCTGGACCGGCCGCTGACCACCGCCGACATCGAGGGCGTCTACGCCGGGCTGCGCCCGCTGCTGAGCGGCGAGGCGGACTCGACCTCGAAGCTCTCCCGGGAACACGCCGTGTACGAGCCGATGCTCGGGTTGCTGCTGGTGGCCGGCGGGAAGTACACGACGTACCGGGTGATGGCCGCCGACGTGGTCGACCGGGCCGCCCGCCGGCTCGGCGGGGTACGCCCGTCGCGCACCGCCGACCTGCCGCTGGTCGGCGCCGACGGGTACGCCGCGCTGTGGCGGGACCGGGCCGACCTGGCCCGCCGGCACGGGGTACAGGCCGGGGTGGTGGAGCACCTGCTGGAGCGGTACGGCAACCTCAGCACCCACCTGCTGGACATGGTCGACGCCGAACCGCTGCTCGGTTCCCCGCTGGCCGGTGCACCGGAGTATCTCGCCGCCGAGGTGGCGTACGCGGCCCGGGCCGAGGGGGCGCTGCACCTCGACGACGTGCTGACCCGGCGTACCCGGATCTCGTTCGAGACGGCGCACCGGGGCGCCGAGTCGGCCGAGCAGGCGGCCGAGATCATGGGCCGGGTGCTCGGCTGGGACGCCTCGGTGCGGGCTCGCGAGGTCGAGCACTACCTGGCCCGGGTGCAGGCGGAACGGCAGTCCCAGCGGATGCCGGACGACGCCACCGCCGACGCGGCCCGGTTGGGTGCCCCGGACGTCCGGGGATTCGCCGCCGACCCGGGCGCCGGTGCCGGCCTGGACGGCGCGGAACTGCCCCGCTGACCCGGCCTGACCCGGTCACATCAGCGGGTTCAGAGCACCTTGCCGGGGTTGAGCAGCCCGGTCGGGTCGAGCGCGTCCTTGATGGCCCGGTGTACCCGCAGGCCAACCGGCCCGATCTCCCGGGCCAGCCAGTCCCGCTTGAGCAGGCCGACGCCGTGCTCGCCGGTGCAGGTGCCGCCGAGCGAGAGACCCAGTTCCATGATCGCGTCGAAGGCCCGCCGGCCCCGCTCCAGGCTCGCCGGATCGGCCCGGTCGACCACGATGTTCGGGTGCATGTTGCCGTCCCCGGCGTGCCCGACCACGCCGATCGGCACGTCGTGTTCGGCGGAGATCCGGGCCACCCCGTCGAGCAGCGCCGCTAGCGCGTCCCGGGGTACCGCCACGTCGTCGATGACCAGCCCGCCGACGCCGTCCGGGTAGCTGGCCGCGGCGAAGCGTTCCATCGCCGGGTGCGCCAGCCGACGGGCCTGGAGCAGGGCCGCCGCCTCCTCCGCGTCGGTGGCCGCGAAGACCTCGTCGGCGCCGCTCGCCGTGCAGACCTCGGCGAGTTTCGCGAGGTCGGCCGCGGCCCGGGTGCCGGTGTCGGCGGCGGCCAGCAGCAGCGCCTCGGCGTCGGTACGCAACCCCATCGGCCGGTACGCCTCGATCGCGCCCAGGTGCGTGCGGTCGAGCAGTTCCAGCAGGCTGGGGCTGAGCCCCCGGGCGGAGATCTCCGCGACGGCCCGGCCGGCGGCGGTGGTGGAGGGGAAGACCGCCACCAGGGTCAGCGACTCCTCGGCGGCCGGGCGGAGCGAGACGGTCACCTCGGTGATCACCCCGAGGGTGCCCTCCGAGCCGACGAAGAGCCGGGTCAGGTCGTATCCGGCGACTCCCTTGGCGGTACGCCGGCCGGTGCGCAGCACCTCGCCGTCGGCGAGTACCACCTCCAGGCCGAGGACGTACTCGGTCGTCACGCCGTACTTGACGCAGCACATCCCGCCCGCGTTGGTCGCCACGTTGCCGCCGATCGTCGAGGACTCCCACGAGCCGGGGTCGGGCGGATAGCGCAGGCCGTGCTTGGCGACGGCGGCGGCCAGCACGGCGTTGACCACGCCCGGCTGGACCACCGCGATCCGGTTCACCGGGTCGACCTCGCGGATCTCGTCCATCAGCACGGTGGAGAGCAGCACCGCCCCGTCGACCGCGTTGGCGGCGCCGGCCAGCCCGGTCCGGGCGCCCTGCGGTACCACCGGTACCCCGTGCGCGGCGGCCGTGCGGACCACCGCGACCACCTCCTCGGTGGTCCGGGGCCGGACCACCACCGCCGGCATGCCGGCCACGCAGAGGTCGGCCTCGTCGCGCTGGTGGCCGCGAAGCAGGTCGGGGTCGGTCAGTACGGCGGACTCGCCGAGCGCCGCCCGCAGGTCGTCGAGAAGATCCGGCATGCCTGGCAGGCTAGCCGCCCGAGGAGTACCCCGACCATGGTCGTTTCCGGCCGTCGCGGAACACCCCGGACAACCGGGTCGATGCCGGCTCGGCAGTGTCCGGACAGCCCCGGACAGGCTCGACGGGTTCGACAGGTTCGTCAGTGGGTAGTCCCCGCCATGCGCTCCCTCCGGGCCACCGTGGCCAAAACGCCCGTGGAACTCGATCGGGAGCGGATCGCCGGCCTGGCCAAGGAGTTCCGGCACAAGTCCCGGGCCACCGTGCAGGACCGCTGGTTCGCCGTGCGGTTCAACATGGTGCTGGCCCTTCAGGCGGCGCTGGCGGCCGCGCTGGCCTGGCTCGGTTCGCACGAGTTGCTCGGCAACCCGTCACCGGTCTTCGCCCCGATCTCCGCGATCGGTACCCTCGCCTCCTCGGTCGGCCAGCGATTCCGGCGTACCGTCGAAATGATCTTCGGCATCGCGATCGGCATCGGCCTCGGCGACGCGCTGGTCTTCGCCGCCGGTACCGGGCCGTGGCAGCTCGGTCTGATCGTCTTCCTGTCGATCGTGGTCAGCATCTTCCTCGGTGGCGGCCCGGCCGTGGTCACCCAGGCGGCGGCCACCGCCGTGCTGATCGCGACCCTGAAGATGCCGCACGAGGCGAACATCGAGTTCCCCCGGGTGATCGACGCGCTGATCGGCGGCTTCTCCGGGCTGTTGGTGCTCGCGCTGCTCCTGCCGCTGAACCCGCTGCGGGTGGTCGACCGGGCGGCCCGGCCGGCGCTGGGCCGGCTCGCCGACGAACTCTCCGAGACCGCCGAGGCGCTCAAGACCCGGGACGCGCCCCGCGCACAGGGCGCGCTGGACCGGCTCCGCGAGGTGGAGGATCACCTCCAGGGCTTCGAGGAGGCGTTGCAGGGCGGCCGGGAGACCGCGCTGCTGGCGCCGGTGCGCTGGCGCCGCCGGGGCGCGTTGACCCAGTACGTGGAGAGTTCCGAGTACATCGAGCACGCCGTGCACAACAGCGGCACCCTGGTCCGGCGGGCGGTCACCGCGCTGGAGGACGAGGAGCCGATCCCGGAGGCGATGTCGAACGCGGTCACCATGCTCGCCGAGGCGGTACGGCTGCTGCGCCGGGACCTCGGGCACGGCATCCGCCCGGAGGCGGCCCGGGAGGAGGCGTTGCAGGCGATCGGCCAGGCCGGTCGGGCGTACGCCGAGGGGGTGGGGTTCTCCGGCAGCGTGGTGATCGCCCAGGTGCGTACCACCGGCAGTGACCTGCTCCGGGCCACCGGCATCGAACGGCTGGAGGCGAACCAGCTGGTACGCCGGGCGGCGGGCGGGCACGCCGGGGAGGCCGCGGCGGAGGCCGCCCAGAAGCCCGGCACTCCGCCGCCGAGCGGGCGCACCGGCGGCCCCTCCGGAGAGCGGGGTCCGGCCCGCTGACGCCGGTGCCTTTCCGGACCGGCGGGCAGGCACATCCCCGATGAGCGAGGTGCCACGGTGTCACCATGGTGACACCGTGGCACCACCGCCAAAAGACAACTGCCGGAACCGCCCCGCTGACGCTCGTGACCTGTCCGGAAGCGAAACCGGCCCGGTTGTGGTCAGGCCGGGCTGTCCGGAGGAACTACGCTGATCACATGGCCGACACCCCGCCCGGCGCGGCGGCGCCCCAGCCACCGTCGTCGACCCCGCCGTGGCAGTCCGCCCCGTCGGGGCAGCTTGCGCCCTCCCCAGGCAGCGTGCCGGAGGGGGCGGCGCCCGACCGGCGGAGTCTGGCCCGGCTGCTGCTGGTGATCGGGGCGATCACGCTGATCGTCGTCTGCGCGGCGCTGATGTCCTGGGAGCTGGTGTCGCCGGCCGGGGTCACGCCGCCGCTGATCGGGCTGGCCGCGGCGGCGCTGCCGGTACCGGTGCTGGTCGCCTGCTTCCTCTGGCTCGACAGGTACGACCCGGAGCCGATCAAATACCTCGCCTTCAGCCTCGGTTGGGGCGCGGCGGTCTCCACCTACGTCTCGCTGCGCACCAACACCTTCGCGGCGGGAACCCTCGAGCTGCCCCTCCCGCTGGTGGGCGTGCTGGTCGCGCCCTTCATCGAGGAGTTGACCAAGGCGCTCGGCCCGCTCCTGCTCCTGCTCTACCAGCGCCGCAAGTGGTCCGGCATCACCGACGGGATCGTCTACTGTGGCCTGTCGGCGGTCGGGTTCGCCATGGTGGAGAACATCCTCTACTTCGGCCTGCACGGCTACGCCGAGGGCGCCGACCAGTACGGTCCGGCCAGCGGCGCGCAGGCCGTCTTCGGGATCTTCATCCTGCGGGTACTGATCAGCGGCTTCGCCCACCCGCTCTTCACCTCGATGACCGGCATCGGGCTCGGCATCGCTGTCCGGTCGGCGAGCCGCCCGATCCGGATCCTCGCCCCGATCGCCGGGCTGCTGCTGGCGATGATCCTGCACGGCGCCTGGAACCTGGCCGCGACCCTCACCCAGCTCTCCGGGCAGCCGCTGATCCTGCTCTACAGCTACCTCGGGCTGATGGTGCCGATCTTCCTGGGCGTGGTCGGCCTGGCGCTCTGGGTCCGCAGCTGGGAGGGGCGGCTCACCCAGCGGCGGCTCCCCGACTACGTCTCGGCGGGTTGGCTCACCCCACCCGAGCTGGCCGCGCTCGGCACCCTCGGCCGGCGGCACGCCGCCCGGCGCTGGGCCCGCCGGATCGCCGGGGAGGAGGGCGTCAAGGCGATGCGGTCGATCCAGATCTCCGCGACCCGGCTCGCGCTGCTCCGCGACGGGCTGGTGCGCGGGTTGGAGCGGCGGCCGGGGCAGCTCGCCCACCGGCTCGACGAGGAACGTCGGCTGCTCGACGCGATCCAGGCCGCCCGCAGGGTCTTCGTCGGGCGCGATCCGCAGGCCCCGGCCGGGATCTGGGACGGCTCCCGCTACCACCTGGCGTTCCCGGACGGCTCCCGCCGCACCCTGCCGGCGCCGGCCGAGCCGGTGGTGCCGATCCCGGTGGTCCTGGTGGCGCCACCGCCCCCGCCGGTACCGGTCCACTCCGGCTACCCCGTCCCCGGGTACGGCCCGTACGGCGGCCCCCCGCCCCCGTACGCCGGAGCACCCGGCCCGTACGGCGGACCGCAGGCACCCGGCTCCGGGCCGGTCGGACCCTGGCCGGGGCCGTACCACCGTTGACCGGCGGGTGGCTCGGGCCCGGGCAGCTCAGAGGTAGCCGGGGAGGCTAGAGGTAGAGGCCGGTGGAGTCGGTCTCCACCCGCTGGGCCGCGACGGCGTGCACGTCGCGTTCGCGCAGCAGCACGTACTCCCGGCCGTGCAGCTCGACCTCGGACCGGTCGTCGGGGTCGAAGAGCACCCGGTCCCCGGAGACGATGGAGCGCACGTTCGGACCGACGCCCACCGCTGTCGCCCAGGCCAGCCGCCGGCCCATCGAGGCGGTCGCCGGGATGACGATGCCGGCGGTCGAGCGGCGCTCGCCCTCGCCGCCGTCCGCCCGGACCAGCACCCGGTCGTGCAGCAGGCGGATGGGCAGGCCGTTGTCGTTGGTTTCCTCGGCGGTCACGACCGGAACGGTACCGCGTGCCGCACCAGACAGGTTGTCGGCGTCACCCCCGCCGGCCGTTCCGGGCCGGCCGGGCCCGGTGCGGCTACCGTAGGGAAGGCCGATTCCGCCGTGGGAGGTGCGCTTGCGCCGTTTCGAGCAGCTACGAGCAAGGATCCGTCGCGCGTATGCGTTCGGCCGGTCGACGGACCAGTCCGGTGGGCAGGCCGGCCCGGCGGAGGGGGGTGCCGGCGCGACGCCTGCCGAGTTGACCCCCGTTCCGCCGCCGGCCGGGGCTGAACCGGCCATGGAACTGCACCCGTCGACGTCGAGCCGGGACGACGCGGACGTACCGCACGCGCTGCGGATCGCCGCCGCCTGGTCGTGGCGACTGATCGTGATCGGCCTGGTCGCCTGGGCGCTGCTGCGGGTGGTCGGCACGATCCGGATCGTGATCATCCCGTTGGCCATCGCCCTGTTGCTCTCCGCCCTGTTGGCGCCGCTGGTCGGGCTGCTGCTCCGGGCCCGGTTCCCCCGCTCGATGGCCACCGCCGTGGTGCTGGTCGCCGGGTTGGCGGCGGTGGTCGGCACGCTCACCCTGGTGGTCAACGAGTTCATCCAGGGCGTACCCGACCTGAGCCGTAACGCCACCGACGGCATCCGGAAGATCCAGGAGTGGCTCAAGACCGGGCCGCTGCACATGTCGGACAACCAGCTCAACTCGTACATCGAGCAGGGCGAGCAGTGGATCAACGAGAACACCCAGGCGTTGACCAGCGGGGCGGTCTCCACCGCCGCGACCGTCGCCGAGCTGCTCACCGGTACCCTGCTGGTGCTCTTCGCCACCTTCTTCTTCCTGCGCGACGGTGAGAAGATCTGGCGCTTCCTCGTCCGGCTGCTCCCGGTGGCCGCCAGGTGGCGGGTCGACGACGCCGGCCGGGCCTCCTGGGCCACGCTCGTCGCGTACGTCCGGGCGACCGTGCTCGTCGCGTTCATCGACGCGGTCGGGATCGGCGTCTTCCTGGTGATCTTCGACATCCCGTTCGCGTTCCCGCTGGCCGCGCTGGTCTTCCTCGGCGCGTTCATCCCGATCGTCGGTGCCACCCTCTCCGGCGCGGTGGCGGTGCTGGTCGCCCTGGTCGACAGCGGCTGGGTGACCGCGCTGATCATCCTCGGTGTGGTGATCGGGGTGCAGCAGGTCGAGGGGCACATCCTGCAACCGCTGATCATGGGTCGGGCGGTGGCGATCCATCCGCTCGCGGTGATCGTCGGTATCGCCGCCGGTGTGGTGCTGGCCGGCATCGTCGGCGCCCTGGTCTCGGTACCGCTGATCGCGGTGCTCAACACCGCCGTCCGGCGACTGGCGCACCGCCGGCCGCCGGCGGTGCCCCCGGACGCCGTGGTGGTCGCCGCGAAGGCCCCGTAGCAGCCGAGCCCCCGGGGCGGCTCGGGTTCAGGACTTGCCGAGCCGCTCCAGGGCGCCCCGGGCGACCTCCGGCCGGGTGGTGTACCAGAACGGCGGCAGCGACCTGCGCAGGAAGGCGCCGTACCCCCGGGCGGTCTCCAGCCGGGAGTCGAGTACCGCCACCACGCCCTTGTCGCCGGTCGACCGGATCAGCCGGCCGACCCCCTGGGCGAGCCGTACGGCGGCGATCGGCACGCTCACCGAGGCGAAGCCCGAGCCGCCGGAGGCGTCCACCGCCGCCGCCCGGGCCGCCGCCAGCGGCTCGTCCGGGCGCGGGAACGGCAGCCGGTCGATCACCACCAGCTGGCAGGAGTCGCCGGGCACGTCCACGCCCTGCCAGAGCGACATCACCCCGAAGAGGCAGCTCGCCCGCTCCTTGCGGAACCGGCGGACCAGCAGCGGCAGCGCCTCCTCACCCTGGAGCAGGATCGGCAGGTCGGTGCGCGCCCGCAGCAGCTCGGCGGCCTGCAACGCGGCCCGCCGGGACGAGAAGAGCCCCAGGGTACGGCCGCCGAGCGCGCCAACCAGCCCGAGCAGTTCCTCGCCGGCCGCCGCCGGCAGTCCCGAGGCGCTCGGCCGGGGCAGGTGCGCGGCGACGTAGAGGATGCCCTGACGCGGGTAGTCGAACGGGGAGCCGACGTCGAGCGAGCGCCAGCCGGCGTCCCGGTGATCGGCACCGGAGCCGTCGGCCTGGCCGGCTCGGTCTTCGGCGGACCGGTCCGCTGGACGGGCGGCGGGTCGCCGCGCCTCGCCTGGCTTCTCGGCACCGGTCCCCGCCGCATCGGGGCGTACCGTCCGCAGTGCCGCCGCACGCGGGTGCGGCCGGGTCGGGTCGCCCCCCGGGTCGGCCGGGGCGGCCAGCCCGAGGGCCCGGGCAACCGTGTCGAACCGGCCGCCGAGGGCGAGCGTGGCCGAGGTGGCGACGACGGTGCGGTCCTCGTAGAGGTGGGTGGCGAGGGTGCCGGCCACCGAGAGCGGGGCGACGACCAGGGCCCGCCGGCCCGCGCCGCCGCCGTCCGGCTTCTCCACCCAGGCGACGTCGTGGTCGGCCTCCTCCAGCAGCCGCTGGGCGGTCTTCGACAGGTCGTCGAGTACGGCCTTCGCCTGCTGCTTGCGTACCGGGTCGGGATCGTCGGCCTTCACGTCGCCGATCTTCTCCAGTGCCGACCGGGTCGCCGCGTCCAGCAGTGTGCACGCCTCGCGCAGCGGCCCCGGCAGCTCGCCGGTGATCCGCCCGGCCGGCGCCTCGGCGAGTCCCACCGCCAGCGCGTCGCCGGCCGCCACCAGCGACTCGGCCAGCTCCGGGTCGAGCAGGGGCCGGCTACGCCGGGCGGCCCGGTCGATCAGTTCCGGGATCAGCTCCGCCTGTGCCGCCGAGGAGACCCGGTCGGCCAGCTCGTGCGCCTCGTCGATCACCAGCAGCTTGTGCGGCGGCACGATGTGCCGGCCGGCGAGCATGTCGACGGCGAGCAGGCTGTGGTTGGTCACCACCACGTCCGCCTCGCGGGCGCGGGCCCGGGACGCCTCGGCGAAGCACTCGGTGCCGTACGGGCAGCGCCCGGCGCCGACGCACTCCCGGGCCGGCATCGAGACCAGTCGCCACGCCTGGTCGTCGACGCCCGGGTCGAGTTCGTCGCGGTCACCGGTCCCGGTCTCCATCGCCCAGTCCCGGATCCGTTCGATCTGCTTGCCCAGCCGGCCGGCCTCGCCGAGCCACTTCGTCCCGCCGCCACCCCGGCCCGGCGTGTCGAAGAGGGTGTCCTCCGGCTCGTCCTCTGTGGAGTTCTCCAGCCGGGCCAGGCAGAGGTAGTGGTGCCGGCCCTTGAGCACCGCGAACGTCGGCCGCTCGCCGAGGACCGGGGTGACCGCGTCGGCGAGCCGGGGCAGGTCGTGGTCGACGAGCTGGGACTGGAGCGCGAGAGTCGCCGTGGAGACCACCACCGGACCGTCCACGGTCAGCGCCGGGGCGAGGTACGCCAGCGACTTGCCGGTGCCGGTGCCGGCCTGCACCAGCAGGTGCTCACCGGAGAGGATGCTCTCCTCGATCGCGGCGGCCATCTGCTGCTGCCCCGGCCGCGCCTTGCCGCCCGGCACGGCACCGACGGCGGCGGCGAGCAGGTCGGATCCGCTTGGGCGGTCACCTCGGCGCCGCCGCCGGGACCGGGGCGCCGGAGGCCGGCCGGATTCCGCCGCCTCGGAGTCGATCAGGGTGGGAACGCTGGTGTCGGTGGCGGGCACGGTCACCGTGCGACCGTACCCGCCGATCCCGACACCGCCGCACTCCATCGCCCCGGCGGGTCCGCGCCCCGCCCCCGGGCAGGGGTGATGTTGTCGATTCCGACGCCTGACGGCCGCTTCACGCACCGCGCGTATTGGGCTACATCGGTTAGGGTGCGGGCATGTCGAGCGATGTGGTCCGAGTCGTCTACCGCAAGTACGACGGCACCGCGCACCGGGACTACCCCGCCCGCAGACTGACCGAGGACGACCTCGGCGTGTGGCTCGGCGTGACCGCCGGGACGGCGTCGGTCTACCACGGCCGCCCCTCGGTGGAACAGATCCCGTTCGTGCTGCTGGTGCCACACGGCACCTGGTGGAGTGCGATGTTCAACCCGCCGCCGCGGACCAGCGAGGTCTACTGCGACATCACCAGCCCGGCCCGCTGGGAGGGGGAGACCGTCCACCTGATCGACCTCGACCTCGACGTGGTGCGCCGCCGCGGCACCGGCCTGGTGGAGCTGCGCGACGAGGACGAGTTCGCCGAGCACCGGATCCGGTTCGGCTATCCCGAGGAGACGGTGACGCAGGCTCGGGCCGCCGCGGAGTGGCTGCACGTCGCGCTCGGCGACGGGACCGAGCCGTTCGCGTCGGCGTACCGGAAGTGGCTGGCGTTGGTCGTCTGAGCCCGGCGTCGAGGCGGCCGTGCGGGCGCGGGCGCCGCGCGGCTCAGCGTGGGAGCTGCCAGGTGTGCTCGGCCGGCGCTATCCGGGGTACCCGGGTCAGCTTCTCCGGGTTGAGCTGGTGGTAGGCGGCGGTGATCCGGCCGTTGGCGGCGGTGAACCACATGACGCCGTGCAGCGGCATGCCCGGCCGGTACTCCGCCTCGAACTGTATGCCGGGCGTGCCGTTGACGAGTACCTGTCGCATCCGCAGGTCGCGGGTATCCCGGGCGGCCCGGCGGATCAGTCCGAACGTGAACCGGGCGACCTTGTCCGCGCCTACCATCGGGCGCCGCGAGGTCGGGAAGAGCCCGCCGCCGTCGCCGACGAAGACCACGTCCGGGGCGAGCACCTCGAGCAGTCGCTCGGGTTCGCCGGACTCGACGGCCTGTAGGAACGCGTTGAGCAGCCGCCGGTGTTCGGCCGGGTCGGCGGAGCGGGGCGGACCCTCCTCGGCCACCGTGCGGCGGGCCCGGGAGGCGAGCTGCCGGGCGGCGGCCGGGCTGGTCCCGAGCACGGCGGCGATCTCCGCGAAGGGCACCGCGAAGACGTCGTGCAGCACGAAGGCGACCCGCTGCTCCGGGCCGAGCCGTTCCAGCACGGTGAGCAGGGCGATGCCGACCTGCTCGGTGTGCGCGGCCCGTTCGGCCGGGTCGGGGGCGAAGCCGTCCGCCCCGCCGGCCGGGTCGGTGAACCGGCTGACGATCGGCTCCGGCAGCCACTCGCCGTGGTACGACTCCCGGCGTACCCGGGCGGAGCGGAGCACGTCCAGGCAGATCCGGGCGGTGGCGGTGGTGAGCCAGGCGCGCAGGTCGCGTACCTCGGCGCGGGCCTGCGGGCTGCCCAGGGCGGCGGCGTACCGCAGCCAGGTCTCCTGTACGGCGTCCTCCGCCTCCGACCGGCTGCCGAGCATCCGGTAGGCGACCGTGCTGAGGTGGGCCCGTTCGGCCTCGAACTCGCTGGCCAGATCGCGCACCGCTGCCTCCCCGCGCCGTACGTCCCTTCCGCGAGGTTAGCCCCAGCCCGAGGTCGGGCCGCGCGCGGCCAATCTCACACCCCTGGTGTGATCTAGGTTCGTTCGGTCGGGTTCGTGCCGGCCTGCCGGGCAGCCAAGGTGAACATCAGGTGAATCCCAGGTGAACCACCTCTGATCAGGGGTGGGCGGGCGAAAACTGTGTTCCGAGGTTCCCTAGCATTCCCCGAGGGGCAGCCTCTTGCGGCCCGCCACCCGTCCGCCGACGCAACGAGGTTCCGTGCCGTGAAGTTTTCCCTCCGCCCCTCCGAGGGCGCGTTCTACGAGTTGTTCACCAGGGCCGCTCAGAACCTCGTGCGGGGTACCGAGCTGCTCAACGAGCTGGCGCTGCCCGGGGTCGACGTGCAGTCGGTGAGCGAGCGGCTCACCGAGGTCGAGCACGACAGCGACCAGATCACCCACGACCTGTACAAGAAGATCAACTCCACCTTCGTCACGCCGTTCGACCGGGAGGACATCTACCGGCTCGGCTCGCTGCTCGACGACGTGATGGACCACCTGGAGGCGGTCGGCAACCTGCTCTACCTCTACGGGCTGACCAAGCTGCCGTCGCTGCCCCGGGAGATGCACGAGCTGGTGAACGTCCTCGACCAGCAGGCCAAGCTGACCGCCGAGGCGATGCCCCGGCTGCGGGCGATGAAGGACCTCGAGGACTACTGGATCGAGTGCAACCGGCTGGAGAACGACGGCGACCAGGCGTACCGGATGCTGCTGGTCCGGCTCTTCTCCGGCGAGTACGACGCGCTGACCGTGCTCAAGATGAAGGAGGTCGCCGACGAACTGGAGGCGGCCTGCGACGCGTTCGAGCACGTCGCCAACACGGTCGAGACCATCGCGGTCAAGGAAAGCTGACCCGTGAGTCCTGAACTCATCGCCGTACTGGCGGTGATCGCCGTCGCGCTGCTCTTCGACTACACGAACGGGTTCCACGACGCCGCGAACGCGATCGCCACCAGCATCTCCACCAGGGCACTGACGCCCCGGGTCGCGCTCGGCATGGCGGCGATCGGCAACTTCATCGGCGCGCACTTCGGTGCGGACGTGGCCAAGACCGTCGGCTCCGGCCTGGTCTCCCTGCCCACCGGCGTCTCCAGCCTGGGCATCGTCTTCGCCGGGGTGATCGGTGCGATCACCTGGAACCTGATCACCTGGTACTTCGGCCTGCCCTCGTCCTCCTCGCACGCGCTCATCGGTGGGCTGGTCGGGTCGACCCTCGCCGCCTCCGGCACGGTGCTCTGGAAGGGCATCGGCGAGGACGTCGTACTGCCGATGATCCTCTCGCCGCTTGTCGGTTTCCTGCTCGGTTACCTGGTCATGATCGCCGTTCAGTGGATCTTCCGGAACGGGCAGCCCGGCAAGCTCAACCGGGGCTTCCGGTGGGCCCAGACCGCCTCGGCGGCGGCGATGTCGATCGGGCACGGTATGCAGGACGCCGCCAAGACCATCGGCATCGTGGTGCTCGCCCTCTTCGTCGGCGGCTACCAGAGCAGTCCCGAGCACATCCCGGAGTGGGCCTTCTGGACCTCGGCGACCGTACTGGCCCTCGGCACGTACGCGGGCGGCTGGCGGATCATCCGTACCCTCGGGCGGAAGATCATCGACCTCCGGCCGCCGGAGGGTTTCGCCGCCGAGACCGTCGCCAGCGGCGTGCTCTACTTCAACGCGCTGGTGCTGGGCGCGCCGATCTCCACCACGCACACCATCACCTCGGCGATCATGGGCGTCGGGGCGACCAAGCGGCTCTCCGCCGTCCGGTGGGGCGTGGCCGGCAACATCGTCGGCGCCTGGATCCTGACCTTCCCGGCGGCCGGCTCGATCGGCGCCCTGATGTACCTCCTCGTCAGGCCACTCTTCTGAACGCGTGAAAGGAAGGGCCCCCGCATATCGCTTTTTGTATATGCGGGGGCCCTTCCTTTCACGGGTACGTGACGCCGATCTGCTGGCGGATGTCGTCGAGCAGGCCCATCACCTCAAGGGTGGCGGCGTGCGGCACCAGCGGGCTCTCCAGCAGCCCGGCGGCGAGGCAGCGCTGCACCTCGGCCGCCTCGTGCTGGTAGCCCGAGCCGGTCAGGTCGACCGGCAGCAACTCCGGGTCGGCTCCGTCCCGCAGCAGGGTGACCTGGCCGGGCCGGTAGAACGGCGGCGCCAGCTCGATCCGGCCGGTCCGCCCGGTGATCGCCGCCGCCACCCGGGTCGCACCGATCATGCCGCAGCTCAGCGTGGCCACCGCGCCCGACTCGTAGCCCAGGATGACCCCGGTGTTCTCGTCGACCCCCTCCGGACTGATCTTCGCCCAGGAGCGGACCTCATCCGGCACGCCGAGCAGCAGGTGCGCCAGGCTGATCGGATAGACCCCGAGGTCCAGCAGGGCGCCGCCGCCGAGCGCCCGGGCCCGCATCCGGTGCTCCGGCGGGAACGGCCCGCCGACCCCGAAGTCCGCCTGCACGCCTGTCACCTCGCCGATCGCGCCGTCGGCGATCAGCTCCAGAATCCGGAGTACGACCGGATTGCACCGCATCCACATCGCCTCCATCAGGAAGCGTCGGCTGGCACCGGCCGCGTCGACGAGCCGCTGCGCTCCGGCCCGGTCCAGGGTGATCGGCTTCTCGACCAGTACCGCCCGGCCGGCGTCGAGGCAGGCCATCGTGGCCTCGAAGTGTGCCGCGTGCGGGGTGGCGACGTAGACCATGTCGATGTCGTCGTCGGCGGCGAACTCCTGCCACGACCCGTACGCCCGGGGCACCCCATGCCGCTCCGCGAAGGCGCGAGCCGTCTCCGGCGTACGGGAGCCGACGGCGACGACCTCGGCGTCCGGCAGCAGCCGGAGATCCTCGACGAAGGTCGCCGCGATGTAACCGGTGGCCAGGATGCCCCAACGTGTCTTGCCGTCAGGGCTGGATTGCTGCGCCATGGCACCTCTTCAACTACGGGCCGCCAGATATGTCCGGCCGTCAACTACATGGGAACCAGCCAGAAGGCTCGTGCGGGTCACTGGTGGAGGCGGGTGCACCTCAGCTCAACAGGTCGATGGTGATGACCGGGTTGGCGGTGGCGCGCTGATGTAGCCACCACAGCAGTGCCAGGTCTTGCCAGGGCAGGCCGACGGGTGCATAGACGCTTGCGCGTGATTGGTCGTGGGCGGGAAGGTTGCCGTGCAGGACGTCGGTGAGGGTGCCGGCTGCGGCGGTGGCGTCGAGGCCGGCGTTGCCCAGTGCGCCTGTGGCGCAGGCCAGGTCGAGGTTGTCAACGATCACTCGGGCACTGCGTAGCAGGTCGGTCGACAGTTCGTTCTTACCGGGTTCGTCGGCGCCAAGGCTGGTCAGATGTTGCCCGGCGTGCGTGTCCGAGGCGTGCAGCACAGGCTCGCGTGACCAGGTGGCCAGGACGACGACATCGGCGTGTGCGGCCACGGCACGAGCGTTGCCGACCAGGTGCGCGGTCAGCTCGCGGGCGCGGGTGGGGTTGAGGTCGTAGGCGGTGGTGTGTCGCCAGGAGCGTAGGTGGCGTAGCCCAGCCCACGTGGTGCGGGCCTGGGCGCCGGCGCCGATGAAGCCGAGGGTGTCGGTGTCGGGGTGGGCGAGGGTGTGGGTGGCCAGTGCGGCGGCCAGGCCGGTGCGCCAGGCGGTGAGGCTGGCTGAGTCGGCCAAGGCGAGTAGTTCTCCGGTGTGCAGGTCGTGCAGACAGACCACGCCGCGCAGGGCGGGTGTGGCGTTGGGGAACTTCGCGTTGACCTTGACCGTGTAGGCGGGGACACCTGGTAGGAGCCCGGGCATCAGGCATGTCGCGGTGCCAGGGCCGGGTAGGTCGGTGCGGATCCGCAGGGGTGCCGGCGATGCCGTGGGTGCTCGGAACCCTTCTCTGAGCAGCTCCAGCACCTCGCCGACGTCGACGAGGGCGTCGATCCGCGAGCGTGTCAGCACCATGGTCACGCCACCAGTATCCAGTAGGAGCACAGTCGGGGTCTCTGGCAGACGATCTTCGCCATCACCGGGGTCGCGTCCAGGCGAACCCTGCCGGCGTCCGGTTGGCCTGCGGTTGCCGTGGGTGCTCTCGGCGCCCGTCCCGTACCGGCATGCGTGATCCTGGCGCCGAGGCCGCCCACTACCCTCGCTGCATGACCAGCTTTGCCGCCCCGGAGTCGATCGCCGCACACGCCCGCCGGTTCTACGCCGAGGGCGGTACCCCGGTGCCGCCCCGGCCGGCCGCGACCGTGCCGCTGCTGCGCCCCGCCGCGTCCGGCGGGGCCGGCTTCGAGGTGTACATGATCCGCCGCGCCGTCAGCATGACCTTCGGCGGCATGTACGCCTTCCCGGGTGGCGGCGTCGACCCGGGTGATTCGGAGATCCGGCTCGACTGGACCGGGCCGGACGCGACCGGCTGGGGCGACCGGCTCGGCCTGGACCCCGGGGCGGCCCAGGCGGTTGTCTGCGCGGCGGCCCGCGAGGTCTTCGAGGAGGCGGGAGTGCTGCTCGCCGGCCCGGGACACGGTGCGGTGGTCGGCGACGTCAGCGGCGATGAGTGGGAGCGGGCCCGGCAGGCGCTGGTGAACCGGCGTACCGGCTTCGCCGACCTGCTCCGGGACTGCCAACTCACCCTCCGCTCCGACCTGCTGCTGCCGTGGAGCCGGTGGATCACCCCGGAGTTCGAGCCGCGCCGCTTCGACACGTACTTCTTCGTGGCGCTGCTGCCGGCGGGGCAGCGCCCCCGGGACGTCTCCGGGGAGGCCGACCACACCATGTGGATCCGGCCGGCCGACGCGCTGGCCCGGGCGGCGGCGGGGGAGATGGCGATGCTTCCGCCCACCCTGATCACGCTCACCGAACTCGACGCCTGCCCCGACCTGGCCGCAGTGCCAGCCGCCGCCACCGCGCGGAATCCGGCCCAGCCGATTGTGCCCCGCCTCACCGAGGCCCAGGACGGCACCGTCCACTTCCACGTCGACTGACCCGGGTGAAGGTGTTAGGAAGGGCCCCTTCTTCTACAAAAAGCGATAAGAAGGGGCCCTTCCTTGCACCTCAGCCGAAGCGGCCGGTGATGTAGTCCTCGGTCCTCTTCTCGCTCGGGTTGCTGAAGATCTTCTGGGTGTCGTCGTACTCGATGAGCCGGCCCGGGTCGCCGGTGCGCTCGATCGAGAAGAAGGCCGTCCGGTCGGAGACCCGGGCCGCCTGCTGCATGTTGTGCGTGACGATGATGATCGTGTAGCGGTCCTTGAGCTTGAACATCAGATCCTCGATCGCCAGCGTGGAGATCGGGTCCAGCGCCGAGCAGGGCTCGTCCATCAGCACCACCTGGGGCTCGACCGCGATGGTCCGGGCGATGCAGAGCCGCTGCTGCTGCCCGCCGGAGAGCCCCGCACCGGGCTTGCCGAGCCGGTCCTTGACCTCGTCCCAGAGGTTCGCCGAGCGCAGTGCCCGTTCGGCCGCCTCCGCCAGGACGGACTTCTTGCGTACCCCGTTGAGCCGCAGCCCCGCGACCACGTTGTCGAAGATCGACATGGTAGGGAACGGGTTGGGGCGCTGGAAGACCATCCCGATCATCCGGCGTACCGCGGTCACGTCCACGTCCCGCTCGTAGATGTTCTGGTCGTCGATGGTGAGCCTGCCGTCGACCCGGGCACCGGGCAGCACCTCGTGCATCCGGTTGATGGTGCGCAGGAAGGTCGACTTGCCGCAGCCCGAGGGTCCGATGAGCGCGGTGACGGTCTTCGGTTCTACGGTGAGGTGGATGTCCTCGATCGCCTTGAACGAGCCGTAGTACGCGGTGACGCTCGTCGCGTCGATTCGCTTGGCCATGATCATTCCTTCGGGGTCAGTCATTCCTTCGGGGTCAGCGGCTGAACCGGTTGCGGCGGGCCAGCAGTTTCGCCGTGATCGTCAGGATCAGCACGAGGGCGACGAGGGTGAGTGCGGCGGCCCAGGCGCGGGCCGGCGCGTACCGGGAGGCGTCCCCGGCCTGCTGGTAGACGAAGAGCGCCAGCGACGACTGGTTGTTCTCGAACGGGTTGTAGTTGATCGCGGCCCCGCCACCGGCGACCAGCAGCACCGGTGCGGTCTCACCGGCCGCCCGGGCGACGGCCAGCATCACGCCGGTGACGATTCCGGGCAGCGCGGTGGGGAGCACGATCCGCAGGATCGTCTTCCACTTCGGGATGCCGAGCGCGTACGCGCCCTCGCGCAGCGGCGCCGGCACCAGGCGGAGCATCTCCTCTGTGGACCGGACGATGGTCGGCAGCATCAGCACGCTCAACGCGAGCGAGGCGGCGAAGCCCGAGTACCCCGGCCGCCCGTCGTTGAAGTACGGCGAGACGATCAGGATCCAGAAGGCGAGTACGAAGAGGCCGGCGACGATCGACGGGATGCCTGTCATCACGTCGACGAAGAACCGGATGGTGAAGGCGAACCGGCCCCGGCCGTACTCGACGACGTAGACGGCGCAGGCGATGCCGAGCGGCACGGTGATCAGGGTGGCGATGCCGACCTGCTCAAGGGTGCCGACGATGGCGTGGTAGGCGCCGCCGTTCGGGTCCCGGGCTCCGATGTTGTTCATCGAGGTGCCGAAGAAGTCGCCGTCCAGCCGCTCGACGCCCTTGCTGACGAGTGTCCAGGTGACCGAGGCGAGCGGCAGCAGGGCGAGTACGAAGGCGGAGTGGATCAGCGCGCTCCAGGTGCGGTTGCGCGCCTGCCGCCGCCCCTCCACCGCGAAGCTGGCGACGAAGAGGCCGACCAGGTAGAGCAGCACCGCGAGCGCGACGACCAGGGCGGGGCCGCCGATCCCGGCGCCGTAGACAAGCGCGGCGGAGAGCACCAGGGCGGCGGCCGCGATGCCGAGGCTCGCCACCACCGGCAGTTTCCGGGTACGCAGTTGCGGGCTCTGCCCCGGCGGTGCCGGCGTCAGTGTCGTCGTCATGCGGCGGACTCCGTGAACTCCCGGCGCCGGTAGATGATCGCCCGCGCGGTGATGTTGACGATCAGCGTGATCGAGAAGAGCACCAGGCCGGAGGCGATCAGTGCGCCCCGGCCGACGTCGTTGGCCTCGCCGAACGCGTTGGCGATGTTGGCGGCCACGGTGTTGCCGCCGTTTTCGATGAGGTTGAAGGAGATGCTCGAGACGATGCCGAGGGTCATCGCCAGCGCGATCGTCTCGCCGAGTGCCCGGCCCAGGCCGAGCATGGTGGCGCCGATGACGCCCGGCCGGCCGTACGGCAGCACCGCCGTGCGGATCATCTCCCACTTGGTGGCGCCGAGCGCGAGCGCGGCCTCCTCGTTGGCGGTCGGGGTCTGCCGGAACACCTCGCGGGAGAGCGAGGTGATGATCGGCAGCACCATGATGGCCAGCACCAGCGAGCCGAGCAGGATCGACCGGCCGAACGGCCCGTCACCGCCGAAGATCGGGATCCAGCCGAAGTACCTGTTCAGCCAGACCGAGAACTCCTGCACCGGGCTGTAGAAGAAGTCCCGCCCCCAGAGCCCGAAGACCACGCTCGGCACCGCCGCCAGCAGGTCGACCAGGAAGCCCAGTGCGGTGCCGACCCGGCGGGGCGCGTAGTGCGACAGGTAGAGCGCGATGCCCAGCGCCACCGGTACGGCCAGCAGCAGCGCCAGCACCGAGGTGAGTACGGTGCCGAAGGCCAGCGCCCCGATGCCGAACCTCGGCTGCGCCTCGTTGGGGAACCAGCCCTCGAAGGTGAGGAAGTTGACCGTGTTGGCGTTGAGTGCGGGTACCGCCTTGGCGATCAGGAAGATCGCGATCGCCACGATGATGACCAGCACCATCGTCCCGGCCGCCATGGTGAAGCCCTGGAAGAGGCGCTCGGCGCCGAAGGCCCGTCGCCGGGGCAGCGCCCCGCCGCCACCCAGGCTCCCGCCGCCCCAGCCGGCTCCGTCCGGAGCGCGGCCCATGGGTGTCACTGGTACGTCGACCGACAGCGCGGCACCGGCGGACCCGGGGTGACCGATGGTCACGGCGGGTCCGCCGGTGCCGGCGTTGGCCGAGCGGTCTGGGGTGTCGCCCATCTGCTCGCTCGCTCCGTCTGACGAAGTTATGAGGATGATCTGTCGATGGATCAGGCGAGAGCCTTGACCGACGCCTCGACCTTGCTGCGGACCGACTCCGGCAGCGGGGCGTAGCCCAGTTCGGTCAGGTCGGCCTGCCCCTCGGTGCTGGCGGCGTAGCTGAGGAAGCCCTTGACCAGCGCCAGCTTGTCGGCGGCGAGGCCCTTGGAGCAGACGATCTCGTAGGTCACCAGGACGATCGGGTACGCCCCGGCCTCCTTGGTGTTGAAGTCGATCGACATCTTCAGGTCGTCGCCCGCACCGGTGACCTTGGCACCGGCGATGGTCTTGCCGGCCGACTCGGCGGTCAGCCCGGCGAACTCGCCGGCCCCGTTACCGATCCTGGCCATCTTCAGGCCGCCGTTCTCGGCGTACGACATCTCGACGTAGCTGATGCTGCCCTCGGCCTGCTTGACCGCGCTGGCCACGCCGTCCGACTTGGCCGCACCGGTGCCGCCCGGCGCCTTCCAGGCCTTGCCCTTGCCGAAGGTCCAGTCCGCCTCGGCGGTCTTGGCCAGGAAGTCGGTGAAGTTGTCGGTGGTGCCCGACTCGTCCGAGCGGTGCACGGTCTGGATCGTGGTCGACGGCAGGGTCGCACCCGGGTTGTCGGCCTTGATCGCGGCGTCGTCCCACTTGGTGACCTTGCCCGCGAAGATCTTGGCCAGGGTGGCCGGCTTGAGCTGGAGGTTGTCCAGACCGTTGACGTTGTAGACGACCGCGACCGGGCCGATCACCATCGGCAGGTGGATCGCCTTGCCGCCGGGGCACTTGGCGTCGGCCTTCGGCTGCTCGTCCTCCTTCAGCGCCGAGTCCGAGCCGGCGAAGTCTGCGGTACCGGCGATGAAGGCCTGGATGCCCGCACCGGAGCCGCTCGGCTCGTAGTTGATCGTCGATCCGGTGCACTTCTGCTGGTACGCCTTGCGCCACTCGTCGACCGCGTTCTTCTGCGCCGACGAGCCCTGGGCGTTGATCGTGCCGGTGGCACAGTCGGCCGCCACCGTGGAGGACCCGGAGGCCGAGGCCTCGGTGGGCTCGTTATTGTCCGAGCCGCACGCGCTGACTGCCAGTGCCGTGGCCAGAGCGAGGCAGGCAATGGTGCCGTGCCGCTGGAGCTTCACCTGAAAGGTTCCCTTCACCTTGCGAAACAAGCCCGAGGCGCCGCCCCGGGAGCCGACTGGTGGTCGGCTAGTAGGGAAGTTAGGAGCGCCAGGTAGCCGGTTCGCCGGTCGGGAGTGAACGCAGGGTGAACAGGGGGAGCCGGCTGGGTGGCCGGATCCTGAGGGCAGGATGTCCGTTCCGTGAACCGTGGGACCGCTGCGTCAGGTAAGGGCTATTGGTGCGGTTCAGCACTCCCGAGAGGGACCACGGGGGCGGGGGTCGGTCAGCTGTTCTGCGCCTGCGCCGGTGACCAGCGGTACCGCACGTGCCGTAGCCAGTTCGCGAAACCGAGCCGGGTGTAGAGGGCCATCGCGCCGGTGTTCGACTCGTCGACGTAGAGCATCACCCGGGTCAGTCCCCGGTCGCGCAGGTGGTGCAGGCCGGCCAGGGTGAGCGCCCGGCCCAGCCCGAGCCCGTGGCTGTCCGGATCGATCCCGAGCACGTACACCTCGCCGATCGGCGCACCGCCGACCGGCCGGTCGGGCCGCACCGCCGCGCCGTGCCCCTCCGTCGCGCCGTGCCCCTCCGCGTTCGCCTGGCCGTGCCCCTCCGCCTGGCCGTGTGCCTCCGCCTTCACCTCGCCGTGCACCTTCGTCCAGTGGAAGCCGAGCAGCCGTCCCGACGACTCCTCGACGGCGAGCAGGAAGCCGGCCGGGTCGAACCACGGCTCGGCGAGCCGCAGCCGCAGGTCGGCCTCGGTCCAGCGGCCCTGCTCCGGATGGCTGGCGAAGGCCCGCCGGTTGACCGCCAGCCACGCCTCGTCGTCGCTGCCGGGCCGGAACGCGCGGATCGAGATCCCGTCCGGCAGGTCGGGCTGCGGCAGCGGGTCCCGCAGCGAACGGCGCAACTGCCAGAGCACCCGGGAGCGGTGCAGTCCGAGGTCGAGGGCGAGCGCGGCGGCCGACGGGTGGTCGCTGTGCGCCCAGACCAGCAGCGTGCCGTTTTCGGGTACGCCGGTCAGCGCCGCCGAGACCAGCGCCCGGCCGAGCCCTCGTCGACGCCACATCGGATGTACGACGAGTTCGGCGGCGACCTCGCCCGTCGCGTCCGGCGTCAGGTGTGCGTACCCGACCACCGGTCCAGCGGGTTCCCGGACGACGAGGTGGGTGGCGGTGCTCTCCCCGGCCGTCTGCCGCAGCCGAAGCGTGGTGTCTTCGGAGAGCGGGTCGGCACCGTCGGCGGCGCTGGCGACGCCGGCCAGGGCGAGTACCTCGTCGACCTCGTCCGGCGCCAGCCGGTCGAGCCTGGCCACCCGGGGGTCCGCCGCCTGCTCCATGGTCATCTTCTCACCGTAACCCGCTCCGGGGCGACCGCCGGCCGGACGATCAGGATGGCACCGGCTACCCGGCCGCCGAGGGTTGTCCGGCCGGGGGCTGTCCCGGCGGTGCACCGGCCGGAGGCTGTCCGGCCTGCGGCGGCGTACCGGCGGACGGTGGCCCGGCCGGTGGTGGCCCGGCCGGCAGTGTCGCCAGGGCGTAGTTCCGGGCGAGCTCGGGCAGCAACCAGTAGAGCGCGATCAGGGTGCCCTGCCGGTTGCCGCCGGCGTCGTGCAGCAGCACGATCGCCCCGGGGAAGACGCCGGAGCTGACCCGCCCCGCGATGGCCACGGCACCGGGACGGGTCCAGTCCTGCGGGTCCACCGCCCAGTGCAGCGAGGTCATCTCCAACTGCCGGGCCACCGCGACCACGGCGGCGGTCCAGGCTCCGCCGGGCTGCCGGAAGTAGTCGATCCGGGCGTCGGGTACGGCGGCCCGGATCGCCTGGTTGGTGCGGACCAGGTCGGCCCGGATGCTGGCGCTGGGCCGGCTGCCCAGCCCGACGTCGTGCCGCCACGAGTGGTTGCAGAGGGTGTGCCCCTCCGCCACGATCGCCCGGACCAGTTCCGGATGCGCCTGGGCGTTCTCGCCGACCAGGCAGAACGTGGCCTTGACGTGGTATTCGGCCAGCGCCGCCAGGATCTGCGGGGTGTACCGGGGATCGGGGCCGTCGTCGAAGGTCAGCGCCACGTAGCTGGCGCCGGTGCTGATCCGGGCGCCATGCGGCCCGGCCTGCTCGGGTGGCAGCCGTGGCGGCTCGTGCGTCCGGGGCCGGTCCGGGTCGGCGGGCTGCGGACCCCCGCC
The DNA here is from genome assembly GCF_002846275.1 of Plantactinospora sp. CNZ320. NCBI lineage: Bacteria > Bacillati > Actinomycetota > Actinomycetes > Micromonosporales > Micromonosporaceae > Plantactinospora > Plantactinospora sp. CNZ320. The sequence continues at coordinate 5,700,062 of NZ_PJMP01000001.1, forward strand.
GGGCGGTACGGCGGCGGATGGTGCCGGACTTTTCGGCGCGCTGGTCGGCCCGGCGGGCTGCCCCGGGTCGGCCCGCCCCCCCTCGGTGGGCCCACCTTCCCGGTCTGCGGAGCGCTGCTCCGGCTGCCCGTCAGGCTGCCCGTCGGCCTGGTGCTGGGCCCGGTTCTCGGGCCGGGCAGCCAGTGGTCCTCCGGGCCGGCCGAGGGTGTGGCCGAGCGCGTACGCGCCGCCGAGCACGGTGACGGCGACCAGCATCGCGATCGCGAGCATGTTTCTGCGGGACATGGTCGGCATCAGCGGGCCGTCCCCGCATCGGTCCGCCCCGTTCCGAAAACCACCGTGGAAACCGCTGGTGCCACCTTCGCCTCCTCCGGATGCTCCCGGTAAAAGGCTACGTACGTATTGCCCGAATCATTATGGTTTCTCGCATCTGCTGCGAACTATCCTCATGCGGATACGTCAGAAGGCCACCCGGCGCGATGCCGGATGGCCTTCCTGATCGAAGCGGCAGGTCGTCGAGGCCGATCGAGGCGGCAGGTCGTCGAGCGCGGCTCAGACGGGCAGCGGCACGCTCTCCGACTCGGGCAGCGGGCGGGACGGCGGGGTGACGAACTTGTAGCCCACCTGCCGTACGGTGCCGATCATCGACTCGTACTCCGAGCCGAGCTTGGCCCGCAGGCGGCGTACGTGCACGTCGACCGTGCGGGTGCCGCCGAAGTAGTCGTAGCCCCAGACCTCGCGGAGCAACTGGTCCCGGGTGAAGACCCGGCCCGGGTGCTGGGCGAGGAACTTGAGCAGCTCGAACTCCTTGTAGGTCAGGTCGAGTGGCCGGCCCTTGAGCTTGGCGGCGTAGGTGTCCGGGTCGATGGTCAACTCGCCGGCCCGGATCAGCCCGCCGGCCGCCGCGCTCGCGTTGCTGAGCCGGCCGACCGCCAGCCGCAGCCGGGCCTCCACCTCGGCCGGACCGGCACTGGCCAGGATCACGTCGTCGACGCCCCAGTCCGCGTTCAGGGCGATCAGGCCGGCCTCGGTGACCACCGCGACCAGTGGCACGCCGAGCCCGGTGGCGTGCAGCATCCGGCAGGTCGCCCGGGCCTCGCTCAGTTCCGAGCGGGCGTCGACGAGTACGGCGTCCGGGCTGGGCCCGGAGACAAGGGTGCGGACATCGCGCGGGGCGGTGCGCACCGAATGGGGGAGCAGGTCGAGAGCCGGCAGCACAACGGATGGTTCGCCTGCGCGCGCGGTCACCAGCAGCAGGATCTCCACACATCACCTCCGTCCCGGCGACACCTGGGGTGCCGCGCGGTGGCCAGCGGCACTCGGTCGGGGGTTCCGGGACCGCTGGAGACTGGGGTCGTCCCGGCGTCGCTGACGGGTAGGTAAGGCTCAACCTTATCGGAAGTTCCGCTGTGCGCTCTCACACCTTCGGTTCATCGGTTGTGTGATCGGTCATTACAGGCAGGTTTCCGGATCCGTTCCCGGTTCGGGGAAGCCGGGTCCGGCGCGTCGGGCGGTCGGTCTGGCACGATCGGGACCGTGCACCCCTCGACGCCATCGGAGACCGGCCGCGACCCCTGGCCGGAGAACCACCCCGGCCCGGCCGGCCCGCACCGCGCCCCGGACCCGCGCGCCCGCCCCGCCGGCCCGGACCCCCGCACCCCGTTCGACGGTCCCCGCCCGCCCGACGCGCCCCGACCGTCGGACGGTGCCCGGCGCGGTGACGGTGCCAGGCCCGGCGACGGCATCCGGGGCGCCGACGGCCCGCGCCCGGACGGCGAGGCGGACCCGGAGGACCTCGACGCCGAGGAGGAGCTGCCGCCGGTACCGATCCGCCGGCTGCTGTCGGTGGCGATCGCCGGCTTCGCCGGTCTGCTCGGCGTCGGTCTGATCTTCGGTGCCCAGACGGCCGGTCCGGGCGCCCGGCTGCCCTTCGCCGTGGTCGTCTTCGGGGTGCAGCTGCTCTTCGTCCTGGCCTGGACCATGGCGATGCGCCCGCCCGCCCTGCTGCTGGTCGGCGGCGTCGCGGTGGTGGTCGCGGCCGCCGCCGACTTCGCCGCCGTGCTGCCGCAGATCGCCGCGCTGGCCCCCCTCGGGTACGTCGCCGCGGGCGGTTTCCTGGTCGGGGTGCTCGGGCAGCTCGTCCGCCGGGCCGACCGCGCCCGGGTGACCGAGTCGCTCGGCGCCACCCTCTTCATCGTGGTCGGCGTGGTCGCCTTCGGCACGCTGATAGTGCTCAGCCGGATCCCGAAGGGTACCCAGGCGATCCTCGTCTGCCTGACCGCGGCGGCGGTGGCGCTGGCCGTCGCCCGGGTGACCGACGCGCTGCTGCCCTGGCCGCGACTGGCCCCGCAGGTGCCGCGCGGCGCCGCCGGTGTGGTGATCGGGGCGATGCTCGGCACCCTCGCCGCCGGCATCCTCGGCAGCTATCTCGTCGCGTTCACCCCGACCAGCGGCGCGATGGTCGGGCTGGTCGCCGCCGCCGCGGCCGTGCTGGCCGATCTCGGGGTGGGTTACGGCGAGGCAGGCCGGCAGATGGCCGGGGAACCCCCGACCATGTGGGTGGCCCGGCACATGCAGGGCCCGCTCGGCGGCTTCGCGCTGGCCGCACCGGCCGCGTACGCGATGAGCGTCTTCTTCCTCTGACCAGGCCCGTTTCCGGCGGGATGAAACGTGCGCTTCCCGGCACCCGGTAAGGCGGGTACCTCGACGGTTGGAGATGTGTCCGGTCGGGTAGATAGTGGTCCCGGCGACGGTGGTTGATGGGTGCGACGGCACCGGATCAGGGGGACGGCGTGGCGGACAGCTATCCGGCAGACGACGGGACGTACGGCGAACGGCCCCGCCGCCGCAGGGGGCGTCGGGTGCTCATCGTCCTGGTCATCCTGCTCCTGGTGCTGGCCGCGCTGCTGGTGGTGGCCGACCGGGTCGCCGCCGGGGTGGCCGAGCGGGTCGTCGCGGACCAGATCGACAAGGAGATATCCCGGCAGAACGTGCAGTCCTCCTCGCCCGAGGTGACCGTCGGCGGCTTCCCGTTCCTCACCCAGGTGCTCAACGGCCGGTACGACTCCGTCAAGGTGCTGCTCCGCGACGTACAGGGGCCGGTGGAGGGGAGCAACGCGACGGTGAAGGTGCCGGAGTTGACTGTCGATGCGCGGGACGTTACCGCCTCCATCGACACGCTCCGCTCCGGCCAGGGCGAGGTGACCGCCAAGACCGTCCAGGGCACCGGCACGGTGACGTACGACAGCGTGGTGGCGCTGATCAACCGGCCGGGTGTGCAACTGCGGGAGCTGGACGGCAAGCTCGGCGTCACCGCACCGGTCCAGGTGCCGATCATCAACCAGGAGCTGACCGTCGAGGGCATCGCCAACCTGACCGTCGAGGGCGACGAGATCGTGATCGGTTTCGACCAGCTCACCTCGGCCGACCTGCCGAACAACCCGCTGATCAAGACCTTCGTCAGCAACTTCGCCCGGCAGCTCTCGGTCCGGGTGCCGTTGCCGCCGCTGCCGTTCGCGCTCGAGTTGCACGAGGTACGGCCAGCGCCGGACGGACTCGTGGTCACGGCGAGCGCCCGTGATGTGGCGTTGAGTGAGATCAGCTGATCAGAGTGGCCCTGTTCGGTCGTCGTCGATCCCGGATCGTGGTTGATCCTGGGTGACCCGTCCGAGGCGCTGCTAGGCTCCCTGGTCATGGGGACGCTCCTCACCAAACGGCGCGCGGTCGACCTGTGCCGCGTGGCCACCTGCCTGTGTCGCCCCGTCATCTGACGGCGGGGCTGTTCTGCGTACCCTCTGAGGCCTTTCCTGACGCCCGGCAGCGGCGCCGTCGCACGTACCCGTGATCCGTCCTATCCATGGGTCCCGCGCGTGACATGCGACAACAACACCGGTCGACCCCCACGCGCAGGCTCACGCACAATCCTCACCAAGGAGTGATCTGATGAGTCGCGACACCGCACTCGTCTCGGCCGACTGGGCCGAGAAGAACCTCGACGCCCCCGGCGTGGTCTTCGTCGAGGTCGACGAGGACACCACCGCCTACGATGGCGGGCACATCGCCGGTGCGATCAAGCTGGACTGGAAGACCGACCTCCAGGACCCGGTACGCCGGGACTTCGTGAACAAGGAGCAGTTCGAGGCGCTGCTCTCCGAGCGTGGCATCTCCAACGACGACACGGTGGTGCTCTACGGCGGCAACAACAACTGGTTCGCCGCCTACGCCTACTGGTACTTCAAGCTCTACGGCCACGGCGACGTGAAGCTGCTCGACGGCGGTCGCAAGAAGTGGGAGCTGGAGGCCCGCCCGCTGGTCAAGGACCCGGTCTCCCGCCCCGCCACGCAGTACGTCGCACAGGATCCGGACCTGTCGATCCGGGCCTTCCGCGACGAGACGGTGGCCGCGATCGGCAACAAGAACCTGGTCGACGTCCGCTCCCCCGACGAGTACGCCGGCCGGCTGCTCGCCCCGGCGCACCTGCCGCAGGAGCAGGCGCAGCGGGGTGGCCACATCCCGACCGCGATCAGCGTGCCGTGGTCGAAGGCGGCGAACGAGGACGGCACCTTCAAGTCCGACGACGAGCTGCGCCGGATCTACGGCGAGGCGGGGCTGGACGGCAGCAGGGACACCATCGCGTACTGCCGGATCGGCGAGCGCTCCTCGCACACCTGGTTCGTGCTCAAGGAGCTGCTCGGGCACCAGAACGTGAAGAACTACGACGGATCCTGGACCGAGTACGGCTCGCTGGTCGGCGTGCCGGTGGCGCTCGGCGACGAGCCGGGGGAGGCGTGAGTACCATGACCGCTCCGATCGCCGCCGGTTGCGCGGCACCCGACCAGGCGGCTCCGCTGCCGGCGGGGCTGGACCTGGAGAAGGAAACCGTCATCACCGGGATCGTCAGCGCCGCCAGCGGCGAGGCGGTCCCCGGGGCGTACGTCCGGCTGCTCGACTCCACGGGTGAGTTCACCGCCGAGGTGGTCACCTCGCCGGCCGGGCAGTTCCGGTTCTTCGCCGCACCGGGCACCTGGACGCTGCGGGCGCTCTCCCGGCACGGCAACGGCGACCTCTCGGTCACCGCCGGCCGGGGCGTCAACGAGGTGGCCGTCACGGTCGCCTGATCCGCCGCCGATTCCACAACGGAGTCCCGCCGATCCCACCGATCGGCGGGACTTTGTCGTATCCGCCTGGGGTGCGGGAGGCGGAGCAGCTGGTTTGAGCGATCGCTCAAACTCGGCTACCCTCGCTTTTGAGCGATCGCTCAAAAGCGCCTGCGATGCGAGGGGTGTGCAGATGGACGAGCCGGAGAGACCAGAACGGCCCGGCAGAGCGAACTGGATCCTGGCCGGGCTGATCGCCGGCGTCGGCCTGATCGCCTTCGTGCTCACCGTGCGGAGCGGGCGGGCAGACAGCGCCATGCTCTTCGTCGGGCTGCCGATCCTGCTCGCCGCAGGGCTGGCGCTGATGTCGCCGGAGACCACCCACGGCCGGGTCTTCGTGATCACCACCATCGTGCTGCTGCTGGCCGCGGTCGCCCTGCACGAGGGCGCCATCTGCGTGCTGCTCGCCGCCCCGTTGGTGTACGCGGTCGTGCACGGCAGCACCGCGCTGATCCGCTGGCTCCGCAGGTCGTCCTCGCGCGCCTACGGGGCGTTGGTGCTGCCGGTGCTGCTGCTCGGCGGGGTCGAGGGCAGCGTCGACGGATTGCGGATCGCGCCGCACCAGTCGGTCGAGGTGGTCCGGACGGTTCCGGTGCCGGCCGGTGAACTCGCCGGCCGACTGACCGCCGGCCCACGCCCCACCCCGGTCCGCTCCATTCCACTGCGGATGCTCGGTGTCCCCGTGCCGCACCACGTGCACGGAAGGGGCTTGGATGTCGGCGACCGGTGGACGTTCGGCTACCACGGCACGTCACACGGCCCCGGCGGTCAACTCGTGGCCGAGGTCGACTCGGTGGCGCCGGACCGGATCGGCTTCCGCTTCGTCGAGGACACCTCGATCACCGGTCGGTGGTTGACCTGGGAGCGGGCCGACCTGCACTGGCGTGCGGTCGACGCCGGGCACACCGAGGTACGGGTCACCGCCGCGTACCAGCGGGGCCTCGACCCCTCCTGGTACTTCGGGCCCCTCCAGGACGCGTTGGTGCACGAGGGCACCGGCCACCTGCTCGACATGCTCGACCTGCGATGACGACAGGGGCGGCGGCCACCGCGACGACGCCGCCACCTCCCGGCCCGGCGGTGCCGGGATGAGCCTGACGGCCGTCCGCTACCTCTGCCTGTTGGTACCCGTGGCGCTGACCCTCGGCGCGGCACGGTTGGAGCGGGGCCGCGACGCCCGGTTCGCCGCACTGCTCGCCTTCCTCACGGCAGCCGTCGGCATCGCGGCCCTGAACGAACTGGCCCGGTTCACCGGGTGGTACACATTCCGCCCGGTCGACGGCGCGATCCTGCGGATGCCGGTCGACCTGTGGCTCGGCTGGGCTCTGCTCTGGGGGCCGATCCCGATGCTGCTGCGCCGGGTGCTGCCGTTGCCGGTGGCGCTCGGTCTGCTCCTGTGGCTCGACGCGGTGGCGATGCCGCAGTTGCGTCCGCTGGTCCAGCTCGGCCCGTCCTGGCTGGTCGGTGAGGTTGTCGGCCTGCTCTGTGTGGCACTGCCCGCCCAGTTGCTCGCTGCGTGGAGCGCCGACCGGCGCCGGCTGCCCGCCCGGGTGTTGATGCAACTCGGCGTCTTCACCGCGCTGGTGTTCTGGCTGCTGCCGACAGTGGTGTTCGAGGTCGGCGACGGCTCGTGGAGTCGGCTCGGCCAGCTGCCGGGGAACTGGCTGTTCGGGTTGGCCCAGCTCGGCCTGCTGCTGGCCGTACCGGCACTGGCGGCGGTACGCGAGTTCGCCGTCCGGGGCGGCGGCACGCCGTACCCCTGGGATCCGCCGCGCCGGCTGGTCAGCACCGGGCCGTACGGCTATGTCGGCAACCCGATGCAGGTCAGTACCGTGGGGCTGCTCCTGCTGCTGGCGGCGGCGACCGGCAGTGGCTGGCTTGCCGTCACGGCGCTGGCCAGCGTGGCGTTCGGGATCGGCGTGGCCGGCCCGCACGAGCGGCGCGACCTCGACCACCGGTACGGCCCGGAGTGGCGTCGATATCGCACCCAGGTCCGCGACTGGTGGCCCCGCTTGCGGCCGTACCCGTCGGACGGGCCGGACGCGCAGCTCTGGCTCGACGACGACTGCGGACCCTGCTCGGCCGTCGGTGACTTCCTGGATCGGCGTGATCCTCGCCGACTTCTCCGCCGACCCGCGACGGAGTACGACCGCCCGCTGCGCCGTGCCCGTTATGCCGACGACGACGGGTACGAGGAGCTGGGGGTGGCCGCTGTCGCCCGCGCACTGGATCACGTCGCCCTGGGCTGGGCCTATCTGGGATGGTTGCTGCGGTTGCCGGGAGTGGCCTGGCTGGCGCAACTGGTGACCGATGCGATGATCGCACCGCCGCACCCGACGTGCCCGCGAGGAGACGGATGTCCGACACCAAGCAGCGACTCCTGCACGGGACCCTCACCGCCATCGGCACGCACGGCATCGCCGGGATCTCCGCCCGGACCATCGCCAGCGCCGCCGGGGTGAACCAGGCACTTGTCTTCTACCACTTCGGCAGCGTGGACGAGTTGCTGGCGGCGGCCTGCACCGCCAACACCGCCGACCGGGTCGCGGCCTACTCTGCCCGGTTCGCCGAGGTACGCACGCTGCGCGAACTGCTCGACGTCGGCCGGGAGCTGCACGAGCGGGAGAAGGAGCTCGGACACGTATCGGTGCTCGCCCAACTCCTGGCCGGCGCCCAGACCGACCAGCGGCTCGCCGAGCCGGTCGCCGCCGCGCTGGGGCTCTGGGTCGACGAGATCGAGTCGGTGCTCCGCCGGCTGCTGGTGAACTCCCCCTTCGCGGAGATCGCCGACGTCGGCGGGCTGGCCCGGGCGATCTCCGGGGCGTTCGTCGGCCTCGAACTCTACGAGGGTGTGGACCGGGCGGGAGCCGACCGGGCGTTCGCCGCCCTCGAACAGCTCGCCCTGCTGATCGACGTCGTCGACGACCTGGGCCCGGTACCCCGACGGGCGCTGAAGGCCACGGTCGAGCGCGCGGTCCGCCGTAGCCGGGAAGCCTGACCCGGAATCCCCGAGCTGACCCGGAGCTGCGGCCCGGGACGGGCTGGCCCGCCTGGCCGGGTCCGTGCCGCCGGCAGCGGGCCGGGACGTGTGCGACGGTCGGGAACGGGAACCCGCTCGGGTGGCGGAAAACGGGCTGGAACGGTCGACGGGGGACGTCATGCCGCAGAACTCGGCCGAGAGCACCACCGTGGGCGAGTACCTGCTCTGCCGGCTGCACGATCTCGGCGTACGGCACATCTTCGGGCTGCCCGGTGACTACAACATGGAGTTCCTCGACCAGGTCGAGGCGTTTCCGGACATCGAGTGGGTCGGCAGCTGCAACGAGGTGAACGCGGCGTACGCCGCCGACGGGTACGCCCGGCTCGCCGGTGTCTCCGCGATCGTCACCACCTTCGGCCCCGGCGAACTGTCGGTGGTCAACGGCCTGGCCGGCGCGATGGCCGAGTCGGTGCCGGTCGTCTCGATCGTCGGCGGCCCGACGACCGAGATCATGGACCGGCGGGCCGCCATGCACCACTCCCTCGGCGACGGTGACTTCGACCGGTGGGTCCGGATCGCCCGGGAGGTGACCGCCGCCCAGGCCACACTGACCGCCGACAACGCCACCGTCGAGATCGACCGGGTGTTGCGGGAATGCTGGACCCAGCGACGTCCGGTCTACCTCCGGCTGCCCGGCGACGTCGCCCGGCAGCCGGTCCCGAAGCCGCCCCGGCGGTTCGACCGGCCGGCGCCGGAGGTCGACCGCGAGCAGCTCGACGCGTTCGACGCCGCCGCCCAGCGGCTGCTCAACGGTGCCACCTGCCCGGCCCTGCTGGTCGGCAACCTGGCTCTCCGGTACGGCCTCGGTGCCGAGATCGCGGCGCTGCTCGCCGACCGGCACTGGCCGGCCGCGACCCAGGGGCTCGGTCGGGGGTTGCTCGACGAGACCGGCCCGAACTACGTCGGCGTCTACAACGGCGGGGACAGCGCCGAACCGGTACGGCGGATCGTCGAGGACGCCGACGCGCTGGTCTGCGTCGGCGTCAAGTTCTTCGACTGGGACGGCCTCTTCACCGCCGACCTCGACCCGGCCAGGATCATCTCGATCGGTCGGCGGGCGAGTTCGGTGGGCGGGCGACTCTTCGAACCGGTCGCCCCGGCCGCCGCGCTGGCCCGGCTGCACACCCTCGGACCGGTCCGCGCGGTCGACTGGGCGACCGCACCCGATCCGGGCCGGCCGCCGGCAGCGCGGCTCGATCCGGCCAGCAACGCGCCGATCACCCAGGCCCGACTCTGGCCGGCGGTCGCGGCGATGCTCGCCGAGGGCGACATCGTGGTGCCCGAGACCGGTACGCCGTCGTTCGGGATCGCCTCGATCCGGCTGCCGAGGGGCGCGGTCTGCGTACAGGCGCCGCTGTGGGGAGCGATCGGGTACGCCGTACCGGCCGCGTTCGGCGCGTCGACGGCGGCACCGCAGCGGCGGGTGGTGCTGATCACCGGCGACGGTTCGCTGCAACTGACCGCGCAGGAGATCAGCCGGATGATCGCCACCGGTCAGCGACCGATCATCCTCGTGCTCAACAACGCCGGCTACACAGTGGAGCGGTCCGTCGACGGGCGGCACCAGCCCTACAACGACATCGACAACTGGCGGTACGCCGACCTGCCGGCCGTCTTCACCCGACAGGTCGCGGTCGACTCGCACCTGGTCAGTACCGAGGGCGAGCTGGCCCGGGTGCTGGCCGAGCTGGTCGGCGTACCCGATCGGCCGACGGTGGTCGAGGTGGTCCTCGACCCGCAGGACCTGCCGGTCGGGATGCCGCAGTGGGGCCGGGAGACGACGGCGGTCGACTACCGGTCGACGTTGGCCGACGAACCCCGGCTCTCCTGGCGTGGCCTGCCCGACTAGCCGGGCTGGACCTGATGCGCGGTCTGCGTCAGGGTCGGCGCAGTGGTGCGAGCGCGTCGGCCCAGGCGGTCACCTCGGCGAAGAGCTGGCCGAGCATGGCGTTGTGGCGGTCGCCGGGGGTGAACGTGGTGAAGGCCGCGAAGTCGGTGGCGAGTGACAGGCTGACCTGGGTGCGTACGCCGGCCAACTGGAGACCTGCCGTGATGAGGCGCAGGTGTTCCACCGCGCGGGCGCCGCCGACGTTGCTGCCGTAGGAGACGAATCCGGCCGCCTTGTTGTTCCACTCGGCGTAGAGGTAGTCGATGGCGTTCTTCAGCGCCGAGGGGATCGATCGGTTGTACTCCGGGGTGACGAAGACGTATCCGTCGAACTCGGCGATCTTCCTGCTCCAGCCCCGGGTGTGGGAGTGGACGTAGGAGCCGAGTAGCGGTGACTGTGGCTCGTCGAAGACCGGCAGGTCGTAGTCCTTGATGTCCACCACCTCGACGTCGATGCCATCGTGCTGGCTGCCGTGCTTCGCGACCCACTCGGCCACCTGGTGACCGACCCGGCCGGGTCGGGTGCTGCCGAGGATGATCCCGATGTTCGTCATGCGTGGTCCGTTCTAGTCGATTCGATGGTTGCTGATGGTCGGAGAACGCGGTGTCGCGCGGATTACCGCCGCGGACGTCCGGATTGCAGAGCGGCGTCGAGTCCGTTCAGCCGCAGCACGCTCCCGCCGCGGAGGTGCGCGAGGTCGGTACTGCCGTCCCCGGTGTATTTGAGGAAGGTCACCTGTTCGGTCCACTCCAGGCGGGTTCCGTTCGTCTCGCCGTCGAGCCGGACAGTGACCAGCGAGGTCCACCGCAGTACGTCGTCGACGACGGCCTCGTAGCCGTAGACGATCCGGTGTGCGTCCGCGATGTCGATGTACCGCGACCGGTATTCCAGTCGCTCGGGCGCCGTGTCCGGCGCGGTGAAGGTGCTGCGTGCGGTCTCACCACCGCCCACCCGGAAGTCCTGCTCGTACGAGGCTCCGCTGCCGGGAAGCCGGAACCATCGACGCCTGATCGCGGTGTCGGCGAACGCGGCGAAGACCTCGCCCGGTGGCCCGTCGAGGTGCCGCGTGATGGTGAACGTGTCGTGTAGGACCATGCCGTCCTCCCGCTGTTGCGGCCACGAACGGGTGGCCGCACGTCAGTTACGATTAGTAAGAAACGTGCGTCCACCGGATTTAGTCCGGCTGTCCAATACGCACTTTGAAGTCAGCTACTGACGCGCGAGGAACAGAAGAGCATGACAAGCCTCCTTGGTACCGAACTCGCGCAGCGCGGGGTCGCGCCGGACTGCATCCAGACGATCGAGCTCGTCCGCGACGTGCTGGCGCGGGTGGGTGACAAGTGGACGCTGCTGACCATCACGGTCCTGGCGTCCGGCCCGCTGCGCTTCACCGCGCTGCACGAGCAGGTCGCTGGCGTCTCCCAACGGATGCTCAGCCAGACGCTGCGTGCCCTCAACCGCGACGGGCTGGTGACCAGGACCGCGTACCCGGAAGTGCCCCCGAGGGTTGAATATGCCCTGACGCCGCTCGGCCGCTCGCTGAGCGAGGCCGTCAATGGACTCGTGCACTGGGTCCGTGATCACCAGGGCGACATCGTCCGCAACCGCGACGAGTTCGACCGAACGCCGACCGTGAACAGAGCCACCCCGCCCCACGCATAGTCGCACTGCGGGTTCCAGAGCAGCCCAAAGGCAAGATCTTTAGCCACCTCTGCATACGCTCGTCTGCCGAAGTAGTGCGTCGACCACAAGTGAGGCGGCTGGCGGCGGGTTTACCAGGACTCACCCGCTGGCAAGGTGCTCAACGGTAGGGGTATCGCGTGAGGGCAACCGGGATGTCGGGCGTTCGGCAACGTCAAGGCTTGCTCTCGAGCTGGTCGACGATCCTCAGGCAGTGGCACCCGTCGAACGTTTGTGCTGTCCACAGTGGGCTTGAGCTGGGCAAATTTCGTTGACCGGCCTTCGTCGCGCGAGCCTCGCAGGCACCCTCAGCCTTCCTCCATTATCTCATGAGCTCGCTTTTCGGCTACAGCCGGTAGTTCGTTGTCGTTGGTCCGGCGACCGCTACGGTGCCCGGTGTGCTTACTGGTGACGAGAAGTTTGTTGGTTCCGGGCGGGTGCGGCTGTGGGCACAGCGTTTCGGCCGGCCTGCTGACCCGACCGTTCTGCTGGTCATGGGCACGTCTACCCAGGGCATCGGCTGGCCCGATGAGCTGGTGAAGGCGCTGGTGACCAGTGGCCGGCAGGTGATCCGGTTCGATCACCGCGATACCGGTCGCTCCGATTCCGTCGATTTCGCCGCGCATCCGTATGCGCTCGCCGACATGGCAGCCGACACGCTCGCCGTTCTAGATGGTTACGACGTCACAGCCGCGCACCTCGTGGGGATATCTCTGGGCGGGGCGATCGGGCAGTGGCTTGCCGTGCATCAGGCAGCCCGGGTGCACACGCTGACCTTGATGGCGTCGTCTCCGATGGGCAACAACCCCGGCCCGGCCTGGGCACGAGCCATGGCAGGAGAACCGGCCTCGGCCGGCGAGCTCCCGGCTCCGACTGCACGGTTTCTCGCCCACGTGATGGCCTCGGCGAGGGCGTCCCGGACGACGCTGGCGCAGTGCATGGACGCCGACGTGCAGACCTGGCGAGTGCTCAACGGGGATGTCCTACCTTTTGACGAGCCTGCCGCACGGCGGTTCGTCGAACAGTGTTACGCCCGGGCCAACAACATTGCTGCTGCCTCGAATCACGATCTCGCCGGGCGGCGCTGGGACGACGACCGTCGGGCCTCCTTGTCCGCGATCACCGCGCCGACCTTGGTCCTGCACGGCAGCGATGACCCGCTGTTCCCCCCGGCTCACGGCGAAGCGCTCGCGGCGCAGATCCCGGGGGCGCAGCTGGAGATCGTGCCTGGCATGGGCCACCACCCGTTCTTCTCCCCAGGGCTCACCGAGCGAATCACCGATTCGATCATTCGACAGACGAGCTGATCTCGGGCCGCCCGCACCCGGGCCATAGCCGAGCACGAATCGCGCTCACCTGGCTATGGCCCGGCCGTGCCGCCATCCGTCCCGGGGAGCCTTGCCGCCACGCGCGCCGGGTGCGCGGAGCTCAGCATTGGCGCGAGAATGGCCAGGCTCAGCATTGGCGCGAGAATGGCCAGGGAGGCAGTTGGCCTGCGGATTGGTCGCCGATTCCCACGACCGAAGCCAGCTGTTGGTGGCTCGGTCGCACCACCGAGCTGGCCGCCGAATTGCTACGCGAGCACGAGCTGTCCGAGTTCCTGGGTGCAGCGGGTGAGTGCGACGTAGAGGCCGTTCCAGCCGCGTGGTTCGGCGGTGATGCCCTTGGGGTCGACGACGAGTGTCGCGTCCCATTCGAGGCCTTTGGACTGGGTCGCGGTCAGCACCGGCACGTCGTCATCCAGCGCGGCGTGGAGCCCGGCGAGGCGGTTGGCCGGGGCGATGACGCCGACCGTGCCGCCGTGCCAGCGTTCGCGCAATTCGCGTACGGCTTCGGCGGCCGCGTTGCCGAGCTCGGCGGGCGTCACCGTGAGCTCCCAGGGTGAGATGCCGGAGGCACGGACGGCCCGGGGCGGGGCGTTGTGGCTGCCGGCTTGCCGCAGGACCGGTTCGGTGAGCTCCATGACCTCGCGCGGTGTCCGGTAGCAGATGGTGAGTTCTGCGGGGGTCCAACGGTTGCCGAGAACGGCCTGCACCGCCTGGGCCCAGCTGGTGTGTCGGTGCGCCGCCTCCGCCTGGTCGATGTCGCCGACCGCGGTGATGGAGCGGCTGGGGCAACGCCGCAACACCATGTGCCACTGCATCTCGGACAGCTCCTGCGCCTCGTCGACGGCGATGTGGCCGTATACCCAGCCGCGCTGCCGGCGGGCGTGGTCGGCAACGAACTCGCCTTGTTGTTGCGGGGCGTCGCCGTCGCCGAGCAGATCGGCGACGGCGTCGAGCAGGGGAATGTCGCTGGATGCCCATGCTGCGGGCTCGGCCGCGACGGCGGCGATCTCTTCTGCGGACAGCTGCGGGGCGAACCGGGCCAGCAGGTCACTGTCGGTCAGGAATTCGCTCAGCAGGGTCTCGGCGTCGAGGGTGGGCCACCAGGCCTCGACGAAACGGGCGATGGTGGCGTTCTCCGCGATGCGCTGGCGAAGGTTCTCGGTTTCTTCCTCGGAGAGCAGTCCGTCGGTGTCGCTGCCGGCGGCGGCGCCGGGGTCGTAGTGCATGCTCCGGTCGATGCGGGCGAGGATGTCCTCGAAGCCCTCCTCCATCTCGTTCATCAGCGTCTCGTGCTGATCGACGACGGCGTCGGTCAGGATGTTGTGCAGCTGCTCGGCGAACGCCCGGCGGGCCTGGTGGTAGGGCCGTTCCCGCACGGCGGCGAGCGCCTGTGCCACCGTCGCGGCGGGGATGACATAGACCTCGCCCTCCCAGCGCAGTGCGAGGTCTCGGGCCCGGGGGAGCAGCGACGCGACGTAGTTCTCGAGTGCGGGCTGCCAGAGGGCGCGGCCCTTGATCTCGGCGAGCGACCGGTTCTCGTCGCGGCCCACGCTGATCCCGGGCAGCAGGGTGTCGCAGGTCGCCGCGACGACCGCGGTCTCACCGAGCGCGGGCAGCACCTGGCCGATGTACTCGAGGAACCGGGGGGAAGGGCCGAGGACCAGGACCGCCTGTTCGGCGATTGTCGGGTGGGCGAAGAGCAGGTAGGCGACACGGTGTAGGGCCACCACGGTCTTGCCGGTGCCGGGACCGCCCTGGACGACAAGCGGGCCAGTCGCCTCGGCTCGGATGATGTCGTCCTGTTCGCGTTGCAGGGTGGAGATCGCCGTGGACATGCGGCCGGTGCGCCGCTGGTCCAGGGCCGCAAGGAGGGCACCTTCGCCGACGAGATCCGTCGTGATGGTCCCGTCGAGGGGCTCGTCGTCCACGCCGACCACAACTGGTCCGCTCGTGCGAATGTGCCGGCGCCGGGCCAGGCCTTGCGGGTCGACGGCCGTCGCGGTGTAGAACGGCCGGGCCGCGGGAGCGCGCCAGTCCACCAGCAGCGGCTCGCCGTCCTCGTCGTCGCGGAGGCCGACCCTGCCGATGTGTCGCACGGTGCCGTCGAGGCCGTCGATGCGGCCGAAGACCAATCCCTCGGTTGCCCGACGTAGCTCCTCGTACTGCTCGCGGAGCATCCGCAGCCGCGCCCGCTCCAACGCGTCCAGCGCATCCGCCGACAGTTCGGCCCGCAGGTGGTCGGCAAGTTTGTCGCGCCGGGCCGTGGCCCGGTCGAGGAAGCCCTGTTCCTCGGCGATTGCGGCGGTCGCCGTGCCGTTGTCCAGAGCAGAATTCCGGAGCATTCGCGAATCCTCTTATTGCGATCGATTCAGAAGCATTCCGGTGGCCATCGTAGGGCCGGTTTCTCCAGGTCGCTCGGTTCCGCTGCCGGCAGAGACAAAAGTCTCGTTGCCTTGCGGTTCGGGCGGGGGTTGTGGCCTTGGCCAGCGGTGATTCACTTCGTCCGGCCGCACATCGGTATAGGGAACGGCCAGCCCAATCGAGCAGCTCTGTTAGGCAATTGAACGGTCTACCGTTACGTCAATCGCATGCCGGAGATGCGCTCTCTAATCGCTATCCCCCGCGACAGCGACGAGGTCCCCTGGGTCTTCCCGAGCTTTATGGAGCGCAGTAACGGTTACGTCCCGGAGATCCTATAAATCTCTGCGTTCCTGGGCCGATACCCAACCGTGGCTGTCAACCATGGTTGACAACGCGATGCGTGTCAACGTAGGTTGACACGCATCCGAGTGGCGATTCCCGACAGGAGTCAGCGATGGTCACCACCGTTCTCGTCCCCCCGACCACACCACCGACCCGGCCGAGCCGGGCGACAAGGGTTCTTCTGCGCTGCGGCGTCATCGCCGGACCGCTCTTCGTCCTGACGTTCCTGCTCCAGGGCGCCACCCGCGACGGTTACGACCAGCTCCGGCATCCGGTCAGCTCGCTCGCCCTCGGCCCGTACGGCTGGATCCAGACGGCCAACTTCCTGTTGTGCGGCCTACTCACCCTGGCCTTCGCCGTCGGGGTGCGCCGGACGCTGCGGGGCGGCAGGGCGGGGACCTGGGGACCGCTGCTGATCGGGGTCTGGGCGATCGTCCTGCTCAACGCGGGTGTGTTCGTCACCGACCCGGTCAGCGGTTATCCGCCCGGAACTCCGGACAGGCTGACCGAGCACACCATCTCGGGCGCGTTGCACGACGGGGGCGCCGTGTTCGGGTTTCCGGCGTTGCTCGCCGTCTTCTTCGTCTTCACCCGCAGGTTCGTCGGCCAGCGCCGGTACGGCTGGGCCAGCTATTGCGCACTGACCGGTCTCGTCTCCCTGGCCGGGAACATCCTGGCCGGCGCCGGCTTCGCTCAGGTGCCCGGCCTGGTCGACCTCGCCGGTCTCTACCAGCGGATCGTCATCGTCAGTGGCCTGCTCGGGCTCGCCCTGCTCGCCCTGCACCTGCTGAGTCACCTGTCGGACACCACCAACTCGGCGGTCAGGGCTTGACCCTGACGCTACGTCAACCCGCCATGCTGCCGGGCATGAGCATCCCGTCAACAACCGATCGGGCCCGAGGGCCCGCCATCCAGGTGCAGGGCCTGAAGAAGTCGTACAAGGATCTGTCGGTACTGCGCGGTGTGGATCTCGACGTGGCCCAGGGCAGCATCTTCGCCCTGCTCGGCTCGAACGGGGCCGGCAAGACGACCCTGGTGAAGATCCTCTGTACGCTGCTGAAGGCCGACGCCGGAACCGCCCGGGTCAACGGGTTCGACGTCGCGGCCCAGGCCGCCGAGGTACGCGAGTCGATCAGCCTGACCGGTCAGTTCGCGGCGGTCGACGAGATCCTCACCGGGCGGGAGAACCTCGTCCTGGTCGCCAGGCTGCGGCACCGCAAGAACCCGGGCACGATCGCGGACGACCTGCTGAAGCGTTTCTCGCTGACCGAGGCGGGCGGCCGGAGGGTGGCGACGTACTCCGGTGGCATGCGCCGCCGGCTCGACATCGCGATGAGCCTGATCGGGAACCCGCCAGTCATCTTCCTCGACGAGCCGACGACCGGGCTGGACCCGGAGGCGCGGATCGAGGTCTGGCAGGCCGTCAGGGAACTCGCCCAGGGCGGCACGACGGTACTGCTCACCACGCAGTACCTGGAGGAGGCCGAACAGCTCGCCGACCGGATCGCGATCCTCCACCAGGGCCGGATCATCGTCAACGGCACCCTGGCCGAGCTGAAGCAACTGCTGCCGCCAGCCAAGGTCGAGTACGTCGAGAAGCAGCCCTCCCTCGAAGACGTCTTCTTCGCGGTCGTCGGTGACGGTGGCGTCGACCGCGACGGCGGCGACCGGGATCTCAATGCTGGCTCGGCCGGATCGACCAGAAAGTAGGGACACGACAATGGCCACGCACTTCCTCGCCGACACTGCGGTCCTCACCGGACGGACGATGCGCCACGTCACGCGCAGCATGGACACCATCATCACCACCGCGATCACACCGATCGCCATGATGCTGCTCTTCGTCTACGTCTTCGGCGGCGCGATCGACACCGGGTCGATCTCGTACGTCAACTACATGCTTCCCGGCATCCTGCTGATCACCATTGCGTCCGGCATCTCCTACACCGCGTTCCGGCTCTTCACCGACATGCAGGGCGGAATCTTCGAGCGATTCCAGTCCATGCCGATCGCCCGTTCGGGAGTGCTCTGGGCACACGTACTGACCTCGCTGCTCGCCAACCTGATCTCGCTCGTGGTCGTCGTCGCCGTCGGCCTGCTGATGGGCTTCCGCTCGGGGGCCGGGGTGCTGGCCTGGCTCGCGGTCGTCGGAATCCTGGTCCTGCTGACCCTGGCACTGACCTGGCTCGCCGTCATCCCGGGACTCACCGCGAAGTCCATCGACGGCGCGAGCGCGTTCTCGTACCCGCTGATCTTCCTGCCCTTCATCAGCTCGGCATTCGTGCCCACCGAGACGATGCCCGGCCCGGTACGCGCCTTCGCCGAGCACCAGCCGGTGACCTCCATCGTCAACACGATCCGCGACCTGCTCACCCGGCAACCGGTCGGCAACGACATCTGGATCGCCCTCGCCTGGTGCGTCGGCATCCTGCTCGTCGCGTACCTCTTCGCGAACATCACCTACCGGCGCAGGATTTCCTGACCCGGCGCGGGCGGGGTGGGGGCAGGATCAGGGGATGCTGACGATCGGCCAACTGGCGGCGTACGCCGGTGTCACGGTGCGGACGGTGCGGCACTATCACCAGATCGGGCTACTGCCCGAGCCGGAACGGGACTCCTCGGGTTACCGGCGGTACGGCGCGACGGCGGTGGTGTCGCTCATCAAGATCCGTACCCTCGCCAACGCCGGCGTGCCGCTCGCCCAGATCGGTCAACTGCTCGAAGCCGACGCGTCGAGCTTCACCGAAGCGGTCGAGCGGATCGACAGCCAACTGCGCGACGAGATCGAACGGCTGGAGACCAGCCGCAAGCAGATCGCGCAGCTTGCCGCCGGAGACAGCCTGGTACTTCCGCCGGAGGTGACCGGCTATCTCGATCGGATGCGGGAGGCGGGGGTGTCGGAGCGGATCGTGCAGGGTGAGCGGGACGGGTGGATCCTGCTCGGGGCCCGCTGGCCCGATCACATCCGCGAGTTCATGCCCGGAAAGATCGCGCAGCTCGACGACCCTCGACACGTCCAGCTCTACCGGCTCCTGTCGGAGATCGTCGACGGGGACCCGGCCGAGGCGGGCGACGAGTCGCGTCTGGAGGAGGTCGCCGACCTCATGGCCGGAATACTGGAGCAGGCGTACGCCTCCGGTCAGGCCGATCTCGGCGAGGTGCTGGGTGACGCCCTGCCGTTCGACCTCATGCACGCACTCGCCATCGAATCCGACCCTCGGGCGCGGCGGCTGCTCAGGCTGATGCGTGAACGTGGCTGGGCCGGTTGGACCCGGCTGGAGCGGCTGGCGAAGCCGCCCGCCGGCACCGCACCGGACGCGGCCGGCACCGCACCGGACGCGGCCGGCACCGACTAGGACCCGGCCGGCATCGACTACGACCCGGCCGGCACCGACTAGGACCTGGCCTGGCTGGTCCACAGTGGTCGAAGCCGGGGCGCTCGCTAGGATCCCGGGCAGCCGGATCCGAGCACCGGATCCGGGCAGCGTCCGCAGGGGCGGTCGGTGCGAGCGGGGCAAACCGGGGGAGGCGTCGTGGAGCCGGACAGCACGGGACAGCGAGCGGGTGCGGTCGTACCGGAGGGAGCTGGATCGGCGGGCGCGGGCGGTGCCGGGCGGTCGGCCCGGGCGGAGTTCGGCCGGCGGGCGCTCTTCGCCGGTGGTGCGGGAGCCGCGGTGGCGGCCACGCTGCCCGGCCCGGCAGTGGCAGCCGCCGCCGCGACGGTGGTCGAGGGGCCGCTGAGCCTGCGGGATCCCCGGGTCGGCTGCCTGCTGGACGGCAGCAACGAGGCGGCGAAACTCGCGGCGGCGTTCGCGCTGCTGCCCGGGGGCGGTGAACTCCACCTCCCGCCCGGCATCCTCGGCCTGGGAGCGGAGGTGACCCTGCCGGCCAACGTCTCGCTGACCGGCGCGAGCATCGGCGCCTCGGTCATCCGACCCTCGGCCGGCTACACCGGCAGGCTGCTCAGCACCGGTGGCTGGAACCGGATCTCCCACCTCCAGTTCCACGGAAGGCTCACCTCCGGGGTGCTGCTGACCATCCGCAAGCCCCGATCGATGTTCAGCCAGCTGCACCTGACCAGTTCGGGATCGCACGCGATCGAGTTCGTCGGTACGGCCGCGAGCAGTTCCGCACACGCCAACAAGCTCACCGACATCAACATCGACGACTGCGTCGGCACCGGTATCGTCGTCGGCCCGTACGGCTACGACAACGAGTTCCTGAACACCTGGATCGGCGAGTGCCAGGTGGGAATGCGGATCTCCAGCGGAGCATGCCTGCTGACGAACCTGCACGTCTGGGGTTGCCGGGGCAACGGTGTCGAACTGCGGCGCGGCGCCGACGGTACCGTCATGCAGAACGTCTATCTGGAGACGAACGGAGCCGGCGGTACGGGCAGCGGTTTGAACGCCTGGCAGGTCACCGGTACCCAGATCGTCGGCGGGCGGCTGTGGCGCAACGCCACAAACGGCGCGAGCTTCGACGCCTCTCCCCGGAGCCGGGTCACCGGGCTGGACATCCACGAGAACGGCGACGCGGGCGTACGCGGCAACGACTCCGCGTACTGCCAGGTGGTCGGAAACCAGTTCTACGATCTCGGCACTCCGAAGCGGCAGGGCCGGCCGATCATCACCAGCGGCACCAGTGACCGCTGGCTGATCAGCGACAACGTGATGCTCGCCAGCGATCACCTGCGGGGCGGCAAGCTGCTGGTCGGCGCGAACAACATGCTCAACACCAACCTGGAATAGCTCCGCGCGGCCTCCGCGCGGCGGGAGTCCCCAAGATTCTTGGCGACTTACGGTCCACGCTGAGCCGGAACTCGCCAAGAATCTTGCGGGGCCGACCGGGTCACGGGCGGTTGGTTCGTTGGTGGTGGGCTTGCCAGGCGCGCAGGGCACCCTTGATGCGGTTGTTTTCGGAGCGCGTTCGGGCCAGCTCGGCTCGGACGTCGGCGAACTCGTCCGCGACCCGGTAGAGGAAGGTCCGCACCTCCTCTGGATCGAGCCCGCGACGTGAGTCGGAAAACTGCTGGAAGCGGATCTGGCCGGCGGTCAACGGCGGGTACGCGACGCGTGCGTAGTGGTTGCCGGCGTTCGGCGGCCCGGCCGGGGTGAACGGTGGCGGTGAGGTTGCCACCGGGAAGAAGGACGGGAAGAAGGATCGGAACAGTCTGCGCATGCGGAGCACCTTTCCGACGATGGGATGGGTGGCCCGGCTCGCCGATCGGGAGTCGTGAGCCGGGCCACCCGCCCTGCGACCGCAGCCTCGACCAGCGGCGGTACGGCCACAGGGCCGTCTGCGAGGGGGTCGGGACGGGCAGTCCCCTTCCTGCCGTCACCCGCCCCGACCTGGGGGGATGAGCGCTCCCAGCTGCCACGCGAGGAGTGCCCGCGAGAAAGTTATTGGAAGAACTGGAGGAAGTCAATGAGTTGTTGCAGGTGTCGCCTCGGGCGTGATCAGATTGGGGAGCCACGCGAGGAGTGCCATGCCAGCGACCCCGGATTACATCCGGATCTCCGACGAGATCATCGCCGACGTTCGGTCAGGGAAGTACAAGCCTGGTGACAGGCTGCCATCCATAGCCGAGCAATGCTCTCTCTACAGGACCAGCGCGTCGACGATCAACCTGGTGAACGTCCGCCTTGAGGCACTCGGCGTCATCGACCGGCACCAGGGCAAGGGGGTCTTCGTGACCGATCCGAAGACCTGGCTGCGGAGGCCCTGACTCCAACGCTGACATCGACTGTAGAGCGACGGACTGATGCCGACTACTGGACCAGCGGTGGCACGATCATCGGGAGCGTTGTGACGAGCTGGCAGCAGGGTTCGGCTCCGCCGTCTTCGGCTGTCGGCGTGGCTCGTTCACAGGATTCGCGAAACTCTAGTTTCGATCCGTCGGGTACACCTGATGGTTGGGATCCCACCACAGCACATGGAACACGTCCTCGGCGCGGAATCCCCACAGCCGCCGCTCCCCAGAGATCCGGAACCGAAACAGCTCATCGAAGATCTCATCCAGGTGGAGCTCTGCAATTCGGGCTTGCGCCGCTGGGCACACGCTGCTGAGCGGGTACGCGTGGTGCTTCTTCTTCCGATTGTGGCTCGGCCCGGTCATCTGGGCCATGATCTCGCCCCAGGTGCACTGGCTGGCCTCGCACAGGAACGTCAGGATCTCGTGCGCGTCGCCTCCGTCAGATCGAGGCCACGACCACATCCCGTCGTAGCCACGATCGACGTACTGGAACGAAAAGGTCAGCTTTCGATCGTTGCCCTGGGGCCGGACAACCGTCTTCGGTTGCCGTTCGCCTGCGGCCTTCTGCAGGGCAGCCGCGACAGTTTTCGGGCTCTTCCTCGGCGACACAGGTGGTTACCGCTCAGCGCCGCTGTCGCTTGCCCACTCATCCCAGCTGATGTCCTCCACGGGGACAGCTTCCTCAGCGGTGTCGATTGTCGAGTAGTACATCTGCATCGCCTCAGGCGTGATCTCGACGCTCGATCGAGCGGTCGCCGGCAGGCCACGCCGGGCATGCGCCCACGGGTCCTCCCCGTGCGTCAGGTGACTGAGCTTCCGGCCGTCGAGGTGCCCGTAGGCGTGTAGCACGGCGTCGATCGTCTCGCGTTCCGGCTGCGCGAGGTTGGCTGGGTTGCCGCGCGGCAGCTCGGAGACAGAGAACTGGCCCCGGTGGAGGACGTACAGGTCGTAGACGACGGGCCCATTTGCCCATGCCTGGATCTGCTCCGGGAACAGCGGTTTGTCGTCCCAGACGAGGTGCCATGCCTGCGAGTAGTACACGAGCTTCTGGAGCTTCATCGACGACATCTCGCCCTGCTTGGCGAGGATGTAGGCGGCGACGTCGTAGACGTTGGCCATCGTAGTGTCCACCTCCCGCGGGACCTCCCCAAGGTATCCCGCTGTTGGGTGCGATCAGGGTAGCGGTTGGGTGTGACGCTTTCTACGTCAACGGTAGCCGGTTCAGGCCGTTATGGCTGTTTTTTGTCGCATCGTGACTGGTTGGTACATCTTCTGAAATGATCTTTTACGAGGACAGAGCCAGCTCTCTGAAGTGGGCGAGGTAGGGCTGGCACTACCTTGTCGGTATCAGAGCCTGCACGTGGATTGATTAGTTGGCGGCAATGATTCTGCCGGGGAAGCTCGACAGGATCGACGCATGACGACGACGCAGAACAGCACCGGCAGGAAAGCCCGACTGGTCGCAATGACGGCGATCGCGGTAGCCGCCGCGGCCGCGCTGACCGCGACCGGTGCCGGCACCGCCGTTGCGGTGGCGGCTGACGAGCGCCCGGCGGCGACGACCATCGGCAAGCCGGGCAAGCCCGGTAAGCCCGGCGGGCCGGGTTGGCCCGGCAGGAACGACGTGATGGAGGACGTCGGCCGTAGCGTGCTGGCGGCCGGCCCGCCCGGATTCGCCTCCCGGATCGGCAAGGACCAGCGGGTCAGCCGTACGGCAGTCGGGCTGGCGGACATCGAGACCAAGCGCCCCATGGCCGCACGCGACCAGTTCGAGGCCGGCAGCAACACCAAGACCTTCACCGCCGTACTCATCCTGCAACTGGTGGACCGGGGACAGCTCAAGCTCGACGCACCGGTCTCGCGGTACCTGCCGGGTGTCGTTCCGAACGGCAGGAACATCACCGTACGAATGCTGCTCAACCACACCAGCGGGCTGTACAGCTACACCGCCGACAGTGATTTCATGGCCGGACTGGCGAGCGACCCGCAGCGGCTCTGGACCGACCGGGAACTGCTCGCCGTGGCGTTCAAGCACGACCCGAACTTCCCGCCGGGCAAGGACTGGTCCTACTCCAACACCAACTACACCCTGCTCGGCATGATCCTGGAGAAGCTGACCGGCAAGAGCCTGGCGGCACTGGTGCAGCAGCGCATCGCCGGACCGCTCGGCCTGAAGCACACCTACTACGCCAACCCGCGAGCGGTGCAGACCGGACCGGGCTACGCCCACGGTTACGGGATCGAGTACGCCGGCCCGGAGCCGGTCTACGTCGACACCACCGGCTGGCCGATCGGCGGCTGGGGCGGTGCGGCTGGAGCCGTCATCTCCAACACCGACGACCTCGCCCGGTTCTTCTCCGCCGTACTTCAGGGGAAGCTCTTCTCGAAGGCGCAGCTCAACCAGATGAAGGCCACCGTCGAACTGCCGGAGGGCTTCGGCATGAAGGGTGGCTACGGCCTCGGGGTGATCCGGGTCGACTCGGCGTGCGGCACGGTGTGGGGCCACGGCGGTGACACCCTCGGGCACCACAGCGTCGCCCTGGCCACGGTCGACGGCCGGCGTACCGTGGTCAGCGTCGCCACCGGCGAGCCCTTCGACGCCGCGCCGAACCCCGGCTGGGAGCACTACTACCGGGTGATGACGGCCGCGACCGAAGCCTCGGTCTGCGAGATGCTCGACAAGCCGGTGCCGGACTCGGTGCTCAAGGACCTGCACAGCGAGGCTCCCGCCCCGGCCACCGCGAAGTAGCTCCGCTGGCGTACCGCAGCACGATGCCTCCCGGCGATCCCCGCCGGGAGGCATCGTCGCGTCTGCTGGCCCAGGTCGCGTCTGCTGGCCCAGGTCGCGTCTGCCGGCCCAGCGCCCGTCGGCCCGGCGTCGGTCGACGTCGGTGGCCGGGCCGGCAGCCGTACCGTGGGTATGGGTTGCTTGGGAGGGGTGGGGGATGAGGATCGGCGAGCTGGCCCGGTTGACCGGCGCCAGTGTGCGGGCGCTGCGCTACTACGAGGACGAGGGGCTGCTCTGCCCGAGTCGTGGCGACAACGGCTATCGCGAGTATCCCGACTCCGCCGTCGAGGCGGTGCGGCAGATCCGTGGGCTGATCGAGAGCGGCCTGCCGACCCGGCTGATCCGGGAGATCCTGCCCTATCTGGACGGCCCGCGGGAGTTGCTGCCGGAGAAACCGTGCGCGTACATGCTCGACGAGCTGGCACGGCAGCGGGATCAGCTCGACCGGCGCATCTCCTGCCTGACCCGTAACCGCGACGCGCTCGACACCTACCTGGGGGCTGCCCGGCAACGGGCTTGACCCTCACGCAAACGTCAGGGTCCTAGCGTCGGTGGCATGACGATCGTGAACGATGCCACCATGCGCGCTCTCCAGCAGGCGACCCTCGACGGTCCCGAGCGGATGCGCCTGCTCACCGACGTGCCGGTACCGGTGCCGGGCCCCGGCGAGATCCTGGTCCGGGTCACCGCCGCAGGCGTCAACTTCGCCGACGTGATGCAGACGTACGGGACGTACGGCGGCGGGCCGGCGGCACCGTACCTCGCGGGGTTCGAAGCCGTCGGCGAGGTCGTCGCGCTGGGGGACGGGGTGACCGTACCGGCGATCGGTGCCCACGTGATCGGCACCGGGTACGGCGCGTTCGCCGAGTACATGACCATGCCTGCCGCCGGTACGGTGCCGGTGCCGACGGGCTGGGCGGACGAGCAGGCGCTGGGTCTGGTCCTCAACTGGGCGACCGCGCTGGCCGCGCTCAAGCCACTGGGTCGGGTGGGTGCCGGAGAGACCGTGCTGATCCATGCGGCGGCCGGCGGGGTCGGCCAGGCGGCGGTACGGATGGCCAGGCACTACGGCGCGACAGTGATCGCCACCGCCTCGCCGGGCAAGCACGACACCGTACGCAAGCTCGGCGCCGACCACGTCCTCGATCGGGGCGCCGCAGACGTCACCTCGGAGGTGCTGCGGCTGACCTCGGGTGTCGGTGCCGATCTGGTGCTGGAATCGGTCGGCGGCACCACACTCGCTGCCAGCCTGGCCGCCACCCGAAGGGTCACCGGTCGGGTCGTCGTCTACGGGCTGGCCGGCGGCGAAGCGTCGATCACCAACGCGGATCTGGTGTTCCGGCACCAGATCCAGGTCATCGGCCTGCACATCGGGGTGCTGGCGCAGGCCGCGCCGGAGGTCTTCAGCGGGTTGCTGGACGAACTGCACAGCCTCGTCGCCGCCGGGGTCTACACCCCTGACGAGCCGAGCGTCCACGACCTGGCCGAGGGGCCGGAGGTGCTGGCCCGACTCGCGGCGGGGGTCACCACCGGCAAGCTCGCCCTGCGCCCCTGACCCCGATCCGTCAAAGGCCCGGGCCGCCCTTCGCGGCCCGGGCCGCCGCCGTTCCGCGGCTCAGTCCGCCGGCTCGCCGGCTCGGCCCGCTGAGTCGTCGGATCGGCCCCGCCGTTCGAGGCTCGGGGCGCCCTGTCGGCAGACGCGTAACTCATCGGTTACACTTCACGGGTGGACGAGGTGGTGGGTGCGATCGCCGATCCGGTGCGGCGGCAGATTCTGCTGATGCTGCGTGACGAACCGCTCTCGGCAGGGCAGATCGCCGACCGGTTCGTGATCAGCCGGCCGGCCGTGAGCCGGCACCTGCGGGTGTTGCGCGAGGCCGGTCTGGTGCGCGACACCGCCGAGGGACGACGACGCGTCTACACCCTGGTCACCGCGCCGCTCGACGAGCTGACCGGATGGCTGGGACTGCTGATGCGCCCGTCCGGCTGGCAACACCGCCTCGACGCGCTGGAGACCGAGGTCTACCGCACCCGCCGTGAGCGGCAAACGGCCGCCGATCGGCAAACGGCCACTGGACGGCAGACGGCTGCCGGACGGCAAACGGCCGCCGAGCGGCACCAATCCCAGAAGGAGACAGCATGAGCCCGACACCCACCGGTCGTCTGATCGGCAACGACCTCGTACTGACCCGTACCTTCCGGGCACCCATCGCCGATGTCTGGGCGAGCCTCACCGACTCGACGCGTACGGCACGCTGGTTCGGCCCCTGGCAGGGGGACGCGGGACCGGGCCGCACCGTCAAGCTCCAGATGGCGTACGAGGAGGGGCAGCCCTGGATGGAGGTGACCATCGACGCGTGCGAGGCGCCGCACCGGCTGGCTGTCTCCGCCACGGACGAGCAGGGCAGTTGGCACCTGGACATGACGCTGGTCGAGACCGCCGGCGTGACAGAGCTGCGCTTCACCCAGCACCTGACCACCACCGAGGAGATCGGCGAGGTCGGGCCGGGCTGGGAGTACTACCTCGACGCGCTTGTCGCCTCGCACGAGGGCCGGCCGGCGCCGAAATTCGACGACTACTACCCGGCGATGAAAGCGCACTTCGAGGCAGAGCGATAGGCGGTTGACCTGATACCGAATGCGGGAGCCCCGGCCGGCACTGCGGTCGGGGCTCCCGCTGCGGTGTCGGCTTCTCGACAGTGCCGTACGCTGCCCGCCGGCCGGATCGGAGTGCGACTGACACTCTGATCAACACTTGCCTGAGCAGCCGATATTCATAACCCTGGTAACGACTGAACGATCTACGGCAGCTTATTTGTCCGCCGTTCGTGGGTCTCTGTCACCGTTGCCTGCCCACTATCCTGACCTGTTCGCCGACGGCCACACGGAGCGAGTGGGACATGGATCCTCGGTACATACGCAAACTGGCGGAGCAGTCCGCCAACTTCGGCTTCCTACAGGCACATCCGCTGCTGCTCTGGTATGGCGCCAGCGCCGAGACACTGATCTATGTGGACGCCCAGGCGGCGATGTTCAAGACTCGCACCTTCGGCGACGTGATGGCCCGGGAGCTGGTACGGCGTACCGGGGCACAACCGGCCGGTGGAAGTTTCTATCACCAGGTGCAGGCGCTCAACGCCAGCGGCGCGCTGGTGCCGCACATCTTCGCCGCCTTCAACCGCCTCCGCGACGTGGGCAACAAGGCGGTGCACGACCACCTGGACGAGCTGCGCAGCGCACTGGAACTGTTGCGGACCAGCTTCGAGCTCGGCGTGTGGTTCCACCGCGCGCTGACCGGGGACCGTACCCCGATCGGTTTCGTGCCGCCGAGCCCGCCGCCGCAGCAGGTCCCGCAGACGGTGGTGGACGGGCTGCACGCCGAGCTTCGCCGCTATCAGGAGGAGCTGGCGCAGACGAAACTGCTGCTGGCCGGCAAGAGGTCGCTGGCGGCTGCCAGGGCGGACGCGGTAGCGGCGGCGGACCGGGCGGTGCGGGAGGCCGACGCGCGCCGCGAGACCACAGTGGACCTGGTGGCGACCCTTGAGGCGCAGGCCGAGCACGCCCAGCGCGAGTTCGACAGCCGCAAGCCGGTGCGGGTCTCGGCGGCCAAGCGGGAGGAGTTCATCTCTCGGGCCCGGCGGGCGTCCCGGGAGCCGCTCAACGAGTTGCAGACCAGGGAGGAGATCGACCGCCAGTTGACGGCGGCCGGCTGGGTCGTCCAGCACGCGAACCAACTGAACCTCTTCGCCGCGCAGGGCGTGGCCGTCCGCGAGGTCACCCTCGCCACCGGCCGGGCAGACTATCTGCTGTACGTCGACCAGAAGCTGGTGGGCATCGTCGAGGCGAAGCGGGAGGGCACCGCGCCCCGGGGTGCCGAGGCGCAGCTCGACCGGTACCGGGGCGGGTTGACCGCCGAGCAGCGGATGCGGGCGTGGCGGCGGGACGAGCCGCTGCCCTTCGGCTACCTGGCCACCGGCACCGAGACGGCGTTCGTGAACGGGTTGGACCCGTCTCCGCGTACCCGGGAGGTTTTCGCCTTCCACCGGCCCGAAACGTTGGCGCGGTGGATGCGGGAGGCGGACGACGACCCGGTGACGCCGACCCTGCGGGCCCGGCTGCGGCGGATGCCGGTGCTCGACGGCGACGGCCTGCGGCCGGCGCAGGTCGACGCGATCCGGGGCCTGGAGCGGTCGCTGTCGGAGGACCGGCTCCGCTCGCTGATCCAGATGGCGACCGGTGCGGGCAAGACCTTCACCGCCGTGACCAGCAGCTACCGGTTGTTCAAGCACGCGCGGGCGAACCGGATCCTCTTCCTGGTGGACCGCAACAACCTCGGCAAGCAAACTCTCCGGGAGTACGCGGCCTACCAGACGCCGGGCGACGGGCGAAAATTCACCGAGCTGTACAACGTCGACCGGCTCTCCGGGGCGGGGATGCTCGGCTCCTCCAAGGTCGTCATCTCCACCATCCAGCGGCTCTACGGCGCGCTGCGTGGGCGTGAGCTGCCCGACGTCGACTCCGACGACCAGGCCTACGACGACTACGACCTGGACGAGCCGGCCGAGGTCGGCTACAACCCGGAGATCCCGCCGGAGACGTTCGACCTGATCGTGGTGGACGAGTGCCACCGCTCGATCTACGGCAAGTGGCGGGCGGTGCTCGAATACTTCGACGCGTTCATGGTCGGATTGACCGCGACCCCGGTGAAGCAGACCATGGGCTTCTTCCAGCAGAACCTCGTCTCGGAATACACCTACGAGCAGGCGGTCGCCGACGGCGTCAACGTCAACTTCGACGTGTACCGGATCAAGACCCACATCACCGAGTCCGGTGACCTGATCGACGCCGGCACGGTGGTGCCGCTGCGGGACCGGCGGACCCGGGCCGAGCGCTACCAGGAGCTGGAGGACGATTTCGCGTACGAGGGCGGCCAGGTCGGGCGCTCCGTCATCTCCCGGGGGCAGCTCCGCCTGGTGCTGGAGACCTTCCGGGACCGGCTGTTCGTCGAGATCTTTCCCGGCCGGTCGAAGGTGCCGAAAACGCTGATCTTCGCGCGGGACGACAACCACGCCGAGGAGATCGTCAAAATGGTGCGGGAGGTCTTCGCCAAGGGCAACGACTTCGCGCAGAAGATCACTTACGCCTCGCGGCGGGAGGGGAACAACCCGGACGACCTGATCCAGGCGTTCCGGAACAGCCCCGAGCTGCGGATCGCCGTCACCGTCGACATGATCGCCACCGGTACCGACGTACGGCCGCTGGAGTGCGTCTTCTTCCTCCGCCCGGTGCGCAGCGCCACGTACTTCGAGCAGATGAAGGGTCGCGGCGCCCGGACGATCGACCCGGCCGAGTTCCAGGCGGTCACCGAGGACGCCGAGGTGAAAGACCGGTTCGTTCTCGTGGACGCGGTCGGGGTGACGGAGGCGGACCTTGACGAGGCCGTACCCCTGGAGCGGCACACCGAGCGGCAGGTGTCGCTCAGTCAACTGCTCGGCAAGGCCGGCCGGCTCAGCGCCACCCCGGACGAGGTCGCCACACTCGCGTCCCGGCTGTCGAGGCTCAGCCAAAAGCTCACCGACGACGAAAAGCGCGAGTTGGACGAGTTGGCCGGCCAGCCGATGACCGAGATCGTGCGCGGTCTGGTCGACGCGGTGGCACCGGAGCAGTTGAACTCCGCGCGGGAGGCCGGCCCGGAGGCG
Source organism: Plantactinospora sp. CNZ320 (assembly GCF_002846275.1). NCBI lineage: Bacteria > Bacillati > Actinomycetota > Actinomycetes > Micromonosporales > Micromonosporaceae > Plantactinospora > Plantactinospora sp. CNZ320. The sequence continues at coordinate 5,730,099 of NZ_PJMP01000001.1, forward strand.
GTACGCGGACTGATGGCGACCGCACTGCGACCGCTCGCCGCCAAGCCCGAGCTGCGGGAACGAATCATGGAGATCCGCCGGGCGCACGACATCGTCATCGACGAGGGCAACATCGACACCCTGCTGGAGGCACGTGGCGTACCGCTGGAGGAGCGGGCCCAGGTCACCGTCCGGAGTTGGCACGACTACCTGGACACGCACCGGGACGAGATCACCGCGTTGCAGGTCTTCTACGAGGGGAAGGGCCGGATCGGCTTCGACCAGCTCAAGGAGTTGGCCGCCCGGATCGCCCGCCCCCCGCAGGCATGGACCCCGGACAAGCTCTGGCAGGCGTACGTCCTGCTGGGGCGGACGGCGGCGGAGCCCGGCAACCGGAGCGTCACCGACCTGATCTCGCTGGTCAGGTATGAACTGGGCATCGACCAGGAGTTGAAGCCGTACCGGTCACTGGTCGAGGAGCGCTTCCGAGGGTGGCTGCACCAGCAGCAGCAGGGTGGAGCTACGTTCACAGCCGACCAGGTGTGGTGGCTGGAGAGGATCAAGGACGTGATAGCGGTCAGCGTGGAACTCACCCCCGAGGACCTGGACGGCGCACCGTTCACCGAGCGCGGCGGCGTCGACGGGTACGTGAACGCCTTCGGTACCCGGGCCGCCCCCCTGATCACCGAACTCAACCAGGAGCTTTCCGCGTGAACGGACTTCCGAACGGCTGGGCAACCGTGCCACTTGGTGAACTTGTATTAATCAACCCCAGGCGATTCGACACAACCCCGGATGACGCCGAAGTCATCTCGGTTGTACCAATGGCGTCGGTCGAGGCGGAGACTGGCCGCATTGATGCCACCAAAGGCGCCATCTTCGGCGACATCAAACAGCGTTCTTTGACGCCATTCCAAGAGGGCGACGTGCTGTTCGCCAAGGTCACACCCTGCATGGAGAACGGGAAGGTTGCTGTCGCGCGAGGATTAATCGGCGGCAGGGCGCTAGGCAGTACTGAGCTTTACGCCCTACGCTCCTCGGGAGCCGTCGACCCGGAATACTTGGCGTCGTTTCTATTGCAGCCGTCTGTGCGGAAGGATGCTGAGCGGCACATGACGGGGGCGGTCGGCCTTCGGCGCGTGCCGCGGGCCTATCTGGAGAGCCTCCTGATGCCACTTCCGCCGCTCGCTGAGCAGCGCCGCATAGTAGACATCCTTGGAAATCATCTATCGGTACTTGACTCGGGAGTTGCGCAGCTATCTGCGCTTGCCGTTCGTGTCAACCGTTTTCGTGATCAAGTTATGCTGGCTGCAAGTACCGGTCAACTCAACCTGCGTTCCGATCGTGTCACGTCCTTCCGTCCTGCCTCAGCCGGCGTTGATGACGGTGAGCTGCCGCCTCTTCCTGAAGCGTGGAAATGGATGCGACTGCGGGAAATTGCTGACGTTGTGGGTGGAATTACGAAGGACAGTAAGCGACAATCTGATCCGAGCTTCGTCGAGGTTCCGTACCTACGGGTTGCGAATGTGCAACGGGCTTATCTGGACCTTGCCGAAGTGGCGCATATCCGGGTCGCACCGCAAAAGGCGGAGAAATTGCGGCTACGCTATGGGGACGTGCTTCTCAATGAGGGGGGCGATCGGGACAAGCTTGGTCGGGGCTGGATTTGGGAGGATCAGGTGCCCGGTTGCATCCATCAGAACCATGTATTCCGTGCCCGGATCTCCGAGGGCGTCCTCCATCCCAAGTTGCTAGCGTGGCATGCGAATGGATTCGGGCGACGATGGTTTGAGGTTAACGGGCTTCAAAGTGTAAATCTCGCCTCGATTAGTCTGCGTAAGATGAAAGAGTTCCCTGTCCCTGTTCCGCCGTTAGTCGAGCAGGCGTCCTTGGTTGAATTGGCAGAGAAATACCTGTCGTTGTTGGACGGGATGGAAAAGGCTATCGAGTCCGCCCGTCGCAAGGCTGTCGGGCTACGCACTGCACTGCTGGCGACAGCGTTCGCCGGTCGGCTCGTACCACAGGACCCGAATGACGAGCCTGCGTCCGAGTTGTTGGCGCGGATCAGGGCGGAGCGGGCGGCCGTACCGCCGAAGCAGCGGGCGGCGCGCGGACGACGTACCCAGAAAGACAAGCCGGCGCCGCCGACCAGGGCGATCGGCCGTGACTACCAGCAGGGAGAGCTGCCGCTGTGAGCAATGTTGATTCGCGCCGGCTGGTGCAGAAGCTCTGGAACTACTGCGACGTGCTTCGCGACGATGGCGTGTCCACAATCGACTATGTCGAGCAGTTGACCTTCCTGCTGTTCCTGAAGATGGCCGACGAGCGGGCCAAGCGTGAGATCAAGCCGGAGCAGATCGTCCCCGACGAGTTGAGCTGGCAGACGCTGCTGGACGCCGACGGCGACGACCTGGAGGTGCAGTACCGGAAGATCCTGACCGGGCTGGCGCACGAGCCCGGCACGCTCGGCACCATCTTCCGGAAGGCGCAGAACAAGATCCAGGATCCGGCGAAGCTGAAGCGGCTGATCGTGGACCTGATCGACAAGGAGAAGTGGTCGCAGGCGGGTGTCGACGTCAAGGGCGACGCCTACGAGGAGTTGCTTGCCAAGGGCGCCGAGGACACCAAATCCGGCGCCGGGCAATACTTCACGCCGCGCGCCCTGACCGCCGCCATGGTCGACTGCATGTTGCCGACGCCGGACGACACGATCACCGACCCGGCCTGCGGCACCGGCGGCTTCCTGCTCGCCGCGTACGAGCACATCCAGCGCCACCACAGCGCCGCGCTCACACCCGACCAGCGGCGTCGGCTCGCCAGTGGCGCGATCACCGGCACCGAGCTGGTCGACGGTACCGCCCGGCTGGCCGCGATGAACATGCTGCTGCACGGCATCGGCACCCCCAACGGGCCGTCGCTGATCGAGGTGCAGGACGCGTTGAGCCGGGAGCCGGCCCGGCGGGCCAGCCTGGTGCTCGCCAACCCGCCCTTCGGGCGCAGCTCCTCGATCCGGATGGTCGGCGAGGATGGCCGGGCGACCCGCGAGGAGCGGGAGATCGAGCGCAACGACTTCTGGGCCACCACCGCCAACAAGCAGCTCAACTTCGTCCAGCACATCGCCTCGCTGCTGGAGATCGACGGCCGGGCCGCCGTCGTGCTGCCGGACAACGTCCTCTTCGAGGGCGGCGCGGGCGAGACGATCCGGCGCCGGCTGCTCAAGCAGTACGACCTGCACACCCTGCTCAGGCTCCCCACCGGGATCTTCTACGCCGGTGGGGTCAAGGCCAACGTGCTCTTCTTCGAGCGCAAGCGCGCCCGTGAGGAGCCGTGGACGACCAAACTCTGGGTCTACGACTTCCGCACCAACCAGCACTTCACGCTGAAGCAGAACCCGCTGCGCCGGGAGCACCTCCAAGACTTCGTCGAGTGCTATCTGCCGGGCAAGGACCGCGCCGAGCGGGTCGAGACCGAACGGTTCCGGCCCTTCGGGTACGACGAGCTGCTCGCCCGCGACAAGGTGAACCTCGACATCACCTGGCTCAAGGATGCCTCGCTGGAGGACGCCGACGCGCTGTTGCCGCCGGAGGTGATCGCCCAGGAGATCGTGGAGGACCTGGAGGCGGCGTTGCGCGAATTCACCGCCATCGCCGAGGCACTGGCCTCGTCGAGAGCCATTTCTACGCCGGAGCCAAGCAGTTGAGTTGCCTCCGCAGATGGAGCCGGTCCCGCTGCGGTCCATCAGGAGTTGGCAAACGAGCGATCTTGACGGCCACCAGGATGCTTAGGGGTAACAGTTGAGTCCGACTAGTCCGAATGCCGGCCACCGAGACGTAGCCCTTCAGGTTCGCCAAGTCGAAGCGGTCCTTCGGAGGGTGTACATCGAGGGTGGGTTGCTGGATCTTAGCGACCTTGAGGGCAAGCCAGACGAGGAACGCAAACCACGAGAATTGTCACGCGCTCTTACTGCTCAAGCGGTACGGCTCGTCACGGGTTGGACGCCGCAGGAAGCTGCACAGGCTGTCATCGATGGTGTGGGGGATCAAGGCATAGACGCGATCGCGGTCGTGGATGGCGTGGATCCTCATGTCGTCCTAGTCCAGGCAAAGTGGAGCAAGAACGGTAAGGCTAGCAGTGATCGCTCCGCAGTTATGGAGCTTCTCACCGGATTGCGGTTGATCGACGACGAAGACTTTGCGCCCTTCAATCCTCGTGGTCAGCAGTTGGCTGAGCATGCTAAGAACGTCATGGCGCGAGGACCTGTGCCCGTTACCCAGGTTTTCGTGCTCATGCGTGCTGAGGAGGTGAACCAAGGGTTTGCGCTGGCAATCGAAAACGGTGAGAATGAGTTCAACCGTCATGGTAGTGTGTTGGACCATCGCATCATATTGTCGCCGGAGTTATGGATGTCGGTCCGGGAGGATATGGCGCCAAGGCCGGTTGAACTATCGGCAAGTTTGTTCCCGTGGTTTCCTATTACCACGCCTCACGAATCGTACCAGGGGGTCGTGGAGGCGGAACAGGTATCGAAGTGGGTCGATCGTGGTCCAGATCTCTTCAGTCTGAATATTCGAAACCCTCTGGGGCGGACCCCGATCAACAATGAGATTATTGAGACCCTTCGCCGGGAGCCCGCTCACTTCTGGTACTTCAATAACGGAATCACTATCCTCTGCGAGTCGGTCGAAAAGGTCGAACAATCGATTCGGGCGCCGCAGACGCGTCCTCTTGGGTTGAAGTTGCACAATGCTAGCGTTGTCAACGGAGCGCAAACAGTTCGTTCAATCGCCGAAGCTGTTGCTGCCGATGAGTCCGCCGCTTCTGCCCAAGTTGGCGTTCGCATTATCGTCACTGGGAAGGCGGTGGATTTCGCCAAGCAGGCGACCCAGGCCACTAATCGCCAAAACCGTGTCGACGCAAGGGATTTCATTGCGCTCGACCCTGTCCAGGCTGCGATCCTGGAGGAGATGCGGACCGAGCTAGGGCTTGACTACAGCGTGCGTCGCAGCGAATTGGAACCCCAGCCGGACACTGGCTGCTCCGTCGTGGAAGCTGCGTGTGCACTGGCTTGTGCCCATTCTGACAGTCAATACGCTGCACGTATCGCAACGAAACTCGAGGTGCTATGGGAGCGGGGATCTCAAGGCATCTACGATGTCTTATTCCGGCCGCAACCCGGAGTGTACCTTCTCTGGAACGCGGTTCAGGTCCTTAGGCAAGTTAGGCGGACCCTTCACGAGCTGCGCCCTCGCTATACGGGTCGCGGTTCCGCATTGACCGAGCATGGCGTATACCTGCTTGCGCATCTGGTATTTCGTCGCCTCGACACTGATGCGATTGACGAACCCGACTCCAGACTTGAGTGGGCCAATCGTGCCGTCGGGGAGACGGGGCAATTGGTTGAGGAACTTCTGCCCGCGGTTGCCAGTGCTATCGACGACTACACCGAACGTTCGCAGATCCGGGCGGTGTGCTCCGATGTGTCTCGTTGTCGGGAAATCGTGCAGCGAGTACTGATGGACCTTGGGGAAGATAGGCCTACTGATCCGAACAAGTATCGTCGGGTCCCTGTCCGGCGCAAGCGGCGTCCGAATGCTGTTGCCGTACTGATTGATAAAGGCATCCTCGCTGAAGGGGATGCACTGGTGCTTTCCTTGGGAAATCGAGTTGAAGCCGAGGCGCTGAAGGGTTGGCTTGCCGAGGATCCGAAGCGAGCAAGGGCCACTTGGGTTCCGCATCGGACCAAACCGATACTTTGGGCCGCAGATGGTGTTCAATATTCACCATCGGGCCTGATATCGCTGATGTGGGAGTTGGCGAAATGGCAGGAGCGGCCAGTCGCGAATCAAGGAACTGCCCGGTGGGCTATCGCCACGGGAGAAACGCTGGCCGAGTTGGCGTGGCGCGCCCTCGGCGACCTTGAGTCCTCCGAGGATGGAAGCTAGTCGCGCGGCCGTTGCAGCCACGGTGGAGAGGGGTTGACCAGGTAGGGCTTGACTCTGAGGTCTACGCATTCTGCAAGGGGAGGTTGGGCATTCTGCGGGCAGGTGTGGAGGCTAGTCGAGCGTGAAGAGGTCGCTCTCTGCGACTGCTCGGTGTACCTTCCGGAGTGGCGGTCCGAGGTAGGGCCTGGGCCGCCGCCACCCCAGCCCTACCTGGGAGGCTTCGATGCACAACGTCGATCCGTATTTCGGCCCGCTGCTTCGCCGCCTACGCCGAGAGCGAGGGCTCTCGATCCGCGCCCTGGCGCAACTCGCGCACCGGTCAAAGAGCCACCTGCACGAGCTGGAGACCGGCCGAAAGGTCCCGACGATCCACGTCGTGCAGCACCTCGATGAGCTGCTCGGCGCCAACGGTGCGCTGGCAGCCTGCCTGTCCCCGGTACAGTCCGCCCGGGACGAGACGGAAGCTGCCTCCCTCGCCCACCTGATCGATGCGACCGACGTCAGCGCCGAGGTGCTCGGCGCCGTCGAACTGGCCGTCGATGACCTGGCGAGCGCGTACGCCACCACCCCGCCCGGTGAACTGCTCGACCCAATCCGCCGGCACCTCGCCCAGATCGGCCGGCTGCTCGACGCCAGGGCGACGCTCGACCAGCGACGGCGCCTACTGGTCGCCGGTGGATGGCTCAGCCTGTTACGGGCCACGGTGCATATTGACCTGCGACACCGCCGCGCTGCCGCTGCCCATCTGTCGATCGCCGAGCAGATGGCGCAGCAGACCGAGCACCGAGAGATCCAGGCGTGGTGCCTGGAGACCGTGGCGTGGGACGTGCTCATCGCAGGCGACTACCGGCGGGCGCTCGACCTTTCCCGTCAGGCCCAGGAAGTGGCGCCGCGCGGCAGTTCGGCGTACATCCAGGCGACCGCGCAGGAGGGGCGGGTATGGGCTCGGATGGGTGACCAGCGGGAGACCCGTCGAACACTGTCCCGGCTCTCCCGGCTGGTGTCGCCGCTGGCAGTGCCGGACCGCCCAGAGCACCACTACCGGTACGACCCGGCGAAGGCGCTTTCTTACACCGCGACCACGCTGGCGTGGGCAGGCGATCCGGCGGCCGAGGAGTACGCCCGAGCGGCGGTCGCGGAGCTGGCCGGGTCCACCCGGCCACGCCGTACCGCGTCGGCGCGGTTGGACCTCGGCCTGGCGCTGGTCGCCGCCGGCAAGCCGGACGAGGCCAGCGTTGCCGCCCAAGCGGCGATCACGTCCGGCCGGGTGGTGGCATCGAACTGGTGGCGGGCGTCCGAGGTGGTCGCGAGCATCGAGGCCACGGGAATCGGGGAAGCCCGGGAGCTGCGCGACGCCTACGAGGCGTACCAGCCGTCGCCGCAGTAGCGGACAGCGGGGCATCGCAGCGGACGGCGACCTACTGGATCGCACCGTGGTTGTCAGGCGACGCTGCGTGTAGGAACGCCGACCGGGGGGATGTGGCTCCGATGCCCCCGCCGGTGTTCTGCCGGTCCGGGACGCCGTCCCCCCGGACGCCCCGGACCGGCCCCATTGATCCGCCCACTGAGCGGCGCTCCGTGAACTGTGTTCCGGGGCGCCGTGGGCGCATCCTGGAGGTGACCGCGTGCTGACGACCGTACGACGATGGCTCCGGCGCCGCCGGGTGCGGGACTACCGCTGGGACGGCCGACGCTGGCTGCGGGTGCCGGGGCCGGCCCGGTGACCCGGCCGCCGCACATTCCGCCGCCGGAGATTCCGGACCTGCCGATCGACACCCGGGTACGCCTGGAGCCCGGCGAGTGGTCCCACTACTACCGGGGCGCCGACGTCCACGGGTACGTCGACATCCGGGTCGTCCGGATCGACAAGCGGATCACCCGCTCCGACGGCGGCCACCTCTGGGTGTGGGTACGCGGCCACGATCCGCTCTCCTGCCATTGGGAGAGCGTCCCGCCGCACCTACCGTGCATGGAGTTGATGGCCCGGGTGGACGTCCTGGCCCGGCATGTCCGGTAGACCGCAGCCGCAGGACCTGCTGCGGATCGACGGCCGCTCGCGTCGCCTCGGGGTCGAGCCGCTGGCCACCGCGCTCCTACCCGCCGTGCTGTCGGCGCACCATCTCGTTGATCCAGATGGGCGCGTACGGCGACGTGCAGCCCGGGGGAGTCGGATAGTCCTTGAGCACCTCCAGGCGCTCACCGATGGCGAGTGCCCGGGACCGGTGCTCGGGGTGCTCGATCCCGATCTGGGCCAGGCAGTGGTTCATCGCCCACTGGAGGCGCTCCGGAGCGTCCTTCATCTCCGCCTCGATGGTGTCGAGCAGTCCCGCGAGGTCGAGGCCCTCCGGTTTCTTGGCCACGCGTTCGGTGGTCAGCGCCCAGCCGGCGCTCGCGACCACCGGGTTCGGATCGGCGAACCAGGCCAGCCGCAGCTCCTCGGCGTGCGGGCTCTTCTTCACCACGTAGTTCACGAGCCAGTCGTGCACCTTTGGGGTGCGCGCGTCGCGCAGCATGGCGTCGAGTTCGGCACGCTCGAACGCCTTCGGACGGCAGATCAGCAGCGCCAGCAGCCGCGCCGAGCTGTCACCGGTCTGCCAGAGCTGGCGGGCGAGTTCCTGTTGCGTCTTCAGCCGCTTGGCGACCGCGCGCAGCTTGCCGAGGTTGACACCGTGATCGTCACCGTGTTTCTCGTTCACCTCGCGCATCTTCGGGTCTTCGAGCGCGGCCAGTTCGGCCATCACCTCGGCCACCGTCGTCCCGGTCAGCGTCGTCCCGGCCACCTCAGCCTCCGTCCATCACCTGCGAATTGCAGCGTACGACGGATCGTCGCTGACCGGGTCCGTCAGCGCCCCGGACGACGGCTCGATCCCGAACGGTTACGGCAGTTGGCGAAGCGGCTCGATCGCCACCGCGCGACTGGTCGCCCTGCGAGAATCGCCTCGCGGTAATCGGAAGGCGCCGCCGACAGGCCCGGGTCCGACGAGTCTCAGCCGCCGGGCGGTGAGGAACGACATGCAGATCACCGGGTACGACAGCGTCCTGCTGGCGCCCTCGGTCGAGCCGCACATGCTGCGGAGCTTCCTCGACCGGCTGGCCGGACGCTGGCCCGAGCTACTGGTCACGGTGCAGACCGGCGACGAGTCGGAGGCCCAGATCAGCTGGGCGCAGCGGCGGATGCGGCCGTTGCCGGCCACCGAGGGTTGGCTCTATCTGCTCCGGGACGCCGAGATGGACGCCTACTCCGACGATCACGCCTACGACCCGATGCCGGACGGCGACGGCCCGGTCAGCGTGATCTATCGACCGGACCCGTCGGGCGGCGGCACGGAACTGACCCTGGTCTCCCCGGCCGATCCGGTCGGGCATCCGTTCTCCGCCTGGGCGTACGACCTGCTGGTCGAGTGCGTGCGGGCGGGGCGCTGAGCAGACCCGCGAGACGCAGACCCGCGAGACGCAAATCCGCGAAACGCAGACCCGCGAGACGGCAGCGGCGCCGACCGGTACCAACCTGCCGAACGAAGGTGCCACGGTGTCACCTTGGTGACACCGTGGCACCTTCCGCGCCGGAGCAACCGGGGGCAGCCGGGATCGCCGGTTGCCCCCGGACAGCGCTCAGGCGGTCAGCCGGCCACGTAGAAGTCGTGCCCCGCGGCCATGGAGTACCAGGTGTTACCGCCGACGGTGGTCGGAATCTGGATCACCAGACGGTGGAAGCCGGTGGCGGTCGGCGTCCAGTTGATGGTCGCCCTGCCGTTGGCGTCGAACTGCCCGGGGATCATCGTTCCGGAGTTGACGTAGTACCGGAAGGTGGTGACCTTGTCGGTGGCCCTGGTCAGGGTGAAGGTGCCGGGAACGCCGACCCCACCCGAGGTCTCCCCGGCCGGGTACTCGGTCGACGAGATCGCCACGGCCCGGCCGCCCTGGAAGGTGACGAGGGCCTGCGGGGTCACCCAGCCGTTGGCGAGGCGGGCAGCCACCCGGTACCTGGTCTCCTGGGTCTCGGGAACACTGTCCACCCTGGTCCCGGTGCCGTCCGGGTTCGGAGCCACGGTCTTCGGAGCCGTCGCGTTGAACGGGTAGAAGTCGTAGGCCGTCACTCCGGTGAGGCCGGCCGGAGCCGCTGCGGTGACCGTGAACGGCACGCCGACGTAGACCGGCCCGTCCAGGCTGATCGTCGGGGTGGTGTCGGACACGTTGACCGTCCAGGTGCGCTCGGTCGAGCATCGCTGGGCGGTGTCGCAGGCCCGTACCCGCAGGATGTTCTGACCGGCGGCGGGCGGAACCAGCGTGACCGTCGCCGAGCCACCGGCGGTGGTCGGCTTGACCCAGCCGGTACCGGTGTAGGTGTCGCCGGGCAGCGGCGGCACCAGGTTGCCGAAGCCGTACTGGTAGGCGACGGTGCTGGTGGAGCCGCTGGCGGCAAAGGCGAACTGACCGGGGGTGGCGCGGGGCGCGGTGCCACCCTCCGGGTAGTTGGTCGAGGTGACGGCGGGCCGGGCCGGCCCGGTCAGGTCCGCGACGAAGGTGCAGGTCGTCGACCAGGCGGAACGGTGCTCCCCGTCAACCTCGACGCCCTGGACGGCCCAGCCGTAGGTCACGCCCTGCGTGAAGGCGCCCTCCGGCAGCCAGGCGGTGGTCACCCGACGGTACGGCTCGGCGGGCACGCTGACCACGGTGCGCCTCGTCGGGTCGTTCACCGGCCAGAACGCGAAGTCGGCCCGGATGGCCTCGCTCCCGTCGTCCCAGACGACTCCGCCGAGGGTGATGGGCCGCAGCCGGGGTGGCGTGGCGCTCGCGCACGACTGGCCGTTGACCAGGCGGGTGCCGTTGTCCAGCATCGGCGGGTTCAGGTAGCTCACCCGGAGCCGGACCCCGCGGTCACGGCTGGCGGTCCAGTAGGGGAACCTGCGGGCGAACTGGGTGTCCACCTCCTTTGCCGCCGGGACCCGCACCATGAAGGTCAGGCGCTGCCCCGTGGCGACCGCGTCGGCGACGAGTTCGCTGACCGACAGGGTGAGGCTGGTCGGGCAGGGGGTCGAATCGCCGAACGTGCCGAGGAGCCTCAACGCCCTTGGCTGGCTGTTCCAGGTCGGTGCGGTGTTGTTCTCGGTCTGCCACACCTCGATCGCCCGCTTCGGGCAGCTCGCGGCCCACGACTCGTCGAGAACGAGTTGCCCGCCCTGCATGATCCGGCCGGCGTACGCACTGGGGTCGAAAGTGATGTAGCTCCGGGTCGTGTGCAGGACGTTGCTGGCGTCCCGCCAGCTGCCCACCGGGACGTCCGGGTCGGCGGCCTTGATGTTGCTGGTCGGCAGGGTGCTGTCGACATAGCTCCAGCTTGAGGGGGCAAGATTGCCCGGGACGACTGGTTCGGCCGCCGCAGGGCTGGAAAGGCCGCCGACCGTGGCGACCGTCGCCACCATCGTGGTGGCCAGGGCGGACCCCAGGACACGCGGCAGCCTGGATCTTTGCTTCAAAATTGGTTCTCCCCGTTTGCAGAGTGATGCGGATCGGCCCGATGTTGATCGCGGGCGTCCCGGACGATAGCACTGTACGGTGTAGATCCGCTGTCCGTACTAAGTGGACAGACGTTCGAACTCGGGCTTGCTCCTCGTGCGCCAATCCGTTGGCCCGGAGGGTAGTCGTAATAGACTCGGCTGATTGCCGACTCAGGAGGACGGTATGCGACCGGGGTGGTATCCCGATCCGTCCGGCCGTAACCCGCTCCGGTGGTTCGACGGGACACAGTGGACACCGCAGGCGCTCGACGGATGGCAGCGGCCGGTCGTCGACCCGCTGCCCGCCGTGGCCGACGCTCCCGCCGGACCGCCGTTACCGAATACACCACCTCCGCCGAATACACCACCTCCGCCGGGTGCGCCGTCCCCGCCCGGCATGCCGCCTCCGCTCGGTGCGCCAGCGGCTCGGCCGGGCACGGGGTCCGGGGCGGTCCCTCCGACCGACCCCGGGCGGCTGGTGTTCTGGTTCACCTGGCGCATCCTGCTGCTGGTCGTCGCACTCGGCCTACTGGTGGCCGGCTTCGTGATGTTGCCGTGGGGCCACATCCTCCGCCCCGGGGTGCCGCCGATAGCCGTGCACTATCTCAACTTCGCCGGCTGGATCGACGCGGCCGACCTGCCGGCCAGCGGATGGCAGCGCGCCTACGCACTCGGACTGGGACCGCTGCACGCCGTCGTCGCCTTCGTCGCCACCGCCGTGACCATCGCGGTGAGTCGGCCCGGCAGGCACGCTCCCTGGGCCGGCATACTCCAGGTGCTGCTCTTCGCGTCGATGATCGCCGTCCACTTCGGCACGCCGTTCGCCGACATCGAAGACGTACATCCAGGGCAGGGAGGGATAGCGGTCTTCGCCGGAATGTTGGCGCTCGCCATCGCCTGTCCCAGTTTCGAGACGACGCCCAAACCGGCAACCCCGACCAGTTAACCGCGCGCCGGACGCGGCTATCCGGGCGTCAGGCACCAGTAGCCGTACGGATTGCGGTAGAGGTCGTCCGGGTCGTAGCGGGCACAGTCGCGGGCGCCCAGCACCCAGCGTGGGCTGTCCGCCGCGAGCGCGAACGTCTCACCGTCGCGGATCTGCCGCCCCGCCGGCTCGGTCAGCAGATAGCGGGCCAGGGCGTCGAGCAGGCGTACCTGCTCCTCGACCTCGGCCGGCCCGGTCGGCCGCCCGGCGCGCAGCTCGACGTCCGGGGCACCGAGCAGGTGCATGCCACAGCTGTAGACCGCGACGCCGTCGGTGATCGGCCGCTTCACCCAGGCCCGGTGCAACACCACCGCCAGGGTCGGCTCGTCGGTCGCGGCGGCGGCCCGGTCGGCCAGGTCGAGCCAGCGCTCGCGGCCGTGCGCCAGGCCACTGCTCTCGTTGCGTACCGCGGTGGCACCGGATCGCAGCAGCGCGGCGGTCAACGCCAGCATCCGCCGGGACACCTCGATCGCGGTCTGCGGGGTCGCCGGCGGCGAGAGCAGGTACGCCACCGTGTCGTGCTCCTTGACCGCCCGCCGGTCCGCCTCGGTGAAACTCGGGCCGCTCAGCGACAGCCGGAACGAGGCGACCATCCTCGGATCGGGTTCCGGACGGGAGTACTCGGCATCGAGGGCGCACTCCGGGCCGCCGACCTCGGCCGCGAGCCGGGCGACGACGTCGAGGTCCAGCCCCGCGCCGAGTACACATAGGACATGTTGCGGTGGCGTCGATTCGGCCTCGTCGATCACGCCCGGCAGGTTACCAACGGGTACGGCCGCACTGTCAACGCCTCCGGCACAACGGATCGCCCGTACCCGGTACCGGCTGGGAGCCCGACGCAGGCGGCGGTGCCCACCGTCCCCGTACGGGAACGGTGGGCACCGCCGCTCGGCAGTCACCGCCGGATCGGCACTCCGGTCGAGCCGCCGCTCAGATTCCGCCCAGCCGTTCCGGACACGGGTTCACCGGTTCCAGGGTGAAATCGAGGGTGCTGACCAGACTCGCCTGGATCTGCTGCCGCTTCACCTGCGGCACCCAGCCGTCCTTGGCGACGATGACGTCGTACCGGCCCTTCGCCAGCCACCAGGAGTAGCTTCCCTGACTGCTCGTCGACAGGGTGTAGCCGGTGGCCGGATCGCCGACCAGGTTGGCCCGGACCGTCGCCGCCAACGGCACCTCGGCACCGCCACAGGTCCGGCCGATCACCGTCCCCTGGATCTTGCCCCAGCTGCCGGGCGGCGAGACGTTCATCTCCACCCCGACCACCGGTACCGGATAGGGGCTGTCGGTGATCAGGCCAAGTTCGGCGTTGTAGGTGCCGGGCTGCGCCACCCCGGCCGCCGCGGTGGCGGTCAGGCTGACCGTGATGGTCCGGGACGCCCCGGCGGCCAGGGTGAAGCTGGCCGGAGTGGTGCTCAGCCAGGGCGCCTCGCCGCCCTCAAGACACGCCTCCAGCCCACCGAGCCGCTCACTCTCGGCCGACCCGACGAACGAACTCGGCGAGCCACCCACCTTGTACGCCCCGCAGACGCCGGCACCCCGGTAGCGGGCGAACTGCGCGTTCGGCAGGTTCACCCAGGCACCGGCCACCGGGTCGTACCCGATCGTCCGGTTGGTGAGCGTGGTCGACGCCGCGGTGGCGCCACCGGCCAGCACCAGCATGCCGCCGGCCGCCGCGTACTGCGAACCCCAGAGGTCGAGCGGCATGTCGGGCAGCGGGCTCCAGGCGTCGGTCCCCGGGTCGTAGACGTAGCCGTTCTTGAACTCGGCCACCCCGACGCCACCGGCGCAGTAGACCCGGCCGCCGATCCCGCCGCAGGACATCCAGGAGGAGCCCTGCGGATAGTCGGCGGCGGTGTCGAACTTGCCGGTCAGCGGGTCGAAGACCGTCACGTCCGAGCTGTCCACCGAGCACGCGTTGTCGCCGCAGCCGCCGATGACGTAGAGCTTGCCGCCGCTTGTCGCGAACGCGGCCGCCGCCCGGGGCGCCGGGTTGGAGATCCCGGCCAGGGTGCTCCAGGTCCCGTTCGCCGGATCGAACATGTCGACCGTCTCCACCGGAGTGTCACCGTCGCCCCAGCCGCCGACCGCGTAGATCCGGCCGTTCAGGGCGGCGACCGCCGGCTTCGAGCGCGCGGTCGGCATGTCCGGCAACGCCGTCCAGACGTTCGTCGCCGGGTCGTAGACCCAACTCTTGCGCTCGGTGCCGGTGGCGGAGCCGCCACCGATCGAATAGACCTTGCCGTCCAGGGTCACCGCCGAGTTGTCGTAGACCGCAGCCGGGAGGTTCGCCACCCGGGTCCACGCCTGGTCGACGAGCGGCGCCGCGGCGGCGGTCCCGGTGCCCGGCCCGTACGCCGTACCGGTGCGACCCTTGCTCAGCCCCTTCATCCGGTACTCGACCAGCTCGGCACCCTTCGCCGTCAACTGGCTGAACCGGGCCGCCCGCTCCATCGTCGCCACGGTGGCCGGCGCGTTACCGGTGTTGGTGACCGTCAGGGTGACGTTCCGGGTGGTGCCGTACGGCTGGTGCAGTTCCAGGGACTTCGGGGTGACCGTCAGCCGGGGCGCCTTCAGCGCGAAGTCGGCCCGCCGGGTGGCGTCCGGCGTCACCGTCACCTGCTTGGTCTGCGCCCGGTACTGCGACAGGCTGGCGGTGAACGGCTGTGCCCCGGTCAGGCTGGAGAAGAGCCAGTAGAAGCCGTCCGGGATGTTCGGGTCGTCCGGCGTCGCCGCCGACACGCCCCGGTCGGCCGGCTGGTTGCCGCTGACCACCGTCACACCGTTGACCGGGTCGCCGGTGTTGGCGTCGGTGGTGAAGCCGGCCACCAGGCCACCCGGCTTCGGGGTGCAGGTCCGGTTGACCAACGCGACGTTGTCCACCTGCCACCACCAGGCGAAGGTGCCGGTGAAGCGGAACCGTACCCGGACGTTCGCCGCACCGGCCGCCCCGTCCAGCGGTACCTCCTCGACCCGTGGGCCGCGCCGGCTGGCCGTCTGGTGCCAGACGTTGGTCCAGGTCGTACCGCCGTCGGTGGAGACGTCGACGTCGGCGGTGTCGCTGACCCCGACCGCCCGCCAGTCGCTGTTGAACCGCAGCAGCGGCGCACCGGTCGCCGAGAGGTCCAGCGGCGGCGTGACCAGGTCGGTGTCCTGCCGGTTGCCGCTGCCCAGCGCGTCACTGTCGATGATCGCGAAGTTGCCGGTGCCGCCGGTCAGGTTGGTCCGGCCGCCCGGGTCGTCGAAGCTCCAGCCGCCGGAGGCGGTGCGGTTCACCACCGACCAGCCGTCCGGGGCCGAGGCGCCGTCGAAGCTCTCCGTCAGCAGCGGGTCGCTGATCCCGGCCGCGTAGCCGGCGGCGGTGCAGGCCGGCAGCACGGTGGCGGTGATGTTGACCGTCTTCGAGCCGGTACCGACCGCCACTTCGGTGCTGACCGGACGGTAGCCGGGGTAGACGACCGTGGTGTCGAGCCGGTAGGTGGCGCTGCCGGGGACGGTGAACGAGTAGGCGCCGGTCACCGGGTTGGTGAAGACCGGGCCGCCGGGCCGACCGGAGACCTCGATCTTCGCGTACAGCGGCCAGCCGTGCCCGGAACCGTCGGTGACCTTGCCGGCGACGGTGACCATCCGGGCGGTGGCCAGGGCGAAGTTCTGGGTGATCAGGTCGCCCCGGGCCACCGTCACGGTGGCGGTGGCGGGGGTGAAGCCGTACCCGGCGGCGGTCAGTTCGTGGGTGCCGACCGGCAACACCAGGGCGTACCGGCCCTCGGCGTCGGTGAGAGCGCTGAAGTCGCCGCTGCGTACCTCGGCACCGGCGACCGGGTCACCGGTGCTGGCGCTGCTGACGGTGCCGGTGACCCGGCCCGAGTCGCCGCGCGGTGCCGCCTGCACCGCCTGGTACGCGTTGAGCCGCCCCTCGCCGAAGTTGTTGTTGTCGTCGATCGTGCCGCCGCAGCCCAGCGCGTCGACGTCGGTGGCGGTGTCGTCGAGCAGCCGCTCGGTGGCCGGGATGTTGCCCCGCAGCCCGGGTGCCGCCGACCAGACCAGTGCGACCGTGGCGGAGACGTGCGGTGCCGCCATCGAGGTGCCGCTGCCCGTCCCGTAGCCGTTGCCGGGCAGGCTGGACCGGACGTTGCTGCCCGGCGCGGCGATGTTCGGCTTGACCGAGCCGTCGATGCTGGACGTTCCCCGGCCGGAGAAGCTGGAGATGTTGTTGTTGCTGTCGTAGGACCCGGCCGCGTAGGTCAGCGGATAGTCGCCGGGGTTCTCGGTGGTGTTGCAGCCCGGCCCGTCGTTGCCGGCGGAGAAGCTGGGGAAGATGCCGGCGGTCCGCCAGGAGACCACGACCTGCTTGTACCACTCGTCGCCGCGGCCGCCGCCCCACGAGTTGTTGACGATGTCCGGACGCAGGTCGGGCCGGGGGTTCTGCCCGTTCAGGTCGGTCGGGGCGAGCACCCACTCGCCGGCGGCGAGCAGCGAGCCGTCGGAGCAGTTGCTCGTCTCGCAGCCCTTGGCGGCGATCCACCGGGCGCCGGGCGCCACGCCGATCTGGTTGCCGGCACCGTCGTCGCCGACCATGGTGCCCATGGTGTGCGTGCCGTGGCCGTTGTTGTCGCACGGCGCCGGGTTGGCGCAGACCTCGGCCGGGTCGAACCAGTTGTAGTTGTGGTCGAAGCCGCTGCCGGTGTTGCCCCGGTAGGAGTTCCGCAGCGCCGGGTGGTCGAACTGCACGCCGCTGTCGATGTTGGCGACGACCACGTCCTCGCCCCGGATGTCGAACTCGGACCAGACCCGGGGCGCCTCGACGTTCGTGATGTTCCACTCAGCCGCGTTGGTACCGGCGTCGGTGGTGGCACGGAACGGCTCAGGTTTGATCAGTTCGTAGGTACGACTCGGTTCGATGCTCTGTACGTCGTCGCGGGCCGCGATCGCGTCCAGCAGGGCGCGGTCGCCCTCCACCCGTACCATGTTCGCGATCCAGTACGACCGGTATGTCGTACCGCGTTTGTCCAGCTCAGCGCGGAGGTCGCGCTGGCTGCGGTCGGCGGTGGCGGTGAGCGTCCGATAGACCGCGGTGGCCCGGTCGTCGGCGTCGGCCAGCTTCGCCGCTCCGCTCAGCTCCGCGCGTTCGCGCAGGTAGACGTTGAATGTGGTGGTGCCCTCGGTGGCGAGTTCGGCGAGCAGTTCCCGGCTCACCTCCGCCTCGGGACCGGCCGCCGTGGCGAGCGCGGGCTGCGCGGTGACGCCGAGCAGCACGGCGGTCGCGCCGACCAGCAAACGCCAGCGTCTTGGCCGGTCAGCCCGGTTCCGTCCGGATCGGTGCGGCATGGTTCCTCCCCCACTGTTCGGCCTCCCGAGCGGTCTCGGGAGCCACTTCCCAGCTCCGGGTGTCCGGGCTGCCGGCACGCGTGGTCCGACGTTTTCGTTTACGGACAGCGCCCCCCACATCGGCTTGGAGTAATGCTCTTGCTCGCCAGGGGTGGTGATCAATGCCCGATGTCGGCCAGTATCTAGGCAGTAACTAGGCGTGTCTCGGTCAGGAGTTAGCCGGCCGACCTATATCGGTTAGCGTCGTTGTTGACTCGTCCGGTCAAACCCGTTTGGCTAGGGCCCGCAGCCGCGGGGGAGGAGTGGAGCGAGGTGGCAAACGGAGAAGTCCCGCTCGTCGTGTGCGTGTCCACGGATGTGGCCGTACGCGAGCGGGTGATCCGACGACTCGACGACTTCGGCACGGTCGTGATCTGTTCGGACCTGTCCGAGTTGCGGGCAATGCTGTTTCCGATGGTCGGCAATCCGACGGATTCCGGACCGGGGCGGGTGAGCCTCGGTGACCTCTCGGTCGACCCTGGCGGGCACCTGGTCACCTGGCGGGGCGAGCCACTTGCGCTGACCCGGCTGGAACGTGAACTGCTCGCCCGGCTGGCCAGCGCACCACTCGGGGTGTGGACGTACGAGCGGCTGTTCGGGTCGGTCTGGGGCGGCGCCTACCTCGGCGACACAGCCATCCTGCACTCGGCGGTGAAACGACTGCGCCGCAAGCTGCGCGCCGTCGAGGGCGCCCCGCAGGTGCAGACCGTACGCGGGGTCGGCTACCGGCTCGCCCCCGCGCACTGACCCCCGTCCGGGTGGCCCGCTCGCTCCCGCCGCGTTGACCTGACCGCTGTCGTCGTCGGCTCCGTGCCGCATACCGGCCTGACCGCTGTGGCCGGCCTGACCGGTCTGGCCGGCTCGGTGCCGACGTCGCGGCGGCGTCATGCCACCATGGCGGGCGTGAGCCTCGACGCCCCGGCACCGGCCTGGCCCGCTCGGCCGGACCCGCCCACCCCGCCCCGGCAGCGGCGCTGGCTGCTCGTCGGCCTGGTGGGCTGGGGAGTGCTGCTGCTGGTGCTCACCGTCGTCTCGGTCTACCGCGACGAGCCGACCGTGCCGGAGCAGCGCACCATCGAGCAGGCCGAGCCCGTGGTGGACCGGGCGCTCGGTGACCTGATCGCGGCGGCCGGCCCGGACGTCGCCGTCGAGATCGTCGCCGGGCGGGCGCCCGAGGACTGCGATCTCACCCTGCTGCGGGACGGTGCCTCGCTGGAGGCGACGGTCGTGATCTACGCGCCGGACGCGGACATACCGGCACTGCTGGACCGGATCGCCGACCGGCTGCCGGCGACGTACCGGGCCGGGGTCCGGCACAGTGCCGACGGAAGCCGGCACACCCTGCGCGCCGATGCGGGCGAGTTCGTGGCAGTCGAGGGCGGTCGGGTCGGTCCGGGAGTGGTCGAGTTGACCGCCCGGACCGGTTGCCGACCGGTTTCGGGCGACCCGGACGACCGGACCGTCCCGCCGCTGCCACCGGCCGAGCCGGACCCGCTGCGGGTGCTCGCCGCCCTCGGCGCGACCGAGCCGACCCCGGTCGAGCTGGCCGACGCGCGCTGCCCGGGACAGGGCACCACCTGGACCGCGCACGCCGCCGGCCGGGGAACACCGGCAGGTCCGCCGAGCGCCGCGCTGCCCCGGCCGCCCGGCGCCGTCGTGATCGCCGACACCACCGAGCTGTACGTCTACCGCAGCGGCCCGGTCAGCGTGCTTATCGAAAGCGGCGAGGGCCGGATCCGGGTAGCCGTCAGCCGAGGCTGTGACGGCTGACCGAAGTGGCTGACTAGTAGACCAGGTGGCTGACTAGTAGACCAGCGCCTGGGCGCCGTCCGCCATCGCCTCCTCGACGAAGACCGCCGCCCCGGCGATGCGTACCCCGGGAAGCAGGTCGGACTCGCCGATTTCCCGGCGGGCGGCGCACTGGGTGCAGACCGTGACCCGACCGCTGCTCAGGATCACGTGCAGCAGCTCGGCCAGTGGCGCGGAGTGCGGCAACTCGAACTCCTCGGCCCGGCCGGGCAGCGCGAACCAGCTCGACTCGCCGGTCAACCAGAGCGACACGTCGACCCCGGAGGCGACCGCCGTGGCGGCCACGGTGAACGCCTGGGCGCAGCGTTCCGGCGAATCCGAACCTGCGGTGACCTTGACGACCAGGGTACGAGCCATGGCGCCAGCATAGGATCTACCCGTCATGGTTACCGAGATTGGGTTCGTCAGCCTGCTGGTCGCGGGTTTCGGCGCGCTCGCCGGTTACCTGGTGTATCTGGCAGTCAGAATTTCGAGAGGACGTTGGTGAGTGCGAGGAGTGAGCCGGGTTTGCGAGCCCCGCAGTCACGAACGGAAGGGACGTTGGTGAGTGCGAGGAGTGAGCCGGGTTTGCGAGCCCCGCAGTCACGAACGGAAGGGAAACAGTGAGCGACAACCCCATCGAGCCGCCGCCGTGGCTGAACGCACCGCCGGTCGACCCGTACCCGTACGAGGAGACGTACGACCTGCGCAAGGGGCCGGACCTGCACCCGGCGCTGCTCGGCCTGCTGCCGTACGTCGGGCTCTGGCGGGGGCGGGGGCGGGGCGGGTTCCCCAGCATCGAGGACTTCGACTACGCCCAGGAGATCCGGATCACCCACGACGGGCGGCCGTTCCTCTACTACGAGTCGCGGGCCTGGATCCTGGACGAGCAGAGCCGGCCGGTCCGGCCCGCCGGACGCGAGGTGGGCTGGTGGCGGGCCGTACTCGACGCCGACGGCAAGGGCACCGACGAGCTGGAGGTGATGCTCAGCACCCCGACCGGGATCATGGAGCTGCACCTCGGCAAGGTCACCGGTACCCGGGTGGAGATCGCCACCGACGCGGTGCTGCGTACGGCGACCGCCAAGGAGGTCACCGCCGGGCACCGGCTCTTCGGCATCGTGGAGGGGGCGCTGCTCTACGCCCAGGAGATGGCCGCGGTGGGGCACCCGCTCTCCCCGCACCTCTCCGCCCGGCTGACCCGGGTCGGCGGCTGAGATGTAAGGAAGGGCCCCCTCTTATCGTTTTCTGTTGTAGAAGGGCCCCCTCCTAACACTCGAAGCCGAGCAGGTCCCGCAGCGCTGCGGTGTGCGGTGAGGGGGTCAGGGGCAGTCCGTCGAGTTCGCGGATCTCGGCGAGGCCGCGTACCGAGGAGGCGAACCAGACCCCGTCGGCGGTGTGCAGCTCGGCGGGGGTGACCAGTCGGCGGGCCGGCGTCCAGGGCAGGTCGTCGGCGTGTTCGAGCAGCCAGTCGACGGTCACGCCGGGCAGGATTCCGGTCCGCTCGGCCGGCACGGTGCGCAGTTCGCCGCCGGTCAGCCAGACCAGGTTGGCGGTCGGCCCCTCCAGGGCGTACCCGTCGGTCGAGGTCCAGAGCACGTCGTGCACGCCATTGCCGGCGGCCCAGCGCCGGGCGGCCTCGCTCAGCCCGTACGACGTGGTTTTGAGGCCGCCGAGCAGCCACGGGCGGCCGGTGCGGGCGTCGGCGGCGATCCCGAGCGGCAGGGTCGCGACCCGGATGCCGTCCCGCCGGGCCTGCCGGGCGGCGGCCGGCACCCGGGAGAGGGTGGCGTAGACGGTCGGTCCGGTGCCGCTCTCAGGTCCCCGGGTGCAGACCAGCCGCAGCATCCCCTCGGTCTCGGCCGGCCAGCCGGCGCAGGCGGTGTCGAGCAGGTCGCGCAGTTCGTCGGGGTGCGGCAGCGGCAGCTCCAGTACCGCAGCCGAGCGGGCCAGCCGGGACAGGTGCTCCCGGACCAGCCAGGGGCGGCCGGCCCGGACGTGCATCGTCTCGAAGAGCCCGTCACCCCGGAGTACGCCCCGGTCGTCGGCCCGGACGACCGGCTCACCGGGCGGCACCAGCCCTCGACCCAGTACGGCGACGATCGGCTGCTCGCTCGACACGACGATCGGCTGCTCGCTCGACATGCCGCCGAGGGTAGCCATCCCGCCGGAGGTGGGCGCCGGGGAGCCGGCCTCGCCAACCCGAACTATGCTTTGTCGGTGTCGGAATCGTCACTTGCGGAGATGCTGCGTTCCCGCGGACTGCGGTTGACGGCGCAGCGGCAACTGGTCCTCGAAGCCGTGCTGGAGTTGGGGCACGCCACGCCCGAGCAGGTGCACTCGGCGGTCCGTGAGGTCGCTGCCGGAGTGAACATCACCACGATCTACCGGACCCTGGAACTACTCGAACGCCTCGGGCTTGTTACCCATACACACCTGTCCCACGGGTCACCGACCTACCACGCCGCGGGTGAGGACACCCACGTGCACCTGGTCTGCCGGGTCTGCGGGGCGGTGGATGAGGTCGATCCGGAGGTCTTCGGCCCGCTGGCCGAGAAGCTGGCGGCCGAACGCGGCTTCCAGGTCGACATCGGGCACGTGGCGCTCTTCGGCGTCTGCGGGCGGAGCGACTGCGAGGAGCGGCGAGCATGATCGAGACTGCGGGTACGGTGGCCGAGGGGCGGCGAGGATGATCGATATCGCGGGTGCGGTGGCCGAGGGGCGGCAAGCATGATCGACATCGCGGGGGCGGTGGCCGTCGAGGCGATCGACGAGCAGACCCGGGACCAGCCGGAGCCGGAGCACGCGGCGGCCGGGGTACGCCCGGTGGCCGCGCACTACGGCGATCCGAGCCGCGAGCAGCGGCTGCTCGCCACCGACGTCGGCCTGGTCGACCGGTCGCACCGGGGGGTGATCGCCGTACCCGGCACCGAGCGGGCGAGCTGGCTGCACACCCTGACCAGCCAGCACCTCGCGGCGCTCACCGCCGGGCAGGGCAGCGAGCTGCTGGTGCTCTCCCCGCACGGGCATGTCGAGCAGCACGCCATGGTCGCCGAGGACGGCGAGACCACCTGGCTGGACACCGAGCCCGGCGACACCGGCGGGCTGCTCAGCTATCTGGAGAAGATGCGCTTCTTCACCCCGGTCGACCCCCGCGACGCCACCGCCGACTGGGCACTGCTCTCGCTCGTCGGTCCGCGCGCGACCGAGGCGGTCGCCGCGCTCGGCGTCACCGGACTGGCCGAACCGGACCTGCTCGGGGTGCCGGGTCCGAAGTTCGCCGCAGGCTCCGTGCCGCCCCGGCCGACCGTGGTGTACGACGTACGCGCGCTTCCCGGCGGCGGCTGGGCGCGTCGGGTCCGGCTCGGCGTCGACCTACTGGTGCCCCGGCCGAGCATGCCGGAGGTGGTCGACACGCTCACCGCCGCCGGTACCCCGGTCGCCGGACTGTGGGCGTACGAGGCGGTACGGGTGGCGCAGCGGCTGCCCCGGGTCGGCTTCGAGACCGACCACCGGACGATCCCGGCCGAGGTGGGACTGGTGACCACCGCCGTACACCTGGACAAGGGCTGTTACCGGGGGCAGGAGACGGTGGCCCGGGTGCACAACCTGGGCCGTCCGCCGCGCCGGCTGGCACTGCTGCACCTCGACGGGGTGAGCACCGACCAGCTTCCGGCGGCCGGTGCCCCGGTGACCCTCGACGGGCGCGCGGTCGGCTTCGTGGGTACGGCGGTCCGGCACTTCGAACTCGGCCCGGTCGCGCTCGCGGTGCTGAAGCGGTCGGTACCGGACGACGCCGCACTGCTGGTCGAGGGCCAGGCCGCCGCGATCGACCCGGAGTAACCGGCTCCGCCGCGATCGACCCGGCCGAGCAGCCGGCTCCGCGGCGATCGACCCGGAACAGCTGGTCACCGTCTCGGCCGGGATGGCGGCGTGCCGGGTACCGGCTAGGATCCCGGCATGACGGGCACCTTGATCACGGTCGCGCCGACCGGGGCGGAGTCGGCGAAGGCGGAGGTTCCGGCGCTGCCGGTCACCCTCGACGAGCTGGTGGTCACCGCCAAGGAGTGCGAGGCGATCGGCGCGGCGGTGATCCACGTGCACATCCGGGACGACGAGGCCCGGCCCACCCTCGACCTGGGCCGGCTGCGGGAGACCGTGGCCGCGCTGCGGGAGAGCACCGAGCTGATCGTGCAGCTCTCCACCGGGGGTGCGGTCACCGATCCGGAGGCGGACCGGCTCGCCGTGCTCGACGCCGATCCGGAGATGGCCTCCTGCACCATGGGTACGGTCAACTTCGGCGACGACGTCTTCCTCAACCGCTGGGGGTTCATCGTCGACCTGCACACCCGGATGCAGGACCGGGGCGTCGTGCCGGAGTACGAGATCTTCGACCTCGGCCACCTGGCCGCGCTGCGCCGGCTGCTCGACAGGTACGGCCTGCCGGCCGGTGGGCACGTGCACGTCGACTTCGTGATGGGGGTGCCGGGCGGCATGCCGGGCAGCACCGAGGCGCTGGTCGCCTGCGCCCAGGCCCTGCGGGACCTGCCGGAGGGGACGACGTTCTCGGCGACCGGCATCGGCCGGAGCACCATCCCGGTGATGCTCGCCTCGGTCTCGGCCGGCGGGCACCTGCGGGTCGGCATGGAGGACACGACCAGCTATGCCAAGGGGCGTCCGGTGGAGTCCAACATGCAGCTGGTGGCCCGGGCGGTCGGGTTGGCCCAGCTCGCCCAGCGTCCGCCGCTGACTCCGGCGCAGGCCCGGGAGCTGTTGGGACTCGCGGCACAGCGGTGAGGGGTGCCGGGCCGGTACGCCGGCCCGGTGGGTACCGTCCGCGACCATGGGCGAGATCTACGACGGCGGCGTACCGCTGGTGGAGGCGGTCCGGTCGGGCTTCGTGGAGTCCGTGCACCGGGGTTCCGTGGTGGTGCTCGACGCGGCCGGTGCTGTCCGGGCCGAGGCGGGCGACATCCGGGGGCCGGTGTTTCCGAGGTCGTCGAACAAGCCGCTCCAGGCGGTCGCGATGCTCCGGGCCGGGTTGCCGCTGACCGGTGCCGACCTGGCCGTCGCCTGTGCCAGCCACCACGGCGAGGACGTGCACGTCGAGCGGGTCGGTGCGCTGCTGCGGCGTACCGGACTGGAGGAGTCGGCGTTGCGCTGCCCGCCGGACCTGCCACTCTCGGAGCCGGCGAAGGTCGCCCTGCTGCGCGCCGGTGGTGGTCCGTCCCGGCTGCGGATGAACTGCTCCGGTAAGCATGTCGGGATGCTGCTCACCTGTCAGGCGGCCGGCTGGCCGGTGGCGGAGTACTGGCGTCCGGAGCACCCGCTCCAGCAGGCGATCACCGCCGCGATCGAGGAGTTCACCGGCGAGCCGGCGGCGGCGATCGGTGTCGACGGTTGCGGGGCGCCACTGCTCGCCGGCTCGCTGACCGGGCTCGCCCGGGCGTACCTGCGGCTGGTCTCGGCGGAGCCGGGTTCGGCGGCCCGGACGGTCGTGGACGCGATGCGGGCGTACCCGGAGATGGTCGCCGGCACCGACGACGAGGCGTACGACACCCGGCTGATGGCCGCGATCCCCGGGCTGCTCGCCAAGAGCGGTGCCGAGGGGGTGCTCGCGGTGGCGGTGCCCGGGGTCGGCGCGGTGGCAGCCAAGATCGACGACGGCGCCTCGCGTGGCCGGATGCCGGTGCTGGTCTCGGCGTTGCGTCGGCTGTCGGTGGAGGCCCCGATCCTCGACGAGTTGGCCGAGCTGCCGCTGCACGGCGGTGGCGAGGTGGTCGGCGCGGTACGCGCCCGCTGGTGACCGGCGTGGTACGTGCCCGCTGGTGACCGGCGCGGTGACGGTCACGCACCGCTGGCATGCCGCCGTCGACTGACACGCACCGCTGACGCGTCGCCGTCGACTGAGACGTCGCTAACTATTGCTAACTTTCGCAAGCATTCTGCTTGCAGGAGCAAGCGCCGCTGGCTACCGTCGAGGCATGGCCACTCCGAAGGACCTTCCGCGGGACATCGGCGGCTTCATCCGTGACCTGCGCCGCAACGCGAAGATCTCGTTGCGGCAACTCGCCGAACAGGCGGGGGTGAGCAACCCCTACCTGAGCCAGATCGAGCGTGGACTACGCAAGCCGAGCGCCGAGGTGCTCCAGCAGTTGGCGAGCGCCCTGCGGGTCTCCACCCCGGCGATGTACCTCCGGGCCGGGCTGCTCGACGACCGCGAGGGGCAGGGCGTGCTCGCCGCCATCGCGGCCGACCCGGATCTGACGATGCCGCAGAAGCAGTCGCTGAGCCAGATCTACGAGACGTTCCGCCGGGAGAACCTCCGGCACGAGGACGTACCGGCCGAGCCCGGCACCGCCGCTCCGGCCGAGCCCGACACGGCTGTTCTGGTCGAGCCAGGCACCGCTGTCGTGGTCGAGTCCGGCACCGGGGACGTCGCGGGTGGCGTCACGGGTCCGGGTGCCAGCGAGCGGAACCCGGCGGACGCCGTACTCGAATCTGTGGCGGTGACCGAGGCGGGCGCCGCCGCCGCACCACCGACCGAAGCCCGGCCCGGCGCGGGCGCCACGCCGCCGGTCGCACCTACCAGAAGGACCGCCCGGAGGGCGGCCAAGAAGGCCGCGCCGTCGACCCCGATGGTCAGCTCGGCCTCTGACGAGGAGGAACAGTCATGACCCAGCCCCGAACCGCCCGGATCCCCGCCCCGCTCTACGCGGTGGCCGGTGCCGGCGATCTCGCATACCAGCAACTGCGCCGACTGCCCGCCGTGGTCAGCGGTCTCGGCGACGAGGCCACCCGCTCCGAACTGCGGGAGAAGGCAGTAGCCACCACCGCCGAGCTGCGGGAGAAGGCCGCGGCCACCACCGCCGAGCTGCGGGAGAAGGCCGCGGTGACCCTGCGCAACGCCAACGCGGCGAACCTGCGGCACCGCGCCGTCAACCGCGAACTGGACCTCGACGGGCTGCGCGAGGCGACCATCCGCAACGCGGCGGTGGTGGTGGCCGGGGCCCAGGCGGCGCAGGAGCGGGCCGTCGCCGTCTACGGCGAACTCGTCGCCCGGGGCGAGCGGGTGGTCGGTACCGGCGTGGTGCAGGCCGCCGACACCGTCAACGCGGACATGGTCGCCACCGGGACTCCGGCGGTGACCGCCGCGGGGCAGCCGGCGCTGAGCAGCACTCCGCCCGAGGTCGTCGAGCAGGTCAAGGAGGTCGCCGCCGCGACCGAGGCCGCTGGTACGGCCGACGAGACCGCCGGTACCACCTCGGCCAAGGCGGTCACGAAGCGCCGCCCGGCGGCGAAGTCGACCCGCCCGGCTGCCAAGCGCACCCGCCCGGCTGCCGACAAGTAGTCGCCCGCGACCGACAGGCCAGGCATCCGGCGACCGCCGGTGACCTCGGGTGGGTGCGCCAAGTGGCACGTACCCGGGGTCACCGGCATAAGCTTTCCGGCATGGGCACAGCCGCGCCGATCTTCTACACCGACGTCGTCTTCATCATCAACCTGGTGCTGATCGTTTTCGCCCTCGTGACGCAGGGCGTCGCGCTCGTGCACTGCGTCACGCAGCGCTCCGACGCGTTCCCGGCGATCGGCACCCTCCCCAAGGGAGCCTGGGTCGCCATCCTGGCTGTCTGCCTGGTGCTCACCCTGCTGCTCTACCAGCCGATCAGCATCTTCGCGCTCATCGGCATCGCGGCAGCGTTGATCTACCTGCTCGACGTCCGGGTCGGACTGCGCGACCTGACCGACGGCAAAGGCTTCTGGTGAGAGATTTCCGCTGGCCACCGCCGCCCGACGGCGGGCCACGGACGTACGGCCCGGGGCCGACCGCGCCGCGCAGCGGTCGGCCGGCACTGCCCGATCCGGAGACCGAGCTGGTCGCCACCCCGCACGGTGTACGGCTGGAGCGGCTGGTCACCGGCGACGGTGACCCGGTCACCGTCTTCGCGCACGGGCTCGGTACCGGCATCTCCACCACCCGACCGCTGGGCAGCGCGGTAAACGGACGCAAGATCTTCTTCCAGTTCCGGGGACACGGCCGATCGGAGGCTCCGGAAGGCGACTGGAGCTACGCCGATCTCGCCCGTGACCTGCGGGCGATCGCCGATCTCGGTGGCGCCAGCCGGGCACTCGGGATCAGCCTCGGTGCGGGTGCGCTCTGCCGACTCCTCTGGGAGAGTCCGGCCCGCTTCGAGCGGGCGGTCTTCGTGCTGCCGGCCGTACTCGACGAACCGCGTCCGGAGGTGGCCCGGCGGCGCCTCACCGAGCTGCTCGGCGCCGTACGCAGCGGCGACCCGGCCGAGGTGGCCGAGGCGGTCGCCTTCGAGGTGCCACCGGCTATCCGCAACACCCCGGCCGGTTGGGCCTACCTTCGGCAGCGGGTGGACCAGTTGACCCGGGACGGTCTGGCCGCCGGGCTGGCCGAGCTGCCCGGGCAGGTCGCCGTACGGCAGCGCTCGGCCCTGGCAGCGGTCACCGCCCGTACCCTGGTGATCGGCTGTGTCGGCGACGAGCTGCATCCGGTCGCGGTCGCCGAGCAGCTCGCCGAGGCGTTGCCGGCGGCGACGCTGCACGTCTACGACAAGCCCGGCCTGCTCTGGACGCACCGCGCCGACCTGCGCGAGCGGATCTCCGGCTTCCTCAACTGAGCAAGCCGGGTCCCTCGACGGAGCGGCCCGGTTTCCTCGACTGCGCAGCCCGGGTCCCTCGACTGCGCAGCCCGGGTTCCTGGACCGAGGAGCCCGGGTTCCTCGATCGAGCGGCCCGCCGGTGCCACCGAGGTCGGGCCGGCCGGGGTAACGTGGCGAGCCATGGGCGTTTCCCAGCATGGCCGGACGCACCGGCTCGACCTTGCCGACCCGACCCTGCGAGAGTGGGAGTGCACTGTGCTCTCCGCCGATCCCGATCAGGGGATCGTCCTGGACCGGTCGGCCTTCTATCCGGGCGGTGGCGGGCAGCCGCCGGACCACGGGGTGCTGCTCTGGCAGGGTGTGCAGACCCGGATCGTCGGCACCCGCAAGGGCGACGACCTCTACCTGATCCCGGCCGAGGGTGACCCGCTGCCGCCGCCCGGTACGGCGGTGACCGGTGCGGTGGAGGACGAGCGGCGCAGCCTGCTGATGCGTACCCACTCCGGGCTGCACGTGCTCTGCGGCGTGGTGTTCCGGGACTTCGGAGCGCTCGTCACCGGCGGCAACATGGAACCGGGCGAGGCCCGGATGGACTTCAACCTGCCCGAGGTGCCGACCGACTTCAAGGCCCGGCTGGAGGAGCTGGTCAACACCGAGGTCGCCGCCGACCGGGCGGTGGCGGTGAAGGTGCTGCCCCGGGACGAGGCGCTGGCCCTGCCGGACATCATCCGTACCCAGTCCAACCTGATTCCCGCCGACGAGCAGGAGATCCGGATCGTCGACATCGTCGGGCTGGACGTGCAGGCCGACGGCGGTACCCACGTCGGCTCGACCGCCCAGATCGGCAAGGTCCAGGTGGTCAAGGTGGAGAGCAAGGGCCGGGCCAACCGGCGGGTGCGGCTCCGGTTGGCCAACTGAGCCGAGGAAACCCGTAAATCCTGACGCGGGCTGTCAGGATTGGCTGTCAAGGTCGTCCTCATGACAGCAGAACTCACTGGAAAGGTCGCGCTCGTCGCCGGGGCCACCCGGGGAGCCGGCCGGCAGATCGCCGTCCAGCTCGGCGCGGCCGGCGCCACCGTCTACGCCACCGGGCGGAGCACCCGGGAGAAACGCTCGGAGGTGGACCGGCCGGAGACCATCGAGGAGACCGCCGAGCTGGTCACCGCGGCCGGTGGCGTCGGGATCGCGGTACAGGTCGACCACCTCGTCCCCGACCAGGTACGCGCACTTGTGACGCGGATCGACCGGGAACAGGGCCGGCTGGACGTACTCGTCAACGACATCTGGGGGGCGGACCGGCTGATCGGCTGGCACAAGCCGATCTGGGAGCAGGACCTGGACGACGGCTTCCGCACGCTGCGGCTCGCCGTCGAGACACACATGATCACGAGTCACTTCGCACTGCCGCTGCTGATCCGCAACCCCGGCGGTCTGGTGGTGGAGGTCGGCGACGGTACGAAGGAGTACAACGACCAGAACTACCGGCTCTCGGCCTTCTTCGACCTGGCGAAGACCTCGGTGAACCGGCTCGCCTACCTCTGGGCGCACGAGCTGAAGGAGTACGGCGGCACGGCTGTCGCGCTCACCCCGGGCTGGCTGCGCTCGGAGTTCATGCTCGACGAGTTCGGTGTCACCGAGGAGAACTGGCGGGACGCCATCGAGAAGCAGCCGCACTTCGTCATCTCGGAGAGCCCGGCGTACGTCGGGCGGGCGGTCGCCGCGCTCGCCGCCGACCCGGACAAGGCCCGCTGGTCGGGTCAGTCGCTCTCCAGCGGCCAACTCGCCAAGGTGTACGGCTTCACCGACCTCGACGGCAGCCAGCCGGACGCCTGGCGCTACATGGTGGAGGTGGAGGCCACCGGCAAGCCCGCCGACGCCACCGGCTACCGCTGACACCCTCGGGGGTGTAAGGAAGGGCCCCCGCTACAACAGAAAACGATATGCGGGGGCCCTTCCTTACACGTCAGCGGCGGCTTGGCGCGGGTTATGGGGGGCGCCGTCGTAGAGGCGGGCCAGCCGTCGGGCTGCCGAGGCGAGCCGGGCGCGTAACTCGGCCGGCTCCAGTACCTCGACCTCCGGGCCGAGGCTGAGCAGTTGGCCGTACGCGACGTCGGGGGACTCGACGGGCAGCCGGGTCACCACCCAACCCTGCTCGTCGGGCTCCCCGGCGTTCGCCTCGGCCTCGAGTACGGCCGGCGGCTCGGTGACGAACCGCAGGGCGTACCGGCCGGCGGGGCTGAGCCGGACCGTGATCTCCTCGCGCAGCATCTGCCGGACGAACCGTTCCGCCTGCTCGGCCCAGTACCCGGCCAGCTCGAACGAGTCGTCCCGGGTGAACGTCTCCGCGCCGACGGTCACCCCGGTCATCCTGTCCACCCGGTAGGTGCGGTGCGCCGTGCCGACCCGGGCCACCAGATACCAGGCGCCGCCCTTGCACACCAACCCGTACGGCTCGACGGTCCGGGTCACCTCCCGCTCGCCCCGGCGGTAGCGGAACTCGACCGTCCGGTCCTGCCACACCGCCTCGGCCAGTTCGCTGAGCCAGGGCGGCGGATCCGCCGTCCGGAACCACCCCGGCACGTCGAGGTGGAACCGCTGCGCCACCCGGGTCGACGCGTCCCGCAGCCCGCTCGGCAGCGCGGCGAGCACCTTCAGTTGGGCGGTCGCCACCACGTCGGCGAGACCCATCTCGCCGACCGGGCCGGGCAACCCGGAGAGGAAGAGCGCGTCGGCCTCGGTCCGGCTCAGCCCGGTCAGCCGGGTCCGGTAGCCGCCGAGCAGCCGGTAGCCGCCGGCCCGTCCCCGGTCGGCGTAGATCGGGATGCCGGCGGCACTCAGCGCCAGTATGTCCCGGTAGATCGTCCGTTCCGAGACCTCCAGTTCCCGGGCGAGTTCGGCGCCGGTCATCGACTCACGGTTCTGCAACAGCAGGACCAGGGAGATCAACCGGGCGGCGCGCACGCGTCCCATCCTGCCCGGCCGCGCCGAGACCCGTTCCGCCGGTGGCACCACGTTGCCGGACCGGCGGGTACCGCGTCGTCGTGCCGGAAAGGCGGAGCGGCCGATAGGCTCTCCGGTCGTGCAGACCCCCACCCCCGCCGAGCCGCGCCCCCGGCGGGCCGGCTCGTTCCTCTCCGCGTTCGGTTCCGGCGTCGGGCTGCTGTTCCGGGGACTCGCCGTCTACGGTCGCAGCCCAGGGCTGGTGCTGCTCGGCATCGTGCCCGCGGTGATCTCCGGGGCGCTCTACCTGGCCGGCCTCGGCACGCTGATCTACTTCTCCGACGACCTCGCGGCGCTGATCACCCCGTTCGCCGACGACTGGTCGGACGGGGCGCGCCAGGCTCTCCGGCTGGTCGCCGGGCTCGCCCTGTTCGGCCTGGGTGGCCTGCTCGGGGTACTCACCTTCACCGCGATCACGCTGGTGATCGGTGACCCGTTCTACGAGAAGATCTCCGAACGGGTGGAGGAGCGCTACGGCGGAGTGCCGGGCGAGGTCGAGCTGCCGTTCTGGCGCTCGCTGCGGCGCAGCATCGCCGACGCGCTGCGGCTGCTCGTCCGGTCGGTGCTGTTCGGGGTACCGCTCTTCGTCGCCGGGTTCGTGCCGATCTTCGGGCAGTTCGTCGTACCCGTGATCGCCGCGCTGGTCGCCGGCTGGTTCCTCGCGATGGGCCTGGTCGGGGTGCCGTTCCAGCGGCGCGGTCTCCGGGTGCCGGACCGGCGGCGGGCGCTGGGTGCGAACCGGCCGATGACCCTGGGCTTCGGGGTGGCGGTGTTCCTCTGCTTCCTGATCCCGCTCGGCGCGGTGCTGCTCACCCCGGCCGCCGTCGCCGGAGCCACCCTGCTGGCCCGCCGATCCCTCGGTGAGTCGATCGACCGGCGCGACCGGACGGGTGTGACAGCTGCCGAGGTCGGCTGACCCGACGCCCGGAACCGGTCAGGCGGAGGCGCGCAACACGAGTTCGGTGGGGAGCAGGACTGTCGGCTCGATCCGCTCACCGGCGGCGAGCCGGAGCAGTTGCCGGGTCATCGTCCGGCCCAGATCCTGGATCGGCTGCCGTACGGTGCTCAGCGGCGGGTCGGTGTAGCCGGCCAGTTCGATGTCGTCGAAGCCGATCACCGCCACGTCCTCCGGCACCCGGCGACCCGCCTCGCGCAGCGTACGGAGTGCGCCGTGCGCCATCAGGTCGGAGGCGACGAAGACGGCGTCCAGGGTCGGGTCCTGGGCCAGGAGCTGCCGCATCGCCACCGCCCCGGACTCCCGGGTGAAGTCGCCGACCGCCTCGACCGGCCGCCGTCCGGCCTCCCGGAGTTCGGCGCGGTAGCCGGCGAGCCGGTCGATCCCGGCCACCATGTCCTGTGGGCCGGCGATGGTGGCGATCCGCTGCCGGCCGGAGTCGAGCAGGTGCCGGACCGCACCGCGTACCCCGGCGACGTGGTCGACGTCGACGTAGGGCACCAGTCCGGGGGGCTGGCCGAGCGGGCGGCCGCTGCACACCACCGGCAGTCCCGCCTGGGCGAGTGCTCCGGGCAGCGGGTCGGCACCGTGCAGCGAGGCGAAGAGTACGCCGTCGACGTGCCCGCCCATCGCGTAGCGCTCGACCCGCTCGTGGCTGGCAGCCGACTCGGCCAGGGTCAGCACGAGCTGCTTGCCGGCGGCCTCGAGCTCCCGGCTGACCCCGAGGATGATCCCGGGGAAGACCTGGTCGTCGGAGAAGACCCGGGTGGACGCCTCCGGCAGGATCAACGCCACCGAGTCGGTCTGCTGGGTCACCAGGCTGCGCGCCGCGAGGTTGGGGACGTAGCCCAGCTCCCGCACCGCCCGCCGGACCGCCTGTTGGATCGGCTCGGCGACAGTGGTCGAGCCGTTCACCACCCGGGACACGGTGGCCCGGGACACCCCGGCCCGTTGAGCCACCGCCTCCAGCGTGGGCCGCGCGCGGGTCACCGCCATCTCCGCTCCTCAGCTCAGCCGCCGGGGAAATGGTTCCACGCGCGCCTGAAGGTCAACAACCCCGTCGCCGGGGTGCCGGGCCGGGGCCGGTCAGCGATTGCCGGGCCGGGTGCCGGTCAGCCGATCCGCAGCCCCTGGAGCAGTCCGGCGTCGCCGGCCACGTCGAGGGCGTCGAAGCCGAGCCGCCCCCAGAGGGCGAGCAGCAGGTCACTGGCGGTACCCGAGATCTGTGCCCGGGCGTGGTGGTCGTCGCTGTCCAGGATCGTGTCGGTGTCCAGCAGGGCGACGCCGGCACCGCGCAGCCGCAGGTACCACTCCTGCCCGGCGTCGGTCGCGACCAGGTGGACCACCCCGTGGAACTGCTGCTCGGTGGCGCGCCGGCCGGCCGGCAGGTGGGTGTCGAGCACCTCGCCGACCCCGTCCGCCGCGAGCTTCGCCTCGATCGGCTCCCCGGCGGCGACCGCCATCTGCGCGTCCCAGCGGTGTACGGCGGTCTCCAGCGCCATCCGGCGGTGCCAGAACCCGGCCTTCTTCGGCTGCGGCGCGTAGTTCCAGGCCGGCGCCTCCGGGTCGACCCGGTCCAGCACGGCCATGAGCTGGTCGAACTCCTGCCGCCACCACTCCAGGACCGCCGGTCCGGTCGGCAGGCCGTCCGGGACGGTGAGCGGATCGGCCCGCTCGGTGCTGCCCCGGCTCACGATGCCCCGGGCCCGGGCGTAGACCGACCCGAGATGGTGCACCAGATCGGTCATGCTCCACTCGGGACAGGACGGCACCCGGATGTCGAGCGGCGCTTCGGCGACCGTGGCGCCGAAGGTCGGCCCCTCGGCGCGGAGCGCACCGATCCAGAAGTCCTTCGTGCCGTGCAGTCTGCTCATGACGATCCTCCCGTGCCACCGGGCCGCCACCGGCCGGGCTGTCTCTCAGCCTAGGGTGAATGCTGTGCCAGACGTTAACGCCCGCCCGATAACCGCCGCCGACCCCGCCGATCCCGCACGATTGGCCGGTTATACGACCCTGCGGCTCGGCGGCGCGCCCCGGCGACTCGACACCGCCACCCGAACGGATGAGATTCCGGCGAAACTGCGCGAGGCCGAGCTGCGGGCCGAACCGGTCCTGGTGCTGGCGGGCGGCAGCAACGTGGTCGTCGCGGACGAGGGCTTCCCCGGCACGGTGCTGCTGGTCCGGTCGCGCGGCTTCGAGGTGGTCGCCGAGGACGAGGCGTCGGTCACCATCCGGGTGGCGGCCGGCGAGCCGTGGGACGACCTGGTGGCGGCGACAGTCGAGGCCGGCTGGTCGGGGGTGGAGTGCCTCTCCGGCATCCCCGGGTCGGCCGGCGCCACTCCGATCCAGAACGTCGGGGCGTACGGGCAGGAGGTGGCGGAGACGGTCGCCGGGGTCGAGGCGTACGACAGGCACACCGGCGAGGTGGTCCGGATGAGCGCCGCCGAGTGCGCCTTCGGGTACCGGTCGAGCGTCTTCAAGTACAACGACAGGTGGACTGTGCTCACCGTCGACTTCCAGCTGCTCCGCTCGACGCTCTCCGCCCCGGTGCGCTACGCCGAGCTGGCCCGGGCGCTCGGGGTCGAGGTCGGCGACCGGGTGCCGCTGGCTGACGCCCGAACCGCCGTACGCGCGCTGCGCGCCGGCAAGGGCATGGTGCTGGATCCGGCCGACCCGGACACCCGTTCGGTCGGGTCGTTCTTCACCAACCCGGTGCTGGACGCCGGGGCGTACCAGGCGCTGCGGGAGCGGGCCGCCGGGCTCGGCGAGCCGCCGTCCTGGCCGGGCGCGGGCGGCACGGTGAAGGTCAGCGCCGCCTGGTTGATCGACAAGGCCGGTTACCCGAAGGGCTACCGGGGGCCGGGCGGGGTGGCGATCTCCTCGAAGCACACGCTGGCGCTCACCAACCGGGACGGTGGCTCGACCGACGCCCTGCTGGCGTTGGCCCGGGAGATCCGCGACGGCGTGTACGACCGGTTCGGTGCCACCCTGCACCCGGAGCCGGTGCTCGTGAACTGCACCCTCTGAGGTTCCACAGCCTGCCCGACCGGCCCGCCCGACCTGGGGCCCTCTGGCGGCATGGTTCCTTGCGGTGCAAGGTACCATGTGGCGCATGGTCACCGTTCGTGCCGGGCGACGCTAGATGGCGGCGGCCGGACCCGAGGCGCTGCCCGGCCAACTCCGCCGCGGCACGTTGGAATACTGCGTGCTCGCGCTGCTGCGACCAGGCGAGCGTTACGCCCTCGACCTCGTCCGCGAACTGGGCGCGGTCGACGGCATGGTGACCAGCGAGGGCACCATCTACCCGCTGCTGTCGCGGCTGCGCCGGGACGGGCTGGTGGAGACCGCCTGGCAGGAGTCGCCCAGCGGGCCGCCCCGCCGCTACTACCGGCTCACCGCCGCCGGGCGGGAGCGGCTCGACCAGTTCGTCGGTGAGTGGATCCGGTTCCGCGACGCGGTGGATTCCCTCGTCATCCCGAAGGAGACCGCATGAGCCCGACCACCCCCGACGCGCTCGTCCGCCGCTACCTGCGCCGGTTACGCGCCGAACTGGCAGCACTGCCCGCCGACCGCCGGCAGGAGGTGCTCGACCAGATCGCCGAGCACATCGCCGTACGCCGGGCGGAGCCGGACGGGCAGAGCCTGGCCGAGGTGCGCGCGATGCTCGACCGGCTCGGCGATCCGGCGAGTCTCGGCGCCGACGCCCGGGAGCGGTTCGGCGTGCCGCCCCGCCGCCGGGGTCCGCTGGAGACGCTGGTGCTGCTCTGCTGCGGCATCGGCCCGTTCCTGGTGCTGCTCCCTGCCGTCGCCCTGCCCTCCGGGCCGGTCCGGCCGTGGCACGTCGTCCCGGTCGCCGTCGCCGCGCTGCTCTGGCTCTCCCGGTTCTGGCCGGTCCGGGACAAGCTCACCGCCACCGCGATGCTGCTCGGCTGCGCCGCCGTCTTCGTCCTGCTCGACCTGGCCGGTTTCCAGGACACCGGGCTCGGCTCGCTGGCCCTGCTGTTGGTGGCGCTCTTCGTGCCCTTCGGCGCCGCCACCTGCTATCTGGCGATCCGGACGGCCCGGCTCGGCGCAGCCGCCCCGCCGGCCCGGCTCGGCACCCACTGAGCCGGGCGGTAGCCCGTGCAGCGTGGACGGGCTAGCGTGCCGTCTCCGGTCCGAGGGCGTCGGGTGGCGCCACCGCCGACCAGGGCACTGTCACCTCGCCGAGCCGCCACCGCGCCGGCCGGTCGAGTACGGGCCAGCCGGCCGCGCGGACCGCTTCGACAGTACGCCGCCAGCGCTGCCGAGGACCGAAGGTGGCGTACGGGGCCGCGTCCCGCCAACCCTCCTCAAGCGCCCGGAGCAGTGCGTGTACGCCGGTACCCGGCACGTTGTGGTGGATCAGCGCCTTGGGCAGCCGCTCGGCCAGTGAGGCTGGACTGTCCAGTGTGGAAAGCCGGGCGGCCAGGGTCAGCGACCGGGGGCCGGTGGCGTCGACGAGCAGCCAGCCGGCCAGCCGACCCAGCTCGTCACATGTCCCCTCGACCAGTACACCGCCCGGTTGCAGCGCACCGGTCATCCTCCGCCACGCCGGGACGACCTCCGGTTCGGCGTACTGCCGGAGCACGTTGAACGCCCGGACCAGCACCGGGCGGAGCCCGGCCAGCTCGAAGCCGCCCCGGCCGAAGGCCAGTCCCGGCGGATCGGCGGCGGGGGCGGCGGCTTCGACGCGTACCGGATCGATCTCCAGCCCGACCACCCGGACGTCCGGCCGGACGGCGGTGGCCAACCGGTCCCGCAGCTCCACCACGGTGACCGGACTGGCGCCGTAGCCGAGATCCACCACCAGCGGATCGGCGGCGTCCCGGAGCAGGTCGGCGCAGGTCGCGGCGATCCAGTTGTCCACCCGGCGCAGCCGGTTGGGGTTGGTGGTGCCCCGGGTCACCGCACCGACCGGGCGCCCGGCACCGCCCGGGCCGGCGGCGGCGTCCGGGTTTCCGGCGGCGGCGTTCGGCCGCCGTGGCGGCACCTGGCTCACCGCCCGCTGTCGGTCCCGACCCGGTGCACCTTGTGCTGGGCCGCCTGGGCCAGCGGCCGGACCACCAGCCGGTCCACGTTGACGTGTTGCGGCCGGGTGGCACACCAGGCGATGCAGTCGGCGATGTCGTCGGCGACCAGCGGCTCGGCGACTCCCGCGTAGACCGCCGAGGCCCGCTCGGCGTCGCCGTCGAACCGGACCAGCGCGAACTCGTCGGTCCGGACCAGACCCGGGTCGATCTCGATGACCCGGACCGGCCGTCCACAGAGTTCCAGCCGCAGCGTCTCGGCCAGCGCCGTCTGGGCGTGCTTCGCCGCCGCGTAACCGCCGCCGCCCTCGTAGACGATCAGGCCGGCGGTGGAGCTGAGCACCACCACGGTCCCGGCGCCCGAGGACTCCAGGGCGGGCAGCAGCGCCTGGGTGACCCGGAGCGTGCCGAGCACGTTCACGTCGTACATCCACTGCCAGTCGGCGACCGAGCCCGACTCGATCGGATCCAGCCCGCGCGCGCCACCGGCGTTGTTCACCAGCAGGGTGATCGGCCCACCCAGCTTCCCGGCGGCGGTGGCCAGCTCCGCGACCGACTCGTCGGAGGTGACGTCGCAGGGCTGCGCGGTCGCCGTACCGCCGGCCCGGCGGATCTCGTCGACCAGGGCGTCCAGCCGGTCGGTCCGGCGGGCGGCGGCGAGCACGGAAAAGCCCTCGGCGGCCAGCCGGCGGGCCGTGGCGGCGCCGATCCCGCTGGACGCTCCGGTGACGATCGCGACAGGGGTCATCGGGACATTCTGGCCCAAGCCCTCCCGATGCCGTGGCCTGGACCCGAATGAGGTCGGTCACCTCGCCGGACGCCCGGACGATTGGCTGTGGCCCGATCGGGAAGATGACACCCATCACGGTGGTTGCTCTGTGAGGTGACCCGGTCGTGCGGGACGGCGCAACACGTTGACAGAAGGAGCGGACGTGGCGGAACTGCACACCGGCGTAGCCCGGCAACGAGGTATCCAGCCGTGGCCCACGCCACGACGCATCGCGACCCTCTCCGTGCACACCTCACCGTTGCATCAACCCGGCACCGGGGACGCCGGTGGGATGAACGTCTACATCGTCGAGGTCTCCCGGCGACTGGCCGAGGCCGGTGTCGAGGTCGAGATCTTCACCCGGGCCACCTCCAGCGAGCTGCCACCGGTGGTCGAGATGGCCCCCGGCGTGACGGTCCGGCACGTCACCTCCGGGCCGTTCGAGGGGCTGGCCAAGGAGGAACTGCCCGGCCAGCTCTGCGCCTTCACCGCCGGGGTACTGCGGGCCGAGGCCGCCCGGCCGCCCGGCTTCTACGACCTGATCCACTCGCACTACTGGCTCTCCGGTCAGGTGGGCTGGCTCGCCAAGGAGCGTTGGGGCGTGCCGCTGGTGCACACCGCGCACACCCTGGCCAAGGTGAAGAACGCCAGGCTCGCCGAGGGGGACCGGCCGGAGCCGAAGGCGCGGGTGATCGGCGAGGAGCAGGTGGTGGCCGAGGCCGACCGGCTGGTCGCGAACACCACGGTCGAGGCCCGGGACCTGATCTCCCGGTACGACGCCGACCCGGAACGGGTCGAGG
Organism: Plantactinospora sp. CNZ320; assembly: GCF_002846275.1. NCBI lineage: Bacteria > Bacillati > Actinomycetota > Actinomycetes > Micromonosporales > Micromonosporaceae > Plantactinospora > Plantactinospora sp. CNZ320. The sequence continues at coordinate 5,768,860 of NZ_PJMP01000001.1, forward strand.
TGGTCCGCCCCGGCGTCGACCTGGACCGGTTCACCCCGTCGGCGGCCGGTCGGGAGGAGGCGGCCCGGCTCGCCGCCCGACGTCGGTTGGGGCTGCCCGAGTGGGGCACGATCGTCGCCTTCGTCGGCCGGATCCAGCCGCTGAAGGCGCCGGACGTGCTGCTGCACGCCCTCGCCGAGCTGCGCGAGTCACAGCCCTGGACCGCCCGGACGGTCACCGTGGTCATCGCGGGTGGGCCGAGCGGCAGCGGGCTGGACCAGCCGACCTCGCTCATCGAACTCGCCGCCAAGCTCGGTGTCGGCGACGCGGTGCGGTTCCTGCCGCCGCAGACCGGCGACGACCTGCCGGCCCTGTACCGGGCCGCCGACCTGGTGGCAGTGCCGTCGCACAACGAGTCGTTCGGCCTGGTCGCGCTGGAGGCACAGGCCTGCGGTACCCCGGTGGTCGCCGCCGCGGTGGGCGGCCTGGTCACCGCCGTCCGGGACGGCAGCAGCGGGGTACTCGTCGACGGGCACGACCCGCGCGACTGGGCCCGGGTGCTCGGCGGGCTGCTGGCGGCGCCACGGCGCCGGGCCGAGCTGTCCCGGGGCGCGGTCGAGCACGCCCGCGCCTTCTCCTGGGCTCGTACCGCCAGTGGCCTGCTCGCGGTCTACCGTGAGGCGGTGGCGGAGTACCGGGACCGGCTCGCCTCGGAGCTGGCGGACGGTACCGCGGCGCTCCCGCTGGCGACCTGCTGAACCGTGATGTCGTGACGAGCTGAACCGTATGTCGTGACGAGCGGTGTCGGCGATCTGCCGACCGCGCGTGCCGGAAGTCGGACGGGAAGGGGCGGAGATGCAGTCTCGGGCGGAGATCGGTCGGCTGATCGAGGCGGTCTGTGCCGATCGGGAGCTGGCCTGTGAGTCGACGGGTGAACACTCCTACGCGGTCACCCTGCCGGGCACGCACAAGCTCAAGACGGTCTGCAACCTGATCGTCGGGGAGCACGCGCTGCGGATCGAGGCGTTCGTGATGCGCCAGCCGGACGAGCGGCGGGAGGAACTCTTCACCTGGCTGTTGCAGCGCAACGCCCGGATGTACGGGGTGGCGTTCTCCGTCGACGCGGTCGGTGACGTCTACCTGACCGGCCGGGTCGGCCTGGCCGGGGTGAACGAGGAGGAGCTGGACCGGCTCTTCGGCTCGGTGCTGACGTACGCGGACGAGTCGTTCGACACCATGCTGGAGATCGGATTCGGTTCGGCGATCCGCCGGGAGTGGGAGTGGCGGGTCAGCCGGGGTGAGTCGTTGGCGAACCTGCGAGCGTTCGCGCACCTCTTCGAGCATTCGGCTACGGATAACTCGGGTTTGGACCGCCCCTGACGGGTATGCCCCGGCGGCGGCACCAGGATGTGGCGATGGCCGCGCCGCCTGCCGAGGTCAGACTGTCAGAGGGAGCGTGAGGATCTCATGGCTCAGCGGAACAGTTCCGGTCGCGGCGCAACCGCGACCGCGACGAAGCGCCGATCCAGCAGCAGCACGGGCGACATCAACGAGCAGAAGATCAGGTCGATGAAGGTCGACGACATCCGGGGGCAACTGAAGAAACGCGGTATTTCGGGCATATCTGCCCTGCGCAAGATGGACCTGGTGAAGAGCCTGGTCCGGACGCTGAAAGCGGAGAGCCGGGGCGGGACGACCGGACGGAAGGCCACGGCGCCGGCCAAGCGGACCACCGCGAAGAAGGCACCGGCCCGCAAGACCACCACCGCCCGGGCGACCGCGAAGAAGGCGCCGGCCAAGCGGGCGGCGGCGAAGAAGGCGCCGTCGTCCCGTACGGTCGCGGCGAAGCGGGCTCCGGCCCGCAAGACCACCACCGCCCGGGCGACCGCCAAGCGGGCGCCGGCCCGGAAGACGACGGCGAAGCGGGCCCCGGCCAAGCGGGCCACCGCGAAGAAGGCCCCGGCCAAGCGGACGACCGCGAAGAAGGCGCCGGCTCGGAAGGCGACCACCGGCCGGGCGACCGCGAAGAAGGCTCCGGCCCGCAAGACGGTGGCCGCCGCTCGGCAGACCCCGGCCCGCAAGGCCGTGACCTCCGCCCGGACGACGTCGACCGGCACCAAGCGGACCAGCGCCCGCGCGACCGGTCCAGCCAAGACGACAGGTCCGGCCAAGACGACCGGGCGAGCCAAGGCGACCGGTCCAGCGAAGACGACCGGGCGGGCCAAGGCGACCGGTCCGGGCAAGGCGACCGGCTCCCGTGCGACGGGGGCGGCGAAGGCGACCGGAGCCCGGAAGGGTACGACCGCCGGGAAGAGCACCACGGCGGCGCGCAAGACGACCGGAACCCGGAAGTCGACCGCCGCGCGGGCCAGCAGGGCGGGCGGGGCTCGGAAAGCCACCTCCAACGGCGGTGGTCAGTCCAAATCGCTGAAGTACGCCCAGCCGATCTCCTCGCCGCAGGACACCCCGGAGCGCCCCGGACGGAGCCTGGTGACCCGGGACCACGACGTGATCCGGCGCTGGGCGGAGGGCCGGAACGCCCAACCGGCGACGATCGAGGGCACCGAACGCGAGGGCCGGCTCGGCGTACTGACGTTTGACTTCCCCGGTTGGCGGGAAGGCGGACGACTGAAGCCGGTTAGTTGGGAAGACTGGTTCCACACGTTCGACCTACGACAACTGAATTTCATTTACCAGGAGCAACTCTCCGACGGGCGGCAGAGCAACTTCTTCCGTACCGAATCGCCGATGCGCGAAGACGGCTGACATTCCCGGCGGGCGACCGGGAATGTCGCGGGTTGCCCGGAGTGTTGCACCAGACGGCGCCGGGATATCGATCGCCCTTCGGTGTGATGGGCGAGACAGAGTTGCCGGCTTGTGCCGGTCATCCGGCGACAACTAACGTTATTGCACGCGCCACGCTCGGAAACGTTCGGGGGAACGACAGATCGCGCAGATCTGTGCACCGGGCGGCGGCGCTGGGGGACGGGTGGTAGTAGTTAAGCCGTTGGGGGACGGCGCAGCCACCTGTAACCGGCGGTGCGCGCGGGCGACGTTTACGGGGGTGAACGTCGCCCGCCGCCGCCGGTCCATCGTGTCTGGCGCGCCGGTGTTGTAGCCCGGTCGGTTGTTCAGCGGGTCGCGGCCTCGACCGAGAAGACCTCCCCGTTGGCTGGTACGCCGATTTCCCGCCACGTGAACGGAATTCCCCGGGCGATGTTCAGATCCGGATTGTCCATCAACTGGAAGTGGACATGTGGTTCGGTCGAGTTGCCGGAATTCCCGCACTCCGCGACCGGCTGACCGGTTCGTACCCGATCTCCCGCCCGGACGAGCAGCGAACCCCGCCGCAGGTGCGCGTACGCGGCGTACCGGCCGTCGCCGAGGTCCAGGATCAGGTGGTTGCCGAGGATCTGTCCGGGGCCGGCGATCTCCCGGAAGAGCCCCTCGACGACGAGGTACAGCAGGGCCGGGTACGAGTTGCGGCTCAGGTGGTCCCGGTTGCGGTCGACCGCCCGCACCACAGTGCCGTCGGCGACCGCCAGCAGCGGTGTCCCGAAGCCGGGGAAGTCCCGGTTGCGCCGTACCGGCGGCCACCAGCCGAACTTCGGACGCGGGCGGTCCGCCGGCTCCGCGACCAGGTCGATCGCGTACGCCTGACCGTAGGCGCGCACCCCGTGGCTGGGTACCTTGCTCGCCGGGCTGTTCAGTGCCGACCAGCGGCCCGCCACCGGCGGGTCGACCTGGACCGGCGAGTCGGGGACCTGTGCCTGCGCCCTGGCGAGCATCCGCCCCATCACCACCCGTAGCGCGATGGCGAGCGCGATCGCCAGCCAGCCCCACAGCGACGTGAAGTCGAGGAAGAAGCCGGCCACCAGGATCACCAGGAACGCCAGCCAGCAGCAGCGGTGCAGGATCATCAGTGCCTTGAACATGGGAGTCTCCCCTCCGGCGGCACGTGCCGCACTGAGTCAGGTCCGGGCGATCGCGATCGCCACCAGCAGGGGCACGACGCGTCCGGGGGGCACCTCGTAGCGCCCCCGGCCCGGGCTGTGCAGCCAACCCGCGGCGGCCAGTTGCCGCAGGTGGTGGTAGGCCTGTCCGGTCGTGCCGAGGCCGTCGAGCGAGGTGAGTTCGGCGACGGTACGCCGGCCGCCGAGGATCTCGCGGAGCAGTCGTAGCCGGACCGGGTGCCCGAGTGCGGCGAAGGAGTCGGCCAGCTCGGTCCAGTCGCCCGCCTCGCCGTCGAGCAGTGCCTCGGTCGGCAGGCCGTACTGCCAGTCGTAGCGCTCGTGGCTCGGCAGCCGGACCGAACCGGTGTAGAGCACGCCGCCCTGTGCGGCACCGAGCGCGGCGAGCCGGGCCTTCAGGCCGTCCAGGGCCCAGAAGGCGCCCTCGCCGTCGCCTTCGTCTTTGCCTCCGCCGCCTTCGCTTTCGCCGCCGCCTTCGCCCTTGCTTTCGCCCGGTGGCTCCGGGCGGGGTGTGGGGGCGGTCGCCCGGTCCTCCAGGACCGCCAGCCGGCGTTCCAGCTCGGCGACCCGTTCCTCCAGCGTCATAGTCGCGAGCTTACGTAATTACGTAACTACGTGCAAGGCGGGGTCGATCCGTCGCAGCCTTCGGCATCGGCGTGGGCGTCGACGTGGGGCGTCGGCGTCGGCCTCGGCGTCGGGAATTCGGTCGGCACGCCGCCGCCGGAACTCATCCGTGGCGCCGTCGGGAAGTTCGGAAACTCAGACCTTGGCGGTGGCCGCCGGTCGGCCCGAACCCGCTCTGCCGGTCACCGCCGGTCCCACCGGGCCGGACTCGGTCGTACGCAGTTGGCTGACCCGCCGTTCGCGGGCCGGTCCGGAGAGCAGGTGTGCGCCGGCCACCACGACACCGAGCACCGCGCAGCCCAGCCAGAGCGCCGAGTTGCCGAACTGTTCCCCTACGAAGCCACCGGTGATCGGTGCGGCGAAGGCCGCCACCGACCAGGAGAGCGAGAAGAGTCCCTGGTAACGACCGCGCAGCGCCGCCGGTGACAACTCGGCGATCAGCGTGGAGTTCGAGGGCGAGTTGAGCATCTCGCCGAAGGTCCAGATCAGCACGGTCAGCACGTAGAACCAGGCGGCGTCCGCGAATGCGGTCAGCCCGAAGCCGACCCCGGTGATCAGGGCGGCCAGGGCGAGTACCCGGGACCGGCCCCGCCCCCGGATCAGTCGCGGTACGAAGAGCTGCCCGGCCACGATCAGCACCCCGTTGACCGCGATCACCGACCCGTACGTCGACGGCGACAGCCCGTCCTGGCCCATCGCGATCGGCAGCATCGAGATGTGCTGCATGAAGACCAGCGCCAGCAGGATGTTCAGGGCGACGAAACCGACGAAGACCCGGTCGCGCAGCGCGGTGCCCAGCCCGCCCCGGTGCGGTGCGACCAGCCCGGCCGCGTCGAGGCGGACCCGCCGGGTCTCACTGACCCGCAGGAAGATGATCAGCGCGGTGATCACCGTGGCCGCCGCGTCGACCACGAAGAGCAGCAGGTAGCTCGCCTCGGCGGCGAGCCCGGCCAGGATCGCGGCAGAGGCGAAGCCGAGGTTGATCGCCCAGTAGTTCAGGGTGAAGGCGCGCAGCCGGTCCCGTTCCGGTACGACGTCGACCATCATCGCACCGAACGCCGGCCGGGCCGACTCGGCGAACATCCCGAGCAGCAGCGCGCCGAGCGCGACCAGCCACAGTTCCCGGGCGAAGCCGAGCGCCAGCATCATCGCCGCCGCGCCCAGGTGCGCGGTGAGCAGGGTGGGCCGTCGACCCCAGCGGTCGGCGAGGACCCCGCCGGTGAGCGTGCCGACCGCGCCGCCGGCACCCCAGAGGCCGAGCACGATCCCGGCCTGGAACTCGGAGAAGCCCCGCTCGGTGGTGAGGTAGATGGCGAGGAAGACCAGGACGAAGGAACCGAGCCGGTTGATCAGCGTTCCGGCCCAGAGGTACCAGAAGGTTCGGGGTAAGCCGCCGGTGGTGTCCTGGAACCATTTCCCGACCGTCCGCATCCGCCGCCCCCGTTTTGTGTTCGTCGCGCATCGCGGCACACCGTGTAATGACCGCCCATCCTGAAACGCCTTACGAAGCTAGTGCGGCGGGTCCGGGCTGGTCACCCCGTTTTCCACGTGTCGGTCGTCACCCCGGGTCGCCGCGTGCCTGCGCGGCGGGTCCGGCAGGATGAGTTTCATGACTGCGAGCACGAGTGATCGGCCGGAGGGAGCCACGGTGGCGGGCGAGGGCGCCGCGGTGGGCACGTTGGTACTGCTCCGGCACGGCGAAAGCGACTGGAACGCCAAGAACCTCTTCACCGGCTGGGTCGACGTGGACCTCACGGCCAAGGGTGAGAGCCAGGCCCGGCGCGGCGGCGAGCTGCTGCGCGAGCACAACCTGCTGCCCGACGTGCTGCACACCAGCGTGCTCCGTCGGGCGATCCGCACCGCCGAGCTGGCGCTGAACGCCGCCGACCGGCAGTGGATCGCGGTACGCCGCTCGTGGCGGCTCAACGAGCGGCACTACGGGGCACTCCAGGGCAAGGACAAGAAGCAGACCCTGGCCGAGTACGGCGAGGAGCAGTTCATGCTCTGGCGCCGGTCGTACGACACCCCGCCGCCGCCGATCGCCGACGGCGACGAGTGGTCCCAGGCCGGCGACCCGCGCTACGCCCTGCTGCCGCCCGAGCTGATGCCGAAGACGGAGTGCCTGAAGGACGTCGTCGACCGGATGCTGCCGTACTGGTTCGACTCGATCGTGCCGGACATCCTCGCCGGCCGTACGGTGCTGGTCGCCGCGCACGGCAACTCGCTGCGAGGCCTGGTCAAGCACCTGGACGGCATCTCCGACGAGGCGATCGCCAAACTCAACATCCCGACCGGAATCCCGCTGCGCTACGACCTCGACCGGTCGATGCGCCCGCTGGTGACCGGCGGGGCCTACCTCGACCCCGAGGCAGCCAAGGAAGCCGCCGCCGCAGTCGCCAACCAGGGCCGCTGAGGTGTAAGGAAGGGCCCCTTCTTATCGTTTTTTGTATAAGAAGGGGCCCTTCCTTACACCTGGGTTTCGCCGGTGACGAGGTAGATGACGCGGCGGCCGGCGTTCACCGCGTGGTCGGCGTACCGCTCGTAGAAGCGGCCGAGCAGGGTGGCATCGATCGCGGTCTCCACCCCGTACGGCCAGTCGTCGGCGAGCAGCACCGCGAAGAGTTGCCGGTGCAGCTCGTCCATGGCGTCGTCGTCGGAGTCCAGTTCGGCGGCGACGGTGGCGTCGGGCTTGGAGAGGACGTTCGCGATCTTGTCGGCAATCCGGTCCGCCACCCCGGCCATCTCGGTGAAGACCGGGCGCAGTTCGGCGGGTACGGCCGGAGACGGGTGTCGGCGTACGGCCGTCTTGGCCACGTGGTCGGCGAGGTCGCCCATCCGCTCCAGGTCGGCGGCGACGTGCAGGGCGGTGATCAGGGCCCGCAGGTCGGAGGCGACAGGTGCCTGCCGGGCCAGCAGGTCGCAGACCCGCTCCTCGACCTGCCGGTAGAGGGAGTCGATCTCCGCGTCCCGCTCGATCACGCCCTCGGCGGCGGTCCGGTCGGCGGTGAGCAGTGCCCGGGTGGCCTGCCGCATGGCGACCCGGATCGCCTCGGCCATGTCGACGAGCAACTGGCTCACGATGTTCAGGTCGATCCGGAATTCGTCGCGCATGATCACGTCCTGCTCGGAGGTGGGCGGTTTCAAGGTGGCGGTTTCGAAATGGCGGTTCGAGGTGACGGTTTCGCCGGCCGTGTCGGGATTCGCGGCCGGCGATGAGGTGTCGGTCCGGACAACGGTAGGGGGATCCGGCGGCGCTGAGGTGAACATCGGTGAACGGCACCGGGCCGGCGGGTGAACATTCTCGGATGCGCACGTGATTCGCCCGATTTTGCCTGGTCGACAGGTTAACGATGACCCTACGATCGCCGCGTGGAGTGGGGGGTGGTCGCTGGTGTGCTCGTCGGGCTGGGCCTCGGCCTGTCCCTCGGTCCGCTCCGCCACCGGGTCACCCGATGGCTCCCGGTCGCCCGATGGCTCCCGGCCCTCGGACGGCTCCCGGTCGTCGGATGGCTCCCGGTCGTCGGACGGCTCGCGGCTGCCGGACGGCCCTCGGCCGGGCGCACAGTGACCGGGCGAGCCGGGACAGTGACCGGGGCAGCCGGGACACGCGGCAACAGGAGGCCGGCGATAGGCAGTGACGAACGGGCCGGCGGGCTGCCGGGACTCGGCCGCAAGAGCCTCGACTCGCTCCGGGTCGGGGTGGTCGTCCTGGACGCGCACGACGTACCGGTGCTGGTGAACCCGGCAGCCAGGGCGATGGGGCTGCTCCGGGTCGGCAGTACCCCGGGCACGGTCGCCGCGCACCCGATCATCCGTACCCTGGCCGGCCAGGTGCGGCGCACCGGAGTGCGCCGCGAGGTCGAGCTCGACCTGCCCCGGGGCCGCGAGGGCGGCATCTCCGACCCGCTCGGCGTGCACCTGCGGGCGATGGGGCTCGGCTCCGGGCACGTCGCCGTCGAGGCGGCCGACGTGACCGAGGCACACCGGGTCGCGCGGGTCCGCCGGGACTTCGTGGCGAACGTCAGCCACGAGCTGAAGACCCCGATCGGCGCGCTGCAACTGCTCGCCGAGGCACTGCTGGACGCCACCGACCAGACCACCGGAAACGGGACGCTGGACCCGGGTGAGGACATGGCGGCGGCCCGCCGGTTCGCCGAGCGGATCCAGCACGAGTCCACCCGGCTCGGCAAGCTCGTCAACGAACTGCTCGAACTCACCCGGTTGCAGGGCGCGGAGCCGCTGCCCGCGCCGGAACCGGTCGCCCTGGACTGGGTCACCGCCGAGGTGGTCGACCGGACCCGCACCGCCGCCACCGCCCGGCAGATCACCGTCGTGATCGAGGGCCAACGGGACCTGACCGTCTACGGCAGCGACAGCCAGATCGCCACGGCGGTCAGCAACCTGGTGGAGAACGCGATCGCGTACTCGGCGGAGCGGACCGAGGTGACGGTGGCGATCCGGAGTACCGGCGAACACATCGAGATCGCCGTCACCGACCAGGGCATCGGGATCGCCCCGGACGACGTGGGCCGGATCTTCGAACGCTTCTACCGGGCGGACCAGGCCCGGTCCCGGCAGACCGGCGGAACCGGCCTCGGCCTGGCGATCGTCAAGCACATCGCCACCAACCACGGCGGTCGGGTCGAGGTGTCGAGCACCCTTGGCGGCGGCTCGACGTTCACCCTCAGGCTTCCCGCGCGTCCTCCGGACGCCTTCCTGCCGCCAGCCCCGTCAGTTGAGATCGAGACCGGTTCGCTCGGATAGTTCCGAGCGAGACCGAGACCAGAGAGGAAAGTCCGTGGCCCGCGTACTCGTGGTCGAGGATGAGGAGTCGTTCTCCGACGCCCTCTCCTACCTGCTGCGCAAGGAAGGATTCGAGGTCTCGGCCGCGGCGACCGGCACGGCGGCGCTGACCGAGTTCGACCGTACCGGCGCGGACATCGTGCTGCTCGACCTGATGCTGCCGGAGATGTCCGGTACCGAGGTGTGCCGGCAGCTCCGGCAACGCTCCCAGGTGCCGATCATCATGGTCACCGCCCGGGACAGCGAGATCGACAAGGTGGTCGGGCTGGAGATCGGCGCCGACGACTACGTGACCAAGCCGTACTCACCCCGCGAGCTGGTCGCCCGGGTCCGGGCGGTACTGCGGCGGCGCGGCAACGAGACAGTCGAACCGGGCACCCCGACGCTCACCGCCGGACCGGTCCGGATGGACATCGAGCGGCACGTGGTCACCGTCGACGGCTCCCCGGTGCAGCTTCCGCTCAAGGAGTTCGAGCTGCTGGAGCTGCTGCTCCGCAACGCCGGGCGGGTGCTCACCCGGGGACAGTTGATCGACCGGGTCTGGGGCGCGGACTACGTGGGCGACACCAAGACCCTCGACGTACACGTGAAGCGGCTGCGGTCGAAGGTCGAGCCGGAGCCCTCCGCGCCGCGCTTCATCGTCACCGTCCGGGGCCTCGGCTACAAGTTCGAGCCGTAGGCCGGCGGCTCCCTCGGGTCAGCGGCTCTGCCGGGTCAGCGGACCGGGCCGCGCGGCCTGCGCTGCGCCGCCGGACGCCGGCCCGCGGCGGCGGCCTTCGGGCTGGCCGGCTCCCGGCCGGCCTCCTCGGCACGGTCGAGCACCGGGTCGGCCCCGGCGGTCGCCGGATGCGTCGCCACCAGTCCGCGCCGCTCCCGCTCCGCGCAGAGCTCGGCCAGTTTCGCGTACGCCGGCTTGCCGATCAGCGCGATCAGCTCCGGGGAGTACGACAGGTACATCGCCTCGGTGCCGACGTGTGCCTCCGGCGACGAGGTGCACCACCAGTCGAGGTCGTGCCCGCCCGCGCCCCAGCCCCGCCGGTCGAACTCGCCCAGCGTGCTGACCAGCACCTTTGTCTCGTCCGGCCGCTTGACCCAGTCCTGGTCGCGGCGCACCGGCAGTTGCCAGCAGACGTCCGGCTTGTATTCCAGCGGATGTACGCCGTCGCGCAGCGCCTGGGCGTGCAGCGCACAGCCGCCCCCGCCGGGAAAGTCGGCGTCGTTGAGGAAGACGCAGGGCGCCTCCTCGCTCCGGGTCGCCGTACGCCGGGCCGGGGTCTCGCCGTCCACCGAATCCAGTTCGGTGTAGTTCTTGAAGCCCCGCCGGTAGTGCTGCCAGGTCTGCGGGGTGAGCCGCTTGACAGCCGACCGGACCCGCTTCTCGTCGTCGGCGTCGGTGAAGAACGCGCCGTGCGAGCAGCAGCCGTCGGCGGCCCGGCCGGCGATGATGCCGTGGCAGGTCTGGCCGAAGACGCAGGTCCAGCGGGAGAGCAGCCAGGTCAGGTCGGCCCGGATCAGGTGTTCGGGGTCGGCCGGGTCGGTGAATTCGAGCCACTCCCGGGGGAAGTCGAGCGGGACCTCCCGGGCGCGCGGGTCGGCGGGGTCGTCCACCAGGATCCGGAGTTGGTCGCGTGCTGCTGCCACCCGGTCAGCCTACGCCCGCTATCCGCCCGCGACCTGCGTCTAGTGTCTTTGCCATGCGGCTCGGCGTGCTTGATGTCGGTTCGAACACCGTGCACCTTCTGGTCGTGGACGCGCACCACGGCGCCCATCCCTGGCCGGCGCACTCCGAGAAGGCGATGATCCGGCTCGCCGAGCAGATCGGCCGGGACGGCGAGTTGACTGTCGCGGGCGCGGACGCCCTGGTCACGGCGGTGAACGAGGCGAAGATGGCCGCGGCACGGCTGACCGCCGACGACCTGCTGGCCTTCGCGACCTCCGCCGTTCGGGACGCCACGAACGCGCCGGAGGTGCTGGCCCGGGTCAGGAGCGAGACCGGGGTACTCCTCCAGGTGCTCTCCGGTGCCGACGAGGCCCGGATGACCTTCCTCGCCGTACGCCGCTGGTTCGGCTGGTCCGCCGGCCGGCTGCTGGTACTGGACATCGGTGGTGGTTCGCTGGAGGTGGCGGCCGGGATCGACGAGGAGCCCGAGTTCGCCCAGTCGCTGCCGCTCGGCGCCGGTCGGCTCACCCGGGAGTGGCTGGAGGTGGGGCCGGAGAGCAGCCACTCCCCGTCGGCGGCGGCGGTGACCAGGCTGGAGGCGTACGTCGAGGAGATGCTCGACACCGTGGTCGACGGCACCGTCGAGGTCGGCTGGGACCGGGTCGCCGCCACCAGCAAGACGTTCCGGAGCCTGGCCCGGCTGGCCGGGGCGGCGCCTTCCTCGGCCGGGCTCTGGGCGCCGCGCAGCCTCTCCCGGACCGGGCTGCGGCAGGTGATCGGCTTCATCCGGCACATCCCGCCGAGCAAGCTCGCCGAACTCGAAGGGGTCAGCGCCCGCCGGGCCCACCAGTTGCTGGCCGGGGCGATCGTGGCCGAGGCGGTGATGCGCCGGCTCGGAGTGGAGCGCCTGAACATCTGCCCGTGGGCGCTCCGAGAGGGAGTGATTCTGCGCCGACTCGATCTACTGGAGCCGGCACAGGGGCTCCGAGAGCCGGTCTGACCTGGCTTTTCGTCCGTCTCTGCGGCTTTGCGCCCGATCCGCGAACGGGTGGGACGTGCCGGATCGGGCTACCCTGAGACGGTGACCACCCGCGTACTGCTGTCCAGTTCCTCGGTCTTCCCCGAGCCGACCGCGGCTGCCTTCGAGATGGCGGCGGCCCTCGGCTACGACGGCGTCGAGGTGATGGTCTGGACCGATGCGGTCAGCCAGGACGCCGGAGCGCTACAGGGGCTGGCCCGGCACTACGGCGTACCGGTGCTCTCGGTGCACTCGCCCTGCCTGCTGGTCACCCAGCGGGTCTGGAGTTCGGACCCGTGGGAGCGGCTGCGTCGTTCGGCGGAACTGGCCGAGACCCTGGAGGCGCCAACTGTCGTGGTGCACCCGCCGTTCAGTTGGCAACGGGAATACTCCCGCACCTTCGTCGACGGCCTCGACAAGCTCGGCGCCCAGCACTCGGGGATCCGGTTCGCCGTGGAGAACATGTTCCCGGTCCGGATGGCCGGCCGGGAGTTCGTGCCCTACACGCCGGGGTGGAACCCGACCGACACCGGCTATGCCGCCTACACCCTGGACGTGTCGCACTGTGCCGCCTCGCACATCGACGCGCTGGAGATCGCCGACCGGATGGGCGCCGGGCTGGCGCACGTACACCTCGGGGACGGCACCGGCGAGGGCCGGGACGAGCACCTGGTGCCCGGCCGGGGCACCCAGCCCTGCGCGGAGCTGCTGACCTCGCTGGCCGGGCGTGGCTTCACCGGCTCGGTCGCGGTGGAGGTCTCCACCCGGCGGGCACGCAGCCGCGCCGACCGGGAGAGCGACCTGCGGGCGGCGCTGGAGTTCGCCCGCCAGCACCTGGCGGCGCAGGCCCCGGTCGACGCCCGCTGATCCCGGCCCGTCCCGAGGTGGGTCCAGGCCGGGATCAGTGCCGGGCCGCCGGACCCGCCGGCCCGGTCGGCTCAGTTCCGGCAGCTCAGCGCTTGCAGGTCCACCAGGTCGGCGTGGAGATGGCCTGCTCCTCCTGGTCGCCGGCGATCCGGGTACCGTCCTCGCTGAGCGCCACGATCCGCTTCGACGGGCTCTTGGGCGCCACCTGTCGCTGCGAACCGTCCGGGTCGCGGAGCAGCGCCGGGCCCGCCCGCTCGACCAGCACCACCTGGCCTCGGCTGTTCACCGCGCCTGTCGACGTGTTGTCGCCCAGGTAGGTGGCCGCACCGGTGCGGAGGTTCCAGAGGACCGCGTTGCTGCGGCTCGGGGCGGCCACCACACCCATGCCGAGGACCCAGTCACCCCGGATCTGCAGGGCAGCGCCGTTGCTCATCTCGGCCGGCATCGGCAGTGCGCTGCCCCGGCCAGCCGCGTCCCACCGGTAGGGGAGGCGCTGGCTTTCGGGGTGGTAGTCGCCGACCACCACACCGGAGTCGGAGATGCTTCGGGCACTCCCCCCGGCGCCGTTCGGTGTCGACAGTACGTCGGCCTTGACCGAGGCCCCGGCGCCGCGCCAGACGGCGGGAAACTGCATCTTGCCACGCCACACCAGCCCGGCGACGTCGCCACGCTTGTTCACCGCGAGCGCGGAGGCGGCGCTGTAACCCGCTGGAGTCGGTAGCGTGATCACCTTGCCGTCGACCAAGGCCCAGGCGGATCTGACATCCCCGTTGAAAGCGTCACCCACCACCATGCCGCTGTCGTTGACACCGTTGGCGGTGGCTTCGCCGCGGACCGGGATCTGCCGGACCTTCTCACCGTCCCAGCTGAGCGCCACGAACGGCTGGCCATCGGCGTTGCGGTAGCCGGCCAGGTAACGGCCGTTCGGCGAACCCGCGCTGACCCCGGCCGAGTTCACTCCGGACGGCAGCGGCAGGCGCTTGGCGACGCACTCGGCGGCCGCGTTCGCGGTGCCGTTCGGTGTCCCGGCGGTGTCGGCGGCGAGGTCGGTGTCCGGGACGGGCAGATATCCGGCTACTCCCAGGGCGAGCAGCGCGGACACCCCCAGCGCGCCGGCGGAAACCCCGATCGACCGCCTGCGACGCCGAACCCGCCTGCCCTCCGTGACCAGGCCGGTCGCGGTGAGCCGGCTCGGTGGAAGTGGCACGACGGACATCCGGTCGTGCAGCAGGGCGACCGCGTCGTCATCGTTAGCTGTCACTTCGTTCCCACTTCCTGTAGTTGGCCCGTCGCGCTCGCCGGCCACTGGTCACGCAGCAGCGTGCGCATCGCGGCGAGGCCCCGGGAGGTCTGGCTCTTGACGTTGCCGGTGGAGCAGTTCAGGACGGCCGCCGTCTCGGCCACCGACATGTCGCAGAAGAACCGCAGCACCAGTACGCTGCGCTGGTTGCGGGTCAGCTTGCCGAGCGCGGCCTGTACGGCGTCGGCGTCCTCGCTGCTCGCGGCGGGCTTCGCCGCCTGGTCCGGTAACCGCCAGGAGAGCAGTACCCGAGCCCAGGAGCGGCGGCTCTCGTCGACGTAGCGGCGTACCAGGATGCGGTGCACGTAGCCGTCGAGGTTCTCGACATCGCGGATCTTCGACCAGCGCAGGTAGACCGAGACGAGTGTCGACTGCACGATGTCGTCGGCCCGGCTGGCGTCGCCGCAGAGCAGGTACGCGGTACGCCGTAATCGGTCCAGTGACGTCGAGACGTACTCGACGTAGTCCTCGTCCTCTTTCCTCGTCGTCACCCAGACTCCTCTCCATGCGTCTACTCCTTATCGGAGTGCGACGGTGGATCGGTTGTAGGTTGCCCGGAGGATTTTCCGGTCCGGTCCGGTCCGGTCCGGTCCGGTCCGGGCTGGTCAGCCCCTGAACGGCGTGAAGCCGGTGCAGGCACACGGCAGCCCGTACGGGTCGTACTCGGTGCAGCCCTCGTCGGTGTGTACGCAGTACGGGTGCGGCTGGTCAAGTCGGCTGCACTCGCAGAACGGGCCTGTGTCGCGGTTGTTGGTCACAGTCACTTCACCCCAGGTCGGGAGGTACCCGACGTACTCCTCTTCCGCCACCACCACGCGATCTCCCCTTGCACTCGGCTACCCCGTTATCGGTGCGGAGCGGTGGATCGGTTGCGTGTGGAGTGTCGTAGCTGGTCAGTACCATCCGCGGATGGTGACCGTAGCCGACGTACGGGCCCTGGCCCGGACGCTGCCGCGCAGCAGCGAGCACCTGATCCGCGACCGGGTGAAGTTCCGGGTCGGCGCCATCGTCTACGTCGCGTTCTCCCGGGACGAGACGACGATGGGCTTCGCCTTCCCCAGGGACGAACGCGACGCCCTGATCGCCGCCGACCCCGAGCTGTTCTTCCTGCCCGGCCAGTCCGACCTGCGGTTCAACTGGGTCTGCTGCCGTCTCGGCCGACTCGACCACGCCCAGATGACCGAGCTGGTCAGCGAGGCGTGGCGGATGGTGGTGCCGAAGTTCCTGGCCCGGCAGCGGCTGCGCGCCTGACCGCCTGACCGCCGCTGCTGGCCAGGGTTACCGGCCTGCGCTACCGGTCGGAGGCGTTCAGCACGTCCCGGAGGAGGGTGCCGGGGCGCCCGTTCGGGTCAGGCACGGTGGCGGTCACAGCCCGCAGGGTGACTCCGTCGACGTGCCGCAGATACGTCCCGTACGCCGGGGGAGCGGTCCAGTGCCAGGCTTCCGGGTAGCGCCCGTCATACTCGTCCGGCTCCACCGGGCCGGCGCTGCCGCCGGAGACCAGGTCGAACCGGATGTCGTCCAGCAGCACGTCGTAGATCTTGGCGGTGCCGGTGGACTCGCGGGTACCGGTGATCAGTGCGGCGTTGCCGAGGTGGTTGGCCGGGCGGCCGTCGGCGACCCGGGTGGCGACGATGTCCTCGAAGCGCAGCCCACTGACCCAGGTCGGGTCGAGCGCCGGACGCGGCACCCCGGAACCGTCGACCCAGACCCGACGGCCGATCAGCACGAACACCGCCCGGCGGGTCCGGTCCACGGTGATCCGCCGGAAGGTGACGTTCTGCACCGCGCCACCGTCCACGGCGGTGATCACCAGCGCTCCGATGCTGATGTTCTTGACCAGTACGTCCTCGACCACGATGTCCTGGAAGGTGCCGTGGCTGGCGGTACCGAGCTTGATCCCGTTGGCCCGGGTGGAGGCGCCGACCGTGGAAAGCCGGACGACGGCACCCCGCACCCCGTGACTCGGCGAGCCCGGCTCCACCTGGGAGCTGTTCGTCGGGTGGGTCTTGAAGCAGATCGCGTCGTCGTCGGCGAAGACCGCCACCCGCTCGACGAGTACGTCGTGGCTGTCGACGATGTCGATGCCGTCCCGGCCGCCGACGATGCTGCTGTCGATGTCGACGTCCGAGATGGTCAGTCCGTCGATCTCGGTCGGCACCAGCCCCCAGGCGCCGGAGTCCTTGAGGTGGATGTCGCGGATCGTGACGTTCCGGCCACGGGCCAGGTAGACGGCGGCCGGGCCGGGCCGTTCGGGTTGCAGGCCGGTCCACGGCGGGTTCCGGCCGTCGCCGTCGATCACCCCGCCGCCGGTGATCACCAGGTTGTCGGCCCGGTGCGCGTAGAGCAGTGCCCGCTGCACCAGCCCGCCGACGAACGGTGGATTGTCGGTGCCGCCCCGCAGCGGCGGATAGGCGCTCTCGGTGCGACTGCCGAGCAGCATCGCGTCCGGGGCGACGAAGAACGTCAGGTCGGACTTCAGCCGGATGGTGCCGGACCGGAAGACGCCGCCGGCCAGCAGTACCGTGCCGCCGGCCGGTACGGCCTCGACCGCCCGCCGGATCGCCGGGCCGTCGTCGGTGACGCCGTCCCCGACGGCGCCGTGGTCGCGTACGTCCACGACGGTGCCGGGCGGGGCCGGGGCCGGGTTGCGGTGCACGAGTACCCGGTCGACGAGCAGGGTGCCGCGCTGTCCCTCACCAACGGCGAACCACAGCCGGCCGATGTCGGTGGCGGCCGGGTCGCGGAACGGGTACCGGGTGGGTGCGGCCGCCGGGCCGACGGCGGGATGGCGGCGGCCGTCGACGTACACGGTGAACTGTCGGGCCGGCACGTCCAGCACCAGCCGCACCGTGTACCACTCGCCCGGCCGGACGCCGGAGACCAGCACGTGGCTGACCCCGCCGGTGGCGAGTTGCAGATGCCCGTCACTGAACTGGAGCGCCGCCGCCGTACGCCCACTCGTGCTCTGTGCGTAGAGCGCGACCTTGACCCCGGTGGTTTCCTCGGTACGCAGGTTCGCCAGTACGTTGACCGTGCCACCCTGGCCCGGGAAACTCCGGACCGTGCCGTTCTCGCCGCTGGTGGTGTCCTTGGCCAGCCGTAGGCTGCGGTCCTCCGCACTGGGAACGGCGGCGACGGTCGGGGTGCCGCCGGTGCCGGTCGGTGCGTAACCGGGTGCCGGTGACCCGACCGGCACCTCGTCGAAGAGGTCGAACGCCTGGTAGTGCACGGTCGGCTCAGGCACCCGGCGCAGCGAGACGTTGTCGACGTGCAGGGTGCCGGAGTAGCCGGCGCCGATACCGAAGGTGAGTCGGCCGACATCGGTGGCGGCCTGCCGGAACGGCACGTCACCGATCACCCGCTGCCCGTCCACGAACAGGTCGAACCGCTGCGTCCCGGTACGCAGCACCACGCGGAGCACGTACCAGCGCTGGGCCGTGGCCGGGGTGAGGACCGTGCCGGGGCCGGCGAGATGGAACCGGCCGTCCCGGACGGCGACACTGGCGGTCGGAACTCCGGTGGAGCCGGCGACGTAGAGCACGTTGAACCAACCGGTGGTCCGGTCGACCCGGATCCGTGCCTCGGCGTGCACGGTACCGGTGAGCGGCTGCGGGGCGGTGCGTTCGGCGAGCGCGCTCGACGGCGTACCCGTTTTGGCTATCCGCAGGCTGCGGTCCACGGCGTCGGGCAGCGCGGCGACACCGACGCTGCCGCCGGAGGTGTCGGTGCCCCAGCCGGCCGGTACGGCACCGGCGGCGGTGTTGTTGAAGTGCTCGCTGACCGCCGCGCCCACCGCCGGCCGAGCGGCCTCGGCGCTGCTGCCGGCCTGGGTGCTGGTGCCGGCCTGGATGTGGCCGGCTGTTGCGCCGGGGGCGGGGGTGGCGACGGCGAGGGGGAGGCTGGTGGCCACGCAGCACGCCGCGACCAGGAGCGACCTGGCGGAGCGGGTGGGCCGGCTGGTGGAGCGGGTGGGCGAGCTGGCAGAGCGGGCTGGCCGGGGCAGCCGGCTACGCCACCCGGACGACGACCACGACACTGTCCGACCCCCGTTTCGCCGTGGTGTCCCTGCCACGGCCAGGAAAGCCTAGCGGCGGCCGGGGGAGGATGGCCGTCTGGAGCACCGAGATCGCCACCAAGCCCGGCGCGCCGCGACGCTGGTAATTGCTGGAAAAGAGTGGAACTCGTACTCTGCCAGCGTGGCCGAGTCGGTGGACGCGATCGAGCACCGGATCGACGCCCTGCGTGCGGAGATCCGGCGCGCGGTGGCGATCCGGGACGCCAGCCGGACCCGGGCACTCCGGGCCGAGCTGCGAGCCGCCGAACGTGACTGGGAGCAGGCGGTCGCCGACCTCGCTGATGTCGCCGATCTCGCCGACCTCACCGGGTCGGGCGGGGCGCTGGTGCCGGTACGTGAGCAGGTGCACCACGCGCTGACCCTGCTCTCCGTACCGGCGGCGCCGAGACTGATCGCCGAGGTGCACGCGGCGTTCTTCGGCCCGTCGGCACCGAGCCTGGCCGCGAACCGGCTCACCCACCTGCGGCGGGACGAGAAGCGCTCGTTCGAAACCGCGCCGTACGCCCGGCCGTACCATCTCTGCGCGGCGCTGACCGCCGCACACCTGGCACCGGCGCGCGGCCTGATCGCGGTCTCCACCTGGTCGCTGGAGCGGCGGATCGTCGGCCCGCTCAGCCCTCGGGTCGACTTCCTGACCGCCGCCGTCCGGGTGGCGCAGCGGGCCGGCACCGTTCCGGAGGGCAGGGCGTCGGTGCACAAGCTGCTGTGGCGATTCGCCACGAACATCCCCGGCGCCACGAACGTTCCCGGGGCGGGCGGATCACCGGAGCCACTTGATCGCCATGACACAGTGGATCCGCAGACGGTGATCCGGGCGGCCGAGGCCGAGCACGCGGTGCACGCCGAGGCCGACCGGGCACAGCGGAAGGCGGCGGCCGAGCGGGCCCGCCGGCAGCTCGACGACGTGCAACAACTCTTCGGCAGTTCGCTGCGGACGCTCCAGGGGAAGACGGCATGACGAGCATCAGCATGGGCACCAGCAGGAGTACCGCCGAGCGGCTGGCCGCGATCCGGGGCGGGGTGAAGCCGAAACGGCACAACGCGCGCACGATCGCCGCGCTGACCCGGAACCCGGGCTGCGCCCGGCGGGCCGTACTCGACACGGCCGGGGTGGACAAGCAGCGGCTGGCGGCGTACGTCGACTTTCCGGCCCGGTTCGGCCAGTCGGGGTTCGCCATCGCCCGGGGCAACGCGTTCGAGGCGCAGGTGAAGGCGAGCGGCGCCGCCGAACTGGTGAAACTGCTCCGGGAACGGCTCGGACTGCCGATCCCCGAGGTGGCCTACGACGACCTGGAGACGGTGACCGGGCGGGAGAAGGAAACCCCCGAGGTCCGGTACGCCCGCTCCCGAACCCTGCTGCTGCGGGCCGCCGCCGGGGAGGAGGACGCCGGCACGCTCTTCGACCACCCGCTGCTCGGGCTGGAGGTGGCCGGCCAGCGGGTCTACCTCGAACCGGACCTGATCGCCTTCCAGCACCAGGGACGGTTCCACGTCGTCGAGATCAAGTCGTTCGCGGTGGTAGACGGGCAGGCCGACCCGGGCAAGGTGTCGGCGGCGGCGATCCAGGCGGCCGTCTACGTGCTGGCGATGCGCCAGATGCTGGCCGAGGCCGGGTACGACCCGGAGATCGTGGCGCACGACGTGGTACTCGTCTGCCCGCGTGACTTCTCCAACCAGCCGACGGCGGTACTCGTCGACGTACGCCGGCAGTTGGCCGTGTTGCGGCGGCAGCTCGGCCGGATGACGAGGATCGAGGCGATGCTTGCCGCCCTGCCGCCGGACCTCAGCTTCGACCTGGCACCGGACGCCGACGGGGTGCCGACCCGGGCGCCGGAGGCACTTGTCGAGGCGTTGCGGACGGTCGATGCGCGGTACGCCCCGGACTGCCTGTCGGTCTGCGAGCTGGCCTACTTCTGCCGGGCGGAGGCGCGTGGCTGCACCGCCGCGCTCGGCACCTCGGCCCGGGAGGAGCTGGGTGGGATCGAACGGGTCGAGACCGCGCTCGGGCTGGCGAAGGGCGAGCTGACGCCCGCCGAGGAGCAGGAGGAGGCGGCGGCGCTGCTCCGGAACGCGGCCCGGCTCCGCGCCGAACTGCTGGCGACGGCCGGGACGGCGGGATGATCCTGCCCGAGCCGGTTTCCGTGCCCGTGCCCGAACCGGTGCCGGTGCTGGTGCTGGTGGCGGTCGGGGCGGGTGCCGGTGGCGTGCCGGGAGCCGGGACGGTGGCGTGAGCACCCTGACCGCGCTGGCCCGGGCCGAGGCGGTGGCGGCCGGGCGCGCCCAGCGGATCACGACGGTACGCCACCTGCACGTCGCGGACCGGCCGCTGGTCTTCATCCCGCTGAGCATGGCCGGCGAGGCGAACGCGCCACTGGCCGCGCTGGTCGGCACCGACCCGGCCGAGCCGAGGCTGCTGGTGGTGCCGCAGCCACGCAACCGGGACCAGCGTTTCGACTTCGCCGCCGAACTGGCCGAGATACTGCTGCGCTACCTGGACAGCTTCCGAGGTGTCGCGGAGCCGGTACCGGTGAACCGGGGCAAGGAGATTCGTTACCGGTTCGTGGACGCGCCGCAGATGCTCGTACCCAACTCCGCGGGGATCGGGTTCGTGCGGCTGTTCGGGCGGTCGACGCGGTTCCGGCGTACCGACGGAGACTATCCGGTGCACCCGTCGGTGCCGCTGCTCGGGCAGTGGTTGACGTTCCTGGCGGACCGGGCCGAACATCCCGGCTCCGGGATGCTGCTGGCGATGACCGAGGCGCTCGGGTTGCACTGGGCGACCGGGCAGTCCGCGCTGGAGGACGCCCACCTGGCGGCGCTGCTGGCCTGGATCGAGCCGACGGAAGGGCTGACCGGTGCCGACGCGGCGGTGCTGGCCGAGGACCCGCTGCGCTGGCCGCCGGCCGGACCGGCAACGGATCCGACCTTCGACAACGAGGTACTGGCACCGGCGATGGTCGCGTACGAGGAGGCGGTGGCGAGCGGCGACGAGGTGCGGCGGGGGCGGGCTCGGGGCGTACTCGAAGAAGCCGTGCGGTCGCAGCTCACGCCGACCTGGGAGCTGATGTGGCGGGGCGTGACGCTGCTCCGGGAACTGCCGGTCGGGTCGCGGGTGGCCCAGCGCTGGGCCGAGGACCGGGACGTGTTCAGCAACTTCGTCCTCTATGTCGACGGGGGCGGTTATCCGCAGCCGCGCCGGGACGGGGCGGTCAACGCGGCGCAACGGCTGCACCGGCTCGAACGGGCGTTGCAGTCGTACGCCGTCCAGCGCGCCTACGACGACCCGCTGGTGATGGCCGACCACCGGCTGACCGGGGAGGCTTTCGTCGGCGAGGTGACGTTGGCGGACGCGAACCGGATCGACGACAGCGGCAAGCGGCGGGTGCTGCGGCCCCGGATCCAGGTGACGACTGGAGATCCGGTGCTCGTACCTGTCGGGGCGGTGCTGCACTCGCCGAGCCGGCCGGGGCAGAAGGCGCGGGTGGTTTTCGTTACGCCGGACCGGGCGACGGGCCGGACGGACGTGGTGTTGGAGCTGTCGGGCGGGTTGGGGCGGTCGCTGAGCCCGGCGCCAGGGAGTGTGCCGGAGGTGGGGGACCGGCTCTGCTACACGACGCTGTCCGACTCGTTCATGCCGCCGGGTGAGTTCCCGAGCCGGGAGGAGACGCCGTGGACGCACGGCGGGCCGCCGCAGGCGTACGAGGAACCGGTGGAGCCGAGTGTCGACGACGCTCGGGAGGAGTGGTCATGACCTCTTCCGGTCTGCTGAGGCCAGCCGGCGGGTCCGGGCGGCCGGTGTTGCCGCCGGGTGAGGCGGCGCGGCGGGTGGTCGGGGAGGTGCTGGCCGACCTGCGCGGCGGGGACCACCGTGGGGTGGTGGTCGACTCGCCGCCGGGCGCGGGGAAGTCGACGCTCGTGGTGCGGGCGGCGGGGGAACTGGCCGAGGCGGGCGAGCCGCTGATCGTGATCGCCCAGACGAACGAGCAGGTCGACGACCTGATCGACCGGTTGGCGCAGGCGCGGCCGGAGCTGGCGATCGGGCGGCTGTCGGCGAACGACTACACGGCGACGGACCGGATCAAGAACTATTCGACGGTCCGGGTCGCGGCGAAGGTCGCGGATCTGGAAACGTCGTCCGTGATCATTGGTACGGCCGCCAAGTGGGCGCTGGTTCCGGAGGGGCGCTGGCCGTGGGCGATCGTGGACGAGGCGTACCAGATGCGCTCGGATGCGCTGCTGAGGGTGGCGGGACGGTTCGACCGGGCGTTGTTCGTGGGTGATCCGGGACAGTTGGATCCGTTCTCGACCGTGGAGACGGAACGCTGGACCGGGCTGACCTGGGATCCGATGCAGTCGGCGGTGGCGGCGCTGCTGCGGCACAACCCGGATCTGCCGGTACACCGGTTGCCGGTGTCGTGGCGCCTGCCGGCGTCGGCGGCTCCGGTGGTGGCGGAGGCGTTCTATCCGTTCACCGGGTTTTCGGCGGGGACCACGGCTGACCAGCGGGCGCTTTCGTTCACCACCGCCGGGCTCGGTGGTGGGGCGGTGGACGAGGCGCTGGAGATGGCGGCGTCCACCGGATGGGCGCTGTATGAGCTGCCGGCCCGGCACACGTTGCGGACCGATTCGGAGGCGGCGGCGGCCTGTGCGCGCTTGGCGTTGCGGGTGCTGGAGCGGGGCGCGGTGGCGGTGTCGGAACGCTTCCCCGAGGGCGCGCCCGTGACCGCCGACCGGATCGCGGTCGGGGCGGCGCACCGGGACCAGGTGACGGCGATCCGGGCACGACTCGGGGCGGCCGGGGCGGGAATCACCGTCGACACGGCGAACCGGTTGCAGGGGCGCGAGTACGACGTGGTGATCGTGCTGCACCCGTTGTCGGGGCGACGCGACGCGACCGCGTTCCACCTGGAGGCGGGACGGTTGTGCGTACTGGTATCACGGCATCGGCACGCCTGTGTGGTGGTGGCCCGGGCCGGAATCGGGGAGTTGTTGGACGCCCATCCGTCGACCGAGCCGGTGCACCTGAACGTACCGGTCAAGTTCCCGGACGGCTGGGAAGCGAACCAGGCGGTGATGGCACATGTCGCGAGCCACCGAGCACTCGCTCGACTCCAGCACGGCTGAGGGGCGTCCTCAGGCTGCGATGTTCCGGGCAGCTGAATAGACGTCGGGTGGGAGAGGTTTGTCGAGCCGCCACAGTACTCGCATTGGCCGGCTGCCGGTGTGCGAGTCATAGGTCATCGGGCCGGCATACAGATACGGCGGAGCGCCGAGGTCTCCATCACGGATTTTGGCCTCACGGACGAAGAGATGCACAGTCGATCCGCCCTTGGCATGGCGGATGTAGCGCTGCCCGGTCGGTGAAGCTGCCGAGGTAGTACTCTGCGACTCCCATTGGAAGAGCTCGTCGGTGATGGCGCGGTCGGCGTACATGGTGGTGGGGGAGTAGTGGCGCTCACTCTTGAGTAGCGTGACGAAGAAGAGGTCGGCTTGCTCTTCCGGCACCCACTTCACGCCTTCACGAAGCTGCGTTGGATCCGACACGCCGAAGCCGGCACAGGCCTCATCGCGGCTGTACCGGGCGTGCACCCGTAGTGGGACGGTTGCCGAGACCGGTCCGGTTGTGATCCGGTGGATGCGGTCCTCCAGCACCCCAGCAAGCTGGACGAGTTCATCGCACCGGTCTGGATGACCCCAGAGCCGCCGTAGTCCTTCCTCCTTGCGGTCAAGCGGAATTCTGTTACCCCAGAGCACGATGTGTAGGAGGTCTGCGAGTCGGTCAGCGCCGGGGCGCCGCTCGGCGGCGACCTGGCGAAGCAGAGCGAGCCGGTCCGGGTCGTCCAGGTGCAGCATCCGACCGATGGCGGCGCCAAGTGTGGCGTCATCCGGCCCGATAGGACCCTGGCTCAGGCCGGCTCGACGGCGGAGCCCGGTCCAGCCGCCGAGGCTCTTGCGACGGTAGATGTCGTCCAGCTCCAGGCCGGTTTCACGGAGGAAATCGGCGAGGCTGACGTCTCCGAGCTCTCGTAACTCAGCGGTGAGGTTGGCCGTCGAGTTGGGCAGCGCTGCCTTGAGGTTGGCCAGGACGATGTCCTTCGCTACCCGATCGAGCTCAATGTGACAGCCGCTGGGCAGGTGCGGAAAATCGTCAGCGACAGCGTTAGTCAGCGCTCGGCGGCTGACTCCGGTCAGCGCTCGCCATCGAAGGTCGAAACGGAAGTTGGCGTGTTGGCCACCGATGAAATCGAGCACAGTCAAGCAGGCTTTGCCCTCGTCAAGGCGCAGTCCCCGGCCGAGCTGCTGAAGGAAGACCGTGGCGCTCTCGGTGGGACGAAGCATCAGGATCGTGTCGACCATCGGCAGGTCGACGCCCTCGTTGAACAGGTCCACGGTGAAGAGGACCCGCAACTCGCCACGTCGAAAGCTGTCGAGTAACCGCCTGCGCTGATCGGCGTCAAGGCGCGAGGTCACGGCTGCGGACGGCACCCCTGACCAACTGAACGACTCCGCCATGTACTTGGCATGATCGACACTCACACAGAAGCCCAGCGCCCGCATTTGCGCGACATCGACCTTGTCACGTACCGCTCGCAAGATTTTCGAGACGCGCGCCCGGTTGCCGGTGTAGAGCTTGCTCAACTCGCTCGGGTCGTAGCCCTGGCTGCGCCGCCAGCGCAGCGTCGACAGATCGACGTCGTCGTGTAGGCCGAAGTATTGGAACGGCGCGAGAAGTTGTCGTTCGAGCGCTTCCCACAGGTGCAGTTCGACTGCTGCCCGTCCGTCGAACCAGCGGCGCACGTCGCCGCCGTCCGTCCGATCCGGAGTCGCGGTCAAGCCGAGGAGTACGCGGGGTTTGAGTCGCGTCAGCACGCGTGCATACGTGGGCGCCTCGGCGTGATGGAATTCGTCAACGATCACCATGTCGAATCGGTCGGGCGGTAGATCCTCCTCGCCGAGCCGATGCAGGGATTGAATCGAGGCGAAGACGTACCGCCAGTCGCGTGGCTTTTCGCCGCCGACCAGGACTTCGCCGAAGCTGCCCTGATGCAGCACTTGCCGAAAGACCGAGCGGCTCTGCCGAAGGATCTGCTCCTGATGCGCGATGAAGAGCAGGCTATCGACCTTGCGGTCGTTCCAGAGGCGACGGTAATCGAGGGCAGCGACCACCGTCTTGCCGGTGCCGGTCGCCATCACCACCAGGTTGCGGTGGCGACCGTGCACCAGGCGTTCGGCCTCGAGGTCGGAGAGGATTTCCCGCTGATAGCCGTAGGGGCGGACATCGATGTTAGTGATCTCGATGTCGGTCTCGGTGGGCTCCACCAGGCGTTGACCACGCGGGAGCCGCGACCGGCGCTCGTGCTGAAGAGCTCGCCGGAGGCGATCGCCGTGCAGGGCTGGGTCGTACGATTCAAAGGCCGGATCGTTCCAGTAGTCGGTAAACGTTGCATCGAAGGTGTCTAGTACGTGAGGCTGCTCCAGGTTGGAGACCCGGACGTTCCACTCCAGGCCGTCGACCAGGGCTGCCCGGGACAGGTTCGAGGAGCCGACGTAGGCGGTGACGACCCCGCTGTTCCGGTAAAAGCGCCAAGCCTTGGCATGCAGCCGAGTGGTCTTGGTTTCATAGGAAATCCTGATCTCGGCCCCCAGCTCGGCGAGCCGATTCACGGCACGGTGGTCCGTCGCGCCAAGGTAGGTCGTGGTGATGACTCGGAGGCGGCCACCGCGAGCAATCAGCTCTTGGATGGAACCCTCCAGCATGCGCACGCCGTACCAGGTGATGAAGGCGCAGAGCAGATCGACTCGATCCGCCGAGGCCATCTCGGTGTTGACCTCGTGCCCGATGCGGGGCTGGTGTCGCCCGTTGACCAGGAGGGCACCGGTAGACAGCGGAGTGCTGGGCCGGACCGGAAAGTGCGGGGCGGCCGGTGGCATCGGTGGGTGAGCGATGGCGGTGAGGAGCTGCCTGTGCGCCTCGGCTAGTTGGTCCTCATCGCCGACTGCACGTGGCTCAATGTCCGCGATGCGCTGCGCGATGCTGTTGGCCATCGCGATCTGTCGAGCGAGTCGCTCGTTGTCGTTGCCGCCGATGGAGCGCAGTGCCCGTTGAGCCAGCCCGGTGATATGCCGTGCCAGCACGACGTGGGCATCAGCCGGGTCAAGGGCGGCTCGTTCGATCAGTTCGGGATCGAGGCGTTCGAGCTTGCCGGCAATCTCGTTGGTGATGAGGTGTTCGTAGATGCCCCGTGCCAGCTCCGTCACCCCGGAGAGGCTAGCGGCTCGTCGGCTGCTTCGAACCAGGTCTGGGTCCGGAGGCTCATGACCTGTCTAGTCGAGTTGCCGAGCTTCTGGCTAGCTTTGCCAACTCAGCCGCCAACCGTGACCACTCGAACGGGTTACCTGGCGTCGATGGCCGGATGGAATCCGGTTCGGTGAAGGTGACCCCAGAGTCATTGAGCATCCGCACATGAGGCTGGTACGCCGGGTGGGTGGTCAGGGCCTTCTTGGCGTACGGGGAGACGAGGATGGGTAGGCCGAGGCCGAGTACCTCGTTGAGGATGCCCAGGGCGAGGGTGTCGTTGATGCCGAGGGCCCACTTGTTGATCGTGTTGAAGGTGGCGGGAGCGACCAGCACGGCGTCCGCCTTCGGCAGTTGGTCGGGCTCGTCAGGCTTGCGGCGCTCGTGGCGGACGCGGTTGCCCGTCTGCTGCGCCAGTGTCTCCAGGTCGATCCAGCTCGCCGCCGTTGGTGTTGCGATCACCCAAACCGCCCAGCCGTCCTCCATCAGCAGCTCGATGAGTTCGCCGATCTGGAGTACCGGCGGCGCGGCGCAGACCACGAGGTACAGGACAGGTCGCTTGCTCACGTCAGCAAGCCTGCTCGCTCAGCCAGTGGGCGAAGACCGGGAGTGGCCGACCGGCGTTCCTTCGACATCAGATCGAGCAGTAGTGCCCGGGCCTGCACGTTGACACGTACGGACTCGGGGGCGACTCGTTCCGCCTCCAGCAGGTGCAGTACCGCGAGCGAGCCGCCGTCGGACGCCATGGCGGTGGCCGTCGCCAGGTCGAGATGTACCTGCGCCCGTCGACCGACCAGCGCGGGTGGCAGACGTGAGGCGTCGAGCCTTGCGCCGATATCGATGGCTCGGCTGCCGTTGCCGGCCTGCACCGCAGCCGAAACACCGTGGATGACGACGTTGGTCGGACCGAAGCCGGTCCACAGCCGGTTCTGGTCCGTCCTGAGTCCTGCGGCCAGGCTCTGGCCCTCGGCCAACCGAGCGTTTGCTACCGGTGTCTGCCCTTGATGTGCGGCGATGAGTGCGGCCAGAAGCAGCAGGGCACCGTACGCGGAGAGCAGGTTGAGGTCGGTGGTGGGCCTGTTCCGCGCCAACTGCTCGATGCTGGCGTGTGTCACCCGCTCCGCCTCGTCCAGTCGGCCGGGTAGCCGAAGAAGCGCGCAAGCGGCCTGATATGCGGCGATCGACATCAGCCCCAGGTCGTCCGCGACTCTTGCGGCGGTGGCTGCTCGGTCAGCCGCCATCAGCGCAGTGTCCCCATCGCCAATCTTCACGGCGACCTTCGAGGCCGCGAGATAGGCGGCAGCCAGCAGCCGAAACGCGCTGCTGCGGTGCGGCCACGAGCCCTTGTTTGTCAGCTCGGTGGAATGTCGGAGCAGTTCAGGCAGAAGGCGGGCAACGCTGCTGTAGCTCGCCCGGTGATAGAGGGCGTGCACGCGGGTCACGTCACGTCGTATTTCGGTGAGGGTGCGAGTGGGCCGATCCGGCTCCGACTCGGGCAGGTAGTCGGTGAGGAAGGTGCGAAGGCCACTGAGCAACTCGGCTCGGACAGCCGCCGAGGAGGCGTGACGCGAGTCGTCTCCCATGGTCTGCCCCCGTCGAATCGGTGCGGTCACATCGCAGAGCATGTCGTCGAGCTGGTCCAGCGTGACCTGTAGCACCTCGGCAATCCGCCGCCGGTGCCAGGGCTGTGGGTCGGTCTCGGCGCTTTCCCACCGTACGACGGTCGACCGCTCCACCCCGAGGAGCTCGGCCAACCGCTCCTGGCTGTACCCGAGCGCCTTGCGGCGCTGGCAGAGCCGCTGTCGTTTCAAGGGCACGGCAACTCCCTTCTCATGCCGCAACTGTAATGACACTCCGTCGACTCACTGGACACTCAGATGCCTCAGTTTTGCGCCTATCAGGCTCCCGAATCGCTGTAGTCCCTGCTCACGCGCATCGAGAAGGTGAAGTGGTGGCCCGGGGCGGGTGCTGGGCTCCGGTCGGTACGGGCACGCGCGGTCGTACCGGTCGTCCCCGCCCGCCTCGGCGCCGACCCGTCAACCGAACGAACCGAGGAGGGACATGAGCCAGGCCGGTGAGCGTCTGCGCCCCGCCGTCATCCGCGTCGCGTCCGCGGTGATGCGCCGCCGATGGCGTGGCCTCGACCCCGATGAGGTCTACGAGTTCCTCCGCCTGGTCGCCGCCGAGGTCGAACGCCTCGAACGCGACGCCACTACCGCCCGCAGCCAGCTTGAACGCGTTCGCCAGGGCCTACGCCAGTGGCAGGCCCGACACATCGGCTGCAAGTTCGCCGACCCGCCCGCTGACCCCGCCTCCCCAGCCGGAGCAGATCCCCGACCGGTCACCGGCCGCCGAGCGGTCAACGGCACCGACCAGGACCAGCAGCCCCGCAACCGGGGTCAATGGTGAGCGCCCCACACTGGGTGATCCATCTGCCCACCACCCTTACGAGCCAGGAGGCGGCCGTCGACCTGGTCACCACGCTGCGTACCTCGCTCGCGCACGTACCCGTACTCGACTTTGGTGAGGCGAGCATCTCGGAAGAGGACGAGCAGTCGACGCGTACCCGAATATGGTGTGACGCCGCGATCGGCGGACGCCGCGCTGGCCCCGGCAGCCGACGCTGCAACCGGTTCGTCAACCACCCCGGATCCTGCGCCGACTGACGGCGAGCGACGGCCGCTGCGCCGGCTGCGGCAGTCGGGTCGTCGGCGCACATGGCTCGGCCAAATGGGAGATGGGTGGGCGTGTCCGATAAATAGCATCAGCGTTGCTGCACGTGTCGATGAATTCGACGGGTTGCCGGCCTCAGTTGGTCCGGGGAGGGGAGCAACGCATGCTGGGTGACGAGCGGTACCTCGATGAGACCGAGCGGTGGGTCGATTCGTGGGAGACGCAGATCGAGGAACGGCTTCGGCAGGCCCGTGAGCTGTCGCAACGGGTCTCGGAGTTGACCGCGACGGGGCGCAGCAGTGACGGCCTGGTGGAGGTTGCCGTCACCGAGATCCTGCGCCGCAAACCGATTGATGCGCTGCAGGAAATCAAGATTGTCAAGGACGGCCAGGTCATCCCCTTCTATCCGTTCACCTCGTGAGATAGGCACTGCTCATGGCAATGGAATACGTGCTCTACGCCTCCGCCGACCTGACGACCGAAAAGTTCAGCACCTTCGTCGCGAATGCCACCGGCGGCGAGGTGCTGGGCAACTTCGTCCGATGTGACGCGCTTGACGTGACCGCCCGCGAGGAAGATCCGGACGAGGTGTCGCCGATCGCCGGCATCCTCGGCTTCGACCATCGGGTGACCGCGACGTTTCGGCTGTCGAACCGGGCAACCGAAGAGGCGCGCGACGAGGCCACCCGGACGATGATCCGAGTGGTACTGGCGTTCTTCAACGACTATCCGGCGTACGGGGTGCTGCTGTTCAACGGCGAACGCGTCATCCTGCAGCGGGTCAACGGGCCGGTCGTGATCGACAGTTCCTGGGAGGACTGGGCGGAGGTGCCAGGCATGCGGCAGTTGGTGGCGGGTCTCGATAGTCGCCACCTGCCGCAGCCCTTGCTGTAGCTCCGCGCGGTAACCGGTCACGGGCCGGTCGAGCAGGCCGGCTGAGCTGGAAGGGGTGCTGAGGGCTCGCCTCACCACATCGAACCGACCGAGGCCTACCACATGCCGCCAATTCGCCCGTGTCAGACGCCACAGGGCATCCATGCCGAAATGTGTCAGGATAGCCGTACATGGATGTCTGGCTTCGGCGGGAGGATCGGGTGGCGTTCTGGCACGTCCGAGATCGGATACGCCTCGAAGCGGGGCATGTCCTGGATCTGGCCTCGGACGGTGGCGGCTTCGGCATCCAGTACTGCGAGACGGCCCGCACCGCCAAACGCCCGGCGTACGGCAAGGCCGAGCAGCGGATCCAGTGCGGACACTGTGGACAGACGGTTGTCTTCACCGTCTTCTCCGCCACCCTGACCCGGCGGCACC
The DNA here is from genome assembly GCF_002846275.1 of Plantactinospora sp. CNZ320. Lineage (NCBI taxonomy): Bacteria > Bacillati > Actinomycetota > Actinomycetes > Micromonosporales > Micromonosporaceae > Plantactinospora > Plantactinospora sp. CNZ320. Next base: position 5,799,440 of record NZ_PJMP01000001.1, read on the forward strand.
GCTTCTTCGCCTACGGCATCGGCACCGCCCTGCTGGCCGTCGCCGCCGTGGTCTACGGGATCGGCATCGACGCCGTGGTCGTCGCCACCGGCCCGCTCTGGCCGCTGCTCCTTGCCGGAGCCGAGATCGCCCTGATCGTGCTCGCCCTCGGATTCCTCGGCTACGCCGCCATGTTCGAGTACGGCGTCCGGTCGCCCCGGATGTGGCGTGGCGGGCCGGTACCGGGCGGCTCCCACCTGGCGATGTTCGACCCGCACCTCGGCAGCAAGCCGCTGGCCCGCACCGGCCGGGCCAGCTCCTCGATCCACCACCAGCACACCGACGAGCGTCCCACCGGGTCAGGGTCGACCTGACCCGGTAGCGGCCAGCACCGCAGCCACCCAGCGAACGACCCCACCACGAAACCGTCCCAGCCACGAACCCGTCCGCCCACGAACCTGCCCCAACCTCGACAGAATCGGCACCATCCGCATGCCGAGCGGCGGAACGGCGATCAGAGGAGCACGAGATGGGACAGAACCCGAGCCGACGCGGGTTCCTCCAGGGCGCCGGGCTGGTCGGGGCCGGGCTGGTGAGCGGTGTCACCGCCGGTGCGGGGCTGCCGGCCGCCACGCTCGCCTGGCAGCGGGCCGGCGCCGACGGCTACGCCCCGGACACCGCCTCGCCCCGGTTCACCCTCGCCGTCGTCCCGGACACCCAGTATCTCTTCGACGGTGAGCGGGGCGACAGCGCGCCGCTGGCCGCGACACTGCGCTGGATCGTGGCGCACCGCTCGGAGCGGAACATCGTGCACACCGCCCACCTCGGGGACGTCGTCGAGAACGGTGCCCCCGCCGAGCTGGCCGAGGCGGGCCGGGTCTTCGAGATCCTCGACCGGCACCTGATGCCGTACAGCGTGCTGGCCGGCAACCACGACATCGACGCCTCCACCACCGACCAGCGTGGACCGAGCGCGTACCTGGAGGTCTTCGGTCCGCACCGGCTGCGCCGGCAGCCGACGTACGGCGGCGCCACGCCGGACGGCTACAACTCGTACCACGTCTTCTCCGCCGCTGGGCGCAAGTGGCTGCTGCTGGCGCTGGACTGGCGGCCCTCGGACGGCACCCTCGACTGGGCGAGGTCGGTGCTGGCGGCGCATCCGACCAGCCCGGCCATCCTGACCACCCACGACCTGGCCGACGCCGACCACGCCGGTGCCACCTGGCTCTCCGGGCACGGCCAGCGGCTCTGGGACCGGCTCGTCAGGGACAGCGACCAGATCTTCCTCACCCTCAACGGGCACTACTGGCCGCCCGGACGCACCGTGTTGCGCAACGACACCGGCCGGGACGTGCAGGTGCACATCACCAACTACCAGGACCGCTACTACGGCGGTGGCGGGATGCTCCGGCTCTACTCGTTCGACCTGGCCCGGAACACCATCGACGTCGAGACGCTCTCGCCGTGGATTCTCGGCCAGCCGGCGCAGCGGCGCAACGCGCTGGCCCGGCGGGAGGTCGAGCTGACCGACCCGGCCAACCGGTTCAGCCTGGCGATCGACTTCGCCGACCGGTTCGCCGGCTTCGCCCCGGCCGCCCGCCGAGCGCCGCGCGGATCGACGGCCGTGGTCGGTGACGGCGTCGTGGCGTACTGGCGGTTCGACCGGGGGCGGGACGGCGAGGCGGTACCGGACGGCTTCCGGGTCGAGGATCTCTCCGGCCGGGGCAACCACCTGACCCGGCTCAGCCTGCCAGGTGCCCGGCCGGAGACGTTGCGCTGGTCGACCGAGCACCACGACGACCAGCCGGCGCACGCCAGCCTCTTCTTCTCCGGCGGCGGGCCGGCGGCACCGGGCGGCTACCTGCGTACTGTCGACGGTGCGCCGCTGAACGCGGCGACGTTGCGGCACGGCTACACGGTCGAGGCGTTCGTGAAGCTGCCGGCCGACGTCCGGGAGATCGGCTCGGGCGGGATGGGCATCCTGAGCCGGTACGGCACCGGCCGGGACGCCGGCAAGACCGGTTCCGACCCGGCGGAGCCGACCGCGCTGTTGGGACTCTCCCCCGGGATGGCGCTGAAGTGGGCCGTCTTCCCGGTCGAACTCGACGGCATCGTCGCCAACTGGGGGCACGAGCTGGCGGCCGGGGAGTGGTTCCACGTCGCGGTGGTGAACGACGGCCGGCTCAGCACCCTCTACGTCGACGGCGCACGGCTGCTCCGCAACCCCTCGGTCGCGGCGTCCGGGCTGGCCACCACGGGCGAGCCATGGCTGGTCGGGGTGTACCACCACGATCGTGTCCCGCGACCCGGCTTCTACGGATGGATCGGCGACATCAGGATCGCCGACCGCCCGCTGCCGGTCGACCGGTTCCTCCGCACCTGATCAGCGCGCGGGTGCGCTGGGTAGAGTGGCCCGTCGACCCACCTCTCGTACCTGCTGGAAGGTTCGCGTGACGTTGCCTGCCCAGCGGGCCCGACGGTGGCGGGAGATCCTCTTCGAGTTGCGGCCCGAGCTGCCCGGCGAGTGGTCGATCCGGGGTACCGGCCTCGGCATGTCGCTGGTCCAGGGAGCCGCTGGACTGGGCGCTCCGCTGGATCGGCACCGCATCTCGACCCTCGACGCGCCGCACCTGGCCCGGGCCCCGGCCGGTGAACCGACGCGAATGTCGGCCCGATCGGCTTGAATGACGTGCAGTGGTGAACCGGAGGGGGTGGGGTGCGTGGCCGGATCGGCGGATCGGGTCCGGATCGAGCCGTGGAGCGAGGGCGACCTCGACCTGCTCCGCCGGATCAACATTCCGGAGATGAAGCGGCACCTGGGCGGTCCGGAGACCGAGGAGCAGCTCCTTGCCCGGCACGAGCGTTACGTCCGGTTCGGCGGTGGCGGGCAGGGGTGCATGTTCCGGGTGGTCGCCCTGCCGGACGGGGTACCGGTCGGCACCGTCGGTTACTGGGGACGGGACTGGCACGGCGAGGCGGTCTACGAGATGGGCTGGAGCATCCTCCCGGAGTACCAGGGCAGAGGGCTGGCCACCGCCGCGCTGCTGGCCGCCGTCGACGAGGCCCGGGCACAGCGGACCCACCGGTACGCGCACGCCTATCCCTCGGTCGACAACGCCGCCTCCAACGCGGTCTGCCGCAAGGCCGGGTTCGAGCTGCGCGGCGAGACCGAGTTCGAGTACCCGAAGGGGCGGCCGATGCGCTCCAACGACTGGCGGCTCGACCTGACCGCCGCCGGCCCGGACTGAGTCTCGGTGCCACGAGCCCGCACCTGGCCGGGCCCGAGTCCGAAGTGGACGCGTCGAGGCCGCAGCCGCAGCCGTGGTCACTGCGTGAGCAGGGGCGGCGGCGGGCGGACAGGTAGCGGGGGCGGCGGGCGCGGGGGAGCGGTCGGGGGAACGGGGCCGGGTCGGCGAGGTTAGAGTCGCCCGCCCGGTGGAACTCGGCGGGCAGGGCCGGGGACGGTCCCGGCCGGGACGAAACCGGTCACCGCGGTACTTCGCGGTCGAGGAGGAACCAGATGTCCAGACGAATCGCCCGCACCGCCGCCCAACCGAGCGACGGCATCGAGCGGGTTCCGGTGCGGCGGGAGGTGGCGCGCTGATGGCCCGACGCAACGACGTACGCCCGATCGTCAAGCTGCGCAGCACCGGTGGCAGCGGCTACACGTACGTGACCAGGAAGAACCGCCGCAACGACCCGGAGCGGCTGGTGGTGCGCAAGTACGACCCGGTGCTCCGCCGGCACGTGGATTTCCGCGAGGAGCGTTGACGGCCCGCCCCTGCACCCGGGCAGGGGCGGCACCGCCGTCAGACGGTCAGCCGACCGGAGTCGGCGTCTTCTCCTCGGCCCCGGTCGTGACAGGTGCCTGCGCCTCCGCCTCCACCGCGGCCCGCTTCCGGGCCCGGTGCGCCGCCACGTGCGACCGGGTGGCACAGCGTTCCGAGCAGAACCGGCGGCAGCAGTTGGACGAGGTGTCCAGATAGACGTTGCCGCACCGGTCGTCGGCGCAGACGCCGAACCGGGAACTGCCGTACTCGCACAGCCAGACCGAGAGGCCCCAGACCGCGCCGGCGAGGAACTCGGCGCTGACCGAGGCGCCCCGGCTGGTCACGTGCATGTGCCAGTCCTTGGCGTCGTGCCCGGAGATGCGTGGTTGGACGGGATAACTCTCCAGAAGCGAATTCAGTTCGGTCACCGCGTCGGCGTCCCGCCCCGAGGAGCCGAATTCGAAGACGTCCCGGAGGCGCTTCTGCGCGCGGCGGAAGACGGCGACGTCCCGTTCGGTCACCTCGTCGCGCATCCAGCCGTGCTCGTCGGTGAAAACGGCCCGCAGGCCGTCGAGGTCGTCGAGTCGCGCGTTGACGAGATCGACCCCGGTCCGGGCGTACGCGTCGAAGTTCACCCGACAACCGTAGACGACTTGAGGCTCCGGTGGCGCGCCCATGTAGCGGGGAAGGAACCGCGCGTAGCCGTCGACGCTCCGGCGCGTGCCGAAAACGACGGTAGCAGCCGGAATGACTACCAACACCATCCTTCGTCACGTAAATCCCCGCTGAGCGGGGCGGGCGCCCGGCGGTGCCGCGAGCGGAAGGGCGGCGGGCGAGGGTGGGCGGTGCAGCGAGGGAGCGGGCGGGCGAGGGTGGCGGTGGAGGGCGGGTGAGGGTGAGTGGCTGGCCGGGATCCCGGCCAGCGGTCCCCGCGTACGGGCAAGCGGCTGGCGTTACGCTCGGCTCATGCTCCGATCGGTCATCCTCGCCGCCTCCCGGTCAACCCGGATCGAGCGGCTCGTCGAGACGGCCCCGTTCACCCGGGACGTCGTACGCCGGTTCGTCGCCGGAACCACCACCGACGACGCGCTGCGCGCCACCCGCCAGCTCGTCGCGGACGGTCTCGCGGTCTCCATCGACCACCTGGGCGAGGACACCGTCAGTGCTGACCAGGCGATCGCCGTCCGGGACGAGTACCTGGCGCTGCTCGGTGGACTCGCCGGGGCCGGGCTCACCCCGCCGGCCGAGGTCAGCGTCAAGCTCTCCGCGCTCGGGCAGAAGTTCGACGAGCGGCTGGCCCGGGAGCACGCGCACGCGATCTGCGCCGCCGCCGCGTCGGCCGGCACCACTGTCACCCTGGACATGGAGGACCACACCACCACCGACTCGACCCTCGACATCCTGGCCGAGCTGCGCAAGGACTTTCCGGGTACGGGGGCGGTGCTCCAGGCGTACCTGCGGCGTACCGAGGCGGACTGTCGGGAGCTGGCCACCCCGGGCTCGCGGGTGCGACTCTGCAAGGGGGCCTACAAGGAGCCGGAGTCGGTGGCGTACCAGTCCGCGCGGGAAGTGGACAAATCGTACGTCCGGTGCCTGAACGTCCTGCTCGCCGGTCAGGGGTACCCGATGATCGCCACCCACGACCCGCGACTGATCGCCATCGCCGAGGACCGGTCCCGGTGGTTCGACCGTACGCCCGAGGAGTTCGAGTTCCAGCTCCTCTACGGGGTACGCCCGGACGAGCAGACCCGGCTGGTCGAGGCCGGCCACACCGTACGGGTCTACCTGCCGTACGGCACCGACTGGTACGGCTACCTGATGCGCCGCCTGGCCGAGCGTCCCGCCAACCTGGCGTTCTTCGCCCGCGCCGTGGCGACCCGGAGGTAGCGCCGGGCCACCCCTGCGGTCCTCCCCCTGCGGTCCTCCCCCTGTGGTCCTCGACCTGACCGGGGTCGACCCGCCCGGTCTGGCATCCTCGGATCCCATGGACTTCCCTCGCGCGGTGGCGGCGTTGCGTGCCGCCCTCGCCGACTCGCCCCGGGCATCTGCCGATCCCGAGCTGGTCGAACAGATCCTCGGCCTGCTCCGCCCCTCGGTCGGCCTCGTGGTACCGGCCCGGTGCCGCAACGGGGGGAACCCCGGCCCGGTCGCCGGCTGGTACGGCGGACTGCCCGGCCTGCCGGACGGCGTGCCCTGGCCGGAGCACCAGGGTCGATCGATGACGCTGCTGGCCCAGCTCGACTGTGCCGGGCTGGCGCCGCTGCTCGGTCCGGAGTGGACACTGCCCCGGGGCGGGACGCTGCTCTTCTTCGCCGACGAGTGGCACCACGCCGACTTCGGGGCGGGCCCGGCCGACGACGGTTGCGCCGTGCTGCACGTACCCGTCGGGCTGCCGGAGCGGGCCGCCCCGCCGGACGCGGTGGTGATCCCGGCGCTGCCGCTGGTCGGCGCTCCGGTCCCGGCCGCACCCGACTACGCCGAGCCGGAACTCACGGCAGTCTTCCGGAGCGACCCGCCCCGGGTGATGGGCCTGGTCACCGAGATCCGCGACCGGCTGCCCACGGTGCGGCACCGGCTGCTGGGCTGGCCGGACAGCCCGGTGCCGGAACTGCCCGGTCACCGGCCGCTGCTCGCGCTCCAGGCCGAGCAGGGGACCGCCTGGGGCGAGCTGGTCGGTGTCTCGTTCTGGATCGACGGCGCCGACCTGGCGGCCGGCCGGTTCTCCCGGGTACGCCGGGTCCTCGACGTGGCCTGATCCACCCGACCACCCCTCCTCCCCGGTACGCGAAGAGGCGCATCCGGCCCGCCGAGGGTTCCGATCTGCTGATCGTTGCCCCCGACGGACCGGATGCGTCCGCCCCGTCACCGGTCCTGGTCTCCGTTACCGGCTACCGTTCCCGGTCACCTGCGCCTCAAGTGTCGAGGATCAGGCGAAGCAGTTGTCGACCGTTGACTTGCCGGCGCAGTTGTCAGGCCGGTTCCGGCTGATCACGGTCTCGTCGTCCACCTTGACCTTGGCGTGCTCGGCGAAGAGCCCGCCGCCCTTCTTGGTCGCGTCGTTTTCGACGATCTTGCTCTTCTTCAGATCGAGCGAACCGCCCTCGATCGCGATACCGCCACCGACCGAACGAGCACCTACGGCGCTGTTCTTGCTGACCTCGGTGTTCCGCACGATCACCTCGGACTTCTCGGCGAAGATGCCGCCGCCGTCGCCCCGCGTGGTGTTCTTGGTGATCTTGCTGTCGTCCACCGTGAGCAGGCCCTTGATGGTGGCGATGCCGCCGCCGTCCTTGGTGCCGAGGTTCTTGCTGACGTGCAGCCCCCGGACCGTGAGGGTGGCGTCCTTGTTGAAGAGGCCGCCGCCGACCTTGGCGGTGTTGCCGTTGACCTCGCCGTCCCAGACCTTGGTCCGGGCCGAGACGCTGGCGATGCCGCCGCCCTCTTCGGCGTTGTTGTACTCGAAGGCGCTCTTGGTGATGTCGGCCGCCCCCTGGTGGTTGGCGAGCCCGCCGCCGGCCTTGTCGGCGCTGTTGCTGAAGAACTCGGACTTCTCGACGGTGAGGACACCACCGTTGAGGATCCCGCCACCGTTGCCGGCGGAGTTGTTCTCCTCGAACTTGCTCTCCTTGACCGCCAGGTGGCCGTCGTTGAAGATCGCGCCGCCGCCGCCGTCCTTGGCGAGTGCGGTGCTGTCCGAGATGGTGACCCGCTTGACCGTGGCGCTCGCGCCGTGGTCGATCGAGATCGCGCCGCCGGTGTCCGCCCGCCCGTTCTCCAGGAAGACGTTGCTCAACTCCAGCTCCCCACCGTCGCGGACGGTGAAGAAGCGGAAGTCCTTGGCGTAGCTGTCCCGGGTGATGGTCGCGCCCTCACCCTTGATCTTGATCGGGGCCTTGATCACCGGCAGGCCGGAACGGTCGTTCTTCTTCTCGTTCTTCTTCGCGCCCTTCTGGGCGCTCTGGCCACCCGCGGCCGCCGGAGCGCCGGAAGGACCGTTGACGGCGTCGGACGGCGCCTGGCCGTAGTCCGGCTGGCCCTTGCCGTTGTGCTTCTCCCCGCTGTCGTCGTACGCGCTGAGCACGTAGGTGCACTTCGGGGCGAGCTTGAGGCTGCCGCCACCCTCGGCGTTGGCGTGCACCAGCGCGGCGATGAGCCTGTCCGGGTCACACGGTACGGACGTCACCTTCTCGTCCTCGCGCTCGTCCGAGCCGCAACCCTCGCGGCCCTCCTGCGACCCGCCGTTCCAGCCCGAGCCGTTCTCGTCGCCGCCCTGCGAGCCGCCGTGCCAACGAGAGCTGTCGGAGCCGGGGGTCTCCCCGGACGAAGCCTTCTCGTCGCCACCCTGCGACCCGCCCTGCGAGCCACCCTGCCAGCCGGAGCTGCCCTCAGAGCCGCCCTGCGAGCCGCCCTGCCAACCGGAGCCGCCCTGCGAGCCACCCTGGGAGCCACCCTGCCAGCCGGAGCCGCCCTGCGACCCACCCTGCCAGCCGGAGCCCTGGGAGCCCTGGGAGCCCTCGGAGCCCTTGGCGTCCTCGGACTTCTCCTTGGCGTCCTTGCCGTCCTTGGCGCCCTCGTGCTTCTCCTTGGCGTCCTTGGACTCGGCGGCCGGTCCGGCCTTCGGGTCCTTGGTCGCCGTCGGGCCAGCCTTGGGGTCCTTGGTCGCCGTCGGGCCAGCCTTGGGGTCCTTGGTCGCCGTCGGTCCGGCCTTCGGGTCCTTCGACTCCTCCGGCTTGGCCGTGGCGTCCTTGCTGTCCTTGGCGCCCTCGTGCTTCTCCTTGGCGTCCTTGGACTCGGCGGCCGGTCCGGCCTTCGGGTCCTTGGTCGCCGTCGGGCCCGCCTTCGGGTCCTTCGACTCCTCCGGCTTCGCCTTCGAGTCCTTGCTGTCGCTGGGCGCGGCCTTGGACTCCTCGCCCTTCTGGTCGGACTCCTCGCCCTTCTTGTCCTCGTGGCCCTGCCAGCCACCACCGGGCTTGCAGTAGTCCTGCCAGTTGCCACTCTCGGAGTCCTGGCCACCGTCGTGCTTGCCGTTCGCGTCCTTGGGACCTTCGTGACTGCCCCGGTCCTTGCCCTCGTCATCCTGGTTGTTGCTGGCGGCGACGATGGACAACTGCCCCAGGTCCACGTCTGCCAGGCCCTTGTCGCTGGCCAACGTGGCCACGCCGGCCAGGCCGGCCGCGCCGGCTACCAGGCTGCCCGCGACGATGCCCCCGGCTAAGAACCACCGGGACCGACGCCTTTTCGGCCGAGTCGTGGGCTGACGGGGATCCACGTGGCTCCCTTGGAATTCGGACATCAAGCTCCCTGCCTTTCGAATACAAGACACGGCCGCACCGTCTGGGCGCGGAGGGCCACAAATAGGTTGTAGCCACTTAAGGTCACCGTAGGGCTCTCTTCAGTCCATCGCGGGCCTATATGAAGAAAACCCACGAACCAGTGTAATTAAGGCAGCACAGCGCCCGAAAAGCGCGAATCGGGATAGATGCGGGCCAGATCCTGGCATTCAAATTTCGGGCAGAAAAAGCAGAGAGTGACTTCATCGGACGGAGCACGCTTACTGCCCCGAGACAGCCGGGCAAGGCATAATTCGTACATTCACCTCAGGGCTCGCAGTCCGCTCATCTGGCGCGTTCAGGCCCTCGGCGCGTGAAACAGGTCGCATCCCGGGTCAGGGTTCCTCCGGATGTCCGGCACTGCGCCGCTGGGAGAGACTGAACCGGTGACCGCCCCGATCGACTCCTACGTCCGCGTGGTCGGCGACCGGTTGCGCGGTTCCGCGAGACTGCGGGCCGACATGCTGGCCGAGATCCGGGACGCCCTGGTCGACGCCGCGGAGGGGTACCGGCACGGCGGGCTGGCCGCTGCGGAGGCGCAGCAAAAGGCCGTCCGGGAGTTCGGCTCGGCGCAGCGGATCGCTGCCGGCTTGCAGGACGTACTGGCGGTGGCGCAGGGACGGCGTACGGCGCTGCTGCTGCTCGGAGTGCTCGGCGCACAGTTCGGCTCGGCGGAGCTGCTGGGCCGGATCGGAGGCTGGCAGCAGTTCTGGGACGACACGGAGCCGGGAGCGGGCTACCTGTGGCTGGCGCGGGCGACAGACACCTTCACCGGGCTCGCCCTCGGTACTGCCCTGGTGGCGGCCATCCTGCTGCGCTGGGGGCCACGGCACTTCCACATCCGTCCGGCCGCGATCCGGCTGACCGCCGTACTCGTCTCGGTGGTGGTCGGGGTGACCACGGTCTGCGCCCTGCTGCTGGCCGTACTGCCGCCCGGGAACGGAGGCGCGCAGGTGCTGTTCGGCGGGGTGGGCCTGGCCGTCTCGTCGGCCCTGCTGCTCGGCTCGGCGCGGCACTGCTGGCAAGCCGCCGCCGAACTGCCCGACTCCCGGCCGACGCTGCAACTGGCCAATTCGTGGGCCGGCCGCTGAGGGCAGGTTCGCACGGCTGGACGATTGGTCGTACTCTCCGGCGGTGACCGACGGGGACTACCACCACCGCCCACCGGCCGACCAACAGCCGCAAATCGGCCACCCATCGGCCGACATCCCGCCATCCGGATGGCAGCGCCCGAGCGGTCACCCGCCCGCCACGCCGGAACCGGCCGGGCTCGGCCTTCCGCCGGCCAGCGGCTACCCGGTCGCGCCCGCCGCCTCCCAGGCGGGCGACTACCACCAGCCTGCCGCCGCCCCCCAGCCTGGCGACTACCACCAGCCTGGCGCCCGCCACCTTGGCGACTACCAGCCCAGCGGCTATCAGCCTGGCCGCCACCAGCCCGGCGCCCACCACCCTGGCGACTACCAGCAGAGGGGCTACCAACCCGCCGCCCACCAGCCCGGCAGCTATCAGCCTGCCGCCTACCAGCCGAGTGCCCACCAGCCCAGCGCCTACCAGCCGAGTGCCTACCAGCCGAGTGCCTACCAGCCCAGCGGCTATCAGCCCCGGCCGTACCCGCCGGGCGGCGGCCAGGCCCAGCCCGGCCAGCCGCCTGCCGGGTACCCGATGCCGGGCGGCTATCCGGTGCCCGGCGGCTACGGGCCGGCACCAGCCGGTCTCCTCCCGCCGCCGCGCCGGCGCCGGTGGCCGATCTGGGTCGCCCTCGGCACCGTCGTGGCCCTGCTGCTCTGCGCGGCGCCGGTCGCGATCGGGGCGGCGCTGCTTGACCGGGTGGCCGACCCGACCAGCCCGGCCGGCGGTGCCGGTGCGGCGGCCAGCCCGAAGGCCGGCGACCCGGCGTCGGTCACCGCCGACTGGCTCACCGAGCAGATCCGCGGCCTGCTCGACGGGCAGGCGAAGGCGCTGCTCGGCGGCGACGAGAACGCCTACGTCGGCCTCGCCGAGCCGAACACGGCGACCGCCCGGCAACTCCGGCGCGACTTCCGGACCCTGCGGGCGATGCGGGTCAGCAAGTGGGAGCCGAAGCTGCTGGGCCGGGTGAGTCAGGTCAGCCCTTCGGGCGAGTGGCGGGCCAACCTCACCGTCGGGCACTGCTTCGTCACCCCCGGCTGCGAGCCGAACGAGATCACCATGTTCACCCGGTGGAAGGACAGCGCCGGCCAGCCGCGACTCTTCGCGATCGACACCGACAGTGTCGGTAGGCCGGGACGGCCCCGGCCCTGGGAGACCGACGAACTGGTCGCCTCGATCGGCGAACGTACCCTGGTCGCCGCACCCCGGGCGTTCCGGGACCGGCTGCCCGACCTGCTGCGCGAGGGCGAGCGGGCGGCCAAGGTCGCCGACCGGTACGCCGTGGACGGCTCCCCGCCGGAGCGCTACCTGATCTTCTACGCCGGCCCGAACGAGTGGAGCCGCTGGTACGGCGGCAACCGGCCGGAGTGGACCGCCGGATACGCCATACCGGTCGGTGGCGACCAGTACGACCTGGTGCTCAACTCCAAGGCCGTGGTGCCGGGCCAGTACGCCGACCTGATGCGGCACGAGCTGACCCACGCCTCCTCGCTGGCCGGAGCCGACGATATCGACGACGACGCCTGGTGGCTGGTGGAGGGGCTCGCCGAGCAGGCGGCGGCGGGTGGCAAGGCGGCGAGCCGGTACGGCAGCCTCGACGACGTCGACCGGTTGGTCGGCTCGGGCTGGAACGGCAAGCTGGCGGACGTGGCGCCGAGCAGGGGCTCCGAGAACTGGCACGTCGCCGGCAGTTACGGCGTCGGCTATCTCGCGGTACGGCATCTCGTGGACCGGTTCGGCGAGAAGGACGTACTCGCCTTCTTCAAACTGGTGGTGCACGACGGCCGGTCGGCGGAGGAGGCGTCCCTGGAGGCGTTCGGCCGGGACTGGGCGAAGCTGCACGACGAGTGCGTGGCGTACGTGAAGCGGACCGCCTCCTAGATCAGGTGCAGCTCAGCGGCACCGCCCCGGCCCGCGCGTCGTGCCGGCCGGGGTCGGTGGTAGCTCGTACCATGGCGGCGTGCGTCGCGCCTCTCCGCCGCGCCTGTCCGCAGCACCGCGGCCCCGTCGCCCCGTCATCTCCGCCGCCCTCGTCGCCGCCACCGTCCTGTTCGGCCTCTCCGCGGCCTCCTGCGAGTCCGACGAGCAGGTCGGGCTGGCAAGCGTGGAGCGGGCCGACGTCGCCGAGCTGGTCGACGCGCCGGCCAGCGTGACGGCGCGGGCCGCGGCGACCCTGAGTGCCCCCGCCGACGGCATCCTGACCGAGTTGCGGGTCAGGCCGGGTGCCCAGGTCAGGCCGGGCCGGGTGCTCGCGGTCATCGACTCGCCCTCGGCCCGGGCCCGGCTGGCCAAGGCCCGCCGGGCCCTCGACGCGGCCCGCAGCGCCGGGCGGGGCGTCGGCGGCGGCGCCGACCTGGCCCGGCTGCGTCGCGGCACCGACCGGGCGGCGGCGCAGGCGTTCCGCTCCGCCAGGGACGCCGCCGACAAGCTCACCGACCCCGGGGCGCGGGCCGCGCTGCTCGCCCAGGTGCGGATCGCGGAACGGCAGTACGAGGCGGCGGCCGAGACCGCCAACACGGCGGTACGCGCCGTGCAGCGCGGCGTCGCCGGGCTCAACTCGGCGGTACGGGCCCTCTCCGCGGCCCAGCGTCTCCAGGCCGAGCAGGCGTACGACCTGGCGAAGGCGACAGTCGACGCGCTGGTGCTGCGCTCGCCGATCGGCGGGGTGGTGCAGCTCGGCGGCCCGGCGTCGCCGGCCGCCTCGGGTTCGGCAGAGGCACTGGCCGGGCTGCTGGGCGCGACCGGTGGGCTCGGCGCGCCAGCCGGGGTCGATCCGGCCGGTGCGCTCGGCGGTGGCGCCCCGGCCGCCCCGGTGGCAGGTGTCGACGGGGCGGTGCCGGTCGGCGGCCGGGTGAGCGCGGGTACCCCGATCCTGACCGTGGTGGATCTGACCGATCTCGGCCTGGTCGCCGAGGTGGACGAGACCGACGTGCTGCTTGTCGACCAGGGGATACCGGCGAGCGTGGAACTGGACGCCGCCACCGGGGCGGAATATCCCGCCCGGGTCCGCTCGGTCGACGTACTGCCGACCGCCTCTGCCCGGGGCGGCGTCACCTACCGGGTACGGCTCTCGCTCGGCGCCGGGCGCTTCGCCGACGGTCGGGCCGCCCCCGCACCGCGCCCCGGAATGAGCGCGGTGGTCCGGCTGCGGGTCCGCGAGGCGGCCGGCGCGGTGACCGTACCGGCGGCGGCGGTGCACTCCGCCCAGGGGCGGGACGCGGTCTGGGTGGTCGAGGACGGGATCGCCGAGCAGGTGCCGGTGACGATCGGGGTGCAGGGGCAGGACCTGGTGCAGATCGTCAGCGGGGTGGAGCCGGGCCAGCAGGTGGTGGTCAGCGGCGGTGACCAGGTGCGCCCCGGCGAGCGGGTACGGTGAACGGCTCGCCGGCGGGTGACCCCGGCGACGCGGCGACGGCTGGACCGGCCCGGCGCTCCGGGGCGCCCGGGGGATCGGGCCGGCGGTCTGGGGTGGCGGTCGAGGCGGTCGACCTGGTCCGGACGTACGACCTGGGTGGCGTCTCGGTGTCCGCGCTGCGCGGCGTCTCGCTGACCATCGCGGCCGGTGACTACGTGGCCGTCGTCGGGCCGTCCGGGTCGGGTAAGTCGACCCTGATGCACCTGCTCGGCGGGCTGGACCGGCCCACCGCCGGCCGGCTGGTGATCGGCGGCCGGGACGTCACCACCCTGGACGTCGGAGAACTCGCCACGCTGCGCAACGAGACCATCGGCTTCGTCTTCCAGTCGTTCCACCTGCTGCCCCGGACCTCCGCGGTCGACAACGTGGCGCTGCCGCTGGTCTACCGGGGCGTCGGCGGCCGGCGGCGGCGGGAACTCGCGGCGGCGATGCTGGGCCGGGTCGGCCTCGGGCACCGGCTGGAGCACCGGCCCAACCAGCTCTCCGGCGGCGAGCAGCAGCGGGTGGCGATCGCCCGGGCTCTGGTCACCGATCCGGTACTGCTGCTCGCCGACGAGCCGACCGGCAACCTGGACAGCGCCACCGGCGAGTCCGTGCTCGCCCTGCTGGAGGAGTTGAACGCCTCCGACGGGGTGGCGCTGGTGCTGGTCACCCACGATCGGGAGGTCGCCGAGCGGGCACACCGGCAGGTCACGATGCGCGACGGCCGAGTGGTGACGCCGGCAGGCCAGCCGAAACGAGCCGCCGTGCCGGAGGAGCGAGCCGCTGTGCCGGAGGAGCGAACTGCCGAGTCGGAGGAGCGAGCTGCCGTGCCGCAAGGAGCGGGGGAGGCGGAGCGAGCGGGGGAGTCGGCGGCGTCTGTATCACCGGCGGCGCACGGGACGACACCGGCGGTCGTGCCGGCGGCGCGGCGCGGGCCTGAGATAGTAGATCCCGCTCCCAGCGCGGAGCCCCGACGAGCGTCCGGAAGCGACTCGGGGCACCCGTCCGGTGGCTTCGGTGGCGCCACCGAAGCCACCGGACGCCGCGGGGCGGAACCGGCCGGGTGGGGTACCGACCCCGGGTCGGGGAGCGGCTCGTGAGGATCGCCGAGGCGTGGCGGGTCGCGCTGGACGCCCTGCGGGCGAACCGGCTGCGCAGCATGCTCACCATGCTCGGCGTGGTGATCGGGGTGGCCGCCGTGGTGGTGCTGGTGGCCATCGGCAGCGGCGCCAAGCGGGAGGTGGAGCAGCAGGTCGAGGGGCTCGGCTCCAACCTGCTCGTCGTGGTGCCCGGCCGGCTCGACTTCGGTGCGGCGCCGGCGGTCTCCCGGCTCTCGCTGGCCGACGTCGAGGCGGTCAACCGGGTGGTCGGCGATCCGCGCCGGGTGGCGGTCACGGTCACCTCCGGCGAGACGGTACGCGCCGGTACCCGCTCGGCGTTCACCACCGTGCAGGGCGTACTGGAGACCACACCCGAGGTCTTCGTCCGGGAGCTGGACCGGGGCAGCTACCTCACGTCATCCGATGTGGACACGAGTCGCCGGGTCGCGGTGCTCGGCGCCACGGTCGCCGGTACCCTCTTCGGCGACCGGGAGCCGGTCGGGCAGCAGGTGGCGATCGCCGGCGTACGGTTCCGGGTGATCGGGGTCTTCGCCCCGCTCGGCCAGAGCCTCGGGGTGGACCGGGACGACGAGGTGCACATCCCGGTCACCGCCGCGCACCGGCTCTACGGCACGTCTCGGATCGACGGGATCGCGATCAAGGCACCGGACCGGGAGGAGATCGACGACCTCGGTGCCAGGGTCGTCGCCGAACTGACCCGGCGGCATCCGGACACCGAGTTCAGCGCGGTGACCCAGGAGCAGATCCTCGGCGTACTCGGAGACATCCTCGGGGTGCTGACCGGGGTGCTGGCCGCGATCGCCGGCATCTCGCTGCTGGTCGGCGGCGTCGGAGTCTCCAACATCATGCTGGTCTCGGTGCGCGAGCGGACCCGGGAGATCGGCCTACGCAAGGCGGTCGGCGCCCGGCCCCGGGACATCGGGGTGCAGTTCCTGCTGGAGGCGGTGTTGCTGACCTCGCTCGGCGGGGTGCTCGGGATGGGGCTCGGGGTGGGCGCCGCGCTGCTGGTGGCGGCCCTCTCCCCGGTACCGGCGGTGGTCACCTGGTGGTCGCTGGCGCTCTCGTTCGGCGTCTCGGCGGCGGTCGGGATCATCTTCGGGGTGGTACCCGCGCAGCGCGCCGGGCGATTGGATCCGGTGATCGCCCTTCGTGCCGAATGACCGCTGATGACTCGTTCCCAGCTGTCGACGGACGAGCCAGTGATGATCAAATGCCCGAAGGGATCGCGCCGGTCACAGCCGCCCCGTTACCGTACTGGTAACACGCGCGTAGCTGCGGCGCGGAAGCATCCCGTCGGGCGGCACGCGCCGGGGATTGGGATGGGTTGGTGAGCCATGGCAGGATCACCACAGCCGGACAGCCGAATGCCGGAGGTCAGGTTCCTGACCGTCGCCGAGGTGGCGACGTTGATGCGGGTGTCGAAGATGACTGTCTACCGGCTGGTGCACTCCGGCGAGCTGACCGCCGTGCGGGTCGGGCGGTCGTTCCGGGTGCCGGAGCACGCGGTGCACGACTATCTGCGCGGCGCCTTCCAGGAGACCGCCTGACCGAGCAGCCGTGATGACGCGACGGTTCCGGGGCGCTCCGGGTGGTCTGTGGGCGGAGCCGGACGGTTTCTCGTCGGGGCCGGGCGGTTCCTCATGGGGGCGCGTTGGTCCGGCTGAGGACCGAGGGCTAGTCTGGACCGCGACCGTGGCCACGTGCCGAGATGGGTGCAAGCCCGTAGTGCCGGCCCGGTCCGTTGTCCAGTTCGGTAACCGGCCGCACCTCCGGGTGGGGCCGGTCCGACCAGCACGTCGCATCAGAAGGGCTGTCGTATGGGCTCGGTGGTCAAGAAGCGCCGCAAGCGCATGGCCAAGAAGAAGCACCGCAAGCTGCTGCGCAAGACCCGCGTCCAGCGTCGCCGTCTCGGCAAGTGACCCCGGCCGGGCGCCTGCCCGGCCGGCGGTGAGCCGTCCAGACTGTCGACCTTCGGAGGCCCACGTGACGACGTCGCGGCGGTCCGGGTTCGGCCCGGGTCGTCCCGCGCGGAGCGCGAGGTGACCCCCGGTAGCACCCCCGGTGCGCCGGGGGTCGTCGTGGTGACCGGGGTCAGCAGGTTCCTCGGCGCCCACGTTGCGGCGCGGCTGGTAGCCGACGACCGGATCGCCCGGGTCGTCGGTCTCGACGTGCACGAACCGGCGCCCGAGATCGCCGAGCTGCTCGACGGTGTCGAGCGGGTCCGGGCCGACGCCGGTGCGGTGGGCAGCATCGTCGAGGAGTTGGGCGCCGACGCGGTGGTGCACCTGTCGCTGGTCACGGCCGCCGACCCGCAGCAGGGTGGCCGGGCGGCGATGAAGGAGCAGAACGTCATCGGCACGATGCAGCTGCTCGCCGCCGCCCAGCGGGCGCCCCGGCTGCGCAAGCTGGTCGTCCGGTCGTCGACCGCCGCCTACGGGGCGTCGTTCCGGGACCCGGCCGTCTTCACCGAGGACACCGAACCCCGGGCCGTGCCGCGCGGCGGCTTCGCCCGGGACATCCTCGACATCGAGGGGTACGTCCGCGGCTTCCGACGGCGCCGCCCGGACGTCACCGCCACGGTGCTGCGCTTCGCACCGTTCATCGGCTCGATGGCGAACACCACGCTGACCCGGTACTTCGCGCAGCCCGTGGTGCCGACCGTGCTCGGCCGGGACCCCCGGCTCCAGTTCGTGCACTTCGACGACGTACTGGAGGTGCTGCACAGGTCGGTGGTGGAGGAGCATCCGGGGACCTACAACGTCGCCGGGCCGGGGGTGCTGTCACTCTCCCAGGCGATCCGCCGGGCCGGCCGGGTCGCCCTGCCGGTGGTGGAGCCGGGGCTGTCCGGCGCGGCCGGGCTCGCCCGGGTGCTGGGCTTCGCCCGCTACGGCCTGGACCAGGTCGACCTGTTCGTGCACGGCCGGGTGGTCGACACCACCAGGCTGACCACCGAATTCGGCTTCACCCCCCGGTCGACCGCCGCCGCCTTCGAGGAGTTCATCGCGAGTCGCCGCGAGGGGTCGGTGCTCGGGCCGGAGCAGCTCCGCCGGGCCGAGCAGGCGATCATGGACGGCATCCGGCAGACCCGGGCCACGGTCCGGGAGCGGATCCGGATCGAGGCGACCGAGGGCGCCGAGCGGGCCAGTGGCACCGGGCGAGCCGACAGCGCTGGGCGAGCCGACAACGCCGGGCGAGTTGACGGCGCCGGGTCGGCCGAGCGGGGTGGACGATGACCGGCGACGGCAGCGCGGACGACCGGCGTAACGGTACCGGAAACGGGGAGGCCGCCGGGGTGCAGCACGATCCGGAGAGCGCGGCCGGCCGACGGTATTCGGTACCCCCGGAGGTGGACGGCACGGAGTTGGACCGGCCGGCGCTGCGCAACGGGCACCGACCCGGGCCGACGACGGCGGACCAGCCGGAGGACGACGACGTCTGGGACCGGCGGGTTGCCGCCGGGCTGGCCTTCCTGCGCCGGCGGCTCTCCGGGCGGTACGAGGTCGACGAGTTCGGCTTCGACCCCGAGCTGACCGAGCAGGTTTTCCATCCGGTGCTGCGCCGGCTCTACCGTGACTGGTTCCGCACCGAGGTCTCCGGCGTGCACCACCTGCCGGTCGACGGCGCCGGGCTGGTGGTCGGCAATCACTCCGGCACGGTCGCGATGGACGCGCTGGTGCTGGCCGCCGTGCTGCACGACCAGCACCCGAAGCACCGTTACCTGCGGCTGCTCGGTGCCGACCTGGTCTTCCGGATGCCTGTCGTCTCCGAGCTGGTCCGCAAGACCGGCGGCACCGTCGCCTGCAACTCGGACGCGGAGCGGCTGCTCGGCCGGGGTGAACTCGTCGGCGTCTTCCCCGAGGGCTTCAAGGGCGTCGGCAAGCTCTACGCGGACCGCTACAAGCTGCAACGTTTCGGGCGGGGCGGCTTCGTCTCCGCCGCACTGCGTACCGGGACGCCGATCGTGCCGGTGGCGATCGTCGGGGCCGAGGAGACGTACCCGATGCTCGCCGACATCAAGCCGCTGGCCCGGCTGCTCAAGCTGCCGTACTTTCCGGTGACGCCGACCTTCCCCTGGCTCGGCCCGCTCGGCGCGGTGCCGCTGCCCAGCAAGTGGCTGATCGAGTTCTGCCCGCCGATCCCCACCGAGCATCTGGTCGACTCCGCCGACGATCCGCTGGTGGTCTTCAACCTCGCCGACCAGGTACGCGAGACCATCCAGCACACCCTGCACCAGTTGCTGGAGAAGCGCCCCGATCCGTTCGGCCCCTGAGCCCCGCCGGATCGCTGAGCCGCGCCGGATCGCTGAGCCGCGCCGGATCGCTGAGCCGGACCGGATCGCTGGGCCGGACCGGATCGCTGGGCCGGACCGGATCGTTGGGCCGGATCGCCGGAATCCCGGGCAGGTTACCGGGCCAGCCGGCGACGCATCGCCAGTCCCGCCGTCACCGCACCGGCCACCAGCCCGGCGGCGACGGTGGAGGGTACGGCGATCCGGGCCGCCTTCCGCCCGGTCCGGAAGTCGTGTACCGACCAGCCGTGCTCCCGGGCGTGCCGCAGCAGCGTACTGTCCGGGTTGATCGCCACCGCCCGACCGACGGCGGAGAGCATCGGCAGGTCGTTGGCGGAGTCGCTGTAGGCGGCACACCGGTTGAGGTCCAGTCCTTCCACGGCGGCGAGCTGGACCACCGCGTCCGCCTTGGCCGGCCCGTGCATCAGGTCGCCGACCAGCTGCCCGGTGTAGGCGCCGTCGTGGATCTCGGCGACGGTGCCGATCGCGCCGGTCAGCCCGAGCCGGGCCGCGATGATCCGGCCGATCTCCACCGGCGCGGCGGTGACCAGCCAGACCCGCTGGCCGGCGTCCAGGTGCTGCTGGGCCAGGGCTCGGGTGCCGGTCCAGATCCGGGGCGCCATCAACTCGTCGAAGATCTCCGCGGTGAGCCGTTCGACGTCCTCGACCCGCCAGCCGGCGACGAAGGCCAGCGCCGCCTCCTTGACCCGGGACATGCTGCCGGCGTGTTCGACGGCGAGCACCCGGAACCGGAGCTGCTGCCAGGCGAACCGGGCCAGGTCACCTGTGGTGAGGTAGTTCCGGGCGGCCAGACCGCGGGCGAACCAGTAGATGGAGGCGCCCTGCATCATCGTGTTGTCCACGTCGAAGAAGGCGGCGGCGCCGGGATCGATCCGGGCCGGCTCCGTCGGTGGGGCGTCCGGTCCCGCCTCGGCCCAGCCGGCGGTGTGGCCGTGGTCGTCGGTGCTGACCGTCACCTTGCGGGCCCGAGCCACGCGGCAACCTCCTCGCTACGGGGTACACAGCGAGGGTAGCCGGATCGGGGCGGGCGCACCCGGAGTCCGGGCAGCGGCCGACGTTTCGCCGGTCAGCCGCCGACCCGGTGTACGGGTTCGGTGGTGCTGCGGTCCCGCACCGCCGGTGGCTGCTCGGGGCTGGGCGTCGGCGCGGGCGGCCGGGGTGCCGAGGTCCGGTCCGGCGCACGTGGCGCCTCCTCCGGGGTACGGCTGCCGTCCTCGTCCTCCGCCTTCGGAGGTGTCGGGTCCGTCGGCGTACCGGCTGGGCCACGGCCAGGCGGGCAGCTGCGGGGGAGCGGGCCGATCGAGTCCGCTCGACCGATCGCGCCGACCCGGCAGATGAGCGCGGCCCGGAGGCTCTCGGAGCGGGCCTGCACGTCGTCGAGGAGTTCGAGCGAGGTGTTGGCCCGGTTGCGGGTGGCCCGGGTGGTGTCCTCGAAGAGGCGGGCGACCTGTGGCCGCTGCTCGTGCAGGAAGCTGTCCACCGCGTCCAGCGCCGACGGATCCTGGCGTTGCACGGCGGCGCTGGTCAGCAGCTTGACGCCCTGTCGGGTGTCGGCGTCCATGTCCTCCAGGACGTCGGAGAAGCCGTAGTTCTGGCCGCCGACCGCGACCGCCTCGGCGAGCCGGGTACGCGCGAAGTCGAGGAAGAGCTGCCCGCGACTCAGGTCGGAGCTGGCCAGGGCGAGCTGGGCGCGCTCGGTGTGCCGCTTCATGCCGTAGAGCGCGTCACCGGGTACGGCGTTCTCGCTGGCCGCGGACATTCCGGAGACGGCGATGGCGCCGACGGCGACCCCGATGACGATGGCGCCCCGGGCCCGGGCCCGGGTGCGTGGGCCCCGGAACGCGGGCTGGCCGCTCCGGTGGGTGGCGGGTTGACCGCCGCCGTCGACGATGGCGTCGTCTGTGGCGGTCGCGCCGATCCCCTCCCGTTCGGCGGTGGCGACGAGCATGGCGCGCAGGCCGGCCCGGAAGTCGGGGTCGACCTCGACGGTGGACTGGACGTTCCGGAGTCGTTCGCCGATCGCCAGAGGCTGCGCCAGGTCGTCGTCGACGCGGGACCGGACGTGGTGGCGACGGCCTCCCGTGGCCTCGTCGAGCAGCTGCGCGAAGCGCTCGGCGCGTTGGCGGTAGAAGGTCTTCCAACTCACCGCCGACACCTCCCTTCGCTGGTCGCGATGCTGCGGTCGGCGTCGTCTCGCCGTCCGGGTACGACGGTGGCTGACCTCAGTACCGGGCCACGGTGCCCGGGGTCCGATCCGCTCTCCGACCGACCGGCCGGCGGGATCTCAAGCCAACCACCGGTCGCACCCGGACAAACGGTCGGCAGGGTCGACCGGTTACGGCCCGACGGCGGGAAATACTACGAAGAGTGAGCGGAGTCACGGAGCCCCGGCGCCGGCCGTGGGAGCGCTTCACGGGCGGAAGCCGTCCGGCAGCAACCGGGCCAGTGCCCGCACCGCGCGGTACTGGAGAGCCTTGATCGCGCCCTCGTTCTTACCCATCGCCTGGGCGGTCTCCGCCACCGAGAAACCCTGTAGGAATCGCAGAACTATGCATTCCTGCTGCTCGGGGTTGAGTTGCTTGACGGCGGTCAGCAGGGCGACGTTCGTGATGTGCTCGACGACGGCCGTCTCCGGGCTCCCCTCCAGACCCCGATCCTCGCGGTCCGCATCCAAAACGTCACCCGTAGTAACTTCCAGTCGGTACCGGCCGGACTTGAAATGGTCCGCGACCAGGTTCCGGGCGATCGTCACCAGCCAGGCGCCCAGGTCACGGCCCTGCCAGGTGAAGCTGCCGATCCGCTTCAGCGCGCGTAGGAAGGTGTCCGAGGTGAGGTCCTCGGCGAGCTGCCGGTTGCCGACCCGGAAGTAGACGAACCGGAAGACGGTGTCGACGTACCGGTCGTAGATCAGGCCGAACGCCTCCGGCTCGCCGGCCTGGGCCCGCTCGACAAGCGCCCAGACCTCCCGGGCCGGGTCCGACGGGTCCGGCCGGTCCGGATAACCGGTCGGGGTACCGCCGCCGGAACCGGTCGACTCCTCGGTCGCCGGGACCACCGGGATGATCGCGGTCTCGGTCTCCGGCACCTCGGGCCGGACGGGCGGCGTGGTCGTACCCGGCTGGGCGGGCGGTGCCGGCGTGCCCGGCTGGGTGGGCATCGCCGGCCGGGTCGGACTGACCACCCGGCCGCCGACCGGTCGGGCGTTGCCGCCAGGCGTGTTGTGCCGGGTCGGCGTCTCGTTCGGATGTGGACGGTTCCGGATCCGCTTCGAGCCCCCGTCGCCGCGTACCGCCAGGCTCAGCATGTCGTCCATTGACGCGCGGAGCCGGTCGAGGCCCTGGGTGAGGGCGAGGCGGGTGTTCCGTGGCGCGCCGCCGGATGCTCCGTCGACGTATCCGTATGTGCTCACTGGACCTCCCCGGCCGGCCGAGGCCGCGAAACCGGTTGCCGGAACCGGGCCGCGATGGGGGCCGTACCCGCGCCGGGGTCGGCGCGATCCGGCACGGCAGTTCCGGGGTGCGCCGCACGACGGCACACGCCCCACAGCTGCTGGTGCAGTGCTCTCACAGGCACGGCGGCCTCCTCGGGCTGAGGGGTGTCGACTCACGGCAAAAGGGGTGAGCCGACCCGAGTGATGATAGGGCCAACGTCACCCATGTGCGGCAAGTCCGTTACACAGAGCCAAAGTATTTCCTGCAGAACACCCGAACGGGGCGCACAGCTTGTGCGTTGTCAGATGCCTGACAATGCACTAGCAACGGTGCTGAGCAGGGAAAACGTGCAGACACGCCAGTGCGCGACGGGCCTTGGGCGCGCCGCGGCGAACGTGTTAGAAGCTGTCCACCGCACGGGGGCGTGAATATCCGAAACCCGTTACGGCCTGCTGGAACGTACCCCGGGCCAGCGGATAAGTCGAGAGAAGTTCCACGTCGAGGGAAAGTTCCACCGTTCGTGCCCGGAGGCGGGCGACCGACGGTCCGGGATGGCCGGTTGTGCGACCGCTGGACGAGGCGGCGGTCGGAGCACGCGGCGTGGCCGGCGCTGTGCCAGACTCAGCGACCGTGCAGGATGGAGCGGACACCCCCGCCGAGCCAGCCGCGGCCACCCTGGCCGACCGGGTACGCCTGGCCGCGGCCAGCCGCCCCGACCAACCCGCGCTGCTCTGGTCGGACGGCGTGCGCAGTTGGGCCGAACTGGACGCCGAGGTCGACCGGGTCGCCACGGCGCTGCGCCGCCGGGCCGCCGGGCCGACCGACGGCCACCCGGCCCGGGTCGCCATCGCCCTGGCCAACACGCCCGAATTCGTGGCCGCCTTCTTCGGTACCCAGCGGGCCGGGCTGGTGGCGGTGCCGGTGAACCCGACGCTGACCGGCCCGGAGCTGCGGCACATCCTGGCCGACTCGGCGGCGAGCATCCTGATCTGCACCGAACAGGTCCGCTCGGCCGTCGACGGCGTCCGGGCCGAGCTGCCGGCACTGACCGAACTGCACACCGCACTGTCGACCCTGACCGGACTGTCGACTCCGACCGGCCCGCCGGCCCTGACCGGTCCGGCGGTCGGCGGGCCGGTCCGGACCGACCCGGAGGCGGTGGCGGTGCTGCTCTACACCTCCGGCACCACCGGCGAGCCGAAGGGCGCGATGCTGTCGCACCGGGCGCTGCTCGCCAACCACGAGCAGGTCGGCCGGATCACCCCACCGGTGGTCGGGGCGGACGACCGGGTACTGCTGGCCCTGCCGCTCTTCCACGCGTACGGGCTGAACGCCGGGCTGGGTGCGGTGGCGTACCACGGGGCGTGCGGGGTGCTGGTCGATCGGTTCGACGCGGCCGGCGTACTGGAGGTGGTCGCCCGGCACTGGGTGAGCGTGCTGGTCGGCGTACCGTCGATGTTCGTCGGCTGGACGATGCTGCCGGAGGCCCCGGCCCTGCGCACCGCGATGGCCTCGGTCCGGGTCGCGATCTGCGGCGCCGCGCCGCTGGCGGTCGGCGGCGCGACCCGGTTCGCCGAGGCGACCGGCCGGCGGATCCAGGTCGGCTACGGCCTCACCGAGACCGCCCCGGTGCTCACGACCACGCTCTCCGCCGGCCCGGAGGTGAAACCGAACTCCATCGGTCGGCCGATCCCCGGCGTCGAACTGCGGCTCGTCGCCGCCGACGGCGAGGAGCTGTGGCGGGACGGCTCCACAGTCGAGCCGGCGGACGGCGGAGACGACGTGGACGAGCCCGACCTGGAACTTCCCTCGTCCGGTACCGACCCCGGCGAGATCGTCGTCCGGGGCGCCAACCTCTTCTCCGGCTACTGGCCGGACGGGCACGGCGGCCCGGACGCCGACGGCTGGTGGCGGACCGGCGACGTGGCGTACGCCGACGCCGCGGGCGACCTCTTCCTGGTGGACCGGCTCGGCGAACTGATCCTGGTCAACGGCTTCAACGTCTATCCGCAGGAGGTCGAACGGGTGCTCGGCGCCCACCCGGAGGTGGTCGAGTCGGTGGTGTTCGGCAGGCCGGACCCGGTCACCGGGGAGGCGGTCACCGCCCATGTCGTACTGGCACCGGACAGCGACGTCTCCG
Source organism: Plantactinospora sp. CNZ320 (assembly GCF_002846275.1). Classification (NCBI taxonomy): domain Bacteria; kingdom Bacillati; phylum Actinomycetota; class Actinomycetes; order Micromonosporales; family Micromonosporaceae; genus Plantactinospora; species Plantactinospora sp. CNZ320. The sequence continues at coordinate 5,824,045 of NZ_PJMP01000001.1, forward strand.
CCGCCGAGCTGGCCGCGCACTGCGCCCGAAGCCTGGCCAGGTTCAAGTGCCCGAGCAGGATAGAGTTCGTCGGGTCCCTGCCGCTCTCCGCGATCGGCCGGGTACGCAGATCGGTGGTCCGGCCGGAGGGGCGCGAGTGACGACGAGTGAGCCACGGCTGACCTTGATCACCCGGCCCGGCTGCCACCTCTGCGAGGTCGCCAGGGAGGCGATCGACCGGGTGGTGGCGCTGACCGGCGACCGCTGGACCGAGCTGGACGTCACAGGCGACCTGGAGCTGGAACGCGAGTACGGCGACCGGCTGCCGGTGGTGCTGCTCGACGGCCGCGAGCACGGCTACTGGCGGGTCGAGGAGGAGCGTCTGCTCCGCGACCTGACCGCCCCCCGCGACTGAAATTCGGTCGGGGCCGCCGCGTATCGTGCTCGGATGCGTGAGCACCTCGTCTGGGACTGGAACGGCACCCTGCTCGACGACCTGACCCTGGTGGTCGCCGCCACCAACGTGGCCCTGGCCGGAGCCGGTGGCCCCGAGGTGACCGCCGAGGAACACCGTACGCAGTTCCGGCGGCCGATCGCGGACTACTACGCCGAGGTGCTCGGCCGGGCCGTGGACGCCGAGGAGTTCAGCCGGCTGGACCAGCTCTTCCACGAGGCGTACCGGGTCGGGCTGGCAAGTTGCGAGCTGGCTGCCGACGCCACCACGGCGATCAAGACCTGGGGCGGTACCCAGTCGCTGCTGTCGATGTGGTTCCACGACGAGCTGGTGCCGGCGGTCGACAGGTACGGGCTGACCACCGTGTTCCGCCGGGTCGACGGGCTGCGCGGCACCGTCGGCGGCGACCGCAAGGCCCGGCACCTGGCCCGGCACCTGGCGGAGTCCGGTGTCGACGGAAGCTCGGCGGTGCTGATCGGCGACTCGATCGACGACGCCGAGGCGGCCGACTCGGTCGGCGCTCGATGTGTCCTCTACAGTGGCGGATTCACCGATTCGGCCCGGCTCCGCGCCGCCGGCTGGCCGGTCGCCGACTCGCTCACCGAGGCCGTCGAACTAGCCGCCAGACTGGACTGACCCCGGTGCCGGACGGCTGGGCTGACCGGGGTGCCGGACGGCTGGACCGATCCCGGTGCCGCCAAGCCGGACTGACCCCGGCACCGGACGGATGACGGGTCAGCCGCGCAGGTAGGCGAGCACGGCGAGGACCCGGCGGTGCTGCTCCTCGTCGGGCGGCAGTTGCAGCTTGGTGAAGATGTTCCGGACGTGCTTCTCCACCGCACCGTCGCTGACCACCAGGGCGCGGGCGATGGCGGTGTTCGACCGCCCCTCGGCCATCAGTCCGAGCACCTCCCGTTCGCGCGGCGTCAGCTGCCGCAGCGGGTCGTCCCGACGGCGCCGGACGAGGAGCTGGCCGACCACCTCCGGGTCGAGCACCGTACCGCCGCCGGCCACCCGACGTACCGCGTCGAGGAACTCGTCGATCGCCGCCACCCGGTCCTTGAGCAGGTAACCGATGCCACCGCCACCGGCGCCTCCGCTGGGCTTGACGGTGGCGAGCAGGTCGTCGGCGTACGACACCTCGACGTACTGGGAGAGGACCAGGATCGGGGTACGGGGTACCCGCTGCCGGGCCTCCACCGCCGCCCGCAGCCCCTCGTCGGTGTGTGAGGGCGGCATCCGGACGTCGACGATCGAGATGTCGGGGCGGTGCGTGACGATGGCCTCGACCAGGGTCGTACCGTCGCCGACCGCGGCCACCACCTCGTGGCCGTGCTCGGTCAGCAGGCGGATCAGGCCCTCCCGGAGGAGTACCGCGTCATCGGCGATCACTACGCGCATGGTGTTGTTGTCTACCACTGCCGGCCCGTCCGAGGGGTCTTCCCGTCCCATCCGCGCGACTTCGGGTGACGTGGTCGCCGTCCCTGCGACCTCGGGTGACGTCGTCGTGCCGGTCGGGGCGGCGGGGTGGCTCAGCACGGCAGCTCGGCCCGGATCTCGGTCGGCCCACCGGGCGGGCTGAGGACGGTCAGGGTGCCGCCGTTGGCGCGTACCCGGTCGGCGAGCCCGGCCAGCCCGTGCCCCTTGGAGATGTGCGCGCCGCCCTCACCGTCGTCGATCACCACGATCCGCAGCGCCCGCTCCTCCCGGGTCACCGTCAACCAGCACTCGGTGGCCCGGCTGTGCTTGGCGACGTTGGTCAGCGCCTCGGCCACCACGAAGTACGCCGTCGACTCGATCGCCGGGTCGGGCCGGCCGTCCGAGGTGCCGAGCCGGGGGTCGACGGCGAGTTCGACCGGGATCAGGCCGCGTCCGGCGAGCGCGGCCAGGGCGCTGGGCAGGCCCCGGTCGACCAGGATCGGCGGGGCGATGCCCCGGGAGAGGGCGCGCAGTTCGGCGAGGGTGTCCCGGGTCTGCGCGAGCGCCTCGCCGAGGGTCTGCCGGGCTGCCTCCGGGTCCGAGTCGAGCTGCTGCTGCGCCCGGCTCAGGTCCATGGCCAGCCGGACCAGCCGCTGCTGCGGCCCGTCGTGGATGTCCCGCTCCAGCTTGCGCAGCGCGGTGGCCTCGGCCGAGACCGCTGCCCGCTTCTGCTCCTCCAGTACCGTGATCCGGTTGCGCATCTCCGCCACTCCGGTCAGCAGTGCGCGGGCGATCCCGGCCTGCATCAGGGCACAACCCCGGGCCACCAGCGGCAGGGTGATCAGGAAGAACAGCCCGAGCGCGGTGTTCAGCCCGATCCGGGCGGCGGCGCTGTCGCCGAGTCCGAGCAGTTCGTGCAGGCCGTCGTCGTTCGGGCTCTGCGGGATCGCCCAGTCGTACGCCCAGTAGAGCGAGCCGCCGATCGCACCGCCCCACCAGGCCATGGTGATCACGCCGGTGACGAGCGCCACTGCCAGCCGTACCCAGCCGTGCGCGAGATCGAGCCAGGACTGCGTGTCGGCGATGGGTACGAAGATCCGCCGCCAGATGCCGGCGCCGGGTTCGGCGGTGCGGTAGTTGGGGCGTACCCGTGCCTGCCGCAGCACCGGCGGCATCCGGAGCCGCTCGATGTCGGCGAAGGCCCGGGCGATGTAGAGGGTGCCGGCCAGGATCGGCAGTCCGGTCACCGTCACCGCCAGCCCGAAGCTGAGCGCGGTACCCGTGACGAGCACGACGAAACTCACCACCGCGAGGGGGAGGCCGAGTAGCACGTAACCGGAGTCGATGGCGAGTTGGCGCAGCACACTGCGGCCGGCGCCGGGTTCGGCGCCGACGGCCACACTGGTGGCGGTGGTCGTGGTCATGTTCTCGACGCTAGGCATCGCTGCGGTCGGTCCCCATCCCATCGGCTGGTCTCTTCACGGTAGGGCTGTCCCCACCCGGTCGGATGTCCGCGCGCCAGCCGGCGGTCGGTCCCGGAAATCCAGCAGCCGGGAAATCGTTGGGGCAGCGACGGTTCGTCGCCGAATGTAATGGTGGACGGCAGGAAATCCACGGCGCATCGTGATTGGTGGATCGGCGGAAAACGCCTGTCGATCGGCCGGGGTGGTAGTGGCGAGTTGGTCAGATAAGTCGGACTTAGGTAATAATCGCCGTGACGGCTCCGGTTGGGTCGCGAACTGATCTTGTAAGTGGAGGCCCAGGTGAGGCGTTATCGCGGTCTATCAAGATCGCGATTTGTGCGTGTCTTCACAAGCGCCTACTCTGTTACTCCGACGAGCCCTGCTAGCACAGCCGGTCACAGCGGCCGCCAGCGGGTGCCCCGGAACGACCCGCCGGTCCGGTTGGTCGAAGATCGCACGGCACGGAGTCGCATGAATCAGCACCGCCCCGTAGGCACGCCCGGCCGCGCCGGTGCGGTGCCGGCGCTTCCGGATCTTCCTGAGGCGACGGTCGCCCGGCTCCCCGAATACCTCCGTGCCCTGCACAATCTCGCCGAATCGGGCAACGACACGGTCTCCAGCGAGGAGCTGGCGACGGCCGCCGGGGTCAACTCGGCGAAGCTGCGCAAGGACCTCTCGCAACTCGGGTCGTACGGCACCCGGGGCGTCGGCTACGACGTGGCCCTGTTGATCGACCAGATCGAGTTCGTGCTCGGGCTCACCCAGTGCCGGGCGGTGGCCCTGGTCGGTGTGGGTAATCTCGGTCACGCCCTCGCCGGTTACGCGGGCTTCGCCGGCCGTGGCTTCCGGATCGCGGCGCTCTTCGACGCCGACCCGGCCCGGCTCGGCGAGGTGATCAACGGGCTGGTCGTCCGGCACATCGACGAGCTGCCGCGGGTGGCCGCCGAGGAGAGCATCGCGATCGGCGTGATCGCCACCCCGGCCACCGCCGCACAGAGCGTCGCCGACCAACTGGTCGCGGCCGGGGTGACGAGCATCCTCAACTTCGCCCCGTGCGTGCTGACCGTGCCGGAGGGGGTCGACGTCCGCAAGGTCGACCTCGCCATCGAGCTGCAGATCCTCTCCTTCCACGAGCACCGCAAGGCGGCGCTGACCGGGTTGCCGGCAACCGCCGGTCCGGGCACCGGGCGCGGCGCGGCGAACGGCACCACCCTGGGCGGCCCCGCCACGGCGGGCTTGACGGCGTTGCCCGGCGGGCTCGCCGCCACCGGCACCACCGAGGCAGCGCCCACCGGGACACTTCGGTCGACGAACGCGGAGGCGGTCGGCTCATGAACCTGCTCGTCGTCGGTGCGTCGCACCGCACCGCGCCGGTCGCGATCCTGGAGCGGCTGGCCGTGGCCAACACCGAGCTGCCGGAGATCCTCGCCCGGCTGCTCGCCCAGCCGTACGTCGGCGAGGCGGTGGTCGTCTCGACCTGCAACCGGGTCGAGGTCTACGCCGCCGTCACCGGCTTCCACGGCGGGCTGGGAGACATCTGCACCGTACTTGCCGGACACGCCGGAGCCGTCCCGACCGAGCTGGCCAACCACCTCTACGTGCACTACGACGGCGCGGCGGTGGAGCACGCCTTCCGGGTCGCCGCCGGGCTGGACTCGATGGTGGTCGGCGAGGCGCAGATCCTCGGCCAACTCCGCGACGCCTACCATGCCGCGAGCGAGGCCGACGCGCCCGGCCGGCTGCTGCACGAGCTGATGCAGCAAGCCCTCCGGGTGGGGAAGCGGGCGCACGCCGAGACGGACATCGACCGGGCCGGGCAGAGCGTGGTCAGTGCCGCCCTCGACCTGGCCGCCACCCACCTCGGCGGGAGCGTCGAGGGTCGCCCGGTGCTGGTGGTCGGGGCCGGCTCGATGGGTGCGCTGGCCGTGGCCACGCTCTCCCGGCTGGGCGCCGGCCCGGTGGGGATCAGCAACCGGGGCCACGACCGGGCGTTGCGGCTGGCCGAGGCGTACGCCGCCTCGGCGGTGCCGATCGCCGAACTTCCGACCGCCCTCTCCACAGTGGACATAGTAGTCGCCGCCACCGCGTCGATCGAGCCGGTCCTCACCCGCGACACGGTCGCCGGGGCGCTGCGCAGACGCGCGACCCAGCGGCCGGACGCGCTGGTGCTGCTCGACCTCGCCGTACCCCGGGACGTCGAGCCGGCGGTCGCCGAGCTGCCCGGCACGGTGGTGGTCGACATCGACGCGCTGGCCGCGGCCCAGCCGATCGGCCCGGCCGCCGCCGACACCGCCGCCGTCTCACAGATCGTCAGCTCCGAGGTCGAGGCGTTCCTCACCTGGCTGCGCGGCGCGGACGTCGCGCCGACCGTGGCCGCGCTGCGGGCCCGGGCCGACGAGGTGGTCACCGCCGAGCTGCGCCGGCTCGCCCAGCGCCGGCCGGATCTCACCGACGACCAGCGCGCCGAGGTGAGCCACACCGTGCACCGGGTGGTGCAGCGGCTGCTGCACTCGCCGACGGTGCGGGTCCGGCAACTCGCCGCCGAACCCGGTGGCGACCAGTACGCCGCCCTGCTCCGGGAACTCTTCGACCTCGAGGTGCCGGTCACCTCACAGGCGGACACCGTGCCGGAACTGGCCGCCGCCGAGCTGGCCGGGGTACCGGCCGGCAACCGGTTGACCGGTCTCGCCGGCCTGCCCGGCCTGGGTGACCTGCCCGCTGTCGGCGGCCAGGCCGACCTGGACGCCGGCCCGGCCCTGCGCGCATCGGTGCCCCGACAGCAATCCGGAGGAGAACGATGACCGAGGTTCAGGCCGGTACCGGCCGGACCAGTGCCCCGGGGTGGGCCGACCTCGCCGAGCGGATCGAGGTGCCGGCATGACCGCCCTGCGGCTCGGTACCCGGGGAAGCACCCTCGCCCTCGCCCAGTCCCGGATGGTCGCCGACGCGGTGACGGCGGCGACCGGCCGGCAGGTCGAGCTGGTCGAGATCATCACGACCGGCGACCGGTCCACCGCCCCGGTGCACCGGCTGGGCGTCGGGGTCTTCGTCTCGGCACTGCGCGACGCGCTCGTCGCCGGAGAGATCGACTTCGCGGTCCACTCGTACAAGGACCTGCCGACGGCAGGTGAGACCGGGCTGCACATCGCGGCGGTACCGCCCCGGGAGGACCCGCGCGACGCGCTTGTCGCCCAGGACGGGCGTACCCTCGCCGAGCTGCCGCCCGGCGCCACTGTCGGCACCGGTGCGCTGCGCCGGATCGCCCAGCTGCACGCGCTCGGGCTCCAGCTCACAGTGGTGCCGATCCGCGGCAACGTGGACACCCGGCTGGCCCGGGTGCGCGGCCCGGAGGCGGATCTCGACGCGGTGGTGCTGGCCCGGGCCGGGCTGGCCCGGATCGGCCGGGCCGACGAGATCACCGAAACGCTCGACCCGATGCTGATGCTGCCGGCACCCGCACAGGGGGCACTGGCGGTGGAGTGCCGGGTCGACGACGCGGAACTGGTCGAGCTGCTCGGTGCGCTCGACCATGCACCGACCCGGGCCGCGGTCACCGCGGAACGGGCATTTCTGGCCACCCTGGAGGCCGGGTGCAGTGCACCGGTCGCCGGGTACGCCGAAGTCGCCGAGGGCGACGACGGCGAGGAGATCTACCTGCGCGGGGCGGTGATCAGTCCGGACGGCACCCGTGACATCCGGCTGTCCCGCACCGGTACGCCCGCCGAGGCGGCGGAGATCGGCAAGGCGCTCGCCGCCGAACTCCTCGACCTCGGCGCCGACTCGATCCTCGGGGCGCCAAAGGAATCCGGCGCGAGGACCCAGCATCTTGGAGCTACAGAATGATCGGCACCCGTAAGCCCGCAGGCCGCATCGCGTTCGTCGGGGCCGGACCCGGCGACCCCGGCCTGCTGACCCGCCGGGCGCACGACGCCCTGGTCGGCGCCGACCAGGTGGTATACGACCGCAGCGTGCCCGAGGCCCTGCTCACGGCCGTCAAGGCCGAGGCCAAGGAGGACGCGCAGTTCACCCCGGCCGAGGGGGCGCCGGGTGACGTGGCCAAGGTACTGCTCTCGGCGGCCCGCTCCGGGCTGTCGGCCGTACACCTGGTCGCCGGTGACCCGTTCGGGCACGACTCGGTGGTCAAGGAGGTGCAGGCGGTGGCGCGTACCGCCGTGCACTTCGAGGTGGTGCCCGGGGTCGGCCAGGCCGAGGGGGTGGCCACCTACGCCGGAGTACCACTGTCCGGGGTACGCACCGCCGCCGACGTGGACGACGTCGCCGCGATGGACTTCGACGCGCTGGCGGCGGCGGTCAACCGCGGCTCGCTCGCGCTGGCGGTGGACGCCGGTGACCTCGCCGCGATCCGGGACGGGCTGCTCGCGGTCGGGGTGGACGGCTCCACCGCGGTCGCGGTGACCGGGGACGGCACCGGTGAGACGCAGTACACCACCACCTCGACGGTGGACAGCTTCGTCGCCGCCGCGCTCGGCTTCACCGGCCGGGTGGTGCTCACCCTGGGCGCCGGTGTCCCGCACCGGGACAAGCTGAGCTGGTGGGAGAACCGCCCGCTGTACGGCTGGAAGGTGCTGGTGCCGCGCACCAAGGAGCAGGCCGGGGTGATGAGTGCCCGGCTCCGCGAGTACGGCGCCATCCCGTGCGAGGTGCCGACGATCGCGGTCGAGCCGCCGCGTACCCCGGCCCAGATGGAGCGGGCGGTCAAGGGACTGGTCGACGGCAGGTACGCCTGGGTGATCTTCACCTCGGTGAACGCGGTCCGGGCGGTCTGGGAGAAGTTCGCCGAGCACGGGCTGGACGCCCGGCACTTCGGCGGCGTCAAGATCGCCTGCATCGGTGAGCCGACCGCCGAGGCGGTACGCGCCTTCGGTATCCAGCCGGAGCTGATCCCGTCCGGGGAGCAGTCCTCGGAGGGGCTGCTCGCCGAGTTCTCGCCGCACGACGAGATCCTCGACCCGGTCGGCCGGGTACTGCTGCCCCGCGCCGACATCGCCACCGAGACCCTCGCCGCCGGGCTGACCGAGCGCGGCTGGGAGGTCGACGACGTGACCGCCTACCGGACGGTGCGGGCGGCCCCGCCGCCGGCCGAGATCCGGGACGCGATCAAGTCGGGCGGCTTCGACGCGGTGCTCTTCACCTCCTCCTCCACGGTGCGCAACCTGGTCGGCATCGCCGGCAAGCCACACGCCCGGACGGTGGTCGCGGTGATCGGCCCGAAGACGGCGGAGACCGCCACCGAGTTCGGCCTTCGGGTGGACGCCCAGCCGGCGCACGCCTCGGTGCCGGACCTGGTGGAGGCGCTGGCGTCGTACGCGGTGGAGTTGCGGGAGAAGCTGGCCGCGATGCCGGCCAAGCAGCGCCGGGGTTCGAAGGTCCAGGGCCCGACCGCGCTGCGGTTCCGGTGACCTCTGCCGGATTTCTGTAGCACCATCGTTCTGTAGCACCATCGGATGTGAAGTCCGCTCGGTCCTTCAGGCACCATCGATCCTAGGGCCGTCGGTGGCCCAGCCGGCCCGGCAGACGCCGGGTCGGGTGTCGACCGGACGGCCGTGAGGAGTGCTCATGTCGTACCCAGAGATCCGCCCGCGCCGGTTGCGGCGGTCCCCGGCGATCCGCCGGCTGGTCGAGGAGACCCGGCTCTCCCCGGCGGAGCTGGTGCTGCCGATGTTCGTCAAGGAGGGGCTGGCCGAGCCGAGGCCGATCGCCTCGATGCCCGGTGTGGTGCAGCACTCCCGGGAGTCGCTGCGCAAGGCGGCGGCCGAGGCGGTGCACGCGGGCGTCGGTGGGATCATGCTCTTCGGGATACCTGTGGAGAAGGACGAGACCGGTTCCGGCGGCATCGACCCCGACGGCATCCTCAACGTGGCGATCCGGGACGTCCGCGCCGAGGTCGGTGACGCCACGGTGGTGATGAGCGATCTCTGCCTGGACGAGTTCACCTCGCACGGACACTGCGGAGTGCTCGCCCCGGACGGCACCGTCGACAACGACACCACCCTGGCCGCGTACGCCGAGATGGGGGTGGCGCAGGCCGAGGCCGGGGCGCACATGGTCGGCACGTCCGGGATGATGGACGGCCAGGTCGGGGTGGTCCGGCGGGCACTGGACGCCGCCGGACACACCGACACGGGCATCCTGGCGTACGCGGTGAAGTACGCCTCCACGTTCTACGGCCCGTTCCGGGACGCCGTGGAGTCGTCGTTGCAGGGCGACCGCCGCAGCTACCAGCAGGACCCGGCGAACCTGCGGGAGTCCCTCCGGGAGGTACGCCTCGACGTCGCCGAGGGCGCCGACATGGTGATGGTGAAGCCGGCGCTGCCCTACCTCGACGTGGTCGCCGCGGTACGGGCCGAGGTGGACGTGCCGGTCGCCGCCTACCAGATCTCCGGCGAGTACTCGACTGTCGAGGCCGCCGCGGCCAACGGCTGGATCGACCGTGACCGGGCGGTACTGGAGACGCTGACCTCGATCCGCCGGGCCGGCGCCCAGATCATCCTCACCTACTGGGCCGTAGACGCGGCCCGGATGCTCCGCGAACGCTACTGAGCTGCGGCGGGGCGGCCCGGCCGCGCCGCGCTCAACTGCCGGTGTCCAGCCGGTGCACCAGCTCGGCCACGTCGACGCCGTACTCGTACCACTCCCGGTCGGCCTGGAAGCCGAGGTCGGCGTTGACGGCCCGCATCGACTCGTTGGTCCGGGCGTTCCAGGTCTGCACCTCGGAAAGCTTCGGCTCGGCCGTACGCAGCTCGAAGAGCATCCGCGCCTTCATCGCCCGGTCGATTCCGTAGCCCTGGTGTTCCTGGCCGACGATGGTGTCCCACTGGTCGGCCCGGGTCGGATGCTGGGCCGGCACGACGACCTCGGTGAGTCCGGCGACGACGCCGGTCTTCTCCTCGATCGCGAGCACGATGTACGGCTTCATACCGCGCCGGTGCAGGCAGTTCAGGCTGTCCCGGAGACGCTGCGGATCGTGTGAACTGGGGCGCAGATCCAGGTCACCGTCGTCAATGTCGCGCGTCTCCGCCTTCGCCATCGCGTACGCCTCGATCAACTCGTCCGGCGGACCGCCCGGGCAGAACTCCAGACGGTATCCGGGACCGATTCCCTGGGCCATCTCGCCGAGTGCGACCCAGTCGACGGTGCCGAGCCGCAGTACGCTGCGGTCCTCCTCGTACTCCCGGGCGAAACCGAGTGCCTCGTAGAAGGCGACCGCCGGGGTGTCGCCGATGACCTCGACGCCCATCGAACGGAAACCCTCCTGGTAGGTCCGGCGGGCGGCTGTGGCGATCAGCCTGCGCCCGAGCCCGCTGCGCCGGGCATCCGGGTGCACCAGCACCTCCAGCACGCCGATGTCACCCAGCAGGAGTACGTGGGTGTGTCCGAGGATGCGCCCCGGCTGCCCCTCGGCCGAGGGTTCGTCCTGGGCGATCCAGGAGATGCGGCGTTCGCCGGGCATCACCTCGCAGAGGTACTCCCGGAGCATGCCGTTCTCCCACAGGGGATCCTCCGGTAGGTCGGCCGCGAAGACCGCGTTGAGCGCGTCCAGGAAGGACTCGATCTCGGCGGCCGGGGCGGTCCGGGGATCCCACTCGCGCACCATCACCCGTCTAGCTTGCCGTCAACCGCAGCCTGGCGAAAGTGCCCAGTTCGTCAATGTGTCGAGGACATTACGCTAAGTTCTGCTGTCCGTGCCGTACTTGTTGGCCGCCTCGAACACCGCTTGGGCATATGGCCGCACGTCATTGTAGGAAAGAATGGCGTTCCACCAGTCCGAGGAGACCGACAGGTTGCGGCCTCCCTTGCACAGATAGTTACCGGCAGCCAGAGCCGCGTCGTCGATGCTGTGCGGGTTCTTCAGCCCGTCGCCGTCGGCGTCCGCCCCGATCTCCTCCCAGGTGGTCGGGATGAACTGCATCGGCCCGACCGCACGGTCGTAGGTGGCGTCCCGGTCCAGCCGACCATCCTCGGTGTCCATGATCCGCATCCGGCCGCCCTTGCCGTCCAGCGGTTCGCCGATGATCTCCGGGGCGGAGATGCCGTTCGCGCCGAGGACCGCCCCGTTCGCCCGCCCGTGCGAGGACTCCACGTGCCCGATCGCCGCCAGCGTGGTCCAGCGGAGCTGGCAGCCGGGGGTGGTCTGGCCGACCCGCAGTTCGGCGTAGCCGTACGCCTGCAATGCGGTGGTGGAGATCCCGACCCGGGGCCCGATCTGTGCCGCCCAGCCGGCGAGTACGTCCGAGGGGCGCCCACCGGTCGCGTTCCAGGGCGGTGCCGGCACGCTCGGCGTACCGAAGGCCGGTGGGGTCGGAAACCCCGAGGGCAGCCCGCCCGGACCTCCGGGGAACCCGGGACTTCCCGGGAACCCGGGGAATCCGGGGACTGTTGGCGAGGGTGCTGCCGGGCTTGTGTCGGCACCCGCATCCGCCGACTGGGCCTGGCGCGCGGTGGCCGGGAGCAGGAACGCGCCCGCGGCGCCGGTGGTGGCCACCAGGGCGAAGAGCAGCAGCGCCGGCAGGGTGAGCCGGCCGCTCGGCCGCTTCGACCAGGCGCGTACCGCCCCGGGTGACGGCCAGCGGGTGACCGCGTGCGCGAACCGGACCCGGATCCGCCGGTTTCGCCTGGCTGGCGTGGTCGCGGGTGCATCGAGATCGATGACGGTCTCGCCCGGCTTGCCCGCCGGGGTCTCGCCCGGCTTGCCCGCCGGGGTCTCGCCCGGCTTGCCCGCCGGGGTCTCGCCCGGCTTGCCCGCCGGGGTCTCGCCCGGCTTGCCCGCCGGGGTCTCGCCCGGCTTGCCGACGGCGGTCCCGCCCGGTTTGCCCGCCGCCGGGGTAGCCGTCGCCGTGGTCGTGGCGGCGGCCTCCGGCTTCGGGGCGGTTAGCGCCTCGGCCTCGGCGGCCGGTTGCGGGTCGGCGGGTGGGGTGGGTTCGGCCTCGGTGCGCGGGCGCGGCACGGCGACCGAGGGTGGATCGAGATCCGGCTCCGGGGCGGCACCCGAACTGGCCAGCGGCCCGTCGAAGACCGGTGCCGCGGGTCGCAGTGGTCGAGTCGTAGAAGTCTCCTCGCGCTCCGCCACCCGTCGAGTATTACCCATCCACCGTCGAACGTCAGGTCTGGTCGTACGCTGTTGGTATGCCCCGGTACGAGTTTCGTTGCCGCGCCTGCGGCGACACCTTCGAGTTGAACCGGCCGATGGCCGAGGCCTCGGCTCCGGCGTCCTGCCCCCAGGGGCACGACGACACGGTCAAGCTACTGTCGACGGTCGCCTTCACCGGTCGAGGTGCGGGCGGTTCCGCCCCGGCGCCGGTGACGCCGAGCGGCGGCGGCTGCTGCGGCGGGAGTTGCGGCTGCTGAGAGGCGGCCCGGCTGTCCGGACCCGGCCCCCTCCCGTCCCGGACAGTGAGGACAGTTCGCGACCGTGATGTCGGTTTCGTGGCACAGTCCCCGGTTAGCACCTTGGTACGGGGTCGCGCCGTCCGTTTCTACGATGGGCCAACCCGTAAATATGCGGCAGCATGAACGCGACTTCCAGGGGGCGGGAGGTTCCAGGCATGTCAGCACGGATCCACCTGCCGAGCGGGTTGGTGACATTCATGTTCACCGACATCGAGGGCTCCACCCGGCTGGCCCAGATGCTCGGTCCGGGCTACCGGCCGGTGCTGAGCGAGCACCGGCGCCTGCTGCGGGCGACGCTGGCCGCCAGTGACGGTACGGAACTCTTCACCGAGGGCGACTCGTTCTTCGTCGCGTTCGCCGACGCCTCCTCCGCGCTGGACGCCTCGCTTGCCGCGCAGCGCGCACTGGCCAACCACGAGTGGCCGACCCCGGAGGCCACCCCCCGGGTCCGGATGGGCCTGCACACCGGGCACGCCGAGCCGCGCGACGGCGAGTACGCCAGCGCCGAGGTGCACCGGGCCGCCCGGATCGCCGCCGCCGCGCACGGCGGCCAGGTGCTCTGCTCAGGTGCGACCGCCAAGCACGCCGCGCCGCTGCCGCCGGGTGCCTCCCTGCTCGACCTCGGCCTGCACCGGCTGCGCGGCTTCGACGACCGGGAGCGGCTCTTCCAACTCGTCGCCCCCGGACTGGAGCGCCAGTTCCCCCGGCCCCGCACCGCCGACGCGATCCCGCACAATCTGCCGACCCAGGTGACCTCCTTCGTCGGTCGGCAGGCCGAGCGGGAGGAGTTGGACCAGCTCATCGACTCGCACCGGCTGGTGACGGTGGTCGGTGCCGGCGGTGCCGGCAAGACCCGGCTGGCGGTCGAGCTGGCCGGCGGCGTGGTCGAGTCGTACCCGGACGGGGTCTGGTTCGTCGACATCGCCACGGTGACCGATCCGGGGCTTGTCGCGTTCGCGGTCGCCGCGGTCCTCGGGCTGCGGCCGGAGCCGGGCCGGCCGATGCTGGAGACGCTTGTCGAGTTCGCCGCGTCCCGGCGGATGCTCGTCGTGCTCGACACCTGCGACGCCCAGCCGGCCGCCTGCGCCGAGGTGATCTCGCGGCTGCTCGCCGGCGGCAGCGGGGTGCGGGTGCTGGCCACCAGCCGGGAGTCGCTGGGGCTGCCCGGCGAGGTGATCTGGCGCATTCCGCCGCTCTCCGTCGACCCGGCGCCCGGTGGCGGGCCGAGCGAGGCGGTGACGCTGCTGCTCGACCGGACCGCTGCGGCCCGGGGTGGGCGCCGGTCCGGGCCGGCCGAGTCGGCCGACCTGCAACGGGTGGTGACCCGGCTGGACGGGCTGCCGCTGGCGATCGAGCTGGCCGCCGCCCGGCTGCGGGTACTCTCCGCCAGCCAGCTCGCCGAGCGGCTGGACGACGTACTCGGTGCCCTGGACGCGGGCCGGGACGACGTGGAACCGGCTCCGGCGGCGATGTTCCGGAGCTGGGTCGCCAACCAGCAGGACACCGTGGACCTGGCGGCGGCGGCCCGGGGGGTGGCACCGCCGGCCGGGGTACGGGCGGTGCAGCGGTCGGCGACCCAACGGCACGTCACCATGCAGGCCACGGTCACCTGGTCGTACCGGACGCTCGGTCCCCGGGCGGCCCGGCTGCTGCGCTGGCTGGCGGTCTTCTCCGGCCCGGTCGACCTGGCCACTGTGGAGTGGCTGCTCAACGACGATCCGCTCGACCCGCTCTCGGTACTCGTCGACAAGTCGATGATCCAGGCCGAGCCGAACGTCTCCGGCAGCACCTACCGGATGCTCGACCCCATCCGGGCGTACGCGGCGCGCCGGCTGGTCGACGCGGGGGAGGAGCAGACCGCCCGGGACCGGCACGTGGCCTGGTCACTGCACGCCTTGCAGCGGGCCTACCTGGGTCCGGACGACCGGCCGGTCACCCTCTCGCTCTATGCGCTGGACCCGCTCGCCGACGAGCTGCGGGCCGCGCTGCGTTGGACGGTCACCGGTGGCAGTGCCCGGCAGGGGCTGCAACTGACCAGCGGGCTGGACGAGTGGTGGCGGGAGCGCGGGCTGGCCCGGGAGGGACGGCTGTGGCTGTTCCGGCTCTACGGCCGGATCGCCGAGACCGGTGAGCAGATCCCCGAGGCGGAGCTGGCGGCGGCGTACCACATGCACTCGCAGCATGCCGGCGCGGACGGTGAGTTCGCCGAGGAGCTGCGCTTCTCGCAGCGGGCCGAGTCGGCCGCGCGGCAGGCCGGCGACGCGGGCCTGCTGATCCGGGTACTCGCCGGCCGGGCCGCGCCGTTGATCGACATGGGACAGTTCGCCGAGGCCGAGCGGGTATGCCGGGAGGTGATCGCCGACGCCGAGGCGGAGGGCGTGGCCGGTGAGGCGCTGGTCGCCGTCTACAGCCTGGCGGAGCTGCTCTGGCGCCGGGGTGCCCTGGACGAGGCGGCCGAGTTGCTCGGCGCGGCCCGGCCGGTGGAGGCGAGCCGGCCGACCGAGCGCGGCAAGCGTTCCGTCGACATGCTGCTCGGCATGGTGGCGCTGGCCCGGGGCGATCTCGTCGCCGCGCACGACCACCTGGTCGTGGCGTTGCGGTCGCGGATGAGTTACGGCTATCTGGCCAGGGCGTGCGACACGGTCAACGCGATCGCGGTGCGCTGTGCCGGTGGCGGGGACCCGAGGTCGGCGGCGCGACTCTTCGGCGCGGCCCAGCTCACCCGCTCGGCGATGCGCTGCACTCCGGGGACCTTCGGGGCGTACTGGCTCCAGGAGCAGACCGCGCTGCGGAACCTGATGGGGGACGACGCCTTCGACACCGCGTACGCGGCCGGTGCCGAGCTGACCCTGGAGGAGGCGGCGGCGGTGGCCCTGGAGGTGGAGCACCCCGACCTTTCCGCCGGCTCGATCCGGTTCACCCGAGTCGAGACCCCGGCCCAGCGGCCACGACCCCGGGAATCCGTCGAGGCACCAGGGGACGTCCGCGACTAGCAGCGGCGTCCCGCTCGCGATGCTGCCCAGCGGGCCTCCCGGGCACCGCCAAGCGCTCAGCGCAGCTCCGCGATCTCACCCGGAATGTCGCCCCGGGTCTCCGGAGTGATCGCCGTCTTAACCCAGGTCGAATCCTGCTGCTGGACGTACGCCGTGCCGACGTCGGAGGAGAGGATCCAGAGCTGGTCCCGGTCCGAACGCCAGACCACTCCGACCCCGTGCCGGCCGCTGTAGGCGTAGTCGTCGCGGAACACCTCGGTCCCCTGTGCGTCGTGGATGACCACCACCTGGGTGCTGATACCGTCCTGATCCGGTCCGGGGACCAGTGACGCGACATAGCGGCCGGAGGGGGAGTCGCGCGGGACGTCCGGTCGCACGAACCGGTCCTCCGCGCCGGACGAGCGACCGAAGATGCCACAGCCGGCCACCACTGCGACCAGCAGGATCGCGCTGGCCACCGTCAATGTACGGTTCATGGCGCCGGGTACCCTTCGATGCTCAGCACGTTACCCGAACTGTCCAGCAGCACCGTCGTTTCGGCGTGCCATGTCAGGTGGATGTCGTACGGGTCGGCCTGGCCGAAGGTGAGGACCTCGGCCAACCGGCTCTTCCAGGTGTCGGTGGTGTACTGCGGGTTGGGGTCGATCACGTCGTTCCAGGTGTAACCACTGTTCAGTGTGACCTGGTAGGTGCCGTTCGGCTGCGGGGCGACCGACGTGGTGCCGTTGAACTCGAACCGGCCCGCCTCGGCGTTCGTACCGTGCAGGTACTGGTAGCCGACGATGCCCTCGCCGTTCTCGATCTCGGCGTCGAACTGCCGACCGAATGTGCCGGCCGGGCCGCGACCGTCGAGGTAGTTGGCGAGCGCATTCTGCGCCTCCTGCTGCGCCGGGTCGGTCAGCTGGGTGCGTAGGCGTTCGTTGGCCATCATGTAACGGGACCAGTCCTCGTCGTCGACGATCGTCCAGTCGTCCCCACCACGCAGGTAACGCTCCAGGATCGCCCGCCCGGCCCAGTCGTTGTCGAGGTGGCCCCCACCCCGGTCGCCGCCCTCGGAACGGCCGAAGATCTCGTCGTTGCGGATGCGTCGACCGTCGCGTTCGTCCGGTTCACGCCGGTCGCCCTCGGCCTCCTGGGTGGATTGCCGGATACCGGCCATCTCGGCGACGAACCGGTCGCGGGCGTCGTCGGCCTGCTGTCGTGCGCCGAGGATCTCGCCGATGAGCCCGGCGAGCGTGCCGAAATGCCCAGGGTGGCGCAGCAGGAACGCCGCGACGTTTCCAGGGTGGTTGACGAGGTCGGTGTCCCCCAGGCCGAGTCGTGTCGAGGCTTCCACGGCAGCGGCCGCACGGTGGTGCGCGGCGCTCAGCCGGGTGGCGAGTTCCTCGTACGCCGCGGCGCCGGAGACCAACGGCGGAGGTAGTGCCCGCAGCGTGCTGACCTGCCGCTTAGCTCGCGCGCGGTAGGCGGTGCCGGCCGATCCACGCCAGAATTCCGTGGTGCCGGTCGTCTGGCTGTCGGCCGATCCGGCCAGCGAGCTGACCCGCTCGGCAAGGCGGCCGAGCCTGGCGGCCATGTCCCGCAACTGGGCCGGATTGCCGCCGACGGTGGCGGTGGCGGTGGCGTACCCGGTCATCAGATTGCCTGCCGAATTTTGCCGAACGTGCCGGTCGCTCGTCCCTCGGACTCGGCGTACCCGGTGGCGGCGGTGAGGATCTTGCTGTTGTCTGCGTTGAAGGCGGTACCGAGCTGCGACAACGCCGCTGCCACGTCGCCCGGGGCCAGAGCGCCCATCTGGTCGCTGTCGACGCGGCCCGTCGCCGCGGTAATGGCCCTGAGCTCCCCGGCGAGGTCCTCCGCCTCCTCGGCCAGCGTGGTAAGTCGGCCGGCGAAGTCGCGCAACACGGCCACGTCAACGTCGAACGCCTGGCTGTCGTCCATCGATACCTCCGCAACTGGTGGAGGTGTGGTGTGGTCACCTGGCCGGTCGAGTCAGAGCCCCGAATCGACGGAAATTAGTGAAGGATACATTACCCAGGGTTGAATAGGTGGGTCAGTTGTACGAGGAGCGGCTGGCGTCATCGTTCCCGACGCGTGACCGGGTCAGCGCACGGTGGAACGGGGCCCTGTTACGGTTTGCGGCCGACCGCGCAGTACACGTCGAGGGCGGCCGGTTCTGTTCCCGGCTCTGGCCGCCACAGCGAGGTCGACACCACGCCGGGATCGAGCAGCTCCAGGCCCTCGAAATAGCCGCCGATCTCCTCGGGCGTGCGCAGATGGTACGGGTGGCCGCTCTGGTTGGCGATCCGCTGGCTCTCCACGCTCTGCACGCTGGTGCTCGTCCCGTCGCTCACCGCCAGGTAGCTGCCTGACGGCACGGCGGCGAGCAGCCGCTGGACGATCGAGCGGGCCTCGGCGTAGTCGGCGACGTTGCCCAGGATGCCGATCATGGTCAGGGCCACGGGCTTGCTGAAGTCGAGCGTCTGGGCGGCCTCGCTCAGGATCCGCTCCGGATCCTCCACGTTGGAGTCCACATATGCGGTCTCTCCCGCGGGCGAGCTGGCCAGCAGGGCGCGCGCGTGCACCAGCACGAGCGGATCGTTGTCGACATATACGACCCGTGACTCGGGGGCGACTCGCTGCGCGACCTCATGGGTGTTGTCGGCCGTCGGGAGGCCGGTACCGATGTCGAGGAACTGCCGGATGCCCACCTCGCCGGCGAGCAGCGTGACCGCCTTGACGAGGAACCTTCGCTGCGCCTGTGCGACCGCCACGATCCCCGGGTGCGCCTCGCGCAGCGCCTCGCCCAACTCCCGGTCGACGGCGAAGTTGTCCTTGCCGTTCAGGAGGTAGTTCCACACCCGGGCACTACTCGGCCGGGCTGAATCGATTTTGGGATCGGTCATCACGAATCCCTTTCATGGGGGCGGCCGTCAGGGGGCGATTCTAGGCACTGCCCAGCCACCGTGCATGACACCCGGGGTCGCCGAGCCACGTCGGGCGCCGGGTTCCCACTGTGCGAGGCTGTCGAGCTGCCCCGTCTGTGCGGCCGGCGGTCCGGCGGTCCCGGCCACGGCGGGGGGCCGGGTGCGATTCTCAGTAGCTGCCGTGCTCGGCCAGGTGCTTGAAGTTCAGCAGTTGCCGTCGGGCCATGACCAGGTCCCCGAGGCAGAACCCGAGCGCTACCGCGCGGTTCGTCTCCATCACCACCTTGAAGAGCAGGCGGGTGTCCTGCTCCTCGGGCACCAGGACGTAGGAGACGAAGCCGCCCAGAATCTCGCCGGTCAGTTGTCGCCCCGGCTCGACCGAGACGATCCGGCCGGTCGGTCGGCCGCCGACGGCGGTGAACGACTCGCCGACGCGCGGCTCGGGCAGGCCGACGAGGTGTCGGGGCGAGCGCCGGCCGAGATTGTCGATCCAGTCGTAGGAGTACGGCGCGAGTCGCACCTGGGCGACCCACGGCCACACCAGGGCGGCCGGCGCCCTGACCCGTACGCCTCGCCAGGCTCGCAGGGTGGGTCGGGTGACGAAGTCGTCGCACGGATAGTGGCGCTGGGTCTCGCTCTGCGTCACGCCCCACCGGTCACCGAGCATCGCGCTGCCGTCGAGCGCGGCCCAGCACCAGCGTGGTACGCAGATCGAGCACGACACTTCCGCCGAAGTCGTCGACCAGTCGGCCGAGGGCGGTCAACCCGGCCTGTTGCAGCTCCGGCGGCCGGGAGAGGTACGGCCCGAAGGTGCGGATCAGGCCGAGGTACTGCTCCTTGTCCAGCCGCAGGTGGCGTCGGAAGATCTCCGTGCGGACGTCGACGAACTGCCCGCGTTCGACGATGTCGCGGTGGAACCAGTCCGCGGGCCGCTCCCGTACCGTCGGGTCGACGGCGTGCAGCGCGGACCGGACCGCGTCCCGTTGGTCGGTGTCGGCGTAGTCGTAGCGGTGCCCGAAGACCGCCAGCGTGCCGTCGGGCGCGAGTGCCTGCCGGGCGCGGGTGTTGCGGGTTGCCGCGTCCAGCCAGTGCCAGCCCATGGCGCAGGCCAGCACCCCCACCCCGCCGTCGGGTGGTGACCACTGCTCGAACGTGGTGCGCTCGATGCGGGCGTCGGGGAATCGTCCGGCCAGCGTGGTGGCCATCGCCGGATCGGGCTCGATGCAGGTGAGCGGTGCGCCGATCCGGGCGAGAACCTGGGTGGCCTTGCCGGTGCCGGCGGCGATCTCGACCACCGAGGTCGGCGTGCCGCCGTGGTAGCTGACGATCGTCTCGGCGATCTCGGGCGGATATCCCGGCCGGGTGGTCTCGTACAGGTCGGCTACCGGTCCGAAGACGTTCACGTGGTACTCCTCTCGATCGGGGCTGGTTCGGTAGGCGGCGGGAGGCTGGTTCACGACGATCCCTCGGCGGCGCGCAGGGAGTCGATCGCCGCCTGGCTGCCCTCGCTCAGGTCCACGCCCAGCGCTTGCAGCATCACCACGAGCGCACCGAGCGCCAGGGTGTCGCGCAGCTCCTCCGGCCCGGCGGTGGAGTGCCGGTCGGCCTCGTCCAGGATGCCTACCAGCACTGCCCGGCACCGCGCCGCGATCATCTCGTCGGAGCGGGCTGCGGCGCAGGCCTGCAACCAGAAGCCGGTGATCACGCCATCGGCGATGAGGCTCCGGAAGCCGGCCCGCATCGCCGGCAACGGCCCGTCCGGAGTCTGCGCGGCCGTCTGCCGGAGCACATCCCGGATGCGGGTCTCCAGCTCGTCCAGGCAGGCCAGGAAGAGGTCGCGCTTACTGCCGAACAACCGGAAGACGTACGGCTGCGAGACGCCCATCCGGTCGGCCACCTTCTGCACCGACGCCGTCGTGAGGCCGTGGTCGGCGAAGACCCGAAGGCCGATGTCCACGGCGTCCGCCCGTCGCCGGGGGGCGGTACTGCGCTGTGCCTCCATGCGGGCAGTCTTACAGTAGTAACCACTTACAAACAAGCTCCGGACCGCAGGATCCCGGGCTGCCCGTCCCTGCCGGTTTCCCGGGCTACCGACCGTCGGAGTTCGGCGGCTTGGCCTTCTGTGGATAGATCGTCTCGTGCCGGGCCAGCATGGCGACGAACTCGCCGATCTTCCGCTCGCGGGTCTCCGCCCGTTTCACGGCGTTGAGCCGGTGGATCAGAGCGAACCGGTTGGTCTTGGTGAGCACCTCGAACATGGCCTGGGCGGCCGGGTTGGCGGCGATCGCGGCGGACAGGTCGGCCGGTACCTCGGCTTCCGACGGTGGGGCGTAGGCGGCGGCCCACCGTCCGTCCGCCTTCGCGGCCTCCACCGCGGCGCGGCCCGCAGGCAGCATCCGTCCCTCCGCCTCCAGCCGGGCCACGTGGGCGACGTTCCGTTGTGACCAGGCGCTGCGGGACCTGCGCGGGGTGAGCCGGATCCACGAGGACTCCTGGTCCCGTTTACGGGCCTGCCCGTCGATCCAGCCGACGCACAGGGCCTCGTCGACCGCCTGCTGCCAGGTCAGGGTGGTGACCGTGCCGCCCTTCCTGGTCAACGCGAGCCAGACCCCCGGCGACGTGCCGTGGTTGGCCGACAACCAGGCACGCAGCGCCTCGGCGTCCGCGACGATCAACTCGTCCAACTCGGTGCTCGCCATGACGGCAGGCTAGCCGCTGCCCCGTGGCGGGTCTGCGCCGGTCGTCCTCCGGGGCGGCCGCAGATCCGGGTACCTGGCTCCGAGCAGGCAGGTTCGCAGTCCGGCACGATGGCTGGTGCGTGATCTGGACGATCCACCCTTCCGCAGGAGTCAGAAGGAGGAGCGAATGCAGGCGATCCAGAAGATCCGCCATCGACAGGCCGAGGTCAACGGGCTGGAGGTGTTCTTCCGCGAGGCCGGGCGACCCGGTCGGACGACAGTGCTGCTGCTGCACGGTTTCCCCAGCTCGTCACACACGTTCCGCGAGGTCATTCCGACGCTGGCCGACGTGGCGTACGTGGTCGCGCCCGATCTCCCCGGCTTCGGCATGTCGTCGTCGCCGACCGTCGACGAGTACGACTACACGTTCGAGAACCTCGGGTGGGCGATCGAAGGTCTGCTCGACCAGCTCCGGATCGAGCGCTTCTTCGTCTATCTGCACGACTTCGGCGCACCGGTGGGATATCACCTGGCCACCCGCGCCCCGGATCGCGTCAGTGGGCTCATCGTGCAGAGCGGAAACGCGCACGAGGACGGCCTCGGCGAGCAGTGGAACACCGCCAGGGCGTACTGGGCCGACCCGACCGAGGCCAACCGTGCCGAGCTGCCGGACTGGTTGAACTTCGCCGGCACCCGTGACCAGTACCTGGCCGGGCTGCCCGAACACCTGCGTACGCTGCACCCGCCCGAGTCGTGGCACCTCGACTGGGAGCGGATGAGCCGGCCCGGCAACGTCGACGCACAGTTCGCGTTGTTCCGCGACTACGCCAACCACGTCGCCCGGTTCGACGAGATCGCCGAGTACCACCGGGCGCACCAGCCACCCGCGCTCGTGCTGTGGGGACGGCGCGACGCGTACTTCGACGTCGACGAGGTCCTCGCCTACCACCGCGCCCTGGATCGGATGGACGCGCACATCTACGACGCCGGGCACTTCCTGTTGGAAACACACGCCGCCGAGTGCGCCCAACTCATCCGGACATTCCTGCTCGACAACGCCTGACCTGCCGCTTCACCTGGACGACCTCGGAACCCGTCGGCGAGGTTGGTGAAGGATGTAGACACCGGCCGGGGCGCTTCGTCGTATCAGGGGAGCGACGGAACGGCCGTCGTGCACGATGCTGGGAGACCCGATGAAGTACGTCATCATGATCCATTCCAACCCGCAGCCCTGGGGCCACCCGACGAGTGAGTACCTCGCGGCCCACCAGGCACTTCCGGCCGACGTACGCGATCGGTTGAACGCCGAGTTCGAGCAGGTGATGACCGAGCTGCAGGCCAACGGCGAACTGCTCGGCGGTGAGGCGCTCGGTGACCCGGCCAACGCCCGGCTGTACCGGTGGCGGGACGGCGAGCCGCTCGCGAGCGACGGGCCGTACTCGGAGGCGAAGGAGCACCTCGCCGGTTTCTTCCTCATCGACGTGGACAGCCAGGCGCGTGCCGAGGAGGTCGCCGCCCGGTTCTCCGGGCCGGACGAGACGGTGGAGCTGCGGCCGCTGATGTGGCCAGGTGGCGACGACCAGTGACGGGTTCGGTCCTCGCGGACGTGTGGCGCCAGGAGGCGCCGCACGTCCTCGGGGCGCTGCTGCGCAGATATGGCGATCTCGGCGACTGTGAGGAGGCGCTCCAGGACGCCGCCGAGGTGGCCGCCGTCCGGTGGCCCGTCGACGGGGTGCCCGAGACGCCGAGGGCATGGCTGATCACCGTTGCTTCGCGAAGGCTGATCGACCGGGCCAGGACGGATTCGGCCCGGGTACGCCGGGAGACGCTGCTCGCCGCCCAGCAGCCGTACCCGACGGAGGAGATCACCACGCCCGACCGTGACGACACGTTACGGCTGTTCCTGCTCTGCTGCCATCCTGCGCTGACCCGCCCGTCGCAGGTCGCGCTCTGCCTACGGGCGGTGGCCGGCCTCGGCGTGGAGCAGATCGCCGCCGCGTACCTCGTCCCGGTCCGCACGATGACGCAGCGGCTCACCTGGGCACGTACGGCGCTGCGGCAGGCCGGTGCGCGGTTCGTCATGCCGGCACCGCGGGACCTGCCCGACCGGGTCGCGGCGGTCATCGACGTGTGCCACCTGGTGTTCACCGAGGGGTACGCCCGGACATCGGGCGAGGCACTGCTCGACGTCCCGCTGGCCGAGGAGGCGATCCGGCTCGTCCGGCAACTGCACGCCGTACTCCCGGATCACGCCGAGGTCGCCGGGGCGCTGGCGCTGATGCTGCTCACCCATGCCCGGTCTCCCGCCCGGGTCGACACCGCCGGTGACCTCGTGCCGCTCGCCGAGCAGGACCGGACCCTCTGGCGGCGCGACCTGATCGACGAGGGCGTCGAACTGCTGGAACGACACCTTCCCCGCGGCCACCTGGGCAGGTTCCAACTGCAGGCCGCGATCGCCGCGGTGCACGCCGAGGCCGCGACGTACCCGGAAACGGACTGGCTGCAGATCAGCGTGCTCTACGACATGCTGGGCCGGATCGCGCCGGGTCCGGTCGTCACGCTGAACCACGCGGTCGCCGTCGCCATGGCCCACGATCCGGCCGCCGGTCTCGCCATGCTCGAACCGCTGCTGGACGATGCCGCCATGCGCCGCCACCACAGGCTGTACGCCGTGCGTGGGCACCTGCTCGACCTCGACGGCGACGTCGAAGCCGCGAAGGAGCAGTATCGGATCGCCGCCCGACTGACGGCGAGCCTGCCGGAGCAGCGGTACCTCAACCGGAAGCTGGCCCGGTGAGGGTCACGAAGGTGTGGTGACCGGCCGGGCCGCCCCCGATCAGGGTGGGTCAAGGGGCGATCAGCTCTGTGCGGTGGTCGGCGGCCAGCCGGGCGGCACGTTCCCGGCGCTCGGCCTGTTCCTCGGGGCTCAGGGACGGCGGCGGTGCGGTGGGTCCGTCGACGGGATCGCCCACCCTGCGGAAGTACTCGTCCTGGCCGGCGGGGGTGCACATGCACAGCAGGCGGGCCGGCTGATCGGAGTTGTTGCGGAAGAAGTGCGGTGCGTTCGCCGGTATGTTCACCGTCTCACCGGCTCGCGCGACACGCTGCTCGCCGCGGAACGTGAACTCCACCGCGCCGTCGAGCACGGTGAACATCTCCTCGAAGTCGTGCCGGTGTGGCGGTGGCCCACCGCCCGGCGGTACCCGCATGTCGATCAGGCAGTACCGGCCGGCGGTCTGCTCTCCGGTCACGAGCACCGTGTAGATGCCACCGGCGATGGCCAGGTGGGCCAGTCCCGGATCGCCGGGCCGCACATGCAGGAACTCACGTGCCGGGTCGTCGGGCGGTAGCACCGAGGTCGACATCTGGAATCCTCCGGTCAGGTCAGGCGCGGGGTGGACCGATTCGTCCGCCTTCCCGCCAGGTACCCGCGCAGAGGGACGCCAACCTCGAAGACCGGCGCCGACGGCAATCGGCGCCGGTCTTCGAGCGGTTCAGCCGGCTGGGCCGGGATCAGCGGAGCGACACTCCGGCCGCCGCCGCCCGGCGCTCGCCGTCGGCCTTGAGCTTGGCCGCCTTGTCCAGGTCGGCCTGCGCGACGATCACCGAGCCGAAGGCCCGCACCGCCTGGTAGTACGTCCAGGCCAGGCTGTAGCAGGCCGGCCGGACGAAGGCGTTGTACGTCGCGCAGACCCGACGCAGGTCCTCGTAGAAGGCACTGTCCAGCCGGGCCTTGTTCGGGTCGAACTGGCCGACCGACTTGTAGTTGCGGTAGCCGAAGTCGTGCCGGTAGCAGGAGAGCTCGAAGTTGAACCCGAGCGGGTTGTCCGGGCTGGACGAGCAGTAGTCGGTGCTCCAGTTGAAGGAGTACTCGGCCCAGGCGGCCTGGTTGGTGCGGGCCGAGTTCCAGGCGTTGTAGCTGCTGGCGCTGGTCTGGGTCCAGCTCGACAGCACGGCGAGCTTCTGTTCGGGAGTCACCGCGGCGGCGGCGGGCGAACCGGCACCGAGGGCGAAGAGCAGCGCGAACGCGCTGGCCGCCAGGGTGGTGATCAGGCGACGGGACACGGCAGGTACCTCCGGATAGGAGGGCTTCCCTCGTGGGGAGGCCCGGGGCGGGACGGAGCTGTCACCGGTAGGTGATCTAGGTGGTGACAGTCTGGAGGAATCGTCGCCTGCCGATCTCTACTCGACCTTTATTTTCGTTGACAGGTGCCAGAACGGGCGAATGCTCCAAGGTGCGGCCACTCGCTGCCGCGCTACCCCGGAGCATCCGCCCGCGCTGTCAGTGCAGGTCCCTCCCGCTCAGCGGAGTACGAACCACGGCGGGCTGGGCTGGCTCTCGTTGGCCAGCCGGTCCAACGCGGTCACGTAGTAGCTGTACCGCTGTCCCGGCTTGGCCGACGTGTCCAGCCAGGACTGGACGCCGCCACCGCCGGCCCGGACGGTGCCGACCAGGTTGCCGGCGTCGGCGAAGCCGCAGGAGCCGGGAAGGTCGACCCCGTCGAACCGGTAGATCGCGTACGAGCTGGTCCGACCGAACGGACCGAGCCCGTCGGCCGGCTGCCGCCAGCGCAGTTCCACTCCTTCTGCCTTCCGGCTGGCACCGGTCAACACCGGGAACATCAACGGCTTCGCCGGCAGGTGGGGCATGGTCGGGATCAGTGCCGGCCGGGAGTAGTGCTCGGCCGCGTAGAGGTCGGTGGCGCCGAGCCGGTTGGCCCGGACCTGCACCGCGCTGAAGTGGATGTTGCCGGTGACCTGCGGGTAGTCCCGGTTGAAGGTGAGGTGCTTCGACATCTCGGCCGGGTCGTGCCAGGGTGCCCCCTGCGCGGGGTCGGCGATCTTGTAGTCCGCCTGCCCGATGTAGAGCTGCACCCGGGTGCCGGCGACCACCCCGGACCACCAGGGGACCAGTTTGGCGTAGTCGGCCACCGCGAAGCCGATGTTCCAGTAGACCTGCGGCACGATGTAGTCGATCCACTCCTCCTTGACCCACCTGCGGGTGTCGGCGAAGTTCGCGTCGTAGGACTGGGTGCCGTTGGTCTCCGAGCCGAGCGGGTCGGCCGCCTTGTTCCGCCAGATGCCGAACGGGCTGATCCCGAACTTCACCCACGGCTTGGTCGCCTTGATCCGCTGACCCATCTCCTGCACCAGCAGGTCGATGTTGTGCCGCCGCCAGTCCGCCTTGCTGGCGAAACCGGCACCGTACTCCTCGAAGGTCGCCTGGTCGGCGAAGTCCTGCCCGGCCACCGGGTAGGGGTAGAAGTAGTCGTCGAAGTGCACGCCGTCGATGTCGTACCGCTTGACCGCGTCGAGCATGGCGGTCTGGACGAACTGGCGTACCTCGGGGATGCCGGGGTTGTAGTAGAGCCGGGAGCCGGCCGCGTTGATCGGGTAGGCGACCGCCCACTCCGGATTCTCCCGGACCGGATGCCCCGGGGCCAGCTTGTTGATGTCGGCGCCGGCACCGTCCGGCATGGAGATCCGGTACGGGTTGAACCAGGCGTGGAACTCCAGGTTCCGCTTGTGCGCCTCGGTGACCAGGTACGCCAGCGGGTCCCAGCCGGGGTCCTGACCGCGCACTCCGGTCAGGTACTCCGACCACGGCTCGTGCGGCGACGGCCAGAACGCGTCGGCGGTCGGCCGGACCTGCACGATCACCGCGTTGTGGTTGAGTCGCTGGGCCAGGTCGAGCCAGCCGGTGTACTCGGCCTGCTGTGCGGCGACCCGGTCCGGCGCCGTGTACGACGCCCGGGTCGGCCAGTCGATGTTGACGACGCTTGCGATCCACATCGCCCGGAACTGCCGCTTCGGGGTGGCGGGATCGGTTGTGCAGCCGTTGAGGGCGGCTGCGGTGGTGGCATTGGCGGTGGTCGCGGGTGCGGCGTTCGCGGGGGTGGCGGCCAGCGCGCCGAGCAGCGCCACGGCCAGCCCGGCGGCTGCGATCCGATACGGCTTCATGCGGTGCGTCCCTTCGTCGGACTCCCCGGATGGGAGCGGGCACGACGGTCGGTGGTCGGCGGTTTGTGTCGACGTAGCTGAGTTGCTGGAAGGAAAGTTTCATACGTTCGACATGGGCGCAAGCCTCCGAGTCGTCCCCACCGGCCCGCCGCGCTACGTCCCGCTGTCGGCCTCTCCGTCGCCGTCGATCTATGTCGCCCACTTATATCCGTTATACACATTCGGCATTTGTATCGAAGCTCGTCATCGGCCAGGATTCAATTATGAGTGCGATTCCGCATTTCTTTCAGGACGGTGGTCCAAACAGCGAACGGGGGAGATCCTGATGGCACTCGTAAAACCCGGAAGCATGCGCCTTCGCGGCGCTGCCATGGTGCTGGCCGTCGTGCTGGCAGCTCTCGGTGCCCTGGTGGCCCCGGCGGCGGCGGTCGCCGCACCGAGTTGCACGAGCCCCAGCCACAACGTCAACGGCGAGGGCTCCGGCATCATGAACGGGACCTACAATCTCAAGGTGGCGCCCTACGCTGATTGCGGCACCATTCGGAGCGTTCCCAAGGGCGCCGAAATCTTCTACCACTGCCTCTACGTCAACGACTACGGAAACCTGTGGGTGTACGGCCGGGTCGCGGGCACTTCCACCTCCGGTTGGATGTCCATCAACAACATGACGGACACGTGGCTGGATGACGACGGTGACGGGTCCTACGAGGAGGCCTTCTGCTGACAGCCGACGCGGCCTCGCCGAACTCAACCTGACATGTCGGGCCGGCTCAGGAGGGCTGGCCCGACATGTCGTGCGCCGGCCCTGTCGGCTGGGTGGTTCCGACCAGCGCCGCGACCCTGACCAGCGCCTCGATCCGGCCCTGTGCCCTGCCTTCGCAGTCGAGCCGCTCGCCGACGATCCAGACCCACTCGTCCCGGTAATAGTGTGAGATGTCGTGCCGGACCTGCTCGACCCGCAGCCGGAGCGGGTGGCCGCCGTACCGCCAGTCCTCCTGGCGAAGCTGGAGCACCGTCCCGGCGGCCAGGTCGGGAACTGCGGGCAGCGTGCTCACGGCACCTCCAGGCGAATGACCCCATCTGACGTCACAGCGTGCTAATTCGGAGGCACCCAGCGCAACGTATCTAACCAAAATTTCAGCTCGATGCATGGCGGGACGGTCGGCCACAACCCGCTGTCCGGCCCCGATCCGTGCGCCCGGCCAGCCCGGTGCGATGATCCCGGCTATGTTGTGGGCGTGCGGGCGGGGGCGGCGATGAGGCGGGGTGGGCGATGATCCACTTTCCGGCCATCCGCAGGGGGCCGCTGCGGGCGCTGAGCCAGCGTGTCGCCGCCGCGGTCGGCCTCGTGCTGCTGATCGTGACGGTGGTCTACCTCGACCGTGACGGCTACCGTGACGTCAACGAGGACGGGATCACCCTCCTCGACTCCTTCTACTACGCGGTGGTCTCCCTCTCCACCACCGGATACGGCGACATCACGCCGGTGACCGAGGGTGCGCGGCTGATCAACGTACTGGTGATCACTCCGGCCCGGGTGCTCTTCCTGATCATCCTGGTCGGCACCACCCTGGAAGTCCTGACCGAGCAGTACCGCACAAACCTCCGCTTGACGCGGTGGAGGAGACAAGTGAAGGACCACGTCATCATCTGCGGCTACGGCACCAAGGGCCGTAGCGCGATCTCCGCACTGCTCGAAACCGGCTTCGACAAGCAGCGGATCCTCGTCGTCGAACGAAACCCGGCAGCCGTCCGGCAGGCCACCTCGGCCGGCCTGGTGGTGATCGAGGGCAGCGCCACCCGGTCGGCGACGCTCAACGAGGCGCACGTCCGGCACGCGAAGTCCGTGATCATCGCGACCGACAGCGACGAGGTCTCCGTACTGGTCACGCTGACCGTACGGCAACTCACCGCCGGCCAGGTCCGGATCATCGCCGCCGCTCGGGAGGCGGAGAACGCCCCGCTGCTGCGGCAGAGCGGGGCGCACCACGTCATCGTCTCGTCGGCGACCGCCGGCCGGCTGCTCGGCGTCTCCACCTCGGCCCCGCCGCTCATCGACGTCGTCGAGGACCTGCTCACCCCCGGCCAGGGCATGGCGCTGGCGATGCGCTCGGCCACCCGGGACGAGGTCGGTGTCTCACCGCGCCGGCTGGAGGCGCTGGTCATCGCGCTGGTTCGGCGGGGCAAGGTGGTCTCGCTCGCCGACCAGGCCGCCACCGCCATCGAGACCGGCGACATGCTCGTGTACGTCCGCGACGACCGGGCCAGCAGCGGCAGCAGCAGCACCGCCGACCAGAACCGCTGACGGCAACCGGCCGCCCGTCGCCTGACGAGGCAGCGGATCGTCGGGACTTGGCCGAGTCAGCGGATCGTCGGACCCGGACGAGTCAGCGGGTTCTCGGACCCGGACGAGTCAGCGGGTTCTCGGACTCGTCCGGGTCAGCGGATTCTCGCCGGAGTCAGAGGATCGTCCAGGTGTCGCCGCTGTTCAACAGGCCGGCGAGCTGCTCCTCGGGGGTACCCGTGCTCTTCGCCCGGGCCGCTTCGAGCTGCCCCTGCACCACACCGTCGTAGCTCGGCCGGTCGACGTTGCGGAAGATCCCGATCGGGGTGTTGCGCAGGGCGAAGCCCGGCAACCGGGAGAGCGCGAAGGCGTACGCCGGCTCGTTCACAGTCGCGTCGTGCACCACGATCTCGTCCGCCGGTACCGAGGCGGTCTCCCGAACCTCCAGCCCGAAACCGCCGGGCGGGTGTACGACGCAGAACTGACCCGCCGAACCGAAGGTGATCGGCTGGCCGTGCTCCAGCCGGATCAGGTAGTCGTCCCGGGTGGCCGGCTCCTTCAACTCGTCGAAGGCGCCGTCGTTGAAGATGTTGCAGTTCTGGTAGATCTCCACGAACGCCGAACCCTGGTGCTCGGCGGCGGCGCGCAGCACCGACTGGAGGTGCTTGCGGTCCGAGTCGATGGTCCGGGCCACGAAGGTCGCCTCGGCACCGAGGGCCAGCGAGAGCGGGTTGAACGGCGCGTCCGCCGAGCCGACCGGCGTCGATTTGGTGATCTTGCCGACCTCGGAGGTGGGTGAATACTGCCCCTTGGTCAGCCCGTAGATCCGGTTGTTGAAGAGCAGGATCTTGAGGTTGACGTTCCGCCGCAGCGCGTGGATCAGGTGGTTGCCGCCGATCGACAGCGCGTCGCCGTCACCGGTGACCACCCAGACCGACAGGTCCGGCCGGGAGACCGAAAGCCCGGTGGCGATCGCCGGGGCCCGGCCGTGGATCGAGTGCATCCCGTACGTGTTCATGTAGTAGGGGAAGCGCGACGAGCAGCCGATGCCGGAGACGAAAACGGTCCGCTCCCGGGGGATCTGCAACTCCGGCATGAACGACTGGACTGCGGCCAGGATCGCGTAGTCACCGCAGCCGGGGCACCAACGCACCTCCTGGTCGGACTTGAAGTCCTTGGTGGTGAGCTTGAGGGCGACGGGCTCAGGCATTCTTGACGACCTCTTCCAGCATGGTCTCCAGCTCGGTGGCGGTGAACGGCAGCCCCCGGACCTGGTTGTATCCGATCGCGTCGACCAGGTAGCGGGCCCGGATCACGTGGGCGAGCTGGCCGAGGTTCATCTCCGGGATCACCACCTTCTCGTAGCGGGCCAGCACCTCGCCGAGGTTGGCCGGCAACGGCGCCAGGTGCCGCAGGTGCGCCTGGGCCACCGGTAGGCCGCGCTGGCGCAGCCCACGGCAGGCGGCGCCGATCGGCCCGTACGTCGAGCCCCAGCCGAGTACGAGCACCCGGGCGTCCGAGTCCGGGTCCTCCACCTCGACGTCCGGTACCTCGATCGCCTCGATCCGGGCCGCCCTGGTCCGCACCATGAAGTCGTGGTTCGCCGGGTCGTACGAGATGTCGCCGGTCTTGTCGGCCTTCTCCAGCCCGCCGATCCGGTGCTCCAGTCCGGGCGTGCCGGGGATCGCCCACGGCCGGGCCAGCGTGGCCGGGTCGCGCAGGTAGGGCAGGAAGGTCTTCCCGTCCTCGCCGTTCGGCTCGGTGGCGAACTCGACCCGCAGGTCCGGCAGCGACTCGACGTCCGGCAGCAGCCACGGCTCGGAGCCGTTCGCCACGTAGTTGTCCGAGAGCAGGATCACCGGGGTGCGGTGGGTCAGCGCGATCCGGGCCGCCTCCAGGGCGGCGAAGAAGCAGTCGGACGGCGAACGCGGGGCGATCACCGCGACCGGCGCCTCGCCGTGCCGGCCGAAGAGCGCCATGTTCAGGTCGGCCTGCTCGGTCTTGGTCGGCATCCCGGTGGAGGGGCCGGCCCGCTGCACGTCGACGATGACCAGCGGCAGTTCCAGGGCCACCGCAAGGGAGATCGTCTCGCCCTTCAGCGCGACACCCGGGCCGGAGGTGGTGGTGACGCCGAGCGCACCGCCGTACGACGCGCCGAGTGCCGCCCCGATCGCCGCGATCTCGTCCTCGGCCTGCATCGTGGTCACGCCGAACCGCTTGTGCTTGCTCAGCTCGTGCAGGATGTCCGAGGCCGGGGTGATCGGGTACGCCCCGAGGAAGACCGGCAGCCCGGAGCGGACCCCGGCGGCGACCAGCCCCAGCGAGAGCGCCGCGTTGCCGGTGATGTTCCGGTAGGTCCCCGGGTTCATCTTGGCCGGCTTGACCTCGTAGCGGACCGCGAAGTCCTCGGTCGTCTCGCCGAAGTTCCAGCCGGCCCGGAAGGCCGCGGTGTTCGCCGCGACCAGCTCCGGCCGGGCCGCGAACTTGCGCTCCAGGAACCGGATCGTCGACTCGTAGGGCCGGGAGTACATCCAGGAGAGCAGGCCGAGCGCGAACATGTTCTTGGCCCGCTCGGCGTCCTTCTTCGAGACGTCGTGCTCGGCCAGCGCGCCGACGGTCATCGAGGTCAGCGCCACCGGGTGCAGCACGTAGCCGTCCAGCGAGCCGTCGTCGAGCGGGCTGACCTGGTAGCCCACCTTGGCCAGGTTGCGCCGGGTGAACTCGTCGGTGTTGACGATGATGTCGGCCCCGCGCGGCAGGTCGGCCAGGTTGGCCTTGAGCGCGGCCGGATTCATCGCGACCAGGACGTTGGGGGCATCGCCCGGGGTCAGGATGTCGTAGTCCGCGAAGTGCACCTGGAAGCTCGACACCCCGGGCAGGGTGCCGGCGGGGGCGCGGATCTCCGCCGGGAAGTTCGGCAACGTCGAGATGTCGTTACCCAGTTGAGCGGTTTCCGAGGTGAATCGGTCGCCGGTGAGCTGCATGCCGTCGCCGGAGTCGCCCGCGAACCGGATGACCACCCGATCGAGTTGCTGGACCTGCTTGCTCACTGCTGCACCTCGCTTCGCTCGGCCCGGTCGGACGGGCTGAGCTCAGGGGTGACCTCGCCTTGCTCGGCCACATGTCCTCCTTGAGCGCCTGTGGCGGGTTGGCGGTGGTGAGGCCCGGCCCGCTCCAGTCCTTCATTCCAGAGCCTACGTCGGTGGTTAGGTGAACCTTGCCCAAGGTCCGTCACATGGGACGCCGGTAATGGCGGTATCTGGCCCGATTTCGCCCCACCCGGAAAGTGGTGTCGTTATCCAGATCACCGAAGTTCGGACGTCCACTTCCGCAAGGCATGAACCCGACACCGGGCGGTAGGCTGCCGCACATGACCGGATACCTGGGGTCGTACGCGACGCTGGGACTGTTGCTGCTCGCCAGCGTACTGGTCTTCGTCGGCGCGTTCACCGCCAATCGGGTGCTCCGGCCGGCCCAGCCCGCCGACCCGCCCGGCAAGCGGACCAGCTACGAGTGCGGGCTCGATCCGGTCGGCAGCGACTGGGCGCAGATGCAGATCCGCTACTACGTCTACGCCTACCTCTACGTCCTCTTCGCCGTCGAGGCCGTCTTCCTCTTCCCCTGGGCGGTGGTCTTCGACCGGCCCGGGTTCGGCCTCGTCACGGTGGTCGAGATGGCGATCTTCGTCGCCGTACTCGCCCTCGGCATCCTCTACGCCTGGCGGAAGAACATCCTCCGCTGGACCCAGTGAGCCGCCCCGACAGCCAGCGCTGAGCGGACCGGGATCAGGCGAGCCCGCGCCGGATCAGGCAAGCCCACGCCGGGACACCGCAGGCGGGCGGTCACCCCGGATCGAGGCGACCATGTCCAGCAACCGCCGGGTGGGGCGTACCTGGTGGGCCCGGAACACCCGGGCGCCCAGCCAGGCCGAGACGGCGGTGGCCGCGAGGGTACCCTCCAGCCGCTGGTCCACCGGCAGGTCCAGGGTCTCCCCGACGAAGTCCTTGTTGGACAGGGCCACCAGCACCGGCCAGCCGGTACCGGTGAGTTCGGCGAGCCGACGGGTGATCTCCAGCGAGTGTCGGGTGTTCTTGCCGAAGTCGTGCGCGGGGTCGATCAGGATGCCGTCCCGGCGTACCCCGAGCCGGACCGCCCGCTCGGCGAGCCCGGTGACCGTGTCGAGCACGTCGGCGAGCAGGTCCGCGAACGCCGCCCGGTGCGGTCGGGTACGCGGCGTCAACCCGCCCGCGTGCGAGCAGACCAGTCCCACCCCGGTCGCGGCGGCCACCTCGGCGAGCGCCGGATCGGCACCGGACCAGGTGTCGTTGAGCAGGTCCGCCCCGGCGGCGACCGCCTCGGTGGCCACCTCGGCCCGCCAGGTGTCGATCGAGATCACCACCTCCGGGAAGGCGGCCCGGACGGCGGCGATGGTGCCGACGGTACGGCGGATCTCCTCGGCCACGTCCACCTCGGCACCGGGCCCGGCCTTCACCCCGCCGATGTCGACGATCTCCGCACCCTCGGCCACCGCCCGCTCCACGGCCCGCAGCGCGCTGTCGGCGGCGAAGGTGACGCCCCGGTCGAAGAACGAGTCCGGAGTCCGGTTGACGATCGCCATCACGGCGAGGTCTCCGGGCGCGAACGTGCGCCGCCCCAGTCGAAGCGCGTCCGCCATCCACTCCACCTCCACCGTCTCCGCGCTGATCACGCTATCCGGCGGCAGGTCGTCGTACCCGTGCGGGAGCCGGCACGGGTCGGCGGCCCGCAGCCGGGTTCGGCACCGCCGGCCACCGACGTCCGGCCCGCCGGCCGGGCAGGGTTTCATGTCCGTCGAAGAATGACCGGGGTGGCGGGGTCGCCCGGCCCGGCTCGCCATGCCACCATCGGCGGATGGGTCAGGTTCTGCTCCTCTTGGTCGTGGCGCTGACCGTCGCGGCGGTGGTCTTCGGGGTGACGGTGCTGGTGACCGGCTCCGATCCGGGGCTGGGCAACGCCGAGCCGGACGGGCGGGCGGTGCCGCTGCCCGGTAACCGGCCGTTGCTGGAGACCGACGTCGGCCAGGTCCGGTTCGACCTGGCGCTGCGGGGGTACCGGATGGCCCAGGTCGACCAGGCGCTGCGTCGTACCGCGTACGACATCGGCTACAAGGACGAGCTGATCGGGGTGCTCCAGGCGGAGGTCACCGCGCTGCGGGAGGGTCGGCTGGAGGACGCCGAGGTGCTTCGCCGGGCCCGGGAGGCGGCTCTCGGACCGGCCGGGTCGGCCACACTAGCCCCGGACGCTCCGGTGGACGGCTCTTCCGCCCGGACCCTGGTCGCGGCGACGACCGGCGGGGCCGGGGTGCACTCGTCGCCGGTACCGCCGGTCGCCGGCCGGGTCGGCACCGGCAGTGCCGGCACGGCCGTTGCAGTTGGCGCGGGTGAGGCGGCCGACGCGACCGGCCCAGGGGGTTGGGAGGAACGCGGCGACCGGACCGGGTCGACGTCGACGTCGACGCCGACCATCCGGCCAGAGACCGCTCCGACGGCACCCGGCACACCCGCGTCTGACGGCACACCCGCGTCTGACGGCACAGCCTCGACTGACGGCACACCTTCGACGGGCGGCACAGCCTCGACTGACGGCACGCCCTCGACGGACGGCACAGCCTCGACTGACGACCGGGCCGACGGCGCCGAGCCGGTTCCGCCCCGACCAGCCCGGGCGGGCGGCTCCGTGATCGAGGCCGAGGACGGCGACCTGACCGACGGTTCCGCACCGGCCACGTCGGCCGGCGGCACCACGGGTGGTCCGGCCGGTGCCGACGAGGACGACCGGCAAACCCGGCCCGCCGGTGCGGACGCCGCCGTCGAGCCCGACGGAGCGGCGGAGCCGGCACCCAGCGGGCGGGCCGAGCGGCCGGTGCGGGCGGACGGGACGGCCGCGCCGGGCGGACCGGCGGAGCAGCCGGAGCGGGCGTGAGCGCCGCCGACCCGGGCGCCGCCGATCCGGAGGGCACCGAGGGGCTCCGGGCGGCGGCCAAACCTGGCTCCGGAGAGGTCACCGCGACGGTAATCGTCGCGGCACCCGCGCCCCGGGTCTTCGCCGCGCTCACCGCGTGGGAACGGCAGGGCGAGTGGATCCCGTTCACCCGGGTCCGCCTGGTCGAGGGGGACGGTGGCGAGGGCAGCCTGGTGGAGGCGGTCACCACGGTCGGACCGGCGGTACTCCGGGACGAGATGCGGGTGGTCCGACTGGACCCGCCGTACGAGGTAAGGGTGGTGCACTGCGGGCGCCTGTTGCGCGGTCCGGGGGTGCTGCGCTGTACCCAGATGGCCGAGGACCGTACCCAGGTGGTCTGGCACGAGTGGTTCCACCTGCCCGGTGGCCCGACCGGCCGGGTGGCCTGGCCGGTGCTCTGGCCCGGCTCGAAGTTCGGCCTCACCCAGGCGCTGAAGCGGTTCGCCCGGCTGGTGGAACGCGGCCAACTGCCCTGAGCGCCACTGCCTTGAGCGCCACTGCCCTGAGCGCCAACTGCCCTGAGCGCCGACTGCCCTGAGCACGCCCAACGTCCGGGCTCGGGCGTCCGGGGGTTGTCGGGCGGCTGGCCTACCGTTGACGCCGTGACTGATCTGGTGATTGGCGCTGACGGGCTGGCCCGCTGCCGCTGGGGCGCGAGCACCCCCGACTATGCCGCCTACCACGACGAGGAGTGGGGCCGGCCGCTGCACGGCGACGACGCGCTCTACGAGCGGCTGACGCTCGAGGCGTTCCAGTCCGGGCTCTCCTGGCTGACCATCCTGCGGAAGCGGCCGGCGTTCCGGCTCGCCTTCGACGGGTTCCACCTGGAGACCGTCGCCGGCTACGGCGAGGCGGAGGTGGCCCGGCTGATGGCCGATGCCGGGATCGTCCGGAACCGGGCCAAGATCGACGCGGCGATCGCCAACGCCCGGGCCGCGCTCGACCTGCCGGACGGGCTGGCCGCGCTGCTCTGGTCGTTCGCCCCGGCCGCCCGGGCGGCCCGACCCCGTTCCTTCGCGGAGGTGCCGGCGATCACCCCCGAGTCGACCGCGATGGCCAAGGCGCTGCGCAAGCGCGGCTTCCGGTTCGTCGGCCCCACCACGGCGTACGCGTTGATGCAGGCGACAGGCATGGTCGACGACCATCTCGACGGCTGCCACGTGAAGCCGCCGGCCGCCGCCGTGATGGGATAGCGGCATGAGTGCAGCGGGTTCGGCCGGGGCGTGGGCGGTGGTCATCCCCGGCGAGCGCTACGAGGCCGAGCGGCTCTTCCACCACGACACCCTGGAGCTGACCGGACACGACGGCGGGCCCCGACCCGGCCCCGGTGATCCGGTGCTGGTGGTGCGCGACGAGCAGCCACCGCTGGTGGTCGCACTCGGCCGGGTGACCATCGTCGGCGGTGTCGAGGAGCGGGACCCGGACGATCCGCAGTCCGGAGCGGGCGAGGCCGGGGCGCTGGCGGTGACGTACACCAGGCAGGTCTTCGAGGCGCCGGTGCCGGCCGACCGGCTCCGCATCGACGGTCCGGTGACCCCGGTCGACCCGGCGGTCTACCAGGAGCTGGCCGGGCGGGTCGGCCCGCCGCCGGAGCGCCGGAACTTCCTGGTCAGCCTGGACCTGCCGATCGAGGCCGGGTCACCCGCCGAGGCGGTCCGGCTGTTCTGGGCGTACGTCCAGGAGCTGGGTCCCCGCGAGCTGCCGGCGTTCGTCGCGCCGTCGGACGACGAGCTGGCGATGCAGGCGTTCGTGCTCGGCGTCGAGGCCAACCAGGACCCGGAGGAGGACGAGGACTGATCCGCCCTCGCCGCGCCCACGGTCAGGTGAGCACTCCGGCGAGTCGTCCCCGCCAGCCGTCGAGCACCCGTTCCGGCTCGGTGTCGAGGACCCGTTCCAGCAGGCTGGCGTAGACGTCCCGGAAGTCGGTGCTGAACCGCAGGTCGCCGTCGTCGAGCCGGGTCAGGTCGGGCGGCTCGCCGTGCAGGCCGCCGCGTACCCCGGTGCCGAGCAGGAAGACGTCGGAGGCGGTGCCGTGGTCGGTACCGTCCGAGGCGTTGGCCCGGACCCGCCGGCCGAACTCGGAGTAGACCGCCACCACCACCCTGCGGCCGGCCTCGGTGCCGGCCATCCGGTCGACGAACCCGGTCAGCGCCCTGTCGAGCTGGCCGAGCAGTACCGCCTGGAGTTGCTTCTCGTCGGCATGGGTGTCGAAGCCGCCGAGCGAGACCGAGAAGACCCGAGTCGACACCCCGGCCTCGACGCACTGCGCCACCAGGTCGAGCTGGGCGGCGAGCGAGCTGCGCGCTCCGCCGGTGGCGGTGGCCGCCGGACGGTCGTCGTTCCCGCCGTCGTCGGCCTCCTCCGCGTCGGCCGCGTCACGTACCTCGGCGATCATCGCGTCGACGGCACGCAGGTCGGCGAAGCAGGCGGCGGCCCGGGCCTGCCCGGCCGGTTCACCGGGCTCTGCCACCGCCAGCCTGGCCAGCGTCGGGTCGCCGACCGGGCGCCGGGCATTCCGCTCGGTCACCGGTACGGCGGCACCCGCGCTGCGGGCACCGGCGAGCAGCGGCGGCAGGGTCGGCTCGAACGAGACCGCGAGCCGAGGGTCGCCGCCCACCCCGTCCAGCCAGCGGCCCAGCCAACCGGTGTGCTCCGGACGGTCGGGGTGGGCGGTCTGCCAGATGTCCATCGAGCGGAAGTGACTCCGATCAGGTGTCG
This sequence comes from Plantactinospora sp. CNZ320, assembly GCF_002846275.1. NCBI lineage: Bacteria > Bacillati > Actinomycetota > Actinomycetes > Micromonosporales > Micromonosporaceae > Plantactinospora > Plantactinospora sp. CNZ320. The sequence goes on from NZ_PJMP01000001.1 coordinate 5,862,329, forward strand.
GATATCCGACAGTGCGTACGATCGCGAGCCGGCCCTCGCCGTACAGCCGGTGCAGCCCGGCCAGGGCCGGGTTCAGCCCCACACCGTCGTCCAGCCGCTTCACCTCGTCAGCCGAGTACGCCAGCTCGGGGCGGGCGTCCTGGTAGGCCGGGTCGGCGTACGGCACGACGGTGTTCAGGCCGTCGTTGCCGCCGTAGAGGGTGACCAGGACCAGGGTACGAGCCTGTGGATCGCGGTCACCGGCCGTGTCGAAGAGGTCCGACAGCCCGTACGCGGTCGCGCCGGCTGCGAGCGCGCCCGCCCCGGCCACGCCACTGGCGAGCAGGAACCTGCGTCGGGTCAGGATGTCCATCCGCTTCGTCTCCTCCCGTCAACTGACGGTGTGCTCGTGATCAACTGACCGTGTGCCGGGGTCAACTGACGGTGTGCCGGGGTCAACTGACGGTGTACTCGGGGCTGACCAGCCCGGCGACCAGCAGCCGGCGGGGGTCCTCGGCCAGCGGGGTCAGGGCGGCCCGGGTGCGTGGCGTCCACCGGTCCACCACCAGCAGCCGGGCCAACGCCTCCGGCCGGTCGTCCGGCGGGGTGCCGGCGAGCCGCCGGGTCACCTCGGGTGCGGCCCCGGCCAGCAGCGCGGCCAGCCGCATCCGGGACTGCAACGACGAGGTGGTCAGCCAGGCCGGTCCGGCCGGCCAGCCGCCGACGCTAGGCGGGCGCAGCGGCACCTGGTCCATCCCGGCCAGCCGGTTGGTCAGCTCCCGGCGCTGCTGGTCGGGGAGCCGGCCGGGCCGGATGCCGAGCTGGCGCATCGCCCCGACCGCCCACTCCACCGGCTGCTTCACCAGCCCACCCCGGGCCTGCCCGAACTCCGGCCGGGTGAAGAGCGCCCGGAGCAGCTCGGTGGTGGTGCCGGCGCCGGCACCACCACCGAGCGCCTGCGGTGCGGGCGGGTCGGTGCCGGCGAACCGGGCCCAGAGCCGGGCCGCGACGAAGGCGCCGGCCTCGGGGCGGGTGGCCAGCAGCCGGGCGTACGAGTCGGCGTCGAACGCCGCCGTCCGGCCCAGGATCGTCTTGGCGGCCGGATCGTGCCGGCGCCGGACGAACCTCGCCACCCCGGTACGCCGGTCGACCTGCCAGCCGGTCAGCGCCCGCGCCCCGGCCCTGACGTCCGCCTCGGTGTAGTGCCCGACGCCGAGAGTGAACAGCTCCATCAGCTCCCGGGCCAGGTTCTCGTTCGGGGCGGCACGGGTGTTCCGCTGCCCGTCCAGCCAGAGGATCAGGGCCGGGTCCCGCACCATCGCCCGGCTCAGGGCCTCGAACGGCCCCCGACCGTACCGGCGGAAGGTGTCGAGCTGCCCGCGCATGAGCTGGGCGGACCTGACCTTGCGTACGCTCGTCGCCCAGTGCCCGTGCCAGAAGAAGACGAGCTTCTCGGTGAGTTGGTGCTCGGCCGCCACCATCCGGTCCAGCCACCAGTCGACGAGCACCCGCACCTGTTCCGCCCGGCGCCGCTGAGCCTGCTGCCGCTGCTCCCGGCTGGACTGCCTGGTGATCCCGGCGTACGGGTCGGCGCCGAGGTCGGGTGGCGGGGTGGCCGCCGCGCCGGGGTCGGCGCCGAGCGGGGCGAGCAACCGGTCCAGGGTGGCTGCCAGCCCGGCACGCCCGGCGGCCTCCACCTCGGCGGCTGTCGGCCCGAAGGTGGCGCGGCGCAGCAGGTGTACGACGGCGTCCCGATCGACCATGCGGCCGACCCTAGGCCGGTCGGGTACGAGCCCGGTAAAGCTGGTGATCGGGACGGGTCAGCGTGCCGGCGCGCTGCCGGTGGACGGGGTTGGTGGACCGGTTGGTGGACGGGCCGGTCGGCAACCCTCGAAGGTCAGTGGCCCCTGAAGGTCAGCGGCCCTCGAAGGTCGGCCGGCGCTTCTCCACGAAGGCGGAGGTGGCCGCCCGGTGGTCGGCGGTGGCACCGCAGATCGCCTGGGCCTGCGCCTCGGCGGCCAGCGCCTCGGAGAGGGTACCGGCGTCGCCGACCGAGAGTTGCCGCTTGATGGCGCCGTACGCCACCGTCGGGCCGGCGGCCAGCCTGACGGCCAGTTCCCGTGCGGTGTCCAGCACCTGCTCGTCGTCGACCAGCCGGTTGAGCAGCCCGAGCCGGTACGCCTCGTCGGCCGGTACCGGCTCGGCGAGCATCAGCAGCTCGATCGCCTTGGCGTGCCCGACGAGCCGGGGCAGCGACCAGGAGGCGCCGGTGTCGCCGGCCAGGCCGACCTTGGCGAAGGCCATCAGGAAGCTCGTGCCGGGGCCGCCGATCCGGAAGTCGGCGAGGAAGGCGAGCGAGGCCCCGGCGCCGGCCGCCATGCCGCGTACCGCCGCGACGACCGGCTTGGGCAGGCTGGCCAGCCGGGAGGCGATCGGGTTGTAGTGGGTCCGGACGGTGCCGAGCGGGTCGGTGCTGCCGTCGGCCAGCGTGGCGGCGTGTTCCCGCAGGTCCTGCCCAGCGCAGAAGGCCGAACCGGCGCCGGTGAGCACCACGGCCCGGCAGGAGCGGTCGTACTCCAGTTCGGCGAGCGTGTCCCGCAGCGCCTCCTTCAGCGCCACGTCCAGGGCGTTCATCGCGGTCGGCCGGTTCAGGGTCAACGTGACCACGGAGTCGGTGCGGTCGATGAGCAACGGCTCGGTCACGACTGTCGACCCTTCTGTCGGGGAATCCGGTGGGAACCGTCGAGGCACTGCTCGACGAAGCGGTCGGCGGCCGGGCGCAGCCGTGCGGCGTGCCTGTCGAAGAAGGCCGCCGCGCTGGTCCCCGGCCACCGTTCCGGCAGTAGCGCGGGAGGCAGTTGCGGGTCCCGGAAGAGGAAGGTACGCCATGCGTGCACCAGCCGGAACCGGGCGGCGTACGCGTCCTCGTCGCAGCTGCGTACGGTCACCGCGGCGAGTAGCGGTCGCTGCTCGGCGACGAACTCCTGGTACGCGTTGGCGATCTCGTCGAGGTCCCAGGCCCGGCGTACCACCGCCATCGCCCCGGGCGTACCGGCGGCGTGTGCGGCGGTGAACCGCTCGTAGCGCATCCCGGCCTCGGTGAGCAGGCCGTCCACGTCCTCCCCGGGCCGGGTGGCGACCCAGGTCTGCTCGTCGAGCATGCCGTAGCCCAGGTAGCGCAGGTTGGCGGCGAGGCGTTGCCGGTCCCGCCGGTGGACGCCGGTTTCAAGCACGATCAGGTCGAATCGACCGTCCCATCCGATCTTCCCGGTTCGGTAGATCCGGGCAGCCGCCTCGTCGAGGCGTCGGGCCGCTCGCGGGGTGAGCAGATAACCCGGTCCGGTGGCCAGTCGGAGCGGGTGCAGCCAGCCCTGCCGCACCATCCGGGAGACGGCGGTACGGACCGCGGGTGCGGCGATGCCGAGTGGGGATAGTAGTTTGACCAGCGCGGACACCGGTGCGCGCCCACCCCGGGACCGGAGGTAGTCGCCATACAGGTCGAAGAGTGCCGACCGTGCCTGCATGACCGCACATTGTGACACCCCTTCTCAAGATAAGCTAGATGCTGTTACATCAACGCCGGTTCGGTTTGGGTCCGGCGGTGTTCATCAGGGAAAATCGTTGGTCGGCACCGCGGCCTTGGGCGGTGATGCTGACCAAATGGAGGTGGGGTAACCCACCGACCCTGATGAAGGTCTGAGGGGAGACAACATGGCGGCGATGAAGCCGCGGACGGGCGACGGTCCGCTGGAAGTCACCAAGGAGGGCCGGGGCATCGTCATGCGGGTTCCGCTGGAGGGTGGTGGCCGGCTCGTCGTCGAGATGACTCCCGACGAGGCCAACGCGCTCGGTGACGCGCTGAAGGCCGCCGCCGGCTAAGTGAACGCCGACTCCGCCGGGCGGCGTCTCGGCTGGCGGGGTTTCTCACCCTGGGCCACCGGCGAATGCCGGTGGCCCAGGGTCGTGATGCCGGGCGGGGCGCCCTGGTGCCCGCCCATCCGAATCGTCTGGAGGTAACGTCGGCGTGCTGTCGATCCGTCTGGTAGTCGACCCGACCGGGTCCGAGACCGTGGCCCTGCCGGTCGCACCCGTGTCGGACCAGTCCGCCGACGGGTCCAGCCGGGCGACCGGCTCGACAACGAGTGGCAGCCTGCCGCCGAGTCACCTCACCCGGCCCGCCGAACTGGCCACCGAGGCGGCGGCGCTGCTGCCCCACCTCGACCAGCCCGGCCGAGCGGGCGCGCTGCACCTGTCGATCCGACCGCAGGGCGAGCCCACCCGGCTGCTGCTGGCCGGCGTGGGTGCCGGCGACGAGGCCGGCTGGCGCTGCGCCGGAGCGGCGGTGGTCCGGGCCGCGACGCGTGAGAGTTCGATCACTGTAGCGATTCCGATCGATGCGACTCCGGCGGCGGTACGCGGACTCGCCGAGGGGATCTGGCTGGCGTCGTACCGGTTCCGGATGCCCGACGCCGACGAAGCCGCCGGCGACCCGGCCACGCTGACCGAGGTGCTGCTCGCGGTCGCCGACCCCGAGCCCTACCAGGCGGCCCTGGACACCGCCCGGGTGGTCGCCGAGGCGACCCGGTTCGCCCGGGACCTGACCAACACCCCCTCCTCGATGAAGAGCCCGGCCTGGTTCGCGCAGCGAGTGGTCGAGGCCGCAGCCGGGCGGGACGGGCTGACCGTCGATGTCCGGGAGCCGGACCGGCTCGCCGCCGAGGGGTTCGGTGGCATCCTCGCCGTCGGCGGCGGATCGGCGCAGGGACCCCGGCTGGTCGAGCTGAGCTGGCGACCCGAGGGCGCGCAGCGGCACGTCGTCCTGGTCGGCAAGGGCATCACCTTCGACACCGGCGGCATCTCGATCAAGCCCCGCGACGGCATGAAGCTGATGCGCAAGGACATGGGCGGTGCCGCGGCCGTGATCGGCGCCACCCTCGGCGCCGCCGCGCTCGGGCTGCCGATCCGGATCACCGCGCTCGCCCCGCTGGCCGAGAACATGGTCAGTGGCTCGGCGTACCGGCCGGGCGACATCGTGCGGCACTACAACGGGCTGACCAGCGAGAGCACCAACACCGACGCCGAGGGCCGGCTGGTGCTCGCCGACGCGCTCGGCTACGCCGTGGCACGGCTCGCGCCGGACCTGCTGGTCGACCTCGCCACCCTGACCGGGGCGAACGCGGTGGCGCTGGGCAAGCGGACCGCCGCCCTCTACAGCGACGCCGACGAGCTGGCCGAGGCGGTACTGTCGGCCGCCGAGGAGGCCGGCGAGCGGGCCTGGCGGCTGCCGTTGCCGGCCGACTACACCGAATACCTCGGCAGTGAGATCGCCGACCTCTACAGCGCACCGACCCAGGGTGCCGGATCGGTACTCGCCGCGCTCTACCTCCGCGAGTTCACCGGTGACCTGCGAGACCGCTGGGTGCACGTGGACATGTCGGCGCCGTCCTGGTCCGACGGCAACGACGCCGAACTGGTCAAGGGCGCCACCGGCTGGGGCGTACGCACCCTGCTGCGCTGGCTCGCCACCCGGCCGTGACCGGTGCCGGTGCCAGGCCGGCCCGCACACTGCCGCCGGGTACCGGCTCTGGACCCCCTCCGCCGGTAGCATGAAAGTATGACCGTGAAGCTGAGCATCAGCGTGCCCGACGACGTCGCCGCCTACCTGCACAGCCAGGGCAACGCCTCAGCCGCGGTCGTCGAGGCCGTCCGACGCGTGCTACCGGAAGCACGCCGGGCACGGCAGCGGGAAGCAGCCCAGGCGTACGGGGAGTACCTGCGCCAGCGGTCGGCCCAGCAGGCCGAAGAAGATCGGAAGCTGATCGAGGCGAGCAACGACATCGCCCTGCGTGACTCGCAGTGGTGAGGCGTGGGCAGCTCTGGACGCTGCTCCGTGGCAGCAGCCAGCACCGCGTCCTGGTGGTCAGCAACGACGAATACAACAGCGTCGAGGAACTCGCCGTCTGGGCGCTGACCGTCGTACGCGACGTACCGCACCCGAACCATCTGGTGGTACGCCTCGACGGCGACGACCCGCTCGCCGGCGCGTACGTCAGAATCCACAGCGTCGTGCAGATCCTGGACCGGACCGCACTACGCGACAACCATGGGTTCGTGTCGAACACCACCATGGTCGCGGTCGAAACAGCACTTCGGGAGTTCCTCGAACTGCCGTAGCCGTACCTCGGTCTCCGAGTGGCCGGCCACCGGCGGAGGGGACGGCACCGGTGACGCCTCGTCACCCGGCGGTAATCGGTGCCGGTGCCTTCAGCGCTTGACCGCGACGAGTAGCCCCTCGCCGGTGGGGAGCAGTGCCGGGGTCCACTCCTCGGACTCGCGGACCGCCTTGGCCACCTCCCGGACCGTGACCGTCTCCACGTCCCGGGCGGCCGGGTCGCCGATCCGGCCGGCGGCCAGCGCGCCGTGCAGCGCGAGCACCCCGCCGGGGCGGAGCAGTCGCAGTGCCGCCTCGACACAGGCGCTGTATTCCGCGACCTCCGAGTCGACGAAGATCAGGTCGTAGACCCCGTCGGCGAGCCGGGGCAGCACGTCCAGCGCCCGGCCGGTGATGATCCGGGTACGCCCGGAGGCGAAGCCCGCCTCCTGGAAGATCCGTCGGGCGATCCGCTGGTGCTCCGTCTCCACGTCGATTGTGGTCAGGATGCCGTCGGGGCGCATGCCGCGGAGCAGCCAGAGGCCGCTGACCCCGGTACCGGTGCCGATCTCCACGACGGCCCGGGCACTGCCGGCCGCTGCCAACAGCCGGAGCGTGGCACCGGTACCCGGCGTCACGGCGTCGAGCCCGACCTCCCTGGCGAGGCTCCGGGCGGTACGCAGGACCAGATCCTCGGCGACGTACGCTTCGGCGAACTGGAGTGCTTGGGCAGTCGTCGTACCGACTGACCGGGCGACCGTGGCGATGGGGCACCTCCGGGCGGCGAGGGACTTGCGGACGGCGGTACACGGGGCGACGGTGGAACTGGGGTGGGGTCGCGGGTATGAGCCTAAGGGTGGCGGTACGTGATCGGCAGGCGCGTACCGCCGACGGTGAGCCGGCCTCGGACCAACCGATGACCGGTATTCGGCCATCCGTGCGATCCTGGATGCGGAACCCGGACGCCGCGGCCGGAACCGGTCGCCCCGGCCCGCGCAGCGCCCGGCTTCAGGGACGGACTGGGAGGCAGCGAACGTGACGGACGGCTGGAACTGGCGCCAGCCCGATGGGACGCCGACGCCGGGGGGTTCCCCGGTGCCGACGCCCCCGACGGTCGGCAGGCCGGCGGTCTCCGGGTCGGCCGCCGACCCGGGATCGTCCCCGTGGTGGTCCGATGCGTTGCGCGATCCGTGGCGGAACCCGGCCACCCCGGCGGCCGTGGTGGTGCAGGCGGGCCCGGCCCCGGGCGCGGGCGCCGACCCGGAGCCGGTGACGGACCCGGATGCCCGCGGGCGGCGGGGCCTGGCCCCGGTCTTCCTGATCTCGCTGGTCACCGCGCTGCTGGCCGGCGCGCTCGGCGGATCGCTCGGGTACGCCTTCGCGGTGCGCGGCGGTGCCGGCGGTACGACAGCGCTCGGCTCGACCAGCACGGAACCGCCGGCCACGGCCCGCCGCCCGCCCGACTCGCTGGCCGGTGTCGCGGAACGGCTGCTGCCCAGCGTCGTCACGGTACGGGTCAGCGGCAACGGCGGGATCGGCCTCGGCTCCGGGTTCGTCGCGACCCAGGACGGTTACGTGATCACCAACGATCACGTGGTGGGGGTCGGCGCCGACACCGCGACAGTGGTGTTCAACGACGGCTCCACCGCCCCGGCCGAGGTGGTCGGCAAGGACCCCGAGGCGGACATCGCGGTGATCAAGGTTTCCCGGACCGGTCTGAAACCGGTGGAGTTCGGCGACTCCGACGCCGTGGCGGTCGGCGACCCGGTGCTCGCCTTCGGTACGCCGCTGTCGCTGGCCAACACCGTCACCGCCGGGATCGTCAGCGCGCTGGACCGGACGTTCCGGCAGGGTGAGACGGGTGGCCAGGTGCGCTACTACGCCGCCATCCAGACCGATGCCGCGGTCAACCGTGGCAACTCCGGCGGGCCGCTGGTCGACGGCGGTGGGCGGGTGATCGGGGTGAACTCGGTGATCCAGACGCCGGCCGCCGACGAGGAGACGGCCGGTAACGTCGGCCTGGCCTTCGCGATCCCGATCAACCAGGCCAAGCGGCTGGCCCAGGAGATCATCGACACCGGCAAGGCGCGCCGGACCGTGATCGGCGCGACGGTCGGCGGCACCCGCTCCGGCGGTTCGGGCGGGGTTCGGGTCTCCTCCGTCGAGCCGGCCGGACCGGCCGCCGCAGCCGGGCTGCGCGCCGGAGACGTGGTGCTCAAGCTCGACGGCAGGCCGCTGGAGGACCCGAGCGACCTGATCGCGCTGGTCCGCAAGTACGCCCCCGGCTCGGTGGTGAACGTCGAGTACCGGCGCGGCTCGGAGCGGCAGTCCGCCTCGGTGACCCTGGCCGCCGACGCGAAGTGACCCGGTTCAGGCCGGAAGTGACACGGTGCTGACCGGGGGATGACCCGGGCCTGAACGCGCGAGCGTGCTGGCCGGGCGGGGCGGGACGACGGTCGGGACGGTGGTGCCGGGCCGGGAAGTGGCGGCCCGCTCCCCCTCCCGCCGCCCGCCATGACGTGCGTACCCTTGCCCTGAGCGGGGATGAGGAGGCAGGCGTGTTCGAGAACCTGAACTGGTGGGAGATCGGTGCGCTGCTGCTGGTCGCGCTGCTGATCTTCGGCGACCGGCTGCCCACCGTGATCAGCGACGGTCTCCGGATGCTGCGCAACCTGCGCAACATGGCCCGCAACGCCACCGGCGACCTGAGCCGGGAGTTGGGCACCGACATCCAACTGGAGGACCTGCACCCGAAGGCGTTCATCCGCAAGCACCTGCTCAGTGAGGAAGAAGAGCAGGCGATCCGGAAGCCGCTGGAGGGGACCTTCGAGAAGCTCCGCTCGGACCTGACGGACGTACGCCGCGAGGTCGACGACGTGGCCGCCTCGGTGGACTTCCGCTCGTCCGGCGGCTCGACGAACGGCGCCACCGCTCCGACCCCGAGTGGCGGCAGCGCCGCGACCCCGGCCCAGCGCCGCACCTTCGACGTCGACGCCACCTGATCCACACCCGTCACCACACCGGCGCCACCGTCCCCTGACCCGGCGCCCCGGCCTGGCTGGCCGGCCGGCGTCGGTCAGCGGCCGGCGGGGCGCAGCCCGAGGGGCTTGCCGAGCAGCGACTCGCGGCGTACGGCGAGCCGGTCCGCGACCGCGGCCAGCGCCTTGGCCGCCGGTGCCTCCGGCTCGGCGAGTACGACCGGGTCACCGGCGTCGCCGGCCTCGCGTACCCGGGTGTCCAGCGGGATCTGACCCAGCAGCGGCACCTGTGCGCCGATCACCTTGGTCAGCGACTCGGCGACCATCGCGCCGCCGCCGGAGCCGAAGACCTCCATCCGGGAGCCGTCCGGCAGGTCCAGCCACGACATGTTCTCCACCACACCGACCAGCCGCTGGTGGGTCTGCAGGGCGATCCCACCGGCCCGCTCGGCCACCTCGGCCGCGGCGGTCTGCGGGGTGGTCACCACCAGGATCTCCGCGTTGGGCAGCAGCTGGGCCAGCGAGATGGCGACGTCCCCGGTGCCCGGCGGCAGGTCCAGCAGCAGCACGTCGAGGTCGCCCCAGTAGACGTCGGCGAGGAACTGCTGCAATGCGCGGTGCAGCATCGGGCCCCGCCAGACCACCGCCGCGTTGCCGTCGGTGAACATGCCGATCGAGATCACCTTCACCCCGTGCGCCTGGGGCGGCATGATCATGTCTTCGACCCGGGTCGGCCGGCCGTTGACCCCGAGCATCCGGGGCACCGAGTGGCCGTAGATGTCCGCGTCGACGACGCCCACCGAGAGTCCCTTGGCGGCGAGTGCGGCGGCCAGGTTGACAGTGACACTCGACTTGCCGACCCCGCCCTTGCCGCTGGCCACGGCGTAGACCCGGGTCCGGGAGCCGGGCTGGGCGAACGGGATCACCGGCTCCTGGCTCTGCCCGCCGCCGCGCAGCCGGGACTGGAGGGCCTGCCGCTGCTCCGGGCTCATCACGCCGAAGTCGATGGTGACTCCGGTCACGCCAGGCACCGCGCCGACCGCGGCGGTGATGTCGGTACGCAGCTTGTCCCGTAGCGGACAGCCGGCGACGGTGAGCAGCAGCTCCACCAGTACCGTGCCGTCGGCGGCGACCACGGCGGAGCGCACCATGCCGAGTTCGGTGATCGGCCGGCGGATCTCCGGGTCGTCGACGGTGGCGAGCGCGGCCAGCACCGCCTCCTCGACCGGGCTCGTGGGCCGGGCGGCGGAGTCGGTGCCGGAGGCGACGGCCTCCTGGCCGGGAACGGCGGGAGCAGACATGTTGACAATGCTACGTCGCCGGCCGGGCCGGCTGGCCGGCCGCACCAGGACGGACGGCAGTGCAGGGCACTCGGACAGCCGATGGTGAATCAGTACGGCGTGGGCGGCAAGTCGGGCGTTCAGCCATGGGTGGGGAAATTGGCGATTTGGCGGTAGACGCCGTACCCGTCAGGGTGCGACGATCGTTGAAGTTCGCCGCGCGCCTAGCCCCTTGAGGCGCGCGGCGTTTCCGTTGCTAGCCTCCGTTGCCGCTCTTCGGTTGCCGCGAGCCCGCCCGATTCGCCCCGGCGCCGCCTCTTCGCCCCGGCGATGCCCTCTCCGGCCCGGTCAGCGGCGCCGGACCCGGTGCAACCGGAACGGTCGGCGGGTCTGCCGGACCGCGCCGGTCTCGCGCGGCGTGGCGGCGAGCGAGTCGTCCGGCAGGGTCTGCCCGGCGGCCAGCGGCGGCCCGGCGGGAGCCAGCCGGCTGAGCACGCACTCCGTCCGCCACCGCTCGGCCAGGTCCACCGGGCTGCCGGAGGCGTTGAGCCGTTTGACGGCCACCTGTCCGGCCACGTCCGTCCACTGCTCGCTGTCCGGCGTCACCCGGGTCACCCGGGCCGGCCAGGTGACGATCTGCCCGCCGTGGTCGCCGCGCAGGGTGACGACGGCGGTCTCCGCCTCGGCCAGCCCCGGCGCGGACTGCTCGCCGGGGCCGCTCACCACGAACAGCCCACCGTCGAGTGGCACGCACCACAGCGCGACCGCCGGCCGGGCACCGACCGCGACCCACGCCACCGCGGCCTTCTTCATCGCCTCGGTGACCAGCGGCGAGACCGGGGCCTCCTCTGCGTCCGTCACACCCCGCATCCTGCCCCACCCGGGACCGGCACGGAACCCGCCGGCTCCGACCCGGGCCAGTCCAGGGGTACGTCGAGCAGCCCGGGCACCTCGGTCAGCGAGGTGAGTGCCGGGCCATTCCAGCCGTGGTCCCGGTTGAAGACCAGATGACCGTCGAGGTCGGCGGCGGCCAGCCGGACCGGGGTCATCCCGGCCCGGGCGGCGCCGGTGAGCTCCTGGCTGCCACCGTCGCCGACGTAGAGGCAGTCGCCGGGCGCGACCCCCAGCCGCTGGCAGGCGGCGAGATAGATCGCCGGATCGGGCTTGCATCGGCCCAGTTGCACGGAGAAGACCCGCGCGTCGAGCAGGGGCGCGACCGGCAGTTGTGGCCAGAACGCGGGAAGTTCGTGGGTACAGTCGCTGATCAGGGCGGTACGGACCCCGCGACGCCGTACGGCGCGCAGCACGGTGACCGCCTCGGGCCGGAGCCGGGTGTCGGCGCGTACCGCCTCGATCCGGGCCTGGACGGCGGCTCTCAGGTCGGCGGCGGAGGGTCGGGCGCCGGTCTGTTCGCAGATCCAGCGCATCGTGGCGGTGGCGTCGCCGAGTGCCCCGGTGGCACGGAGGTAGAAGGACCGGTCGAGCACCTCGAACAGCGCCTCCAGGGCACAGCCGAGCAGGGCGGCGACCACCGCGTGCTGCTGGCCCCGCCCGCTGCCACAGGTGAGGGTGCCGAAGAAGTCGAAGATCACCGCCCGGTACGCGGGCGGCCGTTGCCCGCCCCACTCCGACCACTGCGGGATCGGGGGCGATGGTGCGGGATCGTCGTGCGGCGGGCGACGGGGGGCCTGTGCTGGCTGGTCGGGGTGTCGTGGCTGGTCGTCGGGGGTGTGCGAGTGGCCAGTCGGGGAGGGGAACCGGTGTGTGGGCATGGGGGAGCAGGCCTCCGGAACCGGATGCGGCCAGGTGCGATCGGACGATGGTAACCAGTTGTCGATCTAATGGTGGCCCGCAGTGACATGTGAGGATTTTTCCGTGCCTGTCGCCGTACCACCGCCCCGGACCTCGATCGACCCGCTGAGCGTCGGCGCGGTCGCGGTCGCCATCGCGGCGGTCTCGTCGTCGGCACCGCTGATCGCGTTCGCCGCCGCACCCGCGCTGGCGATCGCCTTCTGGCGCAACTTCCTCGCGGTCGGGGTGCTCGGACCGGTCGCACTGTTCCGGCGACGCGCCGAATTCCGGGCACTTGCCGGCCGCGCCGGTCGCCGGGACGCCGGCTACTGCGTACTCGCCGGGCTTGCCCTCGCGGTTCACTTCGGCACCTGGATGCCGAGCGCCCAGCTGACCTCGGTGGCCGCCGCCACCGCGCTGGTGGTCACCCAGCCGGTCTGGCAGGGGCTGATCGCGCTCGGCCAGGGTCGACGGCTCTCCGCGCTCGCCTGGGTCGGCATCGGGTTGGCGGTGGTCGGCGCGATCTGGGCGGTCGGGGCCGACTTCGGGGTTTCCGGCCGGGCCGTCGCCGGTGACCTCCTCGCGATCACCGGTGGCATGGCTGCGGCGGTCTACACCGCGCTCGGCGAGCGGGTCCGGAGCACCGTCAGCACCGTCGGCTACACCACCATCTGCTACGGGGTCTGCGCGGCGGCGCTGCTGGTAGTCTGCCTGGCCGGCGGCGTACGGCTCGGCGGGTACGACCCGCACACCTGGCTCGCCGTACTCGGGCTGGTGGTGGGGGCCCAACTGCTCGGCCACTCGATGTTCAACTACGCACTGCGCCGGATCTCGGCGACGACGATCAGCGTCCTCTTCCTGCTCGAAGCGCCCGGTGCCGCACTGCTGGCCTGGGCCTGGCTGGGCCAGGTACCCCGGACGGCCGCCCTGCCGGGGCTGGCCCTGCTGCTGGCCGGCGTCGCAGTCGTGTTGCACGGCGAGTCGCGTACGGCCCGACGGCCGGGCACCGCCGCCCAGCCGGAACCGCTATCCGCACCACCGGAGGCGGCGCCACCGCCGGAGACCGAGCCGCGCCCGGCGCAGTCCGAGTCACCAGGGCCGGAGACCGGGTCACCAGGGCCGGAGACCGAGCCGCGCTCCGGGCGGGCGCACCGGACCGGCTGACCTCGCCGCCACTGGGGTGCGTGGTGCGGGGCCGCCGGTTTCCGGTACGGCCGGACTCAGCCCGCGGTGCTCGCCGTGCTGGCGAAGAGCACCCCCATGAAGCCCAGGTAGGCGAGGAAGAAGAGCAGCCCGAGGGCGACCATCCCGAGCGAGACCCAGCCGAGCACCAGGCCGGCGGTGGCGAAGCCGCTGCCCTCCTCGCCGTTCGCCTGGATCTCGGTACGCGCCTTGTGCGCCAGGTAGATCGACACCGCGCCGACGAGTTGGCAGCTGAACAGGGCGACGATCCCGGTGACCATCGCCGCGATCGCCATCCCGTTCGTCGGCCGGCGCATCACGTACGGGTAGCCGGGGTAGCCCGGGGTCCAGCCCGGCGGCGGTGCTCCGCCGGCCGGGCCGGGGTACTGCCCGGCGTCCAGTGCGGGCTGCGTGACGACACCCGCGTCGCTTGTGGGCTCGGACGGGGTACCGGTGCTGCCTGGATTCACGGCGCCTCCTGCTGGTGTCCGGATGCTCAGTAGCCGGTGTCGTACGTCGACGGCGCCTGGTTGGCCAACCAGACGAAGAAGACCACGATGGCGATGGTGGCGAGGACCGCGATGGCGGTGGAGATCCAGCCGACGATGATGCCGGCCTTGGCGAAGCCCGCGCCCGCCTCGCCGCGCTCGCGGATCTGCTTGCTGGCGATGTGGCCCATGATCGCTCCGACCGCACCGAGGTAGCCACCGAGCCCGTACCCGCAGAGCCCGAGCGCGCCCACGATGGCGACCACCATCGCGGCGATCGAGAGGCCGTTCGTCGACGGGCCCGGGGTGGCGACCGGGTAGCCGGGCGGGGGATAGCCCGGAGCCATCACCGGCTGGCCGCTGATCGGGTCGGTGCCGGCCGGGTACGCCTGGGCCGGATAGCTGGGGTCCGTCGGGAATCCCTGCTGGTACGGCTGTGCGGAGGCCTGCACCGCCGAGTCCTGGTACATGGGCTGATAGCCCGGATCCTGGTAGCTCCCGGGTTGGGCCGGTGGTTGTGACTGCCAGGACGGATCGCTGGAGTAGCCGCTCTGCTGGGGGTCGGTCATTCGAGGTCTCTCACTTCGTCCGTTCGGATGCGTCGCCAGGGTAGTCGGCGTTCGCCAGACCGGTGTCCCCGTATCCGCCCGGCTGCTCGCCACCTCCGCCCGGCCCGTCGCCGCCGACACGCCGGTGGACATCGGCCGAACGGGCCGGGTCGGGGCCGGCCGGGGTCCGCCTCGGCCGCGCCACGGCGGTGCGGCGTTGCCCCTGTCGACTCGACCGGGCAGGATCGCGGGCATGGTATTCGACGCGCGCGCCGGGGACAGATCCGGTAATCGGCCTCGCCGGGACGCCACGCGCCCCGCGCTGGCCCGCCGGCCCCGTCCCGGCTCGCAGGGCACCGTCTCGCAGAGCATCGACCCGGGCCGGCCGGTGGCAACGGCCGGCGACGCCGAGCCGGTGACGATGCGCCTGGACGGGCGGGTGGCCCTGGTCACCGGCGCCGGCAGTCCGGACGGGATCGGGTACGCGACGGCTCGCCGGCTCACCGCGCTGGGTGCCCGGGTGGCGATAGTCTCCACCACCCGCCGCATCCACGATCGGGCCAGTGAGCTGGGCGCCACCGGGTTCGTCGCCGACCTCACCGACGAGGCCGAGGTCGGCGCGCTGGCGGACGCCATCGTCGAGCAGCTCGGCGAGGTGGAGGTGCTCGTCAACAACGCCGGGCTGGCGAGCCGGGCGAGTCCGGAGGTGCTCCGGCCGGTCGCCCAGTTGAGCTACGACGAGTGGCACCGCGAGATCGAACGCAACCTGAGTACGGCGTTCCTGTGCAGCCGGGCGTTCAGCGGCGGCATGGCCGAGCGGGGCTGGGGGCGGATCGTCAACCTCGCCGCCACCGCCGGCCCGGTCAACGCGCTGCCGACCGAGGCGGCGTACGCGGCCGCGAAGGCCGGCGTCGTCGGGCTGACCCGGGCACTGGCGATGGAGATGATCGCCGACGGGGTGACAGTGAACGCGGTGGCACCGGGGACCATCTACACCGCGGCGTCCACCATGGCCGAACTGAAGCAGGGGCTCGGTACCCCGGTCGGCCGTCCCGGCACCCCGGACGAGGTCGCCGCCGCGATCGCCTTCCTCTGCTCGCCGGCCGCCTCCTACATCACCGGTCAGATGCTGGTGGTCGACGGCGGCAACAGCGTACGGGAGGCGCAGTACCGGTAGCGGCCAACCACTCGCCACCGCCTCGGGCGTCCGGCGCTCGGCCGGGCCGCCGCGACACCTCGCCCGACCGGGTCGGTACGCGAACCGACCGGGTCAGTACGTGCCGCCGTTGCCGTCGGAACCGGCCCAACCGACCAGGGCGAGCCAGCCGCAGCAGCCGATCAGGTAGAGCGCGGTGAAGACGTAGCTGAGGATCAGTCCCCAGGTGGCCAACTGGCCGCCCTGTTCGCCGGTGCGCTGGATCTGGCGCTTGGCCAGGTGCCCGAGGACGATGCCGGCCGGCGCGAAGACGAAGGCGAAGACCAGGGAGAGGATCGCCAGCAGATTGGTCCCGGACTGCCTACCCGGCTGACCGTAGTAGCCGGACTGCTCCTGCTGGCCGTACTGCCCGGGTTGGCCGTACTGCCCGGGTTGGCCCTGCTGGCCGTACTGCCCGGGCTGGCCGTACTGGCCGGGCTGGTTCTGGTAGCCCGGCTGGCCGTAGTAGCCGGGCTGCTCGGGTTGGTCGTAGTGGCCGGGGCGGTCGCCGAAGCCGGGTGGGGGCTGCCCCGGAGGTCTCTGCGGATCCTGCGGCTCCCCCGGCTCTGGATTACTCATCGCGTCGCCCTCCTCATTGGGCAAACGCTACCGCTAAATGCCGACTTTGCGGCGAATGTCCGGAACGATGCACCCGGTGGGTGGAGGAGGGTCGCCGAGTTCCGGCGGCGGTCAGCTCCGTCGGGAGAGTCCGCCGGTGGCGCGTTCCACCGCCAGGCAGCGGTCCTCGACGTAGTCGATGCCGGCCTCCTCGGCGATCCGCCGGGCCTCGGCCGAGACGATGCCGAGTTGCAGCCAGACCGCCGGGGCGCCGATCGCGACCGCCTCGCGGACCACCTGCACGGCATCCGCGGCCGGCCGGAACACGTTGACCATGTCCACCGGGTGCGGGATCTCGGCCAGCGAGCGATAGACCCGCTCCCCGAAGAGTTCGTCCGCCTGCGGGTTGACCGGGATGATCCGCCAGCCGTACCGCTGCATCAGCGCCGGGACGCTGTGGGCCGGCTTGCCGGGGTCGCGGGATGCCCCGACCACGGCGATCACCCCGGCCTCGGCCAGGATCTGCTGAGGGCTACGCACCCCGCGACTCTAGCTCGGGTTCGACGGCTCGGTTCGACCTCGCCCGCCCCGCCTGACCTCCGCGTGCCCACCGTCAGACTCGCCGTGCCCACCGTCAGAGCAGGGTGAGCTGTTCGGCGGCGGGCGCCGGTGCCGGCACCTGGCGGGCCTCGCCCGGCTCGGAGCGGTGCAGGCCGTGCCGGCGGGCCGCCATCCGGACCCGTGCGGTCAGCTCGCGCTGGTATGCCTGCGGCAGGTAGGAGCCCCGGCCGTAGAGGGTCCGGTAGCGCGGCATCAGGTGCGGAAACTCCCGAGCCAGCCAGCTCGCGTACCACTCGCGGGCACCGGGGCGCAGGTGCAGCGGCAACGGGGTGACACTCACCGCGCCGGCCGCCGCGATCGCGGCCACCGTCTCCTCGATCGACTCGTCGCCGTCGGTCAGCCCGGGCAGGATCGGGGCCATCAGCACCCCGACCGGGAAGCCAGCGTCGGTCAGCCGGCGTACGGCGTCGAGCCGGCGTCGCGGGCTCGGGGTGCCCGACTCGACGGAACGCCACATCCGCTCGTCGACGAAGCCGACCGACATCGAGATGCCGACCTGGGTGACGCTGGCCGCCTGCTGGAGCAGCGGCAGATCACGCAGGATCAGGGTGCCCTTGGTCAGGATCGAGAACGGGTTGGCGAAGTCGCGCAGCGCCGTCAGGATCGGCGGCATCAGCCGGTAACGCCCCTCGGCTCGCTGGTAGCAGTCGACGTTGCTGCCCATCGCGACGTGCTCGCCCGACCACTTCGGTGCCGCCAGCTCGCGGCGGACCAGCTCGCCCGCGTTGACCTTGACGACCACCTTGCTGTCGAAGTCGCGCCCCGCGTCCAGGTCGAGATAGGTGTGCGTGCCGCGGGCGAAGCAGTTGTGGCTGACCATGCCGTTGGCGACGAAGTCGCCGGTGCCGGTGGTGATGTCGTAGAGCTGGAGTTCCTCGTCGAGTGGCTCGATGCGACGGATCCGCAGCACGGCCCGGCCACCCAGGATGGTCCCGTCGAGACCACCGGCCGGAATGTCGGCGGGACCGGGTGTGGCCCGGCCGGTGCCGACCAGGCTGTCGGTGATCGCCAGGTAGGGCCGGGGCGGCTCGCCGGGCGACGCACCGACGACGTGCTTCCAGCCGCGCGGGGTGAGGAACCGGTGGTCGCCACTGGCGGTCAGCTCAGTGCCGTCGGCGAGCACGATCCGGTATGCCGGCTTCACCGTCGACCAGTGCGCCAGCACCTCGGTCCGGACGTAGCGCCGGTGGTTGCCCTGCGCGACCGTGCCGTAGATCTGGTCGCCGATCCGCAGCTCGGCCAGGGGTCGGGTACGCCCGTCGGCGAGCAGGATCGCCGTGTCGCCGGCCAGGCAGTAGGCGCAGGCGTGGCTGCACCCCCGGTAGGGGTTGATCGTCCACTGGAACGGCACCCGGGAGGCGCCCGGCACCCGGTTGATGATCGACTTGGCCTGCACCTCGTAGAACGTCATGCCGGCGAAGTCGGGGGTGTCGAAGGTGCGGACGGTCGCGCCGGGCAGCGCCAGCGGCAGGGGTGGAGCCGCTGGCGCCGACCCCGGAGGGGTCCCGCTGTCGGGGGGAGCCGACGTCAGGTTTTCCCAGCGCATGGCCATTATTCGAACACATGTACGACGACCCGTGCAACTCGCCACGCCCGAGTGAGGTCGCACCGGAAATCCCGGCGCGCTGACCGCCGGCCGCCCGGCTACCAGCCGTCGGTTACCGGGCGGCGGGCGGCGGGGCGCTGCTCTCCCGGCGGACCAGTTCCGCGGCGACGTGCTCGACCTGCGGCGTGTTCAGCGGCTCGGGAGGTTGCAGGGCGAGGGTCATCGCCCGGGCGCCCATGTCGGCCAGGGGCAGCCGGATCGTGGTGAGTGCCGGCGTCACGTCCTGGGCGATCGGCATGTCGTCGAAGCCGATCACGCTGATCTGGCCCGGCACGTCGATGCCCCGGGACCGCAGCAGCGCGAGGGCGCCGATCGCCATCGAGTCGTTGAGCGCGGCGATGGCGGTGACCCCGGGATAGCTGTCCAGCAGGGTGGCGGTGGCGCTCGCCCCACCCGAGCGGTCGAAGTCGGCGTAGACGATCTGCCGGGTGGTCAGCTTCTGGCCGTGCTCCCGGGCGGCCCGGCGCAACCCGGCCAGCCGGTCGGTGGTGGTGGTCAGGTGTCGCGGCCCGGCGACGACCCCGATCCGGGTGTGCCCGAGGCCGTAGAGCTCCGCGCCGACCAGGTGCCCGCCGGACTCGTTGGCCGGGATGACGGCGTGCCCGCTGTGCTCGTGCCGGCCGATCACCGCCACGTGCCCGCCGGTCGACTGGTAGACCCGCAGCTTGGCGTCGAGGGTGTTGGTGAACTGCTCGTCGTGGTAACCCGAGCCGGCCAGGATGATCGCGGCGGCCTGGTTGGCCCGGAGCAGTTCGACGTACTCCAGTTCCTTGTCCGGGTCGCGGTAGGTGTTGCAGATGATGACGAGCCGGCCGTGCTCGGTGGCCACCCGCTGCAAGCCACGGGTGATCTCCGCGAAGTACGGGTCGGAGACGTCGTGCACGATCACGCCGACCGCGCTGCGGTGGTTGCGGGCGAGCTGCTGGGCGTGCGCGTTGGGGACGTACTGCAACTCCTCGACCGCCGCCAGCACCCGCTCGCGGAGCGCGTCGGTCACCGGCTTCGGGCTGCCGTTGATGATCCTGGACGCGGTGGCGGGTGAAACGCCGGCCCGCCGCGCGACATCCGCCAGAGTGGCCATCGACCCCGTCCCTCCCCGACCGCCCGATGGCGGGTCGCAGGTGAGGATATCGCGGCGGCGCTGCGCTCATTCACCGCCGTTCGCGGGCCGGATGACCCCCGGTGGCTGAAGATCACCGCCGGTGCCGGAGGGCTCTTGCCCGAATCGGAACGGAGTCGGTAGCGTAATCGGGAAAGCGCTTACCGACGTACGGCGTGCTCCACCGCGACCATCGCGCGCCAGGACGAACCCCACCGCACCACGTACCCCCGCGCGCTCGACGAGTGGCACCCGCGGATCAGCCAGCCTGAGGAGGCGACGTACATGGGCCGTACCACGATCGGCATCGTGCTCAACGGCGTGACCGGCCGGATGGGCTACCGGCAGCACCTTGTCCGGTCACTGCTCGCCATAAGGGAGCAGGGCGGGCTGGCGTTACCCGACGGTCGCCGGCTCTGGCCCGAACCGATCCTGGTCGGGCGGAGCGAGACCAAGCTCCAGGAGATCGCCCAGCGGCACGGGCTGACCGAGTGGACCACCGACCTGCCCGCCGCGCTGGCCCGACCGGACGTGCAGATCTACTTCGACGCCCAGGTCACCGCCCAGCGGGAGAAGGCGCTGAAGCTGGCGATCGAGGCCGGCAAGCACATCTACACCGAGAAGCCGACCGCCGAGGACCTCGCCGGTGCGGTCGAGCTGGCCAGGCTCGCCGACGCCGCCGGCATCAAGCACGGCGTGGTGCAGGACAAGCTCTTCCTGCCCGGCCTGCGCAAACTCGACCGGCTGGTCAAGGGCGGCTTCTTCGGCCGCATCCTCTCGGTACGCGGCGAGTTCGGCTACTGGGTCTTCGAGGGCGACTGGCAGGCGGCCCAGCGGCCGTCCTGGAACTACCGGGCCGCCGACGGCGGTGGCATCACGGTCGACATGTTCCCGCACTGGCACTACGTGCTGGAGCAGATCTTCGGCCGGGTCGCCGCGGTGACCGCGCACGTCACCACGCACATCCCGCAGCGCTGGGACGAGGCCGGCGAGCGTTACGACGCCACCGCCGACGACGCCGCCTACGGCATCTTCGAGATCGAGCGGCCCGGCCAGTCGGGCCGGATCGTGGCCCAGATCAACTCCTCCTGGTCGGTCCGGGTCTACCGGGACGAGCTGGTCGAGTTCCAGGTCGACGGCACCGAGGGCAGCGCGGTGGCCGGGCTGCGCAACTGCCGGATCCAGCACCGGGCGACCACACCGAAGCCGGTGTGGAACCCGGACCTGCCGGCGACCGAGGACTTCCGGTCACAGTGGCAGGTCGTGCCGGACAACGAGGAGTTCGACAACGGCTTCAAGGCACAGTGGGAGCTGTTCCTCCGGCACGTGGTCGCCGACGAGCCGTACGGCTGGAACCTCTGGGCGGGCGCCCGGGGCGTACAGCTCGCCGAGCTGGGGCTCGCCTCCGCCCGGGACGGCCGGCGCATCGAGATCCCCGACCTCGACGGCGAGGCTCGATGAGCACGGTTCCGCCGCGGTTCTCGTTCAACCAGGCCACCGCCAAGTACTGGCCGATCCCCGAGCTCGTCGACGGCTGCCTGGCGACCGGGGTCAGCCAGGTCGGGCTCTGGCGGGAGGAGACCCTCGCGCACGGCCTGGCGAAGACCGCCGAACTGATGCGCGACTCCGGGATCGAGGTCACCTCGCTGTGCCGGGGTGGTTTCTTCCAGACCCCCGACTGGTACGACGAGAACCGCCGGGCGATCGACGAGGCCGCCACCCTCGGCGCGCCGGTGCTGGTGCTGGTCTCCGGCGGCCTGCCGGACGGCAGCCGGGACGTGGACGCGGCCCGCGCGCACGTCGGCGAGGCGATCGGTGAGCTGGTGCCGCACGCCCGCGCCGCCGGGGTACGCCTGGCGATCGAGCCGCTGCACCCGATGTACTGCTCGGACCGCTGCGTGGTCTCCACCCTCGGCCAGGCGCTGGACCTGGCCGCGCCGTATCCGGCCGAGACGGTCGGGGTGGTGGTGGACACCTACCACCTCTGGTGGGACGACCGGGTCTGGGCGCAGATCGCCCGGGCCGGCCGGGAGGAGCGGATCGCCTGCTTCCAGGTCGCGGACTGGGCCACCCCGCTGCCCGAGGGGGTGTTGCTGGGTCGGGCACTGCCCGGCGACGGCTGCGTGGAACTGCGCCGGTTCCGGGAGGCGGTGGAGGCGGCCGGCTACCGGGGGCCGATCGAGGTCGAGGTCTTCAACGCGCAGGTGTGGGCCCGGCCGGGCCGGGAGATCCTGGACCGCACCCTGTCGGGTTACCTCGCCCACGTGGATTAGCCGCACCACCGGCCGGCGGGGGAGACTGGTGCACATGGACCAGCCCACCTTCGTGTACGACGGCGACTGCGCCTTCTGCACCACCTGCGCCGAGTTCATCGGCCGGCGGATCCCGACCGGGGCCAACGTGGTGCCCTGGCAGTTCGCCGACCTCGACGCGCTCGGGCTGACCGTCGACCAGTGCGAGGAGGCGGTCTGGTGGGTCGGCACCGACGGCGTACGCGCCGCCGGCCCGGACGCGATCGCCCGGCTGCTCGGCGCGAGCCGTCCCGGCTGGCGGCTGCTCGGTGCCGGCCTGCGGCTGCCCCCGGTACGCCTGCTCGCCTGGCCGGCGTACCGCTGGGTGGCCCGCAACCGGCACCGCCTGCCGGGCGGTACGGCGGCCTGCTCGCTGCCGCAGGCGACCCGGGACCGGCTCTACGGCACGGCCGGCGACCGCGCGGCGGGCGGCTCCGCCGGGACCGCTTCGGCGTCCTGAGCACCTCGGCGGGCCAGCCGGCGCAGCCGTTCGACCGGGCGGAGCCGTTCCAGCGCCAGGAAACTCGTCATCGCCACCAGGTGCGGGGCGAACGAGATCGTGATGGTGGCGATGGTGACCACGTGGAACGAGTAGAAGAACGCCACCACGACCTGGCGCAGGCGTGGTGACACCACGAACACCAGCGGGCTGAGCAGCTCGAACGCGACGATCCCGAACTGTGCCGCGATCAGCAGGTACGGCACCTGGGCGATCAGGTCGGCCAGCTCGGTACCGCGCCGGATGATCGCCCGGGCGAGTACCGAGCCGGTCATCCACTCCGGCCCGCCGAACCGCAGCTTGGCCCAGGCGGCCAGGAAGTAGGTGCAGACCACGGCGATCTGGGTGACCCGGAGTGCCCAGCCGGCGGCCTCGCTCATGGTGCGGTCGGCGTGCCGGGCCCGGCCCACGGTCGGCAGCACGGCCAGCGCCACCAGGAAGGCGAACCGGTCGTGGTCCACCTTCCCGTAGCTCATCGCGATGATCATCCACTCGAAATAGAGCGCGAAGACGGTCCAGCCGAGCGCCCGGGGCGCCCGCCCGGTGGCGGCGGCGAGCGAGACCAGCAGCAGCGCCCAGAAGATGAGGTTGACCAGCAGCGGGGTCGGGGTCGGCAGCGGGAGCAACCGGCCGACGAAGAGCGGCTGGTACAGCTCGCCGGGGATGCTGGCCTTGTCGCGGATCCAGGGGGTGAAGACCAGCAGGTCCGCGGCGACGAAGAGGTAGACCAGGGTACGGAAGGCGGCGACCCGGGCCCGGGGCACCGGCTCGGTCAGCCAGCCGGAGACGGCGGCACCGATCCGCCTCGACGTGTTCACGACGCCTGCCACCGCACCACCGTCTCGTCGACGGCGTTGCCGGTGGGCCGGCCGTCGGTGATGCCGTGCCAGCGGATCACGATGCGTACCTCGACGATCGGGGGTGCGCCGGGGTGCCGTTGCGCGTACGCGTCGGCGACCTGGCGCAGCAGGGCGGGCTCCGCCTCGTACCGCCCCTGCTGGCCCTCGATCTCGGCGCGGCGGATGCCGGTGCTGTCCTCACCGAGCCCGATCACCGCACCGGTGGCGTCGACCCCCTCGATCCGGGTGTCCGGGGCGGGGTCGTCCGGCGGGTTGGAGCCGGCGTACATCCGGAACGGGCCGAACGGGAAATGGTCGTCCTGGCCCCAGAAGGTGCCGGCGAGCAGCACCGCACCGGCCAGCAGGGTGAGGCCCACCCGGAGTCTCCGGCCCCGCCTCGGCAACGCGTCCATCGGTTCGAGACCTTACGCGGTGCCCGCAAGCTCGGTGAGTGTCGGTCGGCGCAGCATCCGGCGAAGACGCCTCCGGCCGGACACCTGGTCGCGGTGTCCGGCCGGAGCGTGCTCGTTACCTGGTCAGTGGGTCTGCTCGGCGAGGGTCAGTGGCTGTGCTCGGCGAGCTGCTTGCGTACGTCGTCCATGTCCAGCGCCTGCACCTGCTCGATCAGCGACTCCAGCGCCGACTCCGGCAGGGCGCCCGGCTTGGCGAAGACGATCACGCCGTCCCGGATCGCCATGATCGTGGGGATGGACCGGATGTCGAACTTGGCGGCGATCTCCTGCTGCGCCTCGGTGTCGACCTTGCCAAAGACGATCTCCTGGTGCTTTTCAGAGGAGCGCTCGTAGACCGGCGCGAACCGCTTGCACGGGCCACACCAGTCCGCCCAGAAGTCCACAAGTACGATGCCCGGCTGCTCGGTCACCTCGTCGAAGTTGGCTGTGGTCAGCTCAACGGTCGCCATTGATCACTCCGATCACCGCAATTGGCTTACGACTGGGAAAACCCACCCGGTCGCCTCGGAATTCCCCGGTTCGGCCTGTTGAAACGGTCATCGTGTGCGGGCTCACGTTCCGGCCGGCATCGATGAGGGTCGGTGATCCGACGGCTCCGGATGTGAACCAGCTGTGACACAGTTGCGTGACCGTCAGTTATGGGAGCGTTTCCAAGCGTTCTGCTGGCCAGTCCGGGTGTGATCCGCAAACTTGCCGGTTGGCAAGCGGAAACAGGTGACATAACGGATGGCCGGGCGCGTACGAGTGTTCACTTTCAGTAACATTACAAAAAGGTAACTGTGACCCCGATCTCGCGTAGGAGTCTTCTGTCGACGGGGTCGGGTCGGGCAGAATCTTTCCCATCAGAGCGTGGGCGGCGGGTGCCGGGGAGGGCCCCGCCGCTCATTGCGTCCGGGGTCGGTTTCTCCGCTGGCGTACACCTCATTAATCAACTGTCGCGGACCCTCGGGTCCGGTCGGTGACGTGCCCGGCCGGCGGGGGTGCCGCGGGCGACACCAGCACTACCACTTTTCGGACGTAACCGGGCCTTCTGCGTATTGTCGGCTTATGCTGAGCCGGGAGGCGCCATGAGCCACACCGGATCTCCGGACACGCCCGGTGCCACGCACGGTGCCTGGCGGGCCACCGTCACCGGCTATCCACCGGACGACTGGCGACTGCTCGTCCGGCTGCCCGGCCGGGTGATCGTCGCGGCGTCGTCGGCCCGGCCGGAGAACCCGGTCCGGGCGGTCACCGAGGGACTCGCCGGCCTGGACGGCATCGCCGCCGGGCGGTCGTTCGACAGCGAACTGGTCCGGGCCGTGGTCGCCGCGATCTACGCCGAATCCGACGACGGGCACTCCGCACCGGTCCGCACCGGACCTGCCGACGGCGGACTCGCCGAACTCCTCCGGTCCTGCCGGGCCGCTGTCGAGACGCTGGCCCGACACGCCGACCCGGCAGACTCGGCCGCGTACCGGCAGTGGGTGCAGTCGGTCGCGGCCCGGGTCTGTCGGGCGGCCGGTTCCGACGGCCGGCCCCGCCCGTTCGGTGATCCGGTGGACCCGGAGCAGCGCCGGGTGCTCGACCAGCTCGGCGAGGCGCTGGGGCTGCGCTCGGCCGGCTGAGGCGCCGGGTGCGTACCCTCGGCAACCGTGGACGGTACCGAGGTCGAGCTTGAGGTCGGAGTCGGGCCGTGGCCGGGCGAGCCGCCGGCCGATCCCCGGTACGACCCCGAGCTGCTCAGCCAGGGCGACCGGCGCAACGTCGTCGACCGGTACCGCTACTGGCGGCGGGAGGCGATCGTCGCCGACCTCGACCTGCGCCGGCACGACTTCCACGTGGCGATCGAGAACTGGCAGCACGACTTCAACATCGGCACCGTGGTCCGCAACGCCAACGCCTTTCTCGCCGCCGAGGTGCACGTGGTGGGGCGGCGGCGGTGGAACCGGCGGGGCGCCATGGTGACCGACCGCTACCAGCACGTCCGGCACCACGAGACGATCGAGTCGTTCCTGGGCTGGTGCCAGGCCGGCGACCTGCCGTTGATCGGTATCGACAACCTGCCCGGGTCCCGACCGCTGGAGGGCGCGGTGCTGCCGCGCCGCTGCGTACTGCTGTTCGGGCAGGAGGGGCCGGGGCTCTCCGAGCCCGCCCGGCTCGCCTGCTCGGCGATCTTCTCCATCGCCCAGTACGGCTCGACCCGGTCGATCAACGCCGGGGTGGCCAGCGGGATCGCCATGCACACCTGGATCCGCGAGTACGGCGCAGAGCCGCCCGGCAACGGCTGACGTGGCCCAGAGCGTCCCGACCGTACGCAGAACGACCGGAAAAGGCCGGATCGCCTTGACTCGGACCCACTGGTACGGGGACTGTAGTTGTCGTGGGTGTCGCGGTGAGCTGTCCACGTTGCGCCGGTCCGGTCCGAGCACCGGACCTGATGCACACCGCCTGGCGGTGCCCGGACTGCGGTCCGGTCTCCCCGCTGCACGTCGCCGAGCACATCGGGCCGGAGATCGTGGCCAGCACCGTCGAGCGGATCGTCGGGCAGCGCGACCCGGCCGACCGGGAGGGCGCGGGCCCCGCAACCGGGTTCGGCGCACCGTTGCCGCTCTGGTGCCTCTGGCCGCTGCCGCAGGGCTGGACGATTACCGGGGTCGGCTGGGCCGGTGACGATCGTTCCGGCGTACGCGCGACAGTCGTGGCCTGCACCGGGCCGGACCCGTTCGGCGGTGGACCCGCCGACCTGGTGCTGGTCGCCGAGGAGCCCGGCGTCGGCCTGGGTACCCGGCTGGCCGGTACCACAGGCGTCGATCCGGGCCCGCAGCTCGCAGCGGCGCTCACCGATCCCGGGCCGGCTTCTGCCGAGCGTGTCGCGCACGCCAAGATCCGGGCCGCCGGCCACCCGACTCCACTATGGTCAGTCAAATCTCCGACAGACCGGAGCGCCTACGCCGGTGAAGCTCGGGGGATCTGGCTCTATGCGATAACCTGGCCGGCGAGTGCGGGTTACCTCCTCGCGGAAGACGTCGAACTTCACGACCTGACCGAGTGGACACCGCCCGAACTCGTCTACGGCGCTCCGTCCCCCTACCTGCACGGGAGGGTCTGATATGGCCAGCCAGGCTGGGGTGAAGGGCGTATGTGGATTATTTCCCGCAGGACACCCGACTGATACTCTGGGTTTTGCCGGGGTTCGCAACCCGGTGCCGCACGGAGGGATGGCCCGCCATGGTTAAAAAGGTCCTCACCTGGGGCGGTATCGCCTTCCTGGTCTTCTTCATCGCCTACCAGCCCTCCTCCGCCGCCGACGTCTTCAAGTCGCTGGGCGGCAGCCTGCTGGACGTTGCCCAGGGCTTCGGCGACTTCTTCACCGACCTCGTCGCTTAGCCGCCCATGGGCAATCCGTCGGGTGAACCCCCTGAGCCCGAGGGCGACGACGAACGTCGACGGCGCGAGCGGGACACCGAGCCGATCCCCCGGGTCCGACCCGACGAAGGGCCGGAGTTCGGTACCGGCCCGGACTACGCCGCCGGTCCCTCCTATTCGGACGGTCCCGCCTACTCCGAAGACATCGGGTACGGCGGCCGGGCCGGCACCCGGGGCTGGGTACGGGACCCGGACCAGGGACCGGAGATCTCCGAGGAGGAGCTCGCCGGACTGCGGGTCGACGCCTCCGGGATGCCGCTCGGCCCGCGCCGGGTGCTGCCGCTGGAGGACGAGCCGACCTCGCTGGTGGCCCGCTATCTCTTCCCGACCGAGCGCTACCGGGGCGAGTGGAAGCGGCACAAGATCTATCTGGCCACCCCGCTGCTGATCGGCCTGCTCGCCACCTTCGTGCTCGGCTACCTCTCGGGCTTTCTCGCCGGGCAGGAGGTCGGCGCGCTGACCACCGTCGCGGTGCTGATCTGGCTCGGCATCATGGGCTGGGTCGCCTGGAAGGTGGCGGACTGGTATTTCGACCGGTTCATCCTGACCAACAAGCGGGTGATGGTGGTCAACGGGATCATCACCCGGCAGGTCGCGATGATGCCGCTGCTGCGGGTCACCGACATGAAATACGAGCAGTCGCCGCTCGGCCGCGCCCTCAACTACGGCACCTTCGTGCTGGAGTCGGCCGGCCAGGAGCAGGCGCTCCGGGAGATCAAGTATCTTCCCAACCCCAACGAGCTCTACCTGCGCGTGGTCGAGGAGATGTACGAGCCGCAGGCGGTGGAGGCCCGGCTGGGCAAGGAGGCCGAGGAGGCCAAGGCCGACGACGGCGCCTGACGACCGGCCGACGTCCCAGGGCCGCTCGACGGCTGGACGGCTCGACCGCTCGACGGCTGGACGGCTCGACCGCTGGACGGTTGGACGGCTGGACGGCTGGACAGCGGTGTGACGGTGGCGACGTGGCTGGCGACAACCGTGCGCAAAACGGCGGTTCCCTGCCCGAACATCGAGCTGAATCGCACCTTTCCGCCGTAGACCTGCGGGTCGGGGCTGTGGCAGCCTTTCGATGGCACAGGCGGGGGGAGGCGGGAGTGGCGCCGAAGCACTCGGTGGAGGAGGAGTTCCGCGAGTTCGTCGCGGCCCGCTCGGCTGCCCTGCTGCGTACGGCGTACCTGCTCGCCGGGGACTGGGCGACCGCCGAGGACCTGTTGCAGACCGCGCTGACCAAGACGTACCTGGCGTGGAAGCGGCTCGGCGAGATCGAGGCGGTCGAGCCGTACGCCCGACGGGTCCTGATCAACACGGCGACCAGTTGGTGGCGACGGCGCTGGCACGGCGAGCGCCCCACCGAGGTGCTGCCCGAGCGGCCCGCCCCGGACCAGATCGAGGAGCAGCTCGAACGCGACCGGCTGTGGCGGCACGTCCGGACCCTGCCGGTCCGGCAGCGCGCCGTGCTGGTGCTCCGGTTCTACGAGGATCTCACCGAGGCGCAGACGGCCGCGCTGCTCGACATCTCACCGGGCACGGTGAAGAGCCAGACCTCCCGGGCCCTTGCCACGCTCCGCCGCCGGCTCGGTGCCGAGGCCGACAGCCGGGCGCCGCGGGGCGAGGAGTCGCTGGCCCCCGTACCCCTCGGCGGGGCCGGCGGCGACGACGGCCGGTTCGGGCCGGCGCAGCAGGCGTTCGCCCAACGTCAGGCCACCCCGCCGGAGCTGCTGAAACCGCGTCCGGCCGGGACCCGGCGGCCGGCCGCCCTCGCGGTGCCGGCCCCGCCGGTTCCGGCTGTCGGAGCGGAAGCGTGACGGCCATGCTGGAAGATTCGCTGCGCGACATGTTCGCCACCAGGGTCGACACGCCGCCGGTGGCCGACGACCCGGCCGGCAGGGTGATCCAACGGGGCCGGGTCGTCCGCCGTCGCCGCGCCGTCGGCTCGCTGGCGGCGGTGGCGACCGCGCTGGTCCTGGTCACCGCCGGCGCCACCTCGCTCAGCGGCAATTGGCTGCTCGAACGGCCGTCCAGCGGGCCCGCCGGCTTCGGGGCCGACTCGCTGGCCGACGTCACGGTCGGGCCGGTGGAGCCGCCGCCCCCCGGCCGGGAAACCGGGGTCGGACTCGACATCCGCAGCGGCGACGAGCTCTTCGGCGCCGACGGCCGGCGGTTGAGCCTGGCCGGTGTCGGCGAGGTGACCCGGGTCTACCAGGTGCCGGGCGGCTGGGTCTACGCCGGGGCAAGGCAGGTCAGGTTCCTCCGGCCCGACGGCACCTCGCTGGCGCTCAGCGGCGAGGACGACAGGTGGGTGCTGAGCGCCGACGGCGACCGGTTGGCCTTCCAACTCGGCACGACCCTCTACCTCGCCCGAATCGGCCCCGCCGGACTGGCCCTGATGGACCACGTCGAGGTGACCGCCGGCAGCTGGCCGGTGGCGATCACCGCCGGCCGGGTGGTGCTCTCCGACGGATCCCGGGGGTACGGCTTCGTCGACCTGGCCCAGCCGGCCCGACAACCGACCCGCAACGCCGACGTGACGGCGATCTACGGGGTACGCGCCGACGGCCTGGTCGGGCTGGTCCGCCAGGAGAGCGGAAACCGGCGCTGCCTGGCCAGCCTCGAAGCGACCGACGGCAAGCTGCGACCGGTGCGCAGCGGCGGCTGCGGGCTGGGCCTGCGCGCCGACGCCCCCGACGGGGCACTCGCCCCGGGCGGCCGGTGGCTCGCCGAGCGGCGCGGCGCCGAGGTCGTGTTGATCGACATCGACGGGGTACTCGACGGAAGCGACGCCGTCGTCGCCTGCCCGGCCGCCGGTGACCTGCCGCCGGTCTGGGCCGACGACCGTACGGTGGTGACCGGAGACGAGAAGCAGGTCGTACGCTGCCGCACCGACGGTACCGAGGAGATCGTGCCGCTGCCCGAGGGCGTCTCGGAGAAGTGGCAACTCGTGCCGAGGCTGACCGCCCCGGCCGACGGCCGGTAGCCTCGGGCCGGTGACGTCCCGCCAGCCCGAGGCGCCCGACCAGGCAAGCCCGGTCCGGATCGACCTGCACACCCACTCGACCGCCAGCGACGGCACCCTCAGCCCGGAGGAACTCGTCCGGGCAGCGCGGGCGACCGGACTCGACGTACTGGCCATCACCGATCACGACACCACCGGAGGTTGGGAGCGGGCTGCCGCCGCCCGGCCGCCGGGACTCACCCTGGTCCGGGGCGCCGAACTCTCCTGCCGCTGGTACGGCACCGAGCCGTCGATCCCGCTGCACCTGCTCGGCTACCTCTTCGACCCGGAGTCGCCGGAGCTGGTCGCCGAGCTGACCCGGGTACGCGCCGCCCGGGAGGTACGCGGCGAACGCATCGTCGAACTGCTCCGGGCCGACGGCATCCGGGTCGACTGGGCGGAGATCAAGGAGGCCGCCGGAGGTGGCACGGTGGGCCGGCCACACATCGCGCAGGCGCTGATCCGGGCCGGGGTGGTGGGTACGACCGCCGAGGCGTTCACCCCGAACTGGCTCGGCGAACGCTACCGGCTGCCCAAGGACGACATCGACGTGTTCCGGGCGGTCCGGCTGATCCGGCAGGCCGGTGGGGTGCCGGTGATGGCCCACCCGAGGGCGACCAGGCGGGGGCGGATCGTCCCCGACTCGTTGATCGTCGAGCTGGCCTCGGCCGGGCTGGCCGGGCTGGAGGCCGAGCACGAGGATCACTCGCCGGCCGAGCGGGATGCCGTACGGGCACTCGCCGCCGAACTGGGACTGCTGGTCACCGGCTCCTCAGACTTCCACGGCACGCACAAGACCGTCCGGCTCGGCGCGCACACCACCGGGGTCGAGGCGTACGAGCGGATTCTCGCGGCCGGCACCGGGGTGGGGGTACTGGCCGACCCGGGCTGACCTCGGCGGACGCCGCCCGGCGTACGGTTAACGTGATCACGTGAACATGAAGCTGCTCGGCGAGGTCACGCTGACCCTGCTGGTGATCACGGACCCACCGGGCATGGTGCCGATCTTCCTCGCCCTGACCGGCCAGATGCCGGCCCGGGAGCGGGTACGCGCCGCGTGGCAGGCGGTGGCGCTCGCCCTCGGGGTGATCGTCGTGTTCGCGGTCGCCGGGCAGACCCTGCTGGACTACCTGCACATCGACCTGCCGGCGTTGCAGGGTGCCGGTGGCCTGCTGCTGGTGCTTGTGGCACTGGAACTGCTGACCGGCAAGGCCGACGACCCCGGCCAGCAGAACACCTCGAACATCGCCCTGGTGCCGCTCGGTACGCCCCTGCTGGCCGGTCCCGGCGCGATCGTCGCCACGATGCTCTTCGTACAGCGCGCCGAGGGTACGGCGGACTACCTGGCGATCGCGGTCGGCATCGTCGCGGTGATGGTGGCGGTCTGGCTGATCCTGCGTTTCTCCGGGATCGTGGTCAGGGTGCTCCGGCCGGCCGGGATCGAGGTGCTGACCCGGATCGCCGGCCTGCTGCTCGCCGCGATCGCGGTGCAGTTGATCGCCGACTCCGTCGCCGCCTTCGTCACCGCACACCTGAACGGCTCCTGAGTCCGGCCACCGTGAGGGGTGTCCGTTCGGTGCAGATGACCTCTCGGCCGGTCGTCACGGGGACGGGCCGGGGGGAGGGTGGTGGATCGACGGGGGTGTCGGACCGGCATGGCAGGATCGGGGCGTGCGAAGGCCATCGTCCGCAGGCAGCCGGACTCCTCGACCACGCGGCGCCCAGCCCGAGCAGTTGGGGTTCGAGGGGATGCCCGAGCGCCTCTTCGTCTGCACGCCGAGCAAGCTCGGCGCGTACACGGACTGCCCGCGCCGATACCGCTACTCCTATGTCGACCGGCCCGCACCACCCAAGGGGCCGCCCTGGGCGCACAACTCCCTCGGCGCGAGCGTGCACACCACACTGCGCAACTGGTACGCGCTGTCGCCCGACCGTCGCCGTCCAGAGGCGCTGCCGACCCTGCTCAAGGGCACCTGGGTCCGCGAGGGCTACCGCGACGAGGAGCAGGAGCGGGCGATCTTCCGCCGCGCGCTGGAGTGGCTGGAGTCCTATGTGGAGACGCTCGACCCCGGTGACGAGCCGGTGGGGGTGGAGCGGGTGGTGGCGGTCAAGA
The DNA here is from genome assembly GCF_002846275.1 of Plantactinospora sp. CNZ320. NCBI lineage: Bacteria > Bacillati > Actinomycetota > Actinomycetes > Micromonosporales > Micromonosporaceae > Plantactinospora > Plantactinospora sp. CNZ320. The sequence continues at coordinate 5,894,420 of NZ_PJMP01000001.1, forward strand.
CGGCCGTGCTGGCGTTCAACGGTCGCGCCGACCGAATCGATTCGCGCACCGGCCCGGACGGGCCGGAGTTGGTGATCGTCGACTACAAGACCGGGCGTACCGGCCTGGACTCCGACGACGCACGTGGCTCCCAGGCGCTCGCGCTCTACGCCTACGCGGCGGAGCGGGTATTCCGCAAGCCGTGTCGGCGGGTGGAACTGCACCACCTGCCGAGCGGCACGGTGGCCGGGCACGACCACACCGAGGAGTCGCTCGCCCGGCAACTCGCCCGAGCCGAGGAGACCGCCCGGGACATCATCGCCGCCGAGCGGGAGGTCGCCGACGGTACCGACCCGGACGAGGCGTTCCCGGTCTCGCCCGGCATCCGGTGCGGCTGGTGCGACTACCGCCGCAGCTGTCCGGCCGGCGCGGACGCCCCGGAGCGGGAACCCTGGTCAGCGGTGGAACGAGCCCTGGCACCGGTCGATCGGGGCGACGCCGGGCACACCGAGACGGCGTGACCGGCAGGGCCGGTGGGGACAGCCGTGATCAGTCGTCGGTGGCGCGGCGCGACTGGCAGGCGGGGCAGAGGCCCCAGTAGGTGACCTCGGCCTCGTCGACCTCGAAGCCGTACGCGGCCACCGGGTCGAGGCAGGGTGCGGAGCCGACCGCGCAGTCCACGTCGGCGATCTCGCCACAGCCCCGGCAGACGACATGGTGGTGGTTGTCCCCGACCCGCGCCTCGTACCGGGCGGGTGAGCCGGCCGGCTCGATCCGGCGGGAGAGCCCAGCCCGGGAGAGCGCACCCAGCACGTCGTAGATCGCCTGGGTGGAGACCGAGTCGAGCCGCTGCCGAACCCGCTGGGTGATCTCCTCCACCTCCAGGTGCCCGCCAGCGGCCAGCACCTCGAGAACGGCGAGGCGCGGCCGGGTGACCCGAAGGCCCCTCGACCGGAGCAGTTCCTCGCCAGTCATCCCACTATCACAGCACGTCGATGGGACCCCAACAAGGCGGACGCGAGTCGATCGTGGCGCCCACCACACGTACCCGTTGTCACACCGGAGGTGGAACCCGGGTGAACCGACCCGGCTCGATGCCCGTGTACCGGTATAGGTCACGGCTGACGTGATCGAATCCTCGTACCGTCCATTGGCTCCCGGCGGGAGCGGTAGCAAGGAGGCGTCGGTGTTCAGGGAAGTCATGGGTCTCCCGGCACACGCGTTGCTGGTGCACGCGGCCGTCGTCTTCGTGCCGCTGCTCGCGTTGATCTCCACCGGGTACGCCGTGCTGCCCCGGTTCCGCAGCCGGCTCGACTGGGCGGCGGCGGTACTGGCGGTGGTCACGCCGGTCGCCGCCTTCTTCGCGGTGGAGTCCGGTGAGGAACTCCAGCAGGTGCTGGTCGCCAAGGGCTACGGTCCGGAGATCCTCCAGAAGGTGGAGGAGCACCAGGGCTACGGCGAACTGACGCTCTGGTGGAGTATCGCCCTCGGCGTGGTGACGCTCGTGCTGCTCGTGCTGACCAGATTCCGCACCGGGGAACGGTCGATGCCCGGGTGGCTCGGCCTGCTGTTCGGCGCGGTCGTGGCGGTGCTCGCCGCGATCAACGTCTGGTACGTCTACCTCACCGGCGACACCGGCGCCGAGGCGGTCTGGCAGGGCGTCCTCTGACCGGGTGTTCTCTGGACAGGCTGCCGTTCGGTCAGGGTGCTGCCGTTCGCAGTCAGAACAGGGCCCGGGAGCAGAGCAGGCACATCAGCACCAGTACCACCGCACCGCCGACCAGGCCGACGCCGTAGGTCAACGTCCGGGCGCTCCCCTCCTCGGCGTCCAGCGCGGCGTGATCCTGACCCGGTAGTGCCCGGGGCGCCGCCGGCTGTACGTGCAGCGGGGGACGCCAGCCCGCCGGTGGGGTGATGGTCGGCGGCGGGCCGGGGTAGTGGGCTTCGGGCCGTACCGGTGGCGGGGGCGGCGGTGACCCTGGGGTGGACTCCGGGGCGTCGGCGGGCGGTCCGGTGGGTCGACGCCAGAAGGCGTCATCGGCGGAGTTCCCGCTCTGCGTCGTCACGCTGTCCGACGCTACCAACCTGAGCCCTCCCCGGCCGCGCGCCCGCTGTCACCGACGGGCCTGTCGACCGACCGCCCCGGGTACGCTTGCCGGATGTCCGGGGCGGAGAAGCAGCACAACACGAGTGTCGGGCGGGACGACGACCGGCCGGTCGCGTCGACGGGTGACCGTCGGGTGCTGCCGGAGCAGTCGGTGGACGACACCGACCGGGGCTGGGGCGAGCGGCCGGAGTCGAACGACGAGCGGCTGCTGGCCGAGCGTCCGCCGCACTGGGGCTGATCTCCCGATCGGGTGCCCTCGCCACCGGCCGACGCGTCTCGCCGGGACGGTGACCACCCGCCGGGACGGTGACTACGAGCGGACGATGATCGCGAATCGGGTGGATTCCGGCATGCCGACCGCGCGGTGGGCCTGCTCGGGCCGGAGCGCCAGGTAGATCGCGCTGGCGGCGCCGTCGGTCTGGCCCGGTCCGAGTACGTCGAGTACCAGTACCCGGGTCGCCAGCACACTCGGCTTCGCCGCCCGACCTGTCTGGTCACCACCGGGCGCCGCGAGCAGGTCCACCCGGGCTCCCGGCCGGGCCACGGTCAACGCGGCAGGTTCGGCGAGCCGGATCGGCACTCCGACGGTCCCCTCCGGCACCGGCACCCCGCTCGGGGCCGCCGATCCACCCGGTCCACCTGGCCCACCCGGCGATCCGCCGGGGTGTGCCGCCGAGCCGGTTCCCGCCGCCGGGCTGGCACCGGTCGGCCCGGCAGGCCCGGTGCCGGCGGGCGGCCCGGTCGACCGGGACGGGGTGATCCCGCCCCCGGCCAGGCTGGCCGACGGCGGGGGACAGGACGACGTCGGCTCGCGCAGATAGAGCGCACCGAGCGCCAGCGTCAACAGGGCGGCCACCAGCAACCAGCGGAGCATCGAGCCGGCACCTGGACGTGACCAGCGCGCCGGGCTCAGCGTGGCGTCACGGCGGGTGGGCGTACGGTCGAGCGCCACGGCGAACCTCCCTCGCCCGGCGGCGCCAGCGAGGTCGGCGCCGTCCGGTGCGCAGCAGGCTAGGCGAGGACGCCTCGGGAAGGCGGCGGAAAAGTCACAGCCTGTGGATAACTCTGGGGGCTGTGGATAACTCTCCGGCCGTGCCGGCCCGGTGCCAGCGGGAGGTCGCCAAGCCGTCAGGTCGTGCTGGTCGAGGAGGTGGACGCCGCCTTCGGCTTGCTGGCGGAGCCGCTCGACGCGCCGTTGGACGAGCCGGACGCCGTACCGCCGCCGCTCGTGCCGGTGGAGCTGGACGTGCCAGTGCCGGTCGAACCCGAGTCGCCGCCGGAGCCGGACTTCGCGGAGTCGCTCTTGGTGGAGTCCGACTTGTTCGCCGTGGAGCCGCCACCCTCCGAGCCGTTGCTCCGGGAGTCGGTCCGATAGAAGCCGGAGCCCTTGAACACGATGCCGACGGAGTTGAAGATCTTGCGCAGGCGACCCTCGCACGCCGGGCACTCGGTCAGCGGCTCGTCGGTGAAGGACTGCACCGCCTCGAGCTGGTGGCCGCACTCGGTGCAGGCGTACTGGTAGGTGGGCACGTTCCCCTCCGGATCTTGCGGCCTGTTGGCACTCGACGTATCCGAGTGCCAATGGTGCGGCATCGTACCCGCTTTCGTCCAGCCGAAGTGTCCAGGCCGACGCCGGACGGTACGTCGACCCGGCCGCCGTCAACCGGACCACCGGCCGCCGTCAACCCGACCAGACGTGCCGAAGGCCGCCGGAAGGAGTGATCACGGCCCGTACCGGACGATCATGACCGGTCGCCGGTACCGCGTCGACCAACTCGCCGTCGTGCAACAGCGCCACCGTGAGGGCGCCGGGATCGACCCGCGCCAGGGCCCGGTCGTACGAGCCGCCGCCGCGACCGAGCCGGACACCGCGCCGGTCGACGGCCACCGCCGGTACCACGACCAGCTCCGCGAAGCCGATCGCGTCCCGCCCGAGCCGGTCGGTGACGGGCTCCCGCAGCCCTCGCCCGGCCGCGATCAGGGAACCCGGTCCGGCGTACGGCGCCCAGTCCAGGTCGAGATCCGGGCGGAGTACCGGCAGCAGGAGACGCCCGGTCGGGCACAGCGCGTCGGCCAACTCGTCCGGCAACCGGGCTCCACCCGGCTCGCTGCCGACCGGCACGTACCCGGTGACCAGTTGGGGTCGTACCCGCTGGACGAGGGCGCGGAGTTCGGCCCGGAGGCGCTCGGCGGCGGCGAGCCGGGCCGGAGCCGGCAGCGCCCTGCGCCGGGCCAGCATGGTGGTCCGGAGCGCGATCTTGCGCGGGCCGACATCCTCATCCGAAAAATCCGGCACGTAACACTCCCGGGGGCAGGCCGGTTAACCAAAGCGGTTGGGTCAGCATCGCAGCATCGGGTGCGGAGCTTCCGGGGGGATGAGTGACGCTGCGCGGACGGTTGACCACAGCTTTCCTCGCCGTCGTGCTCGGGCCGGTGCTGCTCGGCGCGCTCTCCGTCGCCGGTACGGTCGCCACGGCAAGCCGTCACCAGGCCGAACACCGGCTCAACCTCGCCGCCGACGCCGTTGGTACGGCGATCGGCGCCCTCTGTCGACAGTTGCACGCCACGGCGGGCGCGTTGGCCGTACTCGCCGATCCGACCAGCCGGACCGGCGCGGCGGGCGAGGTGGTGACCCGAGGGCTGGCGGACGCGGTCGTGATCACCGGACCCGCCGGTACCGTCGACTTCGCCACCCCGGCGGCACCGCCCCGCCCCTGGACGTCCTGTGACGGTCCTGCCGGCCCCGGCCCCGGCCCGGCGCCCCGCGCCCTGGCGGCCCGGGTGGAACTCCGCAACGGCGCGGGATCGCTTACCGGCGCGGTCTGGACCGCGCAGGTCCTCGACGCGGCGTTCGTCCGCCGGCTCGCCGCGGCCAGCGGAACCGCGGTGACCCTGCTGCGCGAGGTGCCGGGACCAACCGCGAGTTCCCCGGCTCCGCCGCCGTCGAATCCGGTCCCCGGACCGGACCCCGTCCCCGAACCGGGACCCGCGCTTCCGGTTCCCGGACCCGCCGGCACCGCCCCACCCCGAGCCGTCCCGTCGCCGGCCACCGTTCCGTCGCCACCCGCCATCGCGTCGCCACCCGCCATCGCGTCGCCACCCGCCATCGCGTCGCCACCCGCCGTCGCGTCGCCACCCGCCGTCGCGTCCCCACCCGCCGTCGCGTCCCCACCCGACGGACCGTCGCCACCCGCCGGCCCGTCGTCGGCCACCGGCTCCACGCACACCGTTTCCTCGTCCGCAGGTACGTCCGCAGGTCCGTCCGCAGGTCCGTCTGCGGGTTCGTCCGCAGGTCCGTCCGCAGGTCCGTCTGCGGGTTCGTCTGGCGGTGTTGTGCTGCCCGGCAGTTTGGCACCGGACGCAGGACCGCAGGGAGGCGAGTCGCCGAGCACCGAGTCGACCGGATCCCGGGCCGCCGTACTCGCCGCCGCCCGCCGGATCTCCGGAGACAAGGTCGTCCAGGCCAACGGAGGCCGGTACGTCCGCCGGGTCGGTCCGGCACCCGGGCAGCCCCTGCCGCTGGTGCTGTCGGTACCCCGGGATCCGCCGACGACCCGGTACGGACCCCTGGCGATCGTCGTACTGCTCGCCGGGGTCTTCGCGGTACTCGCCGCCGGCCGGCTTGCCCGGTCTACCACCCGACCACTGGCCGAACTGGCCCGAGCCGCCGACCGGGTCGCCGAGGGTGACCTGGCGACCCGGGTGCCGGTCCGGTCCCCTGACGAGGTCGGCCGGCTCGCCGACAGCTTCAACCGGATGACCCGGGAGGCGGAGTCCTACCTCCGGGCGCTGGTGGTCAGCCGGCACCAGTTGCGCGAGCAGCTCGCCGTCATCGGTGACACCCTGGCCAGCTCGCACGACCTGCATCGGATCTTCCAGCTGCTGCTCCGGGCCGCGATGGCGGCGACCGGGGCCCGGGCCGGAGTGGTGCTGCTACTCGACCCGAGGACGGGAGTACTGGTCAGCCAGTGCACCGAGGGCCTCGACCGGCGCGGCATCGGGCTCGACCGACCGATCCCACCCGACGCACCGGCCACGTCGACCGACGACCGGCAGCGGCACGGCGACCCACCGCCGCTGCGGGTACCCCTCGGCAAGGGACTGCTCGGCACGGTCGTGGCCACCGGTGAGCCGCGCCGGGGTCGGCTGGACCGGGACGGGCCGCGCCTCTACGGCCGCGAGCCGCGCTGCCGGACGTACGTCGCGGTGCCGCTGCCGTCCTCCGGTACCGCCGGCCAGCCGGGGTACCCGGGGGCGGAGCCGGGGACGGGTACGCCGCCGCTGCGCCCGGCGACCGTCGGCTGGCCGAGTACCGGTGCCGAACCGGGTACCGCCGGTCCGGGGCTGGCGCTCGGGGCGGGGCGGATGCCGGCCGGTGGGCGTACCGCGGTCGGGGTACTGGCCCTCTACGACCGGCTCGGCGCGGACGAGTTCGACGACGTCGACCTGGTCACCCTGGGTACCTTCGCCGAGCATGCCGCGGTGGCGGTGGAGAACGTCCGGATGCACGAGGAGGCGCAGCGGCTGTCGCTGACCGACCCGCTGACCGGGCTCTGGAACTACCGCTATCTCAAGGAGTCGATCCGGCGGGAGATCGAACGGGCCAGCCGGTTCGGCCGGATGCTCAGTGTGCTCGCCCTCGACCTCGACCGGTTCAAGGAGGTCAACGACACCTACGGGCACGCGGCCGGGGACGCGGTGCTGGCCGAGTTCGCCCAGCGGATCCGGGGTGCGATGCGGGAGGTGGACCTCGCCTTCCGGCAGGGCGGCGAGGAGTTCGTGGTCCTGCTGCCGGAGACGGACGCCCGGGGCGCTGCGACGGTGGCCGAACGCCTCGGTGCGGCCGTCCGGGAGACCCCGATGGTGATCCGGCCCCGGCCCGGCGCGGTCGCCCCGGTCCGGGCCCTGGTCTCGGTCACCGTGTCGATCGGGGTCGCCGTCTACCCCGACCACGCCGCCACCGGCCAGCAACTGCTGGTCGCCGCCGACGAGGCGCTCTACGCGGCGAAGGCGGCCGGCCGGAACACGTACCAGATGGCCACGGCCGGTCAGATGGCCACGGCCGGCCAGACGGGCGTGGCCGGTCAGACGGTCTCGGCGGGTCAGACGGTCACCTCTGGCCAGGTGGCGGCGGCGGCCGGTCAGCTCGCGGCGACCGGCGTCCGGCCGACCATCGAGGAGATACCGGTCCGGGCCGGCGCGGCGACGCCGGACGACGGGCTGCCCTGGGCCGGCGGCCGGCCGGCGCTCGGCGCGGGCGGCGGCTGGCCGACCCGGGCGGGGCGGCCCGGCGCAGACGTACCGGTCAGCGCGGACGGCGGCCCGGACGGCGCGTTATCCGGGCCACAACCGCCGCGCCAGGGCCGTGGCCGATAGTCTCGCGACATGCCGGAGAACGCAGCTACCCCAGCCAACTCCTCGACGTCGACGGCCGGACGAAGGGCCGTGAAGGCGGTCATCCCCGCCGCCGGCCTGGCGACGCGGTTCCTTCCCGCCACCAAGGTGGTGCCGAAGGAACTGCTGCCGGTCGTCGACCGTCCGGTGTTGCAGTACATCGTCGAGGAGGCGGCCCAGGCCGGTATCGACGACGTACTGCTGATCACCGGCCGGGGCAAGACCGCGATGGTCGACCACTTCGACCGCCGGCCCGACCTGGAGGCGCGGCTGGAGGAGAAGGGCGACCCGGAGCTGCTGGCCGCGGTACGCCGGCCGGGGGAGTTGGCCCAGATCTACACCTGCCGGCAGCCGGAGCAGCTCGGCCTCGGCCACGCCGTCGGGTACGCCGAGACGCACGTCGGTGACCAGCCGTTCGCGGTGATGCTCGGCGACGAGTTCGTGAACCTCTCCGAGCCGCTGCTGCCGGCCATGCTGGACCTCCAGGCCCGGACCGGCGGCATCGTGCTGGCCTTCTTCGAGGTGCCGCCGGAGGAGACCAAGCGGTACGGCATCGCCTCGGTGGCGCCGGCCGACCGGAGCCTCTCCGACCTCGGTGAGGTGGTCGAGGTGACCGGGCTGGTGGAGAAGCCGAAGCCGGAGGACGCGCCGAGCAACCTGGCGGTACTCGGCCGGTACGTGCTGCCGAGCGCGATCTTCGACGCGATCGGGCGTACCGGAAAGGGCAGTGGCGGGGAGATCCAGCTCACCGACGCGATGGGTCTGCTGCTCAAGGAGGGCATGCCGGTGCACGCGATCGTCTACCGGGGTACCCGCTACGACACCGGCATGCCGCTGGGCTACCTCCAGACGGTGGTGCAACTGGCCTGCGAGCGGGAGGATCTGGGTGCGGAGTTCCGGCAGTGGCTTGGCGAGTTCGTCGCCTCCGACGCCGGCCGCCGCACATGACGGCCCCCGGTGAGGTGACGGTGTGACAGCGACGGCCGATGCCGAGGCGGCCGCCAACGAGCTGACGCCGCTCGCCGACTACCTGGGCAGCGTGCTGCGCAGGTTGCGGGCGCTTCCCCCGCTCGACCTCGACCTCACCCAGGCGTACGGCAACGTGCTCGCCGAGGACGTCGTGGCGCCGCACGCCTATCCGGCCTTCGACCAGGCGGCCATCGACGGGTACGCGGCGCGCTGGGAGGACATCTCCGGCGCGGGGCGTACCGGCGGCGTGGCCGGTGGTTACGGCCCGAGCCGGCTCGGCGACCCCCGCCCGGTACGCCTCAACGTCGTCGGCGACCTCGGCGCGGCGAGTTGGCGACCGGTACGGCTGACGCCCGGTGCCTGCTTCTCGGTGGCGGCCGGTTCGCCGCTGCCGATCGCCGCCGACGTGGTGGTGCCGGTGGAGTGGACCGACCAGGGCATGGCGGCGGTGGAGATCTTCCGGACCCCGAAGCGCGGCTACGGGCTGCGCCGGGCCGGGGAGGAACTGCCCGCCGGTACCCTGCTGGCCCGCTCCGGCTCCTACATCTCGCCGGCCCTGGTCGCGGTCTTCGCGGCGACCGGCATCGGGCACGTGGTGGTCCGGCCGAGTCCCCGGGTGGTGATCGTGGCGACCGGCGACGAACTGGTCGACGTCGGCCGGGCCAGCCAGCCGGGGCAGGTGGTGGACATCAACTCGCACGCCCTGACGGCGGCGGCGGCCGAGGTGGGCGCGCTGGCGTACCGGGTGGGCATCTGCGACGACGACCCGGAAGGGCTGCGCGGCCTGCTGGAGGACCAGACGCTCCGGGCCGACCTGATCATCACGACCGGCGGTACCGGCGCCGGGCCGGGTGACATGATCCGCCGGGTACTGTCCCGTCGCGACGGTGGCCGGGCCAGCCCGGTGACCTTCATGGAGGTCGCCCTCTATCCCGGAAGCGCCCTCGGATTCGGTACGGTCGGAGCCGAGGAGGTGCCGGTGGTCTGTCTACCCGGTGAGCCCGGCGCGGCACTGATCGGCTTCGAGGTGCTGGCGAGGCCGGCGATCCAGTTGCTGGCCGGCGCCGAGCCGGTGTTCCGGCCCAGTGTCCGGGCACACCTGCTGGAGACGGTCTCCTCGCCGTCCGGGCTGCGGGAGTTCCGGCCCGCGCACGTTGCCGAGCGGCGCGGCGGGGGCTACACGGTGCAGCCGCTGCGCGGTGGGCCGTACACGCTCTCCGGGCTGGCCGAGGCGAACGGCCTGGTGGTGCTCGGCGAGCGGGTGACCAGCGCGGCGGCCGGCTCCACCGTGGACGTGCTGCTGCTGGACCGGCGCCGGTGACAGGGCTGCCACACTGGCGGGTCGGTGCGGGAAACCGCGCGAGTGTGTTGACGAGGAGGCGTGGGTTGCCGACGGGACACCGGGCGTGAACCTGGCCGCGACCCCGGGCTGGCCGGTCGTACTCCGGGACGGGGCGGTGCTGATGCGCCCGTACCGGCGGTCGGACGCGACGGCCTGGTCCGAGGTGCGCTGTGTCAATCATGCGTGGCTGGCGCCCTGGGAGTCGTCCCCGCCGGGTCGGTGGGACGAGATGAACTCACCGGCGGCGTTCCGCTGGGTCTACCGCGACCAGCGCAAACTGGCGCGTCGCGGCGAGAGCATGCCGTTCGCGGTCTGCCTGGTCGAGGGGGGCCGGGAGCGGCTGGTCGGGCACCTCAACCTGGGCAACATCGTGCGCCGGGCGTTCTGCTCGGCGTACGTCGGCTACTGGGTGGACAGCCGGGTGGCCGGGCGCGGCGTGATCCCGACCGCGTTGGCGCTCGCCGTCGACCACGCGTTCGGGTCGGGCGGGCTGCACCGGATCGAGGTCAACATCCGGCCGGAGAACGGCCCGTCCAGGCGGGTGGTGGAGAAGCTGGGCTTCCGCGAGGAGGCGTACCACCCCCGCTACATGCACATCGACGGTGCCTGGCGCGACCACATCGGGTACGCGATGACCAGCGAGGAGGTCAGCCGGGAGGGTGGCCTGCTGGCCCGCTGGCACCGGCTGCGCGCCGCCGCCTCCTGAGGCCGCCGTACCGTCATGTTGATCTCCTTAGTCGCAGGTCGGCCGGCGCGCCGCACGATATTCCTGGTGTGTCCCCGTAACCTGAAGTAATCGGGACGTGCGGCAACGTCGGACGGACCCGCGGCTCCGGGAGCCGGTCCGCGCCTGCCGTGGACGCCTCCGGCGGTGCGGGAGGTGCTCGTCCGGTCGGTTGCCCAAGGTGGGTGACGGGAGGGATGAGGGTGCCGGCCTCGGTGCTCCTCGCCGTCCTCGCCGCAGCCGGTCTGCTCGCCCTCGCGCCGGCACTGGTCCGCCGGTACGACGCCACGGAGCGGCTGGCCGCGGAGCGGGCGCAGTCGACGGCGCGGGTGCTCCAGCGCCATCGACGGCGCCGGAGTGTCCCGGGGCGGCAGCCGGTCAACCCACCGCGTACCCGAATCATCACCCTGCGTGCCGGTGTGTCGTCGGCCGACGGCGCCGCCGAGCCCGTCTCACCGGCTGCCGGCCCCGGCTCACCGGTCTCCGGGCCACCCGCCTCCTCCGGCCCGCCTGTTTCCGGCTCGCCGGACTCCCGCTCGCCTGTTTCTGGGGCGCCTGTCTCCGGTTCGCCGGTCTCTGGGGCGCCGGTCTCCGGGGCGGCCGGGAATGGTCGGCGGAGCCGTCGGCTGCGCTCGGTGCCCCGGACCCCGGGACCGGCCCGCCGCCGGCCGCCGCCCGCCCGGCACACCCCGGCCGTCTACCGGCGGCGCCGGGTCTTCGCCGCCCTGCTGCTGCTCAACTTCGTCGAGCTGGTCGGGGTGGTGCTGGTCAGCCCCGGCTTCTGGATCGGCTTCGCCACCACCGGCACGCTGCTCGGCGCCTACCTCGTACACCTGCGCAGCCGGGCCATCGCCGACCGTCGGCGGCGGCGGGCGGAGGCCCGGGAGGCGGCCTGGCTCGCCGCCCGGCAGGCGGAGGTCCGGCGTGCACAGGCCCGCCGCGCACAGGCCCGTCGGGAGACGCAACGTCGGCTCGCGGCCCAGCGCGAAGCGGTACGCCGGGCGGCGCTCGGGATGAACCGGATGGCCGACCTGCCACCGGCGGCCAGTGGGGGCGGCCGGGCGGCGGGCACGGTCTCGTATCGGCGGGCCGGTGGCCTGCGTGGGCGGCCCTACGAGGCCGGCGGACGGTGACCGTGCCGTCTGACGTGTCGCCTGGGGCTGGTTCGCGCTCGGGGCAGCCGACCTGTTAGCCTTGGCGCCGGCTCGCCGTTCTGGGTGGGTTGGTCAAGGGGCTGTGGCGCAGACCGGTAGCGCACCTCGTTCGCATCGAGGGGGTCAGGGGTTCAAATCCCCTCAGCTCCACCACGAAACACCGGATCAAAGGGCGAGTTCCCGGTCTACGGGAACCCGTCCTTGATGTTTGACCGCCGTTTGACCGTCGTTTGACCGCCGGACAGAGCCCCAGACCGCGGCACAGGGCGGCAGAACTCGAGCCGAACGGCTGGGTTCGACGGAGGCGGTGGCCCCAAGCGTGAGGTTGCACAGCGGTCGAGTGCCCCCACGATGTGCGTCACCGTGCGCGGCTCATAGCTCCCGCCCGTCACTTTGACGGGCGCTGTGCGTTCATGAAGACGTGGTTCGCTGGATGCTGAAGTAATTGCTAGCTACAGGTTGCGTCCCGGTTGTGAGAGAACTTGACCGCTAGCACTCCTGGCGTTGAAGGGCTGACGCCAGCACCGATCCGCAGCGCATCGATCCACCGGCACGTAAAGAACCTCTGGCGGATTATCGAACCGGACCTGGACGTCCGCGAAGCCGGTCGGTACCTCCTGCTGGCTGGCACGGGTCACCCGGGTCCGTAAGACCACCTGTCCGACGACAGCCGCCGGCGGCTCGTCCGTGACCTTCAGCAACATCAGCGTGCTCACCGCCAGTTGACCAAGACTGTGGCAAGTCAGTGCAGCCAAGCCAGGTGGCGGTCCGGCGATGTTCCTCGTCGATCAGCGTACCGCCGCAAATCGAACGCCAGAGGCCCGCGAACCGAACATCGCCGGGCCGCAGATCGAAAGTAGGTCTGCCCGCAGATCGAAAGCAGGCCTACCCGCAGATCGTAATCCCGCCGGTTATCATGACTCGTGCCCACACCGCACTTGATCCCCCGCCATGCCGCCGCGCAGGTCGACGCAGCGCTCGCTGACACCCGCGTCGTGCTGATCAGCGGAGCACGTCAAGCAGGCAAGAGCACCCTGGTTCGCATCGTCGCGGGCGACCGGCTCGCCGAGCGCCGCGATCTCGACCGGGCGCAGGACCGGGCCGCGGCGATCGCCGACCCGGTTGGTTTCGTGGACTCCGCCGAACTGCTGGTGATCGACGAGATCCAGCGCGCTCCGGAACTGCTGCTGGCCATCAAGGCGGCCGTCGACGAGGACGTTCGTCCCGGCCGCTATCTGCTCACCGGCTCATCGCGGCTGTTCGGCATGGTGGCTGCCCCGGACGCGTTGCCCGGCCGGATGGAAACCGTCGAGCTCTGGCCATTTTCACAAGGTGAACTCGACGGCGAGCCGGACGGATTCGTCGACGCCGTCTTCGCGCTCGGCCCCGAACTGCGACACGAGTCGGACGTGACCCGCGCCGACTACGCGGCCAGGATCGTGCGAGGCGGCCTGCCCGAGGCCACGACCCGCGTCGACCCGCGACGCCGCCAACGGTTCTTTGACGCGTATGTCCAAGCGCTCATCGATCGCGATGTGCGACAACTGTCCGACATCCAGCACAAGGGCGAGCTGCGCAAGCTGGTGCGCCTACTCGCCGCCAGATCCGCGACCATCATCGCCGCCAACGCCTTCGAATCCGCCCTCGGACTGAGCCGCCCGACGATCGCACGATACTTCCAGGTACTGGAAGAGATCTTCCTCATCAAGCGGATCCCCGGTTGGTCCCGAAATCTTGGCACCCGTTCAACTGCCGCGCCGAAACTGATCTTTGTCGACTCGGGCATCGCCGCCAACGAGATCGCGACCGACGCCCGCGCACTGCTCCGGCCGGGCGCGTCGTTTGGCGCATTGCTCGAATCATTTGTCTTGTCCGAACTGTCGCGCCAGCTCACCTGGTCGGAGCAGTCTGCCGAACTCTCCCACTACCGCGACCAGAGTAGGTACGAGGTCGACGCGGTGCTCGAGAACAGATCCGGGCATGTGGTCGGGATTGAGGTCAAGGCAGCCACAACCGTCGGACCCGACGATTTCCGCGGATTACGCCGACTCGCCGACCGCCTCGGCGACGACTTCATCGCCGGCATCGTCCTCTACACCGGGACCTCGACACTGCCGTTTGGTGACAGGCTCCGCGCATTGCCGGTCAGTGCCTTGTGGCAGATTGCGGGCTCACGGACAGGCTGACCGGGGCGCTCGCCTCCGGCGGCGACAGCGCCAGTGCGAGCATCCGCGCCGGGTCGAAGTCCGCCGTCCGCTTGTCCGTGGCGGCCCACGTGCAGCCCGTCATCGGCGTCGGGCACCGACCCCGGCCCTGATCTTCTGCTCCGAAATCCTCGAGTTCTGGTCCAGCAGCGCCACTCTGACCGATAGAGGCAGGGCCGAACCGGCGGTGGTCTTTCTTGGACCACCAGGTCCACGTCACCGACCGAGCCAGCCTTGGGCGGCGCGAGGTGGAACCCCGCCGTACTGGCTCATCTGCGACTCCGCCAGAGACAAGGCGTCGTGTTCAGGTGTCATACAGGCCGTTCCACGGGGGGCGAAGCCAAGGTCATCGGGGAGGAACTCGGCGTGGTCCTGTCCGTCATAGAGTTCGGACTCGTCGACGAGTCCGAAGACATGTCCCTCGGCCTCGACGTGAAACAACCTGATGGCGATGTCGCCGAAGGCGCGTCCGGGCAGCGCGTCGAGCCAGCTGGCGAGGCGGGCTTGGGCCTTATCGATCGAGGCGGCCTCGTGCTCGCTGGTGCCGGTGAACCAGATCTGCGAGTCGGTGTGACAGCCGTGGTGGTCGAACCTGTGCAGCACGGCGTACCACCGTTTGAATCGGTGCCAGTCGGAGTTGGCCCCAGCGCCGTCTTCGAGGGTCGCCGTGACGGAGCCGAAGAACTGCCCGCCGTCGTACGTGCCGATGGTGTCGGTGCGGTAGCCGGGCTCGTACGAGATCGGCACGCGCTCGGGAATCGCCATGGTCGAGAAGCTAGTGCCACGGTCCGACAGGTCTTGATCGGGCGGATCCGCGCCATGCAGAGGCAGGCGGCCTCCCGCTGAGGGCCGGACAGCCGCTCAGGGCTGGCCGGCCATCAGTCGGTGGGTGGCTCACCGGCGCGACACGTCAGCGGAAGGCATCGATGTTGCGCGCGGCCCAGGCGGCGAAGGGGCGTGGCGATCGTCCCAGGACCTCCGCCACGTCCGGGCTGATCCGCTGCTCCCGTGCGGTCGGCGCACCGAGGATCGCCAACGTACCCTCGACCACCGGTGGCGGCATGAACCGCAGCATCTGTTCGCGGGCCTGGTCCGGCGTCTGCTCGACGAAGCCGATCGGCTCGCCGAGCGCGGCGGCGAGATCGGCAACCCGTTCGCGCGGCGTGCTCGGTGCCGGGCCGGTCAACTCGTAGATGCGGCCGTCGTGCGCGCCGTCCCGGAGGGCGGCAGCGGCTACCTCGGCGATGTCGTCCGGGTCGACCACAGGTAGGCCGACGTCGCCGAAGGGTGCGGCCACCGTCCGCTGAGCCCGGATCTGTTCGGCCCAGGCGAAGGCGTTGGAGGCGAAGCCGCCTGGACGCAGGATCGTCCAGCCGAGGCCGGAGCGACGTACGAGGTCCTCGATGGCTTGCAGGGGCGCGTGCGACGCCGTCCCCGGCCGCGTACCTACCGCTTGCGAGGACTGCAGCACGAGGCGCTTCACGCCACCGGCCGTGGCGACCCGGAGGATCTCGGGCATGTCGAGATGCGCCCCGGCGCCCTCTACGAGCAGGAACAGCGCTTCGGCACCGGCCAGCGCAGGGCGCAGGCTCTCCGGCCGCTCGAGGTCCGCGTGGTGGTGGACAACCCCGTCCGGTACGGCGACCGGGCGTCGTCCGCGGGACACCGCCGTCACCGCGGCACCCGACCCGGCGAGGATCGACAGAAGGGTACGGCCGACGTTTCCGGTGCCGCCTGTCACGACAAACATGTCTCTGTCTCCAGTTCGACCGCGTCGTTCGCGCGGCTGGAGGAGACGTTAGTAGCGTCGATATAGTAGGTACCCAGAGGATAGTAACGGGTTTGTGATGGAGGGCACATGGAACGGTCGGCGGACCCTGAGCTGGCGTGTCCGGTGGCGCCAGTAGTCGATATCGTCTTCAGTCGATGGACCACGCCGATCCTGTGGGCACTCCACGAATACGGTCGGCAGCGCTTCGTGGAGCTGGAGCGCCGACTGAGCAACATCACCCCGAAAGTCCTCACGCAACGGTTGCGCCAACTCGAACGCGACGGGCTGGTGGCACGCACCTACCACGCCGAGGTGCCGCCCCGAGTCGAATACGAGATCACCGAGCTGGGTGCCAGCCTCGGCCCGCTCTTCGCGCACCTGGCCACCTGGGCCGACACCCGCCTCGCGGAGGTGGAGCGTGCACGGCGCGCCTACGACGCCGGGCGATGAGCCTGCGCCGACCTGATCACGCTGGTTGCGAGCCGGACGTTCACCGGGCAGCGTCGATGACAGAGTGGTGAGCTGGGCAGATCGGAGTGTTCCTCACCTTTGTTGTCCGATCCGTCCTTGACCACCGTGTCGGCTAGCTATCCTCACGGTGACGGCTGCGATCCGGAGAGTACTGGACTGACGCCGGTTGTCAGGAAGCTGACCAAAGGTGAGTTCTTGGTGCCCGAGACGCCGTTGACCAACCGTCCCAAGATGCACACCGGTGGCTCGTCGCCGATGACCTCCACCGAACGCTGCGTACTCCGGGCGGTCGCGATCATGGACGCCCCGTGCAGACTCTGGCTCCTCGAACGGCTGGTCACGCCGTCGGGTACGGCGCCGGGACAGTCCGTCGAGATGGCGGTGGACGAGCTCGTCTCCCGGCACCTCCTCGTCGACACGGCCGACGGCCTGCGGCTGGCCTCGCACCGACTCTCCGACAGCATCCTGAGCACCAGCCCGCTGTCCGTACGTCGGGCGCTGCACGAGAGGGCGGCGGTCGTACTCGCCGCCGCCGGCCACCCCGTCCAGGCGACCCGGCAACTGCTGCGGGCGATGCCGGTGACGGGCCGGGCCGCCCGGGTGGTGGCCACCCGACTGCTCACCGACCCGGCGGTGAGCCCGGCACTCGCGGCGGACCTGCTGCTCGCCGACGAGGCACCCGGCGAGCCGGGCCGCCGCATGGACTGGCTCGTCGTCACCGCCGACAACCTCTTCCTGGCCGGGCGGATCAGCGAGGCGCTGACCCTGCTGCACGACGAGGTGGCGGCCGACCGGTACGGGCCGCGTCAGCGGGGTGTCCTGCTCGGCCGGCTCGGTGCGTACTACGCGACCCAACGCCCTTCGCTGGCCATCGCCTATCTGGAACAGGCGCTGGCACAGCCACCGGACGCCGCCACCCGGAGCTGGACCCTGGCGATGCTGGCCTCGGTGGCGGCCAGGTTCGGCCATCCGGAGACCGCCCAACTGCTGGCCGAGGCCGAGTGGGCGCATGCCGCCGCGCCGGACGCCGGCAGTGGGATCCAGTTGGCGATGGCGCATGCCGCCAGCGCCTCGGGTGCCGGCCAGCTGCCGCGCGCCGGACAGATCCTGCGGGAGGTGGACGCCGGGGAGCCCGCCGCGCGGTCCCAGGCGGTTTTCCTGCGCCTGGACCGGATCGCCAATCAACTCGCGCTGGGTCGCTTCGACGATGCGCGGACCGCCCTCGACACGGTGACCACGGAGATCGAAACCCTCGGCGTGGTGGCGCAACCGCTGCTCATCGCGCTGGACTGCGTCGCCCGGGTCGCGATGGGGGAGTTCTCCGAGGCGGAGGCGCGGGCCCGACTGGCGCTCAAGGGCCCGGGCGGCGATGCGTTACCGGACGAGGCCCGGGTCAGCCTGCTCGCCACTGTGGTGGAGGTCCTGCTGCGCCGGGGCGAGGTGGCCGTGGCCCGCGCGCTGCTGGCACCGGAACATCCGGCAACGGACTGGCCAAACAACATGCAGTGGTTCCGGTTGGGCTGCGCCGTCGCCGGAGATCCCGAGCCGGGACGGCACGACACACTCGTCCGGGCCACCCTCGACATGTCGAACTGGTCGTTGGCTCCGCTCCTACTGGTGCCGCACCACGGGCCGCGCCTGGTCCGTGCGGCACTGCTGCTCGGTGACAGGCAGCGGGCCGAGCTGCTCACCAGCCATCTGAAGCGGGTCGCCGGCAGGACGAACAACCGGCTCTGGCAGGGCATCGCCCACCAGGTCGACGGGCTCACGTCCGGTGAACCCGCCGCGCTGCGCACAGCGGTGGCCCGGCTGCGCACCACCTCCGCGCGCCCGGCCCTGGCCGACGCGCTGCTCGACCTGGCGAGTTCACCCCAGCTACCTCGGGCGGAGGCGCTCACCGCCCTGGACGAGTGCGCCGCGCTCTACGTGCGGCTCGGCGCGGACGGCGACCAGGACCGCGCGCGGCAGCTCGGTCGCGAGATCAGCGACGGCGGCGGGAGTTGTCCCCCGCCGCCGCGCATGGGCCTCGACGCGCTCACCCCGGCCGAGTCCCGGGTCGCCGAACTGCTGGCCGGCGGAGCGACGAAACAGCAGGCCGCCAGCGAACTCTTCATCTCGTTCCACACCGTGGACACCCACCTGCGCGCGGTCTACACCAAACTCGGCGTACGGAACCGGGTGGAGTTGGCCCGGGTGTGGGACACCAGGGACGCGGACGACGAACAGTAGCGAGCCGCCCCCCGCCTCACACTCAGTGCCGCTGCACCGCGTGCTTCTCCTTCGGCAGCACCTCGATCAGCTCCCGTGGCATGTTGAGGGTGGTGGCGACCACCTCCGGCGGAATGTTCGCGAGCCACTGCATGAGCGACACGTCCTCGAACTTCGCGGTGCGGAACAATTCCAGATAGACGAACGGCGTGTCCCCGATGTTCTCCACGTAGTGGCCCATGGAGATCGGAACGTATCCGATGTCGCCGGTCTCCATGTTGAAGGTCCGCGCGGTGGCGTGGTTCGCGAAAACTCCCATGCGGCCGCGACCCGCCAGGACGTACTGCATCTCGGCGCCGTTGGGATGCCAGTGCAGTTCACGCATCGCGCCCGGTTCGAGTTCCACCATCGCGACCGTGGTCGTGACCGCCGCGGCGAAGTTGGTGGTGTCGGCGATCCGTACGCTGCCGCCCTCGAAACGCTTCGGTGCCTGGGCGAGCAACTGGTGTTTGAACGTCCGGGGCACGTCGCCGGTGGGGCTGAAGACCCGGTCCTCGGCGAGCGGCGGAGGAACCTCCCCCGGGAAAATGTACTTCTCCCGCTCCGGCAGGTTGCGCATCTGCTCCAGCGTCCAGCCGAAGTTCTTGGCGAGCACCTCCCTGGGTACGTGGGCGAAGAAGTCGGTCACCTGGAAGGTGGCGTCCTCGGAGTAGCAACCGTCGTCGAAGACCAGCAGGAACTCGATGCCTTCCTCGAAAGCCTGGATGTGGTGCGGAATACCGGCCGGGAAGTACCAGAGATCACCCTCCTTGACGTCTTCGAGGAAGTTGCGCCCCTCCTGGTCCACGGCGGCGATCCGGGCACTGCCCTGGAGAATGAACGCCCACTCGGACTGGATGTGCCAGTGCAGCTCCCGGTATGCCCCCGGGTTGAGCTTCATGTTGACGATCGCCAGATCGTGCGCGATCGGCAGCAGACGGTTGGTGACCTCCCGGGTCCAGCCGCCGCTTTCCTGACGGGTGTGGGCCAGCGAGAACGGAAACACCAGGTTCGGCAGCAGTCCATGGTCGGTTGAGGGCGGATGGACCAGGTCAGGGTGCGTCTGGTCGATCGCCGGGTTACGCGGGAGGGTGCCGATCATCGAGCCGTCGCCTTTCGACAACGTGGCCCTGTCAGCGGACTTGCGCATGTCGGACAGCCTTTCTGTCGAAGGGCGCCTCGGCGGCGCCCCGGGATGGAAGGAACAGCACACGGACGGACTCGGTGCCCTGAACCGCGACCGCGAGCGGAATTGCGACACAAAGAAACAGCGACGCCACAACGCTCCACACGGGAGCGCCGATGACGATGCCCGCGACGGTCAGCGCCGCGAACGAGAAGAACTTGACCCGGAGCCGGACGACCGGGCTCCGGTGGGCAGGTTGCCGCCGCGAGGTCATAACCGCGATCCTGGCCAATCCGCCGGCCGTTGCGGAATCGCGCGATCGCGCCATTCGTCGACAGGTCCGGTCCTTCAATGCTCTGTGCGGTTTGGGCGTCGCTCGGCAGGAACCGGTTGTTTTTCGGCCTGTAGGGGTAGAAGCCTGCTGTAGGGGTAGAAGGCTGGATGTCTAGCTCTCGGAGCGATCGAGACAGATCGGCCCGTACCGCACCGAGCCGCTGGCGGGTCAGCCAGTTCGACTTCAAAGAACCGATTCTCGCGCTGATGCTGGGTACCGCGCTGGCGGGCGTGGTCGATGCTTTCTCGTTCCTGCGGTACAAGGTGTTCGTCGGGATCCAGACCGGTAACGTGGCCTTCGTCGGTATGGGCCTGGGTAATCATCTGCCTGCTTGGCCGTCCGCGTTGGCGTCGATTGTCGCCTTTGGTTTCGGTGGACTGCTCGGTGCCGGACTCCGACGAATTCCGGCGAGGGGACCGATTACGCCGCCTGTGCTGGAACTGTCCGCCATGTTGGTGCTGTTCGTCGTGTGGGGCCTGTTCGACCTGGGGCTCGACTCGGGTCGCGGCTCGCTCGCCACGCGCACGGTCCTGACCGCCCTGTGCGCGGTACCCGTCGGCATCCTTGGCGGGCTCGTCGTCCGCACCTTCGGGGTACGGACCGCGACGTCCTTCGAGACCGGGACCGTACTTCGTACCACCCAGGGCCTTGCCGACTGGCTGCTGCGCGGCGGCGACACCGCCCGCGCCCGCCGACTGGCCACGATCGGGCTGCTGTGCCTGGTCAGTTACGCGATCGGGGGATATGTGGGCGCGGTGACCCAGCATCGCCCGATCTGGACCTTCGCGATCTCGTGGGCGCTGATCGTGGTGCTGATCCTGCTCAGCCTGGCCAGGAAGCCGCAGCAGCGCGGGAGCGTACGGCAGTGACCGCACCGGCAGGGGTCAGCGTCCGGCGGAGCCGGGGCCGGTCAGCTCTCGGGCAGCGGACCCAGCCCCAGATAGGGGCCGAGCAGCCGGCGCAACCGGGCCAGCGTGATCTCCCTGGCTTCCGCCGTCCTCGTCCGGTCGACGGCGCCGACCTCGCGGGACGCCTGCACGATGAGGGAGTCGACGAGTTGGGCCATCGTCTCCGGCTCGGGTTCGCCGAACTCGGCGAGCGCCTGGCGCAGCGGCACCTGGAGTTGGGCGTGGAACTCCTCCATCGGGCCTTGCAGCATGCGCGGCTCCACCACCTGGGTGAGTGCGCGTGCCACCGCCTGTTCCGAGCTTGCGAAGAGGTCGACAGTCGCCGCCACGTACGCCCACACCCGGGTGGCCGGCGTCGGCGCCGCGGCGACCCGTGCCAGAACCTGACCGGCCCAGTCGGGGAAGACATCGGCGATCACGGCGGCGAGAAGTTCCTCGGCGGAGGTGAAGTACTGGTAGACGCTGGTGCGGGCGAGCCCCGCCCGGCGCCCGACCGCCGCCATGGACGGTGCCTGCGGGTTCTCGGCCAGCAGGGCGCGCGCGGCGTCCAGCAGGGCGCGTCGTTGCCGGGCGTGGTGTTCGGCGACGCTGGCTGCCTTGATCCGCGGCAAACGCTCCTCCTCGTGGGCAGCTGGCCGGCGAGGCTCAGACGGTGCTGCCCTCGCTGGCCAACAGGCGTCCGTCGATCATCTCAAGGACCCGGTCGCAGTGGTGCAGCACCTCGTGGTCGTGCGTGACCATGACCGTGGCGACGCCGTGGTCATGCGCCTCGCGGGCCAGCAGGCCGACGATGTCCTGACTGCGCTGGCGGTCCAGCGCCGCGGTCGGCTCGTCCACCAACAACACCTGCGGGCGGGTGACGAGTGCCCGCGCGATGCCGATGCGCTGCCGTTCACCACCGGAGAGCTGGTGGGGACGCCGGTCCGCCTTGTGTGACATGCCGACCTCGGCCAGCAGCTCCCGCGGGTCGCGGGGGTTGGCGACCTTGCCGAAGGTCAGCGGTAGCCGTATCTGGTCGAGGCTGGTCAGGGCGGGCAGCAGGTTGCCGCTCTGGAACACGAATCCGATCCGCTCGCGGCGGATCGCGGTGAGCCGGCGCGGCGGCAGCGCGGTGAGGTCGGCGTCGCCGAGCCGGGCCGTACCCGAGGTGGGCCTGGTCAGCGCACCACAGACCGCGAGCAGGCTGGACTTGCCGGCACCGGAGGGGCCGACGATCGCGACCAGTTCTCCCGCCGCGACGTCCAGGTTGACCTGGTCCAGGGCGGTGACGGTCTCTTCGCCGTCGCCGTGCACCAACGTCACGTCGGACAGGGACAGAACGCCGGTCATCGGTTGCCTCCGAGCGCGGTGAGTGGGTCGACGCGGGTGATGCGCAGCACGGCCACGGCGGCGCCGACGACGCCCAGGGTGAGCAGTAGCGCTGTGGCGCCGGCGATCGGCCCGGTCTCCAGCACGAACGGCATGGGAGTGGCGGAGATGGCGGCACCCGCCGCGACTCCGAGGGCGACACCGGTGGCGGCGGAGAGGACGAGGAGTACCACCGACTGCAACAGGCTGTCCCGAAGCAGGTAGCGGGTGCTCGCGCCGAGGGCTCGCAGTACGGCGATCTCCTGCCTGCGCTGCACCGTGAGTACCGTGAAGAAGGCGCCGACGACGAGCGCCGAGATCGCGTAGAGGAAGCCCTGGATCAGTTGCAGGGTGGAGGTCTCGGCGGTGTAGCCCGGCGAGGCGCCGTAGGAGTCCTCGCGGGTCATCGACGTCGTACCCGCGGCCTTGTCGCCGGCCGCCAGGTCGACGTCGGCGCCGTCCTCCGCGCGTACGGCGACCGCGGTGATCTCCTGGTAGATCCGTTCCGGTGCGACGTCGCCCGCGCGTACCCCGGCCTTCACCTCCTGCCACGAGCGCAGCGGAAGGTACCCGATGTCGACATGGCCGAAGGTGTGCTGGTCGGCGAGGATGCCCACCACCTTGAGCGGGGTGCCGGCGGGCTCGACGACGACGGTGTCGCCGACCGCGACGCCCTCCTCGGCGGCGGTGGCGCTGATGACCAACTCGCCCTCGTTGGCGAGGCGCGTGCCCTCGGCGACGTCCGGATCGACGAACGAACCGACCTCGATGCCGAAGAGGGCGAGGTCGATCTCGACCCCCTGGTCGGTCCGGCCGTTGGCCAGGGTGTTGCCGAGTGGCGCGGCCTCGGCCACGCCGGGCTGCCCGGCCCAGGTGGCGACGGTCCCGGAGTTCACCACGCTGCGCGAGAAGGCCGAGTCCTTGGCCACCTCGTGCTGGAAGGCCAGCGAGGTCACCGGGAGGCGTTGCAGGCCGGAGACGCCGTCGTTGACCAGCCCGACGGAGAGTCCGCTCAGCAGTACGGTGAGGATCGCGATGAGTGCGACGACGACGCCCATGAGGGCGAATCGACCACGGGCGAAGGCAAGTTCACGCAGGGCGAGGAACATGGGCTCACCGCGTCCGACAGGTAACCGACAGCATGTCGAGAAAGATACCGACACTGTGTCGGGAACCTGCGATCTGGTCCGTAGGTGTGAAGCACCTCACGTGGTCGATACCCGTGCCAGGGCGTCCGGCGACACCCAGATGCCGGTGGCGGCCGTCAGGTGACCTTCGGACCGGGCATATCCGGGTCGCCGCGCTCGTAGCATGAGGGCGTGGAGTGGGTCACCGTACGCTTCGCGGGCGGTCCGGCCGACGGCACCGCCCGGGAGTTGCCGGCGGCACCCGGCGGCGGGCCGCCGCGACGCTGGGTACTCAGCACGAGCCCCGACGGGTTTCGGGGCGATCAGTTGGCGGCAGCAGACCCCGACACGCAAGACCCCGACAGGCAAGACCCCGACACGCAGAACCCCGACACGCGGCCGCTGTCCGTGGACCACCTCTACGAACTGCGCCCCCAGCCGGAGGCTGACGGCTGCTGGACGATGTCATTCGTCCGCTCCGATCCGGTGGGCATGACCGAGTAGCCGACACCGGGCGGGACCCGGCCGACCCGATGTGCGGCCGATCGTCCGGACAGGTTTTCGACCGCGCATACAACCACTGGTGACCCGGCGAGCATCCCAGTGCCGGAATCGTCTTCAGAGAGGTCGACGGGATGCAGCCGGACTGGGAGCGCGAGTACGTCGAGTTCGTCACCACCGCGATGCCGAGGATGCGGCG
Organism: Plantactinospora sp. CNZ320; assembly: GCF_002846275.1. NCBI lineage: Bacteria > Bacillati > Actinomycetota > Actinomycetes > Micromonosporales > Micromonosporaceae > Plantactinospora > Plantactinospora sp. CNZ320. Next base: position 5,918,324 of record NZ_PJMP01000001.1, read on the forward strand.
ACTGGCGTACCTGCTCTGCGGTGACGCGCACCGGGGCGACGATCTCGTCCAGCAGACCTTCACCACGCTCTACGTGCACTGGCCCCGGGTCCGAACCGTCAACCACCTCGACGGGTACGTCCGGACGATCCTGGTCCGGTTCTTCCAGGGTGAGAAGCGGCGGCCCTGGTCGAAGCGGGTACGCCTGACCGACTCGCCGCCCGAGCCGCTTCCCGAGTACGGGCCGGATGTCGAGGAGCGGACCGTGCTGCGGGCCGCGCTCGACCGGGTGCCCCGGAAGCAGCGTGCCGTGCTGGTGCTGCGCTTCCTCTGCGACATGTCCGTCACCGAGGTGGCGGAGACCCTCGGCTGCTCTCCCGGGACGGTCAAGAGCCAGAGCTTCCACGGGCTGGCGACGCTCCGGCGGCTGCTCGACGAGCGGTCGAGCTTCGGCGACTCACCCGAGCCGAGCGTCCGGGCCGGGCCGCCCGGGTTGGCCGTGCCGAATCCGGTTCCGCCCCGGCGCTGGTCCCGGTCGGCGACCTCCACAGGTGCCGTCCCGGGCACCACCGACAGCTTTACCTGCTCGACGGAGGGGAGTTGAGATGGACGAGTTCGACGAGCTTGCGGCCCGTGACCTGTTGCGCCCGCTGGACGGGGACCCGGCCCAGCCCTGCACCGTGGAGATCGACGGACTGCTGCGCGCCGGTCGGCGCCGGGTGCGTCGCCGCCGGCTGCTGGCCGGTGGCGGCCTGGCCGCGACGACCGCCGTCGTCCTGGTGGCCGTCCCGGTGACGGTGGCGGCGGTGCGCGACGGCGAGCCCGCCGTGATCCTCCCCGGCACCGGCCAGGTCGCCCAGCCGACCCCGGACTCGACGCCACCGACCCCGGGTTCGACTCCGTCCGACCGGCGTCCCGTCGACTCGGCTCCGCCACCCGCTCCGACCCGGTGCACGCCGCACCGGCTCCCGCTTCCGGAAGGCGCCACCGAGAGCCAGGTGCTCGACGGCGACCCGAGCGGACGCTTCCTGGTCGGGGTGGCCCGGGACACCGGCACGGCGCGCACCTGGACGCTGCGCTGGGACCGGGGGGTGCTGACGGTGCTGGAACCGCCGACCACCGATCCGCCCCGGCTGCTGGTGAACTCGCAGGGGGTGGTCGCCGGTGACGGCATCGCGGTGCGGGACGGCCGGGCCGAGCTGGTCTCCTGGGTCTACCGGGACGGCCGGTACGTCGACCTGACCAACCCGGACGGAAGCTATTTCGGCGACGTGATGGACCTCAACGAGCGCGGTGACGTGCTCGGTGGCATCCGTACCCTCGCCTACCGGGGCGTACCGGCCGGCACGAAGGGCGGTCCGCCGGCCCCACCCGGCCCGGAGGCCGGATCGCCGGGAGGTGCGCTCTTCGACGACACCCTGATTCCGGGGCACAGCGCCGGAATCTGGGTGGCCGGTGCCGAGCGGGCGCCGAGGAGGCTGGCGGAGCTGGCCAACCAGAAGAGTTACGCCACCGGGATCGACGACGACGGCACCGTGGTCGGCGGCACGGTCGGGCTCGGGGCCGACCGGACGGTCCGGATGCTGGCCTGGGCTCCGGACGGTACGGCCCGCGCCCTGGCGCCACCGCCCCGGCACGGTGCCAGTACCGGCCCGCTGTCGATCCGGGGCGGCTGGGTGCTCGGCTGGTCGGTCGCGATGTCCGCTGGCGAGCAGAAGGTGGTGCCGACACGGTGGAACCTGCGTACCGGTGAGGCGACCCCGCTGACCGGACTGCCCTGGGCGTCGGCGGTCAACCGGCACGGCTGGGTGGCCGGGTTCGTCCGGGACGCGACAGGCGTCGAGACTCCGGCGGTGCTGGCCGGTGAGCGGCCGGTCGTGCTTCCGCTGCCGGCCGGGGCCGTACCCGGAAAGGAGGGACCGGCGGCGGTGAGCGTCAGCGACGACGGCCGGGTGGTCGGCGGGGTCGTCTCGGTCGGCCCGGACGACGCCGCGACCGCCGCGGTCCGCTGGACCTGCGACTGATTCCGGGGTACGGCGGGCGCCCACCCGGGGCGCCCGCCGGTCAGGACCTGCTGGCCGTGCTGCCCCGCAGTGCGGTCTCCACCAGCCCCGCGTAGCCGACGTGGCCGGCCCGGTTCGGGTGGTACGACTCGCCGAGCGGGTTGGAGGTGCCGTTGATCCACTCGACGTCGTCACAGACCGCGTGCCCGGTGAACGGGCCCCGGGCGTCGATGAAGGTGAACCCGTGCGCGGCGGCCCGGGCGGCGATGGTGGTCGCCAGCAGGTCCGCGGCGGCGTTGAGTTCGGCCTGCTCGCCGGGGGAGATCCGGGCGATGAAGTTGCACTCCTCGCCGTTGAAGAGGCGTGGATAGCCGACCACCGCGACCCGGGCGTTCGGGGCCAGGCTGCGGATCCGGGAGTAGAGCTGGTCGAGCCGGCCCGGCAGGGTGTTCCGGATGGTGTTCTCCGCATTGTTGATCTGCGACCAGCAGGTGGTCGGCCAGGGGTAGGCGCACTGCAGGATCACCGACGACCAACCGATGTCGTTGCCGCCGGCCTGGACGGTGACGTAACTGGTGGTCGAGTTGAGGCTGCCGAGCTGTCCGTTGAGCACACTGGAGGTGGTGGCTCCGGCGCAGGCCGGGAAGGTGAGGGTGGCGCCGAGCCGGGCGGCGTCGAGCACCGGGTAGGAGTGCCGGGAGCGCTGGCACGAGCCGCTGTCCGAGTAGTACTCCCGGGTGCCGGTGCCTGAGGTGTACGAGTCGCCGAGCGCGGTGTAGGTGGGCGCCGCCGCGTGTGCGGGTACGGCGGTCAGGCTGATGGTGAGGGTGGTGACGAGGGGGACGGTGATGGCGGCCAACAGGGGGACCAGGCGACGAGGCAGCGGCATGATTGCCTCCTGACATAGGTAAAAGTAGATGTCAGGCTGGCAGAAATCTGCGCTCCATGGAAGTACCCGTGTAGGTTTCTTTCTCGGCAGTTCCCGTGCGGGCCGGCTCAGCGGGCCGCGATGGCGTGGAACGCGCCGGCCCGGGTACCGACGTAGATCCGGCCCCGCCACACCGCCGGAGTCGACTCGATGCAGCCGCCGAGCCTGACCTTCCACAGTGGCTTCGGCGCGGCCCTCGTGTCGGCGACGTCGTACGCGTGCAGCGTCCCGGCGCAGTCCCCGATCACGAGTACGTCGTCGACCACCACCGGCGACTGCCAGGTCGGGCCGGGCAGCTCGAACCGCCACCGTACGGCCCCGGTCGCCCGGTCGACGCCGAGCACCTCGCCGCCCTGGGTATCGAAGATCGCGATGTCCCGGTGCAGGGCCGGGCTGCCCCAGATCCCGGCCGGCTTGCGGGCGTGGTCGTCGACGTGCCACACCCGCGGATCGCCACCGCGCCGGGGGTCGAGCTTCATCATCTGCCCGACCTGCTTCGACCGGGCGGTGCCGCGCTCGTACTCCGAGCCGACGTAGAGCGCGCCGGTCTCGTCGACCGCGATCGAGGCGTCGGTGTCGTCACCGGTCCAGAACCGGAACACCCGCTTCGGCTTGCGCCCCTGCTTCAGGCCGCTGATGTCCCAGCCCTGCACCAGCCCGCCGGAGTTGGCGAAGTAGACCACGTTGCCGGAGACGGCCACCGAGTTCTCGATCGAGACCATCCGGTCGTCGACGTCGCGCAGCAGTTGGTCGTCCCAGCCGGGCGCGTTGAACACCAGCTTCGGCCGGACCGTGACCCTGCCGTCGGCGGCGTACCGCCGGTTGAGCTTGACGATGTGGAACTGGCTGTTCTCGCCGCCGAGGAAGAGGTAGTCGTCGAGGATCAGCCCGGCGCCGTCGAAGTCGTCGTTCCACATCGTCGGCGAGACCGCCCGCGCCGACAGCTTCCAGAGCTCGGTCGGTTTACCCCGGTCGATCGCGATCACCCGGTAGTAGTTGTCCCGCGATCCCGAGTAGACCAGCGGGAACCCGTCCGGGTCGACGGTGACGGAGCCCTTGATGATGTCGCCGGTCGGAAAGTCGGGCAGGATCCGCTCACCGGTCTCGCCGTCCAGGAAATGGATCTTGTGGTCGTACGCCCCGAAGACCACCCAGGTCCGGCCGTCCCGCTCGAAGACGGCGGGCTGCCCGGTCCAGCCCGTACCGCACCAGACCCGGGTGCCCTTCTCGTCGGTCGACTCCCCGCACAACCCGCCGCTGCGGGGAAACTGCCACTGCCGCGCCGGAGTGCTCCGGGGCATCGGCCCGGTGCCGTAGTACGTCCGGGTCGGGTTGCCCCGGAACGTGAGCAACCCGTTCACCTTCTCGCCGTACGGCTTGCCGACCCGGGCCGGATCGGACCAGCCGGTGAACTCGGCCGGTCTGGTCGTACCCACGGCACCCGGAGTGGGGCTGGCGCTGCCCGACCAGCTCGGACCGGTCGCGGCCGGGCTGCCGCCGTCAGCGTCGCAGGAGGTGAGGGTGAGTACGGCCACCAGGCCGAGCACGAGTAGCCGGGGCGGGGTAGCGGTGAATCCTGAACGTGGTCGTCCGGTCACCGCAACAGTGTGCCCACCGGTGGCAACCCCGCACAGGGTCGAAATCAGGTCCGCTCCATGTCAACTCTTTCCGGCAGCTCCGGGGCGATGATCGGTGGATGCCGCCTCCGGCGAACGGGGGACCGACCTCGTCACCGCTGCCCCGGCGCCAGCTCCTGCCCGGTACGGTGCAGCTTCTGCCAGCGCAGCCGGCCGCCGTGCAACGCGGTCACCACGGACTGGATCAGCACCAGGTACATCAACTGTCGATAGGCGAACTGTTGCAGCGGCAGCACCCAGAGTGGCCCCAACCGCTCCCGGTCCAGCCGGAACGCGATCACCCCGGTGACCAGTTGCAGCCCGAGCATCGCCAGCCAGGCCACCACGGTGGTCATCTGGTCGGCGAAGAACAGCCCGTACACCGCCATGATGTCGATGACCGGCGCGAGCAGTGGCAGGACGATCCCGAACAGCGCCAGGAAGGGCAACCCGCGTCGACCGAACCGGCCGGACGCCCCGGAGTCGAGCAGCGCCCGCCGGTGCTTCCACATCGCCTGCATGGTGCCGTAGCTCCACCGGTAGCGCTGTTTCCACAACTGCCTGACGGTCGCGGGCGCCTCCGTCCAGGCCCGCGCCCGCTCCTCGTAGACGACCTTCCAGCCGGCCCGGACGATCGCCATGGTGATGTCGGTGTCCTCGGCGAGCGTGTCGTCGGTCATCCCGCCCGCGCCGACTATCGCCTCCCGGCGGAACGCGCCGATCGCTCCCGGCACGGTAGGCATGCAGCGGAGCGTCTCGTAGAGCCGGCGGTCCAGGTTGAAGCCGATGACGTACTCGATGTGCTGCCAGCGGGCGACCAGGCTGCGCCGGTTGCCCACCTTGACGTTGCCGGCCACCGCGCCGACCGCGGGATCGCCGAACGGCTGCACCAGTTGGCGGATCGAGTCCGGTTCGCAGACAGTGTCCCCGTCGACGGTCACGATCAGCCGGTGACTGGCGAACGCGATCCCGGTGTTCAGGGCGTTCGACTTGCCGCCGTTCGGCGTCCGGATCACCCGTACGTTGGGCAACCGGAGTTCTTCGACGAGGTCGGCCGTACCGTCGGTCGAGCCGTCGTCGACCACGATTACCTCGATCGTCGGGTGGTCCCCGGTGGCCAGCGAGCGGACCGCCGGGACGATGCCCTCCCGTTCGTTGTACGCCGGCACGATCACCGACACCGGCTCGGTCACCGGTGGCCCCCATGCCCAGGCGGCCGAACGCCGTCGTCTGGCGTGCCGGCCGGCGAGGGCGAACAGCAGCACGGTACGGGCCACCGTCAGTACGCCCACCGCGATCATCGCCACCCAGAGCAGCCGTACTGTGCCGTCGGCGATCCGTACCGTCCAGACCAGGAAACCGCCCCGCCAGCGGTCGCCGGCGGAGAGGGACTGATCCGTCGTCAACGCCGTACCCGCTCCGGCCGAGGCGCCCGGCGGGTCGGCCCCGCCCCGGGCACCGGCGCCGCCGGTGAGGGTGAGCGCCAGGCCCTCGCTGACCGTGGTGAAACGGTAACCCTTGGCCTGCATCTCGGGGATGAACCGGCGGAGCGCGGCGACGGTCTGCGAGCGTTCGCCACCCGCGTCGTGCAGCAGGATGACCGCCCCGTCGTCCCCGGCCGGCGTCATGTTCTTCATGATCACGTCGACCCCCGGCCGGGCCCAGTCCTGGCTGTCGGTGTCGTTGACCACGGTCAGGTAGCCCAGCGAACCGGCCTCCTGGATCAGGGGCCAGTCGTGGTCGTCGATCGCCTCCGGGTGGGACGAGTACGGGAACCGGAGCAGCGACGTGTGCACCCCCGTCGCGTAGGCGATCGCCAGTTGGGTCTGCGTGTACTGGAGGCGTCGGCCCTCGGCCGAGAGCCCGGCCAGCTCGGGATGGGTGAAGGTGTGCACGCCCAACTCGTGGCCCTCGTCGACGAGCTGCCGGGTGAGCCCCTGGTGGCGGGCGACGGCCGAACCGACCACGAAGAACGTCGCCGGTACGTCGTACTCGGCCAGCACGGCGACGACCTCGGGCGTCCAGTGCGGGTCCGGCCCGTCGTCGAAGGTCAACGCGATCGTCCTGGGCGGGAGCCGGTAGGACCGGGGGGTGTCTTCCGGACCGGCGCGGATGATCGGCCCACCGTTGATGACCTCCGCCGGCACCACCGTCTGCGGAGCGTCCAGCCCCTCGTGGTCCGGAACGAACTCGGCGTTCACGTACGCCTCGAAGAGCAGGATGCCGACGAACGCGGCGACCAGCAGCAGGCCCGCCGCCCAGCGCGGCCGGGGTACGACCCGTCGGGTGCGTGCGGTGCGCTGGATGTCCGGACGGCGACCCCTGGGTCGGCTCCTGCCCATCATCGTCGGGGTGCGTCCGCCCTGGACGGCGACCAGCGGCTCGACATCGCCGCCGACGGGGCACGGCCCCGGCGGTCGGCGGTCATCGGGGATCGGCCCGGCGGGTGACGCCCGACTCCCCGGAGCCCGGATCCGGTGCCGGAGGGGTGGGAGTGGCGGTGGGCTCGGTGTTCGGCTCGGACGGAGCCGGGGTGGCCGGGACCGGCGGTGCGGAGGTCGGCATCTGCGACTCGACCGGGTTACCGGGCCGGGCGGTGGGCGGCCGGACCGTCGCGGTCGGCACGACGTCCGGGCTGAGGCGCCCGCCCTGACCCGGAGCGGTACGCCGGCCGGTGCTGGACGGCGCCGGTGCCGGGGTGCCGGTCGGCGCGGTGCCGGTCACCGTCGGTTGGGCCGGCGTGCTCGCCGGTGTCGGGGACCTACCCACCTGATCCGGAAATGGGATCAGGACCTGCGGAAACGTCGAGCCGACGGTGAGGCTCACGCCGACCAGTGCCGCGTACCCGAGTCCGAGCACGCCGGCGGCGTACGTCAGGTTGCGCAACCACCGCGAGCGGCGGCCGGTGCTGTCCACGAAGATCGGCGCCGCCCCGGCGTCGGCTTCGACCCGCCGGAGCAGCACCGTGGGCTCGTCACCGGCCCCGGGCGCCGCGTCCTCGGCTGCTCGGTCTTCGGAAGCGCCGTCCTCGGATGTTCCGTCTTCGGAAGCTCCGTCTTCGGTTGCTCGGTCCTCGGAAGCGCCGTCCTCGGTTGCTCCGTCCTCGGATGCCGCGTCGGCGGTGTGGGTCGGACTGTCGTCCCGCACGTTGCCGGCCGTCGGCTCGGCCGGGGAGGTGTCGTCGTCGGGGCCGCACGGCGCGCGGCTGTCGTGCGGGTGGTGCTTCCTGAGCATCCAACGATCGTATGGATCAAAGAAACCCCAGCGTACGGGCGATCGCCTGACGATGATCGGCGTCCGGTTGGGACTGTTGACCGGTCGGCCAGAGGCCGTCGGACGCATCGCCCGGCCGGCTGGGCGAACAGGATGGTCGGGCCGGTCTAGACCGGGAGGTCTCGGGTCGATCGGGCCGGTTCGGGTGGCTCATGCCCGTCCGGGCGCTCTGTCTCATGTATCCGTTGTGCTCGGCGGTGCTTGGGTCGGAAATCTGACTCGACACCACCCGTTGTGCCGCTGATCCGGGGTGGTTAAGCTCCTTGGTGCGCGCCCCAATCGCCCGCTTCCCCCGTGGCAGGCGATCGGGGCGCGCACCTATGTCCGGCCCTTGGCCGTTCGGCCCTTGGCTGTTTGACCCCTGGCGCGCCGGCCGCACTTTCCGCCCGCCGCCCGTGCCCCGCACCGGCCCTTGGGCTGGGCGCGCGAACGTGCCGGGCAGGCCCCGAAGGGCCACCCGGCCGTCCCGGTCGACTGTCGTGCGGGGGTCAGATCCAGCGGTTGCCGAGCCACATCCGGCTCGACCACTCCGCGTACGGCAGGATCTGCCCCACGAAGATCGGATAGAAGTAGGCGAAGCAGATCGCTACCAGCAACACGTACGTGCCGGCGACGACCGCGCCGATCATGCGGCGGTCACTGGTCCGGCCACCGCCGTCACCACTGCTACCGCCGTCGCCGCCGCTGCTACCGTCATCACTGCTACTGCCGCCGTCGCCGGCCGAAGCGGCGGGCGGATCACCGCCGACCGGGGCGTCGGCCGGCGCCGGGGACCGGGCCGGGCCGGTGATCACCCCCAGCACGTAGGTCACGGCCAGGATCATGAACGGCACCACCGGTGCGACGTAGAAGAAGAACATCGTCCGGCCCTGGAACGCGAACCAGAACCACGGCAGCAGGCCGGCGGCGACCGGCAGCAGGATCGCCGGGGCCCGCCAGTCCCGCCGGGCCAGGCCCAGCCAGGCGAGCGCGGCCAGCGCGGGCAGGAACGACCACCACAGGATCGGGGTACCGAGCAGCAGGATCTCCGTCGCGCAGCTCGGAGCCCCGCAGGCACCCTGGTCGGACCAGTGGAACGCGACCGGCCGGCCGAGCAGCAGCCACTGCCACGGCCAGGACTGGTAGACGTGTTTGTCGTCCAGACCGGAATGGAAGCTGAGCGCCTCCTGGTGGTAGTGCCAGAGGTTCTGCAGGCTGCCGATGACCGGCAGGCTGGACTGGCCGGTGTCGGCCCGCCAGTTCCGGAAGTAGCCGTTGTCGCTGGCGAACCAGCCGGACCAGGTGGCGAGGTAGACCAGCACGATCAGCACCCCGGCGCCGAGCAGCCAGAGTCCCTCGTCGACGAAGGTGTCCCGCCACGGCCGGCGTACCCCGGCGGAGCGCCGGGTGCCGACCTCCCAGAGCACCACCAGCAGTGCGAAGACGGGTACGAAGTACAGCGCGCTCCACTTCACCCCGAACGCGCAGCCGAGCATCACGGCGGCGAGCAGCCGCCACCACGGCACCCCGTCGGACCAGCGGAACGGCGGCCGGTTGTGCCGCCCCGGCTGGCTCGGGTCGATGCCGGACTCGATCGCCCGCAGCCAGCGCCTGCGCCGGACGTCCCGGTCCACCACCAGGGCGCCGAACGCGGCCAGCACGAAGAACATCAGGAAGATGTCGAGCAGCGCGGTGCGGGAGAGCACCAGGTGGAAGCCGTCCAGCGCCATCAGCAGCCCGGCGGTGCAGCCGAGCACGGTGGAGTGGAACATCCGGCGGGCGATCCGGATCAGCAGCAGGACCGAGAGGGTGCCGATGGCCGCGGCGGAGAACCGCCAGCCCAGCTCGTTGTAGCCCCAGATCTGCTCGCCGATCGCGATCATCCACTTGCCGAGCGGCGGGTGCACCACGTACGCGGCGGTGTTGTTCTTCTCGTCCCACTCGATGCCGCGCAGCAGCAGGTTGTGTGCGTCGGTGGCGTAGTAGATCTCGTCGAAGATCTTGCCCTTGGGGCTGCTCAGCCCGACGAAGCGGAGGATGCCGGCGATCAGCACCACCACGGCGGTGGCCAGCCACGACCACGGTTCGAGCCGGGCGTCGAACGGGGCCAGCCGGCGGCTGATGATCGCCGGTATCCCTCCGCCGCGGCGCTCGGGGCGCTCGCTGGTGGCCGTCCCGCTCGGGGTGGCCGAGAACACCTCGACCACCGGAGCCGGCGGCGGCCCGGCGGTGCCCGGGCTCTCGGTCTGCGCTGTCGACGCCAGAGTCACCCCGTGATCGTAGGCTGCGATGGTGTGAAACGGGGCACGACGCTCGCTATGTGCGATGACAGTTATCGATGAAGGAGTCAGCTGGTGGGAAAATCGCCCGGTAACGGCCGGCTGATCCTGCTCGGGGCGCCGCTCGGCAACCCCGGCGACGCCTCGGCCCGGCTGCGGGACGCTCTCGCCGACGCCGACGTCGTCGCTGCCGAGGACACCCGCCGGCTCACCCGGCTGGCCCGGGACCTGGACGTGACGATCACCGGCAGGATCGTGTCGTACTTCGAGGGCAACGAGGAACGGCGTACCCCCGATCTGGTCGACGCCGCCACGGACGGCGCGCTGGTGGCGCTGGTGACCGACGCCGGCATGCCGAGCGTCTCCGACCCCGGCTACCGGCTGGTCCGGGCCGCGCTCGACGCGGGCGTGCCGGTCAGCGTGGCACCCGGCCCGAGCGCCGTCACCACCGCGCTCGCCCTCTCCGGCCTGCCCACCGACCGCTTCTGCTTCGAGGGGTTCCTGCCCCGCACCGGCGGTCCCCGCCGGGCCCGGCTGCGCTCGCTCGCCGCCGAGGAGCGCACCCTGGTCTTCTTCGAGGCGCCGCACCGGGTGGCCGGTGCGCTCGCCGACCTCGCCGCCGCGTTCGGCGCCGACCGGCCGGCGGCGCTCTGCCGCGAGCTGACCAAGACCTACGAGGAGGTGCTGCGCCGCCCGCTCGGCGAGCTGGCGACCTGGGCCGCCGACGGCGAGCCGCGCGGCGAGATCACCCTGGTCGTGGCGGGTGCCCCGGCGATCGCCACGCCGGTCCCGGCCGCCGCCGACCTGCGGGCCGCGGTCGCCGAGCTGGAGGCCGGGGGTACGTCTCGACGCGACGCCATCACCGCGATCGCCACCGAGTACGGCCTGCGCAGGCGGGACGTCTACGCCGCCGTGCACCCCCCGACGTCGGGCTGATCGGCGGCGGCTCGACGGGTCAGTAGGCGGCGACCAGGAAGCCGGCGGTGAGCAGCAGCGGGCCGGCGACGCTCACCAGTACCCCGGCCCGCCGGTTGCGCGCACCCGGCAGCCGTAGCGCCCCGGTGCTCCAGCCGGCTCCCACGCAGCACAGCAGCACCATCCCGGCGCCGAGTACCCAGCGCAGGTGCAGCAGGCCGGTCCCGTCGCCGACGTACGCCTTGCCGCTCTCCGCGCCGGTCATCCGGCCGGTGAGCCGGCTACCGAACTCCCGGTGCGCCCCGTCGACCCCGACCAGCCGGACGTCGTGCACCCGCAGCAGGCCGTTGTCGGCCCGAAAATCACCCCGGCAGTGCTGCGCCAGCCCTCCGCCGGTGCAGGTCTCCACCGTCGCCGTGCCCAGTTCGCCGTGCCCGAGGGCGAGCCAGAACGGTTCGGCGCTGACCCAGGCGAAGAAGCTGGCGACCAGGGAGCAGAGGATCATGCCGGCGAGCCCGAGGGCCGGGTTCCGCTGCCGCTTCGGCGGTCGGGGTACCCGTTGCCGGGCGACGGTCGCGTCCGGATTCTTCGGCCGGCCGTACCAGGTCCTTGGGGTCGGCTGCACGGGAGTGCCGTCCCAGTGGACCTCCTCGATCGGCAGCCAGAAGTCGTCCTCGCCGGCCGTCTCCGGGTCCGCTCCCGAGGCGGTCGGCAGCGCGCCGGTCGGCCCGTTCCAGCTCGGTGTCGCCCGGGGTGCCCGCTGGGGCAGCATCGCGAGCGGGGCGCCGGTGGTCGGCTCGATGCCGGACGGGCCGGCGAGGGTGCCGGGCGCGCCGAGCCAGGCGGAGCCGAGCGCGGGCGTGACACCCCGGAACGGTCCGGCCGGGGCGGGCTCGTGGACCGGGACGGGTCGCTGCTGCGGCGCCGGTGGCCCCGCCTCCGCCGCAGACGTGCCCTCGGCCGCCGCCGGTGGCTGGGCCTCGGCCTCGGAAGGGCGCGTTTCCGCTGCTTGCTGGCGACCCTCGTGGCCCGTCACCAGTCAATTGGACAACGCTGGTCCGGCTGGGGCGGGCAGCCCGAGTCGCGTGTCGAAGGAGAAAAAAGTCGGATATCAGTCTGAATATTGGCAGGTTAGGCGATCTTTCCGCTAAACGACCATCGATGCCCTGCCCGCCGTACCGCCCCGCCGGCCCCGGGTACGGCGTTGGTTCGCGGTACTCCGACGGCGGTCACTAGGCTTGCTTGTCATGAGTCACGTTCTCGCGGCGGTTGCCTGGCCGTACGCCAACGGCCCGCGCCACATCGGCCACGTCTCCGGCTTCGGGGTCCCCTCCGACGTGTTCAGCCGGTACATGCGGATGGCGGGACACGACGTACTCATGATCAGCGGCACCGACGAGCACGGCACGCCGATCCAGGTGCAGGCGGACAAGGAGGGGGTCACCCCGCGCGAGCTGGCCGACCGCTACAACCGGGTGATCGTCGAGGACCTGCACGGGCTCGGCCTCTCCTACGACCTCTTCACCCGGACCACCACCCGCAACCACTACGCGGTGGTGCAGGAGCTGTTCGAGACGCTGCACCGCAACGGCTACATCGTCCCCAAGGTCACCATGGGGGCGATCTCCCCGTCCACCGGGCGTACCCTGCCGGACCGCTACATCGAGGGCACCTGCCCGATCTGCGGTTACCAGCACGCCCGGGGCGACCAGTGCGACAACTGCGGCAACCAGCTCGACCCGATCGACCTGGTCAACCCGCGATCGAAGATCAACGGCGAGACGCCGCAGTTCGTCGAGACCGAGCACTTCTTCCTCGACCTGCCCGCCTTCGCCCAGGCCCTGGCGAAGTGGCTGGACGGCCGGGAGGGCTGGCGACCGAACGTGCTGCGCTTCTCCAGGAACCTGCTGGACGACCTCCAGCCCCGGGCGATCACCCGCGACCTGGAATGGGGCGTACCGATCCCGCTGGAGGGCTGGCGCGACCGCAGCGACAAGCGGATCTACGTCTGGTTCGACGCGGTGATCGGCTACCTGTCGGCGTCGATCGAGTGGGCCCGGCGTTCCGGTGACCCGGAGGCGTGGCGGCGCTGGTGGGCGACGGACGCCGAGGGGAAGGACGCCCGGGGCTACTACTTCATGGGCAAGGACAACATCGTCTTCCACTCGGTGATCTGGCCGGCACTGCTGCTCGGCTATGACGGTGAGGGCGACCGGGGTGGCGAGCCGGGCGGTCTGGGGCGGCTCAACCTGCCGACCGAGGTCGTCTCCAGCGAGTTCCTGACCATGGAGGGGAAGAAGTTCTCCTCGTCCCGGCAGGTAGTGATCTACGTACGCGACTTCCTGGCCCGGTACGACGCCGACGCGCTGCGCTACTTCATCGCCGTCGCCGGCCCGGAGAGCCAGGACACCGACTTCACCTGGGCTGAGTTCCTGCGCCGCAACAACGACGAGCTGGTCGCCGGCTGGGGCAACCTGGTCAACCGCTCGATCTCGATGGCCGCGAAGAACTTCGGCGCGATCCCGCCGATCGACCCGGCCGGACTGACCGAGGCCGACGAGGCGCTGCTCGCCACCGCGCGGGCCGGGTTCGGCACTGTCGGTGAGCTGATCGCCAAACACCGGCAGAAGCAGGCGATCGGCGAGGCGATGCGGGTGGTCGCCGAGGCGAACAGGTACCTCTCCGAGCAGGCACCGTGGAAGCTGAAGGGCGAGGCCGACAAGTCCCGGATGGGTACCATCCTGCACGTCGCGCTCCAGGTGGTCAGTGACGCCAACACGCTGCTCACCCCCTTCCTGCCGCACTCGGCGCAGCGGGTGCACGAGCTGCTCGGCGGGACCGGGGTGCACGCGCCGATGCCGTCGATAGTGGAGGTCGACGACCTCGACGGCGGGCCGTCGTACCCGGTGCTGACCGGCGACTACACGGTCGGGGCGCGGTGGGAGTCGGTACCGGTCGAGGCGGGCCGGGCACTGTCCGCGCCGAAGCCGGTCTTCCGCAAGCTCGACCCGTCGATCGTGGACGAGGAACTCGCCCGACTCGGCGACTGAGCCGGCCCGCCCGGTACGATTCCTCATCCCCACTTCCCCTCTAGTCGGAGACGGTGTCAACTGTGGAGCTGGTGTCGTGACCGCGCCCAATGACGGAAGCAAGCCGCAGATCCGGCAGGACGTGCCCACCCCCGCACGGATGTACGACTACTGCCTCGGCGGCAAGGACAACTTCCCGGTCGACCGGGCGGCGGTGCTTGCCGTACACAAGCAGTTCCCGGAGGGTGTGACCGAGGCCCGGAACAACCGCCTCTTCCTCTACCGGCTGGTGCGTTTCCTGGCCCGCGACGCCGGGATCCGGCAGTTCCTGGACATGGGCAGCGGGCTGCCCACCCAGGCCAACGTGCACCAGGTGGCCCAGCAGTTCCAGTCGGACGCCCACGTGGTCTACGTCGACAACGACCCGATCGTGCTGGCCCACGGGCGGGCGCTGCTCGCCGACGACCGCACCACCACCGTGATCGCGGCGGACATGACCGACACGGAACGCGTCCTCGGTGACCCGGAGACGCGCAAACTCATCGACTTCTCCCAGCCGGCCGCGGCGCTCTTCCTCTCCATCGGGCACTCCATCGTCGACGACGCGGCGCTGCGCGACATGCTCGTCACCGTCTGGGAGGCGCTCGCCTCCGGCAGCTACCTGGCCTTCTCCCAGGTGTGCGGGATCGACCAGGCCACGGTGGACGAGGGCAACGAGATGACCAAGCGGCTCGGCCTGGCCTGGCGTAACCGCACCACCGACCAGGTCGTCGAGCTGATGAGCGCCCTGACGGGCGCGGAGCTGGTGGAGCCGGGGCTGGTGAAGGTGGTCGACTGGCGTCCGGACCCCGAACAGCCCACGCTGTCGCACGTCGACGAGCCGCTGCGGCCGTACCTGGAGTCGCCGCCGGAGAACCAGCGTTCCATGGAGTGCGGCCTCGTCTTCCGCAAGCCCTGACCCGCACCCGCACCCGATCGTGTCCAGCGGCGATGCGGCGTAGTCCATTCTCGGCGAGGTGCCACGGAGTCACCTTGGTGACTTCGTGGCACCTTCGCGGATCGACCCATCGGTCGACGGCGGTCGGTCATCGGCGGCCCGGTCGGCGGGGGATCGCCCGCCGGATGGCGGATCGGACCTGCGCCACGGTGTCCGACGGACCCAGCTCGTGCCGCAGGTTCAGCAGATAGCCGGTGGGATGGCCGGCGAGGGCCTGCCTGCGCTGGTCGAAGGCGCTGCTCATCGCGCCTGCCAGGCATCCGGCGACGATACCCGCGCCGGTGACGGCCGACGGCAGGTGAGCAGCATTGGCCAACACACCCAACGCCGCCGGCGGTGCGAGCGTCTGCAGACTGAGTACGGCTCGGACCGGCGCGAGTCCGAGTCGACCGAGCGTGCGTTCCATCTCCGCGAGCGGGTGGGCGATCCGGCTCTGCACGTGGTTGCGCAGCTTTGCCGCCCGCACCTCCGGATCCCGGACCTCGCTGATCGCCACGAAGTCGGGGGCGAGCGAGTCGAGGAACTCGCGATACTGCAGCAGTTGCGGCAGCAGCCGCCGCCGCGCCTCGATGATCCGTTCGACCGGCACGTCGGCGAGGTCGCGCGGAAGCACCGTCGCCAGCGCCGCTGTCCCGTACCTGCCGATCAGCTCGTCCTGGTACCTGTCGAGGAAGTCGTAGAACAGCACGTCGATCTGGGCTTCGGTCTCGGCCCGCTGTCGCCGGTCGTAGAAGTGGTCCGCCCTGGCGAGCATGTCCTCGTCCACCCAGGTCCACCGGCCCCAGTCGGGCCGTACGTCTATCACGAAGTCGAGTTCGTCCCTGAGCCGTTTGACGGTGTCGGAGTCGCGCAGGCCGGAGTAACTCTCCGGACGTATCCGGCCGAGCTGGGGCCAGTGCAGGGCGGCGGCCTTCACCCACTCGTCCCCGGGCAGGTTGACGTACGGGAAGTAGAGCGCGACGTCACTCACGCAGAACACAATGCCTGTTCGGGGTCGTACCCGGAAGCGACGCCGGATGATGTGTGATGCTGGCAGCGATGAGTCAGCAGCCGACCGAGAGCCGCCGGGCGCGGGCCGCCCGCCGGGCGCGGGAGTTTCCACCGGCACCGGAGCCACTGCCGGTCCCGGTGATCGACAGCCACACCCACCTCGACATCACTTTCGCCGAGGACGGCGCCCCGGAGGGGACCGACCGACCGGGTGATCGGGTGGCGGCAGCGATCGAGCTGGCCACCGGGGTCGGGGTGGACCGGTTGGTGCAGGTCGGCGTCGACGTGGCGTCGTCCCGGTGGGGTGCCGAGCTGGCCCGGCGGCAGCCGGCGGTGCTGGCCACGGTGGCGCTGCACCCGAACGAGGCACCCCGGTTGGCCGATCTCGACGAGGCGCTGCGCGAGATCGAGTCGCTCGCCGCCGAGGATCGGGTACGCGGGATCGGCGAGACCGGGATGGACTTCTTCCGTACCGGTGACGACGGCCGGGCGGCCCAGGAGGCGAGCTTCCGGGCGCACATCGCGATCGCGAAGCGGTACGCCAAGCCGCTGGTGATCCACGACCGAAACGCGCACGCCGACGTGCTGCGGATCCTCGATTCCGAGGGTGCCCCGGAGACGGTGGTGCTGCACTGCTTCTCCGGGGACGCCGAGTTCGCCACCGAGTGCGTCCGGCGCGGCTACCTGCTGAGTTTCGCCGGCACGGTCACCTTCGGCAACGCCGCCGGGCTGCGCGAGGCGGCCCGGGTCACGCCACTGGACCAGATCCTGGTCGAGACCGACGCCCCCTACCTGACCCCGATGCCGCACCGGGGGCGGCCGAACGCGTCGTACCTGATTCCGCTCACCGTCCGCTCGCTGGCCGAGACGACCGGCGCCGACCTCGACGAACTCTGCGCGGCTATCTCCGCGACCGGCGATCGGGTCTTCGGCCCCTGGTGACAGTCACCCCGACCGGGTCACGCCGGCGTCCGCCGGCTCCGGGCGGAGCGGCCGTTGCCGGACGGCGTACTGGCGGTCGACTGGGCCGGCACCGGGCCTGCGCCGCCGGACTCGGCGGCGAGTCGCCGGGCGGCCCACGGTGTGATCACGAAGCCGCGCTTGACGGTGAGCAGTTGTACCCCGGCCGTCCACGCCTGGATGCCGTCGATCCCGCCGAGGGTCTTGGTGGTGAACTCGAAGACGTCGGCGTGGGTCGGCAGGATCACCTCGCACATCAGCGACTCCTGGCCCAGCGTCGCGGCGACGTAGCGGACGCCACGCAGCGCGGCCAGTTCCCGGGCCACCCCGTCGAGCCGGGACGGCGCCACCGAGAGCCAGAAGAAGATCTCCGCCTCGAAGCCGAGCGCCGTCGCCGGAACCAGCGTGATCACCTGTACGCAGCCGGCGGTGTACAGCGACTCGAACCGCCGCCGTACGGTGCTCTCGCTGACGCCCAGCCCGCCGGCCACGGCCTGGAAGCTGTTGCGGCCGTCCTCGCGGAGCGCCGCGATTATGAGTTCGTCGAGTTCGTCGAGGTGCGCCGGCGGGCAGTCGTGCACCGGTGGCGGGGCGACGAGCTGGGGCTCGGTGCCGAGCAGGTGCCGGGACCACTCGTGGGTCGACTTGTAGGTGTGCAGGTTCAGGTCGGCGACGCTGCCCTGCACCCCGGGGATCTTCTGCAACCCGTTGAGCAGCACGCTGTGCAGGCTGGTCCCCTTCGGCACCAGTACCTCGGCCACCAGGTCGTAGACCCCGGTCACCACGGCGACGAAGCGGATCTCCGGCATCGCGGCCAGCGCCTGCGCGGCGGCGAGCTGGCTGCCGGCCGCGCAGCGGATCCGCACGATGAGCAGGTCGGCGGGCCCGCCGCCGGGCTGCGGCGCCGCGGCGACCTTGACCAGCCCGTCGGCGAAGAGCTGCTGCGCCCGGCGCGCCACGGTGGTGACCGAGGTACCGGTGAGCTGGGCGATCTCCGTCCAGCTCGCCCGGCCGTTGACCTGGAGCGCGGCGACGATGCGCCGGTCGGTCGGATCGAGGTCGTAGGTCTCGTCCGGGATCATGCCGGGTGCGCCGGTATCCCGGCCAGGAACTCCCGGACGACCTGCTGGAACAGCTCCGCCTCCTCCACTTGCGGCGAGTGCCCGGAGTGTTCGAAGACCACCAGTTTCGCGTCCGGGATCAGCCTGGCGATGGTCTCGCTGCACTCCACCGGCGTGATCCAGTCATGTCGACCCACGGTGACCAGGGTCGGGCAGGAGATCCCAGGGAGCAATGACTTGATGTCGTAGTTCGGCTGGTTCACGGCGAATGCGAAGTTGTGCGTGGCGTACCGGTACGGGGTGTTTTCGACTCGTTGCCGTACCTTGTCCCAATCCAGATCGTGGTCGTAGAGCGGCAGGATCTCCGCCCAGCAGTCCCGCAGGTCCTCGTCGTCCCGGACCGTGCCGGCCATGATCCGGTCCAGTTTGACCCGATCGATCTCCACCCGGGCCGAGGCGAGCGCGTTGCGCATCGCCAGCTCCTGGTTGGCGTTGTCGGCGGCGGTGTCCCGCAGCACCAGCGCGGCCACCCGCTGCGGATAGCGGATCGCGTACTCCATCGAGATGAAGCCGCCGTACGAGCCGCCGGCCATCACGATCCGCTCGGCTCCGATCCACTCCCGCAGCCCGTCCACGTCCGCCGCCCACTGCTCGTGGGTGAACGGCCCGTTCCCCTCGCTCGCCCCCGAGCCCCGGGCGTCGAAGACCAGCACCCGGTACTCGTCGGCGAAGGCCGCGAACGACGCCCTCGGCTCGGCCATCGAGCCCAGCCCCGGCGCGCCGTGGTGCACGATCATCACCGGCTTCTCCGACCCGTCACGCCGGTTCGGTGCGTCGTCGCCGAGCACCAGCACGTTGAGCCGGTTGCCGTTGATCTCCACCATCGCCGGTTCGCTGGTCATGCCCATGTTCATGCTCCGATCACGATCTCGTCGAGGTCCCGGGGGTAACTGGTGAGCCGGCGCGGCCCGTCGTCGGTCACCAGTACGGTGTCCGAGATCCGGTAGCCGGCGTGTCCGGGCACGTACACCCCGGGTTCGCTGGAGAGCACCATGCCGGGCGCCAGCACCGTGTCGTCGCCGTCGGCCACCCAGGGCGGCTCGTGGAAGCCGAGCCCGATCCCGTGCCCCTGCCGGTGTCGCAGGTAGTCGCCGAGCCCGGCCCGGCGGATCACCTCCAGGCAGGCCCGGTTCGCGTCCACGCAGCGGGTACCCGGACGCAGCGCCTCGGTGCCGACCTGCTGCGCCTGCCGCACCACCTCGTAGTAGCGGCGCTGCTCCGCCGTCGGCTCACCGAGCAGGAAGGTCCGCTCGCTCTCCACGAACCGGCCGCCGACCGCACACCCGAGGGAGAGCATGAACGGCTCGCCGTGCCGCAGCCGGTCCCCGCCGGGCAGCCGGTGCGGCTGGGCCGAGTTCGGGCCGCCGTACACCAGGCCGCCGGTGAGCATCGGCACCACCACGACGTCGTCGTGCTCGGCGTACATCTTCGCCGCGCCGTACCGGGTGACGTGTCCGGCCAGCTCGGTCTCGGTGGGCAGCTCGCCGCCACCGGAAAGCGCCGCGGAGACCAACCGGACCCCCTCGGCCAGCATCGCGTCGGCGATCCGGGCCGCCTCGACGTGCAACTCGATCTCCTCCGGCGTCTTGCGCAGCCGCAGCGTCCCGACCAGGTTCGTCGGCTCCCAGGCGGTGCCGGGGAAGGCCTGGCCGATCCCGGCGACCCGGGCGACCGAGGTGGACGGGGCGTAACCGGCCCGGACCGGTCGAGCCGGCACCGCGTCCCGGAGCACCGCCCACGGGCTCCGCTCACCCGGGAACTCCGGATAGACCACCAGGTCGGCGGCGGCCCGCTGGTCGGCGGCGTACTCCCGCTCCAGGTCCGGGACCAGCAGCAGCACGGCGCCGTCCCGGGCCAGGTAGGCGGCGACCGGGCGCTCGTTGGGGAAGTGCGCGAAACCCGTCAGGTACGCCACGTCGAGCGGATCGTCCAACAGCAGCGCGTCCAGCCCGGCCCGGTCCAGTTCGGCCCGTACGGTCTCGTGCAGGGTGGAGTAGAAGGAAGCAGCCAGTCGCACCGGCTCGTCACCTCGTCCTCGGATTGCGGGCGTCGTTGTACGCCACGGCGAGCAGGGTGGTCGCCACCACCAGCAGCAGGATGGCCAGCGACGGGAAGAGCGTGGTCCACCAGGCGGTGGCGAGTGAACCGGAGCGCTGCGCCTGGTGCAGGATCGTCCCCCACGACCAGCTGTTCGGGTCGCCGAGTCCGAGGAAGGACAGTCCCGCCTCCGACAGCACCGCCCGGGAGGTGGTCAGCACCACCGAGACCGCGACCACCGGCGCCACCCCGGGAAGCACGTGCTTGCGGATCACCCACAGGTGCGAGCCGCCGATCACGTGCGCCGCCGAGACGTACGGCGTCGGCACCACGGCCAGCCCCTGCGAGCGGACCACCCGGGCCACCTCGGGCCAGCTGAAGACCGCGATCACCACCACCAGGGTCGGCACGCTCGGCCCGGCCAGCGCGGCGACCAGGATCATCAGCGGCAGTACCGGCAGCGAGAGCGAGACGTCGACGATCACCCCGAGTACCAGGTCGGCGAGGCGGAAGTACGCCGCCACGACCCCGACCAGCACACCGATCACGATCGCCAGCAGGCTGGCCGCCAGGCCGACCACGATGCTGACCCGGGTGCCCCAGACCACCTGGGCGAAGACGTCCCGCCCCAGGTCGTCGGTGCCGAACCAGTGCCCGGCGCCGGGACCGGCGAGCACCTCTTCGCCGTACCCGCTGGGATAGTCGGCGATCAGCGGCGCGGCCAGCGCGACCAGGCCGAGCAGCAGCAGGACGCCGGCGCTGAACAGGCCGAGCGGGTTGCGCCGGAACGACTGCCAGGTCTGCTGTGCCACCGACTCGGACGGCGGCAGCCCACCGGCCGCCGGGGTGGCGGTGGCCGGCGGCGGGGTGTCGCCGGCCGGCGGCATCACGAGTTCGGTGCTCATGCCGTCCTCACCCTCGGGTCGAGCAGTCCGTAGGCGAGGTCGGTGAGCAGGTTGGCGACGATCACCGCGAAGGCGAGCATCAGGAACGCGCCCTGCAACACCGGGAAGTCGAGCTGGCCGACCGCCTCGAAGATGGCCCGCCCCACGCCCGGGTACGCGTAGATCGACTCGGTGAGCACCGCCCCGCCGACCAGGAAGCCCAGTTGCAGCCCGACCAGTGTGGTGGTGGGCAGCAGCGCGTTGCGCAGGGCGTGCCGCCAGACCACCTTCCGGTTCGGCAGCCCCTTGGCCCGGGCCAGCGTGCAGTAGTCCTCGCCGAGCGCGTCGATCAGGGTGCTGCGCAGGGTCAGCACGTACGAGCCGAGCTGCACCAGCACCAGCGACAGGCAGGGCAGGATCAGGTGCAGCGCGATGCTGCCGTACGCGGCCAGCCCGTAGACGTCGTCGTCCATCGCGCCGCCGATCGGCAGGATGCCGAAGACCACCCCGAAGACGTAGAGCAGGAAGACTCCGATGCTCGGGACGAACAGCGACTGGCCGGTGATGCCGCCGACCTGGATCAGCCGGTCCAGGGTGCCCTTGGCGCGGGTCGCCGCCAGCACGCCGAGCGGGATGCCCAGCGCCACGGTCACCACGAGCGCCGAGCCGGCCAGCAGCAGGGTCCAGGGCAGCCGCTCCAGCAGGATGTCCAGCACCGGTTGGTTCTGCCGGAACGACATCCCGAGGTTGCCCTGGAGGAGCTGGGTCAGGTACTCCCAGTACTGCAGCGGCAGCGGCCGGTCCAGGCCGTAGTCGCGCAGCAGTTCGGCCCGCAGTTCCTCGGTCATCCCCGGGTCCGCCACCGCCAGGGCCGGGTCACCCGGCAGCAGGCGAAGCAGGAAGAACGTCACGGTCACCGCGAACCACATGGTCAGTACGCCGCGCAGCAGGCGGCGGGTGACGAACCACGCACCACCAGGCACGTCTCCTCCTCAGGCTGAGGTGTAAGGAAGGGCCCCCCGTTATCGCTTTCTGTTGTAGCGGGGGCCCTTCCTTGCACTCCGTCGGTTAGTTCTTGGTGGCTTGGGCGATCGAGACGGGGTTGACGATGGAGAGCAGCTCGCTCGGCTGGACCAGGAAGTTGGACCACTCGGCCGAGTGCGCGATCGTGAACTCCTCGACGTAGAGCACGTTGTCGTACACCTTGTCGGTGATGATCTTCGCGGCCTGCTGGATCGGGCCCTTCTGGGCGGCCTGGTCCAGCTGCGTCCGGGCCTGGTCGATCAGGGCGTCCAGCTCCGGGTCACAGGCGTTGGCGTAGTTGATGAAGCCCTTGCACTTGAACGCCAGCGCCAGGTTGGCCGGCGGGTTCTCCATGATCGCCCAGGAGCCGGCGTAGATGTCGTAGTCCCGCGCGGTGTACTTCTCGATGTACGTGTTCCGCTCCAGGCCCTCCAGCTTGATCTCGATCCCGGCCTCCTTGCCGGAGTCCCGGACCAGCTGCGCCCACTTGGAGATGTTCGGGTCGGCCTGGTCGTAGATCATCCGCAGGCTGAGCCCGTCGAAGAGCCCGTCACCGTTGCCGTCGGCGAATCCCGCCCCGCTGAGCAGCTGCTTCGCCTTCGCCGGGTCGTGCGCGTACTCCTTGGCGGACGGGTCCTGCCACTGCTTCAGCGTCGGGGTCAGCACCGAGGAGTTCGACGAGACCGCCTTGCCCTGCAACGCCACCCGCCGGATCGCCTCGTAGTCGACGGCGGCGGCGAGCGCCTGGCGTACCTCCAGCTTGTCCAGCGGCTTGCGCGCGGTGTTGTACTGCATGTGCGCCCAGCCCAGCGACGGCACCTTCACCAGCTTGACCTTGCTGTCGCCTTCGAGCGTCTTGGCCAGCGGCGGCGGCAGCGCGTTCGCGATCAGGTCCACGTCGCCGTTGCGCAGCGCCAGCGCCTCGGTGTTGACGTCCGGGAAGACCCGGAAGACCACCTCCTTGGCCTTCGGACCGCCCTCGACCAGCGGGAAGTTCTCCATCCGCTCCAGCACGTACCGCTGGCCCCGCTCGACGGTGGTCAGCTTGTACGGCCCGGCCGACACCCAGTCCTTGTCATTGGCGAACTTCTGCACGCTGCCGACCTTGCTGAAGACGTGCTCCGGGACGACCGGCATCCAGAAGCCGACGTTCTCCAGGAAGGTGCCGTCCACCTGGGAGAGCTGGAACTCGATCTCCGTCGGGGAGAGGACCGTGGACTTCTGGTACGACGCGATGAGCCCGGCGACGACGCCGATCTTCTCCTTGGCGACGGCGTCGATGGTGAACGCGACATCGTCGGCGGTGACCTTCTCCCCGTCGCTCCAGGTGAAGTCGTCCCGCAGCGTCACCTTCGCCTTGCGCCCACCGTCGAGGTACTCCCATTTGGTGGCCAGGTACGGCGAGCGCACCCCGTCCATCCCCATGCTCATCAGCCGGGGGTACATCAGGTTCGTCACCCAGGTGTCGGTACGGCTGTTGCCGACCAGCGGGTTGTAGTTGAGCACGTCGGCGGTGGTGCCGATCGTGATCCGGTCCGCCGAGCCGCCGCTGCCGCCGGCCGCCTGGCTGTCCGGGTTGCTGGGCGCACAGGCGGTTGCCGCCAGCCCTATCGAGAGCGTGCCCGCCGCCACGGCGAGGACACGCCGAAATGAACGCATCACCAGACCTCCTCAAGGACGCGCATGATGTTGCCCCCCAGGACCTTGCCGATCTCGTCGTCCGAGTAGTCGTGGCCGACCAGCCAGGAGACGATGTTCCAGTAGCACTCGGCCGGGTTCTCCAGCCCGTCCACGTACGGCACCCGGGGGTGCTCGACGTGGCCGTGCGCCTCGGCGATGCTCAGGTGCGCGGCGAAGGTGTCGTGCAGGCCGACGTGGTCGCCGAAGAGCGTGTCCGGGCCGAACGCCACGTGGTCGATGCCGACCAGGTCGACGCAGTGCACGAAGTGGTCCATCACCGACTCGATGCTGTGCTCCGGGTGCGCGGACGAGAGCGTGGTGTGCGGTGCGGCCTCCAGGCCGAGCACCCCGCCGCGCTCGGCGCAGGCCCGGATCACCTCGTCCGGCTTCATCCGGTTGGTCGGCCAGACGGTGCGCGACCCGGCGTGCGTGATGAAGATCGGCTTGGTGGAGGCGGTGATCACGTCCAGCGAGGTGCGGTCGCCGGAGTGTGAGACGTCGATCGCGATGCCGAGCTTGTTCATCCGGCGTACGGCCTTCTCGCCGAAGTAGGTCAGGCCGCCGTCGCCGCGCTCCTTGAGCCCGCTGCCCAGGGTGTTCGCCTCGCTGTAGGCGATGCCCATCTGCCGGACGCCGAAGCCGTAGAGCATGTCGATCCGGTCCAGCTCGTTCTCGATCATCGTGGCCGCCTCGGTGGCCAGCACCAGGCCCATCCGGCCGGTCTCGTGGGCGTGGTGGATGTCGGCGAGCTTCTCCACCCGGATCAGGTAGTCCTGGTGGGCCAGGTCGGACAGCCGCATCCCGAGGTCGGCGATGACGTCGGTCCACTTCCAGCCCATCTGGCTGGTCACGCAGCAGGTGCCGTCCATCATGTTGTCGAAGACGGCGGTCATGCCGGAGCGGGCCAGTCCGGCGTACCCGGTGTGGTGCCGCGCGGTGCGGTTGTAGTCGACGGTCTGGCCGATCTCCTCCGGAAAGACCGACGGGTGGTCGTGCAGCGAGATCACGACGTTGTCGGTGAGCAGCCGGCGGACCCGGTCTCGCTGCGCGTCCGTCAGTGAGATGCCCTGGTACGCCGGCACCCGACCGAGTTCCGGAGCGAGCTTGAACTCACGGTAGTCGGTACCTGCCTCCAGGTAGCTGTAGGACGTGTATCCGGTGTAACGCGGGGCCGGGTCGAGCACGCCGCTACCTCCTTCGGTCGGTGCCAGAGTCGGGGCGCGCGGTGGATTTCGGCGCCGTGACCTGATCTGGGTGTGGATTGTCGGCGATGTGGAAGCAGAGATTGCCAGGATCAGGCGCAGCGTGTCAACATGATGGCCAACTCCGGCGCAGATCGACGGCTGGGCGACAGGAACCGGTGCGGCGGACGACAACACGGAGATATCGGGAGGTGTAGTGACCAGCGGGCTAACAGGCGCACAGCGGTCACCCGAGGTCGACCCGCCGGCCGCGCTGCGGGTCCGGGGACTCGACGTCACCTTCACCGGCCGGCGCGGCACCGTCCCGGCGGTACGCGGGGTAGACCTCGACATCGCCGCCGGTGAGGTGCTGGTGCTGCTCGGCGAGTCCGGTTCCGGCAAGTCCGTCACCGCCCGCGCCGTGATGGGGCTGCTCGACTCCGGCGGCGTACAGGTCCGGTCCGAGCAGATCCAGGTCGCCGCACACGACCTGACCGGCGCCGACCCCGACCAGGTCCGGAAGCTGCGCGGCGAGACCATGGCGCTGGTCTTCCAGGACGCGCTCTCCGCGCTCAACCCGGTGCTCTCGATCGGCGACCAGCTCGGCGAGGTGTTCCGGATCCACCGCGGGCTCTCCCGCCGGGCCGCCCGGGCCGAGGCCGCCGAACTGCTCCGGCTGGTCGGCATCCCCGCCCCCGACCGCCGGGTACGCGACTATCCGCACCAGTTCTCCGGCGGCATGCGGCAACGGATCCTGATCGCCATGGCGGTCGCGCTCGGCCCCCGGCTGCTGATCGCCGACGAGCCCACCACCGCACTCGACGTGACCGTGCAGGCGCAGATCCTGCAACTCGTCGACCGGCTGCGCAGCGAACTCGGCATGGGCATCCTGCTGATCACCCACGATCTCGGGGTGGCCGCCGAGATCGCCGACCGGGTCGCGGTGATGTACGCCGGCCGGATCGTCGAGACCGGCACCGTAGCCGAGGTACTCGACGGGCCGGCCCACCCGTACACGGCGGCGCTGCTGCGCTCCGTACCCGATCTCGCCCAGCCCGGCGACCGGCTCCGGCCGATCCCGGGCAGCCCGCCGAACCTGCTGGCGCTGCCGAGCGGCTGTGCCTTCCATCCGCGCTGCGACCGGGCGACCGAGGAGTGCACGGTGACCCGCCCGCAGCGGCGGGCGCTCACCGTACCCGGCCGGACCGCCGCCTGCCACCACGCCGAGGAGGCCGTCGATGCCCCCGTCTGACCACCCGGCCGGGCCCGGTACAGCCTCCACCGGCCCGGCCGGGTCCACCCCCACCACCCTCGGTACGCCCACCGCGCTCGCCACCTCCGCCGGCCCGGGTACCGCCGGCCCACTGACCGCCGACCCGCCGGTGTACCGCGAACCGCTGCTGGTCGCCACCGGGGTCCGCAAGAGCTACCGGGCCGGACGCGGCCTCGGCGGCGGATCCCGGGTGCACGCCGTGGACGGGGTGGACCTGAGCGTCGCGGCCGGTGAGACCCTCGGTGTCGTCGGTGAATCCGGCTGCGGCAAGTCGACCCTGGCCCGGCTGCTGGTCGGGCTGGAACGCCCGGACGCCGGTCAGGTCCGCTACGCCGGCCAGGACGTCGGCTCCGCCCGGGGCGGCCGCCGCCGCGAACTGCGCCGCGCCGTCCAGATGGTCTTCCAGGACCCGGTCACCTCGCTGAACCCCCGGATGCCGATCCTGGACATCGTCGCCGAGCCGCTCGACGTGCACAAACTGGCTCGGGGCGCCGCCGCCCGCCGGGACCGGGTCGCCGAACTGCTGGAGATGGTCGGGCTGGCCCCGGACATGATGCGCCGGTTCCCGCACGAGTTCTCCGGCGGGCAGCGGCAGCGGATCGGCATCGCCCGCGCCCTGGCCACCGAACCCCGGGTGGTGGTCTGCGACGAGCCGGTCTCCGCCCTCGACGTCTCGGTGCAGGCCCAGGTGGTCAACCTGCTCGCCGAGTTGCAGCAACGGCTCGGCATCGCCCTGGTCTTCATCGCGCACGACCTGGGAGTGGTCCGGCACGTCTCGCACCGGGTCGCGGTGATGTACCTCGGCCGGCTCGCCGAACTCGGCCCGGCCGGCACCGTCTACCAGCAGCCGGCACACCCCTACACCCGGGCGCTGCTCGGCTCGGTACCGGTGCGACACCCGCGCGAGCGGGGGCGGGAACGGATCGTGCTGGCCGGCGACCCGCCGAGCCCGGTCGACCCGCCGTCCGGCTGCCGTTTCCACACCCGCTGCCCGATCGCCCAGGAGATCTGTGCCCGCGAGGCACCGGCCCTGCTCGTCCCGAACGGCGACGCGCCGACCGGCGGTGCCGCCGACCGGGTCGCCGCCTGCCACTTCGCCGGCACGCCGTAGCCCGGCCGGCAACTTTCCCGGCCGGGAGCTGGCCCGGCCGGCAGGTGCGTGGCCGGCAGGTGCGGCCGTCAGGTCCGGGTGAACTCCATGATCCAGTTGGTCTCCCAGGTCTGGCCGCCGTCCACCGAGAACTCCTGCTCCCATCGGGCCGAGGTCGCGGTGATCTCCGACCAGATGAAGTGCGCCCTGATCGGCCGCCCCTCGTGGGTGTCGTCGCCGTAGAAGTCGCCCCGGCCGTCCCGGAACGTGCCGACGACCGGGGGATAGAGCAGGCCGGTACGGCTGTCCGCCCAGTAGAGCGACCACTCCTTCCGCTCGGTGTCGAACAGCCGCAGGGTGAATCCCCGGGTGCCCCTGGTCGGGAAGATGATCTCTTCGGTGTTGCCACCGCCGTCGAAGATGCTTCGGCAGACGCTCACGCCGGGAAACTCGTCCCACTCGTCGCTGCCGACAAGAAGGGTCCGGAGCCGCCGGTTGGACACGTTCCAGGAACCCACGAGGAAATCGAAGTCGTTGCTCATACCCGGCGATCATGCCGGGTACCCGTGACACTTCCGTCGGACAGCCGGAAGCCAGGCGCCGCACCGGGTACGCCGCCCCGGCCGCACCGGCGGGCCGTACCCTGTTGCAGCATGGCCGCAGACCTGCTCGGACCGGTGGAGATCCGGGAACTCGCCACCCGGCTGGGCGTGCACCCGACCAAGAAGCTCGGCCAGAACTTCGTGCACGATCCGAACACGGTGCGCCGGATCGTCGCCGCCGCCGGACTGACCCCGGACGACGTGGCGCTGGAGGTCGGGCCGGGGCTGGGCTCGCTCACCCTCGGCCTGTTGCCGGTGGTCGGGCACGTACACGCGGTCGAACTCGACCCGGTGCTGGCCGGGGCGCTGCCGGAGACGGTGGCCCGGCACGCCGGCCCGGCCGGTGCGGCCCGGCTGACCGTGCACCCGGCCGACGCGCTGCGGATCACCGCCGCCGAACTCGGTGACCCGGCCCCGACCGCGCTGGTGGCGAACCTGCCCTACAACGTCGCCGTACCCGTGGTGCTGCACCTGCTCGCCGAGGTGCCCGCGCTGCGGCACGGACTGGTGATGGTGCAGAAGGAGGTGGCCGACCGGCTGGTCGCCGGCCCCGGCTCCCGCACCTACGGCGTGCCGTCGGTCAAACTCGCCTGGTACGCCGAGGCCCGCAGCGCCGGCCGGGTACCGCCGAACGTCTTCTGGCCGGTGCCGAACGTCGACTCCGGGCTGGTCGCCTTCACCCGGCGCGAACCGCCCCGGGCCGACGTACCCCGCAAACAGGTCTTCGCGGTGGTCGACGCGGCGTTCGCGCAGCGCCGCAAGACGCTGCGGGCGGCGCTGGCCGGCTGGGCCGGCGGCCCGGACCGGGCGGCGGCGGCGCTGGTCGCGGCCGGGGTGGATCCGGGCGCCCGGGGCGAGTCGCTGACCGTCGCACAGTTCGCCGCGATCGCCGCGTCGGCCCGCGTCGCCGCACCGGCCGCCGAGTAGGCTGACGGCGTGTGTGGCAGGAGGTGGCCGACGTGACGGCCGAGCCGGTCGATCCCGCGTCCCGGCGACCGTGGGCACCCGACCCGGTCCGGCAGCGGTTGGCGAACCACACGATCGAGGACATCCTGGCCCTCCCCGACGACGCCCCCCGCGTCGAGCTGCGCGATGGAATGATCATCGTGGTTCCGTCCCCGACCTTCGGACATCAGAAGATCAGCCATCGGCTGTGGCGCTGGCTGGAGGATCACGCACCGCGGGAGTTCGAGCCGAGCGCCGCCACCGGTGTGCTCGTCGGGCCGGACCAGACCCTCGAACCGGACGTGCTCCTGCTCCGTACCGAGACGCTGCGGTACGCCAACCACTACGCCCCGGCCGAGGACGTCGTACTCGTGGCCGAGGTGGTGTCGCCGGGGACGAGGCGACGGGACCGGCTGGAGAAGCCGGCCGACTACGCGGCGGCGGGCATCCCGCACTACTGGCGGATCGAGCAGGATCCGCTGCACGTGTACGCGTACGAGCTGGTCGGTGACCGGTACGAGCTGGTCGCCGAGTCCGCCGACGAGCTGACCCTGGCCAAGCCGTTCGAGGCTCGGCTGCGGGTCCGGGACATCGCTGCATGACCGAGGCATGGGGAGCTGCATGACCGAGGCATGGGGACCGGACGAGGACGACGAGCGTCCGCGCCGGAGGATGCCCGGCCCGGTCAGGGTCCGGGTGCCGGCGAAGGTCAACCTCCATCTCGGGGTCGGGCCGCTGCGTCCGGACGGCTACCACGAGCTGAACACCGTCTACCACACGATCTCGATCCACGACGAGCTGACCGCCCGCCGGGGCGACACCCTCACCCTGACCATGGAGGGGGAGGGCGCCGGTGAGCTGGCCCTGGACGAGTCCAACCTGGTGATCCGGGCCGCCCGGGCCCTGGCCGCGCACGCCGGGGTGCCGGCGCACGCCCGGCTGCACCTGCGCAAGCAGATCCCGCTCGCCGGCGGCCTGGCCGGGGGGAGCGCCGACGCCGCCGCCACGCTGGTCGCCTGCGACGCGCTCTGGGGCACCGACCTCGGCCGGGACGAGCTGGCCGGGATCGCCGCCGGGATCGGCTCCGACGTCCCCTTCCTGGTGTACGGCGGAACCGCGCTCGGCACCGGCCGCGGCGAGACGATCAGCCCGATCCTGGCCCGCCCGGTCACCTGGCACTGGGTGGTGGCGATCGCCGACGGTGGCATCTCCACCCCGGCCGCCTACCGCGAACTCGACCGGCTGCGCGCCGAACACGCCGCCCCGCCGCCACTGCGCAACGCCGACGCGCTGCTCGCCGCGCTGCGCGGCCGGGACCCGGCCCGGCTCGGCCGGGCGCTCGGCAACGACCTCCAGACCGCCGCGCTCTCGCTGCGCCCGGTGCTGGCCGAGACGCTGAAGGCCGGCGAGGCGGCCGGGGCGCTCGCCGGCATCGTCTCCGGGTCCGGCCCGACCTGCGTCTTCCTGGCCACCGACGGCGGTCACGCCGAGCGGGTCGCGGCCGAGCTGACCGCCTCGGGGCTGTGCCGGGCGGTCCGCACGGCGTACGGTCCGGTCCCCGGCGCCAGGGTGAGCTGACCGGGGCGACTACCGTCTGAGCACATGGCCAACATCGTCAATCTGGACCGGGTCTCCAAGGGGTACGGCGCGGCGGGGCAACTCCTCACCGACGTCTCCCTCGGCCTGGACGACTCGGACCGGGTCGGCGTCGTCGGGCTGAACGGCACCGGCAAGTCCACCCTGCTGCGGCTGCTGACCAGGGCCGAGGAGCCCGACAGCGGCCGGGTGACACACCGCCGCGACCTGCGGGTGGCCTGGCTGCCGCAGACCCTGGTGCTCGACCCCGAGGCCCGGGTCCGGGACGTGGTGCTCGGCACCGCCTGGCTCGACGAGGGCTTCGGCGCCGAGCACGAGTGGGCCGGCGACGCGGGCGTACGGGCCATCCTGGACGGGCTCGGCATGCCGTACCTCGGACTGGACCAGCCGGTCGGGCCGATGTCCGGCGGCGAACGGCGGCGGGTGGCGCTGGCCGCCCTGCTGGTCCGTACCGCCGACCTGCTGGTGCTGGACGAGCCGACCAACCACCTCGACGTGGCCGGGGTGGACTGGCTGGCCCGGCACCTGGTCGGCAAGCGTGGCGCGCTGGTGGTGGTCACCCACGACCGGTGGTTCCTGGACGCCGTCTGCACCGCCACCTGGGAGGTCGTCGACCGGGCGGTACGCGCCTACGAGGGCGGTTACGCCGCCTGGACGCTGGCCCGGGCCGAACGGGAACGGGTGGCCGCGGCCACCGAGGCGCGCCGGCAGAACCTGCTGCGCAAGGAGATCGCCTGGCTGCGGCGCGGTCCGCCGGCCCGGACCTCCAAGCCGCGCTTCCGGATCGAGGCGGCGAACGCCCTGATCGCGGACGTACCGCCGCCGCGCGACACCGTGTCGCTGCAACGGCTCGCCACCGCCCGGCTCGGCAAGCAGGTGTACGACCTCACCGACGTCACCCTGCTGGCCGGGGAGAAGGTGATCCTCGACAACCAGACCTGGCAGGTCGGCCCCGGTGACCGGATCGCGATCGTCGGCGCCAACGGTGCCGGCAAGACCACGCTGCTCCGGCTGCTGGCCGGGGTACGTGGCCCGGACGGCGGGCAGTTGCGGATCGGCTCCACCGTCCGACCGGCGTTCCTGTCGCAGGAGCTGGCCGAGTTGCCGGGCAACCTGCGGGTACTTGAGGCGGTCGAGGAGGTGGCCCGCCGGGTCGTACTCGGCGACCGGGAGATAAACGCCGCCCAGCTCGCCGAGATCTTCGGTTTCGACGACCGGCGGCTCTGGACCCCGGTCTCCGACCTCTCCGGTGGTGAGCGGCGCCGGCTGCAACTGCTGCGGCTGCTCGCCGCCGAGCCGAACGTGCTGCTCTTCGACGAGCCGACCAACGACCTGGACACCGACACCCTGGCCGCGCTGGAGGACCTGCTCGACTCCTGGCCCGGTACGTTGATCGTGGCCAGTCACGACCGCTACCTGGTCGAACGGGTCACCGACGTGGTGTACGGGATGTTCGGCGACGGTCGGTTGGTGCACCTGCCCGGCGGTGTCGAGGAATACCTGGCCCGGGCCGTCACCCCCGGCGCGCCAGCTCCCGAGCGGCGCAGCAACGGTGCGGTGCCGGCCGAACGGGTCGAGGGTGCCCTCTCCGGCGGTGAGCTGCGTTCGGCCCGCAAGGAGCTGAGCCGGCTGGAGCGGCAGATCGGCAAGCTGGAGCAGCGCGAGGCGACGCTGCACGACCAGATGGCCGAGCACGCCACCGACTACACCCGGATCTCCGAGTTGGACGGCCAGCTCCGGGCGGTACGCGCCGAGCGGGAGCAGACCGAGGAGGCGTGGCTGGCCCTGGCCGAGCAGATCCCGGAGGGCTGACGAACTCCTCGGGTGGACGGCGTTCGGTGCCGCCCGGTGTGGCTGTCGAGGGTGGTCCACGCAGGTCGGCCGGGGCTCCCACCGGGGGTGTGCGGCATCACCCGGACGGCATGCGGAAGAATCTAGCTCCGACCCCTCACTGGCAACGGCGTTGGAGACTGCTGATCATGCACAACCCCGTGAACCATCCCGCGCGGCCGGTCTACCGGGCCATCGGTGGGCTGATCGGCCTCTACCTGGTGGCCTTCGGTGTCCTCGGCTTCGTCCAGGCCGGCGGCGGCGAGTTCTTCGCCCAGGACGACACCCAGGTGCTCGGCCAGGGGACCAACCTCGGCTACTCGGTGATCTCGACCGTGCTCGGCCTGGTCATCCTGCTCGCCACCGTGGTCGGCCGGAACATCGACACGGCGGTCGACAAGTTCCTCGGGTACGCCCTGATGGCGCTCGGCCTCGCCGGACTGGCGGTGCTGCGTACCGACGCGAACTATCTCAACTTCTCCGTCGCCACCACCATCGTGACGATGATCCTCGGACTGACCCTGCTGACGTGCGGCATGTACGGCAAGGTCGGCTCTGAGGAGGAGGCCAAGGCGTGGGAGGACGCCCGCCTGGTGCTCTGATCCGCCGGTGCACCGGTCGGCCGCCTCGCCCCGTCCGGCCGGTGCCGATCCGGCATTTGCCGGGCAATCCCCTCCGGCCCGGGTGACAATCCGGGAGGAAAGCCGCCAACCGGCAGCGAGGAGGGGACATGGCGCACATCCCGATCAACCATCCAGCTCGTCCGGTCTATCGGGTACTCGCCGGGCTGATCGGCCTCTACATCGTGGTCTTCGGGGTCTTCGGACTCTTCGAGACCGCCGGGGAGGACTTCTTCAGCCGGGGCAGCCACTGGGTGCTGGGGTTGCGTACCAACATGGCGTTCGCGCTGGTCTCGGTGATCTTCGGGCTGGTGGTCCTGTTCGGCGCGGTGCACCGGGGCAACTTCGGGCACCTGATGAACCTGGCCACCGGGGTGGTCTTCCTGGTGGTCTCGATCGCGATGATGGCCGTGTTGCAGACCGAGGCGAACATCCTGAACTTCTCGATGTCCACGGTCATCGTGTCGATGCTCTTCGGACTGGTCCTGCTCGCCACCGGCCTCTACGACAAGGTCGGCCCGCCGGAGCACACCGAGGAGGAACCCGAGATGCACCGCAGTTCGAGCGCCCGCCCCGGCCGCTGAGCCGCCCGGCGGGGCGGCGCCGGGCTGGACAGGCCGCCGGGCAGGGGCGCCGGACAGGGCGGGCCGCCGGGTGCCGGGATCAGTGCTCAGCGGGTCCGGCGGGTGAGCAGGGTCGGCTTGGCCTCCAGGTGGGACAGCCCGTTCCAGGCCAGGTTGACCAGGTGCGCCGCCACCGTCTCCTTACGCGGCTTGCGCACCTCCAGCCACCATCGGCCACTCAGCGCCACCATCCCGACCAGGGACTGCGAATAGAGTTCGGCGAGCTTCGGGTCGTAGCCCCGGCTCTTGAACTCGGCACCCAGGATGTGCTCCACCTGGTGCGCCACGTCGTTCATCACGCTGCTGAAGTTGCCGGTCGCGGAGAGCAGCGGCGACTCCCGGACCAGCACCCGGAACCCGTCCGTCTCCTCCTCGATGTAGTCGAGCAGGGCGAGCGCCGCCTGCTCCAGCAACTCCCGGGGATGTCCGGCGGTCAGCGCGGTGGTGACCCGGTCGAGCAGGGCGCGTACCTCCCGGTCCACGACGACCGCGTAGAGGCCCTCCTTGCCGCCGAAGTGCTCGTAGACCACCGGCTTGGAGACCTTGGCGCGGGCGGCGACCTCCTCGATCGAGGTCGCGTCGAACCCGCGCTCGGCAAAGGCCTGCCGGCCGATGGCGATGAGCTGCTCCCGACGCTGGGCCGCCGACATCCGTACCCGGGAACCGGACTTGGGGGGCGGCGGCGGTGGCGCCGGGGTCTTGACCCGCCTGCGGCCGAGGCCGCGGGCGGTACCCGGCCCGTCTGCCACCGCGCTATCCCGCTGCCGTTCCGCGATGCCACGCAGACCCGGATCGTCCATGTTGGCGCCCTCGCTGCGCTCCGTCACCCAGCCATCCTGCCAGGTAGATGCTCGTGGCCGGGTGCCCGGAGGCGTCGCGGGTCACTTTGACTGTGCGGGTTTGAGTAGTTTCGCCTCAATCCGCTCGGGCTTCGGCCACCGCACGTTGTACGCGGCGCCGACCTTCTCGAACAGCCAGATCACCCGGGCCGAGATGTCGACCTGACCTCGCAGTACGCCGTGCCGGGCGCAGGTCGGGTCGGCGTGGTGCAGGTTATGCCAGCTCTCCCCGAAGGAGACGATCGCCAGCGGCCAGAAGTTCGTCGCCCGGTCGCCCTGACGCACCTCGAACGGACGCTCGCCGTAGACGTGGCAGACGGAGTTGATCGACCAGGTGATGTGGTGCAGCAGCGAGACCCGGACCAGGCCGGCCCAGAAGAACGCGGTGAGCGCACCCTGCCAGGACCAGGTGACCAGGCCGCCGACCAGCGCCGGGGTGAGCAGGGAGAGCGCCACCAGCAGCGGGAAGAGCCGGTCCACCCGGTTGATGTCCTTGTCGGCGAGCAGGTCGGGGGCGAACCGCTCCCGGTTGGAGAGTTCCCGGTGGAACATCCAGCCGACGTGGGCGTGGAACAGACCCTTGGTCAGCCCCCACACGCTGTTGCCGAAGCGCCACGGCGAGTGCGGGTCGCCCTCGATGTCGGAGAAGGCGTGGTGCCGGCGGTGGTCGGCGACCCACTGGGTGATGTTTCCCTGGATTGCGAACGAACCCGCGACGGCGAGGGCCACCCGCAGCCAGCGCTTGGCCTTGAACGACCCGTGCGTGAAGTACCGGTGGAAGCCCACCGTGATGCCGAGTCCGGCCACCACGTACCACACTCCGGCGATGGCGATGTCGGTCCAGCTCAGCCACCCGCCCCAGGCCACCGGCACGGCGGCGAGCAGGGCGAGGAAGGGGATCGTGACGAAGGACCAGAGGGCGATGAGAATGCCCTTGGGCTGGGCGCCGTCGGTGAGGGGCTTGGGGCCCTTCTTGACGGCGGAGGCCGGTTGTTCGAGCAGGACGGACGACATGGCACCTCGCTGAGCGTAGGGGGAAGATCGGTAACTTACGCCTACGTCACCGTAACCTACGCTGGCGTAGTCTGCCATGGACGCGAACTGGGAATCAGCTGTCAGCCATCGACGGTTCTTGTCGTACACGGGCTCTAATCTCCTGGTCGTGATCGATCCGCTCGCCGCCGAGGCGCGTCGTCTGCGTACCGTCGAGCTGCTCTCCGCCGGGGAGATCCGGCGGCGGCTCGGCATCGGCAAGGACCGGTTGACGGCGTTGTTGCGGGATGTTCCCGCGCCGGAGTGGACGAAACGACCCAATGCCAAGGACGAGTTGCGAGCCAGGGCGGTCGAGTTGCGCGGTGCGGGCCGGTCGGTGCCGGAGATCGCCGTCGAGCTGGGTGTGGCGAAGTCGACCGCGTACCGGTGGGTCCGGCACCTGCCGCTCGACCGCGACCCGGAAACCGAGGCCGAGGTCGAGCGCCGACGAGCGCACTCCCGGCGGATGACCGACGCACGCTGGCGGGCTCACCGCGAGGCCCGCGACGCGGCCGAAGCGCAGGAGCATGCCCGGGTGGCCGAGCGAATCGGGCAGGCCGACGAACGCGATCTGCTCATCCTCGGTGCGGCGATCTACTGGTGTGAGGGTGCCAAGTCGAAGCCGTGGCGCCGTGACGATCGGGTTGTCATCATCAACAGCGACGTCCGTCTGCTGGGACTCTTCCTTCGCTTCCTGGAGTCCTGTGGAGTCGATCGGAGTGTGCCGAGCTATCGCCTGAGCATTCACGAGTCGGTCGACGCCGAGGCGGCCGCGCGGTGGTGGCAGGAAGCGCTCGGCCTACCGGCCGAGCGGTTCCAGCGGCCCACGCTCAAGCGGCATCAGCCGAAGACGGTCCGCTACAACACCGGCGCTGACTATCACGGGTGTCTGATCATCAATGTTCCGCGCAGCCGGGAACTCTACTGGCGCATCGAGGGTGCGATCGGTGCGCTGTCCGACGCGGTGACCGCCGGTGCGGGCGGGTGATCGATGAGCCGCTAGGCTGTTTCCCCGATGGGGTGTGGGGTAACGGCAACCCGCAGGCCTTTGGAGCCTTGAGCTTCTGGTTCGAATCCAGACACCCCAGCCAAATCGGACATATAGCGATCGGCACGTGCCATTCCCGGGGCGAGGGCGATTGCGGCTCTTGTCTGGTTAGCATGGGGCCGCACACTGCCGGCCGTTCTGACGGGAGCATTCTCGTGTCCCAGCCCCGCCTCCGCACCGTCGTCGTCCTCGCCGCCGGTGAGGGCAAGCGGATGAAGTCGGCGCTACCCAAGGTGCTCCATCCGATCCTCGGCCGCAGCCTGCTCGGCCACGTACTCGCGGCAGCCGCCCCGGTTTCGGCGGATCGCACGCTGGTGGTGGTCGGCCACGGCGCCGACAAGGTCACCGCGCACCTGCGCGAGGTCGCCCCGTACGCCGAGCCGGTGCTCCAGGCCGAGCAGAACGGCACCGGGCACGCCGTCCGGATCGCCCTGGAGAGCGCCCCGGACGGCGGTGGCACGGTAGTGGTACTCAACGGGGACGTACCGCTGCTGCGTCCGGAGACCGTCACCGAGCTGGTCGCCGCGCACGAGGCCGCCGGGGCGGCGGCGACCGTACTCGCCGCCGAGGTGGCCGACCCGACCGGCCTGGGCCGGATCGTCCGGGGCGCCGACGGGGGACTGGAGCGGATCGTGGAGGAGCGCGACGCCAGCCCCGCCCAGCGGGCGATTCGCGAGATCAACGCCGGGATCTACGCCTTCGACGCCGTCCTGCTGCGCGACGCGCTCGGCAAGCTCTCCACCGACAACGACCAGGGCGAGGAGTACCTCACAGACGTCTTTGGCCAGTTCGCCGCGACCGGCGAGGCCGTGGCGGTACACGTGGCGGCGGATGCCACCGAGACGCTTGGCTGCAACGACCGGGTCGAGTTGGCCGCACTGCGCCGGCTGCTGCGCGACCGGGTGAACGAGGGCTGGATGCGTACCGGCGTGACGCTGCTCGACCCGGCGACGACCTGGATCGACGTCACGGTCACCCTCGGCCGGGACGCCGTGGTGGACCAGAACACCCAGCTCTGCGGGGCGACCACTGTCGGGCCGGAGGCCGCCGTCGGCCCGGACACGACGTTGATCGACACCACCGTCGGCGCCGGGGCGACGGTGATCCGGGCACACGCGGTCGGTGCGACGGTCGGCCCGGGCGCGAGCGTCGGGCCGTACGCGTACCTGCGGCCGGAGGCGACGCTGCGGGAGAAGTCGAAGGTCGGCACCTTCGTGGAGGTGAAGAAGTCCGAGATCGGCGAGGGGGCCAAGGTGCCCCACCTCAGCTATGTCGGGGACGCCACCATCGGGGCGCGGGCCAACATCGGCGCCGGGACGCTCTTCGTGAACTACGACGGGGTCAACAAGCACCACACCGTGGTCGGTGAGGCGGCCTTCGTGGGCTGCGACACCAGCCTGGTGGCGCCGGTCGAGGTGGGCGCCGGGGCGTACGTGGCGGCGGGCAGCGCGGTGACCAGCGACGTACCGCCGGGGGCGCTCGCGGTCACCCGGGCCGAGCAGCGCAACATCGACGACTGGGTGCTGCGTCGCCGGCCCGGTACGAAGTCCGCGGCGGCGGCGGAGCGTGCCGGACGCGGGGCATCCGGCGCAAGCGAAGGTGAGCCACTCCACGGGGGCTCCGTAGCGGGTGAAGGTCGTCCGGCCTCGGGAGATACTGCAACCGAATAGTCCTTGGCCCAACGCCGGGTGACCCACCGACAAACGGGAGCAGACGAGCCGATGGGCAGCATCGTCGCCGAAAATCGCAAGAGTCTGATGCTCTTCTCCGGAAGGGGATTTCCGGAACTGGCAACGGAGATCGGTGAGGTGCTCGGGGTTGCGCCGACACCGTCGGACGCCTACGAGTTCGCCAACGGTGAGATCTTCGTACGGTTCAAGGAGTCGGTGCGTGGTTCGGACGCCTTCGTGGTGCAGTCCGTCACGCACGGCGTGAACAAGTGGGTCATGGAGACCCTGATCATGGTCGACGCGTTGAAGCGCGGTTCGGCCAAGCGGATCACCGTGGTGCTGCCGTTCTATCCGTACTCCCGGCAGGACAAGAAGCACCGCGGCCGGGAGCCGATCTCGGCCCGGCTGGTGGCGGACCTGCTCAAGACGGCCGGCGCCAACCGGATCCTCACGGTGGACCTGCACACCGCACAGATCCAGGGCTTCTTCGACGGGCCGGTCGACCACCTGTTCGCGATGGACATCCTGGCCGAGTACGTCCAGCGCAAGTACGCCGGCCGCCCGATGACGGTGGTGGCCCCCGACTCCGGCCGAGTACGCGTGGCGGAGCGCTGGACCGACCGGCTCGGCGGCTGCCCGCTGGCCTTCATCCACAAGACCCGGGACCCGTCCAAGCCGAACCAGGTGGTGGCGAACCGGGTGGTCGGGGACGTCGAGGACCGGGTCTGCCTGATCGTCGACGACATGATCGACACCGGTGGCACCATCTGCAAGGCGGCCGAGATCCTGCACGAGGCGAAGGCCGCGGACGTGCTGGTGGCCTCGACCCACGCCCTGCTCTCCGACCCGGCGACGGAACGGCTGAAGAACAGTCGGATCAGCGAGGTGGTGGTGACGAATACCCTGCCGCTGCCGCCGGAGAAGCAGCTCGACAAGCTCACGGTGCTCTCCATCGCGCCGCTGCTGGCCCGGGCGATTCGCGAGGTCTTCGACGACGGCTCGGTGACCACCCTCTTCGGCGGACTGAGCTGACCGCCGACCCCAGCAGGGCCGGCTGAGCTGATGATCGTCTCCGCTGGGATGGTCCGGTGCGTCCCCGCGAGGGCGGTCCGGCGGCGTGATCCAGAGGTGGAATTGGCGGATCGCGAATGATGCCGGGCTGGCTGGGCGGGGACCGCCGTGAGGGCGCATCGGGCCTCGGGTAGACTGGTGCGGTTGCCACGGCGAGGGTGCCCTGCGGGCCGCTGAAGCAAGCGCCGCACGGACGCACCGTCATCGACGCGGTGCTCCGGGCAGTGGCCACACGCAAAGCCCCCAGCGCGCCCTTCGCCCTAGCACCGCAACCGCCAGCCGACGTAGCGCCGCAGAGTGACCGTATCAGGAGTCTTCCCGTGTCCGAGGTAAAGATCAGCGCCGAGCCCCGCACCGAGTTCGGCAAGGGTGGTGCCCGTCGTACCCGCCGGGCCGGTAAGGTGCCCGCCGTGCTGTACGGCCACGGCGAAAAGCCCAAGCACATCGCGCTGCCAGCGCGCGAGTTCGCCGCCGCCATCCGGCACGGTGGCGCCAACCAGTTGTTCGCGATCGAGATCAGTGACGGCACCCAGGCGCTCGCGCTGCCGAAGGCCATCCAGCGTGACCCGATCAAGGACACTTTCGAGCACATCGACCTGATCCTGGTCCGACGGGGCGAGAAGGTCACCGTCGACGTGCCGGTGCAGCTGACCGGCGAGCCGGCCAGGGACACCCTGGTCGTGCACGAGCAGAACACCCTGTCGGTGAGCGCCGACGCGACCCGGCTGCCGGAGAGCTTCGAGGTCTCGATCGAGGGGCTCGAGGCCGGTGCGCAGGTGACCGCGGCGGACGTACGGCTGCCGCAGGGCGTGGAGCTGGTCGCCGACCCGGAGCAGATCCTCGCGCTCGTCACCCAGTCGCCGACCGCCGAGCAGATGGCGGCCGAGGCCGGCGAGGAGCCGACCGAGGAAGCCGAGGAGGAGGCCGAGGGCGAGGGCCCCGGTGCCGAGGCCGCCGAGGCCGAGGGCGACAACCAGGGCGCACCCGCGCAGGCCGCCGCCGAGGCCTGAGCCACAACGTCTGCACAGGCAGGCGCCCCCGGACGTTCGGGGGCGCCTGTTTGCGTACTGTGACGCGAGCGGGTCGGTGAGCAGAGGGGAAGAGCGGCGTGGCGGAGGAGCTTCGTCCGTGGTTGCTGGTCGGGCTCGGCAACCCCGGTAAGGAGTACGCGCGGCACCGGCACAACGTCGGCTTCATGGTGGCCGACCTGCTCGCCGGGCGGATCGGCGCGAAGTTCGGCCGGCACCGCCGAGCGGTCGCCGAGGTGGCCGAGGGGCGGCTCGGGTTCGGCGGGCCGAAGCTGGTGCTGGCGAAGCCGTTGACCTACATGAACCTCTCGGGCGGCCCGGTGGCGGCGCTTGCCCAGTTCTACAAGGTGCCGGTCGACCAGGTGGTCGCCGTACACGACGAGTTGGACATCCCGTACGGGCAGATCCGGCTGAAGCAGGGCGGCGGCGAGGGCGGGCACAACGGGCTGCGCTCGATGTCCAAGTCGCTGGGGACGAAGGACTATCTGCGGGTCCGGTTCGGGATCGGGCGGCCGCCGGGACGGCAGGACCCGGCCGACTTCGTACTCTCCGATTTCTCCTCGGTGGAGCGCAAGGAGCTGGAGTTCCTGGTGGACCGGGCGGCGGACGCGGCGGAGGCGGTCGTCGACCGTGGCCTGGAGTGGGCGCAGAACACGTACCACGCCACCAGCTGACCTGCGACGGCGCTCCCTGCCCGGTGTGGCGGCCGGCCCTGCACCCCGGATCGGCGTCTCGGCCGGTAGTCTTTGCGCCGCGGGTGAGGAGGCTGACAACGATGATCTCGCGTCAAGCGGCCGGTGTGGCCGGCTCACCGGGGATGCCCTGATGGCCGCGCCGCCGGTGATCGACGGGGAGTTCGCCCGCTGGCTGGCCGGTCGGGCCGGCCAGGCGCTGCTGGAGCTCCGCACCGAGATGGGCTTCGCCGATCCGGGGGCGTTGAAGGCGGCCGGGGACAAGGTCTCGCACGAACTGCTCCGCACCGAGCTGGCCCGGTGGCGGCCCGCCGACGCGGTGCTGTCGGAGGAGGACGAGGGCGCCCGGCTCGCCTGGGCCGCCGGGGCCGAGCCGGAGGTGGCGCCCCGGCTGGGCGCCGACCGGGTCTGGATCATCGATCCTCTGGACGGTACCCGGGAGTTCTCCGAGGAGGGCCGGACGGACTGGGCGGTGCACGTGGCGCTCTGGGCGCGGCGGGCCGACACCGCGCACGGCATCGTCGGCGCCGCGGTCGGGCTGCCCGCCCAGCACCGGGTGCTCGGCACCGATCAGCCGCCGGCGTACCCGCCGATGACGCTGGCGGCGGCGACCGGGGATACCGGATCGACCGGCCCGGACGGCACCGCCCGGCGGGTCCGGCTGGCGGCGAGCCGGAGCCGGCCGCCGGTCTTCCTCACCGACCTGGCCGCCGAAATCGGCGCCGAGCTGGTGCCGATGGGCTCGGCCGGCGCGAAGATCGCCGCCGTGATCAGTGGCGAGGTCGACGGGTACGTGCACGCGGGCGGCCAGTACGAGTGGGACTCGGCGGCTCCGGTCGCTGTGGCGACGGCCACCGGGCTTTTCGCTTCCCGTATCGACGGATCCGCGCTGAAATACAACCAGGCTGATCCCCGCCTGCCGGATCTGGTGGTGTGCCGTAAGGATCTCGCTCCTCGGCTGCTCGCAGCGTTGCAGCGCCACCTCCGGGTACCCTAGGCCGGGACATGGCGACTTAACCGACCGGGAGGGTCTGGAATCCCATGGGCGAGCAGCACGAACGAGGTCCGGCATGAGCGGGCGCGGCGAGCGGATCTGCCAGCTCGACACCGGGGAGCCGGATTCCGTCGACGGTCGCGGCGAGGTGACGCCATGACCTCGCCAGCGGCCTACCGGGTGTCCCATCTCGACGCGCTCGAAGCCGAAAGCATCTTCGTCATCCGCGAGGTCGTCGCCGAGCTGGAGCGGCCGGTGCTGCTCTTCTCCGGCGGCAAGGACTCGATCGTCATGCTCCGGCTCGCCGAGAAGGCTTTCGCGCCGGCCCGGATCCCGTTCCCGGTGATGCACGTCGACACCGGGCACAACTTCCCCGAGGTACTCGGCTACCGCGACCGGCGGGTCGCCGAGATGGGGCTGCAACTCGTGGTGGCCAGCGTGCCGGAGGCGCTGGAGTCCGGGCTGGTCCAGGAGCCGGCCGACGGGGTACGCAACCGGATCCAGACCCCGGTGCTGCTGGAGGCGATCGAGAAGTACCGCTTCGACGCGCTCTTCGGCGGCGCCCGGCGCGACGAGGAGAAGGCGCGGGCCAAGGAGCGGGTGTTCAGCTTCCGCGACGACTTCGGCCAGTGGGATCCGAAGAACCAGCGCCCCGAGCTGTGGTCCCTCTACAACGGCCGGCACCATCCGGGCGAGTCGATCCGGGTCTTCCCGCTCTCCAACTGGACCGAGCTGGACGTCTGGCACTACATCGCCCGGGAGAAGATCGAGCTGCCGTCGATCTACTACGCCCACGAGCGCGAGGTCGTCGAGCGGGACGGCATGCTCTACGCGGTAAACGAGTTCATCACACCCCGGGCCGGCGAGACGCCCTTCGTCGAGCAGGTCCGCTACCGCACCGTCGGAGACGCCTCCTGCACCGCCGCCGTCCGGTCGGCGGCGGACACCGTCGAGACGGTGATCGAGGAGGTGGCCGCGACCCGGATCACCGAACGCGGCGCCACCCGGGGCGACGACCGGGTCAGCGAGGCGGCGATGGAAGACCGCAAGCGGGAAGGGTACTTCTGATGACGGCGACCGTGGTCCCGACCGAGACCCGCGCGATGGACCTGCTCCGGTTCGCCACCGCCGGCAGCGTCGACGACGGCAAGTCCACCCTCATCGGGCGGCTCCTCTACGACACCAAGTCGCTCTTCACCGACCAGCTCGAAGCGGTCGAGGCGGTCAGCGCGGCCCGGGGCGACGAGTACACCAACCTGGCGCTGCTCACCGACGGGCTGCGGGCCGAGCGCGAGCAGGGCATC
The DNA here is from genome assembly GCF_002846275.1 of Plantactinospora sp. CNZ320. Taxonomy (NCBI): domain Bacteria; kingdom Bacillati; phylum Actinomycetota; class Actinomycetes; order Micromonosporales; family Micromonosporaceae; genus Plantactinospora; species Plantactinospora sp. CNZ320. The sequence goes on from NZ_PJMP01000001.1 coordinate 5,961,455, forward strand.
ACGATCGACGTGGCGTACCGGTACTTCGCCACCCCCCGGCGGAAGTTCATCATCGCCGACACCCCCGGGCACATCCAGTACACCCGGAACATGGTGACCGGGGCGTCAACGGCTGACCTGGCACTGATCCTGGTCGACGCCCGCAAGGGGCTGGTCGAGCAGTCCCGGCGGCACGCCTTCCTCTGCTCGCTGCTGCGGGTGCCGCACCTGGTGCTCTGCGTCAACAAGATGGATCTGGTCGACTGGTCCCAGGAGGTCTTCGAGCGGATCGCCGACGAGTTCACCGCGTTCGCGGCGAAACTGGATGTGCCGGATCTGTCGGTGATCCCGATCTCGGCGCTGCACGGCGACAACATCGTCTCCCGCTCCCAGAACACCCCGTGGTACGAAGGCCCGTCGCTGCTGCACCACCTCGAACACGTACACATCGCCAGCGATCGCAACCTGGTCGACGTACGGTTCCCGGTGCAGTACGTGATCCGTCCACAGTCGACGACCGTGACGGACTACCGGGGGTACGCCGGGCAGGTCGCCTCCGGGGTGCTCAAGCCGGGCGACGAGGTGATGGTGCTGCCCTCCGGGTTCACCAGCCGGATCGCCGCGATCGAGACCGCCGACGGCCCGGTCGAGCAGGCGTTCCCGCCGATGTCGGTGACGGTACGACTGACTGACGAGATCGACATCTCCCGGGGAGACATGATCTGCCGTCCGACGAACGCGCCGGCGGTGGCCCAGGACGTCGAGGCGATGATCTGCTGGATGGACGAGACGAAGCCGCTGCGGGTCGGCGGGAAGTACGCCATCAAGCACACCACCCGGTCCGCCCGGACGGTGATCCGGAACCTGCGGTACCGGCTCGACGTGAACTCGCTGCACCGGGACGAGTCCGCCACCGAGCTGCGGCTCAACGAGATCGGCCGGGTACGGCTGCGTACCACCGTGCCGCTGCTCGCCGACGAGTACCGGCGGAACCGGACCACTGGTGGCTTCATCGTGATCGACGAGGCGACGAACCGTACGGTCGGCGCCGGCATGATCGTCGAGACCGGCTGACGATCCGCAGCGCGGCATCCGTACGGGGTGCGACGGTCAGTGATGACTGTTGATCACTAAGAGCCTGGTAAATAAGGGGTTCAGGGGTGTTGGTGGCGGGCGAGGCGGCGGGCCATCACGATGACCATGGCCCATTGGACCATCGCGGCGTGGTGTTCGGTTAGGCGTTCGTAGTCACGGACGGTGCGGCGGCACCGGTTGATCCAGGAGAAGGTCCGTTCGACCGCCCATCTGCGGCGTAGGACGACGAAGGTGGTCTGTCCGGCGAGTTTGGCCACGATCTGCACGGTCATGGCGAGGTGGGTCGCGGCCCAGGTGACGACCTTGCCGGTGTAGCCGCTGTCGGCCCAGACCAGGCTGATGCCGGGTAAGCACGCGCGTAGTGCCCACAGCAGTGGTCGGGCGGCGTCGCGGTCCTGGACGCCTGCGCCGGTGACCAGGACGGCCAGGAGCAGACCGCAGGTGTCCACGGCGATGTGCCGCTTGCGGCCGTTGATCCTCTTCCCCGCGTCGTAGCCGCGGCTCGGTCGCCCGACGGTCTCCGCACCGCGTACCGACTGGGAGTCGATCAACGCGGCCGTCGGTTGCCGGTCCCGGTGCTCGATCTGGGTGCGGACCTGTTCGCGCAGGCTATTGTGCATCCGATTCAACGTCCCGTCCGCGGTCCAGGTCTTGAAGTAGTGGTAGACCAACTTGTGGTGCGGGAAGTCCGCCGGTAACGCGGCCCACTGGCAGCCGGTCCGATCGAGGTAACGGATCGCGTCCACGACATCGCGCCGCGGGTAGGCGATCGGGCGGCCGCGTCCGGTCCCGGCCGGAACGTGCGGGGCGATGACGGCCCATTCCGCGTCGGTGGTGTCCGACGGGTAGTGCCGTGGCCGGGCGGTGGGCAGGTGCGCATCGAGGGTGGCCGGGGTGGCGTACGAGGCGACACCGGCGACAAGGTATACAGACAGGGTTGGGCCTTCGGTCGTGCTGGTTTAGTCACCTTCGCTCGTACCGAAGGCCCATCCCTATGTCACGACGCCACGCCGCACTCCATGATCGTCACCCTCGCCAGCCTCCGAAGCCCTTATTTACCAGGCTCTAAGATGCTCGGGTGCTCAACGGAACACGATCCTTCTTCGTCCTTATAGGACTGTCCACTGTCCTCTGTCCACTCGCGGCAGCACCGGCGTACGCCGACGAACCGGAGCCTGCCGTCGAACCGGCCCGGGTCGAACTCGTGCTCGACGTCAGCGGCTCGATGCGGGCCGCCGACATCGGCGGCCGGAGCCGGATATCGGTCGCCCAGCAGGCGTTCAACGAGGTGGTCGACGCGCTGCCGGACGACACGCAGCTCGGCATCCGGGTCCTCGGCGCGACATACAAGGGCAAGGACAAGGAGGTGGCCTGCCGGGACACCCAGCAGCTCGTACCGGTGGGACCGGTGGACCGGGCGGCCGCCAAGGACGCGATCGCCACGCTGCGGCCCACCGGACACACGCCGATCGGTCTCGCCCTGCGCGAGGCCGCCCGGGACCTCGGCGCCGAGGGCGGCAACCGGCGGATCGTGCTGATCACCGACGGTGAGGACACCTGCGCCCCGCCGGACCCCTGTGACGTGGCCCGGGAGTTGGCCGCCCAGGGGACCAAACTGGTGGTCGACACCCTCGGCCTCGCCCCCGACGAGAAGGTACGCCGGCAGTTGCTCTGCATCGCCGGCGCGACCGGCGGGACGTACGCCGCCGCGCAGACACCGGAGCAGCTGACCAAGCGGATCAGGCAGCTGGTGCGGCGGGCCGGAGACACCAACACTCCCGCCCCGGCACCGGTTGCCGGCGGCCGGGAGTGCGCCGGTGCGCCGCTACTCGGGCCCGGCGTCTACACCGACCGGGAGAAGCCCGCCGAGCACCGCTGGTACCGGGTTCCGGTGGCGGACGGGCAGGAGCTGCGGGCGGCCGTCAGCGTGGCGCCGGACCGCCCCATCCACCGTGACTACGGGGTGCTGCTGCGGGCCACCGCCATCGACGGGCGGGAACTCGTCCGGGGTACGGACGCGGGCAGCGGGCGTACGGACGTACTCTCCGCCGGACTGCGCTGGTCGGCGGGGGAGTCGGATTCGTCGGACGGCGACGCGGAGTCGTCGGACGAGGATGCGGATTCGTCGCGGGGCACGGCGGGGAGCGACGAGGCCCGACCCACCGAGGTCTGCCTGGTGATCAGCAACTCGTTCGCCCCGGTCGACAGGCGGGACGGGCAGCCGGGCCTGCCGTTCGAGCTGGTCGTGGACGTGGTGGCCGCCTCGGACACCCCCGACGCGCCGGGGCTCGGCCGGGGCTGGCTGCTGCTGCTCGTGCTGGGGGTGGCGGGCCTGCTCACCGGCGTGTTGGCGGGCTGGCTGACCCGGTGGTGGATCGCGACCTGGAGGACGAACTGATGGGTACCCCGATTCGCCCCGCCGCCGTCGCGGCGGCCCTGTCCCGGATTCGTTCCGCTGTCGTCGGGACGGCCGTGGCCCGGACTCGCACCGCCGTCGGCGGGCCGGCCGTGGTCCGAATTCGCTCCGCTGCCGTCGCGGCGGTCCTGGCGGTGCCGGCCGTCCTGATCGGAGTACTGTCCCCGGCCGCTGCACTTGGCACGCCCACCCCGTCACCCGGCGCGGCCGCGCTGGACCGGGCCGGCACGTCGTTCCTCACCGCCGCGCCGGTCACCGCCGGCCAGCCGGTACGCCTCGACGCCTCGACCGGCGACTACCTCTACTGGTCGTTCCCGGGTGAGGCCGGTGACGTGACGGAGATCGTGGCCGCCCTGCGCTTCCCGGGTGACGCGAAGCGGTCCGGTGCGTCAACCTGGAGCATCGAGGTCTTCGACGGGCTGCGCCGCCGGCAGGCCTGCACGGCCGGCGCGCAGACGCCGACGGTGGCCCGGGACGCCGCCGAGGTACGCCTCGGTTGTGTACTGCGCCGGATACGGTCCTGGGCCGAGCCGTGGTCCGGAGATCCGCTTCCCGGGACGTACTACGTCAAGCTGTCGGTTGTCGAGCTGCCGGAGCCGGACCTCGGCCTGCCGGTCGAGGTCGACCTGCTGATCGGCACCACGGACGGCGGATCCGACGCCGACGACGGTGAGCTGCGGGCACCCCTGGCCCCGCCGGCCCGGCCCGGCGCGGTGCTGACGGCGACCGACGGCTCCGGCGCGTCACCCAGCCCGGCAGCGGCGGCCGATGACGACGCAGGCATCTTCGACTGGGTGCCTGCGTTCTCCACGCGCTGGATCTGGACCATTGTCGGCGGGGTGCTGGCGGCGGTCGCCGCCGTGTTCGGCTTCTCGCTGACCTGGCGCCGCCGCTGACCCGACCGGGGCCCTTCCCGGTGGTTTCGGGAAGGGCCCCGGCGAGGCCGTTGTCGCTGTTGCTGTTGCTGTTGTCGTTGCCGGTCAGGGCAGTTGGCCCGGCCAATCGACGATCGCGACCCGGAGCAGCGCGTTGGTCGAGAACAGCGTCTCCTTGTTGCTGTCACGCATCTGGGTAGTCCGGGTACCGAGGTAGGCGTGGGTGTCCCGGTCGAAAATGAGATCGTGGTTGGCATCGATCACACCGGGCATCCGGATCGCCACACCGTGCCGGCCGGCAGCGTCCAGCACGTCACCCGAGATCACGACCGCGCCGGGCTCCCGGGCCAGCAGTTCGAACAGCGCCGCCAGTGCTCGCGGTGGCACGTAGCCGTCGAGCATCGACCGCGCGGTGGTGTACAGCATGCTTTCGCTCTCGTACACGGCCTTCTCGTCGGCAGCCTCGGGCAGATGCAGGTCGACCGGGTGTTCCCGGAGGTACCGAAGCAGCGCGTCCGGGTCGGTGGGCAGGTCGCCGTGGTACGCGGGCGGCGGGAAGGCGTCGAGTTCCTTCTCGGGATCCGCGGGATCGCCCAGGCGGTGCACCTCCAGTTCACTCCAGCCGTCCGGCTCGCTCTCCAGTCGGTACCGCCGTTGGGTGTGTGCGACGCCGCCGGCCGACTCCCACAACTGCACCCGCCGCGTGGTGTACGTGCCGCTGCCCGGCTCTTCCTGCGACGTCACCAGCATCTCCTTGAAGACGTACTGGTCGGGGCGGGCGGTCAACTCGGGCTGCTGCCGCGCGGCGTTGGCCGCAAGTCGGAAGATCTCCGAGGCGCTTGCCGTGGGCGGCGCCTGTTCACCCACCCCCATCGTCTGCACCACCAGCACCCCGGCGGTCAGGGCTACGGCCAGCCCGAACGCGCCGGCGAGCCGCCAGCCGTGCCGGAACCGGGCCCGGCCGACGCGCGGACTTGCCGCCGGAACCGTTCCGGTCCGTTGGACGACGTGGGCCTTCAGATCTGCGAGTAGCTGGTCCTCGAAACGGGGCGAGGACTCGTCGGTTCTGGTCAAAGCATCATCTCTTTCGCGTCATGCGAGCGTGGGGGCGGGGCGGGCGAGCAGGGCACGGACGGTTCGGCGGGCACGGTGCAGGCGGACCCGTGCGGCGACCGGGGACACCCCGAGCGCACTGGCCGCCTCCGTGACGGTGAGGCCGTCCACAGCGACAAGCTCGATCAGCGCCCGGGTCTCCTCGGGCACTTCGCGCAGCGCCTGATAGGTATGGCGGGCCGCCGACTCCGCGTCGATCCGCTCCTCGATCCGGGCGACGTCGTCGCTGGTCAACTCCCGACGTCCGGCCAGCCGGCCGTGCACCCGCAGCCGCTGGGCCGCCCGGCGTCGATCGTCGGCGATGATGTTGCGGGCCACGCCGAACAGCCAGCCGAGCTGGCTACCCCGGTCCGGCCGGTAACCGGCCGCCGATTCGATCGCCGCCAGGAAGACGTCGGCGGTTAGGTCGGCGGCGAGGTGCGGGTCGTCGACCCGTCGGGCCACGAACCGGCTCACCGCCTCCACGTGCTTGCGATAGAAGATCTCCAGCGCCACCGGGTCGACTCCGATATCGGAGATGTCGCCCTCCACCAGGCCATGATCATGCACAGGCCGTCCTCTCTGATAGCCGTTACACCCCTTCTTCGTACGACGGCACGTGCGTGTTACCTGCTCGGGTGGTCTGAGTTGCTGGCCCTGCCGGACCGTTGGCAACTGCTGTTGCCCTTCGACGCCGCACTGCTTGCCCGGTACGGCGTGCTGCTGGAGCTACTGGAGGAGTTGGCGGACCTGGCTCGGTCCGGTGGCGGTGCGGTGTGGCTGCTCCGCCCGGCGGACGGTCCGGGGCAGCTTCCACGGCTCGACGACACGGTAGTGCCGACGGTCCAGGACGAGTGGGTGGCGCTGCCGGACATCTGGGTGGCGGACGCGCACCGGCATGGCCGACCGCCCGGGTGACCGGCGTGCGAAGCAGTTCCACCCAGCGCGCAGGCCGTAGAGGTCGTGCTTGGAGCTCAGTAGCAGGCGAGGTTGATTCGCTTCACGATGGACGAGTCAATCTTCCGTTCCGGCCCGGCAAGCCAGGTGGTGGACATCGAGCCGTCCGCCCTGAACCCCGCGACCAGTGACTGATCCGTCACCAGGCAGGCCATCGTGAAGGAGACCCGCCGTCCGCCGTCCAGTGTCCGACCGGTCGCGGTCAGCCGCAGCTCACCGGGGATCGTGACCTGGCCGTCGAGGACCATCAGACCGTCGGCCGAGTACGCCCGGGAACCGGGAAGGTTCACCGCCGGGCGACGGACGAGCGTCCAGCTACGGGTACGGACGTCGGAGGGCATGACGTAGCCGTATCGGGTGTCGTAGCGGCTAGGCGTTACGTCAAGAACACAGCTCTGGTCCGGCTTGGCCTGCGCGGCGAGGCACTCGTCCAGGAAAGCGTCCGAGGCCTGTTGGAAGGCGCGGTTGCCCTGCTCCGTCACGACCAACTCGGGAGTGTTCTGAAGCCGGTCGGATCCGGGCAGCACGAGCAGTCGCTCCGAGGTCACTGTCACCAGGTCGGAGTGGGCGGCGTAGCTGCGGTAGATCCCGGGAAACACCGGGTATGTCGGACTGTGGGCGCCCGGTGACGTCGGCTGTTCCCGCGGCAGCCTGAACCCGCCGAGTTCCACGTACCAAAGTGGCGAGGGTGCAAATCCGACCGCGACGAACGGGTTGGTGATCCGCCAGCCGTCATCGGAGTTTTCGAGTTGGAAGGTGCCCAGGTAAGCCGGTGGGTCGGCCGCCGAGCCGTCACCCGTGTCGATCAGGCTGATCACCACCTCGGCCCGGTCGTCGGAGACGTTCTGCGCCGTCGTCTTGCCGATCGCCCAGCCGTCGCTGATCGCCGTCGCCGTCAGGAACGACCCGGACTCGCCAGCCGGTCGCTCGGCCTTGGCGATCCGCAGCGCCTCGTCGACCTCGCGGTCCAGGATCGCGGTGAGGTAGGCCCGCGCCACGTCCTCCGGACCGTCGGGTCGCAACCAGACCAGCAGGCCCACCACCAACGCGAGGGTGAGAACGGCGGCGCCGACGAGACCGGCCACCTTCCGTCGGATCGGGATCCGCCACCTCGCGCGGTCGCCTGCCGGACGGGCTTCGACCGCCTCTGGGAATTTCGGGTCCTGCTGCAATGGGTCCGTCCTCGATCGGCACCTGCGGAAGTCCATCGACACTCGGCTACACCGACCGCGATGTTATGACACCCGTCCGCCGCCCGATGTCCCGTCAGCGGGCCGCGGTGACCGGGATGCTCCCGTACCATGTGTCCGGTCCGACGAGGGGAAGGCCACGATGGAGAGCGGCCCCGGCACACCGAACGCCAAGCCGCCGATCGCCAAGCCGGCGAAGGCGCGCATCGGCTCCCGGCACCACGTTCCCGGTGCCCCGATCGGCGGGATAGCGCTGGTCCCGGTGCTGGCGGTGCTTCTTCTCATCGTGCTCGTCGTCAGATGGATGGGCGGTGACGAGACACCCGATCCCGGCACCGCGTCGGCCACCCCGTTCATGGTGCCGCCGGCCACGCCGCCAGCCCGGAAAGCCCAGGCTCCCGACGGCGGGCAACTGCGCATCGTCGAGCAGGGTTTCACCCAGCTCCGCGAGTCCGTCGCGCAGACCCTCACTCCCGGCCACGGACCGGGTCGCCCGGAGCGGTACATGCCGGTCCGGGCGGCAATCATCGTCGAGAACACCAGCAAGACGCAGGTGGCCATCGCCCCGAAGTTCATCGCCCGCTACCTCGATCCGGTCGGAAAGGGCATCGTCGAGCACGCGGCGAAGAGCGACGAGAACACCCTCAGCACCGATGCCATATTTCCGGGTGAACGGGTCGGCATCGCCGCCTTTTTCAACAACAGCGACACGACGGTACGGACGATGACCGTCCGTGCGGTCGACGCCGCCTGGCTGCCCCCGGCCGACGCCCGCCGCTGGGTGTCGCCGTTGACCGCGACGAGCGTCAGGACGATCCGCAGCGGCTCGCCGAAGGCCACGATCGTCGCGTTCACGGCGCGGAGCGAATACCCGGAGCCGTGCAGTGCCACGGCCGTTGCGATCTACCGGAACTCGGCCGGAAGGATCATCGGCAGCAGCGACCCCGGTGGCGACCAACAGTACTTTCCGGCGGGTACGGCCGACGGTTCGATCACGGTGACGGACTGGTTGCCGGCCAACCTGGACGAGTCTCGTACCGAGGTATTTCTGAACGTAGTCGGCTAGCTCCGGGGCAGCCGTCCACTTCGCCGCGATCGCTCATCCGGGAAAGAGTCCCAGACCACCGGACCAGAGACATGGGCCACACCATAGCCGGGTGACCGGATGGTCGCGTACCGCGAGCTGAACGCCTTCGTAGAGATAACAGTCGAACTTTCACGCGTGCGAGCTGGCGGTGCGGCGGTAGCGTGGGCAGGCATGGGGAAAGAGATGCGCGCCGATCCGCTGGAGATCGCCAGGGTCGCGCAGTCCTACCTAGACAACTCCACCGAACTGGCGTCAGCACTGCGTGCGGTGCGCGCCGACGCTGCGACCTCGCCGGCTGACTTCGGGCGGGTCAGCTCGGCCGGCCAGCTCAACGACGCCTACAACACCGTGGCGGCCGGCGCCGGTACGGCGGTCGAGCGGGTCATCGGGGTGTTGGAGGTCGACAACGAGAGCCTGCTCCAGGTCGCCTTCGCCTATCGGCAGGCCGACGAGCGGGCGGCCGAGCGACACCGTCGAGAACATCCCAACATCCCGATCTAGGAGAGGACTCGTCGATGGGCATCCCGCCGGAGGATCGGGAGATTCGGGTCGACGCCGCAGTCTGGGACCTCCAGGCCAACCCGAGTCGGATCGACAGTGCGGCGTCGGCGTGGCGGCGCTTCGGCAAGGCGAGCGTCGCGGTCGGCGACGACCTGGACGCCGACAGCCGGAAGTTGTTGGGCTCGGACTGGGCGGGTGCGGCCCGCGACTCGTTCGGCCAGCACCAGTCCAAGGTGTTCGGCAGCCTGGACACGATGGGCGGCCAGGCAGACCGGCTCGCCTCGGCGCTGGAGGGTGTGGCCGAGCTGCTGCGGTGGTATCAGAACGCGCTCGACGGCGAGCGTGAGCAGATCATGGGCGCCGTGCCGAGTTGGCGTTCGGGCGGACAGATCGTCTTCCGGTGGAATCAGCCCGCGCAGGCGACCCAGGTCAGCGAGGCGACCAACCGAGCCAACAACCTGCGCAAGGAGCTCGACGACGCCCTGAAGAGCAAGCTGAGCGGCTTTTCCACAGCAGAGTGGGACACCATTTCGACACAGTGGGACGGTGTCTCGTCCGGTGCGGCCGATCCGTTCACGCTGCCCGCAGAGGCGACAGGTATCTCGGTGCTGATGGTCGACGGCCGGGCGGTGGTCAACACCGGTCCGGGCAACGACAACGTCAGGGTGACCCGCGATCCGGCGACCGGGCAGGTGGTCGTCGAGGTCAACGGTGTCGCGTATCGCTACCCCGAGGGCACGCCGGTGACGATTCGCGCCGGAGAGGGCAACGACACGGTCGAGGTGCCCGCGGGCGCCAACCTGAGTCTCACCCTGCTCGGCGGCGACGGCAGTGACAAACTGCGCGGCGGGGACGGCGACGAACGGATCGTCGGCCTGCACGGCGACGACACCATCTCCGGCGGCGCCGGGGACGACTATGCCTCAGCCGGCTCCGGCCGGGACTACGCCGACGGCCAGGGCGGTGACGACCTGCTGACCGGTGGGCGGGGCGACGATGTCGTCTACGGGCTGTCGGGGAACGACAACATCGCCGGCGGTGAGGGCGGGGACTATCTTGAAGGCGCGACCGGCGACGACACCGTGCACGGCGGGGCCGGCCGGGACATCGTCTCCGGTGGCCGGGACAACGACCGGCTCGACGGCGGCTCCGGCGACGACGTGATCTATGCCGGGCACGGCCGCGACACGGTCTCGGGTGGCGGTGGGGCCGACACCGCCTACCGGCAGGACGAGGACCAGGTGGCCGGGGTACGGCAGGACATACGGATCGAGGTGGGCGACGCGGCGCAGTACATCAAGATCGACGCGCCGGCCGAGTTCCAGGAGCGGGTCCGTGCCGACCTCGACATGATGCGCGCCTCCCCGATCGGGCAGCAGATGCTCGCCGAGATGGACGACATCCGCAACGACTCGGCCGCCGTCGCCGCCGACTGGCCGGTGCTCGGGGACATCGCGTACCAGGGCAACCCGCTGGTCATCGTCGCTGACGATGCCAACAAAGCCTCGTACAGCACGAACTGGGTTCTGGGCGAGGACTACAAGATTGGCTACAACCCGGAGCGGCTGTCGACGGTGCCGTCAAACGAGCGCCCGCCGGTTGTGGGTCTCTTCCACGAACTTGCGCACGTCTACGACTTCGGAAACGACACGTCCGCCTCCGGAACCCATCGGGGGCCGGACGATGTCGGGGTCGAGAACAGGGAACGGCAGGCGGTCGGCCTGCCGATCGACGAGGACGAAGACCCGAGCACGCCCGACCAGGTCGACCCCGAGCACCCCTACCGCTACACCGAGAATGCTTTGCGCGACGAACTCGGCCTGCCGAAGAGGACGTCCTATTCATGATCAAGAAGTTGCCTCTCCTCGGCTGCGCTGCGATCACCGTCGTCATGCTGGCCGGCTGCGCGGACCCCTACGATGATTTCGAGCCGGAGTGGGTCCCGACCGGCACCAAACCAGCGGCGAGCTTCGACGCCGAAGTCACCCCTCGATCGGATACCGCTCTGGCCATCCGCTACACACTGCGCAACCAGGGGCCGGAACCGATCGTCGCCTACGTCGGGGTGGAGGACGGCGGCGTGTCGCGTGCCAACGATGTCTACGTGAGTGTGCGGAAGGATGGCAAGGTCGAGCTGGCCAAGCGCACCTTCGACATTCCGCCCAACGTGAACGCCGACGGGATCGTCACCATCGAAGGCACAGTCGTCGCGCCCGAAGAGGAGTTCACCGAAGAACTCTCGATCTACCTGCCGCTGGAGGGCAACCGCCCGTACGTCGGCAAGGTCAAGCTTCCAGAGCCGGTGCGGGAAGTGGTCTTCTGTCTCGGTGTCGTGCTCCAGCGCGAGGCCCCCGCGCCAAAGCCGGCCGACAACGGTCGTGGGAAGTATCCGCTGAACGGGCCACAGCATCTCTTCTGTTCGTCGTCCGCGCCCCTGGGGACTGCGTCCTCGGCGGCTCCTGCTGGAGCATCGAAAACTGGAGCGCCGACAAGCCGACCGGTTCGGCCAGCTACTGCGCCCGGACGGAGGATCGGTGAGCCCGCCGACCCGGGGCGGGCCGCTTCCGCCGTACCCCCGGGTCTGTCCCTGCCGGCACTGCGGCCTGGCCGTGCTGCGCGACAACGACGACAACTGGATCCACGCCAGCCTCTCCTACGCCTGCCGGGACCGCTGGGGCGGCGTTCGCGGCACCACCGCCGAACCGACCCCACCGGCCCCGGAGTGGAGGTCTCCGACCAGGCGTTCCGGACCCGAGTCCGGGTCACTGGCCTGGGGTGACGGTTCCCATCCGGTGTAGCCATGCCGGAGCAGACCCCCACCGCTGGGCGACCTTCAGGGAGTACGTCATCCCGCCGTTGGAGACCGCATCACCTGACCTCCCAACAGTCCGGGGTCGACAAAGCGGCGTGAGCGCGGCAGGTTCGTCGTGACCGGCCTGATCACCCGCCAGCGTGTGTCGTCAGTCGGCGGGACGCTCGTACGAGAAGGCGACCTCGAACGGTCCGTCGCGTCGTGCGGCCATGCTGAACCCGTACCACGGGTCGTTGCCGTCTTCGATCGTCGCCTGTCGCAGGTCGATGAGCAGGTCGGTGATCTCGTCGACGGCCTCGTCGGGATTGTCGTCCCAGGAGAAGTGGAAGGTTTCGCCGTCCGGTCCTCGAAGCTCCAGGGACGCGTTGGCGTAGTCGACATCGGCTTCGCCGCTGACGATGATGATCTTCGCGGTGTCGGGCAGGACCGAGAGCAGGATCTGCCCGATGCGGGTGATGATGTCGCCGTGACGGCCGTCAGGCACGACGGCACCCCGACGACTCTCCCACTATCGTGATCATATGAGTGGTCGCGATACGCCCGCCCGGATAGGCGATCTGCCGCCGATCGGGCGACCAGCCAACAGGGCCCTGCTCGAAGCTGGCATCACGACGCTCGCGCAGGTGGCCACCTGCAAGCGCCACGATCTGCTGGCCCTGCACGGAGTCGGACCGAGGGCGATTCGCATCCTGGAGGCCGCGCTTGCCGAGCACGGCCTCGCCTTCGCCGGCTGACGACACAGTCCCATAACCAGGTCCAGCAGGCATCCGTAGACCTCGGGGCGCCCTCAACCCCGAACTTCCCGACCTGCCTCCTGACGTGCCTGCCCGACCCGCTCGGCCTGCCCGGCGAGGGCGGCGAAGTTGATGCTCCAGCCGACGCCGAAGGCGTGCGGCACCAGCAACCGCGGATTGTCCGGATCCCACAACGTCCGGCGCAGCTTCTCGACAGTCGGCGGGCGGAAGTCGTAGGGAACGCCGACGACCTCGCCCTGCCAGGTGCGCTCCTGCGACGGTTTGCTCAACTCTTTTGCCACCGCCGCACCCACCAGCGCACCGGCTGCGGCAGCAAGCAGCTTCTTTCCGGGTTGACCCATGGTGCCGAGGTTACGACCCAGGCCGCGCCGAGCCCCTCTGACCAGGCGCTCATCACACCCGGGACCGTCGAGATGTCGTAGCCACCCACTACGTTGACCGGGTGATCAGAACATCGCTCGGAGCAGATCTGTGGCGGCCACCGGCGCTCGACGACGCCACAGTCACGGCTTACCTGACCCGGCTGTGTCTCGATCCGGTGGTCGAGCGCGCAGAGCGGCCTTCGGTGGCGCAACTGCACCGGCTGCACGCCTCGCACGTCGCGCGGGTGCCCTACGAGACGGTGTGGATCGCCCTGGGCGAGACCCGGGGGATGGATCCGGTGGCGGCGGCCGGATATCTCGTCGCCGGTCGCGGTGGCTACTGCTACCAGCTCAACGGAGCCTTCTCCACGCTGCTGACCGCGCTCGGCTACCAGGTCGCCTGGCATCGGGCCGGCGTGCAGGCCCAGCCCGGCGACCCGGCCGGGGACAGCGGCAACCATCTCGCACTCACCACGGTCATCGACGGGCGGGCCTGGTGGCTGGACGCCGGCCTGGGCGACGGCCCGCTCGACCCGGTGCCGCTGGTGGCCGGCGCGTTCGGGCCGGACGACCGGTTCCGGTTACGGCCGTCGGAGGCGGTGCCGGGCGGCTGGCGGTTCGACCACGAGCCCGACGGTGCGTTCGTCGGGGTCGACTTTTCCACCACGCCGGTCGGGCCGGACGACCTGGCGGCGAAGAACGTCGAGATCTCCACCTCGCCGACCTCGCCGATGGTGCGGGTGGTGACGGTCCAGCATCGCACCCCGGCCGGTGTCCGGACCGTCCGTGGTCGGGTGCTGACCGAGCGGCCGGTGGCCGGGCCCGCGACGGTCCGGCAACTCTCCGGGTACGCCGATTGGCGTGCCGTGCTGCGCGACGTGTTCCACCTGCCCCTCGACGACGTGCCGGACGAGCGGCTACGGGCGGTGTGGCAGCGGATCGAGGCCGATCATGTCGCCCGGGAACGTGACCGCGGCTGCTGACTTGTCGTCATAACGATCCGGCCAGCCGGATCAGCTACCTGGACTGCATCACGGTCCGGCTACCGAGGTTTGACGTCGAGTAAGTCGCTGCCCGTCGCCAGCCCTGCGGTCAACCACCGACAGATGGTGGGAATGGCAACGACTGCACCGGAGCCCGACCTGCGGCAAACTGTGCAAGCGCGACGAGGATCTGTCGGGCGTCGTGGTCGGACATCAGTGTGGTGACCGCCAGCCGGGTCCCGGGCGGCACACCTGGATAGGCAGGATCGACGTCGATCCAGATCAGCTTCTCGCCGAGCTGGCTCTTCGGGTAGACAGCATGGACCGCCTCCCAAGGCAGCCAGTAGGAGGGCGCGACCAGACCGACTGTACGGACCCAGAGGCCGGTGTGGTCGGCAGCCAGCAGCGGCCCGCGACCGATGAAGCGGTGGTGTCCCACAAGCGTCGGAATCGTCAGCAGTAGACCCAGCGCCAGCAGTGGAATGGTGATGAGTGCCGCCGTGACGCCCGATGACGTGCCGAGGTCGCGGAGGCCCAGGTAGAGCACCGAACCGACGACGCAGCACAGCAGCAGGTAGCCGGCGAGGGTGATGCCGCCGAACCAGAGCGCGAACTTCCGACGGTCGGTCCGGACGACGAACGACAGGTCGTCCGGGATGTGATCGGGCCGGGCCGATGTCACAGCTTCTCCTGGTGTCGGACTTCGTAAATATTGACGGTGCGTCATACTCTCGCTTGACGTTGAGGGGATGAATGATGGATAGCGGCTTCGTGACGGACACTGATGCGCTCCGATGGTACGGCGCCAGATGCGCTGCCGTCGCCGACGATCTCGATGATCTTAATCGGCGGACGTTCCTCGGTGATGCCGTACTCGAGGATCGGGTCTGGGGCGGCAAGATGATGTATCTGGTCGCGCTTGGCTGGCATCTGGAGAAACTTGGCCAGGTCTATGAGGCGGCCCGCAGGGCCACGGCGGTCCGGAACAACAAGATCGTTCAGCAGTTGCGGATCACCGACGTCAACCTCCACGAGGTTGCCCGGTCTTATGATCGGGCGGACCGGAACGCCCACGAACGGTTCAACTGATGGCACTGGTCATCCCCGACGAGATCCGTGAGCTGTCATCGATTGCGCGAGCGCTGGGATGCGACGATCCACTCCGGTATCTCGAAGAGTTGTCTTGGGTCGACATCGATCGCCTCAAAGCGGTGGGCGAGAGCGTGTGGGCAGCCGGCGGGAAGAAGGCCCCTGCCCAGGCAGCACTTGAGGAGCACGCGGAGCGGTTGACGGAGATGCTGCTGTCGTCCGTGCAGGATCGCTGGACGGGCGAAGCGTACGAGCAGTTCGTCAGCTACATGGAGACGGTCGGGCGGGCGATCGAGGATGAAGCCGCCGCACTGCAGGTCGTCGGGTCGGCGTTGGTCGATGTTGCCGAGAGTTTCGAAGTTCGCTGGTACGAGATTGTCGGGTACATCCTGGGCGTCATCGGGCTGATCCTGGGAATCGCTGGCGCTGTGATCGCCCTGTACACCGGCATCACCGGAGTCGGGGCGGTAGTCGGGCTGATTGTGGGCATCATCGGCGTCATAATCGGCGCGGTTGGTCTGATCATTGCGGGCTTCGCGTCGATAATGCCGAGGCTGGAGGCGATGATCGAGGCGATGCAGAACCTGGGTCCCCGGGTTCGCGCCGCGACTGCCGTTGACGAACTTGGTGGCGACGACATCCCGGGCGCCTTCCCCGGTGACCACACCGCCTGGCAGCCCAGAAACAAAGATCCTTACAGCTGAGCGGGGGACGGATGTCTCGAGAAGAGTACGGCCATCGACTCAACGAAATGCTCGAACGGTTCCACGACGTGCGCAACCAGCTTGGCGAAATCCAGGCCGAGCTTGCTTCGACGGACGCTTCGGCGGAAACTCTTGACGGCCTCATAAGGGTCACGGTCGCCAGCGGAAAGATCTCGGAGTTGTGGCTCGACCCGGCCGTCTACCGGAGGCATGACTCGCACGCCCTGGCTCGCCTCATCGTGGAAACCATCGAGCGTGCGCAGCGTGCGTTCAACGAGCGGGCGAACGCACGCTACCGCGAGGTGCTCGGTCCGGGCTTCGACATCAGGGATATCGCGACGACGCCGGGCAGCGAGGAGGCCGAGGAACGCATCCGACAAACGTCTCGCCACATGTTCGGCAGCGGCTGACCGAACACGACCGGTTCCAGCGGTCAGCCGATCCGTTCGGCTCCTGCCCCCGGGGTGACGGTGAAGGCGTCCGGGGCGCGGAAGCCACGTGCGGCGTACGCGTTGGTCACCGTCGACGCCACCGTCTCGGCGGCTGCCGCGTCGACCAGGGCGAGTACGCAGCCGCCGAACCCACCCCCGGTCATCCGGGCACCGTACGCACCAGCGGTCAGGGCCGCCTCGACCGCGGTGTCCACCTCCGGGACAGTGATCTCGAAGTCGTCCCGCATCGAGGCGTGTGAGGCGGTCAGCAGCGGCCCGATCTCGGCGAGCCGGCCGGCGCGGAGCAGTTCGACCGTCTCCAGTACCCGCTGGTTCTCGGTGACGACGTGTCGCACGCGGCGGCGTACCGTCTCGTCGTCGAGCCGGGTCAGCGCGGCGTCGAGCCGGTCGACGGTGACGTCCCGCAGCGCCGTGACGCCGAGTGCGGTGGCGGCTGACTCGCAGGCGGCGCGGCGGGCGGCGTACTCGCCGCCGACGTGCCGGTGCGGTGCGTTCGAGTCGACGACCAGCACCCGCACCCGCACGGTTGCCGACGTCCGGATCATTTCTGACGGCTGCCGGTGCGGGGCTGCGGGTTCCAGAGCCGGTCGGCGGTGCCCTGCGCGAGATGCCGCTCGTAGACATCGATCTTGTACGCGATCAGGTCCATGCACGCCGTGAACTCGGCGACCTTGGCGGCTACCTGTTCGCGGTGTGCGCGGAGCAGGTCGAGTCGGGCAGTTTCGTTGCCGTTGCCCTGCCGGACCAGGTCGACGTAGCTACGCAACGTCTCCAGCGGCATGCCGGACGCCCGCAGGCTGGTGCAGATCCGCAGCCATTCGACGTCGGATGCGCCGTACACCCGGTGTCCGGTGGCGGTGCGTCGGATCTGGCTGGGTAGCAGTCCTTCCCGCTCGTAGTAGCGGAGTGTGTGCACGCTCAGGCCGGTCTCTTCGGCGACCTGACCGATGGTCAGCTCCGGGGCGGCGTCGGGCATGGCGTCCACGGTACGCGGGTTGACCTAGAGTCCACTCCAGCACCTACGGTCCCGCGTCATGACTGATTCCCCCGTTGCCCTGATCACGGGCGGTTCCAGCGGTATCGGCGCCGCGACCGCCCGCCGGCTGCTCCGCGAGGGGTACCGCGTCACCGTCACCGGACGCGACCGCGACCGCCTGGTGCGGTTCGCCGCCGCGCTCGACGAACCGGCGCAGGTGCTGACCACCGTCGCGGACGCCGCCGACCACGACGCCGTCCAGGCAGCCGTCGACACCACGGTCAGCACCTTCGGTCGGTTGGACGTCGCGATCGCCAATGCCGGCTTCGCCACGCACGACGCGGTGACCGACGGGAATCCCGCCGGATGGCGCGACATGGTACTGACGAACGTTCTCGGCCCCGCGTTGCTGATCCGGGCCGCCCTCGCCCAGCTCAGAGCCAGCCGCGGCCGGATCATCCTGGTGGGAAGCGTCGCCGGTGTGGTGTACACCCCCGGCAACCTCTACGGGGCGACGAAATGGGCGGTGACCGGCCTGGCCGAGAACACCAGACGCATGGTGACCGCCGACGGCGTCGGGGTGACCCTGATCGCCCCCGGTCCCGTGCAAACCGAGTTCTGGCAGCCGGCCGGCGGTGTCCCAGATCGGCCGATGCTGACGGCCGACCAGATCGCCGAGGCGATTGCCTGGACCGTCGGCCAGCCGGCCGGCGCCGACGTGAACACGGTGACCCTGCGGCCGATCGGCCAGGCCGTCTGAACCGACCCGCCGTGCCGGGCGGCCAGCTCACCGTCAGGCGAGCCGCCCGGCTCCCGGGCCGACGCTACCGGCGGTGTGGCCGCAGCATCGAGGCCGATCATGCCGCACGGCAGACAGGAGGTTGCCGACAGCCCGAACGCCAGGCACCTCACGGCTCCCGGCGCCAGCGTGGAGTGATGGAGGCGCGGGCGAAGCGCCAGCCGACGGACGTACGAACCGCCTCGAAGGCGTAGCGGAGCCCGACAAGGCGCAGCGCGGTGGGGAACTCGCCATCGGCGGGGTAGAAGGACACGAGGAGATTCGCGGTGACCTCGGCGCTGTCCCCGTGCGCCTCGATCCGAATGTCGCTGGTGAAGTGCTGTGTCCGTTCGGCGTCAGAGCCGTTGCCGCTCACGTACTCAAGGATCTCGTCGATCCCTCGCGCGGTGCCGCGCGGACTGTTGACCACGGCATCCTTGGTGTAGATGTCGCTGCCGGCCTCGGCAGGTCCGTCGTCGAGCCACCGATTGAGCTTGGTGACCAGGTCGATCAGTTCGGCGCGATCCTGTAGGTCAGTCATCCGATCCTCGCTGATGTGCTCGGCAGGTGGGAGCAACATCATCAGACCTCAAGCTGACTTGAGGTCAAGATCGGTGATTCGGGGGCCAAGGCGGTATGAGCGGACCTCCTACCGAACCGCCCCTTCAGGTCAGTCGCTGCGCCCCCGGTCCCGGAGTGACGGTGAAGGCGGCCGGGGCGCGGAAGCCACGTGCGGCGTACGCGTTGGTCACCGTCGACGAGACCGTCTCGGCGGCTGCCGCGTCGACCAGGGCGAGTACGCAGCCGCCGAACCCACCCCCGGTCATCCGGGCACCGTACGCACCTGCGGACAGGACCGCCTCGACCGCGGTGTCCACCTCCGGGACAGTGATCTCGAAGTCGTCCCGCATCGAGGCGTGTGAGGCGGTCAGCAGCGGCCCGATCTCGGCGAGCCGGCCGGCGCGGAGCAGTTCGACCGTCTCCAGTACCCGCTGGTTCTCGGTCACGACGTGTCGCACGCGGCGGCGTACCGTCTCGTCGTCGAGCTGGGCCAGCGCGGCGTCGAGCCGGTCGACGGTGACGTCCCGCAGCGCCGTGACGCCGAGTGCGGTGGCGGCTGACTCGCAGGCGGCGCGACGGGCGGCGTACTCGCCGCCGACGTGCCGGTGCGGTGCGTTCGAGTCGACGACCAGGATGGCGAGTCCGGCGGCGTCGAGGTCGAACGGTACCTGCTCGACGGCGAGCGTCCGGCAGTCCAGGAAGAGCGCGTGCCCCGGGCGGCAGCGCAGCGAAGCGGACTGGTCCATGATGCCGCACGGCACCCCGGCGTAGTCGTTCTCGGCCCGCTGCGCCAGCGCCGGCCGGTCGTCCAGCGGCAGGTCGAGTTCGCCGAGGTCGGCCAGGGCGGTGAGTACGGCGGACTCCAGCGCGGCCGAGGAGGAGAGTCCGGCCCCGAGTGGTACGTCGGAGGCGATCGCGAGCCGGGCCACCGGTACGTCGTGTCCGGCCTCGCGCAGCGCCCAGACGACCCCGGCGACGTACGCCCCCCAGCCGGTCACCCGGCCCGGTTCGGCGGCGTCGGCCCGGCCGAACGAGATCCGTTCACCGGCCTGCTCGGACCAGACCGTCCAGCGTCGTCCCCGCTCCGGTGCGGCCGCGACGACGGTGCGCTGCGGCAGCGCGAACGGCAGCACGAAGCCGTCGTTGTAGTCGGTGTGTTCGCCGATCAGGTTGACCCGACCGGGTGCGGCCCAGACTCCGGCGGGGCGCTCGCCGCCGTACTCGGTGGAGAAGCCGGCGGTGGCGCGTTCGGTGACCGGCCCGACCGGCCGGTCCGGGTGACTGGTCGTGGTCTGCCGATGCCCGGTGTCGGGAGTGCCGGTCACGATGCCGCTCCGCCGAGGATCTGCTCCCGGTAGAACGTCCAGGCGTCGGCGACGATCTCCGGCAGGGCCGGCTTGGCCGGGATCCAGCCGAGGTCGGCCCGGGCCCGTTCGGCGGAGGCGACCAGCGCGGCCGGGTCGCCGGCGCGGCGCGGAGCGGTCTCCACGGGTACCGGATGCCCGGTCACCTCGCGGACCGCCTCCACCACCTGCCGGTTGGAGAAGCCGCAGCCGTTGCCGAGGTTGAAGAACTGGTGCGCGCCGGGCTTGGCGGCATCGAGGGCGAGCAGATGTGCCCGTGCCAGGTCCTCGACGTGGATGTAGTCCCGGACGCAGGTGCCGTCCTCGGTCGGGTAGTCGTCGCCGAAGAGTTGCAGCTTCTCCCGGCGGCCGGCGGCCACCTGGAGGGCGATCGGGATCAGGTGCGTCTCCGGCTCGTGTCGCTCGCCGAGCGCCACCCCGTCCCGCAGGTACGCCCCGGCGACGTTGAAGTAGCGCAGCGACACCGCAGCCAGCCCGTGCGCGGTGGCCATCGAGGTGAGCGCCATGTCGACGGCGAGCTTTGTGGCGCCGTACGTGCTGGTCGGCAGTGGGGTGCTGGTCTCCTTGATCGGCGTCTCGGTCGGGTTGCCGTAGACGGCGGCGGTGGAGGAGAAGACGAACCGGGGGACCTTGGCCAGCCGGACGGCGTCGAGCAGCGCCAGTGAGCCGATCGTGTTGACCCGCCAGTAGAGCTCCGGCTTGATCATCGACTCGCCGGCCGCGATCAGCGCGGCGAAGTGCAGCACGCCGTCGAAGCCGGCGTCGGGGGTGAGCACCTCGGCGACGTCCGCGATGTCGGCCCGGACGAAGGTGGCCTCCGGGGCCAGCGCCTCGGCGTGCCCGGTACGCAGGTCGTCGAGGACCACCACGTGGTGTCCGGCGTCGAGTAGCAGCCGGGTGACGACGCTGCCGACGTACCCGGCACCTCCGGTGACGAGCAGTTTCACGCCTGTGCCCTTTCTGCTTCGGGTTCGGTGCCGGGGCGTTCGGTGCCGAGGCCCACAGCATTCCACCACGTTCTGCCAATTCTGCACAGAGTCGAACATCGACCGGTGGGATGACGCGGGTCCCGAGGTGCCCACACGGACCACCTCCGGTGTCTACCATCCTTGGCATGCGGGACGGCGGCAGTACCGGGCCCCGGCGACGATCGCCGGGGCGTTCCAGACGGCAACCGGGTCCGGTCGCGCGGGCCCTGGCCCGGATCATCGTACGGGCGGCGGACGGCTCGACCCGACTGGTCACCGCGCTGCTCGGAGCCAGCAGGACGGCGGGACGGGAACAGATCAGCGAGGCCGAACTCCGGGACCTGGTCGCCGCGAACACCCGGCTCGACCCGGTGGAACGGCGGATCATCGACGAGGTACTCGTGGCCGGCGCCAGCCTGGTCCGGGAGGTGATGATGCCCCGGACCGAGGTGGTCTTCCTGGCCGCCGGACTGCCGCTGAAGGAGGCGGCCCAACTCGTCCGGGTCGAGACCCACACCCGGTACCCGGTGGTCGACGGCACCTCCGACGACGTGGTCGGCTTCGTGCACCTGCGCGACGTGCTGCTCCGCCCGGACGACGACGTCTGCACCACGATCGGGGACCTGACCCGGGAGGTGAAGAAGATCCCGGGCAGCAAGCGGGTGCTGGCGGCGCTTTCCGAGATGCGTCGCGAGGGGCACCACCTCGCGGTCGTGATCGACGAGTACGGCGGCACGGCCGGGATCGTCACCCTGGAGGATCTGATCGAGGAACTCGTCGGCGAGATCCACGACGAGTACGACAGCGCGCCCGACCCGGTGCCGACCGGCGGGCCGACCGAGGTGGACGGCCGGCTCAACCTCGCCGACTTCGCCGAACGGGTCGGCTTCGCCCTGCCACCCGGCCCGTACGAGACGGTCGGCGGGTTCGTGATGGCCGCGCTCGGCCGGCTGCCGGTCTGTGGTGACGAGGTACCGGTGCCGAGTGTGGCGGAGCCCGGTGGCTCCGGCAACGGTGCCGGTTCGGGCCGCTCGGCGGGCGGGCACCGCAACGGCTCCGACCCGGACGGCGGCTCCGATCGGGACGGCTGGCTGCTGCGGGTGCTGGCGGTCGACGGCCGCCGGGTCGCCCGGGTCGGCATCTCGGTGGTCCGACTTCCGGAGCAGCAGCGCCCCAGCGTCCCGGCCGCACGCACCGACGGGCACGCCGACGGGCGCACCGACGGGCACGCCGCCGGGCGCGGTGACCGGCATGGTGATGGGCGCGGCGACGGACCCGGTGAGGGGGAGGCCGGCGGCGCTGCCGAACCCGCACCCGGCTCGGCGGGACCGGTCAGATGATCTGGAGTTTGCGCCAGGTGGCTCCGTCGGCCGAGTAGGCCGCCCAGCCGGAACCGAAGAGGTCGTAGGCGACGTAGCCGGCGACGGTCCGCTCCACCCGGGCGAGCGGCGGCAGGCTTCCGCCGGCCCGCTGGAAGGTCACCCCGTCGTCGCCGCTCAGATAGAGCTGCCGGTCGGTGCCGGTCACCAGCAGCCGGCCGTCCAGCAGTGGCACCAGCGCACCGGCCAGCCCTGTCGGCAGCCCGGACCCGCCGGAGCGGCTCCGGGTGAAGGTCTGGCCGCCGTCGGCGGAGTGGTAGAGCGCCAGCAAGCTCCGGTCGTCGCCGAGCACCGCCGCGTACGCCTGGCTGCCCAGGCTGGCCACCTCGACGGTACCGGCCGCCGGGGTGCTGCCGGGCAACTCCACGGTGTGCCAGCGGGCTCCCCGGTCCCGGGTCATCGCCACCGCGGCGTGACCGTTCCGGAAACCGCCGACCCACCAGGCCCCGTCGGCGCCGGCCGCCGGTGCCACCCAGCAGACGTCGAGGCCGGGTGAGGTCGCCGGAGCTCCGGCCCGGGTCCGTTCCGGCCGCCACACCTCCACGTCGAGGCCGCAGCGTCCGCCGCCCGGCCCGGCCCGGAGCAGGTCGCCCCGAACCGCCGGAACCCGGCCGGTCCCGTCCCCCGTGTCGATCTCCCGCCAGCTTCGGCCCTCGTCCGTGGAGGCGTACGCCCCGCCAGGGTGGCTGACCAGCAGCCGTCCGTCGGGAAACGCCGCCAGTTCCAGGTCACGCTGCCCGGTGCTGCTGGCAGGCAGTTCGCTGTACTGCCAACTCGCGCCGCCGTCCGTGCTTCGGGCCAGGTTGGCCGGGCAGGGGTCGACGGCGTCACAGCGGGCCAGCAGGTAACCGTGGTCGGGGTCGACGAACTCGACGTCGGCGATCGTTCCCGGCACGTGTGCGATAACGGAGGTGGTGAGCCCGTTGATCGTGATCCCGGCCCCGGTGTAGACCGGGCCGCCGGGCGGCGCGTCGGCCACCGGCGGCGGTGTCGGCGGCGCGCCGTCGGCCCCCCACGGCTGGAGCGCCACGATTGCCACGACCGCCAGGCTGAGCAGGGCGGCGCCGCCGGCCGCGCCCGCCGCGTGCCGGCGCCGCCGCCGGGACGACGCGCGGTCCCGGATCCGGGCCAGGGGCGGCTGGTCGATGCTGTCCAGCAGCGCGGCCCGGCCACGTGCCAGCCGTACGTCGAGATCCGGCCCGGACAGGTCTCGGTCAGGCATCTCTCACCCCGGGTCGAATCGCCGGGCGTACCCGGATCGCTGGTCCCGTCCTGGCCCCGGTCGGCTCCGCCCGGGCAATCATCGGCTCCGGCCTGGCGGTCATCGGATCTGGTCGGGCGGTCATCGGCTCGGGTCGGGCGGCCGGGGCCGTACCGTCCGCTGGAGAGTCGGTGCTGTCGGCCGGTGGGACCGATCGGTTCCGTGATCCCGGCGTCGAGGCGGGCCAGCCGGTGCCCTGGTGGTCCCCGGTGCCCTGGTAGTCACCGAGTCGGGCGGCGAGCGCCGTACGCCCCCGGGACAGCCGGGACTTCACCGTGCCGGTCGGTACCCCGAGCACGGACGAGATCTCCTCGACCGGCAGGTCGGCGAAGTAGTGCAGCACGATCACCTCCCGATAGCTGACCGGCAGGCCGGCCAGGGCCTCCCGCAGGTCGGTCCGCTCCGGGCCGGGAGCGGCCTGCACCAGTCGGGTCACCGGACGGTCCCGCAGCAGGATGGTGTCCAGCAGTTGGCGTCGCCGCCAGCGCCGCCGTACGACGTTCACCGCGACCGTACGCAGCCACGCCTCGGGGTTGTCGACGTCGGCCAACCCCTGCGGGCGGGCGATCGCCCGGGCGAACGCCTCCTGCACCACGTCCTGCGCCTCGGTCAGGTCCGTGGTGAACGCGTAGACCTGCGCGACCAGTCGCCGGTAGCAGGCGTGGTACAGCTCGCCCATCGCCTCGTCCACCGCACCCCGGCCGCCGCCTGCGGAGCGTCCGCCCCGATCCCGTGCCAAGCGCTGTCCCTCCCGGCCGGGTGGTACGCCGCTACCCGGGTCGCGGCGGAGCCGCCGACCGACTCCAGTTTCAGCGTACGAGTCCCCACCGCCACGTCCGGTTCCCGACTTCCCCTCGACCAGGGACGCCGGCTGCTCGGCGTGACCGGGGCGAGCGGACCGGGCCGTGGCGGGGCGGGGTCGGTCGCGGTCGGGGCGGGAATGGCACGGGGGCGTGCGGACACGCTCCCACGGTTGCTGTCAGAATTGCCGGCATGTCCGACGCTCCTGCCCGGCCCCGGGTGCTCTCCGGGATCCAGCCGACGGCTGACTCGTTCCACATGGGCAACTACCTGGGTGCGGTACGCAACTGGGTGGCGATGCAGGAGACCCACGACACCTTCTACAGCGTGGTCGACCTGCACGCGATCACCGCCGGGCACGACCCGGTCGCGCTGCGGCACGCCACCCGGGCGGCTGCGGCCCAGCTCCTGGCGGTCGGGCTGGACCCGGAGCGGACCACCCTCTTCGTGCAGTCCCAGGTGCCGGAGCACGCCCAGCTCGCCTGGGTGATGAGTTGCATCACCGGGTTCGGCGAGGCGAGCCGGATGACCCAGTTCAAGGACAAGTCGGTCAAGCAGGGCGCCGACCGGTCCAGCGTCGGGCTCTTCACCTATCCGATCCTGCAGGCCGCCGACATCCTGCTCTACCAGGCCGACGCGGTACCGGTCGGCGAGGACCAGCGGCAGCACCTGGAGCTGACCCGCGACCTGGCGCAGCGGTTCAACAGCCGGTTCGGAAAGACCTTCACCGTGCCGTCGCCGTACATCGTCCGGGACACCGCCAAGATCACCGATCTCCAGGACCCGACGGCGAAGATGTCGAAGTCGTCCTCGTCGCCGGCCGGGATCATCATGCTGCTCGACGATCCGGCGAAGTCGGCCAAGAAGATCCGGTCGGCGGTGACCGACACCGGCCGGGACATCCTCTTCGACCCGGAGCGGAAGCCGGGGGTCTCCAACCTGCTGGTCATCTACTCCGCGTTGACCGACCGGAGCGTCGACCAGTTGGTCGAGGCGTACGCGGGCAAGGGCTACGGGGACCTGAAGAAGGACCTGGCCGAGGTGGTGACGGAGTTCGTCCGGCCGATCCAACAGCGCACCCAGGGCTACCTCGACGACCCGGCGCAGCTCGACAAGCTGCTGGCGATCGGTGCCGAGAAGGCCCGCGTGGTCGCCTCGGCAACGCTGCGCAAGGCGTACGACCGGGTGGGGTTCCTGCCCGGTACGCGGAACGGCTGAACCCCGCCGGACGTCCCGGCGGGAGACCCAGACCGCCGGATACCGGAACCTGGTCGCCGGGCGGTGTGCTGCCGGCCGGCAGGTGAGTGGAGCGGAGTGTGGTTGTCACGGACGGATCGCAGGATCCGGGAACTCCGATGACCCGGATCGGAGTAGCCGTCGACGTACCCGAGCCGTGGTGTGAGTTCCTCACCCGGCGGCGGGCGGAGGCCGGTGACCCGCAGGCCGCGTACGTGCCGGCGCATCTGACGCTGCTCGGCCCGACCGACGTACCCCTGGCGAGCCTGCCGGCGGTGGAGCGGCACCTGACCGAGGTGGCGGCCACGCACCGGCCGTACCTGCTGCACCTGCGCGGCACCGGCACCTTCCGGCCGATCACCGAGGTGGTCTTCGTGGTGGTGGCGGCCGGGATCAGCGAGTGCGAGCTGCTCGCGGCGGCGATCGGCCGGGCGCCGGAGCTGCGTCGGGAGAGCCGTTTTCCCTACCACCCGCACGTCACGGTCGCCCAGGACGTCGCACCGGAGGCGCTGGACCAGGTCTACGAGGACCTGGCCGACTTCTCCGCACTCTTCAAGGTCGAGAGGTTCACCCTCTTCTCGCACAGCGGCGACGCCCGCTGGCAGCCCCGCCGGCATTTCCCGCTCGGCGGTTGACGCCAGGCGGACTACAGATGGGGGTGGGCGGCCGTGGTTCTACGCAGAGATGACTTCCGCATCCTTTGAATAAGTTGCGGACGGTCTGGTTCG
Source organism: Plantactinospora sp. CNZ320 (assembly GCF_002846275.1). NCBI lineage: Bacteria > Bacillati > Actinomycetota > Actinomycetes > Micromonosporales > Micromonosporaceae > Plantactinospora > Plantactinospora sp. CNZ320. The sequence goes on from NZ_PJMP01000001.1 coordinate 5,987,856, forward strand.
CCTGACGTTGATGCTGTGGTCGGAGAACCACGAGATGGTGATCTCGGCGGAATCGATCGAGATTGAGGAAATGACTGCGTAGATCGCCGTGCCTGTTCCCACGCGCCGGATCCGATCCGGAGAGTGCGTGGTCGACGTTGCGCGAGACGCGGCAGCCTCTGGTCGTGCTGCGTGCTGCGCGCTGCTGGGTTGACCTGGCTGGATACCCTCGCGGTCCGGAAACACCAGGGAAGGGGAATTGTGGCACGGGTCCAGCAAGGTATACGGAGAGTTGCCCAGGCGGTGGCTGAGGGTGCCGATCCGCAGGCGTTGGCGCGCTCGGAACTACAGCGCCGCGGCGCTGCGGCGGTCGCTGCGGCAGTCGATGGCGGCGAGCGGCGGTCGCAGCCGCAGGACGGTGGGATGGATCCAGTCGACTTCCCGGCGGCCCGGGATCTCGGCGGCAGCATCGACACCCTGATGGAACAGCGGACGGTGCCGCTGGACGACGCCGGAGAGGTGCTCAACCGCAGCGAGCAGCGTCGGGAGGAACGCGAGCAGGTACACGTCATCTGCCCGATGGTGATTCCCCGGGGCCGTTCCCTGGCCACCATGCTGCCGGTGTCGATGCTGCTGGTGCTCGGTGCGATCGCCGCGGTGGTCATCCTGGCCGCCGGTGGCTCCGTGCTCACCAACCCCTTCTTCGGGCTCCACTACTGGGTGCTGTCGGTGTTGGCCGTCGGCTTCGTCTGGTGGCGGCAGGGCATGGTGATGGTGCCGGACGGCGCCGCCGCCCTGATCACCCGGTTCGGCAAGCTGGAGCAGGTGGTGGGCCCCGGCCGGGTCATCCTGCTGAACCCGTGGAAGCGGGTGTCGTACATCGTCAACACCACCCGGGAGTACCCGTTCAACGCCCCGGTGCGGGAGGCGCCGACCAAGGGCGGGGTGAAGGCGTCGATCGACCTGTTCATCCAGTTCCGGATCAGCGACCCGGTGGAGTTCGTCTACACCCTCGGTGCGGTACGCGGCTTCGAGGAGAAGCTCAGCAACGCAGTCAGCGAGACGATCCGTAGCCTGATCTACGAGCAGGAGGCCGCGAACATCTACAACATGGTCGGCGAGGACACCGGTCGACTGCTGGAACAGCTCAACCAGCAGTTCCGTCCGGCGGTGGAGTTGACCAACGCCAACATCACCCATGCCGAGCCCTCCGACCGGAGGTACCGGATGGACCTGGCCGCGCCGGAGATGGTGCGCGTCGCCAAGGAGGCGTACACCCACGAGTACGCGCTCCAGCTGCGCAAGGAGCAGGACGAGGGCGACCTGACCAAGGAACTCGCCACCCTCCAGGAGACCCTCTCCGCGATCCAGGCCGACATCGCGCAGTACCAGGCGCAGATGGACACCGCCGTGGAGCGGGAGACCAACCGCGCCGAGGCGCTGGCCCGCCAGCGGTACGTGCTGGCCGAGTCCGAGGCGCGGGCCAACGCCGCGCTGCTGGACGCCCAGGCCCTGGACATTCGCGCGGTGAGCGCCGCCGAGGCACCGGAGATCCTCGAGTACCGCTACCAGCGGGAGGTGCTCGACACGCTGGAGGCGGTCGCCGACCACCTGCCCCGGCTGGTCCGGATCGGTGGATCCACCGACCCGAACGGTGCCGCCGGGGTCGACCTGCTCCAGTTGGCCCGGGAGTTGGTCGGCGAGCGCGGCGCCGAACTCTTCACCGAGGCGGACATGGCGAGCATGCGTACCCGGTTGGCCGAGGTCGCGGCGCGGATCGCCGAACGGGAGCCGGAGATCAACGCGTTGCGCGAGGCCAACCAGCCGACCGTGCCGGCCGTCGTGGGCGGCACCGGCACAGACGGCAGCACCCGCACAGCGGAGACAGTTCCGGTCACCGGTGGCACCGGACCGGTCGACGGAACGGAGGGGCAGCGGTGAGTACGGCACGGATCGGTCGCAGTTCGGTCATCGCGGAGGTCGTCGCCCCCTGGGGCGAGATCGCCCAACTGTTGCGGGGTGGGGAGGCGGGCACTCTGGTGCCGGTCGTCATCCCGAAGCATCGCCGTCGGCTCGGCTGGATGGCCCCGCTCTGGCTGGGCCTGCTCGCCCTGCTGACCGGGGTGATGTTCACGATACGGGGCGGCGACGGGGCGCTCGGGTCCGCGTCCGACGCGCTGGGCACGCTGGCGTACCTGGCCGGCGTCCTGTTCCTGCTCATCGGCGTGCTCTGGTGGTGGCGTTCGTCGATCGTGGAGATCGAGCAGGGCACCAACGGCGTACTTACCCGCTATGGCGCGGTGACCCGCACCCTTGAGGCGGGGCGGCACTACCTGTGGCACCCGTGGTCCCGGGTCGACTTCGTGGTCGACGTGGCCACCGAGATCCCGTACTCGGCGCCGGTGATGGCCTGCCCGACCCGGGAGAACGTGCCGCTGCGCTCGATCGAGTTCTTCATGAAGCTGCGGATCACCGACGCCGTGCTCTTCGTCCGGACCATCGGGGCCGGCAACTTCGACCTGGTGCTCTCCAGCGCGGTGCAGGACGCGATCCGCCAGCGGGCCCGGCTGGTGCAGACCGAGCGGGCGTACGACCTGCGCGGTTCGGACGTGGCCGACATGCAGGAACTACTCAACCGCCAGCTGACCCGGTACGGGGTACGGATCACCGGCTGCAATATTCCGGACGTGCAGCTGCCCACGCAGTACCAGCAGCACCTGGCCACCCGGGAGCGGGTCGCCAAGGAGCACGCCGCGTACGAGCAGGAGTGGGGACTGATCCGCAAGCGGCGCATCGACAGCCTGCAGATGGACATCGAGCGGGCCAAGAAGATGCGTGACGCCCGGTTCGTCGAGGTGAAGGCGGCCCTGAACAAGGCCCGGGAGCAGGTCGCGCAGCTGCTGGAGGAGCAGGAGACCAACGCGCAGCGGGTCCGCTTCGAGATCGAGACCAGGGGACGCAGCGGGCTGATCGCGGCCGAGAACGAGGCCAAGGCGCAGCGTCGGCTGGCGCAGGCGTACCGGGACAACCGGGCGGTGTTGCAGTACGAGCTGGCGCTGCGCCGGCTGGAGGTCGGGGCGGAACTGGCCGAGAAGGCTCCGCAACCGGTGGTGGTGCGCACCGACGGTGCCGGCGGTGGCGACACCTCGGCGCTCTCCACGCTGCTCACCGCCCAGTTGTTACCGCGCAACGTCGCGTTGCCGGCGATCGACGGCGCGAGCCGGAACTCCGGCACGGGCCAGGACGGCTGAGGTCTCGACCACGCTCGACGGCCCGGCGAACCGATCGGCGCGATGCCGACGGGATGCCGGGCCGGACGGGCGTGCCAGCACGCCGGCCTGGGCCCCGCCGGTGTTCGCACAATCTGCGGATCTAGGTACGGTCCCTGACCGCAGGGACGGTACCGGCGACCCGATGCCTTTCCTACGCTGGCTGGCATGCAACCCGTCGCCGCAGCTGATCTCTGGGACCTGCGAGCATCCCCGGGCACCTTGCAGGAGTACGCCGCGGCCTGGCGTCAGGCTGGGCAGGCCGCCGACAACGCTGCCACGACGGTGAGTACCGCCGCTCGGCAGACACTGCATGAAGACGGATGGTCCGGTGACAGCGCGGACTCGTACTCTGCCCACCAGGCCCGGGTCACCGCCGATCTCGAAACGGTCGCCGGGGTTGTGACATCGGTGGCCGACGCGCTGGAATATCTGGCCGGGGTGCTGGCCTTCAACCAGGAACTGCTGCTGACCGAGCGGGGCCGGCTCGCCGGGATCCACAGCACCGGCCAGGGTGCGGACCTGATGTTCCATCCGGCAGACGAGACGCAGGCCGCGCTCGTGCGCGACTCGATTGCCACCGCGCGGGAGATCCGGGCCGGGGTGGACGCCGAGATCGCGCTCAAGAAGGCCACCTTCACCACGGCGCACAACACGCTGGCCGCGATCGAGCAGACCTGGCAGCCGCGCACGGTCGGCATGCTCAACCTGAACATCGGCCAGGGTTACAAGAACGAGCCGTTCAACTCCGAGGGAACCGACCGCAGTGACCTGGATCTGATCGCGGAGATCATCGCGGGTTCGAACGTCGAGGTGGCCACCCTCCAGGAGGTCTTCGGTAGCGACGTCGAGCGGCTCGAACGCGAGTTGCGCGAGCGTACCGGTGACGACTGGACCATCTATTTCGGCGAGGCCAGCGAGAAGCCGTACTGGAGCGACGGGCAGATCCCGGTCGGCATGTCCGAACCCTTCGGCAACGCCATCGCGGTGCGGCACGGCGAGAGCATCGTCGGTTCTCAGCACACCGACACCATCAAGCTGGACGTTCCCGGCTCGGTCGTGTCCGGGGGCGACCCGCCCACCGGCACCACCACACCTCCGCATCCGCCGCCGGGCACCGTACCCCATCCGTCTCCGCACGTGCCGAACATCGAAGACGGCGAGGGTCGCTCGGCGACCGAGGTGCGGATCGACTTCCGGCCTACCAGCGGGGGATAGTCACGTCGACGCGTTGGCCGTCGTGATCGGACGGTCCACCGTCGACTCGGGTGGCGTTGTCCACGGACACCCCGTCGGTCGGCATCACGTAGTCGATGCTGCGCCCCGAATGCGAGGTCCCGCCGATTTCGCCGGCCTCCACGTCGAACCCGTGGTCACCGTACGCCGCGACGGCGGCGGCCGACTGGTTGTCGTCGTTCAGTTCGGCGTTGAGATCGGCACCGAGCACGGCCGGACCGTCGATCGACTCGCGCAACCGTTCGATCTGGCCCGCCCGGACAGTGTCGTCGGCATTGCTGCCGTCGCTGTGCACATGGGCGCTGTAGAGGCTCATGCTCTGGCCGGAGGTCGAGAACATCCGGTCGGCGGTCGCATGATCCGTCTGTCGGAACGTGGCGACCGCCTCGCCCAGCCGGGTCACGTCCTCGGAGAGGACCTGGGCCAGCCCCGAAAGGGTGCTGCCGGCCAGGGCGTTCAACTGGTGGAAGGTCGAGAGGCAGTCACCGGCGGAATCGGTGTTGCCGAAGGCGGGTGCCGTGGCGAACACCGGATCACTCCCGAACGGCAGCGGCACGGCGATGGCGATGTCCGGGGTCGAGTTCAGGCCGGCATGCCCGCCGGACAGTTCCTCGGCCGCCGCACCCACCTGTAGAGCCAGCGCCTCGACCTGCCCGTAATCCATCGACGTCACCCTGACAACGCTAGTCCAAGATTCGACTCCCTTCTATCGGTGCCGGGTCGCTGTCGGCGGCCTTCCGAGTCGCCGCCAGATCGGAAGGCCGGCATCCGGTCGCCCGCGACCGTCTCGGATCCGAGTGCTTCTCGCGCATCGACGGTTCCTGGCGGGAGGTACCGACGATGCCTGTCCGGAGAGATGCTGCCGTCGCAGCGCGCCCGGATACCGTGTCGACGGCCCCCGGACCCGGTGCTGATGGGCAAGGATGGCGGGCGTGAACGCGTTCGAGCGGGCGGTGCTGCGCATCGACGCCCGACTGACGGCGTACCGTCGACAGGCGCCGTGGTTCGACCACCTGGCCCGGGCGGTGGGCCGTTACACGGACGTGCTCGGCGCCCGGCTGGCGGCGGCGATCGCCTACTACGGCTTCTTCGCGGTCTTCGCCCTCGGCCTGGTGGCCTACGCGGTGCTTGGCGCGTTGCTCGGGGACAGCGCGGAGAGCGGTGAGGTGATCGTCGGGTTCCTCACCCGGAACCTGCCGTTCGTCGATCCGGAGCAGATCCGGCAGAGCAGCAGCCGCCCCGGGATCATCGGGTTGATCCTGCTGGTGGTCACCGGCATCGGCTGGGTCGAGTCGATCCGCTCCTCCCAACGGTTGATCCACGGTCTGGACCAGCATCCGGGCTACGTCGTGCTGCGCCAGCTCGTCGACCTGGCCATCCTGCTGGTGATCTTCGTACTGCTCGGCATCTCGATCGGTGCGGTGGACGCGCTGGAGTCGGTGTTGGGCTGGCTGCTGGGTGCGCGTTCCATCGGGCTCACCATCTGTAGCTGGATCCTGGCGTTCCTGCTCAACATGCTGCTCGCCGGGGCACTGCTGATCGCCGTACCCCGGCTGCGGATGAGCTTTCGGCGCTGGCTGCCGGCGGTGTTGCTGGTGGCGGTGGGGGTGACGCTGCTGAACTCGCTGGGGCGGTACTACGTGGTCCGCTGGGAGCGGAATCCGGCGTACACCGTGGTGGCCGGCGCGGTCGGCCTGCTGATCTATCTCTATCTGCTCAACCAGTTGCTGCTGTTCGGCGCGGCGCTCGCGGCGACCAGCCGGCAGGGGAAGGTCCAGGACCTGGCCCGGGCGCCGGAGGTGGCCGATCCGGCCCGACCGTACCCGCCGTCGACGGAATGAGGGCGGCGTCGGGCTGCCGGCAGTGGCAGCTATGGGCGGCGGAGCGTGATCAGCGGCGGAGCGTGATCGGCTCCGGGGAAAGAGACAGGCGCTGCGATTCGGGCAAAAGCCACTAATGGCGTGCCCATCGCCGCGATGATGAGTCGCGTGGGCGCACTAGTGACGCTGGACCTGCCGGATGACTCGCCGATCCTCACCCTGCCCTGGATCATCACCTTCGGGCCACTTGACGACGACGAGGAGTGGGAGCCGGTGGTCTGCGGCCCGTACGAGCGGCCCCACGCGCTGGCCCTGGCCGAGTCGGTGGTCGCCGACGAGGAGCTGATGGCGGTGGTCGAACCGCTGCTGCCCCGGGTCTCCGCCGAGGAGATCCGGGCCGAGATCGCCGCCGCACAGATCGCCGTCGAGCCCGAGGACGAGGCGGCGGACCTCGACGACACGAGCATCTACGGCGACTACGAGGACCTCGGCGACGAGGAGGTGATCGGTGAGAACACGGAGGCGTCGACGCAGCCCCGGCAACCCCCGGACCCGACCGAGGTACGCGCCGGCATCGCCCGGATCGCCGCCCTGCTCACCCGCCCCTCCTCCTGACCGCCCGGCACGGCGAGCAGGTCGACGACCATCCGGCGATGAACGCCGACCAGCAACGGGCAGCGGGCCAAATCACGCCTCGATAAGGCCCTCGATGAGCCCCCGTGGGGCGTCGTCGACCTCCGCGGGCTGCGGCGCTTGGACGGTGACCGGCTCTCCCCAACTGTGGTAACTGAACCTGACCATCCCCAGCTCCGGCACGACGCTCGGCACGTCGATCTCGATCCAGCTCCATCGGCCCTGAGGTTCGGTGAAGACCTCGAACGGAACCGCGGTCAACCGCTCGGCGAACTCGTTCAGCGCCTGTCCGCCGGCACGACCTGACCTGGTCAGGTCGATAGTGCCGAGAAAGTTGTGCCCGCCGTCCCGTTTCGCTTCAACGATGCTCTTCACCAGGGTGACGGCACCGCTCGGGTCGTCCTCCGGCACGAAATCCAGCGCACTGCCCTTCGCGACAGCCCCAGGTGGGATCCGCAGCCACTTCCGTGGCAGTCCCGGCAGGCCGGACAACCTCATGTAGTGGTCCTGTTCCGTCCGGATCAGCTCGACCACCAGGGTCTTGCCGTCGCCCTGGTCCAGTTCCATCCGCATGGTGCCCTTCCGTCCGACCGGATCCAGCTTGGCCTCCGAGGTCATTCCCGGCGCACGCATCGAGATTCCGATGGTCGTAGCGTTCATCCGCGCCGCCGACTCCGCCAGCTTCTCCACTGCGGTGAGCTGCCTCGGGGTGGTCTCGACGGGGAGGGGTTGTCCGTCGGCCCTGCCCGAAAGCCCGCAGCCGTTGAGAGCCAGGGCGAGTGAGACGACGACCGCCGTCAGCGTCATAGCGGCGTGCCGGCGAGTTCCCATCGAGGTATTCCTTCCGCTACCGCACCCTGTAACTGGCCTGCGCGGCCGGCGGTTCCTTAGTGATATGCGGCGGGACGAAATGCCCGCCATTGTGCGAGAACCTCGTAGCCCGCGCTGGCCTGGCCCGACTGTGGGTCGAACCGGTTGTCGTCGGGCCGCTCAGGATTCGTCTGCTCATTGTGTTCCGCAAGCGACGGCGACCATTGAGGCTAACAGCGCGATCACCTCGCCGACTACTGGCATTCTCGGTACCCAGGCTGAGGTGGGGCTGCTCGCCGAGACTTCCGCCGCTGGCGCGGCCGTCTCCCTGGTCACATCCCGGCAGCCGGCGAGAGTCGCGGTCAAGCGGCTCGCCGGCTGGCCTCGTGTTCATAGACTCCCGGCTGTGCGAGCTCCACTTGCGATAATCGGGGCGGTTGTCCTGCTGGGTGCGGCGGCGGTGCCCGGGGTGCGCTGGATGGCGGCCGGCGAGCCGGTTCCCATCGCGGCGCCGGGGGGCGTCGACGGCGCTGCCCGAGGGCGCATACGAAGCGGTCGTCGACAACCGAACGTCCGAGGTCTCCATCGATCTGCACAACGAACGCGGCGCTCCGAAGGTCGAAACCTATGCCATGCCGTCCGCTACCACGTGGGATCAGGTCTGGTCCGACGTCGCCGGCCAGCTCGACGGATGGAAACAGGTCGGGGACTGCGCCGACACGGGCGAGCGGCGGGTCCAGCGCTCCTGGTCGGAGCCGGCCCGCTGGTGGCCCCGCCTCGTGCGGATCGTCTTTCTCCGGCCGGCCGAGCCGGATGGCGCCGATTCCTACGCGTGGCCCGACAACCCCTTTCTGGTGGTCGGCTCCGCTCGCGGCGCCGACCGTTGACGGCGTGGATCGACGTCTCGTCCTGCGACGCCGAAGCAGTTTGAGCTCAACCTTAGACGAGGTTTTACGATTCTGATCGACTGACGAGGTCGTTCAGGATGCTGAGGAGCACAGAGTGATCGTCTCCATCGCCGAGGTAACCGACCCCGCTCGATTCCTGGAGATCTTCGAGACCATCGGCGTGCGGAAGCGGCGGGAGCACGGCTGCCGAGCCGCCTGGGCCTATTTCGATCCCGACAACGCGCACCGGGTGTGGTCCTTCTCCGACTGGGACGCGGAGGACTACCGCAAGTTCCTAGCGGACCCTGAGATCCCGGCCATCGCCCGAGAACTCGGGATGCTGGCACCGCCCGTACACGCCGTCGCCGCGACCGAGCTCGACGCCTGACCACCACAGAGCGGGAGATACTTCCTATGGATGCCGTGCCCCTGCGGGCCCGCAGGTTCAGCTCGACGATCGGTGACGACGCCATCCGCTTCGGCGACCGGATCCTCATCGCGCCCGCCCTCGGCAAAGAGGCCGGCAGGTCGATGAGCGCATACACGTCGCTCCTCCATGCGGGGGCGCGGGCCGACCTGCCGGCCCCCTACGCGGAGATCTGGGTGGTGCTCAGCGGTGCGCTACGAGTGGGCGCTGGGACCGACGCCGTAACGGCGCACGCAGGCGACTTCGTGCACGTTCCCGAGCAGGCGCCCGGGGTCGTCGAGGCCCTTGAGGACACCACAATGGTCTGCGTCTCAGTGCCCGCTCACTGACGGAGGCGACGGTCACCCGGACACCGTCGGCGCTGGCCGCTACTCCGGCTGGCCTCGCCCGGCTGGCCTCGCCCGGCTGGCCTCGCCCGGCTGGCCTCGCCCGGCTGGCCTCGCCTCGCCGGTCGACCCGGGCTGCAGCACACCGTTGGCAACCCCGGCAACCGTGCCCCGCCTGTGCACCCAGCTCGACAGCCTCCGCGCCGATCACCCCCGCCCGCCGCCGGTCGCTCATGCGGATGCCGACTGTCCGCATGGCGGATCATCGAGACGATCGCAAAGGCTGGAAGGGCGTCGGCTGGAAGGGCGTCACCGGGTCGGCGCCCGGCCGGTCGGTGCCGGTGAGAGTCGCGGTCAAGCGCCCGCCGGTAATAGCTACGCCGACATCCTTCCAGTTGCTGCCGGCCCGGCGAAGGCAACGGGTGTCGTCTCCGCGAGGAGAAAGACGAAGACACTCAGGAAATCCGCGCCAACCAGTTCGTCGCCCCTCTCGATCAGCACTGCCAGGTCCCTCGTGTCGGCTCCGTGGCCGTGCCAGTCGCGCAGGCAATCCACGAGCGCATTCCAGTTGTGGCCGAAGTAGCCGGGAAACGACAGCTCACGAGCGAAGGTGGCGAACAGTGACGCCGGTTCTCGTAGCTGTCGGCCCTCCAGCCGTACCACGCTACCGCCCTGCTTCCGCAGCTTGGCCACTTCGGCGCTCACCCACGGGTCGTTCGCGGCTGTGACGACGACCCATGGCGACCGGTGCTCGGTGAGGGTGGGAGCGCTCATGGTACTGAGCGCCGGCCGGTCAGGGCAGCCGCGAGTCGTGTGACTCGCGGGCAGCCAACAGCTCCGCCAGGTGTTCCCTGCTCCAGGACCGCGCGGCGGCGATGAGGGTAAGCAAGCTTCGACCGAGTGATGTCAATGCGTATTCGACGCGCGGCGGATTTTCGTCGTATGCCGTACGGGTGATCAGGCCATCCCGTTCCATGGCCCGCAACGTCTCGGTCAGAACCTTCGGCGTGACGGTCCGCAACGGCACGCGGAGTTCGCTGAACCGACGCGGCCCATGCTCCAGGCACAACACCACCATGGCGGTCCATTTATCGCCGATCTGAAACGGCATCGCACTCGACGGACACACCGGATCGAACATGTCCGCGCCAAGCCGCAACGTCACCGCTCGAACCTACCCCAGTACCGTTGCGGTAACCGGCCCTCGGCCGTCTAGCGTCGCGCCATGACCAGCATCGCGATCTTCGGAGCCGGCGGCCGGGCAGGTCGCGCCATAGCGGCCGAGGCACGCCGCCGTGGACACCGGGTCACCTCGGTAGTCCGCAACCCTGACAAATACCCAGACATCACCTCCGCAGTACGCGGTGACGTCACCGACCCGCAGGCGGTCTTCTCGATCGTGCACGGCCACGACGGCGTGGTCCACGCGGTCAGCCCCGCATCCGGACCGGAAGCGCTGGCCAACCTCGACCTCGATCCGGAGTTCTTCGTCAAGGCCGCCGACGCGCTTCTCCACGGTCTTTCCCGGGCCGGCGTACCCCGACTTGTCGCGATCGGCCTGTTCGCCAACCTCAGGGACGCGCACGGTCGGCTCCTGCTCGACGATCCCACCGTGCTACCCGTCGAGTTGCGTCCCTTCGCCCTTGCCCACACGGCTGGCCTGGACAGGCTTCAGGCGGCGGACACCACGGTCGACTGGCTCATGCTCACCCCACCCGCCGCGCTGCGTGAAGACGGCCCGCGCACCGGCCGATACCAGATCGGAGGCGAGCGCGTACCGGACCAGGAGGTCCGGCACCTCTCGTACGCCGACCTGGCGGTAGCGACGGTCGACGAAATCGAGAATCCTCGTCACCACAGCTCTCGGGTCTCCATCTTCAGCGCCATTCCCGGTGACGATTGACCGTCGCGCTCGGCGTCACTTCGACCGGAACGCACCGGTGCTCCGGGGTGCACTCCCGGAGCACCGGCACCACCATCCCCTCCACCACAAAGGGGTCGCAGCCCCAGCCGCCCGTCGGCGCGGAGCGCGGCGGACGACCAGGTCGATACTGGGTTACCCGGTTACCGGCCGGATGAACCACCCGGCCGTGTCGGTCGGCAGTTCCGTCGGTTCGCCGGCTGCGCCCGACGGCTGGCTGCGCAGGACAGGCGTCCCGTAGCCGTCGACGCGCACCGGTTCGGCGCCGAAATTGACCACGCAGACCAGCTCTGCCGAGCCCGCCGCCGGCCGGCTGAAGGCGAGCACTCCCGGCTCACCTTCCAGCCAGGTCACCCCGCCCGGCCCGGCCGGCGGCGTGTGCTCGTGCCGCAGCCGCAGCGCCGCCCGGTAGAGCTCCAGGGTCGAGTCCGGGTCGCCGGTCTGGGCGGCGACCGAGCGGGCCCGCCAGGTGGGCGGGGCCGGCAGCCAGGCCGGGGCGCCGCCGGCCGGGCCGAAGCCGTACGGCGGGACGTCGCCACTCCACGGCAGCGGTACCCGGCAGCCGTCCCGGCTCTCGCCGGTGCGCCGGAACGCGGGATCCTGGCGCAGCTCGTCGGGCAGGTCGAGTACCTCGGGCAGCCCGAGTTCCTCGCCCTGGTAGAGGTAGGCGCTGCCGGGCAGCGCGAGCATCAGCAGGGCGGCCGCCCGGGCTCGACGCAGCCCGAGGGCGCCGTCGCCGTACCGGGTGACGTGCCGCTGCTTGTCGTGGTTGGAGAGAACCCAGGTGGTCGGCGCGCCGACGATCGCCGACTCGGCGAGTGCGGTGTCGACGACCTTGCGGAACGAGTCGGCCGACCAGGTGGCGTCGAGGAAGTCGAAGTTGAACGCCTGGTGCAGCTCGTCCGGGCCGACGTAGCGGGCCAGCCGTTGCGGGGTCTCGGCCCACGCCTCGGCGACCGCCATCCGGCCACCGGGATAGCTGTCCAGGATGGGTCGCCAGGCCCGGTAGATGTCGTGCACCTCGTCCTGGTCGAAGTAGGGCAGCCGGGCCCGGCCGAGCAGTTCGACCTGGCGCTGGCCGGCCGGCACGCTGTCACCGACGTCCGGCAGCCCGTCCGCCTTGATCATTCCGTGTGCCACGTCGATCCGGAAGCCGTCCACCCCACGGTCGAGCCAGAACCGGAGTACGTCCTCGAACTCGGCGCGTACCTCGGGGTGCCGCCAGTTCAGGTCGGGCTGGGCCGGGTCGAAGAGGTGCAGGTACCACTGGCCGTCCGGTACCCGGGTCCAGGCCGGACCGCCGAAGATCGACTCCCAGTCGTTCGGCGGGAGTTCGCCGTCGGCTCCCCGCCCGTCCCGGAACAGGTAGCGCTCCCGCTCGGCCGAGCCGGGCGGGCTGGCCAGGGCGGCGACGAACCAGGGGTGCGCGTCCGAGGTGTGGTTCGGCACGATGTCGACGATGATCCGCAACCCCAGCGCGTGCGCGTCGGTGATCATGTCGTCGAAGTCGGCCAGCGTGCCGAAGCTCGGGTCCACGTCCCGGTAGTCGGCGACGTCGTAGCCGCCGTCCACCATCGGCGAGCGGTAGAACGGGGTCAGCCAGAGCGCGTCCACGCCGAGGTCGCGCAGGTATGGCAGCCGGCTCCGTACTCCGGCCAGGTCACCGATGCCGTCGCCGTCGTGGTCGGCGAAGCTGCGGACGTACACCTGGTAGACGACCGCGGACTTCCACCAGTCCTCGGGCCGGCTCGGTGCGGGAGAGGCACTGCTTCGCTCGCTCATGCGGGTGTCCGTTCGTCGGGCAGGGGGATGCCGGCGGGTCAGAGCAGGATGCCGGGCCGGCTCTGCAAGAGTCAAGCAATTCTTGCGCAAGAAGTCGCCGAACCGGTCTGCGGCGGCGTCGGCTCAGACCGGCAGCGGCAGGTCGGCCGGCGGCTTCTCCGCCGGTCTGTCCAGCACTCCGGGTACGACAGCGGTCGAGCCGCGCACCACCAGCTCCGGCCGGAAGATGTACTCCGAGTGCGGCGCGGCGTGCCCGTGGATCTCGTCGACCAGTGCGCGTACCGCCGCCACCGCCATCGCGGTGACCGGCTGCCGCATCGTGGTCAGCGGCGGATCGGTGAACGCCATCAGCGGCGAGTCGTCGTAGCCGACCACGGAGAGGTCGGCCGGCACCGACAGCCCGCGCTGCCGGGCCGCCCGGATCGCGCCCAGGGCCATCAGGTCGGAGCCGCAGACCAGCCCGGTCACGCCCCGGTCGAGCAGCCGTGCGGCGGCCACCTCGCCACCCTCCACACCGAACAGCGACAGCTCGGCCAGCTCGTCCAGCTCGGCGTCGGCCAGGCCGACCAGCCGCTTCATCGCGGCCTTGAAACCGGCCACCTTGCGCTGCACCGGCACGAACCGGCCGGGCCCGGTGATCAGGCCGATCCGGCGGTGCCCGAGCGCGACCAGGTGGGCCACGGCCAGCTCGCCGGCCTCCCGGTCGTCGCAGGAGACGAAGGGTGCCGGCAGGCCGGGTTGGTAGCCGTTGACCAGCACGATCGGCATCGGCCGGGCGATCAGCGTGCGGTAGCGGGCCGGATCGGCGGCGGTGTCGGCGTGCAGGCCGGAGACGAAGACGATCCCGGAGACCTGCCGGTCCAGCAGCATCTCGACGTACTCGTCCTCGGTGACCCCGCCGGGGGTCTGGGTGCAGAGCACCGAGGTGTAGCCGGCCTGGGCCAGCCCCGACTCGACGACCTGGGCGAAGGCGGGGAAGATCGGGTTCTCCAGCTCCGGCACCACCAGCCCGACCAGCCCGGCACTGCGCTTGCGCAGCCGGGCCGGGCGCTCGTAGCCGAGCACGTCGAGCGCGGTGAGTACGGCCTGCCGGGTCTCCGGCGCCACCCCGGGGCGGTCGTTGAGCACCCGCGACACCGTGGCCTCGCTCACCTCGGCCTGTTGGGCGATGTCGGCCAGTCGTGCACGCATGGCGGAACTCTAGCCCACTACCCGGTTTCTTGCGTAGCCCACGGCAAGTACTTGCAGAGCGCTTCGCGGCATGGCCGAGGCGAGGGCTCGACGGCGCCGCGGCTCGGGAAGGGGGCGGTGTAAAGCCAAGGAGGCAGCAGCCGCAAAGGGGATGAAACACCCCGGTTAGATGACGACTGGATAGCGGTTGTTGCAAGGAGGTTTGCAAGGGGTTTCGTAATCGGCAACTCCTTGCTACTGTCCCGCCGATACCCGGCCGGCAGACTAGGAGCGCTAGATGCGTCGCACAGCCAGAGGGATCGTCGTACTCGCCTGCACGACCCTTGCTCTGACGCTCGCCGCCTGCGGCGGCGAGGACGACAAGTCGGGGGATTCGGGGCAGAAGACCGATCCCGCCGCCCTGAAGGCGGAACTGACCTGGTGGGACACCTCGGACCCGAAGAACGAGGGTCCGGCCTTCCAGGAACTAGTCGCGAAGTTCAACCAGACCTACCCGAACGTCAAAATCAACTACCAGTCGGTGCCGTTCGGCGAGGCACAGAACAAGTTCAAGACCGCGGCCCAGGCCAAGACCGGTGCCCCGGACATCCTCCGGGCCGAGGTGGCCTGGGTACCGGAGTTCGCCTCGCTCGGCTACCTCTACGCCCTCGACGGCTCGGAGCTGACCGCCGACGAGTCCGACTTCCTGCCCACCCCGCTCTCGGCGGACAAGTACGACGGCAAGACGTACGGCGTACCGCAGGTGACCGACTCGCTCGCCCTGCTCTACAACAAGGAACTGCTGACCAAGGCCGGCATCGGTGCGCCCCCGACGACCTGGGCCGACCTGAAGACCGCCGCGCTGACTGTGAAGCAGAAGACCGGTGCCGACGGGATCTACGTCAACCCGGCCGGCTACTTCATGCTGCCCTTCATGTACGGCGAGGGCGGTGACCTGGTCGACGCCGGAGCCAAGAAGATCGTCGTCAACTCGGCGCAGAACGTCGCCGGGCTGAACGTCGCCAAGGACCTGATCGCCAGCGGCGCGGCGCCGAAGCCGGCCGCGAACGACGCCTACGGCACGATGATGACCCTCTTCAAGGAGAAGAAGGTCGCGATGATCGTCAACGGGCCGTGGGAGGTCAACAACATCAAGGGCGCGCCGACCTTCGGCGGGCTGGAGAACCTCGGTATCGCCCCGGTCCCGGCCGGCTCGGCCAAGGCCGGTGCACCGGTCGGCGGGCACAACTACGTGGTCTGGTCCGGCATGCCGCAGGAGAAGGTCGACGCGGCGATCGCCTTCGTCAAGTTCATGAGTTCGGCGGAGTCGCAGGGCTTCCTCGCCGAGAAGCTGGGCCTGCTGCCGACCCGCAAGTCGGCGTACGACCTGGACACCGTGAAGAACAACCCGGTCATCACGGCGTTCCGGCCGGTGGTCGAGTCGGCGGTGCCGCGCCCGTGGATCCCCGAGGGCGGCCAGTTCTTCGGCCCGCTGGACCAGATGGCCACCCAGGTGCTGGTGCAGAACAAGGACCCGAAGGCGGCGCTGGACGAGGTCGCCGGGAAGTACAAGTCCGAGGTCGTACCGTCGTACGGCATGTGATCTGGCAGTCGGCGCCGGCCACGGCCGGCGTACCCGTCCGGCACCCGGCGGGGCCGACCGGCGCTGGCCGGCGGCCCTGCCGGGCTCCCTTCCTGGAGCATCGCTGATGACCACCCTGACCACCGGCCCGGCGCCGGCGCCCGCGCCGCCCGGACGCCGCCCCGCCGGCCCGTCCCGGCTGCGTCGGAGCTGGGACAAGCACTGGTACGCCTGGGCGATGGCGTTCCCCGTCGTGCTGGTACTCGCGGTACTGATCTTCTATCCGCTGGTTCGTGGCATCTGGCTCTCGCTGACGAACCTGACCGAGGCCAACCAGGTGGCCGAGGTCTGCACCAGGTCGATCACCGGCGGGGAGGTCTGCAAGGAGAACCCCAACCGGTGGGAGTTCGTCGGGCTGGACAACTACACCCGGGTGCTCACCGGCGAGGTCGGCGAGTTCTGGCAGTGGACCGCGATCACGCTGATCTGGACCTCGGTCTGCGTGGTGTTCCACTACGGCCTCGGGCTGGGCCTGGCCACCATGCTCAACCGGCCGATGCGGCTGCGCGGGCTCTACCGGGTGCTGCTGGTGCTGCCCTGGGCGGTACCCGCCTTCGTCAGCGCCTTCGCCTGGAAGTTCATCTTCAACGAGCGGTTCGGCCTGGCCAACACGCTGCTCACCGCCGTCGGGATCGACCCGGTCGACTGGTTCGCCAACCGGTGGACCTCGCTGTTGACCGCGATCGTCACCAACATCTGGCTCGGGGTGCCGTTCATGATGGTGGCGCTGCTCGGCGGGATGCAGACCATCCCCGACGAACTCTACGAGGCGGCCGAGATCGACGGCGCCAGCCCGTGGCAGCGCTTCGTCAACATCACCCTGCCGGGCCTGCGGCCGGTCAGCATGACCGTGCTGCTGCTCGGCACCATCTGGACCTTCAACATGTTCCCGATCATCTTCCTGGTCACCGAGGGACAGCCGGCCGGCCAGACCGACATCCTGGTGACCGGCGCCTACCGGGCCGCCTTCGAGGGGATCCGGAACTACTCGCTCGCCTCGACCTACGGGGTGTTGATCCTGTCCATCCTGCTCGTCTTCTCGATCTTCTACCGGCGGGCACTGCGCAAACAGGGCGAGGTGTGGTGACGATGAGTCGATCCGTGCGTACCGGCCGGAGCCCGCTGCGGTCGGTGGGGCTGCACGCCACGCTCATCGTGGCCTCGCTGATCGCGGTCGGCCCGATCCTCTGGGTGCTGCTCTCCTCCTTCAAACCCGGGTACGCGGTGCAGAGCAGCGAACTGACCCTGTTCAAGGATCCGACGCTGGCCAACTACGCGTACGTGCTGGGCGAGACCAGGTTCCTGCGCTGGTTCGGCAACTCGGTGGTTGTCGCCGCGTTCACAATGCTCTTCGGGATCTTCCTCGCCGCCACCACCGGGTACGCGGTCTCCCGGTTCAACTTCCCGGGCCGCCGTCCACTGATGACGGTCTTCCTGGTGACCCAGATGTTCCCGGTCGCCATCCTGATCGTGCCGATCTACATGATCATGGCGCGGTTCGGGCTGATCAACACCCCGGCCTCGCTGATCATCGCCAACCTGACCATCGCGGTGCCGTTCTGCGCCTGGATGCTCAAGGGTTACTTCGACTCGATCCCGACCGCCCTGGACGAGGCGGCGGCGATCGACGGCTGCGGCCCGTTCGGCACCTTCTGGCGGGTGGTTCTGCCGCTGGCCCGGCCGGCACTGGCAGTCACCGGCTTCTACGCCTTCCTCACCGCCTGGGGCGAGGTGGCGTACGCCTCCGCCTTCATCCAGGAGGACCGCAACTTCACCCTGGCGTACGGGCTCCAGCAGTTCGTACCCCAGTTCAACCCGCAGTGGGAGTACCTCACCTCGGCGGCGGTACTGGTCACCATCCCGGCCGGACTGGTCTTCCTCTACGCCCAGCGGCACCTGGTCTCCGGGCTGACCGGCGGCGGAACCAAGGGATGACCGGGCCGACGACATCCCCGGAAGGACACATGCGACCACACCACGACGGCTCGGCGCTGCACGTGCCGGAGCAGGCCCCGGCGCTCGGCGACACCGTGGCGGTCTTCCTCCGGGTCCCGGAGTCGTCCCGGGTCGACCGGGTCTACCTGCGCAGCACCCCGGACGGCGAGCCGCGCTTCACACCGGCGACCGTGGACCGGCGCCGCGGTGCCGAGGTCTGGTGGCGGGCCGAGGTCGAGGTGCGCAACCCGGTCACCAACTACCGGTTCCTGCTGGTCGGGGCGGACGGGCGGCAGCGCTGGGTCAACGCGCTCGGCGACTTCGGCCACGACGTACCGGACAACACCGACTTCCGGCTGGTGGCGTACGACCCGCCGCCCGCCTGGGCCCGGGACGCGGTGGTCTACCAGATCTTCCCCGACCGGTTCGCCCGGTCCGCCACCGCCGCCGACCGCGAGGTGCCGGACTGGGCGATCCCGTGCGACTGGGACCGGACCCCGGTGATCGGCCGGGGGCCGGAGACGCCGTACCAGTTCTACGGCGGTGACCTGGACGGCGTCGCCGAACGGCTGGACCATCTCGACCGGCTCGGGGTGAACACCGTCTATCTGACGCCGATCTTCCCGGCCCGCTCCAACCACAGGTACGACGCCGCCACCTTCGCGCACGTCGACCCGCTGCTCGGCGGGGACGCCGCGCTGGCCCGGCTCGCCGCCGAGGTGCACGCCCGGGGCTGGCGGCTGCTCGGCGACATCACCAGCAACCACACCGGAGACAGCCACCAGTGGTTCGTCGACGCCATCTCCGACGTCGGCGCGGCGGAACGCGAGCTGTACTACTTCGACGAGACCGGCGACTACGAGTCGTGGCTCGGCGTGAAGTCGCTGCCGAAGTTGAACTGGGGCAGCACCGAACTGCGCCGCCGCTTCCTGGCCGGGCCGGATTCGGTACTGGGCCGGTGGCTGCGCCCGCCGTACGGCCTGGACGGCTGGCGGGTGGACGTGGCCAACATGACCGGGCGGCGCGGCCGGGACGCGTACACCCACGAGGTGGCGGCGGCGCTGCGCGCGGCGGTGGTGGCGACCAGACCGGACGCGCTGGTGGTGGCCGAGCACGGGCACGACTTCACCGGTGACCTGGACGCGGACGGCTGGCAGGGCACCATGAACTACGCCGGGTTCCTGCGTCCGGTGTGGAGCTGGCTGCGGCATGACCGGCTGGACCTGCCCGACTTCTTCGGCGCACCGGCCGGGGTGCCGGGGCGGGACGGGCCGGAGGCACTGGCCACGATGCGGGCGTTCGGCGCGCTGGTCTCGTGGCGGGCGCTGAACCACTCGTGGCTGCTGCTCGGCTCGCACGACTCGGCCCGGATCCGCACCGTGGTCGGTGACGCCGGCCGGCAGGAGGTCGCCGTCGGGCTGCTCTGCACACTCCCCGGCACACCGATGATCTTCGCGGGGGACGAACTCGGGCTCACCGGGCGCAACGGCGAGGACTCGCGTACCCCGATGCCGTGGCGGCGGCCGGAGAGCTGGGACGAGGACACCTTCGAGCGGTACCGGGGACTGATCGGGCTGCGCCGGTCGGTGCCGGCACTGCGGCACGGCGGCCTGCGCTGGGCGTACGCCGACGCGGAGAGCCTGGTCTTCCTGCGCGAGTCGCCGACGGAGTCGGTGCTGGTGCTCGCCCGGCGCGGCACCGCCGAGCCGATCCGGCTGGCCGGGCTGCCCTGGGCCGGGCCGGAGGCGGTCAACCTCTACGGCGGTGCGGACGCGCTGCGCCCCGGCCCGGACGGCGCGCTGACGCTGCCCGGGGACGGCCCGACCTTCCAGGTGTGGCGGCTGCCTCCGGTCGGCTGAGCCGCACGTCCACCTCGGGTCGGGCTGCCTGAGCCTCACTTCGACTTCGGGTCGAGGACCTCGCGCATCCGGTTGACCTCGACGGCCTGCTCGAAGGCGATGTTCCGGGCCAGTTCCCGGAGTTGCCGGTCGACGCCGTTCACGAGTACCTCCTGGGCCATCGCGATGGCGCCCTGGTGGTGCGCGCTCATCATGTCGACGAACATCCGGTCGAAGTCGGTGCCGGTCGTCGCGGTGAGCGTGGCGATCGCCTCCGGGGACTGCATGCCGTGCATGGTGGGGTGGTCGTGCCCGGACCCGCCGAGCAGCGCGTCGAGGCCACGGTCGCGCAGCCAGCCCCGCAGCACCTCGACCTCGGGCTGCTGGGCGGCCCGGATCCGGTCGGCGACCGCGATCACGCCGGTGCTGCCGGCCCGATCCGGGACCAGCGCGGCCATCTGCAGGGCCTGCTCGTGGTGCGGCACCATCATCGTGACGAACCGGATGTCGGCCGCGTTGTGCTGCGCCCCGGGCGGCGGGGTGAGCTGGTCCGGCCGGAGCACCTGGGCCGACTCGCCGGGCCGACCGGGCCGGATCACCGGTGCGGTGCCGATGGCCGAGGTGGGCAGGGCCGACGGGGTCGGCGCCGGGGGAGCGCTGGTCGGGGCGGCGGCCGGGGCGGTCGGCCGGTCGTTTCCGCTGGTGGCGACCCAGGCGGTGCCGAGGGCGAGCAGCACCGCCGCCGACTCCACAAGCGCGAGAAACACGATCACGGGCCGGCGACTGCCGCCGGTCGCGCTCCTGGCCAACACCACAGCGTGACTCCCGTCCGCCCTGCCGGCCGGTCGTGGCGTAGCCGGGGCTCTGCGCCGGGGCCGGGTCGTCAACCCCGGGTCGGCCGATGGTAGCCCGGCCACCGGGACCGTGGAAGATCCAGTACGCCCCGACCCCCGGCCGCCACCGGGTCCGGGCCCGTCCTTATCGGACGGCTTCCGCCACCTACTGTCGCACGCCGTGACCGGCCGCTGCCTTCCGGCGGAAACGTGATCTCTCCGGTGTCGTCCGCATCTCTCCGGTGTCGTCCGCGGCTCTCAGCGCGGCCCGGCTACTACAAGTGGTAGGTGATGAGGGAGGATGGGTCCCGTGGAACCTCTCCGGCTGATACTTCTCTACGCCCATTTGATCGGGTTCGCCCTGCTGCTGGGTGGTGCCATCGCCCAGTACGTCACGGGACGGCTCCGGATCAACCCGTTGATGCTCTGGGGCGCCGTCATCCAGCTGCTGACCGGAATCGGCCTCTCCGCACCGTTGCGCGACGGTGACGAGCCCGACCCGGCGAAGCTGGTCACCAAGCTGGTGATCGCTCTGGCGATCTTCGTGATGGTGTTCTTCTCCCGCAAGCGGGAGGTGGTCAACCGTGGTCACTTCATGGCGATCATCGGGCTGACCCTGGTCAACGCCGCGGTCGCGGTCTTCTGGCGCTGACCCGGTCGCGGTCTGCCGCCGACGCTGACCCGTCGGCGGCCTTCTGTTGCTGCCCCGGCTGCCGTCTGCTGGCGCTGAACCGGCGGGCCGGCGCGGCCGGGTGGCGGTCGGCGTGGTGGAACGGCACGAAACGGGACGTCCCATAGGTCCAGGTCGCGCATCGGGCGGGCCGGGGAGTGATGTCGCGCACCCTGAAGTTACGTAAGGGTAACGGGCGTTAAACAGTCAGGCACGATTGTCGGCCGGTGGACAGGCGCGGGCGTACGCTCCCGTCCGTAACGTGGGACAGCCGGCGGCAACGCGCAGGCCGGCTTATGGCTGCCACCGCGGTGGGCGGTGTGCAATGGGAAGGAGACCGTCTTGCGCTCTGTGCGTGGGATGCGGATCGTCTCGGTATTCGCGGTGGGCGGGCTCGCGCTGGGCGCCGCCGCGTGTGGTGAGGCACCGAGCGATAGCAACGCGGGCGGCACCGCGGCCGACAAGTACACCGCGTGCATGGTGACGGACGTCGGAGGCATCGACGACAAGTCGTTCAACACCTCCGCCTGGGCTGGCCTGGAGGCGGCCAAGGCCGCCGACAGCAAGATCGATATCAAGTACGTGGCGTCCAAGGCCGAGGCGGACTACGAGCCGAACCTCACCCAGTACGTCAACCAGGACTGCGACTTCATCCTCGCCGTCGGTGGTCTGATGGGCGAGGCGACCTCCAAGATCGCCAAGGCGCACCCGGACCAGCAGTTCGGCATCGTCGACGCGAAGCTGCCGGAGAGCAACGTCTTCCCGATGCAGTTCGACACCGCGCAGGCCGGCTTCCTCGCCGGTTACCTGGCGGCCGGGATGACCAAGTCCGGCAAGGTCGGCACCTACGGCGGCATGAAGATCGGTCCGGTGACCATCTTCATGGACGGCTTCGTCGACGGGGTGGCCCACTACAACAAGGCCAAGAGCAAGAACGTCCAGGTGCTCGGCTGGAACAAGGCCACCCAGAACGGGTCGTTCACCAACGACTTCGTCAAGCAGGACGAGGGCAAGAAGGTCTCCGACACCCTGGTCGCCCAGGGTGCGGACATCATCATGCCGGTGGCCGGCGGCTCCGGCCTGGGCACCACGGCGGCCGCACAGGCCTCCGGCGGCAAGTACTCGGTGATCTGGGTCGACGTTGACGGCTGCCAGAGCACCCCGAACTGCCCGGCGCTGCTGACCACCGTCGTCAAGAACATCACCGACGCCGTCAAGGACGCCGTGGTGACCGCGGCCAAGGGCGAGAAGCTGGCCCACGACCCCGGCTACCTCGGCACCCTGGCCAACAACGGCGTCTCGCTGGCGCCGTACCACGAGTTCGACAGCAAGGTGCCGGCGGAGCTCAAGGCCGAGGTCGACAAGATCAAGGCTGACATCAGCTCCGGCGCGATCAAGGTCACCTCGGCCAGCCAGCCGAAGTGATCTCCGGTCGGCCGTCCGAGGAGTTCGGGCGGCCGACCGAAACGGCTCCGACATCGTGGATCCGGTCGCTCCGATCGTCGTGGAGACATATCTCCACACCGGTCGGGGCGGCCGGTTTTCACGCCGGTCAGCCGGGCTGCGCCGACCGTCGGCGAGGCGGGCCGGACAGCCCGTCGTGAGCGGCGGACCGACCCCTGTCGACCCCGCCGACCAGCAGCTAGGCTGCACCATCCGCCCGCACTCTCCAGGAGGTTGCGCTGAGACTCGAACTGCGCGGCATCACCAAGCGGTTCGGTGAGCTGGTCGCCAACGACCACATCGACCTGACGGTGGAGCCCGGAGAGATCCACGCGCTTCTCGGCGAGAACGGCGCGGGCAAGTCCACCCTGATGAACGTGCTGTACGGCCTGCTCCAGCCCGACGAGGGCGAGGTGCTCGTCGACGGCAGGCCGCTGCGGGCCAAGGGCCCCGGCGACGCCATCGCGGCCGGCATCGGCATGGTGCACCAGCACTTCATGCTGGTCCCGGTCTTCACCGTCGCCGAAAACGTGATGCTCGGCGCCGAGCAGGTCCGGGGCGGCATCGTCGGCTTCCTCGACCGGCGCCGGGCCCGCCGCCAGGTGACCGAGGTCTCCAGCCGCTACAACCTGCGGGTCGACCCGGACGCGGTGGTCGAGGACCTGCCGGTCGGCGTGCAGCAGCGGGTCGAGATCCTCAAGGCACTGACCCGGGATGTCGACCTGCTGATCCTGGACGAGCCGACCGCCGTGCTGACCCCGCAGGAGACCGAGGAACTGCTCGGGATCATGCGTTCGCTCAAGGACTCCGGCAAGTCGATCGTCTTCATCACGCACAAGCTCAAAGAGGTCAAGGCGATCGCGGACCGGATCACCGTGATCCGCCGGGGCCGGACCGTCGGCACCGCCAGCCCGAGCGCCAGTGAGGACGAACTGGCCGCGCTGATGGTCGGGCGTACGGTCAACCTGACCGTACGCAAGACCGCCGCCACGCCCGGCGAACCGGTACTGGAGGTCGAGGGACTCGTCGTCGACGACGAGCGCTCGGTACGCGCCGTCGACGGCGTCGACCTGACCGTACGGGCCGGTGAGGTGCTCGGCATCGCAGGTGTGCAGGGCAACGGCCAGACCGAGCTGATCGAGGCGCTGATGGGGCTGCGCCCGGTACTGCACGGCACGGTGCACCTGGGTGGTCAGCGCATCGACGGCTGGCCGACCAAGCGGGTGCTGCGGGCCGGCGTCGGCTACGTCCCCGAGGACCGCAGCGTCGACGGGCTGGTCAAGGAGTTCAGCGTCGCCGAGAACCTGGTGCTGGACATCTACGACCGGCCGCCGTTCGGCTCCGGACTGGTGCTCCGGCCGGACGCGATCACCGCCTCGGCCCGGGAGCGGATCCCCGAGTTCGACGTGCGCACCCCGTCGGCGGAGGCGGCCGTCGGCACGCTCTCCGGCGGCAACCAGCAGAAAGTGATCATCGCCCGGGAGATGTCCCGGCCACTCAAGCTCTTCGTCGCGGCCCAGCCGACCCGGGGCGTGGACGTCGGCTCGATCGAGTTCATCCACCGCCGGATCATCCACGAGCGGGACATCGGCACCGCCGTACTCCTGGTCTCCAGCGAGTTGGACGAGGTGATCGGGCTGGCCGACCGGATCGCGGTGATGTACCGGGGCCGGATCCTCGACATCGTCGGGCCGGACACCCCGCGCGAGGAGATCGGCCTGCTGATGGCCGGCATCACCGACGCCGCACCGGACGGGGCCGACGGGGCCGACGGCAGCGTAATTGACGCAACCCCCGACGGGCCGGCGATCCCGGCTCCTGACGTCGCTGGTAGCGAGGAAATTCGATGACCGACGAGAACGAGCCGGGGACGCCGTCGCCGGAGAAGTCTCCGGCCGGGCAGCGGCCCGGTGCCGAGACCGCGACGCTCGGCGCGACGGATCCGCCCGACGCGGGCACGGGCGATTCCGGCGGTACGTCGCCAGCCGGTTCCGGGATCGGCCAGGGCGGACCCGTGGCCAAGTTGCAGGACCGGGACGGCGGTGGACGGCAACTGCTCCAGGCGTTCGTGCACAACCTCTGGGCGGCCAACACCGTCACGGTCACCGTGCTGGCGATCGTGCTGGCCACGCTGATCGGCGCGGTGCTGATCATCGTCTCCGACCCGGACGTGCTCGCCACCTGGGGTTACTTCACCGCCCAACCCTCCGACGCGCTCAACTCCAGTTGGGCGGTGGTCAGCGACGCGTACGCGAACCTGTTCAAGGGCGCCGTCTTCGACCCGGCGGCCGTACAGGCCTGGGTGAACGGCACCGGCGGCTGGCAGCCGGTCTTCGCGCCGATCTCGGAGACGCTCACCTACACCGCCCCGCTGGTCTTCACCGGGCTGGCGGTCTCGCTCGCCTTCCGGGGCGGCCTGTTCAACATCGGCGCACAGGGGCAGGCCACCCTCGGGGTGATCCTGGCCGCGCTGGCCGGCTTCCTGCTGCCGCTGCCGCCGGTGCTGCACCTGATCGTGGCGGTACTCGCCGGAGCGGTGGGCGGGGCGATCTGGGGCTTCGTCCCCGGTTTCCTGAAGGCGCGTACCGGCGCGCACGAGGTGATCACCACGATCATGCTCAACTACGTCTCGTTCTCCTTCCTGGCCTGGATCATCGTGCAGAACGGGGTGCACGCCCCGAACCGGACGGACGCGATCAGCCGCTCGGTGGACGGCTCCGCCCAACTGCCCCGGTTGCTCGGCGGCGACCTGCGGGTGCACCTCGGCATCGTGCTCGCGGTCGCCGCCACCTGGGCGGTGAGCCTGCTGCTCAACCGCTCCACCTTCGGCTTCGAGCTGCGTGCGGTCGGCGCCAACCCGGACGCGGCACGGACCGCCGGGATCAGCGTCGGCCGGACGTACGTGCTGGTGATGGTGATCGCCGGGGCGCTCTCCGGACTCGGCGGCGCGAACATGGTGCTCGGTACCACCGCCACCGCGCTCACCCCGCTGGTGGTCGCCCAGATCGGCTTCGACGGCATCCTGGTGGCACTGCTCGGCCGGGTGAAGCCGTGGGGGGTCGCACTCGCCGCCCTGCTCTTCGGGGCGCTCCAGGCCGGCGGCAACCGGATGCAGTCGTACGCCAGCATCTCGCTGGAGCTGGTCACCGTGCTCCAGGCGCTGATCGTCATCTTCATCGCCGCGCCGGCACTGGTGAAGGCGATCTTCGGGCTCCGGGCCGCCCGGGCCGCCAGGTTGTCCACGAGCATGGCGAAGGGCTGGTAGCGCCGGTGAGTGCGAGGAGTGAGCTTGCGAGCCCCGCAGTCGCGAACGGAGGGCGACACTGATGTCGACCATGACTGCCGAGGAGCTGGCCGTTGCGGTACGGCCGGGCTTCTGGACCCGGGACCGCAAGGTCGGCGCCGGTGCCGTACTGCTCGGGCTGGTCGCGGCGGTGCTCTTCGGTGCGCTGGCCACCGGCGAGGACGCGCGGTTCACGCTCAGCGAGGACGCTGGCGGTGCGGCGCTGGCCATCGACGGTACCGTCGGGGCGATCCTGTTCGGGCTGGTCGCGGCGGCGGCCGGTGCCGCGCTGCTGGCCGGGCTGCCGAAGCGCTGGTTCGTGCCGCTGCTCGGCGTGGCGGTGGCCGGGGTGGTGCTCTCCTTCCTCTGCTGGCAGGTGTCGGCCGCGCCCGCCGGGCAGAACTTCATGCCGCTGGTCAACATCGTCCGGGGCACCTTCGTACTGGCCCTGCCGCTGATCTTCGGCGCCCTGGCCGGTGTGCTCTGCGAGCGGTCCGGCGTGGTCAACGTGGCGATCGAGGGCCAACTGCTGATGGGTGCCTTCGCCGGTGCCCTGGTCGGCACGCTCGCCGCGAGCGCCTGGATCGGGCTGGTCGCGGCGGCGCTGGGCGGCGCGCTGATCTCGTTGCTGCTGGCGATCTTCACCATCCGCTACCTGGTCGACCAGGTGGTGATGGGTATCGTGCTGAACCTCTTCGCGGTCGGGCTGACCGGGTTCCTCTACGAGCGGCTGATGCAGCCGGAGGCGACGAAGTACAACCAGCCGCCGAGGTTCGAGGCGTGGCCGATCCCGGTGCTGTCGGACATCCCGGTGCTCGGGCCGGCACTGTTCCGGGGCAACATCTTCCTCTACCTGGCGCTGATCCTGGTGGTGGTGATCAACGTCGCGCTGTTCCGTACCCGGTGGGGGCTGCGGACCCGCTCGGTGGGTGAGCACCCGACTGCCGCCGACACCCTCGGCGTGAAGGTACTGGCGCTGCGCTACCGCAACGTGCTGCTCGCCGGCATGGTCGCCGGGCTGGGCGGTGCCTCCTACACACTTGCGCTCTACACCTTCAGCAAGAACATGATCGGCGGCAAGGGCTTCATCGCGCTGGCCGCGCTGATCTTCGGGCGGTGGAGTCCGACCGGTGCCCTGCTGGCGGCGCTCTTCTTCGGCTTCGCCGACCAGCTCGGCACCTACCTGGGCGCGATCGACAGCAGCATTCCGAGCGAGTTCCTGGCGATGCTGCCGTACCTCGCCACCCTGCTCGCCGTCGCCGGCCTGGTCGGCAAGGTGCGGGCGCCGGCCGCCGACGGCAAGCCCTACATCAAGGGCTGACCGTCGGCGGGGCAGGATGGGGGCGTGACGATGGAGATTGACTGGGCGATGCTGCGGGCCGCCGCGACCGACGTGATGCGGCACGCGTACGCGCCGTACTCGAACTTTCCGGTCGGGGCGGCGGCGCTTGTCGACGACGGCCGGGTGGTGGTCGGCTGCAACGTCGAGAACGCCGGGTACGGGGTGACGCTCTGCGCCGAGTGCGGAGTGGTCTCCGCGCTGCACGCCTCGGGCGGGGGACGGCTCGTCGCACTGTCCTGCGTGGGGGCGACCGGCGAGCCGCTGATGCCGTGCGGGCGGTGCCGGCAACTCCTCTGGGAGAACGGCGGGCCGGAGTGCCTGATCGAGGCGGATCCGGTGCCGCTGCGGATGGCCGAGCTGCTGCCGCACGCGTTCGGGGTGGAGGACCTGGAGGCGATCGCGACCTCGCTGAAGGTGCCGCCGGTGCCGGACGAACTGGCCGCCTGGCGGGGCCGGGGCACGGTCTTCGTACATCCGGACGTCTCCGGTGGGCGGCAGGTCTGGACGGGCTACTGGGAGCGGGCCGCCGGCGACGCCGAGGGGGTCCGGACCGGCGTACTCGAAGAGGCCCCGACCTGGGAGGACCCGGCCGAGGCGGTGAGCTGGGGACAGGCCCGCACCCCCAGGGTGGTGGTGGTCGACGCCGCCGGCGCGATGTTCTGGGCCGGTGAGGGGGAGCCGCCGGCCGAGATCCCGCAGCGGTGGGGTGACTGAGCCCGTTCCAGGCTCGACGGAGAGCCGTGGCGAGGGTTCGGCCCGAGTCCGGTCCAGGGTTCGACAGGCAACTGGGAAGAGGAAGCAAGCTGTGGGTGGGTTAGCCGCGGTCGACGTGATCCGGGCGAAGCGGGACGGTGGGACGCTCTCCGACGAGCAGATCGACTGGGTGGTCGACGCGTACACCCGGGGGCGGGTGGCCGACGAGCAGATGTCGGCACTGGCGATGGCGATCCTGCTCCGCGGCATGACGCCGGGCGAGATCGCCCGCTGGACCGCCGCGATGATCGCCAGCGGAGACCGGCTGGACCTCTCCGGGGTACGCCGGCCGACCGTGGACAAGCACTCCACCGGTGGCGTCGGCGACAAGATCACCCTGCCGCTCACCCCGCTGGTGGCGGCGTGCGGTGCCGCCGTACCGCAGCTCTCCGGTCGTGGGCTCGGGCACACCGGCGGGACGCTGGACAAGCTGGAGTCGATTCCGGGGTGGCGGGCCGCGCTGGGCAACGACGAGTTCATCGCCCAACTGGGCGAGGTCGGCGCGGTGATCTGCGCGGCGGGTGAGCGGTTGGCGCCGGCCGACCGCAAGCTCTACGCGCTGCGCGACGTCACCGGCACGGTCGAGGCCATCCCGCTGATCGCCAGCTCGATCATGAGCAAGAAGATCGCGGAGGGTACCGGGGCGCTGGTGCTGGACGTCAAGGTCGGCTCGGGCGCGTTCATGAAGTCGGAGGCGGACGCCCGGGAACTGGCCCGGACCATGGTGGAGCTGGGCGGCGCGCACGGGGTGCGCACGGTCGCCCTGCTGACCGACATGTCGACACCGCTGGGGCTGGCCGTGGGCAACGCCGTCGAGGTGGCCGAGTCGCTCGAGGTGCTGGCCGGTGGCGGGCCGGCCGACGTGGTGGAGCTGACCGTCAGGCTCGCCAGGGAGATGCTCGACGCGGCCGGGTTGCCGGAGGCCGATCCGGAGCGGGCACTGCGGGACGGCCGGGCCATGGATGTCTGGCGGGCGATGATCCGGGCCCAGGGTGGCGATCCGGAGGCACCGCTGCCGGTCGCCGCGGAGGTGGAGATCGTCCGGGCTGAGCGGGACGGCTACGTCGCCGCCGTCGACGCGTACGGGATCGGGATCGCGGCGTGGCGGCTCGGCGCGGGACGGGCCCGCAAGGAGGACCCGGTCAGCGCCGGCGCCGGGGTGCTGCTGCACCGCAGACCGGGCGATCCGGTACGCGCCGGTGAGCCGCTCTACGAGCTGCGGGCCGACGACCCGGGGCGGATTCCGGCAGCACGCGCCGACGCCGCCGGAGCGGTGTCGATCTCGACCGAGCCGCCGACCCTGCCGCCGCTGGTCATCGACCGGATCGGCTAGCCTCCCGCCGGATAACCCAGGTGCGCTGTCCGGATCGGCTTCCACCGTTACGGCTGGCACGCCGGGCGCCCATGGTGTCCCGCCTGCCGACCGGCTATCCTCCGTCGCCGGGGGGTAGCACCGGGTACTGGGTCGGCTCGACGACGGGTCACATCGCACCCGGTGTGCCGTGGGCGCCGTGCGCGCTCGACGCGACTCCGACGTGACAGGAAACAGGCCGTGACCGTATCCGTTCCCGACCCGCAGGCGGTCCGGGCCGCCAACGTGACCGAGTTGCAGCGGTTGGGGCTGCCCGTGCCACCGGAGCAGTTTCCGTTGGTCTGGGAGCCGGGCGACACCGTCGAGCTGCGACCGACCGCCGAGATCGAGGCCCGGACCGCGGTACTGCACCTGGTGCTGGCGCGCTGCTTCGGCATGCCACCGGAGGCGGGGATGAGCTGGCTGCTCGGCTCGCACCTGGTGGAGGCGGTGACGCCGCCGGAGTGGCAGTTCGTGATGGGCAGCCGGGGCGACCACCGCTCGTTCGTACTGCACCACGACGCGGTCTTCGCGCTGGCCTGGGTACTCGGGCTGAGCCGGCACCTGGACCCGGCGGAGCCCAGCGACGAGCGGTTGATGGAGCGGCTGCCCAACCTGGCGGCGGGGGAGACGTTCGGCCAGTGGCGCTCCCGTACCCTGGCGGCGCCCCGGGACGCGGCGGAGGTCGCCGTCGTACTCGACTTCTACTACTGCCTGGACTGGGGTTACCTGGAGGCGGAGCAGTCGGGGCTGCGCCTGCCCGGGATGATCGACAGTAATGCGATCGGCCAGCGGCGGTGGGCGCTGGAGTGGGCGGTGGTGTTCCGCGGTCCGTTCCACGACCCACCGGCCGGCTGGGAGGAGGTCGACCTCTCCACCTGACCGGCCCGGCTCCACCCGACCGGTCCGCTCCGACCGATACCGACCGGCTCGGCCCGACCGGCTGGCGGTCAGCGGGGGTGGTGGGCGGTCACCTGGACCGCGACGGTGACCGTGCTCGGCTCCGGCAGTTCGTCGATCCGCCCCCGGGCCGGGTCGGTGTGCCAGGCGCTCGGACCCATCCCGACCAGGGTGCGGATCCCGGCCCGGTCGAGCCGGAGGGTGGCCCGATGCACCGCCGTCGCGCCCGGCGTGAAGTGTTCGGCCAGGCTGCCGGCGACCCGCGCCTCCTTGGCCGGGTCGACCCGGAGCAGGTCGAGCCGGTCGACCAGCTCGCCGAGGTGTTCGGCGGTCGGCGTGACCACCAGCAGCGCGCCGTCGTCGCGCAGTACCCGGCGGAACTCGGGCCCGTTGCGCGGGGCGAAGACGTTCAACAGCAACCCGGCGGCGCCGTCGGCGAGCGGCAGCCCCCGCCAGGTGTCGCAGAGCGCGGCACCGGCCCGGGGGTGGGCCCGGGCGGCCCGGCGCAGCGCCGGCTTGGAGACGTCCAGGGCCAACCCGACGGCGGCGGGCAGGGCGTCGAGCACCGCGCCGAGGTGCCGGCCGGTGCCGGCGCCGGCATCCACCACCAGTTCCGGGTACGTCTGCGGCGCCCGACCGGCGAGAGTCCTGGCGAAATCGGCGAGCGCGGTCGAGATCAGGTCGTAGTGACCGGCGTCGAGGAACTCTTCCCGGGCGGCCACCATCGCCGGGGTGTCCCCGGAGTGCGTGACCCGGCCGGCGGTCAGGTTGACGTACCCCTGACGGGCCAGGTCGAAGCTGTGTCCCGCCGGGCAGCGCAGCGCGACCGCGGCGGCGGGCGGTACGGCGGCCAGCGGCCGGCCGCAGACCGGGCAGCGCAGCCGCCGCAGGACCTCGGGTGGCACGCCGTCACGATAGTGCGCGACCGCGCCGGGCCCGGCGGTGGTACGGCGGTACGCCGCCCGTGGTGCCGCCGCTGGCCGGGCCACTAGGGTCGGGGGATGGCGGCAATCGGCTACGACGACATCGTCCGGGTACCCAAGGCGCTGCTGCACGACCACCTCGACGGCGGGCTGCGCCCGGCGACGGTGGTCGAACTCGCCGAGGCGGTGGGGCATCGGCTGCCCACCACCGATCCGGAGGAACTCGGCCGGTGGTTCGTGGAGGCGGCCGACTCGGGCTCGCTGGAGCGTTACCTGGAGACCTTCGCGCACACCGTGGCGGTGATGCAGACGGCCGATGGGCTGCGCCGGGTGGCCGCCGAGTGTGCCCTGGACCTGGCCGCCGACGGGGTGGTCTACGCGGAGGTGCGGTTCGCTCCGGAGCAGCACCTGGAGCGCGGGCTCGACCTCGACGGCGTGGTGGAGGCGGTGCTGGCCGGCTTCGCCGAGGGTGCAGCCGAGGCGGCGGCGGAGGGACATCCGATCCGGATCGGCACGCTGCTGACCGCGATGCGGCACGCGGCCCGCTCGCAGGAGATCGCCGAACTGGCCGTCCGGCACCGCGACACCGGTGTGGTGGGCTTCGACATCGCCGGTGCGGAGGCGGGCTTCCCGCCCACCCGGCACCTGGACGCCTTCGAATACCTGCAACGGGAGAACTTCCACTTCACCATCCACGCCGGCGAGGCGTTCGGGCTGCCCTCGATCTGGCAGGCGATCCAGTGGTGCGGTGCCGACCGGCTGGGTCACGGGGTACGGATCGTCGACGACATCACCCCCGGTGCCGACCGGCCGGTGCTCGGGCGGCTCGCCGCGTACGTGCGGGACAAGCGGATCCCACTGGAACTCTGCCCGTCGTCGAACGTGCAGACCGGTGCCGCGCCGTCGATCGCGGAGCACCCGATCGGGCTCCTGCGCGACCTGCGGTTCCGGGCCACCGTCAACACCGACAACCGGCTGATGAGCGGCACCTCGATGTCCCGGGAGATGGCGCTGCTGGTCGAGGCGTTCGACTACGGCTACCCGGAGTTGCAGTGGTTCACCATCAACGCGATGAAGAGCGCCTTCATCCCGTTCGACGAGCGGCTCGCCATCATCAACGAGGTGATCAAGCCGGCGTACGCCAAGCTGTTGCCCTGACAGCGCATCGATCTGACCTGGTGCGGATCCGCCACCGAGTCGGGGCGTTGTCGCACGATTTCCGGACCGCTATCTCTTTTGGTCGGGAAAAGTGCCGGGCCGGTCGGCCGGGCTGTCCGGGTGGCCATTCGACGGTCCGCACGGAGCGCGTAATCCGGCACTTCGACCTTGCCGTGCCGGACCGGTCGGGCAATTGTTCTCTGCGCCGTGCGAGCGCTGGCCTTCCGGCGACACCGGAGCCGGGCGCAGCAACCGTACGGGAGGGCGTAGGGTTTCCCCGTGCCGGTAACGTTCGATACGTTGCGGTGCGGGTTCCGGGTCGGAACCGAGCGGTGACCAGCCGATTCTGGACGGTTGACGGCAGTGGAGCATGGACAGGATGCGTGACTACCCTGGGTGACGCCAGAAAGACAGACTGCTGTCAAATCGCGGAGACATCCCGATGCGCTTCCAGTCGGTGACAACCTGGGCTTTCTTCTTGAGTTGCGGCGTGATGGAATCTCGGAGGTCCGACCCACCCGGGTCGGTCGATCAGCGGTGCCCTGGACCATTGGCCGGGTACTGGATGGGAAGGCGGTGACGTGAGCAAGCGGCCGAAGACAGCAAGCCCGATCCTGTCGCGTCTCCGCTGGCCGGTCGCCGGCCGGCTGCGCGACATGCCGATCTGGTCGAAGCTGGGTCTGATCATGATCGCGCCGACCATCGCGGTCGTCGTGGTCGGCACGACCAGCATCGTCGACCACATGGAGACGTTGGACGACGCGAACCGGGCGCACACCCTGGCCACGCTCGCCCAGACCTCCGGCGAACTGGTGCACGACCTGCAGGACGAGCGGGCGGGCGCCGTACTGCTGCTCGGTGCGCAGAACGAGACCACCCGGAAGACGGCCCGCGACGCCTACAACAAGGTGCACCCCGATGTCGACAAGGCCAAGGGGCCCTACTCGGAGCGCCGGGCACAGCTCGACGAGCTGCCGGGCAACTTTGACGCGCTGCTGGCCCAGATCGACCAGGGCCTGGCCGACCTGCCGGGGATCCGCAGCCAGGTCATCAACTCCAAGCTCAAGCTGACCGACGCGGCACAGTCGTATGAGGGTCTGATCAACGACCTGCTCAACATCCGGGACCTGGCCTCGCAGCTCGCCGGCAACGCCTCGCTGAGCGACCGGATGCGGGCCGCCGCCGCCAACGCGCGCGGCAAGGAGTTCCTGTCGATGCGCCGGGTCGTGGTGCACCGCGCCCTGATCGACGGTCGGCTGACCGCCGCGTTGCAGACCGACTACATCGCCACCGAAACCGGTCAGCAGCAGGCGTTGCAGACCTTCAAGGCGATCGCCACCGGCTCCGAGTCAGCCTTCTACGACGAGACGGTGACCGGCGCCGACGTGCGCGAGGTCGACAGCTACGGCGGCTGGATCCGGGGACGGACCGACGAGCGCATGTCCGACGCGCCGTTCGACGCCGAGGACTGGGACTCCGCGATGGTCGGCAACGCCCAGCTGATCCGCGCGGTCGAGGTCCGGCTCGACTCCGACGTGCTCGCCGAGGCGAGCGCGCTCCGCAGCGACGTGCAGCGCCAGGTCTTCCTGGAGACCGGCCTGCTGCTCAGCATGCTGCTGCTGGCCGTGCTCTTCGCCTATCTGGTCGCCCGCTCGATGGCCCGCTCGCTGCGCGAACTGCGGCACGGCGCGCTCTCCGTCGCCCAGTACGGGCTGCCGCACGCGGTGTCCCGACTGCGTGACCCGCAGGTGACCGCGCAGATGTCGCCGGTACAGGTGGCCAACCAGATCGCCGAGACACTACCGGTACGCAGCAAGGACGAGTTCGGCCAGGTGACCGAGGCGTTCAACGCCGTCCACCTGGAGGCCGTCCGGACCGCCGCCGAGCAGGCCGCACTGCGGGCCTCGGTCGCGACGATGTTCGTCAACCTCGCCCGCCGTTCGCAGATCCTGGTCGACCGGCTCATCGGTCACCTGGACCGGCTGGAGCGGGGCGAGGAGGACCCGGACCGGCTGGCGGAGCTCTTCCAGCTCGACCACCTGGCCACCCGGATGCGCCGCAACGACGAGAACCTGCTGGTGCTGGCCGGCGCCGACTCGACCCGGGTGCAGCGCGAGCCGGCGGCACTGATCGACGTGCTCCGGGCCGCACAGTCCGAGGTCGAGCACTACACCCGGATCGAGTTCGGCATGGTCGACCGGGACATCGAGGTCCAGGCCGCCGCCGTCAACGACCTGGTGCACCTGGTCGCCGAGCTCTTCGACAACGCGACGGCCTTCTCTCCGCCGGACTCGCAGGTGATGGTCGAGGCCCGCCGGGTCGGTGACCGGGCGACGCTCTTCGTCGAGGACCGGGGCATCGGCATCACCGCCGAGCAGCTGCAGGACCTCAACGAGCGGCTCGCCACACCGCCCGCCGTCGACGTGACCGTCTCCCGGATGATGGGTCTGGTCGTGGTCGCCCGGCTGGCGTCCCGGCACGGCGTCAAGGTCGAGTTGCGGCCCGGCCACGACCGGGGCACCGTCGCCGACGTCACGCTGCCCACCTCGATGCTGATCCCCCGGGCGCTCTCCGGCCGGACGCAGCACCCGGGCGGTTTCCCGGGTACCCCGGAACCCTCCGCCCGCCCCGGGCTCGGCGCACCACTCGCCCTGGAGAGCGCTCCGGCCACGCCGCAGGTGTCGGCCTTCGGCGGCGACCGCGGCTCGGCCTTCGGCGGCGGCGATCGTGGCTCGAACTTCGGTGGAGGTGACCGTGCCCCCGGCTTCGGTGGCGACCGTGGACCTGCCTTCGGCGGCGACCGTGGCCCGGGCTTCGACCGCAACCGCGACGGCGCTCCGCCCGGCCGCCCCTACGAGCCGGCGACGAACGGCGGCGGGCAGAGCGGCCCCCCGAGCCAGCCCAGAGAGATGCCGGCCTGGTCGGACCTGACCGGCGCCCGGGCGGGACGCAACGGAGCCGACCCGTTCACGCCGCGGATCCCCAACGGACACGACATCGAGCCGCTGCCGCAGCGGCGGGCCACCGAGCAGGATCCGAGCGGCCTCTCGTCGACCGAGACGACGATGTCCGGGTTCATCCCACGGCAGCGTCCGGCCACACCGGATCCGCAGCCGAACGGGCTGACCGCGCAACCGCCGGTCTCCGCGCCGCCGGTACCGCCGGTTTCGGCTCCGCCGGCCGGGCAACCGCCGGTCTCCGCGCCGCCGTTCGGTCTGAACCCGGCCGCGCAGCCGCAGGCACCGGTGCCGTCACCGTCCGCACAGCCGCAGGCTCCGGGCGGCAACGCACCGCCGGCCTGGCCGCCGGTGAACACGCCGGACCGGGAGCCCGCCGCGCCACCCGTCCCGGAGCGCCTGGCAGCGGCCCTCGACATGACGGCCGAGCTGCCCAGGATGGCTCGACCCTCGGCGGCGGACGCCACGGCCAACGTCGAGGCGCGGCCGAAGTTCGCCGACGAGACCATGGAACTGCCGATCTTCCGCGAGCTGGAGTCGGCCTGGTTCCGCACCCGCCGCAAGCCCGAGGAGACCGTCGGGCAACCGCAGGGCGGGGTTGCGTCCTCCCAGGCGACCAGCCAGGCCGTCGCGGTGGACACCGCCGTTCCCGACGCGGCCCAGCCCGGGCCCGTACCGACCACAGGCAACGCGGCAACGGTGAACAGCCCGAGGCCCGGTGGCCAGCAGCCGGGGAGTGGGCCGGTCACCAACGGCACCGGTCGGCCGGGTGACGGCGGCGGTTGGCGTACGGCTGCCGACGACGGTTGGCGGGCAGCCATGGCGGCTACGGCGGCCGCCACGACCTCGGGTGGCCAGACCACCCAGACCGGACTGCCCAAGCGGGTACCGATGGCACAGTTGGTGCCCGGAGCGGTGGAGAAGCCAACCACCTCGGTGCAGCGACGTACGCCTGAGGCGGTACGCGGGCTCTTGTCCGCGTACCACCGTGGGGTGCAGCGTGGCCGCACGCACCCGACGGACGACCAGTCGATCAACCCGGAGGCGACTCCGGCTGGGCAGCGATCCCCGCAGGCCGGGGTGGGCCCCGCGACCGCTAGCGGCCAGAAGGAGCATGAAGGATGACATCTACGCAGGATCTCGGTTGGCTGTTGGCCAACTTCGCCGATCGTGTGCCCGGCGTCGCCCACGCGATCGCCGTCTCCGCGGACGGTCTGCTCCTGGCGTCGTCACGGGACCTCCCGCGTGACCGGGCGGATCAGCTCGCCGCGATCGCATCCGGCCTGGTCAGCCTGACCCAGGGGGCGGCGCGCTGCTTCGAGGGTGGGGCGGTGCTGCAGACGGTGGTCGAGATGGACAATGGTTTCCTGTTCCTGATGTCCATCTCGGACGGCTCGTCCTTCGCGGTCCTCGCGGCCCGGAGCAGTGACGTCGGGCAGGTGGGCTACGAGATGGCACTGCTCGTCGACCGGGTGGGTGACGCGTTGACGCCGCCACCCCGGGCCGCTGCGGGGATGCTGAGCTAGGTGGTACCCCGGCCGGTGTGGTTCGTCGGCCGGTGCGACGACAATGGCACAATGACGAACTCCAGGCGTTGGGTCTCGGGTGCGACGAGAAGGGGGTGAACGGCGATGATGGCTGAACGCGACGAGCCGACGGGCGCGCTGGTGAGGCCATATGCCGTTACCCGTGGTCGTACCAGACCGAGACTGGACATCGCCCTGGAGGCGCTCGTCGAGACGACGGTGCGCGGTCGGTCCGCCGGTAACGGCAATGGCGGCCAGGGCCGGGAGCATCAATACATCGCCGCGCTGTGTGATGGTCGGCTGCAGTCGCTCGCGGAGATCGCGGCGCGGATGCAGTTGCCGCTCGGAGTGGCTCGGGTCCTGATCGCCGACATGGCCGCCGATGGCCTGGTGGCGGTGCACGAACCGACAATCCTGGACGACTCAAACGACGCGGTGGGCACTGAACTGCTGGAGAGGGTGCTGAGTGGACTTCGCAGGCTCTGACATGTCGCACCGCCCAACGGCCGGGCGCGTGACATCGGCGAAGATCGTCATCGCCGGTGGCTTTGGCGTCGGCAAGACAACACTGGTCGGTTCGGTCTCGGAGATCACGCCGCTGACCACCGAGGCGATCATGACGTCAGCTGGGGTGGGTGTCGACGACACCCGCCAGGTGCCGGGCAAGACGACCACCACGGTCGCCATGGACTTCGGTCGAATCTCGATCGACCGGGATCTGATCCTTTACCTGTTCGGCACCCCGGGCCAGACGCGGTTCTGGTTCATGTGGGACGAACTGGTACGGGGAGCGATCGGTGCGGTCGTCCTGGTGGACACCCGCCGGCTGGCCGACTGCTTCGCGGCCATCGACTTCTTCGAGCACCGGCGGCTGCCGTACCTCGTGGCGATCAACTGCTTCGACGGGATGCAGTACCACGACCCGCAGGACGTGCGGGACGCGCTGGCGATCTCGAACGAGGTGCCGGTCGTCGCGTGTGACGCCCGGAACCGGGAGTCGACCAAGCACGTGCTGATCTCGCTCGTCGAGTACGTGCTCACCATGCGGCGCTCGCGCGCCGTCGCCCCGGCCTGAGCGGCGCGAGCACACGCCCCCGTCGGGAGTGGTCCGGCCGTAGGCTGACCCGCCCGACGAGGTCGCCCGGCCCGTGCCGGGCTGGCGGCTGTCCGCGTCAGCCCGGCGAAGTCGCCCGCGTCGTGGTGCCGCCAGTCAACTGCTCCTGGCCGAGTCGGTAGAGCCGGGCCGTCCGCGCTGGACGATCGCGAGGCGGCGCCCGGTTCGGGCCGCCGAGGAGAGTCGCCGCGCACCCGGGACAGGCCGCAGGCGCGGGCACCGCGTCGATCCGCTCGTCAGGCGACGTGGGAGACCGGCGCAGCGCACCCTCAGAAGACCGGCGCAGCGCAACGTCAGGAAACCCGGCTCCAGGAGCCGGAGACCACTGTGAAGACGCCGAGCGAGTCCGGCTCCATCCCGCCATGCCGGATCGGCGCGAACGAGTACGCCCCGGCGATCCCCTCGGTGATCTGGTTGCCCAGGTAGGCACGGAGCCGACCCCGGTCGACGCTCTTGCCGAGCCGGGCCGCGTTGACGATCAGTCGCAGCGCGTCCGCCCCGTACGGCGCGAAGCCGCTGAACGAGCCGTGCAGGTGGATGTACCGGTAGACGAAGTCCCGCCGGTCCAGCCCGGCGGTGGAGGTGTTCGTCAGCGAGGAGCTGTTCAGCGAGGCGGGGTGCACGACGTACGCGCCCTCGACAGCCGAGGCGTTCTCCTCCGACAGGGTGTCCTCGGCCACCGCCCCGGCGTCGAAGAAGATCCGGCCCCGGTAGCCGGTCTGCCGCAGCGCCCGGGCTGCCGTACCGGAGAACGGCGCGGTGCCCCAGACGACCACGGCCTCGGGATCGGGGTCGGTCACCTTGCGGGCTGCCGGGCGGTGGTCGGCCTTCTCGCCCCGGGGCTGTCGGGTCACCTTGACGAGGTCGACGTCCACGGCCTTCAGGGCGGCTGTGACGGCCCGTACGCCCGAATCTCCGTGTGCGCCTGGCGCCGCCAGCAGGCCGACCCGTTCGAGGCCCTGTGAGCGAATCAGCCGGGCCAGCGCCCTCGCCACGTCCCGGGCGTCCGGGGTGAGCTTGAAGATGTACGTCCGCTGCGCGAGCGGCACGGTGAGGTTGTCGGCCGCGGCGAAGGAGATGAACGGCACCTGCTGCTGCTGGGCGATCGGGATGATCGCCAGCGAGGTCTCGGCGAGGCAGCCGCCGATCAGCGCGTGCACGTTCTCCCGGGTGGCCAGCTCGGTGGCGTGCTGGGCGGCGAGCCGTGGCTCGCTGGCGTTGTCCCGGATCACCAGTCGGACGTTGCGGCGCAGGTTGCCGACGGGTACGCCCTGCTCGTTGAGCTTGTCCACGGTGATCTTCAGTGCCCGTTCCTGGAGTACGCCGAGCGCCTGACCGGGGCCGGTGAGTTCGAGGCTGGCGCCGACGACGAGTTCGCGGGCACCGGGTCCGGGCGGTCCGACGGGGTTCCGGTCCTCACGTCCGCAGGCGGCGAGCAGGGTGGTGGCGGCCGCCGCCAGGACGCCTCGCCGGCTCAGCGTCCACGCCTGCACTGCCGGTCCGGCCATCGTCGCCCCTCCATCCCCTGGTCACAGGTGTCGCCTGCGGTCCCGGGGTATGGTCGCGGCCCCTTCCGGGCGTCGTCAACTCCGCGTGATGTGGGAAGAAACACCAGGTCTACACGGGATCGAAGCTGACTGGCGAGTCAGTCAGGCGGCCTTGACCGGACGGTACCGGGCGATGTCGTGGACCGGCCGGGCCGGTGCGCGGAGCCCGGCCGGACAGGCACCCGGAACTGGCACGCGGAGCGTTCCGCGGAGACGGAAGACCCACACCGGTCGAGGTCGTCGACCTGCCGGTGTGGGTTCTGGGTGAGCGGTGTGGCCGGCTCGGTCAGGAGCGGTAGCCGGCGGAACGGTACTCGTAGTCGAGGTTGTCGGCGCGCTCGTCCGGGTCACGGCTGAAGTCCCAGCCTCCGGCGGCTTCCCGGCCCGGCCGGCCGCCCACGGCGTAGCCGCCGATCTCCTGCCCGCGCCGCCAGCCCCGGAAGTAGCCGGTGGTGTGTTCGGCGATGCGGGCCGCGTCACGGACGATCCGCAGCGGACGTTCGTCCCGCAGCGGCGAGCCGGGCACCAGGTTGGCCTGCGGCACCCGCTTCGGCAGACCGGCGGTGGTCGAGGCGCCGACCGAGGGCTTGGCTGCCTGCTCGGCGGCCCGCCAACCACTGTCGGCCGTCGACGACCACTCCACCTCGGTCTCCTCGGAGTGACCGGTGAACCAGGCGGACCTGGCCGCAGCGAAGATCAGCAGGTCGCCGTCGCCCTCGTCGGAGACCGGTGGCGTGCTCGGCTCCGCGTTGCGACGGGGCAGGGCCGATCCGGCACGGGCCGCCGGCTCCTCCCGGTCCACCAGGCGCAGCGGCGGGTTGTCGGCCGGCAGGCCGTTGTGCACGGGCCGTTCGGGCAGCGGCGCCGGCTCGACGAGGCGCAGCGTCGGCGGCTCGGGGGGCAGGTCGTCCGCCTGCCACGGCGGGGTGACCCGCCCGTCGGCGGGCGCCGCGCTCACCGGGGCGTCCCGCTCGCCGGACTGCCCGCCCGGGTAGCCGCCGGGGTATCCCGGCCCGCTCGCCCGGTCGTCCTGCTCGTCGCCGGAGTTGACAAGCGGCCAGTTGGCCCGGGAACCGGGCGGTGCCGGCGGCTCGGGCCGGGTCGCCGGCAGCGACACGGTCAGGCCGGCGGCCGAGATCGTGCCCGGCCGCGTCGAGCTGTCCCCGTTGGTCTTCGGTCGGGGCGTGATCGGCGTCGGCCGCCGCTCGTTGCGGGCGCTGTTGATGGCGGCGGTGGTCAGGGTGGCCCGGAACGGTTCGCCGGCCTCGGCGGGCGGGATCGACCCGCGCTGCGTCGGTGGGATCGGCGTCATCCCGGGCGGCGGGGGCGGCGGCGCGGAGACCGGCCGGTTCGCCATCGTGTCGCCCTGGTAGGCCGGCGGCGCGGAGGAGGGCGCGGTCGAGCGCGGCTCCCGGGGCGGCCCGGAGACCGGCACGACCGGCATCGAGAGCGTGGCGGCCGGCGACAGCGGCGGCGCGGCGGAGGGGGTGACCGGCGGCGGTGCCATCGGCGGCGGGGCGACGGGTGCCGGAGCGACCGGTGGTGGCCCCAACGGCTGCGGGCTGGCGGGCCCGTTGCCGGCGGCGGCCGGCTGGTGCCGGTTGCGCCGACCCGAGCTGGGCACCGGCTCCCGCACCGGACCGGGCAGCCCGGTGCCGGCCGGCGTCGGGGCCTCGCCGGCACTGCGCCGACCGGCCCGTCGACCGGGAGCCGGCGTGGTGACGACCCGGGCGGTCAGGGTGCCCACCAGTGCGTCACAGCCGGCGTCGCAGGCGCGTACGGCCGCCACGGCCTGGCGTACGGTCTCCGCCGCGGCGGAGGTGAGAGCCTTGTTGGCGGCACCCCGCCGAGGGGTCTCCGCGATGGCGACCCGGAGCGCGGTGACCGCCTCGGTGATCACGTCGGCCTCGGCCACGCCGTCGGCGACGAGGTGCGCCGCGATGGCGTCGGTGGCGACCGAACTGTCCCGGCCGCGTGCGGCGGTGCCGCCGAGCATGCCCGGCTCGGGCAACGCGTCGAGTACGGCAAGTGAGACCGGCTCGGCCGGATCCGGGTACGCCCGCAGCGCGGCCGGGTAGAGCTCACGCAGCACCTCGCGCAGGGCGACGGCGGCGGCGTGCCGGCCGTTGGCCAGCGCGGCGTGTGCGGCGAGTACCGGCTTGAGGCTGGCGAACTCGCGCGGCGCCGGCAGGGTGGCCGCGGAGAGCGCGCCGGCCTGTAACGCCCGGGCCAGCCCGACGGCGCGTCGCTCGGCCGGGGCGGACTCGCGTTCCTCGGCCGACTCGTCGTCGGCGAACCGTTCGGCGAAGTCGTCGACGGAGTCGTCGTCGGCGATGACCAGTGGACGACCGGCCGCGCTCAGCAGCGAGGTGACCAGGTGGTCGTCGCTGTCGGCGGCGACAGCGACGCCGCTCGGCCCGCTGCCCCGTTCGACGAGCACCGCGCCGAGCTGGGCGTAGCCAGCCGGGTCATCGGTGATCTCGCAGACATGGAGCAGCCTGCCTGCGTCGTCGACCACTGCGGAGGTCAGCGTCGCGCCGGCCGGAGCCGGTCGACCCGTCGCGTCCGCAGAGGCCAGACCGCAGTACACCCGCACGAGCGCCACGGCGTCGTCCTCCTCCCGAGACACAAGTGGTGTGCCAAAGACTGATGCTCCCTGGTGAGGGGTCAGTCGCGCCAGTCCACGGCGGCAGAGATCTTGCCGATAATCGTGCGCCACCCGAGACTTGCGGTTTGTGCCCCGATTTTCTTGAGTCGCCGCCGACCCCGGAATCCGCCGAGGCCGCCGGCCACGGTCGCCCGGAGCGCCTCGTCGAGGTCGTCCAGGCTGGAGCCGGGGGACAGCATATCCAGTACGGCCGGCAGCCGGAGCGCGTAGGCAAGGTCACGGGCCACCTCGCCGGCCTCGATGAGCAGCGTCGAGTCCCAGACGTCGTGCCCGCCACGGAGGTTCTCCACCACGAGGTCCAGCTCGTAGGAGTCCTCGTCGAGCGGGGCGACGTCGGCCGGGGTGATCCGCTCGACGAGCTGGTCCCAGGTGTCCAGGTCGGCCAGATCGTGGGGTGCGCCGGACCTGACGAATGTGACGAGTGCCTCAGGGCTCTTGAAGAGCAGCAACTTCCCCCGGTACGTGAGGAAGGCCGGCACCTCCTCGCCCTCGTCGGCCGCCTCGTCCTCCTTCTCGGCCGCCTCGTCCTCGGAGTCGGCGTCCCCGGCCCTGCCGTCCCGCTCCGCCTCCTCCTTCTCCGCCTCGGCGAACTGGTCGGCGACCTCCTCGTCGAGGATCACGACGGTCTCGTCGTCCTCGTCCTCGTCGACCTCGACCCGGCGGGACCGGCTGGCGAAGAGGTCGTCGTTCTCCCGGTCCTCGATGTCGGTCGGGGTCAGTTCGCCCTCCGGGCGGTACGCCCGCAGGGTGAAACCGGCGCCCGAGGGGAGGGCGATCTCGACCGGGTCGATCCGGACCTCTTCCCACAGCGAACGGTCCGCCGTGCCGGACTCCGCCGGGGCGTCGCCGGTGGCGTCGCTGCTTTCCGGGGAGCCGGCGTCGATCCGCCCGGGGTCGACAGCCCCGTCGCTTCCGGCTGGCTCGTTTCCGGGCTCGTCGGTTTCGGGCCGGTGGGACGACTGGCGGGCCACGCTGACCTCCGTGTGCGCTCGATGTGGGCACCCGACCCGGCGAGGGTGCCGGCGGATCGGTGACTCTGCGCACACACCCTAGTAGGCCGGCGGCGGGTGTGGATGCCGGCACCCCGTTGGACTTCGCCGCATATATTAGTAGGCTTGCTACCTATGAACGCCCAGGCGCTGCACGGCCATCTCGATGCGCTGCTGCTCGCGGTGCTGGAGCGCGGGGCGCTGCACGGCTACGCCATCATCGAGGCGCTCCGGGCCCGCAGCGGTGGCGTGCTCGATCTGCCCACCGGGACGATCTACCCGGCGCTGCGCCGGTTGGAGCGAGCCGGATATGTCAGCAGCGCATGGAGCACCGTCAACGGCCGCGAGCGCCGGACCTACGAACTGACCGGTGCCGGGCAGCGTGCCCTGGCCGGTGAGCGGTCGAACTGGCAGGAGTTCAGCTCGACGGTGGGGCAGTTCCTCGGCGGAGCACCCACGCCCGGCGCACCGGCCTGAGGTGTCGCTGCCGGCTCAGGTGTCGCCGCCGGCTCAGCTGCCGAGCGCCAGATAGTCCCGTTCCGCGCCGGTCTGGCGTAGCCACTGGTCGCGGTACCAGCCGGGTCGGTCGACGAGTTCGGCGTGGCCGCCCCGCTCGACGATCCGCCCCTGGTCGAGTACGACGACCTCGTCGTAGCGGTCCAAACCGGACAGTCGGTGCGTCACGAGTACCACGGTGCGGTCCGGGCCGGCGTGTGCGGTCGCCGAGGCGAGCACCGCGTCAGCGGCGGTGGGGTCGAGACCCTCGGTCGGCTCGTCCAGCACCAGGATGCCGGCCGGTGCCGCCAGCAGGGCCCGGGCCAGCAGCAGCCGTTGGCGTTGCCCGCCGGAGAGTTG
Organism: Plantactinospora sp. CNZ320; assembly: GCF_002846275.1. Taxonomy (NCBI): domain Bacteria; kingdom Bacillati; phylum Actinomycetota; class Actinomycetes; order Micromonosporales; family Micromonosporaceae; genus Plantactinospora; species Plantactinospora sp. CNZ320. The sequence goes on from NZ_PJMP01000001.1 coordinate 6,031,843, forward strand.
ACCACCGTCCTCGCCCACCATCGTGTCCCAGCCGGCGGGCTGCTGGCGTACCCAGTCGAGCAGGCCCGCCGCCGAGGCCGCGCCGGCCAGGTCGTCGTCGGTGGCGCCGGTCCGGCCGAGCAGGAGGTTCTCCCGGACCGTGGCGTGGAAGACGTGCGCCTCGGCGAGGAGCCCGCCGACGATCCGGGGCAGCCGGTCGACGGGCAGTTCGGGCAGGTCGACGCCGTTGAGCAACACCCGGCCGTGGTCCGGCCGGACCATCCCGGTCAGCACGGCGAGCAGGCTGCTCTTGCCGGCACCGCTCGGACCGACGACGGCGATCCGGCTGCCCGCCGGAAGGTCGAGGCTCACCCCGTCCAGCGCGGGCGGGCCCGGGCGGCGGTAGCGCAGGTGCACCCCGTCGACCCGACAGTGCCAGCGCCGGGCGACCTCCGCCGTCCCGCCGCCGGGCGCGGCCTCCGACAGCGCCGCCGGCCCGCCTGCCGCCTGCTCCGCCGGGGCTGCCGGCCCGCTGGCCGCCTGCTCCGCCGGCCCGCTGGCTGCCTGCTCGGCAGGGGCTGCCGGCCGGCCGGCCGCCTCCGCCGGGGCCGCCACCAGCAGGTCGGCCACCCGGGTCAGGCCGGCGCGCAGTCGGGTCCAGTGCCGGGCCGCGCCGACCAGCGCCAGGGCCGCCTCGACGGCGGCGAGCGTGCCGACCGCCAGCACCCCGACGAGTACCCCGGAGACGTCCGCCCGCAGCGCCACGGCCAGCACTGCGGCGCTTGTCGCACCGGCCACCAGTACCCCGAGACCGTCCACTGCCCAGCCCACCGCCGCCGTCCGGCGCTCCAGCCCGGCTAGTTCCCGGGCCCGGGCGTCCGCCCGATCCAGCGCCGCTCCGGTCGCGCCGAACGCGGCCAGGTCGGCGGCACCGGCGGTCAGGTCCACCGCGTCCTCGGCGAGCGCGCCGCGCGACGGCGCCACCCGGTCGGCGGTACGCCGGGTCAGCAGCGCCGCCAGCGCCGGCAGCCCGACTCCGGCCAGCAGCAGCCCACCGGCCAGCGCCAACCCGGCCAGCGGGGCGACGGCCGACGCGCCGAGCACGGCGAGCAGGCCGACGATGCTGGCCGCGGCCCCCGGGACCAGCACCCGGAGCAGCAGGTCCTGCACCGCCTCGACGTCCGAGACGAGCCGGCTGAGCAGGTCGCCGGAGCGCTGGGCAGCGGTGCCGCGCCGGGCCGCCAGCGCGGCGAAGACCCGGGTCCGGACCTCGGTGACGACCCGCAGCGCGGCGTCGTGCCCGGCCAGCCGTTCGGTGTAGCGCAGTACGCCCCGGCCGATCGCCAGGGCCCGCACCGCGACGATCGCCACGGTGAGGGTGTCCAGCGGTGGTCGGCCGGCGGCGCTGACCAGCAGCCAGGTGGCGGTTGCCAGCAGGGCGAGCCCGGCGAGTTCGGTACCGGCGGCCAGCAGGCCGGCGCCGAGCAGCCGACCGAGGTACGGGCGGGCCAACCGCCAGACTGTGCGTTCGGGACGCAGCCTCACGCCACCACCTCCCGGGGCAGCGAAGCGAGCTGCGCCGCGCCGAGATCCTGCTCGGTCACCCGTCCGTCCTCGACCCGGAGCACCCGGTCCGCCTCGGCCAGCAGCGTCGGGCGGTGCGCCACCAGCAGGGCCGTACGGCCGGCGACCAGCCGCCGGGTGGCCGCGAGTACGGCCGCCTCGGAACCGGCGTCGAGCCGGGCGGTCGGCTCGTCGAGCAGCACGATCGGGGCGTCCCGGAGGAAGGCCCGGGCCAGGGCGACCCGCTGCCGCTGCCCGCTGGAGAGCCCGTGACCGCGCTCGCCCAGCCGGGTGTCGAGACCGTCGGGCAGGTCGGCGACCACCTCGGCCAGGTCGGCGGCCCGGACCGCCTCCAGGACCGCTGCCATCGGCGCGTCAGGTGTGCCGAGCCGGATGTTGTCGGCCAGGGAGGTGCCGAACAGGTGTGCCCGCTGCGGTACCCAGGCCAGTTGCCGGCGCCACCGGGCCAGGTCCAGCGCCGCCAGGTCCGTACCGTCGACGGTGATCCGCCCGCTGCTCGGGCTGACGAAGCCGAGCAGCAGGTTCAGCAGGGTGCTCTTGCCGGCGCCGCTCGGACCGACCACGGCGATCCGTTCGCCGGGCCGGATGGTGAGGGTGACGTCCCGCAGCGCGGTGCCGCGCTGGTATTCGACTGTCACGGACTCGAACCGGATCTCCCCGTTCCGCTCCGCCGGAGGTGGGCGTTCGCCGTGCCGGCCGCCCGGGACGCCGGCCGACCCGGCGGACCCGGCGGATTTTCGCGCGGGGGTCGACTTGGGGCCGTTCCGGGCGACGGCGGCGGTCGGGGCGGCGGCGGTGGTCGAGGCGGCGGCGGTCGGGGCGGCGGCGGTGGTCGGGGCGGCGCCGGTTCGGGCGGCGGCGGGGTGGGCGGGCCGATCGGGGTCGAGCAGGGTCAGTGCCTCGTCCAGCGCGGTCAGCCCCTCCTGACTGGCGTGGAACTGGCTGCCGGCGGCGCGCAGCGGCAGGAACGCCTCGGGGGCGAGCAGCAGCACCAGCAGCGCGGTCTGCAGGGCGAGCCCGCCGCCGAGCAGCCGCAGGCCGATCGGTACCGCGACGAGCGCGACCGAGAGGGTGGCGACCAGTTCGAGTACGAGTGCGGAGAGGAAGGCGATCCGCAGCGTCTTCATCGTCGCGCTCCGGTGCCGGTCGGCCATCCGGCGTACCACGGTCACCTGGGCGGGGGCCCGGCCGAACAGGTGCAGGGTGGGCAGACCGCGCAGCATGTCCAGGAAGTGTCCGCCGAGCAGGGCCAGCCGGCGCCACTGGCGTTCGGTGGCGGCCTGGGCCTGCCAGCCGAGCAGTGCGCCGAAGATCGGGATCAGCGGCAGGGTCGCCGCGATCACCAGGGCGGAACTCCAGTCGGCGAAGAACAGCCGGGCGAGTACGGCCATTGGCACCGTGACGCTCAGCACGAGCTGCGGCAGGTAGCCGGTGAAGTACGCGTCGAGCGCGTCCAGGCCGCGCCCGGCGAGGGTGGCGAGCTGGCCGCCGCGCTGCCCGGCGAGCCAGGCCGGTCCGCGCCTGTCGACGGCGGCGAGCAGGTCGGCCCGGAGCGTGGCCTTGACCGTGGCGGCGGCCCGGGCCGCCACCGTGCCCTGGACCCAGAGCAGGGCCGCCCGGCCGGCCACACTGGCCAGGAAGCCGGCCAGCGCGGCCCGGTCGAGCTGCCCGCCAGCCGCCTCGGCCAGCACTGTGGCGAGGGTGGTGGCCTGGGCGATGACGAGTCCGGCGGCGACGACACCGAGCAGGCCGAGCAGTCCGAGCTGGCGTCGTGCGCCGGGTACCCGGCGCAGCAGGCGTGGGTCGAACGGCCGGCGACTCACCGCCGCACCGGAAGGCCGGTGGCCGGCTGGCCCGGCCGGCGAGCGTCGATGACCCATATCCCACGCATCTTTTCGGGCAGCTTCCGTGATCAGGGCCAGTTTACTACGAGGCGTAGTAGATGCCCGGCGGCTCAGTGCAGGAACAGCGACACCGGCAGGGCGACCAGGGCCGTCGCCAGCGTCAGCGCGGTCACGCCGGGCAGCCGGCCCGGTCGGCGTACCTCCAGCAGGCGCCGTACCCGGGCGTCGAGTTCGCCGTCGGCGATCCCGAGCGCACCGGCCGGGGTGACCCGGGCACCGGCGCTGGCGAACCGCAGCAGCGCGGCGGCGAGCGGGCCGTCGGCGTGCAGGCGCCGGGCCTTGTCGTCGGCCCGCATCTCCACCAGCAGGGCGACGGCGTCGTGCGCCGCGCGCACCCATCCGACGCCCGGTAGCGCCTTGCACAGCGCGGTGAAGGGGAGGAGTACCAGATCGTGCCGCTCGTCGGCGTGCGCCCGCTCGTGGCTGAGTACGGCGGCGAGCTGCGCCCGGTCGAGCAGGCTCAGGGTGCCGGCGCTTACCACCACCTGCGGGCGTACCCCGGGCAGGCAGTAGGCGGCCGCGCTGGGATGGTCGAGTACCAGCGCACCGGGTGCGGCCGGGTCGTTCCGGGCCACCAGGGTCAACAGGTCCCGGTGCCGGCGCTGGGCGTGCAGTGCGGCGAGCAGACTCCGCGCCGTCGAGCCGAGCAGCACCACCGCCACGCCCACCCCGATGCCGACCAGTCCGAGGTGCGTCACCCCCAGGCCGGGCGGCAGGTCCCCGCCGCCGAAGACGTCACCGGCGAGCGACCGCAGCGCCGAACCGGTGCCCTGGCCGTACGGGGCGAGCCCGAGCGAGATCGGCAGGCCGATCGCGGAGAGCCCCAGCGCCAGCCCGACGAACTGCCAGCAGACGATCGCCACCCGGGGACTGTGCCAGGCCCACCCGGCACCCAGCCGGCCGGACCGGGTCAGCGCCTGGGCGGCGAGATAACAGGCCAGTACGGCGAGCGCGAAGTGCGCGGCGTAGGACATCGGCTCAGACCTGCCGCTTCGCGGCGGACTGCCGGTCGGGCGCCGCCGGAAATTCGTCCGCCTCCTCGGCGAGCGCCGCGCGCAGCACCTCGGCCTCGTTCCCGGTCACCGAGCGGGCGAACCGGACCAGCGCGGCGTCCCGGCTGCCGGCCAGGTCCAGGGCGTCGAGCATCAGCCGGGCGATGTGCGCCTCACGGCTGGCCGCCGGCCGGTAGCGCCAGGCCCGCCCCTCCCGCTCCCGCTCGACCATGCCCTTGCCGGCCAGCCGGTCGAGCACCGTCATCACGGTCGTGTACGCCAGCTCACGGTCCCGCAACGCCTCGGCGACCTCGCGCACGGTCACCCCGGCACCGGTGCCCCGGTCCCAGAGCACGTCCATCACCGCACGTTCGAGATCACCGAGTCGCGTCACGGTGCAAATTCTACTACCCGCCGTCGTACGCCAGCTTTCCCACAACAGGTGTTAGGAAGGGGCCCTTCTACAACAGAAAGCGCTATGCGGGGGCCCTTCCTTACACGCCCTTCGGGTGCCAGACGGTTTTGGTCTCGAGCAGGGCGGTCATCGGGGCGATGCCGGGGTCGGCGCTCCAGTCGACCGGTGCGGCCGGCGGCCGGAGGACCCGCTTGAGGTTGCCGGCGGCGGCCCGCTCCAACTCGGTGGCGAGTTCCGGGTCGTCGACTCCGGTCAGGTCGAGTGCGTTCACGTCCATGTGCCCGGCCAGCCAGGGCGCGGTCTCGGCCGGGCGGCCGGTGAGCAGGTTCACCACCCCGCCGGGCAGGTCGGAGGTGGCCAGCACCTCGGAGAGGGTGATCGCGGGCAGCGGGCTCTCCTGCGCGACCAGCACCACCACCGTGTTGCCGGTGACGATCGCCGGAGCCACCACGCTGGCCAGCCCGAGCAGCGCCGGCTCGGCCGGGGCGAGCACCCCGACCACCCCGGTCGGCTCCGGCGCCGAGATGTTGAAGTACGGCCCGGCGACCGGGTTGGCGTTGCCGTACACCTGGGTCAGCTTGTCGGCCCAGCCGGCGTACCAGACCCAGCGGTCGATCGCCTCGTCGACCTCGTCGGCCGGCACACCCAGCCCGACGAACTGGTCCCGCCGCCCCTCCAGCATCTCGGCGACCCGGTAGAGGATCTGCCCCCGGTTGTACGCGGTCGCGCCCGACCAGCCCTTGACCGCCGCCCGCGCCGCGAGTACGGCGTCCCGGACGTCCTTGCGGGAGGCGAGTGCCACGTTGGAGTTCTGCACCGGATACGACCGCCCCGACTCGCTGCGCGGGAACTTCCCGCCGATGAAGAGCTTGTACGTCTTGCGTACCGCCACCCGTTCAGACATCGAGGTACGCCTCCAGCCCCTGCCGGCCACCCTCCCGGCCGTAGCCCGACTCCTTGTAACCGCCGAACGGCGAGGTGGGGTCGAACTTGTTGAACGTGTTCGCCCAGACCACTCCGGCGCGCAGCCGGTCGGCCATCCAGAGGATCCGGGAACCCTTGTCGGTCCAGATCCCGGCCGACAGCCCGTACGGCGTGTTGTTCGCCTTCTCCACCGCCTCGGCCGGGGTACGGAAGGTCAGCACCGAGAGCACCGGCCCGAAGATCTCCTCGCGGGCGATCCGGTGTGCCTGGCTGACCCCGGTGAAGATGGTCGGGGCGAACCAGAAGCCCCGGTCCGGCAACTCGCACGGCGGGGACCAGCGCTCGGCCCCCTCCGAGGACCCGATCTCGCTCAGCGTGCGGATCCGGTCGAGTTGGGCAGCCGAGTTGATCGCACCGATGTCGGTGTTCTTGTCCAGCGGGTCACCGACCCGCAGCCGGGCCATCCGGCGCTTGAGCGAGCCGAGCACCTCGTCGTACACCGATTCCTGGACCAGCAGCCGGGAGCCGGCGCAGCAGACGTGGCCCTGGTTGAAGAAGATGCCGTTGACGATGCCCTCGACGGCCTGGTCGACGGGTGCGTCGTCGAAGACGATGTTCGCCGCCTTGCCGCCGAGTTCCAGGGTGAGCTTCTTGCGGGTGCCGGCGACCGAGCGGGCGATCTGCCGGCCGACCTCGGTGGAGCCGGTGAAGGCGACCTTGTCGATCGCGTCGTGCTCGACGAGCGCCCGGCCGGTCTCGCCGGCCCCGGTGACGATGTTGACCACCCCGGCCGGCAGGTCGGCCTGCTGGCAGATCTCGGCGAAGAGCAGCGCGCTCAGCGGGGTCGTCTCGGCCGGCTTGAGCACCACCGTGTTGCCGGCGGCCAGCGCCGGGGCGATCTTCCAGGCCAGCATCAGCAGCGGGAAGTTCCACGGGATGACCTGACCGGCCACGCCGAGCGGGCGCGGGGCCGGGCCGAAGCCGGCGTACCCGAGCTTGTCGGCCCAGCCGGCGTAGTAGAAGAAGTGCGCAGCGACCAGCGGCAGGTCGACGTCCCGGGACTCCCGGATCGGCTTGCCGTTGTCGAGCGACTCCAGCACCGCCAACTCGCGGGAGCGTTCCTGGATGATCCGGGCGATCCGGAAGAGGTACTTGGCCCGGTCCCGGCCCGGCATCGGCCCCCAGACCTCGTCGTACGCCCGGCGGGCCGCGCGTACCGCCCGGTCCACGTCACCGGGACCGGCCTCGGCCACCTCGGCGAGCACCTCCTCGGAGGCCGGGTTGATCGACTTGATCGTGCCGCCGTCACCCGGCTCGACGAACTCGCCGTCGACGAAGAGCCCGTACGACGGCTTCAGGTCCACGACGGCGCGCGACTCCGGCGCCGGGGCGTATTCGAACATCGTCAGTCCAGGGTGAAGTAGTCGGGGCCGGAGTAGACGCCGGTGGTCAACTTGGTGCGCTGCATCAGCAGGTCGTTGAGGAGGCTGGAGGCGCCGAACCGGAACTGGTCGGGGTGCAGCCAGTCCGGGCCGGCGGTCTCGTTCACCAGCACCAGGTATTTGATCGCGTCCTTGGTGGTCCGGATCCCGCCGGCCGGCTTGACCCCGACCTGCCGGCCGGTGGCGTCCCGGAAGTCCCGGACCGCCTCCAGCATCACCAGGGTGACCGGCAGGGTCGCGGCCACCGGCACCTTGCCGGTCGAGGTCTTGATGAAGTCGGCGCCGGCCAGCATGGCCAGCCAGGAGGCCCGCCGGACGCTGTCGTAGGTGACCAGCTCGCCGGTCTCCAGGATGACCTTGAGGTGGGCGTCCCCGCAGGCGGCCTTGACCGCGACGATCTCGTCGTAGACCTCCTGGTAGCGCCCGGAGAGGAAGGCGCCCCGGTTGATCACCATGTCGATCTCGTCCGCCCCGGCGGCCACCGCCGAGCGGGTGTCCGCGAGCCGGACCTCCAGCGGCGCCTGCCCGGACGGGAACGCCGTGGCCACGCTCGCCAGGTGCACCCGGCCCGCGTCCCCGGCCGGTCGGGCGGTCGGGCCCCAGAGCGCCTCGGCGGCCACCGGGACCATCGTCGGATAGACGCAGAGGGCGGCGACCGGCGGGCAGGACGGGTCGGCCGGGTCCGGGCGGAGTGCCTTGGCGGCGAGCGCGCGTACCTTGCCGTGGGTGTCGGCGCCCTCCAGCGTGGTCAGGTCGACCATCCGGATCGCCAGGTCGATCGCCCAGGCCTTGGCGCTGGTCTTGATCGAGCGGGTGCCGAGCATCGCCGCCCGTTGCTCCGCGCCGACCTGGTCCACGCCGGGCAGGCCGTGCAGGAAGGCCCGTAGGGTCGCCTCGGAACGCCCCACCTCGGTCAGGTCGGAACGCGCCGACGCCGCTGTCGCCGTCATGGCCGCAAGTCTACGCACGGCGGCGAGTCTGTGATCTTGGCCATAGTCGCCTGCCGGGTCGTCGGCAGGTACCCGCCCGGGACCTGCCGACCGACAGCGGCACGACCAGAGGTTACCGGTAGGTTGAGCGACCGTGGACGTACTCGTGGTTGACCATCCCGTGGCCCAGACGCGGCTGACCGTGATGCGCGACGCCCGGACCGACTCGGCGTCGTTCCGCGCCGCGCTGCACGAACTCACCACCATGCTGGTGTACGAGGCCGCGCGCTCGCTGCCGGTCGAGCAGTTCCCGATCGACACGCCCGTGGCACCCACCCAGGGCGCCCGGCTGGCCAACCCGCCACTGCTGGTGCCCGTGCTCCGCGCCGGGCTGGGCATGGCCGACTCGGCGCTCGGCCTGCTGCCCGAGTCGTCGATGGGCTTCGTCGGGCTCGCCCGGGACGAGCACACCTACGAGCCGCGCGCCTACATGGAGTCGCTGCCGACCGACCTGACCGGCCGGCCGGTGCTGGTGCTCGACCCGATGCTCGCCACCGGCGGCTCGCTGGAGCACTGCTGCCGGCTGCTGGCCGACCGGGGCTGCACCGACATCACGGTGCTCTGCGTGCTCGCCGCACCGGCCGGCATCGAGCGGCTGGAGCGCTCCGGGCTGCCGCTGCGGCTGGTTACCGCCTCGATCGACGAGCGGCTCAACGAGAAGATGTTCATCGTCCCCGGGCTCGGTGACGCCGGGGACCGGCAGTTCGGCGGTATGCCCCGGTTCTGACTCCCGGTCGCCCGGCTTCGCCACAGGCGCCCGACCGGTCCGACACCGCAGGCGCCCGACCCGTCCGATTCGGTCCGGCCGGGACGCATGCGCGGCTGGCGCGAAACGGCTACCGTTCCGGGCCATGACAGGTGTTGGGTTGGCCGAGGAGTTGCTGCTGCTCGGCTATGACGACAAGTCCGGCAAGGCGACCGGATCCCGGATCGGTCTCGACCTCGGCATGGCCGCCGCCGTGCTTGTCGACCTCGCGCTCGCCGGACGGGTCGCGTTCGCCGACGGTTCGATCGTGGCCACCGACCCCACGCCGACCGGCGACCCGATCGCCGACGACGTGCTCGCCCGGATCGCCGCGGACACCCCGCACACCCCGGCCTCCTGGGTGCAGCGGCTCCGGCACGGGCTGCGCGACCGGATCCTGAACGACCTCTGCGCCCGGGGCGTGGTCAGCGACGTCGACGAGACCGAACTCGGGCACATCCACGTGCATCGCTATCCGGTACTCGACCCGTCGGTCGAGGACGAGATCCGCAGCCGGCTGACCGCCGCGCTGACCGGGCAGGCCGTACCCGACGAGCGGACCGCGGCGCTCGCCGCCGTGATGGCGGCGATCCGGGTACAGCCGAGCCTCGGACTGACCGGACCGGCCGCCGAGGACGCCCGGACGCGGCTGGCCGAGATCGCCCGGAGTGCGGGCTTCACCGACGGGGGGAGCCTGGAGGAGTCCACCATCCGCCCCTCGGTGGCGTTGGTGATCGCCGCCCTCTCCCGGGCCATCGACGCCGCGCTGGGCAGCCGGAGCTGACCGCAGGCGGCTCCGGGCGGCACCGCCACCGGCGGGTGGTCGGCTACCAGATGCCGAGGGCCGCGGCGGTCTCGGTGCGCAGCGCGCGCACCGAGGCGGCGGCCCGCTCCCGGGCCGCCGGCAGGTCGCCGTCGACCACCGGTTCCACCACCTCCAGGTACGCCTTCAGCTTCGGCTCGGTGCCGGACGGGCGTACCACCACCCGGGCCGAGTCGGTACGCAGGATCAGCACGTCCGCCGCCGGAGCCAGGTCCTCGACCGAGGTCACCGGCTCGTCGAGCAGCGTCTTCGGGGTCCTGCCCCGGATGTAGGCCATCGTGTTCGCGATCTCGCTCAGGTCGTCGACCCGGACCGAGAGTTGGTCGGTCAGGTGTACCCCGAACTCCCTGGCCAACTCGTCGAGCCGGTCGGTGACGGTCCGCCCCTGCGTCTTGAGCGTCGCCGCCAGTTCGGCGAAGGTGAGCGCGGCGCTGATCCCGTCCTTGTCCCGCACCTGGTCGGGGGCGACACAGTAGCCGAGCGCCTCCTCGTAGCCGTAGGTCAGCTCGGCGTCGCCGGCCTCGGCCCGGACGATCCACTTGAACCCGGTGAGCGTCTCGCCGTACGGCAGGCCGCGCGCCTCGCACAGCGTCCGCAGCAGGGACGACGAGACGATCGTGGTGGCGTACAGCCCGGTGTGGCCCTGCCGGAACAGGTGGTCGGCGAGGAGGATGCCCACCTCGTCGCCGTGCAGCATCCGCCAGCCGCGCACCGGGTCGGGGACCGCCACCGCACACCGGTCGGCGTCCGGGTCGTTCGCCAGCGCGATGTCCGCCCCGATCTGCCGGGCCAGCGCGACCAGCCGGTCGGTCGCGCCCGGTTCCTCGGGGTTGGGGAACGAGACGGTCGGGAAGTTCGGGTCCGGCTCGGCCTGCTCGGCGACGATCCCCGGCACGCCGAACCCGGCCCGGGCGAAGACCGAGGTGAGTACGGCGGCACCCACCCCGTGCAGCGGGGTGTACGCCACGGTCAGCCCACGCGGCCCGTCCGGCTTGATCAGCCCGGCGGTGGCCCGCACGTACGCCGCCACCACGTCGTCCCCGAGCACCTCACCCGGCCCGCCCAGCGGTACCGCCGCCAGCGACCCGACCGCCCGGATCGCCGCGGAGATCTCGGCGTCGACCGGGGGCACGATCTGCGCCCCCGCGCCCCGGGGACCCCCGGTCGAGGCGCCCAGGTAGACCTTGTAGCCGTTGTCCTGTGGCGGGTTGTGGCTGGCGGTGACCATCACCCCGGCGACCGCGCCGAGGGCCCGGACCGCGTACGCCAGCACCGGGGTGGGCAGCGGCCGGGGCAGCAGCAGGGCGGGTCGCCCCGCGCCGGTGGCCACCCGGGCGGTCCGCTCGGCGAACTCCCTGGAGCCGTGCCGGGCGTCGTACCCGATCAGCAGTGGCCCGGAGGCGTCCCGGGCGGCGAGCCAGCCGACCAGCCCGGCTGCGGCGGCGGTGACCACGGCCAGGTTCATCCCGTTCGGGCCGGCCCGCAGCGGACCCCGCAACCCGGCGGTGCCGAAGGTGAGCGGTCCGGAGAACCGGTCGGCCAGCTCGGCGGCGCTCGCCGGCAGCCTGTCGAGTACGCCCCGCAGCTCCTCCCGGGTCGCCGGGTCGGGGTCGTCGTCGAGCCACGCCTGGGCCCGGGCCCGCAGCCCGGTCAACTCGTCCGGGGATTCGCCTTCGGGCTGCTTCGGTTTCGCCACCATCGGACTGTGATAGCACGCCGGCCACTTCGGGATGCGGTCCGGCCCCGCCCCCCGGCGTGGTGTACGCCAGAAGCGGGGCCGGTGCGTGGATGTCAGCCGGTCTCGCCGAGCCGGAACGACTTGACCATCTCGTCGAAGATCGGCTTGCTCTCCTCGAACCGCTCATCGGGGGTGGTCAGATAGAACGAGTAGGCCTTGCCGTCCTCGGTGATCGCCCGCCACACCCCGTGCCGCTTGCTCGAGCCCTCGCCGCAGGTGTACTCCAGCTCGGCCGCGGGCTTGCCGGCGACCTCGACCTCCTGGAGCGCCACCTGGGTGTAGGGCTTCTTGCAGGTGCTGCCGTTCTTCTTCAGCCCGCCCTCGGCGACCTTCATGAAGCCCATCGGCGTCTTGCCAGACTCCACCAGGATCCGGACCCGCCGGCCGCTGTCCTCCGGGTCGGTGTAGTCGGTGTAGACCCCGGCCCCGCTCTTCTTCCAGCCCTTCGGGACGTTCACCGAGACGCCCTTCGCGTTGTGCGGCTGGGTGGCGAAGGGCGCTGGTGCCGGGGCCTGGCTGGTCGGTTCGGCCTGCGGCGGCGGGTTCTTGGTCGGGTCGTCGCCACCGCCGCCGACCGAGAGCGCGACGATGCCGACCAGCAGCACCACGGCGACCCCGCCGGCCACGGCGAGCTGCATCTTCCGGGGCCAGCCCCGGACCGTCCGGACCACCGAGTCACCGGCCTGCCGGGCGCCGGCCAGGCCACGGCCCAGGCCGCCGCCCCGGGCCACGTGCACGGTGCCGCCCCGGCCACCGGACCCGGACATCGCCCCGGTCGGCGTGTCGAGCGGTCCGCCGCGCCGGCCGGCCGAGCCCGGCATCGCCCCGGTCGGGGTGTTCAGCGGGTTGGCGCCGCCTGACGGGGGCCGGTTGGAGGCGCCGATGTCGCGGGCGTTGCGCGCCAGCCGGTCGGTCGGGGACTCGCCCGGGGCGAGCATCGCCGAGCCGCCGATCTCGCCGTTGGCCGCCGGCCGGCTGGTGTGGCCGGGCTGGGCTCCGGCCGGCGCCGGTGACTGGGGGGCGCCGGCGGGCTGTTGCCACGGCGAGCGCTGGGTCGGCACCACCGCGTACGGGTCGGTGACCATGTGCCCGGCGGCGTTGCTGGCCAGCGGGCCGGCCAGCAGTTCGCGGAGCATGGTGCGGGAGGCGGTGACGTCGAGCCGGCGGGCCGGGTCCTTCTCCAGCAGCCCGAGCAGCACCCGGGTCAGCGCACCGGAGCGGACCGGCGGCGCGGGCGGGTCCTCCACCACCGCGTGCATGGTCTCGATCGGGTCGCCCTTGTCGAACGGCGGCCGCCCCTCGACGGCCGTGTAGAGGGTGACGCCGAGCGAGAAGAGGTCGCTGGGCGGGCCGAAGTCCTGCCCCATGGCCCGTTCCGGCGAGATGAAGTGCGGCGAGCCGAGCACCATGCCCGGGGTGGTGAGCTGGACGTCGGTCGGCATCCGGGCCACCCCGAAGTCGGTGAGCACGCAGCGACCGTCGGAGCAGATCAGCACGTTCGCCGGCTTGACGTCGCGGTGCAGTACCCCGATCGCGTGCGCCACCTCGAGCGCGCCGAGCAGGGCGATACCGATCTTGGCGACCGCGCGCGGCCCCAGCGGGCCGTCCTCGATCACCATGTCGGCCAGGCTGCGCGCGTCGAGCAGCTCCATCACGATCCACGGCCGCCCGCCCTCGGTGACCACGTCGTAGACCTGCACCACCGCCGGGTGTTGCAGGGCAGCCGCGGCCCGCGCCTCGCGGAGGGTGCGTTCGTACATCGCGTCGCGGTCGCTGGGGGCCAGCCCCGGCGGGAGTACGACCTCCTTCACCGCCACGTCGCGGCGCAGCAGGGTGTCGGCCGCGCGCCACACGGTGCCCATGCCGCCGTGGCCGACCGCCGCCCGCAACGAGTACCGACCGCCGATGGTGATGCCGGGTGCCGCACGTCCGTTGGTGGGATTGGCCGGTCCGCCACTCCACGTCGGGATCTGAGTCACAGAAAAGCCACCGAAGAGAATCGAGGGGGCACAGGACAGAACCCCCCTATATTGCGGGTTCCGACCGCAGAAGGGAAAGACAACCGCCGTAGTTCCCGATAACTCGACCGTACGTGTCTGTCGCCTCACGATGCGTTCGTGTTTGTCGACGCCGCGTGCCGCGCCGTTCACGGCTGCCCGGACGCCGACCCGAGCCGGCCCGGACGCCTGCGGTGTATCTCACAGCGATGCCGGTTCGGTCCAGCGGTGCCTGCTCAACGCCCCGGGCCTAGCATGCCGGTCATGAGTGATGGTCGGTCGAGTGAGTCGGGGTTCCCGATCAGGGCGGTCTACGGTGCCGCCGACGTACCGGCGGACCTGGCGGCCCGGCTCGGTGCGCCCGGTGAGTTCCCGTACGCCCGGGGCGTGTACCCGACGATGTACACCTCGCGTCCGTGGACCATGCGCCAGTACGCCGGCTTCGGCACCGCCGCCGAGTCCAACGCCCGCTACCACCAGCTCCTCGCCGCCGGCACGATGGGACTCTCGGTCGCCTTCGACCTGCCCACCCAGATGGGTTACGACTCCGACCACCCGATCGCGCAGGGTGAGGTCGGCAAGGTCGGCGTGGCGATCGACTCGGTCGAGGACATGCGCACCCTCTTCGGCGGCATCCCGCTGGACAAGGTCTCCACCTCGATGACCATCAACGCACCCGGCTCGGTGCTGCTGCTCCTCTACCAACTGGTGGCGGAGGAGTCCGGGGTGCCCGGCTCAGCGCTGAACGGGACGATCCAGAACGACATCCTGAAGGAGTACATCGCCCGGGGCACCTACATCTTCCCGCCCAAGCCGTCGCTGCGGCTGGTCGCCGACACCTTCGCGTACTGCCGGGCGGAGGTGCCGAGGTGGAACACCATCTCGATCTCCGGCTACCACATGGCGGAGGCCGGGGCGACCCCGGTGCAGGAGATCGCCTTCACCCTGGCCAACGGCCTGGAGTACGTCCGCGCGGCGCTCGCCGCCGGCCTCGCCGTTGACGATTTCGCGCCCCGGCTGTCGTTCTTCTTCGTGGCCCGGACCACCCTGCTGGAGGAGGTGGCGAAGTTCCGGGCCGCCCGGCGGATCTGGGCCAACCTGATGCGCGACGAGTTCGGTGCGCAGAACCCGAAGTCGCTGATGCTGCGCTTCCACACCCAGACCGCCGGGGTGCAGCTCACCGCCCAGCAGCCGGAGGTGAACCTGGTCCGGGTCGCCGTGCAGGGCCTCGCGGCGGTGCTCGGCGGCACCCAGTCGCTGCACACCAACAGCTTCGACGAGGCGATCGCGCTGCCGACCGAGAAGGCGGCCCGGCTGGCGCTGCGTACCCAGCAGGTGCTGGCGTACGAGACCGACCTGACCGCCACCGTCGACCCGTTCGCCGGCTCGTACGTGGTGGAGTCGATGACCGACGAGATCGAGGCCGGGGTACGGGAGCTGATGGCCCGGGTCGCCGAGTACGGCTCGGCGGTGGAGGCGATCGAGGTGGGCTTCCAGAAGCGCGAGATCGAGGCGTCGGCGTACCGGGTGGCGCAGGAGATCGAGTCCGGTGACCGGGTGGTGGTCGGGGTCAACCGGTTCACCGTCGACGAGGAGGAGCCGTACCAGCCGCTCCGGGTCGACCCGGCGATCGAGGCGGCCCAGCGGGACCGGCTGGCCCGGCTGCGGGCCGACCGGGACGCCACCGCCGTCGAGCGGGCCCTCGCCGACCTGCGCACGACAGCCTCGGGTACCGGGAACGTGCTCCACCCGATGAAGGAGGCGCTGCGGGCCCGGGCCACCGTGGGCGAGGTTTGCGACGTGCTGCGCGAGGTATGGGGGACGTACCGGCCCAGCGACCGGTTCTGACCGTCCGGTACCGCACCGGAAGTCTCCGGGCGGCTCCTCCGCCCCGCTGGGCAGGCGTACCTTCCGGGTGATTGGCGGCGGCCTGGAGTGCCGGCGTGGTTTTTCGGGTATGAGAGGTTCGCAGAATCGGTGGCGGCCGGGCCCGGCCGCAGATGACGGACAGCCAGTGCGGGGCCCGTTTGACGTCGAATGTCACCCTGGGGACCCCCGCCACCCCACCCGGTGGTGTTCCACCCCTGTCTGCCCGAGACCGTCGGACAACTCGACAAATCGGGCAGGTGGCGCTGCTGCCGAGCTAGATCGTGACCGGTGAAACCGTCACGCGTTGTAGGAGGTGTGGCACAGATGGCGGGGTCTGATGGCGGGATAGGTAGCCCTCCGTACGTTGCCGAGCGCTCCTACCAGGGCTTTCGTGACGCTGTGCTGTCTGATCACTACCAGAACGAGGTTGCGCAGCGTCACCGTCGGCGGTCTAGGCTGTCCGAGTCCCATCCCATCCACAGTGATCGAGAATTCGACGTGACGAGTGCGTTGCAACTGCCGACCGGCAGCCAGCCGGCGTCGTCGGAATCCGAGACGCCGCCCGGTGCCGAGCCCCTGCCCTTCGGGCTCGACCGGCTGCTCGACGTCCGGCTGCCCGACCTGATCGCGACCCGCCGGTTCCTGCACGCCCATCCGGAACTCTCTGGTCAGGAGTTCGACACCGCCGCGCTGATCGCCCGGGAACTGGCGCTGGCCGGCCTGGAGCCGCGCCTGCTGCCGAAGGGCAACGGGGTGATCTGCGACATCGACGGGCGGCCCTCCGGACCGGTGGTCGCCCTCCGGGCCGATCTTGACGCGCTGCCCCTGACCGACGTGAAGGACGTGCCGTACCGGTCCACCGTGGACGGTGTGTGTCACGCGTGCGGGCACGATGTGCACACCACTGTCGTACTCGGGGTGGGCCTGCTGCTGGCCCAGCTGGCCCGGCGGGGCGAGCTGGACGGGCGGGTCCGGCTGATCTTCCAACCCGCCGAGGAGATCCTGCCCTGCGGCTCGCTGGAGGTCATCGAGGCCGGCGGGCTGACCGACGTGACCCAGATCTTCGCCCTGCACTGCGACCCCAACCTGCCGGTCGGGCAGGTCGGCCTCCGGGTCGGCCCGATCACCGCGGCGGCGGACAACATCACCGTCCGGCTGGCCGGGCCTGGCGGGCACACCGCCCGGCCGCACCTGACCGTGGACCTGGTCGATGCGCTGGGCCGGCTGGTCACCGAGGTGCCGGCGCTGGTCAACCGCCGGGTGCCGGCGAACAGCGGGCTGCTGCTCGTCTTCGGCCAGGCCTCGGCGGGTACCCAGTACAACGTCATCCCGAACGAGGCGATGGCGGCCGGCACGCTCCGGGTACTCGACCGGGACACCTGGGACCAGGCGCCGAAGATCGTCGCACAGGTGGTCCGTGACGTGATCGCCCCGACCGGCGCCACCGTGGACGTCGAATACCTGCGCGGCCGCCCGCCGGTGGTCAACGACGCCGCGGCGATCCGGGTGCTGACCGCCGCCACGGCGGCCACCACCGGCCCGGCCGGAATCGCCGAGACCCCGCAGAGCATGGGCGGCGAGGACTTCTCCTGGTACCTGGAGCACGTACCGGGCGCGCTGGCCCGACTCGGCGTCGGGCGGGCGGCGGCAAACGTCGACCTGCACCGGGCGACCTTCGACGTGGACGAGCGGGCCATCGGGGTCGGCGTACGGCTGCTGGTGCAGACCGCGCTGAAGGCGCTGGCCGGCTGACCCGGAGTCGCCGGGCACCGCAGCGGCGGCACCCGGCGTACCCGGGTAGAGGGTTCACCCCGGCGGGCCGGAAGAGGGACTCAGTCCGGCGGTGCCGGCGCCTGGGCCGGGACCTGGACCTGGACCGGGGCCGGGGGTGCGACCCGGGGCGGGATCGGCGGACCCGGCCGGGAGCGCCGGTTGCGGAGCCGGCGGAACAGCCAGATCACCCCGAGCACCGGCAGGCCCAGCCCGATGGCCCAGGGCAGCAGCGCACCCAGCACGGTCAGCAGGACCCGCAGCGACAGCACGAACGCCTCCCAGCCGGCCTCCAGCCCGGCCAGGAACCCGGTCGCCGGCTCGTCCTCCTCGCGCACCTGCGCGTTCGGGCCGAGCAGCACGGCGGTGACAGTGGAGAGCGCGGTCAGGTCTGCCAGCCGGCGCTTCTTCGCCTCCAGCGAGGCGAGATCCGCCTCCCGCTTGGCCAGCTCGCCCTCCAGCATCACCAGCTCGGAGAGGGACTTCGCCTGGGCCAGCAGCCGCCGGCCGCTTTCCACCCTCGCCTTCTGGGTGGCGATCCGGGCGTCCAGGTCGAGGGTCTCCTCGGTGACGTCGTCGCTCTTCACCTCGCGGCGCAACTGGTCGCCGAGCCGGGCGATCTCGTCCAGTACAGCGCCGAACCGGTCCGCCGGAACCCGCAGTTGCAGGGTCGCCTCGGAACGGGAGGCGTCGCTGGTGCGGTTGTCACCGCCGACGAAGCCACCGGCCCCACTCGCGATGCCCACCGCCCGGGCGGCGGCCTCCTGCACGTCCTCCACCCGCACCGTGACCGAGCCGGTGTAGACGATCGCCCGCTGGCCCACCCCCAGATCGGTGTTCGGTTCCTTCGCCGGCTGGTCGGCCTCGCCGCCCCCGGTCAGCGGCACCTCGGCCGCGCCGGGCTCTGCCGCCTGCTCGGGGCCGGCCTGGGTGTCCGCCGCCGACGTGCCGGAGGCGTCGTTGCGGTCGGCGCCGCAGCCGGCCAGCGCCAGCCCGGCGGCGAGCGCCAGCGCACCCAACAGCCCGGCCAGGCGCCGACGCGCCGGCCCGGCTCCGGTCCCGCCAGCCCCGGTCCCGCCACGCCCAGCCCTGGTCCCGCCACGTCCGACAGCGGTCCCGCCGTGCCCGACAACGGTCCAGTTCCGTCTGATCCCACTCTGTCTGATCATGTCCCCTCCGTTCGTCCGTCCCCCGTAGAGGCGTTCCGTCAGACGCGGCGCGGAGTCACCACGGTTCCGGCAGACTGCGCTGGGGACATCACGATTCGGTGACCGAGGAGTCTCGATGCGACTGACCAGGTACCCGTCCAAACAGGACGCTGCGGTCGGCGGTGCCCACGACCGCCCGCTGCCGGCAACCGTCGGCGGCTGAACCCGAAAGCGTCAGGACCATGCCCAGCGTCCCTTCTGAACTGGTGGAACGGCTCTACGCCGCCCCGCCGGACGGCTTTGTCGCCGCCCGCTCCGAGGCGGTCGCCGCCGCCCGGGCCGCCGGAGACCCGGCCACCGCCCGGGAGATCGCCAAGCTGCGCAAGCCGACCGTGGCGGCCTGGCTGGTGAACCTGCTGGCCCTGCGCCGCCCCGAGCTGATGGCCGAACTCGTCGAACTCTCCGCCGCGCTGCGTGGCGCCCAGCGGGAGCTGCGCGGCGACCGGCTGCGGGAACTCTCCGCACAGCGGCGGGGCGTGGTGGGCGCGCTGGTCGGCCAGGCCCGGGCGCTCGCCGAGGAGGCGGATCCCCGGCTGGCCGCCGGGAAGCTCCCGCTGGCCGAGGTGGAGGCGACCCTGAACGCGGCGCTGGCCGACGTCGAGGTCGCCGAGCAGGCCCGCTCCGGCCGGCTGGTCCGGGCGACCAGCTACGCCGGCTTCGGCGAGGTACCCCGGCCGCAGTTGCGCCTGATCGTCGGCGGTCCGGACGTCGACGGTCCGGAAACCGACGAGCCGATCGGGGAAGCCGGCGACGAACTCGCCGAGGACACCGAGGACACCGGGGCGGGGCGGGCGGCAGCCCGAACCGGTACCGGGGGCGGGGCGCGGGGCCGGCGTACCGGAGGCGGGACGGCGGGACCGGAGGGTGCCGGTGCACGGCGGGGCACCTCGACCGCCGAGCGGGAGGCCGCCCGTGCCGCCCGTGCCGAGGAGTCCGCCCGGGCTGCCCGTCGCCGTACCCTGGACCGGGCGCTGGCCGAGGCGCGTACCCGGCAGGAGCGGGCCGAGGCGGAGTTGGCGGCGGCGGTGGCGGCCGAGCGGGACGCCGGGGCGGCGCTGGCCGCGATCGAGGCCGAACTGGCCGAGCTGGAACGGCGGCGGGCCGCCGCCGAACAGGAGTCCGGCCGGCGCAAACTGGCCCGCCGGGCCGCCGAGCGGGCGGCGGTCGCCGCCCGACGCCGGGCCGGCGAGGTGCAGGCGGCCGTCGAGGCGACGGCGGAGGACGGCGACGACACGCCCTGAACCCGACCCCACCGCCGCCGATTCCCGCTCGCATCGCCCCGGGTTCCGGCTCGCACCGCCTTCGGTTCCGGTTCGCGCCGCCGCCAATTCCGGCTCGCACTGCCGCCGGTTCGCCTCGCGCCGCCTCCGGTTGCGCCTCGCACCGTCGCCGGCCCCCCGGGGTGGATCGGTCGGGTCGGGCAGGTCAGGCGAGTCGGTTCGGCGCGGCTGGCGGCCGGGACTGCCCAAACGGCGGTCCGCGAGGCAGACTCAACCGGGTGACGCGGGCGGAACCCGGAACTCAGACCGGAAGGCAGTGTCCTTGACCCCCGAGCAGGCCGCCGGCGCGGCCAGGCCGACCGTGCTGAAGCTGGGCAGCGCGTTCATCGAGTGCCCCCGCACGTTGCGCCGGGCGCGCCAGATGGGCATCTCCGGCTGGGCGTTCCTGGTCACCGGACGCGGCGCGGTCCTCGGTGACGTACGCACCGAGACGGTGGCCGCCGCGATCGGCATCCTCTCGCCGGAGGCGGTCGCCGACGGCTGGGAGACCGCCGCCCGGGTGGCCAGCCCGAGCGCCGTGGCGGAGGTCAGCCGGGCGGAATGCTGCCGCTGGGGAATCGACTACCTGGCCAGCTTCCCGCCGATCGCCCGGCTCATCGAGCTGGTCGAGCCGGTCGTGATGGCCGCGGACGCCACCGGGATGCCGCTCTTCGCGGCCTGGCGGGGCATGCCGGTGCCGGCGGACGCCGCCCCTGCCGCGCGGGCCGCGGTGCTGCTGCACCTGCTCTTCGAGTACTACTCCGGAGCCAGCCTGATGGCGGTACGCGCGGCCGGGATGACGGCGATGGAGATCATCCTCGCCGGCCCGGAGGGTGAGTCCGGTGCGGTGGCGTACGGCTGGTCGCCGCCGTACCCGCCGGTCGGGCCGCTGGTCCGGCGCCGGCTCTGGGCCGAGTCCGTGGCCGACCGGATCGTGGCACAGGCATACGGGGTGCTCGACCCGGCAGAACGGGCGGAACTGGTCAACCTGCTCGGCGTCGCGCTGGCCGGGGTCCGGATGTCACCGCCCAACCTGGACTGACCGCCGCCGGCACCCCCGACACAGCGCCGTGGCCCGCCCAACTGCGGCGGGACCACGGTGCCGTCGAGCGTGGCGTCGGGCGATCACGACCAGCGGAACAGCCTCGCGGCCAGGCCGGCGAAGAGCGCGATGGAGCCGGCCAGCACCGCCAGGTGCAGCGGCTGCGGCCAGTCACCGCTCCAGGTGTCCTGGAGTGCCTGGGAGGCGGCGCCGAGCGGGGTGAAGTCGGCGATCCGGCGTACCGCCTCGGGCATCAGCGGGCCCGGGGTCCAGACCCCGGCCGCGAAGAGCATCGGGTAGTAGACCAGGCTGCCGATTCCCACCGCGGCCCGGCTGGTCGGGGTGAAGGCGGCCACCAGCAGGGCCAGCGCCACCATCGAGGCCGAACCGAGCACGAAGGCGGCGAGCATTCCGGGTACGTTCGGTCGGGCCTCGATCCCGAAGGCGAGTCGACCGGCGAGCAGCGCCAGCGCCGAGCCGACCAGCAGCGCGGCCACGTTCACCGTCAACTGCGCCACAAGCAGCCGGACCGGCGAGACCGGGGTGGTGGAGAGCCGGCGCAGGATGCCCTTCTCCCGGTTGCTGGCGAGCGTGCCCAGCAGGTTGACCAGGGCGACGGTGCCGATCGCCAGGGCCAGGGTGATCGGCAGGTACACCTCGATCGGCTTTCGGCCGCCGACGTCCGCGCTCGGTTCGTTGAAGCCCGGCATGGCACTGCCCAGGATCAGCAGCAGCGCGGCGGGGAAGATCACCGCGAAGAAGGAGCCGAGCGGGTCCCGGACGAAGAGTTTCGCCTCGGTGACGATCAGTCTGCCGGTGCTCCGACCGGCGGTACGGCGTCGATGTGCCGGGCCGGCGGTCCCGGACGGAACGGTCTCGGGCAGGGCGGCGGCGTTCATCAGAATTCCTCGATCCTTCGGGGTTGTGGCGTCGGGCCGGGTCAGTTCAGGCTGCTGGCGGTCGGGCCGGTCAGGGCGAGGATGGCGTCCTCCAGGGTGGGGCGCGTGACGCCGGGCACCTCGGCCCGGGCCACCAGCTCGGCCGGGGTGTCGATCGCGACCACCTCACCGGCCCGGATCACGGCCAGCCGGTCGCAGAGCCGCTCGGCCTCGTCCATGAAGTGGGTGACCAGGACGACTGTGACGCCCCGGTCCCGCACCTGCCGGACGAGTTGCCAGGTGTCCCGGCGGGCCTGCGGGTCCAGCCCGGTGGTCAACTCGTCGAGTACCGCGACCCGGGGGTTGCCGACCAGCGCGAGCGCGACCGAGAGCCGCTGCTTCTGCCCGCCGGAGAGCTTGCTGAAGAACGTGTTCCGCTTGGCGGTCAGCCCCAGATCGTCCATCAGCGCCCGCCAGTCCGCCGGTTCCGGATAGAACGAGCTGTACAGGTCGAGTGCCTCCCAGACCTTCAACCGGTCCGGCAGGTGGCTCTCCTGGAGCTGGATGCCGACCTGGCGGCGCAGCTCGGCGTGGTCCCGGACCGGATCGAGCCCGAAGACCCGGATCGTTCCACCGTCGGCCCGGCGCAGCCCGGTCAGGCACTCGACGGTGGTGGTCTTGCCGGAGCCGTTGGGACCGACGATCCCGAATATCTCCCCGGCCCGTACCTCGAACGAGACGTCGCGGACCGCGACCTGGTCGCCGTACCGTTTCTGCAGGTTGCTGACCTCGATGGCTGTCATGACAGGAACGCTATGAACTCGCCGGCTCCGTCGTAATGCGTCCACCTGCCCGGCCGGGGTGCAGGTAGCTACACCCCGGCCCGGCGCCTGAGCGCAGTCCGTCGCAGAGAGCCGGCGGCCAGACTGGAGGCATGTCCCGCCGGTACGCTCTCGCGTTCGTCCGTAACCTCGCCCAGACCGGGCTGGGCCTGCTCGGCCTGCTGATGTCCGTACTGCTGGTGGTGGCGGCCACCCTGGTCGTGCCGTACCTGCCGATGGCCAGGGCCGCGAAGCGGCTGACGGATCTGGGTCGACGGCTCGCCGGACGCTGGGCAGGCGTCCCGGTGCCGGCCGAGCACCGGCCGGGACCGCCGGTGCCGCAGCGCCGGGCCGACGGCTGGTACGTCTACGAGAACGAGCTGTACCGCTCGCCCCGGCTCCCGGCGTACCTGATGGAACTCACCTGGCGTGGCGAGGACCCGGCGCTGATGCGCGAGTGGATCTGGCTGCACCTCACGCCCTTCACCGGCGGCCTGGCGACACTGGTCCCGCCGGTGCTGGCCGGTGCCGGGATCGGGCTCGGCGCGCTCGGGCTGACCGGCGGCGCGGCCCCGGTCGTCGGCTCCCCGCCGTTGGCGCTGGCGGTCGGGCTGGCACTGGTCGTGCTCGGCTTCGCGGTCGCGCCGCTGACGCTGCGGCTGCACGCCAGGTGGAGCCGGCTGCTGCTCCAGCCGTCGGAGCAGTCCTGGTGGCGCCGGTCCAGGCCGGCCCGGTGGTTGAGTCGGTGCTCGACCGCGACCTGGCGCGGTGCCGGGCTGGCCGGCCTCGGCTTCGCGGCGTTCGGCGGCTTCCTGCTGAACATGCTGACCCTGCTGGTCACCTGGGGTGGGCTCTCGCCGCAGGTGTCGAAGCTGACCCGGCCGCTGGTGAACCGCTACCGCCGCTACGCCGACACCTGGGCCGGTACGACGATTCCGGAGCCGTACCGGCCGTATCCGGCGCCGCCCCGGCGGGACGAGGACGGCCGGTACCGGGTCGGCCGGACCCTCTACGACGACCGGGCGGCAGCGGTGCGGGCCCAGGCGTACGGGTGGACCCTCGGCGACCCGGCGTTCTGGCGGGACCAGCTCTGGATGGCCACCAACCCGCTGCTCGGGATGCTCGGGCTGATCCCGGCCGCCCTGGTCTCGCTGGGGCTCTACGGGCTGGTCACGCAGCCACTGTGGTGGATCCCGTGGGGAGTCCCGGTGGGGCTGTTCAGCGGCGAGTGGGTGACCCCCTGGTACATCTGGTACGGCGTCACCTACCTCGTGCCGGACCTCGCCGGAATCCCCGGCTGGACCAGTGCGCTGTTCGGCCTGGTGATCGCCGCCCTCGGCGCGCTGCTCGCCCCGCCCCTGTTCCGGCTGCGCCTCTGGTACGACCGCCTGCTGCTCGCACCCACCCGGTCGGCCGAACTCGCGCTGCGGGTGCAGCAACTGACCGAGACCCGGGCCGACGCCGTCGACACCCAGGCGGCGGAGTTGCGCCGGATCGAACGGGACCTGCACGACGGGGCGCAGGCCCGGCTGATCGCGGTCGGGCTCAACCTGGCCGGGGTGGAGCGGCTGATCGAGGAGGATCCGTCGGCCGCGCAGGCGATGGTGGCCCAGGCCCGGCAGGCCTCGGCGACCGCGTTGACCGAGCTGCGTGACCTGGTCCGGGGCATCCATCCGCCGGTACTCGCCGAGCGGGGCCTGCCGGACGCGCTCCGGGCGGTGGCACTGGACAGCCCGGTGCCGGTACGGGTCACCGGGGAACTGCCCGGCCGGCTCGACGCGCCGGTGGAGTCGGCGGCGTACTTCTGCGCACTGGAGGCGCTGGCCAACGCCAGCCGGCACGGCGGGGCGAAGACCGTGGAGATCGAGATCACGCACACCGGTACGGTGCTGCGGGTCACGGTCGCCGACGACGGGCGGGGCGGCGCCGATCCGGCCCGGGGTACCGGGCTGCGCGGCGTACGGCGGCGACTCGGCGCCTTCGACGGGGTACTCACCGTGCAGAGCCCGGTCGGCGGCCCGACGCTGGTGACCGTGGAGATCCCCTGTCCGCCACCGGAGTAGCGGGGGAGCGGGCCGGACCTTGTGGTGTTCCGGCTCGCGCCCGGACGGCGTGGACGGCCGACCCGGTCAGGCCGAGGCGGTGCCGGTGGGTCGGGAGCGCAGTTCGGCCACGTAGTCGTCGGGGGCGCCGGCCTTCTCGGCGGCGTTGGCGATCTCCGACAGGTACCACGCGGTGGGCAGCCCGCCCTCGTAGCCGGCGAAGACGTAGACCCAGGCGGTGATCTCGCCGTCCAGGGTGACCACCCGGACGTGCAGCTTCCGGTACGTGCCGGACGCCACTCCCTCCACCTCGTCGAGCTGGGCGGCGTCCCAGGAGTGCACGTCGTAGAGTGCGACGAAGACCCGATCGCCGGGCGACTCGACGATGGTGGTGACCGCACCCTCCCAGCCGATCACCCCCTCGCCGGCGAAGGTGAGCCGCCAGCCTTCCAGCCAGCCGGTGCCCACCATCGGTGAGTGCGGGCAGTAGGCCCGCATCCGGGCGGGATCGAGGTTTGAGCCGTACGCGGCGTAATGACGCACGGCGATGACGATAGCCCGGTGGAGGGGTAGGGGAGAATACGACCGTGCGTGTCGGACGGGTTCGGAACAAGATTGTCACTGGAAGCAGCTACGGAGGGCGAGCACTGTGAGCCGGATTGTGATCATCGGCGGAGGCCCGGCCGGCTACGAGGCGGCGCTGGTCGCCGCCCAGTTGGACGCCGACGTGACGGTGGTCGAGAGCGACGGCGCGGGCGGGGCCTGTGTGCTGCACGACTGCGTACCGTCGAAGACCTTCATCGCCAGTTCCGATGTGGTGACCGGATATCGGGACACCGAGGAGTTCGGGGTCGACTCGGGCGGGCTGGACGCGATCACCGTCGACGCGCCGACCGTGCACGGCCGGGTGAAGCGGCTCGCGCTCGCCCAGTCCGCCGACATCCAGGCAAAATTGATCAAGGCGGGCGTGACATTCGTCTCCGGCCGGGCCCGGCTCGGCGAGGACACGCTCGGTCACACCCACCGGGTACTCGTCACCCCGTCCGAGGGTGACTCCACGTACTCGATGGACGCCTCGACCGTGCTGATCGCCACCGGCGCCAACCCGAGGGTGCTGCCCAGCGCGGTACCGGACGGCGAGCGGATCCTCACCTGGCGCCAGGTGTACGACCTGCCCGAGCTGCCGGAGCGGCTGATCGTGATCGGCTCCGGCGTCACCGGCGCGGAGTTCGCCAGCGCCTACCTGGCGATGGGGGTGCAGGTGACCCTGGTCTCCAGCCGCGACCGGGTGATGCCGCACGAGGACCCCGACGCCGCGATGGCGATCGAGCAGGTCTTCCGGTCCCGGGGGATGCAGATCCTCAACAACAGCCGGGCGAACGCGGTCCGCCGGACAGGCGACGGGGTCGAGGTGGAACTCGCCGACGGCCGGCTGGTGCACGGCTCGCACGCGCTGATGGCGGTCGGCTCGGTTCCCAACACCGCAGACCTCGGCCTGACCGAGTACGGCGTGACTGTGGCGCCCGGCGGCTACGTCAGCACCGACCGGGTGTCCCGGACCAACGTGCCGGGCGTCTACGCCGCGGGTGACTGCACCGGGGTGCTGCCGCTGGCCAGCGTCGCCGCGATGCAGGGCCGGATCGCCATGTGGCACGCGCTCGGTGAGGCCGTCTCGCCGCTGCGGCTGCGTACCGTCGCCGCGAACGTCTTCACCGATCCCGAACTGGCCACCGTCGGGGTGTCGCAGAACGAGGTGGACTCGGGACGGATTCCGGCCCGCCAGGTGATGCTGCCGCTGGCCGGAAACGCCCGGGCCAAGATGGCCGACGTGCGGGACGGTTTCGTCAAGCTCTTCTGCCGGCCGGCCACCGGGCAGGTGATCGGCGGGGTGGTGGTGGCGCCGAAAGCCAGCGAGCTGATCCTGCCGATCACGATCGCGGTGGAGAACAATCTCACGGTCGACCAGTTGGCGATGACCTTCACCATCTATCCGTCACTGTCCGGATCCATCACCGAGGCGGGCCGGCAGTTGATGCTGCACGAGCTGGACTGACGGGCGGCTCCGGCGGGGTGGTACGGATAGCCTTCCGGGGCGGTGCTGACGCGGCCGGCGGCGTACCGTTGTCGGCGCGCGAACCGCGTCCCGTCGGGTCCCCCGTTCCCGGTGGTCGAAGCGGTTCGCCACCGGGCCGCCGACGGGTCCCGCGTCGGCGGCCCGGCTGGAAGCGCATAGGACAGCGGTTGCCCGCAACGCGACCATCCAGCGACGGCGGCCGTTCGACGGCGGTTTCCGTTCAACGGGTGGGCGTTCGGCGGCGGGCGCCGAGGAGCCCGGAAATGGGCTGCGGGGGTGCGGCCGGCCGGAGTACGGTGGCCGCCATGCGCAGCGCGATGAGCGAGACGACGACGCCGGGAGACCCCGGCGTGCCGCGCTGACGCATACCAACTCGTCGACCGGCCCCGGGGCGATCCGCCCCGGGGCTTCGTCGTGCTCATCAGATCGGCGCCGTTCCCGGCCGCAGTCGCCGCCGGGTCCGCACCGATCAGGGAGAGAAGATGCACGACCACCGCAGGCTCGGCCGCGAGCTGGAGCTGTTCCACGCCGATCCGCTCGCCGGGGCCGGGCTGCCGATCTGGCTGCCGGCCGGCGCCGCAGCCCGGCACAGCGTCGAGGAGTACGTCCGTGAGCTGGAGCGCCGGGCTGGCTACCAGCACGTCTACTCGCCCCCGCTGGGCAAACGCCAACTGTTCGAGCTCTCCGGGCATCTCGGCTACTTCGCCGACGACATGTTCCCGGTGCTGCGGCTCTCCGCCGACGACGAGTTCGTACTCCGGCCGGCGCTCTGCCCGCACCACGCCCTGGTCTACCGGGCCCGTGGCCGGTCCTACCGGGAACTGCCGCTGCGCATCGCCGAAATCGGCGGGATGTACCGGTCGGAGCGATCCGGGGTGCTCGGTGGACTCAGCCGGGTACGCGCCATCTCGCTGAACGACGCGCACAACTTCTGCGCGCTCGAACAGGTCGGCGACGAGGTCGCCGAGGTGCTGGAGCTGATCCGGGTGGCACACGCCGCGCTCGGGGTACGCCCGGCGGGGTACCGGCTGTCGCTGCGCGGACCGGGCGAGAAGTACGTCGGCGACGACGCGCAGTGGCAGTACGCCGAGGAACTGCTCCGGGCTGCGCTGGTCGGCCTGCCGTTCGTCGAGGCACCGGGGGAGGCGGCGTTCTACGGGCCGAAGATCGACATCCAGGTCCGGGACGCGGCCGGCCGGGAGTCGACCCTCTCCACCATCCAGCTCGACTTCGACAAGCCGGACCGGTTCGACCTTTCCTACACCGATCGCCAGGGACGGCGGGCGCGGCCGGTGATGGTGCACCGGAGCCTGGTCGGCAGCATGGAACGACTTTTCGCGTACCTGATCGAGGTGCACGCCGGAGCCTTTCCTGCCTGGTACGCCCCGGTCCAGGTGCACGTCCTCCCGGTGGGGGAGGAGCAGGTGGCGGCGGCCGAGGCGTTCCGCCGGGACTGCGTACTCGCCGGGCTGCGGGCCGAGCTGGTCGTCGACGGGTCACTCGGTGCCCGGGTCCGGGAGGCTGCCCAGCGGCGGGTCCCGTACGCGGCCGTGCTCGGCGCCCGGGAGGTGGCGGCCGGGCAGGTGGCGCTGCGGCTGCGGGACGGCCGGTCGGTGGAGCCGATGTCGGCAGCTGACGCGCTGCGACTGGTCACCGGCGTCGTGACCGGGCACGCGCCCGAACTCCTGCCCTGATGGGAAGGGCCCCCGCTTATACAGAATGCGATAACAGGGGGCCCTTCCTTACCTGCAACGCGGCTCACGCTGGGAGGAGGACGACCAGGAGGGCGGCGCCGACGTAGAGCACCTGCGTGGCCGTACGGATGCCGAGCGGGGTGACCGGGCGGCCGGCGAGGGTCAGCCTGTGGCGGGCGGCGTAGACGTTGGCGGGGAACATCGCGACCATCAGCAGCGCCAGCCCGGCCGCGGTCGGGCGGGCGGTGGCCGGGACGAGCAGCCCGACCGCTCCGGCCAGCTCCAGCACGCCGGTCACGGTGACCAGCAGGTCGGGGCGGGGCAGGGCCGGCGGCACCATCGCGATGAGATCGCGGCGGCGACTCGCCGCGAAGTGTGCGTAGCCGGTGAGCAGGAACATCAGGGCGAGCCCGACCCTGAGGGCGGGCTGCCAGCCGTCGAGCGCGTCGATGCCGAGGAGCCCGGCGAGTCGGGCGACGAGCGAGCCGGCGATGAGGGCGATCAGCGGCGCCATGGCGGTTGTCCATTCCACTGGAGGGGAAACTTGTCACTATCAAGATTCGCTTGCGGCGGGGATCTTGTCAATAGCAAGATATGCTGATGCGTATGACCGAGGAGGATGCCGCGGGACGGCCGTACCATCACGGAAACCTGCGACGGGCGCTGCTCGCCGCCGCCGCGACCGCGATCGAGGAGTCCGGGCCGGCCGGGCTCAGCCTGCGCGACCTGGCCCGCCGAGCCGGCGTCTCGCACGCCGCACCCGCGCACCATTTCGGCGACAAGGCCGGGCTGCTCACCGCGTTCGCCACCGAGGGCTACGAGATGCTGGCCGACACGCTGGCCCGGATCGCGGGAAAGTTCGACGGTAGCCTGCTCGAACTCGGCGTCGGCTACGTCATGTTCGCGGTGCGTCACCGGGCCTACTTCGAGGTGATGTTCCGGCCGGAACTCTTCCACCGCGACGACGCAGGGCTCGCCGCCGCCCAACAGCGGGCCCAGGCAGCACTCCAGGCCGGTGTGGCCGGGCTGCCCGCGGCGGCGGTCGGCCCGACGGCCGCGCAGTCCGAGCTGGCCGCCTGGTCGATCGCGCACGGCTTCGCCACCCTGTGGCTCGGCGGGGCGCTCCAGACCGACCAACTCGGCGACGACCCGGAGCCGGCCGCCAGGCTCGTGCTCAGTCGACTGTTCGCGACACCCGACTGAGCCACCGAGGCTTCCCCACGTCACCAGTTGGTGGGCAGCGGCATCCCCTCGGTGTAACCGGCGGCGCTCTGCACCCCGACCACGGCGTTGGCGTGGAACTCGGCGAGATCTGCCGCACCGGCGTACGTGCACGCGCTGCGTACCCCGGCGACGATCTCGTCGATCAGGTCCTCGACGCCCGGCCGGTTCGGGTCGAGGTACATCCGCGCACTGGAGATGCCCTCCTCGAAGACCGCCTTCCGGGCCTGGTCGTACGCGCTGTCCTCGGCGGTACGCGCGCTGACCGCCCGCGCCGAGGCCATGCCGAAGCTCTCCTTGTAGCGCCGGCCGTCGGCATCGGTGTAGAGGTCACCGGGTGACTCGTAGGTGCCGGCGAACCAGGTACCGATCATCACGTTCGACGCCCCGGCGGCCAGGGCCAGGGCGACGTCCCGTGGGTGGCGTACCCCGCCGTCCGCCCAGACGTGTCGACCCAGTTCGCGGGCTGCGGCGGCGCAGTCGAGTACAGCGGAGAACTGTGGCCGGCCCACCCCGGTCATCATCCGGGTGGTGCACATCGCCCCCGGCCCCACGCCGACCTTGACGATGTCCGCCCCCGCCTCGACCAGGTCCCGTACCCCGTCCGCAGTCACCACGTTGCCGGCGGCCACCGGTACCGGCGGATCGAGGCTGCGTACCGCGCGCAGTGCCCGGAGCATCCGCTCCTGGTGACCGTGCGCGGTGTCCACCACAAGGGTGTCGACCCCGGCCTCGAAGAGCGCGGCGGCCCTGCCGGCGACGTCGCCGTTGATGCCGATCGCGGCGGCGATGCGCAGCCGGCCCTTGCCGTCCAGCGCCGGCCGGTACAGCGTGGCCCGCAGCGCCCCCTGTCGGGTCAGTACCCCGACCAGCCGGCCCTCCACGTCGACCACCGGAGCGAGCCGGCGCCGCCCCCGGGACAGCCTGTCGAACCCGGTCCGGGGATCTGCCTCGGCCGGCACGGTGTGCAGTTCGGTGGACATCACATGGCGCAACTGCGTGAACCGGTCCACCCCGACCGTGTCGGCCTCGGTCACCACCCCGATCGGGCGGCCGTCCGGGTCGACCACGACCACCGCGCCGTGCGACCGTTTCGGCAGCAGGTGGATGGCGTCTCCGACGGTGTCGGTCGGGCCGAGCGCGATCGGCGTGTCGTGCACCAGATGCCGCTGCTTGATCCAGCCGATCACCTCGGTGACCACCTCGAGCGGGATGTCCTGCGGCAGTACCGTCAGGGCGCCGCGCCGGGCTGCCGTCTCGGCCATCCGCCGGCCCGCCACCGCCGTCATGTTGGAGACCACGATCGGGATCGTGGTGCCGGTCCCGTCGCTGCTGGAGAGGTCGACGTCGAGCCGGGACTCCACGGCCGACCGGACCGGGGCGAGGAAGACGTCGTTGTAGGTCAGGTCCTGGCTGGGC
Source organism: Plantactinospora sp. CNZ320 (assembly GCF_002846275.1). Classification (NCBI taxonomy): domain Bacteria; kingdom Bacillati; phylum Actinomycetota; class Actinomycetes; order Micromonosporales; family Micromonosporaceae; genus Plantactinospora; species Plantactinospora sp. CNZ320. The sequence continues at coordinate 6,062,672 of NZ_PJMP01000001.1, forward strand.
TTTCCGCCGGTGATGAACCGCACCTGGTCATCATGCCGGAGGACGCTCCGCCCGGCCCGGCAGTCCCGCTGGTCCCGTGACCGGTCTCTCCACCCGCTCGCCCATGTGGTTGCCGGCTGGGAAGACGAGGCGCCAGGTCGCTGGAGGCGTCGGGCGGATCAGCGGATGAGGCAGATGGCGGCACCGGCGGTGAGGACAGCGCCGACCTCGGCGGTCAGTTCGCTCACCACGCCTGACTTGTGCGCGTGCAGCGGCTGCTCCATCTTCATCGCCTCCATCACGACGACCAGGTCACCCTCGGCAACCGTGTCCCCCTCGGCAACCGCGATCTTGACGATCGTGCCCTGCATGGGTGAGGTGAGCGCGTCTCCACCGGCCCCGGCCCCGCCCGCCGTACCGGATCGGCCGGTGCGCCGGGCCGATCGCCGGGCACCGGAAGCGGAGGCACCGGCAGCAGAGGTGCCGGACGCGGCCGGGCCGGCGGCTGTCGCCGTACCCGTGGCATAGCCGGCGGGGAGGCTGACCTCCAGCCGCTTGCCGGCCACCTCGACCACGACGGTCTCCCTGGCACCGGCCGGATCGTCGAGCGGTACGGTCCCGGTGAACGCCGGCACCGTGTTGTCGAACTCGGTCTCGATCCACCTGGTGTGCACGGAGAACGGCTCGGAGGTGAACGCCGGGTCCCGGACGACCAGCCGGTGGAACGGCAGCGCGGTGGCCATCCCGTCCACCACCATCTCGTCGAGAGCCCGGCGGGCCCGCTCCAGTGCCTCGGTACGGGTCTCCCCGGTGACGATCACCTTGGCGAGCAGCGAGTCGAAGTTTCCGCCGATCACGTCGCCAGCGGCGATGCCGGTGTCCACCCGTACGCCGGGTCCGGTCGGCAGCCGCAGCGCGGTCACCGTGCCCGGCGCCGGCAGGAAGTTCCGGCCCGGGTCCTCGCCGTTGATCCGGAACTCGATCGAGTGGCCGCGCGGTGCCGGATCGGCGTCGAACCGCAGCCGCTCGCCGGACGCGATCCGGAACTGCTCCCGGACTAGGTCGATGCCGGCGGTCTCCTCGGTCACCGGATGCTCGACCTGGAGCCGCGTGTTCACCTCCAGGAAGGAGATGGTGCCGTCCGCGCCGACCAGATATTCGACGGTGCCGGCGCCGTGATAGTCGGCCTCCCGGCAGATCGCCTTCGCGCTGGCGTGGATCTGCGCCCGCTGCTCGTCGGTCAGGAACGGCGCCGGCGCCTCCTCGACGAGCTTCTGGTGCCGGCGCTGCAACGAGCAGTCCCGGGTGCCGACCACGATGACATTGCCATGCTGGTCGGCGAGGACCTGTGCCTCGACGTGCCGGGGACGGTCCAGGTAGCGCTCGACGAAGCACTCGCCCCGACCGAAGGCTGCCAGCGCCTCCCGGGTCGCCGACTCGAAGAGAGCCGGAATCTCCGCCATCGTCCGGGCCACCTTGAGACCCCGGCCACCGCCGCCGAACGCCGCCTTGATCGCCACCGGCAGGCCGTGCTCGGCGGCGAAGGCGAGTACCTCGTCGGGACCGCTCACCGGCTCGGAGGTGCCGGGCACCAGCGGAGCGCCGGCCCGCTGCGCGAGGTGCCGGGCGGTGACCTTGTCGCCGAGGTCGCGGATCGCCTGCGGCGTCGGGCCGATCCAGGTCAGGCCGGCGTCGATCACCGCCGCCGCGAAGTCGGCGTTCTCGGAGAGAAACCCGTAACCCGGGTGTACGGCGTCAGCGCCCGACCGGGCGGCCACGTCGAGCAGTTTGTCGATCCGCAGATACGTCTCGGTCGCGGTCTCGCCACCCAGCGCGTACGCCTCGTCGGCGAGGGTGGCGTGCAGCGCGTCCCGGTCGGAGTCGGCGTAGACGGCGACGCTGGCCAGTCCGGCGTCCCGGCAGGCGCGGACGACCCGGACCGCGATCTCGCCCCGGTTGGCGATCAGTACCTTGCGCACGCGGCTGCTCCTCCTCGAATCGCTCCCACCGTCGCCGGTCGCCGGGGGTGGCTGCCAGGGACGTTGCCAGGGACATTGTCAACGACTCTGATCACCCTGCCGATGGCTGGGGAGGTGACCAATGCCACCCCGACCTGGCCCCGCCCCACGCTGGCCACCCTCGACCCGGCCCTGGGCTAGCGGCGGTCGGGCAGTTGACGGTCGGCGGCTGCGGTGCGACCCGGCCGGCGGGCCGGCGAGTACGCGCTCGCCGGGAGCGTACGGGGGTGCGCCAGCGGGTGGCGTTGGTGGTTAGTCAATTTTGCTTATTACGCTTCTGGTGTGTCAGCTACCCGAATGATGATTCTCGGCCTGGTCCGGTGGATGCAACCGGTACACGGCTATGACGTACGTCGCGAACTGCTGAGCTGGAACGCGGACAAGTGGGCGAACGTCCAGCCCGGCTCGATCTACCACGCGCTGCGCAAGCTGACCGAGGAGGGACTGTTACGGGAGGTGGCCACCGAGCAGGTCGGCGCCCGTCCGGCCCGGGTCACGTACGAGATCACCCCGAAGGGCGAGGACGAGTTCCAGGGACTGCTCAGAGGCAACTGGTGGAACCTCGGTGAGGTTGTCGACCCGTTCTTCGCGGCCTTCTCCTTCCTGCCGGCGCTGCCCCGGGACGAGGCGTCGGCGGCGCTGCGTAACCGGGCCCGGCTGCTGCGGGCGGTGAACGAAAGTCTCCGTGCCGCGATGGAGTCCGGCTGGATGAAGGAGGGCAAGCCGGTCCACGTCTCCTGGATGTGGCAGCTCTCCATCGCCCGCGCGGAGGGGGAGATCAGTTGGTGTGAGCGGATCGCCGACCTGATCGACGCCGGGGTGCCGTACCTGCCGGAGGACTACCCGGAGAACGTCGAATGGGCCCAGTACGCCCCGTTGGCAGCCGAGGCGGCGGCCTGGACCGGCGGGCGTACGCCCCGGCCCGAGCAGCCAGCGTCCGAGCCGACACCGGAGGCGACGTCGGAGCCAGCGTCCGAGCCGACGCCGGAGTCGGAGCCGCCGGATGCGTCGACACGTAATAATCAACGTTGACTAGATGAGCTATATCGCGTTAGCCTCCCGGAAGCGTTGCGGTGGGCGCCTTCTGGCGTGCCCCGGGGGATGGGCCGGTGGGATGCCGGTCCGGCTGACCAGGAGCAGGCATGATCGAGACCAAGGGGTTGCGGAAGTCGTTCCGCTCCCGACAGGGCAGAGAGAAGAAGTCGGTCGACGCGGTCCGCGGTGTCGACCTCGTGGTGGCCGAGGGGGAGATCTTCGGCTTTCTCGGCCCGAACGGTGCGGGTAAGACGACCACGCTGCGGATGCTCGCCACGCTGATCGAGCCGGACGGCGGCGAGGCCAACGTCGCCGGTGCCGATCTGCGGAGCAACCCCGGTGAGGTGCGGCGACGGATCGGCTACGTGGCCCAGGGCGGCAGCACCTGGGACGAGTCGACCGCACGCGAGGAGCTGGTACTGCACGCCCGGATGTACGGGCTGAGCAAGGCCGAGGCACAGCGGCGGGCGGTACGTGCCCTGGAGGCGTTCCAGCTCACCGAGTACGCCGACCGCAAGTGCAAGACGTACTCCGGAGGTCAGCGTCGCCGGGTCGACATCGCGCTCGGCATCATCCACGAACCGAAGATCGTCTTCCTGGACGAGCCGACGACCGGCCTCGATCCGCAGAGCCGCGCCCACATGTGGGACGAGATCCGTCGGCTGCGCGCCGAGGGGATGACCGTCTTCATCACCACCCACTACCTGGACGAGGCGGACGCGCTCTGTGACCGGATCGCCATCATGGACCACGGCGAGGTGGTCGCCGAGGGGACACCGGCGGAACTGAAGCGGGAGATCTCCGGCGACGTGGTGCTGGTCACCATCGAAGGCTCGACCCAGGACGCCGGCAAGGCGCTGGAGACCGAGCCGTACGTCACCAGCCTGGAAACCTCCGACGACGGCACGCTGCGGCTCTACGTCAACGACGGGACCCGGGACATGCCGCAGATCCTCCGCGCCCTCGACGCCGCCGGCATCGCGCTCAGCTCGATCGAGCTGCACCGGCCCAGCCTCGACGACGTGTTCCTCACCAAGACCGGCCGCTCGCTGCGCGAGTCCTGACCGTCCACCACGCGAGTCAGGACCCGCCTTCGCCGCGCACCGCCCAACAGGAGACCTTGATGAAATTCGCCCGCGACACGTGGTTGATCTTCCAGCGGCAGTTCCTGCTGCTGGTCCGCCAGCCCGTCTGGCTCTTCGTCGGCATCTTCCAGCCGGTGATGTACCTGCTGCTCTTCGCCCCGCTGCTCAAGCCCGCGTTGCAGGCGTCGAGCAACGCGGAGGCGTACCGGATATTCGTGCCCGGCCTGCTGGTGCTGCTCGCCATCTTCGGCGGGCTGTTCCAGGGCTTCGGCCTGATCGCCGAACTCCGGGCCGGGGTGATCGAACGGTCCCGGGTCACCCCGGTCAGCCGGCTGGCCCTGCTGCTCGGCCGGTCGCTGCGGGACGTGGTCTCGCTGATCGCCCAGGCGATCATCATCACCCTGTTGGCACTGGCGTTCGGGCTCTCGGTCTTCATCGGGGACCTGCTGCTCGCGTACCTGCTGCTGGCCCTGATCGCGCTGATGACCTCGGCGCTGTCGTACGGGATCGCCCTGGTGGTGAAGAGTGAGGACGCACTGGCGCCGCTGATGAACACGATCGCCCAGCCGGTCCTGCTGCTCTCCGGAATCCTGCTGCCGTTGAGCTTCGCGCCCGGCTGGTTGCAGGGGATCGCCGACTGGAACCCGTTCTCCTGGGCGGTCGACGGTGCCCGGGCACTCTTCGCCGGCGATCTCGGCAACGACGCCGTCTGGCAGGGAATGTCGGTGATGGCGGTGATCACGACGCTCGCCGTGGCCTGGGCCGCACGCGAGTTCGCCCGCAGCGTCCGCTGAGGCTCTTTTCCGGGTACGGGTGGAGCTGGCTTCCCGGCCGCTGCACCCGTACCCGGATCACCTGTCACCGGACCTCGGCCGTCGCTGCCGATGGTGGCCGCGGTCAGCGGCGGCGGGCCAGCGTGAGCCCGTCGGCGACCGGCAGCATCACCAGGTCGACCCGCTCGTCCTGCAACACCGCCTCGTTGAACTCGGCGATCGCCCGGTCGGCCACGGTCTCCGGGGCGAGGATCCGGCCACCCCGGAGCACGTTGTCCACCACGATCAACCCACCGGTACGCATCCTCGGCACCAACTCGGCCCAGTAGGTCGGATAACCCGGCTTGTCGGCGTCGACGAAGGCAAGATCGAGGTGTGGTTGCGTGGGGAGGGAGCGTAGCGTCTCGGCGGCCGGGCCGATCCGCAACTCGATCCGGTCGTCCACCCCGGCCCGCGCCCAGTAACGGCGGGCGACCGCCGTGTACTCCTCCGAGATGTCGAAGCAGGTCAACCGCCCGTCGGCGGGGAGTCCCCGGGCGATCGCCAACGACGAGAGCCCGGTGAAGGTGCCGACCTCCACCGCCTGCCGGGCGTTCACCAGCCTGGTCAGGAAGGTGAGTAGCCCGACCTGCTCGGGAGCGATCTGCATCCCGGCGTCGGCCGGCAGGAGGGAGACCGTCTCGTCGATCAGTTCTCGGACCAGGGCGTCGGGTGGCGAGCCGTGCGCGAGGACGTAAGCGTGCAGGTCATCGGTGAGTGGAATCGACTTCGTCGGCACCTGTCGACGCTATGTCAGGTCGGCGGCGGACGGTAGCGGTTCGTCAGTGTGATTCGGTCCCGTCGTCGTCTCGGTGCCGAAGCCGGTGCCGCCTCGGAGCGTCCGAGCGGCCCAGAGGTCTGTGATCCGCAGGTCGAGTTCGTCGAGCAGGTTACGGAACAGCGGCAGGGAGAGCCCGATCACGGCGCCAGGATCGCCGTCCACCCGGTCGACGAACGGACCGCCCAGACCGTCGATGGTGAAAGCGCCCGCCACCTGCAACGGCTCGCCCGTCGCGACGTACGCGGCGATCTCGTCGTCGGTGATCTCGGCGAAGTAGACGCCGGTGGCGGCGACCCTGGCCACCTCACGCCCGCTCGGCAGGTCGATCAGGCAGTGCCCGGTGTGCAGTACTCCGCTCTTGCCCCGCATCGCCTGCCAGCGCCGTACCGCCTCGTCCGCGTCGGCCGGCTTCCCGAGGATCTCCCCGTCGAAGGCGAGCACCGAGTCACACCCGAGGACGAGCGTACGGAGATCGTCGCCGGGCTCGTCCCGGTTGTCGAAGCCGTCGCTGGTGCTCGTGGAGCCGTCGGCGGTGCTGGTTGAGCCGTTGCCGGTGCTGGTCGAGTTGCTGCCGTTCAGGTCTGCGGTGAATCGCTGGGCGACCGTTCGGGCCTTCATCTGGGCCAGGGTGAGACTCAGCGCTTCGGGGGTCGAAGGGTCCACCTGAGACTCGTCGACCCCGCTGACCAGCACATCCGGCTCTATGCCGGCGGCCTGCAGGAGCTTACGTCGGGCCGGGCTCGCCGAGGCGAGCACCAGGCGCAGCCGGTTCGTGGTGTGCACGACGGTCAAAGTACCCGGCCCGACGCGGGCTACCCACGATCGGGCCGGGTGTTCGTACCGACTCGATTCCGGACTGGCGTCGGTTCCGGGCCGGCTCGATCTCGGACCAGCTCGGTCAGAGTCGCGGTTGTTGCCGTCGCCGGGCCAGGAGCACCACCAGAAGGACCACCAACAGACCGAGTACGACGAGAGCCACCAGGACACCGATAAGGATGGTCGAACCAGAATTCGACTTGTTCTCCGGCTCGGGAGCCGCGTCACCGGCAGGCTGTGTCTGAGTGGAGCTGGGTGCGGCGCTGGTGCTGGGCTCGGCACTTCCCTCCAGCGGAGGTACGTCCGCAGTCAGCGCCTTGACCAGGTTGAGTACGCCGTACCCGTACTCCTCGTCCCGACCCGGCGCACCCTTGTCGTCGGCCGTAGCGGTCAGCCGGTGTACGACTTCCTCCGCCGACAGATCCGGGAACTTGCTCCGTACGAGCGCAGCCGCCCCAGCAACGATCGCCGCAGAGTCGGAGGTTCCAGACGTCTTACTGTATCTACTGCCTCTTGATGTGCTGCGTATATCGACGCCTGGTGCCGCAATGACCAGCTTCTCTCCTGTAACCGAGTTCCTAAAATGGTTACCTGCTTGATCAGTGGCACCGACAGCGACGACTCCGTCGATTGCAGCCGGAAATCCTACTAGAAGACGTGAAGGACGATTTCCTGCAGAGGCGACAACGACGATGTCTGCCCGAAAGGCGGACTCGATTGCTTGACTAAGGCGTTCTGAGGACGAACTAACGGAGGAGATATTGATTACATCGACCTTCTTGGACACTGCCCACTCTATCGCCTTGGCCGTGTCATCTGGGTCGCCGTCGCTCTTACTATTGGAGTCGCGGATCGGAAGAATCCTGGCTTTCGGGGCAATGCCAAGGGCTCCGTTGGTACCTCTACCGTGCGCCGCGATCAGGCCAGCCATGCCTGTCCCGTGCCCTCCTGGGTCGCCATCCTGGCGCCCGTTGCCTTCTCCTCCTGCATAAGTGGCGGTGCCGGGCAAAAGATTGTTGCGCAAATCGGGGTGAGGGTCAACGCCAGTGTCAATTACGGCGACGGTAATTCCCTCACCTTGACTAATCGCATGTGCTGCAGTGACCTTGAGGTATTCAAGATGCCACTGGTTGTTACGCACCTCATCTGCCTGTGCTGCGGTGGCTGGTAAGACGGCAACGGCCGTGGCGCAGAAGAGCGCCACGGCCGTCCGTACGACGCGGTAAATCACCGCTTATAGCCAATCGTTGGGCCTGGGTCGATTCGGCCGTTCTCTCGGCTAGGCATCATTACCGGTGCAACGCCTTCGTCTGTTTCCCAAGGGTTATCGGGGTCCCAGTGTCGATCGATATCTTCACCCTTGCTCTGATTTCCGGCCCGCACGCCCGAACCTGCCCCGAATGTCTGACCAGTGCTTGAGAAGGAGCGGTTGGCGCTCGAGATTGAACGCTGTCCGGACCCACCAAGCGGGGCTCCGCCTCCACCGCCAATGACGCCGCCAACTGGGTTTATGCGTCGGGCCGCTGCAGTTCCCGTGGCCGGCTGCGAAAGCCCTGCTCCGGGTGTTCCGCCGATCATCCCGCCTGGAGGCATCGCTCGCGGTGGTAGTCCTGCGTTCGGTCCAAACCCAGCCTTGTGCATACCGCCGCCTGGCGGCATCGATGATGGCATGGGGTAACCAGGGTTTAGTCCCGGAGGTCGAGCGCCAGGAGGAAGTCCTGGCGGCCTCGTGCCTGGCGGAAGACCGGGGGCTATTGGAGGCGGCGGGGGAAGGCCAGGGCCAGTGGTGGGCGGCGGCGGAATGACGCTTGGGGGCGTTGGTGGTACGGCTGGAGGGGCAACTGGGCCAGTGCCACCAAGAATCGGGCCAACGGTAGGCGCAGGTGTCGTTGGTACCACGATGTGCACGGGCGGGGTCGGTGAAGGGGTAAAGCTCGCACCACCTCCAGCCGGGATCGGTACAACGGGAGGAAGGACTGGAGGGCCCGAACTGCCCATAACGCTACTCGAGTTGCCGCCCGGGGGATTCTCCGAACCACCCGTCTGTTTATCGTTCGTCTTATAGGGGGGAGGCTTGCGGAGTTGTACCTGAGCGGTGGCGAGTTCACCGCTTAGCCCATACATGATGTGACGGGCACGCCAGTTCAGGTCTTCTAGGTCAGCCTGGGTCGTCGGCTGCTGGCCATCTGGAGGACGTCCGTTGTTCGCCAGGACCGCAGCGTCGTACTGCTGCTTAGCTTGTGCCTTTGCGAGGTATTCCTTGTGGATTTCCTCAAGGTTCCTTCGGGACTCCCAAATTGCTTGGGTCACGCCCGTCAGGGTCTGCTGGTTTGCGGCTGCCGTATCGTAGACGCCTTGGACCGTCTCGATGAGATAGTCGAGTCGTGTGACGTAGGCCTTCGAAGCTTCATTCTTCTCGGGTGGCCAGGCCTCGATCAGGTTTTCGCGGTACTGCTTCAGCCGGGACAGGTGTAGCAAGCTGAGCTCGGAGGTCTTCCGCCAACCACTGACATGCTGCCAATGCGTGTCCGTCTGTTGGTTTTCCAACAGTGCCCACATCTGCGAGACATTCTGCGCTGTCCAGTTGGTCGTGCCGGAGAGGCCACCTCCCCCGCCTCCGCTGTCATGCATTTGGACTCCCCGTGTTCTCAGCGCCGCCCTGCGGCGGTGTGCTCCGCGACCCGGGTGGCGGCGGTGCCGCTGCCCCGGACTGATCCAGCGCGTTCTCAACCTCCCGCACGCGGGCGTGTGAGAAGGCGTCGGAGTTGACGTAGTTCTTGCTGACAGTCTCAGCGGCAGTGGCGAGGCCGCCGGTCCCGTCGCCGACGTCCCAGATGCGGTTGGAAGTGGCCTGCTGGACATTCCGATGCCTGTCGAAGAAAGACAGAAGCTCGGGGAAGCCTGCGTTGGGCCGAGGCGCCTCGGGCAGCATGTCCGACTGGACTTCCTGCATGTGTGGTACGTAGTTCTTCTGGACGTCGGCCAGGAGCTGCTGGGCGAACTCCTCCATGCGCTGAATGTCAGCTTCTATGGACCCGCCGTAGTCGCGCAGCCACGCAGGGCCACGGTCTTCCTCAGGTATCACGTCTTCTCCCCAGGTGCTACATACTGCCCCACACCAAGGTTAGTGGGTAAGGGCCGGCGTGGGCAGCCCCGGAGGGCGCCAGGCGCAGGTCAATGAGGAAGGCCGGAGACCCGCCAGGCGTCAACACCGGTGTGGGCCGGCATGCCGGACGGGGACACCGTACCGGGACGACCTCTCCGTGCCCAGGTTGACACTTGGGCGGGTCGGGCCGATGTAGTCGGTCGTGGACGGAGGAAGATCGCCCCCACCAGGGCAGCCAACTCCTCCGGCGTGGGGGTACCGCGGACCACCCGGAGCAGCGGTTCTTCGTCAGCCATGGCATTGAGGGTACGTCCTCGTCAATTGGTGGGCGTCTCAGATAGGCGTGCCGAAGGTGTGACTCTTGTTGCGGTTGGGTACCGTCCACGGGTGTCTAGTGCGCCTCCACAACTCATCGCTGACCGGTACCGACTTGTCGAGCCGCTCGGCCAGGGTGGGATGGGTCGGGTCTGGAAGGCGCGTGACGAGGTGCTGCACCGCGACGTCGCGATCAAGGAGTTGGTCCCGCCGCCGGGGCTGACCGAGGAAGAGCGTCAGGAGATGCGCGAACGCTCGCTCCGCGAGGCACGAGCGATCGCACGGCTCAACCACGCGAATGTCGTCCGGGTCTTCGACGTACTGCGTACTGACGGTGATCCGTGGATCGTCATGGAGTACATCCCGTCGCGGTCGTTGCAGGACGTACTCGCCAGTGACGGGCCGGTGTCGCCGACCCGGGCCGCCGAGATCGGGCTCGGGGTGCTCGGCGCGTTGAAGTCAGCGCATCGGGCCGGGGTGATGCACCGGGACGTGAAGCCCGGCAACGTGCTGCTCGGCGACGACGGCCGGGTGGTACTGACCGACTTCGGGCTGGCCACCGTGCCGGGGGACCCGAACGTGACCCGTACCGGCCTGGTGCTGGGATCGCCTGCCTACATCGCGCCGGAGCGGGCCCGGGACGGCACGGCCGGGCCGGAGGGCGATCTCTGGTCGCTGGGCGCGACGCTCTACGCCGCCGTCGAGGGGCAGTCGCCGTTCGCCCGGCCTTCCGCGATCGCGACGTTGGCGGCGCTGGCCACCGAACCACCGCCGGCGTCGCGCCGTGCCGGCCCGCTCAAGGCCGTGCTGGCTGGGCTGTTGCGTAAGGATCCGGCGACGCGGATCAACGCCGAGGTGGCGGAGCGGTTGCTCCGTCGCGCGTCAGGCCGGCGCAGGAACCCGGGGCTGTCACTGCTTGACGGGGTACGCCGACCGGGGCCGCACGGCCCGCGTGAACCGGGCGAGCCGCGTACCCGGATCGTGCCGTTGCCGTCGCCCCGACCGGCCCCCGCCGCGCCGCCGGCCGCACCGCCCGCTGCCCCGGCGCCGCCGGCCGCCGAGACGACCAAGTTGCCGGCGGCCCCGCCAGCTGCCGAGACGACGAAACTCCCCGCCGCTCCGCCGCCGGCTGCCGAGACGACGAAGCTGCCCGCCCCGTCGGCCGAGCCGGAGTCGGCGGCGCAGGCGCCCGCATCGGATGCAGCGGCGGATTCCGCCAGTTCGGACAGTGCCCGACCGCCCGCCGAGCCGACGGTCGTCGTCGTGCCGGGCGAGTCGGCCGACGAGGTCGAGGCGAAGCCGGAACCGGCACCGACGGCGGTGCAGCCGAAGGCGGAGACCTCTTCCGCAGCTCAGACGCCGGCAACCCCGCAGGCAGACGAGCAGGCAGACCAGGCGGCGCAGCCGGAGAACCGGGCCGCGCAGCAGGCGCCCCAGGCCGCGCCCGCAGGCAGGGCGGCGGTCCCGACGAGCCGGGACGACGAGTATGGCGACCGGCGCGGTCCGCTGGCCGCCGTCGCGGCCGGAAACCGCCGGATGTGGCTGCTCGGCGGGCTGGTTGCGTTGATCCTGCTCGCCCTCGTCGTGATCGTGCCGCTGACCCGTGACGGCGGGTCGGATGGCGAGGAACAGGGCACGGGTTCCGGTTCCGGTTCCGCACCGACGAGCCAACCGGCGGGTACGCCGTCGGCCGATCCGACCAACGCGGCACCGACGCCCACCCCGGCGGCGACCACCGCCGCGCCGGCCCAGCCGCCGGCGACGCCGACGGGCCAGGCCGCTCCGCAGCTACCTGCGGGTTGGCGGATGTATCAGGACCGGACCGGGTTCTCCGTACCGGTGCCGAACGGCTGGACGGTCAGCAGGGAGGGACCGCGGGTGAAGTTCAACGATCCCAACAGTCGCCGGTTCCTGATGATCGACCAGACGAACAACCCTCGTCCCGATCCGGTCGCGGACTGGCGGGAGCAGGAGCGCGCTCGCCGGGGCAACTACCAGAACTACAAGCTGGTGACGATCCAGGCTGTCGACTACTGGTTGAAGGCCGCCGACTGGGAGTGGCTGCACGACGAGGGTGGCGCGCGGATGCACGTGCGTAACCGGGGCTTCGTCACGAGCAGCAAGAAGGCGTACGCGATCCGTTGGGACACCGAGGCGGCCGACTGGGACCGTGAACTCGCCACCTTCAAGATCATCGCGGACGGTTTCCAACCCGCGAGGAATTGACAGGCATGACCTCACTTTCGTCGGGGTAGTGATGATCTCGACGGAAGGAGGTACGACTGATGCGTTCCCGACATCATGCGACGAAGCCCAGCATTGCACTGTGGATGCTGGTGGCGATCGGCGATCTCGCCCTGCTGGTGGCGAGCGTCGGAATGGTCGCGCTGATCGCGCTCGCGAGCGTCGTCGCCGTGGCCGTCGCTACGGTCGGCGCTTGGATGTTGCTGCGGCGAGGCGTGCAGAGCCAGGCCGCGGTGCCAGCCCAGGTCGCCATGCCGACGACGGGCCGGGCGCAGGCGGGCTCCGCCGCGCAGCTCCCCTGAGACTGGACGACGAGGCACTGAGACGGGACAACGAGGGATAGCGGCAGCCGGATCAGTTATCGACCGGGTAGGTGATGACAGGTCCCGCTGCCGCTAACTCGTGTCAGGGCTGCGGCCAGCGGCTGTTGAGTCGCCGCGCCACTTCCGCGATGTCGTGCCGGTCGTGGGCGAGCAGGCTGCTGCGGGCGTCGCGGTAGCGGGGACAGGGCCAGCGACGCCGGCACGCGACACAGCGCCACATGCCGAGCAGCCGCCACAGCGGGGCCGGGCGATGTCGTTCGACGATTGCCATGGATCGGTCGCGTTCCATTGCGGACCTCCGGCGGTTGCGGGGCGCGCGACGGCTCGCCGGGCTGTCGGAGGGAGACGAGCCGTCGCGCGGAGTACCGACCCACCAGGTTGCGGACCAGGAGAAATCGGCCACCAGCAACCTATTGCATAAGGTAGAGCAAGGCAAGACCATATGCCCCCTGATGCCTCTTGATGCTTGTGGTTCCTCGGTTCGTCGTGATCAAATATGGGCGCGGACCAGGGAGTGCATCGTGCCTACCTCGAAGACACAAAAGATCATCAACGACATCACCGAGCAGATCGAATCAGGGAAGCTGACACCAGGCGATCAATTGCCCAGCACCGCAGAGTTGCGTGCGCAGTACGGCGTCTCCATCACCGTCGTGCGTGGGGCGGTCAACTGGTTGAAAGCGAAGGGTCTGGTGGAGGGTCATCCCGGGCTGGGGGTCTTCGTGATCGAGCGCAAGGACTAGACAGGTCCGGCTGGACAGCGACGACATGAACTAGGCTCGCTCGGATGTCAGTGGACGGCTTGACAGACCTCTGGGACAAGCTCTTCGGGGCGCAGCCCGACCCACCCCCGCTGCTGGTACTGATCACCGGGCTGGTGGCTCTCACCGTGGTGGTCACCCGGCTCCCGTGGCGGATCGGGCGCAACGCCATCACCATCGCGCACGAGGGCGGGCACGCACTCGCGGCGGTACTCACCGGACGCCGTCTGCAAGGTATCCGGCTGCACTCGGACACCTCCGGGCTGACCCTGTCGGCGGGACGGCCGACCGGTCCCGGGATGATCTTCACCCTGCTGGCCGGCTATCTGGCGCCGTCACTCATCGGTCTGGCCGGTGCCTGGGTACTCGGTGGAAACCGGATCACCCTGCTGCTCTGGGTCGCGGTCGCACTGCTGCTTGCCATGCTGGTGATGATCCGCAACGTCTTCGGCATCATCTCGATCGTGGTCACCACCGGGGTCGTACTCGGGGTCTCCTGGATGGCGTCACCGCAGGTGCAGGCGGCGTTCGCGTACACCGGGGTGTGGTTCCTGCTGCTCGGCGGGGTACGGCCGGTGGGCGAACTCCAGGCCCTGCGGCGACGCGGTCAACTGCCGCAGTCGGACGCCGACCAGCTCGCCTGGCTGACCCGGGTGCCGGGCCTGGTCTGGGTCGGGGTCTTCGGCGCGGTCAACCTGATCGCCCTGCTCGCCGGAGCCGCGCTGCTCACCGGCCCGATCCTGAACTCCGCCAACCTGCCCGGCTGAGCGGCCGGGCAGGTGTCCGGACGGCAGCCAGCTCCCTATCGGGCGTTGTCGAGGAAGCGCCGCTGGAGCGCGAGCCACTCGTCCGGCCGTTCGACGAACGGCAGGTGGCCGGTCGCGATCTCGACGAACCGCGCACCGGGGATTCCGTCGGCGAGCTGCCGGTGCAGGTACGGCGTCACCAGGCTGTCGTAGCTCGTCGAGATCACCAGCGTGGGCACGGTGACCTTCCCGAGGTCGTCCTGTATGTCGATCCGGTCGAGCAGGTCGAGGTGCTCCAGGGTCCCGGGTGGCACAGTGGCCGCCGTGACGGCCAGTGCGGCGTCGAGATCGTGCTGCCCGACCTCGTCGAGTGCGGGTGCGCCCATGGCGATCAGCGAGAGATAACCGGCGAGTCGGTCGGGTTCGCCTGCGGTCAGCAGGTCGCGCCAAAGCTTGACCGCGAGCCGGAACCGCGGATTCGGTCGGGCGAAGCCGGCGGTGAGGGTGAGTGCCGTGACGCGTTCGGGGTGCCGGACGGTGGCGCGGACGGCGAGCGCGCTGCCCATCGAGTATCCGGCGATCGCGAACGACTCCTGTCCCTCCTCGACGGCGGTGGCGACGAGTTCGTCCGCCAGCCGGTCGAGGTCGAGAGGTCCGTCCGCCCGGGGAGTGTCGCCCGTCCCCGGCAGATCGGGCGCGACGACGGTGTACGACTCGGCCAGGGCGTCCATGATGGGGCCGAAGTTCGCCTGGATACCTCCGCCAGCGCCGTGCGCGAGCAACAGGCCGGGGCCGGAGCCGCGGACGGTGCGGGCCAGTGTGGAGGCGACGAGGGATGACGCGGACATTCCCGGAGATTCCTTTCGATGCGTCGGGGTGGTCTGGCGTCGGGCCTGCCGGCCGGGACGGCGAGCATGCCGAGGGGCGGCATCGCGTCCTGACCGGCGACGGGCACCGTCGCGTCATGCCGTGAAGTTAGACTTTGACATCGATGTCAGAGTCAACGTGGCGAGGTGCGGATCACATGCGCATCGGGGAGATGGCCCGCCGGACCGGAGTTCCCGAACGGCTGCTGCGCTACTACGAGGAGCAGGGGCTGCTCGTGCCAACGCGTCTGCCGAGCGGGTACCGGGTCTACCGGGAGGCCGACGTCGAGACCGTACGGCGGGTCCGTCGGCTGCTCGCCGCTGGGCTGAACACCGCCACGATCGCCCAGATCCTGCCGTGCATACGCGACGACGACGAGCGTCTCGTGCCGGTCTGCTCTGATCTGGTCGACCAGTTGCGGCGGGAGCGTGACCGGATGACCGTGGCGATCAACGAGCTGGAGGCGTCCCGGAGCATCCTCGATACGGTGATCGACGCCGCTCCACCGCGAGGCGCCTGAATTCTTACCGCACCCGCAACGTTCTCGACTCGACCTGCAACCGATCCCTGGGGCCCAGGCGTATTGGCTATGTCCGCAGGGGGAGGTCACGGGTGCCCGACGTCGACGACTTCGACGAGTTCTACCGGGGGAGCCGGCAACGGCTGCTCGGGTACGTCTATCTGTTGACCGGTGACCTGGCCGAAGCCCAGGACGCGGTGCAGGAGGCGTACATCCGGGCGTGGCAGCGCTGGTCGCTGGTGCGCGGGTACGCCGATCCGGAGGCGTGGGTACGGGTGGTGGCCGCCCGGGTGGCGATCAGCCGCTGGCGCAGCCTGCGCAGCCGGAGCCGGGCGTACCTGCGGCACGGGTTGCCGGCCGACACCCCGGCCCCGGGCACCGAGACGATCGAGGTGGTCGCCGCACTCCGCCGGTTGCCAGAGGAGCAACGTACCGCGATCGCCCTGTACTACCTGCTCGGCATGCCGGTCGCCGACGTGGCCCGGGAGACCGGTGCTCCCGTCGGCACGGTGAAGGCCCGGCTGGCCCGTGGCCGGGCGGCGCTGGCCGGCCTGCTGAGGGTCGTGGATCTGGAGGAGGCAGCCGATGCCTGAGTCGATGTCCACCCGGGTCTCCCGGCCCGGATACCGGTCCAACCCGCCGACGGACCTGTCGACGGATCTGTCGGCGGGCCCACTGGCGGACCAGTCGGTCAAGGTGGGGCCGGAGCTGGTGAACCAGATCGCCGGGGAGATCGCCACGGTGTGCTGGCTCGCGCCCGAGGAGATCCGGGCGCGGGCCCGGCGGCGTAACCGGCTCCGGTCGTTGGTCGGGACGGCCGCGGTACTCGCCGTGGTCGCGACGGGCTCGGTGGTGGCCGTCGAGCGGTACGGGCCACTGCCGCTGCCGGCCGGGCAGCCAGCGCTGGCCGAACCGTCGGCCCCGATGCCGTCACCGGACCCGCTCGCCATCCCGGCTTCCGCGCTGTTGCAACCGGAGGACGTCGGGCCGGGGCTGGTGGTGGATCGGGTCGAGGTGCGGCTGGACACGCTGGTGGAGGTGGTCGACCCGACCGTGCCGCTGGGCTGTCCCGGGTACGCGACACGCGACCGCTACGACGGGCTGGCCCGGACGATGCGGCGGCACACGGTACAGCAGCCGCCGACGGTACCCGGTGAGCCGCACAGCGGCGCTGCTGTCGTACACGAGCGGGTTTTCCGGCTCTTTCCCGGCGCGGCCCGGCAGGTCTTCGCGGACGCCCGTGCCGTGCCCGACCTCTGCGCCGAATACCGCAGCGCCGGGGCGATCGAGGTCGACGGCCGAGGGCTTGCCGTCGATGCGGTGCACCGCTGGCGGGTCCTGGCCGAGGACTTCGCCGGAGACGAGTCGGTGCTGTTGGACTGGCAGACCACCGTCCGTCGGCAGGACAGTCCGGTGGTGGTGGACGGTCCCGCCAGCCGGCTGGTCGGAGTCGTCCGGGTCGGCGACCTGGTCGCCACGGTGGACAGGGTCGACGAGGCGCCGGACCCGGAGCGGACCGAGGCGTTGACCCGGCGGGCCGCCGTCCGGCTCTGCGAGGCCGTGAACCCGCCGTGTCCGGAGCCGGACGAGGACGCCCCGAGCAGCCCAAAGCAGCCTGGGGGCGGCCCGCAGCAGCCTGGGGGCGGTCCGGAGCACCCCGGAGGCAGCCCGGAGCCGATTGGGGGCAGCCCGGTGGCCCAGGGCAACCCGGAGTAGCCCGGGCAGCCGGTTCAGAGGGGGATGTTGCCGTGCTTCTTGGCCGGCAGCGTCTCCCGCTTGGTGCGCAGGACCCGTAGCCCTCGCACGATCTGGCTCCTGGTCTCCGCCGGCCGGATCACCGCGTCGACGTAGCCGCGCTCGGCCGCCACGTAGGGGTTGGCGAGGGTGTCCTCGTACTCCCGGATCTTCTTGGCCCGGACGGCGACCGGATCGTCGGCGGCGGCCAGCTCGCCCCGGTAGAGGATGTTCACCGCGCCCTGCGCGCCCATCACCGCGATCTGCGCAGTCGGCCAGGCGAAGTTGAGGTCCGCGCCGAGGTGCTTGGAGCCCATCACGTCGTACGCCCCGCCGTACGCCTTCCGGGTGATCACGGTGACCTTCGGTACGGTCGCCTCGGCGTACGCGTAGATCAGTTTGGCGCCCCGCCGGATGATGCCGTCCCACTCCTGGCCGGTACCGGGCAGGAACCCGGGAACGTCCACAAAGGTGAGTACCGGGATGTTGAACGCGTCGCAGGTGCGGACGAACCGGGCGGCCTTCTCCGAGGCGGCGATGTCCAGGCAGCCGGCGAAGTGCATCGGCTGGTTCGCCACCACCCCGACCGGCCGTCCCTCGACCCGGCCGAAGCCGACCACGATGTTCTGCGCGTAGAGCGGCTGGACCTCCAGGAACTCCCCGTCGTCGAGGACGTGCTCGATCACCTCGTGGATGTCGTACGGCTGGTTCGCCGAATCAGGGATCAGCGTGTCCAGTTCCCGGTCGAAGTCGGTGACCTCCACCTCGGCCGGCGCGTCGAGGACCGGTGCCTCGTCGAGGTTGTTGCTCGGCAGGTACGACAGCAGTGCCTTGACGTAGTCGATCGCGTCGTCCTCGTCCGTGGCGAGGTAGTGCGCGTTGCCGCTGCGGGCGTTGTGGGTACGCGCCCCGCCCAGCTCCTCCATCGCGACGTCCTCACCGGTCACCGTCTTGATCACGTCGGGACCGGTGATGAACATGTGCGAGGTCTGGTCGACCATCACTGTGAAGTCGGTGACCGCCGGGGAGTAGACGGCACCACCCGCGCACGGCCCCATCACCAGCGAGATCTGCGGGATCACCCCGGAGGCGCGGACGTTGCGGAAGAAGATCTCGCCGTAGAGGCCGAGGCTGACCACGCCCTCCTGGATCCGGGCGCCACCGGAGTCGTTGATGCCGATCACCGGACAGCCGATCTTCATCGCCAGGTCCATCACCTTGACGATCTTCTCGCCGAAGACCTCGCCGAGGGAGCCGCCGAAGACCGTGAAATCCTGGGCGAAGACGCAGACCTGCCGGCCGTCGACGGTGCCGTAGCCGGTCACCACGCCGTCCCCGTACGGGCGGGTGCGGTCCAGCCCGAAGTTGGTCGACCGGTGTCGGGCCAGCCCGTCCAGCTCGACGAAGGAACCCGGATCGAGCAGCAGTTCGATCCGCTCCCGGGCGGTCTTCTTGCCCCGGGCGTGCTGTTTCTCCACCGCCCGGGCCGAACCGGCGTGCACCGCCTCGTCGACCCGGCGGTCCAGATCCGCCAGCCGGCCTGCGGTGCTGTGGGGGTCGACGTCTGTGGTGCTCGGCTGCCCAGTCACGTTCGCGATGGTAACGACGGCCGGCGCCACCCCACCGCCCGGTGGCGCGGCGTGTGCCGTACCACTCCGCCACGACCGGCGGAAGGAGGTCGCCGCGACGGGTGGAACGAGGTCGCCGCGACGGTCGGACCCGGGCCGGAGGCCCTGACCCGTACGCTGGGCTGATGCCGGGATCGCCGTACACCGACCTGGACCGTCCGCCACTCGACGCGCGGCGGCTCCGGCGGGCTCTGATCACACCGGAGAGCCTCTGGACCCGGCTGGTGCTGCACCGCGAGACCGGGTCGACGAACGCCGACGCGGCCGAGGCCGCCCGGGCCGGTGAGCCGGAAGGACTGGTGGTGGTCGCCGAGCGGCAGACCGCGGGGCGGGGCCGGCGGGGGCGTAGCTGGGAGTCGCCGGCCCGAGCCGGGCTCGCGGTCAGCGTGCTGCTCCGGCCAGGGCTGACCGAACCCGACCGGAACTGGCCGGCGGTGCCGCCGTCCCGGTACGGCTGGCTGCCCCTGCTGGCCGGTGTCGCCCTGGTGGAGGCGGTGGACCTGCTGGCCGAGTTGGACTCGGCGCTGAAGTGGCCGAACGACCTGCTGCTCTGGGCCCGCCCGCGCAACGGCAGCCCCGCCGAACGTCCCCCGAGTGGCGAGGCGAAGGCGGCCGGGATCCTGGCCGAGGGGGTCTCCGGGACTGGGGCGGGCGACCCCGGGGTGGTGCTCGGCCTGGGCGTGAACGTCACGCTTCGCGCCGACGAGCTGCCGGTCAACCCGACCGGGCTGCCGGCCACCTCGCTGCAACTGGCCGGTGCGGTGGCCACCGACCGCGACCCGCTGCTGCGGGCACTGCTGCGCGGGATAGACCGCTGGTACGTCCGCTGGCGGACCGCCGGTGGCGACGCCGCCGCCTGCGGCCTGCACGAGGCGTACGTGCGCAACTGCGCCACCCTCGGCCGGGAGGTACGGGTGCTGCTGCCGGCCGGCGACGAACTGGTCGGTACCGCCAGCACGGTCGACCCCGACGGCCAGCTCGTACTCGCGACCGCCGACGGCGAGCGTCGGATCGCCGCCGGTGACGTCCTGCACCTGCGCTGACCGCCACCCGCCCGACCGTCGGTAAAGAGTCGATACCGGAAACCGCGAGGGTGGCGCGCAACCGCTACGGTCACCGCGGACATTCGGTTATGGACGAGGAGGATGGGGTGGCTTTCCCTGAGGACGTGCTCACCCAGGACGAGCATGTCGTAGCGCACCTGCACCCGCACTGGAAGGCGTTGATCCGACCGGTCGTGGTGCTGGTTCTGGCCGTTGCTGCGGTGGTCGCCGGCCTCGTTCTGCTGCCGTCGACCGGTGCCGGCACCGTGCTCGGTTACGTGATCGCGGCGGCCGCGCTGGTGCTGGTCGTCTGGTTGAGCGTCCGGCCGTACCTGGTCTGGCGGACCACGCACTACCTGTTCACGAACGAGCGGGTGCTGTTGCAGAAGGGCGTCTTCTCCCGCGACCGTCGGGACATCCCGCTCGGCCGGATCAACGACCACTCGATGAACCAGAAGTTCCTCGAACGGCTGCTCGGCTGCGGCACGCTGACCATCGAGTCGGCGGGCGAGCGGGGCCAGTCGGTGCTGGAGGACATCCCGGGCGTGGAGCGGGTACAGACCATGCTCTACGAGCTGGTCGACGCCAACCACGACAAGCACTCGCTCGGTGACGGCGAGATGCGCGAGATCATGGCCGACGTGGCCGAGGGCAAGCCGCTGCGCGAAGAGTCGAAGTAACGCCCTGGAGGGCCCCTGCGACCCGAATCGCCGATCGGCAGACCGAACCGCCGCTCGGCGACCGAACCGCCCTTCGGCGGACCGGATCGCCGTTCGCGGCCGGGCAGGGGCCCTTGGCGCGGCCGGGCGCACCTCGCCCCGGCGCACTTGGCCCGGGGCCGGGTCAGCCCGGCGGCAGCGGCTCCCGCATCACGAACCAGCCCCGGAAGCGGGTACGCAGCACCTCGCGCTCCGGTTGGCTCTGTGCGTCCAGCCGGTCCATGCTGCCGGTCAGGGTGACGGTCCCGAAGCCGGGCCGCGCCCCCGACGGCTTGCTGCCGAGTACGGTCAGCCGGGTCGCCAGCCGGTCACCTGCGCGTACCGGGGCCAGCCAGCGCAGCTCCTCCAGCCCGGGTGAGGCGTCCCCGGCGGCTCGGGCGAGTACGTGGTCGACGTACGCCCGCATGAAGAGGCTGACCGTGAAGAAGCCGCTGGCGATCAGCCCGCCGTGATGGCTGCGCCGGGCCAACTCCTCGTCGACGTGGTACCACTGCGGGTCGAAGCGCCGGGCGAAGTCGACCATCTCCCGCCCGTCGACGACGGTTACCCCGAGGTCGAAGGAGCGGCCGGGCGTCAGGTCCTCGAAGAACAGTTCGGCGGGTGCGCCGGTACCCGAGCGGCTCACCGCGCCGCTCAGCGGGCTGACGAACGCCGGGGAGCGGCGTTCAGCTCGGCGGCGAGTTCGGTCTCCAGCGCGACGTCGATGGTCTCGGCGAACTGGACCTCGAGCGGCTGGTCGGAACCGTCCGGCACTCCGGCGGCGGTCCGCCTTCCGTTGGCGCCGGCCGCAGCCCCGTTGGTAGCACCGGCCGCGGCCCCGTTCGCGGCTGGTGTGGCTCCGTTGGCGCTGGGTGTGGCTGCGCCTGTGGCGGGTGTGGCCCTACCGTCGCGGACCTTGGGCTCCGAACCCACGCCCGGGCCGCCGTCGACACCCGGCGCGGCGGCGTGCGGGCCGGTGAGTTCGCCGACCGCCTCGGCGAGTTCGGCGACCGGGTCGAGTTCGGCCAGGAAGTCGTCGTCCAGTTCGGCGGTCCGCCCGGGGGCGGTCGTCCTGCCCGTCGCACCGCTCTCGGTCGGGGCAAACGGCACGGCGGGGGATTTGCGGAAGACGAAGGTGCGGTACGACCAGAACCGGAAGATGGTCGCCAGCCCGACGCCGACCGTCTTGGCGACGTTCAGCGCCAGCAGGCTGCTGATGCCGAACCCGTACTTGGCCAGGGCCAACACGCCCAACTCGATGGCGAGTCCGGCGCCGTTGAAGAGGAAGAAGAGGGCGTACTCGCGGCGCATCGCCGACTTTGGCCGGTCCCGGTAGGTCCAGTGCCGGTTCATCAGATAGGACGAGATGGTGGCGACGACCGTGGCGATGACATTCGCCTTCAGTTGCCCGTCGGCAAACACGGTGAGCGCCAGCGCGTTGAACACCGCGTAGTTGATGGCGGCGTTCAAACCCCCGACGGCACCGAATTTCAGCACCTCGCGCAGGAACTTCTGCCAGCGCTCGGGCAACAAACGGGCGAAACGCATTCGACCACCTTAGGGCAGATCTGGGCGCCGGGTGCGCCGACCGGGTGGAGGTGGGTTGCCGGTCACTGCCTCTTGTGACTCTGGGTGATCACGTCCGGCGCGTCGGCGGCCGCCGGGCCGACGAAGACGAACCGGCGGTAGGACCAGAACCGGAAGAAGGTACCCAGCGCCGCACCGACGAAGTTGGCCGCGATGTTGTCGGCGATCAGTGACTTGAACACGCCTGGCCAGATGCTGCCGAGCCCGTAGTGGCTGATGGCGAGGCAGGCGAGGCCGATGCCCAGGCCGACGGCGTTGAAGAAGAAGTAGAGCGAGTATTCCCGGGCCATGCCGGAGCGTTCCCGGTGTCGCCAGGTCCAGAACCGGTTGCCGACGAAGGCGACGGTCGCGGCGATGACCGTGGAGAACGTCTTCGCGGTGAGGGTCTCCCAGCCGAGGCTCGCGTTGGCATAGTTGAACAGCACGAAGTCGACAGCGAAGGCCACCCCACCGACCGTGCCGAACTTGCCCAGCTCGTGGAACAGGTGACCGAACCGGTCCAGAAGGGTGCGAATCACTCCGCGCCGCGCATCCGGCAGGGAGGGCTGTTCGCCGGTGGCGGTCGAGGACACGGCTTGAGCGTACCGGTTGCCGCTCGTCCGCACGGGCCGCAACCGGCGACTCGCGGCGCCGGACTCCGGCCGAGCCCGGCCGGGCGGGTTCCGCGGTGCGGGGCGGACGGGTTCTGCGGTGCGGGCGACCGGAGGGTCTCATGTGACACCAGAGTCACCTGGCGTCACTGGCCACTGTGAGGATGCCGTGACGCAATGTTGTTGCCCGGAAGGATTTGCGTGAAACTGCGCGTGGGAGCGAGGAAAGAATCGCCTTACCGCAGCCTGACCGCATCTTGTGCAGTTCTTCACAACCAGTCTCGCTGCCCCGAACGCCGGCTCGGTTTACGCTGACGGAAATCCCAGGCTTTCACAAGGCGACGCGGTCGCAGGCCTGTTCGGCACCGCCCGCCCCGCAATCGGTCAGCGTCGACCAAAGGAGAACTGTCATGGCCGCTCCGGCGACTATCCGGGGTCTCGATCAAGCTCCGACAAGGCATCCGAAACTACTCGCCTGGGTCAAAGAGGTAGCCGAACTGACCAGCCCTGACCAGGTCGTCTGGGTCGACGGTTCGGAGGAGGAATGGCGCCGCATCACCGACGAACTCGTCGACGCCGGCACCCTCGTACGCCTGGATCCGGCACGTAAGCCGAACTCCTTCTGGGGGCGTACCGATCCGGGCGACGTGGCTCGGGCCGAGGACCGTACCTTCATCTGCTCGGTCGACGAGGCCGATGCCGGCCCGACCAACAACTGGATGGCCCCGGCCGAGATGAAGCGCGTCATGACCGACCTCTACCGGGGTTCGATGCGCGGACGCACCATGTACGTCATTCCGTTCTGCATGGGTCCGCTGGAGGCGGAACAGCCCATGTTCGGCGTCGAGATCACCGACAGTCCGTACGTCGTGGCGAGCATGCGCATCATGACCCGGATGGGCAAGAAGGTGCTGGCCGGGATGGGGGAGAACGCCGACTTCGTGCACGCGTTGCACTCGGTCGGCGCGCCGCTGGAGCCGGGTCAGCAGGACGTGGCGTGGCCGTGCAACGACACCAAGTACATCTCGCACTTCCCGGAGACCCGGGAGATCTGGTCCTACGGCTCCGGCTACGGCGGCAACTCGCTGCTCGGCAAGAAGTGCTACTCGCTGCGGATCGCCAGCGTGATGGCCCGGGACGAGGGCTGGCTCGCCGAGCACATGCTCATCATGAAGCTGACCTCGCCGGAGGGGACGGTCAAGTACATTGCCGGCGCCTTCCCGTCCGCCTGCGGCAAGACCAACCTCGCGATGCTGGAGCCGACGATTCCCGGCTGGAAGGTCGAGACGATCGGTGACGACATCGCCTGGATGAAGTTCGGCCCGGACGGCCGGCTCTACGCGGTCAACCCCGAGTACGGCCTCTTCGGCGTCGCGCCCGGCACCGGCTGGAAGACCAACGCCAACGCGATGCGCACCATCGACCTGGGGAACTCCATCTTCACCAACGTCGGGCTGACCGACGACGGCGACATCTGGTGGGAGGGGATGAGCGAGCCGCCGGCGCACCTGATCGACTGGAAGGGCCAGGACTGGACCCCGGACAGCGGCGAACTCTCCTCGCACGCCAACAGCCGGTTCTGCACCCCGCTGCTCCAGTGCCCGATCGTCGCCGACGAGTTCAACGACCCGAACGGCGTACCGATCGACGCGATCCTGTTCGGTGGGCGGCGCAAGGACACCATCCCGCTGGTCACCGAGGCCCGGGACTGGGTACACGGGGTCTACATGGGAGCGACGCTCTCCTCGGAGACCACCGCCGCCGCCTCCGGCCAGGTCGGCGTGGTCCGCCGGGACCCGATGGCGATGCTGCCGTTCATCGGCTACCACGGCGGGGACTACTTCCGGCACTGGATCGAGATGGGCAAGGGCACCGACGGCGACGAGTCGAAGCTGCCGAAGATCTACTACGTCAACTGGTTCCGCAAGAACGCCGACGGCGAGTTCATCTGGCCCGGCTTCGGCGAGAACTCCCGGGTACTCAAGTGGATCGTCGAGCGTCTGGAGGGCCGGGCCGAGGCGGTCGAGACGCCGATCGGCTTCGTACCGGCTCCGGACGCGCTCGACGTCGACGGCCTGGACATGAGCCCGGAGGACCTGCGGATCGCGACCCGGGTCGACGTCGAGGAGTGGCGCGACGAGCTGCCGATGATCACCGAGTGGTTCGAGAAGTTCGGTGACAAGCTCCCCGGCGTGCTCTGGGCCGAGCTCGACGCCCTCCGCGCCCGCCTCGACGACGAAGCGTCCCGGGTAGGCGCCAACCAGCGCTGAGATGTAAGGAAGGGCCCCCTGTACAACAGAAAACGATAAGCGGGGGCCCTTCCTTTCAGGTGTGCGGGTGGCGACCGGCGGGCATCATCGACGGCATGACGACGGCCGCCGCGACCGAGGTCCGGCGGCCGTCCGCCGTCCGCGCGCTGACCTGGTTGCTCGCCGCGACCGCGGCGGCCACCGTCGCGGTCGACGCGCTCAACTGGTGGTACGCCGACGAGCGCGGCTTCGGCCTGGCGGTACGCAGCGGCTGGGCGCTGCTGCGCACCCTCGGCTTCCTGATCCTGATCCGGCACGTGCGGCGGGGCCGGGCCGGTGCGCGTCCACTCGGACTGATCCTCGCCGTCACCACGGTCTTCGCGGTCGGCCGGTTGATCGTGCCCCGGGCCGGCGTACCCGCACTGCCCGGAGTACTCGGCTTCGCCGTACTGGCCGTACTCTGCGTCGCCGTCGTCTGGATGCTCTACCGGTCGCCGCCACTGCGGGAGTACCTGGTCCGGCATCCGGCCCGGCTGGTCGTCGACCGGCAGGGCATCTCCTTCCGGGAGGTCACCCCGCGCCGGCCCCCGGTGACCGGCTGGCTGCTCACCGCCCGGGTCGCCGCGTTCACGTACGGGCCGTTGACCCTGGTGCCCTGTCTGGTGGCGGTCGGCACGATTTTCGACGGTCGGCTGCTCGCGGTGCCTACCCTGGTGCTGTGGTTCGGCATCGGCATCGGGGTCAGTTACGCGGTGCTGTTCTGCACCTTCTTCCTGCTCCGGGGCAAGTCCTGGGCGAGCGGCCTGCTGGTGGTGGTCAGCGTGGCGGTGGTCGCGGTGGACCTGGCGTTCTGCTGGCTGCTGCTCGGGGTCGACGGTCTGGTCCGGGACGGTGTGCCGCTGGTGGTGGCCGCCGGGCTGACCCTCTACGCGCTGCGCCGGGCTAGTCCGGTTGGGTCAGGGACGGGCTGAGGCGCCGTCCGGGTGTGGCGGGTCGCCTAGCTCGGCCGCGCACCTAGTGGCCGCTACGGCGCGTCGAACTGCGTCCGGCTGGATCCGGATGGCGCCGTGTCTGTGGAGTGATCGGTCGGAGAGCCGGGCCGAACGTGTGTGGTCGGCGGCGTTCGGGGATCCGCCGACCGAGTGGCGCCTACCCTCGTGGTCGCTGCCGCCGAGGCGGTAGTTGGAGACCCCGGTCGCACCTTCGGACAGACCTTCCCTGGTCGATGTCGCCTCTCCGACACGGACGTTGCGTGATCAGGCGACTACGAAGATGGTTTCAATTTCAGGAATCCGGTGCTGTTGGTTATCTCGTGCCGGTCGGTAAGCACGGCTTTGACCTGAGGCGGATCATGACGACGATGATGCGCGACATTTCAATGGAGGATCCGACCAGAACGACGAGGGGGTCGCGAATGGAGCCGTCCGCCGTGCCTCGCCAGCTGCTTCGGTCCTGATCTGGTTGACCCTGGGCCTGCTCCTTAGCGTGGCGATAGTCGGGCTGCCGCCCAGGCTCGGGCTGTACGCGGACATCACATGCCGGGTGTTCGCGACGATCGGCATCGTCGCACTCGTGGTGCTGCATGCGCGGATTCGCTTCTACCTGCCCCAGAAGGATTCACACCGCAAGACCAGGGTCACCGAACTGCCGGACTATCAGGTGAATATCCTGCAACGCAGCGCCGGTCGTGGCGGCGGAATGCTGAATCCGGAGATCGCGGGTGCCGGACAGGCCCGCGCCTTCACCTTCTCCGTCATCTACCCGGCCAACGTCCGGCAACGGATCACGGAGCGGTACGAACTCAGCCAGCGGACTCTCGTGCAGCGCGTCACCATCGACGTCCAGTTGCCGCAGAGCACGGTCCGGCAACTTTGCGGGGACCGCAGTGCAGCGCCTGCGGAGTCGAACCTCGCAGCACCTGTCGTGCTGTTCCCTGTCCTTGTCCCGCGCAAGGGGGACATGGTGGACGACCTGCGGGTAACTGCCGCGGACGGAAGCGCGTTGCCCGTACTTTCGTACCGGCAGTATCTCCAACTGGTGGCACGGGTTTTGCGGACCCTGCTGGCCATCGCGCACAGCCAGGATATCTCGCCCGCCACCCATAGGAATGCGTACGACGCGGAGCACTTGGCCCTGCGTGCCATCATGCGTCGAGCCGACGGCAAGGAGCCAGACGACTCGGGGATCCAGGCCATCAGGGATTTGGACGGATCGCAGTCGAGGCAGGGCGAGCGGGTGTCGAATCCCGCCGCGCACAAACTGGCGGTGCAACTGGTCCAGAAACTCGCCTTGCACTACGCGATCGTCGCGGCCGTGCCGTGTCCGTCGGACGGGCGGTTCGTGATCTCCTACCAACGTCTAATCACTCCGTCACTGGAACTCGCCGCCAGGCGGGACAAGGGCTTGCTGAACTGGGCGAAGGAGCGCGCCCGCTTCGTTCTGGGCTCACGGCCGGTCGACTTCAGCGTCTCGCTCGAGAACGCCTGCACCAGCCAGAGTTACCACTTGGTGGTGGACGGTCAGGAGGGTGTTTTCGTCGGAGCGCAGGGGGCGCTTCTCACGTATTTCGACGCGCACTGGCGGCGTATCAGGGAGAACCGCAAGTCTGGCGCCGGAGAGGTGCCGCCACCTCCCTACTACCGATTCCGTAGGCGTGGGGGGCAGCGATATGCCCACTTCTATTCGAGGTTTTTCCCCGAGCCAATAGAGCGTCTGGAGGGCGGGGACAAGATTCCGCAGGCCCGCTTCCGTTTCTACGAGACTCCGCCCGGGTCGGTCTTCCGGGCGGTGATCACTGGATCGGCTGCGGCGCTGTTGATATGGCTGATTGGTTTCGTTGCCTCGCGACGGCCCGATCCCGGCACGGACGTACCCGCCTTCCTTCTGGTGTTTCCAGCGCTCGCGGCAGCCTGGCTCGGTTTCGACGGACCGCCTCGGCGCCTGCTGGAGGGTACGTTGGCGGCACGACTCTCACTCTTGACGACCGTGCTGGCATCGATCTCCGCTAGTGGTCTGTTTATGGTTGCGAAGGCGGAGTTGCCGTACTTCCGCTGGAAGAACCCGTTCGATCTCTACGTGCTGGGCATCGATTCGCTGGCATGGAGCGTCTTGACGCTCCTGGCTATCCTGAACGCCATGGCGATCGGTTACATATATCTGGCCCGCACCTGGGAGTTTCTGCACCTGTCGAGCCGGCACAACGCCTTCGGTGAGCATCATGAACACCTGGATTGATCACCCTATGTCCTGCTATGGTTCCTGATGCTGCCGCATCAGAACACCTGAGCACCAGTAGCAACGACCCCACCGGAGGATTGCGGTGCCGAGATCGCGAGTAGTAGAACTAGGGCAAGGATCCGAGTCGGTCTCACGAAGTGGTGTCAAGAACATGGCCAATGATTCGACCTACCATGTTTCGTCCCATGACTGGCCTGCGGGCGCGCGGGAGACGGATCTTACACCCGAACAGGCCAATCATGTTCTTGACGAATTCGATACCTACTACCCGATAGCGGTACGAGGTCTCGCCACGGTTGTCGTACCTAGCCCTGCAGACGAAGAATGATCTTTTGAGCCGCCGCGCACCTGGGCGAGCCCGGTTCGAGCCGACCGGGACGCACTCTGGAGCATCAGGCATTCCCGGCGCTCCTGGGCTGAGGCGAGCAGTGGTGGAGACCGTCGACGTCGCGGTGGTGGGTGCCGGGCCGGCCGGGGCCAGTGCCGCGTTGGCGGCCCGCCGGGCCGGAGCGCGGGTACTGCTGCTTGACCGGGCCGACTTTCCCCGGGACAAGGCCTGCGGGGACGGGATCGCGGCGCACGCGCTCGACGTACTCGCCGAACTGGGGGTTTCCGACCCGGTCGCCGGCTACCGGCCGGTGCCGGCGCTGCGGCTGGTGGCGCCCGGCGGCGGGAGCGTGGCGCGGCGGCTGCCCCGGCCGGCGTACACGGTGCCACGCCAGGTCTTCGACGCCCGGCTGGTGGCGGCGGCGTGCTCGGCCGGCGCGGAGCTGCGCCGGCACGCGGTCCGGCGGATCGAACGCTCCGACGGCCTGGTGCTGCTCGACGGTACGTTCGCCGCCCGTGCCGTGGTCGGTGCCGACGGCGCCGGTTCGGTGGTCCGGCGGGCGCTGGGGCACGGGCCGAATCCCGACGGACACCTGGGGCTGGCCATCCGGGGGTACGCCGCGGACCCCGCCGGGCCGGCCGAGCAGCGGATCGTCACCTCGGCCGCGCACTGGCCGGGCTACGCCTGGGCGTTCCCGATCGGCGACGGCCGGGCGAACGTCGGGTACGGCGAGGTGCTGGCCGGCCGCCCGCTGCGCCGGACCGAGTTGCTGGACCGGTTGGCGGCGCTGCTTCCCGAGATCGACCCGGCGACCGTCACCGGTTTGCGGGCGCATCACCTGCCGCTCTCCACCCGCCGTCCAACCCCGGGCTGGGGCCGGATCGTGCTGGCCGGGGACGCGTTGTCGCTGGTCAACCCGTTCACCGGTGAGGGGATCTTCTACGCTGTCCTCTCCGGCGCGCTGGCCGGGGCGGCCGCCGCCACGGCACCGCACGCCGCCGCCGACCGGTACGCCGCCGCGCTGCGGTCGCGGCTCGGCGCCCACCTGCGGGACAGCTCGGCGGTGGCCTGGCTGGCCCGCCGGGCGCCGGTGGTGGACGGGGTGGTCCGGGCCGCCGCACGGGACGCCCGGGTCTTCCGGACCCTCGTCGAGCTGGGCCTGGGCGACGGCCGGCTGGACGCCCGGACATTGACCAGGGTCGCCGGGGCGGTTGCGGGTTCGGCCGGGCGGCACTTCCGTGGTCGACTCTGATCGGTACGCTGCAAGGGATGAGTCTGCGCGACCTGATCTACTCGCTGTATGAGCGCCGTCTGACGGCGAAGCTCGCGGGTAAACCCGTGCCGAAGCATGTCGGGGTGATGTGCGACGGCAACCGGCGCTGGGCCAGGGAGATGGGGTACGTCGACCCCAACGACGGGCACCGGGTCGGCGCAGCCAAGATCAAAGATGTCCTGGGCTGGTGCGACCAGGCCGGAATCGGGCACGTCACGCTCTATCTGCTGGCCACCGACAACCTGCGCCGGCCGGCCAGCGAGCTGGATCCGCTGGTGCAGATCATCGAGGACCTGGTGGTCGAGCTGGCCGAGGAGGGCAACCCCTGGCGGCTGCGGATGGTCGGCGCGCTCGACCTGCTGCCGGCGCAGACCGCCATCACCCTCAAGTCGGCGCAGGAGCGCACCCAGGACCGGGTCGGCGGGGCGCAGGTCAACATCGCGGTCGGCTACGGCGGCCGGCGGGAGATCGCCGACGCGGTCCGGTCCCTGCTCCACGAGCACGCGGCGGCCGGCGGCACCATCGAGGAACTCGCCGAGGTGCTCGACGTGGAGCACATCGCCGAGCACCTCTACACCCGGGGGCAGCCCGATCCCGACCTGGTGATCCGGACCAGTGGCGAGCAGCGCCTCTCCGGCTTCCTGCTCTGGCAGTCGGCGCATTCCGAGTTCTACTTCTGCGAGCTGAACTGGCCGGACTTCCGGCACGTCGACTTCCTGCGCGCCCTGCGGTCGTACGCGAACCGACAACGCCGCTACGGCGCCTAACGCCGACAGCGCCGCCACGGCGCATAACGCCGGCAGCGCCGCCACGGCGCATAACGTCGGCAGCGCCGCATAACGCCGGCCGCGCCGCCACGGCGCACGGACGGGCGGGCCGCATCCCGGACGGGCGGCGGGTCAGCCGAGTCGGTGCAGGGCCTCGGTGAGGAAGTCGCCGAGGGCCTCCGGGGACTCGATGTTCAGGTCGGCGGCGGTGGAGACCTCGTCACCGGTCTCCGGGTTGGCCACGGCGACGCAGACGCCGAAGAAGTCCGGATCGGCCGCCTCCCGGGCCCGTAGGGCGGCGAACGCCTTGATGTCCGAGACGTCGTCACCGAAATACCAGGCGCAGCCGGCGTCCCGGACCGCCTCGTCGATCACCATTCCCTTGTCCCGGTCGACCGGCGGCTTGAGCTCCAGCACCATCCGGCCGACCTGCACCCGCAGGCCCAGCCGGTCGGCCTGGTCCCGTCCCCACCGTTCGACCTGCTCGGCCAGGTGCGGTGCGGTGCGGTAGTGCAGGGCGACGGAGAGCCGCTTGTATTCCACCAGCGTGCCCTCGGGCAGCTCGGCACGGGCCCGGTCGGCGAGTTCGGCCATGGTGGGCACGAACGGCAGCGCCGCCTCCACGGTGACGGTCTCGCCCGAGGCGTGCAGGTGCTCCAGCCCGTAGAGGCCGTAGAGGTCGACGCCGGGAGCGCTGGCGAACCGTTCGCGGAGGAACTCCACCGGCCGGGCCGAGACGATTGCCACCCGCTGCACCACCTCGGTGAGCGCGGTGATCGCGGCCAGCGCCTTGGGGGCCGGCTCGACCGTGGTCGGATCATCCCGAACCGGGGCGAGCGTGCCGTCGAAGTCGAAGAACAGGACACAACGCCCGGCCCGCTCGGCGGTCGCCCGCCATGCCTGGTCGGCAGTCAGAGGACGGGTCGGGGGCTCGCCCCCCGTGTTGATCGGCCGCACGGGCGTCAGCGTACCCCGGCGGGTTGCCACCGCAGACGTCGAAGCGAAAACGTCTCACTCGTCGAGGCGGCAACCTCGATCGTCGCGGTGGCAACCCGTCGGCGCTGTCGGTGCGGATCCGCCGGTGGCTGGCACGGCAACCTGCCGGCGGGCCTGCGGCGATCGTCCCTCGTCGCCGCGGTCGGCTCGGGCGTCCGGGGCCCGGGTCGGCTCTCGGTGCGGTCGGGCTGCGGTGGCTGCCCGGCCGGACCTCGGTGAACCTTTTTCAACCTCCACTCGCGGTCCGGTGGACCGCAAAGTCAGACGCGGTGCGTGAGCGCCGCGCGGTCCAGGTTCAGGTTCAGTCGTCGCCGCCGAGCATTGCCCGGCGACCGTGCATTCGGGGCCCGATCGGCACCACAGCCGAGTCCTGGTTGCGGCTCAGCAGGTACCCCTCGACGAATCCGGTGTTGTGGTCTCCGGCGTTGCGGTCGAGTTCGTTAAGTCGGGCGATCAGAAATTCGGTGAGTGCGGTGATCCGGGCGTTGAGCCGTTCGTGGAGATCGGCGACGACGGCCAGGATGATGGCGGTGCCGGTGGCGGTGATGGCGAGCACGTTGACGAGGAGCGGCACCGGGTCGCCACCGTTCAGCGTCCCGACCACGACGTTCGCGGTCACGCACAAGGTCAGTGAGACCGCCGCGACAACGACAGCCATCCACTTCAGGGTCATGGCTGACCCTCCTTCTGTCCCGCAGGGCTGATTCGGCCTTGTCCCGTCCCCCCGCCGACGACGAGCCCAAGCAGTACGAAGAGGGACGTTAGCGCGACTGATTGGTTGCTGGAGCTGATTGGTTGGGACTCATGCGCGAAGTTGCGCCATCTGCGTAACTACCCGGCTTGCTTTCGCCCTTTTCGGACTTCAACTGGCAGAGGCGGCCGATAGGCCAGATAGCGGATGGTCTCTCTAATGTGGAACTTCTCCGCGTCCGAGACGTTGGGGTCGACCAGCCGGCGCAGCAGCGCCTCGACGTCCGGGTCCATCGGCGGGGCGCTCGGCGCCGGGCGGGACGGGGTGGTCCGGTCCCAGCCGAGCACTCCGAAGGCGACTGTCGGATCCAGTCCCAGCCCCTCGCAGAACGCGACCACCCGGGCGGCTTCGGGGTCGCTGGCCCACTCGCCGCGTACCCACCGGTTGATGGTCTGGCGTGACACACCGGTACGCCGGGAGACCTCGGTGCCGGTCCAGGCGCGGGTGGTGCGAGCGTCGTCAAGAGCCTTGCGTACGAAGGCAGCGAACGCGATCTTCCGTCCGTGGGCGCGGTCCGGCACCCGGTGACGGTACGGCCAGCTCTCCGCCTCCGGGGGGACCGCAGCAAGCCTGTATTGCGTGCGTGACAACGGCTCACTTTTCCGGCGCGCGGTGCTCTTGCTTGTGTCGAGGGGTATCACATGGCAACAATAGGTGTACGTAGGTGTGGGGGTAATCAGACGAAAAGCTGATACTGTCACGCGTACGATACGCCCTACCGTTTGTCTCGTGCATGAGACGTTTCGTGCTCGTGAGGGTGACACCCTCGCGGCTGGAGGAGTCCGGTGACCGAACTAGCAACCCGGGCCCAGGCATTCGGTCTGATCGCCGACGGTGTCGCCGCCGGTCTCAGTGCGCCATGGCGGCTCTACCTGGCACGCGGCTGCCGTTACCTCTCGCTGAACGTCGGCGACCGTGCGGAGTGGAACTCCTGGCGTACCCACCTCGGCTGCCCGGAACTGAGCGTCCGGGTGTACGACGCCGGTGGCGAGATCCGCCGCGCCTCGGTCGCCGAAGTGGTGCTGGACGGCTGCCGGATCAGTGTCGAGCTGGTCGAGGAGGTGAGCACGGAGGATCTCGACCGGCTGCTCATCACCGATCCGACCTCTTTCGACCCGACCTCCTCCGACCCGGAGGAGAAGTGACCCGCCGACGACCGGTCGGTCGGGTGTGGAACTGAAGGACAGCGACGAGCGGAGCGAGGAGATCGGGTGAGCGAGAGTTACCAGCGAACCGGCCGGCTCAGGCCCCGGACTTCCGGCGTCGGCCGGCGACCCCGCGTCGCCGATCGGCGCGAGGAGAGCGAGCGGTGCGAGGAGACACGGTGAGCCCGTTCTTCGTGGTCTTCCTCCTGCTTCTGCTCGTCTCGGCCAGCTACGCGGCCGGGCGGCTGCACGGCCAGCTCAGCTACCGGCTCGGTTACCGGTTCGGTTACCGACAGGGATACTTCGACGGCGACCGGGGTGCCTGGAACCGTCGACGCAGGGAGGCGCAGGCGGCCATCGCCTCGGTGTTGGCGGTGCCATCACCCACCACACCGCACACCGCCCACACCGTCGTAGGTCAGGGAACGACGTATACGGGCGCCTCTTTCGCGGGGACCGCGACCAACGGCGGACGGCACTCCACCGACGCCCTCGCCGTCAGGAACGCCTGACCGGCGGCGCGATGGGGTGAGCGGTCACCCGCGAGCGCGGTGCGCTGGTCCGTCAGGATCCGCACCGTCGGGATCACGTCAGACCGGTGACGGTGATCCCACCGGCCGGGATGCGCGCAGGGGGCATGCATCCCGGCCGGTCCGCCACCGGATGTCGTGCGATGCCGCACAGCGGCCGCCCTAGCCCAAGCTGGCATCTCCCGGTTAGCGTCTACGCATGGCACGGGGTCGTCCCGGGCCAGCCGGCCGGCCCGGACTCTGCGACTGCACGTGCCACGGGGCCCGCATCCGACCCCGTGTCTCCGGGCACCGGACGAGGCGGAACGCGGGTGGACGGGTGCACACCCGCCGGAGCAGGCCTGTGACGAATCGCCGTACCATCCCTCGGGCCGACGAGCAGAACCCGGCCGCCACGAAGACCAAGACCCCGGCCCGGGCCAGGAGCGGACGCCGTACCCGCACATCCGAGCCGGCCGCCACTGCGGAGCCCGCACCAGGACCCCGGGCGTACGTCCTGGACACCTCGGTACTGCTCTCCGACCCCGGGGCCTTCCACCGGTTCGCCGAACACGAGGTGGTGGTGCCCCTCGTGGTCATCTCGGAGCTGGAGGGGAAGCGCCATCACCCGGAACTGGGCTGGTTCGCCCGGCAGTCGCTGCGGATGCTCGACGATCTGCGGGTGAAGCACGGCCGGCTGGACCAGCCGGTGCCGGCGAACGACTCGGGTGGCACGCTGCGGGTGGAGCTGAACCACGCCGACGACGGGGTACTGCCGCCGGGGTTCCGTACCGAGTCCAACGACACCCGGATCCTGTCGGTGGCGCTCAACCTGGCCGCCGAGGGGCAGCCGGTCACGCTGGTCAGCAAGGACATGCCGCTGCGGGTCAAGGCCGCGTCGGTGGGACTGACCGCCGACGAGTACCGGCACGGCCAGGCCAGCGACCCGACCTGGACCGGGATGGCCGAGCTGGAGTTGGCCGAGGAACAGGTCAACCAGCTCTACGAGGGCGCGGCGCTGGACGTGGACGCCGCCGCCGGACTGCCCACGCACACCGGCCTGGTACTGCACTCGCCGCGTGGCTCCGCACTGGGCCGGGTACTGCCGGACAAGACCGTACGCCTGGTCCGGGGTGACCGGGAGGCGTTCGGCCTGCGTGGCCGTTCGGCGGAGCAGCGGGTCGCGCTCGAACTGCTGCTGGACGAGTCGATCGGCATCGTCTCGCTCGGCGGCCGGGCCGGCACCGGCAAGTCCGCGCTGGCGCTCTGCGCCGGCCTGGAGGCGGTGATGGAGCGGCGCCGGCACAAGAGGGTCATCGTCTTCCGCCCGCTCTACGCCGTCGGTGGCCAGGAACTCGGCTATCTGCCGGGTTCGGAGGCGGAGAAGATGTCGCCCTGGGCCCAGGCGGTCTTCGACACCCTCGGCGCGGTGGTGCACGAGAACGTGATGGAAGAGGTGCTGGCCCGGGGGATGCTGGAGGTCCTGCCGCTGACCCACATCCGGGGGCGGAGCCTGCACGACGCCTTCGTCATCGTCGACGAGGCCCAGTCGCTGGAACGCGGGGTGCTGCTCACCGTGCTGTCCCGGGTCGGTCAGGGCTCCCGGGTGGTGCTCACCCACGACGTCGCCCAGCGGGACAACCTGCGGGTCGGCCGGCACGACGGTGTGACGGCGGTGATCGAGGCGCTGAAGGGGCACCCGATCTTCGCCCACGTCACCCTGAACCGGTCCGAGCGGTCTCCGATCGCCGAAGTGGTCACCGACCTGCTGGAGGACATCCCGTTGTAAGCCGGCGACCCGGACAGGCGACATGACACGGGTGTTTGCCCTGGTTTAGGGTGATAAATCCCGTGACCCAGTTCACAAATCCTGTCTCCCGTTTCCCAATGGCCTCACCTTGCGCAATGGTGTCCCTCGAGCGTCCACGTCCCAGGGGAGACAGCTGGAGATCAGCTTCTCCTCCGGGCGGAGGCACCGACGGACAGCTGTCGGTCGGGGTCGCGGCCCACCGGGCCGGGGCGCTCGCGGCGTGACCAGCGGGCCTTCGGACCCCGGCGCGCCGCGACCCTGATCCCGACGAGAGGACCACTGGTGTGAGTCGGCTGTCGAGCCGGTTCGCTGTCCGGGGAGTCGCGGTCGCCCTGCTCCTGGGGGGTGTCGGCGGCGGTTACTACCTCGGCGAAGACCGGGAAGCACAGCAACACAGCATCGAGGCCGAGTCGGCGTTCGACGCGCAACAGGCCGAGTGGGAGATGCTGCGCGAGCGGCACGCGGCGCACATCCGGGCCACCGCCGAGCAGCGGGCCGCCGAGGCGGAGGCCGCTCGCAAGGCGGCCGAGGTCGCCAGGGCGGCGGCGGAGCGGGCCAAGAAGGCCGACCAGGCCGCGAGTCGCAAGCGCGAACGCGAGAAGCGGGAGAAGCAGGAGGCGGAGGCGGCCACGAAGCCGTACACCGGGCCGATCCCCGCCTCGTGCAACGAATACAGCGGTAACCGCAAGATCGGCTGCGCCCTGCTGCTCGACACGGGCTTCGCGCTCTCCGAGATGCCCTGCCTGGACAAGCTCTGGAACAAGGAGAGCGGCTGGAACCACAAGGCCGAAAACAAGTCATCCGGCGCATACGGCATTCCGCAGGCGCTGCCGGGCAGCAAGATGGGCTCGGTCGCCAGCGACTGGAGGACCAACCCGGCGACCCAGATCAAGTGGGGGCTGGGCTACATCAAGGGTCGGTACGACACGCCCTGCGGTGCCTGGTCGTTCTTCCAGGACAAGGGCTTCTACTGAGTCCCGCGGGACAGGGCCAGCCCTGAGCACCAGCGAACGGCGGGGATCCGGACCGGTCAGCGGTCCGTCCCCGCCGTTCGCGTCTGGGCAGTGAGCTTTCCGGCCGGCGTCCTCCGCTGACGGCTGACCGGCGTCCTTCGCTGGCGGTCGGCGGGCATGCTCGGCTGGCGGTCGGCCCCGGAAGCTGATAGCTACTTGGGGGTGACGTTCGACCCGATGTCCCGCGGCAACGATCCGAACCGGTTCGGCACCGAAGCGTTCTACGCGGCGCTCGGCCGGGCCTTCGTCGCGATGTGTGCCGTGGTGCCGGTGCTCTTCGTGATCGAGGCGCTCGACGTCTGGCTGAACGCCGGCTTCGACACCACCGCCGGGATCATGCCCCGGAACATCGCCGGGCTCGACGGCATCTTCTTCGGGCCGTTCCTGCACCACGGCTTCGACCACCTCTACAGCAACAGCGTGCCGCTGATCCTGCTCGGTACCTTCGTACTCGCCACCGGGGCGCGGCGGTTCCTCTACTCCACGCTCCTGATCATGTTCGTCAGCGGGCTCGGTGTGTGGATCACCGGATCGCCCCAGTCGATCGTGGTCGGGGCCAGCGGCGTCGTCTTCGGGTACCTCGGCCTGCTCTTCATGCGGGGGATCGTCGAACGGAGCTGGTGGAACCTCGGTGTGGTGCTGCTGGTCGGGCTGCTCTACGGCTGGCAACTGCTCGGGGTGCTGCCCACCGACGAACCGATCTCCTGGCAGGGGCACCTCTTCGGGCTGCTCGGCGGGCTGGTGGCCGCGATCGTCTTCCGGCGGCGCCGGCCCCGCGACGACGACCCGTACCGCGCCGAGTCGACGATGACACTGCCCTGACCTGCGTACACCCCCGGGTGGGACGGCTATTGCTTCGACGACCGTTGTCCGCCTACGGTCTGATCAGCACAGCCGCTGATCAGTGCGTAGTCGGAGAGCGACGGTGAGCACATGCGTGAGGTCGATGTCGCCATAATCGGGGCCGGCCCCACCGGACTCTTCGCCGCCTACTACGCCGGCTTCCGTGGACTCTTGGTCGCGATCGTCGATGTGCTGCCCGAGCCGGGTGGACAGGTCACCGCGATGTACCCGGAGAAGGTCATCTACGACGTCGCCGGGTTCCCGTCGATCAAGGGCCGCGACCTGGTCGCCAACCTGGTCACCCAGGCCGCGTCCTTCAACCCGGAATACCTGCTCGGGGTACGCGCGGAGAAGCTTTCGTACCTGGACGGCAGGCCGGTGCTCAGCCTCGCCAACGGCGACATCCTGCACTGTGGCGCGATCATCGTCACCGCCGGGCTGGGCAGCTTCACGCCCCGACCACTGCCGGCCGCCGAGAACTTCGTCGGCAGCGGCGTCGTCTTCTTCGTGCCCCACCTGGCCGATCTCGCCGGGCAGGACGTGCTGATCGTCGGCGGCGGCGACTCGGCGTTCGACTGGGCGCTGGCGCTGCAACCCCTGGCCCGGTCGGTCACCCTGGTGCACCGCCGGGAGAAGTTCCGGGCGCACGCCGCGACAGTCGACCGGGTACGCGAGCTTCCGGTACGCATCGTGGTCAACGCCGAGGTGACGACGCTGTGCGGCGAGGGGGCGGTGACCGGGGCGGAGATCGCGGTCAAGGGCGGCCCGACCGAGACGATCCCGGTCGACACCGTGGTCGCCGCACTGGGCTTCACCGCCGACCTCGGCCCGCTGACCGAGTGGGGGCTCAACCTCGACAGGCGGCACATCCTGGTCGACAGCACCATGGTCACCAACCTGCCCCGGGTCTTCTCCGCCGGTGACATCACCGAATATCCGGGCAAGGTCCGGCTGATCGCCACCGGCTTCGGTGAGGCGGCCACGGCGGTGAACAACGCCGCCGTGGTGATCAACCCCGCCGCGCACCTCTTCCCCGGCCACTCCTCCGACGCGGGTTGACCCGGCCCGGCTACTCCTGCCCGGCTACTCCTGCTCGGCCAGGGGGCGGCCGTCGAAGTCGATCGCCGAGTAGAGCGCCAGCTTCTCCAGCCGGTGGTACGAGTCGATCACCCGGATCGTGCCGCTCTTGGAGCGCATCACGATCGACTGGGTGTACGCCCCACCGGCCCGGTAGCGGACACCCCGCAGCAGGTCTCCGGAGGTGACCCCGGTGGCGACGAAGAAGGCGTTGTCCCCGGTCACCAGGTCGTCGGTGTGCAGTACCCGGTCCAGGTCGTGCCCGGCGGCGAGCGCCTTCTCCCGCTCCTCGTCGTCGCGCGGCCAGAGCTTGGCCTGCAACACCCCGCCCATGCACTTCAGGGCGCAGGCGGCGGTGATCCCCTCCGGAGTGCCGCCGATTCCCATCAGCACGTCGACGCCGGACTCGCCCCGGGCGGCGGCGATGGCCCCGGCGATGTCGCCGTCGGAGATGAACTGGATGCCGGCACCGGCCCGGCGGATCTGCTGCACCAGGTCCTTGTGCCGGGGACGGTCGAGCACGCAGACGGTGACGTCGGAGACCTCGGTCCCCTTGACCTTGGCGATCCGGCGCAGGTTCTCCGCCACTCCGGCGTTGATGTCGACGACGTCCGCGTAGACCGGGCCGACCGCGAGCTTCTCCATGTAGAAGACGGCACTCGGGTCGAACATCGCGCCGCGCTCGGCCACCGCGAGCACGGCCAGGGCGTTCGGCATGCCCTTGCTCATCAGGGTGGTGCCGTCGATCGGGTCGACCGCCACGTCGACCTCCGGCCCGGTGCCGTCGCCGACCTGCTCACCGTTGAAGAGCATCGGGGCGTTGTCCTTCTCGCCCTCGCCGATCACCACGACGCCGCGCATCGGGATGGAGTTGATCAGCTTGCGCATGGCGTCGACGGCCGCGCCGTCGCCACCCTCCTTGTCGCCCCGGCCCACCCACCGGCCGGCGGCCATCGCGGCCGCCTCGGTGACCCGGACGAGGTCGAGGGCAAGGTTACGGTCGAGGTTCTGTGGCACCCGGGTACGGGTGTTCGTCATGTCGGCTCCTCCTCGCGACACTGCGGGGTGGCCCGGCACAGCGTGGCGCGCGCCGCCGGCCTTGTCAGGAATCCTGACACGCTGGTCAACCTAACGCCGGCCGGGGGGCCGGTGGTCCGGATCGTCGGATCCGCTGGGCCGGCACGGGCGGGGGGCAGGGGCGGGTGCGGCGCCCGGCGGCCCGCCCGGAGGGGTGCTGCCGGCGAGGCTGTCAAGATAGTGGGGTGAACTCCACGCAGCCTGCCGACCGTACCCCGGACGACCAGCTCCCGGCCGAGCCTGCCGCTCCCGCCGCCACCCGGCCGGAGAGCATCACCCGGGCGGAGGGCGCCGGACGGGCGGGTGCCGGGCCGGACAGTTCGGGGTTGGCGGCTGCCGGCCCGGAGGACGAGCAGGTCGTGCCGGCGGCGATCAGGTCGCAGCGGTCGACCAGGGACGTCGTCATCTCGCTGCTGGTGCTGCTGGTGCCGATCGCCCTGGTGATCGGTTTCGGTCGGCTCTTCCTCGGTGCGGACCAGCCGGTGGTGGTCGATCCGGCCCCGGTGTTCCAGGAGGCCCGCGCCGCGAACGCCTTCCCGGTCAGCGAGCCGGCCGACCTCTCCGACGAGTGGCGTACGGTCCGGGCCCAGTTCCGGCGGGAGGACGGCGGTGCGACGCTGCGGCTCGGCTACCTCAGCCCGGACGGCGGTGGAGTGCAGTTGGTGCAGAGCAGCCTGCCGGCCGACGAGCTGATTCCGGCCGAGCTGACCCGCGACGGACGGCCGCAGGGCGCGGTCGAGCTGGCCGGGCGCAGTTGGCAGCGGTACACGGCCCGTCCCGGCGAGTCGGCGCTGGTGCTGCTGGAACCCGACCGGACCGTGCTGGTGGTCGGTCGGGTGGCCGAGGCGGAGCTGCGCCGGATAGTCGTCGCCATGCGGTAGTCCTCCCCTCCCGGTACGCTGCGTGTCTGTGCATCAAGGTGGGCAGATGCGCGCCAAGCATTTCCTGGGGAGGATTGACAGTGACATTCCGACGGTGGGGCGTCGCCGCGTTCGCGGCGGTGGCCCTGTTCACGCCGGCTCTGACCGCCTGCGCGGGTGAGGGCACCGAGCCGGAGGCGTCCGGGTCAGCGGCACCGGTGATCCCGGCGGACGCCAAGGAGGCGCTGCTTGCGTCGACCAAGGAGATCACTAAGGGTAACTTCAAGTTCAGCATGACCGGCGCCGATCTCGACGGCCAGGGCGTCGTGCACCAGCCGAGCCAGAGCGCCCAGATGAGCGTGAAGGCCGGCAACGACGAGTTCGCGATGGACATGGAGATCGTCTACATCAAGCCCGACAGCTGGGTGAAGATGACGATCAAGGGTGCCGAGGGCGTGCCGGGGCTGGAGAAGCTGAACTCCGGCAAGTACCAGCACCTGGACCAGTCCAAGATCAATGGCGCCAAGGGGCTGGGCTTCGACTTCACCGACGTCGACCCGGCCGGCAGCGAGGCGCTGACCAAGGCGATCGTCGACGTGCAGAAGACCGGCGAGGGTGCCTACAGCGGCACGATCGACCTGACCAAGGCCACCGGCGCCGGCATGGTCAACGAGGACTCGGTCAAGCTGCTCGGTGCCGAGGCGACCAAGCTGCCCTTCGAGGCCACCCTCGACCCGCAGGGCCGGCTCAGCACGCTGACCATCCAGCTGCCGGCGGTCGGCGGCGGCAAGGCGCAGGAGCTGAAGGTCGGCTACTCCGACTACGGCGCGGCGAGCCCGGCCAAGGCGCCACCGGCCGCCGAGGTCGTGGAGGCGTCTCCGGAGACGTACGAGCTGTTCAACAAGTGAGTACCGGTGCCGGGTGGGGTGGCTCCGGCCGCCCCGCCCGGTGCTCAGCACCCCGCCCGGTGCTCAGCCCTGGCCGGTCTCCCGGGCCTGCCGGACGCTGTCGATCCGCTGCCGTGCGCCGTCGAGCCAGTCCTGACAGATCTCGGCCAGCCGCTCGCCTCGTTCCCACAGTGCCAGCGACTCCTCCAGCGAGGTGCCGCCGGCCTCCAGCCGCTCGACCACCGTGGCCAGTTCGGCCCGGGCCTGCTCGTAACTGAGTCCCTCGCCCGGTCCGCTCGCGCGTTCGTCCGTGTCAGTCATGGTGGCTCCATCTCAGCACACCGGCACCGGACGCGGGTCCGCGCACACACCCGTACTTCCGGCTACGGCTCGACGACCGCGCTCAGTTCGCCCTCGGCGAGGCGTACCCGCAGCGGGTCACCAGCGGCGACCTCGCCCGGTGCCCGGACGACGTGCCCGTCGGCGCGCTGCACGATGGCGTACCCCCGGTGCAGGGTGGCCGCCGGGGAGAGCGCCCGTAGCCGCGCCACGGTGTGCCGCAGTTCACCGGTCGCGGTGCCGAGCCGGTGCTCCACGCAGCGGACCGCCCGGTCCCGCAGTGCCGTCACGTCGGCGGCCCGCTGGTCGAGCAGCACCTCCGGCCGGGCCAGCGCGGGACGGGACCGCCAGGCGTCGATCCGGTGTGCCTCCCGGTCGACAAGCCCGATCATGGCCCGGTCGAGCCGGTCCCGGGCCATCCGGATCAGCCGGGTCTCCTCGCCGAGATCCGGCACGATCCGCTTGGCGGCGTCGGTCGGCGTCGAGGCGCGCAGGTCGGCGACGTAGTCGACAAGCGGGGCGTCGGTCTCGTGGCCGATCGCGCTGACCACCGGGGTACGGCAGCCGAAGACCGCCCGGCAGAGCGCCTCGTCGGAGAAGGGGAGCAGGTCCTCGACGCCGCCACCACCCCGGGCCAGCACGATGACGTCGATGCCCGGATCGGCGTCGAGCACCTTGAGCGCGTCGATGATCTGCGGTACGGCGGTCGGGCCCTGCACCGCCACGTTGACCGTACGGAACTGGACCGCAGGCCACCGGCGCCGGGCGTTCGTCAGTACGTCCCGTTCGGCCGCCGAGGCCCGACCGGTGATCAGTCCGATCCGGCCGGGCAGGAAGGGCGGCCGGCGCTTGCGGGACCGGTCGAAGAGCCCCTCGGCGGCGAGCAGCTTCTTCAGCTTCTCCAGCCGGGCCAGCAGCTCGCCGAGACCGACCTGCCGGATCTCGTCGGCGCGCAGGCTCAGCGTGCCGCGCGCGGCGTAGAACTCGGGTTTGGCGTGCAGCAGCACCCTGGCGCCCTCGGCCAACTCCGGGGCACCGGCGTCCAGTACGTCCCGGTTGGTGGTGACGGTGAGGCTGAGATCGGCCGACGGGTCGCGCAGGGTGAGGAAGACCGTCGCCGCGCCGGGGCGCCGGCTGAGCTGCGCCACCTGCCCGTCCACCCAGACCCAGCCCAGCTTCCCGATCCAGGCGCTCAGCTTCTGGCTGACCACCCGGACCGGCCACGGCTC
The DNA here is from genome assembly GCF_002846275.1 of Plantactinospora sp. CNZ320. NCBI lineage: Bacteria > Bacillati > Actinomycetota > Actinomycetes > Micromonosporales > Micromonosporaceae > Plantactinospora > Plantactinospora sp. CNZ320. Next base: position 6,105,750 of record NZ_PJMP01000001.1, read on the forward strand.
GTCGGGCGTACTCCGCGGGATGCCTGCCTCGGTCATCCGGTCAGCCTACGGCCGGTACCGCCCGACCCGACGCCGCCGGTCGGGGCCTCGGAGGTACCCCCGCACGGCGGCCACCGGGCGGGATCACGGGCGGACCGTAGACTGGGCGGGTGACCGAGGCTCAGGCGACACCCCAGACCGGTAAGCGCGTTCTGTTGGCCAAGCCCCGCGGCTACTGCGCCGGCGTCGACCGCGCGGTGCAGACCGTGCAGGAGGCCCTGAAGCTCTACGGGGCGCCGATCTACGTCCGCAAGCAGATCGTGCACAACAAGCACGTCGTCTCCACGCTGGAGCGGCAGGGCGCCATCTTCGTGGAGGAGAACGAGGAGGTGCCGGAGGGCTCGACCGTGATCTTCTCGGCGCACGGCGTGGCGCCGGAGGTCTACGAGCAGGCCAGGGCGCGCTCGCTGAAGGCGATCGACGCGACCTGCCCGCTGGTCACGAAGGTGCACCACGAGGCCCGGCGGTTCGCGGCGGACGATTACGACATTCTGCTCATCGGTCACGAGGGGCACGAAGAGGTGATCGGCACCTCGGGCGAGGCGCCCGCACACATCCAGCTCGTGGACGGCCCGGACGACGCCGACAAGGTGACCGTACGGGACCCGTCGAAGGTGGTCTGGCTCTCCCAGACGACCCTGTCGGTGGACGAGACGATGGAGACCGTCGCCCGGCTCAAGCGCCGGCTGCCGCTGCTCCAGTCGCCGCCCAGCGACGACATCTGCTACGCCACCCAGAACCGCCAGCACGTGGTCAAGGAGATCGCCGCCGACTGTGACGTGGTGATCGTGGTCGGATCCCGCAACTCGTCGAACTCGGTACGGCTGGTCGAGGTGGCGGTGGACGCGGGTGCCCGGGCCGGCTACCTGGTCGACTACGCCTCCGAGATCTCCGACGAGTGGCTGGCCGGGGCCGGCACGGTCGGGGTGACCTCCGGGGCGAGCGTGCCGGACGACCTGGTCATGGAGGTGCTCGACCACCTCGCCGCGCGCGGCTTCACCGACGTGGCCGAGGTGACCACCGCCGACGAGCGGCTCACCTTCTCGCTGCCGCAGGAGCTGAAGCGCGACATGAAGGCGGCCGCGGCCAAGGCGGCGCAGCAGACCGACGCACTCGCCGCGAGCGCCGCCAACGGCTGATCGGCCGGGCAGCATGGCGCGGAACGGGCGGGCCGGGGTCGTCGTCGGATCCGTCATGACGACGCGGTGGATGACCGGCGCCCTGTTGGCCGCCGGGCTGGCCCTCGGCGGCTGCGCGGGCTCCGGCTCGACGCCGCCGCCCAACGATCCGGGAGGAACTCCGGTGACCGTCTCGCCATCACCAGATCCGGCCTCCGGCCCGTCCGGCCCCGGCCCGACGACCCCCGGCGTACCGGCCGGTCCGGCGACTCCGACCAAGCCGCCGCGTGGCGGGGCGGCGCCGAGCGGTACGACCACGCTGCGCGGGACGGTGCAGGCCGGTGTCGAGCCGAACTGTTTCCTGCTGGACGGCTATCTGCTGGTCGGCGGCCCCCGGGACGTGATCACCGCCGGGGCCCGGGTGACGGTCGTCGGCGAGGTGCAGGCCGATCTGATGACCACCTGTCAGCAGGGCACCCCGTTCAAGGTGCAGAGCGCCACCCGGGGCTGACCGCGACCCGGGCACCCACCTTCCGGCCGGGCACCGACCTTCGGGCCGGGCGCACGGCGGAGTGTCGACGCCCCAGGGCGGTCGGCGGGCGTGGAACAGCGCCGCGAAGAGTCGAAAGCGGGGCCGGTCCCAGCCTGGGTCCGGCCCCGCTTCGGTTCAGCGGATCGTCGCCGGTCAGTTCACCGCGTCGACAAGCACGAGGGCGTCGCCGACCACGGCACCCTCCACGGTGACCACCCGCATCTCGCCGGCGAGCTGCCGCCCGGTGGCCGGAGCCGCCAACGCGGTCACCGAACCGGTGATGCTCGTGCTGTCCTGGTACGCCAGCGAGTCGTAGTTCGCCGGAATCGACAGGTTGCCGAGGGCGGGCGAGAAGAAGACGTCCCGGTAGTCGAGTTGGGTCGTCCCGGCCGGTACCGAGTACCCCTCGATCTCGATCTCGTAGGTCCCGGCTGCCGGGTTGGCCAGCGAGACCGACTCCTCCGAGTCGCCGTCGGCGTCGTACGCCACCCGCACGCCGTCCTTGTAGACGTAGAGGTCGAGGTCGGCACCGGCGTCGCTGGTGTTGCCGATCGCGACGTCGAGCCGGCTCGCCCCGGCCGGTACGACCACCTCGTAGCTGAGCACCTCGTGGTGGGCGATGGTGGGCCGGATCTCCCGGGTGCTGCCGAGCGGCCCGCCGGAACCGGTGACGACGACCGGACCGAACTCGTTGGTCAGCTCCCAGGTGACCGGGGTCGGCTCGCCGGCCGGCACGCTGAGCAGCTCGGTGACGTCGGGGGTGACCTCGACGCCCTGCACCCGGGCCTGGATCTGGTAGGGGTTGCCGAGCAGCGGCGACGTACGCCGTGACTCGACCTCGATCTCCCAGACGCCCGGGATCGGGTTGTCGTACGACCGCTCCTCCGGCTTGCACACGGCGGCGTCGGAGAAGTTGGTGAAGCAGGCCGTGCTGGCGGTCGGGTCCATCGGGATGCCCCACGGGTTGATCGCGACGAACCGGGTCTGCGAGCCGGGGGCGACGCCGGTCAGGTTGACCTGCAACGAACCCGCGCCCTCCGGCACGGTGACGAAGTACGTCCTGAAGAGGTTGCGGTCGACGTTGCCGCCGGCCGAGAAGGAGAAGTTCTTCTTCTTCGGCACCTCCGCGATGGCGACGGTGTTCATGAACTCGAAGTCCACCGCCGGGGTCGCCGGGTCGTCGACCTCGACGATCGCGCTGTGCACCCCGACCCCGCCCTTCGCCTGCACGCTGAACGTCACCGTCTTGCCCAGCGGCAGGTCCAGGTGCGCAGGCAGGCTGCCGAACACGTTGCCGGTGTTGCCGACCAGCCGCAGGTCGTGCCGGACGGTCCCCTTCGGCCCGCTGTTGCGGGTCACCTTCACCTTGTACGTCTTCGCCGCGTTCGGCTTCTGCCCGCCGGCCCCGACGGCGCACCGGTTGTAGATCCCGGTACCCCGGTACGGCGTGGCGAGCATGCCGGCCAGCGGGGTGCAGACCGGTGCGTCGACTGTGTAGCCCCGGGTCTCCAGCGCGGCACCGGCCAGCAGTTGCCAGGCGGCCGGTACGTTGAGCTGGCCGTTGCCCTGGCCGTGCGCCGGTACCCCGTCGATCCAGGACGCCGACGAGTAGATCGCCCGGCGCAGCGCGGCGGTGGTGACCAGCTTGCGGTTCGCCTTGGCGGCCGAGAGCAGCAGCGCGATGCCGCCGGTCACCTGCGGGGCGGACATCGAGGTGCCGTTGATCATCTGGTACCCGGGCGGCAGCGGGTAACCCGCCTCCGGCACCGGGTTGCCCGGCAGCCAGAGCGGGGTGGTGGAGATCGCCGACCCCGGCGCGGTGATGTTCGGCTTGAACCCGCCGTCCTCCCGTGGCCCGCGCGAGGAGAAGTAGAGCAACTGGTACGGCGTGCGGGTCTCCGAGCCGTAGTTGGCGAGGTAGGTCTCCTGGCTGATCGCGGCGGCGACGCTGACGATGTTGGTGACCGTGGAGGGGTCACCGATGGTGTTGACGCCGGGACCGGAGTTGCCGGCCGAGAAGACGAGCTGCACGCCGAGTTCGTCGACGATCCGGTGGTACAGCTCGGCCCGCAGGTCACTGCCGTCGTTCAGCGGGCCGAGGCCGCCGATCGAGATGTTGACCACGTCGACGTCCCGGTTGACCACCATCTCGACCAGGCCGTCGGTGAGCGCGGCGAAGGTGCAGCCGCCGCCCCAGGAGCAGGCGCGGGCGGAGACCAGCTTGGCCCCGGGCGCCCCACCGTCCAGGTCGGCGTTTCCGAACATGTCGTTCGCGGCGGTGATGCCGGCGACGTGCGAGCCGTGCGGGTCCTCGACCACCCCGATGTTGACGAAGTCGTACGCGCCGGGCAGGCCGGCCGGGGTGGTGTCCACGTCCTCGCGGAACTCGACCACGAACGGGGTCTGGTCGCGTACCGGGGTCTCCGGTCGGTCGGTGCCGAAGTGGCCCACGTCGTAGCGCTCGGCGTACGGGCGCATGACCGGGTCGTCGGTGAAGTCCCGGTTGCCGTTGGCGTCGACCCGGATGTCGTTCGTCGCCGGGTCGTAGAGGATGCCGAAGAGGTCGCTGGTGTCGCCGTCCCGGTTGATGTCGCCGCCCGGCGCGCTGCCGGCGGTGATCGACTCGGCGAACCGGTTGATCCGGTACGTCCCGGCCGGCGCGGTCCAGGTGGCACCCGCGTAGTTGAAGCTCGGGCCGGTCACCTGGTCCCGCATGATCCGCCAGGTGGCGTCACCGTCGTAGAGCGGGTCGGTGGCGGTGAACCAGTCGGCGATCTTGCGCTCGCCGGTGGAGGTGGTCTGCAACGCCGGGTGGTCGAGGTCGACCCCGGTGTCCATGATGCCGATCGTGACGCCCCGGCCGTCCCAGGTCGGATGCGCGGCCTTGAAGTCCACCGCGCCGATCTCGTGGGTCGGCATGTACGGGTTCCGGGCCGGCGTGTCGGCACCCGGTCCGCTCACTGCGGCCTTCGCCCGCGCCTGCGCCTGGGCCCGCGCCGGGGTCGGCTCCGGCTTCGGCAGCTCGACCTTCTCGTCGAGGTCGACCGCGGCGACGCCGGGCAGCGCGGCGGCGGCCGGCACGGCCGAGGTGGGTACGCTCGCCCGGAGGTAACCGACCTCGTCGGCGCGCTTGGCGATGGTGCCGCCGAGCTTGCGCAGCCCGGCGACGACCGCGCCGGAGCGCCCTCTGTCGGCCGCGATGAGTAGCGTCACCCGGGCTTCCTTGCGGGACTTCGCCTCGGCGAGCAGTTCCAGGTCACGCGCGCCCAGGATGTCGGCGGGATCGTTCTTCAGGGTTTCCGGTGCGGCGGTCGGATCGGCGCTCGCCGGGTTGGCGCCGGTGGCCACGCTCAGGCCGCTCAGGACCACCACCGAGGCGAGTACCCCGGCCGAAGTCCGTCGGCGCCACGTACGGGATCTACTCACGTTCATGTCCTTCGGAGAGAACAGGCCCTGGGAGGCAGGGCACACGTGACCGGAATCCTCGGACGCCGCACGCACGCCTGTCACTATTACGCTGGGCGTTGTGACCAGCCCGTGACCTGTTTGGACCGATCAGGACTGCGCGGGGCGGGGGATCTCCAGTTGCCGGGCGGCCGGCGGGTCGACCAGCTCGGGTGCCTGCGGTTGGCGCGGAGCCGTCTCGACCTGTGGCGGTACCGGCAGCTCGTCGCCGGCCACGCCCAGCTCGGCGAGCTTACGGGCGCTGACCAGCACCCGTGCCTCCAGCGAACCCACCGCCCGGTTGTACGCGGTCACCGCCCCGCCCAGCGCCCCGCCCAGTTTGCCGACGTGCTCGCCGAGGGTGCCGAGCCGGCCGTACAACTCCCGGGCCAGCGCGTGCACCGCCACCGCGTTGCGGGCCAGTGCCTCCTGCCGCCACGAGTACGCGACGGTACGCAGCAGCGCCACCAGGGTCGCCGGGGTGGCCAGCACCACGTTGCGGGCGAAGGCGTGCTCCAGCAGCGTCGGGTCGCGTTGCAGCGCCACGTCGAGGAACGGGTCGGCCGGTACGAAGAGCACCACGAACTCGGGGGACTGGTCGAAGGCGGCCCAGTAGGACTTGGCGGCCAACGCGTCGACGTGCGCCCGCAGGTGCCGGGCGTGCGCGTCGAGGTGCCGGTCCCGGCCCTGCTCGTCCCGGGCCTCCATCGCGGTCAGGTACGCCTCGAAGGGTGCCTTCGCGTCCACCACCACCGAGCGGCCACCGTGCAGTCGGACCACCAGGTCGGGTCGGACCGTCTGCTGGTCGGTCGCCGCCGTCACCTGCTCGGCGAAGTCACAGTGCTCCAGCATCCCGGCCGCCTCCACCACCCGGCGGAGCTGGTGCTCGCCCCACCGGCCGCGTACCTGCGGAGCGCGCAGCGCCGCCACGAGCTGCTTGGTCTCGGTACGCAGCTCGCCGGAGACCGCCGTCATCGACCGGACCTGCTCGCGCAGCTCGGCGTACGCGTCGACCCGGTCGCGCTCCAGCTCGGCGACCCGCTGCTCGTAGCGGCGGAGCGTCTCGTGCAGCGGCGCCACCGCCCGGGCCACCGCCTCCTGCGACTGGGCGGTCGCCTCGTAGGAGAGCGCCCGCATCGACTGCTCCAGCCGGCCCTCGCCGTCCCGGGTGGCCCGCAGGGTCGCGTCCAGCCGGGCGATCTCGGCGGTCGACCGGGCGGTCGCGGCGAGCCAGCCGATCACCCCGCCCGCGACGAGGCAGACGATCACCACGGCCACGGTCGAGAGGTCCACTCACAGAGCATGCCAGGCGCCGGGCTCAGCGGCGCGAGTACTCGCCGGTGGCGGTGGGTACCGTGGGGTGATGGGCGAGGTGATCTGGCTACTTCTGCTGGTGGTGCTGCTCGGCGGGGCGGTGCTGTGGTGGCGCCGCGAACGGGCGGCCCGGCAGGCACGGGAACTCGCCGACGCGCGGGCCGAGGCCGATCGCTGGTACGAACGGCTGGGCGGGCAGTTGATGAACCTGCACGGTGACGAACCGGCGGTCCGGCAGGCGCTGGCCGACGCGGGGGAGCGCTACAACGCCGCCGGCAGCCAGCTCGAACAGGCGCGCAGCGTCCGGCAGTACGAGCTGGCCCGGGAGACCGCCCTGGAAGGGCTGGCGTACGTCCGGGCGGCCCGGACGGCGCTCGGCATCGACCCTGGCCCGGAGCTGCCGCCGCTGGCCGCCGCCCGGGGTGTCGGCGCGGTCACCGTGCCCAGGGAGGTGCAGGTCCAGGGCGAGACGTTCCGGGCCGGGCCGACTCCCGGCTCGGCGACGCCCTACTACTACCCGGGCGGGCGGATGCAGGGCCGGCCGGTGCCGGCCGGGTGGTATTCGACCCCGTGGTGGAAGACCGGCCTGGCTGCCGGCGCCGGCGTGCTCGGCGGGATGCTGATCGCCGACGCGCTCTTCTCGCCCGCCTTCGCCGATCCGGGCTACGACGCCGGCTACCAGGACGGCTCCGCCGACGGCGCGGACTACGGCGACGCGGGCGACGCCGGAGCGGCCGGCGACTTCGGCGGCGGGGACTTCGGTGGTGGAGATTTCGGTGGCGGAGGGTTCGGTGGGGGCGACTTCGGCGGCGGGGGAGATTTCTAGCCGTACGCTCTGATTGTCCCGGTGTCCCGAGCGGCCCTCGGGCTAGCCGTCCGGCGGATGGTAGGGCTTACCGGATGGTTCTTTCCGGGGGCAGCCGGCAGAGTCGTCAACTGTGAGCGTTGAGGTGGAGACCCTGGAAAGGCGTCGGTCGACGGTTGCCGGACGCTGGATGACCAGCCTGGCCGTGGCCAGCCTCGGGGTGGCGGTGGTGACCGTGACCGCACAGTCGATCGACCGTTTCCACTGGTGGGCCGGCTTCATCCTGGTACCCGGAGCCCTGATCGCCGCGTCCGGCGGACCGCTGCTGGCCCGTGGCGGCGGCCGTGCCTTCGTCGGCTACCTGCTGGCCTGCGTCGGCGGGTTGGTCTTCGCGGTCGGCACGCTGCTGATGCTCGGGGTGATGGGGCGCGGCTGGCCGTTCATGATCACTCTTCCGGCGCTGGCGATCGCCGGCACCTACCTGTGGCGGTCGCCGGACCCGCTGGCCCGGGCCTTCCACCGCACGGTGGCGATGCTGGCACTCAACACCGCCGCGCTCGGGTTGACCTTCCTGCTGCTGGTCAACGACGCGGTGGACTTCGGCTCGACCGGCTGGTGGGGCGCCTTCATGATGGTCGGCGGAGCGATCATCCTGGCCAACGGCCTGGAACTGCTCCGGCACCGGATCATGTACCGGGCCCAAGCCGTCACCCTGGCCGTCGGCCCGGCGGTGATCGCCTTCCTGCTCGGCCTGCGTTTCCTGCGCGACTGGCCGTTCCAGTTGTGACCCGACCCCGACCCCGACCCCCGGGTTCTGCCCCCCCGAGGGTCGGGTGTGTGCCGTCAGCGGGGGAGCCGCCAGGTGAGCCCGTGGCCGTACGGGTAGCGGACCGTCGCCGGGTCGGCCGGGTCCGGGACGCTGACCGGGAGCTTCCCGCGCGGTGCCACCTCTCCGACGAGTACCCGGGTCAGCGCCTCCATCGACGCCTTCAGGTAGCCGAATGTGACGAGCTGGGTCGGTACGTCGTCGAAGTGTCCGACGTCGTAGGCGTCCCGTACCGCCACCACCACGACCGGGCGGCCGGTGGCGGCCAGCGCGTGCACCAGCTTCTGCTGTCGGGCGTTCGGGTCGGTGACCTCGGTGTCGAAGGCCTTCTGGGTCAGCACGATCGTCAGGTCGTTGGCCTGGGCGGCAGCCACCGCCTCGGCGATCTTCGCGTCGTTCGGCAGCCCGGTCGGTAGCGTGGTGGTCCGGTTGCCCCGGGCGGCCAGCCCGGCGGCGAGGGTGCCGACGTTGTCGAAGGCGCTCGAGTTCCAGCCGGCGACAAGTACCGACCGGTCGGTCTTCGGCAGCGGCAGCAGCTTCGCGTCGTTGCGGACCGCCGTCACGGTACGGTCGGTGATCTCCCGCAGCTCGGCCAGGTGGGCGGGCTGCCCGACCACCTGCTCGGCGGTGGCCGGGTCGACCGGCGGCACCCCGTCGAGTACGCCCCGGCGCTGCTTGACGGTGAGGATCCGGCGTACCGACTGGTCGATCCGGGCCTCGGTGAGTTCGCCGGAGGCGACTGCGGCGAGTACGGAGTTGACCGCCAGGTCGAGGTTCGGCGGCATCAGCAGCAGGTCGGCACCGGCCTTGAGGGCGAGTACCGGGACGCGGTCGTCGCCGTACTTCTGGCGTACCCCGGCCATGGCGAGCGAGTCGGTGACCACCACGCCCCGGAAGCCGAGCCGCTCCCGGAGCAGTCCGGTGAGGATCGGCGCGGAGAGCGTGGCCGGGTCGCCCGAGGCGTCGAGCGACGGTACGACGATGTGCGCCGTCATGATGGTGTCGATCCCGGCGGCGATGGCGGCCCGGAACGGCGGTGCGTCCAGCCGCTGCCACTCGTCCCGGGTGTGGTGGATCACCGGCAGCGCGGTGTGGCTGTCGTCCCGGGTGTCGCCGTGCCCGGGGAAGTGCTTGGCGGCAACGCTCACCCCGGCGCCGGTCTGGAAGCCGACCACCTGGGCGGCGGTCATCGCGGAGACCAGTAGCGGATCGGAGCCGAAGGAGCGTACCCCGATCACCGGGTTGGCCGGGTTGACGTTGACGTCGGCCGTCGGCGCCCAGGCCTGCTGGATGCCGACCGCCCGCAGTTCCCGGCCGGTGATCCGGGCCGCGGTGTACGCGTCGACCAGGCTGCGCCCGGCGCCGAGCGCCATGTTGCCGGGGAAGAGCGTGGCCGGGGCCGGCAGCCGCTGCACGATGCCGTGCTCCTGGTCGGTGGAGATGAGCAGCGGGATCTGGGGACCGTTGGCGGCGGCGCTGGCCTGGAGTCCGTTGGAGAGCGTGGCGATCTGCCGGGGTGAGTCGAGGTTATGTGACCAGGTGAAGTAGATGACCCCGCCGAGGTGGTACTTCGCCACCACCTCGGCCCCGGTGTCCACCCCGTACGCCTGGCGGTTGGCGGTGGCGTCGGCCGCGCTCGGCGCGGTGGCGGAGCCGCCGTAGACGTAGGTGGCGAAGAGCTGGCCGACCTTCTCGGGCAGGCTCATCCGGGCGATCAGCCGGTCTATCGAGGACGGTTTGGCCTGGCTGGAAAGTGTGGCGTGGCTGGGCGGTGCGGCTTGGGTGGGCGGCGCGGCCTGGGTGGGCGGACTGGCGCCGCCGGCCGCGAGCAGGGCGATCGTGACGCTTGATGCCAGTAACCGGACCCGCATGGCGCCTCCAGGTGACTCATCCGACCCTATAAATTAGTCCGCCCCTCCCGCGCTGGGCAAGAAGCTTCTCTGATATTGCCAACGTCGAAGGAAAGCTTCATTCTGGTCGTGGCTGGCGGGAGTCGGGCTGACGAGATCGGTCGATGAGCGACACGGAGGTGTGGCGATGCGTCCTCGAAGCATCGGTCGTCGGAGGGTCGGCAAAGGACTTGTCGGTGCCGGAGTCGGCGCGGCCGTCCTGGTCACGGCCCTGGCCGTACCCCAACCAGCGACCGCCGGCCCGAAGGTGGGCCAGATGGTCACCGGCCCGAAAGTGGGTCAGGCGGTGACCGGCCCGAAAGTCGGTCAGATGGTCACGGGCCCGAAAGTGGGTCAGGCGGTGACCGGGCCGAAGGTGGGCCAGTCGGTGGTTGCGGGTCGGGGCGGCGGATGGCAGGACGGACCGCCGACCGTCGGGCCGGACGACGTCCGATTCGAGCGGCGCACGCTGCGGACCGGCCGGCCCCAGGAGGTCGGCCTGCTGCCCGAGTACGTCGACCGGCTGCGCACCGACGCCGAGGCGTACCTGGCGCCGACCCCGGACCACCCCACCTTCCCGACGTACGCCGGAGCCGTACTGCTCGCGGCCAAGGACGGGGTGATCGTCCGGCACGAGGCGGTCGGCACGGCGGTGAAGTACAGCGCGGTCGGGCCGGCTCCTGGACGTGTCGGCGTCGAGTTGCCGGCCGAGCAGCAGATCCCGATGCGCGAGGACACCATCTTCGACCTCGCCTCGATCTCCAAGCTCTTCACCACTGTGGTTGCGCTGCGCCAGGTCGAGCGCGGCACCGTCGACCTCGACGCGCCGGTGGTCCGGTACGTGCCGGAGTTCGCCGCCGGTGGCAAGGAGGCGGTGACCGTACGGATGCTGCTCACCCACACCGGCGGACTGCCCGCGTTCTCGCCACTGTGGAGCAGCTACCCGACCCCGGAGGCGCGGGAGGCGGCAGCCCTGGCGATCCCGTTCGCCGCCGGTGCCAGCCCCGGCAACCAGTACGTCTACTCCGACCTCGGGCTGATCGCACTCGGCGTACTCGTGGAGAGGGTGGCCGGCCGCCCGCTGGAGCAACTCGTCGCGGACGAGGTGACCGGGCCGCTGCGGATGGTCGACACCGGCTACAACCCGGCGGCGGCGCTGCGGCACCGGATCGCCGCCACCGAATACCAGCCGTACGCGAACCGGGGCATGGTCTGGGGCGAGGTACACGACGAGAACGCCTGGGCACTCGGCGGGGTGGCCGGGCACGCCGGACTCTTCTCCACCGCCGCCGACCTGGCCATCTTCTGCCAGATGCTGCTCAACGGCGGCGAGTACCGGGGCGCCCGGATCCTCCGCGAGTCGACCGTGCGGGACATGCTGGTCAACTACAACGCCGGACTGGAGAGCCGCTATCCGGAGAGTGACCGGGGGCTCGGGGTGGAGCTGCACAAGCACTGGTACATGTCCGGGCTCGCCTCGCCTGTCGCGTTCGGGCACACCGGCTTCACCGGCACGTCCATCGTGATCGACCCGCTGTCGCACACCTTCCTGATCCTGCTGAGCAACCGGGTGCACCCGGACCGGAACTGGGGCAGCAACAACGTGGCCCGACGGGCGCTCGCCCGCGACCTGGCGTACGCGACCCCGGTCCGGCCGCCGCTGGGCGGCACCGCCTGGCGCGCGGACGACCTCGACGGCGGCAGCGTCACCCTCACCGCGCCGCTGCGCCGCGCCGCCGGCCGCGCCGCGTTGGCCAGCTTCCAACTCTGGTACGACACCGAGCCGCGCTACGACCAGCTGCACTTCCAGACCTCGGCGGACGGTGGCGAGACCTGGACGCCGGTCGACGTGAGCCTGGTCGGGCCGACCGGCCGGTGGACCGCCGAGGGATCGGTCACCGGCTACGGCGGCCGGCGCTGGTGGCAGGCGTTCGCGGAGTTGCCGGCCGGCACCACCGACCTGCGCTGGAGCTACACCACCGACGGCAGCTCCCAGGGCCGGGGCGTCTACGTCGACAACCTGCTAGTGGTCGGCACCAACGGCCTGCTCTTCTCCGGCGAGGGCACCGACGCCACCCGCTTCGTCGCAACCGGCTGGACCCCCTCCCGCAACTGACCCGCCCGCTGTGGTTCGGGGCTCCAAGATTCTTGGCGAGTTCTGGTCGGCCAGGCCATTACTCGCCAAGAATCTTGGGCTGCCGGGGTTGTCCACAGGTGGGGTGGGTGGGTGTCTGGCCGTCACGATGTGCCGGACGTCATGGCGTGCCAGACGTGGGCGGCGTGGCGTTCGGCTCGGGGTTCCTGATCAGGATGACGCCGTATGCCACGATCCAGAGCAGCCAGAGCAGCCAGCCGATCAGCCCGAGCAGTGCGAGCGGGTTGACGCCGTCGTTGCCGTACGGGCTGCTGGTGGCGGCGAGGAAGAGCAGCGCCGCGCCGAGCAGACCGACGGCGGCATGCCAGCGGCTGACCAGACCGAGCCGTCGGCCGCTGACGGAGAGGCCGAGCAGTGCCGTCGCCAGGAAGATCTGGTTGAAGCCGAAGAGTGCGTTGTGCAGGCCCCAGAGCCCGGCCACGGCACTCAGACCCTGCGCGGCGGCACCCGGATCCTGCGCGGCGGCACCCAGACCCTGGCTGGCGGCCGACGCCACGGCCAGCCGGGACGCCCCGACACCGGCGAAGGCCACGCACTGCATGAGGATGCCGGCGAGACCGACCACCGCCCAGCCGTCACCGCCCACCCAGCCATCACCACGCAGCTGGCCGGCACCGCCTACCTGGCCATCACCACGCAGCTGGCCGGCACCGCCTACCTGGCCGTCACCACGCAGCTGGCCGGCACCGCCTACCTGGCCGGCACCGCGTGTGCGGCCGTGGCGCCGCAGGGCGGTGAAGGTGCCGGCGGCGAAGATGGTGCCCAGCAACCAGGCGGCGGGCAGCAGGGCGGAGGTGAGGCGGAGTGCGTCCGACTCGCTGGCGTGGACCTTGGCTATCTCGTCGAGGCTCATCGCGTCGGAGGGGCTCGGGAAGCCGGCCGAGACCAGCACCAGGTTTCCGCCGAGCAGGAGCAGTACGAAGCCGATCCCGGCCATCCCGGCCAGCCGTTCGAAGCGCACGAGCTTCCCCTTAATTGAGTTTACGATGCTTATATTGAATATAGATAGCGACAAGAGGGAGAGCAAGATGGCGGAAGCCCCGGAACGGCGGCGGTACGACTCGCTGGTCCGGACCGCGCAGGCCGACGAGACCCGCCGGCAGATCGCCCAGGCGGCCCGCCGGCTCTTCGTGGCCCAGGGGTGGGGCCAGACGACCGTCCGGGACGTGGCCCGCGAGGCAGGCGTCTCGGCTCCGACGGTCTACGCGGCGTACGGGAACAAGAAGGGTCTGGCCATCGCGCTGATGGACGCCGCCGACCTGGCCGCCGATCCCGACCAGCTGGTGGCGGACCTGACGGCGGCCGACGACCCGCCCGGCCAACTCGCGGTCTCGGTCGCCTTCCACCGCCGGCTGTACGAGCGGGCCGGAGACGTGATCCTGCTGCTACGCGAGGGCGGCCGGACCGAACCGGAATTGGCGGCTGCCTACCGGGAAGGACCCCGGCGCGGCGAGGAGGCCCTGCTGCGACTCTTCTGCTCCTGGCCCGCCGGCACCTTCGCCGACGGCGTCGATCCGCGTACCGCCGTCGACATCTACGGCGCGATCTGCGGCATCGACGCGTACACCGTGCTGACGGTCGAACGGGGCTGGTCGCCCGAGCGCGTCGAGCGCTGGTGGACCGGCTTGCTCACCCGGGAACTGCTGCGCCGACCGCCCCGCCCGACCGGTTAGGAAGGGCCCCTTCTACAACAGAAAGCGATATGAGGGGGCCCTTCCTTACCGGCGTCAGAAGGCGCAGGCGATGACGAGTTCCGGGGTGCGGTCGGGGAGGAAGTCGAGTTTGCCGATCCGGCCCGCCGCCTTCAGGTCACCGGCGATGCTCGCCAACTGCTCCAGCATCGCCGCCGGGCCGAGCGCCTCGGCCAGCGGAATCTCGGTACGCATCGACACCTTCCGCTCCGACTTCGCCCGGCGTACCTGGGTCAGCGCCGCGCCGGCCAGCTCCAGCAGGGCCGGGTCGCCGTCGGCGGCCACCCGCGCGATCTCGTACGTCGTCGGCCAGGGCGAGCGGTGCACCGAGCCGTACCGCCACCAGGACCAGACCTCCTCGGTGACGTACGGCAGGAACGGGGCGAACAACCGCAGCAGCGTGGAGAGGGCGGTGGCGAGTGCCGCCCGGGCCGACTCGGCACCCGGACCCTCCCCGTAGGCCCGCTCCTTCACCAACTCGATGTAGTCGTCGCAGAACCGCCAGAAGTACGCCTCGGTCACCTGCATCGCCTCGGTGTGGTCGTACCTGTCGAAGGCGGCGGTGGCGCTGGCGACCACAGTGGAGAGTCCGGCGAGCATCGACCGGTCCAGCGGCTCGGTCGCCGCCGCCCGCAGGGCGTCGCCGGCACCGAGGCCGAGGGCGAACTTGGACGCGTTGAGCAGTTTGGTGGCGAGCCGCCGGCCGATCCGGATCTGTCCCGGGTCGAACGCCAGGTCGGTGCCGGGCCGCCCGTTCGCCGCCCAGTAGCGGACCGCGTCCGGGCCGTGCTCCTCCAACAACCCCAGCGGAGTCTGCACGTTTCCCTTGGACTTGGACATCTTCTTGCGGTCCGGGTCGAGGATCCAGCCGGAGAGCACCGCGTCCCGCCAGGGCAGCACCCCGGACTCCAGGTGCGCGCGCACCACTGTCGCGAACAACCAGGTACGGATGATCTCCTGCCCCTGCGGCCGCAGGTCCATCGGGAAGACCCGGGAGTAGAGGTCGGGGTCGTCGAGCCAACCGCCGACGATCTGCGGGGTGAGTGACGAGGTGGCCCAGGTGTCCATCACGTCCGGATCGGCCATGAAACCGCCCGGCTGGCCGCGCTGCGCCTCGGTGTAGCCGGCCGGCACCTCGGAGGTCGGGTCGACGGGCAACGCTGCCTCGTCGGCCGTGAGAGGCTGGGAGTAATCCGGCTCGCCAGCGTCGTCGAGCCGGTACCAGACCGGAAACGGCACCCCGAAATAGCGCTGCCGGCTGATCAACCAGTCCCCGGTCAACCCGCCGACCCAGTGCTCGTAGCGGTGCCGCATGTGCGCCGGCACCCAGTTCAGCTCGGTTCCCCGGGCGAGCAGCGCGGCCCGCAGCTCGGCGTCCCGGCCGCCGTTGCGCAGATACCACTGCCGGGTCGAAATGATCTCCAGCGGGCTGTCGCCCTTCTCGTAGAACTTCACCGGGTGGGTGACCGGCCTCGGCTCGCCGTCCAGGTCGCCGGAGTCGGTCAACAGCTCCACGATCCGCCGCCGGGCCGCGTTGACCTTGAGGCCGGCGAGTTCGGCGTACGGGGCCGGGGCGACCCCGGCCGGCGGCTCCGGCAGCAGCCGGCCGTCCCGGCCGATCACCACCCGGGCGGGCAGCCGCAGCTCCCGCCACCAGGTCACGTCGGCCAGGTCACCGAAGGTGCAGGTCATCACCAGCCCGCTGCCCTTGGCCGGATCCGCCAACGGGTGGGCGTAGACGGTCACCTCGGTGCCGAACAGCGGGGTCCGGACGGTACCGCCGACCAGGTCGGCGTACCGCTCGTCGTCGGGGTGGCAGACCAGCGCCACGCAGGCCGGCAGCAGCTCGGGGCGGGTGGTCTCGACGTACACGTACGGCTCGTCGCGGCCGGGGCCGGGCCCGATCGGGGTACCGGCGCTGCCCGGCCCGGAGGCGAGCACCTCGAACCGGATCCGGTGGTACGCCCCCGGCCGCTCCCGGTCCTCCAGCTCCGCCTGCGCGACGGCCGTACCGAAGCCGACGTCCCAGAGCGCGGGCGCCTCGGCCGAGTACGCCTCACCCCGGGCCAGGTTACGCAGGAACGCCCGCTGCGCGGTGGCCTGCGCGGTACGGCCGATCGTGGTGTACGTAAGCGACCAGTCCACCGACAACCCGAGGCGTCGCCACAGTTCCTCGTAGACCTGCTCGTCCTCGGCGGTCAGCGAGGCACACAGCTCCACGAAGTTGCGCCGGGAGATCGCGATCGGGTTCCGCCGGGCCTCTTCGCCGACCGGTCGCTGCGGCGGCTGCCAGTCCGGGTCGTACGGCAGGCTCGGGTCACAGGCGACCCCGTAGACGTTCTGCACCCGGCGCTCGGTCGGCAGGCCGTTGTCGTCCCAGCCCATCGGGTAGAAGACCGTCCGGCCGCGCATCCGCTGGAACCGGGCCACCGTGTCGGTGTGGGTGTACGAGAAGACGTGCCCCATGTGCAGTTCGCCGGATACGGTCGGCGGAGGAGTGTCGATCGCGTACACGTCCGACCGGCTCTTCGTCCGGTCGAAGGCGTACGTCCCCTCCTCCTGCCACCGGTGGGCCCACTTCTCGGCCAGCCCGTCCAGGCTCGGCCGCTCAGGGACACCGGTGCGCTGCTGTCGCTGCGCGTCCGTCATCCGCCGATGGTACGGGAGACGGCCGGGCGACCGACCGGGATTTCACCCCGCCGAACCACCGTCGGACGGTGACTCGGCCGGCCAGTCCCCGGTCAGGAACGAGCGGACCAGGGCGGCGTGCGACAGCGGGGTGCCCTGGTCGGCGACATCGGAGTTGGTGGTGTAGTCCAG
Organism: Plantactinospora sp. CNZ320; assembly: GCF_002846275.1. Classification (NCBI taxonomy): domain Bacteria; kingdom Bacillati; phylum Actinomycetota; class Actinomycetes; order Micromonosporales; family Micromonosporaceae; genus Plantactinospora; species Plantactinospora sp. CNZ320. Next base: position 6,122,383 of record NZ_PJMP01000001.1, read on the forward strand.
CAGCACCACGTCCCGGACGGCGGAGATCCGGCGCAGTTCGGCGACCAGTTCGGCCGCCGGATGCTCCAACACCCACCGGTATGTCGGCAGGTAGACCAGCCGGCGCGCCTCGGCGTAGCCCAGCAGCCGGTCGCCGGTCAACCCGGCCCGGTGCCCGCGCACCGGGCCGTGGCGGCCCGACCTGCCCACATCGCAACGCATCCTGCCGTCCGGGTACGACATCCCACCCCGGCTGCCGTGACTGCCGTGGACGCCGGCTGCCGGCTGCCGCGGCTGTCGTGGACGCCGGCTACCGTGGACGCCGTGATTCCTGAGGCGCTGGCCAGCAATGCCCGGCAGGTGTGGGGGGCGGCCGGCGTCCGCTGGCTCGCCGAGCTGCCCCGGGCGCTCGCCGAGGTGGCCGCCGACTGGGAGTTGACAGTCGGCGAGCCGTTCGACCTGTCGTTCCACTACGTCACAGCGGTGACCTGTGCCGACGGCCAGCCGGCGGTGTTGAAGCTGGGTGTGCCGAGCGGGCAGTCGCTGCGTACCGAGGCAGCCGCGCTGACCGCGTTCGCCGGCCGGGGCGCCGTACGCCTGCTCCGCGCCGACCTCGACCGGGGCGCCCTGCTGCTGGAGCGGGCCGAGCCCGGCGGGCGGCTGCGCGACCTGGTACCCGGCCGGGACGCCGAGGCGACCTCGGTGGCGGCGGAGCTGCTGCGCCGGCTCGCCGTACCGCCGCCCGCCGACTGCCCGTTGCCGGACCTCTCGACCTACGCCGCCGGCTTCGACGACTATCTCGGCGCCCACGGCGACGGCGGACCGCTCCCGGCCGACCTGGTCACCCGGGCCGGCGGCCTGATGCGCGAGCTGTGCGACTCGGCGACCGAGCGGGTGGTGCTGCACGGCGACCTGCACCACGACAACATCCTGCGGGCGGAGCGCGAACCCTGGCTCGCCATCGACCCGCACGGGCTGGTCGGCGATCCCGGGTTCGAGGTCGGCGCGCTGCTGTACAACCCCGAGCCGGACGACCGGGATCCGGCGTTGACCGCACTGGTGCCGGCCCGGGTCGAACAGCTCGCCGACCTGCTGGCGATGCCGATGGACCGGGTGGTCGGCTGGGGCTTCGTGATGGCGGTGCTCTCGGACGTCTGGTGGGCCGAGGACTGGAAACCGGGCGGCCCGTCGCCGGACAGCCGGGGCCTGGACGTCGCGCGCCTGCTGCTGCCCCGGCTGGGCTGAGCGAGCGCCGTCCGGCGGCCACCGGACCGCCCGGCCCGGACGGCTGCCGTCGCGGCAGGAGACCGCCACGGAGTTCGACCGGCTCTTCGACCGGCTCCTCGACCGGTCGTGCACGGTCGGGTCAGCGTCGCAGGCTGAGGCGGAACTCGGCACCGACGCCGGCCGGGGCCGGTGAGCGCAGGGTCAGGTCGCCGCCGTGCGCCAGCGCGATCTGCCGGGCGATCGCCAACCCGAGACCCGTTCCGGGTACGTCCCGCCGGCCGCGCCAGAACCGCTGGAAGACGTACTCCTGCTGGTCGGCGGGAATCCCCGGTCCACTGTCGACGACCAGTACGGCCACCTGCTCGGCGGTTGCCTCGACGTCGACCCGTACCGCCGAGCCGGCCGGGGCGTACCGGATGGCGTTGTCGACCAGGTTGGCGACGGCGCGGCGTACCGTCGGCTCGTCCACCGCGCAGGTCACCTCCGCCGGCCCGTCGACCGAGAGCCGGATCCGTCTCGTCGCGGCGAACACGCCCGCGTCGTCGACGACCTGGCGGACGATCCCGACCAGCTCGGCCGGTCGGCGGTCGAGGGTGCGGGCCCGGCCACGGGCGTCGACGAGGAGTTCGTCGATGGTCGCCCGTAGTCGTACCGCCGCGTCCCGGGAGCGTTCCAGCCCTCGGCCGTACAGCTTGACGGTCGGGTCCGGATGCGAGAGCAGCACCTCGGCGTTGGTGACCAGCACCGCCAGCGGAAGGCGCAGCTCGTGGCTGGTTTCCTCGACGAGTCGCCGCTGGGTGTCGGCGGCCCGTTCCAGCCGGTCGAGCATCGCGTCGAAGCTGGCGGCCAGCGCCACCACCTCGGTGGGTCCCCGGTCGAGCCCGGTACGCCGGCTCAGGTCCGTACCCTCGATCTCCTCGACGACCCGTCGCATCCGGGCGATCGGGCCGACCGCCCGGTCCGCCCACCACCAGGCCAGCCCGGCGGCGACCGGGGCGAGGGCCAGTACGGTCCAGGTCGCCCAGCCGGCCCGGTCGGTGACGGTCTGCCGCACGACCTCGCCGTCCGGCCCCAACCGGGTCTCCGTCTCGGTGTCGGTCACCAGGATGACGCCGAACAACAGCAGCGCTGGTACGTAGCTGGCCAGGAATCCGAGCACGGCGAGGCGTACCCGCAGCGAGGCCCAGGCGCGGCTCACGACCGCTCCGTCAACTGGTAGCCGGCCCCGGTGATGGTGGCGATCGGCGGCGGGTCGCCGAGTTTCCGACGTAACCGGCTGAGGATCACCCGTACCGACGCGGTGAACGGGTTGGCGTGGGCGTCCCAGACGTGCTCCAGCAGCTCCTCGGTGGAGAGCACCCGGCCCGGATGGTGCATGAAGTAGCGCAGCAGCGAGAACTCCCGGGCGGTCAGCTCGAGTTCGGTGCCGCCCCGCCAGGCCCGGTGCGCGGCCTGGTCCAGGGTCAGGTCGCCGACCCGCAGCGTCGCGTCGCATGCGTCGCCCCGTCGGCCGAGTGCTCGGAGCCGGGCCACCAGCTCGGCGAAGTGGAACGGCTTGACGAGGTAGTCGTCGGCACCGGCGTCCAACCCGGCCACCCGGTCCGTGACGGCGTCCCGGGCGGTCAGCACCAGGCAGCGCCGGGGCCGGTGCAGCTCCGGATCCCGGCCCAGCCGCCGGAGGAGGCCCAGTCCGTCCCCGTCCGGCAGCCCCAGGTCGAGGCAGGCGACGTCGTACCCGGTGAGCCGGAGCAGATCCTCGGCCTCGGCGTAGCTGGCGGCCAGGTCGACCGCGTACGACTCGTTGCGCAGGCCGAGGGCGACCAGCTCGGCGAGATCGGGGTCGTCCTCGACCAGCAGGATGCGCATGTCGTCGACCTTCCGGTACGCGGGTCGGGTCAGCGGGCCGGCTCGGCGGTGTACCGCCCGCCCGGTCCGACGATGGTCAGCCGGCCGGAGACGAACTCGACGGTGACCTCCGGGCCGTTGCCGGTCGGGTCGTCCGGGCGGTAGCGGCCGTGGCCGGGATCGGGGCCGGGTCCGGGTCCGGCGGAGACGAGCGCGAGGCGCGGCGCTTCGGTGCCCACCTCGGCGGCCTCCACCCCACCCTCCGGGTTGACGGCGTACCAGGCCAGCACCTGGCGAGCGTCGGTGGCGACGGTGACGTAGCTGCGTACCTCGCCGTCCCGCACCACTGTGCCGCCCGGGACGATGCCGGTGATCCGCCCGAACGCCTCCTCGAACGCCCTGCGTTCCTTCCGGCCCTCCTGGGTCTTCCCGTCGAGCAGCGCCATCACCCGCTGCTCGTGCCGGCGCAACTCCTCGGCGGGTACGCCGCGCGGCGGGAAGAGCGCGGCGACGGCGTCGGCACCGCTTGCCGTGACGGAGAGCTGGTTGCCGGCAACGCTCACCTCGAAGCCACCTCCCGTCTCCAGCCGGTATTTTCCGACGGTAGCCGGCACGGGCGCGCCGCCGACCGGAAGACTCGGCGCCGGCAACGGCCTGCCGGCGAGCAGTGCCGGACCGGCCTTCTCCAGCAGTTGTTCGGCGCTCACCCGGGGGCCGTTGCTGGCGATCGCGACCACCCGCTCACCCTCGGGCAGCCAGGCCACCACCGCGTTGTGCCCGATGTCGCCGCCGCCCCCCGCCGTGGCCAGGAAGGGCCTGCCGTGGACCGAGGCGTCGTACGCCACCCAGCCGGGTGTCTCGGACCGGCCCTTGCCGAGGTCGTGTCCCGGGGTCCCGATCGTCCTTACCGACCCGGTCGAGACGATCCGGCCGGTGAACAGCGCGTGGGTCCAGGCCGCCAGGTCACGGACGGTCATCGCCAGCCCGCCGTTGCCGTCGACCGCCCAGTGCGGCCCGCCGAAGCTGCCCGACTCGCCGGTCCGGCCGCCGTCGAGCCGGCCGACGGCCCGGGGACCCGGGGCGGCCGGTTCGCCGTCCCAGAATCCGCCGGCCACCCGCCCGTCGGGCAGCGGCAGGATCTGCCGAATCGTGTAGTCCCGGTAACCCTGGCCGGAGACCTGCTCGATCAGGAGTGCCAGCAGCGTGTAGCCGGCGTTCGAGTAGACGTATCCGGTGCCCGGTGCGAAGGCCAGGTCCAGCCTGCCGATCGCCGCGAGCGCGCCGGCGCGGTCCAGTGGCTTGTGGTCGGTGCCGTGCGAGCCGTTCAACCCGCTGGTGTGCAGCAGCAACTGCCGTACGGTCACCCCGGCGGCCGGGCCGGTCAGTTCCGGCAGTACGTCGCCGACCCGGGTGTCGAGGGTCAGCTTCCCCTCGTCCACCAGCCGGAACACGGTGGCTGCGGTGAACGCCTTGGTGACCGAGCCGATGCTGAAGACCGTGTCGACGGTGTTCGGGGTTCCGGTGGCCTCGTCCGCCGACCCGTAACTGGCCAGGCAGTCGAAGCGGCCGCCGGTCGAGATCGCGATCGAGCCGCTGAACCCGGCCTGTGCCCAGGCCCGGAAGGCGGCGTCCAGCCCGGCGTCGCAACTCGCCGCCGCAGCGGTCGGGGTGACGGTCGACGCCTGCGGCGGATCGCTGTCCTCGGTGCAACCGCCGGTGGCCAGCGCCGTCACGAGCAACGCCGCCACGAACAGCCTGTGGTGTCTGGTCATGGCCCGAAGGTAGGAACGCTCCTGCGAACCTGAGGTAAACGGAACCACCCGTACCCGTCGGCGGTCGGTTCGTCGGTGGTCAGGCCGGGGGCGGGGCCGGGTCAGGACCGGACCGGGGTGTCTTCGGGACTTGCGACACCGGGTGGTGCCGTATTGCGGGGGGCGGCGGGTGCCGGCTCGGGGCTGCCCTGGAGCAGCGAGTCCTGCCACTGCCGGTGCAGGGCGGCGTACCGGCCGCCCTGGGCGATCAGCGCCTCCGGTGCGCCGTCCTCGACCACCCGGCCGCCGTCGAGCACCAGCACCCGGTCGGCGATCTCCACAGTGGAGAGCCGGTGGGCGATGACGATCGCGGTCCGGTCGGCGAGGATGGTCCGCAGGGCCCGCTGCACCAGCCGCTCGCTCGGGATGTCCAGCGACGAGGTGGCCTCGTCCAGGATCAGCACCGCCGGGTCGGCGAGGAACGCCCGGGCGAACGCGACGAGCTGCCGCTGCCCGGCGGAGAGCCGGCCGCCGCGCCGGTGCACGTCGGTCGCGTACCCGTCGGGCAGCGCGGCGACGAAGTCGTGCGCGCCGATCGCCTCCGCCGCCGCCACCACGTCCGCGTCGTCCGCACCCGGCCGGCCGAACCGGATGTTGTCCGCCACCGAACCGGCGAAGAGGTGGTTCTCCTGGGTGACCATCACGACCGACCGGCGCAGTTCGGCGTCGGCGACGTCGCGCAGGTCGACGCCGTCCAGGGTGACAGTGCCCCGGGTCGGGTCGTAGAACCGGGCGACCAGCTTGGCCACCGTCGACTTACCGGCCCCGGTCGCGCCGACCAGCGCCACCGTCTGGCCGGCCGGGATCGACAGGGTCAGCTCCGGCAGGATCGGGGTGTCGCGGCGGTAGCCGAAGCTCACCGCCCGCAGTTCGACGGCGCCCCGGACCGGCCCGGTCGGCAGCGGCCGGGGCACGGCGGGTTCCGGTACGCCGGGCCGCTCGTCGAGTACCCCGGCGAGCTTCTCCAGCGCCGCCGTCGCCGACTGGAGAGCGTTGTAGAACTGGCTCAACTCCTGCATCGGCTCGAAGAACCGGCGCAGATAGAGCAGGAACGCGGCGAGTACCCCGATCTCGGCGTGCCCGTGCAGTACCCGCATCCCGCCGTACGCCAGCACCACCGCGATGGTCACGTTGCCGATCACCTTGATCGCCGGCGAGTAGGTGGCGATCAGCCGGAACGCCCGCAGGTTCGCCCGCCGGTGGTCGTCGTTGAGGGTGGCGAAGATCTGCTGGTTGCGCGGTTCCCGGCGGAACGCCTGCACCGCCCGGATCCCGCCGAGCGACTCGACGAAGTGGACGATCACCAGCGCGACGGTCTCCCGGGTGCGCCGGTAGGCGGACGCGGAGGCGCGGGCGAACCAGCGGGAGAGCCAGAGCAGGAACGGGAAGGCGAGCAGGGTGACCAGGGCCAGCGGCGGGTCGAGCCAGAGCAGGACGCCGGCCACCGAGACGATGGAGAGCACGGCGAGCACCAGGTCGTCGATGCCACCGTCGACCAGTTCGGCGATCGAGTCCATGTCACTCGTCAGCCGGGCCACCAGTCGCCCCGAGGTGTAGCGCTCGTGGAAGCTGACCGAGAGCCGCAGGAAGTGGTCGTACACCCGGCGGCGCAGGTCGAGCAGGATGGCCTGGCCGATCCGGGTGGAGAGGGTGAGGAAACCGCGCTTGCCGGCGTACTCGGCTCCGGCGGCCAGCCCGAACGCGGTCGCCACCGCGACAAGTGGACCCGGGTCTCCGGCCCGGAGCGGTCCGATCGCCCGGTCGATGCCGAGCATCACCAGGTACGGCCCGGCCATTCCGGCCGCGTTCTGTAGCAGCAGCAGGGCGACCGCCACCCCGATCAGCCTGCGGTGCGGCCGGATCAGCGAGCCGAGCAGCACCCGGCTGCGGTTGCGGAGCCGGGCGATGCCCTGTGCGGTGCCGGTCTCGGCGGCGGTACGGTCCGCCTCCGGGTCGGCGGCGATGCCCCGCCACCGGGCCAGCCCCGTCCCACCGTCGCCGGCCGTCACCGACTCGGCGGACTTCGCTGACTCGCCGGCCGTCACCGACTCGGCCGGTTTCACCGATTCGGCGGACCTCGCTGACTCGGCGGGTTTCAGTGGCTCGGCGGGGTTGGCGGACTGGGCCGCCGTCACGCCGTCGATCCGACGGGCCGCCGTCATGACCGGACGAGTCCCAGGTCGGCGGACTCCCCGGCGGTCTCGGCGGAGAGCACCGCCCGGTACCCGGGCACCTCGCGCAGCAGTTCGGCGTGGGTACCGACGGCGGCGATCCGCCCGTCGGCGAGCAGCGCCACCCGGTCGGCGAGGGCCACGGTCGACGGCCGGTGCACCACCACCAGCGCGGTGGTGTCCCGGAGCACCTGGGCCAGCGCCCGCTCGACCAGCGCCTCGGTGTGTACGTCAAGCGCCGACAGCGGGTCGTCGAGCACCAGTACGCCGGGTCGGCCGAGTACTGCCCGGGCCAGGGCCAGCCGCTGCCGCTGCCCGCCGGAGAGGGAGAGCCCCTGTTCGCCGATGCGGGTGTCCAGACCCCACGGCAGTTCGTACACGAAATCGGCCTGGGCCACGGCGAGCGCGGCGCGTATCTCGTCGTCACCGGCGTCGGCCCGGCCCAGGGTGAGATTCTCCCGGACGGACATGGAGAAGAGCGTCGGCTCCTCGAACGCGAAGCCGACCCGGCCGCGCAGCGAGTCGAGCCGGATGTCCCGCACGTCCCGCCCGTCCAGGGTGACCTGGCCGGCCGTGACGTCGTAGAGACGCGGTACCAGCGACAGCAGGCTGGTCTTGCCGCAGCCGGTGACCCCGACGATCGCGAGTGTCTCGCCGGGTTGGACCGCCAGGTCGACGCCGCGCAGCACCGGGGGACCCTGCGGATAGCCGAACCACACCCCGTCGAAGCGGAGCGCGCCGCCCCGACCGGCCGCCTCCGGCCCGGCCAGCGCCAGCGCCAGCGGCACCGGCGGCGGCAGCGACACCGCACCGGGCCGGTCGACGACCGTCGGTGGCGTGTCGAGTACCTCGTAGATCCGGTCCGCTGCCGTCATCGCCTCCTGGGCTGTGGCGATGATCCAGGCGAGTGACTCGATCGGCCAGATCAGCATCAGTTGCAGGCTGACGAAGGCGACGAGTTCGCCGATGCTCAGCGAACCGTCCGCGACGGCGACCGCACCGGCCACCAGCACCGCCGCCAGGGTCAGGTTGGGAATCAGGTCGAACTGTGCGGAGGTACGGGCCAGCAGCCGGCCCTTGCCGGTCGCGGTGTCGTGCAGCGTACGGCTGCCGGCCGCGAACCGTCCGGTCATCTCCGGTCGCCGGCCGAACGCCTTGACGGTGCGGATGCCCTGCGCGGACTCCTCGATGAGGGTGGCCAGGTCGCCCTGCTCGTCCTGGAGCTGTCGGGCCGCCAGCAGATAGGCCCTGGTGAACCGGCGGCTCACCAGGAACAGCGGTACCGCACCGGCCGCGACCAGCAGCCCCAGGCCCGGATGCAGTGTGATCAGCAGTGTCACCACGGCGACGTAGGTGGTGACGTTCACGACGAGGAAGAGCAGTCCGAAGGAGAGGAAGCGCCGGATCACCGACAGGTCGCTGGTGACCCGGGACAGCAGTTGCCCCGACTGCCAGCGGTCGTGGAAGCCGATGTGCAGCCGTTGCAGGTGCGCGTAGATCTCGTCGCGGATGGTGGCCTCCATCCCGACCGCCGAGGAGGCTTGGACCCACCGCCGGATGAAGATCAGTGCCGCTTCGGCGAGCCCGAGCAGCAGCGCCAACCCGCCGAGCCGGAGCAGCCCGTCGGGGTCGCGGTGCGCGATCGGGCCGTCCACCGCCCGCTGCACCACCAGCGGTACGCAGATGCTCGCCCCGGTCGCCGCGAACGCCGCGATCAGCAGCCAGACCAGTTGACCACGGTACGGGCGGACGTAGCGCCGCAGCCGCCAGAGGTTGCGGGGCAACGGATTGCGGCGCAACAGGCGAATGCCCGGCCGGCCCCGGACCGTGGGCTCGTCGTCACGATCCGGCGCCATGCCCTGACGTTAACGGTAAATCCAGCCTGCGGTTGAGTCGTGTTGTTGTCACCTGTTGGCGCCCGGCACCGGCACCGGCCAGCGGGGACCGTCGGATCGATGCTGATCCGCGATTCAGGACCGTGGACTCAGGACCGTGGACTCCGCCCGGTGGCGGTCACCCGTTGACGGGGCTGCCCTCGTGCGCGAGCAGCCAGCGCTTCACCGACAGTCCCCAGCGGAAGCCGCCGAGCCCGCCGTCGGTACGCAACACCCGGTGACACGGTACGAAGAGCGCGGCGGCGTTGCGGGCACACGCCATAGCGGCGGCCCGGACCGCGCGGGGCCGGCCGGAGAGCTCGGCGAACTCGGTGTAGGTGACCGGTTCACCCGGCTTGACCCGGCGCAGCGTCTCCCAGGCGTGGGCCAGGAACTCGCCACCGGTGTGCTGCGCGACCGGCACCGCGTCGATCGCGGTGAGGTCCCCGTCCAGATAGGCACGTACCGCCGCGCTGACCGGACCGAGTTCCGGCCGCTCCCGCACCTGCCGGCGTAACGACGGGTGCACCAGTCCGAGCAGGGTGCCGGAGTCCGTGCCGAAGCCGGCGGCGTGCACGGTTCCCTCCGGATCGGCCAGTACCGTCAGGGCACCGGCCGGCGTCTCGATCCGGCTGCTGTACATCTCGTTCATTCCGCTCTCCATAGTCTGATCACCGCGTACGAGCGCCAGGGCCGCCAGCGGCCGGCGTACGCGTCGAGGCTCTTCGGGTCGTCGGGCAGGCCGAGCGCCGCGGCGCCCCGGCGTACCCCGAGGTCGGTGGGGAGGAAGACGTCGGGGTCGCCGATCGCCCGCATCGCGACGTAGCCGGCCGTCCACGGGCCGATGCCGGGCAGCGCGGTCAGCCGGTCGACCAGCTCGGCCCGGTCTGCGCCGGGGTCCAGGTCCAGGTGGCCGGCGGCGACCGCCTCGGCCAGGGCCCGGATCGTCGCCCGCCGGCCGGCAGGCATGCCGAACGCCGAGTCCGGCAGCGCCAGCACCTCCTCGGCGGACGGAAACCCGCGCAGCCCGCCCGACCTGTCGGGCGGCAGCGGCGCGTCCGGCGTGCCGGCGCCGGCCTCGTCGGCGGTGCCGGCGGTAGCTCCGTCGGCGGTGGCGTTGGTGGCCGCGGTGCCGGCGGTGGCGCTGCCGGCCGCCGCGGTGGCCCTGCCGGCTGTGGCGGTAGCCCTGCCGGCTGCCGCGGTGGCGAGCCGGGCCAGCACGGTACGGGCACCGGCGACCGAGACCTGCTGTCCGACGATCGCCCGGACGGCCGTCTCGAAGCCGTCCACCGTACGCGGCACCCGGATGCCGGGCTCCTTCGCCACCGACTCGGCGAACGCGGGATCGGCGCCGAGCAGGGCGTCCACCGCCTCCGGGTCGGCGTCCAGGTCGAAGAGCCGGCGACAGCGGGCCACCGCCGGGGCCAGGTCGCGGAGGTCGGCGAGCCGGAGGGTGGCGGCGACGTACCCGGGCATCGGGGTCAGGGCGATCTCGGCCGGTCCGTTCGGCAGCCGCAGGCCCCGGCGGTACGACCCGGCAGCTACCTCCTCGATCCCGGGTACCGCCCGCAGGGCGAGGAAGTCCAGCAGCGCGTCGGCGTGCAGCGGTGCCCGGTACGCCAGCCGCAGCGTGATCGTCCCCGGCGTGCCGTTGCCGTCCCTGCCGTCCGGCGTGCCGTTGCCGTTCGGACCGGCCGACGTGCCGTTGTCGTTCGGGCTGGGCGGGACCGGGAACGCCGTCCGGGCGGCACCGCCGCGCGGCGGGCGGGAAGGACGGCGGGCAGCCGTACCGGTGGCGCGGTGGGCGGCGTCGCGCAGCGCGGACGGCGCGACCGCGTACACCTCGCGGATCGTGTCGTTGAACTGCCGCACGCTGCCGAAGCCGGCGGCGAAGGCGATCTCGGCCAGGCCCAGGTCGGTCGTCTCGACCAGGATCCGGGCGGTCTGCGCCCGCTGCGCCCGGGCCAGGGCGAGCGGTCCGGCACCGACCTCCGCGACCAGCATCCGGTTGAGGTGCCGCTCGGTGTAGCCGAGCCGGCTGGCCAGCCCGGGTACCCCCTCCCGGTCGACCACGCCGTCGCCGATCAGCCGCATCGCCCGGCCCACGACATCGGCCCGGACGTTCCACTCCGGGGAGCCCGGGGCGGCGTCCGGCCGGCACCGGCGACAGGCACGCAGTCCGGCCCGCTGGGCGGCGGCGGCCGACGGATAGAACCGGACGTTGTGCCGCTTCGGGGTCGTCGCCGGGCAGGACGGCCGGCAGTAGATGCCGGTGGTGGTGACGCCGGTGTAGAACCAGCCGTCGAAGCGCTGGTCCCGGCTGTCGACCGCCCGATAGCACCGTTCGAAGTCCAGTTCCATGCCTTCGATGGTGCACCGTGCCGGGCGCGCTGACTCGCGGAAATCGGACCTGGCTGTGCGTACCCGACGACCTGACCGCGCGGGGGGGCGGGCGCGGGCCTCGCCCGTCGCGGTGCCGCTCCGACGGCGTCCGTAGACTTCATCCGGGCCGGGCCGGTGACCGCACCGGGTCGCAGGAGGCTACGAGAGAGGCAGTCGCGTTCGCATGACTTCACTGACCATCGGCATCGTCGGCCTGCCCAACGTCGGCAAGAGCACGCTCTTCAACGCGCTGACCAAGAACGACGTACTCGCCGCGAACTACCCGTTCGCCACCATCGAGCCGAACGTCGGGGTGGTCGGCCTGCCGGACGAGCGGCTGACCAGGCTCGCCGAGATCCACGGCTCGCAGAAGATCATTCCTGCGCCAGTCTCCTTCGTCGACATCGCCGGCCTGGTCCGGGGCGCCTCGAAGGGGCAGGGTCGCGGCAACGCGTTCCTGGCCAACATCCGCGACGCCGCCGCGATCTGCCAGGTCGTCCGGGTCTTCTCCGACCCGAACGTCGTGCACGTCGACGGCAAGGTCTCGCCCGGCGACGACATCGAGACGATCAACACCGAGCTGATCCTGGCCGACCTCCAGACGATCGAGAAGGCGCTGCCCCGGCTGGAGAAGGAGGCGAAGGTCCGCAAGGACCGGGCCGCCGCCGTCACCGCCGCGAAGAAGGCCGCCGAGCTGCTCGACACTGGGGTCACCCTCTACGCGGGCGCGGCGGGCGCCGGGATCGAGGTCGCCGAGCTGCGCGAGCTGCACCTGCTGACCACCAAGCCCTTCCTGTACGTCTTCAACGTCGACGAGGCGGAGCTGAACAACGCCGACCTCCTCGACGAGCTGCGGCTGCTGGTCGCCCCGGCCGAGGCGATCTTCATGGACGCCAAGGTCGAGTCGGAGCTGACCGACCTGCCGCCGGACGAGGCACGGGAGCTGCTGGAGTCGATCGGGCAGTCCGAGCCCGGTCTCGACCAGCTCATCCGGGTCGGCTTCCGTACGCTGGGCCTGCAGACGTACCTGACCGCCGGGCCGAAGGAGGCCCGGGCCTGGACCGTCCCGATCGGGGCGACCGCGCCCGAGGCGGCCGGGGTGATCCACTCCGACTTCCAGCGCGGCTTCATCAAGGCCGAGATCGTCTCCTACGACGACCTGGACGCCGCCGGCTCGATGGCGGCGGCCAAGGCCGCCGGTCGGGTCCGGATCGAGGGCAAGGACTACGTCATGCAGGACGGCGACGTGGTCGAGTTCAGGTTCAACGTCTGATCCCGGTCCAACGTCTGCCGCATCGGATCGGTTCGCTCAGCGGACGGTAACACCATGGTATGGTCGATGAATGGCGCGGACGAAGAAGGTCACGATCACGCTGCCGGCAGAGCTGCTGGAGAGCATGAAGACGCACACCGACAACGTTTCCGGCTACCTCACCGAGCTGGCCGAGCGGGCCGAGCGGCGCAGACTTCTCCGGGAGGAGTTGGATCGCTACCAGGGCGAGCTCGGGGCGTTCACTGACGAGGAGATGGCCGAGGCTCGGGCGCTCCTGCACGGGACCGAGGAGACCGGGCGTGCGGCGTGAGCCTTGAGTCGCTGGTGCTCGACTCGCAGGGCTTGTCAGGGTGGATCGACCAGGATCGAAAGGTGATGCGCCTGTTGGAGCAGGCGGAGCGTGACGGGATCGATCTCGCCATGTCGGCGGCCACGATCATCGAGGTCTCCCACTCCGGCGTGGACATCGCGCGACTGGACTGGTTGCTGTCCCGGATCCGGGTGGAGGCGGTGACGAAGGAGAGTGCCCGTCGCAGTGCTGGGCTGCTGAAGGCGGCAGGGCTACATGGGCACAGGTACGCCATCGACGCCATGGTCGCCGAGGTGGCGCTACGGCTACCCGCACCGGTGGCGGTCCTGACATCCGATGTCGACGACATGGTCAAGCTGTGCGGGCGGCGGGTTCGGACCATAGCGCTGTAGGTGGGTTCTCCGAAGGTCGCGATGGTGCGTCAAGCCGTTGATCGGCGACCCAACCCGGTCGAGGGCAGGTTACGGTCTGGCTCGGTTCACGATATGTAGTGCAGGATCACGTTGTGTACGTGGTGACTCTTCTGGTCGCCCCGGAACTCCACCTCGTAGGTGTGGGTGCCGACGTTTATCGCGATGGCGCCGGTGGAGAAGAACGACCCGCCCCAGGACTTGTTGCTGACCACGCTGACGCTCGTGATCTTCGAGTACGGGATGCTGGTGATCGCGAACTTCTTGCCGATGAACGACTTGTCCTGGATGATCACGCGCCGGTCGGTGAGCCCGATGAACCCGGTACCGGTGCCGACGGCGTCGTAGACGGCGATGACCCGTTCCCCGTCGAGGAGGCCGCTCTCGATCTGCTTGAGCTGTTCGCGACGGTCATAGCTGACGTTGGTCATGATCCGAGGGTAGGAGGGGCGTGCCATTGTGGCATCGCCCCGTCGGCCGACCTGCCGTCCGGACCACGGTCAGTTCGGAGCGGTCACCGCACGGTAGACGTCCTCGATGCGGGCGGCGAGTGTGACCTCACCCTCGGTGATCTCGCTGTCGTCGAGGGGTCCGATCTTGATCTGGGTGTGCCCGTCCAGCCGGCGGATCTGCGGACGGAGGTGCAGCGCGTCCGCGACGATCTTTATCCGCTCGGTGAGCGCCGCGTGTTGGGTGTCGTCGAGGATGAGAGTTCTTTTGATCTGCTGGCCCTCGCGGGTCCAGTCGCCCAGTAGGGTGAGTGCGTCGCTCAGGTAGTCGCGGTCCACCCGGCCACCCCAGAGAGCACGCATCGCCAAACCTCCCAGGCGTCGTTGCCGGCTTGTGGCCAAATCGTCGCCATCCCGTGTCTCGGTCGGTGCTCCCTAGTCTGTCGCTGGCCGGCTGGTGTGTCCACGTCCACCCTTCCGTCTTCTGTTGACCGGTGGGCCCGGCGCAGCTACCCGAATTCCCGATTGATCTGGCACGCTGGACGCCCGTGCGGACCGATTGGACGAACGGTAACGACCGTGATGGGCATACCGAGGTGCACGCCGAGGGACATACCGGGCATGACCGCCGGGAGCCGAAGATCGTGGTGGGGGCCGCCATCGTGCTCGCCGGCCGGGTACTCGCCTGCGCGCGATCTCACCCGCCCGAGGTGGCCGGTCGCTGGGAGTTTCCGGGCGGGAAGGTCGAGCCGGGCGAGTCCGAGGTCGCCGCACTGGTCCGGGAGTGTGCCGAGGAACTGGGCGTACGCGTCGAGATCGGCGACCGGGTCGGTCGGGACGTCCGGATGGGCCACGGTCGTTCGGTGCTCCGGGTCTATCTGGCCGAACTCGTCGATGGCGACGAGCCGCAGCCCCTGGAGCACTCCGAACTGCGCTGGCTGCGCCCGGAGGAGCTGGGCAGCGTGCCATGGCTGCCGGCGGACGTACCGATCGTGGCGGCGCTGCGCCCGCTGCTGGGCGACGCCGCCTGACCAGACCGGCCGTGCCGTGGGCCGGGACCGCCGCGTGGCGACCCCGGCCCAGGACGCGGCACGGGTCCGGTCAGTCCTTCGCTGGCGGCTGCTCCGGGTGGCTGTAGTTGAGCCCCTCGGCCGGCAGCGGGAAGGTCACGTCGTCGCCGAACGGCGAGGGCGCGGCAGCCTTCTCGAAGGTGAACTCGCTGATCGCCAGCCGGCCCCGCGAGTCCAGCGGCGGCGCGGTCGGGTGCGGGACCTGCCGGCCCCAGTGCACGCCGCGTTCCACGTCGGTGTCCGGGTCGTGCGCCCCACCGGGCCTGTGCGCCGTGCCGAGCTGGTCGGGGTCGCGCGGGGGTTGGGCCTGCGCGGCCTCGTCCTGCTTGCCACGGCGGAAGATCTTGCTACCGAGCCACACAACTGGATCGTACCGTCGGTCGACGACGCGTTCCTTCATTGGGATGATCGCGTTGTCAGTGATCTTGATGTGCTCGGGGCAGACCTCGGTGCAGCACTTGGTGATGTTGCAGTAGCCGAGCCCCTGCGACGCCTGGGCGTACTCCTTGCGGTCCGTCTTGGCGTCCAGCGGGTGCATGTCCAGCTCGGCGGCGCGGATGAAGTAGCGCGGCCCGGAGAAGGCGACCTTGTTCTCCTCGTGGTCCCGGACCACGTGGCAGGTGTTCTGGCACAGGAAGCACTCGATGCACTTCCGGAACTCCTGCGACCGCTCGACGTCGACCTGCTGCATCCGGTAGTCACCCGGCGCCAGGTCGGCCGGCGGCGCGAACGCCGGGGTCTCCCGGGCCTTCTCGTAGTTGTACGAGACGTCGGTGACCAGGTCCCGGATGACCGGGAAGGTCCGCAGCGGGGTGATGGTGACCGTCTCGTTCTCCTCGAAGGTCGACATCCGGGTCATGCAGCCCAGCCGGGGCATGCCGTTGATCTCCATCGAGCAGGAGCCGCACTTGCCCGCCTTGCAGTTCCACCGGCAGGCCAGGTCCGGCGCCTCGGTCGCCTGCAACCGGTGGATGACGTCGAGGACCACCTCGCCCTCGTTCACCTCCACCTGGTAGTCGGTCAGCTCGCCGCCCGACTCGTCGCCGCGCCAGACCTTGAAGTGGCGGGTGGGACCGGCCTTGCCGGCGCCGCCCGGCGCGTTCTGTGTCGCCATTACTTGGCCGCCTCCTCAGCGTGCGCCTCTGCGGTGAGGCCGTCGAAGTCCGCCAGTTCCTCTTCGGTCAGGTACTTGGCCAGCTCGCTGCGGTCGAAGAGCTGGATCAGCTCGGCCCGCATCTTCGGCAGCGGCTTGTGCTCCAGGCGTACCTTGTCGCCGTCGAGCGAGCAGACCAGGTTGACCGTGCGCCACTGCGGCGCCATCGTCGGGAAGTCCTCCCGGGTGTGCCCACCCCGGGACTCCTCGCGCTCCAGCGCCGCCCGGGCGGTGCACTCCGAGACCACGAGCATGTTGCGCAGGTCGAGCGCCAGGTGCCAGCCGGGGTTGTAGCGGCGACCGCCGGCCACCGCCACCCGGGTCACCCGGTCGCGCAGGTCGGCCAGCTTGACCAGCGACTCCTCCAGCTCACCCTTGCGCCGGATGATGCCGACCAGGTCGCCCATCACCGCCTGGAGGTCCTGCTGCAACGTGTACGGGTTCTCCCCGCCCTCGCGCTCCAGCGGGGCCAGCGCCCGGTCCACCGCGGCCTCGACGTCCGACGCCGACACCTTCGGGCGGGCGGGCAGTCGTCCGGCGTACGCCGAGGCGTGCTCGCCGGCCCGCTTGCCGAAGACCAGCAGGTCCGACAGCGAGTTGCCGCCGAGCCGGTTGGAGCCGTGCATGCCGCCGGAGACCTCACCCGCGGCGAAGAGCCCCTGCACGTGCCCGGCCGCCGCGCCGCTGTCCGGGTCGACCTCGACGCCACCCATCACGTAGTGGCAGGTCGGGCCGACCTCCATCGGCTCGGCGGTGATGTCGACGTCGGCCAGCTCCTTGAACTGGTGGTACATCGAGGGCAGCCGCCGGCGTACCTCCTCGGCCGGCAGCCGGCTGGCGATGTCCAGGTAGACGCCGCCGGCCGGCGTACCCCGACCGGCCTTGACCTCGGCGTTGATCGCCCGGGCGACCTCGTCCCGGGGCAGCAGCTCCGGCGGGCGCCGGTTGTTGTCCGGGTCGGTGTACCAGCGGTCCGCCTCCTCCTCGGTCTCCGCGTACTGCTTGCGGAAGACGTCGGGGACGTAGTCGAACATGAACCGCTTGCCGTCAGAGTTCTTCAGCACCCCGCCGTCGCCCCGGACCGACTCGGTGACCAGGATGCCCTTCACCGAGGGCGGCCAGACCATGCCGGTCGGGTGGAACTGGAGGAACTCCATGTTGATCAGCGTGGCGCCGGCCCGCAGTGCCAGCGCGTGCCCGTCACCGGTGTACTCCCAGGAGTTCGAGGTGACCTTGTAGGACCGGCCGACGCCGCCGGTGGCCAGCACCACGGCCGGGGCCTCGAAGAGGACGAACTCGCCGGACTCGCGGTAGTAGCCGAACGCACCGGCGATCCTGTCCCCGTCGAGCAGCAGCTCGGTGATGGTGGTCTCGGCGAAGACCTTGATCCGGGCGTCGTAGTCGCCGTGTTCCCTCTTGTCCTCCTGCTGCAACGAGACGATCTTCTGTTGCAGGGTGCGGATCATCTCCAGGCCGGTCCGGTCGCCGACGTGTGCCAGCCGCGGGTACTCGTGGCCGCCGAAGTTGCGCTGCGAGATCTTCCCGTCCTTGGTGCGGTCGAAGAGCGCACCGTACGTCTCCAGCTCCCAGATCCGCTGCGGCGACTCCTTCGCGTGCAGCTCGGCCATCCGGAAGTTGTTCAGGAACTTGCCGCCCCGCATGGTGTCCCGGAAGTGCACCTGCCAGTTGTCCCGGCTGTTCACGTTCCCCATCGCGGCGGCGGCACCGCCCTCGGCCATCACGGTGTGGGCCTTGCCGAACAGCGACTTCGAGATGATCGCGGTCCGCTTCCCGGCGAGCCGGGCCTCGATCGCCGCGCGGAGGCCGGCGCCACCGGCACCGATGACGACGACGTCGTAGTGGTGTCGTTCGATTCGGGTAGTCATGTCAGAGGCCCTTTAGTTGATGAACCGCAGGTCGTCGAACCAGTCGGCGGAGAGCGCCATGACGTAGAAGTCGGTGAGCGCCAGGGTGCCCAGGGTGATCCAGGCGAGCTGCATGTGCCGGACGTTCAGCTTGGAGACGAAGGTCCAGAAGCGGTACCGCACCGGGTGCTTGGAGAAGTGCTTCAACCGGCCGCCCGCGATGTGCCGACAGGAGTGGCAGGAGATCGTGTACGCCCA
This sequence comes from Plantactinospora sp. CNZ320, assembly GCF_002846275.1. Classification (NCBI taxonomy): domain Bacteria; kingdom Bacillati; phylum Actinomycetota; class Actinomycetes; order Micromonosporales; family Micromonosporaceae; genus Plantactinospora; species Plantactinospora sp. CNZ320. The sequence continues at coordinate 6,140,460 of NZ_PJMP01000001.1, forward strand.
GAGCATCACCACGTTGCCGAGCAGGATCAGGTTGCCCAGGCCGAAACCGAAGCCCTCGGGGCTGCGGAAGGCGAGGATCGCGTCCCAGCTGTTGATCAACGAGATGATCACGGCGGCGTAGAAGGTGTAGCGGTGCAGGTTCTGCCCGAGCAGCGGGAAGCGGGTCTCACCGGTGTAGGTCTTGTGCCCGTCCGGCACGGCGCAGGCCGGCGGCGAGAGCCAGAACGACCGGTAGTACGCCTTGCGGTAGTAGTAGCAGGTGAGCCGGAACAGCAGCAGGAACGGCAGGGTCAGCGCGGCGTCCGGAATGATCCACCAGCCGGGCAGTACCCGCCCGAAGTGCGCCGCCTCGGGGATGCAGCGCTCGGTCACACACGGCGAGTAGAACGGGGTCAGGTAGTGGAACTCCTCGACCCAGTAGTAGTCGTGCATGAACACCCGCACCGTCGCGTACGTGACCCAGGCGCCGAGCCCGATCACCGTGATCAGTGGCGCGAACCACCAGCGGTCGGTACGCAGGGTTTTTGCCGCGATGGCCGCGCGCTGCCGCACGCTTCCCGGCAGTCCGGCCGGAGGTGGGGCCGTCCTCGTAGTCATCTATGTCTCCCTGACGGGGCCCGGTCGCTCTGACGGGCACGGATGGTGTTCCGGCGGGGCGCGCGGGGGCAGGGGAGGACCCGCAGCCGCGCTACCTGCGTCCGCGTCGGTGCACACGTTACGCCGCACGTTGACAGGCACATGCGCAAGGGAGTCTCGCGGGTTTCCTACCGATTACGAAAGTCCCGCTCCCGGATCCGGGCACGGTTGTGCAGAACTTCACTCGATGCGACAGGTAGTCGACCCCGGTGAGCGGTCACCGGGGTCGGCGTACCGGAGGTGGAACGCGAGGGGTTACAGGTCAGGCGCGGCGAGTCTGCGGGCGGCGGCGGCGCACTCCTCGGGACCGCGCTGCAACCTGTCCAGCACCGGTCGGCCCGCCGGGTCGCGCGGCGCGATGAAGAACGCCGGATCGCCGTTGGTCACCTGCCGGTCGAGCGCGTCCGCGTAGCTGGCCCGGGCGTCGACCAGCCGCTGCCAGGACTCGCCGCGACCGCCCCGGTCGTCGTCGTCCGCGTCGTCGTCGCGGTCGCCCCACCAGCCGCGTAGTCGTTCGATCTCGGAGAGGAAGGGCCGCACCGCCGCGTTCTCGTCCCGGATCGCCGCCGCCCGTGCGCCCGGGCTCGCGGTGGCACCGGGCGGAGTCAACCGGTTGAGCCGCTTCTCCAGATCGCGGCAGGCGCTGTCGCCCCGGGCCTGCACCGTCCGTGCGTGGTCGGACTCCCGGGCGAACCGGCCCAGCCCGGCAGCGAACGCACCGAGGCAGCCGCAGACCAGCAGTACCACGACCGCCGCGCCGGCGATCGCGGCGATGGTCAGCCGGCGGCGCCGCCGGGCGGCGGGGTCGGGCTGACGTCGCTGGCCGGCCGGTCCGTCGGAGCCGGCCGGCTTTCCCTCGGGTACGTCGCCGGCCCGGTCCGGGGCGCCGGAACCGTGCCGGGAGCCGGGTCCCGGGTCGTCGGCGGCGGGGGTGGTCGCGTCGTCCGTCACGCCACCCAGTGAAGCACCGTGACGCGATCCGGGCATCCCCACGCGTCCCCGGGATCTCGGCGACCGGTCGGCAGCGGGGAGTCCGGTCCGTCGGTCCGCTTCGTGCGGGGAGTCGGTCCGGTCCGGTTCGCGTGGGGCGTCAGCCGGAGGCGCCGCCGGTGAAGTTCCACGAGGCCAGCCGGAGCGCCGATGCCGACCACCACGCGTTGCTGAAGGTCTGCGACTGCAACGCCGGGTGCCGGCCGATCCCGAGTACGGCGCCGGGGGCGAGCGCCTGCGGATAGGACTGGGTGAACCGGAAGTTCTGTACGGCGGCGGCCACCTCACCGTCCTCGATCAGCCACACACCGTTGCGGGTGAGTCCGGTGACGACCAGACTCTTCGGGTCGAGGATCCGGGTGTACCAGAAGTCGCTGACCAGCAGCCCGCGCCGGACCTGGCCGACCAGCGCGGCGGTGTCCGTGTCGACGACCGGCCCGGAGACCTCGCCCGCCCCGGAGACCTCGCCGGGCGCGGTCGAACCGCCGCTCGGCGGCGTGGCCGGGGCGAGCCCGAGGTGCAGCGGTACCGCCCCGAACGACGCGCCGCCCGGCACCGCGTGCCCGGTCGAGGCGGTACCGGCCTCGGCGGCGGTCCGCCGGTCGTGCGTGACCGACCGGGTGACCCCGTGCTCGACAAGTGCGATGGCGCTCCGGCGGGTGCCCTCGGCGTCGAACGGCAGTCCGGGACCGGACAGCGGGTCGTCCAGCAGCGTGACCGACGGGTCGAACTGTTCCTCGCCCGGCACGGCGAACGAGCGCTGCTCGTTGTACGCCTTGCCGTTGAAGCCGTACGTCGAGAGGTTCTGCAGCAGGTCGGCGACGGCGGTCGGCTCCAGCACCACCTCGTACCGCCCCGGGGGGAGTTCGACGGGGGCGACTCCGGCCCGCGCCTTCACCGACGCCCGTGCCCCGAGCACCCCGCCGTGCAGGTCGGCGAGGCGGAACGAGCCGAGTCGGGCCACCCCGTCGGCGCCACCGCACCTGGCGATCCCGTCCATCGCCGCCTCGGTACTCCGGCCGGTCACCGAGTGCCCGGCCGTGTTGGCGAACGCCACCTCCCGCCACCCGGTACGGCAGTAGCCGGCCGCCTCCAGCCCACCGGCGGTCTCGACGAACTCGCGTACCCGCTCGGCCCGCTGCTCCGGCCCGGCCCCGGCGGTGGCCTCGTCCCAGTTGCCCCCGTCCGCCACGGCGCCCGGTGGGGTCAGCCCCGGCCAGCCCGGGTCGGGCGGGCAGTGCCGGACCGCCGCGACCGTACGCTCGACCAGGGCACGCACCCCCTCGGCGCTGACCACAGTGGACGAGCCGGTGGCGGTACGCCCGTCGAGGTGCAGCCGCAGCCGCACCGTCGTGGCGACGTCGGCCAGGTTCTGGTGGATGAAGGAGTTCGCGTACCGGGTCAGCGCCATTTCGGCCTGTTCGGTGACGACCTCGGCCTCGGCGCCCGGCCCGGCGACCTGCCGGACGAGTTCGACGACCCGGCCGGCGAGGTCGAGTGGGGATGTCATCGCTGCCTCCAAGGCCTCGAACCGGGGTGCTCCGCTGGACTGCTCACCCGCGTACTCCGACCCGGACGTCGCGGAACCGGGCGGGGGCGGCCGGGTGGCCGGTGTGACCGATCTGCCCGGGCTGCCCCTTGCCGCAGTTCGGGGTACCCCAGGCGACGGTCTCCGAGGAGAGCATGTCCATGGACCGCCAGAACTGCGGGCCGATCCCGGTGTAGGTCGGGTTGCGCAGCATCCGGCCCCGCCGGCCGTTCTTGATCTCCCAGCCGATCTCGCAGCCGAACTGGAAGTTGAGCCGCTTGTCGTCGATCGACCAGGAGCGGTTCAGGTCCATCAGCACACCGTCGTCGGTGGCCGCGATGATCTCGTCGAGGGTGTGCGGGCCGGGTTCCAGCCCGACGTTCGTCATCCGGACCATCGGCAGCCGGGCCCAGCCGTCGGAGCGGACGCTGCCGGCGTAGTCGAGGCCGGCGACCGCCGCCGAGTCCCGGCCGGCGAGGGTACCCACCCAGCGCCCCTCCCGGACCGCGTCGCGCCTGGCCGCCGGGGTCCCCTCGTCGTCGAAGCCGAAGCTGCCGAGCGCGCCGGGGATGGTCGGGTCGATCGTGACGTTCATCAGTTCGGAGCCGTACCGCAGCACGCCCAACTGGTCGAGGTCCAGCCAGGACGTACCGGCGAAGGCGGCCTCCCAGCCGAGAATCCGGTCGAGTTCGATTGCGTGCCCGACCGACTCGTGTATCTGCAACGCCATCTGCTCGCTGCCGAGGATCAGGGTGGTCTCACCGGCCGGGCAGAGCGGTGCGGTGACGAGTTCCCGGGCCTCCTCGGCGATCCGGGCGGCGTGCGCGGTCAGGTCGAGCGAGTTGACCAGCTCCCAGCCCTGGGTGCCGTACTGGCCCCGGTAGCTGGGGTAGGAGCGGCGCTGCGTCTCGCCGTCGCCGATCACCGTCGCCGAGATCCCCGCCCCGGACTCCCGGATGTGCTGGTCGATCCGGTGCCCCTCGCTGGAGACGAACCACTTGCGGGTGTCCCAGATCTGGTAGAGCCCCTCGGCCAGGTCGGCGCCGTGTTCCCGGGACGTGCCGGTGGCCCGGACCAGCAGGTCACCCTTGTCCGACAGCGGCACCGAGAGCGGGTCGACGGCGCACGGCGAACTCCACGACCCGGTGCTGGCCACCGCCGGCAGCAGGCCGCTGCCGGGACCGGCGACCCGGCCACTCGCCGCGGCGATCCGCGCGGCCCGCTCACCCGCCGCCCGGGCCGCCGACTCCGCGAGATCGGGTACGGCGTAGAAGCCCCATCCCGAGCCGACGAGTGCGCGTACCCCGATCCCGGCGTTCTCGTCCTGGGTGACGGACTCGATCTCGCCGTTGCGGGCGGACATCGACTCGTACCTGCGGTGCATCACCCGCGCGTCCGCGTACCGGGCCCCGGCGTCGAGGGCGGCCTGTACCGCCGCCGTCGCCACGTCGAACTCGGCCATCGGCATCTCCTCGCCTGGTTCACCCGTTCCGTGATCCGGCCGGAGCCGAACCCGATCATGGATGACCTTAGGCGAGGAGGTGGGTTCAGCGCCCGGGGAGAAGGTCCTCCGGTCGGATTTCCGCCACGACCGGCTCGGTGAGCCGCAGGACATCGCCGGGCTTGGCAACCGCGTGCTCGACGTAGTGGGAGCCGTCGAGACGGTGCAGCCGCAGCGTGCCGGTGTCCTGTTCGGCCAGGAGGTACCAGGGGATCCGGGCAGCGGCGTAGTAGTGCATCTTGAGCACCTTGTCGGTGGCGGCGTTGCTCGGGGAGATGATCTCGCATACCAGCCGGACCGCCGCACCGTCGACGACCGGCTCGTCGAAGTCGATCTCGTCGGTGACCACCAGGTCGGGAATCGGAATCCGGCCCGACCGCAGCCGTACGTTCACCGCCTCCAGCACGTGTAGTCCGGCTGTTCCCGCGCCGGTCTCCAGCGCGTTGCCCAGACGACGCGAGATGTGCTGGTGGCGGGGGGTGGGGGCAGGTGTCACGTGGAGGCTCCCGTCGAAGAGTTCGACGCGATCCCGGGTCTCGCCGAGCGCGAGGTATTCCGTTTCGGTCCACGGCCCGCCGTGCTCGAACACCGCTGCGGTCATGGTCACCTCCGGTCCGTCGTCGTGATCTCGGTGGTTCGCCTCCGTTACGTCACCAGTCTCTCACTCGACCTCGTCGAGACGGGTCAGCAGTTCCGTGGCCGCTTCGCGGGTCCTTCGGTCCGGCGCTTCGGTCAACCGCACATAGGTGTCATATCCAGCAAGGATTGCGTTCTGTGTCCGCTCGTGCATGTCTGCGTTACCGTGTTCGACCTCGGTGTGAAACGGTTCCGTGGTCAGGTCGGCCAGCAAGAGCAACGACTCGCGCACTATCGTCGGACGATCCGCTGAACACAGACCTATCAGGAACGGCACCGCATATTCGGCGCTCTGGACAATGCAGCCGGAATGCCCATGGATGATGAGTTGACGTAACCTGTCGGCCCATTTGCCCGGGAGTCCGTCGACCCCCTCGGCGAGACGCCGCAACTGCATCGGCACTTCCAGCGAGTTGTCCAGATGACTCGACCGCAGGTGAGCCCAGTCGATGAGGTCGAGGCCGACCAGCGCATCCGTCACCGGGTTGAGCCTAGCGCGGACATGGTCATAGCCGGTCACCGACGGAGGTGAGTGCTCCACCGGATGGTCTCCATCAACCCTCGGGCGCAAGGTTCGGGCTGGCGCCGGATCGCGGACCTGGTCCAGGGGGCATCGACGGCGGCGGGGTCGACAGGGGAGGGCCAGAGCTATTTGAATAGGGCGATGCGCCGATCCTCCGGTCGAGGCTGTCCGGCGGACCGCGAAGATCGGCACCTGTAGGTTATTTTCACCCTCTTGTCTCTGCTGTAGGTTACCTTCACGCTCCCTCGGGGGCGGAGCAGGAAGGGGAGGGGCGCCGGTGGAAACGCCAGAATCGGCAGCGTCGTCCGGGACCCCGGCAACCGAGGCGTACCTGCGGGTGCGGGATCTGCGGGTGCGGTTCCGTACCGAGGACGGGGTGGTGCGGGCCGTCGACGGGCTCTCGTTCGCCGTACCGCGCGGGCGCACCCTGGGCATCGTTGGAGAGTCCGGCTCGGGCAAGAGCGTGACCAGCCTCGCCATCCTCGGCCTGCACGACCCGAGGCGTACGGAGATCAGTGGCGAGATCCTGGTCGGTGGGCGGAACATCGTCGGGCTGCCCGACGCCGAGTGCCGCAAACTGCGCGGCCGGGACGTGGCGATGGTCTTCCAGGATCCGCTTTCGGCACTGCACCCGTACTATCCGGTCGGTCGACAGATCGCCGAGGCGTACCGGGTGCACCATCCGGAGGCGGGCCGCCGGGCTGCCCGCCGACGTGCGGTCGAGATGCTGGGCCGGGTCGGCATCCCGCAGCCGGAGCGCCGGGTCGACGACTACCCGCACGAGTTCTCCGGCGGGATGCGCCAACGCGTGATGATCGCCATGGCACTGGTCAACGATCCCGACCTGCTGGTCGCCGACGAGCCGACCACCGCGCTGGACGTCACCGTGCAGGCGCAGATCCTCGACCTCCTCGCCGACCTGCAATCGGAGTTCAACTCGGCGATCGTGCTGATCACCCACGATCTCGGGGTGGTCAGCCAGGTCGCCGACGACGTACTCGTGATGTACGCCGGCCGGGCCGTCGAGCACGGCAGTGTCGAGCAGGTGCTGCGCCGGCCGCAGCATCCGTACACCTGGGGGTTGCTCTCCAGCGTGCCGTCGTTGCACGGCGACGCGGACGCGGACCTGGTGCCGATCCCGGGCAACCCGCCGAGCCTGATCCACCGGCCGGCCGGCTGCGCCTTCCACCCGCGCTGCCGCTACGCCGACCGGACCGGCGGCCTGGCGTCGGCCGAGGTCCCCGAACTGCTGCCGGTGACCGAGGCCGGGCACCTGGTCGCCTGCCACCTGCCCGAGGCCGACCGGCAGCGCTACTACGCCGACGAGATCGCCCAGGTGGGGGTGGCACCGTGAGTGCGAGGAGTGAGCCGCTGCTGTCGGTGACCGGGCTGACCAAGCACTTTCCGGTGCGTTCCGGCTTTCGCCGCAGCGGCCTGGTGCGCGCGGTCGACGGGCTGGACTTCGAGGTACGGGCGGGGGAGACCCTCGGCCTGGTCGGCGAGTCGGGCTGTGGCAAGACGACCACCGGCCGGCTGCTGGTCAGGTTGCTGGAGCCGACCGCCGGCCGGATCGTCTTCGAGGGGCGGGACATCACGCGCGCCTCCCGGGGCGAGCTGCGGCCGCTCCGCCAGGACCTCCAGATCATTTTCCAGGACCCGTACGCCTCGTTGAACCCCCGGCACACCGTCGGACGGATCGTGGCGATGCCGTTGCAGGTCAACGGGATCGACCCGCCGGGCGGGGTGAAGCAGCGGGTACGCGAACTGCTGGAACTCGTCGGACTGAACCCCGAGCACTACAACCGCTATCCGCACGAGTTCTCCGGTGGCCAGCGGCAGCGGATCGGGATCGCCCGGGCGCTCGCCCTGCGGCCGAAACTCGTCGTCGCCGACGAGCCGGTCTCGGCGCTGGACGTCTCGATCCAGGCGCAGGTGGTCAACCTCCTCCGCGACCTGCAACGGGAGCTGGATCTCGCCTTCGTCTTCATCGCACACGATCTTGCCGTGGTCCGGCACTTCTGCCAGCGGATCGCGGTGATGTACCTCGGGAAAATCGTCGAGACCGGGGACCGGGTGGAGATCTACCAACGGCCACGGCATCCGTACACCCGGGCGCTGCTCTCCGCCGTACCGGACGTGACGAGGTTGGGGCCGGCGGGGCGGATCCGGCTGACCGGGGACGTACCGACGCCGCTGGACCCGCCGTCCGGCTGCCGGTTCCGGACCCGGTGCTGGAAGGCCCAGGAGATCTGCGCGACCGAGGAGCCGGCCCTCACCCGACACTCGGCCGGGGACGGCGCGGTGGCCTGCCACTTCCCGGAGGAGGGTGATCTCCCGTGAGCGCGAGGCAGAGCCGGGTTAGCGAGTCCCGCGGCGCGAACGAAGGCGGGCACGATGAGTGAACAGCAGATCGCGGCGCAGGCCGGGGCGGTGGCGGCCGAGGTCGGCCCGGTGCCGCCGGCGCCGGACGAGGTACCCGGGGGCACGCCGGCCGGCGGGGGCGCGGCGAAGCCGGCGGTGTCGACCGAGATCGTCGGCCGGTCGCCGGGGCAGCTCGCCTGGCGGCGGTTGCGCCGGGACAGGGTCGCCCTGGTCAGCGGTGCCGTGCTGGTCTTCTTCGTGCTGCTGGCGGCGGCCGCACCGCTGGTGGCCCGGCTCTATGGCAAGGGTCCGCAGGAGCGGTTTCCGGAACGGCTGGACCGCAACGGCTTCCCGCTCGGCTACGCGGGAGTCTCCGGCGAGCACTGGTTCGGCATCCAGCCCGGCATCGGCCGGGACATCTTCATCCAGGTCGTCTACGGGCTCCGTACCTCGTTGATGATCGCCTTCACCGCCGCCGTGCTGACCATCGCGCTCGGCGTGGTGATCGGCATCCTGGCCGGGTACGTCGGCGGCTGGGTCGACGCCGTGATCACCTGGGTCATCGACCTTGCGCTGGCCTTCCCGTTCTACATCTTCTGCTTCGCGTTCGTGCCGCTCGCGGTGAACCAGTTCTACGGGCCGCGCGACGAGGTGGCGTCCTGGTTCAGACCGGCGCTGCTGGTCCTGATCTTCGTACTCTTCAACTGGACGATCTCGGCCCGGCTGGTCCGGGGACAGGTGCTCTCGCTGCGCGAGCGGGAGTTCGTGGAGGCGGCTCGCGCCTCCGGGGCCGGGCTGGGGCACATCCTGTTCCGGCAGCTCCTGCCGAACCTCTGGGCGCCGATCCTGGTGACCTTCTCGCTTAACGTGCCGGCCCTGATCACCGCCGAGGCGGCACTGTCCTTTCTCGGCATCGGCGTGCTGGAACCGACTCCCGACCTGGGCCGGTTGATCAACGACAGCGTGCGCTACATCCGGGACGTACCGAGCTTCACCATCGTGGGCGGGACCACGCTGTTCCTGCTGGTGCTGGCGTTCAACCTCTTCGGCGACGCGCTGCGCGACGCGCTCGACCCGAAGTCGAGCAGGTAGGGGGTAGGCGTGCTGCGGTTCGTGGTCAAGAAGATCCTGCTGGCGCTGAGTACCCTGCTCGCGGTCAGCGTGATCACCTTCGGGATGTTCTTCGCGGTGCCGAACAACCCGGCCGAGCTGATGTGCGGGGACAGCAAGAACGTCTGCAGCCCGGAGCGGATCGAGATGATCGAACGCCGGATGGGGCTGGACCAGCCGATTCCGGTGCAGTACGGCCAGTTCATGCGGGGCATCTTCGTCGGCCGTACCATCGGCTCGGGCGAGACCGCCCGGGACTGTCCCGCCCCCTGCCTCGGCTTCTCGTTCCGCAACGACGAGCCGGTGACCGGGATCGTCGGGCGTACCCTGCCGGTGACCCTGAGCATCGTCTTCGGCGCGGCCGTGGTCTGGCTGCTGCTCGGCATCTCGATCGGGATGGTCTCGGCGCTGCGCCGGGGGACCGCCTTCGACCGGTTCGCGGTCGGCACCTCGCTGGTCGGCGCCTCCATGCCGATCCTGCTCTTCGGACCGCTGCTGCTGATCACCCTGGTCTACGAGACCGGGATTCTGAGCTATCCGCGCTACACCCCGCTGACCGAGAATCCGGTGGCCTGGGCGTCGGCGATGCTGCTGCCCTGGTTCGCGCTCGGCTTCCTCAACTCCGCGATCTACGCCCGACTCGCCCGGGCGCAGATGCTGGAGACCCTCTCCGAGGACTTCGTCCGGACCGCGCGGGCCAAGGGCCTGGCAAAGATCACCGTGTACGGCCGGCACGCGCTGCGCGCGGCGATCACCCCGATCATCACCATCGCCGGCCTGGACCTCGGCGCCTACCTCGGCGGCACGGTGATCACCGAGACGGTCTTCGGGTTCACCGGGCTCGGCAAGACGGCGCTGAACGCGGCGCTCAACCTGGACATGCCGATCGTGATGGCGACGGTGCTGCTCGCCGCCGTCTTCGTGATCGCCGCCAACGTCCTGGTCGACCTGCTCTACGCCGTTGTCGACCCCCGGGTGCGACTCGGATGAGCGTCCGGTGGCGACGCGGCGCGGGTGGGTGCCCAACCGTTGTCCCATCGTTACTGCTATGAAACTTACCTTCAAGTCTGATTGAGTGAATATTTCCTTCAACAGATCGACACCGATCGGACCTGTGGGAACGAGACTCCGACCTGCGGGAACGAGACCAGGAGGAATTCCTATGCGACCCAGGCTCGCGGTGGCCGCGACGAGCGCCGCGCTCGTACTCGCGACCAGTGCACTGGCCGCCTGTTCGGAGAACACCGGGGAGAACGGTGACTCCGACGACGGTGGCGGCAAGCAGTTCACCAGCTCGATCGCGACCGACCCGAAGGACTCCCAGGGGCCGGCGGCCGAGGTGCCCGGGGCAAAGCCCGGCGGCACGCTGAAGCTGTACAAGGAGGAGGACTTCGAGCACCTCGACCCGCAGCGGACCTACACCTTCGTCGGCATGTCGATCCAGCAGATGTTCACCCGGACGCTCACCGTCTTCCGGGAGGACGGCAAGGGGAACGTGCTGCTCGTCGGCGACCTCGCCACCGACCCGGGCAAGGACGTCAACTCCGACTGCAAGACCTGGGAGTACACCCTCAAGGAGGGGGTGAAGTTCGAGGACGGTACGCCGATCAAGGCCGCCGACGTGGCGTACGGGATCGCCCGCTCCTTCGAGGAGAGCATCGACGGCGGCCCGACGTACGTCCAGGAGTGGCTGGCCGACAACCCGACGTACAACGCCAACTACAAGGGGCCGTACACCTCGGGCGTCGACGACGTACCCGGGCTGGTCGTGCGCGGTGACCGTACGCTGATCTTCAACTTCGCCAAGCCGCACTGCGACCTGCCGTTCGCGCTCTCGCTGCCGACCTCGGTACCGGTGCCGAAGGCCAAGGACACCCGGACCGAGTACGACCGCCGGGTCGTCTCCTCCGGGCCGTACAAGATCAAGGAGTACGTCAAGGACACCCGGTTCGTGCTGGAGCGCAACCCGAACTGGGACCCGAAGACCGACCCGCTGCGGCATGCCTACCCGGACACCATCGAGGTCGAGATCGGGCCCGACGACACCGCCGCCACCGAGCGGGCGCTCGCCGGCCAGGGCGCGGACCAGGGCGGCGTGGCCTGGGAAGAGGTCCCGCAGGCGCTGGTCAACACGGTGCTCGGCGACACCTCGCTCGGCGACCGGGTGCTGCGCAAGACCTCCCCGTCGGTCTGGTACCTGAGCATCAACAACGAGCGGATCAAGGACGTCAAGGTACGGCAGGCCATCGCGTACGCGATCGACAAGCAGGGCCTGCTCGCCACCCAGGGCGGTGACGCCGCGGGCAAGCTGGCCCACACCCTGCTGGCCGACACCACCATCGGCCAGGCCAACTACCCCAACCCGTACGACGGTGGGCCGACCGGTAACCCGGAGAAGGCCAAGGAGCTGCTCGGCGGGCAGAAGCCGAAGCTGGTCTTCATGTCCCGGACCAACGCCTTCGGCCAGCAGACCGCGCCGATCGTGGAGCAGAGCCTGGAGAAGGCGGGCTTCGACGTGACAGTGCAGTACGTCGAGGACCACAACCCGACCGCCCGGACCCGGGGCAACCCGTACGACATCTACCTGTCGAACTGGGCGGCGGACTGGCCGAGTGCGGTCTCGACGATCCCGGTGCTCTGGGACGGCCGCAAGCTCGGGCCGAAGGGCAACTCCAACGTGTCGTACTTCAACGCCGACGACGTGAACGCCGAGATCGACCGGGTGAGCAACCTACCGGCCGGCGAGGCGGGCCCGGAGTGGGCCAAGATCGACCAGATGATCATGGAGAAGTACGTCCCGGTCGTGCCGATCTACCAGGACAACACCTTCATGGTGAGCGGCGCCAAGGTCGGTGGCCTGATCATCTCCGAGCAGTTCGGCACCCCGGTCTTCTACAACGCACACCTCAAGCAGTAGCGGTGTAAGGAAGGGCCCCTTCTTATCGCTTTTTGTATAAGAAGGGGCCCTTCCTTACACCTCGGCTAGCGCCAGCCGTAGCCGGTACGCAGTGCCCGGCCGACCTTGTCGAAGCGGGCGCGGTCCAGCACCGCGCCCTCCCGGCGGATGCTGTCCTCGCGCATCGTCAGCACCCGGTCGAGGCGGACCCAGCTCGGCCGGTTGTCCCGGTCCCACTCGCCGGGGCCGAGGGCGAGCCAGTGCCGTTGGCCGTCCCGGTCGCTCTGGCTGGAGAGCATCAGCCCGAAGAGGGTCCGGCTGACCCGCCCGACCACCAGTACCGGACGGTCCTTGCCCTGGCGCGGATCGTCCTCGTAGGACACCCAGGTCCAGACGATCTCGCCCGGATCGGCCTGTCCGTCCAGCTCGGGGGCGTAGGTCAGCTCCCGACGCTGCAACGCGGAGACCTGGCGTCGTCGTGCGGGCTGGGCGGGGATGGGACCCCCGGTTCGCGCCGAGGCACGCCGAGTCACCCGGCTGACGGTCGCGGTCACGCCCTTCCAGAGATTCGCCACGGCGGAACCCTACCCGCCCCCGCCAGACCGGCCCGGCCCGGCTCGATCAGGCCGAGCCGGGCCGTAACCAACCGGCACGTCCGGTTCAGCGCGCTGTGGCGTGTGGGGGTGGGGGTAGCCGGGCCGGGTGTGCGGGGGCGGCGGTTCAGCGGGCCGGTGGTGTCCAGCCGGGGTCGCGGCCGCTGAAGCCCAGTGCCCGGTCGAACGGCGGTGCGTCCGCCGGCACCGGCACCACCGGCCCGAACAGTCCCTCGCGGCTGGCGGCCTGTTCCGGGCGGGCCGACTCGGTGGTGAACGCCAGCACCGCCTCGGTGCTGGCCGGATCGCAGTGGAACGGCTGACCGGTCGCCTTGGCCAGGTCCCAGCCGTGCAGCACCAACTCGTCCAGCGCGACCATGCCCATCACCTCGGCGGGCATCGTCACCCCGCCGGCGGTGGTCATCCCGACCCAGGCGTCCGGCTGCCGCCATGCCTCGACCAGCTCGGTAAGCCTGGCCGGCAGGACGCTGCGCCACTGTGGATCGAGGCTGACGGGGCCGGCCTTTGAAGGCGGAGCGGAGCCGCCCGGGCCGTCCCCGTCGGACTTGCGCGCCGCCCAGGTGAAGGCGAGCGACAGGCCCATCAGATGGTCCAGCAGGGCGGCCACCGAGGTATCAGTGCTCGGTGTCGGGTCGGTCAACTGGTCGTCGGTCATCCCGGCAACCAGCCGGATCACCTCCTGTGCGGCAGGATCCAGGTCGAGCATCCGCATCTCCTTCGACATTTGCCAGCATGTCCGACTCGTCCGCCAATCGACGACCATGCCGGACGAGTGCCAGGGCAGCACCGACCGGACCGGTCGGCGGGACCAGCCGGAACCGGGCCAGCCGTCGGTGTCCGAGGGCCGGACCGAGGGCCGGACCGAGGGCCGGGCCGGCCGTCCGGGAGACTATCCACCACCACCGACAAACCGGGCCGGAAACCGGCCGGCGGGGTGCCGGTCAGCCGATCCGCAGCACCAGGTCGCGGAGCCAGACCGACCACCGTGGACTGTCGTGCACCCGCTCCGGTACGAGGTAACGCTCGTGGTCCACCCGGCGGATCACCTCGTCGCGTACCGGAAGCAGGATGATCTCGACGCTGAACGGGCGTACCGAGCGGCTCAGCGAGCGTTCGACCTGGCGTACCACCTCGGCGGTGGCCGGGTTGCCCGGATCCGTTCTAGCGAAGGAGTCACGCTGCCGGGCGACGTGCCAGTCGCGGGCCTCCGGCCAGCGTTCGGCGACCACCCGGCGCAGCGTCGGCCACGGCGCCAGGCCGAGCGGATCCGGGGTGTCGTCGGCCGGCTCCAGCCCGGCGTGCGGCGGCGGACGCCGGGCCGCCGGGTCGACAAGCGAAAGCCACCAGCCGAGCCACTCCGCGCCCGGCACGAAGCCGAGCGGCCGGGTCGGCGCCGGTGGTTCGTCGAGGTCCAGCGGACCGGGTACCAGCCGGTGCGACGGCACCTCGATGCGCTCGCTGGCCCGAATCCACAGTGCACAGTCGATCAGGAAGTCCCACCGACGTATGCCGATCCGCCAGGAGCCCGGATCTCGCAGTTCCACCGCCGTCTCCTCCCCTCGGCCGCCACTGACCAGGGTAGTGAGCCGAACGGAGGATCGGCGGAGACGAATGGATGGAGGGCTGGTTGGCTGACCGGACGACCTCGGTCACTGCTTGGGGTCGTACCCCAGGTTGGGGCGGAGCCAGCGCTCGATCTCGGCGATCGGCAGCCCGCGCCGCGCCGCGTAGTCCTCGACCTGGTCCCGACCGAGCCGGCCGACTGTGAAGTATCGCGACGACGGGTGCGCGAAGAGCAGCCCGCTGACGCTGGCGGCCGGCGTCATCGCGTACGACTCGGTCAGGCCCATCCCGAGTGCCTCGGCGTCGAGCAACTCGAAGAGCCGAGACTTGAGGCTGTGGTCGGGGCTGGCCGGGTAGCCGAGGGCGGGACGGATGCCCCGGAACCGTTCGGCGTGCAGGTCCTCGATCGCCGGGTCGGCGTCCGGCTCGTACCAGTCCCGCCGGGCCCGCAGGTGCAGGTACTCCGCGAATGCCTCGGCGAGCCGGTCGGCCAGCGCCTTCACCATGATCGCCCGGTAGTCGTCGTGCCGCGCCTCGAATCCGGCGGCCAACTCCTCGGCACCGTGGATCGCCACCGCGAAGCCGCCGAGGTGGTCACCGGCCGGCGCGACGTAGTCGGCGAGGCAGCGGTTCGGCCGCCCGGCCGGCTTGGCGGTCTGCTGGCGGAGCATCGGGAAACGGGAGCCGGCGGCCTCGCCGGTCAACACGATGTCGTCACCCTCGGCGTGCGCCGGCCAGAAGGCGTACGACCCGACGGCGGTGAGCGTGCCGTCGGCGATGATCTGGTCGAGCAGGGTGTTGGCGTCGTCGTAGAGTTCCCGGGCCACCGGCTGGTCGAGGATCGCCGGGAACTTCCCCTTCAACTCCCAGGCGAGGAAGAGGAACTGCCAGTCGATCATCTCGCGCAGTTCGGTCAGCTCGGGCCGGACGACGCGTACGCCGGTGAAGGCCGGCACCGGCGGCTCGGTGTGGTCGACCTCTTCCCGGTTCTCCCGGGCCTGGTCGAGGGTGAGCAGCGGAACCCTGTCCCGCCCCTCGTGCTGCTCGCGCAGCCGCTGCTGCTCGGCGCGGTTGCGTACGTCCAGTTCGGCGGCCCGCTCCGGGTTCAGCAGGTCGGAGACCACCCCGACCACCCGGGACGCGTCGAGCACGTGCACGGTGCTGCCGTCGTACGCCGGGGCGATCCGGACCGCGGTGTGCTGCCGGGAGGTGGTGGCCCCGCCGATCAGCAACGGCAGGTTCATCCCGCGCCGCCGCATCTCGGCGGCGACCGCGACCATCTCGTCCAGGGACGGGGTGATCAGCCCGGAGAGCCCGATCGCGTCGGCGCCCTCGGCGATCGCGGTGTCCAGGATCTTCGCCGCCGGCACCATCACGCCGAGGTCGACCACGTCGTAGTTGTTGCAGCCGAGCACCACGCCGACGATGTTCTTGCCGATGTCGTGCACGTCGCCCTTGACCGTCGCCAGCACCACCTTGCCCTGGCCCCGGTTGGTGTCGAGCCGGCCCTCTGCCCGGGCCTGCTCCTTCTCCGCCTCCATGTACGGCTCCAGGTAGGCGACCGAGCGCTTCATCACCCGGGCACTCTTGACCACCTGGGGCAGGAACATCTTGCCGGAGCCGAAGAGGTCGCCGACGACCTTCATGCCATCCATCAGCGGCCCCTCGATCACGTCGAGCGGGCGGTCGGCCTGCTTGCGCGCCTCCTCGGTGTCGGCCTCGACGAAGTCGACGATGCCGTGCACCAGCGCGTACGACAGGCGCTCGGCGACCGGGGTCTCCCGCCAGGCGAGGTCGACGGTGCGCCGGGTGCCGGAGCCGCTGACCGTGGAGGCGAAGCTGACCAGCCGGTCGGTCGCGTCCGGGCGCCTGTCGAAGAGCACGTCCTCGACGAGTTCCAGCAGGTCGGCGGGGATGTCCTGATAGACGGCGAGCTGACCGGCGTTGACGATGCCCATGTCCAGCCCGGCCCGTACGGCGTGGAACAGGAACGCCGAGTGCATCGCCTCGCGTACGACGTCGTTGCCGCGGAACGAGAACGACAGGTTGGAGATGCCGCCGCTGGTCCTCGCTCCAGGGCAGCGCTCCTTGATCAGCGGGAGCGCGTCGATGAACGCCTTCGCGTACCCGTTGTGCTCGCTGATCCCGGTCGCCACCGCCAGTACGTTCGGGTCGAAGACGATGTCGGTGGGAGCGAAGCCGGCCCGCTGGGTGAGCAGGTCGTAGGCTCGGGCGCAGATCGAGACCTTCCGCTCGGTGGTGTCGGCCTGACCGAGTTCGTCGAAGGCCATCACCACCACACCGGCGCCGTAGTCGCGGATCCGCCGGGCCTGCTCCAGGAACGCCTCCTCACCCTCCTTGAGGCTGATCGAGTTGACGATCCCCTTGCCCTGCACGCACTTGAGCCCGGCCTCCAGCACGCTCCACCGCGAGCTGTCGATCATGATCGGGATGCGGGCGACCTCGGGTTCGGTGGCGATCAGGTTCAGGAAGGTGGTCATCGCCCGCTCGCTGTCGAGCAGGTCGGCGTCCATGTTCACGTCGAGGATGTTGGCGCCACCGCGTACCTGCTCCAGCGCCACGTCGACGGCGGCCTGGTAGTCGTCGGCCTCGATCAGCCGGCGGAACCGCGCCGACCCCGTCACGTTGGTCCGCTCGCCGATCATCACGAAGCCGGTGTCGGGGCCGATGGCGAACGGCTCCAACCCGCTGAACCTGGTGACGCTCGGCACCACCGGTACCGGTCGGGGTGGCTGGCCGGCGACGGCGGCGGCGATCCGGGCGATGTGGTCCGGGCCGGTACCGCAGCAGCCGCCGACGATGTTGACCATGCCGGCGTCGACGAACTCGCGGAGCAGCCGGCTGGTCTCCTCGGGCTGCTCGTCGTAGCCGCCGAACGCGTTCGGCAGCCCGGCGTTCGGGTGGCAGGCGACGTAGGTGTCGGCGAGCCGGGCCAGGTCGGCGACGTGCGGACGCGCCTCGGTGGCGCCGAGCGCGCAGTTGACCCCGACGACCAGCGGCTCGGCGTGCGCGATCGAACTCCAGAATGCCTCGACGGTCTGCCCGGAGAGGGTCCGGCCGCTCAGGTCGACGATGGTCACCGAGATCCACAGCGGCAGATCCGGCGCCACCTCCCGGGCGGCGGCGATGGCGGCCTTCGCGTTGAGCGTGTCGAAGATCGTCTCGATCAGCAGGATGTCGACGCCGCCTTCCACCAGCGCCCGGATCTGCTCGGCGTAGGAGTCCCGGACGGTGTCGAAGGAGACCGTCCGGAAGGCCGGGTCGTCCACCCGGGGCGAGAGCGACAGGGTCACGTTCAGCGGCCCGACCGAGCCGGCGACGAACCTGCCGCCCGCCTCGTCGGCGGCCTGCCGGGCGAGCTGGGCGCCGCGCAGGTTCATCTCCGGGACCAGCGCCTGGAGGCCGTAGTCGGCCTGCGCGATGCTCGTCGCGGTGAAGGTGTTCGTCGAGGTGATGTCCGCGCCGGCCGCCAGGTAGCGCCGGTGTACGTCGAGGACGACGTCCGGCCGGGTCAGGTTGAGCAGGTCCGGGTCACCGGTCACGTCGTGCGGGTGGTCGGCCGGCAGGTCGCCCCGGTAGTCGGCCGGGGTGAGCCCGGCGCCCTGGAGCATCGTGCCCCAGGCGCCGTCGATGACGACGATCCGCTGCGCCAGCAGTTCGCGCAGCGCGGCTGTGCGGGACCTGCGATCGTCGGCCCGGGTCGGCGTCGTATTCACGTGGCCACCTCCGTCGTGAAGAACGGAGGCGCCCTTACTTGACGTAACGGGTGGAACCGGGCCGAGCGTGGCGGGCATTTCGCCCGTTGCAGCGCCTCTCGACCCGAGGAATGAGGATACCGGATCGGGCGTGGACCGGTCGGGACCGCTCAGTCTGCGGGACGCCCGGCTGCCGGCGGGGCGTACCGACTGCTGGCGGGCGTACCCCAGCCAGCGCGCGGGTGCCGGCGTCGCCCGGCTGGCCGATATCAACGGTGATTGATCGGCTGGGGGATCGACGGGACGAGACTGTCTCATCTACGCTCGGTGCGCATGCGTCAGGCGACGCGTGTCCGGCACCGATGCCGGTCCGGCGGCCGGCATCGCCACACACCGCTGCCGCCAATCCGTGGTCACACGCTGTCCGCATGGAGGTATCGCCGTCTTGACGAGCGAAAAGGCCCCGCCGGGCGTCGACATCACCCGCCCAAGCATCGCCCGGGTCTACGACTTCATGCTGGGCGGCAAGGACAACTTCGCGGTCGACCGGAAGGCGGCCGAGATGGCGTTGCGGATCACGCCGGACGGTCCGGAGGCGGGCCGCGCCTGTCGCGCCTTCCTCCGCCGGGCAGTCCGATATCTGGCTGCGGAGGCCGGCATCCGGCAGTTTCTCGACATCGGCTCGGGACTGCCGACCCAGGGCAACGTGCACGAGATCGCCCACGAGGTGGACCCGGCCGCCCGGGTGGTCTACGTCGACAACGACCCGATGGCGCTCGCGCACGGGCGGGCCCTGCTCGCGGACGCCCGGACCACCTCGGTGGTCGAGGCCGACCTCCGGCAGCCGGAGCAGCTCCTCGAACACCCCGATGTCCGGGGGATGATCGACTTCGACCGGCCGGTCGGGCTGCTGCTCCTGGCGGTCCTGCACCACCTGAGCGACGAGGAGGGTCCGGGGGACGTCACCCGCCGGCTCGTCGCCACACTCCCGTCCGGCAGCTATCTGGCGATCTCGCACTTCCACGATCCGGGTGACGCCCATCCTGAGGTGTCCCGCCGGGCCCGGGGGGTGGAGAAGGTCTTCAACGAGACCCTCGGCACCGGCCGCTGGCGTACCCACCAGGAGATCTCCACCTACTTCGGTGACCTGGAGCTGCTGCCGCCCGGCCTGGTGCCGCTGGCCGAGTGGCGCCCGGACGGCACCGAGGACTACCGGCAGACCGACACCTACCACACCATCGTCGGCGGAGTGGCCCGCAAACCCTGACGGCACCGGCGCCCGCCGTACGCCGTCCGGAACAGTCGTTGACCTCAAGCGCGGTTCAACCAGCAGGATCTGGTGTACCCGCCGAGGAGGTCACGTTGCCGATGGACGCCAGTACCCGCCCGATCGATGCCGGAGCGCACCTGCGGATAGCCCGGCCCAGCCGCGACCCGGCGGCGGTCGAACGCTTCTACGTCGCCGGGCTCGGGCTGGCGGTGCTGTACCGGTCGGCCGGCGCCGGCCCGGGGGAGCACGATCTGCTGATGCTCGGCTGGCCGGAGGCGAGCTGGCACCTGGAGATCGTCAGCGGCCCGCACCTGGACGTCCACCCCGCGCCGAGCGCCGAGGACCTGCTCGTGCTCTACCTGGCCGCCCCTGTCGACGACACGCTGGTCGACCGGCTGGTGGCGGCCGGCGGCCGGCGGGTCGGCCAGGGCGCGTACTGGGACCGCTGGGGCGTGACGTTCGAGGATCCGGACGGCTACCGACTGGTGCTGTCCAGCCGCTCCTGGTCCAACGCCGGCTGACCGGGGTGATCGGGAGCGGGCGACGGGCGCCACGGGTCCGGCTCACCGGCTGATGGCCGGGGGCAGCGGGCGGTGGTACACGATGTCGAGGCGGGAGACGGCCCGGGTGAGCACCACGTACAGCCGGAACGGCCCGCGTGCTTCGGCGTCGACGATGTCGGCCGGTTCGACGACGATGACGTGGTCGTACTCCAGGCCCTTCGCCATCGTCGCGGGCAGGACGGTCACCGTGCCGGCTGCCCCGACGGCGTCGGCGCCGATGGTCCGGATACCCGCCGCGGTCAGCGCGCCGCCCAGCGGTGACGTACGGGCGTCCGCCGTGATGACCGCGATCGAGCCTTCGTGGCGAAGCGCGTCGCGTACCGCCGCGACCGTCTCGGCGGGCAGGTCGTCCGCTCGCCGGAATCGCAGTGCGCCGTCGACGCGGACGGCCCGGGTGGCGGGCACGTCCACGTTGAGGGTGCCGAGTAGCTGGTTCGCCAGCCCTACCACCGCACCGGGTACCCGGAACCCGGTGGTCAGCGCCACCACCTGCGCCTTCGGCTTCCCGAGGTGGGTCAGCTGGTCGGACCAGTTGACCGCCGCCCAGGGCGTGGTGCCCTGGGCGAGGTCGCCCAGCACGGTCAGCGAGCCGTGCCCGCTGCGGCGGGCCAGTGCGCGGCACTGCATCGGTGAAAGATCCTGGGCCTCGTCGAGGATGATGTGCCCATAGGCGCCCGGATGGTCGATCAGACCGGCGACCTCGTCGATGAGGACGAGATCGGCCGACGACCATCGGGCGGTCTTCGCGGTACGCGGCCGGGGCCACGAGATCGCCGCCTGCTCCGCCGGGGTCAGCAGGCCGTCGGCCGCCTCGGCGAGCGCCGCCGGGTCGCCGAGCAGCGTCGCCACCAGTTCCTCGGGTCGGATGGCGGGCCAGACCTGGTCGAGGAGGTCCTTGACCGGCCGGCACCGGCCCATCCGCTGGCTCCAGGCACCGCCCGGGGTCTGGCCCCGAGCCTCGGCCCGCCGTTGCAGCAGGCCGACGATGCGGGCGCGGAGCCGTTCCCGGCCGACGCCGTACAGCGGCGACTCCTGCCGGACTTTGCCGACGAGGCGGCCCAGGACCTCCGCCGACAGCCGCCAGCGGAACGACCCGTCCGGCACGGTGATCGCGTCGGTCGGTTCACCGAGCCGGCCGTACAGGGCCCGGGTGAGCACGCCGGCCATCCGGGCGTCGTGCTTCACGGCTGCCGCCGCATCGGTGTCGGTGGCGGAGACCGGTCGGTGGGCGAGGAGTTGGTCGAGGGTACGTTGCTCGACGTCGACCTCGCCGAGGGCCGGGAGTACGGCCGAGATGTACCGCAGGAAGGTGGGGTTGGGCCCGATCACGAGTACGCCGTTGCGCTTCAGCCTCCTGCGGTGCGTATAGAGCAGGTAGGCGGCGCGGTGCAGCCCGACGGCGGTCTTGCCGGTGCCGGGGGCGCCCTGGACGCAGACGGACTCGTCCAGGTCGGCCCGGACCAGGTCGTCCTGTTCGGGCTGGATGGTGGCGACGATGTCCCGCATCGGGCCCACCCGGGGGCGTTCGATCTCCTGCGTGACGAGGCGACTGCTCGTGCCCGGCGCGTCGCCACGGTCCAGGTGCTCGTCCTCGAAGCCGGTCAGCTTGGCCGGGCCCGGCGAGTGGCTGCTCCAGCCGTAGCGGCGCCGCACCGCCACGCCCTGGCGGTCCCGGGCGCTGGCGCGGTAGAAGGCGCGGGACACCGGTGCCCGCCAGTCGATCACCAACGGATCGCCGGACTCGTCGGCGACGTGGCGCCGGCCGAGGCGGTAACGCTGCCCGCCGTGTTCACCGGCCTCCGGACCGGCTTCGAACTGGAGGCGTCCGAAGTAGAGCGGCCCGTCCGGTTCCTCGGCGAGTTCCTTGGCGTGGCTTTTCAGCACTCGGCCCAGGACTTCGGCGGTGTAGCGGTCGCCGGCGACGTTCGCCCCGGTCGCGACGCGGAGCCGGGCGATGTCCAGCAGGTGGGCCAGCGCGGCCCGGGCGGCGGCCAGGTGCGCCCGTTCGTCGGCGAGATCAAGATCGAGAGGTCTGCTCACGGCAAGCCTTTCGGGGCATGGTCAGGGAACAAGCTTAACTGAGTTAAGACTATAACTCGTACAAGAAATTGGCTCGGTAATGTGAGATGGGCTAGGCTCGTCGGGTGACCGAGCAGGTAGGGCTCCGCGAGCGCAAGCGGCGGCGCACCCACGACGCGATCTCGGCGGCGGCGATCTCACTCTTCCTCGACCGAGGGTTCGATGCGGTCTCCGTGGCCGACGTGGCTGCGGCGGCAGAGGTGTCCAAGCCGACCCTGTTCAAGTACTTCGCATCCAAGGAGGACCTCGTCCTGCACCGGATCGCGGACCATCAGGGCGAGCCGGCGCGGGTGGTCCGCGGGCGGGCGGCCGGCGAGAGCCCGCTCGGCGCGTTGCGCCGGCACTTCCTCGACGGGCTCGACCGGCGCGATCCGGTCACCGGCCTGAACGACCACGACCAGGTGCTCGCCTACCACCGGATGGTGTTCTCGACGCCAAGCCTTGCCGCCCGGGTGGCCAGCTATGCCGCAACGGAAGAGGCGACCCTGGCGGAGGCGCTCGACGAGATCCCCGGCCCGGCCGAGGCGCCATCGGGAGGACTCACCTCCCGGCTGGCCGCTGGCCAGATCATCGCGGTCCAGCGCATCCTCGCCCGGGAGAACTGGCGTCGCCTGATCGAGGGTCGCTCCGCCGCAGAGGTCCATCCGGACGCGGTGGTCGCCGCCAACCACGCGTTCGACCTGCTCGAGTCCGGCCTCGCCACCTTCTACGGCGAAGGCTCGGCACCCGACCGGAACGCGTTCTCCGGGCGCGTCGTCTCAGCGAGGTGCGATCACTGATCCGGGTCACCGGCGGCCTCGCCCCGGCCCTCATCAACATCTGCCTACTCGGCCTGCTCGCCGGCTCGACACCCGGGTCCGACCCCGGGACGGTGCCGGAGCCGCCGGCCGACCCGGGCACGCTGGTGCTCCAGTTGCGGGAGTGGCGGAGCATGACCCCGGTGTACGAGCGGGCGGAACTGCCCGAGTTCAGCATCTACGGCGGCGGCCGGGTGATCGTCGGAGGCAACTGGGACGGCTCGGTGCACCAGGCCCGGGAGTACCAGCTCGACCAGGACCGGTACCGGCAGATCTACCGGCTCGCCCACGCCGCCGGCCTGGTTCGGGCCCGTCATCTCGACGACCCGGTGCCGGCCACCGACGGTTCGTTGCTGGTCGCCTCGTTGCGCTCGGCCGGACGGTTGCACACCACCACCCTGGTGTCGCCGACCGAGGACGACACGGGGGCACGGCGCCGGATAGTGGAGTTCCGCCGGACGCTGCGGGTCCTCGTACCGACCGCAGACCGGGTCGGCGGCGCCGGTTACCACCCGACCCGGGTCGCCGTACTCGCCACGGGCGGTTGGGGTGCGCCGACGGAGGCCGACGCGTCGCCGCCCTGGGCGGGGCCGGATCTCCTGGCCGGGGTCCGTACCCAGGTCGGCGTATGCACGCTGCTCGACCCGGCCGGACCGGACGCGGCGACGGTGGCGCTGGCGCGGGCCGCGCCGCTGACCACCCGCTGGCGCAGCGGTGGGCAACTGCTCGGCGTCGCGGTCCGGCCGCTGCTGCCCGACGAACACGACTGCGCCGACCTCGACCGCCGCGCCCCGTGACCGACCGCCGGGGCGCCACCGGGTGCCGCCGGAGGAAGCGGCAGCAGGAACCGGCTACAGGTGCTGCCGGAGGAAGTCGAGTTCGAGGGCGAGCAGCCGTTCGGCGGTGCCACCGGTGGCCATGTGCGTGGCACCGGTGAGCGGGATCACCGAGTGGGTACGGCCGGCGGCCAGCAGCGCGGCGGAGAGCCGCAGGGTGTGCGCTGCCACCACGTTGTCGTCGGCCAGCCCGTGCACCAGCAGGATCGGCCGGACCTCGTCGGGGGCGCGTACCGGCTCGGCGGCGAGTTCCAGCAGCGAGTGGTGGGCGTACACCTCGGGGCTGTCGGCCGGCATCCCGAGATAGCGCTCGGTGTAGGCGGTGTCGTAGAGCGTCCAGTCGGTGACCGGGGCACCCGCGATCGCACACCGGAACAGGTCGGGCCGGCGCAGCGCGGCGAGCGCGGCCAGCCAGCCGCCGAACGACCAGCCCCGGATCGCCACCCGGCCCAGGTCGAGGTCGGGGTGCTTGCCGGCCAGCGCGGTCAGCGCGTCCGCCTGGTCGGCCAGGATCACGTCGGCCAGCCGCCGGTGCACCACCTTCTCGAACGACGGCGCCACGCCCGGGGTACCCCGGTTGTCGATGGTGACCACGGCGTAGCCGGCGTCGGCCCACCACTGCCGCTCCAGCCACGCCGACCGGGCGGCCACCACCTCCTGGTGGCCGGGACCGCCGTACACGTCGAGCAGCACCGGCAGCCGGCGGCCGGTCACGTGGTTTCCGGGGTAGACCACCGCGGCCGGCAGCCGGCGGTCGGTGACCCGTTCCAGGGCGGGCCGCGGCGCGTACGGCGGGGTCGCGGCGAGCGAGCGAAGCGTGCCCACCTCCCGGTCGCCCTGCCAGACCGTCCAGGTGCTGCCGGCGGCGTCGAGCGAGCGGGACTGCACCACGATCACGTCGCCGCCGACCGTCGCGCTGTGCCAGCCCGGGTCGCCGGTCAGCCGCCGGGCGTCGATCCCGCCGGCACCGATCGCGGTACGCACCCGGAACAGGTGCTGCTGGCTCGGCTCGCCGTCGCTCCCCTCGACCAGCAGGTCCGGGCTGCCGTTGCGGTTCGGCAGCCAGCCGACCACCCGGCGGACGTAGAGCGACGGCGGGGTGAGCAGGGTGCCGTCGGCGAAGAGGCAGCGGGCGTCGTAGCCGTCGTGCGCGAGTTCGCCGCCGACGAGTACCCGGCCGTCGGGCAGGTGCCGGGGGGTACCGGCGACCGGCTCGACCCAGCGCGGGTCGGCGAGTTCGGCGTGCACCTGCGTCTCGCCGGTACGCGGGTCCACCGCCAGCACCAGCCCGTGCTGCTGCAACCGCCGCAGTACGGTGATCAGCGGCCCGGTCTCGGCCCACTCCACCGAGACCAGGTAGGGGTAGGTCTCCCGGTCCCAGTGCACGTCGACCCAGCCGCCGTCGAGGTCGAGCAGGTGCAGGCTCACCTCGGCGTTCGGCCCGCCGGAGCGCGGGTACGCCACCGGGCGCGGCGGACTGGCCGGGTCACCGGGATCGTGCAGGTACCAGCGGGGGAGCCGGGACTCGTCGACCCGGGCGGCCAGGATGGCGCGCCCGTCCGGCGCCCACCAGTAGCCCCGGAACCGGCCGAACTCCTCGGCCGCGACGAACTCGGCGAGTCCCCAGGTGACCCCGGCGTCCTCGCCGGCCAGCAGGGTGTCGGTGCCGTCGGGCTCCACCACCCGCAACTGCCCGATCCGGCCAGCACCGCGACCGCCACCGGTGGCGTCGGTGACGTAGGCGAGCCGCGCTCCGGTCGGATCGGGTCGGGGGTCGACCACCGGGCCGGTGACGGCGACCTCGACGACGTCCCCGTGCAGCAGGTCGGCCCGGAAGAGTCGGCCGTCGAGGGTGAAGACCGCGACCCGGGCGGCCGGGTCGGTGGCGTACGAGGCGATGCCGGCGGCGCTCAGCCGGAGCCGTTCCCGCAGTGCCCGCTCGGTCGAGTGTGGCGTGCCGGCCAGGTCGGTGCCGACGCTCGCCTCGGGTCCGGGGCCGGCGAACCGGTTCGGCCGGGCGCCGGCGGCCGCCGCCGCCAGGTCGGTGGGATCGGCGACCGGACCGGTGCTGGTCGGGTCGACGTCGGCCGCCGGGTCGGCGAGCAGGTCGGCGGGGTCGGCGACCAGCCGTTCGGTGCCGTCGGCGACGTCCAGCACCCAGAGCGCGTCGACCGGGTCGGTAGGGCCGCCGGAGCGGAGGAAGAGCACCCGCGAGCCGTCGCTCGCCACCGTCACGGCGCGCGGTGCGCCGCGGCTGAACTGGCGGGTACGGGCGGCCAACTCCGGGTACTCCACACCGTGATCGTAGAGCCGGGCGCTCGGTGATGTGGCCGAGCCGGGCATCGCCGCCCGGTCGGGTACCGGTGGTGGACTGATCACTCTGCGGTGGTGGCGGGCCGCTCCTGAGTGGGGTGAGCCGGCCCGGCCGCGTAGAGTTGCCCGGGTGACGAACCCGAGCGAGGTGGCCGTACCGGCCGAGGAGGCCGAGCCGTTCGGTTCCGCCGATCCGGCCCGGCCGGCCCGACGGCTGCTACTGGTGCACGCACACCCGGACGACGAGGCGATCGGCACCGGCGCCACGATGGCGTACTACGCGGCGGCGGGCGCCGGGGTCACCCTGGTCACCTGCACCCTCGGTGAGGAGGGCGAGATCCACGTACCGGCACTGGCCGGGTTGGCCGCCGCCGAGGCCGACCAGCTCGGCGGGTACCGGATCGCGGAGCTGGCCGCCGCCTGTGCCGCGCTCGGGGTACGCGACCACCGGTTCCTCGGCGGCGCCGGGCGGTACCGCGACTCGGGGATGATGGGGCTGCCCACCAACGACCACCCGAGGGCCTTCTGGCGGGCGGATCTCGACGAGGCGGCCGGTCACCTGGTCGAGATCATGCGTGAGGTACGCCCGCAGGTTGTCGTCACCTACGACCCGAACGGCTTCTACGGGCACCCCGACCACATCCAGGCGCACCGGGTGGCGATGCGGGCGGCGGAACTCGCCGCAGCCGAGGGTTTCGGCCCCGACAAGATCTACTGGACGGCGATGCCGAGGAGTGTGCTGGAGGCGGGCCTGGCCGCCTTCGCCGACACCGCCGACAACCCGTTCGCCGGCACGGAGCAGACCGACGACCTTCCGTTCGGTACTCCGGACGAGCAGATCGCGGCCCGGATCGACGGCACCGACCAGCATGCCGCCAAGGAGGCGGCGATGCGGGCGCACGCGACGCAGATCCCGGAGAACTCCTGGCTCTACTCGATCGCCAGCAACTTCGGCGGCGAGTTCATGGGCGTGGAGTACTACACCCTGGCCGTCGGCTCCCGGGGGCCGGGCGCCGGCCCGTACGGCTGGGAGGACGACCTCTTCGCCGGGCTGCCGGTGGCGGACGCCGACCCGAGCGGGCCGGTACCGGCCGGCGATGTCCTGGCCGATCCGGCCGCCGTGGTCCCGACGCCTTCGACCGGTACGCCGGCGGAGGCGGGCGCGCGGTGAGCCTGTCGGGCCCGTCAGTGTCCGTCCCGTCCGAGCTGGAACCGGTCCCGCCGCCCGCCGAGCCGTCGGCGGTGCACCGGGTGGTCGACGTGCTGCTGCGGGTGGTCGGTGGCGTGGTCGCGGTGGTGGCGGCGGCGGTCACCGCCGTGCTGGAGTTGATCCTGTCGACGCTCCGGGTCGGTGGGGTGCTGGTCGGGGTGTCGGTGCTGGTCACCGTGCTGGCCAACGTGGCGCTGAGCTGGTTCGCGCCCCGGGCGGTGGGTCGGCGCTGGGCGCTCGCGCTGCCCGCCGTCGTCTGGTTCGCTCTGATGGTGGTCGCCGCCGGTGGCACCTCCGAGGGCGACGTGCTGATCGCCGCCAACAACTGGGTCGGGCTGGTGATGATCTTCGCTGGTTCGGTCACCTTCGCGATCATGGGCTTCCGCATGATCATGAATCCACCCGGGCCACCGCCCCCGCAACTGCCCCGCTGATCCGCCCCGCTCGCACCATGGATCCGCACAGCCACGGGTGGTAGAACTCTGTGGCAGGAAGCCCCCGGACGGGAGGGGCCCAGAGGCCAAGAGGACGTGCGATGAAGGAGCGTTGGCTGCCGGTCGGAGTACTCGCCGGTGTGCTGTTCGGGATCAACGTCGCGGCCCGCCTGGTGGCCCGGTTCGGCTTCGGTGACAACACTGAGGTGCAGGACCGGATCTCGCTGGGGATGTTCGCCGCGATCGGGGTGGTCCTGGCGACCCTCGCGTTCCTCCGGGGGCAGCGCCGTCCGCTGCCCGACTGGGCCGGGGAGATGGCGCTCGCCGTACTGGTCGCGATGGTGCTCACCGTCTTCGTCGGGCCCTTCGTCAGCGGCAGCCAGCCGTTCGCCGCGGGCGCCGGGGCGTTCTTCTCGCAGATCTGGCTCTACGCCGGCTTCACCTTCGGCGGGGTACTCGTCGGCTACCTGCTGCTCACCGCGTTCGGCCGGGACTACCGGTCGCAGTCGCTCAAGCGGTACGCCGAGCTGAAGCAGTCCAAGCCCCGCCGGGTCGTACGCCGCTGACCTGCCGGACCAGCCGCGCCGGGATCACTGCGGTGCGACCCGGGTCTGGTAGGTGTGGTGGGTGGTGAAGCCGAGCCGCCGGTAGAGCGAGACGGCGGCCTCGTTGCGCTCCTCGACCTGGAGGAACGCCCGGGTCGCGCCGAGCCCCGCCGCCCACTCCGCGAGCGCCCGGATCAGGTGCTGGGCCAGCCCTCGGCGGCGGGCCGCCGGGACCACCTCGATCAGGCTCAGCCCCAGCCACCGCTCCTTACCGGTGACCGTGCCCCGGGCCACCGCGACCAGTTCCGGCCCGGCGCCCTCCAGCGGCGCGCTGTAAAGGTGTGCGAAGCGGACCTGCGGCACGGCGCTGAGGATGTGCCGGGCGGCGGCCGGCAGCTCCGCCGCAGCTCCGGGGCCCGCCGGCCGGCCGGCGCCGGTCGGGTCAACGGCTCCGGTCGGGTCGCCGGCCTCGGTCGGGTCACCAGCCTCGGCGTCGAGCCGGGCGTACCGCCGGGTCTGCTTCGCCTTGCGCTGGGCGGCCAGGGCGAACCACTCCGGCGAGGCGGTCTCGGCCAGCTCCGGCGCGGGCAGGTCCGGCCGGGCGGGAACGGCGTCCAGGATCGTCGCCAGCGGCGCGGTCTGCACGAGTACCAGCGGCCGGGCCGTCCAGCCCCGCTCGTCCAGCGCCGCGCCGAGCGGGGCGGCCAGCGGGAGCGGCACGTTCACCATCGCCGGCCGGCCACGCTCGGCGTACCAGCGCTGGACCGCGTCGATCGCCTCGTCGAGCGGCCGGTCGGGGTCACCCACCGGCAGGGCGCTGTTCGCCCGTCCGGACCAGCCCTCGGCGGTACGCAGCAGCCAGTCGCCGAGCCGCTCGCGTACCGGTGCCGGCCAGGCCTCGTCCGAGGCGAGTTCGAGTTCGACCACGGCCGCCGCGCTCGGGCGCCGGGCCGGCGGCACCCGCTTGGCCCGGTGCACCTCGTGCAGCGGGACCCGGAGCGGCCCGTTCGCGGTGGCCAGCGTGAGATGGGTCTCGGTCAGGTCGACCAGCTCGCCCAGGGCGTCGCTGAACAGGGCACGTCCGCTCTGATTTCCGACAATCCGGCGCACCACGATCCGATGTCCCACATCGCGACGTCCGAGCACGATCGACCCCCTCCCCGGCGACATACTAGGCTCTTACCGTCGCGGTCGATCGCGGCGTGGCTTGCGGAGGAGAAGATCGGTGACCTACATCATCGCCGAGCCGTGCGTGGATGTGCTCGACAAAGCGTGCATCGAAGAGTGTCCGGTCGACTGCATTTACGAGGGCAACCGGATGCTCTACATCCACCCCGACGAGTGTGTCGACTGCGGGGCGTGCGAGCCGGTCTGCCCGGTCGAGGCGATCTTCTACGAGGACGACGTGCCGGAGCAGTGGAAGGACTACACCACCGCCAACTACGAGTTCTTCGAGGATCTCGGTTCGCCGGGTGGCGCCTCCAAGATCGGCAAGGTGGAGAAGGACACCCCGTTCGTCGCGGCCCAGCCGCCGCGAGGTGAGCACTGAGCGGCACGACAGCGGGTGCCGGCCGGACGCCTGGCCAGGTGGCCTCCGGCCGTACCGGCAACCTGCCCGACTTCCCGTGGGATCTGCTGGAGCCGGCGAAGGCGCTGGCCGGGCGGCACCCGGACGGGATCGTCGACCTCTCCGTCGGTACCCCGGTCGACCCGGTGCCCGCCCCGATCCGGGCGGCGCTGGCGGCGGCCTCGGACGCTCCCGGTTATCCGCTGACCGCCGGTTCCCCGGCGCTGCGCGCGGCGCTCACCCAGTGGGTGGCCCGATACTGCGGGGCTGATCCGGAGACCGTCGGCGTGCTGCCGACGATCGGCTCCAAGGAGCTGGTCGGCTGGCTGCCCACCCTGCTCGGGCTCGGCCCCGGCGACGTGGTGGTGATCCCGCAGGTCTGCTATCCGACGTACGAGGTCGGGGCCCGGCTGGCCGGCGCGGAGGTGGTCCGGGCCGACTCGCTCACCGCACTCGGCCCCGATCCCCGGGTACGCCTGCTCTGGGTCAACTCGCCGTCCAACCCGACCGGCCGGGTGCTGCCACCGGAACACCTCCGCAAGGTGGTGGACTGGGCCCGCGAGCGCGGCGTGGTGGTGGCCAGTGACGAGTGCTACCTCTCGCTGGGCTGGGAGGAGACGCCGACCTCGATCCTCGATCCGGCGGTCTCCGGCGGCGACCACGCCAACCTGCTGGCCGTGCACTCGCTCTCCAAGCGTTCCAACCTGGCGGGCTACCGGGCCGGCTTCGTCGCCGGTGACCGGAGCATCGTCGCCGCCCTGCTGGCGGTACGGAAACACGCCGGGATGATCGTGCCGGCTCCGGTGCAGGCGGCGATGGTCGCGGCGCTCGGCGACGAGGCACACGTGGCCGAGCAGCGCCTCCGGTACGCCGCCCGCCGCGAGGTGCTGCGCGACGCGCTGGCCAAGGCGGGTTTCGAGATCACCCACTCCACCGCCGGGCTCTATCTGTGGGCCGGCCGGGACGAGGACTGCTGGGCCACTGTCGACTGGTTCGCCGAGCGGGGCATCCTGGTCGCACCCGGCGCCTTCTACGGCCCGACCGGCAGCCGGCACGTCCGGGTCGCGCTCACCGCGACCGACGAGCGGGTGGCCGCCGCCGCGGACCGGCTGCTCGGCTGAACCGCGCGCGGCCACGGGCACTCGCGCCGGGAACCGGCGGCGTACCCGGGCAGAGCGGTCAACCGCCCGCGGGCCGGGTCCCTTCGAGCCTCTCGGCGATCTGTTCGATGGCGGCGAGATCGTCGGCCGTGAGCCGGTCGATGAAGTGCCGCCGAACCGACTCGAGGTGCACGGGCGCGGCCTTCTCGAGGGCATCCAGCCCCTGCTCCGTGAGTACGAGGAGGCAACCTCGGCCGTCGGTCGGGTCGGGTGCGCGCCGGAGCAGACCGCGCCCTTCCATCCGGACGGCGTGCCGGGACAGCCGACTACGTGACCAGCCCATCTTGTCGGCCTGCTTCCCCAGGGTGCTTGTGTGGCCGGGGCGTTCGGACAGGGTGCTGAGTACCTCGTAGTCGGGCTCGGAGAGTCCGATCGCGGCCAGGTCGCTCGCCGTGCCGTTCTGGACGGCGACCATCACCCGCAGAAACGCCCGCCACGCCCGTTCCTCGTCAGGAGTCAGCCAGCGCACGGTCCGAACCTGCCGTTTTGTTGACATGGAATCAACTTAGCATCTAGGCTTCGTTTCCATGTCAACTAGATCTCTCCGCGTCCTGGTGGTGTCGTGCGCGACCCGGCCTGGTGCCCTCGGTCCTGCCGTGGCACGGTGGCTGACCGAGACCATCGCCCCGCGTGCCAGCGAGCTTGGCGTCGAACTCGTGCCAGTGGCGCTCGGCGACCTGAACCTGCCGTTCCTCGACGAGGAGGAGCATCCTTCGAGCGGTGTCTACCGGCACGAACACACGCGCAGGTGGAGTGCGCTCGTCGACGGGGCGGACGGGTTCGTCGCTGTAACTCCGGAATACAACTACGGGATGCCGGCGACCCTGAAGAACGCGCTGGACTACCTCGGCCGCGAGTGGGCGTGGAAACCGATGGGCTTCGTCAGCTACGGCAACACGTCGGCGGGCACCCGGTCGGTCCAGCACGCGAAGCAGGTGGTGACCACACTGCGGCTGGTCCCGCTCGGCGCCACGGTGGCGATCCGGATCGGCGACGCCGTCGAGGATGGGCGGCTGCGGCCCGACCCGGCCCGCGACGCGGCCGGGATCGGCCTGCTGGACGAGCTGGTCCGGGTCGCCCACGCCCTACGGCCGATGCGCGAACGCGCACGCGTCGGGACACTTCCCGGCCCGCTGCCGGGGTCCTACGTGCGACGGCTGACGCCCGACGACGGGCCCGAAGTCACCGTGCTGCAACGGTGCTGCTGGGCGGACGAGGCGATCGCCAATGACACCACGGAAATACCCGCCCTGCACGAGTCGCCGGACGAGGTACGCGGGTGGCTGGCCACCTGGCACACCACGGGCGTCTGGCTGGACGGCCGGTTGCTGGGCATGGTGCGGACCCGTCGGGTCGAGACCGACTGGCACGTGGGTCGGCTCGCCGTCGTACCCGACCTCCGGGGCCGAGGACTGGGTCGATGGCTGCTGCGTACCGCCGAAGCCGCCGCCGATCCGGCCTGCGACCGCATCCTGCTGTCCACCGGCGCGAGAAGCACCCGGAACGTCGACCTCTACCACAGCGAGGGCTACCGGTCGGAAAAGTCTGCTAGCCCTGGAGCGGTCATCAACCTCGCCAAGTTCCGCGACCCATCGATCGGGACGGCGGCCTGCCGGTAGCCCTCGTGGCGCCGGGTGCTGCCAATGGTCAGTCCACGGGAGCGGTGGCCCGCAGGCCGTAGAGCAGCGGGATTCGTGGCTCGTCGGTCGGCAGCCGCCACCAACCTCGTTCCGTGCTGGTCATCCGGGACCAGCGCGGCCACGGCACCTCGTCGCTCTCCCGCAGCCCGGTCACCCGCAGGCCGGCGCCGACCAGCGCGTCGACCAGTTCACCGAGACCGTGCGACCACTCGTAACTCACCGTTGCCCCGGCCAGCGGTGGCCCGTCGGTGTAGCTGTGCACGGAGTCGAGGCGGCGGGGGCCGCCCCCGGCCAGGTAGTCGTGCCGGAGCACCAGGTCGGTGCCCTCGTCCGGGGCCGGGACGAGGCCGAGCGCGGCCAGCAGCGGGTGGAACTCCACCACGTACACGGTTCCGCCGGGTCGCAGCAGTTCGGCGACCACGCGTGCCCAGCGCTCCAGATCGGGGACGTAGACCAGCGCACCCTTGCCGGTGTAGACGACATCGAACCGGCGACCGCCGAGCGCTGACACGGCGTCGAAGACGTTGGCCTGTACGTACTCGATGTCGAGCCCGGCCTCGGCGGCGATCCGCCGGGCCGCCGTGACGGCCGCGCCGGAGATGTCGAGACCGACCGTGCGGGCACCGCGTCGGGCGAACGCCGCCGTTTCGGTGCCGAGATGGCACTGCAGGTGCAGCAGGTCGCGACCGGAGAGGTCGCCCAGGTCGGACCACTCGAACTCGGCGAACCAGAACTCGGCGTCCCGGCTGCCGACGCCGTAGAACTCACTCGCCAGGTGGACCGGTGTCCGGGCGTCCCAGTTGGCCTCGATCGCGCGCATCATGCCGCTGACGGTCTCGTCGAACTCGTCGGTCACCGCTCCATCCAGCCACGACCGGCCGACCCCTGTAAAGGGGGCGGCCAGCCGGAAGACCTCGACCGCCTCCGGAGAGCCGCCGGGGTCGACGATTAACATCAACAACTTAAATAAGTTTGTGATACATTCACGCGGTGCCAGAGCTGAGCATCACCGAGCTGACCTCCACGCTGGAGGACTTCAACCGGATATTCATCCGCCTGCCGACCGTGCACCGGCTGAGCTTCACGACGCTCTCCGTGCTGCACACCCTGCGGTACGGCGGACCCAGGCGGCTCAGCGAACTGACCGCCAGCGAACAGGTCAGCCAGCCGGCGATCACCCAGACCGTGACGAAGCTGGAGCACGACGGCCTGGTGCGACGCGAACCCGACCCCACGGACGGCCGGGCCGTGCTCGTGCACATCACCGACGACGGGGCCGCGATCGTGGACGGCAGGCGTGCCAGCCGGGTGGCGCACCTGACCGAACTGGCCAGCCAACTCACGGCGAAGGAACGCGCGGCGATCGCGGCGGCCCTGCCGGCCCTGGCCCGGCTACGCGAACTCGACCGGCAGCGCGACGGCGGGCGCCGGTCTGCACAGCACGACGCCGAGCCACGGAGGTGACCATGAACGACCCCTTTCCGCTACGACCCCAGCCGATCCACGTGTCGGACGAGGTGCTCGCCGACCTGCGGCGCCGGCTCGACCTGACCCGGTGGCCGGACGACGGGGGGAACGAGGACTGGCACTACGGCGTCAACGGGGCGTACCTGCGGGAGCTCGTCGACTACTGGCGTGCCGGGTACGACTGGCGCCGGGCCGAAGCCACGATCAACGCGTACCAGCACTACCGGGTCGAGGTCGACGGTGTGCCCGTGCACTTCATGCGCCGGCCCGGCGTCGGCCCGAACCCGACCCCGTTGATCCTCTCGCACGGCTGGCCGTGGACGTTCTGGCACTGGTCGAAGGTGGTCGACCCGCTGGCCGACCCCGGTGCCCACGGAGGCGACCCGGCCGAGGCGTTCGACGTGATCGTCCCGTCGCTGCCCGGGTTCGGGTTCTCCGGCACCAGGCCGGACATGAACTTCTGGAAGATCGCCGACCTCTGGCACACCCTGATGACCCGGACGCTCGGCCACCGGAGGTACGCGGCGGCCGGATGCGACGTCGGCGCACTCGTCACCGGCCAACTCGGGCACAGGTACGCGGCCGAGCTGTACGGCATCCACATCGGATCCGGACAGAAACTCACGATGTTCAACGGTGACCGGGCCTGGGACCTGAGCGGCGGGCAGCCGATCCCGGCCGGGCTGCCGGCCGAGGCACACGCCCGGATCGTCGCGCTGGACCGGCGGTTCGCCGCCCACCTGGCCGCCCACGTGCTCGGCCCCAGCACGCTCGGCTACGGGCTGACCGACTCACCTGCCGGAATGCTCGCCTGGATCCTGGAGCGCTGGGTGAAGTGGAGCGACAACGGCGGCGACATCGAGTCGGTCTTCAGCAAGGACGACCTGCTCACCCACGCCATGATCTTCTGGGTGACCGGCTCGATCTCCACCTCGGTCCGCACCTACGCCAACAACAACCGCTACCCCTGGACGCCGTCCCACGACCGGTGGCCGGTGGTCGAAGCGCCCACCGGGATCACCTTCGTCGGCTACGAGAACCCACCCGGGGTGACCACCGACCAACGGGTCGGGCACTTTCTCGGCAGCGACCGCGCCGGCTGGTACAACCACGTCAACCTGACCGTGCACGAGCCCGGCGGGCACTTCATCCCGTGGGAGATCCCCGACGCCTGGGTCGCCGACCTGCGCCGCACCTTCGCGACGGCGCGCCGGATGCGTCCGCTGGACGAGCCGCTGCCTCTCGGCCGGGACGGCTGAGCGGATCGATCAGGATTCGAGAAGCGCGTCTCGTGCCGCCGCAACTAGCGTGACTGTCAACTCACCCGGTACCACGGGTGTCCCGCTGGGACGGCGCGCCCACTGCCGGCCACCCGCACCTACCGATCGTCCACCCGAACCGGCGCAGGGACCCACCGGCAGATCGCCGGGCTCCGGGGCCGGTGTTCTCGTTGAGGAGTCACGTTGAACTGGAGCAAATTCATCCGGCAGAGTCACCGTTGGCTCTCCATGACCTTCACGGTGACCATGATCATCGTCTTCGTCGCGCTGGCCCTGGGGGAACCCGCCGAGTGGGTGTACTACCTCCCGCTGTACCCGCTCGTCGTGCTGCTTCTCAGCGGCCTGTACCTGTTCGTGCTGCCGTACACGGCCAGGTGGCGCGGCAATCAACGCACGGTTCGACCGAACTGACGTCGGCGTACCGCGGTGACGTCGCTGGGCGCCGCCGGAACGCCTGTCGGGCCGCTGGTCGGCTCGGGTGCTCAGCGCCAGTTCCGGCGGAACCAGCGGCGCACCAGCGGCGGCACGATCCAGGAGTAGACGCAGAACAGCAGCCACAGCAATCCGAGCGCCGCCGAGAGCGTGGTCAGGCCGGCCGCGCGTAGCCCGAAGACCAGGATGATCGCGCCCAGCCAGACCTTCAGCGGGCCGATCCGCAGTACCGGCCGGATCGGCAGCATCAGCGGATGTTGCGCGATCTTCAGCTCCAGGGCGGACTCGGCGAACGTCTGCTTGCTGGGCATCGCGGCGGCGGCCTGCCGGTAGCCCTCGTACGCCACGCCGATCCGGCCGCGTGCAGCACTTGTGCTGCCGAGCAGGGCGTGCGCGGCCGGGTGCTCCGGATGGGCGGCGACGAACTCCCGGCTGATCCGCTCGGCGGCCCGGTCGTCGCCGCTGGCGAAGGCGACCTGGACGCGGGCGGCGTAGACGACCGGTTCCTCCGGGGCCAGCGCGGTGGCCCGCTCGACGAGCTTCGCCGCCTTCGCCACCTGCCCGTTGGCCGCACAGACGTCGGCGTAGGTGCAGAGCAGGTCGACGTCGTGCGGTGCCTGGGCCAGCCCGTCGAGCAGGGCCCGCTCGGCGACCTGCGGGCGGCCGAGCCGGTGCTCGGCGCGGCCCAGGTGCCACAGCAGGTCCGGGTCCGGCCCGGCGGCGGCCAGACCGGCGCTGGCGGACTCGACCACCTCGGACCAGCGACCGAGGTGGCCCAGCGCGGCGCAGCGCAGCAGGGTCGCGGGCCTGTCGACCGCCTCGTCGGCCGGCAACCTGGACAGTTCCGCCAGGGCTTCCTGTGGCCGGTCCGCCAGCAGCAGGGCTTCGGCCCGGGCCAGCACCGGCGACGGCGCGGTCATCGGACCAGCACCAGGATGAGGATGGCCTCCAGCAGGCCGAGGCCGATGGCCGCGGCGAAGCCGGGACCGATCAGGCTGGCGGGCTCACCACGGCCGTACGAGTAGCCGCGGAAGGGTGCACGTTGGAAGGCGAGTACCACCAGCCAGACGAGCGCGCCGGTGACCATGCCGGCCACCCGTACCCCTGAGCTGTCGTCGACGGCCGCGCTCACCGCGAGCCGTGCGCCGAAACCGACCAGCCCGGCCGCGGCGATGGCGAGCAGGCGGTTGCCGGGCAGTCCCAGCCGCCCGCCGTTGAGCACGCCGAGCACGGTCGCGGCCAGCGGGCCGCCGAAGACGGCCGGGTACACGATCGACTCGGGGCGCCACGGCGGTCTGTCGGGCGCGGGCCGCTCCTGGATCGTCGGGGTGAACAGCTCGTCCTGCATCAGCTCCCCATCTCTGCGTCGCGGTCCTCGGCCGGATCGACCTGCCGGTCGAGGGCGCCGGCACAGCATAGTGACCGTCCTGACGCGACCGCCGCCCTCCAACCTGCCGCCGGGAGCCTCCGGACGGCCCTGGCGAGCCCGAAGGCTCCCGGCCGTCGCCCTGAGGATCTGCCGTCGCGCCCCGCCCGGACTAGGGTGGCCTGATGACGGAGCAACCCTTCGTGTCGGTACGTGGTGAGGTGACCCGGGAGGTTCCCCCGGAGATCGCCCGATTCTCGGTGACCGTCGCCGCGCGGGACCGGAACCGTCCGGCGGCGCTGTCCCGGCTGGCCGAGCGGTCCGAGGCGGTCCGGGCGCTGATCGACGGGTACGGTGCCGCGATCGAGCGCCGGGAAACCGGCGACCTGTGGGTACGCCCCGAGCTGAAGCGCTCCGGGGAGAAGGTGACCGGTTACGCCGGCAGTGCCACCACCACGGTCACGGTCACCGATTTCAGCGTGCTCGGCGAGCTGATGCTCCGGCTCGCCGACCAGGACCAGACGACCGTCGCCGGGCCGTGGTGGGCGCTGCGGCCGGGCAGCCCGGCACACCGGGAGGCCCGCCGGGCCGCCGTCGCGGAGGCGATCGCCCGGGCCCGGGAGTACGCTGACGCGCTCGGCGCCGAGGTGACCGCGCTGCTGCACCTCTCCGACGCCGGGCTGGCCGAGCAGCCGATGATGATGACCCGGGCCGCGCACGCCGTGGGCTACGGGGCGGTCGGTGGAGGCCCGCCCGAACTCGAACTCGACCCGCAGGTGCAGACGGTGCACGCCACTGTCGAGGCCCGGTTCGCGATCACCCCGCCGTCGCTGGCGACCCGGTGAATGCGGGTGCGCGACGGCGACGTGCCGCCCTAGGATGACATTGATGAGTGCCGCGACCCAGACCCGGCTGATGCGCCGGCCCCGGAGGGGCCGGAGCTAGGTCGCGGCGCACACTGCCCGCGTCGAACGGGCCTCTCGATCCTTCGAGGGGCCCGTTTCGACGTGTATGGCCCCTCCCGACACCTCGGAGGAAGCCATGACCTACCTGACCACGCCGATCTACTACGTCAACGACCTGCCGCACGTCGGGCACGCGTACTCGACGGTGCTCGCCGACGCGCTGGCCCGGTGGGAGCGGCTGGCCGGGCGACCGGTGCGGCTGGTCACCGGCACCGACGAACACGGCGCCAAGGTTCGCCGGGCGGCGGCGGAGGCCGGAATCGCACCGGCCACGCTCGCCGAACGCACCGCCGGCCGGTTCCGGGCCACCTGGGACCGGCTCGGCATCGGGTACGACGAGTTCGTCCGCACCACCTCGGCCCGGCACCGGGAGACGGTGACCGAACTGCTGACCCGGGTGTACGACGCGGGTCACCTCCGCCCCGGCCGGTACGACGGGCGGTACTGCGTCGGCTGTGAGGCGTACACCACGGAGGCGGTCTGCGCGGTGCACGACCGCCCGACCGAGCTGGTCGGCGAGGAGAACTGGTTCTTCCGGCTCTCCGAGTTCGCCCGGCCGCTCGCCGAGTGGTTCGACAGGTGTCCGGATGCCGTCCGGCCGGCCGCCCGCCGGAACGAGGCGCTCGGCTGGCTGCGCCGTGGACTCACCGACTTCTCGATCAGCCGGGCCGGCCTGGACTGGGGAATCCCGCTGCCCTGGGATCCGACCCAGGTGACGTACGTCTGGTTCGACGCCCTCGGCAGCTATCTCACCGCCGCCGGTTGGCCCGAGCCCGGGTACTCCCGATGGTGGCCGGCCCGGCACGTCATCGGCAAGGACATCCTGCGGTTCCACGCCGTCTACTGGCCGGCGATCCTGCTCGCCGCCGACCTGCCGCTGCCGGAGTGGATCACCGTGCACGGCTTCCTGCTGCAACGCGGCAGCAAGATCGCGAAGTCGGGGGAGCGGACCGTCGCCCTGGACGACCTGCTCGACCGGTTCGGGCCGGAGGGGCTCCGCTACCACCTGCTCCGGGACAACCCGGTCGGCCCGGACGGCGAGTTCTCGCGCGACTCGGTGCGGGCGCGCTACAACGCCGACCTGGCCAACACCCTCGGCAACCTGCTCTCCCGGGTCACCGCGCTCGTGGTGTCCCGGTGCGCCGGGACCGGCCCGGCACCTGACCGCCGCTCCCCGCTCGCCCCGACCGCCGCCCGCTGGGCCGAGGCCGGCGCGGCCGGATGGGCGGCCGGGCAGCCGTCCGAGGCGCTGGGCGCGGCGTGGCGGCTGGTGGCGGCGACCAACTCGTACCTGGTCTCGGCGCAGCCGTGGCGGTCACCCGCCGGCTCTGTCGAGGCGGCCACGGTACTCGGCGACGCGCTGGAGGCGCTGCGCATCGTCGCCGTACTTGCCGCACCGGCGGTACCGGAGACCGCCGGGCGGATCTGGCGGCAGATCGGGCTCGACGGGTACGCCCCACGGGTACCCGACGCCCTGGCCTGGGGTGGCTATCCGGGCGGTCGCCGGGTCACCAGGGCGGCGCCGCTCTTCCCCCGCCTCGCATCGGGGTAACGTGTTAGGAAGGGGCCCTTCTACAACAGAAAACGATAAGAAGGGGCCCTTCCTTATGCCTGTGCGCATGCATTACGGGCTGGAGCAGTTGGTTGCCCGGGCCCGCGCGCTGGCGTCGACCGGACCGCGCCGGTTGCTCGGCATCACCGGCGCGCCGGCGGCGGGCAAGTCGACCCTGGCCGGACTCCTGGTGACGGCGCTGCCCGACGTCGCCGAGCTGGTGCCGATGGACGGCTTCCACCTGGCCGAGCCCGAACTGCACAGGCTCGGCCGGCACGCCCGCAAGGGTGCGCCGGACACCTTCGACGCGGCCGGCTTCGTCGCGCTGCTGCGCCGGCTGCGGGCCGGCACCGAGACGGTGTACGCGCCGGAGTTCCGCCGGGAACTGGAGGAGGCGGTTGCCGGGGCGATCCCGGTACCGCCGTCGGTGCCGCTGGTGGTGGTCGAGGGCAACTACCTGTTGGTGCCCGACCCGCCCTGGGGCGAGGTACGTGACCTGCTCGACGAGGTGTGGTTCCTCGAACTCGACGAGAGCGAACGGCTGCACCGGCTGACCGAGCGGCACATCGCGTTCGGCCGGCAGCCGACGGAGGCGGCGGCCCGGGCCCGGGGCACCGACCAGCGCAACGCCGAGCTGATCGCCGGCACCGTCGCCCGAGCCGACCTCGTCGTCCGAATGGCACCGTCCAATCCGGCCTGAGCGCGGGGTCCACTCCCCACCAGACGCAGGTCCTATCCGGCCGGTCGCCGGAGGTCCCGGGTTGCTCACTGTCCATCGGGCGTCACCACTACCCGCCGGGGCGATGGCGAAGCGCATCGAGGACTGGTAAACCGATCGGCGGAGATGTTTGGACCGGTGGTGCAGCCGTCGGCGAGGATCGGCAGGAGCGACGATCGGCAGGAGAGCCGTGTCAGTTCGGAAACTGTTGGCCGGGTACGCCGGGGTGAACGCCGCGCTGCTGGTCGGCTTCTTCGTCCTGCCGGTACCGCGTCCGGTGGTGACCGCCGCGTTCGGGTTGACCAGCATGGTGGCGGTAGCGGTCGGGATCCGCAGGTACCGGCCGCAGCGGGCGTACGCCTGGTGGCTCTTTTTCGCGGCACTCGGGGTCTTCGCGGCTGGTGACACCTTCTACCTGCTCGCCGCGAACCTGCCGCTCGGCGACTCCCCGGCCGAGTCCGGGCTCGTCTCGGATCTCTTCTATCTGGTGATGGTGCCGCTGATCGGGGCAGGGCTGCTCGGGTTGACCCGCTCCACCACCGGGGCCCGGGACCGCTCCGGACTCCTCGACTTCCTGATCTTCACCACCGCCGGTGCCTTCCTGCTCTGGGTACTGGTGATCCGGCCCCTCCTGATCGGTCCCGGACCGAGCACGTTCGAGCAGTCGGTGCTGGCCGCGTACGCGCTGCTCGACGTGCTGCTGCTGGCCACCGCCGTACGGGTGGCGGTGACCTCGCGGGGCAGCGTCGCCGGGCTGCTGCTGGCGGTGGGCGCGGCCGGGATGCTCGTCTCCGACCTCAGCTACGGCGCCGCGCTGCTGCACGGCCGGTGGCAGCCGGGTGGTCCGGACGAGCTGGGCTGGCTCACCTTCTATGTCGCGTGGGGAGCCGCCGCACTGCACCCGTCGATGGCGACGCTCACCGAACCGGCCGCGCCCCCGGACAGCGAGATCGACAAGACCCGGCTGGTCCTGCTCGGCATCGCCGCGACGCTCGCCCCGGCGGTACTGCTGCTGGAGGTGGTGAACGGGGACGTCCGGGACGGCGCGGTGATCGCCGTCGTCGGCGGGGTGGTCTTCGCGCTGGTACTGAGCCGGCTCGGCGACGCCGTGGACGGGCACCGGCAGGCGGTGGCCCGGGAGCGGAGCCTGCGGCAGTCCGGCGCCGAGTTGGTGGCGGCGACCGACCCCGCCGAGGTACGCCGGGCGGTGCGGACCGCGGTGGCCCGGCTGGTGCCCCGGAACTCCCCGCACCGGATGGTCTTCACGATCAACCACACCGACGGGGTGCCGGCGGCCACGGTGAGCATCTGGGGGCCGGGGGTGGCGACCCCGACGCCCTTCTATCCGGCCCCGACCACGGCCGCGGCCCGGCGCAGTCGACTGCTCCGGGTCCGGACCCTGCAACCGGCGCTGGCCGAGCAGCTTCGCGGATTCGAGAGCGTCGCGCTCTGCCCGCTGGTCGGTGACGGCCGGGTCGACGGCGGAGCCAGCGGGGCGCCCCGGGTCGGTGCGCTGCTGGTCGCCACCGACAGTCGGCTGCTGCCGACCCTGCGGGACTCGCTGGAGGTGCTGGCCGCGCAGGCGGCGATGGCGTTGGAACGGATCAGCCTGGCCCAGGAGATCAACCGCCGGGACAGCGAGGCGTACTTCCGCAGCCTGGTGCAGAACGCGGCGGACGTGATCCTGATCGTCGACGACGACCACCGGGTCCGGTACGCCAGCCCGTCGGTCCGGACCGTGCTCGGCATCGAGCCGGCCGACTGCACCGACCTGGCGGTGCTCTCCCCCGAGGAGCAGCTCTCGGTGACCGCACTGCTCGACTCGGCGCTCGCCGAGGCGGACCGTCGTGGGGTCGACTGGTGTGTACGGCGTCCCGACGGGCAGCGGGTGCAGCTGGAGGTGACCTGCCGGGACCTGCGCCGGGACCGGGCCGTACGCGGCTTCGTGCTGACGTTGCGGGACATCACCGAGCGGGTCCGGCTGGAGCAGGAGCTGACCCACCGGTCGGTGCACGACTCGTTGACCGGGCTGGCCAACCGGGCCTCCTATCAGGACCAGGTGTACGAGGCGGTGGAGAAGGCCCGGGACGGTGGCCGTACCGTCGGCACCCTCTCCATCGACCTCGACGAGTTCACGGCGGTCAACGACACCCACGGGCACGCGATCGGGGACGCGTTGCTGGTCGCCGCCGGTCAGCGGCTGCGGGAGATCGTCGGGCCGAACGACCTGGTGGCCCGGCTCGGCGGCGACGAGTTCGCCGTACTCATTCCGGACGCGGAGGATCCGGAGCAGGTCGAGCAGGTCGCCGACCGCCTGGTCCGGGCGCTCGCCGAGCCGCTGGAGGTCGGTGACACGGTGGTCAACGGGTCGGTGAGCGTCGGGGTGGCCACCACGGCCGACGCCAGTGACGCGGGCGAGCTGCTGCAACGGGCCGATCTGGCGCTCTATGTCGCCAAGGGGGCCGGCAAGGGGCGCTGGTGCCGCTACCAGTCCGAGCTGCACACCGCGATCGTGGAGCGGCTGGAGCTGCGGGCGGCGCTGACCGAGGCGGTGCAGAAGCTCAGCTTCTCGGTCGACTACCAGCCGATCGTCGACATGCGGACCGGGTCGGCGGTCGGCTTCGA
The DNA here is from genome assembly GCF_002846275.1 of Plantactinospora sp. CNZ320. Classification (NCBI taxonomy): domain Bacteria; kingdom Bacillati; phylum Actinomycetota; class Actinomycetes; order Micromonosporales; family Micromonosporaceae; genus Plantactinospora; species Plantactinospora sp. CNZ320. Next base: position 6,183,353 of record NZ_PJMP01000001.1, read on the forward strand.
GGCGCTGGCCCGATGGCACCATCCGGCCCGGGGCCCGGTACCCCCGCAGTTGTTCATCGGGTTGGCCGAGGAGACCGGGCTGATCGAGCCGATCGGGGACTACGTGCTGCGCCAGGCGGCCGGTGCGGTGGCCCGGTGGCGCGCGGAGCGGGGCGAGACGGATGTGCCGTACGTCAGCATCAACGTCTCGGCCCGGCAGCTTCGTACCCGGGGCTTCGTCGGTACCGTGCGTGCCGCGCTGGCCGCCGCCGACGTACCGCCGGACCGGGTGATGCTGGAGATCACCGAGAGCCTGCTGCTGCGGGACCAGGAGCCGGTCTGGGCCGAGCTGTCCGAGCTGCGCACCCTGGGGCTGCGGGTCGCCATCGACGACTTCGGCACCGGGTTCTCGTCGTTGAGCTATCTCCAGCAGATGCCGGCCGACGTACTCAAGATCGACCGGTCGTTCACCGAGACTGTGGCGTCGTCGCGGCGGCAGCGGCTGCTGGTGGAGGGGATCATCCGGCTCGCCGGCACGCTCGGCCTGGACGTGATCGCCGAGGGGGTGGAGACGGAGGCGGTCCGGACCATCCTGCTGGACATGGGTTGCGCCTCCGGGCAGGGCTACCTCTTCGCCCGGCCGCTGAAGGACCACGACGTGCTGCGCTGGCTCGGCGACGCACCCACCCTCGCGCCCGCGACCGCCCCTGCCCCCATCCCCACGACCGCGACCGCGCCCGGGGCGATGCCGAAACCCCGACCGGCCGCCGGTTGAGATCGACCGCCGCCGAGGCACGGGCCATTCCGGCCATTGAGACGTGAATACGAATGACAAAATCGCTTCGCAGCTCTGCTGTCAATATCGAGGGTGTCCTTTCTCGCCTGATCCTGGTATTGTCGAGGCGCGGCTCAGCCTGCGGCGCTTTCTTCGATCCGCACTCGAATCGACCCCACTGGTGCGATCCCAGCGATGGGATCCCGTTCGGGTGAAACCATTTCGGCCCTATCCGTCCACTGTCGGGCCCGGCGAGTCGTCGACACTCATCAAACTCCCTTAGGTGAATTCGGAGCAGTAGGGGAGGTGTCATTCGTGACCCTTTACGGCTGGGATGCAAGTGACTACGACGTGGACCGTGGACTGACGGTCGACCGGATTCGGGACGCCCGCGCCGCAGGAATCGACTTCATGACCTACAAGGGCACGGAGCAGTCTGCGGCAGGAACTTTCCACAGCCAGTACTACGGCACCATGCTCACCGCGGCGAAAGACGCGGGAATACCCTTCCTCGGAATGTACGTCGTGGTGCACTCCCGGGTCTCCATGGAAACCCAGACGACTACCGCCATCGACTACGCCGACAGGCACACTCCCTGGTGGCGCGATTACGATCGATTCTTCTGGCAGATCGACCTGGAGCGCTGGCCCTCCGACGACGTACCGCCGGTCGTCGGCGTCACCGTCGCCCGAGACCTGGAGGCCCGCACCGGCAAGGTGGCGGTGATGTACGCCTCGCGTGGACAGTACGGGTCGAGTCAACTGGGCTACTATCCGCGCTGGAATGCCAACTATCCACACCGGATCGCCGAAGACTTCAAATCGGCCTATGCGCGCGCCGGGGGTGACTCCGGGCCGGGCTGGGTCCGCTACGGCAGGCCCGAACTGATGCCGCGCATCTGGCAGTTCACCGACTCCGCCATCATCGGCCGGCAGCACACCTGCGACGCGGATGCGTTCCGTGGCACCCTGGAGGACTTCGCCGAAATGATCGGCGCGCATGCGCCGGAAGAGGACGACGAAATGATAGCCAGATTTCTCAGCGTGCCCCACGCCGATCAGACGTTGGACACCGACGATGCTTTCCACACCATCCGGTGGGAGGGTGGGGATTACCGCTGGACGCTGCCGGCTGATGGGATCACCGACCTCCAGGCCACCGTCGACCTGCGCGGTCTCCAGCAGAACGACCTCGTCCGGGTACGTGCGGAGTACATCCGCCCGGGAGGATCGGACACGACGACTCCGTTGCTGACGCAGGAACTGGTCTCGATCAACCCGGACAGCACCGATGGCATCTACGTCGTCAACACACCGAACATCGACATCGAGCTGCCGGCGAGGAGCCAGATAAGTGTCGAGGTGGCAGTCCGCCCCGGTGACGGGGAAAGCACCCGCCGCCTGTCGTACGGCAGTCTCAGCCGGGTCAGCATGGTGCTGTTCCGGCTGCCGGCCTGAGTTTTCCGTACCGTTTCGTGACTTCTACCGCCCGGGCTGGCCGGCGGGGCTCAGCCGGGTGCCGGGGCCAGCGGGCGCCGGACCTGGGCCGGGTTGCCGACGGCGAGTACCCCGGCCGGCAGGTCCCGGGTGACCACGCTGCCGGCGCCGACCGCGGTTCCCGGACCGATGGTGACCCCGCCGAGCACGATCACCCCGCCGCCGAGCCAGACGTTGTCGCCGATGGTGATCGGCCGGGCCGCCTCCCAGCCGGCCCGGCGCTGCTCCGGGTCGAGCGGGTGGTGCGGGGTCAGCAGTTGCACGTTCGGCCCGATCTGCACGTCGGCGCCGATCTCGATGGTGGCGACGTCGAGCAGTACCGCGTTGAAGTTCAGGAACGACCGGTCGCCGATCCGGATCTGGCTGCCGTAGTCGCAGTAGAACGGTGGCCGGACCACCACCTGCGCGCCGACGGCGCCGAGCAGCTCGTGCAGCAGTGCCCGGTGCTGCTCCGGCCGGTCGGCCGGCGTCGAGTTGTAGCGCTGCACGAGCAGGGCGGCACGCCGGGCCAGCGCGGTCAGTTCGGGGTCGTCGGCCCGGTAGAGGTCACCGGCGAGCATCCGCTCCCGCTGCGAGCGCGGGTCCTCGTCGGTGACCATCGGGCGGCTCAGTCGTTGGCGTGCAGGGCGGCGTTCAGCTCGATGCCCCGGCCGGTACGCGGCTTCGCCTCCAGGGCGCCGGTCACCGAGTTGCGCCAGAAGAGCAGGCCGTCGACTCCGGACAGCTCACGGGCCTTGACCACCCGGCCGTCCGGCAGGGTCACCTTCGCCCCGGCAGTGATGTAGCAGCCGGCCTCGACCACGCAGTCGTCGCCGAGGGAGATCCCGATCCCGGCGTTGGCGCCGAGCAGGCTCCGCTCGCCGATCCGGACCTTCTCCGTGCCGCCGCCGGAGAGGGTACCCATGATCGAGGCACCGGCGCCGACGTCGGAGCCGTCTCCGACCACCACCCCGGCGACGATCCGCCCCTCCACCATCGAGGCGCCGAGCGTGCCGGCGTTGAAGTTGCAGAAGCCCTCGTGCATCACGGTGGTGCCGCTGGCCAGGTGGGCGCCGAGGCGTACCCGGTCGGCGTCGGCGATCCGGACCCCGGACGGGACCACGTAGTCGGTCATCCGGGGGAACTTGTCGACCCCGTAGACGGCCAGGTGCCGGCCGGCGCCCCGTTCGATCACCCGCAGCTCGTCGACCCGCTCCGGCGGGCACGGACCGGCCGAGGTCCAGGCGACGTTGGCCAGCACCCCGAAGATGCCGTCGAGGTTGAGCTCGTTGGGCCGGACCAGGCGGTGGGAGAGGAGGTGCAGCCGGAGGTACGCGTCGGAGGCGTCCTTGATCGGGTCGGCCAGCGAGCCGATCTCGGTGACCACCACGGCGGTACGCAGCCCGGGCAGCGCCCGCTCGCCGATCGCTCCCGGCGGCAGGTCGAGCACGTCGCCGTTCTCGCCCGCGACCAGCGGCGACGGGCCGAGGCCGAGCTTGCCGGTCGGATACCACGTGTCGAGCACCTGGTCTCCGGCGAGCGTCGCCACTCCGATTCCCCAGGCGGGCTGTGCGGTCGTCACCCGGTTTACCTCTCCGTCATCCGTCTGGCGCCTCGGCTCGACCGTGAGTGTGGAACGTCATTTCCGAGCCTTGGACGCGTCCCGCCGATACGACCCTGACGGTACCGTCTCCCACCATGGAGAACCCGCTCACCCCCGAGGTGTTGGCCGATCCGGTGGCGTTGACCCGCGCCCTGGTCGACATCGAGTCCGTCTCGCGCAACGAGAAGGAGATCGCGGACTGCGTCGAGGATGTGCTCAGGAAGGTGCCGCACCTGACCGTGGCGCGGCACAGCAACACGATCATGGCCCGTACGGAGCTGGGGCGGGCCCAGCGGGTGGTGTTGGCCGGGCACCTGGACACCGTGCCGTTGAACAACAACTTCCCGTCGAGCGTGCAGGGTGACCTGATCTACGGCTGCGGCACCTCGGACATGAAGTCCGGGGTGGCGTACGCGCTGCACCTCGCGGTGAGCGTGCCCGAGCCGCGCTACGACGTGACGTACTTCTTCTACGAGGCCGAGGAGATCGAGTCCCGCTACAACGGGCTGACCCTGGTCGCGCAGGCGCATCCGGAGTGGCTGACCGCCGACTTCGCGGTGCTGCTGGAGCCGACGCACGGGGTGGTCGAGGCGGGCTGCCAGGGGACCATGCGGGCGATCGTCAGCTCGACCGGCCGGCGGGCACACTCGGCCCGCTCCTGGAACGGGGTGAACGCGATCCACGGGATCGGCGATGCGCTCAACCGGCTGGCGGCGTACCAGGCCCGGATGGTCACCATCGACGGCTGCGTGTACCGCGAGGGGATGAACGCCGTCCGGATCAGCGGCGGGGTGGCCGGCAACGTGGTACCGGACCTCTGCGAGATGGAGGTGAACTACCGGTTCGCTCCGGACCGTACGCCGCAGGAGGCGGAGCTGCACGTACGCGAGATCTTCGACGGCTACCAGGTCCGGGTGACGGACTCGGCGCCCGGTGCGCTGCCCGGGCTGACCGAGGCGCCGGCCCGGGAGTTCCTGGCGGCGGTCGGTGCGGACCCGATCGGCAAGCTCGGCTGGACGGACGTGTCGCGCTTCGCCGCGCTCGGCATTCCGGCGCTCAACTTCGGGCCGGGTGACCCGAACCTGGCGCACGCCCCGGACGAGCACGTGGAGATCGGCAAGATCCGGGACGGCGCGGCCACCCTGCACCGCTGGCTCGCCTCGCACTGACCTCCGCGTCGCGCCCAACCTGCGCGCCCCGCGACGGGAAACGGCCCGGTGCCGGCCGGCGGTGGCCCCTCTGCCGCCGGCCGGCACCGGTTTTTCCGTGATGTCGGGTCGGCGGACCACTACCCGTCGACGTGCTGCCGCGTACGCGATTCCTGCTCCGGCACCGGAACGTCGTCGATGGCACCGGCCGGCGCGGCGTTGCGTGCCATCCGGCGCTCCGCGACCACCGCCCGGATCCGGCGCTGCATCTGTCGTCGAAGTCGGATGATCTCCCCGCTGGTCATCACTTCTACCCCCCGAAGGTGCGCGGCCGTGGTGTGGGCGCCACGCTTTCCCCCTTTGCTTGGTAGACGCCTCCCAGCCCCGCTCGGTTGCACCGGCGCCGGATGTTCGTCCTGTGACCTACCGGATCACGCCGCCCCCTCCGTCGGCCACCGGATTACGGTGGACCCCATGAACCACAGCGAGCGGCGAAACGGCGGCCGAGGTCCGGGTCCGGAACGGCATCGGGGTGCGGTCACCCTGCGCCGCGAGGCCATTCCGATGAGTACGGCGGACCAGAAGCTGCTCGACTCCCGCAGCCGGGCCGACTGGAAGACCAAGGACGCCTGGCGGGCGCTGCGCATCCTGTCCGAGTTCGTGGAGGGCTTCGACACCCTGGCCGACCTGCCTCCGGCGGTCAGCGTCTTCGGCTCGGCCCGCAGCAAGCCGGACAGCCCGGAGTGCCTGCTCGCCCAGGAGCTCGGCGCGGCGCTCGCCGCCGCCGGCTACGCAGTGATCACCGGCGGCGGTCCGGGCGTGATGGAGGCCGCCAACCGGGGCGCCACCGAGGCGGGCGGCCTCTCGGTCGGGCTCGGCATCGAGTTGCCGTTCGAGCAGGGCATCAACGACTGGGTCGACCTGGCGATCGACTTCCGGTACTTCTTCGCCCGCAAGACCATGTTCGTCAAGTACGCCCAGGCGTTCGTGGTGCTGCCCGGTGGTTTCGGCACCCTGGACGAGCTCTTCGAGGCGCTGACCCTGGTGCAGACCGGCAAGGTGACCCGGTTCCCGGTGGTCCTGATGGGGGAGGCGTACTGGGGGCCGCTGCTGGACTGGCTCCGGGACACTCTCGCCGCCGACGGCAAGATCGGCCTCGCCGACCTCGAACTGATCATCGTGACCGACGACGTGAACGCCGCCGTCCGGCACATCATCGAGGCGGACGCGGCGCTCGCCGCAGAGCAGGAGGCGCTGCAGGAGACCGCGATCGCCCAGGCCGAGGCGGCCCAGCAGTCGGCCGCCGGTGGACGCACTTCCCGCTGACCCACGGGCCATCGCGCACCTGGTCAACGGGAAGGTCGCTACGATCGTTCATCAGTGACCAGAGCAGCGGCCCAATCGGGGAGTTCGCCGAGTCGACAGGTCGGGCAGGGGCATCGGCACCGACCTCAGCTCAGCTCCTCGCTCCGCGTCCACGAGGTAACCGAGTCCACGAGTAAAGTCGCGTGGATGCCCGCACACATGAAGAATCTGGGCCGCCCATGACGGTTGCTTTCGATGGTCTCCTCAGCGTTGCCTACAGCCAGGCGTTCGTGGTCAGTGGGGACGAGGTGCCCGACCCGGTGCGGGCATTCGCCGGCCAGACGAACGGGCTGTGCGGTGCCCGGGTGCCGGGATCCCTCTTTCTGGTGACCGGTCTGCACACCGGCAAGGTCGGCTTCCGGGTGGAGATCGTTGGCGACCCGCCTCCGGTTGATGACCGGTGGGAGGAAATCGTGGAGGTGTCCTACACAGCAACCTCGCCCGACGTCAGCTTGATGGACTGGAACTTCAGCTTGTTCCCGCTCCCGCTAATGCAGTCCGTCTGCTATGGCGTGCGGTACTGTGCGCGCGGCATGGACGCCGGCAAGACCCTCGACACTGATGCAGGGGCGGCCGAACCCGTTGACTTCTACCAGCTGACCTTCTGGCCGGCACGACCTCTACCAGACCGGATCGTTCGACGGACGAGCCGGATCGCCCTGTACTGGCACCAGGACGGTTTTGCGCGCATGTCCTAGCCAGGAGGCGGGTTCTTGCCGTCTCGAACGATGCTCCAGACACCCGGAGTGCCGCCAGCTTCGCACTTCGCTCGGCAGAGTTCTTCCCTGTACGTCGGCGTGTCGTTCCGGCCCTTGGCAGCGCGGCGGGGGCCACCTGAGCGGGGCTCGTCGGGGTGGCGTGGTGTGCTGGGGGGTGTGCAGGCGTACCGGCTGGTCCTTGGTGGACCGAGTGCCGGCAAGACCGGCACCCTGGTCGAGGCGGTGGTCGCCCGGGTCGCCGAGGCCACCAACCGGGTCGCCCGGTGACACTCTTCCGTACGGTTCGTGAGCGGGTTGCCGGAGGAGAGCCGCAGGTCCAGCAGCGACATCGCGGATTGACCGGCGAGGCGGGCGGGCGTGTCGACGAGTGACGCGTGGCTCTACGCGACTTTCATCTGCTCGTCGCCGAAGTCGGCGACGAGTTTGAGCGTCCCACCGAGGGCCGTCACGTAGCGGCTGAGCACGTCTTGGGTAGAGAAGTCCCCGCCTTCGATCTGTGACACACGTGCAATGGAGACTCCCATTCGGGTTGCCACCTGCTCCTGGGTCAGTCCCCGTCGTTTGCGCATGTCGGCCAGACGCCAACCCCGTGCCTCGTCAAGCATCCGGCCAAGGCTGACCGCAAAGGCTTCCGGGCCGCCTGCCGTCTCGACTGCGCGCTCCAGATGACCAGACTCACGCCAACGTCGGACCCCACTCATCGTCCGCTCTCCTCTTCGCGCTCTTTGAGGTATGTCGCGTACAGCTGCTCGGCTTCCGGAATCGCTTCCTGGTACCACCGCTTCCACCGCCCTGACTTGTCGCCGGCCACCAGCAGGACCACTGAGCGCCACGGGTCAAGCACGAACAGGATCCTGACCTCGGTACGGCCGGTGGATGGCGGACGCAACTCCTTCATGTTTGCGATCCGTGACGCGGACACCGTATCCACGAGTGGGCGACCCTCTGCCGGGCCGTTCCGCTCCAAGACGAGGATGGCCTGGTTGACGAGGTGGTGGCTGTTCCGATCCGATTCGTAGAGGTCGTCGAGGAAGCTCTCGACCTGCGCGGTCATCAAGATCTCCCACTCCACGTCGGTACCCTCTCGGTGATGGACGACTTAAGCATATCCTAAAGTCCCTTCCTGGTTCTCGCTGTCCCGGAGCATGTCGTCGAATGCCCCGTCCCTGGGCCGGTGGCGTACGAACCGGAGCGCGATGGGGGCGTGGCGCGGGGCGTACCTGAGCGGGGTCCGTCGGGGTGGCGTGATGTGATGGGCGGTGTGCAGGCGTACCGGCTGGTCCGTCGGCCGGCCGAGGCCCGGCCGGCCCGACACGACGACCCCGTGCAGCGGGAGGTGGTCGACCACACCGACGGCCCGCTGCTGGTCCTCGGTGGACCGGGTACCGGCAAGACCAGCACCCTGGTCGAGGCGGTCGTCGCCCGGGTGGCGGAGGGCGTCGACCCGGAACGCGTACTGGTGCTCGCCTTCAGCCGCCGCTCCGCCACCGCGCTGCGGCACCGGATCGAGGCCCGGATCGCCGAGGTCACCAACCGGGTACTGCACGAGCCACTGGTCCGGACCTTCCCGGCGTACGCGTTCGGGCTGCTGCGCCGGTCGGCGGCGGAACGCGGCGAGCCCTCCCCCCGACTGCTCACCGGTCCCGAACAGGATCTGATCATCCGGGAACTGCTCGGCGTGGTCGGCGCCGAGGACGAGCAGCCCGAGGACGGGGACGAACCCGACGACCCGGTCGGCTGGCCGGCGGAGCTGCGGCCGGCGCTGCGTACCCGGGCCTTCGCCGAACAGCTCCGTGACCTGCTGATGCGGGCGGCCGAGCGTGGCATCGGGCCGGTGGAGCTCGCCCGGCTCGGCGAGAAGCTCGGCCGGGCCGACTGGCCGGCCGCCGCCCGCTTCCTCCGGCAGTACGTCGCCGTGCTCGCCCTGCGCGACGTGACCACCCGGGGCTCGGTCGCCTACGATCCCGCCGAACTCGTCCGGGCCGCCTCCGGCCTGCTCAACGACGACCCCGACCTGCTCGACGCCGAACGCGCCCGGCTGGCGTACGTCTACGTCGACGAGCTGGCCGACACCGACCCGGCCCAGGTGGACCTGCTGCACCTGGTGGCCGGTGGCGGCAAGCCACTCGTCGCCTTCGGTGACCCGGACTCGTCCACGTACGCCTTCCGGGGCGCCGACCCGGAGATCGTGCACGGCTTCGCGCACCGCTTCCGTACCGTCTCCGGGGCGGTGGCCCGGACGCTGGTGCTGCACACGTCGTACCGGGCGGGGCCGGGACTGCTGGACGCGACCCGGCGGCTGGCGCGGCGGCTGCGCGGGCCGGTCGCCCACCGCGACCTGCGTCCGGTGCCGGACGCCGAGCCGGGAACGGTGGAGATCCGCACCTTCCGATCCGGCACCAGCGAGGCCGCCTACCTGGCGCACGCGCTGCGCTCGGCACACCTGCTCGACGGGGTGCCCTGGTCGCGGATGGCGGTGCTGCTCCGCTCCACCACGCTGCAACTGCCGCCGTTGCAGCGCGCCCTGCACACCGTCGGGGTGCCGACCGTGGTGCACGCCGAGGACCTGCCGCTGCACCTGCAACCGGCGGTGGCGCCGTTCCTGCTGCTGCTGCGCTGTGCACTCGAACCGGACCGGCTGGACGAGGAGGCGGCGGTGACGCTGCTGCACTCGCCGCTGGGCGGCGCCGACCCGCTGGCCGAGCGGCGGCTGCGGCAAGGGCTGCGCGCGCTGGCGCTGGCCGGCGGCGACCGGCGCCCCTCCGGGGACCTGCTGGTGGAGGCGCTGCGCGATCCGCGGGACCTGCTCACCATCGAGCGCCGCTGGGCGGCACCGGCCCAGGCGGTCGCCAACCTGCTGGCCACCGCCAGGGAGGCTGCCAACGCGCCCGGGGCGACCGCCGAGGACGTGCTCTGGGCGGTGTGGCGGGCCAGCGGGCTGGCCGAGCGCTGGTCCGGGGCACTGGCCCGGGCCCGTACCGCCGCCGGGGTGCAGGACAGTGGGCTGCGCTGGCGGGCCGCCGCCGCCGACCGGGACCTGGACGCGGTAGTCGTACTCTTCGACGCGGCGGCGCGGTTCGTCGACCGGCTGCCGGGGGCGCGTACCGAGGTCTTCCTCGACCACGTGCTCGGGCAGCAGTTGCCGGCCGACACCCTCGCGCCGAGCGCCGACCGGGGCGAGGCGGTACGCCTGCTCACCGCGCACGCGGCCAAGGGGCTGGAGTGGGACCTGGTCGCGCTGGCCGGCGTACAGGAGGGGATCTGGCCGGACCTGCGGCTGCGCGGCAGCCTGCTCGGCTCGGAACGGCTTGTCGACCTGCTCGCCGGCCGGGGCGAGGGTGCCGGTGTCGCGGCCACCCTGGTCGGGCAGAGTTCGGCGATGCTTGACGAGGAACGCCGGCTCTTCTACGTCGCCGCCACCCGGGCCCGGCGCAGGCTGCTGGTCAGCGCGGTCGCCTCGGCGGCGGTCGGGGTCGCCGACCACGAGGAGCAGCCGAGCCGGTTCCTCTACGAACTCGGCCCCACTGTCGAACGCCCGGACGACGGCGACGCCGACGCCGACGCTGAGGTGTTAGGAGGGGGCCCTTCTACTACCGAAAACGATAACGGGGGGCCCTTCCTTGCAGCTGTGTTGCCGGTGGGCCGGCCACCACGGGCGTTGACGCTGTCGGCGCTGGTCGCCGAGCTGCGTACCGCCGTCACCGACCCGGAGGCGTCGCCGGCCCGGCGGCGCGCGGCGGCGGCGGAGCTGGCCCGGCTGGCCGTCGCCGGGGTGCCCGGAGCACATCCCGACGACTGGTGGGGGCTGCGCCCGCTCTCCGACGACCGGCCCCTCGTCGACGAGGGCGAACCGGTCCGGGTCACCCCGTCCGGGATGGAGAGCGCGCTGCGGTGCAGCCTGCGCTGGCTGCTGGAGCGGCACGGCGGCAAGGCGCCGGCCAGTTCCGCGCAGGGGGTCGGCAACCTGGTGCACGCCGCCGCGATGCTCGCCGAGGACGCCAGCGCCGACCGGGGCAAACTGCTGGAGTACGTGACGGCGCGGTTCGACGTGATCGAACTCGCCGCCCGCTGGATGGCGGGTACCGAACGGGCCCGCGCCGAGGTGATGGTCGACAAGCTGCTGCGCTGGCTGGCCGGCAACCCGCGCCGGCTGCTCGCCATCGAGCACGAGTTCGCGGTACGCCTCGACGACCCGGTGCGGCCGATCGAGCTGACCGGCCGGGTCGACCGGCTGGAGGTGGACGCCGAGGGCCGGCTCGTGGTGATCGACCTCAAGACCGGCAAGTCGACGGCGGTGACCGCGTCGGAGCTGGCCGAACATCCGCAGCTCGGCGCCTACCAGGCGGCGGTGGAGGCGGGCGCGTTCGCCGACCTCGGCGTCGGGTCGGAGTCCGGCGGGGCGGCACTGGTGCAGCTCGGCACCTCGACCCAGGACGCCAGGGAGCAGGTCCAGCCGCCGGCCGGTACGGCCGAGGAGGCGGGTGGCTGGGCGCAGGCGATGGTCCGGCGTACCGCCGACACGATGGCCGCGGCCACCTTCTCCGCCGTCGCCAACTCGAAGTGCCGGGTCTGCCCGGTACGCAGCAGTTGCCCCATCTCCGGCCAGGGCCGGCAGGTCGTCGAGCCGCCCACCCGGCGCCGCCCGGACACCCCGCCCACACCGCCCGGCCAGCGTCGCGGCGAGGGCGCCCGATGACCCAGCCCTCGCTGTTCAGTCCGACGCCGAGCCAGCGGGTCGCCGACGCCGGACCGCGGTACACCCCGGTCGAGCTGGCGAAGCTGCTCCGGCTGCCGGCGCCCACCCTGGAGCAGACCGCGATCATCTCGGCGCCGGTCGAGCCGCTGCTGGTGGTCGCCGGTGCCGGCTCCGGCAAGACCGAGACGATGGCCGCCCGGGTGGTCTGGCTGGTCGCCAACGGGTACGTCGAACCCGGGCACGTCCTCGGGCTCACCTTCACCAGGAAGGCGGCCGGGGAACTCGGCACCCGGATCCGGACCCGGCTCGGTCAACTCGTCCGTCGGCTCGGCCGCAACAGTCGCAACAGCGACGACGACCCGTTCGGCGGTGAGCCGACCGTGGCGACGTACCACTCGTACGCGGCGCGGATTGTCACCGAGCACGGCCTGCGCGGCGGGTACGAGCCGTCGACCCGGCTGCTCACCGAGGCGTCCCGCTGGCAGATCGTCGACTCGATCGTCCGCAACCACGACGGCGACATGTCCGAGGTGGAGCGGCAGCCGAGCACCGTCACCGACGCCGTACTGGCGCTCGCCGCAGACCTGGCCGAACACCTGGTCACCCCGGACGAGCTGGCCGCCTGGACGGGACGGTTCTTCGCCGAGGTGCAGTCCCGACCCGGCCGGGTCTACGCCGACGTACGCAAGGCGCTGCACGTGCAGCAGCTCAGGCTCCGGCTGCTGCCACTGGTCCGGGCGTACGCCCAGCGCAAGGACGACTTCGAGGCGATGGACTTCGGCGACCAGCTCGCCCGGGCGGCGCGGGTGGCCCGGGACCACCCGGAGGTCGGCGCGATCGAGCGCGGGCGTTACAAGGTGGTGCTGCTCGACGAGTACCAGGACACCAGCCACGCCCAGGTGGTGCTGCTCCGCTCGCTCTACGGCGGCGGGCACCCGGTCACCGCCGTCGGCGACCCGTGCCAGTCGATCTACGGCTGGCGGGGTGCCAGCGCCGGCACCCTGGACCGGTTCCCAACCGAGTTCGCCCAGCCGGACGGCACCCCGGCCCAGGTGCGCACCCTCACCACGAGCTGGCGGAACCGCCCGCAGATCCTGGACGTCGCCAACGGGCTCGCCGCGCCGCTGCGCGCCGCCGGAGCCCAGGTCGCCGAGCTGGCCGCCGCGTTCCGGGTCGATGAGGAGATCCCGGGCCGCACCGGCCGGGGGTACGCCGGTGGCACTGTGCACTGCGCGCTGCTCGACACGTACGCCGACGAGGCCGACTGGATAGCCGACAGCATCCTCGCCGCCTGGCGGGGGGCGGCCCGGATGCCGGACGCGCTGCCGGAGCAGATTCCCGTGGTGGCCCGGCCGACGACGGCCGTGCTGGTCCGGCTGCGCAGCCAGATCCCGGCGATCGAGGCGGCGCTGCGGGACCGGGGACTGCCGGTCGAGGTGGTCGGCCTCGGCGGGCTGCTGGACACTCCCGAGGTGCGGGACGTGGTCTGCACCCTGCGGGTGCTCTCCGACCCGACCGACGGTGCCGCGCTGCTCCGGCTGCTGACCGGGGCACGCTGGCGGATCGGCCCGCGTGACCTGGTCGCCCTGCACCGTCGGGCCACCGCGATCGCCCGGGCCCGCCGGGAACTGCCCCGCTCCGACGGCGACGATGACGAGCCGGAGATCGTCACCGACCGGCTGGACGAGGCGACCCTGGTCGAGGCGCTCGCCGACCTGGGGCCGGCGCAGGCGTACTCGGCGGAGGGCTATGCCCGGCTGCGGGCGTACGCCAGGGAACTCGGCCTGCTCCGGCACCGCCTGGACCAGCCGCTGCCGGACCTGCTCGCGGACGTCGAGCGGACCATCGGCCTCGACGTCGAGGTGGCGGTACGTGCCGGCAGCGACGGCCGGGGCGGCGACGCCGGCCTGGCCCGGGGGCACCTGGACGCGCTCGGCGACGTGGCGGCCCGGTTCGCCGGTGACTCGGCGGGTGCGCCGCTGCACGCCTTCCTGGCCTTCCTCGCCGCCGCCGAGGACGAGGAGCGGGGCCTCTCCCCGGGCGAGGTGGAGGTGGTGGAGGGCGCGGTGCAGATCCTCACCGCGCACGCCGCCAAGGGCCTGGAGTGGGACGTCGTCTCGGTGGCCGGGCTGAGCCGGGGCGTCTGGCCGGGGGCGGCCCGGGGCTCCGACCACTATCTGCTCGGCCTCGGCGTGCTGCCGTTCCCGCTGCGCGGTGACGCGGACGGGCTGCCCGAACTGGCTCTTGCCGACGCCGACGACCAGAAGGCGGTGGCCCGGGCACTGGCCACCTTCACCGACGACTGGCGGGCACACGACGAGCGGGAGGAACGCCGGCTGGCGTACGTGGCGGTGACCCGGCCGCGCCGGCTGCTGCTCTGCTCCGGGTACTGGTGGGGCGAGGGGACGAAGCGGCCACGCGGCCCGTCGACGTTCCTCTCCGAGGTGTACGAGTGGTGCCTGACCACCCCCGAGAGCGGCGGCGAGAGCGGTTTCGTGGTTGACGCCTGGGCGCCGGAGCCGGCGGCGGACGCCAGCAACCCGACCACCGAGGTGGTGCTCCGGGCCGAGTGGCCGGCCGACCCGCTCGGCGCCCGGCGCCCGATGCTCGCCGAAGCCGCCGCCCTGGTCCGCCGATTCATCGCCGAGGGTGAAAGGAAGGGCCCCCTCTTATCGCTTTCAGTAGATGCGGGGGCCCTTCCTAACACCTCAGGCGAGCCGGAGCCGGAGCCGGAGCCGGAGCCGGAGTCGGAGGTGGCGGCTGCTGCGGCGGCGTGGCGGCGCGAGGCTGACCTGCTGCTCGCCGAGCGGGACATGCTGGCGGACCGGTCCGGGCCGGTCGAGGTGGCGCTCCCCGGCCACCTGTCGGTTTCACAGCTGGTGACGCTGCGCCGGGACCCGGCGGCGCTGGCCCGCGCGTTGCGCCGGCCGATGCCCCGGCGTCCCGAGCCGTACGCCAGGCGGGGCACCGCGTTCCACTCCTGGCTGGAGCAGCGGTACGGGATCAGCCGGCTGCTCGACGTCGACGAGCTGCCCGGGGCGGCCGACTCGGACGCCGCCCCGGACGAGGCGCTGGCCGAGTTGCAGGAGCGCTTCCTGGCGAGTGAGTGGGCCGAGCGCACTCCGGTGGAGGTGGAGGTGCCGTTCGCCACGTCGATTGGCGGGCTGCTGGTCCGGGGCCGGATGGACGCCGTCTTCACCCTCCCCGGCGGCCGTTACGACGTGGTCGACTGGAAGACGGGGCGGCAGCCGACCGGGGTCGAGGCGGAGGCGGCGGCGGTGCAGTTGGCGGCGTACCGGCTGGCCTGGGCGGAACTGGCGGGTGTACCTGTCGACCGGGTCCGGGCGGCCCTCCACTACGTACGGGACAACGTGACCGTACGCCCGGCGGACCTGCTCGACGGCGACGGCCTGGCGGCGCTGGTGGCGCAGGTGCCGGAGACGGCGGGTGGTTGAGCCCCTACCCGAGGTCGCTCGTCCGATTGGATCACCGGAAACCGCCCGCTCCGGCCGGTGGTGTGCTAATGTTGGCGCGTTGCAGTTTTGGTTCCCAGAGACTCTGTGTGCGCCTGCGGGATTGTGACCGTAGGCGCTCTTTGTTATGTCCGGAGTTCTCCGGGCGGGGCGACCAGAGCGACAGCCGTCCACCGGTTCGGTGGGCAACAACTCGGCCCGCAACAGGTGCGGGCCGAACGTTCCGTCAGGAGACGAAACACATGGCAATTGGCACCGTGAAGTGGTTCAACGCTGACAAGGGCTTCGGCTTCATCACCCCGGACGGCGGCGGCGCCGACGTCTTTGCCCACTTCTCCGCGATCCAGAGCTCCGGCTACCGCAGCCTGGACGAGAACCAGCGGGTGGAGTTCGAGGTCACCCAGGGCCAGAAGGGCCCGCAGGCGGAGAACATCCGCCCGATCTGACCGAGCATTCCTGCGCGGCGCAAGCCCAGCGCAGAAGTTCGACCACCGCGCCCAGACCGGCGTGGTGACGCGGCCAGCCCGCGCCCGACGGCACGGGCTGGCTCCCGCGTATTTCCCGGTCCGTGGCTGCGGTCACCGGGCGCACCGCCGCCGGTGGCCGAGCCTCGGTGGCGGGCGCCGGTGGCCTTCCTCGACACGTACCGCTTCGAGGAAGGTCCCGTAATGACCCGTACCATCCAGTCCTTCGCCGACGCGCCGCTGGCCGCCGGACTGCACACCGCGTTGACCACGAACGGCATCCTCACGCCGTTCCCGATCCAGGCGGCCACGCTGCCCGACTCGCTGGCCGGCCGGGACGTGCTCGGCCGGGGGCGTACCGGCTCCGGCAAGACGCTCGCGTTCGGCCTGCCCCTGCTCTCCCGTACCGCCGGTCGCCGGGCCCGGCCGGGCCGCCCGCTCGGGTTGGTCCTGGTCCCGACCCGTGAACTCGCCCAGCAGGTGACGACCGCCCTCGCCCCGTACGCCCGCACGCTCGGGCTGCGCTGCGCCACGGTGGTCGGCGGGCTGTCGCTGGGCCGGCAGGCCACGGCGCTGCGGGCCGGCGTGGAGGTGGTGATCGCCACCCCGGGGCGGCTCGCCGACCTGATCGACCGGGGAGACTGCCGGCTGGACGAGGTCACGATCACGGTGCTCGACGAGGCCGACCAGATGGCCGACATGGGCTTCCTGCCGCAGGTGACCGACCTGCTGCGCCAGGTGGCGCCGGGCGGGCAGCGGATGCTCTTCTCCGCCACGCTGGACCGCGGCGTCGACCGGCTGGTCCGCCAGTTCCTCACCAATCCGGTCTCGCACTCCGTCGACCCGACGACCGCCACCGTCACCGCGATGACCCATCACGTCCTCCAGGTGGAGGCGGTGGACAAGACGACGGCGACGGCGCAGATCGCGGCCCGGGACGGCCGGGTGATGCTCTTCGTCGGTACCAAGCACCGCGCCGACCGGCTGGCCAAGCAGTTGATGACCAGGGGCGTACGGGCGGCGGCCCTGCACGGCGGCAAGTCGCAGCCGCAGCGGACCCGTACCCTTGAGCAGTTCAAGTCCGGTCAGGTGACCGCCCTGGTGGCGACCGACGTGGCGGCCCGGGGCATCCACGTCGACGGGCTCGACCTGGTGGTGAACGTCGACCCGCCGACCGACTCGAAGGACTACCTGCACCGGGGCGGCCGTACGGCCCGGGCGGGCGAGTCCGGCCGGGTGGTCACCCTGGCGTTGCCCGAGCAGCGCCGGGAGGTGGCCCGACTGCTCAGCGACGCCGGCATCAGGCCCGAGACGCTTGTCGTACGTCCCGGTGACCAGGCGCTGATGCGGCTCACCGGAGCGCGGGTACCGTCAGGTGTTCCGGTGTCGGCGACGGTAGCCCGCCCGACGACCGCGACGAAGGCTTCGGCGGTGGCGCCGAAGCCGCGGTCCGAGGATGGCGGGCGTCGCCGGGCGTCGCGCCCACGCCGGCTCCGCCGCGCCGCCTGACCGCTGCCCCGAATCGCCTGCCCCGATTGGTACGGCGGTGGATGCGCCGATCGGTCAGCACAACTATGCCCGCGAATACACCTGATCGCGTCCGATGGGCGACTGCGCGGTAACCATCGACGGGCCATCCTGTCCTGGGGAACCAGCGGCTACGGGGATGGGTCGCGGTGGGGGAGGTTGCGATGACCGTGCGTGTCGGTCAGGGCTTGACGCGGGAGATCCTTGTGGTGCTCCTGCTCGCGGCCTGCGGCCTGCTCCTCGCCACGGTCGTCGCGTTCACCCCGTGGTACGACCTGGGCGCCGGGTCGCCCCAGGTCGAGGTGGTCGAGATGCACTCGCCGGCCACCTCCGACGACGGGATCGAGATCACGGTCGCCGGCAACGGCTGACCAGCCTACGCCGCCCCCGCTGGCCGTCGAGCGTCCGGCGGGTCGGCCCGGCGGGCAGCGGTGGTGTTCACTAGGAAGATGCCGGAGAACGTTCCGCGGGCGACCGACGGCACCGAGAGCCGGCCCGGCGCCGCCTGGGCAGCCGGTGCCGTCACCCGGATCGGCCTGCCCGCACCGCCCTCGGAGCCGCCCGAACCAACCCCCGCCGCGGCTGGTCGGGACCGTCGGCTGTGGTGGTTCGCCGGTGCGGCCGGCGGAGTACTCGTGATCGGCCTGGTGGTGGTGCTGGGGCTGACCATGTCCGGCGGAGTCGACCCGCTGTGGAGCCGACCGGAGGCGCCGACGGACGTACGCCCCCCGCTGGCCCGGAAGTGCCCGGCGCCCGGCTCGCCGGCACAGGCACCGTCGGCGCCGACGGTTCCGGAGCCGGACCCGGTCGTCCCGCCGGCCGGGCCGGGGCAGCCGTTGAGTGGTGAGCGGACCGTCGACCCGGAGGCCGGAATCTCGTACGCCAGCTACGGCGCGCCGTGGCAGCCGTGGCGGACGGTGTGGAGCGCCGGGACCCTGGAGGTGCCGTACAAGGTCGGGCAGTACTTCGTCACCGAGCGGGAGTACGACGGGTTCAGCAACTACCTCGCCTCGATCCTGTCGGCGGCGGTACCGGCGGCGGAGAACGACGCCCTCACCTTCGACCTGGAGTGTGTCGGCCGGCAGGTGGCCAGCGACGTTCGCGCCGAGTACTACCCGCAGCCGAACCGGATGGAGTCGATCCGGGACGGGCGGACCACGCTGGGCGGGCGGCCGGCCTGGGTCTCGGTCTTCCGGCTGCAGTTCACCCGTCCCCAGTTGCGGGCCACCGACGAGCTGGCCGCCGTGGCCAGCATCGACGTGGGCCGGTCGACAGTCGCGGTCCTCTACATCTCGATACCCGGCACCCATCGGGAGTTCGACTGGGTGGTCGACCACGTCCTCGCCTCGGTCCGCCCCGCCTGAAACGACTCCCGCCCGGGTACCCCCGGGGGATGTGCCAGGCGCGCCAGATGGGCAGGACGTGGAGGCCGGCCACCGGTGGTGACGGGACGCGCTAGGGTCGGTTCGTGGCGGCGGGAAGATCGAGAATTCCAGCGACTAAGCATTCGGTCGAGCGGTTCACCCTCGACAACGGCCTCCGGGTGGTGCTGGCCCCGGATCGCAGCGCACCCGTGGTCGGCGTGGCGGTCGTCTACGACGTGGGCATCCGGTCGGAGCCGGAGGGCCGGACCGGTTTCGCGCACCTCTTCGAGCACCTGATGTTCCAGGGCTCGGAGAACCTGGAGAAGCTGGCGCACTTCCGGCACATCCAGGGTGCCGGCGGAACCTTCAACGGCTCCACCCACCTGGACTACACCGACTACTGGGAGACGTTGCCGAGCAACGCGCTGGAGCGGGCCCTCTTCCTGGAGGCGGACCGGATGCGCGGGCCGAGGCTGACCGAGGAGAATCTCCGCAACCAGGTCGACGTGGTGAAGGAGGAGATCCGGGTCAACGTGCTGAACCGGCCGTACGGCGGCTTCCCCTGGCTGCGGCTGCCACCGGTCATGTTCGACACGTTCGCCAACGCGCACGACGGGTACGGCTCCTTCGACGACCTGGAGAGCGCGAGCATCGCCGACGCGACCGACTTCTTCGACAGGTACTACGCCTGCGGCAACGCCGTACTGGCCGTCGGTGGGGATCTGGACGTGGCGGAGGCGACGGCGCTGATCGAGCGGCACTTCGGGGACGTGCCGGCCCGGCCCGCACCGGTACGGCCGGACTTCGCCGAGCCGGACCTGACCGGAGAACGGCGGGAGTCCTACACCGACCGGCTGGCCCCGTTGCCGGCGGTCGCGGCTGCCTGGCGGGTGCCGGACCCGATCAACGACTTCGCCAGCTACCTGCCATACGTGGTGCTGGCCGAGGTGCTCACCGACGGCGACGCGTCCCGGCTGGTCGAGCGGCTGGTACTGCGGGACCGCTCGGTGACCAGCGTCGGCGGGTACCTCGGGCTGATGGGTGACCCGTTCGACGTGCGGGACCCGACGGCGCTGGTGCTCCAGGCACACCTGCCGCCGGAGGGCGAGGTGGAGAAGGTGCTCCAGACCATCGACGAGGAACTCGACCGGCTCGCCACCGACGGGCTGGACGCCGACGAGCTGGCCCGGACCCAGGCCCGGATGGCGACCCACCTGCTCCGGGAGACCGACGCGGTGCTCGGCCGCACGCTCCAGATGGCGGTGCTGGAGCAGCAGCGGGGTGATCCGGGGTTGTTGGGGGAGCTGCCCCGGCTGGTCGGCGAGGTCACCGAGGAGCAGGTGCGGGCAGCGGCCGCCACCCTGCGACCGCAGCGCCGGGCCGCCGTCGAGGTCGTTCCCGGTGGAGGTGTCAGGTGACCGCCCGTACGCTGCCCCCGCTCGGGCCGACCCGCAAGCTCAAGCTGCCCCGCGAGGCCGAGCGCACCCTGCCCAACGGGCTGACGGTGATCGTGCTGCGCCGGCCGGCGGTGCCGCTGGTCGAGCTGCGGCTCTGGCTGCCCTTCGGCCGGGCGAACCTGGCCCGGGGCCTGATGATGGCCCAGACGCTGCTCTCCGGCACCGGGACGATGACCTCGGTGCAGCTCGCCGCCGAGTTGCAGAAGGTCGGCGGTGGGCTCACCGCCGGGGTCGACGCCGACCGGCTGATGATCTCCGGCAACGGCCTCTCGACCGGGCTGGACCGGCTGCTGGAGCTGCTCGCCGAGGTGCTCACCGGGGCGAGCTTCCCGAACGACGAGGTCGCCACCGAGCGGGCCCGGTTGATCGACGGGATCCGGATGGCGCAGAGCCAGCCGACCCACCTGGTCCGCAAGGCGCTGCTGAAGCGGATCTACGGCAGGCACCCGTACGCGGTGCAGACTCCCGAACCGGAGCAGATCGAGGCGGTACGGCCGGCGGCGCTGCGCAGTCTGCACGCCGCCCGGGTACGCCCGACCGGTGCGGTGCTGCTGCTGGTCGGCGACGTACAGCCGGCAAAGGTGCTGGACGCGGCGGAGCGGGCGCTCGGCGGCTGGACCGGGGACGGTGCCCCGGGTGAGCTGCCGCCGATCCCGGAGCTGGAGCCGGGGCCGCTGCTGCTGGTGGACCGGCCCGGTTCGGTGCAGTCGTCGGTCCGGCTGGCACTGCCGGCGGTGCCGCGTACCCATCCGGACCATGCCGCGCTGCAACTGGCCAACCTGGTCTTCGGCGGCTACTTCTCGTCCCGCTGGGTGGAGAACATCCGGGAGGACAAGGGCTACACGTACGGGCCGCACTCGTCGATCGAGCACGCTGTCGCCGGTTCCACGCTGATGGTCTCCGCCGAGGTGGCGACCGAGGTGACCGGGCCGGCCCTGCTGGAGACGGTCTACGAGCTGGGCCGGCTGGCCTCGCTGCCGCCGAAGGAGGACGAGCTGGAGCAGGCCCGCCAGTACGCCCTCGGCACCCTCCAGCTCGGCATCTCGACCCAGGCCGGGCTGGCGTCGGTGGCCAGCGCGTACGCCGGTTCCGGACTGCGCCTGGAGTTCCTGGCCGAGCACGCGGCCCGGCTGGCGAAGGCCACCCGGGACGACGTGGCGACGGCGGCGGCGAGGTACCTGGCTCCGGCTCGGGCGGTCACTGTGGTGCTGGGGGACGCCGGTCAGGTCGAGGGTCCGCTGGGTGTGCTGGGGCCGGTCCGGACAGAGGCCGCGGGATCGTGACCTCCGGCCGACCGCCGACGGAGCTGCCGGCCGGTCAACCGCCGCTGGCCCGGTCCACGCTCGACCGGGCCGCGCACCGGCGTGCCGACAGGCGCTGGTTGGCCGACGCGTGGCAGCGGGCCCGGGTGCTGGTGGTGGACGTGGCGAACGGCGGCCGGAGCCTGATCGGTTCGGCCGGTGACAAGCCGGAGTTGGTGCTGCTCGGTCCGGACGCGGTCACCGGGAGCCCTCCGGGCGCCCGGCTCTTCCTCGGCGTCGAGCCGGACGGGGTACCCGTCTTCGCGGTCGACGCGCCGTTGCCGGAGCTGGCCGGCACCCGGGCGGCGAACCTGCGCGAGGTGGGCCACCTGCTCAGTGACCGGGACGCCGGACTCCTCACCACGGCCGTGGCGCTGGCCAACTGGCACGCCCGGCATCTCTACTCGTCGCTGACCGGCCTGTCCACAGTGGTCGGGGACGCGGGTTGGTCCCGGCGGGACGAGGCGGGCAACCAGCTCTGGCCGCGTACCGATCCGGCGATGATCGTGCTGGTGCACGACGGGGTTTCCGGCCCCGGCGGGCGGTGTCTGCTCGGCAACAACGCGGCCTGGCGGTCCGAGCCGGGGATCCGCCGGTACTCCTGCCTCGCCGGATACGTCGAGCCGGGCGAGTCGGCCGAGGACGCGGTGGTCCGGGAGGTCACCGAGGAGGTCGGCCTGGTCCCGCACCACATCGGGTACGTCGCCAGCCAGTCCTGGCCGTTTCCCGGCTCGCTGATGCTCGGCTTCTTCGCCCTCGCCGACCCGGAGCTGCCGATCCGGCTGGATCCGGCGGAGATCGCGCACGCGGCCTGGTTCAGCCGGCGGGAGATCGCCGCGGTGTTGGCCGGGGAGGCGGTCGACGTCGGTGACGGGCTGCGCTTGGCGCTGCCGCCGCCGTCGTCGATCGCGTTGTTCCTGGTCCGCACCTGGTTGGAGGATTCTCGGTAGTCCGGGCCCGGCAGAACGATCCCCGGCGGTCCGGGCGCTTCAGAACCTGGCCGCCCGTTGGTCCGGGGCGGCTCGGCACAAATCTTGGCCCGCGAGCGTCGTTGCCGCGACGATCACGGGCCAAGATCATAGGCCGCCGTTGCCGGGTCAGGCATGGTGCGTGGCGGGGGAGCCACCCCGGTCGACGACGGTCGTCTAGCCGAACCTCGACTGCGGGCCGAGGTTGCCAGGTTGCGGGCCGACGGTCGGCGGGCCGAGATCGACCGGGCCCGGTCCGGGTGGGGTGAGCGGCAGGGCCGGGTCGGCGGTGTGGTCCTGCAAGCGCTGGTTGCGGTGCCGCCGGTCGGGCTCGCCAACCGGTACCACCTTGACCCGCTGCCGCCCGGAGCGGACCGCGCCCACACTGGACAGCGCTCGGGCGAGCAGCAGGGCGGCGTCCCGGTCCTCGGCGCGGACGATCTGGCGGCGCTGTTCCGGGGAGGTCTGTTCGTCGCGGAGGCGCTCCCCCTGCGCCCAGGCGGCGGCCAACTCGTCGTCTGCGGCGGCACGGATATCCGTGCGAACGATTAGAAACCGCATGGGTGTCTCCGAAGGCCGGTGACGGACGATGATCCTGCGATTACCTAACGAAGTCGTTCCATGGAACTTCCACGTTCCCCTCGGGCTATGTTCACCCATTCTCCACCTGTGGGCAAGTGAAACGCGCCGATTGGAGTAGTTGCTCGTCCGATCAGGTGACGGTCAACACCACCACCCCGGGGTACGACGCGGCCGCCGGCTCCCGAAGCAGGAGCCGGCGGCGGCGGATCGGTGCGGCGGCGGCGAATCGGTGCGCCGTCGCAGGAAGTGAACTACTGCTCGGTCAGCCGCCCCGAACGGCGACTGCGCTGGGTGGGTGGCATTCCCGGGTCCCGGCTGGACGGATTCCGGGGAGCCGACCCGCGCTGCGCCGCCACCTCGGCCAACCAGGTGACCGTCTCCTCCGGACTCAGCGCCGCCTCCTGGAGCCACTCAAAGACCATCGAGTAGGTGGCGATCTCCTTGGGGTCGGTCACCATCAGGTTGGTGGCCAGCCCCTCGATCGCGACGGTCTCCGGATCCTGCGGTTCGGCGAAACGGTAGAGCGAGAACCCGGTGTGCGGCAGGTACCAGTCCGCGATGGTCCGCTCGGTCGGCAACACCTGGAGCGTCACGTTCGGCAGCCCGGCGAGCTTGCGCAACTGGATGAGCTGGGCCCGCAGCACCTCGCGTGGACCGGCCCGGCCGCCGAGCGCCGCCTCCTCGATCACCGCGTGGTAGCGGGGCGGCTCGACCTCGCGGGTGAGCAGCGACTGCCGGGCGATCCGGGCCGCCACCTCGGTCTCGGCGTCCTCGGTGTCGTCGGTGTCGTCCACCAACTGCCGGGACGAGAGGATGCGCAGGTTGACGTACCCCTTGCTCTGCAACAGGCCGGGCACGATCACCGGGCTGTACTCGCGGATCTCCGCACAGCCCGCCTCCAACTCGGCGTACCCGCGCTGTCGCGGCGTCATCGTCGCGTACGAGCGCAGCCAGCCCCGGATGTCTCCGGCCTCGTTGGTGATCGCGGTCAGTTCCTCGCGCAGCGCCCCGGTGACCTTGTAGAGGTCCAGCAGGTCGAGGACGTCGCGCAGGTCGGGTCGGCTGCGGCCGTTCTCCAGCCGGGACAGTTTGGAGGCCGACGCCCAGCCCACCGCCTCGATGACCTGGTCGCCGGTGAGCTTGGCGGACTCCCGCAGCTTGCGCAGTTCCGTGCCGAGCCTGCGCCGTCGCAGGATCGGGCTGGGTTGAGCAGGAGGCACTGGATCCTCGCTCTCGTTTCCGTCGAGCCCGTCGCCGGGCAGGTGCGGACCGTTCCGGTCGCGCTCCCGGCGGTCCAGTATGCCGCTCGCGCTTCACGGCCTGCCGTCGAATGGTAACGGCGTGTCTAAATGGAGAGGGCTTCCGGGACGCTTCCACCCCCCTGTCGTCGGATAGCCGATCGAGTTCCGAGCGCCACCGGCCGCCCCGCCACCATCGACTGCGACGAATTCTCACAACCACGACCAGCGCCGTACGCCAGCAGAGAACCCGCCCAACCAGTACGGCGAACAGCCGCCGCGGGCGACCCGGCGCCGGCGACCCACCCGTCGGCGGTGATCAAGAGTGTCCGCGGTCCCCCGAGCGGCTCGCCGCCACCTCGAAAGGGACCCCCTCGCATGCGAAGCATCCTGCGTCGCCCCGACTTCCGGCTGCTCTTCGCCGGTCTGGTGTTCAGCATGACGGCAGAGTCGATCATGCTGTTGGCGCTCGCCGTCTGGGTGAAGGACCTGACCGGCTCGAACGGCATGGCCGGCGCCACCATCTTCGCCATGGTCGCGCCGATGGCCCTGGCCCCGATCGTCGGATGGGCGGTCGACCGGTTCCGCCGCCGCCCGTTCTTTCTCGCCGCGAACCTGGTCACGGCGGTACTGCTCACCCCGCTGTTCCTGGTCCGGGACCGTACCGACGTCTGGATCATCTACGTCGTGGGTGCCCTGTACGGGCTCTCCTACGTCGCCCTCGGCGCGACCCTTAACGGCCTGATCAAACAGATGGTGCCCGAGGAGTTGATGGCCCAGGCGAACGGCGCGTTGCAGACCGTCAAGCAGGGGCTGCGGCTGGTCGGCCCGCTGGCCGGGGCGGCCCTCTACAGCGGGGCCGGCGGCTGGACCCTGCCGACCGTCGGCATGATCGGCTTCGTCGCCGCCGCCTGTGCGGTCTCCGCGCTGCGGATCGCCGAGAGCGAGCCCGGTCCGGCCCAGCTCCGCTGGGTGACCGAGGTGGGTGCCGGGCTGCGGCACATGGTGGGCGAACCGGCACTGCGCCGGGCGGTGGTCGGCGCCGCGCTGGCGGTACTGGTGATGGGGTTCAGCGAGTCGTTGATCTTCGCGTACGTGGACCAGGGGCTGGGCCGGGAGCCGGGCTTCGTGGGGGTACTGGTCACGGTGCAGGGCATCGGCGGGGTGCTCGGCGGGCTCTCCTCCCCGGCCGTGGTACGCCGGTTCGGCGAGCTGGCGGCGCTCGCCGTCGGGGTGGCACTCTTCGCGCCCGGCGCGCTGCTGCTGGCGTACCCGACGATCTGGCTGGCCTTCGTCGCGCTGGTACTGCTCGGCCTCGGCCTGCCGATCGCCTTCGTGGGGCTGAACACGCTGATCCAGCGCCGCACCCCGGGACCGCTGCTCGGGCGGGTCGCCGCCGCCTCCGAGGCGCTGATCAGCGGCCCGCAGGCGATCTCGATCGGCACCGGCGCGCTGCTGGTCGGCTTCGTCGACTACCGGCTGCTCTTCGTGGTGATCGCGGTGGTGATGACGGTGGCGGCCGGGTACCTCTGGGCGGGGCGGGGACTCTCCGCACCACCCGCCTCCGGTACGGCGCTCCGAGGAGACGTGCCGCCGAACGTACCGGCGCCGGAGGTGATCCTGCCCGACGTACCGCCGGTCGCCGGTTCCGCTGACGCGTCACCGGCCTCGAAATCCCGACCCCGCTGACCGATCAGCCCGGACGGCGCAGCGGCGGTGGACCCGGGCCGGGCCCACCGCCGGACCGGTCAGCTGCCGGCGATCGAGGCCAGGTGCTTCTTGACGTCGACGATCGACGGGTTGGTAAGCGCCGACCCGTCGTCGAACCGCACCGTCGGCACGGTCTGGTTGCCGCCGTTGACGCTCATCACGTACTCGGCGGCGGCCAGGTCCTGCTCGATGTCGACCACGGTGTACCCGATGCCCTCCCGGTCGAGTTGTGACTTCAGCCGGTGGCAGTAGCCGCACCAGGACGTGGAATACATCGTCAACATCGTCGAGACCTCCGCGGTGCTCAGTCGTTCCCAGCCCGGCCCGACCGGTTCGGACCGGGCGGGCGACGGATCGGACGGGTTGCCGATCGCACAGGCTAACGGTGCAACGTCAGGAAGGGCTGCCATGATTCCTACCTGTGGTGGCTGACTCGCACGTGGAACGGATCCTGGCCGGACTCGACCCGGAACAGCGCACCGCGGTGACCGCTCCGGCCGGGCCGGTCTGCATCCTGGCCGGCGCCGGCACCGGCAAGACCCGGGCGATCACGCACCGGATCGCGTACCGGGTGACGGCCGGCGAGGTCGCCGCCCGGCACGTGCTCGCGGTCACCTTCACCGCCCGGGCCGCCGCCGAGTTGCGGGCCCGACTCGGCGCGCTCGGCGTGCCGGGGGTGCAGGCCCGGACGTTCCACGGTGCCGCGCTGCGCCAGCTCCGCTACTTCGCCTCCCGGCTGCTCGCCGGCCGGGAGATGCCCGAGCTGCTGGACAGCAAGGTGCGGCTGGTCACCCTGGCCGCCGCCCGGGCCGGGCTGCGCACCGACCGGGCCGCCGCGCGGGACCTGGCCGGCGAGATCGAGTGGGCCAAGTCGTCCCTGGTCGAGCCGGGGGAGTACGTCGTCGCGGCGGCCAAGGCGCTGCGCGAGACCCCGCACGACCCTGCGAAGGTGGCCGAGGTCTACGCCGGATACGAGAAGGTCAAGCGAGCCAACGGCGTGATCGACTTCGAGGACATGCTCCGGGCGGCGGTGTGGGGGATCGAGGAGCACAGGGACGTCGCCGAGCAGATCCGCGCGCAGTACCGGCACTTCGTGGTCGACGAGTACCAGGACGTCAACCCGCTCCAGCAGCGCCTGCTCGACGCCTGGCTCGGCGGCCGGGACGACCTGACCGTGGTCGGTGACGCCAGCCAGACGATCTACTCGTTCACCGGTGCCACCTCGGCGTACCTGATCGATTTTCCCCGCCAGCGCCGGGACGCGGTGGTGGTCCGGCTGGTCCGGGACTACCGCTCGACCCCGCAGGTGGTCGGGCTGGCCAACGCGGTGATCCGGCAGGCCCGGGGTGCCGAGGCGCGACTGCGGCTGGAACTGGTCGGGCAGCGCCCGCCGGGTGCCGAACCGGAGCTGCGGATCTTCGCGGACGAGCCGGCCGAGGCCGCCGCGGTGGCGGTGCGCTGCCGCGACCTGATCGCCGCCGGCACACCGGCCCGGGAGATCGCCGTACTGTTCCGGACCAACGCGCAGTCCGAGGCGTACGAAAAAGCGCTCGCCGAGGCGGAGGTGCCGTACCAGGTCCAGGGCGCGGAGCGCTTCTTCGAGCGGCCCGAGGTACGGCAGGCGCTTGTCGCGCTCCGCTCCGCGACCCGCTCGA
Organism: Plantactinospora sp. CNZ320; assembly: GCF_002846275.1. Lineage (NCBI taxonomy): Bacteria > Bacillati > Actinomycetota > Actinomycetes > Micromonosporales > Micromonosporaceae > Plantactinospora > Plantactinospora sp. CNZ320. Next base: position 6,210,853 of record NZ_PJMP01000001.1, read on the forward strand.
CGCCGGGGGAGACGCCGCTGGTCCCGGCCGTGGTGGAGGCGCTGGCGGCGGTCGGCTGGACACCCGACCGGCCCCCGCCCGGCGGCAGCGCCCGGGAGAGCTGGGAGGCGCTGGCCGCCCTGGTCCAGCTCGCCGAGGAGTACGCGGCGAGCCCGGCGCTCCTGCCGATCGGCGAGGCGCCGGCGAGCGCGAGGAGTGAGCTTGCGAGCCCCGCAGTCGCGAGCGACTGGATCGCTGCGAGCGCGAGGAGTGAGCTTGCGAGCCCCGCAGTCGCGAGCGACTGGATCGCAGCGGTGGAGCGGCCGGTGACGCTCGTGGACTTCTGTGCCGAGCTGGGCCGGCGGGCCGCCGCGCAGCACGTGCCGACGGTCGAGGGTGTGACGCTGGCCTCCCTGCACTCGGCGAAGGGGCTCGAGTGGGACGCGGTGTTCCTGGTCGGGCTCTCCGACGGCACGCTGCCGACCAGCTACGCGAAGACGGCAGAGCAGGTGGAGGAGGAGCGTCGACTGCTCTACGTCGGGGTGACCCGGGCCCGCCAGTGGCTCTGGCTGTCGTACGCCTCGGCGCGCTCGCCAGGTGGCCGGGCCCGTCGGCCGTGCCGGTTCCTGCCCCAGTTCGACCGTTCCGGCGGTGGGCGTACCGCCGAGGTGACCGGCGGCAGCCGGAAACCCGAACGTCGGCGTACCCAGGTCGTCTCCTGCCGGGTCTGCGGGGCGACCCTGCTGGCCGGTGCGGACCGCAAACTCGGCCGCTGTGCAGGTTGTCCGTCCGACCTGGACGAGGAACTGCTCGACCGGCTGCGCGACTGGCGGGCCCGGGTCGCCGGGGCGCAGAAGGTCCCCGCGTACGTCGTCTTCACCGACGCCACCCTGGTCGCGCTCGCCGAACGCCGCCCCGGCCGGCCGGCGGAGCTGCTGGCCATCGCGGGGATCGGCCCCCGCAAGGTCGCCCTGTACGGCGACGCGGTGCTCGCCCTGATCAGCGGCGTCGGCGTGCAGGACGTGCTGCTGACGGAGGAGCCGACGGAGCCGGCGCCGGGCTGAGCCGAGGGGCCGTCGGCGACTGTCGGAAGAAAGTTCCGAACTCTCGCCGTAATTCGTTTGCCCTCGTGCCGGGAGGAGGAATAGCCTCATGGCACACCTCGCGAGCGGCGGCTTTCAGGCTGTTCAAGAGGGGGATGAGTCCGATGTTGGCGACGAGTGAGAGTCAGGAGGTGGCCCCAATGGGGACGACCTATGTCACCCAGCGACCGTGGGCGCTGCCTGCTGCCCAAGCTCCGGTGTCAGAGGTCGGCTTCATGCTGATCACTGATCTCCTCCAGCACTCGCAGGCGCACCAGGTCCTGACCCAGGCCGAGCTGGCTCAGGCACCCGCGTCCGCGCAGCGCCAGGGGACCAATGGATTCACGGGCAATGGCATCAGCGTCGGCGTCAAGCGGATGGATGTCAGCGGGGTTCCACCTCGAGGGAGACCGGTCTAACACAGACCAGCCGGCTCACCTCGAGGCCGCGGACCCCGTACACCGGGATCCGCGGCCTTAGTCATTTTCCGCACTGCCAAGTAAGTCGGAACAGCGATCTACGAGATCGAAACGAGAGAGAGGTGACCGGGCGATGAGTCTGGCGTTGGCCCCCCTCGACGCGAACGTCGAGCTGGAGGCGAACCTGCCCTGCCGGAAGTTCGACCCCGACCTGTGGTTCGCAGACTCGCCTGCCGAGCTGGAGCTGGCCAAGTCGCTCTGCGGGGACTGCCCGCTGCGCGTCGAGTGCCTCGCCGGTGCGGTGGAGCGGGAAGAGCCGTGGGGCGTCTGGGGCGGCGAGATCTTCGAGCGTGGCGCGGTCGTTCCGCGCAAGCGGCCCCGTGGCCGCCCGCGCAAGGAGGACGTCGCCCGGGACGCGGCGCTGCGGGTCGAGGCCCAGGCGCGACTGGCGGCCAGTGGTCTTGCCGAGTCGCGCAGTGCGGTCCGGTTGGCGGCCTGACATGAACCCGATCCGTACGAACGCCGGTCTGGTATCGGCGCCGAACACCGCGATGGCCGCGGTGTCGAAAACCATCACCGCCATGCCCATCCGAGACGGAGCCACCAAGATGCATCTCATCCACGAAGCGTTGTCACGGGCTCGAATGCGCCTGCCTCAGGCCGGTCGCAGCACCACGAGCACTGAGGCAACCCGATCCGCCCGAGCCATCGCGCTGGAGGCCCGTCGCCGGGCCGCCCGCGAGCTGGGCAGCTTCTGAACCGTCGGCCGAGGCCGTCGGAACGTACCCAACCTGACACCGAAACAGCCGGGCCGGTCGCGGCGGGAGGAATCCCGCCGGGGCCGGCCCGGCGCCGTGTCGTACGGGTGGTGGCTCAGGCCACCGGGGCGAATCCGGGCAGCCAGCGCTCCACGATGCCCCGGTAGGGCGCCTTCGCCTCCAACTGGCAGAGCACCCCGATCGAGCCGAGGGTCACCCGATGGATCAGCAGGTACGACGGCGGCAGGTTGAGCTGCCGCGAGAGCTGGTACGCCGGGGAGCGCGGGTTGGCCAGCCGAGCCGCCTCGACCCGCAGCCACGCCCGGGTGAACCGGAACTCCTCGACCGAGAGCGGTTGCAGGATCGGCATCAGGAAGTCGAGTACCGCCTGGGCGTCGATCGAGGTGTCGGCCGGGATGAACCCCTCCTCGCGCAGCCCGGCCACCACCGCCTCGGCGTCACCGGCCAGGGCCAGCCGGACCAGCCGGCCGATCGGCTCCGGGTGCCCACCGGGGAGCCGGGCCACCGCGCCGAAGTCGATCACGCCGAGTCGCCCGTCCGGCAGCAGCCGGAAGTTGCCGGGGTGCGGGTCGGCGTGCAGCAGCCCGGCGCGCATCGGGGCGGAGAAGTGCAGGGTGGCCATCAGCCGGCCGGCCTGGTCCCGCTCGCTCTCGGATCCGGAGTCGATGATCGCCGCCATCGGGGTGCCCTCGACCCAGTCCGTGACCAGTACCCGGGGCGAGGCGGCGACCACACCCGGCACGAAGATCTCCGGATCATCGGCGTACGCGGCGGCGAAGACCCGCTGCGACTCCGCCTCGAGTTCGTAGTCCAGCTCCTCGCTGATCCGTTCCCGCAGTTCGTTGAGGAGCGGTTTGATGTCCAGACCCGGCTGGATCGCCCGGAACATGCCACCGAGCCGGGAGAGTTGCTTCAGGTCGGAGAGGAGCGCCGGTCCGGCACCCGGGTACTGCACCTTGACCGCGACCGGGCGCCCGGCCGGGGTACCCGTCTTGGCCGCCGCCTTCGCACCGCGCCGCCGGACGGCCGGGGTGCTGCCGTTGTCGACCTTCCAGATCGCCCGGTGCACCTGGCCGATGCTGGCCGCGGCGGCCGGCTTGTCGTCGAACTCCACGAACAGCGACCGCCAGTCCGGCCCGAGCTGCTCGGCGAGCACCTTGTGCACGCTCGCCGCCGGCAGCGGTGGAGCCGACTCCTGGAGCTTGGTCAGCGCCTGCCGGTACGGCGCCGCGACCTCCTCGGGCAGGGCCGCCTCGAAGACCGACAGAGCCTGCCCGAACTTCATCGCACCGCCCTTGAGCTGGCCCAACACGCTGAAGAGCTGCTCGGCGGTGCGTTGCTGAATCTCGTTGGAGATCACCTCGGAGGCGAGGCCGGTGACCCGCTTGCCCATGCCGAGCACCGTCCGGCCAGCGAAGCCGAGCGGCAGTGCGGCGAGCTTGGCGGTCCGGGAGACGGCGCGGCGCGGGATGTCGGTCACCAGATCATTGTTACCGACTCGACGGGATCCGGTCCGCCGTCATCGGGTGGCTCAGGCCACGTCCGGGCCGCTGGCGACCCGCCGGGACCTGCTCCGGCCGTCGGAAACCGGCCTGCCGTCCCCGGTCGTGCCCGGCTGGGCGGACCGTCGTGCTGGTCCGGTCCGGGTGGCGGGCTCCGCTTCCGGCCCGCTCGGGCGGTTCCGCCGGGTCGGCGTACTGCGGCGTCGTCTGGTGCAGCCACACGCCGGGTGCGGTGCCCAGGTGCGGCGGCGCAGCCGTCCCACGGTCACCTCGACCGCCCCGCCCACCGTCTCCGGCGTACCGCCGTCGAGGAAGGTGAGGACCTCGCCGACCGCGTACCCGACCGCCGTGATCAGGGTCGAGGTGAGGCAGGGTTCCTGGCCGTCACCGCCGGCCAACTGGGCGGCGAGGCCGGGCCAGCCCGGGTCACGGTCCCGACGGTGCAGGTCGACGCAGTTGAGGCAGGGCGATCCGGCCGCCCGGACGAGGGGGCCGACCACGGGTACGCCGTCGCGCATGGTCAACAGCAGGTGCGCCTGCCGCTGCTGGGCGTAACCGGCCGCGAGTAGTTCGGCGGGGCGGTCGGCGCCGACCTGGACCACCAGGTCGGCAGCGCCGCGCCGGACGGCCCGGGTGGTGGTGCCGGGCGCGGACCGGGCGATCGCGTCCACCACGGCGGCGGCGCTGGGCCGGCGTACGTCGGTGGCCGGCAGCGCGCCGCCGATGATGTCCGCCGGCCCGACCCGCCCGCGCAGGTCGGGGTGGACCTGGCCGACGCCGGCCTGGGCCAGGGTCACCGCCACCGGGGCGGCGAGCCGGCCCTGGCCGCTCACCACGACCCGGGCGGCGGCGCGTCGCCGGAGCAGTTGGGCCGGGGTGCCGGGCGAGTCCCGGCCGTGCAGGGCGAGCGCCGCCGCCTCGGCGGAGAGTCGCTGCCGGGCCGGCTCGGGCAGGTCGGTGGGGAGCAGGGTGTGCGCGGCGACCACCAGGCCGGCGGCGCGCAGGGTGTCGATCAGGGTACGGGCGTCGTCCCGGGACACGTTGATCGTCTCCGCGTGTTCGAGGACGGCCCGCTCGCTGCGACTGCCGTCCAGCAGGTCGAGCAGCCGGGCGGCGGAGGGGTTGGCGACCTCGAGCAGGACGGCGCGCCGGGGGTCGAGGCCGAGTTGCAGGGTGTGCCGGTCACGCCAGAGTCGGGCGAGTCCGGGCAGCAGGGTGGGGCGGGGCAGCACGGTTCGGGTCATGAAGCGACACGCTGTCACCGCCCAGGTGCGGGCCGGCAGCGGTTGTCCACAGCGACTGAGGGCTGTGCACTGCTCTATCCACAGGAACTGGGGTGTTATCCACAACCGAACGGTAACTTTTGTCGCGGCGCGGACATCACGCCAGGTGTCCGCAGCGCGACAGCGAAAGCGGGAAGGGGTGGCGCTCGGCCACCCCTTCCCGCAGTTCCGCGTGCTTCTCGGTGATCAGACCTTGGCCTTGCCGAGGATCCGGTTGACGGTGGTGCCACAGACCGGACACTTGCCCTTGGCCATGTTCATGCCCGTCTTGGAAACCTCGACGTTGCCCTCGAAGTCACGCTTCTCCTTGCACTTCACGCAGTAACCGTTGTAGGTCTGGGCCTTCTCGGCCACGGTGTCCTCCTCGTCTCAGCCGTCGGCTCTCGCGAGCCTGACGTGCGCCCGGCGGCGGGCGGCCACGTAGGCGCCAGCGCTGGGGTTTCTCCGCGGTCACCGATGTGACCGCCGGTTCGCGGACCCTACCCAGGTCTGGGCAGTTCCATGTCAGCAATCTGTCGACACTGTGAGGAAGCCGACGACCAGAGTGTGCATGCCGGAATAGGTCGGATAAGTCAGTTTCGCAGGGACACGCCGGATGAACCACGTCAGATCGCTGATCAGGGGGGCCTGGCGAGGTCGGCGGATGATCGTTTACCGTTGCCTGCGGCGCTCGTCCCGTATGGCGCCGCGAGGGCCGAGCGGGCCCGATCAAGGGGGCGCGGACGATCACCGCAATGAATTTTTTCCGGACGCCGCACCGCTAACCGGTATTTTTCCGGCGGCAATCTATGGGTTGACTCTTGCGGTGACCTGGCCAGTACGCATTAGTTTTCCATCGTGAACGAAACCCGGGGCTGCGCGGACCGCTAATGGCGGGGTTGCGGAAGCCGGTCGTCGAGGTACGGCGCAGTCAGCGCCGGCGCCGGACGGTGTCCGCCTACCGCGACGGCGAGCGCGTCGTCGTGCTCATCCCCGACCAGTTCTCCCGGGCCGAGGAGAGCGAGTGGGTGGATCGGATGCTCGCCCGGCTCGCCGCCCGGGAGGAGCGGCTCGGGCGTTCCGACGAGGAACTGCTGCTCCGGTCCCGCCGGTTGATCGACCGCTACCTGAGCGAGCACGGCAGGGCGGCGGTGCCGGCCAGCGTCCGGTGGGTGACGAACCAGAACGGCCGGTGGGGCTCCTGCACCCCGGCCGACCGGACGATCCGGATTTCGCACCGGATCCAGGAGATGCCCGAGTGGGTGATCGACTACGTGCTGCTGCACGAGCTGGCCCACCTCGTCGTGCCCAGTCACAACGCACGGTTCTGGGAACTGGTCGGCCGCTATCCGAAGACGGAACGGGCCCGGGGCTACCTGGAGGGCGTCGCCGCGACCGCCGGGATCGTCCTGCCGGACTGAGCCCGTACCCGAGACGTTCGAAGCCCCGGACGGGCGGTGCGGCCGGCCGGCTGCCCGGGGCCGGACCGTCGGTAAGGTCGGTGGGTGACCCGCCGTGTGATCGTGGTGATGCTCGGACCCGTCGCCTGGACGCCACCGGAGACCGACCCGGCCCGCTGGCGGGCGGCGCTGGCCGAGGACGTCGTCGACCTGGTCGCCACCCTGGCCCAGGTGGAACCGGCGATCGCCGCCACCGCCGCCGACCGCCCGCTGGCCGACGCGGTCGCCTGGCCCGGCATGCCGGTCTACGATCTGCCGACCCACCGGGTCGGAGCCGCGCTCGACGCCGCGACCCGGGACGGCTACGACCAGGCGGCCGTGATCGTCGCCGACGCCCCCGACCTGCCCGGCCTGATCCTCGGCAAGCTGCTCCGCCCGCTGACCAGCCGATCCGTCGCGGTCGCCCCCGCGACGAACCCCGGTGCCGGGCTGCTCGGCCTGGCGACCCGGCTACCCGCCCCGGACTGGCTGCCGGAACTCGACCTGGACACCGCCGAAGCGGGGCTGGTGCGCCGCGCCGCGCCGCGACCGGCCGAGGTGGCGGTGACCCCGGGCTGGCGTCGACTCCGCGGCCCGGCCGACCTCGCCACCCTCGACCCGGCGGTCGAGGGCTGGGACACCACCCGGGTACTGCTCGGCGGCTGACAGTACGTCAGCCGACTCCCGCGGGACGGCGATCCGCAGGACTCTCACCCGCACCAGCCACGCCGGCACCGCCCGCGCCCGCCGCACCCGCATTCCCGCCGGCAGCGCCCGCATTCGCGCAGGCAACGCCCGCTGCACCCGCACCCGCATTCGCGCCGGCAGCGCCCGCTGCATCCGCGCCCGCCCGGGGGCGTCGGGTCACTCCGGGTCGCGCCGCTCCGAGCCCGGCTCGCCGGAGTCGTCCTCGGATTCGGGCTTGCCGAAGTCGAAGTCCGCCAGGTCGCCGAGGTCCAGTTGGGACCGGGCGAACGCGTCCGGGTCGGCGAAGTCCTCCTCGGCCGGGAGCAGGTCCGGGTGCCCCCAGAGCGCGTCCCGGCCGGCGATGCCCCGGTGCTCGGTGAGCGCCGCCCAGAGTGCGGCGGCCTCGCGCAGCCGGCGGGGGCGCAGCTCCAGCCCGACCAGCGCCGCGAAGGTCTGCTCGGCCGGTCCACCGGCGGCCCGGCGCCGGCGGAACGCCTCGGCGAGCCGGTTCACGTTCGGCAGCCGCTCGGCGGCGGCGGTGTCGACCACGTGGCACACCCAGCCCTCGACCAGGGCAAGTGCGGTCTCCAGCCGGGCCAGCGAGGCCTTCTGTGCCGGGGTGTCCTCCGGAGTGAAGATCCCCTCGACCGAGAGTGCCTGCATCGACTCCGGGTTCATCGGGTCGAGCCGGCCCATCGCCTCCTCGATCGCCTCCCGGTTCACAGTGATGCCGGTGGCGTACATCTCGACGGTGGTCAGGACGTGTCCGCGCAGCCACGGTACGTGCTGGAAGAGCCGCTGGTGGGCGGCCTCGCGCAGGGCGACGTAGAGACGTACCTCGTCCTCGGGGAGTTCGAGGCCCTCGCCGTACGCCCGGATGTTCGATGGCAGCAGCGCGGCGGTGCCGGCCGGGCCGAGTGGCAGGCCGATGTCGCCGGCCGAGAGCACCTCGGCGGCGAGCGAGCCGAGCGCCTGGCCGAGCTGGCCGCCGAAGAGCGCCCCGCCCAGCGTGGTCAGCATCGACTGCATCGGGCCGAGCTGCGCCCGGGCCTCCGGCGGCACCAGGTCGCCCATCGCGGCGACCATCCGACCGGCCACCGGGTCGCAGAGCTTCTTCCAGACGTCAAGCGTCTTGTAGATCCACTCGTTCCGGTTCCACGCCACGGAGGTGCGGATCCCGGAGGGGTGTGCCGAGGTCGGGTCCAGCCACAGGTCGGCCAGCCGGAGCGCCTCCTCCACGGCGTTGCGCTCGTACGGCGTCACGGCCGGGTCGCCGGCCGAGGAGAGCTGGCTGGCCGCGACCTGGCGGGCCAGGTCCCAGTTGACCGGGCCGCTGCCCGGCGCGGCGAGCAGCTGCTGCAGCTGCGCCATGAACTGCTGCATCTGCTGCGGGTCGTTGGGGTCGGGCGGCTGGCCACCCGGCAGGGCGAAGCCGAACGGAATATCAGGCACGCGTCCACGGTACGCGCGCGGACGGGTGTGCCGCCCGCCCAGGTGTCACGCCGAGGGCGAACCTCGGGTTCTCGGGCCGGTCCGGAGGTGCCGGCTGGGTAGGCTAGGCGGCCATGAGACGTCGCGGTGTCACTGTTCTGCTCGGCGCGGTGCTCACCGCCCTGCTCAGCATCGGCGTACTCGCCGCTCCGATCCCGTACGTCGTGCTCGGCCCCGGGCCGACGGTGGACACGCTGGGCCGGCAGAACGACAAAGAGGTGATCCAGGTGTCCGGCGGGGAGACCTCGACCTCGGCCGGGCAACTCCGACTGACCACGGTCGGCGTACAGCCCGACGTCAAGCTGCTCTCCGCGATCGCCGGCTGGTTCTCCTCGGACGAGGCGGTGGTGCCGTACGAGTTGATCTACCCGCCGGGTCAGACCCAGCAGCAGGTGGAGGAGCGCAACGCGGAGGACTTCGCCGCCTCGCAGACCAGTGCCGAGACCGCGGCGCTGCGCGAACTCGGCTACCCGGTGCAGGTGGTGGTCAAGAGCGTCACCGCGGGTGGCCCGTCGGAGGGGATCCTCAAGGTCGGCGACGTCTTCACCTCGGTCGACGACAAGCCGGTGGTGGTGGCGAGCAGCCTCACCGACCTGATCCGGGCGCGGCCGGCCGGCTCCCAGCTGAAGATCGGCTACACCCGGGACGGCAAAGCGGCCACCGCGACCATCGTCAGCGCGACCACCGGCAACAATCCGCCCCGGATCGGGGTGGAGATCGAGCAGCGGCAGCCGCACCCGTTCGAACTGAAGATCGACCTCGGCGACATCGGTGGGCCCAGTGCCGGACTGATGTTCGCGCTCGGCATCATCGACAAGATCCGGAGCGAGGACCTGACCGGCGGAAAGATCATCGCTGGTACCGGCACGATCAACGACCTGGGCGAGGTCGGCCCGATCGGCGGCATCCCACAGAAACTGGTCGGCGCGAAGAACGCGGGCGCGAAGTATTTCCTGGTACCGGCCGGAAACTGCGAGGAGGCCGTCCGAAACGCCCAATCGGGGCTGCCGATGGCCCGGGTCGGGACCCTCGACGAGGCGCTGAGCGCACTGGACACGATCCGGGCCGGAGGCGAACCGCCGAGGTGCTGAACCCCCGCTGCCCGAGGGGGACCGGTCGGACTCAGGAACACCCCGTAGTCTAGGTGCTCTGATCAGAGCCGGTCATTCCCCAAGGTGCGGAGCCAACAGTGGTCATGCGTAGCAGCCCCCTACCAAGAATGAGTCGACGCGGTCGCGTCACGGTCGGCGTACTCCTAGGGGTGTTTCTGCTCCTCACCCTGCTGGGCTGGGGCGTCCAGGCGTGGACGGACTGGCTCTGGTTCGACGAGGTCGACTACACCCGGGTCTTCAGCGGGGTGCTTGTCACCCGGATCGTGCTCTTCGCGGTGATCGGCCTGGCGATGGCGCTGGTGGTCGGCGGCAACATGTGGCTGGCCTACCGGCTGCGGCCGGTGCTCCGGCCCAACTCGCCGGAGCAGGTGACCCTGGAGCGCTACCGTTCGGTGCTGGCGCCCCGGATCGGCTCCTGGCTGGTCGCGATCGGGGTGGTCGTCGGGCTCTTCGCCGGCCTCTCCGCGCAGACCCGCTGGGGTCAGTGGATGCTGTTCCGCAACTCGCAGACCTTCGGTATCCAGGACCCGGAATTCAAGATCGATATTGGGTTCTACGTATTCCAGTTCCCGTTCCTGCGTTATCTGCTCGGCGTCGGCTTCACCGCCGTGGTGCTCGCGGTGATCGGCTCGCTGGCGATGCACTACATCTTCGGCGGCGTCCGGCTCCAGGGCGTCGGTGACCGGATGACCAGCGCCGCCCGGGCCCACCTGACCACGCTTGTCGCGGTCTTCGTGCTGCTCAAGGCGTTGGCGTACGTGCTCGACCGGCGGGCGATGCTGCTGGAGTTCAACGAGGGCGTCGACCTGTACGGCGCCGGCTACGCCGACATCAACGCGCTGCTGCCGGCCAAGGAGATCCTGGCGTACATCTCGGTGGTGGTCGCGTTGGCGATCATCATCTTCTCCAACGCCGTCATGCGGAACCTGGTCTGGCCCGGCATCTCGCTCGCCCTGCTCGGCATCTCGGCGGTGGCGATCGGCGGCATCTACCCGTGGGCGGTGCAGACCTTCGAGGTCAAGCCGAGCGTCAAGGACAAGGAAGCCGCCTACATCGAGCGGAGCATCACCGCCACCCGGGACTCGTTCGGGCTCGCCGGCACGGTGATGGCGCCGTACAACGCGGCGAACCTCAGGCCGCCGGAGTCGCTTGCCACCGACACCTCGGTGGTGCCGAACATCCGGCTGCTGGACCCGCAACTGGTCTCCGAGACCTACACCCAGCTCCAGCAGGTGCGGGGCTTCTACGACTTCGGCCCGAAGCTCGACATCGACCGCTACCAGGTCAACGGCGAGACCCAGGACTACGTCGTCGGGATGCGGGAGATCAACTATCTGGAGCTGACCGACCAGCAGAGCAACTGGATCAACCGGCACACCGTCTTCACCCACGGGTACGGGCTGGTCGGCGCGCCCGCCAACCAGGTGGTCTGCGGCGGGCAGCCGTACTTCGTCTCCGGTTTCCTCGGCGAGCGGACCGAGGAGGCGTGCTCGTCGTCGACCGAGACGATCCCGGCCAGCCAGCCGCGGATCTACTACGGCGAGCAGATGGACGGCAGTGACTACGCGATCGTCGGGCAGACCGAGGGGAACAACCCGGTCGAGTTCGACCGGCCCACCGGCCGGGACGGTGGCGAGCAGTACTACACCTACACCGGCTCGGGCGGGGTCGAGATCGGCTCGTTCGGCCGCCGGCTGCTCTACTCGATCAAGGAGCAGGAGCCGAACTTCGTGCTCTCCGGCGCGATCAACGACGCCTCCAAGCTGCTCTACGTGCGTAACCCGCGCGACCGGGTGGAGAAGGTGGCGCCGTTCCTCACCCTGGACGGCGACCCGTACCCGGCGGTGGTTGACGGGCGGATCCAGTGGATCGTCGACGGCTACACCACGGCGGCCACCTACCCGTACGCCGAGCAGGTGAACCTCCAGCAGGAGACGGCCGACGAGCTGACCGGGCTGGGCACCTTCGAACTCGCCCGGGAGAACGTCAACTACATCCGGAACTCGGTGAAGGCGACCGTCGACGCGTACGACGGGACGGTCGAGCTCTACCAGTTCGACGAGACCGACCCGGTGCTGAAGGCCTGGAACAAGGCGTTCGGCGGCAACCTGGTGAAGCCGAAGTCGGAGATCCCGGCCGGCCTGGCGGCACACTTCCGCTACCCGGCCGACCTGTTCAAGGTGCAGCGCAACCTGCTGGCGAAGTTCCACGTCACCGATCCGTCGGAGTTCTTCTCCGGGCAGGACTTCTGGGAGGTGCCGAACGCGCCGGACGCGCCGGACTCCGGTGACCGGCAGCCGCCGTACTACCTCTACACCCAGCTGCCGGGGCAGGACGCGCCACGCTTCCAGCTCACCTCGGCGGTCACCCCGGCCGGCCGGCAGAACCTCGCCGCGCTGATCAGCGGGTCGTACCTGAACGGCCAGCCCCGGTTGGAGGTGCTGGAACTGCCCGACCAGACGGCGGTCTCCGGGCCGGTCCAGGTGCACCAGAAGATGACGAACAACGCCAACATCCGGCAGGAACTCAACCTGCTCACCTCGAACCAGGCCCAGGTGCAGTACGGCAACCTGCTCTCGCTGCCCTTCGGCGACGGCATGCTCTATGTCGAGCCGGTCTACGTGAAGAGCAACCAGACGAACGCCTATCCGCTGCTGCAACGGGTGCTGATCTCGTACGGCGACGGCGGTCAGTACGTCGTGTTGGCCAACAGCCTCGAAGAGGGCATCAAACAGCTCGTCGAGCAGGGCAAGAAGGCCGCCCCGACCACACCGACGCCGCCACCGCCACCAACCGACGGCGGCACCAACCCGACGCCCGCGCCCACGACACCACCGGCGGACGCCAACCCGCAGCTCACTCCGGAGCTGGCCGCCGCCGCCAGCAAGGTGCAGGCCGCGATCGCAGAGGTCAAGGCGGCGCAGACCGCCGGTGACTTCGAGCGGTACGGCCGGGCGCTCAAGGCGCTGGACGAGGCGATGACCGAGTTCCAGAACGCCCAGCGGGCGAGTGGTAACCGGGCACCGGATCCGGGTGGTTCCCCGGCCCCGGCCAGCTCGCCGGCGGCTAGTGGCGGTACACCCAGTCCGCCGGCCTCGCCGAGCGGCTGACCAGGCAGTACGTGGCTGCCCGGCGATGGCGACACGGTCGTCGCCGGGCAGTTCCGGCCCTGTTTTGCGGGGCGTGGGCGGTGTGCGCTAGGGTTAACGAGCCGACGCGGGGTGGAGCAGCTCGGTAGCTCGCTGGGCTCATAACCCAGAGGTCGCAGGTTCAAATCCTGTCCCCGCTACTACAGCACCATCAGTTGAACCCGGTTCCCGATCCTGGAACCGGGTTCCTGCTTTTCCGGCATTCCTCGTACCACCAATGCCCCTGCTGTCGGCGTTCCTTGCCCCACCGGCGTTTCCGGTGCTGACGGGCGTACCTCGCACTGCCGGTGTTTCCAATTGGAGTTGGACTCCGGGCGCAGTTGGGCTAGGGTTCATCCGGCGACGCGGGGTGGAGCAGCTCGGTAGCTCGCTGGGCTCATAACCCAGAGGTCGCAGGTTCAAATCCTGTCCCCGCTACCAACGAAAACGGCCCCTCGGATTCTCTCCGAGGGGCCGTTTCCAGTTCACCCGCGGACCGGTCCGAGCAATCTGATGGCGGCCGGCGGCAAGACTCGCCAGGCGCTGCGGCCTCGGGCCGGCGTGCTTAACTGGTGGCGATGCTCAGCGCGCACGAGGTCGAACTCTTCGAGGGCTCCAGGGGCCGCCTGGAGGCGATCGCGTACCGCCTGCTGGGCTCGGCGACCGACGCCGAGGACGCGGTTCAGGACACGTTTCTGCGCTGGCAGGCGGCCGACCGGGAGCACATCGAGACGCCCGAGGCGTGGCTGACGAAGGTACTCACGAACGTCTGCCTCAACCAGCTCACCTCGGCGCGGGCCAGGCGCGAGCGGTACGTGGGAAACTGGCTGCCGGAGCCGCTCCTGGCCGGAGACCGGATGCTCGGCCCGGCCGAGACCGCCGAACAGCGCGAACTGGTCTCGATCGCGATGCTCACCCTCATGGAGCGGCTGTCGCCCAACGAGCGCGTCGTCTACGTGCTGCGCGAGGCATTCGGCTACCCGCACGGCGAGATCGCCCGGATCCTCGACCTCACCGAGGCGAACTGCCAGCAGATCTACCGGCGGGCCAGGCAGCACGTCGGTTCCGACCGGGTCCGGATCGAGATCGACGCCTCCGCCGCGAAGAAGATCGCCGAGGAGTTCCTCGCCGCGGCTGTCAGCGGCGACACCGAGTCGCTGGTCAGGCTGCTGACCGACGACGCGGTCAACATCTCCGACGGCGGCGGCCGGGTCCCGGCCCGCAGCACCCCGATCGTCGGTGCGCTCAGCATCGCGCGCTTCCTGCGTGGCGTCTTCGCGCCGGCCGAGGCGCAACGGGCCACCTTCGAGGCCCTGCTCGGCGGCAGTTGGACCCTGCATGCCACCGTCGTCAACGACGGCCCCGCCGTGCTGGCCACGGTCGGCGACCGGGTGGTCGGCGTCATGTCGCTGCACGTGACTCCCGAGGGGGTGGCCGCCATCCACGTGCAGGCCAACCCCGACAAGCTGGAACGCGTGGCGCGGCAATGGAACGCGTCCGGCGGCGCGGAGCAGCCCGACGGTGCGGAGCCGTTCGGCGGCGCGGAGCAGCCCGACGGCGCGGAGCCGTCCGACCTCGGCCGGTGACCCAGGTAACAGCGAATCCTGTCAGGTCTCGCGCCGCTGTCCGGTTCAGGAGGCGAGCAGGCCACACCAGACAGGAGCGGAACCATGAAGCACCGCATCGTCGTTCTCGGGGCCGGTTACGCCGGAGCCCACGCCGCCGGGCGCCTCGCCCGTCGTCTCCACTCCGACGACATCGAGATCACCCTGGTCAACGCCGACCCTGATTTCGTCGAGCGGGTCCGGCTGCACCAGCTCGCGGTCGGGCAGGAACTGCCGCCCCGCCCGCTGCGCGACATCTTCGCGGGCACGGGGGTCCGGCTTCGACCGGCCCGGGTCACCGCCGTCGACGTCGACTGCCGGACCGTAGACCTGGTGGACCAGCACGGCGCCGACGAGATCGGGTACGACACCCTCGTCTACGCCCTCGGCAGCACCGTCGCCGAGCACGGGGTGCCCGGTGTCGCCGAGCACGCCCAGCACGTCGCCACCCGGCAGGGTGCGCTGCGGCTGCGCGAGCGGCTGCACGAGCTTGCCGCGGGTGCGACAGTACTCGTCGTCGGCGGCGGCCTCACCGGGATCGAGGCGGCCGCCGAGATCGCCGAGGCCCGGCCGGACCTCGACGTCGCCATCGCCGCCCGTGGCGGCCTCGGCGACTGGATGGGCGACAAGGCCCGGCAGCACCTGCGCGAAGTCTTCGACCGGTTCGGCGTGACCGTCCACGAGCACACCGATGTCGTTCGGGTCGACGAGACGACCGTGGTTACCGGTACCGCCGAGCGGATCCC
The DNA here is from genome assembly GCF_002846275.1 of Plantactinospora sp. CNZ320. Taxonomy (NCBI): domain Bacteria; kingdom Bacillati; phylum Actinomycetota; class Actinomycetes; order Micromonosporales; family Micromonosporaceae; genus Plantactinospora; species Plantactinospora sp. CNZ320. Next base: position 6,226,083 of record NZ_PJMP01000001.1, read on the forward strand.
GGCCCAGGTGACCGTCTGGTCGACGGGCTTCGCCACCCACCCGATCGCCGCCGCCACCACCCTGACGGTCGCCGACACCGGGCAGATCGTCGTCGACGACACCATGCGCTCGGTCTCACACCCCGAGGTGTACGCCGTCGGCGACGCCGGGCTCGCGGCGGGAGCGGGCGACAGGCCGCTGCGGATGTCCTGCGCATCCGGGATTCCGATGGCCTGGAAGGCCGCCGACGCGATCGCGGCACGGCTCACCGGCCGCAGGATGCCGGACAACACAATCCGCTACGTCCAGCAGTGTGTCAGCCTCGGCCGCCGCGACGGGATCATCCAGTTCGTGACCCCCGACGACCAGGCCAAGCCTTCCGCGCTCACCGGCAGGTCGGCCGCTCGGTACAAGGAGTTCGTCTGTGCGAGCGCCGCCTGGAGCATCGCCCACCCGACGGTGATGCTGCCGTCGCGCCGCCGCCGGATCACCGCGCCCGTCGTGGCCGAGCCAGTCCCGGCCGCCGCCCGCTGAGCCGCTCCGGCTCGCTGCGGCTCGCTGATCCACCGCTGCCCGCTGAGTCACCGCCACTCGCTGAGTCGCCGTGGCTCGGAGGGTGCGTCTCACCGGCCCTCCAGAGATCGTCTGGAGGGCCGGACCGTGTCCTGTCGGCGGTTTTGGCAGCCCGGGCGGTTCGGTGATACTGCCACTGCCGGATCTTGCCGGGCGTGGACCTGACGGAAGGCGGACGATTGGTGACCGGGGCCGTTCTGGGCGCTGCCGCGTTGACCACCGGACTGGTGGCCGGCGTCTTCGTCCTGTACGCACACACGATCATGCCGGGGCTGGCCCGGACCGACGACCGTACCTTCGTGGGCGCCTTCCAGGCGATCGACCGGGCGATCATCAACCCGTGGTTCATGGCCTGCTTCTTCGGGATGCTGATCCTCAGCGGTGTCGCCGCCGTCCTGCACCTGCCGGCCGAGCGGCACGACGGGTTGCCGTGGACCGTCGCGGCGTTCGTGCTGAACCTGGTGGTGATCGTGATCACCGTGGCGGTGAACGTGCCGCGCAACGACGCGATCAAGGCGGCCGGCGACCCGGACCGCCTCGCCGACCTCGCCGGGGTACGCCGGGACTTCGGTGAGGCGAGGTGGCGGGCGTCGAACCTGGTCCGCGTCGTACTCAACTGTGCCGCGTTCGGGTGCCTGCTCGTCGCGCTCGCCAGGTACGGCGGCTGACCCTGGGCGGGTGCCGACAGGGTGATCGGCCGCGTTGCCGGCGGGACTTGCGGATAGCCCCGAGGATGTAGCCATGGAGATTATCCGGAACTGGTGGGTCCGCCTGACCGCAGTGCTCGGTACGGCGGCGTTGACAGTGTTCGTACCGGCCGTCGCCTGGGCGTCGAGCGGACCCGGCGAGCTGGTGCTGGAGGCGGCCCGGGGACGCCGCGCCCGGGGCAGCTTCGGGATCTGGGGACTGGTCTGCTGCCTGATCGTGGTCGGCGGGATCGTCGCCGTACTGGTCCTGCTGATGCGTAACCGCCGGTCGGGGGGCAAGCGCTGACCAACCCGGGGTGACCCCGCCCGGCAGGCAGTCGCCCGTCCGCCGAGGGGAGAACGGCGGACGGGACTCCTGCCCGGCGGTTCAGCTCATCGGCTCGTCAGCGAGCCTGGCGGCTCGTCAGCTTGTCAGTGCGGCGTTTGCCTGGCTGATGAAGGCCGCCGCGGCCGTACGCGGGGAAGCCCTGCCGAACTGGACGTTCTCCGCCGCTTGGACCAGCAGTTGCTTGACCGTGGCGTGTCCCTTCGGCGGCGGTACCGGCGCCGGTCCGAACTTTTCCGTCATCGTGGTCTCGAAGGCCACCGACTGCTTCATGCTCTCGTCGGTCAGCGAGGCCTCCACGGCCCGCCGTACGTCCAGGTTGGCGCTCAACCCTCGCTCGGTACCGAGGATCTCGCCGGCCACCGTGTCGTTGACCAGGAAGTCGATGACGTGCACGACGGTGTCCGGATGGCGGGTACCCCGGAAGGCGGCCCAGTAGAGCGACGCCCTGGCCCAGTGCGCGGCCGGGTCGCCGGGATAGCTGACCACGCCGAGCCTGTCCTTGGTGGCCTTCTGCAACTCGGGTAGCTGGTTGGACCAGACGAACGAGGTCGCGGCCTGCCCGGTGGCCACCAGTTGCTTCGTCACGTCACCGCCGTTGGCGAGCTGGGTCACCTCGGGCGGCGGGGCCGCCCCGCGCTTCCGGGCGTCCGCCCACAACTCGAACCAGCGGGTCAGGTCGTTCTCGGTGAAGCCCACCTGCCGGCCCTGATAGAGCTCCTTGTCCTGCGAGCGCAGCCAGATCCAGAGCGCCTTGTAGTCGGCGGACGGGTCCATGGTGCCGAAGATCTTGCCGTCGGTGCGCTCGGTGATCCGCTCGGCCCACTCCAGGTACTCCGGGTAGGACATCCCGATCTGTGGTTCGGGCAGGTCGTACCGGTCGAGCAGGCTCTTGTTGTAGATCAGGCCGGGGGTGTTCTCGGCCGCCGCGGCGGCTACCGTCCGGCCGGTCACCTGGCTGGACTGTGCCAGGCCGGCGGGCATCTTGCGCAGGTCCAGCACGTCGGTCCGGACGTAGTCGGTCAGGTCCAGCAGGATCTCCCGCTGGGCGTACTCGGTCAGGTAGTTGTCGTCGATCTGGAAGATGTCCGGCGCGTTGCCGGCCGCGGCCTCGATGGAGAGCCGGTCGAAGTAGCCGGCGTTGCCCTGGTGGGTGAACCTGAAGGTGACGTCCGGATAGCGCTTGGTGTAGATGTCCAACGCCTGCTTGGTCATCTCGGCCCGGCGTTCGCCGCCCCACCAGAAGACGGAGAGTTCGACCTTGTCGTCCTTTGGCGCGGCCTCCTCGGCGGTGCACCCGGAGGCGAGCGCGACGGCGACGACGAGCAGCGCGGCACCGAGGCGCCGGCCGAGTCGGCCGGGCGACGGTCTGCTCGACGGCGACGGTCTGCCTGACAGGGAGGGGAGGGGAAGAGGCACGACAACTCCTGACGACGACACCGGGTCAGCTGTGACGGCAACCGGATCATTTACACAGCCGGCCTCGGCGGGTGTCAACGCCCGTACGGGCAGGATCCGCCCAACCTCCACCCGGAACGGACCGGATGTCGCCGCTCGACGGGCGACCCGACGGCGGTCCGGCGATGCCCCGGCGGCGAACCGGCGGCGATCCGGCCGGTGCGGGCCGCACCGGGTCCGGCCCGGCGACCGTGATGTACTTGGGCACGTGGAACTGCTGCATTCGGGCAAGGTCAGGGACGTCTACGCCGACGGCGACGACCTGATCCTGGTCGCCTCCGACCGGGTGTCGGTCTACGACGTGGCGCTGCCCACCCCGATCCCGGACAAGGGCAAACTGCTCACCGCGCTGTCGCTCTGGTGGTTCGACCAACTCGCCGACCTGGTGCCGAACCACGTCATCTCGGCCACCGACGTGCCGACGGAGTGGGCCGGGCGGGCGATCCGGGTCCGCCGGCTGGAGATGATCCCGGTCGAGTGCATCGCGCGGGGCTACCTGACCGGTTCCGGCATCAAGGAGTACGAGCGGACCGGCGCCGTCTGCGGCGTACCGCTGCCACCCGGGCTGGTGGAGGCGTCGATCCTGCCCGAACCGATCTTCACCCCGACCACCAAGGCACCGCAGGGCGAGCACGACGAGGCGATCACCTTCGACGACGTCGTGGCCAAGGTCGGGCCGGAGACCGCCGAGCGGCTCCGCGAGATCACCCTCGCCGTCTACCGGCGCGGCGCCGAGTTGGCGGCCGACCGGGGCATCCTGGTCGCCGACACCAAACTCGAACTCGGCTGGGCGGCGGACGGCACGATGACGCTCGGCGACGAGGTGCTGACCTCCGACTCGTCCCGGTTCTGGCCGGCCGACTCCTACCAGCCGGGTCGTGAGCAGCTCTCCCTGAGCAAGCAGTTCGTCCGGGACTGGGCTGTCGGCACCGGCTGGGACAAGACCGGGCCGGCCCCGGAGATGCCGCCGGAGGTCGTCGAGGCCGCCCGGGCCCGCTACGTCGAGGTGTACGAGCGGCTCACCGGCCGCCGCTGGTAGCGGCAACTCCGGCACGACGGTGGCATACCGCGGTCCGGCCCCCGGGTCGGGCCACTGGGTCCGGCCCCCGGGTCGGCCCCAGGGCCAGCCGTCGGGGTCGGGTCACGTGTCCGGTCGGTCCGACCGTTCGCCGTCCAGCAGGAACGTCCGCCGCTCGTCTGCGGTGAACGGCCGGGTGGCCCGGGTGGCCGCGACCCCGAGCAGCTTCTCGACCGGGCCGCAGACGTCACAGCTCCAGATCCGTACCGAGCCGTCGGAGTGGACGGTGGCGACCCGTGCACCGTCCGGGGAGAACGCGAAACCGAGCGGCCCGGGGCCGAGCGTACGCAGGGTCACCGGCTCGGTCGCCCCGCCGGCCGCCCAGAGCTGGACCCCGGTCAACTCCTCACCACCGCCGAGGATCGCCAGGTGCCGCCCGTCCGGGGTGTAGCCGAGCCGGGTGGTGGCGGCCCCCTGACCGGCCGACGGAAGCACCACCCGGGCGCCACCCCCGGTGGCCGGCCAGATCCGGATGGTGCTGTCCCGGCTCAGCCCCGCTATCGAACCGCCGTCGGGACTGAACGACACCGAGCTGACCGGATCGGCACCGCCGGGCAGGGTGGTGACCGCGTCCCCGTCGACGGTCCGGACCCGTACGCCGCCGTCCTCGGCACCGGTCGCGATCCGGCTGCCGTCCGGGCTGAACGCCGCAGCCGAGCCGGTCGGAGCCAGGGCGACGGCGACCGGTTGGCCGTCGAGCCGGTCCCAGAGCCGGATGCCGCCGCTGCCACTGGTCAGCAGCCGTGTGCCGTCCGGCCCGAACCCGACCCGGGTCGCCCGGTCCGCCTCGAACGCGACCAGTTGCCGGCCGGTCGGCCAGTCCCAGAGCCGTACCGTGCCGGCCGCGTCGAGGCTGGCCAGCCGCCGACCGTCCGGCGCGAACGCGACGTCCATGGTCATCCCGGCGTGGCCGGGCAGCACGACCGGGGCGGCCGAGCCGACGGTACGGGTCGGGTCGGGCCCGGCCGGTACCGGCCAGATCCGGACCGTACCGTCGAAGATGCCCGCGCTGGCCAGGTGGCTGCCGTCCGGACTGAACCGCGCGGCGTGCACCAGGCCCTGGTGCGGCTGCGTGATGATCGGGTCGAACGGTCCACCGACGTCCCAGCGCCGGACGGTGCCGTCCTGTCCCACGCTCACCAGTCGACCGTCCGGGGTCAGCGCGACCGCGCAGACCGTGCCGGCGTGCCCGCGCAGCGGCAGCGGATCGAAGGCACCGGTCGGGTCCCAGATCGTGATCACGCCGTACGCGTTCTTGGTGATCAGCCGTCGCCCGTCCGGGCTGAACGCGGCGGGGAAGGCGCTGCGCTGCCGCCCGAGTACCGTCGGCTGGCCGCCGCCGGTCGGCCAGCTGCGCAGTACGCCGCCGTCCTCGGTGCTGGCGTTGTCGACGGCGACGATCCGGGCGCCGTCCGGACTGAACAGCAGGCCGTCGGCGGTGGCGGTCGAGTCGGGCAGCAGCGTCGGAGCCCGGTCCGGCTCGGCGACCCGCCAGATCCGGGTCGGGTCGCCGGTGCTGGCCACGGCGAGCTGGCGGCCGTCCGGCGACCAGGCAAGCGAGAAGACGAAGCCGCGGGCGGCCGGCAGCGGGCGGGCCCGTGGCGTGCCGGTCAGCTCCCAGATCCGGACCACGCCGGCCGCGTCCCCGGTGGCCAGCCGCCGGCCGTCCGGGCTGAACGCGACGTCCCGGACCGGTCCACGATGCCCGGGAAGCAGCAGTGCGGACCGGCCGGGTTCGGCGGTGTCCCAGAGCCGCACCGAGGCGGAGTCGCCCGCGCTGGCGACCCGCCGCCCGTCCGGGCTGATCGCCAGCGCGGTCAGCAGCTCCGGGCCCGGCCCGGCCAGCGACACCGGCGGCCGGTCGGGCGCCGCCGGCTGCCAGACCTGTACCGACTTCCGCTCCCCGGCGGCGACCGCGTACCGGCCGTCCCGGGTCAGCGCGGCCTGCTTGACCGGTGCGGCGAAGACCTGCCGCCCCTCGGTCCCGCGCCAGTTCAGCGTTGCCTGCCGCAACACCGTCTCCGCCTCGGCGTCCGGCCGCACCTCGAAGGCGCGCCGGGCGAGCAGGAACGCCAGTTGCGGATCGCGGGACATCTGGGCCCGCGCCCCGGCGACCAGTTGCCGGTGTACGGCGAGATCCCGCTGCCCCCGCGCCTGCCGGGCCTGCACCACCGCCAGCGAGGCGAGCACGGTCACCACCGATACGACCACCGCCAACGCGGCTCCGAGCAACCGCCGTCGCCGCCGCCGACCGGCCGCCCTGTGGTCCTCGGCCCGCCCACTGGCCTCCAGGTACTCCCGTTCCGCGCTGGTCAGGCTCTCCGGGTGCGCCTGCGCCCACGCCTGGGCCCGGGACAGCGCCAGTCCCCGGTAGAGCCCACCCGGGTCGTGGTCGAGTGACCGCCACCCCGCCGCCGCCTGGGTGAGCTGCCGGTGCACGCGTACCCCGTCGAGGTCCTCCTCCAGCCAGCGGCGCAGTCGGGGCCAGGCGTCGAGCAGTGCCTCGTGGGCCAGCCGTACCGAGCGGTCGTCCAGGGTGACCAGTCGGGCGGCGGCCAGCCGTTCCAGTACGCCCGAGGTGATTCCGTCCGGCTCGGCGAGTTCGGCCCGGTCCACCCGGCGGGCGGTCGGCGGGCCGGCCCGGTCCACCGTGGGCTCGTCCCCGGTGCCGATCTCCACCATCCGCAGCAGCACGTGCCGGGCCGTCCGCCGCTGCTCCGGGTCGAACTCCTGCCAGACCCGCTCGGCGGTCTGCGCCACCGCGCCGTCGATCCCGCCGGCCGCCTGGTAGCCGGCGAGCGTCACCGCGCTGCCCCGGCGGCGCCGCCACGCCTCCAGCAACACGTGCGAGGCGACCGGCAACGCACCGGCCCGACCGGCGACCTGGGCCACGATTGTGGAGACGAGGGCGCCCTCGACCATCGCACCGGCCCGCTCGGCGGGGCGTACCACGGCCTCCCGGACCTGGGCGGCGGTCATCGGCCCGACCAGCACCTGGGCGTCGGCCAGCGCCGCCACCAGCTCGGGCAGCTCGGCGCAGTGGCCGTAGAAGTCGGCGCGTACCCCGAGCGCCACCCGCAGCCGGCTGTCCGGCGCGGCGACGGCGGCGAGCAGCGCGGCCACGAAGCCGGCCCGGTCGTCGGCGTTCCGGCAGAGCGTGAAGAGTTCCTCGAACTGGTCGACCACCAGCCACAGGTCCGCCTCGGTGGGGGCGTCGGCGAGCAGTTGCCGGACGGTCAGGTGCAGCCGCGCGGGGTCGGCGGCGAGGTCGGCACGGAGCGCGCCGGCCGGGATCCGGAGCAGCCGGGCGAGGTGTACCGCCAGCTCGCCGAGCGGATCCGGGCCGGGGGTCAGCACCAGCACCGGCGGTCGCTCCGGTCGTCTCGTGACGGCGGGCACCAGCCCGGCCCGGAGCACCGAGGACTTGCCGCTGCCGGAGGCGCCGAAGAGCGCCACGAACCGGCGGGTGGCCAGCCGTTGTCGCAGGTCGTCGACGACCTCCTCGCGGCCGAAGAACCACTCCGCCCGCTCCGGCCCGTACGCCAGCAGGCCCTGGTAGGGGGCGTCGTCGGGATGCGACGGGGCGGGGTTCGGCGGTTCGTCCCGGGCTATCCGGCGCCACCGGTCCTCCCACTCGGCCGGGTCACCGCCGCACGCCGTGACGTACGCCAGGGTGACGGCGAGAGTCGGCAGCCGGCGCCCGCCGGCCGCCTCGGAGAGCGTGGTGGCGGAGAAGTGCGCCCGGCGGGCCAGTTCCCGGTAGCCGGGGAGCCCGGCCTTCTCGCGCAGCAGCCGCAGCCCGGCGGCGAACTCCCGCACCTCCGGGGTTCCCGGCCCGAGTACGCCCTCTGGTCGCGGCACTGTCTTCCTCGCTGGTAGCTCGTGGTAGCCCGGTAGCTCTCTTGGTGGCTCTCTCGGTGGCTCGGTAGCTCTCTTGGTGGCTCGGTAGCTCGTGGTAGCTCGTCGGTCGACTGTCCGGAGTTGATTGTCCGGCCCGGCGGCCCGAAGCCGGACAACGAGTCGGCGACTAGACATCTCCTCAGCAGGGGTGCGACAGGCGCCCCACCAGCCAGATCACGAGGTGATCAGTAATGCGATCCATCTTCTCCCGCAGTCCGCTCCGGCAGCGCCGGCGGATCGGGGCGGCGGCGCTGCTGCTCGGACTGACCGTGGCCCTGCTCGCCGGGACGGCGTCGCCGGCCAGCGCGGCGATCATCACCGTCCAGGACGGCTTCGAGGGCACCCAGGCGGCGAACTGGAGCTTCACCCACGTCGGTGACGGCACCGGCGGGATCAGTTCGCTGCAGACCCACAACGGGGTCAAGGACGGGTTCCTCTCGATGCGCAGTGCCGGCTTCTCCTCGGTCGGCCGGCGGGTCCTCCTGCCGGCGACCACGAACTGCACGGCGGGCATCTGGGTCAACCCGGTACTCGCCACCCAGCAGATCAACTTCGAGATCATCGAGCCGAACAGCTTCACGTACGTGGCGCTGAAGACGGTGGTGCTCAGCGGCGCGGCGCCGTACACCTTCGTCTCCACCTCGTGGAGCCACGGCCCGACGGACATCCTGGTCCGGGTCTCGCTGATCGGCGTCAACGGTGTCCAGTTGGGGACCTGGGTCGACGACCTGGGCATCCTCTGCCACACCTGAGTCGGTGACCCCGACGAACGCGGGTGCCGTCCCTCCCGGGGGCGGCACCCGCCGTCGCTCGACTGTCGAACTGCCTCGTCTGTGCGCCCGGGTCTCTCGATGCTTCAATGGTCATCGACGTGATCGCGGGAACACCGTCCGCTGGGGCAGGGGATGACCGACCACGAGCTGTTGGCGAGGGTGACCCCGGGCGCCAGATTCCTTGGCATCGTGCCGGACGGACCCGTGACCATCCTGGCATCACAGCCTGTCGGTGCAACCGCACTGAAGCTCACCTACGAGTTCGGGGACGGGCAGGTCGGGCAACGCCTGCTCTACGCGAGCGTGCTTCGATGCCTGATCGTCGCTCCCGGTGGGTTGGTGGAGCAGTGGCAGGACGAGCTGCTGGGCAAGTTCGGCCTCCGATTCGACCTGCTGACCAGGGACCTGGCCGAGGCGAACGTGGGCGGGAGCGTCTTCGACCGGTACCCGATGCTGATCGCCCGAATGGACCAGCTCTCGCGTTCGGACGAGCTGCTGGCGCTGCTTCGGCGCAGCGAGTGGGATCTGGTCGTTGGCGGGCTGTTGGGTGCCGACTTCGGTCACTTCGAGTCGACCGGGATCACCGGCGACTGGGCCGACAACTGGGTACGGGCCCGCCCGCCCTGGTGAACCACGGCCGGTCCGGTGCTCATGCGGCGTCGTACGCCTCGGTCAATGCGGCGATGAACGCGGTGGTGAGTGCGCGGACGGAGGCTTCGGGCATGGCTCCGTCGAGCGCTCGCACCGCCAGGTCGACGCCGACCGATCGGCGCCGCCCGAACAGCTCCCGCAAATGCTCCACTCCGGATCGGACACTGGGTCCGGCTGTCTCATCGTCAGCGAGTTCCCGCAGGCGACAGCCAACGTGTTCGGGCGACTCGGCACGCATGAGCCGGACGAGGTCGCTGGCGTCCTTCGGCTTGAGCCGACCGGTCCGCCCTCGGTCGGTGTCAGCGAGCCGTTCCCGCACCTCGTGCGCCTTCGCGATGAACAGAGCCGCCGTGCCGGCGACGGGTACCAGGAGCGACCGACCGTCGGCTTCCGGTTCGAGACTGGAGATCAGGACATCGCTGTGGTCGGCGAGCGCCGCCTCCAGGCCAGGCGTGCGCCGGGCCGCGTTCTTTCCGTGCTCCGGAAGCTGCGCCGATCGCCGCCCAGTCCCGGCCACAGCCTCGGGGACGAGCAGGTCGACCGGAACCTCGACGGCTCTGCCGGAGACAACGGTCGAGGTGATCCAGATGCCGGGTTCGACACTGAGCCGGAATCCGGCCCCTTTCAGTGCCTCGTCGATGCGGGGGTCCGGACCCAACGTGCGCGGGTCGATTGCCAGGTCGGCGTCGGTGGTGAAGGGCGCGATGCTGGCATCCAGGTCGGCGCTGCCGGTGCGGACGTAAATCGCCTGAGCTCCGGCCAGGATCACCGCCTTGCGGTGTTCTGCCAACGCGTCGAGGGCGTCCAGCAGCACTCGCCGCGCCGCTACGTAGACAGGTGATCCACCATGACTATTCACGGGCGGTGACTCTACTGTAGACCCTCGGTCAGCGTTGGTCGCCGCCACTCACCTTCGTTGGCGCGCATCCAGGCGATCACCGACCGGGCCTCCTCGGGAAGCCGGCCACCCCCGCCGAGTAGGTCGAGTGCGAGCTGGCTCAGCCGTACGTGGGGCACGCCATCCACCAGCCGCGGCCAGGTCAACTGGGTCGGATCCTCGGGGCGTAACAACACGACGTCCGCACCCCGTTCCGCCGGAAGTAGCCGGCCGAATTGACGCATGCCGGCCGGATCGTTGGTGTAGAGCACGAGTTGGGCGGGAGCGGCGATCGGCGCTATGGCGGTGGCCGCGAACGACCCGGTGACCACCACGTCGCTTGTGTTGCGCCCCGCGACGCGCCGGTAGAGGTCGCTCGCTCCTTCGGCCGCCACGTACGAGCTGGCTGAGTTGGCGCGCATGAGCTGGTAGTCGTCGCTGGCCACGCTCAGCAACGCTGGCCAGTCGACATCCTCGACTAGTCCCCGCCGGCCGCGTTCGATGAGTGCCTGGTCATCTAGCGCCTCCAACATCCGCGAGAGATAGCCGACGTTCACCTCACTCGCCCGCGCCAGATCGGTGAGCCGGTAGGGCGGCCGGACGTCCACGAGGATCCGCACAAGCCGGCGCGCCTTCGCGCCCCGTACCCGTGCCGGCGGGCGGGGTGATGGCTCGGGATTGCGATCCGCACCTTGAATCCTGATGAAGATCACCGGACGGTCGACGGTGAGCAGCACGTTCCCGGCCATATCGAGATAGGAGTAGCCGCGTTCCTCCAGCAGTGCTCGCGTGCGTGGGCTGAACCAGGGAGCGACTGCCAGCAGCGTCGGCTCGCCGAGAGCCCGCCGAACCGTTCCGGGCAGGGGGATCCGATCAACATCCCGTGGCGAGAACGATTGCTTGGCCAGGACGAGGAGTTCGGCGGATTCGTCGCTCGTCTCGGTGATCCGCCAGAGCGCGTCAGTGCCCCGGTCGGCGTCACTCCGCTCCTCAGTGATCTGGATGCGTGCAGGTAGGAGCTCGACGAGCCGCGCCAGCGCCCGATCGAGCAGATCACGCTCCTTCCCTGCCACGAGCATAATTTTGCCATACGGAGAAGTTTGCTGTCCCAGCAAAGTCCGTAACTCAGGCAAAATCGGAGGCTGAGTGGAGTTCAGGTGGGTTGGCGGAGAGGATCCCGAGAACCCCCCAAAGAAGCGCTCGATCGACGCGGCGGTCACGACGCAGACCATCGACTGGATCGAACAGCTGGCCGGAGCAATGGTGGCCGTACTCGACCAGAAATAGCCCGAACCAGCCAATCTGTTAGGAGGCTTCGTAGCCGCTCAGGGCCGATCCCATGCCCGAAGGCCGCCCGGGCGTTACCGTGTGCTTGGCTGCCGGTATGGGACACCCGATCATGTTCGACGAGTCAGACCCGTTCCTGCACCGGGTACGGTCGCTGGCGCTGGCCTTACCCGACGCGGCCGAGAAGGTCTCGCACGGTCGACCCGCCTTCTACACCACAAAGGTCTTCGCCTACTACGGCGGATCGGTGAAGGTCGACGGCGGCTACCGGCAGCACGAGCAGTCGGTGGTGGTCCTGGTCGACGCGGACGAACGCGCGGCGCTGCTCAGCGAGGAGCACTGCTACCTGCCGATGTACCTGGGGGCGTACGGGTGGATCGGGGTGGACCTCACCGACGACACCGACTGGGACGAGGTCGGCGAGGTGCTGGACGCCAGCTACCGGCTCACGGCCGGGCCGCGCCGGGTCGCCCGGCTCGACGGCCACCGCTCGGGCCGGTGACGTCGCGCCTCCCCGGCCGGCGGCTCAATCCGGTACGCCCGACTCGGCCCAGCGGCGGATCACCTGTGCCGCCTGGTCGGCGACGGGATTTCCGGCGGGCCGGGTGACCAGCTCGCTGAGCGCGAACATCTCCAACACCCGACCCAGGTAGGCCCAGCCGTCGACCAGGGGCAGGTCTGCCGGCTGGTGACCGGCGAACCCGGCCCGGAAACCGTCGACGAATCCGGTCGGATAGTCGGCGCCGAACCGCAGCATGTTGGCGGCGTCGGCGTACGGGCAGCCGGAATAGCTGAACTCCCAGTCCAGTACGGCGGCCACCCGCCAACCCGCCCCGTCCCGGCTGACCAGGATGTTCTTCGGGTTGATGTCGGAGTGCACCAGTCGGGCGTGGTCGTCCACCCGCTCCAGTGCCGGGGCGTGCGCAGCTGCCAACGCCGCCCAGCTGTCCCGGGTCGACGGGTCGAGTCGCTCGGCAGTGGTCGCGGCCATGCACTCCGCCACGATCTCGGGCAACTGCGCCGACCACTGGCGTTCGGCGCGTACCGTGAGCTGCTCGTCGGTGAAGAATCCCGGCCGGTCGTACATCGCCGCACCGATGCCGGCGACCACCCGGCCCACCTCGGCACCGAGGTCGGACATCGCCGGCCCGTCGGCGGCGGCGAGCACCTGCTCAAGCGTGGTACCCGAGACGTACTCGATCGCCATCGCCGGGCGGGCGTCCGGGTCATCGTCGGCGGCCGGCACGACGGCCAGCACCTCGGGCACCGGCACGTACCGACTGGCGGCGGCCATCACCGCGGCCTCGATCGCCGGGTCGGAGCCGCCGAGCCGGACGACCACCTCGCCGTCGGCGAGCCTGACCAGGCAGGTCTCGTGGGAGAACCCGCCGGCCAGCCGCCGGATGTCGAGCACCCTGCTGCCCAGCGCCTCGGCGACCACGTCCACTTCCTCGACGGTCCGCACGGCCGTCACTCGCGGCCCTCCCCGCTCACTCGCGGCCCCCGCTCACTCGCGGTCCCGGTCTGTCGCGGCTCTCGATCTGTCGTGGCTCTCGATCTGTCGTGGCTCTCGGTCTGTCGTGGCCCTTCCCGGGATCTGCCCGCGCCGTCACTCGTCCTCGACCCAGTCGAGGGTACGGGCCACCGCCTTGCGCCAGTTGCGCAGCTCGCGGTCCCGGTGTGCCGGCTCCATCGCCGGTGTCCAGGCGGCGTTCTGCCGCCACTGCGCGCGCAGCGTCTCAAGGTCCGGCCAGAAGCCGACCGCCAGGCCGGCGGCGTACGCGGCACCGAGGCAGGTGGTCTCGCTGACCTCGGGGCGGACCACCGGTACGTCGAGCACGTCGGCGAGGAACTGCATCAGCAGCTCGTTGGCGGTCATCCCGCCGTCCACCCGGAGCCGGCGCAACGCCACGTCCGAGTCGGCGTTCATCGCGTCGACCACCTCGCGGGTCTGCCAGGCGCTCGCCTCCAGCACGGCCCGGGCCAGGTGCCCCTTGGTGACGTAACCGGTAAGCCCGGCGATGACGCCCCGGGCGTCGCTGCGCCAGTGCGGGGCGAACAGCCCGGAGAAGGCCGGTACGACGTAGCAACCGCCGTTGTCCTCGACGGTCCGGGCCAGCTCCTCCACCTCCGGCGCACTGGAGATCAGCCCGAGGTTGTCCCGCAGCCACTGCACCAGCGACCCGGTGACGGCGATCGCCCCCTCCAGGGCGTACGTCGCCGGCTGGTCCCCGATCCGGTAGCCGACCGTACTGAGCAGTCCGTGCCGGGAGGTCACCGGACTCTGGCCGGTGTTGAGCAGCAGGAAACTGCCGGTCCCGTAGGTGCACTTGGCCTCGCCGGGCTGGAAGCAGGTCTGCCCGAACAGTGCCGCCTGCTGGTCGCCGAGCGCGCTCGCCACCGGTACCCCGGCCAGCGGCCCGGCGCTCCCACTCCCGTTCCCGTTCCCGGGGAGGCCGTCAGCGCTGCCGTAGACCTCCGCCGACGAGCGGATCTCCGGCAGCATCCCGGCCGGGACGCCGAGCACGTCGAGGAGTTCCGGATCCCAGTCGAGGGTCCGCAGGTTCATCAGCAGTGTCCGGCTGGCGTTCGTCACGTCGGTGACGTGCTGCCCGGTCAGCTTCCAGATCAGCCAACTGTCCACGGTGCCGAAGAGCACCTCGCCCCGGTCGGCCCGGTCCCGCAGGCCGTCGACGTTGTCGAGCAGCCAGCGCAGCTTCGGCCCGGAGAAGTAGGTGGCCAGCGGCAGTCCGGTGCGGTCACGGAAGCGCTGTTCGCCGTACTCGCGGTCGAGTTGGCGCAGCAACGGCCCGGTGCGGGTGTCCTGCCAGACGATGGCGTGGTGCACCGGCCGGCCGGTGGCCCGGTCCCAGACCACCGTGGTCTCCCGCTGGTTGGTGATGCCGATCGCGGCGAGCCGGCTGGCGCCGATCCCCGCCTCGGCCAGCGCCTCCGGCACCACCTGACAGACGGCGGTCCAGATCTCCTCGGCGTCGTGCTCGACCCAGCCCGGTCGGGGAAAGACCTGCCGGTGCTCGCGCTGGGCCATCGAGACGATGCCGCCGGAGGCGTCGAAGACGATGCAGCGGGACGAGGTGGTGCCCTGATCGATCGCGGCGACGAACTGACCGGTCATGCGCTGCACCGTACCCGGCGCCCGGGTCGCCGTCATCCGGCCCGGGAGTCGGGATCATCCCGTCGGCAGCGCGCAGCCGCCCGGCCGCCGGCCCGGCGTCATCCCGTCGGCGGTTCGGCTCCGGCCGCGTCCAGGTGGGCGCTGATCCGCACGGTGGTGCCCGCAGGACCGCTGTCGACGACCATCTCGTCGCTGAGTTGCCGGGCCAGCCAGAGTCCCCAACCGCCGGCGATCTCGGGCAGCGGGCGCCGCCGGTCGTCGAGCCGCTCGGCCCCGATGCCGGCGCCGGTGTCGGTGACGAGGCAGTAAAGTATCTTTCCGGTACGCCACAGGCGCAGCCAGCCCTGCCCGCCGCCGTGCCGTACGGCGTTGGTCATCAGCTCGTTGACGGCCAGTACGAAGTCGTCCAGGCGCGCACCGTCGAGACCGGCGGCCTCGGCGCTCGTCGCGACGGCGTGCCGCAGCTCGGTAACCCGGTTGCCGTCGAAGGTCTCGGCGAGCAGTGCAGGGGTCCCGTCGGGCGCGACAGCAGTGGGTGCGAGGGGATCTATGTCGCTCATGGTCGTCCCGCCGCTGGTCGTCGAGTCCTTTCGTGGCTTTCCCACCCTACGTCAGGGTATGTAGCCGCGCATCCGGGCCGGCGGGTAGATCCGGATGTACGTCCGGGGGGTCTCCCGCCGGTCAAAGCTGTGCGATCGTCTCTGCGTGCCGCACTCGACGAGCGACGCGCCGGGCGGTCGCCGCCGCGACCCGCCGGGCAGCCTCCAGGCGCCGCTGTGGCGAGCCATCGCCGTCTACCGGTTCGCCGCCCTGGCCTACGTGGCGGTGTTGGCGGTACGCAACCTGAGCGACTACACGCATCCGGTGGCGGGTGCGGTGCTGCTGCTGGCGATGACCGGCTGGACGGTGTACGCCAGTTACGCGTACGCCGATCCGGCCTGGCGGCGCTGGCCGCTGCTCCTGGCCGACCTGGCCGTGGTGCTGGCGGTGGTGGTGATCGCCCCCCGGGTGGTCGGTCGGGACGTCCTCAACGACGGGGTACCCCCACCCAGCGTCGCCTGGCTGGCCGGGCCGGTACTCGCCTGGGCGGTCTCCGGGGGGCGACGGCGCGGCGTGGTGGCGGCCCTGGTGATCGGCGGCACCGACCTGGTGGCCCGGGAGCGGTTCGCCCAGGCGTCACTTACCGGCGCCGCGCTGATGCTGCTCGCCGGGATCGCCGTCGGGCACGTCGTCCGGCTGGCGGTGATCGCGGAGGAGCGGTTGCAGCAGGCGGTCGAGTTGGAGGCGGCGACCCGGGAGCGGGAGCGGCTGGCCCGGGGGATCCACGACTCGGTCCTCCAGGTTCTTGCCCTGGTCCAGCGCCGGGGTGCGCACCTCGACGGCGAGGCAGGTGAGCTGGCCCGACTCGCCGGTGAGCAGGAGGCGGCGTTGCGGGCACTCATCGCCAGCCGGGCACCGACCGGGCTGGACCGCGAGGAGGTCGACCTGCGCTCGCTGCTCGGCCGGTACGCCTCGGCCACGGTCTCGATCGCCGCCCCGGCCACGCCGGTGCCGCTGCCGGCCGGAGTCGCCGGTGAGGTGGCGGCGGCGGTGGGCGCGGCGCTGGACAACGTGGCCCGGCACGGCGGTGGACGGGGTTGGGTGCTGGTCGAGGACGACGCGGCGACGGTGACCGTCTCGGTCCGCGACGACGGGCCGGGGATCCCGCCGGGACGGCTAGCCGAGGCGGCCGGTCAGGGGCGGCTCGGCGTGATCCAGTCGATCGAGGGACGGATCGCCGACCTCGGCGGTACGGTCCAGATCAGCTCCGCCCCCGGCGAGGGTACGGAGGTCGAGCTGCGGGTGCCGCGCGACCGTACGATCCCCGGGCAGCGCAGATGATCGTGTGGACCGTACCCGCTGGTCTAGGCTCGCCGCTGTGACCGACGAGGGCGTACCGGCAGTCCGGGTGATGGTGGTCGACGACCATCCGATGTGGAGAGAAGGGGTGGCCCGGGACCTCAGCGAGGCCGGCTACCACGTCGTCGCCACCACGGGTGAGGGGCGGCAGGCGGTCCGGGTCGCCCCGGCCACCCGCCCCGACGTGGTCGTACTCGACCTGCAACTGCCGGACATCTCCGGGGTCGAGGTGCTCCGGGCACTGCTGGCCGGACTGCCCGGGGTTCGGGTGCTGATGCTCTCGGCCAGCGGCGAGGAGCAGGACGTGCTCGACGCGGTGAAGGCCGGAGCCACCGGCTACCTGCTCAAGTCCGCCGGTCCGGCGGAGTTCCTGGACGCGGTCCGGCGTACCGCCGCCGGGGACGCGGTCTTCACCCCCGGACTGGCCGGTCTGGTGCTCGGGGAGTACCGGCGGATCGCCGCCGCGCCGGTACCCCCCGGAGACGACCTGCCCCGGCTGACCGAACGGGAGACCGAGGTACTCCGGCTGGTCGCCAAGGGGCTGTCCTACAAGCAGATCGCCGGCCGGCTCGGGTTGTCGCACCGTACGGTGCAGAACCACGTGCAGAACACCCTCGGCAAGCTGCAACTGCACAACCGGGTCGAACTCACCCGCTACGCCATCGAGCAGGGCCTCGACGACTGAGAGCCCCGGCGGGGCAGACAGGTCGGGTCACGGGGGCGGCTGGGTCTCGTTGACCGCCAATTCCTCGGCACTCGCGCCGCCGCCGGCCGCACCCCGGTCGACGGCAATGGAGTCGGTCTCGTCGTCGTACCGGGCGCCCTCGTCCGGCTCCGCCAACCGGCCGACCGGGCCACCCCCCGGCGCGTCGCCGAGGTTCCCGTGGTCGTAGATCGAGACCGGGGAGTTCGGGTCGGAGGTGGGACCCGGATCCATCACGTCCGCGTCGAGCTGTGCCTCGGCGGCCGCCTCGTCACTGTCCGCCTCGTCCGAGAGCGCCTGGTCGACCGTACCGGCGTACGGGTCCTCGACCGGCACGTCGGGCCGCTCCTGGGAGAGCCGGTAGTCCAGCGACTCGCCGTCGGCCTGCTCCTCGGCGGTGGTGCCGTACCGGTCCACCGCCAGCGGCCGGTCGGTGGGAAGTGCGGCGGGATCCCAGCCGTCCGCCTCCCGACCGGTCGCGACGTCGTCACCGGCCGTCGAGTCGTCGTCGGCGGTGTCGGGCAGGCCCTCCGCCTCCGGGTCGGACACGGGCGTCGGAAACTCGTCATCGCGCATGACAGATCACTACCCGCTCGCCGGGTACCCGTAACCGGGCGAAGACGACCGGCCACCCCGCCACCCGGCGCGGGAGGCTGTGTCAGCCGGCTACGAAACGGGAAGGTTAGCCGGCTACGAAACGGGAAGGACGGCGACGGCGCGGTCGGTGACCGGCTCCCGGGACGCCGGCCGTCAGCGACGAACGGCCGGACCGGTGGGTGGGCGGACCGGTTTGCCAGGTTTCCGCTCGGCCCGCCGTGGTTAATGGGAGCCTCTGATCGAGCGGCCCTAGCCCGCCCTTGCCGTCGCTGGAGGTGACCCATGCGCGTTGGCCTCGTCTGCGCACACGCCGGCCCGCCGCACGAGCGTCGCGGCCAGTTCGCCGGCACGCACCAGCATGTGGCCCGGGTGGCCGCCGAGCTGACCGGGCGGGGCCACGACGTACGGGTCTACGAGCGGCTCGACGACCCCGACGCGCCGCCGGTGAGCGAGTTCGGCGGCTACCGGGTGGAGCGGGTACCGGTGGGTCCGCCCCGCCCCACCAACACCGGTGAACTGGTGCCGTACGTGCCGGAACTCGGCCGCTGGCTGACCGGACGCTGGGCCGGGGAGTGGACCCCCGAGGTGGTGCACGGACACTTCTGGATCGGCGGGCTGGCGGCGGCGAGCGCCGTGCGGGAGACCGTCATCCCGATCGTGCAGACGTTCCACTCCCTCGGCGTCGAGCAGCTGCGCCACCTCGGCAAGGCGTACCGGGGGCCGGGGCAGCGGATCCCACTGGAACGGGCGCTGACCCGGGCCGTGGACATGGCGGTGGCGCAGTGCACCGACGAGGTCGACGAGCTGACCCGGATGGGGTTGCAGCGCGCCTCCGTGGTGGTGGTGCCGGCGGGCGTGGACATCGAACTCTTCGCCCCCGAGGGCGAGGCGGCGACCCGGGACCGGCGACCGCGGATCCTGGCCGCCGGCGGCCTGGACCCGGGACACGGACAGGAGGACCTGATCCGGGCGTTGCGGCTGGTCGGGGACGCCGAGTTGGTCATCGCCGGCGGCCCGCCGCCCGAACAGCTGAACAACCACGCCGAGGCCCGCCGGCTGCGTGAGGTCGCCGAGTCCACCGGGGTCGCCGACCAGATCAAGCTGGTCGGCTCGGTGCCGCACGACCAGATGTCCGCCTGGTACCGCTCCGCCGACGTGGTGGCCTGCACCCCCCGGTACGCCACCGCCGGGCGGGTGCCGCTGGAGGCGATGGCCTGCGGCGTACCGGTGGTCGGCTACTCGATGGGCGGCATCGTGGACACCGTCGTCGACGAGGTCACCGGCCGGCTCGTCCCGCCCGGTGACGTACGCGGGCTGGGCGTGACACTGCGTCGACTGCTCGCCGCCGACGCCGAGCGGTTCGCGTACGGGCACGCGGCGGTGGACCGGGTGCGGTGCAGCTACACCTGGGACCGTACGGCCGGCGCGCTGGAACGCCTCTACGAGCGGGTGGTACGCCGACGCCAGCCCGCCCCGAGCTGACGAACCGGGCGGCAGGACGGGCGGGAAGACGGGGTGCCACCGACGGTCAGCGCCGGGGGACCGGTGCGATCGGCGGCGGCACCGGATCGCCGATCCTGGCGGAGCGGCGCTGGGGCGCCGGCATCGACTGGGGCAGCCGGGGAGCGGTCCGGGCCGGTGTCGGGGTGGGCACCGGCTGTCTCCGGTCGCGCTGGTCGGGCAGCGGAGGATGCTGGTGCTGCGGTTCGGCGTACCGGGTCAGGCCGAGCACCGCGATCAGGGTGACCAGGAAGCCGACCCCGGCCAACCACTCCCGGCCCGGCCAGATCCGGTCACCGAGCAGCAGCAGCCCGACGATCGCCGCCGGTACCGCACCGGCGGCGTCCATCGCGGCCACCGCCGCCGTCGTGGAGCCGCGCTGCATCGCCAGGCCGAGCAGCAACTGCCCGACGACCGAGTGCACGATCAGCAGGTAGAGCAGGGGGTTTTGCAGGAAGGCGTCGAACGAGTGCACCGAGGCGAGGGGGCGGGCGGCCACGGCGGCGGCCGAGAACGCCAGCCCGGCCAGCGCGCCGAGCGCCACCGAACCCGGCACGCCGTGCAGGCGTACGGCTGGAAAACCGAGCGCGCCGATCACACCGAGCGCGACGACCAGGCCGGCCACCCCGGCGGTCCCGAGCTGCCGGGACGGCGCCGGTTTCGCGGCCAGCACCAGGGCGGTGATCCCGACCAGCAGGAGTACCAGCAGCAGCACCTCGGCGGCCGGCAGCCGCCACTTGAGCACCAGTACGCCGAGCAGCGCGGTCACGCCGAGCGCGGCCGCCACGCTCGCCTGCACCAGGAAGAGCGGCAGGTCCCGCCGGGCCAGGAAGGCGAAGACGAAGCCGATCACCTGGCAGGTCAACCCGACCAGATAGCTGCGGTGCCCGGCCAGCCGTAGCAGCAGTCCCGGGTCGAAGGTGTGGTGCAGGGTTGTCCGGCTCGCGGCCACCGACTGGAGCAGATTGGCCACTCCATAGGTGGCGATCATGGCCGCGAGAAAGCACCAACCGGTGGACACCTGGCGAGGATAGAGGCTGCTGCGCCGCTTCGCGCGGCCGGCTAGCCGAGCCGGTCGAGCAGATCCTGGTGCAGCGTGCCGTTGCTGGCGATCGCACTGCCGCCGCCCGGGCCGGTGCGTCCCTGCAGGTCGGTGAAGGTGCCGCCGGCCTCGGTCACGATCGGGATCAGCGCGGCCACGTCCCACAGCGACAGCTCCGGTTCGACCATCGCGTCGACCGCTCCCTCGGCGAGCAGCATGTAGCCGTAGAAGTCGCCGTACGCCCGGCTCCGCCACACCGAGCGGAGGATGTCGAGCACCGGGTCGAGCCGGCCGGTCTCCTCCCAGCCGTGCAGCGAGGAGTAGCAGAAGCTGGCGTCGGCGAGCCGGCCGACCCCCGAGACCCGGATCGGGCTTGCCGCGGCCTGGTGCTTTCCCGCGTACGCCCCGAGGCCGGTCGCCGCCCACCAGCGGCGGCCCAGGGCCGGCGCGGAGACCAGGCCGACGACCGGGGTGTCGCCGTCCATCAGCGAGATCAGGGTGGCCCAGATCGGCACCCCCCGGACGAAGTTCTTGGTGCCGTCGATCGGGTCCACCACCCACTGCCGGGAACCGCTCCCGGCAGGTGCGGCGGAGGCGCCGTACTCCTCGCCGAGCACCCCGTCCCGGGGCCGGGTACGGGCCAGGGTGGCCCGGACGGCGCGTTCCACCGCGGTGTCCGCGTCGGTGACCGGCGTCAGGTCCGGCTTCGCCTCCACGTGCAGGTCCAGGGCCCGGAACCGGGCCATCGAGATCGAGTCTGCGGTGTCGGCGAGCATGTGCGCCAGGGACAGGTCGTCCGCGTACCGGGCCATGGCGGAAACCTACTCGATCCGGACCGTCCCGGTGCGTTAGCATCCCGCGCCGTGGCCACCGAACCGATTTCCGACGTGTCCCCCGAAACGCTTGTCGGCCTGCTCGCCGAGCCGGACCGGCTGGCCGCCTTCGCCGCCGTGGTGCTCGGCGCGGGCGAGGTGACCGAGGTGGCGGAGCGGACCGGGCTGCCCGTCCGGACTGTGCTCGCCGCGCTGCGCCGGCTGGAGTCCGGCGGCCTGGTCGAGACGGTGGACGGCCGGACGGTCGCCCTGGTCGGTGCGTTCAAGGAGGCGGTACGCGCCCGCCCGTCCGGCTCCGCCGAGCCCGAGGCGGAGTTGGACCCGGACCGGGCCGTCGCGGCGGTGCTCCGGGCCTTCGTCCGGGACGGCCGGATCAGCCAGCTGCCGGCGGCGCAGGGCAAGCGCCGGCTGCTGCTCGAACACGTCGTCACCACCTTCGAGCCGGGGGTGCGCTACTCCGAGCGGGAGGTGAACGCGCTGCTGCGGGCCTGGCACGACGACTACGCCGCGCTGCGCCGCTACCTGGTCGACGAGGTGCTGCTGACCCGCCGGGACGGCGTCTACTGGCGCAGCGGCGGCCCGGTCGACCTCGACCCCGGCCCGGCCGCCAGCGACCCCGACGGCCTGCCCGGGTAACGGCCCGGCGGAGCCCTCGACCTCGCCGGCCTGCCCGGGTGACGGTCCGGGGAGCTACTCGACGTCGCCGGCCCGGGAGGCGAGTAGCCGGCGGTACGACGCCAGCCGGCGGGGGTCGGCGTTGCCGGCCGCCACCCAGGCGTCGAGCGCGCAGTCCGCCTCGTCCGGGGTGTGTTCGCAGTTCGGCGGGCACTCGACCGTCCCCTCGACCAGGTCGGGGAAGCCGTGCAGCAGGCTCTCGGCGGAGACGTGCGCCAGCCCGAAGCTGCGTACCCCGGGGGTGTCGACGATCCAACCGGGGTGGGTACGCCGGTTGCCCGGCAGCGACGGCAGGCGCAGCGCGACCGCGCTGGTGGAGGTGTGCCGGCCCCGGCCGATCGCGCTGACCGTGCCGACCGCCCGGTCCGCCTCCGGAACCAGCCGGTTCACAAGTGTCGACTTGCCCACCCCGGAGTGCCCGACCATCACCGAGATCCGCTCGGCGAGCAGCCCGCGCAACTCGTCGAGGTCGGAGCCGGGACCGACGAGTACGTGCGGCAGGTCCAGTTCGGCGTAGTAGCCGAGTACCCCGTCGGGCTGGGCGAGATCCGCCTTGGTCAGGCAGAGCAGCGGCTCGATGTCGGCGTCGTACGCCGCCACCAGGCACCTGTCGATGAACCCGGTCCGGGGCGGCGGGTCGGCCAGCGAGCTGACGATCACGAGCTGGTCGGCGTTGGCCACCACCACCCGTTCGAGCCGCCCCTCGGCGGTGCTCTCGTCGTCGTCGGCGGTACGCCGCAGCACGGAGCGGCGCTCGGCGATCCGGACGATCCGGGCCAGCGCACCGGCCGCGCCGGAGGTGTCGCCGACCAGCGCGACCCGGTCGCCGACCACCACCGACTTGCGGCCGAGTTCCCGGGCACGCATCGCGGTGACCGTCCCGCCGTCGGCCCGGTCACCCCGTCCGGCGGCCGGGTCGTCGCCGACGACGCAGGTGTAGCGGCCCCGGTCGACGGCGATCACGAAGCCCTCCACGGCCTCTGAGTGCTGGGGCCTCGTCCGGGTACGCGGACGCGACGAACGCCCGGGTCGGACCCGTACGTCGTCCTCGTCGTACTCCCGCTTGCCCGCCAGCTCAGCTCCCCGGTCTCGTCCTCCGGTACGGCGA
The DNA here is from genome assembly GCF_002846275.1 of Plantactinospora sp. CNZ320. Classification (NCBI taxonomy): domain Bacteria; kingdom Bacillati; phylum Actinomycetota; class Actinomycetes; order Micromonosporales; family Micromonosporaceae; genus Plantactinospora; species Plantactinospora sp. CNZ320. The sequence goes on from NZ_PJMP01000001.1 coordinate 6,249,185, forward strand.
CCGGCGAGGGGACCTACCGGTCCCGGCTGTCGCCGCCGGCCACCATCGTCGACCATAGTGCCGGGAACTCGGGCATGGTCTTGGAGGTACACGCCACGTCGTCGAGTTCGATGCCGGGCACGGAGAGCCCGATCACCGCCGCCGCGTGCGCCATCCGGTGGTCGGCGTAGGTCCGGAACGCCCCGCCGCGCAGTTGCCGGGGCCGGATCTCCAGCCCGTCGGCGGTGCCGGCGACGTCGGCGCCGAGGGCGGTCAGTTCCTGGGCCAGCGCGGCGAGCCGGTCGGTCTCGTGACCCCGGATGTGTCCCACCCCGCGCAGCCGGGACGGCGAGTCGGCCAGTACGGCGAGGGCGGCCAGCACCGGGGTGAACTCGCTGACGTCGGAGAGGTCGGCGTCGAGCCCACGGATCCCGCCGGTGCCCCGCACGGTCAGACCGTCGGTGCCCAGGGTCACCTCGCCGCCCATCCGGGAGAGCAGATCCCGGAGCGTGTCGACCGGTTGCAGGCTGCTGCGCGGCCAGCCGAGCAGGGTCACCGCGCCGCCGGTGACCAGCGCGGCGGCGAAGAACGGGACAGCGCCGGAGAGGTCCGGCTCGATTTCCCAGCCCCGACCGGAGAGCCGACCCGGCTCCACCACCCAGACGTCCGGGGTGCTGTCGTCGACCGCGGCCCCGGCGGCCCGGAGCATCTGCACGGTCATCCGCAGGTGTGGGGCGGACGGGACCGGCGGGCCGACGTGCCGGACAACGATCCCGCGCTCGAACCGGGCACCGCAGAGCAGCAGCCCGGAGACGAACTGGCTGGAGGCGGAGGCGTCGATCACGACCTCGCCACCGACCACCCGGCCGGTGCCCTGCACGGTCAGCGGCAGGCTGGCACCCTCGGTGGTGTCGATGCGTACCCCGATGGCGCGCAGCGCCCCGACCAGCGGGCCGAGCGGGCGGAGCCGGGCGTGCGGATCGCCGTCGAAGGTGACCGGTCCCTCGGCGAGCCCGGCCACCGGCGGCACGAACCGCATGACCGTGCCGGAGAGCCCGACGTCGACGTGGGCCGGACCCTGGAGCGGATGGGGCCGGACCAGCCAGCGCTCGTCGTCCACAAGGGAGACGTGCGCGCCCAGCCCGCGCAGCGCGGAGGCCATCAGCTCGGTGTCCCGGGCACGCAGCGGGTGACGCAGCGTGGAGGGGCCGTCGGCCACCGCACTGAGCACCAGCGCCCGGGCTGTCAACGACTTGGAGCCGGGCAGCCGCAACGTCGAGGCGACCGGATCGGTCGCGGTCGGCGCGGTCCAGGGCTCGAGCGGACGGACCGCCGTCAAGTTCGGCACCGGTACATTCTGCCCCGTCGGTGCGCGCGTCGGATCGGAGCATCGGCCCCTCCCGCCTGACGGGACGGCCGGCCGGCGCCGGAGGCGCTAGCGTGGCGGGCATGTGCGGCAGGTACGCGACCACCCGTAGCGCGGCCGATCTGAGCGTGCTCTTCGAGGCGTACGACGAGACAGGTGGGCGGCTCGCCGCCGACTACAACGTCGCGCCGACCGATCCGGTGCCGGTCGTGCGGGTCTGTCCCGACTCGGGCGGTTCGGTGCTCTCGGTGGCCCGTTGGGGGCTGTTGCCGCACTGGGCCAAGGACACCCGGGGCGCCGCGCGCATGATCAATGCTCGCGCCGAGACGGTCGCCACCACCCGGGCGTACGCGCACTCGTTCGCCCGGCGCCGCTGCCTCGTCCCGGCCGACGGCTGGTACGAGTGGGTCAGCCGGGATGGCGGCAAGCAGCCGTACTTCATGACTCCGCGCGACGGCGGGGTGCTCGCCTTCGCCGGACTCTGGTCGGTCTGGCTCGGTGCCGGGGACCCGCTGCTCACGTGCAGCGTCGTCACCACGGCGGCGCTCGGCGAACTGGCCCTGGTGCACGACCGGATGCCGCTGCTGCTGCCTCGGGAGCGCTGGTCCGACTGGCTCGACGGCGACGACGATCCGGCCGTGCTGCTCGCGCCGCCGGACGAGAAATCGCTGGCCGAGATCGAGATCCGGCCGGTCGGCAGGGGGGTCGGGGACGTCCGTAACGACGGTCCGGAACTGCTCGCCAGGGTCACCGCACCGCCGCTGCGCGCGTTACCAGAAGAGCCGATTGCATCGACACTGTTCTGAGCGCGGAACCGCATATTCGCCTGCACCGATTTGCCATGCTTCGCGGTGAATCGTCGCCGGCAGTTTTCCACACCTTTGCCGAGAGCCCTTGTCACGCATCGTGGTGGTGCGATAGAACACAGCGCCGGCAGTGGGTGTCAGCTCGCACAGGGCGAGCGGCACTCACCGATCTTTGTCGGTCCCACGGGGGAGGTGGGTGAATGACACGGGCGCGGATGCCACGCCCGCACGAGGTTGCCGCGGCACGACGAGACCCGAGGTTGCTTCGGGCACTCAGTGAGCGGCGTCTGGACGATGCCTGGCGTACCAGGGGGGTGTGCCAGAGCGTGGACCCGGAAACGTTCTTCCCGGCGCCCAGCGAGCCGGCCGACTCGGCCGTCGCGCTGTGCCGGACCTGTGACGTGCAGGGACCCTGCCTTGCCTGGGCGCTTGAGGTGGGTGACTGCCACGGCGTATGGGGAGCGACCACGCCCCGTGAACGGCGGGCGATGCTTGTCGCCTGGCGGGACCAGGTGGAGCACGATCCGGACGCGGTCGGCGACGCCGGACCACCGGTCCGGGACCGCCTGCTGACCCTCGTCCCGCTCAGCTCGAGCCGCCGCTGACCCCTGCTCCGCCGACCACGCCGCCGCCGGAACGCACCGGGAGCCGCCCGGAACGCCTGGGGCTGACCGGAACGCATCTGAGCTGGTCTGCGGCAGCGCCGGAGGATCCGCTGGACGGTGCCATACAGTGGCGCCGTGCGGCACGGCGACGAGATCGACACTCCACGGGGTCCTGCCCTGGTGGACGTCGACCTGCCGTGTCCGCGCCCGGCGACCCTGCTGGTGCTCGGGCACGGTGCGGGCGGCAGCGTGGACGCGCCGGACCTGGTCGCGGTCCGGGACGCGGCGGTCGCGGCCGGGGTCGCGGTGGCCAGGGTGACCCAGCCGTACCGGGTGGCCGGCCGGCGGGCACCGGCCCCCGCCGGTCACCTGGACGAGGCGTGGGTGGCGGTCGTCACCGAGCTGCTGGGCCGGTACGACCCGACCCCGACCCTGGTGGTCGGCGGTCGGTCCAGTGGTGCCCGGGTCGCCTGCCGTACCGCAGGTGTGCTCGGCGCGTCCGGGGTCGTCGCGCTCGCCTTTCCGCTCCATCCGCCAGGCCGGCCGGAGCGGTCCCGGGCGGCGGAACTGCGTACCGGGCTGCCGACGCTGGTACTCAACGGCGACCGGGACCCGTTCGGGGTACCGGTCGCGGAGGAGCCGGACATCCGGGTCGAGGTACGGCCGGGCGAACGGCACGACCTGCGGCTCGACCCGGCGGGTACGGCCGGGCTGGTGCTCGACTGGCTGCGCGGGCGGGGCTGGGCGGGCTGAGGTACCCGCCGGCCGTTTCTGTCCTGCCGGGGTGATCGTTGCTCCAACTGATGCCGGACGCCGCCTGCGATCGCGCGAATCGGATGTGGTGCCCGGTTTCATCCTCCCAGGCCCTTCCTGGTCCCAGTCGTGGCGGATCCCATCGGATTGGTCACGGCCGGGGCCAGGGATGGGCGGTGAACGGAATGCCTCGCCCGCCACGGCGGTTACAACTCCCGGAAGCCAGTGGAGCCACAAGGGGGTTTGCCCGGTGTCGACCGAGACACGGAGCCTGGAGCACGACCGCGAGGCGCGGTGGCCCGACCGGAGGCGGAACGCTCCGCCCTCCCGGTCGTCGGGCGACCGGCCCGGAGCGGCTACCGGCCCGGCCCGAACGGAGTCGCCGGGCCGCGCTTTCCGCGTATCCTCGGCGGGACAGCCGAATAACGCTGCGGTGATGGGGAAGAAGGTCACCGCGCCGGTTCGGTACCGAGGCGAGGGAGACGGCCGGTTGACAGCGGAGAAGACTGACGAGCGCAGGGCCCGGTTCGAGCGTGACGCGCTGCCCTTCGTCGACCAGTTGTACGCCGCCGGCCTGCGGATGACCCGCAACCCCGCCGACGCGGAGGACCTGGTCCAGGAGACCTTCCTGAAGGCGTTCGCCGCGTTCCACCAGTTCGAAGAGGGTACGAACCTCAAGGCGTGGCTCTACCGGATCCTGACCAACACCTACATCAACTCCTACCGTCGTCGGCAGCGGCAGCCCGTGCAGGCGCCCACCGAGGAGATCACCGACTGGCAGCTCGCCGAGGCGGAGTCGCACACCTCCAGCGGGCTGCGCTCGGCCGAGACCGAGGCGCTGGACCGGCTCCCGGACACCGACGTGAAAGAGGCGTTGCAGCAGCTCCCGGAGGAGTTCCGGCTCGCCGTCTACCTCACCGACGTCGAGGGGTTCTCCTACAAGGAGGTCGCCGACATCATGGGAACGCCGATCGGCACCGTGATGTCCCGGTTGCACCGTGGCCGGCGGAACCTACGAAAGCTGCTCGAGCGTTACGCTGCCGAGCGGGGCTTCTCGTCCGCCCCGTCGACCAGGTCCGCTGCGGCTGCCCCGGGAGGTGTGAGCGAATGAGTTGCGGTGAACCGCACGAGACGGACTGCCGTGAGGTCCTCACCGAGGTGTACCTCTACCTCGACCTGGAGTGCGCGGACGAGCGGCGCAACCTGATCCGGGACCATCTCGACGAGTGCTCGCCCTGCCTGCGCGAGTACGGCATCGAGCAGGAGGTCAAGGCGCTGGTCGCCCGCTGCTGCGGCAACGAGACCGCCCCGGTCGAGCTGCGTGAGCGGCTGCGGCTCCGCCTGTCGGAGCTGGTCTTCGAGACCGAGACCCGGGAGTACCTCGCCGACTGAGCCCTCGCCCGGCCGCTGTTCGACCAGGGGCGGGTGTCTGCCCCCGGTCGTCGCGGCGGATCGCCGGGCGGGCCGGGTCGTGGCGAGCGCTCTGTGGCGATCGCCCACCGATCCCGTGCCCCGCCCGGCCGCCCAGGCTCGGCGCCGAGCTCAGGAGTTGGGGCGCTTGCCGTGGTTGGCGGCGCTCTTCTTCCGCGCCTTCTTCTTGCGTGACTTCTTCGCCATGCTGACCTCCATGTGTCTGCCGTGGGCGGCGCCGACAGGCGTCGTCGACCGCACCGGTTCTGCTCGCGCCGGGCAATCCTCCCATGGGCGCCTGCCACGGGCGCCGCCGTGCCCGCCTCGGTGCTCGTCGCATGATTGGATACCGTCACAGGGCCGAGAAGTGACGACGAGGGGAACCCGATGGCCGAGGAGATCCGCGCCGAGATGGTGGCGAACGTCTGGAAGGTCGTGGCGACGGCCGGCGACTCGGTGTCCGAGGGCGACACGCTGGTGATCCTCGAGTCCATGAAGATGGAGATCCCCGTGGTCGCCGAGTCCGACGGGGTGCTCCGGGAACTCGCCGTCAACGAGGGCGACGTCGTGCAGGATGGCGACCTGATCGCCGTCATCGAATGACAGGGCTGCTGGTCCGGGTCGCCGAACCGGCCGACTTCGACGCGATAGCCCGGCTCACCGTGGCGGCGTACCGGGCGGACGGGCAACTCGACAGCGAGCACGGGTACGAGCAGATGCTCGCCGACGTACCGGCCCGGGCCGGTGCCGGCGAGTTGCTTGTCGCCGCCGACGAGGAGACCGGTGAGCTGCTCGGCGCGGTGCTCTTCGTGCTTCCCGGTTCGACGTACGCCGAACTCTGCGGCCAGGGTGAGGCGGAGTTCCGGATGCTGGCGGTGGACCCGGAGGCGCAGGGCCGGGGTGTCGGCAAGGCGCTGGTCAGGGCCTGCGTCGACCGGGCGAGGTCGCTGGGCTGTTCGCGGCTGGTGATCTGCACCCGCAGTTTCTCCGCGCCCGCGCACCGGCTCTACGCCGGGTTCGGTTTCGTCCGTACCCCGGAGCGGGACTGGTCGCCGGCCCCCGGCGTCGACCTGCTCGCGCTGCGCCTCGACCTGGCCCCCACCCGGGTCGGGGTCCAGGACACGCCACCCGTTCGCGCGTGACGCCTAGTGGTCATTGACCTGGTGGTCATCGACTAGGTCGTCCCGGGCTCCGTCTCGGTGCCTCCGGCAGGCTCCTCGCCGATCCGGTCGAGCAACTCGTTGGCGATCTCCATCGCCAGTTCCCGGCGTTCCGTGGTGCTGATCTCGCCGCGCAGCGCGAAGAGGCTGCCGTGTACGGCGAAGAGCGCCAGCGTGGCCCGGAGCTGCCCGGCCGGCGTGGGGTCGGCCCGGGAGAGCAGTTCGGCGAGTCGCAGCATCCGATCCCGCATCATCTGGCCGGAGGCGAGCTGCTTGACAAGCGTCTGGTTCTGCTCGAAGAACCGCATCACGTTGCGGCCGTCGGCGCCGAAGAACTCCTCGCAGTACCGGCGCAGCGTCGCCCGGCGGCCGGCGGCGTCGGGCGGTTGTTCGGCGGCCCACTCGATCAGCCGGTCCAGCCGTTCGATGCGGTCGGAGGCGAAGCTGTGGACGATGTCGTCCTTGCTCTTGAAGTGGTAGTAGAGGGCGGCCTTGGTGACGCCGAGCCGCTCGGCGATCTCCCGTAGCGAGGTCTTCTCGTAGCCCTGCTCGGTGAAGAGTTCGAGGGCGACAGCCTGGATCCGGGACCGCGTGTCGCCTGTGCTGCCGGTCACCCGGACCACCTTTCGTAATCGCTTGACGGGTATCGGGCCACCAACTTACCGTACGGCAAGTAGAATCACTAGCCGGTCGGCAAGTAAGCGGTCACACTCAGGGGGAGAGCCTACCGATGACCACCATGTCCGATGCGCCGGTGAAACCGGTGAACATCAGAGTCGTACTCGGCGGCCTGATGATCGCGATGATGCTCGCGATGCTCGACAACATGATCGTCAGCACCGCGTTACCCCGGATCGTGGGCGAGTTCGGCGGGCTCAACCACTTCACCTGGGTGGTCACCGCGTACGTGCTCGGCTCCACCGTCTCCACCCCCATCTGGGGCAAGCTCGGCGACCTGTACGGCCGTAAGACCGTCTTCCTCAGCTCGATCGTGCTCTTCCTGTTCGGCTCGGCACTCTGTGGCATGGCCGGGTCGGAACTGCTCGGCGGCCCCGGCGACGGGATGATGGAGCTGATCGCCTTCCGCGCGGTACAGGGCCTCGGCGCGGGCGGCCTGATGGTCGGCGTGATGGCGATCATCGGCGACCTGGTACCGCCCCGGGAGCGGGGCCGCTACCAGGGCATGATCGCCGGCATCATGGCCATCGCCATGGTGGCCGGTCCGCTGGTCGGCGGCTTCATCACCGACCACCTCTCCTGGCGGTGGGCGTTCTACGTCAACCTGCCGCTTGGCGGTGTGGCGCTGATCCTGCTGGCCACCCGGATGCACCTGCCGAAGTACCGCACCGAGCACCGGATCGACTGGCTCGGTGCCGCGCTGCTCTCGGTCGGCATCACCGCGATCGTGCTGGTCACCACCTGGGGTGGCAACGAGTACGACTGGATCTCCGGCCAGATCCTCGGCCTGGCCGCCCTCGCCGTGGTCACGCTGGGCGCCTTCGCCCTGGTCGAGCGGCGGGTACCGGAGCCGATCCTGCCGCTGAGCCTCTTCGCCAACCGCAACTTCGCGGTGATCTCGGTGATCGGCTTCCTGCTCGGCTTCGCGATGTTCGGCTCGATGAACTTCCTGCCGCTGTTCCAGCAGACCGTGCAGGGCGCCTCGGCCACCAACAGCGGACTGCTGCTGCTGCCGTTGATGTTCGGCATGCTCGTGGTGTCGATCGTGGTCGGTCGGGCGATCACCAGGACCGGCCGCTACCGGGCCTTCCCGATCGTCGGCGGGATCGTGATGACCGCCGGGATGGCGCTGCTGGCTCTGCTCGACGTCGACACAGGCAAGCTGGAGTCCTCGCTCTACATGATCGTGCTCGGCGTCGGGATGGGCTTCCTGATGCAGACCTCGATGCTGATCGCACAGAACAGCGTCGAGCAGAAGGACCTGGGCGCGGCGAGCGGCGCGGCCACCTTCTTCCGGTCGATCGGCGGTTCCTTCGGGATCTCGCTCTTCGGCGCGGTATTCGCCAACCGGCTCGCCGACTCGGCCGCCGGGCCGATGATCGCGGGCGGTGGCGAGGGCGCCGGAGTCGACCCGGCCGCGCTGCGGTCGCTGCCACCCGAGCAGCAGCACGCCGTGCTCGGCGGCCTCGCCGACGCGATCGGTACGGTCTTCGTCTGGGCGGTACCGTTCGCACTGGCGGTTGCGGTGCTGGCCTGGTTCGTCAAGGAGATCCCGCTGCGCGGCGGACCCACCGCCGAGGCCGAGACTCCCGAGGAGCAGGCGGAGATCGCCCTGGCCAGTCCACCCGTACGCTGACCTGCCAACGCGGCGCCGCCCTGTTAGACAGTGGCGGCGCCCGCGTTGTCGGCCACGGAGAATCCGAACCCGCCGCCCGGTCAGCCCTGCCGGGTGAACCGCCCGCCACTCAGCCCTGCCTGGTGAACCCCGCCCAGTCAGCCCTGGCGGGTGAGCCGCCGCCACATCCGGTCCAGCAGCCGGCCGAAGCGGCGCTGCCTCGGCGCGACCGAACCGTTCCGGGCGAGCAGCAGGCGGGCGGTGTCGACCGCGGCCGGCTCGGCGGAAGGGGTGGCCAGCACCAGGTGGGCCAGGGAACGCAGCACGGTGACCGGCCGCCGCTGTGCCACCTCGACCGCGTCGTCGAGCCGTTCGGCGGCGACCCGGGCCACCTCTCCCCGCACCGACGGGTCCACCCAGGCGGCGGTGACCAGGGCGAAGAGGGCCGCCTCGGTGACCCAGTCCTCGACTCCCCAGACCAGATCGAGCAACACCCTGCGCCGGGTCGACTCCGGCCACGGCTCGTCGGTGCGGTGGTGCAGCAGCCCGAGGCAGACCCAGACCTGGACGCAGCGCACCCAGAGCGTCGGGTCGTGCCGGCTCAGGGTGCGGCCGAGTTCGGTCTCCGGCGGGGCCGGCGGATGTGCCAGCAGCCCGAGCAGGTCGTCGAGTTCGAGCGTGGCGAGCCCGACCGCCGCGTCGTAGGCGGCCGGCGGATGCGGCCAGGCGGGGTGGGCCAACTGCTGGATCCGGCGTACCGCCGTCTCGGGTGGCACCGGCACGGCCGGTACGGCGGTGATGCCGGCGTACCGCCAGAGCTGGTGCCCGACCGGTCGGCGCGGCTCGCGCAGATCCGGCTCCGGGGTGGCGGCGACCGTGACGACCAGGGCCGGGGCGGCACCGTGCAGGGTACGCATCGCGCTCGGTGGCTCCAGTCCGCGCAGTGGCAACCGGGCGCCGTCGGCCGGATCGCCGGTGGCCAGCCGCTGCCGCAGCGCCACCGCCACCGCCTCGGTGCCCGGCGGTACCCGACCCAGCCACGGCTGGTTCTGGCAGCACTCGGCGAGGTCGCTGTGCTCGTGCGAGTCGTCCGGATGGTCCCGCTGGAAGTCGGCCAGCGCCACCAGGTGGGCGAGGTCGCCGTCGCGGCGGTAGCGCAGCCGGTGACCGGTGTGCACCGCGCAGTCGAAGGACGGGTCCCGGGCCAGCGCCCGGTCGATCCAGCCCAGCGCCTCGTCGAGCCGCCCGTGGTCGGCGAGGGTGCCGGCGATGTCGGCGTACACCGAGAGGTCGTCGGGGTCGTGGTCGACGGCCCGGCGCAGCGCGGCGAGCGCCTCGGCGGTCCGTCCGGCGCTGCGGTAGGCGTAGCCGAGCCACACCTCGGAGAGCTTCGACGGCAGTTCCCTGACTCCGCGGCCGGCCCACTCCACGGCCTGGCCGACCGCGCCGACCCGGCGGGCCAGCGCGGACGCCGCGCCGAGCAGCAGGCCGTGCCGGGGATGCGCCGCCACGGCGTGCCGGGCCAGCCGCAGATAGGGCCAGAGCGGTTCCCGGGCGGTCTCCGGCACCGGGTCGGAGATGCCGGCGCAGACCTGCATCAGCACCCGGGCGATCCGGTCCGGATCGAGGTTACCGGGAAGTTCGGGGGCGCTCACCCAGGGCACGCCGGCCCAGTCGGCCGAGGGGACGTGCCCGGTGGCGGCGGCGAGCAGTTCCAGCCCGTCGCCGGGGCGTCCGGCGGCGGCGAGCAGGTGCGCGCGGGCCACCACGGTACCGATGAACGGGTGCTGGTCGAGCGGGAAGAGATCGACCCCGCCACCGGACCGGGCGGCGAGCTGGGCGAGCACCTCGTGCACCTCGGGCATGGTCGGCGCGTACGCGATCGCCCCGGCCAGGTGACCGGCGGCGTGCCGGAGATCGCCCTCGTCCAGCGCCAGCCGGGCCAGCGCGAGTTCTCCCTCGGCCGAGAGCCGGGGGTCGTCTGTTCCCTCGGGCACCGAAGTCGACCCTTCGTACGTGGAATTTTCCCTGGGTTGGGGAGCCTAGGGCATGGCGACCGTGGGTGGTGATCTACTGCGCAAAGCTGCTCGTTAGATTGCTCTGTCGCTGCAAATCGTGCAAAGTTGAGCATGGAACGCGCGGGAATCGCGCATGAGGAGGTCATCGTGGCGCAACCGGGAGCCGGCATGGCGGCGGACATCGCCGAGCAGCCAGAGGGCTTCGCACGACTGCTGGAACCGGACTCGACGGCCGCGATCGCGCAGGTGGCGGCGGTGATCGCCGAACGTCGGCCGAAACACGTGGTCTTCACCGCACGCGGCACGTCGGACCACGCCGCCCTCTACGCCGCCTACCTCACCGAGATCCGGCTCGGCCTCCCCGCCGGGCTCGCCTCGCCGAGCGCCATCACCCTCTTCGGGGCCCGTCCCGACCTCTCCGAGGCACTTGTCGTCGGGGTGAGCCAGAGCGGCGGGTCACCCGACCTGACCGAGGTGCTGCGGGTGGCCAGGCAGGCCGGCGCGCTCACCCTGGCGGTGACGAACGCCCCCGACTCGCCGCTGACCGGTGCGGCCGAACTCGCCATCGACGTGGTGGCCGGGCACGAGCGGGCGGTCGCCGCGACCAAGACGTACACCGCCGAACTGCTCGCCCTGCTGCTGCTGGTCGAGGGGATCCGGGCCGGGGACGGTGCGATCCCCGCCGAGGAGCGGACCGGGCTGGAGGCACTGCCCGAGCTGGCCGCCCGTACCCTCGCCGACCCGACGCCGGGGCAGCTCGCCGCCCGCTACCGCTTCGCGGACCGGATGGTCACCACCGGCCGGGGGTACGCGTACCCGACCGCCCGGGAGGCGGCGCTGAAGCTGATGGAGACCTCGTACCTGCCGGCGCTCGCCTTCTCCGGCGCCGACCTGCTGCACGGCCCGCTGGCGATGACCGATCCGGACGTACCCGTGCTGGCCGTGGTCGGCGCCGGCCCGGGCGGCACCGCCATGCGCGAGGTACTGGCCAAGGTCGGCGAACGCGGTGCGGACCTGGTCGTCGTCGGGCCGGCCGAGGTCGCCGGGGCCGCCGCCCGGCTGCCCGTCCCCGAGGTGGACGAGCGGTACGCCCCGCTGCTGGACATCCTGCCGGTGCAGCGGCTCGCCCTCGCCCTCGCGCTGGCCCGGGGCGAGGACCCGGACGCCCCACGCGGCCTGCACAAGGTCACCTCCACCCTCTGACCTGTAAGGCGGGGGCCCTTCTACAACAGAATCCGATAAGAAGGGGCCCTTCCTTACCCCTCAGCTTCGGGGTGGGCGTGGCAGGCTTGCCCCGTGTCCACGCTGCGCGATCTCGCTGAGGAGCACACCGGTCTGCGTCCGGTCGACATCGACCACCTGCACCGGGTGGCCGGCGACTGGCAACTCCTCTCCGACCTGTCCTTCGCGGACCTGCTGCTCTGGGTACCGGTGAACGACTCCGACGGCTTCGTCTGCGTCGCCCAGGTACGCCCGACTACCGCGCCGACGGCGTACCAGGACGACCAGGTCGGCCGGATCGTCGGCGGTCCCGAGGTGGCGCACCTGGCGATCGCGTACAGCCAGGGCCGGATCTGGCGCGAGGGCGACCCGGTCTGGTACGGCGACACGCCGGCCCGGCACGAGGCGATCCCGGTCCGGCTGCGCTCCGGCGACGGCGAGTCGGGCGAGGTGATCGCCGTGGTGGGCCGGGACACCAACCTCTCCACCGCGCGCACTCCGAGCCAGCTCGAACTGAACTACCTGACCACCGCCGACGACCTCGCCCAGATGCTCTCCGACGGGACGTTCCCACCGGTACGCCACCCGGGCGAGACCACCACGGCACCCCGGGTCGGCGACGGGCTGGTCCGGCTGGACGCCAACGGCAAGGTCACCTACGCGAGCCCGAACGCGCAGTCGGCGTACCGGCGGCTCGGGTTCGCCTCGCACCTGGTCGGAGAGGACCTGGCGGCGCTGAACGGCCGGCTCGCCGCCGATCCGCTGGAGGGGACCGAGGCGGCGAACCGGGTGCTGGCCGCGCTGCGCGGTGAGGCGCCGCCGCGCCGGGAGATCGAGGCCCGGGGCGCGACCGTGCTGACCCGGGCACTGCCGCTGATGCCCGCCGGGGTGCCGATCGGCGCGCTGGTGCTGGTCCGGGACATGACCGAGGTACGCCGCCGGGACCGCGCCCTGATCACCAAGGACGCCACCATCCGGGAGATCCACCACCGGGTGAAGAACAACCTGCAGACCGTCGCCGCGCTGCTCCGGCTCCAGGCCCGCCGGGTCGGCATCCCGGCCGCGCGGGCCGCGCTGGAGGAGTCGGTACGCCGGGTCGCCTCGATCGCCCTCGTGCACGAGACCCTCTCGATGTCCAGCGACGAGGCGGTCGAGTTCGACGGCATCGTGGACCGGGTGGCGGCAGCCGCCGCCGAGGTGGCCGCGACCGAGGTACCGGTGCGGATGCGGCGGCAGGGCAGTTTCGGGGTACTGCCGGCGGAGATCGCCACCTCGCTGGTGATCGTGCTGAACGAGTTGCTGCTCAACGCCGTCGAGCACGCCTTTCCGGAACCGGGCGAGAACGCGGCGGTACCGGCGCCGGCCGAGCTGGCCGAGCCGGCGGAGCCGGCCGAGATGGCCGAGGTGGTCGTCTCGGCACACCGGTTCCGTAAGCAACTGCACGTCACGGTCGCCGACAACGGCCGGGGCCTGCCGGAGGACTTCGACGCCGACCAGGGCAGCCGGCTCGGCCTCCAGATCGTCCGGGCGCTGGCCACCGGTGAGCTGCGCGGCACCATCGAGCTGCGCAACCGGGCCGGAGCCGGTACCGAGGCGCTGCTGGTGGTCCCGTTGGTCCGGTAGTCGGTGGTCAGGGACGTACGTGGCGTGCCGGTCGGTGGCGAGCAGGGCCGGGGACAGCACGCGGCCGGTCAGGCAAGCTGGTCAGTCGATCTCAATGACGATCTTTCCGGAGACTCGCCTGCCGAGAAGTGCCTCGGCCGCGTCGCCGAGGCGGTTCCACGAGCCGCGCCAGCCGACCTGCCCGGAGATGACTCCGCGGGAGGCAAGGTCCACGAGGATGGCCAGGTCGGGGCCGGGATTGGACACGTCACCGAACGACTGCAGCGTCTTCGCCGCCCCGTGGGTGAAGATCGAATTTGGCGGAAACACGGCCGGAGCGTCCGATGCCCAGCCGATGCTCTGCAGAATCCCGCCCGGCTTGAGGAGCCGCCAGGCTGTGACCAGGTGTCCTCCACCGACGGTTTCCAGTACCAGGTCGACCGGCTGGTCGATGTGGTCGAGCCCGACCACCACCTCGTCCGCCCCGAGCACGTCGAGCCCTTCGCCGCGCTGCGCCGAGCCGACCGACGCGATGACGTGCGCGCCGCCGAGCCGCGCGAGTTGCACCGCGAGTCGGCCGACGCCACCGGAGGCGCCGGTGACCAGCACCCGGCGTCCCAGTACGGAGCCGGCAGCCCGCAACGTCCGTAGCGCGGTGATGCCCACCATGGGCAGCGCGGCAGCCTCGGCGAGGTCGAGCCCGTCCGGAACGACGGCGAGACTGTCGGTGCCGAACACGGCCCGTTGGGCCCAGGCTCCACTGCCGAAGGCGACAACCCGTTGACCGACGGCCGGCCCCGTGCCATCCGCGGCTGCCTGGACCACGTGACCGGCCGCGTCGTAACCGAGCACCGTGCCGGCGGGCTGGAAGCCCAGATAACGAATTTCGCCGAAGTTCACGGACGCGCGCCGTACCTCGACCACCACCTGGTCGGGTTCCGGCACCGGCTCGGGAACCACGGCCAGTTGGAAACCCTCGACGGTCTCGGGGGCGGCGATCAGGGCTCGCACGATGACACCTCCAACGACAGGAAGCGGACCGGTAGTCCGGTTGATGCCCGAGATACTATACGGACTAGCGGTCCGGTTTCGAGGAGGTGTGATGGCGGTCGAGCGCGCGGACGCCGCCCGTAATCGCGAGTCGATACTCCGGGCAGTCGAGCAGTTGCTCGCACTGCACGCTCCGGAGCGCATCTCGCTCGACTCGGTGGCCGCCAGGGCGGGCGTGGGCAAGGGCACGGTGTTCCGGCGGTTCGGCAGCCGTACCGGCCTGTTCCAGGAACTACTCGCCGAGCGCGCGGCCCGGATCCGGGCGGCGATCGACAGTGGTCCGCCACCGCTGGGCCCCGGTGCCCCACCGCAGGAACGGCTCCTCGGCTTCCTCGACGAACTGGCGAAGCTCGCCGCGGAGAACATCGCGCTGATCGCCGCGCACGAACGAGCCTGCGCGGCAGACAAACACCGGGACCCCACCTACCGACGCTGGCACGACCACCTCACGGGCCTGATCCGCCAGATCCGCCCCGACGCCGACGCCGAGTTCTTCGCCCACCTGCTGCTCGGCTCCTTCGACGGGGAACTTGTCCGGAAGATCGTTGATCAGGGCGGTGTCGATCGGCTACGCGAGGCGGTCCGCGATCTGGCCCGCACGGTCGTAGCTGACGAGAGCGGCCGCGCCGACCCGCCCGCCAGCCGGTAGCACCAGAACCCGACGCCGGATCGCCGGCTCAGAGACGCGGCCGGTGTTCAGCGTCGGGGCGGCTGGCGTACCAGCAGTTGCACGGTGAGACCCGGCACCGTCCAGTGGCGGTCGGTCCGGAAGTCGGCCCGCAGCGGGTCCGCCCGGTCGGCCGGTGCACCGCGCAGCGGATCGGCGTCCTCGCCCCTGGCCAGCAGCCAGAGCCGGTCGACGGTGCCCAGGCACTCCGCCGGCCGGGCGCACTCGGTGGCCCAGAAGTCGCCCCGGCGGGTCTGGTCCGCCACCAACAGCACGTCCCGGGGGCGGTCGGCACCCAGTTGGTACGCCGTGGCGAGGTCGAGGAACGCCCAGCCGTCCCGAGGCAGGTAGACGATGCCGTCGCCCGGCCGCTGGTGCGTGGCGATGATCCGTAGCGCCGCCGGATAGTCGATCGGGGCGCTCCGGGGCGACTCGTGGGTGCGGCGCAGCGCTGCCTGCTCCGGTACGCCGAGCAGGCCGGTGACGGCCACGATCGCCAGCGCGGCGGTGAGCCGGAGCGGGGCCAGGGTCGCGGCGGCCAGCAGGCAGGCGAACGGCACCACGAAGAGCAGATAACGGGGTACGAAGAGTGGGGTGAGCTGCCCGCCGACGAAGAGCAGCAGCGCCGGCAGCAGTACGGTCAGCCCGAGCAGTACGCCCCGGTGGCCCCGGGTGGCGATGCCGACGGCGGCCAGCCCGACCAGTACCCCGCCGACCACACCGGCCTGCACCAGGCTGCCCGGCAACCCCAGTAACGCCGCCGGGCCGGGCCGGCCAACCCAGTCGAGTTGCCGGCCCTGCTGGCTGCGGCCGAGCACAGTCAGCGGCACCAGCAGCAGTCCGGCCACGGCCACCGCGACCAGCCACGGCAGCCGTACCCGATGGCGGCGCGGGACCAGCGCGGCGAACGCGTGCCCGGCGACGAGGCTGACCGCGAACAGGTTGGCCAGGCCCAGCCCGGTCACCGCCGCCGCGTAGCCGGCCCAGCGTGCCCGGGTCGGCCGCTCCACCGCCCGGCACAGCAGCAGGGTGGCCAGCACCGCGAGCAGGGTGACCAGGGCGTACGGGCGGGCCTCCTGGCCGTACCGGGAGGTGCTCGGCAGGATCGCGAAGATCAGCCCGCCGAGCAGCCCGGCCCGACGGCCGAAGAGGCGCGCGCCGAGCACGGCGGTCAGCGCGGCGGCCCCGGCCATGGCGAGCGCGGAGGGCAGCCGCAGTGCGACGACGGAGTCTCCGGCGACCGTCAGCCAGCCGTGCATCAGCAGGTAGTACGGGCCGTTGACCGCGTCGATCGTGCCGACCAGCCGGATCAGGTCGGGCAGCGGGCGGGAGGCGGCGCTCCAGGTCGCCAGCTCGTCGCGCCACAGTGCCGCCCGGTCGAGTTGGACGGCGGTGACGAGCAGGGTGGCCAGGCCCGGCCAGAGCCAGACCGCCCGGCGGAACCGGCCCGGCAGGACCAGCCGGCGCCGACCGGAAGGGCGATCTATGGTTGATGAGGTGCTATCTGTCGCATTCGTACCAATATTCGAAATCGTAGCGTGAAGCTCACCACAGCGGGTCCGCCAGGCGGGATCGGCGCTCGCGGCGCTGGTCCGGCCGTTACGGGTGTGGCAGCATGACGGGCATGACCGCCGCCGTGCGCCGTTTCGCGAGGCCGGGATTCACCTCCCGCCGCCACGTGGACTACGGCCGCGTTCGCAGCGCGATCTGTCCGGCTCACTGACGCCGCCCGGACCTGTTCCGTCCCGGGCGCGCAGTGCGCCGGCTCTCCGACTCCGTCGTTCCTGACACTGGTCGTCTCCGGCCCGCCCCGGGCCGAGGCCGTCGCCCTGCGCGTCCACCGAGCACACCGAACAACGGAGGACGCCGCGATGGCGGTCAGTGACACCCCCGCTCGACCCGACGCCACCAGCGCACCGGCGGGCAGCAGCGCGCGGGCGGCCCGACCGGCCCGCCGTCCGCGAGGCGAGGGGCAGTGGGCGCTCGGGCACCGTGAGCCGCTCAACCCCAACGAGCGGACCAAGAAGGACGACAACCCGCTCAACGTACGGGCCCGGATCGAGAACATCTACGCGCACCGTGGCTTCGCCTCGATCGACCCGCAGGACCTGCGTGGGCGGTTCCGCTGGTGGGGGCTCTACACCCAGCGCAAGGCCGGCATCGACGGCGGCCGGACTGCCGTGCTGGAGCCGCACGAGCTCGAAGACGAGTACTTCATGCTCCGGGTCCGGATCGACGGCGGTCAGCTCAACCTGGACCAGCTCCGGACGATCGCCGACGTCTCCCAGACGTACGCCCGGGACACCGCCGACATCACCGACCGGCAGAACATCCAACTGCACTGGATCCGGGTCGAGGACATGCCG
This sequence comes from Plantactinospora sp. CNZ320, assembly GCF_002846275.1. Classification (NCBI taxonomy): domain Bacteria; kingdom Bacillati; phylum Actinomycetota; class Actinomycetes; order Micromonosporales; family Micromonosporaceae; genus Plantactinospora; species Plantactinospora sp. CNZ320. The sequence goes on from NZ_PJMP01000001.1 coordinate 6,266,481, forward strand.
GAGATCTGGCGCCGGCTGGAGGCGGTCGGCCTGCAGACCACCGAGGCGTGCGGCGACTGCCCCCGGGTGGTGCTCGGCAGCCCGGTCGCCGGGATCGCCGAGGCGGAGGTGCTCGACCCGACCCCGGCGATCGACGAGATCGTCCGCCGGTACGTCGGCGACCCGGCGTACTCCAACCTGCCGCGCAAGTTCAAGACCTCGATCTCCTGGCTGGTCGACACCCCGTACGAGGTCAACGATGTCGCCTTCCTCGGCGTCGAGCACCCCGAGCACGGCCCCGGCTTCGACCTCTGGGTCGGCGGCGGCCTGAGCACCAACCCGATGCTGGCGCAGCGGCTCGGCGTCTGGGTGCCGCTGGACGAGGTGCCGGAGGTCTGGGCCGGGGTGGTCGGGATCTTCCGGGACTACGGCTACCGCCGGCTGCGGCACCGGGCCCGGCTCAAGTTCCTGGTCGCCGACTGGGGCGTGGCGAAGTTCCGCGAGGTGCTGGAGAAGGAATACCTCGGCCGCGGGATGCTCGACGGCCCGGCGCCGGAGCTGCCGTCCAAGCCGGTCGACCACATCGGAGTACACCGGCAGCGGGACGGGCGTTACTACGTCGGGGCGGCCCCGGTGGTCGGGCGGATCTCCGGCACCCAGCTCGCCGAACTGGCCGACGTCGCCGCCGAGCACGGCAGCGGCCGGGTCAGCCTCACGCCGCACCAGAAGCTGCTGGTGCTGGACGTGCCGGCCGAGCGGACCGACTCGCTGGTCACGGCGCTGCGCCGGATCGGCCTGGAGGCGTTCCCGTCGGTCTGGCGGCGCGACACCATGGCCTGCACCGGCCTCGAATACTGCAAGCTCGCCATCGTCGAGACCAAGGCGCGCGGCCAGGAACTCGTGGCCCGGCTGGAGGAGCGGCTCGCCGGGGCCGACCTCGGCGAGGGGCTGAGCATCCACCTCAACGGCTGCCCGAACGCCTGCGCCCGGACCCAGACCGCCGACATCGGCCTCAAGGGTCAGCTCGTGGTCGGGCCGGACGGGCGCCAGGTCGAGGGCTTCCAGGTGCACCTCGGCGGGGGCCTCGGCATGGCGCAGGGCCAGTCCGCCGGCTTCGGCCGCAAGCTGCGCGGCCTCAAGACAACCGCGGCGGAGCTTCCCGAGTACGTCGAGCGGCTCACCCGCCGTTACCTCGACGGCCGTACCGAGGGCGAGAGCTTCGCCAACTGGGTCGTGCGAGTCGACGAGGAGGAGCTGCGATGAGCGGGGAGACCCGAGCCGCACCGCTCTACTGCCCGTACTGCGGTGAGGAGGACCTGCGACCCAACGAGGCGTCGCACGGTGCCTGGGAGTGCCGGGCCTGTGCCCGGGTTTTCACGGTGAGGTTCACCGGTCTGCTCGCCACCGCCGTCGCGAACGAAGGAGAGCCCTCATGAGCCCGGTTGTCGCGGCCAACCTCGGGTTGGTCACGCTCGGCCCGCAGGTGCCGGCCAGCCCGTCCCGGCGGGACCCGGAGCAGTTGCGGGCGCTGGCCGAGGAGGCTAACCGCGAACTGGAGGGCGCACCGGCCCAGGAGATCGTCGGCTGGGCGGCCGGCGAGTTCGGCGACCGGTTCTGCGTCACCAGTTCGATGGCCGACGCCGTACTCGCGCACGTGGTCTCCCGGGTGGTACCCGGAGTGGACGTGGTCTTCCTGGACACCGGCCTGCACTTCCCGGAGACGCTGCGGGTACGCGACACCGTGGCCCGTACCCTGCCGGTCAACGTACGCTCCATCCGGCCCCGGCAGACCGTCGGCCAGCAGGACGGTGAGTACGGTCCCCGGCTCTTCTCCCGCGCGCCCGACGAGTGCTGCGCGCTGCGCAAGGTGGAGCCGCTGGAGCGGGCGCTGGCCGACTACGACGCCTGGGCGGCCGGGCTGCGCCGGGACGAGTCGCCGACCCGGGCCAACACCCCGGTGGTCGGCTTCGACCCGCGACGCGGCAAGGTCAAGGTGAACCCGATCGCCGCCTGGACCCAGGCCGACGTCGACGCCTACATCTCCCGGTGGAACGTGCCGGTCAACGAGCTGTTCCGGCAGGGCTACACCTCGATCGGCTGCTGGCCCTGCACCCGGCGCACCAAGGCTGGCGAGGACCCGAGGGCCGGCCGCTGGGCCATGTTCGAGAAGACCGAGTGCGGCCTGCACGTCTGACCACCCCCGGAGCCGTCGGAGCTTCCACGGGGCCGGGTGGCGGCTCGGAGCCGACCCCGGTCGTGCTGGTGGCGCACGGCAGTGGCGATCCCCGGGCCGCCAGGGCGACGGAGGCGCTGAGCCGGGCGGTGGCGGCGGCCCGGCCGGGACTGCCGGTCCGGGCCAGCTATCTCGACCACGGCCCGCCCCGGCCGGGTGCGGTACTGGCCGAGCTGGAGGCGGCCGGTCACCGGCGGGCCGTACTCGTGCCGCTGCTGCTCACGGCCGCGTACCACGGGCGGGTCGACATTCCGCGTGCCGTCGAGGCGGCCCGGGAGGCGGGGCTGCGGATTCCGGTACGCACCACAGAGGTGCTCGGCCCGACGTCGCAGGGGCCCGACCGCCGGCTCCTGACCGGGCTGCTGCGCCGGCTCGCCGAGGCACTCGACCCGGTGCCCCTGGACGGGATCGACGGCCTGGTGCTGGCTGCCGCCGGTACCCGGGACGCTGCTGCCCGGGAGACCGTCGAGGAGGTGGCCGAGGCGCTCGGCCACGAGACGGGCCTACCGACCCGGGTCGGGTACGCCTCGGCGGCTCCGCCGACGGCGGGTACGGCGGTCGACGCGCTGCGGGCGGCCGGTGCCCGGCGGGTGGCGGTGGCGACGTACTTCCTGGCGCCGGGGCGGCTCTGCGAGACGGCCCTGGCATCGGCCCGGGAGGCCGGCGCGGTAGCCGCTGCTGCCCCCCTGGGCGACGCTCCGGAACTGGTCCAGCTCGTGCTCGGGCGGGTAGATGCGGTGCTGACCGGTGACGCTTGGTGAGCGTGATCTGCGTGACAGCTACCGTCGACCGATGGTGACGTGGCGTAGTGGGTTACCCAGGGTGGTCGACCGTTGTCACGCAGCGTGGTCTGCGGTCGAGCCGGCGTCTGCTGGCCGCGTGTCGGGCTCTCGGTGGTACTCCGGGTCCGCGTCCGCCGCGCCGCTAATCGCCGGAGGAATCCATAGCCGGCAGCTTCGAATCATCTTCGGGTTCGTCGTCTGCGAATTGGTCAGCGGAATGTCGTCGATCCACTATCCATCGTTACTACAACAGCAGAACGCGTTCTCGAAACAACAGAACGTGTTAGCGGCGAACAGCAGAACGCCCTGGGGAACGAGCCCCAGGGCGTTCGGTGCGTAGTGCGGTCGGTCAGGCAGAGTGAGCGCGCAGGACCCGAAGGCCGCCACGGCGCTTGACGGCGCGCCGTTCTTCCTCGCTCATTCCGCCCCAGACTCCGGCGTCCTGACCGGATTCGAGAGCCCACTTCAGGCACTCGTCGGTCACGGAGCAACGCCGGCAGACGGCCTTGGCCTGCTCGACCTGCAGGACGGCCGGGCCAGACGTTCCGATCGGAAAGAACAGCTCCGGGTCTTCGTCGCGGCAGGCAGCATGGTGGCGCCAGTCCATGGCGGCAACACTCCTCAATCTGGGTGGGCGGCAGTGCTTCGTGGATCTTTTCTATATGCGTCCGCGGTGCCGATCACGACGGTGCGAAGCCCGTCGGTTCGGTAGCGCGAGAGCAGGCTTTGTGTTGTGGGACCTGCGGGGCGGCGGTCGGCGCGTCGAACGCGCCCGCGCAATGTCCCGGTAACTCAAGTTCGCTTGTGAATACTTTCACGAACGCTCGCGATGTCAAGGGTAGCGCCCGGAAAAACTCTAGGCAGGTGAGACAGGTCACGGCCCATTTGTCCGGATTCCCACCCTCGTCGGCACCCGGTGCGCCACAGCCGAGAATCAATATAGTACAGTCCGCCCGACATTGCTGGCATTTCCGGCACCGCCCTCGTTGGAGGCTTCAGAGGTCCACTACCGGTCGCTGTACCCCAGGGTCAGCAGATTACTCGCAGTGCGGCCGGGACGGACGTGAATCGGACTTTGTTTCGCTCGCCGAGGTAGTCGCCGTCGAGTTGGAACGCCTGCGGCTGCTCCGCGACCAGGGTGAACTCCTCCAGGTCGTGCAGCCGCAGAATTTGCCTGCCACGCGGATCCGGCCGCCGTGACAGGCTCTGAGTCACCATCCGTGTGGTGCTCGGTACCCGCAGTCGACGCAGCGCGAGGATGTCCAGGCCCAGGTCGAACGAGGCGTCCGGGTTCGGATTGACCTCCCGGTCCCCGATGTAGGTCCAGGGGGCCGTGTTCTGGATGACCACCGTCGCCAGATCACCCTCGGTGATCTCGCCGGGCCGCTCCAGCCGGATCGTCGGGTGCCGCCGCTCCGCGCCGACCAGATACTGGCTGACGATCGAGCGCAGGTACAGGCTCGGGGTGGAGACCCGACCCTTCCGCCGGGCCCGCTCCACCCGGTGGATCACCGCCGCGTCCATGCCCAGGCCGGCGCAGAAGGTGAAGTACCTGTCGTCGGCGAGACCGAGCCCGACGGTGCGGACCCGCCCCACCCGCAGCGCCTCCAGGATCATGCTGGTCGCCTCCGGCCACTCCCGGGGCAGTCCGAGCGCCCGGGCGAAGACGTTCGTCGAACCACCCGGTACTGCCGCGAGCGCGGGCAGTTCCGCGGCCGGCGGCCGGTCGTCGGCGGTACGCGAGGGGCCGGCGGACATCAGGCCGTTGACCACCTCGTTGACGGTGCCGTCACCACCGAGCGTCACCACCAGGTCGACGCCCTGCCGGGCGGCCTCCCTGGCCAGGGTGACGGCGTGGCCACGCCGCCGGGTGTACTCGACGGTGAGGTCCACCTCGCTGCGGAGCGCGCGGACGAGAACGTCTCGGCCCCGGCCCGTCGTGGTGGTGGCCTTGGGATTGACCACCAGGATGGCCCGCATGGGCGGCACTGTACCGCGAGCCGCCGGGGTATCGTGGCGGCCGTGACGAGCGACCCCGAACCGGTACCCGGCCCGCTGCGCTGGGCGGTGTTGCTGCTGCGCGCCGAGGGGGTCGGGCTGGCGCTGCTGACGCTCTTCCTGGTCTACGAGTTGCTCACCGCCACCGCGACCGACCTGCTCTCCGCACTCCTGGTCACGCTCTTCGCGGCCGGCGGCGCGGTGGTGCTCTGGGTGGTCGGCACCGCGCTCAACCGGCGCCGCCCGGGAGCCCGGGCTCCGGCGATCGTGTTGCAGCTCATGCTGCTGCCGGTCGGCTACTTCATGATCCTGGGCGGGCTGGCCTGGCTGGGCGGGCCGCTGATCGCACTCGGCCTGCTGGTCGTGGGCCTGCTGATCAGCACGGGCACCAACCGGGCGCTCGGCTTCGACACCGAACGCGCCTGATCCAGGCTTCGACGCCGAACGCGACTGGTTCAACAGCCGGACCGGTCGTCGGGCTCAGACCTCGGCGGCGCGTCGGGTCAACAGCCTGATGGTGGCCCGGTCGCCGGTCGCGGACGCCGCGGCGGAGGTGGTCAGCGCCGTCAGCACCTTCCAGGCGAAGGACGACTCCGCAGGCAGTCGCGCCCCCCGGGCGGTCGGCACCGACACCTCGACGGTGAGGGCGTCGTCGGTGACCGCGAAGCGGCAGTCCAACTCCGCGTCCCGGGTCGCGACGGCCAGCAGCATGGCGCAGGCCTCGTCGACGGCGATGCGCAGGTCCTCGATCTCGTCGAGGGCGAAGTGCAGGCGTGCCGCGAGGCCGGCTGTAGCGGTGCGCAGCACGCCCAGGAAGCCACCGTCGGCGGGCACGGTGAGTAGGACGACGTCGTCGCCGGTCGTCGGCGGTGTGCTCAGCGAAGTCACCAGGCCTGTCCCCCCGTCTCGGACTCTACCGGCCCGTCGCGCCGAGGTGCCGACCGGCTGTAGGACCCGGTCGGCACGTCGGCGACGACGTCCCGCCGGCCGGTGGCCGGCGAGGTGGCGCAGCTCACGCCTGCTTGGTCTCCCAGAAGATCTTCGCGATCTCGTCGATCTTCTGGAGCAGCTCGTCGGCCTTGGACCCGTCGGTCGTGGCCTTGGTGCCCCCGCCGCCACCGGCCAGCTTGGTGGCCTCGTTGAACAGCTGGTGCAGCTGCGGGTACTTCTCGAAGTGCGGGGGCTTGAAGTAGTCGGTCCACAGCACCCAGAGGTGGTGCTTGACCAGCTCGGAGCGCTGCTCCTTGATGATCAGCGCCCGGGTGCGGAACTCGGGGTCGGTGTTCGCCGCGTACTTCTCGTCGATCGCCTTGATCGACTCTGCCTCGATCCGGGCCTGCGCGGGGTCGTAGACACCGCAGGGCAGGTCGCAGTGGGCGTACGCGACGGTTCGGGGTGTAAGGATGCGAGGAAGTCGCATGGGACCCTCCAAGGCACGTCTGTGATGATCCAGGATGACAGTACTCCTGCGGTATGTCCCCGAAGGGGCGGAGGTGAAACTGGGTGTCCAGGGACTCCTCCACCGGCCCTTCCACGGCCGGTGGCCTACCCGGTGCGCCGCTCTTCGCGGTACTCGTGGTCGGGCCGTCGATGGTGCCGACCCTGCGGCACGGCGACGCGCTGCTGGTCCGGCGCGGTGGTCGGGCCGTCCGTGCCGGTGACCTGGTGGTCGGGGTCTTCCGCAGTCGACCGGACCTGCTGGTGGTCAAGCGTGCGGTACGCCCGCGCGACGGCGGCTGGGAACTGCACGGCGACAACACGCTGGTGACCGACGACTCCCGGATGTACGGCGTGGCCGACGTCCTCGGCCGGGTGGTGGCCCGCTACTGGCCCCGCCCGAAGTGGTTCTACTACCGACCGGTATGACCCTGCGGGGCAACCGCGTTCCCTTTCGCCACTATGCTCTGTAGTCCATACCGGGTGACCCCCGCACCGCTGCCGGTGATCGCCGATCTCGCGTCCAGCCGGCCGCCTCTCGAGTGAACCTTTTTCAACCTGGGCCGCGCGGCGCTCATGCACCGCGTCTGACCTTGTGGTCCACCCGACCGCAAGTGGAGGTTGAAGAAGGTTCAATGGAATGCATCGTCGCGATCCTTGGAGTCACCATGTCATCCGCCGCCGTGGACCCGTCCGATCCCGCCTTCGAGCTGCATCGGGGCGGCAAGATGGCGATCGCCTCGACCGTGCCGCTGGCCACCCGGGAGGACCTCTCCCTCGCGTACACCCCGGGGGTGGCCCGGGTCTGTGAGGCGATCGCGGCCGACCCGGCCCTCGCGGACGACTACACCTGGGTCTCGCGCACCGTCGCGGTGGTCACCGACGGCACGGCCGTGCTGGGGCTCGGCAACATCGGCCCGCGCGCGGCCATGCCGGTGATGGAGGGCAAGGCGGTCCTCTTCAAGCAGTTCGGCGGGGTGGACGCCGTACCGGTCTGTCTGGACACCCAGGACGTCGACGAGATCGTCTCGGTAGTGACCGCGCTGGCGCCGTCGTTCGGCGGCATCAACCTGGAGGACATCAGCGCACCCAGGTGCTTCGAGATCGAGCGCCGGCTGGACGAGGCGCTGCCGATCCCGGTCTTCCACGACGACCAGCACGGCACCGCCATCGTGGTGCTCGCCGCGCTGCGCAACGCCGCGACGCTGCTCAACCGCAAGCTCGGTGACCTTCGGGTGGTGGTCAGCGGCGCGGGTGCGGCCGGTGTCGCGGTGACCAAGATGCTGGTGGCCGGCGGGGTGAATCCGGCCGAGGTGGTGGTCTGCGACTCGCGCGGCATCCTGCACGGCGACCGGTCGGACCTGACCTCGTCGAAGACCGAGTTGGCCGAGCTGACCAACGCCACCGGCCGGGTCGGCGGGATCACCGAGGCGTTGCGCGACGCCGACGTGCTGATCGGGGTCTCGGGTGGACAGATCCCCGAGGAGGCGGTGGCCGGGATGGCGCCCGGCGGGGCCGTCTTCGCCCTGGCCAACCCGACGCCCGAGGTGCATCCCGAGGTGGCCGCCCGGTACGCCGCAGTGGTGGCGACCGGTCGCAGCGATTTCCCCAACCAGATCAACAACGTGCTTGCCTTCCCGGGCATCTTCCGGGGTGCGCTGGCGGCGCGGGCGACCCGGATCACCGACGGGATGAAGGTGGCGGCGGCGGACGCGATCGCGGCGGTGGCGGTCGAGGCGGCCTGGTCGGACGGCGCACGGCAGGGCGGTTCGGAGTGCGGGCAGCTCCGGGTCGACGCCATCATGCCGTCGCCGCTCGACCCTCGGGTCGCACCGGCGGTGGCCGAAGCGGTGGCGGAAGCGGCCCGGCGCGACGGCGTCGCCCGCGCCTGATGGCGTCGCCTGCAAGGGTCCGCGCCTGACGGCGCGGCTCACGGGGGTGCGTGACGGCGTGGCCTGCGGGGTCCCGTGCCTGACGGCGTGGCCTGCGTCGCTCGCGCCTGATGGCGTGGCCGGGGCGGGGGTGCGTGACGGCGTGGCTCGCGCCTGACTGGCTGGTCCGCGGGTTCCCGGCGTGAGGGCAGCCGGCGGTCGACGGCAGCGCGGTCGTTTCCGGGCGGGTGTAACGTGTCGATCATGCGTGCCGCCTACGCCTCGAAGTTCGACGCCGACGACCCGCTCGCCGCGTTGGTCGTGGGGGATCGGCCCGAGCCGACCCATCCGGAGTCGGACTGGGTGACGGTGCAGGTCCGGGCCAGCTCGCTCAACCACCACGACATCTGGTCGCTGCGCGGGGTCGGGCTGGCCGCCGACCGGCTGCCGATGATCCTCGGCTGTGACGCCGCCGGTGTGGACCCGGACGGCAACGAGGTCGTGCTGTACCCGGTGATCCCCGATCCGGGCGATCCCCGTGGGCTCTCGCTGCTCTCCGAACGGCATCCCGGCACGCTCGCCGAGCGGGTCGCGGTGCCCCGCGCCAACCTGGTACCCAAGCCGTCCGGGCTCTCCTTCGCGGAGGCGGCCTGCCTGCCGACGGCCTGGCTGACCGCGTACCGGATGCTCACCACCCGGGGCCGGGTCGACGCCGGTGAGTCGGTGCTGGTGCAGGGGGCCGGTGGCGGCGTGGCGACCGCCGCCGTGATGCTCGCGGTGGCGCTCGGCAAGCGGGTGTACGCGACCAGCCGCGACCCGGGCAAGCGGGAGCGGGTCGCCGCGCTGGGCGCGACGGCGGTGGAGCCGGGAGCCCGGTTGCCGGAGCGGGTGGACGTGGTGATCGAGACGGTCGGAGCGGCCACCTTCGACCACTCGCTGAAGTCGGCTGCCCCGGGCGCCCGGATCGTGGTCTCCGGTGCCACCGCCGGGCACGAGCCGACGGTGAACCTCCGCCGGGTCTTCGCGATGCAGTTGGAGATCCTCGGCACGACCATGGGCACGCCGGCCGAGTTGGCCGAGCTGCTCGGCCTGCTGGTGCAGCGCGGGATCCGGCCGGTGGTCGACGGGACGTACCCGTTCTCGGAGGTGCGTACGGCCTTCGCCCGGCTGCTCTCCGGGGACGCCTTCGGCAAGGTGGTGCTGGACCACAGCGCGTAGCTCCAGAGCGGTCCTCCGGGCTGGTGCAGGGGGTGTTCACGCCCCGAACACGCGCGGTGACAGTATTTGAAAATCCGGACGTTTCGCCTGGAATCAAACGGACAGCCGGGCAGGATAAGTCAGCCGCAATGCACGGGAAAGTCGGGCTAAAGGCTGACTTCAGGAAAAATAAAGGTTACGTTTTCGCCATTTCCTTCGTGTCTCCGTCGGCTTGGGACCGGCGGGTACAGTCGTCCCGTTCCGCCCCTCTGATCGCGGACGAATCTGTACGGCGAAGGAGTCGGATCTTGATGAGTTTCTCTGTGGCGGGTCAGCGTAATCGGCAACGACCCCCATCTCGTCGTGCCCACGGGCGCGGCTGGCGTACGCCCCGATCCCTGGTGGTGGGTTCGGCGACGCTCGGGATCATTCTCGCCGGGATCGGCGTGGCCGTGGCCAGCAGTGGTGACGGGTCGACGACCATCACCCAGAACGGTACGGTGCTCGACGGCCGCAAGATCGATGGGTACGTGCACATCAAGGCGAATGACGTCACGATCAGGAACAGTACGATCAAGTACGGCGGGGCGCACGCGGTACGGATTTTCGAAGGCTTCACCGGAGCGCTGATCGAGAACACCAGGATTCAGTGCACCGAGCCCGAGACGAATGGTCTCGTCTTCGGCAACTACACGGCCCGCAAGGTGCGTGTCTCCGGATGCAAGAACGGTTTCATGCACTCGCCGGAGGCCCCCGCGACGATCATCATGTCGACCTGGAACGGCAAGCCGGTGGCCGCCGGTGACCTGCCCTCCGCCGCCACCCCGGAGGCGACCCCCGATCCCACGACCCCGGCGCCGGAGGACTCTCCGGACGGCTCGGACTCGGCCGCCTCGGCGACCATGACCAGGGCGCCGGCCAGCCGGGCTCCCTCCTCCTTCCCCGGCCCCGACAACACCGGCGTGCCGGCCGGTACGACGCTGCGGGCCTCCGGCTCGATCAAGGTGACGCAGGACGGCCAGGTGCTCAGCGGGTTGAACATCACCGGCTGTGTCACCGTCACCGCAAAGAACGTCGTGATCCGCAAATCCCGGATCACCTGCGACGGGATCTATTCGATTCGTACCATCGATGCGGTCAACCTGCTGGTGGAGGATGTCGAGATCGACGGCAGGGGAAAGAACTCGGCGGCGGTCTGCTGCGGCGAGTACACGCTGCGCCGGGTCGACATCAGCAACGTCATCGACGGGCCCCGACTCGGCAGTGACGTGGTCGTCGAGGATTCCTGGATCCACCATCTGACCCGGGGACCCAACTCGCACAACGACACACTCCAGACCACCGGCGCGTCGAATATCGTGGTCCGCCGCAACACGCTGGATGCGTACAACCCGGTGACCAAAGATCCGTTCAACGCCTGTCTCATGATCGGATCGACCACCGGGCCGATCGTCTCGAATCTGGTCTTCGAGGGAAATTACTGCAACGGCGGCAACTATTCGATCGGGGTGCGCGCCGATCTCAACGCCTCCAACATCCGGCTCAGTGGCAATGTCTTCGGGCGAAACCACAGATATGGCGTGATAGCCCGACCCGACCAGCGGGGCATCACCTGGGACCGGGCGACCAACCTCTACGCCGACAACCGGAAGCCGGTGGTGGGTTAACACCACCCCCTCCAGGGCGCGGCCGGTCGGGCCAGGACCGGCCGCGCCCGACCACGTCCGCCGCCGAGGCGGGGGAGCGGCCTCAGAGCCGGTTGTCGAGGGTGGCCAGGCCGCCCCGGGTCGCCTCGGCCGGCAGCCGCCGCAGCGCCCGGGGATCGCCGTACAGGGTCCAGCGGAGGAACTCGATTGTCGTACCGGCGACCACGTCGACGGTCCGCTCGCCACCGCCGACCAGCGCGCCGACGTGGTCGCCGTCCGGCAGCGTCAGCATCGCCCGCGGCCAGGGGACCCGGTCGTACGCCGCCCTGCCGGCCCGGTACGACACCACGTCGTCGCGCTCCCCGTGCACGAAGAGCTGTGGTGCGGCCGCCCCGCTGAACGCGGTGCCGACACCGAGCGCGGTACCGGCGAGCACGATGCCGGCGTCGAGTCGGTCATCCCGGCCGGCCGTGAACAGCCCGATGGTGGTGACCCCGCCGGCCGAGTGTCCCGCCGCCGCGACCCGGTCGACGGCGAGGTGCCCGTGCAGCGGGTCGCCGGTCTCGCCGTCCAGGGCCAGTACCCGGGTCAGCACGTACGACGCGTCGGCCGGCTGGTTGACCACGTCGAGCACCTGGACGTCGGCGGCGCCCCGACTCGTGTACGGGTAGGTCGGCGCCACCACCACGAAACCCGCCGCCGACCAGCGCACCAGCAGCGTCCGGTAGTCCGACGGCCGCCCGGTCAGGCCGTGGCTGAACAGCACCACCGGAAACCGCCCGTCGGCCACCCGGGCGTTCCGGTCCGGTGTGCCGCCCGGCGTCCCCTCCGCCGGATACCAGACGGTGACCGGCAGCCGGCGGTCGGCGCCCCGCTGGTAAGCCAACTGCCGCACCCCGACCGCGAACGGCCGGCTCGGCGCCACCCCGGGCGGGGGCGGTTCGGCGGAGGCGATAACGCCCGGAGTCGGACTCCCCGCCGGAGTGGGCCGGTCGGTGACCGGGCGGTCGGACCCGGAGCAACCGGTCAGGGTCACGGCCAGCGCCGTTGTCACGGCCGCGACGACGGCGAGCGTGGCACGCAGGGGTGGTCGGGGCATGAACCCGATTCTGCCCCGCCCGCGGACCGGTCGACCCGGGCTCCGCCGACGCGGTACGGCCGCCCAACACCGAGCACAGACGCGGACGAGCCGTCAAACCCAACGCAGACGAGGACGAGCCGTCGAACCCGGCGGAGCCGAGGACGAGGCGTCAGACCCGAGGGAGCCGAGGACGAGGCGTGAATCGGGCGGAGCCGAGGACGAGGCGTCGAACCCGGCGGAGCCGAGGACGAGCGTCCAGTGGCGGCGGTTTAGGGCTGGCCCTCAGTCCAGACCGTCGACGAAGGCGGTGATGCCGGGGTCGGCGGCACCGGTCGGAAGGTCACGTCGGGCCCGGACGTCACCGTAGAGGGTCCAGCGCAGGAACTCGGTCGTCGCGGCCAGCACCTGGGCGAAGCCGCGCCGGCCCGGGATGAGGTACTCGCCGTGCCCCTGGCCACGCACCGTGAGGAACGCCTTCGGCCAGGGCACCCGGCGGAAGGCGTCCCGACCACGGGTCAACGGTACGACCCGGTCCGCGTCACCGTGCACGAAGAGCAGCGGTGCCGGCGGGCCGCCGAAGGTACCTCCGGGCATTCCGGCGCCACCGATCACGATCCCGCCGCGCAGCCACGGCGAGTGCCCGGGCGCGAAGAGCCCGGCGGTGGTGTAGCCACCGGCGGAGTGCCCCACCGCGCCGATCCGGGTCACCGACAGATGCCCGGCGAACTGGTCGTCGGAGTCCTGGTCCAGCCGGCCCAGGTGCTGGATCACCCGCCAGGCGTCACCGGGCTGGCGGCGGATGTCGCCACGGTCGAAGCGGCGCGCCGCCCGTTTCGTGTGCGGATAGGCAGGTGCGGCGACCACGAAGCCGGTCGAGGCCCACCGGCTGGTCAGTGGGGCGTGCAGCTCCGGCAGGCTGTGCAGGCCGTGGCTGAAGAGCACGATCGGGAACCTGCCGGCCGCGACCGGGGCGTCCCGGCGAGGTGCGGGCGGGCTGCCGTCCGGCGGTTCGCCCCGGGCCGGATACCAGATGGTGACCCGGAGCGGGCGGGCGGTGCCGTGACCGATATCGAGCGTACGCACGCCGACCGCGTACGTCCGATCCGGGGCTGAACCGGGCGAGGCCGCGGGAGCCGGAGCGGCGACCACCCACCCGCTGACGGTGAGCGCGATGGGCAGTAGCAGGACGAACAGCCCTGAGACCCTGGGCTTCACGCGCACAGCACCGACGCTAGACGGCGGAACGCCGTACGAGGCCAGCTTTACGGTCCTCGTACGGCGGCCACCCGGACGGTTTGTCCCGCCGTCCGCCCCCGATCCGCCGTTGCCCGGCAACCGTCCCCCTCGCCCGGTCGCCTCAGCGCACCGGCGCCCCGACCCCGACCCCGACCTCGGCCCCGGTGGCCCCGGCCCCGAACTCGACCCCGGTGGCCCCGGCCCCGAACTCGACCCCGGTGGCCCCGCCCTGCGGCAGCCCGCCCGACGGCACCTCCTCGGGTGAGAACCGGGGCAGCCACCCCAGCCACCGGGGCAGATACCAGTTCCGCTCGCCGAGCAGCACCATCACCGCGGGCAGCAGTACCGCCCGGACGATTGTCGCGTCGATGAGCACCGCGACCGCCAGCCCGAAGCCGAGTTCCTTCATCGACACCAACGTGCCGGTGGTGAAGAGGGCGAAGACCGCCACCATCACCACGGCGGCGCTGGTGATCACCCCGGCGGTACCCCGGATGCCCCGGGAGACCGCCAGTTTGCTCGGCCAGCCCCGGTCGTGCCCCTCCCGGATCCGGCTGAGCACGAAGACGTGGTAGTCCATCGACAACCCGAAGAGGATGACGAAGAGGAACAGTGGTACCCAGTTGGTGATCGCGCCGACCGACTCGAAGCCGAGCAGCGCCTCGCCCCAGCCGTGCTGGAAGACCACCACCAGCAGCCCGTAGGCGGCGGCCACCGAGAGCAGGTTGAGCACGATCGCGGTCGCCGCCACCACAATCGACCGGAACGACACGAGCATCAGCAGGAACGCCAGCCCCAGCACGAAGCCGAAGACCAGCGGCACGCTGCGCCCCAGCGCCGCGTTGAAGTCGACCGAGTCGGCGGCCAGCCCGGTCACGAGTACCTCCGCACCGTCGACGCCCTGCACGGTGCGTGGGACGAGCTGTTCGCGCAGGGTGCGTACCGCCTGCTCGGAGGTGGCGTCGACGCCGGAGCCGGCCAGTCCCACAGTGAGCACCGCGACGGTCCGGTCCGGGTTGACCTCGACGGTGACCGGCTCGTGCAGTTGGCCGGTGGCGAGCGCCCGGGTCTTCAGGTCGTCGATCGCGGCGGTCAGGGCCGGGGTGGTCACGTCGTCCGCCCGGATCGCCACCACCGCCGGCTCGGCGCCGCCGGGGAAGGCGGCCTTGACCCGGAGGAAGGCGCTCAGTGCCGGGGCCGGGTTCTTCAGCGCCGTGATGTCCTCCTCGGCGGTCCGCATCCCGAGCAGCGGCACGGCCAGGCCGAGCAGGGTGAGGGCGGCCAGCGCGGCGGAGATCCCGGGCCGGCGCAACACCAGGTTCATCGTGGTACGCCAGAACCGGCCGCCCGACCCCCGGCGGTGCAACCCGGGTACCCGGCCCAGGTCGATCCGGTCACCGAGCTTGCTCAGCACCGCCGGCAGCACGGTGAGCGAACCGACGGCGGCGGTGGCGACCACCAGGATCGTGCCGGTGGCCAGGCTGATGAACGTGGTGTCCTGGGTCAGGAACATCCCGGACATCGCGATGATCACGGTCAGCGCCGAGATCAGCACCGATCGGCCGGAGGTGGCGGCGGCGATCGCCAGCGCCTGTCCGGGATCTGCGCCCCGGGCCCGTTCCTCCCGCTCCCGGCGCAGGTAGAACAGGCAGTAGTCGACCCCGACCGCCAGCCCCATCAGCAGCATCAGGTGCATCGTGGTGTCGACCGCCGGGGCGAGCCGGCTGGCCGCGGCGAGCAGCCCGAGCGAGCCCAGGAACGCGGTGAGCGCCAACCCCATCGGCAGTACGGCGGCGAGCAGCGCCCCGAACGCCACGATCAGGATGCCCAGGGTCACCGGGATGGAGAGCATCGACAGCCGGTGCATGTCGGCGTTCAGGGTCCTGCCGATCGCCTCGCCGATGCTTGCCCCGCCGGTCTGCGCCACGTACAGCTCGGGATGGTCGCGGGCCACGGCGGCGACCGCGTCGCGTACCGGTCCGACCCGGTCGGCGGCGTCGTCGGCCGGGCCGGTCAGGTCGAAGGTGACCAGTACGGCGTGCCGGTCGCCGGAGACCGCGTCCGACCGTACGTCAGTCACCTGGCCGGTGCGCTCGAGCGCGGCAGTCGTGTCGGCGACTGCGGCCCGGAAGGCGGGATCCTCCGCGAGGAGGGCGTCGCTCTCGATCAGTACCATCTCGGCGGCCCGGTCGGGGAAGCCGGCAGCGGCGATGATCTCGTCCGCCCGGCGGGAGTCGCCGTGTCCGTACTCGCTGTTCTTCGCCTCGACCGTGCCGACGACGGCGCTGAGCGCGGTCGCCGCGATCACGAACAGTAGCCAGCCGAGGACGGCGATCCCGCGGTGCCGGGCGCTCCAGCCGGCGATCCTCGCGGCCAGGTTGCGGTTGCGGTAGGCCGCCGGGCCGGCGTCGGGGCTGGTCGCCGGCGGTGGCAGAAGCGTCGACGTGGTCATGACCCGACGCTATGGGCCGGGCCGGTCAGGCTCGATCCGGCGGGCACCCTGGTCCGGGGTAGGGGCGACCGGGTGGCGAGGGTAGGGCAAGCCTGACCGTGCGCCGGTTCGCTATCGTGCTCCACATGTCTGATCAGCACCCTGACCCCAGTGGCAACACCGAGGCGTTCCGGGCCTTCGCGCACTCTCCCGAGTCGACGGCCGTCGAACCGCCGTCCAGGCTGCCGCTGATCATCGGGATTGCGGTCGCGGTCGTCGTGGTGGCCGCGCTGGTCGGCTGGCTCGCGCTCGGCTAGTGCCTCGTCTTTGGAGGTTGATCGGGTGATCCGGTGCCGCCGGGTATCTCTGGGCCGGCGACACGTCGGGTCGGGTGCGGGGTGGGGATACGCGCCGGGGAGACTGTCGAGCTGCCCCGCTTGTGCGCCCACCCTCCCGGGCTGCCCGAACCCCCCGGGCCCGCCTGGCCGGTCGACCCGGACCGCGGCACGCCGTCGGCAACCCCCGGCTTCCGTGCCCCGCTTGTGCACCCAGCTCGACAGTCTCCGCGCCGACCACCCCCGGCTCCGCCGCCGACCACCCCCGGCCCCGCCGCCGACCGCTCACGTAGGTCGTCGGCCGTCCGCCCAGCGACGCCGATGCCACGTCACGTCACACGGCTGGAAAACAGCTCGCCCAAGGTGCCCCACACCTAAACGGTTACCCCATCAACCCTCAAAGACGAGGCACTAGGCCGGCCCGCACTCCGGAAATCGGCCAGGAAGTCTCTGCTCCGGCAGTCGTGAGGACTGCTGCACGACCGCACTGCGGTGCTCTTCTGTCGCCCACCTGTGAAGCCGACTGTCCGGTCCACACCAAGTTGGCCAAGTCCACGAGTTGGCCAGGTCCACGAAAGTTGGCCAGCCGAAGGGTGACGCCCCGGCTGGAGGGTCACCCGGTTTCCAGGGGCAGGCCAAGGAGCCGATGCGCCGCTGATAGCAGCACCCTGCGGTCGTGCGCGGTGAGTTCGGGTGTGCGAAGCGCCAGGTGCAGAGCAGCGATCGCCCGTGGCGTGTGCAGGTCGGTGCTGAGTGCCGCATCGACGTTCGCCAGGGCGCGAAAGCCGGGCGTGTACGGCCGCAGCAGCCGGACTGCGGCCGCTTCGGTCGGCACGGCCGGCAGCGGGTCCAAGCGCCCGGCACGGCGGACCATTCGTCGGCGGGTGACGCGGGCGTCATCGAGGTACCCGAGGGGGCTGCAGGCCCAGAATCGGCGGACCTGGCGGTAGTGGCCGGCCATCAGCCAACCTAGCCGCACATCGGCATCGGTCAAACCATGCTCGGTCAGATCTTGCAGGGTACCGGGACGGCACGGTCCCCACCGGCGGAACTCGCTGATCAACATCACCCTGCGTACCTTCACGGGGGCGACGAGCAGTTTGCAGAGCAGGTCATCGGGGCCGCAAACCTCGATCACCGACTTGACATCGACCCGTGGCACGGTCTCGACGTCGTAGCCTTTCCATTCGAGCAGCCGGCGGAGCGTGTCGGCCATGGTGACCGTCCGGTGCTGGTTCAGCGGGAGCGAATCGGCGCTGGCGTGCTTCAACGCCAGGACGATGGGCCCTCGATCGGGCGGCGGCAGCACCACGATGCTGTGGGACCGGGCGTCGAAGAGGTGAACCGCGGCGCCGGCGTCGAGCATGCACCATCTCACCATGCCGGCGGGTTCGGGCTCTGCTCCGGCCTGCCGTACCCCCGGGCGTAGTTGCTGTGGCCCAGCCCGCCCGGACCTCTGGTCACCTTCAGCCGGAGATAGCGCAGCGTGATTTCGACGCTGAAGTATCTCTACGGCACGAACCTGTCGTACACGACCGCGTATGTCACGTACGTGTTACGTCACCATCTCGGTATCTCAGACCGGAATTCTGCCGCCTCCTCGGTCGACATGGCTTCTGCCAGGGACTTTGGGTTCGCAAATAACCTGCACTCGGGCTCTTGACGGCCATTCACGTTACAGCTAGGTTTCCGAGTACCGTACACCGTCGACGATAGCTACCGGACCACACCGAGTCTGGAATCCCTTCGGAAGGTTTGTCGCATGGTCAACTCCGCTGAACCCGCACCGTCCGTCACCGCTCTGCGCGTACCGCAGAAGGTCGTGCTGAGCGAATCGACGTACGACGTGCTGCGGGCGGCGATCCTCGACGGCACACTGCCGCCGGGCACCCGGATCGTGGAGGAGTCGCTGGCCCGGCAGCTCGGCGTCAGCCGGGCTCCGCTCCGGGAGGCGATCTGGCTGCTCAAGCGGGACGGTCTGCTCGTCGAGGAGTCCGCGCGAACCACCCGGGTCGTCCAGTTGACCGAGCAGGACGTACACGAACTGCACATGATCCGTACCGTGCTGGAGACGTTGGCGTACCAGCAGGCGTCGCCGCGACTGCAACCGTCCGACGTGGTCGGTCTCCAGGATCTGATCTCCCAGATGCACGAGGCGTCGGTGGCCGGCGACATCCGCCGGATCGCCGACCTCGACCACCGGTTCCACCGGGCGCTGTGCGCGCCGTGCGGACTGCCCCGGGTCATGCGGGCCTGGGACGAGCAGCACGTGCTGTTCCGGCTCTGGCTGAACATGGTCGGCCCGACGCTGGGGGTGCAGGACATCGCGGAGTCGCATCGGGTCCTGCTCGACGTGGTGCGCGAGGGCGACCCCGAGGCCATCTCCGAGCAGGTGATCAACCACGTCTACCTGGTCGGCGGGGTGATGGCCGAACAACGCAGCCGCTGGGCGGCAGCCCAGCCCCGCCTCTACTTCCCGCAGGGCAACGCGGAGGCCTGACCGCCCGCCCTCCCGAACCGCAACTGACCGGCCGGCCGCCGCAGCGGCCGGGCGCCGGACCGTACCGAAAGATAGCGAGAGGAACGATGAGAACCCTCAACCTGACGCTGCCGCTCTATCCGTTCATGCCGGTCGGCAACGTGTGGGCCTGGGACTCCCCGTTCCAGCTCACGCCGGTGACGACCCACGAACGGCAGGGCGTGGCGACCCATCAGATGAGTTTCCACAGCGAGGCCGGCACCCGGCTCATGCTCGGTGCCTGCTACGACGACGACGCGCCGAGGATCCACGAACTCGACTACGGCACCCTGGTCAACCGCGAGACCGTCGTCATCGACATCCCGAAGCAGGCCGGCGAGGAGATCGAGGCCGAGGACATCGAGCGCGCCGTGGTCAACGATCCCGACTACCGCGACGGCGACGCCGTACTGGTACGCACCGGGTGGGGTGACGACGAGCGCTACCGCACCCTCGGCGACGAGTACGCCACCACCACCCCGCACTTCTCCCTCGACGGCGCCAAGCGGCTCGCCGAGGTGATGACCGAACGCGGCAGCGACCTGATGCTCACCGACTGCGCCTACATCGGCAACCTCGGCGAGGCGTTCATGTACCCCGAGTGGGCGTCCCGCAAGCCGTGGGACCGCCCGCCGTTCCCGTCCCAGCAGGCCCGGATCTACATGCGGCACTACACCCCGGCCAGAGGTGCCGGCGGCGGCGCACCGGACTGGGGATCCTCGGTCGTCCTGCACCTCGCGATGTCCCCGGTCGCCGCGCTGGCCAACTGCGGCTCGCTGCGCGGCAAGCGGGTACGGGTCACCGTGCTGCCGCTCTTCATCGCCGGTGCCGAAGGGGCGCCGTGCACGGTACTGGCCGTCGACGGCGACGAGGCGGGAGAGGCCCGATGACTCTGCGAACCGTCAACCTGACCCGCCCGATCACCACCGACTCGCCGGCCGGCAGCCTCTTCCCCTGGGAGGCGCCGTACCGGACCGAGGAGATCGCGACGCTCACCTACAACGGCGCGAACCTCTTCCACATCACCATGGGCAGCGGCTCGGCCACCCGCCTGCTGGGGCCGGCACTCGGCTCCCCGTCCGGCGCCACCGTCGACCAGTTGTCGCCAGGGCAACTGCTCGACCGGCCCGCGGTCGTCGTGGCCTGTCCGGCCGGAGCGGGCGAAGAGATCTCCGCCGACGCGGTACGTGCCGCGCTTGCCGATGCCGACCTGCGCACCGGTGACGCCGTCGTGCTGGCCACCGGCTGGGGAGACGACCCAAGCCGCTTCGCCGACGAGTCGTTCTATCTCGACGGGCCGTACCTGAGCGTCGAGGCGGCCGAGGCCCTGGTCGAGATCCTCGGCGCCAACTCGTCGGAACTGCTGCTCACCGACTGCCTCTACCTCGACCGTCCGGGCGGCGAGCATGCCCGGACGGAATGGACTTCGCTGCAACCGTGGCTGCGCCCCGCGTACCCGTCGGACGCGGCCAAGACGTATATCGCGCACTACCGACCGGACAAGGTGCGGCGCGACTGGGCCGCCACCCTGGCCCTGACCGGCTCCGTCTGGACCGTCGCCGGTCTGGTCGGATGCGGTGCCCTCACCGGGCGCCGGGTCCGGCTCACCCTCGCCCCGCTGAACGCCCAGGGCGTCGGCGAGGCGCCCTGCACCGTGATCGCGCAGGTTCCCGGCGACGACGGTGCCTCCCAAGACCCGGTCCGCTCGTCAGACCCGGTCCGCTCCCCAGGAGAACCGACATGAAACGCTCAGTCAGATCGATAACGAAAACCCTGGCGATAGCCCTGACCGCGACGCTCGCCATCACCGCCTGCGGCGGCGGCGGAACCGGAGACCAGGGCCCGGAGTACACAGGTGACACCTTCGACTGGAAGCGCTACGACGGCCAGTCGATCAAGGTGTACGTCGCCGACACCGGCCAGGTGGACAGCCTTCGCGCCAAGCTCGGCGAGTTCAAGGAACTGACCGGCATCACCGTCGAGATCGAGGCCGCCGACGTCACCAGTTACCGGCAGAACCTGCCGGTCCGGCTCACCTCGCGGGCCTCGGACTTCGACGTCATGGCGACCTTCCCGGAGGTCGACGGCCTCCAGTTCGCCAAGAACGGCTGGTACACCGACCTCGGCAAGTACCTGGACAACCCGGGGACCACCAACCCGGAGTACGACTTCGAGGACTTCGGCGCCGGCATCCGCAAGGCGATGACCGTCGAGGAGAAGACGGTCACCGTGCTCTGGGAGATGCAGACCGACCTGGTCTACTACCGCAAGGACCTGCTGGAGAAGGCCGGCCTGCCGGTCCCGACCACGTTCGAGGAGTGGGCCGCCGCCGCCGAGGCGGTGCACGACCCGAGCAACCGGGTGTACGGCTTCGCGCTGCGCGGCATCCCGTACCAGACCACCACACCGTTCTCCTCCTTCCTGTACGCGCACTGTGGCGAGTGGGTCACCGACGGCAAGGCGGCGATCAACTCTCCCGAGGCGCTGAAGGCGTACGAGGTCTACGGCCAGCTCGGCAAGAAGTACGGCCCGCCCGGCATCACCGGCTTCGACTGGCCGGTACCGTCGCAGCAGTTCGCCCAGGGCAACGTGTTCGCGTTCCTGGACGTGAACCTCTTCGTCAAGGACCTCGAGGACACGAGCAAGTCCCGGGTGGCCGGCAAGGTCGGGTACACCACGGTCCCGCGCGCCAACTGCGACCCGGCGCCGTTCATCGGCGGCTGGGGTTACGGCATCAACCCGTTCTCCGAGAAGGGTGACGCCGCCTGGTACTTCATCCAGTGGGCCACCAGCAAGCAGATGAACCTCGACCTGAAGCTCACCGGCTGGCCCAGCCCGCGCGCCTCGGCCTGGGAGTCGGCTGACTTCAAGCAGGCGGACAAGACGCCCGAGTTCACCAAGGTGGTGCTCACCAGCACCGAGACGGCCCGGGCCCGGATGAACCCGCCCGTGACGCCCGGGGTCGAGGCACGTGAGATCGCCGGCGTGGTCGCCAACAAGGCCCTGGAGGGCCAGACCGGCGACGCCCTCAAGCGAACGGCGGACCAGCAGAACACCAAGCTGCAGGGCCTGCTCGACGCGATGCGTTAGTGATCGGCCGCGGCCGGAGGCGGGAGCCTCCGGCCGCGGACCTCGCAAGGGAGGACCTGGTCCCGATGGCCCAGCTCATCGAAAGCCCACCGCAACCCAGGCGGCAGGACCCGCAGCCCGCGCCCCGGCGCCGGTTGCTCGACATCCTGGACCGCTACGACCGCTACATCCTGCCGGCGCCCGCGCTGATCGTCGTGGTGGCGATGTTGGCCTTCCCGATCGGCTACACGCTCTATCTCAGCTTCCACGAGTGGTCCGGCGGCCTGCGTCCACCGGAGTTCGTCGGCCTGGACAACCTGACCCGGTCGCTCGGCGACGGCCAGTTCTGGGCCAGCATCTGGCGGACCGTCTACTTCGTCACGCTCTCGGTCGGCCTCCAGGTGCTCCTCGGCGTCGGGGCGGCACTGCTGTTCCACCAGAGGTTCCCCGGCCGGGGGGTGGCCCGCACCCTGTTCATGTTCCCGATGATCGCGACGCCGGCCGCCGTGGCCCTGGTCTGGAAGATGATGTTCGACCCGACCATCGGCATCCTCGACTACCTGGTGAAGTCCGTCGGCGGGCCGACCCTGCTGTGGATCAGCGACGCCAACCTCGTCATCCCGGCACTGGCGATCGTCGACACCTGGATGTGGACGCCGCTGGTGATGCTGATCGTGCTGGCCGGGCTGGCCGCCCTGCCGCAGGAACCGTTCGAGGCCGCCCGGGTCGACGGAGCCGGGTCCCTGCGGACGCTCGTCAGCGTCACGCTGCCACTGCTGCGCCCGGTCATCGTCGTCGCCGCCCTCTTCCGGCTCATCGACGCCATCAAGACGTTCGACATCATCAAGGTCATCACTGACGGCGGTCCCGGCAACGCGTCGGAGACCCTCAACCTGTACGCCTTCCGGCAGGGCCTGTCCTACCTGCACTTCGGGTACGGGTCGATGCTGCTGGTCTGGCTGACCCTGCTGGTCTTCCTCGTCGCGATCATCTTCACCCGCCTCCGGGCGCGTACCGACCAGGGGTGAACCGATGTCCCAGACCCTGACCCCGCAACGACCGGCCGCGAAGCCGGCGCCCCGGCCGATGGCCCGACCCCGACGCAGGCGGCGATCACTCCTGGGCCGGATCGCGCTCGCCCTCACCGTCACCGTCGCGCTCGCGCCGGCACTGTTCGTCTTCTTCTGGATGCTGACCTCGTCGTTCAAGCAGCAGGTCGACATCTACACGATTCCGCCGAAGTGGTTCGACTTCACGCCGACCCTGGACAACTACCGGGACGCGCTGACGAGTACCCCGTTCGGCAGGTACATGACGAACAGCCTGGTCATCGCCGCCTTCTCCAGCCTGCTCGGGCTGGCCATCGGCGTACCGGCGGCGTACAGCATCGCCCGCTACCGGCAGTCCAAACTGTCGCTGGCGCTGCTGACCGCCCGGCTGCTGCCCGGCGTCGCCTACCTGGTGCCGTTCTTCGTCGCGTTCACCACGCTGCGGATGGTCGGCACCTACCCGGCGCTGATCCTGTCGCACGTCATCATCACGTTCCCGCTCACCGTCTTCATCATGGTGAACTTCTTCGCCGGGCTGCCCGACGAGATCCACGACGCGGCCGAGGTCGACGGTTGCGGAAAGCTGGAGACGTTCTGGCGGATCGCCCTGCCGCTGACCCGGCCCGGCATGCTCACCGCCGGCATCCTGGCGTTCATCTTCTCGTGGAACGAGTTCAAGATGTCGCTGATCCTCTCGGACAGCGACAGCCGCACCCTGCCGGTGGCGGTCTTCAACTTCGTCCACGAGGCGTCCCTGGACTGGGGGCCGATGATGGCCTACGCCTCGATCATCATGCTGCCCGTCCTCATCCTCACCCTCGCCGCACAACGGCACATCGTCACCGGAATGACGATGGGCAGCGTCAAATGACAAGCATCTCTGGAGGCACCATGACCAGCACCGTACCCGCAGTCGTCAGCCGCGCCGCCGGCAACGGCCGGGTGATCGCCGCGAGCCTCAAGCCCGGCGACCAGTTGACCGACTCGATCGAGCAGGTCTGCCGCGACCACGGCGTACAGACCGCGGTGATCCTCTCGGTGATCGGCACCATCAAGGAGGTCTACCTGCGCAACCCGCGCGACATCACCACCCTGCCGATCCACCGCGAGCACGAGTTCGCCGACGAGATCGACACAGTCGTGCTGCAACGCCCGATGGAGATCCTCTCCGTCCAGGGCAACGTCACCACCCTCGACGGCGAGCTGTGGGCGCACTGCCACGCCCTCTTCTCCGAGGCCGGTGGCAACGTGCGCGGCGGGCACGTCTTCCGCGCCACCATCTGGAGCCAGGGTGAGGTCTTCCTCCAGGAGCTGACCGACATCCGGATCGACCGCGAGTACGACCGGGAGGTCACCGGCCTGCCGCAGATCCGCCTGCACGCCTGCGACGCCGGACCGGCCGATGGCCGCTGACGCCGGTCCGTACCCCTGGAATGCCGGGGTTGCCGATGGCCGCTGACGCCTGCCTGCTCGGCGTGGACGTCGGCACGTCGAGCAGCAAGGGTGTGCTCACCGACCCGGCCGGGACGGTGCTGGCCACCGCGACCCGCCCGCACCGGGTGTCGCGGCCCCGGCCGGGTTGGGTCGAGCACGACGCCGAGACGATCTGGTGGGCCGAGTGCGTCGCGATCGTCCGGGAACTGCTCGCCGCGGCCCCCGGACCGGTCGCCGCCGTGGCGGTCAGCGGCATCGGGCCGTGCCTCCTACCCACCACAGTGGACGGACAGCCGCTGCGCGCCGCCATCCTGTACGGCGTCGACACCCGGGCCAGCGCCGAGATCGTCGAACTGACCGAGGCGATCGGCGCCGACGAGATCGTCAGGCGCGGCGGCAACCGGCTCACCAGCCAGGCGGTCGGCCCGAAGCTGCGCTGGCTGCGCCGGCACGAACCACAGGTCTGGGCGGAGACCCGGCGCCTCTTCATGGCCAGCTCGTTCCTGGTCCACCGGCTCACCGGCGAGTACGTCCTCGACCACCACTCGGCCAGCCAGAGCGACCCGCTCTACGACCTGCACGCGCAGGCGTGGATCGACGACCTGGCCGCGGAGATCGCCCCGGGGCTGGAGTTGCCCCGGTTGCTCTGGCCGGCCGAGGTCGCCGGCCGGGTGACCGCTGCCGCCGCCCGTGCCACCGGACTGCCCGAAGGCACCCCGGTCACCGCCGGTACCGTCGACGCCTGGGCCGAGGCCACCAGCGTGGGCGCCACCCGGCCCGGTGACCTGATGCTGATGTACGGCACCACCATGTTCCTCACCCAGGTGGTGCCCGCGCCGGTCGTGCACCCGAGGATGTGGTCGACCACTGGCGTCTTCCCGGGCAGCTTCTGCGTGGCCGGCGGCACCGCCACCTCCGGCGCCGTCGTCGAGTGGCTGCGCGAGCTGACCGGCGGCACCGGCTACGACCGGTTGACCGAGGAGGCGGCTGCCGTACCGGCCGGCGCGGACGGCCTGGTGCTGCTGCCGTACTTCGCTGGCGAGCGGACCCCGCTCTTCGACGAGCAGGCG
Source organism: Plantactinospora sp. CNZ320 (assembly GCF_002846275.1). Lineage (NCBI taxonomy): Bacteria > Bacillati > Actinomycetota > Actinomycetes > Micromonosporales > Micromonosporaceae > Plantactinospora > Plantactinospora sp. CNZ320. The sequence continues at coordinate 6,291,847 of NZ_PJMP01000001.1, forward strand.
CGGGGGGTCGTCGCCGGGCTGACCCTCGACCACGGGCGCGGGCACCTCTACCGCGCGGTGCTGGAAGGAACCGCGTACGCGGTCCGGCACCACCTCGACGAGATGGCCAGCACCCTGCCGCCGCCGGGCCGGGTCATCGCGGTCGGCGGCGGCGCCCGCTCACTCTGGACCCGGATCGTCTCCGACGTCACCGGAGCGCCACAGCTGATCCCCGCCCAGACGATCGGGGCCAGCTACGGTGACGCCTACCTCGCCGGACTCGCGGCCGGGCTGGTCGACCGTGCCGACGACTGGACGCGCTGGGCCGGCCGGGTCGAACCGGACCCGGCGACCGCCGACGCGTACCGGCGCGGCTACCGGGCGTACCGCGAGCTGTACCCGGCGACCCGCGACATCGTGCACCGCCTGGCGGCACCCGCTGGCGTTCGCGCACCGGGGCGGTGCCGCCCGGAAACGCCTGCCTGACGCCGGGCTGTCCGACCGGGCCGACGCGTCAGAGGTCGTCCTCGTCGTCGAGCCGGGCCAGCCAGGTGGCGAACCGCTCGACCGGCGTCTCGAACTCCGGGTTCAGGTCGACGAAGTCGCGCAGCCGGGCGCCCAGCCACTCCAGGGTGATCGTCTCGGTGCCCCGGCGCTCGACGAGTTCCTCGATGCCTCGGTCGGTGAAGTACACAACGTCCTCTCTCACGTGTAAGGAAGGGCCCCTTCATATCGCTTTCTGTTGTAGCGGGGGCCCTTCCTAACACCTCAGGGGCGGGGGAGCGCCGCCTCGATCAGCGCGGTCTGCTCTGCGTCGTGCATCTTCGCCGAACCGACCGCCGGGGCCGCCGCCGCCGGCCGGGAGATCCGGCGCAGGCGTACGCCCTCCAGGTGCTCCAGCAGGTTGAGCGCGACGAACGACCAGGCACCCTGGTTGGCCGGCTCCTCCTGCACCCAGGCGAAGTCCTCGGCGTTCGGGTACTGCGCCAGCGCGGCCCGGACCTCCTCGACCGGCAGCGGGTAGAGCTGCTCCACCCGGACGATCGCGGTGTCGGTGATGCCCCGCTCGGTACGGGCCTGGAGCAGGTCGTAGTAGACCTTGCCGGAGCAGAGCAGCACCCGCTTGACCGCCTCCGGCGCCACGCCCGAGCTGTCGGTCAGCACCGGCTGGAAGGTGCCGGTGGTGAAGTCCTGCACGCTCGACACACAGAGCTTGTGCCGGAGCAGGGACTTCGGGGTGAAGACCACAAGCGGCTTGCGCTTCGGCGAGAGCGCCTGCCGGCGGAGCAGGTGGAAGTAGTTCGCCGGGGTGCTCGGGATGGCGATCCGCATGTTGTCCTCGGCGCAGAGCTGGAGGAACCGCTCCGGCCGGCCCGAGGTGTGGTCCGGCCCCTGGCCCTCGTGGCCGTGCGGCAGCAGCAGGGTCACCGCCGACTGCTGGGCCCACTTCACCTCGCCGGAGGAGATGAACTCGTCGACCACCGTCTGCGCGCCGTTGGCGAAGTCGCCGAACTGCGCCTCCCAGAGCACCAGCGCCTCGGTGTTCTCCACCGAGTAGCCGTACTCGAAGCCCATCGCCGCGTACTCGCTGAGCAGCGAGTCGTGCACGAAGAACCGGGCCCGGTCGTCGGCCAGGGTGGACAGCGGGGTGTGCTCGGCGCCGGTCCGGGAGTCGACGATCACGGCGTGCCGCTGCACGAAGGTGCCGCGCCGGGAGTCCTGGCCGGCGAGCCGGACCGTGACGCCGTCCTGGAGCAGCGTGCCGAAGGCGATGATCTCACCGAGGCCCCAGTCGATGTTGCCGGACTCGGTCATCTTGGCCCGCCGGTCCAGCAACTGCTGGATCCGCTTGTGTGGGGTGAAGCCGTCCGGCAGCGCGGTGTGCGCGGTGCCGACCGCGCGGAGCGCCTCGACGGTGGTGGCGGTCTCCACCTGCGGCTCGGGCTCCGGCTGCCGGCGGGGCCGGGCGGTCTGCCGGGCCGACGAGGCGGCGTCCCGGGTGGCCTTGAAGACCCGCTCCAACTGGGCCTGGAAGTCGCGCAGCAGCTCCTCGGCGTCCTCCACGGTGATGTCGCCGCGCCCGATCAGCTCCTCGGTGTAGAGCTTCCGGACCGACCGCTTCGAGTCAATGATCTTGTACATCAACGGGTTGGACATCGCCGGGTCGTCGCCCTCGTTGTGCCCGCGACGCCGGTAGCAGACCATGTCGATCACGACGTCCTTGTTGAACGCCTGCCGGTATTCGAAGGCCAGCCGGGCCACCCGGACCACGGCCTCCGGGTCGTCGCCGTTGACGTGGAAGATCGGCGCCTGGATCATCCGGGCCACGTCGGTGCTGTAGAGGCTCGACCGCGAGTATTCCGGTGCGGTGGTGAAGCCGACCTGGTTGTTCACCACCACGTGCACGGTGCCGCCGGTGCGGTAGCCGCGCAGTTGCGACAGGTTGAGCGTCTCGGCCACCACACCCTGACCGGCGAAGGCGGCGTCGCCGTGCACCGCCACCGGCAGCACGGTGTAGCCCTCCAGCTTGAGGTCGATCCGGTCCTGCTTGGCCCGGACGATCCCCTCCAGCACCGGGTCGACCGCCTCCAGGTGCGACGGGTTGGCGGTCACCGACACCTTGATCGAGTGCTCGCCGTCCGGCGTGGTGAACTTGCCGGCCTGCCCCAGGTGGTATTTCACGTCGCCGGAGCCCTGCGTCGAGCGCGGGTCGAGGTGCCCCTCGAACTCCGAGAAGATCTTCTCGTACGGCTTGCCGACGATGTTGGCCAGCACGTTCAGCCGGCCCCGGTGAGCCATCCCGATCACCACCTCGTCGAGGTCGTGTTCGGCGGCTGACTCCAGCACCTCGCCGAGCAGCGGGATCAGCGACTCGCCGCCCTCCAGCGAGAAGCGCTTCTGGCCGACGTACTTGGTCTGGAGGAAGGTCTCGAACGCCTCGGCCGCGTTGAGCCGGTTGAGTACGTGCTTCTGCTCGTCCGGCGCCGGCTTGGTGTACTTGCGCTCGATCCGCTCCTGGATCCAGCGCCGCTCCTCCGGGTCCTGGATGTGCATGTACTCCACGCCGACCCGGCGGCAGTAGGAGTCCCGGAGCACCCCGAGGACCTCGCGCAGCTTCATCTTCTGCTTGCCGGCGAAGCCGCCGACCGGGAAGGTGCGGTCCAGGTCCCACAGGGTCAGACCGTGCTGGAGTACGTCGAGATCCGGGTGCTTACGGATCTTGAACTCCAGCGGATCGGTGTCCGCCATCAGGTGTCCACGGACCCGGTAGGCGTGGATGATCTCGATCACCCGGGCGGTCTTGTTGATCTGCCCCTCGGAGCTGACCGCCACGTCCCGCATCCAGCGCACCGGCTCGTAGGGGATGCGCAGCGAGGTGAAGATCTCGTCGTAGAAGCCGTGCTCACCGAGGACCAGCTCGTGGATGGTCTTGAGGAACTCGCCGGACTGCGCGCCCTGGATGATCCGGTGGTCGTACGTGCTGGTCAACGTGATGATCTTGCTGACCGCCAGCTCGGCCAGGGTCTCCTCGGACATCCCCTGGTACGGCGCCGGGTACTCCATCGCGCCGACCCCGATGATGGTGCCCTGCCCGGCCATCAGCCTCGGCTGCGAGTGCACGGTGCCGATCCCGCCCGGGTTGGTCAGCGAAATCGTCGCACCGCTGTGGTCCTCCATGGTCAGCTCGTTGCGCCGGGCCCGGCGGACGATGTCCTCGTACGCCTGCCAGAACTGCCGGAAGTCCATCTGCTCGCCGGCCTTGATCGACGGCACCACCAGGGTGCGCGAGCCGTCCGGCTTGGCCAGGTCGATCGCGATGCCCAGGTTGACGTGCTCCGGCTTGACCAGCGCCGGCTTGCCGTCGACCTCGGTGAACGAGTTGTTCATCTCCGGGTGCTCGGCGAGCGCCTTGATCAGCGCCCACCCGATCAGGTGGGTGAAGCTGACCTTGCCGCCCCGGCCCCGGGCGAGGTGGTTGTTGATCACGATCCGGTTGTCCACCAGCAGCTTGGCCGGTATCGCGCGGACACTCGTCGCGGTCGGCACCGACAGCGAGGCGTCCATGTTCTGCACGATCCGGGCGGCCACGCCGCGCAGCGGGGTGGTCTGGCTACCGGTGGGCGTGCTCTTGGTGCCCTTGTCGGCGGTGCTCGACGCGGCGGCCTTCGAAGCGGCGGCCTTGGGTGCGGCGGCCTTCGGCGTGCCAGCGGCCGGCTTCGGTGCGCCGGTGACCTTGCCGTCCGGTGCCGGGGCGGCGGTCTTGCCGTCCGGCGCCGGAGTGGCGCGCTTGGCCGGCGCCGGGCTGCCGGCCGGGGTGGCCGGCTCGGCCTCGGTCCTGGCGGAGGGGCGCGCGGTCGCGGGAGGCTGCTCGACGGCGGTGCCGGTGCCGCCCTTGCCGGCGGTCACCTTGGCGTCACCGGTGTCACCGCCGTCCGGGCCGGACTGCGCGGCGGGTCGGTAGTCGGCGAAGAAGTCGTGCCAGGCTGGATCGACGCTGGCGGGGTCGGCGAGGTAGCGCTGGTACATTTCCTCGACGATCCACTCATTGGGGCCGAACCCCGCCAGTGGATTTTCCTGCGAAGTCTGCTGGGTCGACACGGCCGGTAATCGCCTCTTTCACGCGGGTTGTGTGTCACGCGGTCTCCTGCCCACCGGTCCGGGGGGCTGCGTCGAAAGACGGGTCCAAGGCTACGCCGTGCGGTAACCGACAGCATTGTCGCATCGGACTGGTGTCGCGTTTCACAGGTTTTGCGACTTGTCGGCCCCTCGGAGTAACGCCGGAGCCCGGCCGGGAAACTGACCCCGGCCGGGCTCCGGCGACCCGACGAACCTGCCGCAGGTCAGGAGACGTCCCGCTTGCGCATGATCAGGGTACCGATCGTGCCGGTCACCACCGCGTAGGCGATCATGACCGCCGCCCCGGCCCACCTGGGTGGACTTCCCGGCAGGTCGGTGCCGGTCGCCATCAGTTGCGAGGCGAGCGACGGGACGATCAGCTGGAGGTTGTTGATCCAGTCGCCGAACCGGTCGGCCAGGATCGCCAGCACGATGATCGCCCCGATGTAGCCGGCGAGGTAGACCAGCAGCGCGGTGACGGTGGCACCGATCTGGCTGCGGATCAGCACCCCGAACCCGATCCCGAAGATCGCCCAGAGCAGGTACGCCAACCCGTTCAGGCCGATCGCCTGCCAGATCGCCCCCTTGCCGAGCTGGCTGGCCACGTCCAGGCTGCTCAGGATCAGCGGAGTGAAGATCAGGTTGAGAGCGGTGGTGACCACCCAGAAGATCAGCCCGAGGATGCCGGCGGCGACCAGCTTCGCCAGCACCACGGCGGTGCGGTGCGGCGTGGTCAGGAAGGTGGTCGTGGCGGTCTGGTGGAAGAACTCGTTCGTCACCACCAGCACGCCGAGCAGCATCACGATCAGCACGCCGAAGAACTGGCCGTTCGTGTAGAGGTTCGCCGCCACGTTCACGTGCTCGCCGGCCGCCTGGAACTGCGCGTTCTGCGCGTCGGCCTCCGGTACGCCGACGCCGACCGGGTCGAGCACCGCCTGCGACTGGAAGTAGTTGATCATGAGGGTGAGTGCCCAGAGGGGCAGTGTGATGAGCCCGAAGACCCACCAGGTGTTCGTCGTACGGATCTTCAGCAGCTCGGCCCGGACCAGGTTCATCGGATCCCCGCCTTTCCGGCCGTCAGCTCCAGGAAGACCCCTTCGAGGTCGGGTCGCTCCGTGGTCAGCTCGTGCAGCTCGACCTTTGCCGCCAGCGCGGCCCGGCCCACCGCCGGGGCGTCCGTCCCCTCGACCAGCAGCACGCCGTCCTCGCCCCGGGTCACCCGGGCACCGTCCCCGGTCAGTACCGTGGTCAGCTCGTCACTCTGCGGGGTCCGGACCCGGACCCTGCCGGTCTGCGCCATCGAGCCGACCACCTCGTCGACCCGGCCCTGCCGGATCAGCTTGCCGGCCGCGATGATCACCACGTCGTCGGCGAGCAGCTGCATCTCGGAGAGCAGGTGACTGGAGACCAGCACCGTACGCCCCTCGGCGGCGAGCGCCTTGAGGAAGCCGCGCATCCACCGGATGCCCTCCGGGTCGAGCCCGTTGGCCGGCTCGTCGAGGATCAGCACCCGGGGGTCGCCGAGCATCGCGGCGGCGATGCCGAGCCGCTGCTTCATGCCGAGCGAGTAGCCCTTGAACTTCCGCTTGGCGGCCGGGCTGAGCCCCACCAGTGCCAGCGCCTCGTCGGCCCGCTCCTTCGGCAGCCCCGCGGCGGCACAGGTCACCCGCAGGTGGTTGATCCCGGTACGGCCCTTGTGTGCGCTCGACGCCTCGAGTACCGCGCCGACGTGCCGGATCGGCTGCGGCAGGTCGGCGTAGCGCGTACCGCCGATGGTCGCGGTGCCCGCCGTCGGCGCGACAAGGTTGAGCAGCATCCGCAGCGTCGTCGTCTTGCCGGCACCGTTCGGCCCCAGGAAGCCGGTGACCCGGCCGGGCTCGACGGTGAACGACAGGTCGTCGACCGCCCGGACATTGCGATAGACCTTCGTGAGACCGGAGACCACTATCTGGCCGCCCCCGGCCGTTGGGCTCTGCCGCCCGTCGGACATCTCTCTCCCCTCCGTGAGCGCCGCCGTACCGGCCGCGCCGTCACCCAGCGTCGACATTGTGGGCCGCGCGGTCAATCGGGATGATTGCGTAACCGCTTGTCATACCTGGGCAGGAGCCCGTCCTCCTACAGCACGAGCCGCGCGGCGTCTGGGGAGGAGGAGCGAAATTTACCAGCTCGGCAGAGGTGCCGGGGGGCGCCGCGCGAATCGCCGGGACCCGTACCACATCCCGTTCATCCGTTCGACACGCCACCGGCCGTCGGTCGTCACGTCCCGGGCGGCCGGGTCGCGATGCAGCCGTTGCTCCGCGGGGCGGGTCTGGAGCTGGCCGCCTGACGGCATCACCGGTGCGCCGGAGGGGCGTTCCGAAGACGCGATGTATCGCGTTATCGTGGCAGGACGCACGCCCGCCGTCCGCGCCCCGCCGGCTCGGACCGGCCAGCACCAGGGAGTCGACATGCCGAGCTGGACCGTGGACGGGCCGCGCCGGCTGACCCTCACCGAGCCGGTCGACCAGCTCGTCGTCCGGCTCAACTCCGGCCGGGTCAACGTGGTCGGCACCGACGGCCCGGCCCGGATCGAGGTCACCCGGACCGACCGGCACCCACTGGTCATCGAGCACCGCGACGGCAGGTTGTCCGTCCGGCACCGGACGTTCGGGAGCTGGGCGCTGCTGCTGCGCTGGTTCGGGCGCGGTGACGGGCCGGAGATCTCGATCGGGGTACCGGCCCGGGTGCGGGTGGACCTGCGGCTGCACGAGGGTGCGGTGGTCGCGTCCGGCCTGGCCGAGACGACCCGGGTGGAGGTGACCGCCGGCCAGGTGACCCTGATGGGGCTGGCCGGCCGGACGAGGGCACGGCTGGTCTCCGGGCCGGTGGAGGCGCTGGGCGTCTCCGGCGACCTGACCATGGAGACGGTCTCCGGCGAGCTGATCCTGGCCGACGGGACCGCCGAGCGGGTCCGGGCCAGTACGGTCTCCGGGGCGATCACCTGCGACCTCGGCGATACGGGCGGCAGCGACATCCGGCTCGACGCGACCTCGGGCAGCGTGACCGTACGGGTACCGCAGGAGAGCGACCTCGACGTGCACCTGCACACCACCTCGGGTCGGATCACCACGGACTTTCCCCAGCTCGCCGCCGAGCACGAGCCGAGCTGGTCGAGTGACCGCCGGGGGAGGCTCGGCGCCGGGGGCGGTAGTCTCCGCGCGACCACCATGACCGGCGGCATAGTGCTGCTGGCCCGGCGGTCGGCGGAGTGAGGACGAGATGACGACGGTGTTCGGTCACGGCCGGCTCCGGCTCTATCTGCTCAAGCTCCTCGACGACGGCCCGAAACACGGCTACGAACTCATCCGGCTGCTGGAGGAGCGCTTCCTCGGCCTGTACGCGCCGAGCGCCGGCACCATCTATCCCCGGCTGGCCCGGCTGGAGGCGGAGGGACTGGTCACGCACGACGCCGTCGGCGGCCGGAAGGTCTACCGGATCACCGAGGCGGGTCGGGCCGAGCTGCGGCAGCGGGCCGACGAGGTGGCGAGCCTGGAGTCGGAGATCCGGACCTCCGTCTCCGACCTGGCGAAACTGGCCGGTGAGATCCGCTCCGAGGTGCACGGCTCGGTCCGTGACCTGAAGCAGGAGCTGCGGGCCGCTGCCCGCCAGTCCCGTCGGGGTGACCGCAGGTCCGCGCCCGGCCCGGCGTACCCGGGTGCGGCGGCGGGTTCCGGCTCGGACGGGCCGGCCGGGCCGCGCACCGGTGACCGGACGGAGCAGGGCTGGTCGGCGGCGCCGGGGGACGATCCGGCCGCCGAGTTCGATCAGCAGTTGCTGCTCTTCGTCACCGAGGTGCGGGCGCTGGCCCGCAGCGGCCGGTTCACCGAGGCACAACTGCGTACGGCGGCCCGGGTGCTGCACGGTGCGCTGGACGGCCTGCGCCGGCTGCTCCGCTGACCCCGGCCGCGCTGATCTCCCGGCCGCCGACCGGTCCGCTGATCCCGGCCGCGCTGATCTCCCAGCCGCCGATCGGGGCGTTCGCGGCCCTCCCCGCGAACCGGCGATCATCGTGCCGACCGGCTCGAACGCGGCCCGGAGCGCTCTCAGAAAGTTTTCAGGGGATGCTCAGCCGAGCCGCAGCGGAAGCGCGGATGATGGCGAGATGGCAGCGACAACGCAGAGCGAGGCACGGCTACTGGTCGTCGAGGACGACCCGAACATTCTCGAGCTGCTCTCCGCCAGCCTGCGATTCGCCGGCTTCGACGTGGCCACCGCCACCAGTGGGAGCGCGGCGGTCAGCGCGGCGAAGGAGCGGCGACCCGACCTGGTCGTGCTCGACGTCATGCTGCCCGATCTCGACGGGTTCGAGGTGATCCGGCTGCTCCGCGAGGGTGGCACCCGTACCCCCGTGGTCTTCCTCACCGCCCGGGACGCCACCGACGACAAGATCCGTGGGCTGACCCTGGGCGGCGACGACTACGTCACCAAGCCGTTCAGCCTGGAGGAGTTGACCGCCCGGATCCGGGCGGTGCTGCGGCGTACGGCCACCGGCGAGCACGCGCCCTCCCGGCTCACCTTCGCCGACCTGGAGTTGGACGAGGAGACCCACGAGGTGCACCGGGCCGGCAAGCGGGTGCAGCTCTCGCCGACCGAGTTCAAGCTGCTGCGCTACCTGATGCTCAACGCCAACCGGGTGCTCTCCAAGGCGCAGATCCTGGACCACGTCTGGAACTACGACTTCCGGGGCGACGACAACATCGTGGAGTCCTACATCTCCTACCTGCGGCGCAAGATCGACACCACCCAGCCCCGGCTGATCCACACGCTTCGCGGTGTGGGGTACGTGCTGCGCAAGCCGGCGGCGTGAATGTCGCCCTGCCGCTGAAGGGGCGGCTCCGCGCCACCCCGCTGCGGGTCAAGCTCGTCGCCGCCGTACTCGTCCTGGTCGCCGCCGCACTTGTGGTGATCAGCGTGATGACCGCCTTCTTCCTGCGCAGCTATCTGGTCGGCCGGATCGACGACGAGTTGGCGAGCTTCTCCCGCGACGCGAGCGAGCAGAAGGTCGACCGGCTCTACGAGGACGTGGTGACCGGCCGCAGCGCGTTGCCGACCGACTATCTGATCGTGAGCGCCGACCGGCAGGCCGGGGTCTTCCGCCCCCTCTACGACCAGGCACTCGACCCGAGCAACCTGCCCGGGGCGCTGGCCGACCCGAACTGGTACGAGCGGCACGCCGACGGCGAGTTCTTCACCGCCTCGTCGACGGATCACCGGTTCCGCTGGCGGATGATGGTCGTCCAGTGGCCCAGCGGCAGGTTCCTGGCGGTCGGGCAGCACCTCACCGACGTCGACCTGGCGGTCAAGGAACTGATCTGGATCGACGTACTGGTCGGCGGCTCGGTGTTGATCACGCTCGCGGCGGCGGGGGCGGCGATAGTGCGTACCAGCCTGAAACCGCTTGTCGAGATCGAGCGGACCACGGCGGCCATCGCCGGCGGCGACCTCTCCAGACGAATACCCGATCCGGAGCCGGGCGAGGCGGAGGCTAAAACCGAACTCGGCCGGCTCTCCCGGGCGCTGAACACGATGCTCAGCCAGATCGAGGTGGCCTTCACCGCCCGGGCCGCCTCCGAGTCCGCGGCCCGGGCGGCCGAGGTGAACGCCCGTAGCGCGGCGACCGCAGCCCGCAACGCCGCACTCGCCGCCCAGGCGTCGGAAACCCGGGCGCTGCGCTCGGAGGAGCGGATGCGGCAGTTCATCGCGGACGCCTCGCACGAGCTGCGTACCCCGCTGACCACCATCCGGGGCTTCGCCGAGCTGTACCGGCAGGGTGTCACCGGCTCACCCGAGGACACCGCCCGGCTGATCCGGCGGATCGAGGACGAGGCGGCCCGGATGGGCCTGCTCGTCGAGGACCTGCTGCTGCTGGCCCGGCTCGACCGGGAACGGCCGTTCACCCTGGCACCTGTGGAGTTGCCGGTGCTGGCCAGCGACGCCGTGCAGGCCGCCAAGGTGGTCGCACCGGACCGCCCGATCAGCCTGGAGATCGAGCCCGGCGCCGGCTCGCTCGTGGTGCTCGGCGACGACGCCCGGCTGCGGCAGGTGCTCGGGAACCTGATGACCAACGCGCTCACCCACACCCCGCCGGAGGCGGCGGTGACGCTGCGGCTGCGGGCCGACCGGGACGACGCGGTGATCGAGGTCGCCGACACCGGGCCGGGGCTCTCGGCGGAGCAGGCCGAGCGGGTCTTCGAGCGGTTCTACCGGGCGGACGCGGCACGGACCCGTTCCGCGGGTGGTGGGGTCAGCACCGGGCTCGGGCTGGCCATCGTCGCGGCCCTGGTGGCGGGGCATAACGGCAGCGTCGAGGTGGTTGACACCCCGGGTGGCGGTGCCACCTTCCGGGTCCGGCTGCCGCGTGCGCCGGAGACCTCGGAGGAGCCGGAGATCTCCGAATCGATCGACGTGCAGTAATTCCCAGCCAACATTCAGGCAGGTTCAAGGTACGTCGCAGAGCGAGGGGGCAAGGTAGGGCCATGAGCGACTTCGAGACCGACCCGCAGCGGCGGCCGGTCACCGCCGACCGCGAGCACTCGCATCCCACCGCCGAGCTGCCGCGCGACGACCGCGGGCAGTCCGACGCCGGCGCCTCGACCGCCGACCCGGCCGCCCCGGCCAGCACCCCCAGCACCCCCAGCACTTCCGCCGGCTCCGGCGACCCGACCGCCAGCTTCGCCGCCACCGGTGCCACGGACGGCGCCCCGTCCGGCGAGCGCACCGAGCCGTCGACCGCCGTACCGCCGGGCGGCGAGCAGTACCGCACCGGGGCGTACCCGGCGACCGGGCCGATTGCCGAGCAGCCGTACAGCGGAGTACCCGCGTCCGGGCAGCCGTACGGCGGCGCGCCCGCCTCCGGGCAGCCCTACGGCGGCAACCCGTACGCCGGCCACCCGTACGCCGCAGCGCCCGCCTCCGGCCAGCCGTACAGCCTCCCGCCCACCGGGCGGCCCGGTGACGCGCAGCCCGGCAGCCCGTGGCAGGGGCCGGCCGGCGGCCAGCACCACTCGCCCTGGGCGCTGGGGTACCCGGGTGCCGGTGCGCCGCAGCACGGCGGACCGGTACCCCCGCCCTGGGCCAGCCCGGGCGCTCCGGCACCGGGGCGCTCCGGTCCCGGCCGGGTCGGCCGGGCCGTGGCGGTCGGAGTGGCGGCGCTGGCCCTGATGGTCGGCTCCGGCATCGCCGGCGGTGCCATCGCGACGGCCCTGGACGACGACTCGCCGACGATCACCAATCGCACCTACTCGGCGGCGCCGGTGATCAACTCGGCCGACCTGCCGAAGATCGCCGCCCAGGTGCAGGACAGCGTCGTGTCGATCAGCACGGGCAGCTCCGAGGGCTCCGGCGTGGTGATGAGCGCCGACGGCTTCGTGCTCACCAACAACCACGTGGTGGCGAGCGCCAACGGCGGCACCGTCAAGGTGTTCTTCGCCGACGGCAAGAACGCCGACGCGAAGGTGATCGGCACCGACCCGAAGACCGACCTGGCCGTGGTGAAGGCCGAGGGCGTCTCCGGACTGTCCGTCGCGAAGTTCGGCGACAGCGACGCGATGCAGGTCGGCGACCAGGTCCTGGCGCTGGGCAGCCCGCTCGGCCTCCAGGGCTCGGTGACCGCCGGCATCATCAGCGCCCGGGACCGGACCATCCGGGCCGGTGGCGAGGGCGAGCAGCAGAACCCGTTCGAGCAGCCGAGGCAGGGCGCCAGCTCCATCTCCGGCCTGCTGCAGACCGACGCGCCGATCAACCCGGGCAACTCCGGCGGCGCGCTCGTCAACACCAAGGCGGAGGTGATCGGCATCAACACCGCGATCCTCACCGCCGGCCAGGGCAGCGGCAACATCGGCGTCGGCTTCGCCATCCCGAGCAACAAGGCCACGGCGGTCGCCGAGGCACTCCAGCGCGGCGAGAAGGTCAGCCACCCGTCCCTCGGGGTCCAGGTCACCCCGGCGGAGAACGGCGGGGCGCTGATCAGCGGCGTTCTGCCGAACAGCCCGGCGGCTAAGGCCGGCCTCCAGCAGGGCGACGTGGTGACCCAGTTCGGTGACCGGAAGGTCGGCGACGCCGACGATCTGGTCGGCGCCGTACAGGCCGGCAAGGTGGGTGACCAGGTGCAGGTGACGTACACCCGAAACGGGGTCGAGAAGACCGCAACCGTGACGCTCGCCGAGACGTCGTAAGGAGAGAGCGACGTACGCTTCGGAGTAGACCTTTCGCACGGGGGAGGCAAGCCTTCTCCCCCAGAGCGGCGGGCGACGTGACCAAGGGGGTTGGTCAGGTCGCCCGCCGCTCCCTTTCCCGGCCCCGCCGTTCCGTTCTTCCGTGCCGCCTCACCTGCTCGGGGTGAGCCGGGGTCACCCCGAGCAGGGCGAACATCGGGGTTGGTCTGGCAGGCACTTCGGGTCTTCGACGTCGACGACCCGGACGACCCGGGGGAGGGACGGCGATGAGCACCGCGACCATGGCGCGCAGCGACACCGACATCCAGCGTGACGTGCTGGCCGAACTGGCCTGGGACGCCCGGGTGCGGGCCAGCGAGGTGGGGGTGTCGGTCTCCAGCGGCATCGTCACGCTGACCGGTTGGGTGGACAGCTACGCCAAGAAGTGGGCCGCCGAGCGCATCGCGCACCGGATCCGGGGCATCCGGGCGGTCGCCAACGACATCGAGGTACGCCTGCCGGGTACGGCCGAACGCACCGACACCGACATCGCGACGGCGGCGAGTCGTGCCCTGGAGTGGGACGCCTTCGTACCCGTCGACCGGATCCAGGTGACCGCCGCCAACGGCTGGCTGACCCTGCGTGGCGAGGTCGAGCGGGGCTACCAGAAGCGGGCCGCCGAACGGGCCGTACGCCGGCTGACGGGGGTACGCGGGGTGACGAACCTGATCGCCGTACGGCCGACCGGCGACCTGAGCGAGCAGGACGTCAAGCGGGAGATCCGGACCGCTCTCGCCAGGCGGATCGACATCGACGCCGGCCGGATCGAGATCGATGTCGACGAGGGGACCGTGGTGCTCACCGGTGAGGTGCGCTCCTGGCTGGAGCGGGAGGAGGCGGAACGGGTGGCCTGGGCCGCGCCCGGGGTGGGTGAGGTCGAGATGCGGCTACGCCTCGCGACCTGACCCGTGTCCGCTCCTTCGCAACCTGACCGGGGGAGGACCCCTCCGTGACCACGAACCCGTCCGAGCGGGCGCGACCGGCGCGCCCGCTGCGTATCGCGATGATCGTTCCGCCCTGGTACGAGCTGCCGCCACCCGGCTACGGCGGACTGGAACAGGTCTGCTCGGCCCTGGTCGACGGGCTGGCGGCCAAGGGGCACGAGGTGACCCTCTTCGGCGCGGGGACCGGTACGGGCACCGCCGCGCACTTCGTCGGGACCGTACCCGAGTTGCAGCACCACCGGCTCGGCCAGGCCCTGCCGGAGTTGGCGCACCTGGCCCGGGTCAACCGGATGATCTCGCCGGAGTCGTTCGACATCGTGCACGACCACACCACCGTCGGCCCGTACGCCGCCGACCGCTCCGTGCCGACCGTCTCCACGGTGCACGGCAAGCCGACAGGTGAGCTGCGGGAGGTGCTCGCCGACGTCGACCCGAAGGTCGGGCTGGTGGCGATCTCGCACACCCAGCGCCGGCTGGCGCCGGAACTGCCCTGGGTTGCCACCGTGCACAACGGGATCTCGACCGGCAACCTGCTTACCAAGTCGGTGCCGGGGCTGGGGCCGGTGCTCTGGCTGGCCCGCTTCAGTGCCGACAAGGGGCCGGACCTGGCCATCGAGGCATGCCGGGCGGCCGGCCTGCCGCTGGTGCTGGCCGGCAAGTGTGACGAGCGGTCGGAGCTGCGCTATCTCGAACAGGTAATCGAGCCGATGCTCGGCCCGGACGTCACGGTGCTGCGCAACCCGGATCGGGACGCCACGGTACGGCTGATGCTCGCCGCCCGCTGTCTGATCATGCCGATCCGCTGGGAGGAGCCGTTCGGCATGGTGATGGTGGAGGCGATGGGCACCGGCACCCCGGTGGTGGCGTTGGACCGGGGTGCCGTACCGGAACTGATCCGGCACGGTGAGACCGGGCTGATCTGCGCCGACCCGTCCGAGCTGGGGCCGGCGCTGCGCGAGGTGTCCCGGTTGGACCCGGCCGCCTGCGTGGCGCACGTCCGCCGGGAGTTCTCGGCCGAGCGGATGGCCGACGACTACGAGCGGGTCTATCGGTCCTTCGTCGAGCCGGGTCTCGAACCCCAGGTCAGGCCGGCCTCCGCTCCGACCGGCGCCTGGTGAGACCGCCGAGGCGCTTGATTTCGGGTACGACGTCAGCCACGCTCCCTGTCGGGTAGTGGACGCGAGCGCGTGAGGGTGGCATCGGCGCCTTACTCTGCATGCCGCAGCGGGACGCGGAGGGCAGGGGTCGGTGGCCGTCGTCGAGAGCCGGGTGAGCGTCTGGGAGGCCCTGGCCGGCCGTGCTCCGGGAAGTCCGCTGGGGCCGGCCGACTCGGGGCTCTGGACGGCTGTCGTCGAGCGGCTGAACCCGGCGCGGGCCCGCCCGGTGCTGCGTCCCGGCATCGAGTGTGCCGAACTCGTCTCGGTCCGGGGTGTCTCCTACGTGATGCTCCGCTCGCCGGATTCCCGGGGCGACGCCTGCTATCTGCGGCTCTCCCCGGAGGAGTGGCGGCTGGCCGAGCTGATGGACGGGTCCCGGACCGTCGCCCGGCTGGTCGCCGAGTTCGCCCGGATCGCCGGCCGGCTGGCCCCGGACCAGGTCACCCGGGTCGTCGCCGACCTGGCCGGCAACCGGATGCTCGCCGAGTTGCCGGTGGACGCGTTCCGGCCGCTGGACCGGGTGCACCGTCGGCCCTGGCCGCTGCGGATCGGCCGGGGGCTGCTCGCCGTCGCCAGGGGGCAACGCACGGTGGTGGCCGATGTGGACCCACTGGTCGACCTCGCCTACCGGGCCGGTGGCCGGCTCCTCTTCACCCGGGTCGCCGCCGGGCTGCTCGGCGCGGTGGCGATCGCCGGGCTGCTGCTCTTCGGCTGGACGTGGTGGGCCGGCGACCAGTCACTCTTCCTCACCGACGGCTCCTACGCGGCCGGCGCGGCGGTACTGGTCGGGTTGAACGTACTCGCGCTGGCCTGCCACGAACTCGGCCACGCGCTCGCCACCAAGCACGCCGGACGGCGGGTGCCGGCCGCCGGCTTCCTGGTCTACTTCGGCATCCCGTCGGTGTTCGTCGACACCACCGACGTCTGGATGGCCGGTCGCCGGGCCCGGATGCTCACCACCGCCGCCGGCCCGGCCGCCGGGCTGATCCTGGCCGGGCTCGCCCAGCTCGTCGGGCTGCTGGTGCCGGAGGCGGCACCGTGGACGTTCAAACTCGCCTTCGCCTGGTATCTGAACGCGCTGTTCAACCTCAACCCGTTCCTGGCGCTGGACGGCTACTACCTGCTGATGGACTGGTTGGAGATCCCCAACCTGCGCGCCCGGGGACTGTCCTATGTGCTGGGCCGGCTGCGCCGCAGACCGCCCCGCTGGTCGCAGCTCGACCGGGAGGGCCGGATCGTCGCCCTCTACGGCACCCTGGCCCTGCTCTGGCTGGTCGTCGCGGTGAACGTCGGCTGGCGGATCTGGACCGACCGGGTCGCCGGGCTGGTACTCGGACTGTGGCGGTCCGGCTGGCCGTCCCGGCTGCTGCTGGTCGCCGTGGTCGCCGGCCTGGCCGCCCCGCTGGTCTATCTGGCGGCGGGCTGGCTCACCCGGCGGATCCGGCGGGTACGCGACCGCTGGGCGCAACGGCAGCAGCGGCTGGACCTGCCCCGTCGACTGGACGCGCTGCGGAACTCGCCGCTGGGCAGGCTGCCCGAGGCGACCCTCGCCGAGCTGGCCCGCGCGGCGAGCTGGGTACGGCCGGGTACCGGAGCACAGCTGGTCTTCGCCGGGGCCGCGCAGTCGACCGTCTTCCTGGTGGTCGACGGTGTGATGGAGGGCCGGCGGCCCGGCGATCCGGGTGGCCTGGTCCGGCAGCGGCTCGGTCCGGGCGGGGTGATCGGGCTGGCGAGCGCGCTCACCGGGGCTCCGGCGACCCTCGACTGGCACACCGCCGGGACGCTCCTGCTGGGGTTGCCGGCCTCGGCGGTGGTGACCGGGATCGGGCCGCTGCCCGGACCGCCGCCGTCCGACCGGGCCGAGGCCGAGGCGCTCTTCGCCGAGGCACCGGCGCTGCGCGGGCTGAGTCACGAGGACCGGCTGAGTCTTGTCTCCAGCGCCCGGGTGTCGACTGTCGTCGCCGGTGACCCGATCGTGCTGGCCGGGCCGAACGACGCGGTGGTGGTCGGGTCCGGGGTGATCGAGTTGCCGGACGGCACCCAGCTGCGCCGGGGGACCATGATCGGTCCGGCCGGTGAGGGCGAGCCGGGTACGGTGGCGACGGCCCGTACCCCGGTCCGGGTCTGGGCGCTGCCGGCCGTCACCGGGCTGCCGACGCTCTTCGGTGCCCCCGGCGCGACACCCCTGCCGGCCGAGCCTGGTGCACCGGGCAGCGCGCCCCGGGCCGGCGTACATCCCGACGGGGGCTATCCGCCGCTGGCCGCGCCACCCGGGCCGCCACCGCCGGACGCGGATCCCGAGGTGGACCGCGGGTTCGAGCGGAAACTCCGGTGGCTGGTCCTGCTCCTGCTGCTGCTGGCACTGCTCAGCACGGCGGGCAACCTGGTCCCCGGCCCGGCCTGGGCGGAGATGCCGAGCGACCGGGCACTGCTGCACGCCGAATCCGGTCGGGTCGACGCGACGGTGGACGGCCGGAGCGTACGGCTGGCCGAGGGAGACCGGCTCTACGTCTCCGAGGGGGACCAGATCCGGGTACCCGCCCGGTCCCGTGCGCTGCTCACCTTCCGGGGCGGCGCCACGACCGTCTTCTGCGCCGGGTCGCGGGCGGTGCTCGGAGCACTGTGGAGCGACGGAGGCCGCGAGGTGACCCCGCACGGCCGGCTGACCCTGGACACCGGTCGGATGATCGCCGACACCGGGAGCCCGAGCAGTGCCTTCGCGCCGCTGTCGCTGCTGGTGAACCGGGCCGGTGGCGGGATCGGCAACCGCGGTGCGGCCCGGTACGCGGCCTGGACCAGGGGCATCGAGGTCTCCACCGGCGAGGTACGGGTCACCGGGATACGCCAGCCGGAGCAGCGCCGCCCGCTCGCCTGCGGTGCTGGTACGACGCCGGACGGCACCGGACCCTCCCCGACCGGTACCCCGGACGACCCGTCGTCGACGACTCCCGGCCCGCCGGTACCGACGCCGACGCCGACGCCGTCCCCGTCCGCGTCGCCGGGCACGCCGGGGCCGACGCCGAGCACTCCGGGCAGCGCCCCGACCCGGACCCCGAGCACGCCGGGCACCGTCCCGACCACCACCGGTCCACCGCGCACCCCACCCCGCACCACCCCACCGCCCACCACCGCCCCGCCGACGACACCGCCCAGGGACACCGCCGGACCGACCTTCACCGGTGTCTTCGCCAAACCGACGAGCATCTCCCGACCGTCCTGCTCGGGCAGCGGTGTGGCCACGATCGGTGGCTCGGTGGCCGACAACGTCACGCCGGCCTCCGAGATCAGGGTCTCCGCGAGCTGGTCCTTCGGGGAGGACGAGGGCGGGACGGTGCAGCTCGAACGGTCGGGCGGGTCGTTCCAGGGTGACGTCGTCGTCCCCTACACCCGGGCGAACAGCGGCGGCGGAACGGTCCGGGTCGACATCGGCGCCGTGGACGCCGCCGGAAACGACTCGGGAACCGGTCTGACGATCACCCTGGAAGCGTGCGGCTCGGCACCGTCGTGAGGAGTTTCTAGTGCTCTGTTGGTTCTGTCCGAAAGCGGCGCGCGGCGGGTGCCGGTTCTGCGGGCGCGGCGTCTGCGAGGACCATGCCCGGTTCGGCCCGTACCTGTTGCAGGTGCACCGCTCGGAGGCGCGCGGCCGGACGGAGGCGGTGGTGGTGGAGGACGCCCTCCAGTGCGGCACCTGCCGGCCCCGGCCGCAACCGGTACCCATGCCGGAGCTGGACTGAGCGGTCGGCACCGGCCGGCCGGGCGATGCCGGGCGGTGGCGGGACGCGGCTAGCCTGAGGGCGCCCGGCGTGTTGAGGAGGCGACCGTGAGTGACTTCGACGACGTACTGGAACGGCTTGTCACCGATCCCGCGTTCGCTGCCTCGCTCGCCGCGGATCCGGTCGGTGCCCTGGCCGGCTACCGTCTCGACGCCGACGAACTGGCGCTGCTCCAGCTCCAGATCGGCGGCACCGACGGGCAGCACCGCGTCGAGACCCGGGCCAACCAGTCAAGCGTGTTCGGCATGTTCACCCCGCTCGCCGGGCTCGCCGGGGCGTTGCCCGGCATCGGCGAGATCGGTACCACCGGACTCGGGACCAGCGGACTCGGACCGGCCGGCAGTTCCGGTACGGCCGGTTCGAGCCTCGCCCAGGGCTTCGGGGCGGCGGCCGACCCTGGCCAGGCGGTGCCACCGCTCGCCGAGGTGCCGGGCTGCGCCGCCCCGGGCAGTGCCGGCGTGGGTGGGCTGACCGGGCTCGGCGACCAGATCGGCCGGGAGATCGGGACGGCCACCGACGGGGCGCTGGCCCAGCCGACGGGCGGGCTGGCCGGCGCACTCGCCGACCCGGACGGCGGGCTCGCCGCCGCGCTGGCCGACGCCGAGGTCGGGTTTGGACCGGCGCCGGGGGCCGGATCAGGGTCCGCGCCGGAGGTCGGGTTCGGGGCCGCACCGGCGGCGACAGCGCCGGCCGAGATGGGGCTCGGACCCGCCGGCCCGGATCCGGGTACCCCGGCGGAGCCGGCCGTACCGGAGGGCTACCGGACCCGGGTCGACGTCGACGGCGACGGGGACTGGGACCGGCACACCCTGCGGGGCCGGGCCGACGGTGGGGTGGACATCCTGGTCGACCTCGACCGGGACGGCCGTACCGACTTCGTCGGGCACGACCTGGACGCCGACGGGCTGGTCGAGATCAGCGAGTACGACCGGAACCGCGACGGCTTCTTCGAGAAGCGGATGTACGACGACGACGGCGACGGCTGGATGGACCGGACGGTACGGGCCGAGCCGCCCCCCGCCGACAGCGCGTACTGACCCTCCGCCGGGACAACACATCTCCCGGTGTCGTGGCATCATGCCGTCCGGCGCACCGCGCCGCCGTCCGGCGCAACGGGACTGGCGCATTTCCCACCGGCCCCCGACGATGGCGACAGGAGGTGGTCGCCGTGGTCAGCATCACCACCGACCGGCTGACGAAGGTGTTTTCCGACGGGACCGTCGCGGTGGACGGCGTGAGCATCGAGGTCGGCTCGGGAGAGTTCGTCACCCTGCTCGGCCCGACGGGCTGCGGCAAGTCGACGATCCTGCGACTCGTCGCCGGGCTGGAGGAGCCGACCAGCGGGCGGGTACTCATCGACGGCGAGCCGGTCACCGCCGGGCCCGGCCCCGACCGGCAACTGTCGATGGTCTTCCAGGACTACGCGCTCTATCCACATCTGACGGTCGGCGAGAACATTCGCTTCCCGTTGAGCCTCAACCCGGAGTCCTCGACCGACATGTCCGCCCGGGTCACCGAGATCGCCACCCAGCTCGGCATCACCGGGCTGCTCGACCGCAGGCCCGGGCAGCTCTCCGGCGGGCAGCGGCAGCGGGTGGCGATGGCCAGGGCGATGGCGGGGGAGTCCCGGGCCTTCCTGCTCGACGAACCACTCTCCAACGTGGACGCGGGGCTCCGCGCGGAGCTGCGTACCGAGCTGGCCGCCCTGGCCCGCCGGCTGGAGATGACCACCCTCTACGTGACGCACGACCAGGTCGAGGCGATGACCATGGCCGACCGGGTGGCGGTGCTGCGCCGGGGGAGACTCCAGCAGATCGGGCCGCCGGGTGAGGTCTACCGGGATCCGCAGACCCTCTTCGTGGCGGCCTTCCTCGGTACGCCCCGGGCGAACCTGCTGCAAGCCGCCATCTACGCACCCGACGGCGGCGTACTGCTCGACCTCGGCTCGCAACTCATCGAACTGCCGCCCGACGATCCCCGGGTACGCCCGCTGCGTGCCCGGCACACCGAGCGGGTCACCTGCGCGCTGCGGGCCGACGCGCTGCGCCCGGTGCCGGAGCCGTCGGGTCTGGCGCCGGTGCTGCGCGGTGTGGTCCGGTTGGTGGAGAACCTCGGCCACGAGGCGCTGGTGCACGTGCGGACCGACACGGTGCCGACCCCGTCCGGGCAGGCCAGCCTGGAGCAACCGACCAGCGGAGCGCACCTGTCCGAGTTGCTCGCCGACGACCTGCCGACCGGGCACCCGGTGCGGGACCGGCTGGCCCGGATGATCCCGCACCCCCGAACGGAGCAGCCGCCCCCGACGGCCCGCACCGAGTACGGCTTCTACCCGGTCTACGACCCGGAGCTTCGCGACGATCCGGCCGACGCCGGTGAGGTGGTGGTCCGGGTGCCGATGCCGGTGCTGCCCCGGGTCGGTGAACCGATCACGCTCGCGGTCGACCTGGACCAACTGCTGCTCTTCGACGGTGCCGGCGAGCGGATCCGCCTCGGTTGACGGCCCAGCCCGGCCGTCCGGAGCAGCGCCGGGCCGGTCAGGCCGGCGGTGTCGGCCCGGCCGCGTCCGAGAGGAGGTCCCGGACCCGCATCAGCGCGAACCCGAGCAGGTTGAGCCCGCGCCACCGGTCCGGGTCGGTGCACCGGGGATCGTCGGCGGCGAGCCCGATGCCCCAGATCCGGTCGATCGGACTGGCCTCGACGAGGATCCGGTCACCGCTGCCGAGCAGGTACTCGCGGAGATCGGGATGCTGGCCGAACTTCGCCAGGTTGCCCGCCACGACCAGCTCGAACCGGTGCTCGTCCCAGCGGGCCTGGTCGAAGCCGCGTACCCGCTGACCGAGCGCCTTGGCCGCGCCCGGCGTCGGTGCCCGGAGGATCCGGTCGGCAGTCGCGGTGTCGTCGAACAGCCGGGCCTTGCCGGCCATCATGAAATGCTCGGCGGTGGCGTACCGGACGTCGTCGACGACGAACGGGGCGGGCCACCACTGACTCAGGCAGCCGGATCCGATCGTGCCGCCCGCCCCGGCTGGTGTCCCCAGAAGAAGAGGTACTTCGGTCGCACGCCGCCGGCCAGCAGCGTACGGAGTTCGTCGACGGTGCGGGGCGGTGGCGTACGGGTGACCATGGTTGGCAGCGTGGCAGACCGTCGGGTCCGCGTACCACAGGTTTCGTGCCGGGAACCCCTGACCGGGGGCGGCTCCGGCCAGGGCGGGTCACACCGCGCGGGCCAGCCGGAGCAGGGCGGCGTCGAGCAGTTGCGCGTACTCGGGTGAGATCGAGCCCTCGTGGCGACGGACCGTCACCTTGTCGCGTAGCAGTGTCACCTGACCGGCCAGGTCGGCCGTCGCGCCTCCCGCGTCGGCCCGGAGGTTGCGGAGCTGGTTGCGCAGGTCCACCCCGGCGTGGTCGTGGATCTCGTTCGCCGCCAACCCGTCGTCGACGATCTGGTAGAGCTGCGCCATGACCTCGCTGACCGGCGGCGGCGGGATGTTGGGATTGTCTTCCGCGTCCGGTCGCCTGCCCGGGGTGGTCGCGGCCGGCGTCGCGGGCGTGGACGGCACGGGCGCCGGGGTGGCGGCCGGGGTGGACGGTCCGCTCCCGTCCGGTCCGGCGGTCGTCGCCCCGGTCGTCGGCCGCGACGCCGGCTCGTCGCCGAGCGCGGAGATGATCACAACGGTGACGGTGAGTGCGACAAGCACGGCGGTGGCAACCAGCAGGACCCGCCCCGGCCGGGGCGGTTCGCCCGCCGGATCCGCCCGGTCGGGCGGCGACAACGGCAACTCCGGCTCCGTCGCGGGTCGATCCCGGGGCGCGACCCGTGGCCCCGCCGGGTCGACCGGCGAACGCGGCCCCGGCGCCGCCGCCGGAGCGTCCGACCGGAACGCCGGAACCTCCTGCCGACCCGCCGCGCCGCCGTCCTGCCAGGCCGCCGCGCCGTCCTGCCAGGCCGCTGGGCCTGTCTGGGCGGCTGCCGGATGCGGCGGCGCGACCACCGGCTCCGGGGCCACCGGTGCCGGGCCTGCCGGAGTCGCCCGCACCGCCGCCTCCACCGGCGCAACCTGCGGCTGCCCCGGCGCAACCTGCGGCGGCTGCCCCGGCGCGGCCTGTCCTGCCTGCACCTGCTGGGCCTGCCCCGGCACGACCTGCACCGGCATGACCTGCGCGGCCTGCAGCTGCGCGGTCTGCGCTGCCTGCATCGGCGGTGCCTGCGCGATCTGCGCCGACCGCACCGGCGCGGCCTGCGCCAGTGCCGCGGAGGTAGCCGGCATCGCCATGCCCGGCGACAGGGACGTCACCGCCGGCACCGGACCGGGCCGGAGGTGGCTCAGCACCGCACGTCGCGGGTCGGTGGCCAGCAGTTGCTGGCGCAGCAACTCGCCGACCTGTGCCGCCGTCGGCCGCTGCACCGGATCGCGGGCCAGACAGCGCAGGCAGACGTCCGCCACCGCCTGCGGGAGATCGGGTACGCCGACCAGCGTCGGCTCGGTCCCCGCCTCCAGCGCCCGGGTCAACTCCTCCCAGGTCTCGGCCGGGAACGGCACCCGGCCGGTCAGCGTCTCGTGCAGCAGTACGCCCAGCGAGTACGTGTCCGTCGCCGGTTGGGCCGGAAGCCCGTCGAGCCGCTCCGGTGCGACGTACGCCGGAGTGCCGAACGTCTCGCCGTCCTCGTCCTCGTCCGGGGCGCCGACCTGGGTGGCGATGCCGAAGTCGAGTACCTTCGCTCCGGTCGCCGTCATCATGATGTTGGCCGGGGTGATGTCCCGGTGCACGATGCCGAGCCGGTGTGCGGCGGCCAGCGCCTCGGCCACCTGGGCACAGATCTCCACCGCCGTCGGCCAGGGAAGCGGGCCGGCGGTGAGTTCGGCCTTCAACTCCTCGCCGGTAAGCAGTTCCATCACCACGAAGGCGGTGATCCCGCCGTCCGGCCCGAGAGTCTCGCCGTAGTCGTGCACGGCGGTGACGTGTGGGTGTACGAGCTGCGCGGCTGCCCGGGCCTCCTCGCGCACCATCTCCCGGAACTTGGCGTCGGCGGCGAGTGACGCGGCGAGCACCTTCACCGCCACCACCCGGTCGAGCACCTCGTCGCGGGCACGCCAGATCACCGACATGCCGCCGGCACCGATCCGGTCGATGAGCCGATACCTCCGGGCGAGCAGGCCGCCCGCCTGCAACGCTGCCATTGTTGGTCGCACCTGCCTGGGAAGTCGGGGGTCGCATCAGGCTGTGTGGGGGGTCGTATCAGGCTCCGTGACTGGCTACCTCATGTCAACGACGGTCCAGCAGCCGGACGCGGCCAGGTTGTCAAGGCACCCGCGGAACGCCGTCGGTGGCCACGTTTACCTACGACCGGGCACACGTATCGATGGACGGTACCTCCGGTGCGCCGAACGGTCGTCGATGTCGTGGGTACCGGAGGCCGCCCAGCGGGTCGGGATGGGCTGCCCGTGCCAGGATGAAGGTCATGGTCGGCGGTCCGGTGGCGTTCGTGCTCGGCGGTGGTGGGGTGCTCGGCGCCGTCGAGGTCGGCATGCTGCGGGCGCTGTTCCGGGCCGGCATCCATCCGGACCTGGTGCTCGGCACCTCGATCGGGGCGGTGAACGGCGCACTGGTCGCCGCCGACCCCTCCGAGGCGGTCACCGACCGGCTGGTCCGGCTCTGGGCCTCACCCGAGGCGAGCGAGGTCTACGGCGACTCCATCGCCCGGCAACTGCGCCGCTTCGCCGCCCGGACCCACCTGCACTCGCCGCGCCCGCTGCGCCGCCTACTGGAGGTCGAACTCGGCGAGCGCACCACATTCGCGGATCTCAAGGTGCCGTTCCGGTGCTGCGCGGCGAGCATCGAGCGAGCCGCCGAACACTGGTTCCGTACCGGCCCGCTGGTGCCGGCGGTTCTCGCCTCGGCGTCCGTACCCGGGCTGCTGCCGCCGGCCCGGATCGACGGCGAGCACTACGTCGACGGTGGGATCGTCAACTCGATCCCGATCGGCGAGGCGGTGCAGGCCGGCGCGAAGCAGATCTTCGTGCTCCAGGTCGGCCGGATCGAGCGGCCGTTGACCCCGCCCCGCCGACCGTGGGAGATCGCCCAGGTCGCCTTCGAGATCGCCCGTCGGCACCGGTTCGCCAGGGAGATGGCGGCGCTGCCGGACGACGTGGACGTACACGTGCTGCCGACCGGCGGGCTGGGGCCCCGGGACGACACCCCGTGGGCGTACCGGGACATGGCGGCGGTGGGCCGGCGGATCAGTCGGGCGTACACGGCGTCCCGGCGCTACCTGAGCGAACACGTGAGCCACGGCTGATGCCGCTGCCACCGAGGTGGGTCCGGCGAGTCGTGCTCGCTCCCGGTACGGTGCTGCTCGCCGTACTTGTGGTGACGACGCTGCCGATCTGGCTGATCCTCGCTGCCGCGGCCTCGCCGCTGGTCCCCGGCTACCTGCGCCCGCTCCGGGTGCTCTGGGTGGGAATCGTCTACCTGGTCTGGGACGCCACCGCGCTGGTCGCGATGTTCGGGCTCTGGGTCGGCTCCGGCTTCGGCTGGCACAAGCGTTCCCCGGGGTTCCAGCGCGCCCACTACGTACTCGCCGGCTGGTTTCTCACGGTGCTGTTCTGGCAGGCCCGGTGGACGCTGCGGCTGCGCATCGACGTCGTCGGCACCGATCCGGACACGGCGCTGCCGGGCCGCCCCGAGCTGGTGCTCTGCCGGCACGCCGGGCCGGGCGACTCGTTCATCCTGATCCACGCGCTGGTCAACTGGTTCAAGCGGGAACCGAGGATCGTGCTGAAGGACACCCTCCAGTGGGATCCGGCGGTCGACGTACTGCTCAACCGGCTGCCCAACCGGTTCATCGCGCCCCGGCACCGCCGCGAGACCCGGGTCGGCCCCGACGAGCAGCTCGGCCCGCCCCGGGAGAGCATGGTCGAGCAGATCGGCCACCTCGCCCGCAACCTCGACGAGAACGACGCCTTCGTGATCTTTCCCGAGGGTGGCAACTTCACGCCCCGGCGGCGGCGCCGCGCCATCGACCTGCTCCGGGCCCGTGGCCTCGACGACATGGCGGAGCGGGCCGAGGCGATGCGGCACGTCCTGGCGCCACAGCCCGGCGGGGTGCTCGCCGCCCTCGACGCCGCCCCCGACGCCGGGGTGATCTTCGTCGCGCACACCGGGCTGGACCGGATGCTCACCGTCGCCGACGTGTGGCGGGAACTGCCGATGGACAAGCGGATCGTGATGCGGTTCTGGTCGGTACCCCCGGAGGAGGTGCCGAAGGAACGCCAGGAGCGGATCGACTGGCTCTTCGACTGGTGGGCCCGGATCGACGAATGGGTCGATGCACATCGGGGCGACACCGATCCGGCGTAGGGTGCGCGGCGTGGACCAGATCTGCATCGTGACGACAGTGGTGGACGCGCGGGCGGTCGCCGACGTGCTGTCCGCCGCCGCGGTCGCCGGCCGGCTGGCGGCCTGCGCGCAGGTGACCGGGCCGGTGGAGAGCACCTACTGGTGGGAGTCGCGGATGGAGACCACCCGGGAGTGGACGGTGGTCTTCAAGACCGCCCCGGACCGGGTGGAGGCCCTGATCGACCAGGTACGGGCCGCGCACCCGTACGAGGTGCCGGAGGTGCTGGTGACCTGGGTGGAGGGCGGCAACCCGGACTACTCGACCTGGCTGCACGAGCAGACCCGTCCCTGACCCGGCCCCGCCCTCGCACGAGCGGAGGTCAACCAGCGGGAGTGACGAATTCGGGCTGGTCGAGCACCCGCAACCAGCTCCCGTCCGGCTGCCGGCG
The DNA here is from genome assembly GCF_002846275.1 of Plantactinospora sp. CNZ320. Lineage (NCBI taxonomy): Bacteria > Bacillati > Actinomycetota > Actinomycetes > Micromonosporales > Micromonosporaceae > Plantactinospora > Plantactinospora sp. CNZ320. The sequence goes on from NZ_PJMP01000001.1 coordinate 6,318,356, forward strand.
GACGACCTGGGCCCGGGCACCCGCCCCGTCCCCGGGTGGGGTCGAGGTGAGCGCGATGTCGCCGCTGACGAGCGTCGGCAGCGGCTGCTCGGGCTCGAACCGGGGACGGTTGGCCAGCACCTCCGCCCAGAGCGCCTCGATCGCCGCCCGGCCGACGGTCTGGGCACCGGGCGGGTACGCCAGCACCGCGTCCTCCTCGTAGAGCGCGGCGACACCTGCCGCGTCCCCGGCGTTGGACCGCTCGACGAACAGCCGGGTGATGTCCTCGGGCCGCATCGCCTTCTCGTACTCCGGCACGACTGCCTCCTCAACCTGCGCTCTCGCTGCTCACCTCCACGCTGCCGGCAGGAGAGTCAGAAGTCCAACAGATGGTTCTACTGGGATCTAGAATCTCCAGTTATGGAGCTACGCCAGCTCGAATACTTCGTGGCGGTCGCCGAGGAGCGGAGCTTCACCCGGGCCGCCGAGCGGGTGCACATCAGCCAGTCCGGGGTGAGCGCCCAGATCCGCCAGCTCGAACGCGAGGTCGGCGCCGAACTCTTCGACCGCTCGGCCCGGACCGCCACCCTCACCACCGCAGGCAAGGCCGCGCTGGACCACGCCCGGGTCGCCCTCGCCGCCGCCGAGGCGATGAGTCAGGCCGTGGGCGAGGTGACCGACCTGATCCGTGGCCGGGTCACCGTGGGGATGGTGATCGGCTGCACCATCATCCCGCTGTTCGAGGCTCTCGCGGCGTTCCACCGGGCGTACCCCGGGGTGGGGATCTCGCTGCTGGAGGGGAACTCCGACCGGCTTGTCGACGAGGTACGCGGCGGCGCCCTCGACCTGGCCCTGGTCGGAAGCGCGGCAACCGAGCCGAGCGGGCTGGAGTCGCTGACGATCGTCAGCGAGCGGCTGGTCGCGGTGCTGCCGCCTGACCACCCGCTGGCGGAGCGGCACACGCTCACCCTGCGCGACCTTGGCGCGTACCCGATCGTCTGCATGCCGGTCGGCACCGGCCTGCGTACCGTCTTCGACCGGGCCTGCGCCGCCAGGGACGTCCGCCCCGCGATCACGCTGGAGGCCAGCGCCGGGGCCGCGATCGCCGACCTCGCCGCCCGAGGGCTCGCGGTCGGCATCCTCAGTGTCTCGATGGCGGACGCCTTCGGCGACCGTCTCACCGCCCGGGTCATCGACGACGCGGAGTCGCCGGCACAGCTCGCGTTGGTGTGGCGGCCCCGGCACGGCCCCGCGGTACGCGAACTGCTCACCCACGCCAAGCGGGCGTTCGCCCGGTAATCGAGGCATTCGGCGAGCCAGGAAGCGGTTGGCTCGACCGTGACCAGCGGAGGGCCGCCCCCGCTCCGGGGCGGGCGCCACCGGCACGGGCGCGGATACCCGCACCGGAATAGGTACGCGCACTCTGTGAACCGGGCCGGCCGTGGACGATCATGGCACCGTGACCGCTTCCACGAACACGTACCCCTGCCCGGTCTGCGGGGCCGGTGCCGACCTGGTGACCGGTTGTCGGGGCTGTGGCCGGGGACCGGACCCGGCCGCCGCCGAGGTGATCCGGCTCGGTGCCGAGATCGTCGCACTCGGTGCGCGGGTGGAACAGGCGCGGCAGGCGTACCTCGGTCTCGACGCCTCGTTGTGGCAACTGCGCCGACGCCGCGACGCGCTGGCCCAGCAGGTCCGGGCAACGGCCGTGCCGGCCCGGGTTCCCGTGGCCGCGCCGGTCGGAGCGCCGACGGGCGGCGGTCCCGGCGCGCCGGCCGCCGTCAGCGCGTCCCGGCCGCAGCCATCGCCGGCTCCCACTCCGGTACGCCCGGAAGCCTCCACCCGGACCGTGCAGAACGTCCTCTTCATCCTCGGCGGGCTGCTGGTCGGTACGGCGGCGATCGTCTTCACCGTGTGGGCCTGGGCCACGGTCGGGGTGGGCGGCCGGGCACTGATCCTCGGCGCGCTGACCGGGCTGGCCCTGGCCGTGCCGGTGCTGGCGAAGTGGCGCGGGTTGACCGCCACCGCCGAGACCTTCGCGGCGCTCGGCCTGCTCCTGGTGGTGCTCGACGGCTACGCCGGGTGGAGCGTGGACCTGTTCGGTGTGGCCGGCTGGCCGGCGGTCCGGTACGCGGCACTGGTGTTCGGGGTCGCCGCGGTGGTGGCGGGGGGTTACCACCGACTGACCCGGCTCGCCGCACCCGCGTTCGCCGGCCTGCTGCTGCTGCAACCGGTGATCCCGCTGCTCGCCTACGACGCGGGCTTCGGCGCCGCCGGCTGGACGCTGGCGCTCGCCGGACTGGCGGCGGTCAACCTCACCCTGACCCGGGGGCGGGTCGGCGACGGACCGGCGGACCCGATCGGCGTGGCCCGCCGGTCCGTCGCCTGGGTGGGATTCGGGGTGGCCGGGCTCGCCTCGGCGCTCTGCGGGACGCTGGCGGTGGTCACCACGGACGGTCCGCTGGCCGTGCTCGCCGGTGGGCCGCTGCTGGTGGCCGCCCTGCTGCCGGTCGCCGCTGCCCTCCGGCTGCGCAGCACCGCCGCCGGGGTCGGTGCGTCCGTCGTCCTCGTCGTGGTGCTCGCGGTGGCGCTGGTCCGGGCCGCCGCCGAAACACCGGCGCCGCTGCTCGGCTCGGCCGCGGTCATCGTCGTGCTGCTCGCCGCCGCCATCGTCGGCACCGCCCGGCTGCTGCCGGCCGGGCTCCGGGTCGGGCCCCGGGCCGGCGGGCTGGTCGTGGCCGGCGCTCTCGCGGTGCTGACCGGCTCGATGGCGCTGGTGGTCGCGGTGGCCGTCGCGCTGCGCTCCCAGCCGGCCTGGCAGGCGAACCTGACCGCCCGGTCCGGTCCGTTCGACTGGCAGCTTCCGGTGGCGCTGGTGCTGGCCACGGTGGCGATCGTCCTGCTCGGCCGGCGGCGGGACCGGTCACTGGTACTGCTGGCAGGTGCGGTGCTCACGGTGCTGGCGGCACCGGCCGCGCTCGCCCTGCCCTGGTGGCTCGTCGCCGTGCTGGATCTGCTGCTGGCTGGCGCGTTCGCCATCGCCGCCGCCTGGCCGGGCCGGTCGACGCGCTCGGCCCTGCCGATGGCGGTCGCCGCCGCGCCGCTGGCCGGGCACGCGGTACTCGTCGGGCTGGCCCGGCCGGCCGGTGCCGCAGTCGTCTGCGGCACCCTCGTACTGCTGGGGGTGGCGGTCGCGCTGGCCGCACTCCGTCCCGCCGCCGCCGTCTCCACTGCGGAAACGACTGACACCGGCACGGCACCCGTACCTGTGTTGCGCCGGGTGGTGGGCGGCGGCGGGCTCGCGACGGCGGTACTCGCCGCTCCGGCGACCGTCCTGCTGGCACTCTTCGCCGCCGGGGTGTCCCCGGGATGGCAGGCGCGGGCCGTACTGGCCAGCGCCGTGCTGCTCGCCGTCGGGCTGGTACCGGTGCGCCGGGCGGTTGCGCACTACCAGCCGTACGCCAACGCGGCGTTGGCGACCGTCGCGCTGGCGGTCGGCCTGGCACCCGGGCTGCCCGGCGTCGGCGAACCCGCCGGCCCGTACGCCGCCGGGGCGCTGCTGCTCAACCTCGGCATCTGGCTGTCGGGGCGGGGTCGACCGCCACGACCGGACGGGACCGCTGCGCAGCGGACGGCAGCCGTACCGGCCCCGGCCTCGGTACCGGCCCTGGTCTCCGGGGCGATCCTGCTGGTCCGGGCCGCCGTGGTGGCGGTACCTGCGGTGCTGGCCGTGCTCGTCGCCCCGTACGGCTGGCTGGGCCGGATCTGGTCGGGTCCGCCGGCCGAGGTCGGGCTGCATCCGAGCGGGATCGGCGTCGACCCGGCCGACTGGCGGCTGGACGGTGCCGGCACGCTGACGCTGCTGCTGCTCACCGCCGCGGCGGTGGTGGCCGGCTGGGCGAGGTGGCGCAGTGTCCAGGCAACGGTGCTGGTGGCGGCACCACTCGCGGTCGGCACCGCGCTTGTCGGGCTGGTGGCCGCCGGGGCGCCCTGGCCGGTGGTACCCGCGTCGAGCCTGCTGGCGGGGGTGGCCGGCGCGCTGCTCGTGGCGCTGCGGCTCGACGGCGCTCGTCGGGTCTGGCTGGCCCCGGTGGGGGTGGCGTTCGCGGCGGCGGGTCTGGCCGGACTGTTGCCGACCAGGCCGAGCACCCTCGCCGGGCTGGCGCTCGTCGGCGCGGCCGGGGTGACCGCCGGGGCGCTCGGGCGCACCTCGGCGGCCCGGGTGGCGGGCTGGCTGACCGGTGTCGGCGGCGCGGCGACGCTTGCCGCCACCGCCACGCTCGCCGCCGATCTGCCGCTGCGGATCACCGCGCTGGCGGTGCTGGGCGTCGCCGCGCTGGCCCTGGCCGGCAGCACGCTGCTGGCCGGGATGGCGGGGCCGGCTGCGGCGGTGCCGGGCCGCCGGGTGGAGGCGGTCGCCGTCGAGGTGGCCAGCCACACGACCGCCACGATCGCGCTGCTGCTGACCGCCGGCGAGATCCGGTACGCGGCGCCGGTCTGCACGCTCTGGGGTGTGGCGCTGGGCCTGCGCGCCCTGCGTCCGGGCGAGCCGATGGCGTACCGCTGGGTGCGGGCGGCAGCCGCGGGCACGGCGGAACTGGTCGCCGCCTGGCTGCTGCTCGGCTCCGCCCGGGTGGCGCTGGTCGAGGCGTACACCCTGCCGGCGGCGGTGCTCGGGCTGCTGGCCGGCTGGCTGGCGCTGCGGGCCTGGCCGGGGCTGACCAGCTGGGTGGCGTACGGCCCGGGGCTCGGTGCCGCGCTGCTGCCGAGCCTGGTCTCGGTACTGGTCGCCGGTGACCAGCCGTGGCGGCGGCTGCTGCTCGGCGCTGGTGCCCTGCTGGCGGTACTGGCCGGTGCCCGGTGGCGGCGCCAGGCGCCGGTGGTGTTCGGCGGCGCCGTTCTGACCGTACTCGCGCTGCGGGAGATGGTCGACGTGTGGGACCGGCTGCCCCGGTGGATCTTCCTGGCGGTCGGCGGGTTCGCCCTGATCGGCCTTGCGATGACCTACGAGCGGCGGCGTCGCGACCTGCGCCGGCTGCGCGCGGCGGTCAACCGGATGAGCTGACCGGCGTGTCGAGCCGGCGGTGGCCGGGTACGCAGTGGTGCTAGCACTACCCCCGATACGGGGGCTTCCGGGGTTACTGTCCGCAACCTTCCCCCGGAGACTGGAGATCAGCGCTCCGCCGACCGGCGTGGCGAAACGCGATGTAGGGAGCTACAGATGGCGGTCCTCGCTGCCGTGCCCGAGCCGGAGGCCCGTCGAGGTAGTGATTACTCACGGTTATCTCGACGGATCAGCGCGGCGGGTCTGATGGAACGCCGGACCGGCTGGTACGTGGCCCGGATCGCTCTCACGATCGGGCTCTTCGTCGCCGGCTGGGTCGCCTTCGCAGTGGTCGGCGACTCGTGGTGGCAGATCCTGGTGGCGGTCTTCCTGGCCGGTGCCACCACCCAGGTCGCCTTCCTCGGGCACGACGCCGGGCACCGGCAGATGTTCCGGCACCGGCGGGCCAGCGAACTGGCCGGGCTGTTGGCGGGCAACCTGGCGGTCGGGCTCAGCTACGGCTGGTGGATCGACAAGCACAACCGGCACCACGCCAACCCCAACCACGAGGATGACGACCCGGACGTCGGCGCGGGGGCGCTGGTCTGGACCGACGAGCAGGCTCGGGCCACCAGGGGCTTCGGACGGTGGCTGGCACAGCGGCAGGCGTACCTCTTCTTCCCGATGCTGCTGCTGGAGGGGCTGGCGCTGCACGTCTCCAGCGTCCGGGCGCTCACCGACGGTACGCCGATGCGCCGCCGCCGGGCCGAGGCGGTGCTGCTGGCCCTGCACGCGGTCGGCTACCTGGGTGCACTCTTCACCGTGCTCTCCCCGGGCAAGGCGCTGGTCTTCCTCGCCGTCCACCAGGGGCTGTTCGGGCTCTACATGGGCTGCTCGTTCGCGCCGAACCACAAGGGCATGCCGGTGGTGACCGCCGAGGACGACCTCGACTTCCTGCGCAAGCAGGTGCTGACCTCGCGCAACGTCCGGGGCGGGATACTGGTCGACTTCGCGCTGGGCGGCCTCAACTACCAGATCGAGCACCACCTGTTCCCGAGCATGCCCCGGGTGAACCTGCGGCGGGCCCAGCCGATCGTCGCGCGGTACTGCGAAGAGCACGGCATCCCGTACGAGGAGACCGGGCTCTTCGACTCGTACCGCCAGGCGCTGCGGCACCTGCACTCGGTCGGCGCCCCGCTGCGGGCGGAGGGGGCCGCGGCGCGCGGCAGCGCCGGTTAGGTACGACGGTCAGCGGATCGTGGGGTGGCCCTGGGCGGGGCCGCCCCACGAAGCGCGGTCCGGAGCGCGCCTCAGGCGTCCATCAGGCCGAGCAGTTCGGTCGGCATCTCGACGACCTCGGAGGACTTCGGCGGCGTGATCTCGACCGGCTTGCCGAAGTTGTCGTAGCTGACCTTCATGTCACCGATCAGCGGCGAGACGGTCATGGTGTCCGCCACGATCTCGACCAGTCGGCCCTGGGCGTCCACGCTGGCGGTGAACGGCACCGCGTGCACCTTGTCGCCGAACATCTTCAGCGACTCCGGGTCGGCGGTCGGCGACTTGGCCAGGTCGAGGGTGCCCCGGAAGTTGCGCTCGTCGACCCGGTCGACGCTGACGATGCCCTTCATCAGGTTGTTCACGCCCATCGGGTCGTCCTCGGGCATGATGTCCAGGGTGCTGCCGTCCTTGATCCTGGAGGCGTCGACCCGCATCCACTCCTTGGGCAGCCCCGGCAGGCCGGCATACTTCACGAAGAGGTCGTCGGCGAGCAGGACGATCTTGAAGTCCATCGACTGCCCGGGGGCGTCGAGCTTCATGGCCAGGTTGGCCTTCCCGGCCTTCGGGTCCATCGCGCCCTGCGCCGACATCACCGACATCTTGAGGCTGACCGTGAAGGTGTCCTCGTTCAGTTTCCGCACCGACGCGGCCAAGGCGTCGGCGGGACTCGTCTCCGGCGTGTCCGCCGCGCCGGTCCCGTTGTCGCGCCGCTCGGTGCCGGGCAGGGCACAGCCCGCGACGCCGACCCCGAGGGCGGTGACGAGGGCCAGGCCGGCGATCGCCAGCCGTCGAGTCTTCATCTGGTGTTTCCTCCCCGTGACAAAGGCCACGCGCAGTCACCTGCCGTGGCCGGACGCCGGACAGCGTAACGCTCCGCCACAGGTCGAGGCGTACCGATTTCCGCCGCTCACCGGGGCGGAAGCCCTCGCGGGCGGGCCGGTTGTATCCCACGGCCACCGGCCTCGGCGGTATGGTCTGGCCATGGCAGAGGTGCTGGACGCGGAGGCGGTGCGGACCGAGCTGGCCGGGCTGGATGGCTGGGCCGGCGATCCGGCCGGCATCGCCCGTACTGTCGAACTGCCCACGTTCCGTGACGCGATCGAGGTGGTGGACCGGGTCGCGGTGGTCGCCGAGGAACTCGACCACCATCCCGACATCGACATCCGGTGGCGCACGGTGACCTTCCGCTGCGCGACCCATTCGGTAGGTGGGGTGACCCGACGTGACGTCGAACTGGCGCGGCGTATCGACGAAATAGCCCGGGGAGCGGCGTGAGATTCGAGATAAGCAAGGTCCTCGACGCGATCGAGGACCGGGTGAGCACCGACCCGTCGCTGGTGCGGGCGGTGCTCGACCTGGCCGAGGTGGTCCGCTACCAGGACCTCGACGGCGGCCGGCCGGCCAGCACCATGCGACTGGGCATGGTCATCGACGCGCTCGGGCGGCACCTGGAGGAGGACAACGTCCCGGTGTACGCGGTGGTGCACCGCGCGCTGCTCAGCGACGCCGACCTCACCTCCAACGAGCGGATGGTGCTCCGGCGCTGGGCCGACAACGGCCTGGTCGAGGTGCTCGTCAACCCCGGTGACCGGGTGCTGGAGGTGGCCGACCTGCTCGGCCTGCCGGTGCTGAGCCGGGGCCGCTTCGACGGCATGGCCGGGCGCTTCCCGTGGGTGACAAGCGCACCCGGCCGGCTGCTCGCCCCGCTGCCGGGTGCCGGCGGCCCGGTGCTGGCGCAGCGGGTCAAGGGCAACGTGGCGGCCACCGGGCCGTCGCCGACCGGCCGGAAGCTGCTCGCCCGCACCTGGCGGTGCAAGGAGCCGGGCTGCGTGCTCTTCGGCGGCGGTGGTGGCGGTGGCGCCTTCGCCGACCTCGCCGAGATCGACCGCAAGCCGAGCGGACAGCCGCCGCCGACCCTGCGTACCGGTACGCCGACCTGCCCCCGGCACGACCAGCGGCTCAGCGACGCCGGCCCGAGGCCGACCGAGGAGGTGCTGTCGATCCGGATCGGCGGCATGGTCCGGCGCCGCTTCGTGGTGACCGCCGAGCGGCCGGTGGTGGTGGGCCGGGCACCGGACGACTCCGGCGGGATCCGGCTCGGCCAGTGGCTCAACGACGAGGCGCGACGCTGGATCAGCCGCAGTCACGTCCGGTTCGAGCTGCGCGGCGGCGACCTGGTCGCGCAGGACGTCAGCACCAACGGCTCCGGCGTACGGCCGGGCGGGTCGATGGACGAGGCGGAGCGGGTGGCGCTGGCCCACCAGCAGTCCCGGGTGATGCGCGGTGGCGACATCGTGGAGCTCTATCCGGGTGTGCAGGTGGGGCGGTCGAGCACCTGGAACGCCGGCGGCATGACGAACCCGACCTCGGTGATGGCCGAGGCGCCGACCATGGCGATCAGGTTGCCCGGCCGGGGCTGACCGCCGATCCGCCCTCCCTCCGGACCGTCCGGCGCCCCGGGCGGTCCGGCGCCCCGGGCGGTCCGTCGGCGTGGCCGCGTTCGGGGCACCGGTGAACCGCTCGGTTGTCTATCCTGGCGGCCAGTTCCGATATCGGTTGTCGATGTCGGCAGTGAACCTTCCGCGACCGTTCCCGCTGTCCGTCCGCGCCCCCGGGCGGGGCGGACAGCGCGCTGTTCGGACGGAGCAGGTTCCATCTGCGTCGGTACGCACGGGGGAGGACATTGGAATGCGAGGACGACGGGTATCCAGGCGGGCGCTGCTCTATGGCGCGCCCATGGCCGTCGGCGGGGCCGCGTTGGCGCCCGGCGACCCGGCGGTGGCCGCCGTCGCCGTGGCGGCGACCACCGCCTCACCACGGGATCACGGAGCCGTGGGCGACGGTGTCACCGACGACACGGTGGCCGTGCAGGCATGTCTGGCCAGCAACCTCGCCGTCGACTTCGGCGGCCCGGAGAGCAGCTATCTGATCACCGCGACCCTCATCGTCGACGGGTCGACGCCACGGGTGCTCACCGGTCGCGGGGCGAGGATCAGAGCCGGCGCCGGGGTCGACCTGATGCGGTTCCGGGGAGCCGGCCACACCGTACGCGGGTTGGTGTTCGACGGGGCCGGACAATCCACCGGGCTCGCCCTGATCATCGAGGGCAGTGCCCCGGGCAGCGTGGTGGACGGCTGCACCTTCACCAACGTGCCGGCCTGCGCGGTGAGCATCGCGCCGGGCGCCCACCGCAGCAAGGTGACCGGCTGCACGATGCGGTACTGCGGGCACGGCTCCGTGGACAGCCCGTGGAACTGCACCGTCTTCGTCGCCGACGCCGACTTCTGTGCCGTCGTCGACAACGACCTGCTGGAGTGCGACTGGGGCGTCTACTTCCGGGGTGGCCAGGAGAGCCCGGGCATCAGGTACTACACCTGCCAGGGCAACACCATCACCTGCGCCAGCCCGGCCCCGACCATCGCGCAAGGCATCTCCTGCCGCTACGGGCGGGACGCCAGCCTCGCCGGCAACACCGTGGTCGGGTTCGGGGACAACTGCATCGACTGCTGGGGCTGCCAGCGCCTGTCGATCGCCGGCAACAACACCTCGGGTGGCAAGAACGGGGTGTTCGTCGGCGACGCGCCGACCGGCAACATCAGCATCACCGGCAACACCTTCAACGTGCCCAGGGCGGGCGGCGTGCGGGTGGACAGCAGCACCGAGAACGCGCTGGTCATCGGAGTGGTGGTCACTGGCAACATGATCATCGGCCCGGGTGAGTACGGCATCCAGGTCAGCAAGGACAAGTCGGCCCAGACCACCGGGATCACCGTGGCCGACAACGACCTCCAACTCAACAGCGTGACCCCGGTCGGCATCCGGCTCACCAACATCGAGGCGTCGCGGATCAACGGAAACCGTGTCTACCGCCCGCAGCGGGAGGGCATCGTGATCACCGGCGTCGACCTCGTCGAGGTCTCCGGCAACCTCCTCCAGGACGCGTCGCACCCGGAACCCAACAGGTACAACGCGGTGCACGTCAGCGGCTCCAACCGGGTGCTGCTGCGGGACAACACCGCCTACGGCAGTGCCCGGCACGCGATCGAGATCGTCGGTGGGACCGGGATGACGGTCAGCGGTACCCGGTGGCGGGCGCTCGGTACCGGCGGGGTGCAGGCGCCGACCACCGGCAACGTGCTCAGCGACAACGTGGCGCTCTGACCCTCTGACGTGCCGACCGGACGCGGGCGGATGCGGTACGCCGCACCCGCCCGCCTCCGGTCCCGCTGTTGGGGCGAGGGCTCAGCCCAGTACGGCGGCGAGTTGGCGTACCGCGTGGTCCAGCTCGTCGGCCTCGACGACAAGTGGCGGGGCGAGCCGGATCGTCGAGCCGTGGGTGTCCTTTGCCAGTACGCCGCGCTCGGCCAGCCGCTCGCACGCCTGCCGCCCGGTCATCAGCGCCGGGTCGATGTCGATGCCGGCCCAGAGCCCCCGGCCGCGTACCGCCACCAGACCCTCGCCGACCAGCCCGCGCAGTCCGGCGTGCAGCCGCGCGCCGAGTTCCGCCGAGCGGCGCTGGAACTCGCCGGTGGCGAGCAGCCGGACCACCTCGGTGGCGACCGCGCAGGCCAGCGGGTTGCCGCCGAACGTCGAGCCGTGCTCGCCGGGCCGCAGTACGCCGAGCACCTCGGCATCGGCCGCGACCGCCGAGACCGGCACGATGCCGCCGCCGAGCGCCTTGCCGAGGACGTACATGTCCGGCTTGACGCCCTCGTGGTCGCAGGCGAAGGTCTCGCCGGTGCGGCCCAGCCCGGACTGGATCTCGTCGGCGACGAATAGCACGTTCCGTTCGGTGCAGAGCCGGCGTACCCCGGGCAGGTAGCCCGGTGGCGGCACCACCACGCCCTGCTCGCCCTGGATCGGTTCCAGCAGCACCGCCACTGTGGTCTCGTCGACCGCCTCGGCCAGCGCGGCGAGGTCGCCGTAGGGGACGATCCGGAACCCCGGGGTGTACGGCCCGAAGTCGTCCCGGGCCTCCCGGTCGGTGGAGAAGCTGACGATCGTGGTGGTACGCCCGTGGAAGTTGCCGTCCGCGACCACGATCGTGGCCTGCCCGTCCGGTACCCCCTTGACCCGGTAGCCCCACTTGCGGGACACCTTGATCGCGGTCTCCACCGCCTCGGCGCCGGTGTTCATCGGCAGCACCAGGTCCTTGCCGCAGAGCTGTGCCAGCTCCCGGCAGAAGTCGGCGAACTGGTCGTGGATGAACGCCCGGCTGGTCAGGGTGAGCCGGTCGAGCTGGGCGTGCGCGGCGGCGATCAGCGTCGGGTGCCGGTGCCCGAAGTTCAGTGCCGAGTAGCCGGCGAGGCAGTCCAGGTAGCGCCGGCCGTCGACGTCGGTGACCCAGGCGCCCTCGGCCGAGGAGATCACCACCGGCAGCGGGTGGTAGTTGTGCGCGGTCCAACGCTCGGCCTCCCGCACCGCCGCCGGGGTGCGGAGCGAGTCGTCCGCCGCCGGGGCGTCCGGGAGGTCGCCCGCTTCCGGAGTACGCAGCACGTCGTCCACGATCACTTGGTCGCCTCTCGTTCCCGCAGCACCAGGGTGCAGCACTTCGGTCCGCCGCCCGCCTTGCGCAGCTCGGACAAATCAACACCAATTGTGTCGTACCCGCGATCGCGCAGCGCCGCCGACAGCCCGGTGGCCTGCGCCGGAAGTACGACGTGCCGGCCGTCGCTCACCGCGTTCAGGCCCAGCACCTCGGCATCTGCCATCCCGGCCAGTACCGCGTCGGGGAAGAGCCGGCGCAGCACCGCCTGGCTGCCCGGCGAGAACGCCTCCGGCAGGTACGCCACGGTCTCGTCGTCGAGCACGCAGAGCGCGGTGTCCAGGTGGTAGAAGCGCGGGTCGACCAGTTGCAGGGTGATCACCGGCCGCCCGAAGACCTCCTGGAGGTGCGCGTGCGCGGCGTGCGAGGTGCGGAACCCGGTGCCGGCGAGCAGCAGCCCGCCGACCGGGAGGATGTCGCCCTCGCCCTCGTTGACCTGCTTGGCCTCGTGCACCTCGAAGCCGGCCCGGTCCAGCCAGCCGGCGTACGCCGGTGCCTCGTCGGCACGCTCCGGGTCGCGGAACTGCACCGCCAGGGCCCGGCCGTCGAGCACCGTCGCGCCGTTCGCCGCGAAGACCATGTCCGGCAGCCCCGGCAGCGGCTCGATCTCGTCGACGGTGTGCCCGAGGTCGAGGTAGGTCTGCCGCAGCGTCTCCCACTGGCGTACCGCGCGGGCGGTGTCGACCGGGGCGGCCGGGTTCATCCAGGGGTTGATCGCGTACTCGACGGTGAAGTACGTCGGCCGGCACATCAGGTAGCGCCGGGTCTGCGCCGGGCCGGCCGGGGTACGCCCGCTGGTGGCGATGGCGTCCAAGGTCATGGTCCTGCTCCTGGGGTCGGGCGCGCCCGGCCTCCGTACGGCACGTGGGCTGGCGCCGAACCCAACGCTATGCGGGCAGGACCGACCGGAACCATGACCGAGGATTGCTTACCACCGGCTGATCGTTGCGTCTGTCAGGCCGCCCACCGACGATCCGTTGCGCGCCTGGGCCTGGACCCGTTGCGCACCTCGGGGCGTGGACGCGGACCGGGGCGTAAACACACTGCGGGGGCGGCGTCGTCGCCGCCCCCGAAAATGTGCGCTCAGGTGGTGAACCACCACCGGCTGGCGGGGCCGGAGCGGTGCACCACCGCTCCGCGCAGGTCCTTACCCGGTCAGAACCGGTTCACAAACTGTGAATCAAGCCACTCGCGGAACCGCACGACGTTCTCGCCGTCGGTGTTGGGCCAGTCGAACTGGCCGGTCATCGCCAGCACGGCGGCGACGACGGCGCCGACCCCGAGGACGATCCCGATCAGCGCGTCGGTCCGGCCGGCGACGTGCCGGCGGGCGGTCGCGGAAACACCGCTGACGCCGAGCAGCAGGGCGAGGGTGCCGAGCGCGATGCCGTACCCGGCGAGGGCGCCGGCCAGCACGAACGCGGCGGCGGCCACCCCGAGGACCAGACTCAGCGTGGCGAGCATGCTGCCCCGGGGACGGGGACCCCGGTCCACCACGGCCGGCTCGGTGTCCGGCGTACGGTCGGCGTCCGGCGTACGCCCGTCGAGCCCGCGCTCCGGTTCGGTCGTACGGTCGGCCTCGCGCCGGGTCTCGGTCTTCGTCCCCACCGGAGGAGCGGGTGCGACAGGCGGAACCTTCCGGGGTGCGGTGTCGGGCTCGGTGACCACGGTCCCGGCCGGGCGCCGCGTCCCGTCGTCGGTGTGGGTGTCGTCGCTCCGCTCCACCCGGTCCGGCGAGTCCACGGTCCGGTCGGGCGAGCCGGTGCGCGGCGGGTCCGCCACCGTGGCGGTACCGGTCGACCGCTCGGTGCGGCCGTCGGCACGCTCGTCGCGGACCTCGGTGCGCTCGTGACGGCCGTCGGCACGCTCGTCGCGGGCGTCGACCTGACCGTCACCGTTCTCGTCCCGTGTCGGCGCGGGCTCCGTTTGGCGCATCAGTGATGGAATCCTGACCACAACACACCTCCTGATTCATGCGCGGAGCCTCGTCGGTGGCGCCTACGCAGCGTTGGGATCGGTGTACCCCGATGGGCGATCCAGCACACCTGGCGCGGGGCCGGCCGGGTCCACCGGACGGGGAGGTCAGCGCGGCAGCAGCGCCTGGCGCATCGTTCCGGCCAGCCATCCGGCGAAGTCCCGTTCGGACCAGCCGCGGTCGAGCACCAGGGTGGCGTAGTACGCCGGGTCGTTGTAGAGCCAGAGGACGTCGATCGCGCGGTCCCGGTCGAGGTCGGCTGTGAGTGGGCCGAGGGTGGCGGCGTGGTCGAGCACCATCGTCGCGCCGGCCCGCCGGTTGCGGCCGAGCGTCTGCCAGAGTTCGGCCACCTCGGGCGCGTCGTCGGCGGCCCGCCGTACGGTCTCGAACAGCGGGGCGGCCCGACCGCCGATCAGCACGCACACCTCGGCGTACGCGTCGAGCACCGCCGCCGGGGTGGTGGCGTCCCAGACCGGCCTGAACCAGGGCCGGTCGGCGACGGCGACCGGGGCGTCGTCGCCGGCGAGCGCCTGGTCGAGTACCTGGTGCAGCAGCGCCGGCTTGGAGCCGAAGGCCGCGAAGACGGTCGGCCGGGCCACGCCGGCGGCCGTGGCGATGTCGGCGAGCGAGGTGGCCACGTAGCCGCGCTGGACGAACATCTCGCCGGCCGCCGCGACGATCGCCTGCCGGGTACGCCGGGCCGCCTCCTCGCGGACCGGTGACTGGTAACGCCGCCTGGGCCTGGGGTTGACAGCACTCATGACTTCGTCATACTAGCTACATATTCACTAGACAGCGGTATGTTGAATTGCTCGGTCGGCTCCCGGTCCAGCGGGAACGACCGACCAGCGGCAGGGAGGCGGCACCATGACCCAGGCGGCAGTCCGTCCGTTCGTGCGCCGGGAGGGCGAGGGCGAGGCCCTCTGGTTCCTCGGCAGCCTGGTGACGGTCAAGGCGAACGGCGCGGAGACGGGCGAGCGGGTCACCGTCGTGGAGTTCGTCAACCCGCCCGGCTTCGCGCCACCCGTGCACCGGCACCTGGTCGAGGACGAGATGTTCTACGTCCTCGCCGGCACCGCCGAGTTCCGCTGCGACGGGGAGGTGTTCCCGGTCGGGCCCGGTGACTTCGTGCTGCTGCCCGCCGGGCTGGCGCACACCTTCCTGGTCGGTGCCGACGAGCCGTTGCGCACCCTCCAGATCACCGCCCCCGCCGGCTTCGAGCGGTTCGCCGCCGAGGTCGGCGAAGCGGCCCGGGAGCACCGGTTGCCCGACCCCGGGCCGATCGATCCCGCCGCCCTCGGGCACGCGGCCGCCCGGCACGGCATCGAGCTGCTCGGCCCGCCGCCGACGCACTGAACCCGCCGACGACGGTGCCACCGTCCTCGTCCGACAAGCGAAGAGATCAGCCGGACAGGGCGATCCAGGTCGCGCGGGCGCGGGCCAGTTCGGTGCCGTCCGGGGCGTACAGCGTGGTGTGCACCAGGGCCTTGCGGCCCTCGGTGCCGGCGAGGGCACCGCGCACCACGCACTGCTCGCCGGGGGCGGGCAGCCGGTCCAGGCGTACGGCGATCCGGCCCAGCACGTACGGGCGGCCGGCGCCGATCACCGACCAGCCGCCGGGGCAGTCCAATGCGGCCCAGACGGTCGGCTCCGAGACGTCGTCCGGGACGGTCCACGGTGCGGCGGTGCTGCCGTCGGCGAGCCGCCCCGGAAAGATGCCCAACCCGTCGGTGCGGTCCGGACCGCAGACGTAGCAGGTCGGGAACGGATGGTCGACGAATCCGGCGTACCCCTTGGCGGCCTCGACCGCGTCCGCGTACCCGATCGGTGGGACCACGGTGTCGACCTCGGCCTCCGCCGCGACCTCGGCCACGACGGCGCCGTCGGCGGTGCGGACCTGGCAGTCCAGCAGCGACAGCGGGGTGTCCAGTGGCGGCGGCATCCGGAGCGTGACCTCGCAGCTCTCGCCGTGCGCGAAGAGGCCGGCCGAGTAGCCGCCGTTGCCGGAGCCGGGCGGTCCGTTGAACCGGGCGGGGATGTGCATCGCCTCCGCCTTCCGCGAGGTCAGGGCCCGGGTCGCGGGCCGGAGAGGAACGACCCCACGGTACGCGCGCCGGGCTCCCGGCCCGAGGCGGGGCGCTCGGAGACAGCACCTCCCGGACGCCCGCCCCGGCCGGGTCACCAGCGTGCGAGGGGAGGGATGAGAGCGGTACCAGTAGATAGGTTGCCCGGCATGGAGATCCGCCCGTACCGGCCCGGCGACCGGCCCGCCGTGCACGACATCTGCATCCGTACCGCCGACGCGGGGCAGGACGCCTCCGGCTCGTACGCCGACCCGGGCATCCTGCCGCACATCTTCGCCCACCCGTACGCCGAACTGGAGCCGGAACTCGCCTTCGTACTGGACGACGGCGGGCAGGCCGTCGGCTACGTACTCGGCACCGCCGACACCGCCGTCTTCGCTCGGCGGTTCCGGGACGAGTGGCTGCCCCGGGTGGCCGACCGTTATCCGGCACCGGTCGGCGAGCCGACCACCCCGGACGAGGTGATGGCGCACCTGCTGCACAGCCCGGAGCGGATGGTCCTGCCGGTTCTGAAGGAGCATCCCGCGCATCTGCACATCGATCTGCTCCCCGGATATCAGCGCGCCGGCCACGGCCGGGCGCTTGTCGACACCTTCGTCGCGGCGCTACGCCGGGCCGGCGTACCCGGACTGCACGTCGGAATGGTCACCGCCAATCGGTCGGCTCGGGCCTTCTACGACCGGCTCGGCTTCCACGTCGTCGACGTCGCCGACCCGGGCCCGCTCACCTACCTCGGCCTGCGCTTCTGACCGGCCGCGCCTCGACCTGCGCTTCTGACCGGCCGGCGGATCGTGCGGCATCCTCGGGGATCAGGAGAGTCTTGCCCCGGATCTCCCCCGCCTCGGCAGCCCGGTGCACCGAGGCCAGCTCGGCCAGCGGCCGCGACCCGGCCACATCCACCCGGACGATGCCCGCGTCCACCAGTGCGACCAGCTCGCTCAGCTGGCCGGGGTCGTTGCGGGCCACGAACTGGGTCGTCCGGACCGGCGAATCGACGGGTGCCTTGATCGGCGCAGTCGCCGAGACCAGTACCCCGCCCGGCCGGACCAGCGGCAGCAGGGCGGCCCCGGCCCGCGCACCCAACGGCACCAGGTTGAGCAGTGCGTCGACCGGTCCGTCGAGCGCCTCGGCCAGCGAGGTGGCGGTGTAGTCGACGACCTGGTCGGCACCGAGCTGGCGTACCGGCTCGGCGCTGCGCGGGCTCGCGGTGGCGATCACGTACGCCCCGACGTGCTTGGCGAGCTGCACCGCGAAGCCGCCGATGCCGCCACCCGCGCCGTTGACGAACACCCGCTGGCCGGGGGTGAGCCGGGCGTGCTCGTACACCGCCTGCCAGGCCGTCAACCCGGCGACCGGTAGCGCGGCGGCGTGCGCCAGCGGCACGGTGCCGGGCGCCGGCACCACCGTCTCGGCCACGGTGACCAGGTAGTCCGCCGCCGCGCCGCCGCCGTCGACCCGACCCACCACCCGGTCCCCGACGGCCCGGGTCCGCACGCCGCCGCCGACATCGACGACGGTGCCGGCCACGTCAGCACCCAACGTGTACGGCAGTTCCAGCGCGAAGCGCCTCCGCAGCAGTCCCCTGCGCAGACCGATGTCGGAGGGGTTGAACGAGGTGGCGGCCACCTCGATCAGCACCTCCGTGTCGCCGGGGACCGGCCGGGGAACCTCGTCGTAACGGATCACGGAGGCGTCGCCGTACCCGTGGATTCGTGCTGCTCTCATGAACAGAAAGCTACGGCGCCGTGCCGAGACGACCCATGCTCCCCGATCCCTGATTCATATTCGATCGTCTCGTCAAGGATACAGTTCCACCATGGACGTGCTCAGCGACGTGGTCGCGGTGATGCGGACCGGGCGGCCCAGATCGGCCCGGCTGGCCTGGCGCGCCCCGTGGGCGCAGGAGTTCGGGCCGGTCTCCGGAGCGGCCGGCTTCCAGGTGATCCTGGGCGGTCCCTGCTGGCTGATCCGGCCGGAGCGCGAGCCGGTGCCGCTGGCCGCCGGAGACGTGCTGTTCCGGCCGCACGGGCGCGGGCACACCCTGGCCGACAGCCCGTCGACCCGACCCGGACCCGCCTGCGACCCGGCCGACCCGCGCTCGCTGGCCCGGTACGTCGCCGACCCCGCCGGCCCGACCGGCGACGGGGCACGCGACGGCGAGGCCGGGCTGACGGTGACGCTCTGCGGGGCGTACGAACTCGACCCGGCCCGGACCCATCCGCTCCTCGACGACCTGCCCGAACTGATCCACCTGCCCGCGCACCTCGGGCGACATCCCGAACTCCGGGCCACAGTGGACCTGCTGGCCGCCGAACTCGCCTCGCCCCGGCTCGGCACCGACGCCATCGTCCCGGCACTGCTCGACACGCTGCTGCTCTACATCCTGCGGGCCTGGTTCGACCGCCCCCCGCCCACCGGCACCGCCAGCACCAGCACCAGCGCCAGCGCCAGCACCAGCACCAGGGCCAGCGGCAGCCGTGGTGGCAGCGACGGTCGCACCGACACCGACACCGGCACCTGCAGCGATGCTGGCAGCCGTGGTGGCAGCGGCAGCGGCGGTTGGGCGGCGGCGTTGCGCGATCCGGTCACCAGCGCGGCGCTGCGGGCGATCCACCGCGAACCGGCCCGACCGTGGACGGTCGCCACCCTGGCCGCCGAGGCCGGACTCTCCCGGGCACCGTTCGCCCGCCGGTTTACCGCACTGCTCGGCCAGCCGCCGCTGGCGTACCTGACGTGGTGGCGGATGACCATCGCCGCCCGGCTGCTCCGGGAATCCGACGCGCCGCTGACCGCTGTCGCCGGCCGGATCGGGTACGCCTCGGAATTCGCCTTCGCCGCCGCGTTCAAACGCCGCTACGGCATCGCCCCCGGACGCTACCGGCGCGGCGAGCCACCGGGCCCGGCGCGTGCCGCTGACCGGCGACCCGAGCCCGCAGGTCCATCCGCCCAGGGCTGAAATCGGTGGGTAAGCCAGCCCTGCCTCGGTAGCCTGAGCCGATGGCCCCGCAGCTCCCGCACCCCGATCCGGGGGTGCCGGACACCCGGGGTCCACTGCGCTACATCTGGTGGCTGGTGCGCAGCCAACCCGTCCGGGTGCTGCGGGGCAGCCTCATCGGCACGGCCTGGATGGTCGGGCTGGCGGCGCGGCCGTACCTCGTCTCCCGGGCGATCGACGACGGGCTGCGGACCGGGGACACCGGCGCGCTGCTCTTCTGGGCCGCCACGATCGTGGTCGCCGGCTTCGGGCTGGCGCAGCTCGGGATCCAGCGGCACCGGACGATGACCTTCGTCCGGGAGGACGCCAGCGCCCGCTCCGCCGCCGTACTCCTGCGGCACTTGTCCCGGATCGGTGCGGTACTGCCGCGCAAGCTCGCCGCCGGTGAGGTGGCCACGGTCGGCGGCTCGGACATCACGAACACCTCGCACGTACTGACACTGACCGGGCCGGGCGTCGGGGCAGTGCTGGCGTACGGGGTCGTCGCGGTGATCCTCTGGTCGATCTCGCCACCGCTCGCCCTCTGCGTACTGCTGGGGGTGCCGGCGGTCGCCATCATCATCGGTCCGCTGCTGCGCCGGCTCGACCGGGCCGAGTCCGCCTACCGGCAGCGGCAGGGCGTCCTCACCGCCCGGGCCGGGGACATCGTCGCCGGGCTGCGGGTGCTCGCCGGGGTCGGCGGCCGGGACCTCTTCGCCCGCCGGTACGCCGTCCGCTCCCAGGAACTGCGCGCCGAGGGGTACCGGGTCGGCGCGGTCACCAGTTGGATCGAGGCGCTTACCAACGCGATCCCGGCCGGCTTCCTCGCCGCCGTGATCTGGTTGGCGGCCCGGATGGCCGTGCACGGCGACATCACCATCGGGCAACTCGTCGCCGTCTACGGGTACGTCGCGGTGCTGATCGTCCCGGTCTGGTTCATGATCGAGGGCAGCTACCAGGTGATCCGGGGTCGGGTCGCGGCCCGCCGGATCATCGCCGTACTCCGGCTGACCCCGGACGACGTCACCGCTCGGGACGACGACGGCCGAGCCGATGTCGTGCCGAGCCCGGCCCCGGCCGGCCCCGCCGAGCTGCACGATCCGGTCACCGGGCTGACCGTGCCGGTCGGGCGGCTGATCGGGGTCGCCGCCGCCGACCCGGCCGAGGCGAGCGCGCTGGCCGACCGGCTCGGCCGGTACCAGCGGAGCGGGGTGACCTGGGGCGAAGTGCCGCTGGCCGCTGTCGCGCTGCCCGAGGTACGGGCCCGGATCCTGGTCGCCGACCACGACTCCTACCTCTTCGCCGGGACGCTGCGGGACATCCTGCACAGTGGACGCCGGCACACCGACGCCGAGCTGCGGGCCGCCCTTCGGGTCGCCTCGGCCGAGGACGTCGTGGAGGCCCTGCCGGAGGAACTGGAGACCCCGATCGACACCCGGGCCCGCCGGCTCTCCGGTGGCCAGCGGCAACGGGTACGCCTGGCCCGGGCGCTGCTGGTCGAACCTGAGGTGCTGATCCTGGTCGACCCGACCTCGGCGGTGGACGCGCACACCGAGGCGCGGATCGCGCAGCGGCTCCGGGACGCCCGGCACGGTCGCACCACGATCCTGCTCGCCACCTCGCCGCTGCTGCTCGGGCACGCCGATCAGGTGGCGCACCTGCGCGACGGGCGGATCGTCGACACGGGTACCCACGCCGAGCTGCTCCACCGCGACCCGGGTTACCGGGCGCTGGTCTCCCGGGACGGTGAGCCGGTGGCGAGCGGCGGGGCCGTCGACGGCGAGGGGGCGCTGCGGTGACCGGGCTGCCGGTGGCGGAGCCGGAGACGGTACGCCGGGCGGGGTGGGACCTGATCCGCCGGGACCGGCGGGCGGTCGCCGTCATCCTGGTGTTGCACGTCGCGGCGACCCTTGCCGGGCTGGCCGCACCCTGGCTGCTCGGGGTCATCGTCGACGAGGTGGTGGCCGGCGCCGGCACCGGCACCGTGGACCGGCTGGCGTTGGCGATCATCGGCTGCGTACTGGCCCAGACCCTGCTCTCCCGGTACGCCCAGTACGCCGGTCACCGGTTCGGTGAGCGCGCGGTCGCCCAACTACGCGAGGAGTTCGTACGCCGGACCCTGGCACTGCCGGTCTCGGTCGTCGAGCGGGCCGGCACCGGAGACCTCGCCACCCGCAGTTCGGTCGACGTCTCCACGGTCGGGGTCACGGTCCGCCAGGTGGTGCCGGTGGTGGTGATCGCCTCGGCGCAACTGACCCTGCTCTTCGGGGTGATATTCGTGCTGCATCCGGTGCTCGGCGTCGCCGCGCTGGCCGGGCTGCCGTCGATCGTCGTGGTGACCCGCTGGTATCTGCGGCGGGCCTCCACGGCGTATCTCGCCGAGGGCGCCGCATCGGCGGAGCTGACCGAGACGCTGACCACCACCGCCGAGGGTGCCCGTACCGTCGAGGCGCTGCGGCTCAGCGGCGAACGGATCGCCCACGGCCGGGCCCGGATCGGGCGGGTCTGGGCGACCCGGCGGCGCACCCTCGGGTTGCGCTCGGTCTTCTATCCGGTGGTGGAGGGGAGTTATCCGCTGCCGATCGCGGCGGTACTGCTGGTCGGCGGCCTCTGCCTGGACAACGGGCTGGTCACCCTCGGCGAGGTGGTCGCCGCCGCGCTCTACCTGCAACAGGCGATCGGCCCGCTGGACCAGGTCCTGCAATGGATGGAGCAGGCGCAGCGCGGCCTCGCCTCCTTCGCCCGGGTGCTCGGGGTCGGCCAGGTGCCGCCCGAGCCGCGTGGGCAGGGCGCCGTGCCGGACGGAAAGCAGATCGAGGTCCGGGATGTGCGCTTCGGTTACGCCGACGGCCCCGACGTGCTGCACGGTCTGGACCTGACGGTCCGGCCCGGCGAACGGCTGGCCATCGTCGGCCCGTCCGGGGCGGGGAAGTCCACGCTGGCCCGGCTGCTGGCCGGGATCGACAGTCCCCGGGAGGGTGAGGTGCGGCTCGGCGGCTGCCGGGTCACCGACCTCGACCCGGCGCAGCGGCGGCGCCGGATCGCCCTGGTCACCCAGGAGCACCACGTCTTCCTCGGTTCGCTGCGGGACAATCTCGCCTTCGCCGCCCCGGACGCCACCGATGTGCAGATGCGCTCCGCGCTGGTCGCGGTCGGTGCCGACTGGTACGCCGAACTGCCCGACGATCTCGACACCGAACTCGGCGACGGGGCCCGGGAGTTGAGTCCCGCCGACGCGCAGCAGCTCGCACTGGCCCGGCTGGTACTCGCCGACCCGCACGCGCTGATCCTCGACGAGGCGACCGCGGCCCTCGACCCGACAACCGCCCGGCGTACCGAACGGGCGCTGGGTGCGGTGCTCGCCGGCCGTACGGTGATCGCGATCGCGCACCGGCTGAACACCGCGCACGACGCGGACCGGGTGGCGGTGATGGAGCAGGGCCGGATCACCGAGCTGGGCAGCCACGACGAGCTGCTCCGGGCCGACGGCGCGTACGCCGCCCTCTGGCGCTCCTGGCACGGCTGACCTCGCCGGCCGGGGTGCTACGGCTCGGTGGCCGTCGCAACCTGCTCGCCGAGCCAGCGGGTGTGGGTTTCCCAGGCGGACTGCTTGCTGGTGGCCAGGGCGGCACCGATCTGGGTCCAGGAGGCGCCGGTCATCCGGGCGGTCCGGACCGTCAACTGCCGGCCGTAGCTCGCCTTGCGCACGATCACCTCGCCGAGGGCGAGCAGCTCCAACGCCTCCTCCCGGCTCAGTGGCCTGGCGTCCGGGTCGGCCGCCTCGTCCGGCTCGTCGGTCGCCGGGGCGAGTGCGTCGCGGAGCCGGAGCTGGTCGTACCGGGCGGCGGCTGTCAACAGGGTGAACTGCCGTTCCAGCTCGTCTGGAGTCGTCATGCGATCCATCCTGCCGTCAGGTCGCCTTGACGTCAAGTCGACTTGACGACCGGCGGTCCCGGGTGGTCGTCGCCAGGCAGCCGAGCCGGACGGGGCCGGAAGTCTATGCTTGGCGACCATGCCCGAGGGTCACACCATCCACCGGTTGGCAGCCCGGCACCGGGAGCTGTTCGGTGGGGAGAAGGTGCTGGCCAGCAGCCCGCAGGGGCGGTTCGCCGAGGGCGCCGCACTGCTCTCCGGTTGCGTACTCGACGCCACCGAGGCGTACGGCAAGCACCTGCTGCACCACTACGGCGACGGGCAGGCGCTGCACGTACACCTGGGGTTGTACGGGAAGTTCGCCGACGGGGAGGGTGAGCCGCCGGCGCCGGTCGGCCAGGTACGGCTGCGGCTGCGTACCGACCGGCACTGGCTGGACCTGCGCGGCCCGACCGCCTGCGAGCTGCTCTCCCCACCCGAGGTCGACGCCCTGCGGGCCAGGCTCGGTGCCGACCCGCTGCGCGCCGACGCCGACCCCGACGCCCCGTACGCCCGGATCCGGCGTAGCCCGACCCCGCTCTTCGCGCTCCTGCTCGACCAGTCGATCGTCGCCGGCACCGGCCTGATCTTCGTCACCGAGGCGTTGTTCCGGGCCGGCCTGCCACCCACCACGCCCGGCCGGGACCTCACCCCGCAGGGGTGGCGGACGATCTGGGCCGATCTGGTGGAGCTGATGACGGCGGCGGTCGTCACGGGGCGGATCGACACCGTGCGCCCGGAGCACCTGCCCGAGGCGATGGGCCGGCCGCCCCGGGTCGACCGGCACGGCGGCGAGGTGTACGTCTACCGCCGTGCCGGCCTGCCCTGCCATCTCTGCGGTACCGCTGTCCTGCGGGCGGAGCAGGCCGGCCGTAACTCGTACTGGTGCCCGCGCTGCCAGCGACGCCGCGGGCGATCCCGGGCCGGAGCGGTGAGACCGGGCCGGCCGGTGAACCGAACCAGCCGGTGAACCGGACCCGGCTCGAAAGGCCCGGCGACCGCTGGAAAGGCCCCGCGACCGCTCAGGGCGTGACGCGGCGGATGGTCAGGTAGCCGGCCCCGGCCAACAGGGCGGTCAGCAGTGCCGGCCAGCCCACGATCCAGGCTGCCGCCGGCTGGTCGGCGAACCAGCCGCCGATCCCGGACCAGAGGTCGAGCCAGCTGAGCAGTATGGCGACGCCGGCCAGTACCAGCAGGGTGCCGGTGCTCAGCAGCCACATCCCGGTCAGCCCGAACCGCTTGTAGAAGACCGCGACGAATATCCCGAGGAAGCCGAGCAGGATGAACGGCATCGTGTAGATCGCGATCTGGAGCAGCGGGTTCAGCTCGTCGATGAAGTTCAGCCCGAAGAACCGCAGCCGGATGCCCCAGCCGTTCGTCGCGTCCTCGACCAGTTGACAGCAGAAGAGCAGTACGCCGAAGAGGACGGACTGGGTCACCAGGAAGAGCGCGGACGCCAGGTAGAAGGTCCGCCGGATCACGCTCAACGCCATGCTGAAGGGCAGCAGCTGGGTGATCCAGTTGATGCTGCTGACGAAGACGACGATGTAGATCGAGACGATCGCACCGGTCGTCGGGTTGATGTTCCGGTCACCGATCACCAGGAAGACGGTGTAGTTGACGGCGAAGACCATCAGGAGCAGCAGCCATGGCCAGGCCACGGTGTTCTGCCAGCCGACAAGTTGCACCCGGGTCACGGTCAGCACGCGGTTCATCGGGTGGTCTCCTTCCGGGAACCGGTGGCGTCGCCGCCGGACCGGGCCTGTGCGGTGGTGAGCCGGATGACGATGTCCTGGAGCGAGACCGCCTCCAGATCCAGCCCGAGCGCCTTGGCCCGGGCGCGTTCGGCGGCGCCGAAGCTGCCGCGCAGGGTCGCCCGGGCGTACCGGCCGAGGGTCTCGCGGTGCAGCTCCTCGTGCTGCGCGGCCAGTTCGTCGACGGCGGCGGCCGGTCCGGCGGCCGTGACCACCTGGCCGCGCAGTTCCTCGGCGCTGGTGTCCAGCAGCGTCCGACCCTGATCGAGCAGAAGTACGTGTTCGAGCAGCTCGCCGACCTCGTCGATGAGGTGGGTGGAGAGCACCACCGTCCGGGGGTGCTCGGCGTAGTCGGTGAGCAGGTGGTCGTAGAAGAGGTGCCGGGCGACGGCGTCGAGCCCGAGGTACGGCTCGTCGAAGAGGGTCAGCGGGGCGCGGGAGGCGAGCCCGATGATGATGCCGAGCATCGAGTGCATGCCCCGGGACAGCTTCCGGACCTGCCGGCCCAGCGGCAGCCGGAAGTCCGTCAGCAGCTTCTGCGCGAAGTCCTCGTCCCAGCCGGGAAAGAGCAGCCGGGCCGCCTCCAGCGCGTGCCGCACCTTGAAGTACTGCGGATAGGTCTGGCTCTCCTTGATGAAGCAGACCCGGGACATCACCGCCTCGTTCTCGTACGGCGACCTCCCGTCGATGGTCAGCGCACCCGAGCTGGCCAGGAGCTGCCCGGTCATGATCTGCATCAGAGTGGTCTTGCCGGCCCCGTTCCGGCCGAGCAGGCCGTGGATCCGGTTCTCCTGCAGGGTGAAGCTGACGTCGTCGAGGGCGGTGACGTCGCGGAACCGCTTGCTGACGTGTTCGGCCTGGACCACCCCGGTCATCGGTCCTGCTCCCAACGGTCGATCATGCGCTTCAGCTCGTCGGCGTCGATGCCGAGCTTGCCCGCCTCGGCGAGCAGCGGGTGCAGGAACTGCTGGGCGAACTCCTCGCGGCGGCGGTCCCGCAGTCTCGCGCGGGCGCCGGTGGCGACGAACATCCCGATACCTCGTTTCTTGTAGAGAATCCCGTCGTCCACCAACTGGTTGACGCCCTTGCCCGCGGTTGCCGGGTTGATCCGGTGGAATGCCGCCAGCTCGTTCGTGGAGGGCACCTGGGCCTCCTCGGCGAGCGTGCCGTCGATGATCGAGTTTTCGATCAGCTCGGCGATCTGGAGAAAGATCGGTCGCCCGTCCTCCATCAGCCGGACCCGCCCGCCGGCCGACACGACCGGGGGTCGGCCGGGCTCGGCTTCATGGGTTCATTACTCATGTAACTAACCATCTAACCAACCCGGCCCGCTGTCAAGGTCGGGATGCCGACCAGCGGCGTTGCCCTGGCCACACCGCCGGTTCCGGCCGTAGCCGCCGCCGAGCCGTGGCCATAGGCTGCCGGCCTGATGCCGACTCTCACCGCCGTGATGCTGCTGGCGGCGGTACTGGGTTGGGTGGTGCTGGCGGTACGCCGCAACGGCCTCGACGACCTGGTCGGCCGGCTCGCCCCGCACCGGGCCGACCTGCTCGGGCTGCTCGCCGTCGCCGGACTGGCCGCGCTGCTGGCCAACCTGATCAACAACCTGCCGGCGACGCTGGTCCTGGTGCCGGCGGTCGCCCACTCACCCGGCCTGGTGCTGGCCGTGCTGATCGGGGTCAACGTCGGGCCGAACCTCTACTACGTCGGCTCGCTGGCCACCCTGCTCTGGCGGCGCATCCTGCACCTGCGGGCCGATCCGCCGGTCACCGGCACCTTCCTGCGGCTCGGCGTGCTCACCACACCCACCGCGCTCGTCGCCGGGGTGGTCGCGCTCTGGGCGGCGCTGCACCTGACCCCGGCCTGAGGCGCCAGCGGGCTCAGAACCAGCGGCGCTTCGGCGGGCGTACGGTCACCGAGCCGAAGATGACCCTGGAGTGCACCTCCAGCACCGGACCGCCCGGCGGGGCGTCCCCGCGCAGCTTGGACTCCTTGCTGCCGAAGATCGCCGTACCGGTGAGCCGCACCTCCACCCCCTCCGGCACGAAGATGGTCACCGACCCGAAGATCGCGGTCGCCTCGATCGTGATCACCGGATGCGGGATCGTGGCATCCTGCAACTCGATGTGGCAGTCGCCGAAGACCGAACGCGCCTCCAGCCGGGCAGGCACCGGCCAACGCCCCTTGCGCGACTCGTTGCCGAAGACCGCGAGCAGCCGTTCCGGGGCCGACCCGGCGAGCGCGGACTCGGAGCGGCGGGCCGGCGCCGCAGCCGCCGACGAGCCGGTCGGCAGGTCGTCGGTGAGCCGGGCGAGTTCGCCCCGGGTCTTCGCGGCGTGCGCGGCGGTGGCCCGGTCGGCGTACTCGTCCAGGGTCAGCCGGCCCTCGGCGGCGGCCGTACCGAGCAACTCGACGACCTGCTCCCGCTCCCGGTCGGAGACCCGGATCCGGTCGGCGTCGTCCTGCGGTTCCCGCTCCATGGCGGCACAGCCTATCGGCCATCGGGTACCCGTTGGCTCCGGCACCGTCGGTTCAGCGGATGGCGTCGACCGCCTTGCGGGCGGCGACCAGCACCGGATCCCAGACCGGGGCGTACGGCGGCGCGTAGCCGAGGTCGAGGCCGGACATCTCGTCCACGGTCATCCGGTTCCACAGGGCGACCGCCAGCACGTCGATCCGCTTCGCCGCCTCGGACCGGCCGACGATCTGCGCACCGAGCAACCGCCCGCTGCGCCGCTCGACGATCAGCTTCACGGTCATCGGCTTCGCCCCCGGGTAGTAGCCGGCCCGGTTCGTCGACTCGACCCGTACCGTGACGAACTCGAAACCGGCCGCCGTCGCCTCCTTCTCGAGCAGCCCGGTACGCCCCACCTCCAGGTCGCAGACCCGGGTCACGGCGGTGCCGACCACCCCGGCGAAGGTGGCGTACCCGCCGCCGATGTTGATCCCGGCGACCCGGCCCTGCTTGTTGGCGTGGGTGCCGAGCGGCACGAAGACGGGCTGGCCGGAGACCCGGTGCACCGACTCGACGCAGTCGCCCGCCGCCCAGACCCCGGGGGTGTCCACCACCCGCATCCGCAGGTCGACCCGGATTCCGCCGGTCGGACCGATCGGCAGCCCGGCCTCGGCCGCGAGTGCGGTGTTCGGGCGTACCCCGAGACCCAGCACCACGACGTCGGCCGGCAGCGTGCCGTCCTCGGTGACCACGGCGGTGACCCGGCCGTCCCGGGTCTC
This sequence comes from Plantactinospora sp. CNZ320, assembly GCF_002846275.1. NCBI lineage: Bacteria > Bacillati > Actinomycetota > Actinomycetes > Micromonosporales > Micromonosporaceae > Plantactinospora > Plantactinospora sp. CNZ320. The sequence goes on from NZ_PJMP01000001.1 coordinate 6,346,135, forward strand.
CAGCCCGGTCACGGTGACCCCGCTGCGGACGTCGACGCCGAGGCCGCCCAGTGCCTTGCGGACCAGGGCGCCCATGTCCGGGTCGACTGTCGACATCGGCTCGGGGCTCCGTTCGACCAGGCTGACCGAGAGGCCGCGCTGGATCATCGCCTCGGCCATCTCGACGCCGATGTAGCCGCCGCCGACCACCACCGCCCGGCGCGGGGTGGGCTCGCCGTCCAGCCAGTCGATCAGCGCCGCGCCGTCGTCCAGGGTCTGCACCCCGAACACCCCGGCCGCGTCGGTGCGGGCCCAGTCCGGGGTGACCGGTACCGCGCCGGCGGCGTACATGAGCTGGTCGAAACCCTCCCGGACCTCGCGCCCGCCGTGCTCCAGGTCCCGGGCCACCACCTCGCGCCGGTCCAGGTCGATGCCGACCACCTCGTGCCGGAGCCGGACGTCGACCTGGAACTCCTCCCGGAACGTGGCCGGGTCGCGGCTGACCAGTTGGTCCGCGTCGTCGACCAGCCCGCCCACCCAGTACGGGATGCCGCAGGCCGAGTAGGACGTGAAGTGACCGCGTTCGAACGCCACGATCTCCAGCGCCGACCGGTCGCGGCGGCGCCGGGCCTGCGACGCGGCGGACATCCCCGCCGCGTCGCCGCCGACCACCACCAGCTTCTCAGCCATGTCCGGCGCTGCCCCGGGTACGCCGGACCAGGTCGTCGAGTACGTCGGAGATCTCCTGCCGCCGCGCGTAGGCGGCCCGCTGCCGGGCGGCGCCGGTGCCGTGCGCCTGCAACCGGCTCAGCAGTTCGGTGACCACGGGCAGGTCGCCGTGCCGTTCGAGGGCGGGCCGGATCCGTTGCAGGAGTTGGCGCATCAGTTGCCAGGCGGGTCGTACGCTGCCGTCGACGGGGTCGACGCCGAGTCCTTCGAGCCCGTCGTGTGCCGCCCGCCAGTGCGCGGCCACCAGCATGTGGTGCGACACCCGGGGCGCCGGCACCCCGGCCGCGATGTCCGTCAGGGCGGTGTCGACAAGCGCCCGGACCAGTGCGGCGATCAAGATCGTGTCGTCCAGGCTGGGGCAGACGTCGCCGATCCGGATCTCCACCGTCGGATACTTCGACGACAGCCGGGCGTACCAGTAGAGCATCCCCTCGTCGAGCATCATCCCGGTGCCGATCAGGTCCTCGACCAGGCTCTCGTAGTGCGCGTGCGACTCCAGCCAGGGGGTCGGCGCCACCGAGGGCCAGCGCTCCCAGAGCATCGAGCGCCAGCTCGCGTAGCCGGTGTCCCGACCCTGGTAGAACGGCGAGTTCGCGGTGGCGGCGTGCAGGATCGGCAGCGCCGGGCGAAGGTGGTTGAGCACCTGCACGCCGGTCTCCGGGTCGGGTATTCCGACGTGCACGTGCATGCCGTTGACCCCGGGCGACGGGACCAGCAGCCCGAACTGCTCGATCATCTTGTCGAAGCGGGGATTCTCCGCCAGTGGCGGCACCGGGCCGTCGACCGGGCCGGTGCCGACCGCGACCAGCCGTACCCCGGCCGCCTCGGCGGCGTCGGCCAGCCCGGTACGCAGCAGCCCGAGCGAGTGCCGCAGCGCGCTCAGCTCCAGGCCCGGCGGGGTACCGATCTCGATCTGGCTGGTCTGGAACTCGCGCTGTACCTGCCCGCGCAGTTCGTCCGGCACCTCGGCCAGTACCGCCTCCACCGCGGGTGCCGCCGCGCCGGTCACCGGGTCGACGAGCAGGAACTCCTCCTCGACCCCGACCGTCAGCGGATCCGGTCCAGCGTTCGGCAGAGGTTGCATCGGTGCGGCCAGCCCGTCGAGCATCACCATCACCATCACCGCCCGTCGTTCGATCCGAACTGCGTCGCTGACGCGACCGGTTGTTCATTACCCTCAGTGTCAATGCCGGAAAACGTCCGGGGGACGATTCGCGGCATCCGTACCGGACGCCCGGGTCGGCGGCAGGGCCACTGGCCGAGCCGGGCGCCGGCGGGATCTCCGGCCGTGCCGGGCGCTGGCCGAGTCGGGCGGTGGCAGGATCTTCGGCCGTGCGGGGCGCCGGGCGTGCCGGGGCGAGGGATCGACAGGTGTTGACAGGTTGCGGCAAGGGACGTACAACTCCTGAGAGAGCGCTCTCTCGATTCCCCCGTAGGGCTCCCCGTCCCCTGTAGAGAGGCCCACGCACATGAACCCCATCCGGATCGCCCGGTCGGCCCCCGCCGGCCGGAGCACCAGACGGCGCCTCGCGCTGCTGGTGACCGCCTCCACCCTGCTCGCCGCGGTCCTCGGCACGGCGACAGTCACCGCCCGCGCCGCCATCCCGCCACCCGCCTCCGGCTGGAGCCTGGTCTGGGGCGACGACTTCACCGGCGCGGCCAACACCCTGCCCTCGTCGGCGAACTGGATCATCGACACCGGCACCAGCTATCCCGGTGGCCCGCCGAACTGGGGCACCGGCGAGATCCAGACCTACACCAACAGCACCGCCAACGTCAGCCACGACGGCAGTGGCAACCTGCGGATCACCCCCATCCGCAACGCCTCCGGCCAGTGGACCTCGTCCCGGATCGAAACCGTCCGGAGCAACTTCAAGGCGCCGGCCGGTGGCGTACTGGCGATCGAGGGCCGGATCCAGATGCCGAACGTGACCGGTGCGGAGGCGGCCGGGTACTGGCCGGCGTTCTGGGCGCTCGGTGCGCCGTACCGGGGGAACTACCAGAACTGGCCGGGGATCGGCGAGTTCGACGTGATGGAGAACGTCAACGGGATCAACTCGGTCTGGGGCGTACTGCACTGCGGCGTCGCGCCCGGCGGGCCGTGCAACGAGTTCAGCGGCCTCGGTGCCCAGCGGGCCTGCCCCGGCTCGACCTGCCAGTCGGCGTTCCACACCTACCGGTTCGAGTGGGACGCGTCGGTCAGCCCCCAGCAACTGCGCTGGTACGTCGACGGCCAGCACTACCACACCGTCACCCAGTCCCAGGTCGGCTCGTACTGGTCACAGATGACCGACCACGCCGGCTACTTCCTGCTGCTCAACGTCGCGATGGGCGGCTCCTTCCCGAACGGGGTGGCCGGCGGCACCACCCCGACCTCGGCGACCGTCTCCGGCCGGCCGATGCTCGTCGACTACGTCGCGGTGTACAGCCGGGGCGGTGGCGGCAACCCGACCAACCCGCCGACCACTCCGCCGCCGACCACGCCGCCGGCCGGCGGCACGGTGAGCGCGTACTCGACGATCCAGGCCGAGGCGTACAACGGGCAGCAGGGTGTCGCGGTCGAGGCGTGCAGCGAGGGCGGCCAGAACATCGGCTGGCTCGCCAACGGTGACTGGGTCCGGTACGACCGGGTCGACTTCGGCTCGACACCGCCCCGGGACTTCGTGGCCCGGCTCGCCTCCGGTGCCGGTGCCGGGGTGAGCGGACTGGTGCAGGTCCGGGTGGACAGCCCGACCGGTCCGGTCCTGGGCAGCCTCGCCGTCGGCAACACCGGCGGCTGGCAGAGCTGGCAGTCGATCCCCGGCAACGTCTCGGCGGTCACCGGGGTACGCACGGTCTACCTGACCTTCAGTAGCGGCCAGCCGGCGGACTTCGCCAACCTCAACTGGTTCACCTTCCGCCGCTGAACGGTAAGGAAGGGCCCCCGCTACAACAGAAAGCGATAACCGGGGGCCCTTCCTTACACCTCTTGCATTGAAAGTTAACCTTCCTAATAATTGGCGGACAGTCGATGGCTGTGGATGCCCGACCACTCGGTGGAGGACCACATGAGACGCCGCAGAAGCCTTGTCCTGTCCCTGGTCGCCGGCCTCGTCGCGGCGGCCGGCGTCGCCTGGGGAGCGTTGCCCGCGTACGCCGCCGGACCGACCGCGACCTTCGTGAAGACCTCCGACTGGGGCACCGGCTGGGAGGGGAAGTACACCATCACCAACGGCGGCACCAGCGCCATCAACGGCTGGTCGGTCGCCTTCGACCTGCCCGCCGGCACCACGATGGGCAGCTACTGGGACGCGCTGCTGACCTCCTCGGGCCAGCGGCACACCTTCACCAACCGGTCCTGGAACGGCAGCATCGCGCCGGGCGCCTCGGTGTCGTTCGGCTTCCTCGCCACCGGCTCCGGCAGCCCGGCCAACTGCACCCTCAACGGCGCGGCCTGCGGCGGCACCACCACCCCCACCTCCTCGCCGACGACCCGCCCGCCGACCACGCCGCCCAGCACCGGGACCCCGACCAACCCGCCGACGAACCCGCCCGCCACCGGGCTGCCCCGGCACTTCCTGACCGGCTACTGGCACAACTTCGACAACCCGGCGGTCGAGCTGCGACTGCGGGACGTGCCCGCCGAGTACGACCTGATCGCCGTCGCCTTCGCCGAGGCGACCGCCACCCCCGGCGCGGTCACCTTCGGCATCCACCCGGGGCTGTCCGCCTCGGTCGGCGGCTACACGAACGCCGACTTCGCCGCCGACGTGCGCACCGTCAGGGCGCGGGGCAAGAAGGTGATTCTCTCGGTCGGCGGCGAGACCGGCCGGGTCGCCGTCAACGACGCGGCCTCCGCGACCAACTTCAGCAACAGCGTCTACAACCTGATCCAGCAGTACGGCTTCGACGGCGTCGACATCGACCTGGAGAACGGGCTCAACCCGACGTACATGGCGCAGGCGCTGCGGTCACTGCACAGCCGGATCGGGGCGGGACTGATCATCACCATGGCACCGCAGACCATCGACATGCAGTCGCCGTCGGTGTCGTACTTCAAGCTGGCCCTGGACATCCGCGACATCCTCACCGTCGTGCACACCCAGTTCTACAACTCCGGCTCGATGCTCGGCTGCGACCAGTCCTTCGCGTACGCCCAGGGCACCGTCAACTTCATGACGGCGCTGGCCTGCCTGCAACTCGAAGCCGGACTCCGCCCCGACCAGGTGGCGCTCGGGCTGCCCGCCGGTCCCGGTGCGGCCGGTGGCGGGATCGTCGCGCCCAGCCTGGTCAACCAGGCGCTGGACTGCCTGGCCAGGGGTACGAACTGCGGCAGCTTCCGCCCGCCGCGCACCTACCCGGGGATCCGGGGCGCGATGACCTGGTCGATCAACTGGGACGTCACCAACGGCAACAACTTCGCCCGGACTGTCCGACCACACCTGAACACGCTGCCCTGACCGCGCTGCACCGGGCGTCGGGTCGTCAGCGGGTGCTGGCGGCCTGGCGCCGGTGCGAGCGGCGGCGCAGCTTCTTCGCCACCCACAGCCCGATCATGATCGCAAAGATGGCCAGCAGCCCGTAGTCGAAGTAGCTGGCGTACTTGTCGATCTGCTGCCACTGCGACCCGAGGCCGTAGCCGAGGCCGACGAAGATCGCGTTCCAGATGCCACTGCCCAGCGTGGTAAGCACCAGGAACCGGCCCAGCGGCATCCGGTCGGCACCGGCCGGGATGGAGACCAGGCTGCGGAACACCGGGACCATCCGGCCGAAGAAGACCGCCCAGGAGCCGTACCGCTCGAACCAACGGTCGGCCCGGTCCAGGTCGTTGGTGTCGACGAGTGGAATCCGGTCCAGCCAACGCTTGAGCCGGTCCTCGCCCAGCGCCGCGCCGATCCAGTAGAGCAGGATCGCGCCGAGCACCGAACCGGCGGTGGCGGAGAGCGCCACCAGGACCACGTTCATCCGGCCCTCGCCGGCCAGGTAGCCGGCCATCGCCAGCACCAGTTCGCTCGGTACCGGCGGGATGATGTTCTCCAGGGCGACCAGCAGACCGACTCCGGGTACGCCCAGCGTGTCGATCACCCCGGCAATCCAGCCGGTCAGTCCGCCGAGTTGCGTCGGGTCCACGTCCTGGGCGAGGGCCACGGCGTACCCACTCCTTCGTCGGCTCGCAGGTCGGCTCAGGGAAAGTCCGGGAGAAGAGGTCTGGGTACCCCGAGATCGGCCCGGTTACACCAGCCGCCGCGACGGTCCGGTACCCGGATCCGGTTTGCCGAGGTGACCGATCGGAAATGAGTTCCGGTCATGACTGACCGGTGGTACGCGGAGGCGGTCGTCTACTGCCTCGACATCGACACGTACGCCGACTCGGACGGCGACGGGGTCGGCGACATCAGGGGCCTGATCGGCCGCCTCGACTATCTCGCCCGGCTCGGGGTGACCTGCCTCTGGCTGCACCCGATCCACCCCTCCACGCAGCGCGACGACGGCTACGACGCCACCGACTTCTACGGTGTCGACCCCCGGCTCGGCACCCTGGGCGACTTCGCGGAGTTGCTGCACCAGGCCGCCAACCGGGGCATCAAAATCATCATCGATCTCGTCGTCAACCACACCTCGGACCAGCACCCGTGGTTCCAGTCCGCCCGTTCCTCGCCGGACTCGCCATACCGGGACTGGTACCTCTGGTCGGACGAGGCGCCACCGGACCGGTACCAGGGCATGGTCTTCCCCGGCGAGCAGAACGAGACGTGGAGTTACGACCGGACCGCGAAGGCGTGGTTCTACCACCGCTTCTACCGCTTCCAGCCGGACCTCAACTTCAGCAACCCGGCGGTACGGGCCGAGGTCAAGAAGATCATGTCGTTCTGGCTCCAGCTCGGTGTGGCCGGATTCCGGATCGACGCGGCACCGTTCATCATCGAGCTGACCGAGCCCGGCAACCCGGACTCGCCAAAGGATTTCGAGTTCCTGACCGACCTGCGCCAGCACGTCCAGTGGCGGCGGGCCGACGCGCTGCTGCTGGCCGAGGCGAACGTGGAACCGGCGCAGCTCGTCGACTACTTCGGCGACAGCGGCGGCTCGGCCAACCGGCTGCACATGCTCTTCGACTTCATGCTCAACGGCCGGCTGATGCTCGCGCTGGCCCGGCAGGACCCGGAGCCGATCATCGACGCGCTGCGGGACACCCCGGCACTGCCGGCCGGTGCCCAGTGGGCCACCTTCCTGCGTAACCACGACGAGATCGACCTCTCCCGGCTCACCGCCAAGCAGCGGGCCCAGGTCTACGAGCAGTTCGGTCCGGACGAGAACATGCGGATCTACGACCGGGGCATCCGGCGGCGGCTCGCCCCGATGCTCGGCAACGACCGGCGCCGGATCGAGCTGGCGTACGCCCTCCAGTTCTCGCTGCGCGGCACGCCGGTACTCCGCTACGGCGAGGAGATCGGGATGGGGGAGGACCTGTCGTTGCCGGGTCGGGAGTCGATCCGTACCCCGATGCAGTGGTCCGGGAAGCCGAACGCCGGCTTCTCCAGCGCCCCCGCCGACAAGCTGATCCGACCGGTGATCGACAGCGGCGAGTACGGCTACGAGCGGGTCAACGTCACCGCGCAACGGCACGACCCGAAGTCCCTGCTGGCCTGGTTCGAGCGGATGATCCGCACCCTCCGGGAGGCGCCCGAGGTCGGCTCCGGCTCGTGCACGCACGTCGACCAGGAGATGCCCCCCGGTGTCCTCGCGCACCGCGCCGACGGCCCGACCGGCTGCATGCTCTTCCTGCACAACCTCGGTACCCGGCCGGTCGTGGTCAACCTGGGCGCGCTCTTCCCGGAGGCGGACATGCCGATCGACGTACTCGCCGACCGGGAGTACCCGCCGGTGGGCAAGCTCGACGCGCTGGAGCTGGCCGGATACGGCTACCGCTGGATCCGCCTACACCGCTCCGACCTGGTCGAGTAATCCGACCCCGCCCGACTCAGGCGGGGCGGGTGCGGCGTAGCCAGAGCAGGCCGAGCACCGGGAGCACCAGCGGGACGTAGCCGTAGCCGCCGCCGAAGTCCGACCAGACGGTGTCGTCGGGGAAGAGCGCCGGGTCGAGCAGGCTCAACGCCCCGACGCCGAGCACCCCGACGAGTTCCACGGTGCAGCAGACCAGCGCGGTGCGGCGCCCGGCCCGGTCGCCCCGGGCCAGCCCGACGGTCGCCACGATGTAGATCACCGCAGCCAGCGCGGAGAGCAGGTAGGCGACCGGCGCCTCGTCGAACTTGGTGATGATCTGCACCCCGGCCCGGCAGGTCGCGGCGATCGCGAAGAGGATGTAGACCGCGACCAGCACCCGCCCGGGACCGCTGTTGACGCGTCGGGGCGGCCTGTCCGAGGTCGTCGTCCCGCTGCCTGCCGGCTCAGCCACCGGGGAGCTGCCAGGTCTGTTGCAGGCGTACCACGACGACCGGGATCACCAGGCAGACGACGGTGACGATCACCGAGCCCCACCGGGTCGGCTCCATCCGGGCCAGCACGCCGGCCAGCGGCGGAAGGCAGACCAGGGTGACCAGGTAGCCGGTGAAGGTGCCGGCCTCGGCGGGCTGCTCACCGCCGACCCAGGCGACCACCGCCGCGGCGGCGAGCGCGAGCAGCACCAGCTCCAGCACGGCCAGGCCGGCGAGGTGGGAGACGTCCGGTGGCCGGTTGCGCATGGTGGTCACCAGGCTCCATACCGCGAGTACGAGCGACAGCACGATCGAGGACGCGACCAGAAATTCGTTCATCGGCCGACCCCGGGGTGTACGCCGGTGCGAGAGGGCAGCGCGGCGGCGCGGGACCGGTGTCGACTCACCGGGGCAGTCTACTAACCCGTGTAGTAGCGCGGGGTAAAGGGGTGGGAAGTCCTCCCGGCCATTCTCATATTATCCGCCTGGCAAGCCATTTCGCGTCGGCGTGAATGATGATTTCTCAGCCCTGAACCGTACATATGATCACCCGAAGCCACCATTTGGACTTTCCGGGGGAGCACTGTGTCCGACGACCGAATTCAGGAAATCGCCGCCGAACAACAGGTCGTCGACCGGGTCTACGCGCGGCTCGACGTGATGCGGGCGCAGGCGGCCGCCCTCGCCGACGAGGGTAGGCAGCGCGCCGCCGCCGGCCCGCTCACCGGGCTGGTGGAGCGGGACGCCATGGCACACCGGGCCGCCACCCGGCTGCGGGCGATCGACGCCGAGGCGGAGGGCCTGGTCTTCGGCCGACTCGACTTCGACGACGGCGAGACCTACCGGATCGGGCGGCTCGGCGTACGCGAGGGCACCGAACCGCTCCTGATCGACTGGCGGGCGCCGGCCGCCGCGCCGTTCTACCGGGCCACCCCGGGAGAGCCGCTCGGCGTGGTACGCCGCCGGGTCATCATCTGCCGGGGTCCGGAGGTCGTCGACCTCGACGACGACGTGCTGTCCCCGGACGACGCCGGCAACCTCCGGGTACTCGGCGAGGGGGCGCTGCTGGCCGCGCTGCGCCGCTCCCGTGGCCCGCACATGCGCGACATCGTCACCACCATCCAGCGGGAGCAGGACGAGGCGATCCGGGCGCCCGCCCGCGGCGTCACACTGATCACCGGCGGGCCGGGTACCGGCAAGACCCAGGTCGCCCTGCACCGGGCGGCGTACCTGCTCTACACCGACCGGGGCCGGTTCACCGACGGCCGGATCCTGGTGGTCGGCCCCTCGACCGTCTTCACCAACTACATCAGCCGGGTCCTGCCCTCCCTCGGCGAGGAGAGCGTGCGACTGCGGGCCATCGGTGAACTCTTCGACGGCGTGACCGCCACCCGCCGGGACCGGGCGGAGGTCGCCCGGATCAAGGGCAGCGAGCGGATCCGGGAGGTGCTCACCGAACTGACCTGGCAGACGCCGCCGACCGCGCCGGACCGGCTGCGCCTCGTCTACGCCGGGCAGGTGCTCACAGTGGACGGTGACGACCTGCCGGCCGCCCGTCGTCGGGTACGCGCCCGGTGCGCGGCGACCGGCACGCTGCCGAACGCCGCCCGCCCGGCCGCCGCCGCGATTCTGCTCGACGTCCTCTGGGAACGGCTGCACGGCGGGCACCTCGACCGGCAACTCTTCGCCGACGAGGTCGGGGACCGCAGCGAGTTCCTTCGGTTCCTGCACGCCTGGTGGCCGGTGCTCACCCCGACGGCCGTACTCGGCTGGCTCGCCGAACCCGCCCGGGTGGTCGGGCTGGACGACGGTGCCGCCGAGCTGCTCGCGCACTCCTACCGGAGCCGGCCGGGCGACTGGTCGGTGGACGACGTACCGCTGCTCGACGAGTTGACCCAACTGCTCGGCGAGCCGCCTGCCGCGCCGAGGGCACCAGAGCCGCAGTGGCGGCTGCGCGAGCTGACCAGTGGTACCCGGATCGTGGAGAACTTCGTCCTCACCTGCGGGCTGCGCGAAGGCTGGGAGCTTTACGCGCCGGGGCTTCCGACCCCGATCGCCCTCGCCGGGCCGGGGATCGACAACGACGCGATCGGCGCCGCCCAGCGCTGGGCCGAGGCAGTCATCCTCCGCGAGGGGCACAAGGTGGTCGGCTGGACCGACGGGTACGACCCGCACGGCGAGGAGGGCTACGTGCCGGTGCTCGCCGAGCCGCTGCCGGTGCCGGAACCCGAGGAGGAACCGTCGGGCGAGGACCCCTACCTGCACGTGATCCTCGACGAGGCGCAGGACCTGTCGCCGATGGAGTGCCGGATGATCGCCCGCCGGTCGGAGTACGCCTCGATGACCGTGGTCGGCGACCTCGGCCAGGCGACCCACCCGCTGGCGACCGACTCGTGGCCGGCTCTGCTCACCCGGCTCGGCAAGCGCGAGGTACGCACGCTGGAGCTGAACACCGGATACCGGGTACCCCAGGTCGTCGCGGAGTACGCGGCCCGGGTCCTCGCCCCCGGCATCACGCCGACCCGCTCGTACCGGCCCGGCGGGTCGCTGTCGGTGCGCCAGGTCGACGATCTGCACGCGGCGGCCCGGGCGGCGGCCCGGCAGGCCCCGCCCGACACGACTGTCGCGGTGATCGCCGCCGACGACACCGCCGACGAGCTCGCCGGGCTCGTCGACCTGCCCGGGGTCGCCGTCGTGCCAGCCAGCCTCTGCAAGGGACTGGAGTACGACCACGTGGTGGTGGTGGAGCCGGCCGAGATCGTGGCCGCCGAACCCCGCGGTCTCAACCGGCTCTACGTGGTGCTGACCCGGGCCGTCGCGGGCCTGGTCGTGCTGCACCGCGAGCCGCTGCCGGAGGCCCTGCGCGGGTGACGTGACCCGGGGAAGTGTCGGGGACCGGGCGGGCGAGTGTCGGGGGACCGGGCGATCATGACCAGACCATCAGTGTCTTCTATGATTGGCGCCACCTCCGACCGTCACCCCCCGTCCGTCACCCCCGACCGTCACCTTCGGCCGCCACCGCACCGGGAGCCCCACCGCGTGGACCTGTCCGGCATCGACGCGCGCTCCGCGCTGCTGATCGCCGGTGGTGTGGTGCTGTTCTCCCTCCTCGTCCTCGCCGTGGTGGCGGACCGACCGAGGACACCGCGACCCGACCTGGAGCGGCTGCGCGCCGCCGCCGACGAGTTGGAGGCGTACGCGGTGGCGACCCAGACCGACGCCGGCCGGGCCGCCGCGATCGCCGCCGCCGCCCGGGTGGCGCTGGCCGAGGCCGAACGGCACCGGGACGAGGCGTGGGCGTACCAGGAGACGGTCGAGCGGGAGTACGACCGGGCCTGGCGGGCGGTATCCGCCGGTCGGGAGGCGGCCAGCAGGGCACCGGTCACCGATACCGGATCCGATCCGGAGCGGGACCGCGCGGTGGGCCGGGCGGCGCTGGCGGCGTACCGGCGCGGGGATCTCTCGCTGTCGCAACTGCGTGAGGTGTTCCGGCGTACCGGAAACTGGGACCCGGCGCAGGAGGAGCGGGAACGGCAGCTCGACCTCGCCCGGATGCGGCTGGCCGAGGCGCGCCGAGCGTACGACCGGACGGCCGCGCTGGCCCGACGTGCCGAGCAGGAGGCCCGGAGCACCGAGGCGGCAGCCTGGGAACTGCTCTCCGAGGCGAACCGTTCGGTCGCCGAGGCACGGGAGGCGTACCACACCGTGCGGCGGTACGAACAGCGGCGCGGCCGGGACCGAAGGCGGCGTCGACGGCGGACCGGCTAGGTCGACCGGTCGCGCCCGGCCCGGTGTGTTAGGAAGAACTGCCTGCTCACAGTGGCGCCAAGAGGGGATTCCCGTGCTCACGTTCGGACTGTTCGGCACCGGTCACTGGGCGGCCGAGGTGCACGCGGCCGCACTCGCCGGCCATCCCCGGGCCCGCCTCGCCGGAGTCTGGGGCCGGGACCCGGCCAAGGCACAGGCGCTGGCCGACCGCTATGGCGTGCCGGCGTACGCCGACGCGGACGCGCTGATCGAGGCGGTGCAGGCGGTCTCCGTGGCGCTGCCGCCGGACGTACAGGCCGATCTGGCGGTGCGGGCCGCCACCGCCGGCCGGCACCTGCTGCTGGACAAGCCGCTGGCACTGAGCCTGCCGGATGCCGACCGGGTGGTGGCGGCCGCCGCGCAGAGCGGAGTCGCCTCGGTGGTCTTCTTCACCAACCGCTTCCAGCCGGCCATCTCCACCTTCCTGGCCAGTACGGCGGCGACGGGAGGCTGGCAGAGTGCCCGGGGCGTGCACTACGCGTCGATCTTCCAGCCCGGCAACCCGTACGGCGGATCGGCCTGGCGGCGCACCCAGGGCGCGCTCTGGGACGTCGGCCCGCACGCGCTCTCGCTGGTCCTGCCGGTGCTCGGCGAGGTGACCCAGGTCGCCGCGATGAGCGGGCCCCGCGACAGCGTGCACCTGACCCTGGCGCACGGCGAGAGTGCGACAAGCACCCTGTCGCTGGCCCTGGACGCCCCACCCGCATCGACCGCCGTCGAGTTCGCCTTCTACGGTGAGGACGGCATCGCGGTGCTGCCGGAGCGGGACGGGACCGCTGTCGACGCGCTCCGGCTCGCGATCGAGCAACTCTGCACCGAGGTCGACAGCGGCACCCGCGACCATCAGTGCGACGTGCGGTTCGGCCGGGACGTGGTCTCGGTGCTCGCCGCCGCGCAGACCGCCCGCGAGCAGCGCCGCACCGTCACCCTGCCCTCCTGATCACCGACATCCCGCCGAGATCGGGCCGCCGACGTTCTTCGAGATCGGGCCACCGACGTTCGTCGGGGTCGGACCGCCCCGTGACGGCCCGACCCCGACAGACCGGGGCGGGGGGCTCAGGCGGCGCCGAGCCGGGCCAGCAGCTCCGGACCGCGTGCCGCCAGCCGCCGGTGGGCGAACCACCCCAGTACCCAGGCGAAGAGCAGCCCGCTGAACACCCCGACCGGGGTCGCGGACCAGAGCATCGCCGAATCGCCCGCCCGGGTGCCCAGGTAGAGCAGCAACGCGGTAGGAGCGGACACCACCGCGAGCAGCGCGAGCATCAGCCAGACCAGCCCGCCGACCGACCCGCCGTCCTCACCGGGGTTGCCGCCCCGGCGGTGCGGGTCCGCCATCCGGACCGGTACCAGCACCGAGACCAGCACCACCAGTCCGGAGCCGCCGCCGAGCACCACCGGCAGCAGGCCGGTCACCCAGGGCAGGGTCCACCAGTGCACGGCACCGACCAGGCCGGCGAGGGTGAGTACCACCGCCAGCGGCGCGACGACGAGCAGCCAGGCGACCTGTCGGGCGCGTACGTCGGCCCGCTCCGTACCGGGGGCCATCAGGGTCATCCAGAGGGCGGTGCCGTCCGAGCTGTACAGGTGTGCCGAGCTGGAGACCAGCATGATCGCCACCACCAGCCCGGCCAGCGGCAGCAGGTCGCTGATCTTGATCACCAGCGGCAGCAGCACGAAGACCAGCCCGTAGACCAGGGCGAAGCTGAGGTAGTGGATCCGGACCAGGTCCCGCCACCAGGTACGCAGCTCCTTGCCGAGTACGGCCCCGAACGCGGAGCCCGGCAGCCGGGTCGACGTACGCCGGGCCACCCCGGAGACGGGGGTGGCGGCGGGACGGTCCATCAGCCGGGCCCAGGCGAGCAGCGCCAGCACGATCAGTCCGGCCAGCCCGGCGAGAGCGGCGGCGACCAGTGCCCAGTCGCCCCGGTGCGCGGACTCGATCGCGACGACCGGCCAGCCGGACGGCAGGATCCGCAACGCGCGGGCGGCGGCGGACGGGATCCCGTCGTTGAACGGCCGGTTGCTGCCGCCGAGCGCCACGAAGATGACCCAGCACTGCGCCATCCCGGCGGTGATCGCCGCCCAGGGCACCGCGCTCAGTGCGGCGCTCAGCCGGCTGCCCAGTACCGCCCCGAGGGTGGCCACCATCAGTCGGGCGAGCGCCACCAGCAGGAGTACCAGCAGGATCGCGGCCGGCACACCGACCAGCGCCGGTACGATGCCGAGCCGGGCGCCGTACGCCACGAGTGCGGTCGAGGCGACCAGGCTGACGGCCGGTCCGATCCCGGTCAGGGCGGCGCCGTACAGCCCGAGGAGCAGGTCGCGGCGGCGTACCGGAAGCAGCGTCAGATGCTCGCGGCGGATGCCCAGGTCCGCGCCGCCACCCAGGGCCGGCCCGGCCAGCCAGCCGACAAGCGTGCCGGCCAGGGTGAGGGTGAGCAGGTCGCCGGCCCGGGCCGGGGTGTTCCGGGTGGCGAGCCAGATCATGCCCACCGCACCGGCCAGCCCGAAGAGCGCACCGGACCCGAGGTTGTAACCCTGGGCACCGGTGAAGGACCGGCGCAGCAGCGCGAGTCGCAGGTCGATCAGGACGCCAACCACGACAGCTCCTCCCCGCTCGGCACCGGAGCGCCGACCAGCTCGACGAAGCTCTCTTCCAGGCTCCGGTCGCCCCGGACCTCGGCGAGCGGGCCGGCCGCCACCATCCGCCCCCGGTCCATCACCCCGACCGAGTCGCAGACCTGCTCGACCAGCGTCATCACGTGACTGGAGAGCACCACCGAGCCGCCACCGGCGACGAACCGGCGCAGGATGGCCCGGATGGTGGCCGCCGAGACCGGGTCGACCGCCTCGAACGGCTCGTCCAGGACGAGCAGCCGGGGCGCGTGCAGCAGCGCGGTGGCCAGGCCGATCTTCTTGCGCATCCCGGCCGAGTAGCCGAGAACCAGGGTCCGCTCGGCCCGCTCCAGGTCGAGTACCCGGAGCAGTTCGTCGATCCGCCCGGCCAGCACGTCGGCCGGCATGCCCCGGAGCCGCCCGAAATAGCCGAGCAGTTCCCGGCCGGTGAGCCGCTCCGGGAAGGCCAGACCGTCCGGCAGCACCCCGACCTGGCGCTTGGCCTCGATCGGGTTCTGCCAGACGTCCACGCCGAAGATCTCGGCGCTGCCCGCGTCCGGCCGGAGCAGTCCGACTGCCATCGACAGGCTGGTGGTCTTGCCTGCCCCGTTCGGGCCGACCAGGCCGAAGAAGGAGCCGGCCGGCACGATCAGATCGACGGAGTCGGCGGCGGCGGTGTCGCCGTACCGCTTGGTCAGTCCGGTGAGCCGCAGCGCGGCGGGCCCGGCTGCCGGGGACGCGTTGTTGTTCATGGCAGCAACACTAGGAATTTCCGGTGCTCGCCGGAATGTGGCCGGGTGCCGGGCGGGGGTGTAGCTAACCCCACCCCTGCCCGGCGCCTCCCGGTACTGCCGTCGCCGGCCCCGACCAGCCAGACTTGACCGCATGACAACCAGAGCGGTACGCGCCGCCGGGCTCGCACTGCTGCACGGCGCGGCACTGGCCGGGCTGGGCCTGGCCGGGGCGGTGGCGCTCCTGGTGCACCTGGTCTTCTTCCTGCCGGGGTTCGGGCTCGGCCTGCTCTTCCTGCTGCCGCTGCCGATCATGGCCGGGCGGCACCTGACCGACCTGGCCCGGCGGCTGGCCGGCGCCGGATCAGCGGAGCCGGTCCACTCGCCGTACCGGCCCCGGCCGGCGTCGCCGCGGCCGGAGGCGGACGGGCGTTACCTGCACGACAACCGGCTCTACCGGCGGCCCTGGATCCCGGCGTTCCTCCGCCGGCTGGACTGGCTGCTCGGGGATCCGGCCACCTTCCGCGATCTCGGCTGGATGACCCTCACTCCGCTGGTCGGGCTGCTGCTCGGCGGCCTGCCGGTCGCGCTGCTCGCCGTCGGTGGCTGGTACGCGGCCAGCAACGTCGACCAACACTGGTGGGCGGTACCGGCCGGGCTCGCGCTCGCCGCCGCCGGCCTGGCACTGGCCCCCTGGCTGCGGACCCTGCACGTGGGGTGGACCCGCTGGTGGCTGGGCGCGACACAGCGGCAGCCCGGCCGCCTCCGCGTCTGGTACGGCAACCAGCTCCTGCTGCTGCTCCGGCTGCTCTGCCTGCTCGGGCTGAGCCTGCTCGCCCTGCCGCTGGCCCTGCTCTCCACCGTCGCCCTGCTGCTGACCTACGGGCTGGGCCTCGTCGTGGTGCTGCCACCGGTGATCCAGAACATCCGCCCACTGCCGGAGCTGCGTCGACGGCTGGCCGGGCAGTGGAGCGGGGTGACCGTGGACTCGCCGTACCTGCCCCGGCCGGGGCTGCCGGACCGCCGCCCGGACGGCCGCTACCAGGTGGGGAACAACCTCTACCGGACCGAGCGGTGGGCGGCGTACAACCTGCGGCTGCGCTGGCTCACCCGGGATCCGGCGAGCTGGCGGGACTTCGGCTGGCTGGCGCTCGACCCGGTGGTCGGTGGGCTGTCCCTGGCCGCCCCGCTCGCCGCGATCGGCTACGGGATCTTCGGGCTGGCCATGCCGAGGCTGTGGATGCTGCTCGGGCTGAGGCCGGACGGCGGCACCGACTGGTACGCCTCGGTGGCCGGTTCCGCTGCGGCGGCGGTACCGGTCGGGCTGTCCCTGGCCGCGCTGGGCCTGCTGGCCGCCCCGGCGATGCTCCGGCTCAACGGCCGGTGGGTCGCGCTGCTGCTCGCCCCGACCGCCAAGGCCCGGCTGGCGCTGCGGGTGCAGCGGCTCACCGAGTCCCGGGCCGACGCCACCGAGACCCAGGCCGCCGAGCTGCGCCGGATCGAACGTGACCTGCACGACGGCGCCCAGGCCCGGCTGGTCGCGATGGGGATCAACCTCGGCAACGTCGAATACCTGCTGGACAAGGATCCGCAGGCGGCCCGGGCACTGCTGGCGGAGACGCGGCAGGCGTCGGCCAAGGCACTCATCGAGCTGCGTGACCTGGTCCGGGGCATCCATCCGCCGGTACTCGCCGAGCGAGGGCTCGGCGACGCCGTCCGGGCGCTCGCCCTGGACACCCCGGTCCGGACCGAGGTCACCGTCGCGCTGCCCGGCCGGCCGGAGCCGCCGATCGAGTCGGCGGTCTACTTCGCGGTGAGCGAACTGCTGACCAACGCGGTGAAGCACGCCGGCGCCGCCCGGATCACCGTCGATCTCGGGTACGCCGACGGCCGGCTGCGGGTGGTGGTCACCGACGACGGGCGGGGCGGCGCGGACGAGACGAGGGGTACTGGGCTGCACGGCCTCGTTCGCCGGCTCGGTACATTCGACGGCGTCGTCGACCTGAGCAGCCCGTCGGGCGGCCCGACGATGGTGATCCTGGAGGTGCCGTGCGCGTTGTCCTCGCCGAGGACCTCTACCTCCTGAGGGACGGCCTCGCCCGGATGTTGACCGCGCACGGCTTCGACGTGGTGGCGGCGGTGGAGACCGGTCCGGAGTTGCTGTCAGCGTTGCTGGAGCTGCGCCCCGACGTGGCGGTGGTGGACGTACGCCTGCCGCCGACCCAGACCGACGAGGGGCTCCAGGCGGCGCTGGCGGCCCGTCGGGAGGTACCCGGGCTGCCGGTGCTGGTGCTCTCCCAGCACGTCGAGCAGCTCTACGCCAGGGAACTGCTCGCCGACGGTACCGGCGGGGTCGGCTACCTGCTCAAGGACCGGGTCTTCAACGCGGAGCAGTTCGTCGACGCGGTACGTCGGGTGGCCGGCGGCGGCATGGCGATGGACCCGGACGTGATCGCCAAGCTGGTCGCCCGGAGCAGCCGGGACGCCCCGATGGCCCGGTTGACCCCCCGGGAGCGGGAGGTGCTGGAGTTGATGGCCGAGGGACGCTCCAACAGCGCCATCGGGCAGCGGCTCTTCCTCAGCGAGAGCGCGGTCGGCAAGCACACCGCCAGCATCTTCGGCAAACTCGACCTGGCGCAGTCGGACGACGACAACCGCCGGGTACTGGCCGTGCTGGCGTACCTGAACGGCGCTGCCGGCGGCTGACGCCGGTTCCACCGGGTTACCGGCGGGGGCTCAGGAGAGTTCGATGATCGCGTCGCCGATCTCGGCGGGGGTCTGGAACTGCTCGACCGGCAGTGACTGGAGCAGCCTGAGGGTCTCGGTGTCGACACCGGTCTCCTGGGCCCAGCGCACCAGGTCCTCCTTCGACACCGGGTAGTCCAGTCCGGCGAGCGACTCCTGCAGCTGTATCGCGTTGGCTCGCATACCGGTCGATTACCCGGTCCCGGCCCCGCCACACCCGGCGTTTACCCGGGGGGTCCGCCGGGTAGCCGCCGCCCATGCAGGTTCACCGGCTCGGGGCTCCGGACGACTTCGACCCGCTGTTGGAGCGTATCGGCTCGGCCCGGGTGGTGATGCTGGGTGAGGCGAGCCACGGCACCTACGACTACTACCGGCTGCGCGAGCAGTTGACCCGGCGGCTGATCACCGAGTGTGGTTTCTCGTTCGTGGCCGTCGAGGGGGACTGGCCGGACTGCGATCTCGTGCACCGCTCGGTGACCGCGGCCCCGGGTGGGGACGACGATCCGCAGCGCGCGCTGGAACGGTTCGAGCGGTGGCCGACCTGGATGTGGGCGAACGCCGAGGTGTCCCGGTTCTGCCGGTGGCTGCGGGCCTGGAACCTGGAGCGGCCGGAGGGGCAACGGACCGGCTTCCACGGGCTCGACGTCTACAGCCTGTGGGACTCGATGCAGGCGATTCTTGACTACCTGGGCGAGGAGGACCCGGCGTCGCTGGAGGTCGCCCAGGAGGCGTACCGGTGCTTCGAGCCGTACGGCACCCGGATCGAGGAGTACGGGCTGGCCAGCCGGTTCGTCTCGGCCCGCTGCGAGGCCGAGGTGGTACGCCTGTTGGCGCGTACCCGCGAACGTGCCGCCGCCGACGGTGCCGACGCCTTCTCCGCCTGGCAGAACGCGGAGGTGGTGGCCGGTGCGGAGCGGTACTACCGGGCGATGGTCGGCGGTGGTCCGCAGTCCTGGAACGTCCGGGACAGCCACATGGCCGACACCCTCGACCGGCTGCTGGACAGGTACGGACCGCAGGCCCGGGCGGTGGTCTGGGCGCACAACACGCACGTCGGCGACGCCCGGGCCACCGACATGGCCGCCGGTGGGATGGTCAACATCGGCCAGCTCGCCCGCGAGCGGCACGGCACCGACAACGTGGTGCTGGTCGGCTTCGGCAGCTACCAGGGCAGTGTCGTCGCCGCCGACCGCTGGGGCGCGCCAGCCGAGGTGCTGACCGTGCCGGCGGCTCGGCCCGGCTCGGTGGAGGAGCGGCTGCACCACCTGCTGCCCGAGCGCGCCATCCTGGTCTTCGACTCCGGCGACCGGCCGGAGTGGCTGGACGAGGAGGCCGACCACCGGGCGATCGGGGTGGTCTACGACCCGTCGTTCGAGGCGTGGGGCAACTACGTGCCGACCCGGCTAGGCGACCGGTACGACGCGTTCGTCTGGTGCGACCACACCACCGCGCTGCACCCGCTGCCCGCCGCGACCGCGCCCGGCGAGATGGAGACGTACCCGTCGGGGGTCTAGGTCGGCGCCCGTCGGGGGTCTGGTTCGGCGCCGGGAGGCAGTTGTCTTTTGACGGTGGTGCCACGGTGTCACCATGGTGACACCGTGGCACCTCGCTCATCGGGGATGTGCCTGCCCGCCGGCTATCCGATCTCCTCGGCCGCGCTGGTGTCGGAGCCCGCGCGGGACTCCCAGCTCCAGGTCTCGTCGAGCCGCAGCCGGCCGTCCGGCAGGATCGAGACCCGGCTGACGCAGTGCCCGCCCGAGGTCTGGCCGGCGTCGTTGAGCTGCACGTAGCGGAAGTCGAGGGTGTCGCCGTCCCGGGTGCCGACCAGGTGGCCGGTCCGGACGCTGCCGCCGGAGTAGGTCGCCGAGATCTCTCCGCCGCGTTCCCGATAGTCGAAGACCGTCTCGGCACCGACCTCGCCGCCGTCGACCTCACCCACCGCGCGGAACCGCCGGCCGTCCAGCGACGGCAGCGCCTTCCCGGGTACGTCCTCAGCGACCGTCCGCTCGAAGCAGAGCTGGTTGTACGGGCTTTCGCCGTACAGCGGGATCTGCCGGTAGCCGGCCGAGCGGTAGAGCGCTGCCGCCTCGGGCAACGATCGGTGGGTGCCCAGCCGCACGGTGTGCAGGCCACGGCTCACCGCCTGCCGTTCCAGCTCGGCGAGCAGCCGGCGACCGAGTCCGAGGCCACGGGCGTCGCCGTGCACCCAGAGGTGGCACAGTTCCGCGATGCCCGGGGCGAGGGTGCGGATCCCGCCGCAGCCGATCGGGCGCCCCTGCTCACAGGCGACCAGGAAGGTGCCGCCGGCCCCGCTGACCTCGGCCGGGTCCACGAGCGCGCGGGTGTCGTACCCCTCGGGGAACCGGATCGCCAACTCGGCGGCGTACCCGGTCAGGCACTCCTGGGCGATGGCCGAGTCGGCCTCGACGACCTCGACCGTGACGGCGGCCAGCCGGAGCAGTCGGCGGGTCCGGCGCTGGGCGGCGATCAGTTCCGCCCGCTGGGCGGGGGTGAGCGCCGCCAGCAGTTCGCTGGCGGCGGTGGTCGACCGTCGGTCCAGCTCGGCGAGTTCGGCGTTGCCGGCGTCGGTCAGCTCGGCGACCCGGACCCGGCCGTCCGTCTCGTGTGCTCGGAGCTGGACCAGGCCCTGGTCCTGTAGGGAACGCAGTGACCGGCTCAGGTAGCCGGAGTCCCAGCCGAGCCGGCTGCGCAGGTCGCGCACTGACGCGCCGGTGCCGATCTCGTAGAGCAGCCGGGCCTCGCTGAGCGGCCGGTCCTGCCCGAGGTAGCGGTCGGTGAGCAGGCCGATCCGCTGCGAGTAGTAGCGGTTGAAATCGCGGACCGACCGAGCCTGTTCGAGCATCTCCGTCATTTCTCTGACTATAGTCAGAGATCCCCTCCGGTCCTGCCCCGGCGCGTGTGGAATGGTCGTCAAGATTCTTGAGCTGGCCTGGGGGTGGTGGTCAGGGCGATGGCGTTCCGGTCCGGAACTCGGGCGGATCGTGCATCAGGAAGTCCCGGTGGCTGATGTTCCAGGCGTAGGCGCCAGCCATCTCGAAGACGATCGTGTCGCCGGCCGCGATCCGGCCCGGCGGCGGCAACTCGGCCGCGTCCGGTATCCGGGCCAGCACGTCCTTCGGCGTGCAGAGCTGCCCGACGATCGTCACCGGCCCGGCCCCGGTCACCGGCCGGGGAAACGGGTACGCCCACTCGGGCCGGGGCAGCACGGTGAACGGCTGGGAGTGCGCCTTCGCGGCGGGGGTACGCAGCTGGTGCGTGCCGCCGGTCACCACCACGAACCACTCGGCACCGGAACGCTTCACGTCCAGCACCTCGACCCGGTAACGACCACAGTAGACGGTCATCGCGCGTCCCGGCTCGATCCGCAGCGTCCGACCAGGATGCTCGGCGAGCAGCCTGGCGAGCGCGTCGCCGTACGCCGGCCAGTCGAACCGGGCGCTCAGGTCGGCGTAGTCCACCGCCATTCCGCCGCCGACGTTCACCTCCCGGGCGTCGAGTTCGGCCACCGCCCAGCCGAAAATGCTCCGGGCCACCTCGGCGGCGGCCGGTGCGTCGAGCCCGCTGCCCAGGTGGGCGTGCACGCCCCGGATCCGGATCCCGGGCAGGTCCAGCCGGGCACAATCGACTGCGTCGGCCGGAGACATCCCGAACGGGCTGGGCCGGCCCCCCATCACCAGCACCGCCTTGCCGACCGGCATCGGCAGGTTGACCCGGAGCAGCACCTCGGCAACGGTGCCCCGGTCGACGGCCAGCAGGGAGAGCCGGCGCAGCTCGGTCGGGGACTCGACGTGGAAGCGGCGTACCCCGGCAGCCAAGCCGGCGGCGAGTTCGGCGTCGGTCTTGCCCGGCCCGCCGAACGCCGCCGCTGGGGTACCCGGGAAGACCTCGGCCAGGTGCCGCAACTCTCCGCCGCTGGCCGCCTCGAAGCCGTCGACGTGCGGCGCGAGGGTACGCAGGATGCCCGGGTCCGGGTTCGCCTTCATCGCGTAGAGCAGGTCGACCCCGGAGGGCAACGCAGCCCGGATCGCCGCCACCGAAACGTCCAGCCCAGCCAGGTCGTACCAGTAGCTCGGCCCGACATGCCCCGTCACCAGGCCGCCTCTCGTTCGCTACGGGACTCGCAAACCCCCGGGCAGGTGAATCCGGGCTCCGGGGCCCAGTGGCTACGTCTCGTCTTCTCGCTGGGTTCGCCGGTTCTCGCGGATCCACGCCGCTACGGCTTCCCGTGACCAGATTCTGCCAGTGGCAAGGGTGTCCAACGGTGCAGGGAATCCCGCCCGGGAAACGATCTCAGAGGCGCGCTGCCGACTGACTCCGCCCAGCATCTGCTGGATCTCTGCCATGCCTGCCAGCCTCATGAACCGAACGTACGGACTTGACGATCAGCAAGTGCGTCAAGTTGACGGGGTTGACACCCGGCCCGACGGCTCGGGGCGGCGTACCGGTCGGCGGTGTACCGGCCGTTGTGGCCGTCCCAGGTGCGGTTACGCCGGTTCACCCCGGTCGGCTTCGGCCGGCGGGGAGTGGACCCTGACGAGGTGACCGAGTTCCTGGACCAGGTGGCAGGTGACCTGGCCAGGGCGTACACCGAATTGGCTCGGGTTCGGGAGCAGAACGCCCGGATCAAGGACGCGTTGCGGCGGTGGCAGTCCCGGCAGGCCCCGTCCGCGCGGGAACTGGCCGGGCGTTGATGGCCGGGGTGCCGGTGGTGCGGTGCCGGTCGTGTGACGGGCTGGCGTTCACGCTCGACCCGTGCCGCTGCACCTACGGCGGCAACCGACTCCTCGTCACCGATCAGGACCAGCGGGGCGGGCAGGCGTACCAGGACTGTCGGGACTGTCAGGGGGTCGGAACCCTCGCCCGGCCGTGTTTCGACTGTCGGCAGTCCGGCCGGTGTCGGGCGCAACTCGTCCTGACGATGGCGAACCTGGACACCGGGGCGGTGGCGTCGGCGAACGTCGTACCCGGAGTTGTCGAGCCCACCCCATGGCCGGGTGACGATGGTCGGAGCTGGCATCTACCGCTGGCCCCGCTGCTGCACGACCTGGCCGCGCTCGTCGGTGTCGGCTCGTGGACGGATGTTCGGGCGCCCGGTGAGCCGGACGGTCCGCTCGTCATGGTGCCCCGCGCGTGGCGACCCGAGCAGCCCAGACCCGAGCGCCGGATGTTGGAGGCGGAGGCGGTCGCGGGGGAGAGTCTCGACGCGTGGCGGCTCTACCTCGGCCGGATCGCTGTCGCCCCGGAGCGGAGCCCTGCCGCCGAACTCGGCAGGTGGTGCCGGCTCGCCGACCTGCTCTGTCTCGATCTGGTGGTCGAGGCCCGCCGTCTGACCGCCAGCGACGCGCTCACCTGGGCGGTCCGGTTCGAGGTGCCGGGCGGGCCGGTCCCGGCCGAGACCTACGGCTACGCCGACGACCTGACCACCGCGATCACGACCACCAGCGATCTCGACGCCTGCTACGGGCTGGACGAACGGGGTCGGACCGCTCCCGCCCACCGACTGGCGATCGGGCCACCGCCGGCCGACCTGCCGACAATCGACCTGGACCAGCTCGAACGGCGGATCCTCGCCGACTGCGTCGACCTTGCCAGCGGCGACCCGCACCCCGGCGCGCAAGCCGTCTGGCGCGACGGCCGCTGGTGGCACACCAGCCTCCGCACCGCCGGCAGCACCGAGACCCTCACCGAGTGGACCACCGGACAGATCCACTGCCGGCGGACGCCGACGTTGCGGCGCGGTTGGCAGCCGCCGGCACCATCGTGGCAGGGCCCGCCCATCGGGTACGTCGACTGCCCCGACTGCGACCCACACAGCCGGTTGCGCCGTTGCGACTGCCGGCTCGGCACCAACCGGACCGATCCCGACTGCCCACGGTGCGCCGGCTCCGGCCGCAGCCCGTCGCTCCTGCGCTGTTACACCTGCTGGGGCAGCCACCGCCGCTACCAGGAGGTGACCGTCACCATCACCGACCTCACCAGCCGGGTCGCACACCTGAGCTGGCGGACCGGCCCGACCGGCTGGCAGACCGGCGAACACACCTGGCAGGCCCACCCCAGCAACCTCGGCAAGCAGGCCGAGTCAGGTGAGGAGCACTTGCGGGCCGGTCGGCGTGTGCCAGCCCCACACGTGGCAACCCATCCCGGCGGCAAGCCGCTGCACCAGCTTCCCGAACAGTTCCGGCTCGCCGGCTGGGCCGACCATTTCGGCGTACGCCCGCAGGACCTGGTCGAGCTCGACGGTGGCGGCAGCCTCGACCACGGTCTCCGGGACGGCACCGTCACCCTCGATCAACCTGGGGCTGACCCGCTGACCGAATACCTACGCTGGGCCGCCCGAGGCAGGCCCGCCGCCCGACTCTTCCTGCTCGCCCGACGGCCCGACGTGCCACCCCTGGCAGATCTCGTCCGGCTCGTCCTCGGGCTACACCTGAAAGTCACGATCACCCTCACCGACCACGCCCACAATGTCGGCGACCTCCGCCTCATCCAGGGCGAGAGCTGGGACGTCACCATCAGCCGCCCCGATCGACCACCCGCCCCCGCCGACCCGCCCACCCACGCCAGCCCGGAAGCCGCCACCGCGTTCTGCCTCGAATACCTCGAACTCGCCATCGCCAACAACGTCCCCGCCGACCCGACCGAACCGATCCCGGTACCCCAGAACCCCACCCCGACCGTGGTCGACGATCCCGTACCCCTGCTGCGCCGGCTCGCCCGGCACCATGCCGGACAACCCGTCGCCGCGCACTACGACGGCATCACCTGCCGGATCTGGCTCCGCGAACGCCACGACGTACGCCAACTCGCCACCGCGCCCACCCTGCTTGCCGCCATCGGCGCCCTCGGCCTCTGACCGTGAGGATGTGGGAACGGCTCACCAACCTTTTCCGAGCGGGTTGGGGAAGGGCAGGTAGTCGGCATTCCGGTCGGCGTCCCGCTGCCAGCGCACCAGCAGGTTGGCCTTTGCCGGCAGCGGTACGCCAGCCAGCAGCGCCCGCAGCCGGGGCGGATCGCCCAGCCGGACGGACGTTTCGCGTACCACCTCGCGCAGTGCCGCCCAGAGCCGTGCCTCCACCCCGGGGTGCGCGTCGGCAAGCGCCCCGGCCAGTTCGACCAGATGGTTGACGAAGAGGCAGTAGCTGACCCGGTTGAACGCCTGCTCCGGGTCGTACCCGATCGGGGCCGGCAGCCGGGCGAGCCAGTCGGCCCGGCGTTCGGTGTCGAGCTTGACGCCCTCCAGGTCGCGCAGCAGCATCCGCACCGGCCACCGGTCGGCGTCCAGCACCACCACCACGTTCTGCAGGTGTGCCTCGTGCACCACCCCGTGCCGCCACCAGAGTTCCAGTACGGCCGGGACGAGCAGCCGGGCGTACGCGTCCCACCAGCCGACCGGGTCGGTCACCGCCAGCGGCGCGGCGGCCAGGGCGGCGGCGATCACCGGCCGCTCGCCCTCGGCCAGGTGCGGGCGCAACCCGCCGCGCAGGATCACCCCGTACGTCTCGTCCAGCCCCGGCAACTCCACCGTCCGGTACGCCGGCTCGGGCAGCAGCGCCACCCCGGCCGGCAACGGCAGCGCGGCGAGGAGCCGGGTCAGCGCCACCGCGCCGGTCAACTCGTATCGGGCGTTCTTGCGCACACAGTTGGTGATCCGGACGTGCAGGCTGGTCTTGACGAAGAGGTCCGCCCTTGGTGCGTAGAGGGTCCGGACGCTGGCGGTCGGGCGGAGTACCGCACCGGCCGGGCCGAGGTCGCGCAGCCGGGGGTCGAGCGGCCCGGACAGTTCGTACTGCCAGGGATGCACCGGCAGTACTGCGTACCCGGACGGCGGCACGGGCGGGTCGAGTACCCCGACCAGCTCGTCGAACGGCCCGTCCGAGCCGACCAGTGTCTCCGGTACGGCGATCCAGCGCAGCCGCAGGCTGGTACGCAGTTCGGGGGCGTACGCGTTCCACGCCTCGACGTCGCCGCTGCGCCACTTCGGGGCCGGGTGCCGGGGGTGTCCGTGCACAAGGGACTGCTCCGAGTCCACATAGGAGTCGACGACCGGGTCGCCGGTCGGGTCCGGATCGGTGGACGGGCGCAGCCGGAGTACCCGGTCCAGCGCGTCCCGGCTCGCCACCACCTGCCCGGTGAACTCGTCGTTGCGTACCCCCGTGCGCAGGGTCAACTCGTCGGCGACCAGGGCGGCCAGCCCGGCCGCGTCGACAGGTGACCAGACGCCGCCGGAGAACCGCTGTACCGGGCCCTCGTAGCGGTGCGCCCCCACCTCGGAGACCCGGGCCACCGCACAGCGCAGCAGTACGGCGCTGCGCGGCAGGCGTACCACGGCGTGTCCGTCGGCAAGCGTCGTCTGCCGCTCCGGGCCGGCGACCTCCCGGGCGACGCAGCCGAGCAGCGTGTGCGTACTTGCGACATCGGCGGTACGCCGGGAGACGGCGGCGGTCATCGACAGCTCCTTGTCGGGACCCGGCCCGCGCCCGACCGCGGTCACCGATCGAACCGCAGGTGGTCGGGGTCGGGCCGCAGGTAGTTGGGGCCGGTACGCAGGTAGTACTTGTTGATGTCGGCACAGCCGGTGCGCTGTTTCGGCAGCAGCGTTCCGGCGGTGAGCATCGCCTTGACCGGCAGCCGGTCGGCGGCCAGGATCCGTTCGGTGAGCAGCCGCCCGGCGGCGGCGCTGTCCCAGCCGGCCGGGCCAGCCGTTCCCGCCGGGCCAGTCGCGTCGGCCGGGTCAGCCGCGTCCGCCGGGCCAGCCGTGCCGGTTGGGGGTGGGCGGTTTGGGGTGGCGGTCCAGCGGTCCCGGGCGGCGAGTAGTCGGTGCCGCAGCGCCGCGCCGGGTGCCGGCACCGGCACGCCCCGCTCGGCCAGGGCGCGCAGCGGCGCGGCGGCGGCCAGGTGCAGCGTGATGGTGGTGAAGACGTCGGCCAGCTCGCCGGGATCCGTGATCCACATCCGCTCGTCCCGCAGGTCCGGGCCGGGCCGCCGGACCAACCGGGCGCCGTCGTTGTCCTTGTAGAGCAGCCGGAGCGGGTCACCTCCGGAGCAGGCGCCGTGGTCGAGGACGAGATGGATGTTCTGCTGGTGCGCCTCCAGCGCGATGCCGTGCCGCAGCCAGAGGAAGACGTGCCAGTCGACCAGCAGGTCCAGATAGGACTCCAGCAGCGGGCGCGGGTCCGGCCCGGCCACCCGCTGCGCCACGGTTCCGCCAGCCGGGTCCTCGGCGGCCAGCGCGGCGGCCGGCACCACGACCCGCCCGGCCAGCCCGGCGGGGAAGCGGCGGACCAGGAAGGACCGGGCGGGATCGCCGGCATGGCCGTGGCAGCTCTCGTCGGCGTGCAGGATCCGACCGGCGAACGCCGGCTCGGCGGCGGCGATCCGGGCCAGCAACCGGTGCAGTTCGGCGCCGTCGACCAGGGTGCCAGGCGAGATGGTACGGACGTTCCGGGCGCCGAGCGTCGCCGTGGCCAGCGGCAGCTTCAGATGCGTGTACGGGTCGGCGAGCAGCGCCACCGTCCGGGTCGACAGGGTCGGCCGGACGAGTACCTCCGGCTCGTCGGCGCGGACCGGCAGGTGTAACCGGTCGGCGGTGACCGGGTGCACCGGCAACAGTACGGTCCCCGGCTCACCTGACAGGGGCCACCAGTGCGGCAGCGTACCGGTGAGAATCAGTTCGGTCCGGGGCACCGGCAGCCAGCGCAGCGCGAAGGCCGGGGCGTGCTCCGGGGCGTACCCGAGCAGGGCGGCGCGGTCCAGGCCGATCCGCGCCCGGCTGGTCGGATAGACGGGGTGATCCGTCCGGGCCGCCAGTACGTCGTCGAGCAGCGCCCCGGCCATCCCGTCCGGGGTACCCGCGCGGGCGGCGAGCAGGTCGGCGTGCACCCGGGAACGGGTCTCGTCGGCGAGCCGACGGGCCACGAGATCGTCCCGGCACTCGGCGCGGAACGCCGCCCAGCCCGCCTCGGCCTCCGGATCGCCTGTCGGGGCGAGCAGGTCCAGCAACTCGTCGAGGCGCCGCACCACCCGCCCCGGAACCCGCTCGACGTCGGGCGACTCCAGGGGTTCGCGGTCGGGCAGTGCTCCGGCCCTCGCCTGCTCGGCGTCGGGCAGCACCACGAGTTCCGGCCGGGCGGTGCGTAGCTCGTGCTGGAAGCCGTCGGGTCGGACCGGCAGCCGCAGCCGGGCGCCGGGGATCCGGGTCGACCACCACTGCCCGCTCCGCCGCCCGTTGCCGGTCAGGCCGAGGTGGTCCTCCCGGAGCAGCGTGTCCAGTACCCGCTGGAAGAGCTGCCGCTCGGCGGCGTCGGCGCCGGCCCCGGTCACCGCACCACCCGGGAGAGCCGGCGCCCGGACCGCCGGACGTCGCCGCCGGGTGTGCCGCGCTGTTCCGGTCGCCGTCGCGTGGTCATGCTTCGATCCTCCAGCGGTGGGCCGCCCGGAAGTCGCGCAGCGCGTCGTGCACGGTCGCCGAATCCGGCCCGATCGCGTGCAGCGCGGCCAGGTAGTCCCGGTTGGTGCCGGTCAGCGGTGCGGTCACCCCCACCGTCCGGAGTGGACGGCAGCCGAGCAGCACTCCGGCCGCCCCGGTCGCGTCCACCCGGCCCGGGGCGTCGACAAGCCTCCCGGCCCGGTCGGCGCAGACCCACTCGACCCGGGCGTACCGATTGAGCGTCACCGGGTCGGGCAGGGCCGGCAGCGGGTCACCGGCGTGCAGCCGGATGACGTACGCGAAGAGCGGCAGGTCGAGCAGTTCGGCCATCACCAGGTCGACCCGGTCGCCGATCAGCCGATAGTTGACCTCGACGAGCCGGGCCCGACCGTCGGCGACCACGAACTCGGTGTGGCAGGCGCCGAAGCCGACGCCGAGCGCGTCGAGCTGGGCGAGCACCTGGGCGAGTACCGGCGCGGGCAGGTCCGGTGCCCAGTCGACGGCCTCCTCGGTGAAGGTCGGCGGCGGCCCGAGGCTGGTCCGCCAACCGCCGAGCACTGCGATCGTCGAGCCGTCGCCGAGAGTCTCCAGGGTGTGCAGATCGCCGGCCAGGTACTCCTCGACCAGCAGGTCCTGGCCGGAGCGGCGTTCGCGGATCTCGGTGACTCGGCGGCGCAGCTCGGGCATCCCGTCGACCAGGTAGACGTCCTCGCTGGCCACCCCCTCCCGGGGCTTCACCACCGCCGGGAACGGCACGGTCGCGGCCCGCTCCGGTGACTCGTCCGGGCCGAGCGCCACCACGGCCACCCGGTCCAGGCCGGCCTCGGCGACGGTACGCCGGGTCAGCCGCTTGTCCTTGCTCCGCAGCGTCGCCCGCCAGTCCTTGCCGGGCAGGCCCAGGTACGCCGCGGCGAGCGCGGTCGGGGTCTGGAGATGGTCGCTGTTGGAGAGCAGTGCGATCGGCGGCTCGCCCCGGTGCACCGCGTCGAGTACGCCCCGCACCTCGCGGACGTCGGCGCCGGAGACCTCCGCCCCGGACAGTTGTGCCGGACTCGCCGGCCAGGCGGCGGGCTGGTCGGTCAGGACCGTCACCGGCAGCCCGAGCTGCGCGGCGGCCGGCAGGAAGCCGTCCAGCACCGAGTCTGTCGGGTTGAGCGCGGTCAGATAGAGCCGCACAGCGCTACTTCGCGAAATGACTTAGGCGCACCTAAGTAAGATAAGCCAGCCTAACTACTAGCTCGATGGGGCTGCCACGACACGGCGGACCCGGGTGGCGGTGTCGAGGGTCGAGACACCGCCACCCGGGTCTCCGGGGAAAATCAGGGCCGGAACGCGTCCCGGGTGTCCCGCGCGGCGTCGGCCACGTGGTCACCGGCCTGCTTGACGTTCGCCTCGGTCTGCTCGGTGGCGCCCTCGGCACGCAGCCGCTCGTTGTCGGTCGCCTCGCCGGTCTTTTCCTTGGCCGCTCCGGCAACTTCCTCGATCTTGTGCCGGATCTTGTCTCCCATGCCCATTGTGTCCTCCAGTTCTCGCCGAGCTGCTTCTCCGCAGCTCGCCGACCCATAAATGCCCGGCCACGGTCCGACCGAAACGGGGCACGGCGACGCGGCGACGCTTCCCCCAGGGAGGCGGGGCCGGGCGTTCGGCGGGTGACGTGTGCGGGGTACACCCGTGCCGGGGCGGTTTCGGTAGGCTGCGGGCGACCTGGGGAGGCGTCGATGTCCTGGCCGGATGGTGGACCCTGGGTGGTCGCCACGACGTCGTCGAGCCCGAGTTGGGTCGTGGCCACGGCCGCCCTCTGCGCTGCGTCGACGGCACGAGCGGCGGTGCTGCGGATCGTCCACGACGTCAATGACGTAGCCGCCGTCGACGACGCCCGGCCCGCACCGCTGCCCGACAACCTCGCCAGCTGGCTGGAGGTGCGGGTCCGTACCGTCGACCCGATCGGGGTGGACGATCTCGTCGGGGTCGTACGCGCGCTGTCGCGTACCCACGGGTTGGTCCTGGTGACCGGGGCGCCCGGTCTCGCCGTACCGCTGGGTCGGACGGGCTGGACCCTCGCGGACCTGGCCTGGGCGCTCGGCGCCCCGGTGGTGCTCGTCGCCGACCTCGGACCCGGCGCGGTCAACCACACCACACTGGCCCTCGACGTGCTCGCCGGACGCGACCTCACCGGCGCGGTCGTCGCGGTCGGCGAGGGTGACGAACTCGCCGGGCTGCCGATCGGGCTGGCCGGCCGGATTCCGGTGGACGCGGCCGACCGGCCGGAGGAGTTCCGGACGGCGGCCCCGGGCTGGCTGGACCCGCTGCTGCACGCCACCCGCCCCCCGGTCGTGACCACCGCCCCGTCCGCACCGCAGGCCGGACCAGTTCCCGCGCCCCAGGCCGCACCCGCTCCCGCATCGCAGGTCGGACCAGTTCCCGCGCCGGCCGATGGTCCGGCAGAGCCGGCGAGCGATGGTCCAGCAGAGCCGGCGGGGACGGGCCCAGCAGAGCCGGCGGGCGATGGTCCGGCGGAGGCGGCGGGGAAGGGCCCAGCGGAGGCGGCGGGGAAGGGGCCGGCGGAGGCGGCGGGCAACGGTTCGGCGGGGTCGGCGGATCGTGGGGGACTCCGGGCGCCCGTCACCCGGACGTTCAGCGGCAAGCGGGTGCTGATCGCCCTGCTCCTGATCTTCCTCGCGTCGGTCCTGCTGCTCTGCGGCCTGAACGTCGTCGCACCGACCGGTCCGGCGGTCGTCACTCAATACCGGATCGAGCAGCGCGACGCGCCGGAAGGGCCGGGGCCGATCGCCCGGATGCCGATACCGGTGCAGCCCTCGATTCCGATGCCGCCCCGGACTCCGGCCCCGACCCGGTCACCCACTCGTGGCGTCTGCGTGCAGGCCGCCCGCAAAGTGGTGGCAACCGTGCCGGACGCGGCGACCACGGCCCGGGTCGACGCCGCCTGGCTACGCATCGAACGCTGGCTGGCCCGGCATGCCCCGCGTAGCCGGGCCGGCCTGCGCCCGCCGGCCGCACCGGCCCGGATCTCCGCGCTCCAGACCCGGATGTCGGTACCTTTCCCCGCCGACCTGGTCGCCTCGCTGCGCCGGCACGACGGGGCGGACGACTTCGAGCTGCCACCCTTCTACCAGCCGCTACGGCTCGACCGGATCGCCGCCGACTGGGCGGTGAACTGTTCGGTAGGCCGCGATCTGTCGATGGGCGACGACTGGTGGCACCCGTCCTTCGTGCCGTTCGCGTCGGCCGGTGACGGCGGAAGTCTCCTGGTCGACCAGCGGCCGGGCGGGCACGGCCGGGTCGGCGAGTTCTATCCCGAGGACGGTACCGGCTTCGACCGCTGGCCGGCGTCGGTCACCGAACTGCTGACCGGGGTGGCCAGGTCGCTGGAGACCGGAAAGCCGTACGCCGGGCGCTACCGCCCGACCGTCGACGCCGAGGGCCGGCTCGACTGGACGATCGAATAGCAGCGGGGCGGCGGCCCGAGAGCAGCACATGCTCTGCGGGACAGGGCGGTTGTCGCGCTATGCCTGGCAGGGGCGGTCGTTGATCGTGCAGGCGGTCGGCTCGCCGTCGATCAACGCACCGTCGACCCGGAAGCGCACCTGCACCGAGCCGCGCGCCGGCACCCGTACCGTCGCCTGGTCCGGCACGAAGGTCCAGGTCGCGCCGTCGCGGCTGGCCTCGGCACCGTCCACCGCGCCGACAGACTGGGTCGTCCGGGGCAGGGTGATGACGAGCCGCCAACCGTTCGCCGGCCCGGGGCCGGGGTTGCTGATGGTCACCGATGCGGTGTAGTTGAGCAGCGTGACGTCCTCGGTCGCGTAGCGGGCCGCCAACACCGGCGGGGGCGCCGGGGTCGGTGAGGCGGAACGCTCCGGCCTGTTCCGGGGTTCAGCCCGGGGCGGAGTCGGCGAGGGAGGCAGCGGTGAGGACGCCGGCGGGGTCGCGCTGCCACTGGCCCCGTCCGCCCCGTCCGCCGGATCCACCTCGATCCCGACCGTCGGCGGCGGCGCCACACCCAACGGCGCGAACTGGTCCGGCGTACGGAGCAGTGCGACGACGAAGAATCCGGTGCCGATGACCGCTACCAGTGCCGCGGCGACGATCAGGGTAGCCGTCAGCCGGTCGCCCCGGCCCGACGGCAGCAGCCCGGACAGCCGGCGGACCGGGGCGCGCAGTACGGCCACCCCGGCGAGCAGCGCGTCGAGGACGGCGACCGGCAGGGTACGCGCCGGACGTCGGCGAGCTTTGCGCACGTGTCTTCCCTTTCGCAGCACGGGTGGCGACGCCGCGCCGCCCCCGCCCGTCAGACCTGGGCCGAACGGGTCAGAGCGCCCGCAGCCCGGCGAGCACAGCCTCCAGCAGATCCTCCGACGGCGCGTCCAGCACCGGTGGCTCGTGGGTGTCGATCAGTCCGGCGTCCAGCAGGTCGCCGAGCAGCACCCGTATGGTGCCGACCGGCAGGTCGAGTGCGGCGGCGACCTCGGCGACCGAGAGCGGCCGGCGGCAACTGGCGAGGATCTCCGACTGTTCGGGCGTCAGCTCGGCGCGCTGCGGCACCGGCCAGCGGGCCACCACGAGAGAGATCAGATCGAACTGTCCCCGGATCGGCTGTGTCCTGCCCCGCGTCATCGCGTACGGGCGGACAACCGGTCCGGCATCCTGGTCGTACCAGGCGTCGTCGTGCCGACCTCCTGCACCGGTGCGCACCGCGCGTCACCCCCCGGTCAGGTCATCGGCCGGTACCGGGAAAGTGGGCAGGTGCGAGTCCGCCCGACCGGCCGCCAACGCCACCTCGTACGCCATCTCGTCGACGTCGGCGTCCCCGGCGAACCGGACGGCGAGGATCGCCCCGCCCCGGGTCGCGGCCACGAAGAGGAACGCCCGGTGCATCTGCACGATGACCTGCCGCACCCCACCGTCGCCGGAATACCGGGCGGCGGCCTGGGCCAGCGCCTGCAATCCGGCGACCACACTGGAGAGTTGGTCGGCGAGTTCGCCGCCGACCCCCTGCGACACCCCGAGCAGCAGCCCGTCGGGGGAGAGTGCCACGGCATGCTCGGCCGCCGAGACCCGGTCCACGAATTCGTCGAGTATCCGGACCAGGTTATCCGTCGTGACCACTGCGTGAGTCACCTGTCGTCCTCTCGCTGCTTTCGGGTTGGTCGGCGCCGGATGCCGGGAGCGCTACCGGCAGCTCCATCGTCGCCGACCAGTCGGTTGCGGCACGCCTGACGGGCGCGCCGTTCGGAGCGGGGCCGGTGGCCCGACTCGGGGTGCCGACCGGGGTGTCCAGGTCCGGACGGCGTACCCGAACCGGCAGAGCCGGGGCCGCCCCAGGTCGGGGCGCACCAGCCGACTGTCCGACGACGCCACTGTCGGTCGGCCGCCCCCAGGCGGTGGTGGTGCCCGGGGCGGTAGTCGGTTCGGGCTCGGATGTCTCGACCAGCAGAGTAGCCGGCACCAGTACGATCGCGGCCGTCCCGCCCCGAGGCCCGGCCGTCAATTCGACTGTGACGCCGTGCCGTCGGGCGAGCCTGCCGACCACGTACATCCCGACGGCGCCGTTGAGTGGCCCGGTGTTGGGAGTGTCCCGGATCAACTCGTTGACGGTGTCCAGCTCGGCCGGCCCCCGGCCCACACCGTCGTCGCTGACGATGATCGCCCGACCGCCGTCGCGTACCTCACCGGCGATCCGGACCGTGGTGGTCGGGGCCGACCCGGAAAGCGCCGCCTCGATGACCTCGGCGAGCAGGTGGATCAGGTCGGGCAGGGCCCGCCCGGCTACCGAACCGGACCAGTTCGGAGCCACCAGTACCCGTGGATAGTCCGAAACCTCGGCCACCGCGCCCCGTACGACGTCGACCAGCGGCACCGGTCGCCGCCAGCGCCGGCCGGGCGTACCGCCGGAGAGGCTGATCAACTGTTCCACGTTGCGCCGGACCCGGGTGGCGAGATGGTCGAGCCGGAACAGCTCGGCCAGCTCCTCGGTGTCGGTCTCCCGCCGCTCCATCGCGTCGAGCAGGCCGATCTGCTGGTGCAGCAGGCTCTGGTTCTCCCTGCTCAACCAGATGTTGACCTCTCTGGCCCGCTGGTGCGCGGCGAGCCGGGCCGAGATCTGCGCGGCCCGTTCGGTCACCCGGTCGGTCTCGGCCTGCCGACGCCCGGTCTGCGCCACCAGCTGTTCCCGCTGGCTGGTGAGCCTCTTGCGTTGGGCGGTCAGCTCGGCCGCCCGGTCGGTCAACATGGCGGCCCGGTCCCGCTGGGCGGCCAGTTCCGCCGCCAGCTCGTTGCGGGCACCTGCCAGGGCGACGTTTTCGCTGCCCAACTCGTCGAGCCGGGCGACGACCCGCCGGGTGCCGCGCAGGGTCAGTACGGCGGCGGCGACCAGTACCACCAGACCGAGGCCGCCGACCAGGCCGGCCCGGGCGACCACCCCGGCCGCGCCCCGGGTGGCCCGGTCGACGCTGTCCCGTACCCCGACGGTGACCAGGGCCCGCAGCTCGGACAGGGCCGGTTCGGTCGCCGCCTGCCAGCGGGCGGGCTGGACCGGCGGGCTTCCGCCATCCCAGTCCGCCTCCAGCAGTTCCGTCTCGGCAGCGTTCAGCGTCGCGAAAACCGGGCCGGTGACGAGTCGCTGGTAATCGGCCCGCTCCGTCTCGGGCAGTCCGGCCCCCGCCTCGGCCCGGACGAACCGGGCCACCGCGACGAGGTCTACCAGTCGGGCGTGCTCCGCTTCGGTCAACCGGGGCGAGGCGAGCGCCCCGGCCACCAGAGCGTCCTCCCGGGAGAGCAGCTCGGCGGCGCGGGAGAGCGCGAGAAGGGTACGGGTCTCCTCGATCAGGTCGCTGCGCCGACTGGCCCACTGTGAGCCGTACACGGCGAAGCCGGCGTCGATGATGCCGCCGTACGACGCGGCGGCGCTGGCCCGGTCGATCCGGCCGCCGTCGATGTCGTCGCGGAGTGGCCGGAGGCCGTCCAGCCGTCGGACCAGTTCCGCCGCCCGCTCCCGTACCCCGCCGACGGTGACCAGCCGAAAGTCCGTCCCCTCGGTGAACCGCCGAAGTGCCCCGACCGCCGTGTCGGTGCGACCGCGCTGTTCGAGCAGGGCGGCCCGGTGCCGCCCCGGTGCCGCCAGCTCGACCATGCTGAGCCGGCGTTCCGCCTGGAGGCCGAGGATCAGCGCGTCG
This sequence comes from Plantactinospora sp. CNZ320, assembly GCF_002846275.1. Lineage (NCBI taxonomy): Bacteria > Bacillati > Actinomycetota > Actinomycetes > Micromonosporales > Micromonosporaceae > Plantactinospora > Plantactinospora sp. CNZ320. Next base: position 6,381,794 of record NZ_PJMP01000001.1, read on the forward strand.
GTCGGCTGACCGAGCTGGGTGCCGAGGGTGCGGACCGCGAGCAGGTCCATCGTGTCCCGGGCGGTCAGGAAGGTGGCGTAGCCCCAGAGCACTGTCAGCACGACCAGCAGGGCGGCCACCTTGACCATGATCCGGTTCGGTGTGGCTGTCGGTGTTGGCGTCGACGGTGGCGTCGGTGTTGGCGATGTCGCTGTCGCCGGTGGCGGCGTCGCGGGGCGTGTCGGCGTTGGTGGTGGCGGCGCTACGGCTGGCGGTTCGGGCGTCCTGGCTTCGCCACGTCCGACCGTCCCGGCCTCGCCGCGCGTCGGCCCCGCGCCGGAGTCGGGCTTGCCGTCGGGTACCTGCCGCCGCGGCTGCCGGGTCCGGTCACCCGGATGCTCCACCGGCCGTACCCGGCTGCCCGGCTGTTCTCCCGGCCGGGTCCTGTTGCCGCTTGCCTGTTCCGCCGGTCGTGGCCTGCCGGCGACAGGCTGCGCTGGCCGAGTCCTGCTGCCGTTCTCTGGTTCTGCCGGACGTGGCCCCCGGACGGCAGGCTGCGCCGGGCGACCATGCTGCGCCGGAGGACCAGGTTGCGCCGACGGCTGTGGCCGGATGACCTGCCCTTCTGCCGGCCTCGGTTGCCCTTCTGCTGAACGTGGCCGGTCCGGTTGCCGTTCTGCTGGCCGTGGCTGGATGACCTGGCCTTTCGTCGGCCTTGGCTGTCGTTCTGCCGGCCTTGGCGAATCGACCCGCTGGTCCGTCGGGGCCGGCCGGTTGACCGGACCGTCCACCGGCGCGGCGTTGGCTGGGCTGGGGACCGCTTCCCCGCCCCGGAGCCCGGAGCCGAGCGCCGCGATCCGGCGCGCCGCCCTCTTCACCGTGCCGTCCGCTGTGGCCACGGCGATCCGGCCGGGCGGCCGCCGGAGCGCTCCTCGACGATGGTCCGCAGCCGGGCCAGCAGCTCGCTGCGGTTGGCGCAGTTCAGCCGCTGACGCATCCGGGCCACGTGATGTTCGACGGTCTTCGCCGAGATGAACAACCGGTCGCCGATCTGCTTGTACGTCAGGCCGCCCAGCACCAGCTCGGCGACCTCCCGTTCCCGTTCGCTGAGCCGGTTCTCCGCCGGTACGGCGATCGCGTCCGCCACCTGTGCGGCTCCGGTACCCGCCGGCCGGGTACCGCCCTTCGCCCCGGCCGGTCGGCCCTGGAGCATCCGTGCGCAGTCCAGCAGGGTGGTCATCGCCTTCCGGTCGGAGGTACGGATGGCGGCCTGCCCGGCGAGTCGGGCGCCGTCCCAGCAGAGTCCGATGCCGTGCAGGCCCCGGGCGGCGGCCTCCACCCGTACCGGGTCGACGGCGCCGCGCAGCACCTCGACCCAGCTCTGCCCGGCGGCGGCGACCACCGAGGCGTACCTGGTGTGGCCGGTGGCGGCGGCCAGCGCGGCGACGTGTTCGTCCGCCACCGTCGGGCGGTCGGCCAGGATCGCGGCGTGCAGGCAACTCCAGTGCAACGGCGTCGTCCACAGTGGTGGATTCCCGAGCCGGGCCAGCAGGTCCCGCGCCTCGCCCAGATAGGGCGCGAGCCGGTCGAGTTCGCCGAGCCGGGCGGCGGCGATGGCGAACTCGCCGAGTGGCAGCAGGGTGAACAGGTCCACCGGGTGGCGTACCACCGCCTCGCGGGCGCGTTCCCAGCCGCGTTGCAGGGCCGGCAAATCGCTGTTGCGGCGGGCGGTACCGAGGTCCAGCGCGGCGGCGAAGATCAGATCGCGGGATTCCAGCGGTACCGGGCCGGTGGCGACCGCCGCCAACTGCGCGGCGGCCTCGGTAGCCCGCCCCCGGACCATCAGCAGCCAGGCCTGGAGCAGCCGGTGCCGGCGGGCGGTCAGCGCCGCGCCGAGCCCGGCGGTGACGGCCCGGTCCAGGGCCCGCTCGCCGATGTCCAGCTCTCCGGAGTGCAGCGCCACCAGGGCGGCCAGCGCCGCCGGGGTCTCCGGCAGCAGCACCGACCGGCCGGCCGGTTCGAGCAGCGCGGACGCCTGCACCAGGGTGGAGAGCGCGGCGGTCGGCGGGCCGGAGAGGGTCTCCTTCAACCCTCGCGCCATCAGCAGCGCCGCGCTGGCGAGCAGCGTCGGCGGGCCGTCGGCGGGCGGGTCGGCGAGAATCCGGTCGAGTTGCTCGACCTGGCCGGTGCCGGCCGCGCCGAGAGCCGCGAACGCCAGCGACGACGGCGTGCCGCTCCAGCGGTACAGCTCGACCGCGCGATCGGTGTGCCCCCGGTGCACCAGCGCGGTCGCGGCGACCGCCGCCCCGTCGGCCCGGTCCGGTGAGTCCGGGGTGGAGATCAGCCGGTCGGCCAGCCGCAGCGCGGAGTCGAGGTCGCCGGAGAGTGCGGCCGCCATCGCCCGCCGGGCCGCCACCGGCCGCCCGGCCGCCCCGGCGACCGAGAAGAGTCGGGCCGCCAGCGCGGGATCCTCGCCCAACGCCTCGTCACCGGCCGCCTCCGCCACCCCGGGCGGGCAACTGCTGCCGAAACCGCCGTCGAGCATCGACCGGACCAGCGGGAGCACCCGCCCGCCGCGCTGCAACTGCAACTCCGCGAGGCGCTGCCAGACCGCTGCCCGCTGGCTCGCCGGGCTGAGCGCGCCGATGGCGCGCCGGACGATCGGGGCGAGCCGGTCGTCCGGCCCGAGCAGCCCGGCGGCGCGGGCCGCCGCCAGCAACTCGTCAAGTTCGTCCGGGTGCCGGGAGAGCAGCGCGCCGAGCAGGTCGGCGGGGAGCGCCGGGCCGGCCGCCATCGCGAGCAGCAGCCGGCGTACCTCGATGTCGAGGCTCTCCAACTCGGGCGCGAACTGGAGCAGTACCGAGCGGGGCACCTCAAGGGCCGACGTCGGGCGTTCGGCACCGGTGGGCGGCCGATCCATCCGGGCGGGCCGGCGGTCGGCCGGGCGCAGCGCCCGGGCCAGCCACTCGACGAACCGGGGTACGCCACCGGTCTGCTCCTGCACCAGCCGGGCGATTCCGGGCGGCGCGCTCGACCCGTACACCGAGCCGAGATAGGCGGCGGTGCGTGCCTCGGTGAACGGGCCGGGCAGCACCGGTGGACCGCCCCGGTGCAGTACCTCGGCCAGTTCGGTCAGGCCGGCGGGGCGGGGCCAGGGCCGGAACGCGACCGCCAGTCGGGTGTGCCCGGTCTCGGCGAGCCGGCGCAGCTCGGCCAGGGCGGCCGGATCGAGCAGGTGGGCGTCGTCGACGAGTACGACGCAGTCGGTGTCGCCGGAACCGGTCAGCTCCCGCCAGGAGTCCAGCACCGGTACGCCGGCCTGCCGGTAGCCGCGTCGTAGCCGGGCGAGTACCGCCGTCTTGCCGTGCCCGCCCGCCGCCTGTACGGCGGTGCAGAGCGGTGCCCGAGGATCGGCGTCGACCCGGTTGAGGAAGGCACTGGTCTGCTCGTCGAGCACGAGTCGGGTTTCGGTGTCGGTGCGCAGCGTCAACTCGTCCTCACCGGCCCCATCCGGCCGGGGCGGTGACGGTCAGCGGCTCGGCTCCGACACTCGTGCCGAGCAGCAGGCCGAGCGCGGTCACCAGCACCGCCAGGCCGATCACCGTGCTCTCCCGGCCGGAGGCGAGGCGGGCCAGTGCCCGCATCGGCAGTTCCAGCGGAGTGATCCGGATCGGTGGCCGGGGCGGCAGCGGGGGCGCGTCCTCGTCGTACCGGGCGGGTTCGCGGCCGTCGCCGGAGCGGCCGCGCTGCCGGCGGGCCGGTGGCTCGCCGCGTCCGACGCCGGGCCGGGCGCCGGGGCGGGGCGGACGCATCACCGGCGGGCGCGGCGGCGGCCGGTTGCCTCGCTGCCGGTCCAGGATCTGGCCGCCGGCCACCGCCGCACCGGCCGCGACGGTGAGCTGCGGGTCGGCCTCGACCTCCACGGGTACCGGGAACCGGGCCGCGAGCAGTTCCCGCACCAGCGGGATCCGGGCCGAGCCGCCGGCCAGCAGTACGCCGTCGATCCGGTGCGGTGCCAGCCCGCACGACCGGACGGTGCGGGTCAGCTCGTCCACGGTCAGCGTGACGGCGGGCCGGATCAGGTCCTCGAACTCGGTCCGGCGTACCGGCACCCGGGTCTGCCGGTCGGGGAGCCGGACCAGCACGTCCGCGGTGTCGGCGACGGTCAGTTCCGCCTTGGCCCGGCGGCACTCCCGGCGCAGGCCGAGCAGGGCGTGCCGGACCAGTGGGTCGGTCTGGTCGGCGAGTTCCTTGCCGAGGCTGGCCCGGACGTGTTCGACAAGCGCCTCGTCGAAGTCGGCTCCGGCGGGCGGCCCGGCGTCGGCCAGCCCGCCGCGCAGGTCGAAGCCGAGCGGTTGGGCCCGGTCGACTACGGCGGTGGAGTAGCTGTGCCCGCCGAGGGTGTAGACGGCGAGGGTACGGCCGGAGAAGCCGTGCACGGCGTGGCTGGCGGCGGCGAGGACCGGTGCCGGCAGCAGTGACACGTCGGCGAGCCCGACGTCCCAGAGCGCCTCGCCGAGCAGGTGCCGCCGATAGTCGCCCCAGCTCGCCGGATGGCTGATCACGATCCACTCTGGACGCTCGCGCTCCTGGTCGACGACCCGCTCGACCACCCACATCGCGAGCATGGCGGTGAGCGCCTGCGCCGAGCACGCCTCGTCGCCGACCAGCAGCGGTACCCCGTCGCCGATCCGGTTGCCGAAGTCGCGGGCGACCCAGCAGCTGTCGACGGGGGTGTCGTACTCGTCAGGGTCGGCGACGGTGATCGACCGGTTGGCCGACATCAGCAGTACGGACGGCACGGTGTGCCCGGCCGGGCCGAGCCGGACGGGTTCGGGGGGATCCCAGTTGTTGCCCCGGAGTCGGGCGACAGCGGCAGCCGTGGCGGTGCTGCCGATATCGATTCCGAGGACGTAGGGCATCCGACCATTCCTTCACCGCGAGTCATGACCCCGGGACGGCGCGTTCCGCGTGCGGCTTCACCGGGGACGCCCCCGGGCGGCTGGGATCGCCCGGTGGGCCGTTAGGGAGTCATCTTTTCGTACCAGAGATCTATCCGCCATCGGGACCCTAACTCTGCCGGAACGCATCCCCTATGCCCCTAACGCAGATCTAAGGCGCTGCCCTAGCGGACCGGCCGGACGACCCCGGCGTCGTCCCCGATGTCCGGCCAGGCCGATTCCGTCTAGCGTCTGGGGCAGACATCCGGCGGTGGCGCAACGCAGCGCGTCGCCGCCGGAGATTCACCCCCGCACGACCTGCGCCACCCGCACGACCTGCGCCACCTCAGGCGGACCCGCTCCCACCGGATGCGGATCCGCCGCCGCCAAGACACCGCACCGGACCTGCGCCGGGCGGCGACCGCACCGAGGAGACCGGCACATGGGTTCGCCCCAGACACTGCACGACTTCGTGCTGAACCTGCTGACCAACCCGGACGCCCGGTCCGCCTTCGAGATCGACCCGGAGGGGACGCTGCGTGACGCCGGATTGGCCGACATCAGTGTCGCGGACGTCCAGGACGTGGTCCCGCTGGTGGTGGACTACGCGCCGGTGCAGGGCCTCGGCTCGTTGGCGCCGATCGGCGACGACGCGGGCCTCGGCCAGTTCCAGCTCGACCCGAGTGGTGTCATCGGCCAGTTGCAGAGCGTGGCCACGCAGCTCGGCGTTCCCGCACAGTCGACGGCCTCGGACGTCAACGCGGCGACGCTCGGTGCGATGAGCGTGGCGCCGGGCGGGCTCGGCGCGGTCCTGCCGGGGCTCGGCACCGGCCAGCTCTCCGACCCGCTCGGGCTGGTCGACCCGCTGGTGCCGACAGGTGTGGACGTCGCCGACACCCTCGACTCCGAGGTGGTGGATCCGGTGCTCACCGACCCCACCGGCGCGGTCGGCACCCCCGGCGGCCTGGTCGAGAACACTGTGGACGGTGGCCAGACCGGCCTGGTGGACTTCGCCGGTGACACCGTGCGCGGCACCCTGGACGACGTCACCGGGCTGGTCGACTCGCTCGGCGTCACCGGCACGGTCGGCGGCCTCGGCGGCACGGTCGGCGGCGTGACGGACACCGTCACCGGGGTCGGCGACGCGCTCGACCTCGAACCACTCGGCTCCACCGGCACGCCGGTGCTCGACGGCACCACCTCGACGGTCTCCGACCTCACCGGCAGCCTCGGCAACACGATCAGTGGCACCACCTCGGGTGTCATCGGTGACAGCGACCCCGCCGGAGAAGTAGACGCCTCCACCTCCGGCGGCCTCCTGGGAATCACGGACAACCTTCTCTGAGCGCGGGAAGTCCGTGAGGCCCGCCGAAGGCCGGACCGTGGTCCCACGGTCCGGCCTTCGGTCCTCTTGATAATTCCGGCGTAACCGGCACACTTGGTGCGGTGATGGCGCCCAGTTGGCTTGACGTACTCGACGAGATCGTGCGGGTTTCTGGCGCGCACGGTCGGGGCGACCTCATCTCGTGGCTTCGGCGTCGCCGGGCCCAGTTGCTGGACCCGAGGCTGCGGGTGCTGATCGTGGGCGAGCCCAAACAGGGCAAGAGCCAGCTCGTCAACGCGTTGCTGAACGCTTCGGTCTGCCCGGTCGGAGACGGGATCAGCACCACCATCCCGACAGTGGTCGGGCACGCCGAGGCGCCGACCGCCGCGCTGGTCTGGAGTCCGGCGCAGGCGCCGGACCAGCCGGCCCGGGGGCGGCCGGTGGACGGCCCCGAGCCGAGGCGTCCGGCCGGTCGCCGCCGAGACACCCCGGCGTCCGGTCGCCGACCGGACACCCCGATGGGGGCAGCCGAGCAGACTGGTCCGGCCGGCCCGCCGTTCGGGCCAGGTGCGCGGCCGGGCGCGGCGGTGCCCGGCGCGGCGCAACGGCTCGCCGTACCGATCGAGCAGATCGTGGCCCGGATCAGCGGCCGCAGTGGCGGGATCGGCGACGTACCGGACGTGGACGGCGGTGGGCGCACTGTCGGTGGCGCCGGGGCGGTCCGGCGGCGACCGGGCGGTGGACTTGAGCACGCCGAGATCGGCATTCCTCGGGCGTTGCTCGCCTCCGGGCTCGTCCTCGTCGACACCCCGGGAGCGGGCGGCACCGACCCGGGGCGGGCGATCAGCCCGGCCGCCACCCCGAACCAGGCCGATCTGGTGCTGCTGGTCTCGGACGTGACCCGGGAACTCTCGGTCGCCGAACTCGACCTGCTGCTGCACATCGCGCGGTCGCACGCCAACCTGGCCGTGGTGCAGAGCAAGATCGACATGGTGCCGAACTGGCGTACCGTGGTCGAGCGCAATCGGCAGCACCTGGCCGAGGCGGGCGTACCGGCGGCGCTGATCCCGGTCTCCGCGACACTGCGCCTTCAGGCGGCCCGGAGCAACGACAAGCAGCTCAACGCCGAGTCGCACTTTCCGGAGCTGCTCAACCGGATCAAGCGCGACCAGGCCGGCAAGGCCGACGCGCTGGCCCGGGCAGCGGTGGCGCACAGCGCCCGGACCGTTATCGAGCAACTCGCGGCGCCGCTCCGGGCCGAACTCGCGGTGGCGAGGGAGGCCGCCGTCGAGCAGTCCGGCCCGATCTCGAAACTGCACGCGGCACAGCGCGAGGTGGACGAACTGCGCCGCTGCTCGGTCCGCTGGCAGAACACCCTCAACGACGAGATGGCGGACCTGATTTCCGACGTCGAGTACGACCTGCGGGACCGTACCCGGCAGATCCTGCGCAAGGTGGACGAGGCGTTCGACAAGGCCGACCCGCTCACCGGCTGGGACACCTTCCAGGAGTGGCTGACCGAGAACCTCACCGACGCGGCGGAGGCGAACTACGCCTGGCTGGCCGAGCGCTGTGGCTGGATCGCCAACCGGGTCGCCAGCCAGTTCGACAGGTACGGCTTCGACGCGCTGCCGAGCTGGTCGGTACGGGTACCGGAGAATCTCAGCGACCGGATCCAGATCATGGAGCAGCCGACGGTCGAGAAGTTCACCCGTACCCAGAAACTGGTCACCGGGCTGCGCGGCTCGTACGGCGGTGTGTTGATGTTCGGCCTGGCCACGACGCTGGCCGGGATGCCGCTGATCAACCCGATCTCGCTCGGCGCCGGCGCGCTCTTCGGCGGCAAGAGCGTCCGCGACGAGGGAAAGTCGCTGCTCAAGCGCCGGCAGGCGGCGGTCAAGACGGCGACCCAGCGGCACGTCGACGACTTCTTCCTGCGGCTGAGCAAGGACTGCAAGGACACCGCCCGGCAGGTGCAGCGGATGCTCCGGGACCACTTCACCGGGCTGACCGAGGAGTTGCAGGAGGGCATCGTACGGTCGTTCCGGACCGCGAAGCAGGCGGCCGAGGCCGACGCGGCCGAGCGGGACCAGCGGCAGCGCCGACTCGCCCTGGAGATGAAACGGCTCGCCGACCTCTACGAGAAGGCGCAGGCGCTTGCCGGCGCGCAGTCCCTCGGCTCCGGCCGTGGCGCCACCGGGTTGGAGCCTGGGCCGTGAGCCGGGTCGGGCGGCTGGACGAGGCGACCTGGGGGCTGGTGCACGAGGCGCTGGAGGTCTACGGCAACGATCCCGGGGCGGTGGAGCAGTTGCACCGGCAGTTCGCCCGGTTCGAGGAGCCGCTGCGGATTGCCGTCGCCGGCCCGTGGCGCTCCGGCAAGTCGACCCTTGTCAACGCCGTGATGGGTGAGGCGGTCGCACCGGTCGAGGTGGCCGACGGCCGCCAGGTCTTCACCTGGTACGAGGACGGGCCGGAACCCCGGGTCACCGCGTACCCGACCGGGGGCGCGCCCCGGGACCTCGCGGTGACCCGTACCGCCAACGGGATGCGGGTCGACCTCGGCGGTGGGCGGTGGGACCAGGTCGACGACATCGTGGTGCAGTGGCCGACCCGGGCGCTGCGGCACGCGGTGCTGATCGACACTCCGGCGGTGAACCACCGACCCGACGACATCCGGACCGACGACGGCGACGACGAGGACGGGGTCGGGCGGGACCGGTTGGCGCTCGCGGCCGGGCCGACCGCCGGTGGCGACGCCGAACTGGTGGGTGGTGCCGGCGGCGGCGCGGTCCTGCGGCGGATCGTGCACGAGGCCGATGCCGTGCTCTATCTGAGCGGGGACGGCAGCGGGGACGAGCTGCGCCCGTTCCAGGCCGCGCAACCGGGCTCGGTGGCCCGGGCCGCGCCGGTGAACGTACTCCTGGTGTTGTCCAGAGTGGACGAACTCGGCGGCGGTCGGGTCGACGCGCTGCTCACCGCCCGGCAGCTCGCCCGCCGGCACCGCCGCGACCCGCGGATCAACGCGTACTGCCTGAGCGTGGTCGCGCTCGGCGGACTCGTCGCGCTCGCCGGCCGGATGCTGAGCGAGTCCGAGTACGCCGCGCTGGCCGCGCTGGCCGGGTTGCCCCGGGCGGAGACGGACCGGCTGCTGCTCTCCGCCGACCGGTTCCTCGCCGCCGACTTCCCGGTCGCGATCGACGTCGAGACCCGGCGGCGGTTGCTCGACCGGCTCGGCATCTTCGGGGTACGCCTGTCGACCACGCTGGTCCGGACCGGCTCGGACAGCCGGGCCCGGCTCGCCGCCGAACTGGTCCGGCGCAGTGGCCTGACCGAGCTGCGCGAGTCGATGGCCCGTTATTTCGTCGACCGGGCCCCGGTGCTCAAGGCCCGGGCGGTGTTGATGGCGCTGGAGTCGCTGCTCCGCTCCGAGCCCCGGCCGGGTGCGGCGGAGCTGCTCGCCCGGCTGGAGCAGGTGCTGGCCGGCGCGCACGAGTTCCGCGAGCTGCGGCTCTCGGCGGCGCTGCTCGGCGGCGAGCTGCGGTTCGACCCGGAGCTGGCGGCCGAGGCCAACCGGCTGATCGGCGGGGACGGGGCGAGCCTGGCGGCCCGGCTCGGTGTCGAGCACGACGCCACCGGAGGCGAGCTGTGGGCGCGCGGCTCGGCAGCGGTACGCCGTTGGCAGGAACTGGCCGAGGATCCGCTACGCGGCGTCGACCAGCGCCGTGCCGCCCGGGTCGTGGTACGCAGCTGCGAGGGGATGCTCGCCGAACTCTCCTGACCAGGGGCCGTGTTTCCGTACCGACGATGTGGCAACCGATCGCGGTCACGGCCCGTTCCCCGGCTGGTGGTCGGGCCGGTGAACGGGCCGGGCCGGCTCAGCCGACGACTGTCGGCGTTGAGCAGCGGGCGAAGGTGAGACCACCTCCGGCGCTGGTCGGGCCCGTGCACAACTGTCGGTGGATCTCCTGGGCACCGAACTTGTCCTGGCGGCTGTCGGTTACCACCTCGACGCTGCCCTGACCGTCAGCGGTGTAGGCGATGGAAATGGGGTCACCCTCGATGGTCGGTCTCGTCACCGTCAATCGGGCGGGGCGACCCGCCCGTACGGCCGTCAGGAAGCAATCCACCGCGGTTGCCGGCAGATCTTCCCCCTGCGACAGCCGGATGGTGCCGCAGTCGACGCTGCCGCCGGAACTCGCGTCCGGCGAGGCGGTGGCCGGTGGGCTGGCGTTGGTTCGGGTGCCCGCCGCGCCTGGTGGTGGTGGTTCGGGGTCGACGCTCGTCCGATAGACGGCAACACCACCGGCGGCCAGCAGCACGCTCGCCGCGACGGCGGTGAGTGCCAGCCACCCGCTCCAGCCGGAACGGGTGCGCCGGTCGGCATCGGCTATCTCGGCCAGCAGGCGGGCACGCATCCGCTGCCGGGTGCCCTCGGGCAGCTGCACCGGGGGTAGCTGTTCGGGACTGGTCATCTCGGGTCCTCCTGGTGCCCGGACTCGCTGTCGAGCAGGCGCGCCAGACGGCGTTTCGCCCGACTCACCCGGGCCCGTACGGCCGCCTCGTTGATCCCGAGGACCTCGGCGGCGTTCGCGTACGACACCTCCGACCAGACGCAGAGCGCCAGGGCCTCGCGTTCGGCCGGCGGCAGTCGGCGTACCACCCGCAGCACCTCCCACATCCGTCGTTGGCTGTCCACCCGGCCCGCCACGTCCTCCCCGATGTCGGGGCTGTCCCGTTCGGGTGGCATCCGGAGGACGGCCCTGCGCCATCGCAGGACCGAGCGCCGCTGGTCCCGGACGACGTTCGCCGCCATCGACAGCAGCCAGGGCAGCATCGAGTCGTCGACCAGCCTCGCCCCGGCCCGCTTGCGCCAGGCCAGCAGGAACGTCGACTGGGTGGCGTCCTCGGCTGCCGCCAGGGAGGCGGTCAGTCGGAAGCAGTGCCGATAGACAGCCTGAACGTGGCGGTCGTAGAGGACGCCGAACGCGTCCTGGCACCCCTCGACCGCATCGGCCCACAGTTGCGGGTCGGAATGCTGCCCGATCGTTCTCACACCCTGTTATGGCCAGTGGAGCCGAGGCTGTGACACGCCGCCTCGGCTTGATCTTGAACCGGCGTCCGGGTGTCTCGCTCTGGCAGAATGCCCCGGTGCGCCCAATCAGAGCAGAATGGGTGCGTCGCCTCCCGGATGAACGGCTGGACCGTGTTCTCGTGCCACAGTCGTTGGAGCCGGTGGCCAGGTACCACCTGTCTGACGGAATGGTAAGCGGGCTGGACGAGCAGTTGCAGCCCGTCGTTCGACTGCCGATCGACGTGTCACCCACAGCAGAACTTCTTGCGGCAAGCCCGGACCTGACGACCGTCGTCGTGACCGACACCCGTCGGGTCACCATCATGGCGGCAGGTCGACAGATCCCGGTCGAGATCGCGGCAGCCGATTCCGCGACGCTGCTACCGGGCGGCCGAATGTTGGTCACCGCGCCGATGATCGAACGCCTGACGTACAAGGGCCGGGAGTACGACGCCAGGGGCGAGCACCTGGTGTTCCTGGTGGATCTGGGCTCGGGAGATGTCCTGGACCAGGCCGTTCTCGGCGCAGTGGACGCCAGTGTGACCACCGTGCCCCACCCGTACGACGGATCGGTGATCCTGGACGCGGCCATGGGTCAGGACGGCGCTCTGATCTATGTCGCACAGGTGCTCGACGACAGGCTCAAGGTGGAGCTTGTCGCCGAAAACGTGCTCGCGGCCAGCTTCGCACCGTCCGGAGATCGCCTGCTGCTCACCTGTCACCCCAGCTTCGACAACGAGATATCCGTCCTGGAGTGGCCGAGTCGGCGGTCCCTTGCCCGGCTCCACGCGGATGACATGAAAGTCGAAGATCTCGCATTCTCGCTGTACGGATTCTTCCTGAGCGACCGGTCGGCGCTACTCCTGACGAACGAGCATGGGCTGTTGCTCTGCACCGGCGACCTCGAACCGGTGGCGTGGATCAGCCTGGAACCGCCTTCCGGGTCGGGCGACGTGCAGGTGTCGACGGTGCGCGGTGTCGCGGAGGCCGTGTTCGGTGTCGCAGAGAACGTGTTCGCCGCCGACATCCGGGATGGGAAGTTCCGTTCCTGGACCCTCTGGCGAATCCCGCCTCCGAGCGTCGACGCAGGCTGAGAGTGCGGCGGTCGGAGCGCGCCCGCTGTCCCGACGCTCACTACGGGACCGCCGGCTCGACCGACGGCTGGGGTCGGCGGCTGCGCAGGCCGGCCCCGGGAGCCAGCACGAGCGCTGTGCCGGCGGCGGTGACCGCGGCCGCGACCAGAAGCGGAGTTCGCCAGTCGAGCCAGGTCGCGAGCGCGCCGGTGGCCGCCGACCCAAGCGCGACACCGGCGCTCAGGGAGGTGGAGATCCAGGCCCGAGCCTCGGTCGGATGCTGTCCGCCTGCGGTCATGTCGATCAGGATCTGGGCGGTGGTCATCAACGGCGGAACCGCGATCCCCGCGAGCAGCAGCAGGGGCAGTAACGCCCAGGGATCCCAGGCCAGCGCGACTGCGCCGACTCCGACGGCCATAGCGGTGCCGAGCGCGGCAAACCGGCGTGCCGGGTCCACCGCAGGTGGCCGGGCGCCGTAGATGATGCCGGCGACGACCCCGCTGGCGGAGAAGCAGGCCAGCCCCAGCGCGCTGATCCCGGGAGCGCCCTCCGTGTCGAGCAGAACCAGTGGCGCGAGCACCACGGTGCCGAAAGCGAAACCGATGCAGGTGTTCGCGGCGATGAGGGTCCGGGTACCGACCGATCGAAGGGCTCCGAGTGACCAGAGCGGTACCGTCGGCACTGTCGCCTCCGACGGATCTGGCCGGGCCACGCTGAGCGCGGCCAGCCAGAACGTGCCGACGGCGGTGAGCAGGGCAGACGAGAGCGTCAACATGCCCGAGGACAGCAGCAGCAACAGACCACCGACAGCCAGCCGACTGCCCACGGCCATCACCTCGACGAGCACGCCTTCCAGGGAGTACGCGGCCGTCAGGGTCTCGTTGTCGGTCACCCGCCCCCACATGACCCGGATGCAACTGTTCAGTGGTGGTGACATCGCACCGGCGAGCACCGCCGAGACCAGCAGCGCGCCGAAATTGCCCGGGCGGGCGGTGGCGAGCCACACGAACAGGGTCATCAGCACGGCGTAGAGGCCCGCCGTCATCCGGAGCAGCCGGGCATGACCGTGGCGGTCGGCCAACCGACCGAGCAGCGGCGCCGTGACGGCCATCGCGACGTTGTAGGCGGCGACGACCAGGCCGGCGCGGCCGTAGTCGCCGGTCTGGTCGACGATGAAGACGACGATCGACAGCGTCAGGATCCACAGCGGGAACCTGCTCAGCACCGAGGCGACAAGGAGGGACGGCACCTCGGATCGACGCAGCAGCGACCTGTACCGCGAGGTGGCGGAACGCGAATTGGTGGTAACCATGTGGGCACGGTGCAAGTTGAAGTGCGCTTCAGGTCAAGCTGGGTGTAGCTGCGAGGGTTGGGCTTGACACCCCGCGAATGCTCTCGGTGCCGACGGCCTCGGTTGCTTTGGGCATCGGCTGCTTCGGTGCGGCGGGACTCAGTCGTTGGTGGACGCCCCTGGTCCGGCCACGACGTAGCGGGCGGCGACGGTGCGGACGGCCTCGTCGACCACCTGAGCGACGCGTTCGGCGCTCACCTCCCAGCCCGGCACCAGGAGTGTCGGCCAGAAGACGTAGTTGGAGATCATGCCCAGGAACTGGGTGGCTGCGAGTTCCACGTCCTCGATCCGCACCGTTCCCGCCTCGTGCTCAGCCAGCAGGTACCTGCGTACGGACTCGAAGTAGGGCATCTTCCCCTGCGCGAACTGCGCATGGGCCAGCTCCGGGAACCGCGGCAGCTCGGCGATGACGATCCGGAACAGGTCGGTCATCTGTGGCCGGCTCAACAGGTCGGCGTAACGGCGACCGATGGCGCTGAGCCCGTCGACGACGTTGCCTGCCGGCGGAGGATCCTCCTCGTCAGCGGTTGACCAGGACTCGGTGACGATGGCGTCGAACAGGGCAGCCTTGGTCGGAAACTGCTTGAACAAGGTGGCCCGCGAGACACCCGAGCGCTCTGCGATCCGCGCCAGCGACGTCCGGTCGTAGCCCAACTCGAGGAACAGTGCGGTCGCGGCCGTCACGATCAGCGCGCGTTTTTCCTGGGCGACGCGCTGGTGGTACGTCGGCACGACCCGGCTCATGGACCGAGCATACGAGGTGAGTGGCTTGACTCACCACTCCCGGCGACCTAGTGTCGAGGCAGTGGTGAGTCAATCGGCTCGCCATCGGCCGGCCTTCGTCTCCGATGACCCCCGGTCTCAGTCACCCACGCCCCGGAGGAAACATCGGATGAACCGCTTCGACAATCAGACCGTGCTCGTGACCGGTGGGACCGGTGGCCAGGGATCGAGCCACGTACGTGCCTTCCACGCGGAGGGAGCGAACGTGGTGATCGGCGGCATCGACACCGAACGCGGCGCCGCTCTCGTCGACGAGCTCGGGACCCGCGCTCACTTCACCCGCCTCGACGTCACCGACGAGAGTTCGTGGTCCGCTTCCGTGCTGGCCGCCGAGAGCGCCTTCGGCACCCTGAACGTGCTCGTCAACAACGCGGGCGTGCAGAACCCGCCGGCGCTGATTGAGAACACGGACCAGGCCACGTGGTCGCGCATCCTCGACATCAACCTCACCGGGACCTTCCTCGGCATCAAGGTCGCCGCCCCCGCTCTGCGCCGCGCCACAGGGGGAGCCATCGTCAACATCGCCTCGACGATGAGCCTGGGCGGCACGGCACACTACGCGCCCTACGTCGCCAGCAAGTGGGCCGTGCGAGGCCTTACCCGAACGGCAGCGCTCGAGCTCGGCCGAGACCACATCCGGGTGAACACCATCCACCCCGGCGTGATCGCGACTCCCTTCATCCAGGAACCAGCAGCCGGTGCCACCGTGGCAATCGCCGACTTCTACTCACCCGAGCCGTTCGCCATCCCCCGACTCGGAGAGCCGACCGACGTCACCCGGCTTCTCCTGTTCCTCACGTCGTCAGAAGCGTCGTTCATCACGGGGTCGGAATACGTGATCGACGGTGGACTCCTCCTCGGGCCCGCCCTTCAGCCCGAGACCGCATGAGTAGTCCAGACACGACCGGATGGAACGACTCCGCACCCAACCCGACCTCAGGTCGCCGCTCAGCGATATCTGGAAACCTTGGCAACACGATCAACCTTCAAGGACAGGACACCGGAAACATCGTGCGGCGACATCGGTGAGTCTGATCGCGTCTTGACCGCCCTACCGTCGGCCAATAGCCTGCACTCGATGATCTCTGGGGCACCCGGCCGCAGTTGTCAGAATTACGGGGAGACGTATGCGATTTGGTCGACGGCTGTCCACTTTGGGGCTGATTGTCGTCGGGGTTTTGGCCCTGTCCGGACAACCAGCGCAAGCCGCCTATTACAACACCTACACCACTCTGGCCACGTTGCCCGACGTCAGTGGCGCCACCGGAGTGCAGGGCTTCGCCGCCGGAGCCACCTACCTCTACTCGGTCAAGGCCCGTAAGGGTAACGACCTCTCCGCCATCTACCGGGTCGACAAGACCACCGGTGCGCGGGTGCAGATGAAGAACGGCACCAACAACACGTCGACAAACACCTGGCTGTGGCACGGGAACGACATCACGATCGTCGACATCGATGGTCAGCACCACATGTTCATCGTCACGATGAACAAAACCGGCGCGCAGTTGGTGAAGCTCCGCTACGAGGGCACCACCTACTACTACGTCGGGTCATACCAGGTGCGTTCCGCCGGTGCGCTGTTGGACGTGTCCGGGATCAACCGGGTCTCGGTCACCAGCAGCACGATCACGTTCCTGTTCAAGAAGGGCAAGGACATCTACCACGGCAGCCTCCCGCTGCGTGCCAACTCCGGGACCATCGAGCTGACAAAGGCGTTCACCTTGCAGGTCGAGGGCGCACTGGTCAACGGCGCCGTGGTGCCGGGCCTGGAGACCTGGACCAACCAGGGGATGTTCTACGACGAGAACAAGCGGGTTCTCTACATTCCGTTGACCAACACGAACCGCAGCGTCGTGCTCGTCTACCGCAACGTGGGGCCGACGACGACCGGGACGGCATTCTCAGCCTCCGACCTCTCCTTCCGCATCACGTCCTCGGCATATCCCGAGCAGTTCGAGATCGAAGGCGTGGGGCTCAGCGGCGGCAAGCTCTACTTCAACACGAACCGAAAAAGCGAGACCGCGACCTCCGACGGCGTCCACGTGTTCGACGGGTACACCGTCGCTTAGCGGAAGCGCCGGGGGATTCGCTGCGGCTGCGATCGAGCCACAGCGAATCCCCCGGGGCCGGTCCGAAGACGGCCCCGGGGGCTGCCGCGCGGGCGGACGTTGACGGCAGCGCCGCAACGGAAGATGGCCTCGGCATCACGGGTGGGGCTGGCTGGTGATGCCGTCCAGGATGGTGATCAGGTTGTGGTGGAAGGTCTCCTGGGCGTTGAGGTGAGTGCCGTCGACGACGATCCGGGCGACGGTGGGAAAGCGGCCTGTTTCGAGCATGCGGGTCAGGTAGGGCCCGAGGGCGGCCTGCCACGCGGACACGTCGGTGCCGGTCGCGCGGGCGGCGCGGCGTTCGGTGATCTCGCTGCGGAGTGCTCCGACGAGGAACGCGTTGAGGGCTCCCAGGGCACGTTGTAGGTCGTCGATATCGCGTACCCCAGGGGCCTGGCTGAGTGCCGCTGCGGTCGATTCGCCCACGGCGAGCGCGTGTGGTCCCAGGTGTGGCCTTGCGCCGAGCAGGTCGGCGAACCACTCATGCTCAAGAGCGGCATCGCGGGTCCGGTGAGCGATGGCCAGTACCGTGGCGCGCCACTCGGAGTGCTGGCCGGCCCCGGCGATCTGGGCGTACACGGCGTCCACCATCAGATCGAGCAGTTCGGATCTGTTGACCACGTAGTCGTAGAGCCGCATCGGACCGACACCGAGCTCTTTGGCGATCTTGCGTACCGATAGCCCGTCGAGGCCGTCGGCGTCGGCGATCCGGATCGCCGTGGCGGCGATCTTCGCGCGGCTCAGCGGCACCGGCGCCGCCCGTGGCCGTGGCTCGGGCCGTTCCCAGACGGGCGGTGATGGGCTACCGTACGGCGTATCCATAAGGTACAGCGTACGGTAATGGAGATGATGATGCGAGTTGCGATTGCCGGCGGCGGCCTCGGCGGGCTGACGCTGGCCCGGATCCTGCACCGGCACGGCATCGACGCGGTGGTGTACGAACGCGAGTCGAGCCGATCCGCACGACCGCAGGGCGGATCGCTCGACCTGCACCCGGAGTCCGGGCAACAGGCACTGGCCGCTGCGGGCCTCGCCGGCCGGTTCCGGTCCGAGGCGCGGCCAGAGGGCGAGGAACATCGCATCCTCGACCCGGCCGGGCGCACCCTCGTGCACCACAGGCCGCCATCCGGCTCGTTCTCTGGACGCCCCGAGATCGACCGCAGTGTGTTGCGTGACCTGCTGCTCGATTCGCTACCCGCCGACACGGTGGTCTGGCGGCACCGGCTCGTCGCGGCGACGCCACGGCCGGACGGAGGCTTCGGGCTGACGTTCGATGGCGGCCACAGCGCCGACTGCGACATCCTCGTCGGCGCGGACGGCGCACGCTCGGTCGTCCGGTCGGTGCTGACCGACGTGACGCTGTCCCCCGTGGCCACCCTTGTGGAGCTGAGCATCAGCGACGCCGACCGACGGCACCCGGATCTCGCCGAGCTGGTCGGCCCCGGAAACCTCTGGTGCATCGGCGTGCGCCAGATCCTCGCAGCACAACGCCTCGGCGACGGCAGCATCAAAGTCGGAATCTCGGTGCCCGCGGACGATCGCCACCTGGACACCTACCGCAGCAAGCGTCTTCTGCTGGACATGTTCGACGGCTGGAACCCCCGCCTCACCGCACTGATCGAAGCCGGCGACGGCCCGCCGACCCCACGCAGGATCGAGGCGATGCCCACCGGTACCCGCTGGCTCCACCAGCCGGGCATCACCCTCCTCGGCGACGCCGCGCACCTCATGCCGCCGGTCGGCGAGGGCGCCAACCAAGCCATGCTCGACGGGGCCGAACTCGCCGCCGCACTCGCCACCAACCGCGCCGACCCCGACTCGGCGATTCGGGAGTACGAGGAGGCGATGTTCAGCAGAATCCACCCGATCGCCGAAATGTCCGCGCGAGTCCAGGCGATGATGCTGTCCGCCACCGCGGCCGACGACATCGTCCGCTTCTTCGCGCCGCGGCCCGGCGAGCCGGTACCCGCGGATTGACAACCGCGACGTCAGCCGCCGAAGAAGTCGAACCCGAGTCGAGTGACGGCATCCCGGGCGAGGAGAAAGCCGACGATGCCGATCACCCAGCCGGTCGCACTGCCGAGCTTCGTCACCAGCCAGGTGTTCAGCCGGTGGAGCTGCCGCTCGGCCCCGCCGGGCACTGCCATCCGGAGCACCAGCAGCAGCACGGCGGGCAGCACCATCACCAGGCAGTAGCCGGCGAGCAGCGACAGCACCGTCGGCAGGTCGAGGTTCGAGGTGGTGATCAGACCGACCGCTCCCAGGTACGGCAGCATGGTGGCCACCTCGACGAGCGCGGCGAGCAGGGCCAGTCCGATCAGCCAGCCGAACGAGGAGTCCCCGGCGTTCACCCGGTCCCGCCACCTCGTGACCGAACCCCGCCCCCGGCCCCGCTTGCCGTCGAAGCGGAAGCTCAGTGCGAACAGTCCCACCCCGAGGGCAAGCTGGGCATAGAGCAGCGGTGTGCTGTCGGCGGCGCCGTCCAGCGCCGCGACGAGTCGCTCACCGGTGTAGACCAGCAGTACGCCGACGCCGAAGTAGAACCCGGCGATGGTGCCGAGGTAGCCGAGAATCCGCCCGACACCGATCCGCTCCGGTGTCAGGAGCAGCCAGATCGGGATGAACAACGTGCCGATACTGGTGCTGTCCAGCAGGGCGAGCCCGGCCAGCGACAGCAGCAGACCCGTGCTCACGGGGTACGCCCTCGGGGCGTGGGCGGGGTGATCTCGACGTAGCCGGCCATGCGTTCAATGGTCGGCGTACCCCCTCCGACCTGCCTCACCGTCCGGGACGAAACCGGGCTACATCCTTCGACGGACCGTCACACCCCTCCGTACGGTCGTCTCGACGCGTGTATGCAAGGAGGAGGTGGCGGTGAACGGTGAGGAGTCCTTCCGCGCGTACGTCGCAGCGCGGCTTCCGGCGCTGTCCCGGGTGGCGTACCTGCTCACCGGCGACCGGCATCTCGCGGAGGACCTGGTCCAGTCGGCGCTGCTGAAGGTGGCCGGGCACTGGGAGCGGGTGGCGGCGTCCGGCGACCCGGAGGCGTACGTCCGGCGGGTGCTCTACCACCAGCACGTCTCCTGGTGGCGACGCCGCCGCCCGTTCGCGGTCCCGTACGCCGACCCTCCGGATCGGGCGCTGCCGGACGGTACCGCCCAACTCGACACCTCCATCGTGATCCGTCGGGCGCTGTCCCGGCTCGGGCCACGGCAGCGGGCCGCGCTGGTGCTGCGCTATTTCGAGGACCTGACCGAGGCGCAGACCGCCGAGGTGCTCGGCTGTTCGGTGGGCACCGTCAAGAGCCAGGTGCGGGACGGGCTGGCGCGGCTGCGCGCGGTCGCTCCGGAACTGCTCGACCTGCACGGCATCCACCCGACCGGGTCGGCGCCCGGCGCCGGGCCACCCCTTCGGGCGCGGGCGGGCGAGAGGAGCGGCGCGAATGGATGAGCGGGTACGCGGCGTGCTGACGACGTACGCCGAGGAGATGGCACCGGTGCGACTGCCGGACGACCTGTGGCGCCGTGGGCGGCGCCGGCGGCGGGTCCGGCTCGCCGCCGTTGCCGGTGCGGCCGTCGTGCTGCTGGCCGGGGCGATGCTGTCGCCGTCGATGCTCGCCGAATCCGCATCAGACACGGTGCCTGCCGAGACCGCATCGGCAGGGCATGCCGTCCCCGCCCGGGTGGAGCTGCCGTGGCTGTGGCAGGCAACCGCCGGGCAGTGGGCACCGGGGCCGGCCACGATCATGTTCTTCACCGACGCCACCCGCTACCTTGAGGACACCGGGGTGGTGGTGGGGCGTGACGGCGCCTACCGGTTGGTGTACCTCGACGTCGGTGAAGGCCGGGGGCTGCTCTCCCCGGACGGTCGGTACTACCTGCGTTCCGGCCCTCGACTGCTCGATCTGAGCACCGGCGACGAACGGCGGCTCGGCTCCGGCCTCGCTCCGCTGGCATGGTCGCCGGACGGCCGGTGGATCGTGTGCGGCCGGGACAACGACGACTCGGTCATCACCTACGGCCCGGACGGGCAGCCGTCGAACGATCCGGAGCGGCCCGATGATCTCGTGATCGTCGACGCCACGACCGGGAAGTCCCGCGACCTCGTCACCGGTGGCGAGCTGACCTACGCCGCAGCGGTGTACGCCCCGGACGGCGCCTCGGTGGCGGTGACCAGCGAACACCCGGTCGACGGCTCCCAGCAACTCGCGGTGCTCGATGTCGAGACCGGACGGCAGCGGTGGAGCGTGGATCTCGGCCACCGCCAGTTGGGCGGTCCGGGTGCCTGGAGCCCGGACGGTGGGCGGTTGGCGCTGCTCGCCTTCGACGGCTGCACCACCATCTGCGACGAGGAGGGTTTCGCGGCCCGGCGATGGCGGATCGAGTTCCTCGACGCCAGGACCGGAGCGAGTGCCGGTGCCCCGGTCGCCCTGCCGGGCCGGCCGATCGAGGTGCTCGGCTGGCGGGCCGGTGTCGATCCGGTGCTGTCGTACACCCCGGCCGCCGAGGTGGCGTCCAGGCACACGGTGCTGGTCGCGGTGACCCGGAACAGCGAACTCGAACTGCTTGTCGACGCGGCCGACAAGGTCACCGGAATCGAGGTGCCCCGGCAGTTGATCGAGGCAGGGCGCTTCGGCGGGCCGTCCCCGGAACCGTCCCCGTTCGCCGCCCAGTGGTGGGCACTGCTGGTGGCGGGCCTGTTCGGCGCGGCGGTGCTCGCCGTGGTCGTCCGGTGGGGCAGCCGGTTCGTCCGCACCCGAGGCAGCCGCCGAGGCAGAGCGACCGGGCCACCAGCCGCTCCCACCGCGGGTTGACCGCCACCGCTGCTGACCCCGGCACGGCTGCCCGGCGGCGGGTTCCCGTCGTCCGGCGCTCACATCCGGTCCGGTGCCGCGATGCCGAGCAGGTGCAGGCCCAGCCGTAGTACCCGGGCGGTGAGGTCGCAGAGGACGAGCCGGCTATCCCGGACCGACGGTTCGGCGCGGAGCACCGGACACTGCTCGAAGAAGCCGCTGAACGCGACCGCGACCGCGTAGAGGTGGCCGGCGAGGCGGTGGAATTCCAGGGTCGCGCCGACGGTCTCGACGATCGTGCCGAACGCGAGCAGTTCGAGCGCGAGTGCCCGTTCGGCCGGCTCGGCGACCGAGATCGGCACGCCCTGCGGCACCCCGCAACCCGCCCGCCGGAAGATGGACCGGATCCGCGCGTGCGCGTACTGGAGGTATGGGGCGGTGTTGCCGTGCAGTGCGAGCATCCGGTCCCAGTCGAAGACGTAGTCCCGGGTCCGGTCGCTGGCGAGGTCCGCGTACTTGACCGCCCCGATGCCGATCGCCCGACCCAGCTCGGCCACCGCAGCCCGATCCAGATCAGGGCTCTTCCGCCGGACCAGTGTCGCCGCCCGGTCCACCGCCTCGTCGAGGAGTTCGACGAGCTTCACCGAGTCGCCGGCCCGGCTGGCCAGCTTCCGGCCGTCCGGGCCGAGGACCAGACCGAAGCCGATGTGTTCGGCCCGAGCCGGCGGACGCAGCCAGCCCGCCTGCCGGGCAACCGCCCACACCATCTCGAAGTGCTGCCGTTGCGGCAGGCCGACGACATAGAGCAGCCGGGTGGCGCCGAGCTGCTCGATCCGGTACCGCAGCGCGGCGAGGTCGGTGGCGGCGTAGCCGTACCCGCCGTCCCGCTTGCGCACGATAAGCGGCACCGGCTCGCCGTCCCGACCGGGAAAGCCTGGCGGGAACGCACAGCTCGCGTCACCGCTTTCGGTGAGCAGGCCGAGCCGGCCCAGTTCGTCGGTGACCGGGCCGAGCATGTCGTTGTAGTGGCTCTCCCCGACGAAGTCCGCCCGGGTCAACAGCACGTCGAGCCGGTCGTAGACGGCCAGGAAGTACTGTTCCGACTCGGTGACCAGCCGTTGCCACAACCCCAACGTGAACTCGTCCCCGCCCTGGAGCGCGACCACCCGCTCACGGGCCCGCCGCCGGAACGCCTCGTCGGCGTCGAACTTGGCCCGTGCACCCTTGTAGAACGAGTCCAGGTCGCCAATCGACAACGAGTCGAGATCACCGATCGACAAGGACTCCCGGGCACCTACCGAGAATGGGTCGGCGGTGGAGCTGCCGAGGTCGACCAGGTGCTCGATCAGCATCCCGAACGGGGTACCCCAGTCGCCCAGGTGGTTGGCCCGGACGACCCGGTGCCCGAGCCACTCCAGCAGCCGGGCGGTGGCGTCACCGATGACGGTCGACCGGAGGTGGCCGACGTGCATCTCCTTGGCCACGTTCGGTGCCGAGTAGTCCACCACCACCGTCTCGGGGGCGGTCACGGTTGGCACCCCGAGCCGGGGATCGGCGGCCATCCTCGACAGCAGTGTGCCGAGCAGGTCGTCCGCCACCGTCAGGTTGACGAATCCGGGGCCGGAGACCGCCACCGAGGAGCAGAGGTCGGCCAGCGCCGCCCGCTCGACCACCTCGGCGGCGATCACCCGGGGTGCCCGGCCAAGCCGGCGAGCCAGGGACAGCGCCGCCTCGGCCTGGAAGTCGGCGTGCCGGGACCGCCGGATCACCGGGTCCACCGCATCGCCGCCGGCCACGGCCGCGAACGAATGTGCCAGCCGATCGCTGAGCAGATCTTCGAGATTCATCCGGTACGCCTCTCTCGCTCCGGTCCGTTGCCGGACCGACGGGGGAGCGGACTGATCGACGTACGCGAGTACCGGCGGATCAGTCCGCCGGTCGTGATCAGGGTTGGTCAGCGCGGGCGGCCTCGGCTGGCTCGGGAACGAGCCATCGGGCGCCGTCGGTCCAGGCCCGGGGAGCCGGACGAGGGCACCACCCGACCGGCGAGGTCGGGGTACGCCGCAGCGCCAGGACTGGCCACGGGGGCAGGCTACCCGGCCGGTCCGTACCAATGCACCGGATATCCAAGTCCGACCACAGAGGACATTGCATCTTACGGTTATCGATGCCACGAACCGCGATGCAGGGGGCACCAGCAGGGTCTGTTGGACTGGGAGTTCGTCTCCCCGCAACGCAGGCTGGCCGGACGCACCGATTACGAGGTCCGTCGCGAACTGGAACGGAAGTCGGAGCCGCTGGCGGCCGACCCGGGGCAGCGGTACCCGGATTAACCTCGCAGGCATGTCCGCTCTCCCCGAACGCGTGCCGGCGACTCTGGACGACCCGCCGGTCGACGTCTCCGACCCGCACGAACTGCTGCTCGGATATCTGGACTGGTATCGGGTGGCACTGCTGCGCAAGATCGACGGGCTCACCGAGCCGCAGTTGCGCGCCCCGGTCGAGCCGCTCGGCTGGTCACCGCTCGGGCTGGTCAGGCATCTCGGCTGGGTGGAACGGCGCTGGATGCGCTGGGGTTTCGCCGCCGAGGACGTCGTGGCGTACCTGTCGGCGGACGACGAGGCAGAGTGGCGGGTACCGGCCGACGAGTCCGTCGAGGACGTGTTGGCTGCCTATCACGACGAGGTACGCCGGTCCCGGGCCATCGCCGCCTCCGCCGAGCTGACCGCGCCGGCCCGGCTCGGCGGGCGCTTCCGCACCCCGGAGGAGGCGCCGACACTCGGCCGGATCCTCTTCCACCTGTTCCAGGAGTACGCCCGGCATCTCGGCCACCTCGACATCGCCCGGGAACTGCTCGACGGGACGGTCGGCGAGTAGCCGGCGATGGCGAGAACCACCTCCACCGCGACGACGGTCAACCGACCCTCCAGCGCGGCCGAAGAATGGCCTTGAGGGTTACCACAGCCGGAGGGCCTATCCTTGCCCGATGCGTCCGGCAACCCTCAACTCGGCAGGTCATCGGCCAGCCGGGGGAGCGTACCAGCGGACGGGCGGGGGAACGGCGTGGTGAGCGGGGCGGAGCGGAGGCTGCGACCGGTCGACCTCGCCCGGCTGGCCGGCATCTCGACCCAGCAGATCCGCAACTACCTCGACGCCGGGGTGCTGCCACCGGCGCCCCGCAGCGCCTCGGGGTACCGCCAGTTCGACGACCGGCACCGCCGGGCACTGTTGACGTACCGGGCGCTGGCCAATGGGTACGGCTGGGACGTCGCCCGGTCGATCATGCACGCGGTGCACGCCGGTGACCTGCCGTCGGCGCTCGCGCTTGTCGACGCCAGTCACGCCGGGCTGCACGAGGAGCGGCGAGCGCTCGCCGAGACCGCCGCCGCACTGGAGGCGGTCGCCGAACGGGAAACCGAGTCGGCGAACGTACCCCGGTCGACGCTGCGGATCGGCGAGTTGGCGGCCCGGCTCGGCGTGCGTACCTCGGCACTGCGGGTCTGGGAGGCTGCCGGGCTGCTGATCCCGGAGCGGGAACGGGGCACCGGGTACCGCCGGTTCGGCCCGGCCGAGATCCGGGACGCCCAGATGATCAGCATGCTCCGGCGGAGCCGCTACCTGCTGCCGCAGATCCGGCCGATCCTCGACGGTCTGCGCCGCACCGGGAGTACGGCGGCGCTGCGGGCTGCCGTGGCACGGCGTGGGCTGGAGTTGACCGAGCGGGCCACCGCGATGCTCGAAGGATCGAGCCGGCTGCACGACTACCTGAATACCGTTCCCAGCGACAGGCACGGCGTCGCAGCCACCGTGGACCCGCCTACCGCCACGGACCCGCCTACCGCCACGGACCCGCCTACCGCCACGGACCCGTCTACCGCCACGGACTCGTCGGTGGGTGGCGAGCGGTGACCTGTCGGCCGGTACCGGAGGGATAGGCTGCCGGGCGTGGAATCCGTGCCGTTCCTCCTCGCCGGCCGGCCGGCCCGGGGCGGCGATCCGCTCGTGGTCCGGCATCCTGACGGCCGCGAGGTCGGCCGGACCAGTTTCGCCGACCCGGAGCAGGTCGAGGCGGCGGTGGCCGCCGCCGCCGCGGTGGCGGACCGGGCCGCCGCACTGCCGGCGCACGTCCGGGCCGACGCCCTGGCGCACGTGTCGCGCCGGCTCGCCGAGCGGGCCGAGGAGGTCGCTCGGCTGATCACGGCCGAGAGCGGCAAGCCGGTCAGGTGGGCGCGGGTCGAGGTGGCCCGCGCGGTCGCCACCTTCCGGTGGGGTGCCGAGGAGTCCCGGCGCTGGTCCGGCGAGATGCAGCGGTTGGACACCGAGCCGGCCGGGGAGGGTCGGATCGCCCTGGTCCGCCGGCTCCCCCGGGGACCGGTGCTCGGCATCACGCCGTTCAATTTTCCGCTGAACCTGGTCGCGCACAAGGTTGCCCCCGCGCTCGCGGTCGGAGCGCCGATCGTGGTCAAGCCGGCCCCGGCGACCCCGCTGACCGCGCTGCTCCTCGGTGAACTGCTGGCCGAGGTTACCGAGCCGGACGGTCCGGGCAGCGGCCTGCCGGCCGGAATGGTCTCGGTGCTGCCGCTGCCGAACGACCGGGCCGGTGACCTGGTCCGGGATCCCCGGCTGCCGGTGGTGTCGTTCACCGGCTCCGGGCCGGTCGGCGCGGCGATCCGGCGGTCGGTGCCGGAGAAGCACGTCACGCTGGAGCTGGGCGGCAACGCCGCCGCGGTGGTCTGCGCGGACTGGGCCAGCGCCGACGACTTCGACCACGCGGCGCACCGGATCGCCACCTTCGGCAACTACCAGGCGGGGCAGAGCTGCATCGCGGTGCAGCGGGTCTTCGTGCACGAATGGCTGCTGGACGGCTTCCTGCCCCGGCTGGTCGCGGCGGTCGCCGCACTGCGTACCGGGGATCCGGCCGACGAGGCGACCGAGGTCGGGCCGCTTATCGACGAGACCGCCGCCCGGCGCGTCGAAAGCTGGGTCGACGAGGCGGTGGCGGCCGGGGCCACCGTCGAGCTGGGCGGCCGTCGGGACGGCCCGCACTACACCCCGACGGTGTTGACCGGGGTACGCCCGGAGTGCCGGATCAGCACCGAGGAGGTCTTCGGCCCGGTTCTGGTGGTGGCGCCGGTGCCGGACGACGCGGCCGCGTTCGCCGCCGTCAACGACTCGGCGTACGGGTTGCAGGCCGGGGTCTTCACGCACAGTCTGCAGACCGCGTTCACCGCCTACCGGACGTTGCGGGTCGGTGGGGTGATCGTCGGAGACGTGCCGTCGTACCGGGCCGACCAGATGCCGTACGGCGGAGTGAAGGGCAGCGGCGTCGGCCGGGAGGGGGTCCGCAGCGCGATGGAGGACTACACCGAGTCCCGGGTGATGGTGCTGAGCGGGATCGAGTGGTGAACCATCTGCAGGGCGGCGACGACCGGGCGGCGGATCGGCCGCCGGAGTTCTCCACCGTCTCCGCGACGATCGAGATCCCGGGCACGGTCGCCGAGGCGGAGGCGGTGCAGGACCGGCTGCGTCCACTTGTCGACCTGACCGGGCCGGGGCCGGCCGCACCCCGCACCGTCGCCGGGCTCGACGTGGCGTACGCCGAGGACGGCGACCGGCTCGCCGCCGCGGTGACCGTGCTGGACCCGGCCACCCTGGAGGTACTGGACACGGCGGTGGCCACCGGGCGGGCCGCCTTCGACTACGTACCCGGGCTCTTCGCCTTTCGGGAGCTGCCCGCCCTGCTGACCGCGCTCGCCCGGCTGACGGTCGAGCCGGAGTTGCTGATCTGCGACGGGCACGGGCTCGCCCACCCGCGTCGGTTCGGGCTCGCCTGTCACCTCGGCGTGCTCACCGATCGCCCGGCGATCGGCGTCGGCAAGACGCCGCTGCTGGGGACGTGGGCCGGGCCGGATCGGCGGCGTGGATCCTGGGCGCCGCTGGTCGACGGCGCGGAGCTGGTCGGCCGGGTGCTGCGGACCCGGGACGACGTGAAGCCGGTCTTCGTCTCGGTCGGGCACCGGATGGACCTGGACAACGCCTGCGCCCAGGTGCTCCGGCTCACCCCGTCCTACCGCCTGCCGGAGACCACCCGCCAGGCGGACCGGCTCTGTCGGGCCGAACTGCGCAGATTCGCCGGGGTGTGACCGGCAGGCGTGACCCGGAGGATTCGGCGCGGCGCCGGCCGGGCATGAGAGATGGCGGTTACCACTGCACCGGTAGCCTGTGCCCGGATTCCGCACTGCGACGAGCGAGGTGATCATGTCGGTACGGCGTGGCGCGACCTGGCTGGGGACCGTCGGACTGCTGGTCGGTACGACGGTGTCACTCGTCGCCGCCCCGGCGGTGGCCGAGGGCGAGTCGGTACGCGTCCGCGCGCCCAACTCGATAAGTGCGGGTGGCTCGCCGGGCTCGGTGACGGTGAACGTCTCGATGCGCGAGGGCGGCTGCGTAAACGTCCGCACCGTGCTCGGGGTGCACCTGCCGGGGTTGACCGCCGACCGGGTCGAGATCCGGGTCGCCGCCGATGGTGACTGGCGCCGGGTGCCGGTCTCGGACGGCGGGAACGGGCTGATCGTCGGGGAGCGCACCACGCCGCAGAAGCCCGAACTCTGCGCCCGGAAGAACGTCTCCAGCCGCTACCGGGTGAGTCTGGCCGAGGGTGCGCCCGGCGGCCGGGTGACCCTGCTCGCCGAGGCGTACGGGGCGGGTGGCCGGCTGCTCGGCCGGGACACCGACTCGGCCCGGGTGACCGGCCGGACCGGAGCCGCTCCGGAGGCGTCGGAGCGTACTCCCGAACTGGTGATCCCGTCGGCGACCCCGGAGGCCACCGAGGAGCCGGCCGCGCCGACGACCGAGGCCGTGGCGGCTGCCCTGCCGGCGCCGCCTGCCGCCGCCGACGAGTCCGGCGGGTCGCTCGGGCTGGGCGGCATGGTGATGGTGGTCGGCATCGTGATGGTCGGGATCGGGATAGCCCTGCTGGTGCTGCTGATCCGGCGTGGCCGGGCGGAGCGTGGCCGGGCGGCCCTGGCGGCGGGGGACGACGCGGAGAAGACCGCCCGGATCGTCGTACTCGGCGCGGAGCGGACCACCCGGATCGCGCCGGCCGGCCCGAATCCGCAGGCCGGCCCGAGCCGGACGCCCCGGGGCGCGCCGATGGGCGTACCGCCGGTCGACGCGGACCCGACAGCCCGGATCACGCCGTTGGCCGTACCGCCGGCCGTTCCGCAGGCAGGTCCGGACCCGGCGGGCCGGAGCACGCCGTTGGCCGTACCACCGGCGGTCGGTGACCAGACCCTGATCCTGCCCACCTCGGGTACGGTCCTGCCGCGTCCGGCCGGGTCGACGCCGCCCCGGCGGCCGGGGGCCGTCCCGCCGCCCGTGGTGCCGCCGGCCCGGCCCGGTTCGGTGACCCCCGGCGACGTGCCGCCCAGGCCGGACAATGCGCCGCCGAGGCCGGAAAGTGCGCTGCCCCACGCGGGGACACCGGCCCGACCGGAGGAGACCGTACCGCCGGAGCAGCCCTCGGCCGGCGGGCCCGACGCGACCCTGATCCTGCCGCCGGCCCGGCGACCCCAGCAGTAGTCAGCCGATGCCGCTGCCAATCGGGCGTGTCGGGGTCGGCCTGTCCGCCGAACAGCGCGGACGGCGGCTGTTCGCCCCTCGGCGGATCGCCTTGGGGCGGGGCGTGGCGTCCGGCTCCGATACGCTCAGGCCGTTGACCGAGTCTCCGGCTGAGGGGCGAGATCTTGTCTGATTTGTCCGCTATCGTCAAGGCGTACGACGTCCGGGGTACCGTTCCCGAGCAGTGGGACGAGCGGGCCGCCGAGGCGTTGGGCGCGGCCTTCGCGCAGCTGCTCCGTACCTCCGGGGAGCCGGCCGAGACCGTAGCCGTCGCCCACGACATGCGGGAGTCCTCGCCCGGTCTGGCCGCCGCCTTCAGCAACGGGGTCCGCTCCGAGGGGCTCGGCGTGCTCCACCTCGGCCTCGGCAGCACCGACCTGCTCTACTACGCCTCCGGCAGCCTCGACCTGCCCGGCGCGATGTTCACCGCCAGCCACAACCCGGCCGCCTACAACGGCATCAAGATGTGTCGCGGCGGGGCCCGGCCGATCGGCCAGGACACCGGGCTGGCCGAGCTGCGCGACCGGGCACAGGCGCTGCTGGACAAGGGCGAGACGCGGCAGGCGGACGAGCCGCTGCCGCCGCTGGAGCATCGCGACCTGCTGCCCGCGTACGCGGCACACCTGCGCACCCTGGTCGACCTGACCGGGATCCGCCCGCTCAAGGTGGTGATCGACGCGGGCAACGGCATGGGCGGGCACACCGCGCCGGCCGTACTCGGCGACGCCGTCCTGCCGGCGCTGCCGCTGGAGATCGTGCCGCTCTACTTCGAGCTGGACGGCTCGTTCCCCAACCACGAGGCGAACCCGCTGGACCCGGCGAACCTGGTCGACCTCCAGGCGGCCGTACGCGAGCACCGCGCCGACCTCGGGCTCGCCTTCGACGGCGACGCCGACCGCTGCTTCGTGGTGGACGAGCGGGGCGAGCCGGTCTCGCCGTCGGCGATCACCGCCCTGGTGGCCGTACGCGAGCTGGCCAAGCACCCCGGCGCGGCGATCATCCACAACCTGATCACGTCGAGCGCGGTACCGGAGATCGTCCGGGAGCACGGCGGCGAGCCGGTGCGCAGCCGGGTCGGCCACTCCTTCATCAAGGCCGAGATGGCCCGCACCAACGCGGCCTTCGGCGGCGAGCACTCGGCGCACTACTACTTCCGGGACTTCTGGTTCGCCGACACCGGGATGCTCGCCGCGATGCACCTGCTGGCGGCGCTCGGCGAGCAGGACGGCCCGCTGTCGGAACTCGGCCGGGCGTACGAGCGGTACGCCGCCTCCGGTGAGATCAACTCGACCGTTCCGGACCAGCGGGCCAAGCTCGCCGAGGTCCGGGCCGCCTATCCGGACGCCGAGACCGACGATCTGGACGGCTTGACCCTGCGCTTCCCGGACGGGGCCTGGGTCAACCTGCGCCCGTCCAACACGGAGCCGCTGCTCCGGCTCAACGTCGAGGCGCCCACCCCGGACCGGATGGTGGCGCTCCGCGACGAGGTGCTCGGACTGGTTCGCCGATAAGATCCATCGCGCTGGTCGGAGACCCGCCGTAGCCGACCCGACGCACGAGGAGTGGAAGGAGCCGCACGGTGGCCCTCGACCCGCAGTTGCTGGAGATCCTGGCCTGCCCGGACACCCATCACGCACCGCTGGACTACGACCCGACGGCGCAGACCCTGACCTGCACCGAGTGCGCACGCATCTTCGAGGTACGCGACGACGTGCCGGTGCTGCTGCTCGACGAGGCGCGCGGCGGCCCGGTGGCCGGTTCCGACGCGACCCCCGGCGGCAGCGCGGACCAGCGGTGATGGACGGTACGGCCGGTCTGCGCGGCCGCCCGGTCCCCGACGAGGGGTTGCTCGACGACGTCGCCGCGATGAGCGAGAACGACCCGGGCGGGATGCTCCGGCACACCGCGTCGGCCGGGGCACAGGTGCGGGAGTCAGCCGCGCTCGCCGCCGAGGCCAACCTAGGGGTGCTGGCCGACGAGGGGCGCCCCCGGGCGGTCGTGATCGCCGGCATCGGCACCGCCGCGCGTACCGGAGAGGTGCTGGCCACCGTCGCCGGCCCGCGCTGCCCGGTACCGGTGATCCAGCACCGCAGCGCCGGGGTGCCCGGCTGGGTGGGCGCGGCGGACGTGGTCATCGCGGTCAGTGCCTCCGGGCGCAGCCCTGAGGCGCTCGGCGCGGCCGAGGCCGCCGCCCGGCGCGGGGCCAGGCTGGTCGCGGTCGGTGCGCCGGACTCGCAGCTCCAGTCGGTGGCCGAGGGGGTACGCGCGCCGTTCGTCCCGGTTCCCCGCCGGGCGCCGGCCCGGGCCAGCCTCTGGGCGCTGACGGTGCCGGTGCTGCTCGCCGCCCGCGCGCTCGGCCTGGTCAAGGTGAACGAGGCGGACCTGGCCGAGACGGCGGCCCGGCTGGACGCGGAGGCCGACAGGTGCCGCCCGTCCGCCGAGTCCTTCGTCAACCCGGCCAAGTCGCTGGCGCTGGGCCTGGCCGGCTCGGTGCCGATCGTCTGGGGCTCGTCGCCGCTGGCCACAGTGGCGGCCCGGCGGTTCGGCGACACCCTCTCGGCGAACGCCCGCTACCCGGTGGTGGCAGGTGCGCTCGGCGAGGCGGGGCGGGGCCGGGTCGGCCTGCTCGACGGCGTCTTCGGCGGCCTCGTCGAATCCAGCCGGGACATCTTCGCCGACCCCGGGGACGAGGCGACCGGCACCCGGCTGCGGCTGGTGCTGCTCCGCGACGGCGGACTGAACGCCGAGGACGACGCCGACGAGCCGCTGGTGGTGGAGGAGCGCCGGGCCGAGGCCGTGCAGACCCTCGCCGAGCGGCGTGGCGTGCGCTGCGACGTGGTGACCGCCGAGGGCGGGTCGGCGCTGGAGCGGCTCGCCTCGCTGACCGCGGTACCCGACTTCGCCTCGATCTATCTTGCGCTGGCGCACGGACTCGACCCGATGGCCGTGCCCGCGATCACCGAGATGAAGGAGCTTTCCAACCAGTGACCGAGCAGATCACCCGGGCCGGGGCCGCCGTGGCCCAGGCGCCGGCCGACGCGGCGGAGGAGCGGTCGTGAGCGCGAGTGGCGGTACGAAGGCGATCGTCGCGGCCCTGCTGGCCAACATGGGCATCGCGGTCACCAAGTTCGTCGCGTTCGCGCTGAGCGGCTCGTCGTCGATGCTCGCCGAGTCGATCCACTCGGTGGCCGACTCCGGCAACCAGGCGCTGCTGCTGCTCGGCGGGCGCCGGGCGCGTCGCCGGGCGACCCCGCAACACCCCTTCGGGTACGGCCGCGAGCGCTACATCTACGCGTTCATCGTCTCCATCGTGCTGTTCAGTGTCGGCGGCCTGTTCGCGCTCTACGAGGCGTACCACAAGTGGCACGAGCAGCGGGTGCACCCGGGCGGGATCGAGAGCTGGCAGTGGCTGCCGGTCGTCGTACTGGTGGTCGCGATCATCCTGGAGTCGTTCTCGTTCCGGACCGCGATCGTCGAGTCGAACGCGATCCGGGGCAAGGCGTCCTGGAAGCAGTTCGTCCGCCGGGCCAAGGCGCCGGAGTTGCCTGTGGTGCTACTGGAGGATCTGGGCGCGCTGCTCGGTCTGGTCTTCGCCCTGATCGGTGTCTCGATGACCCTGATCACCGACAACGGCTACTGGGACGCCGCCGGCACGGCAGCGATCGGCATCCTGCTGGTGGCCATCGCGGTGATCCTGGCGTTCGAGACCAAGAGCCTGCTGCTCGGCGAGGCGGCCACCCCGGAGGACGTCCGGCGGATCGAGGAGGCGATCACCTCGGGGTCCGAGGTGGAGCGGATCATCCACATGAAGACCCTGCACCTGGGGCCGGAGGAGCTGCTGGTCGCGGCGAAGGTCGCGGTGCGGCCGTACGAGACGGCGGCGGAGCTGGCCGAGGGGATCAACTCGGTGGAGGCGCGGATCCGCAACTCCGTGCCGATCGCCCGGGTGATCTATCTGGAGCCGGACATCTACCGCAAGGTCGAGCAGCCCGCGGACGGGGTGCCGGAACTCAAGGGGGTCTGAGCGGTGGAGCCGCTGCACGGCCGGATCCGCGACTACGCGTGGGGGTCGCGGACCGTCCTCGCGCAGTTGCAGGGCCGGCCCGTGCCGAGCGACGGCCCGGAGGCGGAGCTGTGGCTGGGCGCCCATCCCGGTGACCCGAGCGTGCTGGACCGGGGCGGGGTGCCGCTGAGCCTGGTCGACGCGTTCGCCGAAGATCCGGGGCGCTGGCTCGGTGCCGACGTCGTCGACCGGTTCGGGCAGCGGCTGCCGTTCCTGCTCAAGGTGCTGGCCCCGGAGGCGCCGCTCTCGTTGCAGGCGCATCCGGACGCCGAGCAGGCCCGGGCCGGGTACGCGGCGGAGACCACCGATCCGGAGTTGACCCACCGCAACTACGTCGACCCGTACCACAAGCCGGAGATGCTGGTCGCGGTCTCGCCGTTCCGGGCCCTGTGCGGGTTCCGCGACCCGTTGGTCTCGGCGGACCTGCTCGACGCGTCCGGCGTACCCGCGTTGGCACCGGTGGTCGCCGCGCTGCGGGCCGGCACCGACGGGCTGGCGGAGGCGGTGCGTACCCTGCTCACCTGGCCGTCGGCGGAGCGCGCCGAACTGGTCGCGGCGGTGGTAGCCGCGGAGGTCGGCGAGCAGTTCGCCGCCTCGGCCGAGCTGGCCCGGGAGCTGGCCGGACGCTATCCGGCGGATCCGGGCGTACTGGTGGCGCTGCTGCTCAACCACGTCACCCTGACCCCCGGCGAGGCGATCTGGATGCCGGCCGGCAACCTGCACGCCTATCTCTACGGCGCCGGGGTGGAGATCCTGGCGGCCAGCGACAACGTGCTGCGGGGCGGGCTGACCCCGAAGCACGTCGACGTGCGGGAGCTGCTCCGGGTGCTCCGCTTCGAGGTGCTGGCCGATCCGGTGGTCAGCCCGGTGCCGGTGAGCCCCGGGGTGGTCACCTGGCCGGTGCCGGTGGACGACTTCGCCCTGCACGGGGTACGCCTCGATGACCGGGTCGGATCGGCCCGGCTGGAGCTGCGGGGTCCCCGGATCGCGCTCTGCCTGGCCGGCGAGGTCACCGTGGCGGACGGCGCCGGTTCGGCGCGGCTCGGTCCCGGTGCGGCGGCGATCGGCCGGGCCGACGGCGGGACGGTGACCGTCAGCGGCGACGGCGAACTCTACGTCGCCTCGGTCGGGCCATCCTGAGCCGTCGGATCGGCCCGAGTGGTCGGACCGGCTGGCCTGGCCCGGTTGGGGTGCGGTCCCGGGCCGGTCATCGGCGGGGCAGGTCGGGGCTGATTCGGTCGAGCATGTCCGGTCGGCAGTAGAGGGCTGCCCGGACAGCGGCCCACGAGACGGTCGGGGTACGCCGGCAGCGGGCGTCGTCGCGGGCGATCTTCCCTATCAAGGCCAGTCGGGAGCGGGCGTCGGTCAGCCGGCTCTGCATCTCGCAGATGACCTGCTGGCAGGAGGCCAGTTCCTGCTTGAGCCGGTGGAGCTGGCGTTCGGTCTCCTCCGGCGACTGCCGGACCCGGTCGAACGGCTGGGTGCGGTCGAAGTGTTGAGCGCGGTTGAACGGCTGGGGGTGCAAAGCGGACCTCCTCGGCGGTCGGGGTGAGGGCTGCTGCCGGGCGCCGGAGACCTTGGGGGAAGTGCCGGCAGCAGCCCTCACTTGCGCGGCACCCCCACCCGACGCCGACATGTGCTACCAGGCAGGAGGCCATGCGGACACCTTATAGCGCTACATAGCGCTATGTACAGCCTTGTAGGAGGTTGCTCTCGGTCGACGTATCATGCTTAGCGTCGTTTAGATGGAGCCCGACGACTTGATAGACCACGAGGGGCCGGTGCCGCCGTACCGGCAGCTCGCGGGGATCTTGGCTGCCCGGATCGAGCGTGGTGACTGGCAACCTGACCGGGCGATCCCGTCGGAGAACCAGCTTGTCGGCACGTATGGAATCGCCCGGACGACCGTCCGTAGGGCCGTTGCTCTGCTGGTGGAGCAGGGACTGATCTACGTCGTTCCGCAGCGCGGGATGTTCGTTCGGCGACGGTGACGGTGGGGCAGCCGGCGGCCGTCGGTGAGCAAAGGTGAGCCGCCGCGAAACGGAAATTTGCGGATCAGCTTGACACTGTTCTTGCGCAGTGTGAGTCTGTGAGTACGCAGCGTTATCGCGACGCAGGTCCGAGACACGCGCGGGGAACCAAACCGGGGGGATGCGCGGGGCGGCCGGAGACTGGGCGGAAATCCGTTCGGGACCGACCGCCCCGCGCGCTGTTCCGGCGCCGCCCCCGGACCTCCGTTGGCTCGGACAGCCCTCGATCCGTACTGTCCGGATTGCGACCCGGCCGGAGTCCGTCGCGGTACGCCCGGGGCGTAACGTGGAGGGTCGCGCCGCAGACCCGTACGACAGGAGCCTTCATGACCAGCACTCTCCCGGCACCCACGGGTGGTTCGTCCGCCGCGCCCCGGCCCGGCACCGTTGCCGAGGGCGACTACAAGGTGGCGGACCTCTCCCTCGCCGAGTTCGGGCGCAAGGAGATCCGACTCGCCGAGCACGAGATGCCCGGCCTGATGTCGATCCGTCGCGAATACGCCGCCGAGCAGCCGCTGCGCGGTGCCCGGATCACCGGTTCGCTGCACATGACGATCCAGACCGCGGTGCTCATCGAGACCCTCGTGGCGCTCGGCGCCCAGGTCCGCTGGGCCTCGTGCAACATCTTCTCCACCCAGGACCACGCGGCCGCCGCCATCGTGGTCGGACCGGACGGCACGCCCGACGCCCCGTCCGGCGTTCCGGTCTACGCCTGGAAGGGCGAGACGCTCGAAGAGTACTGGTGGTGCACCGAGCAGGTGCTGCTCTGGCCGGATGGCCAGGGGCCGAACATGATCCTCGACGACGGTGGCGACGCCACCCTGCTGGTGCACCGGGGTGCCCAGTTCGAGAAGGCCGGCGTGGTACCCCCGGTGGAGAGCGCCGACTCCGAGGAGTACGCGGTCATCCTCGGCGTGCTGCACCGCTCGCTCGCCGCGGACAACCAGCGCTGGACCCGGGTCGCCGCCAGCATCAAGGGCGTGACCGAGGAGACCACCACCGGCGTGCACCGGCTCTACGAGATGCAGCAGAACGGCACGCTGCTCTTCCCGGCCATCAACGTCAACGACTCGGTGACGAAGAGCAAGTTCGACAACAAGTACGGCTGCCGCCACTCGCTGATCGACGGCATCAACCGGGCCACCGACGTGCTGATCGGCGGCAAGACCGCTGTCGTGCTCGGCTACGGCGACGTCGGCAAGGGCTGCGCCGAGTCGCTGCGCGGCCAGGGTGCCCGGGTCATCGTCACCGAGGTCGACCCGATCTGCGCGCTCCAGGCCGCGATGGACGGCTACCAGGTCTCCACCCTGGACGACGTGGTGGAGACCGCCGACATCTTCATCACCGCGACCGGCTGCTTCGACGTGATCCGCAACGACCACATGGCCCGGATGAAGCACCAGGCGATCGTCGGCAACATCGGCCACTTCGACAACGAGATCGACATGGCCGGGCTGGCGAAGCGCTCCGACGTGCAGCGGATCAACATCAAGCCGCAGGTGGACGTCTGGCAGTTCGACGACGGCCACTCGATCATCGTGCTCTCCGAGGGGCGGCTGCTCAACCTGGGCAACGCCACCGGGCACCCGAGCTTCGTGATGTCGAACTCGTTCGCCAACCAGACGATCGCGCAGATCGAGCTCTTCACCAAGACCGAGGAGTACCCGGTCGGCGTCTACACGCTGCCGAAGCACCTGGACGAGAAGGTCGCCCGGCTGCACCTGGACGCGCTCGGCGCCAAGCTGACCGAGCTGACCAAGGAGCAGGCCAGCTACCTCGGCGTACCGGTCGAGGGGCCGTACAAGCCCGAGCACTACCGCTACTGAGCATCGACCGGCGAGCCCGGGACGGCAGCCCTGCCGCCCCGGGCTCGCCCGTCAGGCTCCGGCATCCGCTACAGAATTGGTGCGACGGATCAGAGGTAGAGCTTGCGGAGTTCACGGGCGATGTCGGAGACCTCGGTCAGGGTGCCGCTGGCCACTGACATCACAAGAGCCTCCGCCTGATCAACATCGACATCCTGGATCGGCACCTCGTTCAGGGCCAGGAAAACGCGCACCGCCGCCCAGGCGAGACGCTTGTTTCCATCGATCAGCGCGTGGTTCATGCAGATCGAGTGAAGCAGCGCGGCGGCCTTGCTCCAGAGATCGGCGTAAGCCTCCTGGCCGAACGCCACGGTGGCCGGGCGAACCACCGCCGACGAAAGCAGGCCGAGATCGCGGACCTGCGGCGTCTCGCCCAAGACTATCGAGGCGATCTCCACGAGGTCGTCGACCTCAAGATAGTTGATCACTCCGCCAACCGTCGCAGCAGTTCGGCGTCGCGCTCGGCAACCTCCCGCGCAAGATCCCGCACACGGGCACGGTGACTGCGAGCGGAGATGTACTCCTCGACCGCCACGACGATGGTGGCGTTCATCGACCGGTGCTCCTGCTCGGCAAGCTGCTTGAGCCGCTCATGCAATCCGTCAGGCAAATTGACCGTGGTGACCATATGGAAATCATACTGCTCATAACCACGGGAAACATCGGTACCCGAGGTCTTCGCGAGCTTCAGCGGGCAGTCGCGCAACTCCTGGTGCGGGTCCGCCTCCGGTCGTTCAGCGCCGTCGCGGCCGGAACCAGGTCCAGAGGCAGTAGCCGAGCCAGGCGACCGCGACCGCCGTGGCGAGCGGCCGCAGCCGGAGCGCGTTCAGCGCGATCACCACCGCCAGGACCAGCAGCCAGGGCAGGAACGCCTTCACCGGGCCGACCCGTTCGGCGGTGCGGACCCGGCCACCATCGGACGGACCACCCCGGGGTACGACAGCTCCGGCGCCGGGGGAGCCGCCGGCAGTGCGGAAGTCGTCGACATCGCCGGAGCCGCCGGTCGGACAGCGGGCGAGCCCGCAGGATCGGTGGCCGGCGCGGCGAGTTCCGGCCAGAGGCTGGAGGTCACCGATCGGGTACGCGCCAGCCGTTGCCGGGCCCGCACGTGCCGCTCGGCCAGTACGGCGGCCAGGTACGCCCACTCGGGCAGGCCCGGCGGTGGCGGTGGCGAGGTCACGGCCGCCACCTCCGCCCAGAGTGACCGGGTCAGCGCACGCCGCGAGTCCCTGGTCAACGTCGTGGTGCGACTGAGCAGTTGGCGTACGGCCAGCGCCAGGTTGTTGTCCAGCCGGGTCAGGTCCAGGGTGGCCGCCCAACCGGCCAGTGGCGGAACCATGGTCGGGAGGTAGCCGGTGGCGGCGGGACTCCGTTCGTGGATCACCAGCGTGCCGGCGGCCAGGTCACCGAGTCGCCGCCCCCGTGGATCGGTGAGCATCACGGTCACCCCCACCGCCCAGGTCAGCAGCGGCATCACCAGACCCGGCCACTCCACCGCGACGCCGACCAGGCTGCGGGTCAGCGCCTGCCGGAAGCCGACCCGGCCACCGTCGGCGCGTACCACCCGGAGCCCGACGGCGAGCTTGCCGACCGTACGGCCGGAGTTGAGGGTCTCGCAGATCACCGGGTAGCCGACCAGGACCAGTACCAACCCGACGGTCTGTAGGCCGCTGAGGGTCGCCCCGTCCAAGGCGCCCGGGCCGACGAGCGACCTGAGCAGGATTCCCGCACTCACCAGCAGGATCACCGCCAGGGCGATCTGGGTCAGGATGTCGATCAGCAGCGCCAGCACCCGGGAGCCGAGCCGGGCGACCCGGACGTCCAGCTCGACCGCCTCGCCGCTGACCAGTCCGGCATCCGCACCGTACCCGGCAGGGATGGCTGGCCGGGCGAGGGTGGACCTCGGTGCTTGCGCTGTCACCAGCACAGTGAACACTATGGTGCCGAACCCTGGGGAGCTGAGTTGGATCTCGACGCGTACACGGCCGAGCACGACCGGGAATGGCGGCGGCTGGCGGAGCTGACGAAGCGGCGGCGGCTCGACGCGGACGAGGCGGACGAGCTGGTCGCGCTCTACCAGCGGGTGGCCACGCACCTGTCTGTGGTACGCAGCCGGTCGCCCGATCCGGTACTCGTCGCCCAGCTCTCCCAACTGGTGCTGGCGGCCCGGGGCCGGCTCGCCGGCCGGTCCGGCTTCTCCTGGACGGCGGTCCGCAGGTTCTTCGTTGCCGGCTTCCCGCTGGCGGTCTACCGGGCCTGGCCGTGGTGGGCCGCGGTCGGCGCCGGGTTCGTCCTGGTCGCGGGCTTCCTGATGTACTGGATCGGCGAGCACCCGGAGAACGCCGCCGCACTGATCGGCGAGGAGGCGGCAGCCGAGGCGTTCGAGGCCCGGTTCGTCGGCTACTACAGCGAATACTCGGCACCGAGCTTCGCCTTCCAGTTGTGGACCCACAACGCCTGGATCGCCGCCCGCTGCCTCGCCTCCGGCATCCTGATCGTGCCGGTCTTCTACCTGCTGTGGCACAACGCCGTCAACATCGGGGTGACCGGCGGGGTACTGGCCGCCTACGACCGTACCGACGTCTTCTTCAGCATGATCACGCCGCACGGCCTGCTGGAGCTGACCGGGATCTTCGTGGCGGCCGGTGTCGGGCTGCGGATCGGCTGGGCCTGGATCGCGCCGCCGCGCGACCTGACCCGGGGCCAGGCGGTGGCCCGGGCCGGCCGCTCCGGCGTGCTGGTCGCGGTCGGCCTGGTGGGGCTCTTCGCGGTCGCCGGGCTGATCGAGGCCTTCGTCACCCCGGCGGCGGTGCCCACCGGGATCCGGGTCGGGATCGGCATAGTCGCCTGGCTCGGCTTCCTCGGCTACGTCGTCCACTTCGGCCGCCGCGCCGCCGCCGAGCAGGCTGCCACCGAGCAGGCTGCCACCGAGCAGGCTGCCACCGAGTCGGTCGGGTGATCCGCGGATCTTCTCCGGCGAACCTGCTCCGGACGAGCCGTGATCGCTACCGGGCGGGCGTGCGGGTGTAGGTGAGGTAGGCAGATCCGCTGCCCAGCACGACGTGGTCGGTGAGCTGCCAGCCGCGCG
The DNA here is from genome assembly GCF_002846275.1 of Plantactinospora sp. CNZ320. Taxonomy (NCBI): domain Bacteria; kingdom Bacillati; phylum Actinomycetota; class Actinomycetes; order Micromonosporales; family Micromonosporaceae; genus Plantactinospora; species Plantactinospora sp. CNZ320. Next base: position 6,421,881 of record NZ_PJMP01000001.1, read on the forward strand.
GGTCGAACTCGGCCTTGCGGCCGAACAGCGGAATTCCGGTACCGATGGTCAGCGGGGCCAGTTTGACGATCAGCTGGTCGATCTCCGGGTAGAGCGCCCCGGCCAGCTCGCCGCCGCCGACGAGCCAGATGTCCTTACCCTCCTCGCGCTTCAGCTCCCGTACCCGCGCGACCGGGTCACCGCTCACCACCTCGACGGCCGGGTCCGGGCTCTCCTTCAGGGTCCTTGAGAACACCAGGTGCCGCAGGTGCGGGAAGGCGTCGGTGACGCCGACCCGCAGGCCGATCTCGTAGCTGTGCCGCCCCTCCAGGACGGTGTCGAACCGGGTGCCCTCGGCCGTCACGGAGAGCGCGGTACGGGCCGCGTGCGGCAGTGTCTCCGGGTATTCCGAGACGAGGTGGTCGAGGTAGTCCTTCGGGATCTGCCAGAAGCCGTTCGGGCCGGTGGGATCGGCACCGTCCGGGCCGGCGACGAAGCCGTCGATGGTGGTCGCGACGAGGTACACGAGCTTGCGCAAGATCCGTCCAGGTTGGGTCGAGTCGGTCGCGTCCCACCCCGCCCGGCGGCGACGGTGGCGCGCTTGATCATCAAGTATCCGACATCGAGATTGTCTCCGACCAGCGGGTTTCCGCTGCGCCGCTCACGGTCGGGTCGCCGGCCGGTCAGCTGGGGCAGCGGCTGAAGCCGCCACAGTTGCAGGCTGAAGCCGCCACAGCTGTACCCGGCCCGATGCCCGTTGGAAGGTCGTCCAGGTGCCCCGGCCGCTGGGCAGCGGGCTCTCCGTCACCGCGCCCTCGGGGTAGTCGACGACGTCAACCAGCTCCAGGGTGTCGGCCGTCAGCAGAACCGTCGGCCCCTCGAATGCCGTCGCGACGATCCGGTCCACGTCGAGGTAGCCACCGTGGGTGTCGAACGTGGCGTCGCCGCCGAAGGTCTCGGCTCCGCCGCGTGCGGCACTGACGAGCCCGTCATCGAAGCGGCGCACCATGACGACGTCCTCCTCGATCGGCATGGTCAGATAACGATCGCCGGTCGGGTGGATGTCGGCCAGAATCTCGTACCGCGCATCCCGAACCGTCACGACGGCGCGACCATTGACCAGGTGCGCCCAGCCGATCCAGCCATCGTGGGGTGCGCCCAGCTCCACGCCCACGTGCCGACGATCAGGGTGCAGCACCATGTGCGAACCGGTGGTGACGCAACCCAGCGACGCGCGATCCAGCACCCGGCCGGTCTCCGCGTCGAGCACCCACATCTCGTCGTCATCGCCGGTGTCGCCGGGTACCACCGCCCAGATCCGGTCACCGTCGTGGCTGAATATGCACGAACCCTCCGAGCCGGTCGCCCCGAGTCGCGGGGTCCAGGCCGGATGCGGGACCTCCCACCGCACGACGCCGCTCCGGTCGACCAGGGTGATCCGATCCGTGCCGGCCACCGCGGCGTAGCTCAGGTCGGGGCGCACCGCGCACCCGCCCTCCCCGGGTAGTTCGAACGTCTGCCGTACGGTGCGCAGTTCCGGATCGAGGACCAGCAGTCGCGAATCCGGTGTCCTCATCTGCCATCCGCCGTCGGGCCGACGACCCGGGCCGTCGCAGCTCGAAGGGAACCCCTGCGGAACAACGAACTCTCGCTCGGCGATCAATCTGGCCATCATCGGCGACACCCTATGGCGCCGCCCGCCCCGGCCGCCTACCCGGACCGCCCCGGCGGGCGCCAAAACGGGCTGGCCGGTCCGGAGGGGCGGCAACCCGGCCTCCGGGCCAGCGCGGATCAGAGCTGGCCGAGGGCCTTGAGCCGGAGGTAGGTGTCGGTGACCGTCGGCGCCAGCCGGTCGGCCGGGGCGTCCACCACCGTCACCCCGTGCCGGGCCAGCGCCGCGCGTACCCGGTCCCGGTCGCCGAGCGCCCGCCAGGCCGCGGCCGAGGCGTAGGCGTCCTGGACGGTCTCCGGCGGACGGGTGGTGAGATCGGTCAGCACCGGATCGTGCACCGACGCCACGATCACCCGGTGCCGGGTCGCCAGCCGGGGCAGCACCGGCAGCAGTCCCTCGCCGAGCGCACCCGGTTCCAGGGCGGTGAAGAGCACCACCAGGGAACGCCGGCGCTGCCGCCGGAGGATCTCACCGGCGAGCAGTTCGAAATCGGTCTCCACCAGGGCCGGCTGGAGCGGGGCGAGCGCGTTTACCATCCGGGCCAGCAGCGTCGACTGGGCACCGCCGGTCAGCGCCAGCCGGACGGCGGCGTCCACGGCCAGCAGGTCGACCCGGTCACCGGCCCGGGCCGCCAGCGCGGCCAGCAGCAGGCTGGCGTCGATGGCGGCGTCGAGGCGGGGCTCGTCACCGACCCGTACCGCCGAGGTGCGCCCGGTGTCGAGCACGCAGACCACCCGCCGGTCGCGCTCCGGCCGCCAGGTCCGGACGAGTACGTCGGCCCGGCGCGCACTGGCGCGCCAGTCGACCGAGCGCACGTCGTCGCCGACCACGTATTCCCGCAGGGTGTCGAACTCGGTGCCCTGGCCCCGCCCCCGGGCCACCTCCGTGCCGTCGATCAGCCGCAGCCGGGCCAGTTTCTCCGGCAGGTGCCGGCGGGACTCGAACCGGGGCAGCACCCGCAGGGTCCACGGCGGTGTCGCCGGCCGTTCCGCCCGTTGCCGGAACGCCAACCCCAGCGGCCCGTACGAGCGCAGCGTCAGCCGCAGCGCCGGCCGGTCGCCACGCCGGGTCGGGGTCAGCCGGCTGGGCAGCTCCACCCGGATACCGGGCTCGACGCGTACCGTCGGGGCGCCGGGGAAGTCCGGTCTCGCCCCGGCGGACGGCACCCAGGCGTCCCGGACCAGCCCGCGCAGTGGCCGGTCGGAGGTGTTGTGCAGCCACACCGAGACCGTGGCGGTGTCGCCGAGCCGGACAGCCCGGTCGCCCTCCCGGCTCGCCTCGATCGCCCTCAGCGGGGCGGCCAGCCGCCAGTCGAGTACGGTCAGCGCCAGCACCAGCCCGGACATCACGAGTACGCCCAGCCACGGGGCGGGCCAGAGCGGCAGGGTCAGCGCGCCTGCACCGAGCAGGACCGCCGCCCGCCCCGTCATCGTGGCGTCGGCACGGTGCCGAGCACCGCGTCCAGTACCGACCGGGTGGTGACGCCCTCCAGTTCGGCCTCCGGGCGCAGCCGCAGCCGGTGCCGCAGCGTCGGCCGGGCGATCGCCTTGACGTCGTCCGGGGTGACGTGGTCCCGCCCGGCCATCCAGGCCCAGGCCTTCGCGGTGACCAGCAGCGCGATCGCACCCCGGGGTGAGGCGCCGAGTTCCAGCGCCGGTGCCGCCCGGGTGGCCCGGCACAGGTCCACGATGTAGCCGAGCACGCTCTCCACCACGCCGACCCGGCTGACCCCGTCCCGGGCCAGCGCCAGGTCGGCGGCGGTGGCCACCGGGCGTACTCCGGCGGCGGTCAGCTCGCGCGGGTCGAAGCCGGCGTGGTGCGCCCGGAGTACGCCCAGTTCCTCGTCCCGGTTCGGCAGCGGCATCGTCAGGTGCAGCAGGAAGCGGTCGAGCTGGGCCTCGGGCAGCGGATAGGTGCCCTCGTACTCCACCGGGTTCTGGGTGGCGGCCACGATGAACGGGTCCGGCAGCGGCCGGCGGTTCCCCTCCACCGAGACCTGCCGCTCCTCCATCACCTCCAGCAGCGCGGCCTGGGTCTTCGGCGGCGTCCGGTTGATCTCGTCGGCGAGCAGCAGGTTGGTGAAGACCGGCCCCTCCCGGAAGGTGAAGGCGGCGGTGCGCGGGTCGAAGATCAGTGACCCGGTGACGTCGCCGGGCATCAGGTCCGGGGTGAACTGGAGCCGCTTGGACTCCAGGTCGAGCGCTGCCGCCATGGTCCGCACCAGCAGCGTCTTCGCCACCCCCGGAACGCCCTCCAGCAGCACGTGCCCCCGGCAGAGCAGTGCGATCACCATCCCGGTGACCACGGCGTCCTGCCCGACGACCGCCTTGGCGACCTCGGCCCGCAGCCGGTGCAGGGCGGCGCGGGCCTCGTCGGGCTCCGCCGGGGCGCCGGCCTGGGCCGGCACCGGGTACGGCGCGGCGGCGTAGCGCGGATCGGTGGTTCCGGCGGGTCGGGTCACCGGGCTTCTCCTTCGATGGGGCGGTCGTGCCGGGGCTGGTCGGGCGGGGCGGTGCCGGGGGAGGTGACGATGTCGTCGAGCGCCCGGGCCAGGTCGAGCAGTTCCTGGTTGGTCTCCGGGGCCGGGCCGTGCAGCAGATCGTGCACCTCGGCGGCGCTCCGGCCGGTACGCGCCGCGATGGCCGCGGCCAACTCGTCCGGCCCGGCGTCCGGCGGTACGCCCCGGGACTGCGTCAACCGGTGCAGCGCGGCGGCGCGCAGCGTCTCCGCCGCCGGCCCGTACGCCCGGGCCCGCTGGTAGAGCCGGCCGCGCCCCAGCACCGTCTCGGCGGACGGGACGGTCACCGGCAACGGCTCGACGACAGGTGGCCCGAGCCGGCGGGCCCGCCAGAGCACCACCAGCAGCAGGGCCAGGGCGAGCTGCACCAGCAGGGCCCAGAACCAGGGCGGGAAGGCGTCCCAGAGCGGGTTGCGTCGGTCCGGCGCGTCTGCGTTGTCGTTCTGCCCGGGGGACGGTTGCGGCCGGTTCTCGTACTCCCGGTCGCCGTCGCCCTCTCCGGACCGGCCGTCCTCGTCCGACCCGGAGTCGCCCGGCATCGACGTCCACGGGTCCAGTTCGCCGTCGCGGTGGTACGGCGGCGGCGGCTCCGGTCCGGCGAGGTCGAGCCAGACGACCCGGTCGTGGATGCCGAGTAGTCCGGTGGAGAGCGCCGCGTTGCCCCGCTCGGCTATCCGGTCGTTGCGGAACGGGTCACTGGCACCGATCACCACGACCTCGCTGCCCCGCTGTTCCGTGCGGACCAGCCCGCCCGCGTAGCAGTGGTCGGTACCGTCGAGGCCGGGCGGGGCGGCGTACCGCTGGAGCAGTGCGGCCGCCCGGCCGGCCCGCGCCGCCTCGGGCAGCGGGCAGGGGCGGCCGTCGGCGTCGGCCTCCACGGCGTCGGCGGCCCAGCGTCGGCCGGCGACGGCCAGCGGCAGGCCGGCGGCCTCCAGTACCCGCTGTGGCGGGTCGACCAGCACCACCCGGGCCCGGGCGGCCGGCTCGGCGAGGTACGGCAGGTAGAGCGGATGGACCAGCCCCGGCGAGGGGACGAAGAGGGTGAAGCCCTGGCTGGTCGCCTGGATCAGGGCCCGCCGGGTACTCGTGAACCGTTCGACGGCGACGCCCTCGGCGCGCAGCCGGTCGGCGAGCTGGCTTGCGCCCTCGTCGTCGCCGTTGACCGGGGAGAGGAAGCCGGCGGAGCCGGGATCGGGCTGGTCGATCGCCTGGGTGATCCCGGTGACCGCGAGCAGCACGGCGACCGCCCCGAGCGGGATCGCCATGCGGTGCCAGCGGCGCCGTCGGCGGCCCTTCGCTGCCTTCGCTGCTGGCGCTGCCGGCCGGCCAGGTCCGGAGTGGACGGTACCGGCGTGCTGCTGCCCGGCCGGGGCGTGGGTGCCCGGCCCGGGCGCGTCCGGGGCAGGGGTCATCTCCGGGCCACCCCCTCCTGGATCGTCTCCCGGCTCGGCGTCGGGGCCGTCCCGTCGGCGGCGCCGGGCGGTCTGTCGAGGGTACGGTCGAGTTCGGTGGCGAGCGTACGCATCCGGTCGTCGTGCTCGCGCCTCGCCGGACGCTGGGCGTACCAGAGGTCGGAGAAGAGCCGACCCGCCTCGGTGAGCGCCGGGTCCACCTCCGGCCGGTTCCGGGCGGCGGCGGTGGCGAGTTCGGTGACGGTGAGCCCGGGCAGGTGTTGGAGCACGCCACGGTCGACCAGTTGCCGGACCATCCCCCGGAACCGTTCCCGGGCCGCCTCGGCGTACCGGCCCTCGGCGGCGTACCGGTCGGCGAGGGCGACAAGCGTCTCGGCCGGTACGTCCGGCAACTCCGGATCCTCCTCGGTCGTCGCCTCGGCGTCCGGCTCGGTCGGCTGTGTCTGGCGGGGCTTGCGCCGTCGCCGCCGCCGGGACGGCCACCAACGCGGCAGCCGGCGGGGCACCCAGGCGGGGTAGTGGAACCAGCCGAGCGCGACGAGCACGCCGGCGAGCACCAGCAGCAGCGCGACCAGGGGGAGCGGCACCAGGTCGCCGAGCGCGGCCGTCGTCTCCGTCCACCAGCGGCTGAAGCTCACCTTCGGCCCGCCATCGGGGTGAGGATCGGCGAGCCGGTCCGCCGGGCCCGGTCGATGACGATGTCCAGCCCTTCGGTGCGGATCCGCCCCTCCAGGTAGATGACCGCGTCGAGGCAGGCGAGCGCGGGATAGGCGATGCTGTTGACCAGGGCCCAGACCGCCAGGCCGACGGGCAGTTGCCAGCGCGGTTCCAGCAGCCCGAGCGAGTTCAGCCCGGTGACGACACCGACGGCGAGCCCGATCCGCAACAGCCACCAGACGAGATAGCCGAGCACCCGTATCGCCGCCGCCCGGCCGCCGGTGCGCAGGGCGAGGGTGGCCGAGCGCCACAGCGCCCGGAACGGGCCGACCCGGTCCAGCACGATCGCCGGCGCCACCGAGCCGAGCAGCGCGAAGCCGATCACCCAGAGCGGCATGACCAGGGAGGCCACGAACATCACGGCACCGGCCAGCAGGGCGACCAGGATCGTCGCCGGGAGTCGGGCACCGCGCGGGCGGAGCAACCGGCGGACCCGGGTACCGGGATCGAGCATGACCGTACCGGCGGCCCGGGCGGTCAGGTTGCCGAGCAGCGCGATGATTACCGCCTCGCAGGCGGCGCCGACGGCCAGCAGGAACCAGTACGCCGGCAGCTCGTCGATCCTCGGCAGGTAGGCCGGCGGGGTGACCTCGGCGACCAGCCGCAGCGGGTGCAGCAGGAGTTGTTCGAGTACGGCCAGGGCCAGCGCGACCGGTACCAGTACCCGGGCGTGGTCGCGGAGCAGCAGCACCGCCGAGTCGATCAGCTCACCGACGGTGAGCGGCCGCAGCGGCAGTACGGCGGGCTGGCCGGCGTCGGGCAAACGAACTCCTCCGGCGGGCATCGGGGGTGGCGGGGGTACGCACCGCAGCCGTCATGGTGTCACGTCGGCTCATCCCGGGCGGAGCCGCTCGGCCGGTTCCCACGTCACGGTTCGGTGTGCGTGCCACCCGGCCCCGCCCCGCCGCCGGGATTGGGGGAGTGGAAGGGGGGTCGGCACGTCACGGTTCGGTATGCGTCGCGGAGGGGTTCGGCGGCGACGGTCGTCGTTGGTGCGGGCCGGTTGACCAGGGTAAGCTTCTGCGCCTCGTGCCCAGGGCAGGCCCGGCGATGCGCCGCGCCGGGAGGTGCGGGGACCACGCGGTGGAAAAGAGGGTGGAATATTAGTGCCATGAGAGCCCGGGTACTGGTCGTCGACGATGATCCCGCGCTGGCCGAGATGCTCGGCATCGTGCTGCGCAGCGAGGGCTTCCTGCCCTCGTTCGTCGCCGACGGAGAGCGGGCGCTGGCCGCGTTCCGGGAGAACCGGCCGGACATCGTCCTGCTCGACCTGATGCTGCCGGGAATGAGCGGCATCGACGTGGCCCGGGCGATCCGGTCCGAGTCGGGCATCCCGATCGTGATGTTGACGGCCAAGAGCGACACGGTGGACGTGGTGCTCGGGCTGGAGTCGGGCGCGGACGACTACGTGGTCAAGCCGTTCAAGCCCAAGGAACTGGTCGCCCGGATGCGGGCCCGGCTGCGCCGGGGCGAGGACGCCGCGCCGGAGTTGCTGACCATCGGTCCGCCCGGCAACCAGATCAACATCGACGTGCCGGCGCACACGGTCAGCCGGGACGGCGAAGAGGTGAAGCTGACCCCGCTGGAGTTCGACCTGCTGGTGGCGCTGGCCCGCAAGCCGCGTCAGGTCTTCACCCGGGAGGTCCTGCTGGAGCAGGTCTGGGGTTACCGGCACGCCGCCGACACCCGCCTGGTCAACGTGCACGTCCAGCGGCTCCGCGCCAAGATCGAACCGGATCCGGAGCGACCCGAGGTGATCCTGACGGTGCGGGGAGTCGGCTACAAGGCGGGCACCGGATAGCCTGGGTCGCACTGTGGCCCGTACCCTGACCTCCTCGTCCGCCCTGCTCGGCCGTGTGGCCGCGACCGGGCGGCGGTTGCGGCGCGTCAGCTCGGTACGGCTGGCCCGGGCGGTCAGCGGCCTGCACCGCACCTGGCGACGGTCGCTCCAGGTGCGGGTCGTCACGATCACGCTGGTGGCGTCGAGCCTGCTGGTCGGCGGGTTCGCCTATCTGGTCGCTGACAACATCACGGACATCGTCCTCGACAACGCCACCAACGACGTCAAGAGTCGGCTGGAGGACGGCCAGAAGTACGCCTCCGAGCAGCTCAGCAACCACACCACGGTCGCCGAGCAGGGGTTGCGGGCGACCCTGGAGAACACCGTCAACTACCTGGCCGGCGGAGATCCGGCCCAGCTCGGCGGCGTGGTGGTGACGCTGCGGGTCACCGGGGTCGCCCCCGCGACCTCGCCCCAGGTGGACGTCGGCGGCATCCTGACCCCAGGGCTGGAGGACGCGGTCCGGGGCGGCGACATCGCCCACCAGTTCCGCACCGGTGACCTCTTCGACAAGGGGCCGACGAAATACCTGGTCTACGGCTCGCCGGTGCGGACCGGCCTCGGTCAGGTCGAGCTCTACTACTTCGTACCGCTGACCCGGTGGGACCAGATCGCCGACGGCTCCCGGGCCACCGTACTGGCCACCGGGTTCGCCCTGGTCGTCCTGCTCGGGCTGCTCTCCGGGCTGGTCACCCGGCTGGTGGTCAATCCGGTACGGGTCGCCGCCCGTACCGCCCAGCGGCTCTCGGCAGGGCTGCTCGACCAACGGATGGTGGTCAACGGCGAGGACGACCTGGCGATGCTCGCCTCGTCGTTCAACCAGATGGCGACGAACCTGCAACGCCAGATCGTCCGGCTGGAGGAGATGTCCCGGCTGCAACGGCGGTTCACCTCGGACGTCTCGCACGAGCTGCGTACCCCGCTCACCACCGTACGGATGGCTGCCGACCTGATCTACGCGGAGCGGGACGGGTTCGACCCCGCGGTGACGCGTACCGCCGAGTTGCTGCACGCCGAGCTGGACCGGTTCGAGGACCTGCTCACCGACCTGCTGGAGATCAGCCGGTTCGACGCCGGCTTCGCCATGCTGGACGCCGAGCCGACCGACCTGGTGCCGGTGGTGCGCCGCGTGGTCGACCGGCTGGAGCCGCTCGCCAGCCGCTGCGGCACCCCGCTGCGGGTGACGGTGCCGGAGACTCCGGTGATCGCCGAGGTCGACCCGCGCCGGGTGGAGCGGATCCTGCGCAACCTGGTCGGCAACGCGGTGGAGCACGGTGCCGGCAAGCCGGTGGCGGTGGCGCTGGCGGCGGACGAGACGGCGGTGGCGATCACCGTCCGGGACCATGGCGTGGGGCTGAAGCCCGGCGAGGAGAAGCTGGTCTTCAACCGGTTCTGGCGGGCCGACCCGTCGCGGGCCCGGCAGACCGGCGGCACCGGGCTCGGTCTCTCCATCAGCCTGGAGGACGCCCGGTTGCACGGCGGCTGGCTGGAGGCGTGGGGCGCACCGGGCGAGGGCGCCCAGTTCCGGCTGACCCTGCCGGCCCGGGCCGGTGACCGGCTGACCTCGTCGCCGTTGCGGCTGGTACCGGCCGACGCGCCGCTGGCCGTCCCGCACGACCTCGGCTGGACCGTGCCGGTTCCGGCTGGCGCCGCGACCACCTCGCGGCCCGGGGCGGAGCTTCCGGGCGCCGGAACCACCTTGCCGCCCGGGGTGGAGCTTCCGGGCGCCGACGACGGCCCGACCCCGTCCGGCGGTGCTCCGAGTGGGGCGGCCGACGGGGTGACCGGCGTGACCGACGGGCCGGCCGCCCCGGACGAGGCGGTCGATGCCGTACCGGGTGGGCTGGCCGGTCCGAGGCCCCCGGCCGACGCCGAGCCGAGCGAGGTGACCAGATGAGCCGACGCGGCATCGCGCTCGGGGCCGTGGCGATACTGCTCGCCGGGCTGGCCGGCTGCGGCATCCCCGGTGAGAGCGACGTGCGGATCGACGGGCGGGGGCCGGTGGCCGAGGCCGCGCCGGCCGACCGTCCGGCGGTGCGCCCGCCGGACCGTACCGCCAGCGGCAGCGACCCGGAGGCGTTCGCCAGGAACTTCCTCACCGCCGCGGCCGGCGAGGCGGGCGAGGCGTACAAGCGGGTGAACGAGTACATCCAGGAAGCCGAGCGGTTCAAGGTCAACGACAAGGGCGACATCAACGTCGTCCGGGTCGACCTGGACGGCGGCGGGATCGAGGTCACCCAGAACAAGGACGGCACCAGCAAGGTGGTGGTCACCGTCCAGCAGGTCGGGGTACTCCGGGCCAACGGTTCGATAGGCGAGCCGGTACGGCAGGAGAAGTCGTACTCCTTCGTCATCGGCGCCGTGCCGACCGACCCGGGTACGCCTGGCGGGCTGTGGGTGCTCAAGGCGCCGCCGGTGCTGCTGATGACCGACGACGCCCTGTACAACTACTACGAGCAGCTCACCATCTACTTCTGGAACGTCAACGGCACCTCGCTGGTGCCGGACCTGCGCTATCTGCCGCGTACGGTGCCGGTGCAGCGGCATGCCACGGCGGTGCTGGAGTGGCTGACCGCAGGCCCGGCGGAGTGGCTCAAGTCGGCCGTGGCGCTGCCCGAGGGCACCAGCCCGGTGGGTAACGTGCCGGCGCCCGAGGAGGGGGGCCGGCTGGAGATCAACCTCGCGGTCAAGGCCGGCGCGGTGGAGTCCAGGCTCGACCTGGAGCGGCTCTTCACCCAGATCGTCTGGTCGCTGCGGACCAACCAGTTGCTCGACAACGAGCTGGAACTCAAGATCCAGAATCAGTCCAGGATGATCGAGGTCGTCGAGGACTACCGGCGGGACCATCCGCTCTACCAGCTCGAAGGTGCCGCCGCCCGGTACGGCGTCTTCGCCGGCCGGATCTATCCGCTGACGAGCCCGGGAGAACCGGCGCCGGTGCCGATCGCCGCCGCGGAGAACCACGACATCGTCACCGCCGGGGTGAGCCGCAACGGCGACGACGTCGCGGTCGCCCTGGTCACCCGGGACGGCGACGCCTTCCGGCTCCGTACCGGCACCGGTCCGGGGGCGGCCGGCACCCTGTACACCGGCCAGCGCAGCTACCCCGACATGAGCCGGCCGGTGTGGCTGAAGGAGGCGGGCCTCGGCGGGCCGGTCGGGCTGGTCGTGGCGGAGGGCAAACTCTGGACCTTCACCGCGGGCAATCCCGAGCTGACCCAGGTCTCCTTCTCCGGGGCACCCTCGGGCGTGACGGCGGTGGCGGCCTCGATGGACGGCAACCGGATCGCCTTCGTCTCCGGCGGCCGGCTCTACGTGGCCGGGGTACGGCCGGTCGACGGCGGGCTGAACGTCGAGTCGCCCCGCCGGTTGGCCACCTCGTTGCACTCGTTGAGCGCGGTGGACTGGTTCGGCGAGAACCTGCTCGTGGTGGCGGGCCTGGACGGTGAGGACGCCAGGGCGATCAACCGGATCAACGTCGACGGGGCGCTGGAGTCGCAGCAGGTCAAACAGGCAAGTGCCGCGCCGGTCGAGGCGCTGGCCGCCGATCCCAGCTTCCTGGCGGTACGGCCGTTGCCCCTGACGTACGAGGCGAACGAGGTCGCCTTCGTCTCCGACACACCAGTCATCCCGGACCAGATTGCACCCGGCTGGGGTGCACCGCCGCCCGACGTGAACTCGGCCACCGCCTCCTTCTATCTCTACTGAACGATCTCTCTGAGGCGGGCGGGATGCTGGCGGGGGTCTGGGCGGAGCTGACCGATCTGGTGCTGCCGGCCGAGTGTGCGGGTTGCCGGGCCGAGCGGCTGCCGCTGCGCCAGGGCGTCTGCCCGACCTGTTCCGCCGACCTCGTCGCGCTGCGTCCGACACCCGTGCGTCCGTCACCGGCACCGTCCGGCCTGCCGGACTGCGTGGCGCTCGGCAGCTACCGGGGTGCGTTGCGGGAGTCGCTGCTGGCGTACAAGGAACGGGGCCGGCACGGCCTGGCCCGACCACTGGGCAGGCTGCTCGCGGAGGCGGTGGCGGTGGCGGTCGGTGAGCGGCGGCCGGTGCTGCTGGTGCCGGTGCCGGCGACCGCGCGGGCGGTGCGGGCCCGGCACGGCGATCATCTGCGCCGGCTGGCCCGGCACTCGGCCGGCCGGCTGCGGGCCGCCGGCTGGCCGGTGGCGGTGGCCCATCCGCTGCGCGCGGTGCCCCGGCCTGACTCGGCCACGCTGGACAGCGCGGGTCGGGCAGCGGCGGCGCGGGACGCCTTCCGGCTCCGGGAGGGCCGCTCGCCCGCGGTCCGTCGGCTCGCCGCCGGCCGCGCGGTGGTGTTGCTGGACGACATCGTGACCACCGGCGCCACGCTCGCGGCGGTGGCCCGGCGGCTGGAGACCGCCGGCATTCCGGTGTACGCGGCTGCGGTGCTGGCCGCGACCGCCCGGCGCGGGCGGGGCTGACCCGAGGCTCGGCCCGGCCACGTGCACCAGGGCCGGTCCAGGCGAGAAACCTTCACTCTACGTGTTGCCAGATTCACCCTGTCGTGCGTTTCCTGCAAATCTTCTCGAATTGGTCTTGCTGTCCGGGGTGACGGGCGCGTCGATTAGGGTTAGCGTCTTATTTACCGGGGGTATGACAGGTGTTTCAACGCCCCGCGGACGCACCTGGAGGGAGGCATCGCCGTTGTTCCCGATCCGGTCAAGCCGAATGGATACTCCAGGGGCGGGCTGACCGGGATTTTTGTTTCCCAGACTCTCCGATGGCGCAGGGAGGTCACGCATGGATCTCGTGGTCAAGGGTCGAAACGTCGAGGTGCCGGATCATTACCGAGTGCACGTAGCCGAGAAGCTCGCCAAGATCGAGCGCTACGACCACAAGCTTATTCGGGTCGACGTGGAACTCTTTCACGAACGCAATCCGCGACAGTCCGATCACTGCCAGCGAATAGAGATTACCTGCATCTCGCGTGGACCCGTGGTCCGTGCGGAGGCGTGCGCGAAGGACTTCTACAGCGCTCTCGACGCGGCGATCTCGAAGCTTGACACGAGACTGCGCCGGGCCGCCGACCGGCGCCGCGTACACCGCGGCCGGCACGCCCCGATCTCCGTGGCCGCCGCCACCGCCGGGCTGCCGGTCGTCGACGCCAGCGACTCGGCGCTGGCCACCCTCACCGCCCCGGCACCCGAATCCGCGAGATCGAACGGCAACGGCCGTGCTGCGGAGGCCGAGCCCGAGTTCGACGAGTACGACGACGCACAGCCCTGGCACATCGCCCGGGAGAAGGTGCACCCGGCCGAGCCGATGACGGTCGACGACGCGCTGTTCCAGATGGAACTCGTCGGCCACGACTTCTACCTGTTCCAGGACAAGGAGTCCGGCCGCCCCAGCGTCGTCTACCGGCGCAAGGGCTACGACTACGGCATCATCGCCCTGGACACCTGAGCGCGCGCGGTGCACCCACCGGCCTCGGGGCAGGTACCCCGGAGCCGGTGGGTGCACCCGTCAGGGGACACGTACGCCCCGCCGCTGCGGCGGTGAGCGGGCGCCGGGTGGTCAGCCGTGGGCTCCGGCCGGACCCGTGGCCGCCGGTAGGCCGAGATCGCCGGGGAGCAGGGCACCGACCCAGGCGTCGACCCGTTCGCCCCGGTGCTGGAGGGCGTGCCGCGCCGTGCCCTCGAAGGTGAAGCCCGCCTTCTCCGCGGCCCGGCGCGACGCGGTGTTGCCCACGTTGGCCCGCCACTCGATCCGGGCCAGGTTCAGCGCCGTGAAGCCCCAGGCGGAGACGGCCGCGACCGCCGCCGGGCAGTAGCCACGGCCGCGCGCCCACGGGGAGACCACGAAACCCAGGTCGGCGACGAGGGGATCGCCCGGGGAGATCCGCAGTTCCACCACCCCGGAGTACCTGTCGGAGGCGTCGGCGATCGCGAAGACCGCGCCGGTACCCCGCCGCCACACCGTCGGGCCGTGCTCGTGCACGAAGAACTCCGCGTCCGAGCGCTGGTACGGGTCGGGCACGGTGGTCCAGCGGATGCTCTCCGGGTCACGGCAGGTCAGCACGATCGGATCCAGGTCGGACTCGTGCAGGGGGCGGAGCCGCAACTCCGTACCGTTGGAGGGGTGGGCGAAGAGCACCGGCTGGGGCGCGCCGAAGACGGCGGCCCGGCGGGCCTGGAGCGAGCCCTTGCCGGCCCTGCCGCCGCCCGTCGCGATCTCCGAGGGGTCGGTGCCGGCCAGGTCGTCCGGGATCAGCGAGCCGACCCAGCCGTCCGGGGTCCCCTCGGACGGCGGGTCGGCAAGCCGGAGCCGGCCGTCGACCTGGAATCCGGCCCGCAGCGCGACCAGCCGGGATGCGTGGTTGCCGACCTCGGCCTGCCAGACGATTCGGCGCAGCCCCAACTCGGTGAAGGCCCACCGGCTGACCGCCCGGGTGGCCCGGACGGCGACCCCTCGGCCCCGGGCCCAGGGGGCGGTCCAGTAGCCCACCTCCGCCGAGCGGAGTACCGGGTCGATGGTGGCCAGCCCGCAGGAGCCGAGCAACTCGCCGCTGGCCGCGTCGCGCACCGCGAAGGGCGCCCCCGACCCGGTCGCAAAGGCCTGCGGCGCCCGCTTGGTGACGAAATCGATCGCGTCCTCCAACCGGTACGGGTTGGGTACGCGGGTCCAGCGCTGGATGTCCGGATCCTGGCAGGCCCGGTGTACGTCCTCGGCGTCCTCGACCCGCCAGGGCCGCAGCAGCAGCCCCGCCTCGACGATCTCGACCCCGTCCGGCCTGGTGTTCTGGCTCATCGGGTCATCGTGCCGGAGGGTTCGCGCTGGGCGTAACCGGATTTACCGGCCCTCAAGGCTAGTATCGGACAGAATGTCCGGTCTGCTGAACGGGAGGGGCGGCGCGACTGACGACAGGGCCGGTGATGCGCCTACGATGGTTCGGCAGACTGTCTAGGGGAGCGTTGATCCGTGTCGATTCTGGAAAAGGTCCTACGCGCGGGCGAGGGGCGCATGGTGCGTCGCCTCAAGGCGATCGCCAACGCCGTCAACTCGATCGAGGACGACTACGTCAACCTCACCGACGAGGAACTGCGGGCGCTCACCGACCAGTTCCGGGAGCGGTTGGCCGACGGCGAGACCCTCGACGACCTGCTGCCCGAGGCGTTCGCCACGGTGCGCGAGGCGGCGTCGCGGGTGCTCGGCCAGCGGCACTACGACGTGCAGATCATGGGTGGCGCGGCCCTGCACTTCGGCAACATCGCCGAGATGAAGACCGGTGAGGGCAAGACCCTGACCTCGGTGCTGCCGGCCTATCTCAACGCGCTCTCTGGCAAGGGTGTGCACATCGTCACGGTGAACGACTACCTCGCCGAGCGGGACGCGGCCTGGATGGGGCGGGTGCACGAGTTCCTCGGCCTGACCGTCGGGGTGATCCTGCCCAACCGGCCGGCCACCGAGCACCGGGCCGCGTACCAGGCCGACATCACCTACGGCACCAACAACGAGTTCGGGTTCGACTACCTCCGGGACAACATGGCCTGGAGCAAGGATGACCTGGTCCAGCGCGGGCACAACTTCGCGATCGTCGACGAGGTCGACTCGATCCTGATCGACGAGGCCCGGACCCCGCTGATCATCTCCGGCCCGGCCGAGCACTCCGCGCGGTGGTACTCCGAGTTCGCCGGGGTGGTGGCCAGGCTCCAGCCCGGCAAGGACGGCGAGGGCGACTACGAGGTCGACTACGCCAAGCGGACCATCGCGGTGACCGAGCGCGGCGTCGCCAAGGTGGAGGACCGGCTCGGCATCGACAACCTCTACGAGTCGGTGAACACCCCGCTGGTCGGCTACCTGAACAACGCGATCAAGGCCAAGGAGCTCTACAAGCGCGACAAGGACTACATCGTCAACGAGGGCGAGGTCCTGATCGTCGACGAGTTCACCGGCCGGATCCTGCACGGCCGCCGCTACAACGAGGGAATGCACCAGGCGATCGAGGCCAAGGAAGGCGTGGAGATCAAGCAGGAGAACCAGACTCTTGCCACGATCACCCTGCAGAACTACTTCCGGCTCTACAACAAGCTCTCCGGCATGACCGGTACGGCCCAGACCGAGGCCGGCGAGTTCAACAAGGTCTACAAGGTCGGCGTCGTCACGATCCCGACGCACCGCCCGATGGTCCGGATCGACCGGCCGGACGTGATCTACAAGACCGAGCGGGCCAAGTTCAACGCGGTCGTCGAGGACATCGCCGAGCGGCACGCCCTCGGCCAGCCGGTGCTGGTCGGCACGGTGTCGGTGGAGAACTCCGAGGTGCTCTCCCAACTCCTGCGCCGTCGGGGGATCCCGCACGCCGTCCTGAACGCGAAGTTCCACGCCAAGGAGGCGGAGATCATCGCCCAGGCCGGGCGCAAGGGCGGGGTCACGGTGGCCACCAACATGGCCGGCCGGGGCACCGACATCCTGCTCGGCGGCAACCCGGAATACCTGGCCAACACCGAGCTGCGGCAACGCGGGCTGGACCCGGTCGAACACGGCGACGACTACGCCAAGGCGCTCGAGGAGATCCTTCCCCGGTGGAAGGAGGCCTGCGACGCCGAGGCCGAGGAGGTTTCCTCGGTCGGCGGCCTCTACGTGCTCGGCACCGAACGGCACGAGTCCCGGCGGATCGACAACCAGCTACGGGGCCGCTCCGGCCGGCAGGGTGACCCCGGCGAGTCCCGCTTCTATCTCTCGCTCCAGGACGAGTTGATGAAGCGGTTCCGGGCCGGCGCGGTCGAGGCCGTGATGGAGCGGTTCAACATTCCGGAGGACGTCCCCATCGAGTCCAAGATGGTGACCCGGCAGATCAAGAGCGCCCAGGCCCAGATCGAGGGCCAGAACGCCGAGATCCGCAAGAACGTCCTCAAGTACGACGAGGTGATGAACAAGCAGCGCCAGGTGGTCTACGCCGAGCGCAAGCGGGTGCTCGACGGCGAGGATCTGAACGACCAGATCCGGCACATGATCGACGACGTGATCACCGCGTACGTCACGGGTGCGACCTCGGACGGCTACGCCGAGGACTGGGACCTCGATCAGCTCTGGACCAGCCTCAAGCAGCTCTACCCGATCGGTGTCACCATCGACGACATCGTCGAGGAGTCCGGCGGCGAGCGGACCAGCCTCGACGCCGACTTCCTGCTGGAGCAGCTCAAGCAGGACGCCTTCGCGGCGTACCAGCGGCGCGAGGAGGAGCTCGGCAGCGAGGCGATGCGGCAGTTGGAGCGGATGGTGCTGCTCCAGGTCATCGACCGCAAGTGGCGCGAGCACCTCTACGAGATGGACTACCTCCAGGAGGGCATCAGCCTGCGCGCCTACGCCCAGCGTGACCCGGTGGTGGAATACCAGCGCGAGGGCTTCGACATGTTCGCCACGATGATGGACGGGATCAAGGAGGAGACGGTCGGCTTCCTCTACAACCTGGAGGTCCAGGTCGAGGAGGCGAAGCCCGCCCCGGCCGAGGCCGACGCCGGGCCGGCCCCGATGCCGGTGCCGACGGACTCACCCGTGGAGATCCGCGCCAAGGGCCTGGGCCGGGCACCCCGGACCCAGGGTCTCCAGTACTCCGCACCGACCATCGACGGTGAGGCTCCGGCGACCGGCGGGGTGGCGGTCGAGCGCCCGCAGGCCCCGGCGCTCGGTGTCGGTGGCCCGCCTCCGCCGTCGACGACCCGACGGGCGCCTCAGGGCCAGGCGGTCGGTGCCAACGCCCCGTCCCGGAACGCCCCCTGCCCGTGCGGCTCGGGTCGTAAGTACAAGCGCTGCCACGGGGCGCCCGGCGGCGCCTGATCCGCACGGTCCCTGGCGGCGTCTTATCGTCGCGGTGCCCCCGACCTCCGTCTCGGCGGTCGGGGGCACCGCTGTCTCCGGGCACCACTGTCTCCGGCACCGGTGCCTGACAGCACGGAGAGCGGCGGGACTTTCCCTTTCCGCTCCCATAGCCCGGCGCCTCAGTGGGTGGACAGTTCGGGACGGCCGGTCAGAGCAGGGCGACCGAGGTACCGACCCAGCTTCCCCGACGCCGCTCGATCCGGAACGCCATCGCCCAGGTGCGTCCGGCGACCCCGACCACGGCGGCCGCCTCGACGACGCCGGGGCGGGGTTCGCAGATCCTGAGCCGGCGCAGCCGCACGGTGCGGACCGGCTGTCCGGGCCGGCGCCGGCCGGAGATCCGGCTCGCGGCCGAGGCGAGCTGCGCGACCATCCCGGCCGCGTCGGACGGACTGGCCAGCGCCCGCACGTGCCCGGCTGGTCGGTAGCCGTTGACGATTTCCAGGCAGGTGTCCAGGAAGCGTTTCGCCGCCCGTTTCGCCTCGGGGGTCGCGCCGGCGAGCGCGTCCGCGACCGGTGGCACGGCGTCCGGCCGGGTCGCGCTCGCACCGGGGAACGCGAGCGAGCCGGGATGGAGATCCGACCCGGCCGGCGGCTCTGCGGCGGATGAGCTGGAGATTTTCGGTACGGCGACCGGGCGGGTTGTCCGGCCGGGACGGCGGCTCCCGACGGCGGCCGAACGGAGCTGTTCGACCGTAGGTGGATCGACCCGGGACGCCGTTGCCGGACCGACCCGAGGCAGCGGGACCGGGGCGAACCGAGGTGACTGGGCCGGACCGACCCGAGGTGAGCGGGTCGGGTCGAGCCGAGCCGGGTGGGCCGGGTCGAGCCCAGCCGAGTGGGCCGAGTCGAACCGAGTGGGGTGGACCGGATCGAGCCCAGCCGAGTGGGCCGGGTGGACCGGGTCGAGCCGAGCCGGGTGGGCCGGGTCGATTCGAGGTGTGGGTATCGGGTCGATCCAGGTTTCCGGGACGTATTCGTCGTCGAAGGGTGGATCAAGGGGCGGCACGGGGCGCAGACGCACGGTGGGCCGGCTGGGCGGCCGGGTGCGGGCGAGGGGCATTCTCACTCCCTTCTTGATCTTGCGTTTGCTTTCGTTTGCCTCCGACGGAGTAATTCCTAGTCCATATACTCTCGGTCGTCAATGACTCCATCTCGACAGTTGCGTCAATTGTCAGAATTGTGTCCGCCGTGGCCGGTCCGGCGGCTGGGCCCGGCGGTAGCGATCACGACCCATCAACCCAGCGGCTGGGCACGACGAGACTCCGCGAGAGCGCGGCAGCACTGGACACGGCAATGGCGGCCGGGTCGGAGACGGACGTTAGCCCAACGGTCCGACAGCCCTCCGGAAGCGACCGGCGGCTACTCCTCGGGAGGCGCTCGGCTACTCCTCGGGAGGGCGCTCCACGAGCGGATTCTCGGCCACCCACTCGGCGGTCTCGGCGTACTTGCGCTCGATGTAGTCCTCCAGGCGAGCACGCTCCACCCGCCACTGGCCCCGCCCACCGATCTTGATCGCCGGAAGTTCACCGCTGCGCACCATGTGGTAGACCTGCGAGTCCGAGACGTTCAGCTCGGCGGCGACGTCGGACAGGAGCAGGAACCTGGGTTCCACAGCAGAACCTCCGATAGTCGGTGGCCGCCTTAGTTTGCCATCGACTGCGGTGTCGTCGCCTCCGGCGTCATGTCCCGCCCCGGCAGCGGGCTGGAGTAGACCACGCTTGTGGTGACCGCACCGAGACCGGCGATCCGGCCCGCCACCTGCTCCAGGTGGCGCATCGACCGGGCCACGACCTTGAGCACGAAACAGTCCTCGCCGGTGACGTGGTGCGCCTCCACGATCTCCGGAGTGCTGTCGAGCAGCGCGTGGAACGGCCGGTAGTTGCCGGTCGGATAGCGGAGCCGGACGAAGGCGAGGATGTCCAGCCCGATCCGCTCCGGCACCACCACCGCCCGGTAGCCGGCGACCACCCCGGCCTCCTCGAGTCGGCGTACCCGTTCGGTGACCGCGCTCGGCGACATCGACACCATCCGGGCGAGCTCGGCGAAGCTGGCCCGGCCGTCCCGCTGGAGCTCCGCGAGGATTCGCCAGTCGGTCGCGTCGAGTCTCGGGGAATCAGCGGTCACCAACGCACGATACCGGCGTTTCGACGGCGTTCCGAGCCCAGCGCGGGGGAATCTGTCTTCTGGCGGGACGGCTGCGGCCGTACCGTTTCGGCATGACCACGACCTCGAACCCGGTGCTGGCGGTGCCGCCGGCCGCGCCCGACCAGGCCGCCGCCTGGTACGCCGCCAAGCTCGCCGTGCAGACGGACGTCTCCGACGTGCAGGCCGCGCTCGACACCGGCGACCCCGGTTTCGTCCTGCTCGACACCCGCGATCTCGCCGCCTGGCGGCAGGGCCACATCCCCGGCGCGATCCACCTGCCCACCCGGATGATCCCGATGCGCGCGGCCCGGCTGCTCGACCCGGAGGTCCCGGTGGTCACCTACTGCTGGGGGCCGGGCTGCGACGGCGCCACCAAGGCGGCGTTCGCGCTGAGCAGCCGGGGCTACCGGGTCAAGGAGATGATCGGCGGCATCGAGTACTGGATCCGGGAGGGCTTCCCGGTCCGGGTAGCCGAGGAGGGCCTGGTGACCCGGGCCGCCGATCCGCTGACCGCTCCGGTGCGAGCGGCTGCGGTGTCCCGCTGACCGCTCCGGGGCGGCACCCGGCGGTGCCACCCGACCCGATCCCGGGTCCGCTGCCGCTGCGCACGCCGCCGGTGTACTACCGTCGCGGGTGAGTGACGCGACGCCGTGTCCCGGACCCGGGGCGCCGTCGCGGGTCGGCGTCGAGCGGGGGAGACCTACGGTGACAGAGCAGCTCGTCCGGGTGTACGTCCCGGCCACCCTGCCGATGCTCGCCGAGTTGCGCCAGGAGGGCTGGATCATGGCAGCCCAGGGGCACGCGGTCACCCCCGAGCTGCGCGAGTGGTACGCCGAGGGCGACGAGGAGGAGTTGGAGTACGTCGCCTTCACCCGAGCCGCCCAGGAGGCGTTGCGGCTGCTCCGGGCCGACCCGCAGGCGCACCGGCGTCGGGTCGTCGTCGCCGTCGACCTGCCCCCGGGGTCAGTACGTCGTGCCGACCCGGAACTCGGCTCCAGCACCGTACGGCTGGGCGGGCGGATCGGGATCGACGCGGTCGCCGCGATCCACGTGGACGGCGACGACGCCACCGAGGACGTCGAGGCGGCGGTCGAGGCGGTCGAGCAGGCGCTGGCCGGTGACCCGGACGCGCAGTTCACAGTGGACAGCGCTGAGGATCACGAGCTGGAGTGGTACGACCCCTCGGAACTCGACGCCCTCTCCGGCGTCACCGGCTGACCCGGGACCTGCGACCCGGAGCCGGTATCCGGGGACGCCGGTTCAGGGCGTGTCGGTCCAGGGGACGCCAGTTCAGGGGGCGCCGGTTCAGGGCGTGCCGGCCGCCAGTTTGAGGCAGTTGAGCACGGCGCCGTCGACGGCTGCGATCTCGTCCGGATTCGTGCTTGTCCTGCCCGCCACGAACGCCTCGCGCTGCTCCACCGAGGCGCTCTCCATGTACCAGTCGGCCAGGCAGTCGACCGCCTTGTCCGGGGTACCCGCCATGCGCGGGTCGGTGCGGATCTTCGCCACCACGTCGTCCCGGTCGACGGCGTCGCCCGAGCAGGCAGCCACGGTGAGTGCGAGTCCCAACGCGGCGAAGCCGGCCGCAGCCGATCTGAGAATTCTGACCACGACGACAGTCTATGCGACGGTCTGGCGGCAGTGGCGGCCCCGGCGCCCGCGACCGGGCGGGAGTGCGGTCGGAGATTGTTAAATCGGTATTTCTGGACAACCGACATTCATGTTTCCGGCTTCCATTGTGGTGGGACGGCGTTCGGGCTGTCCAGCCCGGGTGGGGGCGTCCACCCGAGGCCTGGCCGGCTGGGGCGGTGCGGCGCGGTGCCGGTCCCGCCGTACTGACATATACGGGTTCCGATCACTGTGTGCGCCGAATACACTCCCTTCCGTCAATGTCGTGGCGAAATATTCCGCCACCGACCGCTGTCGCCGCAAATGATCTACGGGGGGATCAATGCGCGTGAAGCCTCTTGTCCGTGTGCCCGCACGAGTGATCGCAGCCTCGATCGCGGCGATGGTCGTCGTCTCCGGCCTGCCCACCGGGTCGGCCGCTGCCAAACGGCCGGACCTGCCCGTGGAGCGGTCCGAACGGCCGGCATCCGCCGCCGCACCCGCCGCGGCCGGTCCGCGGGAACACTTCTACGACGCCGCCGGGCAGCTCGTCGGGGTCGCCGATCCGGCCACCGGGGCGGCGACGTACTCGTACGACGAGTCCGGGAACCTGCTGGAGACCAAGCGTCTCGCCACGGACGCGCTCGCGGTGTTCGCGCTGGTGCCCGAGCGCGGACCGGTCGGGACCACCGTGGAGATCAGCGGCGTGGGCTTCTCCGCCACCGCCGCCGCCAACACGGTGACCGTCGACGGCGTCGCCGCACCGGTCACCGCCGCCACCGCGAACCGGCTCACCGTGGCGGTGCCGGCCGGTGCGACCGACGGAGTCGTCGCGGTCACCGTGGACGGCCGTTCGGCGCAGAGCCCGCGACCGTTCCGGGTGGAGGCCGGCACTCCGGTGCCGACCATCACCGCCCTTTCCACGGACCGGGGCAACCGCAACGAGCTGGTCACCATCACCGGCACCGGCTTCGACCCGGACCGGGCCCGCAACGTGGTGATGTTCCACCGCACTGTCGCCCAGGTACAGGCGGCGACGCCGACGAGCCTGACCGTCCGGATCCCGGCGGCCGCCTCGTCCGGTCGGGTCTCGGTGCGTACCCCGGGCGGCACCGCGCAGAGCGCCACCGACTTCCTGGTCGCGCCGCGCGGATTCGTGATGGGCAACCTGGCCTCCGCCGGGACGGTCGCCGCCGGTCGGCCGGCGGTCACCGCCACCATCCCGGCCGGCAAGGCCGCGCTGCTGCTCCTCGACGGTACCGCCGGTGAGCGGCTCAACATCACAGTGGACAACAACACCGTGCCGGTCCGCTCGGCGCTGTGGCTGTTCACCCCGTACGGCGGGAACTTCGGGCGCGGTTCGCTCGGCGACCCGATCGACGTCTGGGCCGGTGGCCGGCTCACCCAGGACCTGCCCGCGCTGCCCACCACCGGCACGTACGCCATGGTGATCAAGCCGAACGACGACGCCGGCGGCACGCTGCGGGTCACCGCCTCGAACACCCTGGCCGGGCTCTCACTGACCAAGGACGGCGCCGGGGTGCCGTTCCAGATCACGGTGCCGCAGCAGACCACGGTCTTCCCGTTCACCGCGACCGCCGGCGAGTGGCTGAGCCTCGGCCTGACCGAGCTGAGCGAGCCGGGCAACCGGTTCGTGGTCACCATCACCGACCCGAACAACCGGTCGCAGACCTGGGACTACCCGCTCTCGCAGTACATCCCGACGATGATCTTCAAGGCGACGCTCACCGGTACGCACCGGCTCGCCGTCACCTTCGGACCGAACGAACTGGGCTTCGGCAAGGTCTGGCTCTCCGCCGTGATCAACGGCCCGACGCTCGGAATCAACGGCGCCGACGCCCGGATCCGGATCGACCGGCCCGGCCAGTCGGTACGGCTGCCGTTCGCCGGTACCACCGGGCAGGTACTGCAACTCGGCTACTCCGAGAACACCCTTCAGCAGAACGACCGTCCGGCGTACCCGGGGGCGCTGCTGATCGAGCCGGACGAGGTGCAGCGGGAGCTGCTCAGCGGCGGCTATCCGGAGGCGCGCAACCTGCCGACGTTGCGCAAGAACGGCCAGCACTCGCTGCTGATCACCGGCTGGCAGGCGGTCGGCACGATCCGGACCTGGCTCTCCAGCGCGATCGAGGGCGGCCCGCTCGCGGTGAACACCCGCAAGACGGTGACCATCGACCGACCCGGCCGCGACGCCTGGCTGGACATCGACGGCGTACAGGGCCGACCACTGGCCCTCGGCACGATCAACAACTCGGTGCCGGGCGAGGTGACGCTCCGGCTCTACCGGCCGAACGGCAACCTGGTCAGCCTCGGCGTCGGCCGGACCATCGACGTGACGTCGCTGCCGGACACCGGCCGGTACCGGTTGCAGGTCGATCCGGAGGCCTCCGGTACCGGCGCCGTCAACGTGTACGCGGCCGAACCGGTCGACCTCGGCCTGATCACCCTGGACACCGCGATACCGGCGCCGATCAACCTGCCCGGCCAGAAGGTGGTCGGGCGGATCAACGCGCAGCTGGGGCAGCGGCTCAGCCTGGGCAGCAGCACCGCGCTCGCCGGCCTCTCCGTCCGGGTGACGACGCCTACCGGCGGCTACTTCTGGAGCGGCAACGTCGACCCGCTCTGGGGTCAGGACCTGCCGGCGTTCACGGTGGCCGGCGAGCACCGGATCGAGGTCAGCGCGCTCAACCGGGAGACCGGGGACCTGACGCTCTATCTCTCCACCGAGTCGGACGCCGGGCTGGCCACGGTCGGCGGTCCGGCGCTGACGGTGAGCATCCTCCGACCGGCGCAGAACGGCCGGCTCACCTTCGTCGGCAACGCCAGCGAACGGCTCGACATCCAGGTCACCCGCTGGGCGCTGACCGGCAACAACCGGTTCTACTTCACCCTGTACGGCCCGGACGGCCGGGCCCTGGCCACCCGGTGGTGGATGAGCCGCGACCGGGAGATCCTGCCGACCCTGACCGCCACCGGCACGCACACCCTGGTGATGGACCCGCCGCAGGGCGCCACCGGCGAGTTCGACATCACCGTCAAACCCCGGACCGCCCCAACCGGCCGGAAGACGGCGGAACCGGCCGAGCCGGTCCGACCCGCCTGCGACACCGAGCCGGCCCGGGTGACCGCGCCGACCGCACCCGCACTCGGCCAGCGGGCCGGTGAGCCGGAGCCGGAGGCGGCGGTCAACCCGGTCCCCGGCTGCGTGGACGCCGGCTGGGCGCCGGACGAGCGGAACCTGGGCGGCGCGGACTGGACGACCCGCCGCAAGCCGGTGCCGCCCCGGGAGCGTGCGCTCCAGTTCCCGATCGGGCTGACCGGAGTGGTCGGCCGGGTACTGGACACCACCGACCAGCCGCTGGCAAACGTGACGGTCAGCGCCGCCGGGAAGTCGACCACCACCGACGCGCAGGGGCTCTTCGCGCTGGCCGGCGTACCCGGCGGGCATCTGTCACTGCGCGTCGACGGCCGCTCGGCGAGCAGCGCCCAGCGGCGGTACGGCGTCTTCGACATCGGGGTCGAGCTGACCCGGGGCGAGGTGCTGGTACTCCCGTACACGGTCTTCCTGCCCAGGCTGGACACCGCGAACACGGTGTCGGTGGCCAGCCCGACCACCCGGGAGGTGGTGCTCACCACCCGGGCGATCCCCGGGCTGGAGGTGCACGTCCCGGCCGGCACGGTGATCAGGGACGCCGACGGCAAGGTCGCCACCGAGCTGAACCTGACCCCGATCCCGATCGACCGGCCGCCGTTCCCGCTGCCGCCGACCAAGGTCCCGGTCTACTTCACAGTGCAGCCGGGCGGCGGGGTGCTCTTCCCGGAGGGCGCCCGGATCATCTACCCGAACTACACCAGGGAAGCGCCGGGCACCCGGACCCAGTTCTGGAACTACGACCCGGACGGCAAGGGTTGGCACGTCTACGGCCTGGGCCGGGTCTCCGGGGACGGCAAGCAGATCATCCCGGACCCGGAGGTCAGGTTCTACCGGCTGACCGGCGCGATGACCGCGGTACCCGGGATGAACCCGCCCCTGCTGGCGCCCCGGGCCAACGGGATGCGGGTGGCCGACCCGGTCGACCCGGCCACCGGCCTGCTGGTGGACGAGCAGGTCGACCTGGTGGTCGACGACCTGATGCCGATCGAGATCAAGCGCACCTACCAGCAGGGTGACCAGGACGTCCGCGCCTTCGGTGTCGGGATGAACTTCGAGTACGGCATGTTCCCGTGGTCGCCGGGGCAGATCGGCAACTTCGACTTCCAGCAGTTCGACTTCATCCAGCCGGACGGCAGCAAGATCCACTATCAGCGGACCTCGCCGGGCAACGACTACGCCGGGGCGATCTTCGCCGCCGACCCGACCCCGACCAGGTACGCCGGCTCCACGGTGGCCTGGAACGGCGACGGCTGGGACGTGAAACTGCGGGACGGCACCGTCTACGTGCTCGGCGACGAGGCGCCGGTGCAGGAGATCCGCGACAAGTACGGCAACACCACCACGATCACCCGGGCCACCGCCGCGCCGGGCACCGACGGCAAGGTGCGGCAGAACGGCGCGATCACCCAGATCACCTCGCCGAGCGGCCGCTGGGTCAAGTTCAGCTACGACGCGGCCAGCCCGCCCAAGGTGGTCGGCATCGAGGACAACCTCGGTCGCAAGGTCAGTTACACCTACGACTCGACGAACCGGCTCCGCTTCGTGACCAACGCGGAGCAGGGGGTCACCGCGTACACCTGGGACAGCAGCGGGCGGTTGGACACCATCACCGACCCCCGGGAGATCACCTACCTGGACAACGAGTACGACAGCGCCGGCCGGGTCTTCACCCAGAAGGCGGCCGACGGCGGCATCACCAAGTTCGACTACACCGCCGTCAACAACGTGATCACCGAGACGAGGATGACCGACCCGCGCGGGCACGTCCGGCGGTTCACCTTCAACGCCCAGGGTTCGGTGCTCACCGACACCCGGGCGTACGGCACGCCACTGGCGCAGGCCACCGCGCACGAGTACGAGGCCGACGGGATCCGCAGGAAGGCGACGGTCGACGCGCTGAACCGGCGTACCACCTTCGGCTACAACGCCAGGGGCCAGGTCGACAGGGTCGTCACACTGGCCGACACGGCAGCGGCCCGCACCGAGACGTTCGAGTTCAACGGCCCGTACGCCGAGCTGACCAAGAGCACCGACTCCTACAACAAGTCGACGATCTACGAGATCGATTCGCGTGGCGCGCTGAAGAGCGTCACCGACCCGATGAACCGCAAGACGACGTACACGGTCAGCGGCAGCGGGCAGATCACCAGGATCACCGATCCGGCCACGAAGTCGGTGACCATCGACTTCGTCGGTGCCGATCCGGTGCGGGTCACCGACCAGCTCGGTCGAATCAGCCGGGCCGGGTTCGACGCCCTGGGCCGGCAGGTCCGGACGGTGGACGGCCGAGGCGCGGCCGTCGAGACCACTTACGACAACGTCGACCAGCTCCGTTCGGTGACCGACGGACTGGGCCGCACCACCCGCTTCGAATTCGACCCGAACGGCAACCAGACGGAGATCATCGACCCGCGCCAGGGTTCGACCGTCTTCGACTACGACAACATGGACCGGGTCAAGTCGATCACCGATCCGAAGGGCGCGTCCGAGTCTTTCACCTACGACCTGAACGGCAACCCGGACAAGCACACCAGCCGCCGGGACATCCTCACCGACCGGGACCACGACGAGTTGGACCGGCTGAAGACCAGCGTGATCGGCGCCGAGGCAACCGTCAGCTACACCTACGACGCGGGTAACCGACTGCGGCGTACCGAGGACTCGGTGGCCGGGGTCGCCACGACCGACTACGACGACCTCGATCGGATCATCGGCGAAACGACTCCGCACGGCACGGTGTCCTACCAGTACAGTCCCACGGTCCGGGACCGGACCATGACGATCGCCGGGCGGACGCCGACCCGGCACCTGTACGACGCCAACGGACAACTCGCCGAGATCCAGCAGGGCGGGACCGTGGTGACCGCGGTGACCCGTGACGTGGTCGGCCGTGCCGAGCGGGTCGGCGCACCGGGCTCCGGAGTCAGCCAGACCTACGCCTACACCGACGCGGGCCAGATCAGGCTGATCACCTACCGGGCCGGCACGACGGTGCTGGGCGACCTCGGTTACGAGTACGACTCCGCCGGGCAACCGGTCCGGACCACCGGGGCGTACTCCCGGACGCAGTTGTCGGCGCCGTTCGGGCCGGCCACCTACGACGCGGCGAACCGGATCGAGACGATCGCCGGCACCGCCATCCGGTACGACGCCGACGGCAACCTGACCTCCGACGGCACCACCAGCTACACCTGGAATGCCCGGGGCGAACTCTCCGGGCTGTCCCGGACCGGGCTGTCGGCCAGCTTCGGCTACTCGACCGATGGTCGGCGGCTGGATCGGACCGTCAACGGTGCCACGGTCAACTACCTGTACGACGGGCTGAACCCGGTGCAGGAGAAGGTGAACGGGGCGGTCACCGCGACGATGACCAGCGCCGGGGTGGACGGCTGGCAACTGCGCGAGTCCGGCGGCACGACGAAGCGCTACCTGACCGACGCGCTGGGCAGCACCCTCGGGTTGGTCGACAACGCCGGAGCCGGCGCGACGTACGCGTACGAGCCGTTCGGCGCGACGACCGTGACCGGCGACGACGGCGGCAACCCGTACCGGTACACCGGCCGGGAGGACGACGGCACCGGGCTCTACCACTACCGCAACCGTTACTACAGCCCGAGCCTGCAACGGTTTATCAGCGAGGACCCGATCGGCATCGCCTCCGGTGACGCGAACCCGTACGCCTACGTTTTCAACCACCCGACCGCGCTGACCGACCCGATGGGCACCAAGCCGGCGTCGACCGGTGGTAACTGCTTGGGCGGTAACAGCTTCACCCCGGACACCCGGGTGCGGATGGCGGACGGTTCGCAGCAGCGGATCGCCGACGTCAAGCTCGGTGACACAGTGTTGGCCACCGACCCGGAGACAGGTCGCACCGCCACCCGGAAGGTCACCGCGACCATCGTCGGAGAGGGCCGGAAACAACTGGTCGACGTCTGGATCGACGACGATGGCGACGGTATCTCCGATGGTCAGGTGACCGCCACCGATGGGCATCCGTTCTGGGTGGCCGGCCCACGGCAGTGGCGTGACGCAAAGGACCTTGCGGCCGGTGATCTGCTCCGTACCGCTGCCGGGACGTATGTCCAGGTCACCGCGGTGGCGCAACGCAGCGCGGTGCAGCGGGTGCACAACCTCACCGTGGACGCCCTCCACACGTACTATGTGCTGGCAGGTGACGCACCGGTCCTGGTGCACAACTGCAACAAGAATCAGGGCGTTTACATTTTCGATGACCTCACTAGGCCTGGCCACCTGTATGTGGGACAAACGACGAACTTCACCACGCGCTTCTATCACCATGTGGGCAAGGGGCGAATAAGAGCTCGCGAGGATGCCATCTGCATTCACGTATGCGGCGGCGTGGACGATCTCAAGGTCATGGAGTACATCATCAAGGATCAACTGCAGAAATTTGGACTCAAGCTAAGCAGTCCGATCGAGTCAAATACCAGGAACGTCTACAACAGGCTTCGCCGGTACGACCAGAGACCCCTCTTCCGCTTGCCGGAAGAGTAGAGCCGATCGCTGACCGGGGATTATGTCGACATTGTAGGGTGATGCGATGGATGGCTGGGGCGAGCGGATATTCGACGATGACGACGCGGCCAACTTTTCCTTTCAACTTGATGAACTGGGTGAGGAGGATCGGGTTGCCTGCTTGAGGTCCGCGCTTGAGGTGGTTGTCGAGAAGGGGCATCGCTTCGACGACCAGGATGGCGTCCAGGCCGTTGCCGCAGCCGCCCTGGTGGCCCGCGAGTTGGAAGGTGGTGAGGACTTCAGGTCCGTTGTCTGTGGTCCGGCAAATCCCATCCCGCCTCCCACTGACGAACTTGTTGAGATCGCAGAGCAGGCCGTCCTGGTCCTACTCGACGAGAGATCGGACACCGAGTGGTGGTTCGGCCACGATCTCGATGATCGGTCGTTCAGGTCGATGTTGAACCAATTGCGGACGGTTCTTTCGGGAGAGTTGTCAGGAGATCCAGCTGCACTCTGGTGACAACCGCATGGGCAGAAGGCCAGGAAAGGGTCGTTGTCGAGTGGTGCGCACCAGAGCGCCGCAGTGACCGGCGAGCGTGAGGAGACGGGCAGTGGACGTAGCCGACGGGGGACGGCGGTTGCTGGCGGGAGTGCTCGCCAGCGTGACGGGGATGGTGCTGTTCGGCGGCGCCGAGGTGGCGCGGGCCGCTCCTCCAGCCGAGGGGCCGATCCAGGTGCCGGCCGGCGCGACGGTGGTGGAGGGTCGCTATATCGTGACGCTCAAGGCATCGGCCGGCGTGCCGATCCAGTCCGCCGCCGGCACGGTGGCGAACCGCTACGGCGGCAAGGTGGAGCGGACGTACCAGAGGGCGCTGCACGGCTTCGTACTCACCGCGACCGAGGCGCAGGCCCGTCGGCTGGCTGCGGACCCCCGGGTCGCCCGGGTAGACGCCGACATCCTGGTCTCCGGTCAGGACACCCGGTGGTATCCGCTGTGGCACCTGGACCGGGTCGACCAGCGGTCGTCGGTGCTGGATGACGCCTACACCTACCCGACCAGTGCCGGGGCGGGGGTGACGGCGTATGTGCTCGACACCGGGATCCGGACCAGTCATGCCCAGTTCGGCGGGCGGGCCACGGTCGGGTTCGATCCGATCGGCGACGGCTGGAACGGCCAGGACTGCAACGAGCAGGGGCACGGCACCCACGTGGCGGGCACGATCGGCGGCGCGACGTACGGCCTGGCCAATCGGGTCGCCCTGGTCTCGGTGCGGGTGCTGGCCTGCAACAACCTCGGTCAGATGAGCCACATCATCGCGGGCGTCGACTGGGTGACGCAGAACGCCCAGCGTCCGGCCGTGGCGAACATGAGCCTCGGCGGCCAGGAGTACCCGCCGTTGGAGAACGCGGTGCAGACCTCTATCGCGTCCGGCGTCACCTACGTGGTGGCGGCGGGCAACTGGGACCAGGACGCCTGCGGCTACAGTCCGGCCGGGGCGCCCGCCGCGATCACGGTGGCGGCGAGCAACCCGAACGGGGACCGGGCCACCGGCTGGGGCGGTGACCAGCCCGGGTCCAACTGGGGCAGCTGCGTGGACCTCTTCGCACCGGGGGAGAGCATCCGGTCGGCGCACAACGCCACCGACCTCGCCTCCCGGGTACTCCGGGGCACCTCGATGGCCTCGCCGCACGTCGCCGGCGCCGCCGCCCTGGTGCTCTCCGAACACCCCACCGCCACGCCGGCCCAGGTGGCCGCCGTACTGGTGAACCGGTCGACCCCGGGGGCGATCAGCGCCGCCAGCCTGCGCGGCTCGCCGAACCGGTTCCTCTACGCCCCGGAGGTCATCGACCCGCCGGCGAGTCCGGCCCGCTGATGGAAGTGGTCGGCCCGACCGGCGTCCCGGGTGCCGATGTCGAGGTGCTGGGGACCCGGGCGGAACCGTCCGGCGTGGTCAGCCGGCGGGCCTTCCTCGGCACCGTCGGCGCGGCCGGCCTGACCGGGGTCGCCGGCTGTGGCAGCTCCGGTGCCCCGGCCGCCGCGCCGGCGCCGGCCGCCCCGGGGCCCGCCGTGGTCCGGCAGGCCACGATCGTCCGGCCGGCGCCGGCCAGCACGCTGCTGGTCGCGTACGACGTCGAGGCGCCGGACCGGGCCGGGCTGGCCGAGGTGCTCCACGCCGTCACCGCCCGGGTCGGTGGTGCCGCGGCGACCGTGGCGGTCGGGGCGTCCCTGTTCGACGAGCGGTACGGGCTGGCGGCACCCCGGCTGCTCACCCCGATGCCGGCGTTCCGGGCCGACGTGCTCGACCCGGACTGGTGCCACGGCGACCTGCTGGTGCAGGTCTCGGCGGACGACCCCGAGCCGCCGGCCGTGTTGCTCGGCCGGCCGGTCCCGGGCTTGCGGGAACGCTGGCGGGTCGAGGGCTTCCATCCGCCGGGCGGCTCCGGGGTGCGCAACCTCTTCGGTTTCCGGGAGGGTGCCGGCAACCCCGACCCGACCGACGCGGGGCTGATGGACCGGCTCGTCTGGGTGCAACCGGGCGACGACGAGCCGGCCTGGTGCGTCGGCGGCAGTTACCAGGTGGTCCGGCTGATCCGGCTGGCGATGCCGACCTGGGACGCCGAACCGGTCGCCGAACAGGAACGCGTTTTCGGCCGGGCGAAGGTCGGCGGGGCGCCGCTCGGCCGGAACCACGAGGCGGACGAGCCCGACTTCGCGGCGGACCCGGACGGCCGGGTGATCTCGCTGGACGCGCACATCCGCCGGGCGAACCCGCGTACCCCGGAGAGCGAACGGCACCGCATCCTGCGGCGCGGCTACTCCTACCGGCGTACCGGGACAGGTGCCGGTGGCGAGGACGTCGGGCAGATCTTCGTCTGCTTCCAGCGGGACGTGGAGCGCGGCTTCGCCGCCATCCAGCGCCGGCTGGCCGGCGAGGCGCTGGAGCGCTACACCCTGCCGTTCGGCGGCGGCTACTACTTCCTGCTGCCCGGCGGCACCGGCGCCGGCGACTACCTGGGGCGCGCGATGATCGAGGCGACCTGAACCGGTGTCCCGAGGCGCTCGCCCCCGGAGGGCTGCGGGCCGGTCGGCGGGCCGGTCAGCGTCCGGCCACCGCCTCGGGACGGTCGGCCGGCTTCTGGTCGTTTCCGTCATCGGCCTCATGGCCGTCCGTGGCCGGTGCGGCAGGCCCGTCGGACTCCGCCTTCGGGTCTGCGTCCGGCGCGTCGTCCTCGTTCCCGTCCGTCGCCGCGGCGCCGTCCTGGTCGGAGTCACGGTGCTCAGGCGGCATCCCATCCGACTCCCCGGAGGGCCGGAGCGTACGGCCGAAGGCGATCAGCGCGGTGAGCGCGCCGACGAAGAGCACCAGCAGCAGGTGGTTGGCCCGGGACCGGCCGAGGTCGTCCTGCACGATCTGGTCGGCCTGGCTGATCGCGCCGGCCAGCCTGACCACCTCCGCCCCGGCGGTCCGGATGAGCATCTCCGTGGTGAGCAGCAGCAAACCTGGCCCGGCACCCGCGATCAGGTACGCCGGCCAGCGCAGCCGCGGCACGGTGCCGGTGACCCGCTCGACGGCCCGTCGTCCGGCCGTCCGGAGGTAGCCGAACACCAGCAGACCGGCGGCCAGGCCGCTGGCCAGCGAGACGGTCCGGCCGAACCAGCGGTACGCGGTGAGCTGCGACGCCTCGGTGTCGCCGAAACCGTAGAGGTCGAGCAACGGGTCCTTGACGTAGTTCAGTGCGTAGCCGACCGCGAAGACGGCCAGCCCGGCGGCGACGATGGCGGCCATCACCAGCGTGTTGCGCAGCCCGCCGGCGATGGCACCGACAGTGGCGGCCGCCGCGACGGTACCGGCCAGGACCATGATCGCCGAACCGTCGCCGTAGCTGAGGGTGACCACCAGCGCGGCGAGGAACCCGACGGAGACGCCGATGGCCAGCGACACGGCGAACCGGGGGGTGCTGCGCCAGATTCCGAGCCGGGTCATCAGGTTGCCCAGGACGAGGCTTACCGCAGCCCCGCCGAGCAGGCTTGCCGAGACCAGCCCGGGCAGTGCGTACGCCGTCTGGACGGTCGCCATCGAGCTGAGCCCGGCCGAGGAGATCTCGGCCCTGGCCGACCAGAGCATCGCGGCCAGCCAGCCGACGGCGAGCAGCCCGAGGAGGAGCGCGCCGGGCGCCGGCACCGGGGACGGGGTGACCGTCGCCGGCGCCTCCGACTCGACCGGTTGGTCGGGAGCCGAGGCCGTGGTGGTGCCGGGCTCGTCTGTCATCATCTCCCCCTCAGCAGGTGGCCGGCGGCGGCGACGGGGCTGTGGCGGTGTGGCCGGGCCGCCGGTCCCTCAGCGTACGCGGACCGGCTGGTGCGCCGACCCGGCGCCGGTCCGCCCGGAGCGGTGACCCGGTGCAGGTCCCGGTACGGCCGGAGCGGCGCGGCCCGGTTCCGGTCCGCGGGCGGGCGGAGCTGCCCGCTTCCCCGCACGGATCCCGCGGACCTGGCTGCGTCACCCGGAAGTACCCCACGGCTCTGAGCCGGTCCGGAGCCGCCGGCGGTCGTGCCCCGGCGGGCGGGTCGGCGGTGCCGCCCATGCAAGGATTGGCGCAGGTCCCGCCCCCGTACTCCCGGCATCACCCGGGGCTCGGGGTCGAGGTGTCCGGCCGACCGGTCGGCGCCAGCGGGTCCGGTTTCGCCATCGCTGTCGAGATCGCCCAGGAGAATCCCATGGACGCCGTGCTCTCCGTACCCGAGCCGCGCAACGAACCGGTCCGCGACTACGCGCCCGGCAGTGCGGAGCGGGCCAGCCTGCAACGCCGGCTCACCGAGATGGCCGCCGATCGGCTCGAACTGCCGATGACCATCGGCGGTACCCAACGGATGGGCGCGGGCGCCGCGATCGACGTCGTAGCGCCGCACCGGCACCAGCATGTGCTGGGGGTCACCCACAACGCAACCAACGCGGATGCGCAGGCGGCGGTGACGGCTGCGAAGCAAGCCGCCCCGATGTGGCGTGATTTGTCCTTTGCAGACCGGGCTGCGGTATTCCTCCGGGCCGCCGACCTGCTAGCCGGACCCTGGCGGGACACCCTGAACGCGGCGACGATGCTCGGCCAGTCCAAGACGGCGATCCAGGCCGAGATCGACTCCGCCTGTGAGCTGATCGACTTCCTGCGCTTCAACGTCGCCTTCGCCCGCAAGCTCCTCGCCGAGCAGCCGCTGTCGTCGAGCGGGGTGTGGAACCGCTTCGACCACCGGCCGCTGGAGGGCTTCGTCTACGCCGTCACGCCGTTCAACTTCACGGCGATCGCCGGCAACCTGCCGGCCGCGCCCGCGCTGGTCGGCAACACGGTGGTCTGGAAGCCGGCACCGACCCAGCAGCTCGCCGCGCACTACACGATGCGACTCTTCGAGGCGGCCGGCCTGCCGCCCGGCGTGATCAACATGGTCACCGGGGACGGCATCGCGGTCTCCGAGGTCACCCTCGCCGACCCCGACCTGGCCGGCATCCACTTCACCGGGTCGACGAAGGTCTTCCAGAAGCTGTGGCAGGGCGTCGGGGAGAACATCGCGAACTACCGGGGGTACCCCCGACTCGTCGGCGAGACCGGCGGCAAGGACTTCGTGGTCGCGCACCCGAGCGCCGACGTGGACGCGCTGCACACCGCGCTGATCCGCGGGGCGTACGAGTACCAGGGGCAGAAGTGCTCGGCCGCGTCCCGGGCGTACGTGCCCCGCTCGCTCTGGGAGGCCGGCCTGCGCGACCGGCTGGCCGGCACCGCCGACGGGCTGGCGTACGGCGACGTCACCGACTTCACCAACTTCGGCGGTGCGGTGATCGACGCCAAGGCGTTCGCCAGGCACACCGCCGCACTCGACATGATCGGAAGTGACCCCGCCTGCCGGGTCGTGGCCGGCGGCACCGCCGACGACTCGGTCGGCTGGTTCGTCCGGCCGACCCTCTTCGAGTGCGACGATCCCGGGCACAAGTCGTTCACCACCGAGTACTTCGGGCCGATCCTCGGCGTGCACGTCTACGAGGACGCCCGGTTCGAGGAGACCGTGCGGCAGGCCGAGTCGGTCGCCCCGTACGCCTTGACCGGCTCGATCTTCGCCACCGACCGTCGGGTGGTCGACTGGGCCACCGGGACCCTGCGGTACGCGGCCGGCAACTTCTACATCAACGACAAGCCGACCGGTGCGGTGGTCGGGCAGCAGCCGTTCGGCGGTGCCCGGGCCAGCGGTACCAACGACAAGGCCGGCTCCTGGCACAACCTGGCCCGGTGGATGTCGCCGCGCACCGTGAAGGAGACCTTCGCCCCGCCGACCGACCACCGGTACCCGCACATGGGCTGACTCCCCGCCCGGGCTCCCCGGTTCGTGCCAGCCCGGCCACGCCCGGCTCGCCGCCCGACCCGATCGACCTAGCGTCACTTCCAGACAGCGGAAGGTGACCGTCCGTCAACCAGTGGCGGTGGGGCGGACGGCGACCCGGGTCAGGGGAGGACACGTGATCGATCGCGTGCTCGGCGGCCGCTACCGAATCACCCGAGAGGTCGCCTCGGGCGCGACCGGGATTGTCTGGCGGGCCGTGGACCTGCACGCCGGCGGACCGGTGGCGGTCAAGACGCTGCGGCCGCGAGCCGCCGGCCGGCCGGACCTGGTGGCCGCGTTCGTCGCCGAGACGGAACTCGTCGCCGGCCTCGACCACCCCTGCCTGGTACGTCCGCGCGACGTACTGGGGCAGGGCGCGGAGCGGGTGCTGGTGATGGAACTGGTCGAGGGGGAGGACCTGCGGCGGAGACTGCACCGGGACGGGCCGGTCCCGCCTGCGGTCGCGGCCGAGGTGTCGGCACAACTCGCCGGCGCGCTGGCGTACCTGCACACCCGGAGGATCGTGCACGGCGACGTGAAGCCGGGTAACCTGGTCGTGCCGGCAGACGGCGGCCCGGTCCGGCTGGTCGACTTCGGCGCGGCCCGCCGGGTGGGTGCCGGACCGGCCTGGCCGGACACCCAGGCCACCCCGGAGTACGTGGCTCCGGAGGTGGTCGGCGGCGGCAGGCCCACCCCGGCCAGCGACGTCTACGCACTCGGCATCCTGCTCTTCGAACTGGTGAACGGGGGCAGCCCGTACCGGGGCGGATCGCCGGCCGAGGTACTCGACCGGCACCGCACCTGCCGTCCGGTGCCGCCGCCCGGACTGCCTCCGGTGGTCTGGCGGTTCATCGAGGACTGCCTGGCGGAGGATCCGGCCGACCGCCCCGACGCGGTACGGGCCGCCGCCCGGCTGCGGGGCATGGAGCCGGCCCTGGACGGCCTGACCGCGCTGCCCAGGCCCGCCGCCGACCAGGTCACCTGGTGGCCCCGGGCCGCCGGTCCGGTGGCCGGGAGCGCAGTGTGCCGCCCGCCGGGCCGGCTGCCGACCGGGCCGGCCGGCACGCCCGGCGGCACGCCGCCCGGGGAGCGGCGGTTCGGCGACCGCCGCTGCCGGCCTCCCGCGGCGGCGGCCGCGCTGGCCGGTGCCGGTGCGCTCGTCGCCGCGACGGTGCTGGCGAGCGTACTGAGTGAGGTGGGGAGGGTGCCGGATCGGCACCGGGGAGCCGTGCCGGTCGTACCGAGTCTCGCCGGATCGGCGCCGGAGGGCCCCGGGCCACCGTTCGGCGGCCTGCCACCGCCGGCCGAGTCCACCCTCCGGCCGGAGCGCTCCGGGCCGGAGCCGACCTGCCCGGGTACCCCGCAACGGCCGGCCCCGTCGGCGTTGGCCGGGACGACGGAGGCACAGACGACGGTGGCCTTCCGGCAAAAGCCTACATAAGCGATGAAAGTTTACTAACCTCCCAAATTGACACTTGCCCTGATCAGAGTGCCGTCCACCGTCGAGATGGCGGCGACGGCGCTGGCCCGGACGGAAGTCACCCGGAGTGAACGCTTGATCCGAACGGATCGGGCCGGGCGTGACCGTACGGGGCCGTTGGGGCGGTCGGTGGTCTGGCACCATGTGCGCCGTAACCGCAGGTGCCGGGCCGCCGCGACCGCAGGAAGCGGCCCGCCACGGCGGCGGACGCCCGCCGGGTGGGCGGCTCCGCCGTGCCCGGGTGACCCCGATCCATCGATCGTCCTCATCCGACTGTCGTCCCAGAACAGTGCACAGTGGAGACGGGAACCAGCGGGTTGTGCCAAATCCTGGACGCCGCGCCCACAAAGTGGCAGCGTGGAGGGCATGGCGGATGTTGCAATCAATCCCACGGCGGCAGCCCTGCTCGGGCTGCTCCATGAAGGACCGATGACAGGCGGCCAGTTGATGGCCGCCGCCGAGCGGCGCCTCGCGCCGTACTGGTCGATGACCCGGAGCCAGGTCTACCGGGAGTTGCCGGCCCTGGCCGAGCAGGGACTGGTCCGGCTCGGCAAGCCCGGCCCCCGGTCCAGTCAGCCGTACGCGATCACCGCGGCCGGCAAACGTACCTTCTCCCGCTGGCTGACCGAGACGCCGGGGCGGGACACGGTACGTAACCCGACCGCGCTCCGGGTCGCCTTCGGCCCACAGCACTCGGCCACCCAGTTGCGCAACCTGGTGACCAACGCCAACGAGTACCACACCGAGGCGCTCGCGGCAGCCCGGGAACAGGCCCGGGACGCCAAGAAGGCGGGCGACTCGTACGGTGCCGCTGCCCTGGAGTTCGCCGTGGCGTACCACAAGGCGGCCCTGTCCTGGCTGAAGAGCGCGCCCGTCTGATCCGTCCCCGGCCCGGCTGACCGGTCCGGGCGACGGACGCGCCGGAGCGCGTCGTTGCCGGCGGCGACCCGGTCCTGCGAGCGACCAGTACTCTTGACTGTCGTGACCGCTGCCGATTACGCCGACCAACTCAAGGATCTTGACGCCACGCTCCGCAACATCGAGGCCGTCCTCGATGTTGATCGCCTGCGTCAGGCCAAGGCGGAGCTGGAGGAGGCGGCCTCCGCGCCGGACCTGTGGGACGACCAGGCCCGCGCGCAGGAGGTGACCTCCAGGCTTTCGTACGTCAACGGAGAGATCGCCAAGCTGGAGAGCCTGCGCGCCCGGCTCGACGACGCCCGGGTGCTGCTGGAGCTTGCCGAGGCGGAGGCCGACGCGGGCGTGCTCGGCGAGGTCGAGACGGAGATCGGCGGGCTGACCAAGGCCATCCAGGAGATGGAGGTTCGTACCCTGCTGTCCGGGGAGTACGACTCCCGGGAGGCGCTGGTCGCGATCCGGGCCGGCGCGGGCGGGGTGGACGCGGCAGACTTCGCGGAGATGCTGCTCCGGATGTACCTGCGCTGGGCCGAGCGGCACGGTTACCCGACCGAGGTCTACGAGACCTCGTACGCCGAGGAGGCTGGCCTGAAGTCGGCCACCTTCGCGGTCAAGGTGCCGTACGCGTACGGGACGCTCAGTGTCGAGGCCGGCACGCACCGGCTGGTCCGGATCAGCCCCTTCGACAACCAGGGGCGACGGCAGACCAGTTTCGCCGGGGTCGAGGTGCTGCCGGTCACCGAACAGACCGACCATATCGACATTCCGGAAAACGAACTACGGTTCGACGTCTACCGTTCGTCGGGTCCCGGTGGGCAGAGCGTGAACACCACCGACTCGGCGGTGCGGATCACGCACATTCCCACCGGGATCGTGGTCACCTGCCAGAACGAGAAGTCCCAACTCCAGAACAAGGCGTCCGCGCTGCGCGTGCTCCAGGCCCGGCTGCTGGAGCGCAAGCGTCAGGAGGAGCAGGCCAAACTGGAGGGCCTGAAGACCGACGCCGCCGGGTCGTGGGGCGACCAGATGCGCTCGTACGTCCTGCACCCGTATCAGATGGTGAAGGATCTGCGTACCGAGCAGGAGACGGGCAACCCGGCATCGGTGTTCGATGGTGATTTGGACGGATTTATCGAGGCTGGCATCCGGTGGCGCAAGCAGCGCCAGCTCGCCGGTGACGCCGCGTGAACACGACTCGCGTCCATCTCGCTGCGTTGCGTCGAGATCGGTGATCGTTTCCATGTGCGGGGCGTGAGGGACGCCGAACGCAGTGCAGTTTCACGACAAATGTCGCTCGGACAGGCCGGGCTGCGGACTTGGCCTTTTCGTTACGACGCGTAGACTCACCACCCGTGATTCAGCTTGAGCAAGTGACGAAGACGTACCCGAAGGCGTCCCGGCCGTCGCTCGACAGCGTGTCGGTCTCGATCGAGAAGGGTGAGTTCGTCTTCTTCATCGGTCCCTCCGGTTCCGGCAAGTCGACAATCATCAAGCTGCTGCTGCACGAGGTGACCCCGAACAAGGGTCGGGTGATGGTCAACAACAAGGACGTCACCTCGATGCGCTCGTGGAAGATTCCGAACTTCCGGCGCTCGATCGGTTGCGTCTTCCAGGACTTCCGGCTGCTGCCCAACCGCACCGCGTACGAGAACGTCGCGTTCGCCCTGGAGGTCATCGGCAAGACCAAGGCGGTCGCCCGCCGGGTCGTGCCCGAGGTGCTGGAGCTGGTCGGGCTCGGTGGCAAGGAGCACCGGTACCCGCACGAACTCTCCGGCGGTGAGCAGCAGCGTGTCGCGGTGGCACGGGCCTTCGTCAACCGGCCGCTGATCCTGCTGGCCGACGAGCCCACCGGAAACCTCGACCCGGACACCTCGATCGAGATCATGCGCCTGCTGGACCGGATCAACCGCACCGGTACCACGGTCGTGATGGTCACCCACGACTCCAACATCGTCAACCAGATGCGCCGTCGCGTCATCGAGATCGAGAGTGGTCGCATCGTGCGTGACCAGGCCCGGGGCGTCTACGGCTGACCGTGCCCCCGACGCACGGCGCGGCCAACCCCCGTCCCGCCCGGCGCCGGCCCTGAATCGACGATGAACGACCCCCTGCGGAGATCCGGAAGGAACCCCCGATGCGCTTGAAATACGTCCTGTCCGAGGTGTTGGTCGGGCTGTGGCGCAACGTGACCATGACCATCGCGATGATCATCACGATGGCGGTCTCACTCACCATGCTCGGCGCCAGTGGCCTGATGTACCTCCAGGTCGACGCCATGAAAGACGCGTACTACAAGGACATCGAGGTGTCGATCTTCCTCGATGCCGGGGTGACCGAGGCGCAGCGGACCGAGTTGCAGACAGCCCTGGAGGGCGACCCGCTCGTCCGCGAGGTCAAGTACGAGTCCAAGCAGGAGGCCTACGAGCGGTTCAGGAAGCTCTTCGCGGACTCGCCGGACCTGGTCGAGGCGGTGCAGGCGGAGAAGCTTCCCGAGTCGTTCCGGGTCAACCTGGTCAACCCCGAGCAGTACGAGCAGATCCTCGACAACTACAAGGACCGCGAGGGGATCGACGACATCATCGACCAGCGCCGGCTGCTCGAACAGATCTTCAACATCCTCGGCGCGATCCAGAACATGGCACTGGTCTCCGCCTCGGTGATGGCGATCGCCGCGCTGCTGCTGGTCGCGAACACGATCCAGGTGGCCGCGTACAGCAAGCGTCGTGAGGTCGCGGTGATGAAGCTGGTCGGCGCCTCCAACTGGTTCATCCAGGCGCCGTTCGTGCTGGAGGCCGTGGTCGCCGGCATGCTTGGCGCGATCATCGGGTTCGGCGCGCTCGTGCTCGGCAAGATCTTCCTGCTCGACGGCTCGCTGCGGGACCTGACCGACCTGCTCACGCCGATCGAGTGGAGCACGGTGCTGCTGATGTTCCCGTTCATGGCCGGGGTCGGTGGTCTGGTCAGCGCCATCACCGCCTGGGTGACGCTCCGGTTCTACCTGAGGGTCTAGCTCTCCGCCGCCGCGGCGGCCGTCGATCGACCGCAGGGCCTCTGGCGCAGCGCGAAAAGCGCGAGCCAGGGGCCCTGTGTCGCGAGGTAGCATTGCGCGGTTGTCCACGGGTACGCCGAGGACAACGCACGGGAACGACGAGGAAGGGGTGTGCGCCGATGCCACGGGAGAAGGGGCGGAAGGTCGTCGCCTCCAACCGCAAGGCGCGGCACGACTACGCCATCCTCGACACCTACGAGGCGGGCATGGCGCTGACCGGTACCGAGGTCAAGTCGCTGCGTGCCGGCCGGGCGTCCCTGGTCGACGCCTTCGCGCAGGAGCGGGACGGCGAGATCTACCTGCACGGCATGCACATCCCGGAGTACGCCCAGGGGACGTGGACCAACCACGAACCCCGGCGTACCCGCAAACTGCTGCTGAACCGTCAGGAGATCAGCCGGCTGATCGGGAAGTTGAAGGAGAGTGGCCTGACCCTGGTGCCGCTCTCGGTCTACTTCTCGGACGGCTGGGCCAAGGTCGAGATCGGCCTGGCCAAGGGCAAGAAGTCGTACGACAAGCGGCAGGATCTGGCCAAGCGGGACGCCGACCGGGAGATCGCCAAGGTTGCCGGCCGGCGTGGCAAGGGCATGGGCTGACTGACCCGGCTCGTCAGGCGCCTGCCTTGGCGGCGCTGGGACGGCTGTGACGGATGTTACGGTCGGGTTGTCCGGTCAGCCCGTGTGGCGGGCCGGTATCTGGAATGAAGTCTGCGGGGCGAGGCGTTAGGCTTGGGGTGGCCGCCGAGAGGCGGTGCGGAAAAAACTCCACCGGTCCACCCGGGCCGGTAGGACACAGGGGGTGACTGGTTTCGACTTCGTACGTTGCGGCAGGGGAAGCGAGCCGAGGAAGCCGACGTCGTCTCGAGAATCGTTCGTCGGAAACCAATAAGCGCCAAGTACAATCGCGCTGACTTCGCTCTCGCCGCCTGAGGCGAGTAGTGAGTCTGTCGGCCTGGGAGTGCCTTCGACCCAGTTAGCCGGCATCAGCTAGGAGGCTGGCCAACCGGACCCGGTCGCGGGGTCCGTGCGGCGAGATTAATCAGCGACTGGGCCCGTCACACCGACTCGCTCGCGTGATCGGAGGGGCCGAGTAGAGGCACAGCGAGCTGCGCTCGGAGAAGCCCTGGCAAGGCGACGAAGGACCCGGGTTCGATTCCCGGCACCTCCACGACAACGGCTGCGCCCCGGTCCACGACAGGACCGGGGCGCAGCCGTTACTGGTGATGGTGGCCGGGGCTGGTGGGGTGGCTGGGGTCAGTGAGACATACGGGACAGATGAGCCGGGTCGCAAGGGTCGACATCCGTACGCGCTGAGCCGCACCATCGGGG
The DNA here is from genome assembly GCF_002846275.1 of Plantactinospora sp. CNZ320. Classification (NCBI taxonomy): domain Bacteria; kingdom Bacillati; phylum Actinomycetota; class Actinomycetes; order Micromonosporales; family Micromonosporaceae; genus Plantactinospora; species Plantactinospora sp. CNZ320. The sequence continues at coordinate 6,464,408 of NZ_PJMP01000001.1, forward strand.
ATACAACAGGTGCCGCGCTCCGCGGGAGGTGGTCATGCCGACCGACCCGAACCAGCACCAACAACTATCGATCTCCGTTCCGCCCGCGTCAGCCGTGGCGGGGAGCCCGACCGCGTCATCCGTCGAGGGGACCCCGAGCGTGTCGTCTGTCGCGGGGAGCCCGAGCGCGTCGGCCGCGCTGCGGATGGTCCGCCGTCGCCGGGCGGCACTGCTGGGCGAGATCCATGTCCTGGAGCAGGCGCTCGCCGCCCCGGCCCGGGACCCCGGCTGGCGGCCCCGGGTCCGGAGCAGCCTCGGCGGGCTGCGCTGCGCCTTCGCCGAGCACATCGTGAGCACCGAGGGACCGGACGGTCTCTACGCCGAGCTGCTGGACCACGCGCCGCGACTGGCTCGGGGCGTACACGTGCTGATCCGGGAACACGCGGCGGTGGTCGACACGATGGCCGCCCTGCAACGCCGGGTCGACCTGCCGGAGATCGGCGTCACCGAACTGCGAAACTGGGCCACCGATCTGCTCCGGGAACTCTCGCGGCACCGGCAGCGCGGCGCCGACCTGGTCTACGAGGCCTACCAGACGGACATCGGTGGCGAGACCTGACCGGTTGGTTCCGTACCCTGGCAGCTCTGTCCTCAGGGCAGCTCGACCGGCAACCTGATGCCGTCGAGGCTGTGCGGGCACGGGCAGTCGCGGTCGGTGGAGAGCCGGCCGACCGCGTCGAGCAACACCTCGCGCAGCCGTGCGGTGTTCTCGCCGAAGACCCGGAACACCTCCTCCTGGGTCACCGCGGATCCACCCTCCACTCCGGCGTCGAGATCGGTGACCAGCGCCACGGCGGTGTAGCAGAGCGCGAGTTCGCGGGCGAGGACCGCCTCGGGATGTCCGGTCATGTTGATGACCGCGCCACCCATCGCGGAGTACCAGCGGGACTCGGCGCGGGTGGAGAACCTCGGCCCCTCCACCACCACCATCGTGCCGCCGTCGTGTGCCTCGATCCCGTGCGCGGCTGTGGCATCCAGCGCCGTGCGGCGGCCCCGAGGGCAGTACGGATCGGCGAACGAGACGTGCACCGCGCCGCTGTCGTAGTAGGTCTGTGCCCGGCCACTCGTCCGGTCGACGAGCTGATCCGGCACCACGAACGTTCCCGGGCCGAGTTCCGGGCGCAGCCCGCCGACGGCACAGGGGGCGAGAATCTGGCGTACGCCGAGCGACCGCAACGCCCACAGGTTCGCCCGGTACGGGATCAGGTGCGGCGGGAACCGGTGATCGCGCCCGTGTCGGGGTAGGAAGGCGACCGCCCGGCCTGCCACCTGCGCCACAGTTATCGGATCGGACGGCGGCCCGTACGGTGTCTCGACCCGGTGCTCGGTGGCGTTCTCCAGCAGGGCGTAGAGCCCGGATCCGCCGATCACCGCGAGTTCCGCCTGCGGACCCATGCCCCCGCCTCTCCTGCTCAACGCTTGTCCGGGCTGCCGATTGTCGCCAAAGCGCTCTGTGGACTAGCCCTACAGACCTTAACCAGGGCCAGTGCCGCAAGCTATGGTGCGTGGCATGGCGTTTACTGCGCGCAGGATCACCATCGATCCTGTGGACCCGGCGAGGCCGGTGAAGGGCCGGGTCGAAAGCGACGACGAGGCGCGGCGGCCCGGGGAGTGGTTCCTGGTCCTCGGGCCGGCCGAGTAGCGGTGGCTGGCGTGTACGGCGAGGGGCAGGCGATCGGGGGACGGTCAATGGAGTCGATGACCGGGCAGTTGCTGGTCGCGACCCCTGCACTGAAGGACCCGAATTTCGACCGGACCGTGGTGCTGTTGGTCGCGCACGAGGCGGGCGGCGCACTCGGCGTGGTGCTCAACCGGGCGACCGAGGTGCCGGTCTCCGAGGTACTCGGTGCCTGGGGCGGGCTGGCCCGGGATCCGGCGGTGCTCTTCGAGGGCGGTCCGGTACAGCCGGAGTCGGCGATCTGCCTGGCCCGGATGCGTACCCCGAACCAGCGGGTGAAGGGCATCCACCAGGTCACCGGAGCGGTCGGCACGGTGGACCTCTCGGTCGACCCCGACCGGCTCCGGGACGCGGTCACCGGAATCCGCGTCTTCGCCGGCTACTCGGGCTGGTCCCCGGGGCAGGTCGAGGAGGAGGTGGCCCGGGGCTCCTGGTTCGTCCTGGACGCCCTGCCCGGCGACGCGTTCATGGAGCGCCCCGACGACCTGTGGCCGATGGTGCTGCGCCGGCAGGGCGGGATCATGGCGGCGGTCGCGCACTTCCCGCCGGACGTACTGCTCAACTGACCGCCGGGCGGCACGGTGCCCCCTCGGATGACCGGGGCCGCGAGGGTGTGTACTATTGCGCGGGTGCCCGGGAGACCGGGCAGGCAGTAGAGCAAGGGGCCGTGGCGCAGCTGGTAGCGCACCACACTGGCAGTGTGGGGGTCAGGGGTTCGAGTCCCCTCGGCTCCACCCTTGCGTAAGACATGGCGATAGCCCTGGTCGGGAGCGATCCCAGGAACCAGGGCTATCACTGTTTTAAGGCGTCGAATTCCGCTACGTGCCAGATCTGTGCCAGATCAGGCGACGACTGTGCTTCTTGCCTCCTTGATCAGGGCGTCCAGCGCCGCCGCGATGGTGTGATCGCAGTCACGAGTCGCGTGCTGATAGATCATCGCGGCCCGGGTGCTTGAGTGGCCGATCCGGGCCATCAATTCCTTCAGCGTCGCTCCGCTCTGCGCTGACCACGTGCTGCCCGTGTGCCGGAGGTCGTGTAGGTGCAGGCCTGTGTCCGCTGGAATGCCGGCGTCCTTGAGCGCCTTGTGCCAGACCCGATTGACGTTCCTCCGTCGCGGGATCCCACCCTGCGACACGAGGAATAGCCGGCCGTGTGCCCCGGGCTGGGCGTAGGTCTTGAAGTGCGATTCGATGTCGGCCCGTAGTCCGTTCGGCAGGCTGATCGGTCGCTTGCCCGCTTCCGACTTCGGGTCGTCATCGATCTGCGTACCATCTTCCATCTCGGCTGTCGCTCGGCGTACTCGAAGCTCCATGGTGTCGAGGTCGATGTTTCGGTGTTGCAGCGCGACCAGTTCCCCGAATCGGAGTTGCGCGAAGGCTGCGAGTAGCACCATGAGGCGGTAGCGGGGCTCCGGGCGGAAACGCGCCGCTTTCGATCGACTGTCGAACAGCAGCGGCAACCGCCTCGAACTTCGCCCCCGTGCGCTCGTCTGAGGTGCCTCCCGCACCACGCACGAACCGCCCTCGCCCGTGGACGGTCTCGATCAGGTTTTCTGCTTCCAGCGCGGCTAACACGCGTCGTGCGGTGACGCGGGCAACGCCCCACCGCTTGACGACGTCCGTCTCAGACGGGAGGGGCGAGCCGGGAGGCAGGGTCTTGGACCACCACCCAGGACGGCCTGATCCCGATCACCGTCTACGAACTCCGATGGCTGTTCCACGCCCTGACCATCGAGCCCCCGCCGCGCCGGCGACGTCATCGCCTGGTCCGTCTTCCCCTCTGTGTCAAGATTTACCGTTCGGTGAATGTCGCCATCGACATGCTCGCCGAGATCGGGCCAGGTCTGGGACGCCCGCTGGTCGACACGATGCAGGGTTCGAGGGGCCCGATCTACGCTTCGGCCGTCAGTCCGAGGTCCGGATCTGCTCCAGGTACGTCAGAGGTTCCCGGCGGAACTCCATGAGCTCCCGCAGCGCGTCCTTCTCCGCCGTGGTGATCACAACGTCCTCCTCCGACAGGGCGCCGACGAGCGTCGGGATCGCCAGGTCCCAGGCCCCGGCGCCTCCGGACTCCAAGACGATCGGCCGGTACTTCGGGCTGATCTTCGGGGCGAGCTGGTCGGTGATCCGGCGGCTGAGCCGGTAGAAATCGATGACTTCCATGGGACTCCGGTGGGTTCGGTGGTTAGGCCGGCGGGTTGGTGGTGACGCCCTCGCCGCTGACGGGGAAGCCGCCGGAGATGCTGCCGTCCTTGTCCAGGGTAACGACGCACCGTAGCCAAGATCAGCCACTACGCCCCCGACAAGCCATCACCAAGCCTTGAAACGGATCTCCTGCTGGAGTACGCACGCCCGACGGTCGGCGGGATTTCAGGACGGCAGGATGAGACGGGGCCGTGGAAGTGCTCTGGTGTGGTCTGGCTCATCCGCCGCGCCGTACGAAGCCTGCCACCGAGGCCGGCAGTTCGTCCTGCGCCATGTCCTCGCAGCCGGGACGGGCGAAGTCGAACAGAAGCACGACGCGGTCGCTGGTGCTGTAGTTCCACGCCTCATGCGTGACGGTGTCGTCGAAGACGAAGGTTTCGCCTTCGCGCCACTGTCGGGTCTCGTCGCCCACTCGCAGCGCGCAGTCGTCCGGCACGACGAGTCCGAGATGTGCGCGGTAGACGGTGGTGACCCATCCCTGATGTGGCTTGATGTGGGTGCCAGGAGCCATCCGAGAGAATCCGGCGGTCGTCAGGTGAGGGACGTTCCTTAACGCGGAGGCGGTGGCCGGGCATGCTTCGAGCGCGTCCTCAATCCGTTCTCCGAAAGCGACAAGTCCGTAGACACTCCAGCCCTGTCCGTACATCTCGCGTTGTACCCACGGCTGGTAGGTCTCCTGCGGGAGAGCAAGGCATTCATCCCGGATGGCCCCCCACCGCGCCCGAAGGTCGGCCAGGAAGGGAAACCGCCGCTGGTCCACGAACATGAGAACCATGATGCACCAACGTCGGGTGGTGTGGCCGGAGGCGCCGCTTCGTGTAGTGGGTCATCGTGGCGCCTTCTTGTACCTCCAGCGGTAGACGCCCGCTCATGCCGCGGACAGCGCGTTCGCGATGATTGCGCTCAGTGCTGTCGCCGCTGTCGGCGGCCTTGGGTGTTGGCGTTCTGGGTGAGGTCGAGGCGTAGTTGGGTGCGGGTGCGCATCAGGATCCGTCCGAGCATGTTCTTGCCGGTGCCGCTCCGGCCGCGTCCCCAGTAGTGGTCGGTGCTGGTGTCCTCGATGATCTCCTCGTCGCCGGTGTCCAACAGGATGACGCGGATGTCGGCGTGGGCGGTGAACTTGGCCGTCACGGCCCGGCGCATCACGTCGTCTTTGACACGTTCCCAGTCGCGGCGCAGTGGCCGGGACCGGTCGCGGCCCAGCTCGGCGGCCCGCAGCGGGGTCGCCGTCCGCCGGATGAGTTCGGCGTGGCGGGTACCGGGGAACTTCTGGGCCTGGAAATAGTGCTCGGAGGTCGTCCACCAGTGGCCGTCGAGGTCGAAGCCGTGGCCGGAGAAGTTGGAGAAGCAGCCGTACGGAATCTCGTCGGCACCGTAGAAGTAGATCGTCATCTGGGCCTCGGGGCGGGGGTGGGGGATCTGCACCGTGTCACAGGCATCGACAAAGCGGCAACCGAGTTCGCTGGCACCCATCCGGATCTGCCGCAGAGCATGCGCGTCGCCAGTCGGGAGCCCGTTCACGTCGCGCCGCCGGCCTCTCGCGCCGGCTGTCGTGCGGCCCGCTGGCGTCCGCAACCCAGTTGGAGAAATATGACGCAAGGTGTCAGGTTTTAGGTGGAGCATAGCTTCATCGGTCGGCGCCGGTGATTGGCGCGGACCGGGCGGCACATGCAGATGCGGAAAGACGAGGACGCCATGCGCGAAACCCCAGAAGATCTCGAGAAGCTCCAAACCCTTCTTGACGCCTCCCTCGCTCGCTCCACCTCCCATCTCCGCTCGATCATCAACACCGCGCGCACACTGAACGCGGAGCAGCTCACCCAGGTCCTCACCGGCATGTGCACCCTCGCTCTGTCCAGCGTGACGGCGAAGGGTGAGCCGCGGATCAGCGGTGTGGACGGGCACTTCCTGCGAGGCAAGTGGTACTTCGGCACGGCGCGCGACGCCGCCAAGGCGCGCCACCTCGCGGCGCGGCCCGCCGTCAGTGCCGCGCACATGCGCGGTGAGGACCTCGGCGTCTTCACGCACGGCAAGGTGGAGATCCTCAACCCCCAGAACGGCGACCGGGCCAGGGACTGGCCGGACGTGCTTGCGTACTTGAAGGACTTCTACGGCGACGACCTCTTCGACTGGGACAACGACGTCGTCTACTACCGGCTGCATCCGCACTGGATGACCGTCTATGCTCCCGACCTCGCAAAGCTCACCATGGCGTCCCAGCCCTGATCCACAGCACGGGCCAACCGATGCGAGTCCAAGGCCCGTTCCGTCAGGGGTCTCGTTACCGCCTAGCAGGGGTGGATGCGGCGTCCGCGGTGGCCTGGTCGACTAGATTCACAGGGTCGCCGCCAGCACCTCCGGCCCGTACGGCGGCAGGCTACGCCACCACCGCCAGCCGGCCAGACCGCCTACCCCGATGAGCAGCACCACCACACCGATGACCAACCTGCCCGCTGCCTCATGCCTGGCAGTACAGCACACCATCATCACCATCGATCACTGCGCCGGCAGGGTCGCGCAGCCACCGCGAACCACCCAGATGGCAGCCGCCACGCCCCGTGGCCCGCCCCTCGTGCCTGGCAACGGGTTGAAGACGTCCAAGGAAACAGTGACAGCTCGGCCGAACCTGGCCAGGGGGCCCACTTCCGATTGTTCGGTGGCTCAGGTCTGCGGCCTCTCTGGCGCAGCGGACGGCTTCGCTGGTGCGAGCATCGCAAAGACGATCCGTTTCCCAACTGCGTCCCTGGGTTAGTCGATTTCTTGTGATCGTGGGGTCCGCTTCGCCTCGGCGAACACTGCTGAAACGCCCGAAGAAGCCGCGTCGGGCGCAGAATCGTGTAGTACGGCGGTGCCGCCCGGGTCCCTGGTGTTGATCTAGGATGACGCGGGCTGTGCCCGAGTGCTCTCGGCGGGCGAGGATCGCAAACGGGGCGACCTCTATCCCGATGGCGACCAGGCCACCGTCGGAGCTTCGCCCAGGGACTGCGTACATTTCCGTTGTCGACCGCTGTGGTCCGCTGGGCAGGAATTGATCATGTCCAGGAAGGATCACGTCATGGCAGACAAGAAGAACGCTGCCCCGCTTCCGCAGCCGTCGGCGGCGGAGGGTTGAGTTCGTTCAGCAGTTGCTCGAGCGGGCGAAGGTTGACCGGTTTGTACGTGCCCGCAGGTAGGCCGACAAAAGGGTGGAGACAGTGTCGATGGCTGCCAGGTCAGAGGATTCACGGGTCGCCGAGTTTGAGGGGATCCACCGGCGGATGACAGCCGGTGACCTCGCTGCTCGTGCCGAGATGCAGCGACGCCTCCCAGAACTGCTGAGACTGGCTGACGGGGGTGACGTCGACGCGCAGGCGTTGGCTGGAGGCTTGTTCGCCGAGCAGTTCAAGCGCCCGGCGGAGGCGCGCCGATACTTTGAGATGGCGGCGAAGCAGGGACATGTCGCGGGGCGCAGAGGTCTTGGGTTCATGCTTCTCCGCAGTGGCGAGAGGCTTGAGGTCGACCGGGCAGTGGCACTCTTGACGTCCGCTGCGCAGGATGGAGATGCGTTCGCTGCCTACAACCTTGGCATGCTGTTCCGCAAGGGAGAGCTTGTAGCGGCGGATGAGGCTCGGGCCAGGGCGTCATTTCAGCTGGCAGGTACGTTGGGGCTTGGGGCGGGTGCGGCGGTGTTCGCCGAGTACCTTGCCGCCGATGGCCTGTACGAACAGGCTCGAGAGTGGAATCTCCGGGGCGCCGAGGCCGGTTCGGTGCCAGCCATGTACGCCCTGGCGAAATCATATTGCAACGGTATTGGCGGGCCCGTCGATCGGGTACAGGCGGTTCGCTGGTTTCTTCGCATGTTGGACAGAGGGGATACACGCGGAGTGGATGAGGTCGTTCGCATCGCAGCGCTGATGTCTCCGGAGCAGATTCGAGAGGCGGCGCGTCTGGGAGGGCGGGCCGAAGATGCGCGAGTCCTTATTGAACGAGCGCACACCACGGATGCGAGGCGACGCTGATGCCCTGTCGCCCGTCAGGGGCGTGCGGTTGGCGAGTATCAGATTTCGGATGATCGCTTCTTCGGTGTCGAGGACGAGCAGGGCGTGTGCCGTACCGACCCTGCGGCCTGCCATCTCATGGGGTCTCCTCGGTCCAGGGAAACTGCTCGATCGGGTAGAGATCGGGAAATCGGCCGCCGGACGCTGAACGTATGGCCCGCACCAGCGCCTCCGGTGGCTGATCGAAGCGGTCGAGGGGTACGTCGAGGATCCAGCGGGACGGGTTGACCAGGCGTTGGACGAGATGTGTCACGGGAGAGGCTTGAACGGTCGCATCGGTCGGACCGGCCCGTCCGGACATCCGCCTCGTGAAGATCAGCCGACGTGACCTGCGCGGTCGGGCCGTGACGACGACGTGGTCCAGTTCCGTCCAGGCCACGGACCCGGTGACAACGCCGGACCAGCGCGCCCCGGCGTCGTCCAACACCAACGTGAAGTCTCTGAGCAGCGCGGCCTGGTGACGGAGGTACCTGCCGACGAACATCAGTGGCGCGGCGACGCAGATTCCCCGGCCGGCCCAGAGGAACAGGCTGGTGGCGGATCGTAGGTCGTCCGTGGACACCCACCGGATGCCGAGCAGCACGACGGCGCTGATCGCGACGGCGGTCGACGCGGCCAGCAGCGTGGCGCCGGCGAATTCCATGCCTCGACCGAGCGCCGAGCAGGATGCGTGACCGGCAGGACGAGTCCGGATTGTCGATCGAGCCTCGGGTGATATATCCATTCGCGACCTCCAATTGAACTTCCATTGACGGTATGGCGAGGCATTGCGCGGGGAGTCGAAAGGTAGACCCATGGTAATAGGCAGCGATCCGGGGCTGGTGCGGGTCGTTATCGAGGGTGGTGGCGTCGCCAGCGAACTCAATGTTGACGCCGAGGTGATGCGGTAGCCGCCTGTGGCGTTCAAGGCACCGAGAGGCGCTGCGCCACGCGCACGAGGATCTGGGCGACGTGCGCGAGGCCCCGGTCGCCATGAGCACAACCTGCATCGGGAGCCCTGCCTGCATGTCGTAACGTGCCCCGCGGCCCGCGACTTGCTTTACCTCTCGTACGTCGCAATCCCAGCTCGTTTGCTCCACCATCCGAAGCCCTGAGGCACGAGCATCGAGCAGACGGGTTGTCTGGTATGGACAGGACGAACGGGCATCGGGAAGAGCCGTACTGCGGAGGGGCCAGTGCTGAACCTGTGGCATAGAGTGACGGACCGGGAGCCCGAGGGCAGGGCCGTTAGCAGACAACGACCGGTGTGACAGGGACAGGTGAAGCCGCTGATGGCCGAGACGCTGTACAAGGACGCCACCTACACGGTCTCGCTGCTGGTGCAGTCGATCGGGTTGGGCAAGGTAGCCCTGCCGGACATTCAGCGTCCGTTCGTCTGGCAGGCGGCGAAGGTTCGGGCGCTTTTCGACTCGATGTACAAAGGATTCCCGGTCGGGTACCTGCTGTTGTGGGAGACCGGAGCTGATGCGGGAGCACGGCAGATCGGCGTCGATACGGCAAAGGCGGTCCCGAACCTGTTGATCGTCGATGGACAGCAGCGCCTGACCTCGTTGTTCGCCGTGATGACCGGCAGCAGGGTGCTTCGTGACGACTACTCCGAGACCCGCATCAGGATCGCCTTCCGCCCAACCGATGCCACGTTCGCGGTCACTGACGCCGCCATCGAGAAGGACTCGGAGTACATCCCGGACATCAGCGCACTCTGGCAGCCGGGCGGCAAGTGGGCGACAACCAAGTCCTACCTGAAGGCGCTCAGCGCTCGACGCGACATCGACGACGCTGAGGAGGAGCGGCTGCGCGAGGCGATCGACCGGCTCTACGAGCTGCATCATTATCCGTTCAAGGTCGTGGAGCTGTCCGCGAGTGCGGACGAGGAGCAGGTGGCGGAGATCTTCGTGCGGATCAACAGCGAAGGCGTCACATTGATCCAGGCGGATTTCATCCTCACCCTGATGTCGGTCTTCTGGGAGAAGGGCCGGCGGGACCTGGAGGAATTCTGCCGTGCCTGCCGGGTGCCAGAGTTGAGTGGGCCGTCGCCGTTCAACTGGTACATCCAGCCTCAGCCTCCCCAGATGCTGAGGGCGTCCGTGGCTGTGGCGTTCCGCCGGGCGGTGCTAAAGAACATCTACTCCCTGCTGCGTGGCCGCGACCTGGAGACCGGCAAGCCATCGCCGGAACGGCGGCAGGAGCAGTTCGAACGGCTGGCGCAGGCGCAGCAGCATGTGCTGAACCTGACGCACTGGCACGAGTTCCTGCTCTGTCTGGAGCGGGCTGGCTTCCGCGGCAAGAAGATGATCTCCAGCGATAACGCGATCATCTTCGCGTACGCGATGTGGCTCATCGGTCGGGTGGACTACAACGTCCCGATCGGCCGCCTCCGCGAGGTGATCGCCCGCTGGTTCTTCATGGCGCACACCACCTCGCGCTACTCCGGCTCGTTCGAGACACAGGTGGAACGGGACCTGGCCCAGCTCGCCGAGGTGCAGTCCGGTGACGCCGATGGCTTCGTCGGTGTCTTGTCGGCCATCGTCGACCGGACCCTGACCACGGACTTCTGGGAGATCACCCTGCCGAACGAGTTGTCTAGCTCGGCGTCGAAATCCCCGGCGCTGCTGGCGTACATCGCGGCGCTGAACATCCTGGACGCCCGTGCCCTGCTTGCCACGGTCAGCGTGCGGGCCCGGCTCGACCCGGCAGTCACGGCGAAGAAAGGGATCGAGCGCCACCACCTCTTCCCACGTGCCTACCTGCGGAAGCAGAAGATCACCGGCACCAAGCAGATCAACCAGATCGCCAACATGGCGCTGGTGGAGTGGTACGACAACATTGAGATATCCGACCAGCCGCCGGCCGTGTACTGGCCTGGTCAGGTGGCCAAGAAGGGCATCCCGACGGCTGAGCTGGCCAAGCAGATGCGCTGGCACGCGCTGCCGGAGGACTGGACCGAGCTGTCGTACGAAGCGTTCCTCGCGAAGCGCCGCCGGCTCATGGCCGAGGTGACCCGGACTGCCTTCGAGCGGCTCGCCGACCAGCACTACGCCCCGGAGTATCCGCAGGCCGGCACCCCCGATGCCCCGCCGAGCGCCACCCGGGTCAACTATGCCGTGCGGGTGGCCGACCTGCTGGACGCCGGCCTGCTTGCCGCTGGCGCGGTCCTGATCAATCCAGCGGATGGCGCCGAGGCGGTCGTTCAGGCCGATGGGCGAATCGAGTTCGACGGGACCGGGTACGACTCGCCGTCAGGGGCCAGCGACGCCGCGCACGGCGGCAGTACCAACGGCTGGATCTACTGGCTGGCCGACACAGCGGCGGGCCTGCGGTCGTTGGCGGCGCTGCGAGATGAGCTGCTGAATGGCGAGCATGCTGATGAGAGAACTGACGACCTGACCACCTAGCGATCTGAAACGCCACGCCGCAGCGGGCGTGGATGCCGCAGCAGTACTGGGCGACGCGGCAGACACGTAGTATCTGGGCGGGCGCCAGGTGCGGAGCGGACAGGGGCAGCGGGATGGACTTCGACAGCCTTGACTGGCTGCGTCGAAACAGTCCAGCCTGGCGCCTGCTCCGGGCGGACCACGCCGCGCTGGTGCTGTCGTTCCTGGGGCGAGTCTTCGTTGACGAGAACGTCCGCTCGATATCCGCGCCCGAGTTGACGGCGCGGCTGGAGGACGAGCTCTTCGCGCTCAACGAACGCTTCGGGGAGGGCACGTATCCGCGTACCGCAAAGGCGTACCTGGACGAGTGGGCACAGCCCGACGTCGGCTGGCTGCGCAAGTACTATCCGCCCGGCTCGGACCAGGTGCACTTCGACGCCACGCCTGCGGTGGAGCGCGCGCTCGCCTGGGTGCAGTCGCTGCGCGCCCGTTCCTTCGTGGGTACTGAGTCTCGGCTGAACATTGCGTTGGAGCTGCTGCGGCAGATGGCGTTCGGCGCCGAGACCGATCCGGAGGTCCGGCTGGCGGAGTTGCGGCAACGACGTGCGGAGCTGGACGCCGAGATCGCCCGGGTCTCTGCCGGCGAGGTCGACCTGCTCGATCCGGCGGCGCAACGCGACCGGTACCAGCAGTTCGTGGCGACCGCCCGTGGGCTGCTGGGCGACTTCCGGGAGGTCGAGGCGAACTTTCGTACCCTCGATCGGGAGCTGCGGGAGCGGATCGCCACCTGGGACGGGTCGAAGGGCGAGCTGCTGGACGAGGTCGTGGGGAATCGTAACGACATCGCGGAGTCCGACCAGGGTCGCAGTTTCCACGCCTTCTACGACTTTCTCCTTTCACCCCGGCGTCAGCAGGAATTCAGCGATCTGCTCGCCCGCGTGCAGTCGCTGGAGGCGATCGGCGAGCCGGACCCGCGGATGCGGAGCGTCCACTACGACTGGCTGGACGCGGCGGAGCGCACCCAGGCCACCGTCCGGTTGCTCTCCGAACAGCTACGACGGTTCCTCGACGACCAGGTCTGGCTGGAGAACCGACGGGTCATGGACATCCTGCGCAGCGTGGAGATTCATGCCCTTGCCCTGCGGGACCAGCCGACGGGTGACCTGGGGCACGAGATCGACGGCGTGGCTCCGCACATCGTCCTTCCGATGGAACGGCCGCTGTACCAGATCAGGGCGAAGCAGCTGCTTGACAGCGATCCGGATGTCGACACCGACCCGCCGGAGGTTGACGTCTCGGCCCTGTTCGAGCAGGTACACGTCGACCCGGCGCGGCTGCGGGAGGCCGTACGGGCAGCGCTCAGTGGCGGCACGCAGGTCTCGTTGCCCGAGCTGCTGGCCGTACACCCCCTGGAGCAGGGATTGGCGGAACTCGTCACCTACCTGTCGCTCGACAAGGATCCCACGTTCGAGTTGGTCTTCGATGAGCGGCGGCAGGAGCACGTACGCTGGCACGACATCGATGGCCGGCAGCGGGAGGCGATCCTGCCCGCGGTGGCTTTTGTGCGCAGATCGTCCCTCCCCGGAGGTGAGTGAGGTGTCCCGAACCTCCCGGCCCGCCGAGCCCAATCTCTCGGTCGCCGTCACGCACCTAATGAAGGGCGTCGTCTATCGTGACGCCCACCCGGTGCCGTGGCTTCACCTGACGCAGTTGCAGACGCAGGTGCGCGACTACGTCGCAGTACTGGGACTGACCGTGGTGATCGACGAGGCTGAGGGGTACGCCTTCCTGCGCTCCCGACCGGACGATGCCGACGAGGATGGCCCCGCCGTGCCCCGGCTGATCCCACGTCGGTCACTGTCGTTCCACGTCAGCCTGCTGCTGGCGCTACTGCGCAAGAAACTCGCCGAGTTCGACGCGAACAACAGTGACACCCGGCTGGTGCTCACCCGCCAGCAGATGATCGATCTGCTCACCACGTTCATGCCGACCACGGTCGGTGAAGCCCGGCTGATCGACCAGATCGACACCCACCTGAACAAGGTCGTCGAGCTGGGGTTCCTCCGTCGGCTCGACGACGGGGAAGCGAGCTACGAGGTGCGGCGGATCATCAAGGCCTTCGTTGACGGGCAGTGGTTGGCCGACTTCGACGCCCGGCTCGCCGAGTACGCTGCCGAGCTGTCAGGGACCACTGCGGGGGCGCGGTGACCGACCGGAGCCCGGCCGACGCCGTCGCGGCAGTGCCCGGATTCCGGCTGCTGCGGCTGGAGCTTCGCAACTGGGGCACCTTCGACAGCCGGGTCTGGACCTTCCGGTTGGACGGCGCCACCGCGCTGCTCACCGGCGACATCGGGTCCGGTAAGTCGACAGTCGTCGACGCCATCACCACGCTGTTGCTCCCGGCACACAAGATTTCCTACAACCGGGCCGCCGGTGCCGAGACCCGGGAACGGTCGCTGCGCTCGTACGTGCTGGGCTACTACAAGTCGGAGCGGAACGAGGCGACCGGGACGTCCCGGCCGGTCGGGTTGCGTAGCGCCAACAGCTACTCGGTGCTGCTCGGCGTCTTCGGCAACGCGGCGACCGGCGCCACTGTCACGCTGGCGCAGGTCTTCTGGATCCGGGACGGCAACTCCGGACAGCCGGAACGGTTCTTCGTGACCGCCGGCGCGGAACTCGCCGTCGCCACCGACTTCGTCGACTTCGGCAGCGAGATCGCCCAACTGAGAAAGCGGCTGAGGCAGTCCGGCGCCAAGATCTACGACCACTTCCCGGAGTACGGCAAGGACTTCCGGCGGCGCCTCGGCATCGCCTCCGACCAGGCGATGGACCTGTTCCACCAGACGGTGTCGATGAAGGCGGTCGGCGACCTCAACGACTTCGTCCGCAACCACATGCTGGAGCCGTTCGACGCCGCGGACTGGATTCGTCGGCTGGTCGCCCACTTCGACGACCTGACCCGCGCGCACGAGGCGGTGGTGAAGGCACGCGAACAACTCGCCGAGCTGAAACCCCTGCTGGAGGCGTGCGACGCGTACGACGGGCACGCGACCCAGATCGCGTCCCTGGACGCCCAGCGTTCGGCGTTGCCGTACTTCTGTGCCCGGGGCAAGGCGGAGTTGTTCCAGGCCGAGGTCACCGCCCACGGCGCGACGCTGGCGGCCGAGCAGGCCGCGTTGGCGGCCGTGAGGGGGCGGATCGCCGAGCTGACCGAGCGACGGGACCGGCTGACGTTGGAGCGCGCCGGGCACGGTGGTGACCGGGTCGCCGAGTTGGAGCGACAGATCAGCGAGACGGAGGCGGCGCGGGACGAGCGGCGGCGGCGCTTCGAACGGTACGCCGGCCTGCTCGCCGAGGCGGGGCTGGCGCCGGTCGAGGCGTTGCCACAGTTCACCGACCGACGAGGGGAGATCGCCGACGAGCTGGCCCGATGCGACCAGGACCGCGCCGACCGGCAGAACGAACTGACCGAGGCCGCGGTCGCGGTGAAGGAGATCGCAAGCCAGGAACAGGAGGTCAACGCCGACCTGCACAGCCTGCGGGAACGGCGGAGCAACATCTCCCGTCGCAGTCTCGAACTCCGGGCGCGGATCTGTGCCGAGCTGAACCTGCCCGAGGCCGCACTACCGTTCGCCGGTGAGCTGATCCAGGTACGTCCCGAGGAGTCCGACTGGGAGGGCGCGGCCGAACGCGTACTGCGTGGGTTCGGCCTGTCCCTGCTCGTGCCGGACGCGCACTACCCGGCGGTCGCGGACTGGGTGGACCGGCGGCACCTCGATGGCCGGCTGGTCTACTACCGGGTGCCTGCGACGCTGCCCCGCCAGCCCGAGCCCGGCTACGACGAGCGACGGACCCTCTTCGCCAAGCTTGAGCTGCGTCCGGATTCGCCGTTGCGCCCCTGGCTGGAGCGGGAACTTCGTCGGCGTGCCGGTTACGAGTGCGTCGACTCGATCGCCGAGTTCCGCCGGGCCGACCGGGCACTGACCCGGACGGGCCAGGTCAAGGATGCCGGTGGCCGGCACGAGAAGGACGACCGGTCCCGCATCGACGACCGCAGCCGCTATGTGCTCGGTTGGAGCGTCGAGCAGAAGATCGACGCGCTGCTGGCAAAAGGACAGCGGCTGGCCAAACGGCGTTCTCAGGCCACCGCTGACCGCGACGCGCTCGTCGAGCGGCTGAACCGGCTTACCGAACGCCACAGCACGCTTGGCAAACTCGTCGAGTTCACAGACTTCACCGAGTTGGACTGGGGCTCGGCGGTGCAGCGCATCGAACGGCTGCGCTCGGAGAAGCGGGACCTGGAGGCCGCCTCTGGGGAACTCGCCCGGCTCACCGCCGATTTGGACCGGGTCACCAGGGAACTCACCGAACTCGGAGACGAGCGGGACACCAGGCAGAGCCGGATCGGCCAGGTACGGGGCCAGCTCGACCGGGCCGAGCAGGGGCTGCGGGACGCGCGACGGCTGCTTGAGGAGCCAGGGTACGGCGCGGCGCTGGAGTGTTTCGAGACGCTTGGCAAGCGGGCCGGTGACACGGTGCCCGTAGAGCCGGCCGGCTACGACCGGCTCCGCGACGAAATCGAGAACCAACTCCGGTCGGAGCGGGACGAGGCCGCTCGCCGGCAGACCGCGGCCAGCAATCGTGCCGTCGGCCGGATGGTGGACTTCCGGCGCCGGTACCCGTTGGAGGCCGCCGAGTTGGACAACGCCATCGGGTCCGCCGGGGAGTACCGGGCGATGCGGGACCGACTGATCCGCGACGACCTGCCCCGGTTCGAGGCGGAGTTCAAGAACTACCTGAACACGAATACGATCCGGGACATCGCGAGCTTCCACTCGCAACTGAACAAGCAGGCGGAGCTGATCCGGGAGCGGATAACGACGATCAACCAGTCGCTGGTCGGCATAGACTACAACCCGGGCCGGTACATCCGGCTGGACGGCAACCCGACGCCGAACGTGGAGATCCGCGACTTCATCGGCGACCTGCGGGCGTGCACCGACAACTCGCTCGGCGGCGACGATTCGGACCAGTACTCGGAACAGAAGTTCCTCCAGGTCAAGCGGATCATCGAGCGTTTCCAGGGCCGGGAGGGGTTCACCGACGTCGACCGGATCTGGGCGCGGCGGGTGACCGACGTGCGCAACTGGTTCGTCTTCTCCGCCTCGGAGCGGTGGCGGGAGGACGACGCCGAGCACGAGACGTACACCGACTCGGGCGGCAAGTCCGGCGGGCAGAAGGAGAAACTGGCGTACACCATCCTGGCCGCGTCGCTGGCGTACCAGTTCAAGCTCGACTCGGCGGCCAGCGGCGCGAACACGTTTCGGTTCGTGGTGATCGACGAGGCGTTCGGGCGCGGCTCCGAGACATCGACCCGGTTCGCGCTCGCCCTGTTCCAGCGGATCGGTCTGCAACTGCTGATCGTGACCCCACTGCAGAAGATCCACGTCATCGAGCCGTACGTGGCATCGGTCGGGTTCGTGGACAACCCGAACGGCAACTACTCGCGTCTGCAGAGTCTGACCATCCAGGAGTACCACGAGCGGCGGCAGGCACACGAATTGGGCGCATCGTCCGCGTCCGAGGCCTGACATGGGCGCTGCCTCACGGAAACCGCGCTGGACCGGGCCCGACGATCTGGTCGACAGGCTGCGTCGTCGGTGGGAGACGGGGGAGTTCCTCACCGCGCTGGGACGAGGTACGCCGTGGCAGCCGGTCGTCGTACCGCTGCGCGCCCCGACCGCAGCCGAACTGGCCGATAATTTCGGCGCGGCTCAGGAGTGGATCGGCCGATGGCGGAAGGTAGACACGGATCTCGTACGGCTTGAGCAGC
This sequence comes from Plantactinospora sp. CNZ320, assembly GCF_002846275.1. Lineage (NCBI taxonomy): Bacteria > Bacillati > Actinomycetota > Actinomycetes > Micromonosporales > Micromonosporaceae > Plantactinospora > Plantactinospora sp. CNZ320. The sequence goes on from NZ_PJMP01000001.1 coordinate 6,481,573, forward strand.
GTACCGTCGGCGGCCGACTGATCGGCGCCAACCGTGTGCCCGCCCGGGCAGTGATCGACACTCCCCAGCAACTCTGGGCACTGTTGCAGGTCGATGCGCACGTGGTGACGTACGAACGACTGCTGGAGGCCACCCAGGCGAGCGCACCGGCATTACTGGACTGGATGGTGGCCCATCCGATGCAGGTGCTCGGGCACGCGGATCGGTGGGGCAGGCTGGTCGACACCGTGCTCTGGATCGACCGCAACGGGCGGCCGGAGACCTACCTGCGGCATGTCGACGTGCCGGGCGTCGATACCAAGTTCATCGAGCAACACCGTGGAGTGCTCGCCGGGCTGCTCGACCGTCAGCTCGAGCCGGGTCGGATCGACCACTCCCAACCGCCGGGCCGGTTCGCGCAGCGGTACGGCTTCCGAACCAAACCGGTGTACGTCCGGCTGCGGGCGCTGGGCCGGAAACCGCCGGCGCCGGGGCCATACCGGGAGATGACCGTGCGGGTGGAGGAGTTGGCGGCCAGTCCGGTCGAGGCGTCCCGGGTCATCGTGGTGGAGAACGAGATCACCTATCTGGCGCTGCCGCCGGTGGACGATGCCGTCGCGGTCCTCGGCGGCGGGTACGCGCTGTCCGGGCTGGCACCGCTGAACTGGCTGAACTCCCGTGAGCTGGTCTACTGGGGCGACCTCGACACGCACGGCTTCGCCATCCTGCACCGGCTACGTCAGGTCTTTCCGCACGCCCGGTCGATCCTGATGGACCGGGCCACACTGCTCGCCCATCGTGACCACTGGGGTCGGGAGCCGAGTCCGGTCCGAGCCGAGCTGCCCCATCTGCACCCGGCGGAGACCGACCTCTACGCCGACCTGCTTGCCGACCGGTACGCCCCTGCGCTACGTCTGGAGCAGGAACGTATCCGGTTCGGCACGGTCGAGCGGGCACTCCGTCGAGCGGACGCATCTGATGGGTGACGTCGTGCCACGGGCCCGGCATCGGGGGACAGGTGGCCGCCAAAGCTGAGAGTGAGCCACAGCGGGATCAGGATGCCTCCGCTGCGAGGGCCGGATTGCGGAGTGGGCTGACGTCCACCCCGCTCCGCTGCCGCGATTTCTCACAACCGTTTCACGGACGGCTCGGAAAGGCCCGGTTGAGGCCGACATGGTTCGAACTCCCAGGGAGTCATTGACCTGTACGTTCGGCACGAACCGACACGGTCTGGCAGACACGAACAGGCTGGCTGGTTCACTGGCAGTGTGGGGGTCAGGGGTTCGAGTCCCCTCGGCTCCACCCTTGCGGCTTTGCGGGTGATCGGCATCAGTCTTCTTCGGGCGTTTCAGCAGTGTTCGCCGAGGCGAAGCGGATCCCACGATCACAACAAATCGGCACTAGTCGATAGTCGCGTCGGGCGCAGAATCGTGTAGTACGGCGGCGCCGCCCGGGTCCCTGGTGTTGATCTAGGATGACGCGGGTGCGGCGCGAACCGCGCGGGAACACGGGTGGCGAGGCTGACCCGGGCGACCCCGGCCACTCCGTGGCGATCTGCACCGCGGAGTTACCCGCCCCGACCACCACCCGATGCCCGCCGAACGCGGTCGCTTCGCGATAGTCACGGTCGATAGCCCGTACCGCCGCAGAAAGCCGTGGGTGTCCGGCCGCGATCAGGTGCTCGATCCGTTGAGATGGATGTTCACACGTGACCATGCTCCAGCGCGCCCCGCAGCCAGCGCTGGAGGCCGTCCGACGTTGGACGGCCGCGCCACGCGAGGTGGGCGTCAGGGCGGATCAGCCAGATCTCACGGTGCTGTCCGACGTGCCAGTCGGCCGGTGTGAGGGGCACGACGCGCTCGCCGAGCTGTGCGCTGACCTTCGCGTGCCACGCCTTCGCGTGGTCACCGGTGGCCAGAAGCGCCCAGCGCCCGCCAAGTTCGGCGTGCAGCCGGGTGACCGTACCGTCGCCGCGTCGGCAGGCACGGTCAGCCACCCGATCGCCAGGTCGTGGACGTGCCCCGAACCGGGCACCGCGCCCGGCCAGCGGGCCGCGGCGATAGCTCACCGCGAGCTGTGAGGCGACGAGGGTGCCCCGGCGCTGCACCGCCGGCCGGCCAGAGAAGGGCATCAGGACCCATCTGGTGAGCAGACGCACCAGCCGGCCATCGCCGACCTGTAGCCGGGCGACGGCGCTGGTGTTGCGCAGCACCTCGGCGGCGAGGGGGCGACGCTCTGCCTCGTAGGTGTCCAGCAACGCCTGGACGGCGTGGCGATGGATCACCAACGCGAGCTTCCACCCGAGGTTCTCCGCATCGCCGATCCCGGTGACCATGCCCTGCCCGCCAGCCGGACTGTGGATATGGGAAGCGTCCCCAGCCAACAGGATTCGGCCGCTGCGGTAGCTCGTGGCGAGGCGTCGATGGACGCGGTAGACCGAGGTCCAGATCGGATCCTGCAACTGCCCACCAGCGAGCCCTGCACGCTCGGGCAGTAGCTGGCGGAACCACTCCATAATTTCTGACTGCCGGGGCTTGGCGTCTGTGGAGCCCGGCAGGTACGCCATCAGCCGCCACACGTTGTCAACGCCGTCGACCGCAGGCATCGGCATCGCGAACAGGGGCCCGTCCTGGTGGGCCCAGTCATGCCCGCCGGCGCGACTCAGGTCGAAGTCAGCGTGCGCGTCGCACAGTAACCACTGATCGGTGAGCGGTGTACCGGGAAACCCGATGCCGGCGAGCTTGCGAACCGTGCTGTGCGCGCCGTCGCAGCCGGCCAGCCACCCGGCGCGGATCTGCTCTCCGCCGCCGAGCACGGCGGTCACCCCACCGTCGTCCTGGGCGACGTCGACCAGCGCGGTACCCCATTCCACCGTGCCGCCCAGCTCGGCGAGGCGGCTTCGTAGTTCGGCCTCGATATCGGCCTGCGGCAACACCAGCGCGGGGCGGGCGGTGCCAAGACCAGGGTCGCCGAAACGGATCGTCATAGCGGGCCGACCACTGATGTAGGTGGTGAGGACGAGCCCTGGGGCGGACCGGGCGGGCAGGTCGCCCAGCGCGCCGAGTCGGTCGAGTACCTCGGCACCGCGGGCGTGCAGAAGGTTGGCGCGCGAGGTGGTGGCCGGCCCTGGTGCCTGGTCCACGACCCGGACCCCCACTCCTTGTAGTCGCAGTCCGCAGGCCAGTGCGAGGCCCGCCGGGCCTGCCCCGACCACCAGGACGTCAGTTGACGCGGCCATCCGGACCACCACCTATGTGACCTCGTGACGACGGAATGGTTCCGTTCCGTCCGCGCCACGGTAGACCCGACTACGATGGAACGCAACTGTTCCGTCTCAGATAGGGATGCGTGCATGCCCGACGCCGCCATCCACCCTCCGCGCCGCCCATCCGGCGCGGCCGTGCTCCGCGAGAAGGTCACCGAAGCGATCCTGCAGGCGGCCCTGGCTGAACTCGCCGACACCGGCTACGCCCGGATGTCCATGGACGCCCTTGCTCGTCGCGCCGGCGTTGGCAAGGCCGCCCTCTATCGCCGCTGGGCGTCCAAGGAACCTCTGGTGCTCGACGCTCTCACCGGCCTCGCCAACCAGGCCGTTCCGCTCCCGGACACCGGGACGCTTCGCGAGGACGTCGCCGGCTTCGTACGCCACACCTCCGCCCTACGAGCCGACATGCGAGTCATGCGCGTCCTAACCGACCTGACCGCCGAGGCCACCCGCAACCCCTCTCTGGCGGAGACGATGCACACCATCGCCGAGCAGCCCCGCCGAGCTGCGGCCGCCCAGCTGCTGCACCGCGCCGTCCAGCGGGGCGAGCTTCCCGCCGAACTCGACGTCGAATTGGCCACCGACTGCCTGGTAGGGCTGGCCTACCTGCGCCCCCGAACCCCATGGCAACCCGCGGAACCCCTCGACCCCGACACCACGACACGACTGGTGGAGGTCATCCTGGCCGCGTTGCCAGCCTGCCGCCCCTGAGCCCGTGTCGTGCTCGGGTATCGCAGGCACCAGCGTCATCGACGTCCGGGCACCGAACTCCTGGACGGCAATCGACAACTGTGCGAGTTCGTCCATGAGCTGGAACCCGATATTCGGATCTGACAACTTCGGGGCAACACTGCGGCGAAGCTGGATGCCGGCTGCCTGTCCCTGCTCGCGCCGGGCGCGCACTACCCGGCGATCCGGACCGGGCGACACTGCTGGCCCGTCGCGGCCACTGGGGTCGGGAGCCGAGTCCAGTCCGGGCCGAACTGCCCCACCTGCACCCGGCGGAGGCAGACCTCTACGCCGATCTACTCGCCGACCGGTACGCGCCCGGGTTGCGTCTTGAGGCGTGTGACGTCGCGCCTTCGACGAGTACGTGACCTGTTGGCCGGTCTGTCTCGAAGCAGGGTGGCTGTCGGCGAGGGATCTCGGCGGGTCTCGGGGAATTTCGGTCGACCTGTCAGACTTTGGTTGCAGTCGCGGCCTTGCCCAAATCATCTTAGTCATTAAGATAACCGCATGGGCAAATCGACAGACTTCTCCGTGGCCATCGCCGGGGCCGGTCTCTCCGGCCTCTGCCTCGCCCAGTACCTGATGCGTGCCGGCATCGACGTGCACGTCTACGAGCGGGACCCGGGGCCGTTCGTCCGGCGGCAGGGCTACCGGATCATCCTCGACCGGTACGGGCTGAAGGCGCTGCGCCAGAGCCTGCCCCGCCCGCTGTACCGCCTCGCGATGACCACCGGTGACCGGCCCGGCGGGCACCTGCGCTTCACCGACAGCCGGCTGCGGGACGCATTCACCATCAACTTCAAGGACGAGCCGCACGCGACCCGCCAGGTCGACCGGCTGACCCTGCGGTCGATCCTGCAGTCCGGGCTGGAGCGGCGCATCCACTACGGCAAGTTGGCTGTCGCGGTGGACAGTGGCGGCCCGGCCGGGCTGCGGCTGCGGTTCTCCGACGGCGGGGCCGCCGCGGCAACAGTCGTCGTCGGCGCGGACGGCGTCGGCTCAGCGTTGCGCGCGCAGCTCATGCCGGATGCGGAACCGGCGAACACCCCGATGGCGGGCATCTACGGCCGCTCACCCCTGCGGCGCAACGGCGAAAGCATCATCCCGGAAGCGCTGCGTACCAGTGGGGTTCTGTCCATCGCCGACCGGCCCGGCCGCGCCTTCTTCTTCACCTCCATGCGCTTCGGTGAAAGCCCGCAGGAGGCGTTCGCGCGCCTGGCCCCGGGCAGCTATGCGCCCACCGGCGACGACTACGTCATGTGGGGACTGCTGCTCCGGCAGGAGGAGGTGCCCACCGGCGTCCGTGGCAACCTGCTGGCGCTGCGGGAACTGGCCGTCCGGATGAGTGGCGACTTCCACCCACTCATCCGGCGGCTGGTCGACACGGCCGAGCTGGACGCCACCGTACTCAACCTCTTCGCCGCCGGCCGGCGCCCGCGCCGGTGGGCGGTGCCCCGGGCGACGATGATGGGCGACGCCGTGCACGTCATGCCGCCGTTCGGCGCGCACGGTGGCAACACCGCGCTCCGCGACGCGGCCCTGCTGGGCCGCAGGCTGGTCGAGGCCCTGTCGAACGGTACGTCGGTGGAGGAGGCGATCGCCGGCTACCAGGACGAGATGGTGCCCTACGCCTTCCGTGCCGTCGACACCGCCGCCGGGCTGATGCGCCGCCTCACCGGGGAAGCGGCCGCACCGCACTGGGTGCTGACCCGCGTGTTACCTCGGTTGCACCGGGTCACCGTACCGGAGGCATGATTGCGGGCATGTCCCACGAGTCGGCCCGGGTGTCCGCGATCGCCGACCTCATGCGCGCCGGGCGGGAGATGTCGCGGCTGTCCATGGTCTTCCGGTACGCCATCGCGGAGCGGCTGGGCCTCACCGTCAGCGACCTGGAGTGCCTGGACTATCTGGCGGACGTCGGATCCGCCACGGCGGGGCAGGTCGCCGAGCGGACCAACCTCACCACCGGAGCGGTGACCAGCATGCTCCGCCGGCTCCAGCAGGCCGGCTACGTCACGGCCGAACGCGATCCGGCGGACCGGCGGCGGGTGATCGTCACCCTGCGGCCGGAGCGGACCGCCGAGTTGGAGCGACCGTACGAGCGGTTCGCCGAGCACGCGGAACAGCTCATCGAGGGCTACAGCGTCGAGGAGGTCATGCTGCTGGTCCGGCACTTCGAGCGCATGCAGGCGATGTACCTCACCGAATTGGACCGCCTCCGCAGTGGCGACACCGCGCAACGGTCTGTCTGGTCTGCCTGAGGTGCCGTCACGTGCCGACCACGCTTCCGGTCGTGCCTCGAACATTTCGTAACAGCAGGCGTCATGGTGGTAGCCGCCGGAGCGAAGGTGATCGAAGATCACCCATGCGGAGCCGCGATTCTGCGCGTCACGTAACGTGATGGCGAACGGTGCACCGCAGCCACCCGGAACCGCCGATGAGCATACGATGGATGCGACGGAGAGGGCTTGCCGTGATTCCTACCCTGATCCTGTTCGGCCTTGTGCTCGGCCGCTGGTGGCGGTCGTCGCTCACCGCCGCTGCTCTGGGATGGCCAGCCTTGCTCGTGGTTACCGACGTGATGAGTTTCAATCCCGAGCTGCTCGGCGCAAGTGGGCTCGCCATAGCCAACACCGGCGTCGGCGTGCTGATTCATCATGGGATCCTGCGGATGATTCGTAAGCTGCGGCTTCCCGGATCGGCAAGTTCTGGTGCTTGACACCCACCGTGGATGTCCAGCTCAGGGGTGGGGCGTGAGTGGCGCCCGGTCCCGCCGTAGAGGTGTACGCGGTGGTCGGCGTCGCGGTCCGGCTGGCCGCGTACGAAGTGGTCGTGGGGCACCCGGCCGTAGCTGACGTGCACCAGCCAGTCCTCGTAGTACCAGCTCGGGGCGCAGGCACAGCCGGTGAACCGGAAGTTGGCCCGGAAGCGGCCGACCTGCCCTGGAGTCAGCGCGAACAGGCGAGTCGACGCATACGGGCGCGGATAGGCCGCCGCACCGGGTAGCCGGTCGACGGTCACCGTCGCCTCGTCACACTCCAGCCAGAGACCGACGTCGCGGGCCAACTCAACACCGCCGACCAGTACCTGGGCATTGCGTTCGTAGTTGACCGCCTCGTCAGCCAGGACGTCATGGACGACCACGTCGGTTTCCGGCAGCGGCCGAGGCAGGGCCACCGCCTGGTCGAGGCCGCGACGGACATTGGCGGCCGGCGCGCCGCGTGCCGCAGCCGTCCACCGCACCCGAACCCGCTGGATGACGATCACACCCAAGATTCGCCCAGCCCGCGTTCCACACGCCAGCCCGTTTTCGCGCGTACTGCGACACGACTCATGGACGCGGCGGGACGTCCTCGGCCCGGAGGCCGGCTGGGAACACGTCTTCGCGGTGATGCGCGCGCTCGGGCAACGCTTCGGCGACGACGGCGTACGTCTGGTCGTCTGGTTCGACCAGCTGTGTCGGGGCACGAGGTTGACGATGATCGCCCCGGAATCCGGTTGCCTCATCACCGGCGGGTGTGAGTAGTGTTTGCGTCATGTCGAGCCCTGAGGCATCCAAGGTGGGGGCTTTCGGTCACGCCGTCAGCCCCCTGAACCGCTGATTTCATAGTTCGCCTCCCAGCAGCCTTCGCTGCCCGGAACATCTGCGCGTACGCCTTGGGGCGCTGGCCGCGGTGACGAGACGTCTCCTTCTCCTTCTCGCTCACCCCGGAGCTCTTGATGCCTCTCCCGCTCTACCTGCTTGCCGTGGCGATCTTCGCCATGGGCACCTCGGAGTTCATGCTCGCCGGCCTGGTGCCGGACATCGCCACAAGCCTCGACGTGTCGGTCGGCGCCGCCGGGCTCCTGACCTCGGCGTTCGCTGTGGGGATGATCGTCGGCGCACCGCTGATGGCGGCGCTTGCGCGCCGGTGGCCGGCCCGGGCCAGCCTGTTGAACTTCGTGCTGGTCTTCGCCGTGGCCCACGTCGTGGGCGCACTCACGACGAGTTTCACGGTTCTGCTTGTCACCCGTGTGCTGGCCGCCCTGGCCAACGCGGGCTTCCTGGCCGTGGCACTGAGCACGGCCGCCACGCTCGTCGCACCTGATCAGAGAGGGCGCGCACTGGCGGTGCTGCTCTCGGGTACGACGGTGGCCACCATCGCCGGAGTTCCCGGCGGCGCGCTGCTCGGGTCGTTGCTCAGCTGGCGTTCAACCTTCTGGGCGATCGCACTGCTCTGCCTTCCCGCTGCCTTCGGCGTCCTGAAGGGCATCCCGGCCCGTGCCGGAAAGACACCTCAGGGCACTCAGGCCGGCTCGTCTCTCGGGGGCGAGATCGCCCAGCTCGCGATGCCCAGGCTGCTCCTGGTCATGCTGCTCGGTGCCCTGGTCAACGCTGCCACCTTCGCCACGTTCACCTTCCTGGCGCCGATCGTGACTGACACCGCCGGCCTGGGCGAGCTGTGGGTCTCGGTTGTGCTGGTGCTGTTTGGTGTCGGGTCCTTCGTCGGCGTCACCCTTGCGGGGCGGCTCTCCGATCGGCGTCCCGGCATCGTGATCGCAGTCGGTGGCCCGTTGCTGTTGCTCGGCTGGGTCGCGTTGGCGGCCCTGGCTGCCCAGCCAGGGGCGCTCCTGCTCCTCGTGTTCGTGCAGGGCACGCTTTCCTTCGCGTTGGGCAGCACCCTGATCGCCCGGGTGCTCCATGAGGCAGCAGGCGCCCCGACCATGGGCGGGTCGTATGCGACCGCTGCGCTCAACATCGGTGCTGCCGGCGGGCCCGTCGTCGCCGCGGCGACCCTCAGAGCCGATGCTGGCGACCTCGGCCCGGTGTGGGTCAGCGGCCTCCTGGTCGCGGTCGCACTGCTCATCGCCCTGCCGCTGCTGCGATTCATCGCACCCCGGGTCGGTCAGGCGATCCGATGACCCACACGAACGCGCCGCCAAGCGAATCACCGATGAACTACTTGCCATCGGGGTCCGTGTCCATTGCCGTACGGGCACCGGACGTCTGGCGCGACTCGGCCCTGGACAGCACAGGGCCATCGATCAGAACGGGGCGATCGGGTAACCGATGGCGGCGAGATCGTCCCTGAGGTCGGCGGCGGTGAGCTGAGGATTCAGGGCCTGAACCACAAGGTCGGTGAGCGGCCGGTGGGCGACGACATGCTCGACCGCCCCCCGGTCCACCTCGATCTCGTAGTAGTCGTCGGCGAACTCGACGAACCGGTCGACGATGTCGTCGAGCAGGATCTCGAGCATTCCGGACCCGTCCGGCCCGGTGTCGCCGTACGGACGGGCTGGTGGGAAGGTGATGCCCTCGCCGGCGTACCAGCGGTCGTCACCGACCAACCGCCACAGCACCGCTGTAGCGATCAACCGCCCAGCCTCGTCACAGAACGCGGGTTCGGCCACCTGCGGGCGCAACACCTGGGGGATGCCGTCAAGCAGCCCCGGCCACAACTCGCGGTCCGGATCGCGGTACGGCGACATTGCCGACTCGTGATCGAAGATCCGGATGAACGCGCCGTCAGCGGTGAAGACGGCGGCCCATTCGTCGCCACTGCCGTTGCTCATCAGCGCCGCCTCGTCCGTGCCCCAGGTGGAGGTGTAGACGTGGTAGGGATCGCCAGCATCGATGATGCGTTCGAGTACGGCCAATGCCTTGCAACGCTGCCGCAGCAGGTCGATCGGCGGTAGCCCGGCGGCGACGTCGTACGCGGTCACCGGGCGACTTTAATCGGCCGGACTGCGACTCGAGCACCCACCTGACCCGCCACGGCCGGCGCCTCTGCGCTCGCCCACGCTCGTGGCCGAGGCCGGAACCGAAGCCGTGGCCGGAACCGAGGCCGTATCCGAGTCCGGAACCGAAGCCATCCTGGGCCCATCTCGGCCGCGAACCTCTGCGACCGCGTCGGCAAGGGCCTCCACTCCCTCCGTGATGGCGCGTTCGGTGAGGGTCGCGTAGCCGAAGATCAGCCCGCCGGGTCCGGTGCTGCTCAGCCGGTATCGGGCGACGCCCTTCACGGCCAGTCCGTGCCGGGCGGCGGCAGCCACCACCGCCCCCTCGTCGAGGTCGGGCGGGAGCCAGGTCACGACGTGCTGGCCGGCCGCGACACCGACCGGTTCCAGTTCGGGCAGCCGGGTGCGCAGCGCGGCCAGCAGCGCGTCGCGGCGGCGGCGGTAGACCGGGCGCATGCGCCGCAGGTGCCGGTCGAACTCGCCTCGGCTGAGGAAGTCGGCGAAGGTCAGTTGGTCGATGACGGGAGAGCCGCGATCGGCAAGTACCTTGGCAGCGGTGATCTCGTCGACCAGGTGTGCCGGCGCCACCAGCCAGCCGAGGCGCAGCCCTGGCGCCAGGGTCTTGCTCGCGGTGCCGCAGTACACGACGGTGTCGGGCGCCAGCCCTTGCATCGCGCCGACGGGCGTGCGGTCGTAGCGGTACTCCGCGTCGTAGTCGTCCTCGATCACCACGGCGCCGCGCCGCTGTGCCCAGCCGATCACCCGGGCCCGCGCGGTGGCCGACAGCACCCCGCCGGTGGGCCACTGGTGTGAGGGGGTCAGCACGACGGCGTCCGCGTCGGTGCGTTCCAGTTCCTCGACGAGGATGCCGTCCGGCCCGACCGGGACGCCGACCACGTCCAGGCCGGCGGCGGCCGCGACCGGGCGGGCGTCGTCGTCCGCGGACGGGTCCTCGACGGCCAGCCGGCGGGCGCCACGCGCCGCGAGCACCTGGAGCAGCAGCCCGACGCCCTGGCCGTAGCCACTGCAGATCACGACGTTCTCCGGGCGGGCCGACGTGCCACGCACCCGGTTGAGGTAGTCGACCAGCGCGGCGTGCAGTTCGGGTACGCCACGTCCGTCGAGGTAGGCGAAGCGTTCGTTCGGCGTGGTGGTGAGGACCGTCCGTACCGAACGCAGCCAGGCGGCCCGGGGGAACGATGACACGTCGGTGCGGCCGTACCCGAAGTCGATCCTGGCCGCCGGCCGATCCTCGCCGCGCCGACCCGTCGGCGTCGGGACCGGCTCGACCGCAACCTGGGTGTAGCCGCCCACCCGACTGGTGAGGTAGCCCTCGGCGACGAGTTGCTGGTAGGCCTCTACCACGACCCCGCGGGACACTCCCAGATCCGCCGCGACGGTGCGGGTGGGTGGCAGGGACGTCCCGAGCCGCAGCCGCCCAGCCCGGATGCCGCCTCGGATCGAGGCGGCGATCTGCCGGTGCAGCGGTTCGGCCGCGGACCGGTCGACGTCGATGAACAGGTCTTCCGCCGTACTCGAATTGGTCCTGATTCGGCCCATGCGATCGGACCTTACCGGCTGTACCGATTTCCGTCAGGCTCTGCGGTATGACGACAGCGACCAGCCCTCGGTTCGAGGGTCGCCTCCTCACCCCGGGCGACCCGGGTTACGACGCGGCCCGCACCGTCTGGAACGCCATGATCGACCGCCGCCCCCGGATGATCGTGCAGGCCGCCAGCGTCACCGACGTGGTGACCGCGGTGCGCCTGGCCCGCGAACTCGACCTGGAGATCGGGGTACGTTGCGGCGGGCACAACGTGGCCGGCCTCGCCGTACCCGATAACGGCCTGATGATCGACCTGACCCCGTTGAACGGCGTTCGGGTCGACCCGATCCGGCGGCGTGCCCGGGTCCAGGGCGGCGCCCTGCTCGGCGCACTCGACCAGGCGTCGCAGCGGTACGGCCTCGCCACGACCGCCGGCAACGTCTCGCACACCGGGGTCGGTGGCCTGACCCTCGGCGGCGGCATGGGCTGGCTCGCCCGCCAACACGGGCTCGCCTGCGACAACGTCGTCTCCTACACGATGGTCACCGCCGACGGGGAGGTGGTGACCGCCAGCCGCACCGAGAACCCCGACCTCTACTGGGGTCTGCGCGGCGGGGGCGGCAACTTCGGCATCGTCACCGACTTCGAATTCCAACTGCACCACACCGGAACGCGGACCCTGGTCGCCGAGTTCGACTTCCGCGCCGAGGACGCCGTGCCGGTACTCGAAGGATGGCGGGACCTCAACGCCGTCGCGCCTCGGCAGGCGACCTTCACCGCCGATGTGCACAGCGCGGCCGGTGGCCCGGTCGCCACCGTCGGCTTCGTCTGGGTCGGCGACCCTGCCGAAGGTCAGTGGCTGCTGCCGGCGATGCGTGCGCTCGGGCGCCCGGTCGCCGAGCGGGTCACCACTCCGTCGTACCTCGAACTCCAGCGACGCGGCGACAGCACCGGCGGCCACGCCTACCGCCGGTACTCCAGAGCGCACTACCTGCGGCAGTTTCCCACCGCCGCGATCGAGGCCTTCCTGCTGCGGGGCGCGGCTGAGCTACACGCCGGCAGTCAACTGCCCGACGTCGGCCTACAGGCGTACGGCGGCGCGATCGCCGACGTCGCGGATACCGACACCGCGTTCAGCCACCGTGACACCACGTTCGAGTTCGGTGCCGGTTCCCGCTGGACCGAGCCATCCGAAGACGACGTCCGGATGGCGGCGGCGCGCGCTGCCGGAGCCGCGCTCGACCCGTACGCCGACGGCGTCTACGTCAACTCGCTCGCCGCAGACGAGGGAGAACGCGGGTTACGCCGTGCCTATTCGGCCGGCAAGCTCGCCAGGCTGACCGCCCTGAAGACCGCCTGGGATCCGCGGAACGTCTTCCACCTCAACCACAACATCCGGCCCGGCCGAGCCTGAGCCGCTACCGGAATTGCCGACAGACGCACCGGAATCGCCCGACAGATGGAAAGGATGCCCATGACCTCCACCGGCCCCACCGTTTCGCAGCGCACCCATGTCCGGCAACGCGGCCGGCTGTTCCTGCCGGGTCTGGCCGCGGCGGCCGCCGCCGCCGTCGCCGTGACGGCCGTCGCGGCCACCGCCATGGCCGTCGGTGTCGACTTCGAACTGCCCGACGGCGGGGAGTCGATTCCGTTGCTCGGCTTCACACAGCTCACGTTCACCTTCAGCGTTGTGGGCGTCCTGATCGCCCTGGCGATCCGCCGTTGGGCAACTCGACCGGTACGCGTCTGGCTCCGTACCGCACTGACGCTGACCGCGTTGTCGCTCGTACCGCCGTTCCTGGTCGGCGCCAATCTCGCCACCGAGGGCGCGCTCGTGCTCGCACACCTGGTCGCCGCCGCGATCGTGATCCCGGTGGTCGCCCGTCGGCTGGCCGCCTGACGATCGTCCACCCTCGGCTGGCTGTCCACTGAGGCCGTCGCCTGTGGTCAGCCGCCATGGCGGGCGTCGAACGGATTGCCAGCGCCACGGCAGCCAGGACGAGCGTCCGGTGTGCGAACAACCGGTTCTGTCGTGGCCGACGTGGTCGGTGACGTTCTCGTGTCAGGACCGGCTCGAAGGACCTACTTGGTCTGCTGCAGCAGCATGCTGAGGTAAAGGGCCCGGGTGCCCTCGTCCGTTGTTGGCGAAGGCACCCGGGCTTTGGCGCGCTACTGCTTCGGAAGTTGTCGCTGGCGTGTGGTTAGGGCAGTGGGGCGTGGTTTCCGGTGAGGGTGGTCCAGGGGGACCAGCCGGTGGTGGTGAGTGCTCGGGTGTGGAGTTTGGTGTCTGTGCCTCTGGCGGAGACGAAGACGGTGGAGTTGTGGTTGGTGATGATGGGGTTGGAGTCGAGTGGGGTGGTGGGTTGTCCGAGTTGGCGCCAGCGGGTGGGGTCGGTGGTGGCGTCGTTCCAGCCGTTGTCGCTGAGGTAGCGGTGGACGATGTTGCCGGTGGTGTCGCGGGTGAAGACGTGGATGGTGTTGTCGGTGGTGGTGATGGTGGCGGGGTTGCCTTGGGTGGTGCCGTAGATGGTGCGGTTGGTGGTCCAGCTGGTCGCGCCTCGGGTGTAGTGGTGGTAGCGGACGTCGTTGGTGGTGCCTCGGGCGAAGACGAAGAGGGTGTTTTTCTGTACGCCTGCGACGGGGTCGCCTGCGATGGTGCCGGGTAGGACGAACCAGCCGGTCCAGGCGGGGTTGTTGGTGGGGGTGAGGATGCGGGTCCAGATTTGGTTGTCGGAGCCTCGGGCGAATACGTACATGCGGCCGTCGAAGACGGCGGTGGTGGGGTCGGAGACGATTTCGGTGCCGGTGGGGGAGCCGAGGGTGCGCCAGACGCCGTCGGTGTTCCAGCCGTTGGCGTTGAGGTAGCGGTAGCGGATTGTGGTGCCGACGCGGGCGAGGACGAAGAGGGTGTTGTCGGTGACGGCGAGGGCGGGGGTGCCGGTGATGGCGTCGGGGATGGTGCGCCAGGTGTCGCTCCAGCCGTTGGAGCTGAGGTTGCGGTATATGAGGGTGTTGTCGGTGCTGCGGGCGAAGATGTTGATGACGTTGTTGTAGCCGATGACTTGTGGTTTGGAGGCGAGGGTTCCGCCGACGTTGCGGACTGGTAGCCAGCCGCTGCTGGGGTCGTAGATGTGGTGGAGCATGTTGTTGTCGGTGCCCCGCATCATGGTGTGCAACGCGCCGTTGTACACCATCCCGCTACGACCAACCAGACCACCCGGTCCACCGCGCCATTGGTCGACGGTTTCGCCGCGGAGGACGCTGAGCAGCGCCTCCTTGTTTTCGAAACTTTCCACCTTGTCACGGTCCTCGCTCAGGTGGATGTGCCACAGATGCGAGGAGTCTGACGTGGCGGCGCGACCGTAACGGAAGTCCCATCCCTCGACCGAGGTGTCGTTGTCAGCTTGGCCGAAGAACTCCCGCCAACCATCCAGGCGTGGGTCGTTCGCATCACGAGCGGACGCCAGCAGACGGTTGGAGTACCGGGCGATGTTGCTGTAGTTCGAGGCCGCCGATGTCACGTCGTCCGGCAACCTCTGGTCGGCATTCGGATCGACAGGCAGGGAGAGCAGTGCGAGGCTCTGGGCCTCGGGAAAGGTCCAGTCGTAGGCGGCGGCCTTGTCCGAGGGGCCACCCTTGTCCTCGGCGTCCCGGACGGAGTAGTTGGTGGAGGCGTTGGCCGCACGGGTGTTGTGGTACCCCGACTTGTTGGCGTAGATGCCGCCGTTCTGCGATCCCGGTTGGAGCTTGAGGAGTTCCTCCATCAGCCACCAGGAAGCCGCGGTGATCCTCGCCGGGTTCGGATTGGCAGCCGCACTGGCCGGGGCGGGGGGCACGACAATTCCGGTGACAACCACCGCCGAAGCGACTGCCACGACTCTACGTAAAGTTCCGAGCGATTCTTCCGAGCGGAAATCGCGTATCAATCGGCGCATCATCTTCCTTCTCTTCGGCAGCGCGTGTGGTTAGGGGAGTGGGGCGTGGTTTCCGGTGAGGGTGGTCCAGGGGGACCAGCCGGTGGTGGTGAGTGCTCGGGTGTGGAGTTTGGTGTCTGTGCCTCTGGCGGAGACGAAGACGGTGGAGTTGTGGTTGGTGATGATGGGGTTGGAGTCGAGTGGGGTGGTGGGTTGTCCGAGTTGGCGCCAGCGGGTGGGGTCGGTGGTGGCGTCGTTCCAGCCGTTGTCGCTGAGGTAGCGGTGGACGATGTTGCCGGTGGTGTCGCGGGTGAAGACGTGGATGGTGTTGTCGGTGGTGGTGATGGTGGCGGGGTTGCCTTGGGTGGTGCCGTAGATGGTGCGGTTGGTGGTCCAGCTGGTCGCGCCTCGGGTGTAGTGGTGGTAGCGGACGTCGTTGGTGGTGCCTCGGGCGAAGACGAAGAGGGTGTTTTTCTGTACGCCTGCGACGGGGTCGCCTGCGATGGTGCCGGGTAGGACGAACCAGCCGGTCCAGGCGGGGTTGTTGGTGGGGGTGAGGATGCGGGTCCAGATTTGGTTGTCGGAGCCTCGGGCGAATACGTACATGCGGCCGTCGAAGACGGCGGTGGTGGGGTCGGAGACGATTTCGGTGCCGGTGGGGGAGCCGAGGGTGCGCCAGACGCCGTCGGTGTTCCAGCCGTTGGCGTTGAGGTAGCGGTAGCGGATTGTGGTGCCGACGCGGGCGAGGACGAAGAGGGTGTTGTCGGTGACGGCGAGGGCGGGGGTGCCGGTGATGGCGTCGGGGATGGTGCGCCAGGTGTCGCTCCAGCCGTTGGAGCTGAGGTTGCGGTATATGAGGGTGTTGTCGGTGCTGCGGGCGAAGATGTTGATGACGTTGTTGTAGCCGATGACTTGTGGTTTGGAGGCGAGGGTTCCGCCGACGTTGCGGACTGGTAGCCAGCCGCTGCTGGGGTCGTAGATGTGGTGGAGCATGTTGTTGTCGGTGCCCCGCATCATGGTGTGCAACGCGCCGTTGTACACCATCCCGCTACGACCAACCAGACCACCCGGACCAGCCTGCCCTCCGGTTAGCGCCCTTGCCTCCGCGATCAGTGCGCGAGCCTTCGCCTCGGCCTGGTCGTATCGCTCGGGGAACGCGGAGACCTGCACCCTTTGCGCGAGCTGGCCGGCCGAGCACGCCCCACACCCGGGTTCCAGGCTCTGTGCTTTGGCGTAGAACCGGTTGGAGGCGTAAGTCACATCCATGCACTGTGCGGCAACATCGCACCAACCCATTGACGGTCGTTGCTGAAAGACGCCAACTGAGTCGCGATCACCACAGGAGAGGTTGTTCATGTGAGACTCGACCCAGCCGGCCTCGAAGGCAGCAAGAAGCACTTTGTCGGAGACGTTCCGCTCCATGCCGACCCGATAGACAATCTTGATGACCTCGGGGTTATGTGTGGACGGTACGCCGCACTCCTCCCCCTGGGCGTTCGCCTGATGGGGGACCGGAACGGACGGGCCCTGTGCGTGGGCCGGCGTGGCGAGCATCGCGACAAGCGCTCCGATCAACGCGCCGATCGTGGCGATCGTACGGCGCGTCGCTCCGCGCGACCCGGGGTGGTGCGCTCGCCGGAGCACGCTCCCTACCTTCATCTGTTGAGTCCCTCCTGGACTGACTTGCAGCTACAAACTGAGGTGTGCGCCGGTTTGGAGATGGTCATCGGCAGACGTGCATGCCGGGTCGAGTGACCGGCCGAAGACCATGGCTGCGCCGAATGGGCCGGCAGAAGGTCGGATAACTGTCGCCGGGTCGGATGGGGACGGCATGCGTCTCCTGGCGTCCCCATCGGTGTGGGCGCCCGACGCCGACGTCAGCCGTACCCTCGGGCCGCTTCGCCTGAGGAGGCGTTTCAGCAGTAGGTGAAACGCCTTGGGGCGGGTGGGCACCGATCCGGATCCAGGCGGCCCGAATGAACCAACGATCCCGGTGGCCTTGGTGACCCAGGCTTCTCCATGAACGATCTTCTCCCCCGTGGGCCTCCAGATGCATCGGCCGGGCCCAGCGGCCGCTCGCCGTTCAAAGATTGGGGTTCGACCGGCCGGATCGGGCCGGTTCCGGACGGGATCGGACACCGAATAACGGATATTTGCGCCAAGAGCGGCATTCCAGGTGTCCATCTGGTGCGAGTTTGCGGCGAACGCCTACCGCATCCGGCGCAGCCGACTACCTACTCGGGATAATCAAAGCGCGGTCGCGCTGACAGTCTGATGTGGAGGAATCGGCGTGAACTCAAGCTGGTAGATCTTGGCGTTCAGCTCCTCGGCTCTCGATTGGCCGATCTCGCGGAGGATTTCAAGAGCGTCGCTCCACGCCTGGTGGGCCGCTTTCACGTCACCCCGAGCCTTGTACGTATCCCCCAGGCCCTCCAGCGAGTGTGCCTTGTAGTACTTGTCGTCGAGCTGGTCGAAGAGACGAAGGGCGCGGCGGTAGCTGGCGATGGCTTGGTCGTATCGCGCAAGGTGCCGCTGGATGTAGCCGAGGCTGTCCAGGGTGGCGGCCTGCCCGAGACGATCATTCAGCTCGTGGGATTGGGCCAGGGCCTGCGAACAGTGGTCGAGGGCCTCTCGGTAGTTGCCCTGCTGGGCGTGCTGCCAGCCCAAGCCGTTGAGGGCAAACGCCAGCCCCCGTCGATGGCCTGCGGCGCGAAACAGGGTTACGGCGCGCTGGGAATGCTCGAGGGCGTCGTCGCTGTGGCCCTGCGCGTTCGATACCTGGCCGAGGAGATGGTGTGTGTAGGCCTGGCCACTGGTGGCACTGACGGATTGGTACAGGTGGAGGGCCTCGTCGAGGTGCTTGCGTGCGTCATCGTGGCGCCCCAGGCGGAATTGGACGCTGGCTAGGTGGCGGTGGGCCAGGGCCTGTATCACGGGTTCGTCGGAGTGACGGGCGGCGGCTACCCCAGTCCGGTGAACGGCTTCGAGATCATGCCAGTCCCCCCGGCGATGGAGGAAATAGCTGAGAGTCTGGGCCAACTGCCACGCGTGGCTGTGCATACCAGTCATTGCCGCCTGGTGGACGATCGCCACCAAGACCCGGCGCTCCACAGTGAGCCATGTCATGGCCTGCCGACTGTCGTGCGGAAGTTCAGGATCGGCCCCAGGATCTGGCGGGGCGAGGACGCCCGGAATCGGGTCCCGGTCCGGATCGATCAGGCCTGCGGCGGCATGCGCGGTGTGCAGGTAATGGTCGACCAGTCGGCGAATCGCCGCAACACGTTCACGTTCGGTCTCCTCGGCGAGCGCGAGCTCCGTCGCGTACGCGCGCAGCAGATCGTGGAACGTGTACCGGCCGGGGGCGTGTTCGGTGAGCAGGTTCGTTCGGGTCAACTCCGCCAGCAGCGGGCCGACCTGCGCCCGGGGGACGGCGCTGAGACAGCCCGCTGCCGAAGTGCTGATGTCCGCGACGGGGTGCAGACCGAGGTGTCGGAACAGCCGCGCCGCCGCCGGACTGAGCCCTCGGTAGGACCAGGAGAGGACGGCACGGACGTCAGTGGCGGTGTCGTCGCCGACCAGGGCGTCCAGCCTGTTGTCGGCCGGGGCGAGTTGGGCGGCCAGGGTTGCCAACGGGATCTGTGGCCGAGTCGCGGCGTGCGCGGCCGCGATCGCCAAGGCCAGCGGCAGGCACGCGCAGGCGGCGAGGACGCGTTCGACGGACTCGGGTTCTGCGGTGGCCCGCCCTAGGCCAAGCCGTTGCACCAGGAAGCGGCGAGCCTCTGACTCGGTGAACAGTCCCAAGGTCAGCGGATACGCCCCGCCGGTGGCGACAAGGCCGGTGAGAACATTCCGGCTGGTGACCACCGCCCTGCAATCGGCCCCGGCCGGCAGCAGAGGACGGACGTGTTCACTGTCACGCGCGTTGTCCAGCACCACAAGTATTCGGCGGGCGGAAACCAGGCTGCGGTACAGGGCGACCTGCGTTGCCAGACTGGACGGGCGTCGCTGCGCGTCCACCCCCAGCGCGTCCAGCAGGTATCCCATTGCCTCGGGCGGTTCCATCACCCGCCCGTCCGGGTCGAAACCCCGCAGGTTCAGGTACAACTGACCATCTGGAAACTGCTCGGCCGCGAGGTGAGCCCAGTGGATGGCCAGGACCGACTTGCCCACCCCAGCCGTGCCGGCGATGGTGACGACGAGGGCTGCGGGGAATCGTGCCTCGCGTCGGGTGCCCGGTTCCGCCCGCAGGCCGGGCGCCAGTACTCGATCGAGGTCGGCCAGGATCTCCTCTCGACCGGTGAACCCGGCTAGATCCGTAGGTAGCTGGGCTGGGCGGACCCCGGTACCCGACTCGGGCTCGGCATGGATGCCGCCGGCTTTCTCCGGCACACGGGCAGTCCGCTGGGTGGTCCTGCTGTGTATGGCTTGGTATGCGGTGTGCCAACGATCGAGATCCAGTAGCCAGGCTGGAATGGTGATCTGACGAGCCGCAGCGTAACGGGCGCAAAGCCGGACGTAGGTTTCGATCGTCTGCCATCGTGGATGGCCCGGACCGTTGAGCAGGTTACTGATGGTCGAACTCGGCAGGGTCATGCCGGCGTGATCAGCCTGTCGTTGCAGCGTGCGGTAGCTCGGCTGACGTAGCTCGAGGTACAACTTTCGCAACCTGCTCCGGAGCGCTTCCACCCCGTCATCACTGTCCATCACATGCCATAGATGAACACACCTGGCGGATCATTTGCCACCGCGATCTACCGGTCGCGACCGAAACGTCGTCGGCGTCGACCGACGGTGATCAGGCCCCGGTGGCTACGACCGGTTGGCGTCGCGGCGGATCAGCAGGATCAGCGTGGCCAGGGCAATCCCTCCCCAGAGCGGTACCCAGTGGGGCCGGTGCTGGGCGAAGGTGCCGATGGCGCCACCTGCGGCGTAGCTGGCGATCGCGAGAAGTCCCAGCAGGGTGCCGGTTCTGGCGCGAGTCCGACCGGCGCCCCTGTCGAGGAGCCAGCGGACGGCGCGCTCGCCGGTACTCGCCGTCGTCATCGACTGGTAGGTGATGGCGGTCGCGATCCCGGCGGTGCGGCTGAAGAGTGTGGTCAGACTTCCCATCGCGAATGCCCCGGTTCCGGTCATCGCGACGGCAGACGACGTGGCGTCCCGGCCGTACCCGAGGAGCACGTTGAGGACCGTCCACAGTGCCAAGGCGAGTTCGGTGGCCACGATGCTGGTCAACGGCGCCGGCCATCGACGTGTCAGCCCGCGCAACCAACTGACGACCCCGGCACCGGCCGCGAACGCGATGAGCGAGACAGCCGCGGCCGGCCACGCCGGGTGTCCCCCGGCAGGTCCGATTCCAAGGAACACGGCATTGCCGGACTGGTTGGCGACGAAGACGCCGTAGCGGAGGAAGGCGAACGCGTCCAGGGCGCCGGCGGTGGCGATGCTGACTACCAGAGCCAGGAACGGGCGGCGGAACTCCCGGTACGAATCCGCCGGGTCGGTCCGGTCGGCTGACTGTGACGGACGGCTCAGCGGACCGCACCCGGCCGCCAGGACGGGCTGTCGGGAACCTCCGCGACGGCCGTCATCGGCGTGATTGCGGATGCGGCGCGGATCGAACCGAACCGCGACCACCCCTCAGCGGCTGGTGGCATGTCTCCTCCGTGGTGTTCGGGCCGGCGATGGACGTTCGTGCCGGAGCGGCGAACATGGCCGGCTGTCGAGGCCAATTACGGAGAAAACCTCCGCGGTGCCCCAAATGCTAGTTATGCTCCACATTGCCGGTCAACAGGGACGGCACGTCGATTGTTGGCGGGATAAGCGGACCAGTCCGGGTAACGGCGCCTGCTTCTGCGGCGCTGCGGCAGGGCCTGTCCGCACTGCTCGCGACCCGAATCAGCGACAGCCTGCGAAGGGCTCTAGAAGTGCATCTCACGCCGAAGGAATTCGACAAGCTGACGATTCACTCGATGGCGGCGGTGGCCAACGCCCGTAGGGCGAAAGGGCTGAAGCTCAACCATCCCGAGGCCGTGGCGGTCATCTGCGCGGCAGCCCTGGAAGGGGCCCGGGAGGGGAAGACCGTCGAGGAGGTCATGAACGACGCCCGCAACGTGCTCAAGGCGGACGACGTGATTCCCGGGGTGGCGGACATGATCGCGATGATCCAGGTGGAGGCGGTCTTCACCGACGGGTCGCGCCTGGTCACGGTCCATTCACCCATCCAGTAACGCAACCAGGCGACGAGAGAGTCGATCTCCGACGGAGCGGGGGAGAGATGGCGAAACAGCATCCAGGACCGAATTCCAAGCACCTTCGACCCATCGGCGGCTACAAGCTGAGCGACCAGCCGCTGGAACTCAACGCCGGGCGGCCGGTGACCGAGATCTCCGTGCACAACACCGGCGACCGGCCCATCCAGGTGGGGTCGCACTTCCACTTCTTCGAGGTCAACCGATTCCTCGAGTTCGACCGGCCGGCGGCCTTCGGCAAGCGACTGAACATTCCCGCCACCACGTCCATCAGGTTCGAGCCGGGCGACCGGAAGACCGTGCAACTGATCCCGTTCGGCGGCCTCCAGCGGGTGTACGGGTTCAACGGCCTGGTCCAGGGCTGGACCGGGGACGGACCCATTCCCGGCTATCGCCCGGACCGCGCCGAGGCGATCCACAACGCGGAGACACGCGGCTTCAAGTCCACTGCGCAGCAGCAGGAAAAGGGCAACGGCAAGAAGTAGCAGCAACCATTTCGAGACGCGAGCCGCAGGCTGGACGGAAGACGATGAGCCAGATATCACGACAAGAATATTCCGGGATGTACGGCCCGACGACGGGCGACCAGATCCGGCTGGGCGACACCGACCTCTACATCGAGATCGAGAAGGACCTCCGTGTCCTCGGCGACGAGGTCATGTACGGCGGCGGCAAGACCCTGCGCGACGGCATGGGCAGCAGCAGTCAGGCCACCAGTGCCGAGGGCGTGGTGGACCTGGTGATCACGAACGTCACGGTGCTCGACGCGCTGCTCGGAGTGGTCAAGGCGGACGTCGGGATCAAGGACGGCAGGATCGCCGGCATCGGCAAGGCCGGCAACCCGAACATCATGGACGGGGTGACGCCGAGCCTGGTGACCGGTCCGGGCACCGACGCCATCTCCGGTGAGCACCTGATCCTGACGGCGGGCGGCATCGACGCGCACGTGCACCTGGTCACGCCGCAGCAGGTGTACGCGGCGCTGAGCAACGGGGTGACGACGTTGTGGGGTGGCGGTACCGGCCCCTCCGACAGCAGCAACGGCGTCACCATCACGCCGGGTCCGTGGAACATCCACAACATGATGCGCGCCTTCGAGAACCTGCCGATCAACATCGGCCTGTTGGGCAAGGGCAACAGCAGCGGGCGCGCGCCGCTGGTGGAGCAGATCCTGGCCGGGGTACCGAGCTTCAAGATCCATGAGGACTGGGGTGCCCCACCGGCGGTGCTCCGGACCTGCCTGGCCGTCGCCGACGAGTTCGACGTGCAGATCAGCGTGCACACCGACACCCTGAACGAGAGCGGCTACATCGAGGACAGCATCGCCGCCTTCGAGGGACGGACCATCCACACCTTCCACACCGAGGGTGCGGGTGGCGGCCACGCGCCGGACATCATCAAGGTCGCCGGCCAGATGAACGTGTTGCCCGGGTCGACCACGCCGACCGTGCCGTACGGCATCAACAGCCAGTCCGAGCTGTACGACATGATCATGGTCTGCCACAACTTCAACCCCCAGGTCCCCTCCGACGTCGCCTTCGTGGAGAGCCGGATCCGGACGGAGACCATCGCGGCCGAGGACGTCCTGCTGGACGAGGGCGTGATCTCGATGATCCAGAGCGACTCCCAGGCGATGGGCCGGGTCGGCGAGACCTGGCTGCGCACCGTCCAGCTCGCCGGCCAGATGAAGAACGCCCGGGGCAGGCTCCCCGAGGACGCCGCCGGCAACGACAACTTCCGGGTACTGCGCTACGTCGCCAAGATGACCATCAACCCGGCCATCACCCAGGGCGTCTCGCACGTCATCGGCTCGATCGCCCCGGGCAAACTCGCCGACCTCGTGCTCTGGGAGCCTGCCTTCTTCGGCGCGAAGCCGAAGATGGTGCTCAAGAGCGGCATGATCGCCTGGTCGATCATGGGTGATCCGAACGCGTCGCTGCCCACCCCGCAGCCGGTCTACTACCGACCGATGTTCGGGGCCACCGGATCACAGGTCGCCAAGAACTGCGTGACCTTCGTGTCCAAGGCGGCCCACGAGAGCGGCATCGCCGAGAAACTGGGCCTGCAACGGCAGGTGATGCCGGTCTACCGGTGCCGCAACCTCACCAAGCGGGACATGGTCCGCAACGACCGTACGCCGAAGCTGGAGGTCGACCCGGAGACCTTCGCCGTGAAGATCGACGGCGTGCACGCGACCGTACCGCCGGCCAAGAACCTTCCGCTCAGCCAGCTCTACTTCTTCAGCTGACCGTGCCCGGGCCCAGCCCGGCCCGGCCGGCGGCGGACATCGCGGCAAAGGAGAGACACATGCTCGTCGAAACGGTACTCGGCAACGTGGCCGAACCGGACTGGACCGAGCGGCTGCGCCAGGCCAAGGTCGACGACCTCGTCCTCGACCAGTGGGACGCCCAGAAGAGTCGGCTGCGCCGGACGACAAGCTCCGGTACCGAACTGGCGCTGTCGCTGGCCCGCGGCGTACGGCTGCGTGACGGTGACGTCCTGGCCTGGGACGACGCCACCGCGACCGCGGTGGTGGCCCGGATCGCCCTCGGTGAGGTGATGGTGGTGCACCTCGACACGTTGCACGGCGAGTCGCCCGAGATGGTGATCCGGTCGGCGGTCGAGCTCGGGCACGCGATCGGCAACCAGCACTGGCCGGCGGTGGTGAAGGGCAGCAAGATGTACGTCCCGCTCACCGTCGACCGCAAGGTGATGGACTCGGTGATGCGGACCCACGCGTTCACCGGCCTCACCCACGAGTTCGTTCCCGGGACCGAGGTCATCGCCTATCTGGCCCCGCACGAGTCGCGGCGGTTGTTCGGCGGGGCGGACTCCACCCCGCACTCGCACCTGCCCGCCGGCCTGAACTGAGGACGGCCGGCATGCCCAGCACGGCCGAGGCGCTGAAGCTGTTGCAGTTCGGCGACTCGGTCTTCCCGGTCGGCGCCTTCTCGTTCTCCAACGGGTTGGAGATGGCCGTCCAGCACGAGGTCGTACACGACCGGAGCACGCTCCAGGAGTTCGTCCGTACCCTCACCCGGGCGGCCGCCACCGGGGACGGTGTGGGGATGCTCGCCGGGCATCGCGGCGCCGCCGCCGGTGACCTCGACCGGATCCGGCAGGCGGACGAGGCCGTCCACGTACGCAAGATCAACGAAGAGATGCGGACCATGACGGTCCGGATGGGGCGCAAGCTGGCCGAGGCCGCCAACCGGATCGTCGGCGAGTCGTTGCTGAAGAAGCGGATCGGGGAGTCCGGCACCGGGGTTCCGGTGACCTATCCGGTGGCGCTCGGTGTGCTCTTCGCCGAACTCGGGGTCGGCGAGGAGGAGGCATTCGCGGCCCACCAGTACGGCGTGGCGTCGACGGTGCTCGGTGCGGCGGTCCGGCTGATGCGGGTGGACCATCTCGACGCCCAGTCGATCCTCTTCGCGGTCAACGAGAAGGTGGCCGAGGACTACCACGAGTCGCGGACCGCGACCCTCGACGACATGCAGGGCTTCACCCCGCATCTCGACATTCTGGCGGGCGCGCACCAGCACGCACACGTACGGATGTTCATGAGCTGAGCCGCGATCGGCGGCTCCGAGGAACAGGAATCGATCACCATGAAGTCAGCGAGTCGTATCGGTGTGGGTGGCCCGGTGGGCAGCGGCAAGACCGCCATCATCGAGGCCGTCGTACCCCGCCTGGTGGAGCAGGGCCTCCGGGTACTCGTGATCACGAACGACGTGGTCACCACCGAGGACGCGAAGCACGTCCGGCGCGCGTTGACCGGGGTACTGGTCGAGGAGCGAGTCGTCGGGGTGGAGACCGGTGCCTGCCCGCACACGGCGGTGCGGGAGGACCCGAGCATGAACCTGGCGGCGGTCGAGGACATGGAGGCCCGGTTTCCCGACAGCGACGTGGTGCTCATCGAGAGCGGTGGCGACAACCTCACGCTGACCTTCAGTCCCGCCCTCGTCGACTACTTCGTCTACGTGATCGACGTCGCGGCCGGCGACAAGATCCCGCGCAAGAACGGTCCCGGCATCTCCAAGTCCGACATCCTCGTGATCAACAAAACCGACCTGGCCCCGTACGTCGACGCGGATCTCGACGTGATGGCCCGGGACGCCGAGCTGATGCGCGGCGGCAAGCCGTTCGTCTTCACCAACTGCAAGACCGGCGAGGGGATCGACGACCTGGTCGCCCTGGTCCGCCGCAACGCGCTCTTCGACGCCGAAGTGCCGGCATGACCTCCCTGGACTCCGTCCGCGAGCTGGTGCCGTACCAGGACCAGCCGGCCCAGTTGCCGGCCGGGGCGAACGGCAAGGTCGGCATACTGCGGCTCGGCTTCACCCGGCGCGGCGACCGGACCGTCCTGCGCGACCTCTACCGGCAGTCGCCGCTGCTCGTGCAGCGGGCGCTGTACTGGGACGAGGAGATGCCCGGCCTGCCGTGCGTCATGATCCTCACCACCTCCGGTGGCGTGCTCCAGGGCGACCGGCTGCGCGTCGACATCGACCTGGGCCAGGACGCCCAGGCGCACGTGGTCACCCAGGCCGCCACCAAGATCCAGGAGATGGATGCCAACTACGGCACCCAGATCCAGCGCTTCACCCTCGCCGAGAACGCCTACCTGGAGTTCCTCCCCGAACCCGTGATCCCGTTCCGGCGCAGCCGGTTCGTCTCCGACACCCGGGTACGCCTGCCGGAGAGCGCGACCCTGCTATACGCCGAGGTCCTCCAGCCCGGCCGGAAGTACTACCGCGACGGCGAACTCTTCGCCTACGACCTCTTCTCCGCCGCGCTGCGGGCGGAGCGGCCCGACGGCCGGCTCCTCCTCGTGGAGAAGTTCGTGATCACCCCCGGCCGGTTCCCGGTCACCCGGCTCGGGATGATGGACCGCTTCCACGTCTTCGGCAACGTCGTGCTGCTGACCAGCCCCGAACGGGCGGCCCGGGTCTACGAGCGGACCGCCACCCCGGTCTGGGACGAGGAGACCCCGCTGGCCAGCGCCGTCAACCGGCTGCCGAACGACGCCGGCCTCGTCTTCAAGGTCCTCGGCCAGGAGACCGAACCGGTCCGAGCGGCGGTACGCGCCTTCTGCGTGGCCGCCCGCGAGGAGGTCACCGGATGCACCTTCCCGCCGGCCTTCAGCTGGCGCTGACGTGACGGGATTCTGACGTGGCCGACATCGTCCGCCGCTGGAACAACATCGGTGACCGCAACCCGCTCGTCGGGTTCGTCGACGCCTGCCTGCGCGGGGTGGCGCAGGTCGTACTCCAGAACAACCCGCTGACCGGTCTGCTCATCCTGATCGCGATCGGCTGGGGGGCGTTCGAGAACGGGCACCCGAGGGTCCTCGGCGGCGCCGTCGTCGGACTGGTCGTCGGTACCGCGACCGCGCTGATCCTGCGGGTGGAGCACGACTCCTACCGCGCGGGCCTGTACGGCTTCAGCCCGGTGCTGACCGGCATCGCGATCCCGACCTTCCTCGACCACCGGCCGCTGATGTGGCTCTATCTGGTGCTCGGCGCGGCGGCGACCACAGTGGTCACGCTCGCGCTGAACGCCATCTTCAAGCACTGGGGACTCACCGCCTTCACCTTCCCGTTCGTGCTGACCACCTGGTTCCTGCTGATGGCCGCGTACCAGTTCGACCGGTTCACCGTGCTCACCCAGTTGCAGCCGGCGTTCCCCGGTGAGGGCCGGCACCCCGGAGCCTCCTTTGACTGGGCTCTCGTGCCGAGCTTCCTGCGCGGGGTGTCCCAGGTCTTCCTGACCGACAGTTGGATCAGCGGCCTGATCATCGTGCTCGCGCTGCTGATCAACTCCCGCTGGTCGGCCCTGTTCGCCGTCGTCGGCAGCGTCGGAGCGACGCTGCTCGCGCTCTGGTTCGGCGCCGACGGTGCCTCGCTGGAGAAGGGGCTCTTCGGCTTCAACGCGGTACTGACGGCGATCGCCGTGGGCGCGGTGCTGCACCGGCCGGGCGTCGCGGTGACCGCGTACACGCTCTTCGGGATCGCCCTGACGCTCTTCGTCCAGATGGCGCTGGCGACCATGCTCACCCCGCTGGGCATCCCGGTGCTCACCGGACCGTTCAACATCGCCACCTGGCTGCTGCTGCTGCCCAAGCGGCACTTCGGGCCGGTGCCGAACCACGAACGGGCCAAGGAAACTGTCGTCTCCGACGTGCGGCGTTCTGTCTGACGCCGGGGTAGGAAGGAGCGGTCCGTGGCCGCAGAAACCGCGGTCAACGCGGGTGACACCGCCTGGGTACTGGTCTGCACCGGACTCGTCCTGTTCATGACCCCCGGTCTCGCCGTCTTCTACGCCGGCATGGTCCGGGCCCGCAACGTCCTCGTGATGCTGCAACAGAACATGGTCGCGCTCGGAGTGGTGAGCCTGACCTGGGTACTCGTCGGCTACACGATCGCCTTCGGCGACGACGCCGGCACCGGGCTCTTCGGCAACCTGGAACTGCTCGGGCTGACCGACCTGAAGGTGCCGCCCGCGCCCAACCTGCACGTGGTGGACAATCGCGTCACCATCCCGACGCTCGCCTTCCTGGCGTACCAGATGATGTTCGCGGTGATCACCCCCGCGCTGGTCACCGGCGCCACCGCCGGGCGGCTGCGCTTCGCCGGCTGGGTGCTCTTCCTGGCGATCTGGTCCATCGTGGTCTACTCCCCGATCGCGCACTGGCTCTGGCACCCCGGGGGCTGGCTGGCGAAGCTCGGTACCCAGGACTGGGCCGGCGGCATGGTGGTGCACGCCAGCGCCGGGGCGGCGGTGCTGGCCCTGCTGCTGGTCGTCGGCCGCCGTCGGGACTGGCCGAACACCGCGGCCCCGCCCAACTCGATCCCGCTGACCATCCTCGGGGCCGGCATCCTGTGGTTCGGCTGGTTCGGGTTCAACGGCGGCGACGGTCTGCAGGCCAACGGGGTGGCCGCGCAGGCCGTACTCAACACCCACCTGGCCGCGGCGGCCGGCATGCTGGTCTGGCTGGCGCTGGAGCGGGTCAAGGACGGCCACAGCACCGTGGTCGGCGGCGTCTCCGGGGCCGTCGCGGGCCTGGCGACGGTCACCCCGACCGCCGGGTACGTCAACGCGCTCTCCGCCATCGCGATCGGGGCGCTCGCCGGGCTGGTCTGCCATCTCGCGCTGCGGGTGAAGTATCTGCTGCGCCTCGACGACGCACTGGACGTACTCGCCGTGCACTTCGTCGGCGGCATGCTCGGCTCCCTGCTGCTCGGCTTCTTCGGCAACCGGAGCATCAACCCGCTCGGCGCCGACGGCCTCTTCTTCGGCGGCGGCGGAAGCCTGCTGTGGCACCAGTTCGTCGGGGTGGTCTGCGTGGTCGGCTTCTCCTTCGTGCTGACCTGGTTGATCGCCGCCGGCATCCAGGCGCTGGTCGGGTTGCGTGCGCCGGCCGACCTCCAGGAGCGGCTCGACCAGGCGCAGCAGGGCACCGACGCGTACCACCTGGGCACCGTGACGGACCTGTCGGCGCCGGGCGCGCCGCAGCGGCGTCCCGTGGGCAGGCAGAGCGGGTCCGGCGTGCCGGCCCCGGCGCCGTCGGGGGCGCGGGTCAGGCTGGTCAGCGCGCTGCTCGAACCGGCCGAGGTGACGAACAGCGCCGAACTGCGGGACGCCATGCTGCGGGCCGGAGCGATCTCGATAATGGTCTCGGACTCCGCGACCGCCACCGACGTACCCGTGCACCAGGTGATGCCGCGCGGCTACTGGCAGGAGCAGTCCCTGCTGGCCCGGCTGCACGTCAGCGTGCTGGTCGGCGGCGAGGCCGTGGACGGCGTACTGGACGAGTTGGATCGGTTCGGTGCGCGCCGGGAGGAGATTTTCGTGCAGGACGCGGAGCGGATCTCGACGGATCACCCGTAGCGATCTGCTGTGACCGCGGCCGCTCCTCATGGACCCCGCGTCGCCTCCTCGGTGACCCGGCCGCTCGTCACTGTTCCGGCGGCGACGGTAGCTCGGTGCGCCGGGTCAGCAGCGCCGGGCAGCAACCGCGCTTCGGTCGGCGCGTGCCGGAGCCCGGGCGTTCGGCGTACCAGTCGCGCATCCGGGTGGCGGCGTCGGGTCGGCTCTGGGCCACGTTGAGCTGGAACCGGCCCGACCGGCCTGGCCGGAGCGTGGCGACGACGTTTCCGACGTACAGCCGGAGTTCGCTGTCCTCCTCCCAGAGCACCGGGCCGGTGACGGCCGCCTCGACCAGCCGCCGCCAGTCGGCGTCGGTGGCCGACACCGGCAGCCGGTCACCGTGTGGCCAGCGGCGCCGCCACCGCGCACCGAGCCCCCGGTCGAGTTCGCGTTGGGTCGGCGCCGCCGCGAAGGAGAGGTCGGCGTGCTCCATGGCGTGCCGGAAGTACCGCCGGGCCTCGGCCAGCGCCGGCCGGCCGTCGAGCCGGGTGCCGACCTCCACCCCGGAGAACATCCCGTGTACGGCGTCGAAGTTCGCCGAGAAGAGCGCCCCGTACCGGCCGTCGGCGATCACGCCCTTGGCGTGGGTGTCCGAGTCGCCGTGGATCCTCACGCCCAGTTCAGCCAGGGCCGCGGTGTCGGCCCGGTGCTCGGGTACGTTGTTGCGGGCCCGGACCAGCAGCCGTACGTCAAGATCGTGCGCGGCCATCGCCCGGCGCAGCGGGTCGAGCAGCAGCTCGGGCCGGTCCCGGATGCCGACCAGGCTGAAGGTGGCGAGCAGCAGTTCGTGCCGGGCCCGACCGATCACCTCGTGCAGGGCGGCGAGGATGCCCCGCTCCCGGTGCGCCCCGTCCCCGTCGTCGCCGTCGTACGTCCAGATCACGCCCGGCCCGCCGGCCGACGGTGGCACGGTCACCGGGCTCGGCTCCGGGGTACGCCGATGCAGCGCGTACTCGGCGCCGGGCAGTGCCGCCCAGGTGCAGCCGGCGAACCAGAGCCGGGTGAAGAACCGGGCCAGCCGGTCGACCTCGGCCGGGTCGGCGACCAGCACCCCGTTCTCCCCGGTCGCCCGCTTCCGTTCGGTGTCGACCAGGGCGCTGGTCTCCAGGTTGGCACTGCTGACCAGTGCCACGCTGTCGTCGACGACCAGGAACTTGGCGTGGCAGCCCTCGTGCCCGCGCAGCGCGATCCCGCGCCGGGTCAGCTCGTCGAACTGCTTCTTCTGGGCCTGCACGTCGACCTCGTCCACATCCTCCAAACTGGACAGATCGCGGCGCAGCGACTGCTCGGTCCAGGAGGTGACGACGTAGACCCCGCCACGGAGCCGTTCCACGGCGGCGAAGAGCGCGTCCAGCAGTTCCCGGTCGCCGATCCGGAAGCTCGCCAGGAAGATCTTGTGCCGGGCTCCGTTGATCAGCTCGATGGCGCTGTGCCGGATCGAGGTGACCGAACCCCGGTAGGTGAACCGGTGCCGGTAGTCCCCGTCGCTGTCCGGCGCGTCGGGGAACGGCTGCCCGGGTACGTCGCAGAGCAGGAAGTACCCCTCCGGTGTGGTGAGCGCACCCAGGTCCAGTTCGTCCGGCAGCGCGTCAGTCTCCGGCGGTGCATCGCGGTCAGGCATAACCGAAGTCCTCCGCCTCGCGCAGCGCGTACACCAGACCGGGGAAGCCCAGCCGCCAGGCGCGGTCGCGCAACTCCGGGCTGCCGGGCAGGGCAGTGACGTCGGCGCCCGGCGCGGCGGCGGCGGTGATCCGCCGGTCCACCTCGATGAGCGTCTCGGCGGTCCGGTCGGCACCGACGAGGTCGATCGTCGTCTCGATCACGGCGTCCTCACCTTGGCCGGTTAATCCGAGCGGCAGCGCGAGATTGCGGCCCCGGTCGGCGAGGCGCCTGGCGAGCGACCCGGAGACCCAGCAGCGCCACCGGCCGGGGGCGATCCGTTCCGCCCGTGGCGCCGTCCGCTGCGCCGAGCCGAGCAGCCCGTCCCAGGCCTGGGCCCGGGTGGCCGGGTCGTGCAGCGCGTCGAGCAGCCCCAGCCAGTGGTTGGCGAGCCCGGCGGCACCGGGCAACTCCAGGCTCACCGGATCGTGCCTGTCGTCCCCGGGCAGGGTGAGGACCGGGCGGTAGCCGTCGCCGTCGATCCGCAACTCGCCCCGGCAGCGGTAGACCGGACACCAACCGTCCCGGCCCAGCGGCGACTCGGCGGCGGACTCGGCCACCTCGACGCTCTCCTCGCCGGCCCCGGCGAGCGTGCCGGCGGCCAGCCTGGCCCGCAGTTCGTCGGCGAGCGTGCTGCCGACCAGCCGGGGCGGCAGCGGGGCGTTCCCGACCGACCGGGGTCGGAGCCGCTCGACCTCGCGCAGCCCGGACGAGCGCGGGTCGAGCACGAGCAGGTCGCCGGTGCGCGGCAACAGTACGACGTCCAGACTGACCTGGCGCCGGCGGTAGACCGTACGGGTCCGGGCGGCCTGCTCGGCACCGGGCGACAGTGGCCGGTACCCGTCGGCGTCCCGGGCGAGTGCCCCGGCGGCGACCAGCCGGCGCGCCGCCACCGGCAGCAGTGTCTCCCCGGGCAGGTTGGTGATCTCGAAGAACTCGGCCGGTTCGGCCCGGCCGGTGGTCATCGCCAGCTCCAGGACGAACCGCTCCAGTGGAGTCATCCGGACCGGTGTGGCCCGTTCGAACGGGACCCCGCGCCACCAGCGGATCGGCACCAGCACCTCGGGCAGTACGGCGACCGTCCCGGGCGGCGGTGCGGCCGGCGGGTCGGCCGGAACGAACTCGATCACACGGCACCTGCCGTGGCCGTCCGGCGGCCCGCACGCTCACGCCACGCACACCGCCCGGTCATCCGACGCCCTTCGCGATCTCCATGTCGGGTCGCTTCTCCAACAGCTCGAACAGGTTGCGGTAGAACTCCTCCGCTTCCGGTACGCCGTTCAGTTTGCGCAGCGTCGGCGCGTGTCCGACCAGTACCAGTCCACGGCGGGCCCGGGTACAGGCGACGTTGAGTCGACGGATGTCCTGCAACCATCTGCCGTACCGGGCCGACGGGGTGCCCCGGCCGACGAACGCCCGGCAGAACGAGAGGAAGACGAGATCGCTCTCCTGCCCCTGGATCTTGTCGATCGCGTCGACCACCTGGAAGTCGAGGGCCCGGAAGTCGTCGAAGGCCGGCCCGCCGAGCCGGGCCCTGATCGCGGCGGCCTGCCGCCGATAGAAGGTCAGCACGCTGACCGTCACCGGCTCACCGCCCGATCGGCGCAACCGGGCCTCCCACGAGCGGCACATCCGGGCGACGAGGTCCGCCTCCAGGTCGTTGACGAAACCACTGCCGACGGTGCGCTCCCGCGCCCGGCCGCCGTAGACCGAGGTGTCGACGAGTACCACCGGAGTGTTGGTGCCGCCGTACCGCAGCGGAGTCACGTCCGGCCGGTCCGGGGTCAGGTAGTCGCCGTCGTACACCGGGGCGGAGACCAGCGACGCGATCGGCTCGATCATCCGGCGCTGCACCCGCAGCCGTTGCCGCAACTGCGGCGGCACCCCGGTGACCGAGACCTCGAAGAGGCTGCGCACCAGGTGGTCGCGCATCGCCTTCAGCAGGGTACGTTCGGCGTCCGCGCCGTCGGAGCCCAGCCGGCGCCAGGCCGCCTCGAAGGTCTGCCGGTACAGCTTCCGCCAGTTGCCCGACCCGCGCAGCCGTTCGGCGGTGGCCAGCACTGTGTCGGTGCGGAACTGGTGCAGCTCCTCGTCCTCGGTCCAGATCGCGGCCAGCTGGCCGACCGCGGCCGGCAGGTCGGCGGCGGCACCCCGGCCGACCATGTGCAGGGCGGCGAGCGCGTGCAGGTGGTGCTCGTCGGTCGGCTCCACGTACGGCGGGAGCTGGTGCTCGTCGCCGACCAGTACCCAGCGGCGGGCCCGGACCGCCCCGATCAGGAACTCGCTGTCCACCACCCGGCTGGTCTCGTCCACGATCAACGTGTCGAAGTCGGCGTCGCCGAGATCCCGGCCCACGCCGGTGGTCGTGCAGCAGATCAGGTTCGCCGACCGGCGCAGGTCGGCGTCGACCTCCTCGGCCAGCGACTCCGGCGAGCCGCCGGCCAGCCCGGAGAGCTCGAACCAGCGCTGTTCCAGCCCGATCCGCTGCTCGCGTCGGGTCAGCTCGGCGTCGAACCGGTCCCGCCACCGCCGTACCTCCGGCTCGGGCCGGCCGACCGGGTCCTGGCCGGTCAGCGACCGTACCCGATCTCCGGCCTGCCCGGCGGCGGACCGGGCGGCCTCGGTCTCGGCCTGCCAGCGGTGCACCTCCGCGCCGTGCCACTGCTCCGCGGTGACCCGTTCCGCCTCCAGCGCGGCGATCCGGGCCCGAGCCGCCTCCCGGCGCCCGGCCCAGGCCCGTTGGTCATGGTCGAGCCGGCGGCGCTCCGCCTCGCTCGCCCGGTGGGCGTCAGCCAGCCGGGACACCTCGTCCGGAGACTCGAAGAAGGCCCTGACCCGGGACCAGAACCGCCGGCCGCGCGGCACCGCCGCGAGCTGCGCGCCGAGCGCCTCGGTCCGGGCCACCACCGCCGGCAGCGTCGCCGCCAGCCGGTCCAGCGCGCCGGCCGCCTCGGCCTCGCCGGCCCGGCTGCCGGCCAGGTCGGCGGCGAGCCGTTCCCGCCAGGTACGCCTGTCACGCTCCGCCGACCGCAGCGCCTCTGCGCTGGTCCGGCGCCGGGCGTCGGCGGCCAGATAAGCGTCCAGCGCGTCGCGCCGGTCCCGCAGCCGGTCCGCCTCGGCCCGCCAGCGCCCGGCCTGCGAGGTCGCCGGGCGGCGGGCCTGTCGCAGGTACGTCCGGCTGACCTCCTTCGGCAGGTACCGGCGCAGTTCCTCGGCCACCCGGGACTCGTCCCAGGAGATCCGCAGCGCCAGGATGCCCGGCTGGTCGGCGAGCCGGCGCAGCACCTCGTCGACGGCCACGTGCATCGGGGCGAGCAGCAGCACCCGTTCGCCCCGGTCGACGAGTTGGCGCACCAGCTCGGTGATCACAGTGGTCTTGCCGGTGCCGGGCGGCCCCTGCACGTGATAGGCGTGCGGGGTCTGTACGGCGCCGCTCACCGCCGCCCGCTGCTCCGGGTTGAGCCGTTCGTCGAAGTACGTCGACAGTGGCGGCAGCCGCACCGCGGGCAGCCGCTTCGGGGCGGAGAGCAGCAGTGCCAGGTGTTCCCAGTCGCCCTCGACCTGCTCGTCGAGGAAGCGGCCCAGTGCCGCGCTGTGCTTGCCGAGCGCGAACCGGCCCTGCTGCTCCAGCCGCACCGGGGTCTGCGCTGCGATCGGTGCCCGGGGCGCGGAGAGGGCGAGCACCGTCTCCGACCCCGCCGGGGCGGCACCGTCGAGTTCGACCGAGAGCAGCCGCAGCTCGACCTTCGTCTCCGGGGTCTGCACCGTCACCGTACGCCCCTCGGCGAAGGTGGCCGGCTGGTCGAGCCGGAGCCAGAGCACCTGCTGGTCCGCCAGCCGACCCTCACCGAGCACGGTCCCGGTCGCGCGTACCGTGCCCTCGTGGATGCTGCGCTGCTCCAGCAACTCCAGCACCTGGAGCAACGGCTGGTACCGGCGCCGGATCCGGGCGTGCAGGTCGCCCCTTGGCCGGGGCGGGGTGGCGCCACGGTGCAGTTCGCGGTTGGCCCGCTCACGCAGCGACCGTCGCCGCTGGACGATCCGCAGCCCGTCGGCGAAGGTCCGCACCAGCTCCGGGAGGTGGCAGTACTCCTCGTCCCAGACCGGCACCAGCCGGACCTGTCGGGGCTGGACCGTCTCGGTGCGACCCAGCCCGCGCGCCGGCTTCACCGACGTGACGTACGCCTGCGGCACTCCGCTGTCCCGCGCCCCGCGCGCCTGGGCGTAGACCTCGAACCGGGTACCGGTCAGCCGGTAGTACGGGCCGTCCCGCCCGGTCAGTTCCTCGACCAGCAGGCCGCTGCCGAGGTCGGCCCGGATCTCGTCGAGGTCGTGATCGGCGAGCCAGCGGGCCCGCTGCGGGTACGACAGGCACACCTCGGTCCGCTCCGCCTCGCTCGGCGCGAACAGCTCGGGATCGGTCGCCTGGCAGTACTCGTCGGCCCAGGACCGGGGCACCCGCAGTCGCTCCACTCCGGACACCTCTCACCGATCGTCGCGGAGGAAGCGGAGCTCGACGCAGAGTTCGTCGACGTCGTTCCCGTCCCCGTGCAGCGCCCAGTACGCCGTGAGCAGCCCGAACGCCTCCGTCCGGAGCGACTCGGTGTGCTCGGCCGGGATCGACTCGGTGCCGTGCGCCAGCACCGACTTGTTCCGGGCCCAGGTCCGGTCCCGCAGCTCCCGCAGCCGCTCCGGATCGACCAGCCCGGTACGCCGGGCCAGTTCGTCGTCGAGCGAGGCGAGCAGGATGGCGGCGGCGAACAGGGTCAGTTTGTTCGGCGGCCCGGCGGCGGACGGCGGGCTGATCGAGCGGGACACCTCGGCGTAGCCGGCCCGGACGGCGGCGGGGTCACCGAGGCGGGACCAGTCGCAGTCGTCCGGGTCGAAGCCCGGGTAGCGGTGCCGCAGCCGGGTGGTCAGGCAGGCCTCGACGGTGCGGTAGAACAGCAGTGCCGCGAAGTCGTGCCGGCCGAGCCGCTGGTAGTGCAGGCCGAGTACGTAGAAGCAGACCACGAACGCGGTGGCGTCGCCGGCCGCCAGCCGGCGGGCGAAGGCGAGCTGCCGGTCGATCGTCGCCGAGGTGTCCGGCCGGAGGTCCCGGTGGCCCCGCCGCAGGCTCTGCTCCACCCCGGCGACCGCCGCCGGCAGCGCGGCCAGGTCCAGATCGCACCAGGTCCGGTACAGCTCGGCGAGGGCACGCATCAGCCGGGCCCGACCGGGTACCGCGATCCGTTCGGCGATCTCGTCGTAACGGCGGCGGGCCGCCTCGAACGCCCCGGACCGGAACATCTCCAGGGCGCGGGCGAGTTCCTGCTCGCCGAAGAGGGTGGTCGGGTTGTCCAGCGAGATGAGCCGTACCTCGCCGTGCCGCAGCTGCCGGGTCACCGGGTCGAACTGGTTCTCCACGTACGTCAACCCGAGGTTGAGCTGCCAGGCGGCCAGTGCGGCGGCGGCGCTCATCACCTTCCGGCCACCTGTGATGTCGATGACCGCGTGCCGTCCGTCCCGTCCGGCCAGCTCCCGGGCGATCTGCTGGTACATGTCGAGCGGGTCGCTGGCGTCGACCAGGACGTGCCGGAAGTCCTGGAAGCGCAGCCGGTCCGGGCCGACCAGCCGCTGCCCGATCAGGTCCACACTGTCCGGTGCGTCCCGGGAGGTGATCACGACGAGCCGGCTCGGCCGGAGCAGCTCGTAGGTGAGCACCGTCGGGGCGGCCGCGAAACCGCAGAGGCTGATCAGCACGTCGACCTGGCGTCGGGGCAGGTCGCTGGCGGCCCGGGCCCGGTCGACCGCGTCGGCGAGCAGGTGGTCGAGATAGTACGCGGTGGCCTGGAGCGCCGGGCTGCCGTCGGCGTACCGCTGTTCGCCGCGTTCGATCCGGTGCATCGTGGCGACCCGTTCGGCGAAGGAGCCCACTTCGTCAGACGGCATGCCTGACCCTATCGAACGGGGTCGCTCACCCGCACGATGAGGCGATCCGGTGTGCCGGCTGGAATCGACCTGCGAGCCGGTCCACCGGGCGCCTCCCGACCAGCACCCGGCCCGCGACGCCGCCGACGATCCCCGGCAGCCGTCAGGGTGTCTCGGAGCGTTGGCTGGGGAGGGGATCCAGGGGAGCGGCGGCGACCCGGGCGACCTCGGTCAGCCGGTCGGTGGCGGCCTGGGAGAGGCCGCGTTCGGTGGCGCTCCAACCGATCCAGGTGCGGGCGACGTCGGCGAAGACCTGGTTCAGCTCCGAATCGGAGCGCACCTCGGCGGCGAGCCTCGGCAGGCCGAGGATGGCCTGGGCCCGGCGCGGCCCGAGGGCCAGCGGATGGCAGGCGGCCTGGTCGAGGAACTGGGTGATGAGCAGGTCGAGCGCCCGGCCGGTGGCGTCGCCGGCCGGGAGTGCGGCGGCGGCCGGGGAGGCGAGGAACGACCGCTTCAACAGCTCGACCTCGACACTGCCGGGCAGGGTCTCCGCCGGGGCGGCAACGTCGGCCAGGGCCCGGGCGCGGGCCAGCACCAGGGCCCGCATCTTCCGGTACGCCTGCGGCACCGGCCGCAGGCGGTACTCCTCGTTCTCGCTCAACTCGTCGGAGGTGGCGATGGCGTCCTCGAACAGCCGCCGCCCCAGGGCCGGGTCGAGTGCCTCGCTGACCAGGCATTCCTCGCCGCCGTGGGCCTCGCGGACCAGTGCCAGCGGCACAGCCGGGTCCATGGTGAGCGTCAACTCCCGGACCATCCCGCCGCCGAGGGTCAGGTCGACCATCATCACGATCGCGTGTGCGTCCTCGCCGTCGTAGGAGAACGCGCAGACGATGAGGGCGGACTCGCCGAACTCGTCATGCGACCACCAGCAGTCGTCCACCCGTACCCGACCGATGCTCTCCAGCCAGGGCGGTTCCGGCTGTCCCTGCCGGACGATCCGGTTTGCGTTGGCCCGGGCCATCTCGCGTTGGGTGTCGATCGGGCTCATCGCCTCGAAGGCGCGCAGCGCCGCCACCGCGGCGGCCGAGTTCCGGCTGCCCAACTCGTGGATCACCTTCGCGTGATGCTCGGCCACGACGGCGAGGCGCGGCGAGAATCCCTCGGCGCTCTCGTGGGCGAGGGTCTGCGTCATCCCCTCCTCCACCGGCCACGGCCGCTCACGTTTGAAGATCGTGAATTCCCACTCCAGGGAGTTCGCGGCCTGCTTGACCCAGTCGATCGCGAACGGATTATCGGTCATTCACCGATTGTCACCGATGCGCGGCCGATCGTGTCGCTGGCACACGCCGGCCACTCGGCGTGCCGGCCTGCCGGGTCGACCTTCGCCGGATTCGGTAGGTACGTCCGGTCGCCGCGCTGCGGCGATTTCCGACCGGATCGGAATGAGCGGTCGAGCACGTTGCCCGAGTGGGCATTGCGCCTCCTGCCGCTTCTGGCCAGTATCGATGGGTCTGGCTGCCCGGGGAGCGTGGTGGACGAGTTGTGGACGGACCTGCCGATAGGCGCGGTGATTCGCCTCGTCGGCGCTGATCCCGAGGCGATCGCGCTCGCGGCCACCCCGCTACCCGCCGACGCGCCCGCGATCGTGCACTACCTGGCCCACCGTACGGCCAGCCAGGCCGAGGTGGTGCGGGCGATTCTGGACCGGCTGGAAACCGCCGTACTCGAACTCTTCCCGGCCTGGTTGCCGGCCGCGACCGGCATCGACGGCGCCGGCGGGGCGAACCTGGTCGCGGTGCGCGTCCTGGCCCGGCGGCTTGGCGCGGACAGCACCCACTCCGGGCCGTTCCTGGCCGACCTGGCCGAACGGGCCCTGCGTCGCGCCGCGCCGGTGCCCGGCCGCCACCGCCCGGAGGTACGCGCTGCCGGGCTGGCCCGCCTGGTCGCGCAGAGCTTCGAGCGCCGCCACGCTGGCCTGCTGATCCGGGTACCCGACGATTTCTCCGAAGCCGACCGGCACGCCCTGGTCGGCGCCGGCGAATGGCTGGCCCACCGGGGTCCCTTCGGCGTCTGGCTCACCGGTGGTCAGCCACTGGAGGCGATGGACCAGGTCGGCGCCTGGACTGTCACCCTGCCGGCCCCGCTGGCGGCCCTGACCGTCGCCGCCGCGTCGGCCCGAGCCGCGCCGACGCTGATCGCCCCCACGACGCCCCGGCTGCGCTATCCGGCCCCGGCCGGCCGGCCACATCCGGCCAGCGCAGCCGAACAGGCCCTGGAAGCCGCCCTCGCCGGCCGTCCCTGGGCCGCCGGTCGGGCCTGGAACCAGACCTACCAGTCCGCACCACTGACCAACCCGATCCGGCTCGATCTGCTCTGGCCCGCCGAACGGTGTGTCGTCGAGGTGGACGGTCCGGAACACCGCCATCCGCTGCGGTATGCCGCCGATCGGCAACGGGACGTGCGGCTACAGCTAGACGGATACGCCGTGCTCCGCTTCACCAATGCTCAGATCGACACCGACCTCGACACGGTGGTCGCCCAGCTGGAACGGATCCTCACCGACCGCCGGCTGGGTCTCCGCCGGGAAGGAACATGACATGTCCGACCAGCGCCTGTCGCTGCCCGATACCGCGATCCTGCTGGTGTTGATGGCCGAGGCCCGGGAGATCTCCAACCCCGAGTTGAAGGAACGGTACGGGCTGACCCTGGACGGCGCGGCCCGCCGCCGGCTCAACGACCGCAAACTGGTGGAAAGCTGGAAGGACGGCCGGTCGTACCGGCACGTGCTCACCGACGCCGGCTGGGCCTGGTGCACCCGGCAGCTCGCCGCCGATGGGCCACCGTCCCGCTCGGGCTCCGTCGGCATCGCGCTCTATGCCGTCCTGGCTGGCCTCGGACGCCTGATGGATCGGGTCGAGCTGAGCCTCGCCGAGGTCTTCGGCGCCACCTCGGAATCCGATCCGGCGGTCAGCTTCGCCGCGCCAGCGGTACCCGTTCCGCCAGCCCTGCCCGACCGGGCCGCCGCGCCCGACCAGACCGCCGCCGCCGGACGGTCGATGCTTGACGAGGCCGGCGTGGAGGCCCGGATCCGGGACGCCTACCAGGAACTCACCCCGCGCCCAAAGGGTTGGGTGAGGTTGGCCCCGCTCCGGGAGAAGCTGGCCGACCTGGACCGGGCCCAGGTGGACGCCGCCCTGCTGCGGCTGGTCGGCCAGCCCGGGGTGACAGTCGTGCCCGAGTCGAACCAGAAGACACTGACCGCGGCCGACCGGGCGGCGGCGGTACGCATCGGCGGCCAGGACAAGCATCTGCTGGCGATCGGCGTGTGATGACCGAGGAGGAACGTCGCGCACTCGCCGCACTGCGGTTCAACTGGGCGCCCACCCCGGACGACCTGTGGCGCCCGTCCCGCTACCACGTGGACGGCCTGCACCCGGACGCCGGGCAGATGATCCTCGACGGCTTCGCCGAGGCCAGGGAGAGCGTCGACTCCAATCCGATCGGCGTGGTGGTGCAGGGGCAGCGCGGATCCGGCAAGACCCACCTGCTCGGCTGGGTACGCGAACAGGTCCAGGCCGACGGCGGATACTTCCTGCTGATCAGCCTGCTGGACGCCGGCACCTTCTGGCCGAGCACCGTCCAGTTGCTGCTGGACAGCCTGGAACGCGAGGGCGACGGCCCGGAAAGTCAACTGGCCTCCCTGCTGCGCCGGCTGTCGTCGCTGGTCGGCGTGCCCCGCAACGTCCGGCGGGCGATGGCCGGCGAGGTGCCGATCACCCGCGCCGCCCTGGACACCTTCATCGACGCGCTGCGCCGGTATGACGGGCAGCTCGGCCGGGACTGGCAGGACACGGCACGGGCGCTGGCGTTGCGCGCCTCGGACAACTACGCCGCCCGGGACATCGCCAACACCTACCTGGCCGCCGAGGGGGAGGCCGAGGCCGGGGAGCGGGCCGAGTGGGGCATGCGGCGAGCCGAACGGCACCCGCAGCTCATCGTCCGGGACGTGTCCCGGATGCTCGCGCTCACCGGACCGACGGTGATCGCGGTGGACCAGATCGACACACTGATCGCCCAGTCGATCCGGTCCACCGACGACGTCTCCGCGGTCAACCAGGCCGAGGCGCTGATGCTGGAGCGGATCGCCGGTGGCCTGATGTCGCTGCGCGACTACACCCGTCGCACACTGACCGTGGTCGCCTGCCTGCCCGCGTCCTGGACGTTGATCCAGAACGTCGCCGTCGACACCGTCCAGGACCGGTTTCGGGAGGCGGTCGACCTCGGCGTGATCCCGACACCCGAGGTGGGCCGGGCTCTGCTCGAACGCCGGTTCACCCTCCGCTATCAGGAGATCGGCTTCACCCCGCCGTACCCGACCTGGCCGGTGGCGCCGTCGGCGTTCGACCGCGGCCACCAGTTCACCCCGCGCGAGCTGTTGCGGATCATCGACCGGCACGTGCAGGGCTGCCTGCGTACCGGCCAGCGCAGCGAGCTGGTCGACCTGATGTCGCACACCCCCGGCACCGCCACCGTCCCGGCCGAGGCGCTGGTGCCGGTCGCCGCGCCGACGGACCTGGCCGGGCTGGACGCGCGGTTCGCGCAACTGTGTCAGCGGGCCGATCCCGGCCCGGCGCTGGACCCCGGCACCGAGGACGCGACGATGCCGGGGCTGCTCACCGCCGGGCTGACCGCATGGATCGTCGAGCGGGGCGGTAGCGGGGCCGGATTCACCCTGGACCCACCGCCGAGCGCCAAACCGGCGCTGCACGCCCGACTCCGC
Organism: Plantactinospora sp. CNZ320; assembly: GCF_002846275.1. Classification (NCBI taxonomy): domain Bacteria; kingdom Bacillati; phylum Actinomycetota; class Actinomycetes; order Micromonosporales; family Micromonosporaceae; genus Plantactinospora; species Plantactinospora sp. CNZ320. Next base: position 6,523,247 of record NZ_PJMP01000001.1, read on the forward strand.
CGTACCCTCGATGAGCAGACCGAGGACGAGGCGCACTGGGGCTTCCGCGCGATCGCGGCCCGGCATGCGGTGGCGGCGCTGAACCGGATATGCAGCGCCGCGACGGTCGCCGGACTGACCGAGAAGGTGCCGAAGCGGCGACTGTTCCTGATCCGGCGGGATCCCTGGTCGACCGGGGCGAAGACGCAGAAGACCATCGCCGCGCTGACCGAGGCCGGTGGCCGTACCGTCGACGTGAGCGACACCGACCTGCGGATCCTGACCGCACTCCGCACCCTGTTGTCCGAGAATCCGGCCAACCTCCAGGCGTGGCTGCTCGCCCGGCAGCCGGCCAGCGCCGTCGAGCTGTTCCGCACCGCGCTCGCCGACGCGTACGCCGATCCTGCCGTCACCGCCGATCCGGCCGTGGCTGCCGAACCTGCCGTGGCCGTCCAGCCTGCTGCGGCTGCCGAACCTGCCGTGGCGGTCGAGTCGGCTGCCGGTGCGGCCGTGGCGGTCGAGCCGTCCGCAGCCGCCGTCACATCCGGCCTGCCGGCGGTACCGGTGATCCCGCTCGGCGTGTCGATCGAGAACCGGCAGCCAGTTCAGCTCGATCTGGAGGCGCTGCGCAAGCACACCGCGATCTTCGCTGGATCCGGGTCGGGCAAGACCGTGTTGATTCGCCGGCTGGTCGAGGAGTGCGCGTTGCAGGGCGTGTCAGCGATCGTGCTGGACCCGAACAACGACCTGGCTCGGCTCGGTGACGCGTGGCCGGAGCCGCCGCCGCACTGGGGTCCGGACGACGCGGAACGCTCGGCCACCTATCTGGCCGGTACCGATGTGGTGGTCTGGACCCCGCGCAAGGCGGCCGGCCGGCCACTGACCTTTCAGCCGCTGCCCGACTTCCGCAGCGTGCTCGACGACCCGGACGAGTTCGGTGAGGCGATCGACGCGGCGGTGGCCGCGCTGGCGCCCCGGGCGAACGTGGTCGCCAGCACCAACAAGGCCCGGCTCGGTCAGGCGGTGCTGCGCGAGGGCCTGCGTTACTTCGCCCGGCACGGTGGGTTGGGCCTGCCCGGCTTCATCGAGTTGCTCTCCGCCCTGCCGGACCGGGTGAGCGGACTCGACAACGCGGACAAGATCGGGGCTGAGTTGGCCCAGACCCTGACGGCGGCAACGGTCAACGATCCGCTCTTCGGCGGCGACGGCGTACCCCTCGATCCGGGCCTGCTGCTCACCCCACCACAGGGGAAACGAGCCCGCGTGTCGGTGATCAGCTTCGTCGGCCTTCCCTCCGATGAGCAACGGCAGAGCTTCGTCAACCAGTTGCAGATGGCGCTCTTCGCCTGGATCAAGCGGCATCCGGCCGGTGACCGGCCGCTGGGTGGCCTGTTCGTGATGGACGAGGCACAGACGCTCGCCCCGTCCGGTGCGCTGACCGCCTGCACCCAGAGCACGCTGGCGCTCGCCTCCCAGGCCCGCAAGTACGGCCTCGGCCTGGTCTTCGCCACCCAGGCGCCGAAAGGTCTGCACAACCGGATCCCTGGCAACGCGGCCACCCAGTTCTTCGGCCTGCTCAACAGTCCGATCCAGATCGCCGCCGCGCGGGAGATGGCTCGGGCCAAGGGCGGGGACGTGCCGGACATCGCCCGGCTGCGCTCCGGCCAGTTCTATGCGGCGGTCGAGGGCGCCGCACCAGAGAAGATCCAAACACCGCTGTGTCTGAGCCACCACCCGCGTAGCCCGCTCACCGGCGAGGAGGTGATCAGACGCGCTCAGCGCGCCGGATAGTGACGCGCCGGCTTCGGCGTCCTGCTCGCCCCTGGCGCGCGCGGTGCGCGGCGCGGATGTCCTGCCAACACACGACGCGGGGTGGGTGCCCGGATCGAGGGCATCGAGCCCAGGACGTTTCGGTCGGCCACCCGGGAAGGGCGTCGATCGACGGGACGACCTCTGGCACGTTCGACCGTCAGTCCTCGCCGGGGCGGACGAGGCCGCTCTCGTAGGCGATCACCACGAGTTGGGCCCGGTCCCGGGCGTTCAGCTTCTGTAGCAGCCGGCTCACGTAGGTGCGCGCGGTGTCCGGACTGAGGAACAGCGCCGCGCCGATCTCCGCGTTCGACCGCCCGGCGCCGACCTGTGCGAGCACGTCCCGTTCCCGAGCGGTGAGCCCGGTGAGCCGGTCCGGGTCCGCCACCGGCGAGCGGGCTGCCGCCGCGAGTACCCGCCGGGTGACGGCGGGGGACAGCAGCGCGTCCCCACCCGCCACCACCCGTACGGCGTCCCGGAGCGCGTCCGGCAGGGTGTCCTTGAGCAGGAAGCCGACCGCACCGGCGCGGATCGCCTCGAAGAGGTATTCGTCGTCGTCGAAGGTCGTCAACATGACCACCCGCACGTCTGTCAACTCCGGATCGGCGCGGATCTGCCGGGTCGCCTCGATCCCGTCACCGCCGGGCATCCGGACGTCCATCAGGACGATGTCGGGCCGCTGTGCCCGGACGACGGCCACCGCGCTCCTGCCGTCACCGGCCTCGTCGACCACCGTGATGTCGGGGGCGCGTTCCAGCAGCGCGCGCAGGCCGGTGCGGACCAGGTGTTGGTCGTCGACGAGTACGACGCGGACGGGGGTCACGCGGCGACCCTGTTCAGCGGCAGCCTGACGTACACCCGGAAACCGCCCTGCTCGACGGTGCCGGCCTCGACAGTGCCACCGAGCAGCGTGACCCGCTCCGACATCCCCCGCAGCCCCTGCCCGGCGGGGCCCGGCGGCGTGCCGCGACCGTCGTCGACGACATCCAGGGTCAGCCGGGCCGGCGTCACCTGGATCGTGACGGTGACCCGGCTGGCTCGGGCGTGGCGCAGTACGTTCGTCAACGCCTCCTGGACCACCCGGTACGCGGTGGTGCCGACCACCGCCGGTAGCGCGTCGACGGCGCCGTCGACGCGCAGCGTGACCGGGAGCCCACCCTGGCAGACGCCGTCGACGAGCGTGCGCAGTTGGTCGAGCCCGGGGGCCGGTTCGGGTGGCCCGGGGGTGCGGCGCAGCGTGCCCAGGGTGGCCCGAAGTTCGGCCATGGCGCTGCCGCTGGCCGACCCGATCGCGGACAGCGCCGTCTCGGCCTGCGCCGGCTCGTGGTGGGCGAGGGCCTCCTGCGCCACGGCCGACTGCAACGTGATCACCGAGATGGTGTGTCCGAGGGTGTCGTGCACCTCCCGGGCGATGCGCAGCCGCTCCGCCTCGACCTGACGGGCCGCCTCCCGGCGGTGGTCCTCGGCGGCGGCGGCGGCCTGCTGCACGAGCGCGGCCCGCAGGGAACGCCTGCTGCGTACGGCGTCGCCGAGGGTGATGACGGCCAACATCAGCGCCGCATCGGAGCCGAGTTCGGCACCGATGACGACGGCGATGTCGTCGCCCTCGGCCAGCCGGACGCCGACCGAGAGGGCCAGCAGGCTTCCGCCGACGATGGCCGCCGGCAGCACCCGGCCCCACCGCGCGGCCGCGTAGAGCATGGCGGCGGCCGGGGCGGCCAACCCGATCGGCGGCAGATCCAGCGCGTAGTAGCCGAGGATGGCGACGGCGTTGGCCAGGAGCGCGGGCACCGGCCAGCGCCTGGCGCAGAGCAGCAGCGCGCCGAGCCCGACCGCGAAGCAGCCGGCGAGGGCGATGTCGGCCGGTGCCGTGTTCCGGGTCGCCACGGCCGCGGCGACGAGGCCGACGGTGGCCGCCGCCAGGAGCACCTCGGTCCGGGGAAGTGACATGACCTGCACAGGGGAAGCCTAGATCCGGGCCGGCCGTGGGCGCTGTCGTCCGCAGGCGTCAGGGTTCACCCCGACGTGTACGCCGAAAGGCGATGCCCGGTCGCGCGGCTGGACGGCAGACCGCCGGCGGTACGGCGACCTAGCGTCGGCGGCGACCTCACAACGCACTGTCCCCACCGGGACGGACCGAAGGAGAAACGCCACCGTGTCCCGTAGAAGACTGACCTGGATCGCCCTGATCGTTCTCGTGTGGACGTCGATGATGTCCTTCGGTGGCGTCGCCGCCGAGACCGTCATGCTCTATCCGAACATCTTCGGCGACCCGCCGGCGTCGCTGGACCGGGCCCGCGAGTTTCTGAGCGACGGCGGCCCGAGCGACTACTTCCCGCCGCTGGGCGCGACGGTGGTGCTGAGCAGCCTCGCCGCGACCCTGCTCACCTGGCGTGACCGCCGGCTCCGCTGGTTCGTCATCGGCGCCGCCGCCGTCTTCGTCGCCTGCGAGTTCCTCTTCTCCGTGCTCTTCTTCTGGCCCCGCAACGAGATCATGTTCGTGGACCCGCCCGGCACGCACTCGGCCGAATATCTGCGTCAGGTCGCTAACGAGTTCGTCGCCGGTCACCGGGTGCGCCTCGCCGGTGGAGCGGTGAGTTCCGCGCTGGCGTTCACCGCGCTGCTGCGCCTCGCCACCGGTACCCCGGCGGGCAGTGCCAGCGCGCCTGCCAGCGGAATCGCCTCAGCCGCCGGCACCACGCGGACCGAGGGTGGGCGATGACCCGTCCACCGGGCTTCTCAGGGCAGCCGCCGGTGGTGGCGCCGGAGCGGACCGCCGCCACGGGCCAGGTGGCCGCCGACCCGGGCTCACCGGGTCGGTCGGGCGGTGACGCAGGTGAGTACCCGAACCTGCCCGCGCGCCTCGACCGACCTGGTGGTGGCGAAGCCGTGGGACCGGAGCAGCCGCTCGGTGGCGGTGAGGTTCGCGGAGGGGTGGGCGGACCTGGGCCGTTCGCCGAACACGTAGAGCCGTCCCTCCGGAGCCAGCAGGCTGCGCATCCGATCGATCTGCCGAGCCGCGGCTCCCAGCCAGAACAGGTTGACGTTCACCGCGAAGATCTTGGTGAAGTAGCGGGCCGGCAGGTCGACCGACTCGAACTCGGCGCACCGGATCTCGGCCGTACCCGCGTCGATGTGCCGGGCGTTGCGTTCGGTGGCGAGCCGGGCCATCGTCGCCGCGCGGTCGATGGCGACGATCCGGCCGGTGTCGAGTCGGCCGGTGTCGAGTCGGCTGGCGACCAGCGAGACGGCCACTCCGCGACCACAGCCGATCTCCAGCAGGCGATCGTGCGGGGCGACAGCCATCGTCCGGACCGCCCAACGCTGCCGGTAGGTCGCCGCCGCGGCCTGCGCCGAGGCATCTGACAACGGGCCGGGCTCGTCGGCGACGAGACCCGGCTCGCGGGTCGGCGTCGTGCACCTCACAACGTCACTCACCGGGGCGGGCTCTGCTCACGCATCTGATTCCACCTCTCCGGGCGGCCGGATGCACCGTGTCCTCGGTCACCGGCGGGAAGGTCCCTCTCCTCGGTCACGCTCGGAAATCCCTTCCCCCGGGCACCGTCGGGAAACCCCCGACCCGGGGCGGGACCGGGCGGCCCGTCACGCGTCCTGCGGTGTGGTCTCGGAGCCGCGCTCCGTGGTCTTCCGCGGGCGACGGGCCCGGATTCGCTGTGTCGCCGGTGCCTCGGCCCGCAACTCGTCCCGGTGCTCCCGGGCGGATTCCACCATGGCCGTCAGGAACCGCTGCACGACCTCGAGTTCCCTGTCGTCGAAGTCCCGCATCACCTGCCCGGTACGCCGGGCGAGCGGGGCGAAGAAGTCCCGGGCGACGGCGGCGCCCGGTTCGGCGTACCGGAGGAAGATCTTGCGGCGGTCGGCGGTGTCGCGGTCCCGGTGGACGTGGCCGGCCGCCTCCAGGCGGTCGACGACCCCGGTCACCGAGCCGGAGGAGAGGTTGAGTTCGGCGCGCAGGTCGCTGGGGGTGAGTGGTCGGCCGGCGAGTTCGGCCTCCATGATCACCAGCAGCGCGTGTAGGTCGGCGTGGCCCAGGGCATTGTGGGCGGCGAAGGATTCGCCGATGTGCTGGGCGTGGGCGACGTAGAGGCGCAGGTGGCTCATGATCGAGCTGATCAACCGGGCGCGGGGTTCGTCGGGCCGCTGGAAGACGCTGTCTGCCAACACTGCCCCCTCTCCGGCCGCCGACACTATACCCGCCGGTCAAGCTGCTCGGGTCTCAACTATCTCGGCAGCCGAGATAGTTGTGTGCCAAGATGCTTCCTTGACGAGACTATCGGACCGGGAGGCCTCGTGGGCAGCGGAGAGCGGTTGACCAGCACCATCCTGAAAGCGATCACCGGCAGGGTGGGCGCCTGGCTGATCCTGCCGTTGGTGGTGATCGCCTCGGCCCTGCTGATCAGCATCGGCGGCAGCGCCACCACCGACGACGATCCGGCCGGCGGGCTACCCGCCGACGCCGAGTCCGCGCGGGTCGAGGCACTGCGGGACCGCCTGCCCAGCGGGCAGCTCAACCCCGCCCTCGTCGTCTACGCCCGGGAGGACGCCGCGCTGACCGAGGCGGACCGGCAGGTGATCGCGACCCAGTCGAACCGGCTCGCGGCGCTGGCCGAGGGCGGCCGGCTCGGACCGCCGGTGACGGCCCCGGACGGGCGGGCCACGCTGGTCGCCGTACCGCTGGTCGCGGACCAGTCGGTGGACAAGACCATCGACCAGGTCACCGAGATACGCGCCGTCGCCGCCGACGGGCTGCCGGCCGGGCTCACCGCACAGGTCACCGGGGGAGCCGGGTTCCAGGCCGACATCGCCTCCTCCTTCTCCGGGGCGAACGTCACACTGCTGGTGATCACCGTGGTGGTGGTGGCGGCACTGCTGCTGGTCACCTACCGCAGCCCGTGGCTCTGGCTCGTCCCGCTCACCGTCGTCGGCCTGGCCGACCTGGTGACGAACTCCACACTCTCGCTGCTCAGCCGCGAGGCCGGACTGCGGCTCGACCCGTCCACGATCGGCATCGTCGACGTACTCGTCTTCGGCGCCGGCACCAACTACGCGCTGCTGCTCATCGCCCGGTACCGGGAGGAGTTGCGCCGGCACGAGGACCGGCGCGAGGCGATGCGGCGCAGCCTGCGCTCGGCCGGCCCGGCGATCGCCGCCAGCGCGATGACAGTGGTGCTGAGCCTGCTCTGCCTGCTCGCCGCCCCGCTCTCCAACAACCAGAGCCTCGGGCTCGCCGGTGCGATAGGCATCACCATCGCCGCCCTGTTCGGCCTCCTCGTGCTCCCCGCCGCCCTGGTCGTCTGCGGGCGAGGGCTCTTCTGGCCGTTCGTGCCGCGTGCCGGGCAGCCGGTCAAGTACCAGGGGATCTGGGCGCGTGCCGGTTCCCTGGTGTCCCGCCGGCCCAGGATGATCACCGCCCTCTCGCTGGTCTTCCTCGCCGTCCTCGCCGCCGGGATCGCGGACGCGCGCCTCGGCCTGAGCCGCACCGAGCAGTTCCGGGTCCAGGCGGAGTCGATCGAGGCGCTGGAGACCCTGAGCCGGCACTTCCCGGCCGGGGCCGCCGACCCGACGGTGGTGGTCAGCAGGGCCGACCGCCAGGCGGAGGTGCTGGCCGCCGTCACCGGTACCCCGGGCGTGGCCCAGGCCCGCCCGTCCGAGCAGGGGGACGGCCTGGCCACCATCGACGTCGTACTCGAGGCCGAGCCGGACAGCCGGGCGAGCTACGACACGATCGAGGCGCTGCGTACGGCGGTGCACGCCGTACCCGACGCCGACGCGCTGGTTGGTGGGGCGGTCGCGGCCAACCTGGACACCCGTACCGCGTCGATCGAAGGACTGCGGACCGTCGTACCGCTCGTCATCGGGGTGGTGTCGGTGATCCTGGTACTGCTGTTGCGGGCACTCGTCGCGCCGCTCGTGCTGGTCGGTACGGTCGTGGCGACGTACTTCGCGGCGCTGGGCATCGGCAATCTGCTCTTCGTGCACGTGCTCGACTACGCGGCGCTGGACACCGAGGTCCCGTTGCTGTCGTTCCTCTTCCTGGTCGCCCTCGGGGTGGACTACAACATCTTCCTCTCCACCCGAGCCCGGGAGGAGGCGGTGGAACAGGGGACCCGGCGGGGTGTGTTGACCGCGCTCGCGGCCACCGGTGGCGTGATCACCAGCGCCGGGATCCTGCTCGCCGCGGTCTTCGCGGTGCTCGGCGTGCTGCCGCTGGTCACCCTCACCGAGATCGGCGTCATCGTCGGGATCGGCGTACTGCTGGACACGCTGCTGGTGCGTACCCTGCTCGTTCCGTCGATCGCGACGCTGCTCGGTGAGCGGTTCTGGTGGCCGGGTCGACCACACCGGGGCGGTACGCCGGAACCGGCCGCAGAGGTTCCGGACGGGGCCGGGCAGCCGGCGGGCTGACGCGACCGGAGGCACGGCACCGGTGTGGCGGGCACCGGTGCCGTGCTGTTGCGGGCACAGTTAGTTCTCCTTATAGTTCGACGAGAGTTGATGGCTCGACCCGTGGCGGTCGGGCTGCCGCCGCCGTCGAGTGCCGGAGGAATCGTGAGGCGTACCCGCAGACTGCTGCTGCTGGCCGGGCTCGTCGCGGCGGTCGCGGCCGTACCCGCGACGATGGTCGCCCAGGCGGCGACCAACTCGGCCGCCGCGACCCCGACCGCCTCGTTCGCCAAGGTCTCCGACTGGGGCTCCGGCTGGGAGGGCCGCTACACGATCACCAACGGCGGCAGCACCGCACTCACCTCCTGGCGGGTGCAGTTCGACCTGCCGGCCGGGACGACCGTCGGCTCGCACTGGAACGCCACGCTGACCAGCAGCGGCCAGCGGTACACCTTCGGCAACGTCTCCTGGAACGGCCGGGTCGCCCCCGGCGCCTCGGTCACCTTCGGCTTCATCGGGGCGGGCCCCGGCGCCCCGACCGGCTGCCAGCTCAACGGCCAGCCCTGCGGCGGCGGCAGCGGACCCGACCCGACACCGACGGCCAGCCCGACCGCGACCCCGACGGTTCCGCCGGCAAGCACTCCGGTGGCGGCGAACGGGCAGCTCCGGGTCTGTGGACGGCAGCTCTGCAACGCGGCCGGCAAGGCGATCCAGTTGCGCGGGATGAGCACGCACGGCATCCAGTGGTACGCCAACTGCGCCACCCCGGCCTCGCTCGACGTACTCGCCCGGGAGTGGCAGGCCGACGTGCTGCGGATCTCGATGTACATCCAGGAGGGTGGCTACGAGACCGACCCGCGGCGCTTCACCGACATGGTGCACGACTACATCGAACTGGCCACCGCCCGCGGCATGTACGCCATCGTGGACTGGCACATGCTCACCCCCGGCGACCCCAACCACAACCTGGAGCGGGCCCGCACCTTCTTCGCCGAGATCGCCGACCGGCACCGGGCGAAGAACAACGTGATCTACGAGATCGCGAACGAGCCGAACGGGGACGGGGTCACCTGGAGCACCATCAAGAGCTACGCCGACCAGATCATCCCGGTGATCCGTACCCGGGACGCCGACGCGGTGGTGCTGGTCGGCACCCCCGACTGGTCGTCGCTGGGTGCCTCCGGCAGCGGCGGCGGCGCGGACGTCATCGCCGCCAACCCGGTCAGCGCCGGCAACGTGATGTACGTCTTCCACTTCTACGCCGCCTCGCACGACGACTACTACCTGGACACGGTCTCCCGGGCGGCGGACCTGCTGCCGCTCTTCGTCACCGAGTTCGGCACCCAGGACTACTCGGGCGACGGTCCGAACGACTTCACGATGGCGCAGCGCTATCTGGACCTCTTCGCCAGCCGGAAGATCAGTTGGGTGAACTGGAACTTCTCCGACGACTTCCGATCCGGTGCGGTCTTCACCACCGGCACCTGCGCGGCCGGCGCCTTCGGCGGTACCGCCCGGCTGAAGGAGGCGGGGCTCTGGATCCGGGACCGGATCCGCACCCCTGACGACTTCTGACGCTGCCGCCCGCGTCAACTACTGTGTCGACATGTCCGAGCAGAGACGCGAGCCGACCGAGGCGGACGGTCCGCTGTTCCGGGCGGCGTACGAGCGGGCGGGTGAGATCGACGACGCCCCGGACTCCGCCGGGCGCCGCCGGGGTTGGGGCGGTTTCCTCCGGGCGGCCGCGGTCGCGGTGGCCGAGGGATTCCTCCGGGAGAGCTTCGTCTGGGGGGCGGTCCTCTTCTCCCTCCTGGCCGCCGTGTTCGGGGCGACCGGCGGGGATGTCGCCTGGATGGTGCCGATGATCGGGTCCGGGATCGCCGGTGTCGCGCTGGTGTTCTGGTCGATCGCCCGGCGCTGGTCGTTCGGCCGCCAGTGGGTTGTCCTGCTGGGTGTCGTCGCCGTCCAGCTCGTCCTGCTCGTGACGTTCTGGCGAACACACTGACGCCTGCCGGCGCGGCGTCCTGCGATGGGTTGTAGCGCGCCGGACCCGATGGCACAATCCCACGACGGCCGGTCGCAGGGCGGGTGACACCCGGTCGAGAAGAATCGGGGGAGGGCTGTCATGACGGTTGTCTCAGTCGAACTTGCCGACCTGCGGGGCTGGGCCGAGCAGGTGGGGCGGGTCTCCACTGACCTGGGCTCGGCCCGGGACTATGCCGCAGGGCAGATCGCCGACGCGGACTTCGGCCGGATCCTGGAACTCATCACCGGCCCGTACGCCGGCATGATTCCGACGTTTCACAACGTGCTGTCCGAGGACTCCCTTCGGCTCGGCAAGACCCGGGACGGGCTGAACTCGTCCGCCACGGCGTACCGGGAGGCCGACGAACGGTCGAGCGGCCGGCTGACCAGCCTGGCCGGCGGGCAGACCGGCCTCGTCACAGACGACGGCGAGGCCAGCGGATTCACCGATCCCGGTTCGCCGGCCGGTGCTCTTCGCAGCCCGGGAGGCGGTGGCGCCGGCATGCCGGAGCTGCCGGAGGTCTCCTTCGGTTTCCTCTTCGACAAGGTCTGCGACCTCGTGGTCTGGGTCGGCGGCCCGGATCCGCGGGAAAAGGTCACCCGCTGGCTCGCCGGTGACATCGACAAGGCGGCCCGGCACGTCGAGGCATGGCGGGCGGTGGCCCAGTGTCTCGATCTCGCGCAGGCGAACCTGGCCTCCGGGCGGCAGGCGATCACCAAGACCTGGAGCGGGGACGCGGCCAACGCCGCGACCGCCCACGTCGACCGGTGGAGTTCCAGCCTGACCGAGCAGGCGGGTGCGATGCGGAAGATGGGTGACCATCTCTGGGACATGATCGACCACGCGGTGAAGATGGCCCAGGTGGTGGTCGACATCATCCGTACCCTGGTCAGCCTCGTCAGCGCGGCACTGTCCAACGCCGCGATCCCCGCCTACGGGCAGTGGAAGCTGATCCAGACGGTCAAGGAGGGGATCACGATGGTCTGGAAGGCCATCAAGGTCGTCCAGGTCTTCCTGAACGCGCTGGCCATGCTGATCAGCACCATCGAAGTCTGCGTCGACTACTTCAGCGTCGCGAAGCTGCCGCCCGCCCCGGTGACCGGCCCGGCCTCGGTGCCAGCCGCGGTATGACCTCGCCCGACTTCGCCCACATCGAACAGCGGATGCGGGCCGCCACCGCCGCGCTGAACGAGGCGATGGAGTCCGCGTTGCAGGAGATGCTCCGGTTCCAGCGGAGGAACCGGCCGACCGAGGAGGAACGCCGGGCCCTCCAGGAGGCCGCGCTGCGCGGTGATCTCGGTGACGACATGCGTACCCTGGCCCGGCTGGTGGAGGCCGGCGAGGACGACTGGGACCGGATCTATTCCGGCGAGTCGCCCAACGCCGGGTTGCTACGCGGGCATCTCGACCGGATGGTCGCGGAACACCGGGACGACATCGTCCGGGCGATCGAGGAGGACGAGGAGTTCGACCCGATGGACCCGGAGAGCCGGCCCAGCAGCTAGCCTGGGGCGACTGTGTGATCCGTTACCACCCGGCCCGGCCGGTGACGGATCGCGGCCCGGCTGGTCGATACTTCCGGCAGCGAGCCGAGGAGGAAACCAGTGCCGAGGACCCACGACTACCGGTTGACCGTCACCTGGACCGGCGCTGGCGAGGCCGGCACCGTCAACTACCGCGACTACGGCCGGGACCACCGGATCACCGCCGACGGCCCGGCACCGCTGCTCGGCTCCGCCGACCCCACCTTCCGGGGCGACCCGGACCGGTGGAACCCGGAACAACTGCTGGTCGCCGCGTTGGCCCAGTGCCACATGCTGGCCTACCTCAGCCTCTGCGCCCGGGGCCGGGTGGTGGTCACCGGTTACGTCGACGACGCCGTCGGGACGATGGTCGAGAGCGGGGACGGTGGCGGCGCCTTCACCGAGGTCGTGCTCCGGCCCCGGGTTACGGTGGCCGCCCCGGAGATGGTGGCGCGGGCGACCGAGCTGCACGAGCAGGCGCACAAGCTCTGCTTCATCGCCAGCTCGGTCAACTTCCCGGTACGCCACGAACCCGTCGTCGAGGTCGCGGCCGGCGCCTGAGCCCGCCGCCGCAGGTCAGGCCGGGACCCGGTCGCCGGAGGTCACGGCGAGCCGGCGCGAGTTCTCCACCGCCATCGTCCGGACCTCCCGCTCGGTGAAGCCGGCCTCCAGCAGCCGGTCGGCGAAGAGCGCGAGCCCGTCCTCGACCGGCGGGTTGAACGGCTGTCCGAGATCGCTGGAGAGCACCGAGTGCGCGACCCCGACCGCCCGGATGTTGCCGAACAGGTCCGGCCAGGAGACCTTTCCGGTGTACGGCGTGGTGAAGCAGCGCTCCAGCAGGGCACCCGCCTCGGCGAGTTCCCGCTGCTGGGTGACGGGCAGCCGCTGCGAGGTGAACTCGGGATGGGTGACGACGATCCGGCGTACCCCCTCCGCGCCGGCCGCCCGGACCACGGCCAGGATCTCCGGGCCGGAGAGGTGCCCGGTGGCGAGCACCATGTCGTAGCGGGCGATCACCCGGAGCACCTGGCGGACCGGCTCCAACACCTGCCCGTCGGCGTCGACCACCTCGACGACGTCCGGCACGATGCCCTGGGCGTGCAGGTCGGCTTGGAGCGCACCCCACATCGCCGGCTTGGCCCCGGGCAGGTCGGTGGCGCTGCTGCGGCGCTGGTTTCCGGAGTCCACAGTGGGCATCCAGACCACCCGGGCACCCTGCCGCCCGGCGATCTCGACAGCCGCCGGGTTCATCCCGCCCATCGAACCGTTCAGGGTCACCGCGCCGAGCACGTCGACCTTCGGGCGTACCTTGCGGACCACCATCGCCCGCTCGGCGGTCGGCACGTAGTGCGACTTGAGTACGAAGCCGGCGAGCCCGACCTCGGCGAACCGGTCGGCCAGGTCGAGGTCGTCGATCCGCCGTTGCATCACGTCGGGGCCGACGTGCACGTGCGTGTCGTACGCCCCGGCGACCAGGGCACGGGCGCGGGCGGACGGGACGGGGTGCTCGGACATGACGCTCCTTGGGGGGTGGACGGATCGCAGGCCGGTCAGCCCGGACGGGTGGGATCGGGCCGGCCGCCCCGGCGGCGGATCGCCGTCGCGGTCCTGGCCAGGGTGGACTCGACGTACCCGAGATGCTGGCGCATCGCCGCCTCGGCGGCGTCCGGGTCCCGGGCGGCGATCGCGTCGACGATCGCGGTGTGCTCCTCGAATGACCGGGCCGGCCGGCCGGGCACCAGGATGGTGCGGTACTGGAACCGGACGAGCTGGGCCCGCAGTCCGGTGATGAGCCGGGCGGCGGTCTCGTGCCGGGCCGCCGCGATTATCGCGGCGTGCAGCTTGGCGTTTCCCTCCGAGTAGCCGAGCAGGTCGTCGGCGTCGAGTTTCCGGGCCATCCGGTCGAGCAGCCGGCGGATCGTGGCGATCTCCCGGGCGGTGGCGTGCTGCGCCGCCTGCCGGGCGGTGAGTGCCTCGAGTACGGCACGCACCTGGAGGATCTCCACCGCCTCCTCCTCGCTGACCAGCCGGACGTGTGCGCCCCGGTTCGGGGTGAGCACGACAAGTCCGTCCTGACCGAGCCGGACCAGTACGGTCCGGACCACCGCACGACTGACCTGTAGCCGGGTCGCCAGCTCGATCTCGATCAGCCGCTCGTTGGGCATCAGCTCGCCCCGGTAGATCTCCTGCCGGAGCTGGTCGTACGCCTCCTCGGCGGATCGGGCCGGCGCCCGCCGCCCGCCCGCCGTGGGCGGCCGCTGCACGGATTCGGTCATGATCTGGTCACCGGAACGATCCGGGCCGGGTCGATCCGGGCGGAACTCTGTCCATCGCCCATCGTCGGTCAACATTCGGGCGATTTCGGCGGCGGTCGGGACGGATTCGATCGGGCCGGTGAGACTGGTACGTCGGGTCCGCGGCGTCCACCGTGTCGACGGGGATATGCACGCGTCGGACCTTAGCCGGAGTGTGCCCGCCCACCGGGCGGTACGCCGGCCCGGCGCGGCCGGAGTCGCACCGGCTCCTCGGGTGAGGGCACCCCGCCAACTCCCAGCTCAGTCCGGCTGACCGCAACATTGTCTCCAGAATTATCAACAATATTGCACACAGATTCGCTGGTGGGGGTACCGGATGTCAATCGCTGTGACCTGCTGATATTGGTGACACCAGGAACGAGCATGCGGCGTCTTGCCTCAATCTTGACCGGATCCTGTCGATGACATTTCGGACACAGCTCATTTACGATTCTCGACCGAACGAGGGCCGGCGGGCCGGATACGCGCCGAGGGGTCGCGGCGTGTTGTTCGCGCGGGAGGCGTCGAGCGCCCGCCCTCGGGTCCATTCCACAAGCGGGAGGCACACATGTTCAGACGTTCTCGCCTGCTCACGGCGGCGTTACTGGCGGCGGCGCTGGCGGCAACGAGCGGGTGCAGCGGCGACTCCGGGTCGGGGGCCGAAGCGTCCAAGAAGGACCCGGACAAGGTCGCGTACATCACCGCCTTCGGGGCGGTCGGCCGGGACGCGTTCGCCTGGGTGGCCAAGGAGAAGGGCTACTTCGCCGAGGCCGGTATCGAGGTGGAGATCCAGAAGGGCGCTGGCAACGTCCCGAACCTGACCGCGATGAAGTCCGGCAAGGTGCAGTTCGCCGCGCTCGACTTCACCGGTGCGGTGATCCAGGCCGGCAAGGGCGAGTTCACCGACTGGCGGGCCGTCGCCGCCGTACACCAGCAGACGCTGGTCGCGGTGATGACCACCAAGGACACCAACATCAGCACCCCGAAGGACCTGGAAGGCAGGACCATGGCGACCGGCAAGGGCTCGGTCACCGAACTGCTCTTCCCGGCGTACGCCCGGCTGGCCGGCATCGACGCGGCGAAGGTGAAGATCCAGCCGGCGCAGGCCACCGCACTGAACGGCCTGATGGCGTCCCGGCAGGTCGACGCGCTCGGTACCTTCCTGCTCAGCCGCACCGCCCTCGGCAACGCCGCCAAGAAGGACGTGGTGGTACTGCCGTACAGCGACTACCTGCGGGACCTGTTCGGCAACGCCATCATCACCACCCCCGCCCTGATCGAGAAGAACCCGGATCTGGTCCGCCGGTTCACGGGTGCGCTGCTCAAGGGCCTGCAGTACTCGATCGACCACCCGGAGGAGGCGGCGCAGATCCTCAACAAGGCGGAGCCGAGCTACGCGGTGCCGTCCGGGGTCGGCGAGATCAAGGCGATGACGCCCTACGTGGCACCGGTCGGCGGTGCGCCGGTCGGCTTCATGGACGAGCAGCGGGTGATGCGGACCATCGCCGTGATGCAGGGCGCCGGTCTGATCCCCGGCGGGCTGACCCCGGACAAGGTCGTCGACTTCGGTTTCGTGCCGAAGGCCTGACGATCGCGGATCCCGCGCTGCCATCCTGAGTGGACAGCCGGGGAGCGGAGCCGGGCCGGGACGGTGGTCGCATCGACCGCCGTTCCGGCATCGGCGTACCCACGCCGGGCCGTGCGCGCCGTGACCGGGCGCCGCCGGCCACCCCTGACGCCGCCGCGTCACCCCACCCGGAGGCCGTGATGAGCAGTTCACCGACGACCACCCGTCTGACCCGACTCTGGACCGACGCCGGACTGCCCGTGCTGGGTGGTGCGCTGGCGATCGGCCTCTGGTGGCTGACCGCCGAGGTCCTCGACATCTCGACGTTCTTCCTGCCGACGCCGCCGGACGTGGTCGACGCGTTCCTCCGGTTCCCCGGCTATCTGCTGGCGGAGACCTGGGTGACCCTGCTGGAGACGGTGATCGGGTTCGGCATCGCCGCCAGCGCCGGGCTGCTGGTCGCCCTGCTGCTCGCGGCGTCCCGGGTGGTGGAGCGGATGACCATGCCGCTGATGGCGGCGGTCAACGCCGTACCGAAGGTGGCGCTCGCGCCGCTGCTGCTGGTCTGGATGGGCTTCGGGCCGGAACCGAAGATCGTCATGGTGGTCCTGGTCTGCTTCTTCCCGATCGTGGTCGCCACGATGTCCGGGCTGACCTCGACCCCGAGCGACCTGCGGGAACTGGTGCACTCGCTCTCCGCCTCGTGGTGGCAGACCTTCGTCAAGGTACGGCTCTCCTGGGCGCTGCCGCAGATCTTCGTCGGGTTGAAGGTGGCGATCTCGTTGGCGATCATCGGCGCGATCATCGGCGAGGTGGTCAACCCCGACCGTGGGCTCGGCGCGGTGATCGTCAGCTCCGGGAACTCCGCCGACACCCCGCTCGCGTTCGCCGCGCTGACCCTGCTGGCGTTGATGGGTGCGCTGCTGTTCTATCTGGTCGTGGCGGTCGAGCGGCTCGTCGTACCGTGGGCCCGCGCGATCGCGTCGTGACGGCGCGGCCGATCGCGTCGTGACGGCGCGGCCGATCGCGTCGTGACGGGGCGGCCGATCGCGGGCTTGACGGCGCGGCCGATCGCGTCGTGACGGGCGGTTCATGTGCGGGGCTGCTCGCCGGAAGCCCGCTCGCTAGTGTGGCGCCAGGGGACGATCAGCCGGGCCGGCAGGTGGTGCCGAGCCGGGGCTTCCCCCGTGTGTCGTGGTCGGTCAGGCGAGGGTGGCGGTGGTTTCGTGGCGTCCGGAAAGCTGCTCAGGTTCGACGAGGTACGCGGTTACGGCTTCATCGCCCCGGACAGCGGGGGTGAGGACGTCTTCGTGCACGCCAACGACTTCGGCGAGGAGAAGCACCTGATCCAGCCGGGGATGCGGCTGGAATACGAGGTCGAGCAGGGCGAGCGGGGGCTCAAGGCGTCCGCCATCCGGATCACCGACCGGCCGGTGGTCAAGCCGCGTCCGAGCCGGACGGCCGGCGACGACGAGTTGTGCGACGTACTCTCCGGAGCCGAGTTCAGCGGCGAGATCACCGAGCTGTTGATCGAGAAGGTACCGTCGCTGACCGGGGCGCAGATCGGCGCGATCCGGCAGCAGGTGGTCGGGCTGGCCCGGGCGCACGGCTGGGTCGAGTCCTGAGCGCGGCCGACCGGTCAGGCGCCCCGGACCGACAGGATCGCGCGGTGGGCACCTCGGGCAGCGGCGCCCTGCTGGCCGTCAGCGACCTGCACATCGGTTATCCCGAGAACCGCAAACTCGTCGAGGGTTTCGTGCCGGGCTCGGACGACGACTGGCTGCTGGTCGCCGGTGACGTCGCCGACCGGGTCGACGAGATCTACTGGGCGCTGCGGCTGCTCAAGGAGCGCTTCTCCACCGTCGTCTGGGTGCCCGGCAACCACGAGCTGTGGACGCCCCGGCGGGACCCGGTGCGGTTGCGCGGCGTCGCCCGCTACGAGCTGCTGGTCGAGATGTGCCGGCGGATCGGGGTGATCACCCCGGAGGATCCGTACCCGGTGTGGGAGGGTCCGGACGGGCCGGTGACCGTGGTGCCGCTCTTCCTGCTCTACGACTACACCTTCCGGCCGGCGGGTGCCCGGACCAAGGAGGAGGGCCTGGCGCTGGCGCACGAGGCCGGGGTGGTCTGCACCGACGAGTACTTCCTGCACCCCGACCCGTACCCGAGCCGGGAGGAGTGGTGTGCCGCCCGGCTCGCCCTCACCGAACGCCGGCTGGCCGAGCTGGCACCGGAGACCCGGACGGTGCTGGTCAACCACTTCCCGCTGGTCCGGGAGGTCACCGACGTACTGCGCTATCCGGTGTTCGCGCAGTGGTGCGGCACGGTGCGGACCGCCGACTGGCACCGGCGCTACCGGGCCGCCTCGGTGGTCTACGGGCACCTGCACATCCCGAGGGTGAACTGGTTCGACGGGGTCCGCTTCGACGAGGTGTCGCTCGGCTATCCCCGGGAGTGGCAGGGCCGGTCGAGGCCACCGCGCGGCCCCCGGCCGATCCTGCCGGCCGGCTCGGCGGCACGGGACGCCGACCTCGTCTGGTGACGAGCGCGTGGTGACCAGCCGTCGGGTGACGAGCGTCTGGTGACGAGCGTCTGGTGACGATCGTGCGGTGACGAGTCGTCAGCCGGTGGGGCGCTCGACGCGGCGCATCCAGAACGCGCCGGTGGGCAGCCGCCGGAACTCGGCGGGTACCGCGTCCGGGTGGCACGACCAGAGCCACGAGGTGAAGAGGAGCATCCGCCACGCCACGTTGTCGGTGAGGAAGGCCCGGAGCAGATAGACCTCGGTCCAGTCCCGACCCTCCCGGAGCCACCGCTCCGGATACTCGAACGGCCAGTGGATGTCGTGTACGTGCACGATCACCCCGGGACGCAGCGTCGGCAGTACGTGCAGCAGCAGCCAGACGACGTCCGAGCCGGCCTTGGCGACGTGGGTCGAGTCGATCAGGAGGATGTCGCCGGCGTCGAGCCTGGCGAAGGTGTACCTGTCGACGTCCTGGACCCGGCGCTGGATCAGCTCGACCCGGTCACCGGGACGCAGCCGGGAGCGCAGCCGCTCCGGATGCGGCTCGACGCAGGTGATCCGCAGGTCCGGCAGGTACCGCTCGGCGACGTCGAGGGCGACCGCTGTGGAGTATCCGGAGCCGACCTCGATCAGCCGGGCCGGTCGGTGGTGCCGGAGCATCGCGTGCAGTACGGCGGCGTCGGCGCGACCGTACATCCCGTTGTGGTCGTGCCAGCGGTCGCTGGGGAGTTCCCGCATCAGCGGACCGAGTTCGGCGGCCAGTTCGAGCTGTTTCCGCTCGCACAGGTCGACGCCGACCGGGGTCAGTTCGCGCCAGCCGATCGCGGTGGCCCGGTCGGCCAGCGAGGTGGCCGGCGAGTAGAAGTGCCCGGGTTTCACGTACGGCGGTGTGCTGAGGGCGGCGCTGATCCCCCGGGCACGCCGGACGACCTGCGTCTGGAACTCTCCAACAGCCATGTGGGGAATTGTGTCCTTTATGACGATACTTTTGCTAGTAGCCCGCAAAATCGGAGTTTCCGTGCTTATCGGACTTGACCGGATCGACCCCGCCGAGCGTCGACGGGCAGAATGAACCTTTTTCAACCTGGACAGCGTGGCGCTCACACACCGCGTCTGACCCTGCGGTCCGCCGGACCGCAAGTGGAGGTTGAAAAGGGTTCAATGGCCGGGTGAGGATCCGGGCCGCCCTGGCACCGCTGACCAGTGGCGCCACCTACCGCCGAGGAGTCTTCCTGCTGCTCGGCGGGGTACTGCTGCTGCCGTACCTGCTGCTCGGCACGATCTTCGTCGAGATGTGGCGCACCAGCCAGGTGCCCCGGCCGGCCGTACTGCTGCTGATAGCGGCAGCCACGGTGATCGCCGCCGTACCGCTGTTCCTGCGCGGCACCCGGGCGCTGGAGATCGCCGCCGCGCGTACCCTGCTCGACATCGCGCTTCCCGAGCCGGCCGCCGACAGCGGGGTCGACCGGGAGACCCGACTGCGCTGCGCCCTCTGGATCGGCGTCCACCTGGTCTCCGGCGGTCTGGTCGGGTTCGCGCTGATCGCGGCCCTGCCGATGGCGTTGGTCTTCCTCTTCGTCCAGTTCGGCATCGGCGCCGAGGCCGTCGCCGACCTGCGGCTCGGCCCGGTCGGGCAGTGGCACCGGGGCTGGCTCAGCCTGCTCGGGGTGGGCCTGCTGGTGCTGCTCGGCTATGCCGTCGCCGGGCTGGGCGCGCTGGCCAGGCTGATGGCCCCGGTGCTGCTCGGCCCGTCCCAGACCGAGCGGATCGCCGCGCTGGAGCGGCAGGCCAGCCGGCTCGCCGAACGCAACCGGCTGGCCCGGGAACTGCACGACTCGGTCGGGCACGCGCTCACCGTCGCGACCCTCCAGGCGGCGGCCGCCGGGGAGGTGCTGGAGACCGACCGCGAGTTCGTCAGGCGCGCACTGCGGGCGATCGAGGAGACCGGCCGGGCGGCGATGACCGATCTGGACCACGTACTCGGACTGCTCCGGCGGGGCGAGGCCGAACGTGCCGGCGGCGGCACACTGCCCGAGGACGACGGTACGACGGTGCGGGCGCCGCAGCGTACCCTCGACGACCTGGACCGGCTGGTCGCCGACACCCGGGCGACCGGGCTCCCGGTCACCGTCGAGCTGGCCGGCGACCTCGGCGCGGTGCCGGCGGCGGTGGCCCGGGAGGGTTACCGGATCCTCCAGGAGGGACTGACGAACGCCGCCCGGCACGCCGGCCGGCGACCGGTGACCCTGCGGGTCACGGCCCGCGACGACGCCCTGGAGATCGAGCTGGTCAACGCGCTCGGCGAGCCGTCCGGCGCGGCGGCCCGGGGACGGCCCGGCCCGGTACGCCCACCCGGTCAGCGGCGGGGGCGTGGGCTGGCCGGCATCCGGGAACGGGTGGTCCTGCTCGGTGGCCGGGCCAGCGCCGGTCCGGAGGGCGGCGACTGGCGGGTCGCGGTCTGGCTGCCGACCACGACCAGGGGAGTGGAGCGGACATGACCATCAGGGTGCTGATCGTGGACGACGAGGAGCTGATTCGGGTCGGCCTGCGGGCCATCGTCGACGCGCAGCCGGACCTGACAGTGGTCGGCGAGGCCGCCGACGGTGCCGAGGTGCCGCCGCTGGTCGGCAGGCTGCGGCCCGACGTGGTGCTGATGGACGTCCGGATGCCGGCCATCGACGGCATCCAGGCCACCCGGCACCTGCTCGCCACCTCGGCCGAACCGCCCCGGATCCTGGTGGTCACCACGTTCGAGAACGACGAGTACGTCTACCAGGCGCTCCGGGCCGGCGCGCACGGCTTCCTGCTCAAGCGGGCCCGCCCGGCCGAGGTGGTGGACGCGATCCGGGTGGTGGCCAAGGGCGAGTCCCTGCTCTTCCCGGCGGCACTTCGCCGACTCGTCGCGGCATACGGCCCCGGCCCGGCCGGCGACCGGCTCGACCGGGCCCGGCTGACCGAGCGGGAGGGTGAGGTGCTGCGGCTGATGGCGACCGGACTGTCCAACTCGGAGATCGCCACCGAACTGGTACTCGGCGTCGAGACCGTCAAGACGCACGTCGGCAACGTACTGGCCAAGCTCGGTGCCCGGGACCGCACCCAGGCGGTGATCGCCGCGTACGAGGCGGGTTTCGTGGTGCCGTCGTCGAACGGCTGAAAACTCCCCGCCGACGCGGAACTTCCGGCCGACGCGGCAATCGACCTGCCGACGCGAAATTCTCCGTCTCCGTGCAACCTGCCCCGGCTCCGGTGCGCACCTATCCGGCGAGAGGAGCGGGATGCGAAGCGACGACAAGGATCGGCGCGACGACGATCGACGCGGCGAGGATCGACGCGACGAGGATCGGCGCCAGTTCAGCGAGTACTTCGCGGCACGGCGGGACGTGGTTCGGCGGTCGGCGTACCTGATGTGCGGTGACTGGCACTGGGCCGACGACCTGGCCCAGGCCGCGTTCATCCGGCTCGCGTCGGCGTGGCACCGGGTACGCGACCAGCAGGCGTTGGACGCGTTCGTGCGTACCTGCCTGGTCCGGTCGTACCTGGCGGAGACCCGGCGGGTTTGGCGGCGGCGGGAACGGGCGGTCGGCGATCTGCCCGAATCGGCCGGGCCGGACGACGACGCCGAGAGCGTCACCCGGCGGGTGGCCTTCGCCCGGGCACTCCGGGAGGTGCCGCCCCGACAGCGGGTGACGCTGATCTGCCGCTATTACCACCAGCTCGACGTCGCCGAGACGGCGGCGGTGCTGGGTTGCTCGGAGGGGACGGTGAAGAGCCAGACCGCCCGGGGCCTGGCCACGCTGCGCCGGGTGCTCGGCGACGCCATACCCGCGCAGAGGCTGGTCTCGGTGACGGAGTCGAAGACGTGACCGAGCTGAGGAGAGGAGACGACGAGATGAGCGACCTGCGCGAACTCTTCGAGGACGTGGCACAGGCGCCGCCGCCGACCCGGTTGCTCGGTGACGAGGTGTACGCGGCCGGCCGGCGTCGACTGTGGCGCCGTCGTACCGCGATGGCCGGTACCGCGTTCGCGGTGACCGCCTGCGCGATCGTCACCGCGGCGGTGGTGGCGCTGCCCGGCAGCGGTACCGGCCCGGCGCCTGTCGACGACCGGCTGGCGGGCGCGGCAGTGACCGGTACCCCGGGGGTGTTGCCACATCCGGGGTCGATCCAGTGGATGGGGGCCGCCGATTCGCAGCACCTGTACCTGGCGCTCTCGACCTGCTCGCGTGGGCCGTGCAAGACCGTCTGGCAACTCGTCGGCTCGGACGACGGCGGGCGGACCTGGACCGAACGCGGCACCCCGGCCCAGTTCCCCGACCCGCTGGTGCTCGGCCCGGAACTGCTGCTCGTCGAACGGTCGCCGGCGCCGCCGGGGACCGGACCGTGGACGCTGGAGGCGAGTCGGGACGGCGGCCGGAGCTGGCAGGCCACCGGGACCGGCCCGGCGGTGCCGGCGGTGCCGCCGGGTAGCTTCGCCGTCTGTCGCCCCGAACCGGATGCCGAGCCCGGCGGTACGTCGATTCCCGGCCTGATGCCGTGCCGGATCCACGCCTTCGATCCGGTAGCCAACCGGGTCTCGCCGTTGACGGTGCAACCTGCGCAGACCCTTGTCGACCGGAAGATGATCGTGGAGTCGAACGGTCGGCTCTGGGCGCCGGGCTTCGACCGGCAGTCGGCCAGGCCGGCGGTCGCGACGAGTACCGACGGCGGGCGGAGCTGGTCCAGCCACACCTTCGCGGAGATGCCGGCCTGCGGGGCCGAGAACTGTCCGCTGGTGCAGCTGTCGGCCGGCCCGGACGGGGTCGACTACGCCGTCGTCACCGACGCGCAGCGCCGGGCCGTCTACCGGCACACCTCGGCCGAGGGCTGGCAGCGGCGAGCCGGCGCCGACCAGATCCCCTACCAGCGCGTCGATCCCGGATCGTTCGTCGCCCCGGACGGCAGCCACGTCGTCTACCAGGCGGCCGAGGGTGGGGGCGAGACGACCAGCAGGTACCAGTTCTGGGCCGCCCGGTCGGGTGGGGAGAGCTATCAGCAGGTCGAACTGCCTGGAATGCCCCGGATGTTCAGCCCGGTGGTGCGGGCCTCCGACGGCTGGCTCTTTGCCCGGGGTGACGGCGACGTGAGCTACGGCTCGACCGACGGCTGGAACTGGGTACCGCTGAACCGGCGCTGACCACACCCGGCACCCCGCACCGCGCGGTACCACATCCCGCACACCACACCCCGTCCCCGCTGCTTCGGCGGCGAGGGCGGGGTGTGTGGTGTTGTCCGAACGTCGTGCGGTGTCAGTCCACGGAGAGGGTCTGGATGGTGATCCCGACCTTCGGCACCCCGCCACCTGCGGGTATGGAGTTGTCGTGGCCACCTGCGGCCACCCGGTCCACCACGTCGAGGCCGGTGGTGACGGTGCCGAACGGGGTGTAGAGGGGCTGGAGCGAGCTCGAACTGTCCTGGAAGATGATGAAGAACTGGCTGCCGTTGCTGCCGGGTTCCCCGATGTTGGCCATCGCCACCACACCCCGGCCGTACTGCGCACCGGTCAGGTTCTCGTCGGCGAACCTGTAGTCCGGCCCGCCCATCCCGGTACCGCTCGGGTCGCCGCACTGGAGCACGAAGATCCCTTCGGTGACGAGGCGGTGGCACCGGCTCCCGTCGAAGAACTTCTTCCCGGCGAGGTGCTGGAAGCTCGCCACCGTGCACGGGGTGCGAGCCCGGTCCATGCTGATCGCGATCTCGCCGAGGTTGGTGCTCAGCCGCATCGTGGCGGTGCCGGTCTGCGGCGCCGCGTCGAAGTCGGGCAGCCCGACCGCCCTGGTCTGGGCGTTCGCCGGGGTGACGGTGCCCGCGCACTGTGCCGACGCGGTGCGGCTCCCCGGGCTCGGTGCGGTGCCAGTGCCCTCGCCGCTCGCCTCCGGGCCGCTGTCGCTGCTGCTGCCGTTCTGCACGTAGTAGACCGCCAGGCCGACGCAGCCCACGCCGAGGCAGAGCACGGTCACGACGGCGGCGGCGACCAGGCCGATCACCAGCGGCCGCCGGCCACGCGCCGGTTGCGCCTGCGTCGGGTACGGCGCACCGGGCGGGACGGCACCCGGCGGCATCGCCCCGGCTGGCGGCATCGCCCCGGGCGGTGGCAGCGCCCCGGGCGGCGGTGTGCCGGCTGGCGGCAGCGCACCCGGTGGCGGCAGCGCACCGGCTGGCGGGGGCGCGGGCGGGTACATCCCGGGCGGGTACGGGCCAGGCGGATACGGTCCCGGCTGTGCCGGGTCGGGGGCCGGGGGTTCGGCAGGGGGCTGGCTCACCGGGTCAGCCTACCCAGTGGGCTCGATGGATTCCCGGGTCGGCGGGCACGAGGGGGCCGGGGTCGGGCCGGGTGCCGGGCAGCATGTCTAATGCCTGGCTCGAACCTCCTGGTGATGGCATCATGCCCCGTCGTGACAGCACCCGACGGCATCCAGATCACCACGCTCGCGCAGCGGCCCGAGCTGGCGGCGCGGATCTACGAGATCACCGACACCTGGCCGATCTTCAGCGGGGAGGACCTGCTCGCCAGCGCACTGCACCTGCGGGTGCCGGGGGAGTTCCCGGAGTACTGCGTGGTGGCCACCGACGGCGATCGGGTCGTCGCGCGCGGGTTCGCCGTCCCGTTCAACGCCGTCCTGAAGGGCCGGGAGGAGATGCCGGCGCAGGGCTGGGACGTGGTGCTGGTGTGGGCGTTCAACGATCTGCGCCGGGGCAACGTGCCGACAGTCGTCAGCGCGTTGGAGATCACGATCGACGTCGACTATCTCGGCCGTGGCCTCTCCCACCGCATGGTCGCCGCGTTGCGCCGAGCGGCCGGCGAGCAGGGCCACGAGGTACTGCTCGCCCCGGTCCGCCCGACCGCCAAGCACCTGCAACCGCGGCTGCCGATGAGCGAGTACATCCGGCAGCGGCGTGACGACGGCCTGCCGGCCGATCCGTGGCTGCGGGTACACGTCCGGGCCGGCGGCACGATCGAGAAGGTCGCCCCGGCGTCGATGACGGTGGCGGGGTCACTGGCCCAGTGGCGGGAGTGGACCGGCCTGCCCTTCGACCGGGACGGTGACGTCGAGATCCCCGGCGGGCTGGTACCGGTACGCTGCACCCTCGCCCACGACCACGCCGTCTATGTCGAACCCAACGTCTGGGTACGCCACCGCATCTGAGCTGGTCCCGACCTCATCCACGGTGACGAACGGTTCGCGGCTACCTGTTTCGTCGACAGGCGACCGTGGCCCGGCCGGAAGCGGATGGCGGCGGAGTTGGTGGCCCGGGAGGATCAAGGTCATGGGGCACAGAGCTGCCGGGTGGGCATGGTCGAAGGTCAGCACGATTCACGGGGCTCGTGACGGGAGCGCCGACGGGTGTGCCGGTGAGATCTACTCCTACAGGTACCGCACCCACGCGCCCTCAGACAGGCTCTACGAACGCTGTGTCGGCTTGGCGTGGTGCTCGGACTGCCGTCAGTATTCCGGGACGATGGTGCTTGTACCGCGGGACGAACGTGTCCCAGACCTGCTCGCCGAGCTACCAGCGCCCGAGCGTGCGCGGCTGGTTCGGAGCGAGGTGAAACTGCTCGATCACCTTGATCGACTCGTCCGTCAGGGAACCTGGCCGGATCGCCAGCCGTGACCGGCGGTGTTGGCCGCGACTACGAGGGGAACCGCCTCCAGTGCCCCTCGGAGACGACCTCGACGGTGCCGTCGGTCACCTTGATGGCCGTCTGGTCGTCGATTGCGTACGCCGGACCCGCGATCTCGGCCGCCCATTTCTCGGCAGCAGCCATGGTGTTGTCCGGTTCGAGACCCAGGTGCGGGAAGATCGAGAAGTCGAGGACCCCCAGCGTGCGGTCGTCGGGCGCGGACTGCCACTCGACGAACTCCGCACCGATCCGGGGAGTCAGCACCATGCTCCCCGCACTCAACCCCACCCAGACGGTGTCTTGCAGCGACGGCAGGAGATCCGCCAATCCGGACTGCCGCATCCAGTGGCACAGGTACGTCGTATCGCCGCCGGCCACGAGCAGGACGTCAGCCTCCCGGACCCAGGGGACCCACCGCTCCTCGCCGATGCTGGGCAGTGCCGTCAGTTCCAGGACGCCCAGCGACTTCCAGCCCAGGTTGCACATGGGCAGCGGCGTCTGACCCGTGATGAAGCGCCAGGCCGAGGGCGGTCCGCCCATGGGGTGGCACGCCGTAGGGATGCAGAGGGCGTTGGAGTCGGCAATCGGCTTGCCCAGCAGGTCGACCAGCGCATCGCGGATGCTCGGGTTCTGGACGCCCGCGGAGGTGAGAAGAAGCCTCACGCTTGCCTCCTGTACGTAGTGGTCATGACACTCTCCCGAGAGTCCGGAGATCGGTGCACGGGGATACAGACTGGACACCATAACGAAACTGATCGCGGTTGCGCCTCTCACCTCGGCATCCGGAGAGGCATCGCCCGACCCGTACCGCGTACCGAAAGGCAGGGCTCGTGGAGGGCAGACCGGTGACCCTCAGCCCATACGACCCGCAATGGGCTGTGCTGTTCGAGCAGGAGCGGGTCACCCTCGAAACCGCCTTGGCCCAGTGGCTGGTCGGACCAGTCGAGCACATCGGCTCCACATCGGTTCCCGGCCTCGCAGCAAAGCCGATCATCGACATGATGGCGCCGGTGCGCAGTCTGTCGGACGCGGTAGCCGCCATCGGGTTGGTGACCGCTCTCGGTTACCGCAACGGCGTGCACCGTCCAGCGGAAGCGCACTACTTCTTCAAGCCGGAGACCGACAACTGGTGGGAGCGCACCTACCAGCTTCATCTGACCGAGCCAACCTCCCTGCTGTGGCGGCGCCGAATCGTGTTCCGCGATGCGCTGCGGTACCGGGCGGATTACCGGTCCCGGTACGAGCGCCTCAAGCGCGATCTCGCGCACGCTCGCGGCGCTGACCTGATGGCCTACGCGCGCGACAAGGACGACTTCGTCAACGAGGTCCTCGGCGTACGCGAGAAGACGCAAGCTCCGACCGTCAGCTACACCCGGGAACCGTGACGGTCTCCGACACCCGACGGATGAGGCCGGCTGGATCCTCGGTCCAATGGGAGGCGAGGACCAGTTTGCGGGCCGGATCCACCCACAGCAGGTGCCGTCCCCCGTTGCCCCGGGCGCTGCGACCGGTGGTCGGGGCTCCCGGCCACGGGATCTGCTCGTCGTTGAGCCACCAGAGGTAGCCGTACTCGTGCTTGACCGGGCACGGGGTCCACGACTGGTCAACCCACGTCGTGCTCAGCAGCCGCTTCCCCGCCCAACTTCCCCGGTTGAGGAAGAGCTGCCCGATCAAGGCCAGGTCTCTCGCCGAGATGAACAGCCCTCCACCCCAGTGCGCGCCGCCGGAGACAACCTCGGTGGCGCGGCCGTCGATCTCGACGACGCTCGTCTGGTAGCCGTGCCAGGACCAGCTCTCCGAGGCGCCGATCGGGGCCATCACCCGCTCGCGCAGCACCTCGGGCAGCGACCTGCGCAACAGCAGCGTGAGCGCGTAGGCGAGCAGGTTCATCCGCACGTCGTTGTAGGCCCAGCCCTCACCAGGCGGGGTGCCATGCACCTCGGTCCCCTCGCGGAAGCTCTGCGCATCGACACTGCTGGGCTTGCCCCACAGCTCGCCCTCCCACTGGCTGGACTGCTGCAGCAGATGCCGCCACGTGATGAGCTCGTTGTGCGCACCGCGGAACTCCGCAACGTCCACCACCTGATGAACGGGTTGGTCCGGCACCAGTAGGCCGTCATCGAAAGCCACCCCGGCCACCACGGACACGACCGACTTGGTGACGCTGAACGCCATCTCCGGGACATCCGGGTCGCCCCACACGGCGGCCTCCCGACCCTCGACCCGTACGACACCACTGGCTCCACCAGCGGCAAGCAGCGGGCCGACCACCTCACGGTGAGCGGTGTCCTCGACCTGAGCTTCCAGGTAGCTCCCGATGTCCACGGCCTCAGTCGTCCATCGGGCACCGAACTCCCGGACCACCCTGCGCAGGACATGCTCATCCACAGACACAGCACTCATGCCAGGTAGTGTCACAGCACGCGCTGCCGTCGGCATTTCCGATTGTCGGATCATGACGGTACCGGGCAGCATCATCGTGTGGATGCCCGCCGATCGATCGTCTTGGTCGATGACCTTCGTTCGTTCGTGGATGGCCGTTGTGCCGAGGTGGCCCGTACCAGCGCTGTCGGGGTTGAACTCCTCGATCGGTACCGGGACCGGCGCCTGGACGAGTTGTGGCTGGACCACGACCTCGGCGGGGACGACACGATCTGGCCGGTCGTGGAGGTCCTGGAACGGGCGGCGTTCGACAACCGCCCCTTCGATGTCGGCGTCATCAACGTCCACTCCGCCAACCCGGCCGGCGCCGCGAAGGTCGCCCAGGCTTTACGGCGCTGGGGGTACCACGTCAGGGTTGCGTCGGGCTCCACGGACGTCGGCTATCTCGACTGACCCGGGTGAATTGACCGACGCGCCGCCCGGCGGCGGCCACACTCGGTCGGCGGCAAACGAGGATGCCGCCCGCTGGTACAGGAAGTCGAATGCGGGCCGTTGACGGCCTTGCTACCTTGCCCGGGATGAGTAGGTGACGGTACTCGGCCAGGGGCGTACTCGGCGGACACCGGCTGTGGGTAACAAGGCGCGCCGGGCCGGTACGGAAATGCCGCGCGAGCGCCGCGCAGTTCGACCGGCGGCCTGCGCTGGCGAGTTGGATCGGTCTCAGTCGACGCGGGGGATGCATGACGGTTTTCGGCTGCCGGGGCTGCGGAACCACTCTGACGGTTCCGGTGTCGAGGGTGGCCATGCCCGTCCATGCGGACCAGAAGTACGGGAACGGGCCGGGTTCACTACCCCCGGCCCTGGAGCCCGGTACCTTCGCGGTGGATCCGCTGCCGTCCGGGCCGCCGTGGCGCCGGTGGGCCGACCTCGATGCCGGTGAGGCCGAGGCGCTCGGCTGGTACGCGCCGAGGTTAAGCGTCTCCACCGGGCCGGTCGGTCGGGTGTTACTCACCCCCGGGGACATACGCGGTGCCATCATCGCTCCGGCACTGGTCGGCGACTCCGCATGCTGCGGCCTCGGCCTCCGCGGCGGCGAGCCCAACATGGTCTGCGTCACCTGCGGCACGCCGGTGGCCATCCGGATCGACGACTGTGGTCTGCGGCAGGCGACCTGGCTGGATCCACTCACCACATGCGTGATAGACGACGCTCCCGGGCCGCACCCGATGCTCGACTGGGCAGATCTGATCGACCAACGGCCCGGTGTCCCGCCGCACGAACCAGGCGGCGGCTGGAACCCGATGTGGACAGCCGCCGTCGCCTCAGCGCTGGCGCACCTGCTGGCCGCCTCGGGCGGCGACCCGATGGTGATCCCGGAGTGCCAGGTCGCCGAAGTCTTCCAGCCCGTTCTCGACCGTCTCGTCGGCCCGGTCGGCACGGGCACGGGGCGCACCCTGGTCCTGGCCGGGCCCGGCCTGCCGGAGGCCGACGGCCACTTCGCCCTCGTACCCGAACATCCGCAAACCGGTGAACCGTGGCCGGTAGCTCCACCGTTGAAGCCTGTTCCGCTGGCCTGGGACGCCTGGCGGCACCTCGCCTTCCACCGAACCCCGAAACCGGTCGGGCGATCGGTCCCGATCCCGCCCGAGGCCCCGCCGGCACTGCTCCCGGGGTACCGGTTCGAGCCGGACAGACAGATCTTCCTCAGCGTCCTGGCCAGGCTGCCCGAGGTCAGGCAGCCTCGATTACGTGCCATCTACGACCGAGGCCGCCCCTACAACTACTCCTTCTACGTCTTCTGAACGCCTGAGTCGCATCGATGCCGGCACCCCCACGCTCCGCCGGACGCACTCTCATCCGCATCAGTTCCGGATGGCCGACACGGGCGGGCCAGGCCACCGGGCGTGACGGCTCCGGCTGGTGGCGCTCACGGGTGGCGGCGGTTGAATGCACGCGATTATGGATGCGTTGCGCCTGGTCTTGTTGGTTCGCCCCGGTCAAGATTGGGTTCGCTGGTTCAGCGACAGCCGCAGTGGGTTGTCACCGTCGACATGCAGTAAGCCCTCCTGCTCAGCGACTGCCAGCGCTTCGCGGACGGCTGTGTCGCTGACGAGAAGCCGCTTGGCCAAATCGCCGATGCTGGTTTCCAGCGGCAGCCGAGGAGTCCACCTCAGCAGCGCTTCGATGTCCCCGGCCACTTCCGAGGGCCGGCTTTCCGTCTGCGAGCCGCGGGCAAACCAGGCGGGCAGGTCCCTGACTGTGCTCGGCCAGAACTGGATCAGCCAGCAGTACCCGCCGTCGTCAGTCGGCCGGCGTGCGACTCGTACCCGGAACCACTCGGTGTCGCCAAGGTGAAGATCCGCCTCACCGTAGCCGCCGGTCAGGTCGGTCAGGGTCAATTCGCCTGAGCTTGATCGGAACGGTGTTTCCAGAACATCGTCGAAGTTGGCGTGCTCGGCCGGAGGCGGCGCGTCGTGCAGCTCGACACGCACTGTGTGATCGGACAGGCCGGGGGCCTGAGCGGCGATCCAGCCGGCGCCAGACCCGGCGAGTGCGCCGGTCGGCATGTCTCCGCGATCGCGGTGATGCGGCACCTGTGGGTCCTCGTCCGGGTCCCACGTCTGGTTCGTGTCCGCGAGAATCATAATTCCGTAGTGCGGACGGTAGTCGTCAGTTTCGAACGCCCGCACTACAACCACGAGGTCCAGGCTATAACTCCCACTGAGGTGATCTCAACGAGACGCTTGCAGGTACCGGTATTCGAAGTGGGGTGAGGTGGAGAGCGGCGCGGACGTGTCGCCGGATAAAGCGCTGAGTTACGGTGCTCCGATGCAGGCGAATGCAGCCCAGCGGGCAACCCAGGCAGCCATGTCGGTCGCCTCATCGCTCGGCCTGACCGCCTACGACGCCGCCGTACTGCACAACTCGAACAGGCTCACCCTGCGTCTGCAGCCATGCGACGTCCTGGCACAGGTGGCACCGGCGGCGCACCAGTGCGCCCAGTTTGAAGTGGATACCGCTACGCGACTGTTCGAGGTCGGGAGCCCGGTGGTCGCGCTGGAAGTGCCCGAGGTCTTCGTCTGGGACGATTACGTGGTCACTCTGTGGACCTACTACGAACCGGTGGCTACTGCGGCGATCCCACCCGCGGACTACGCCAGAGCACTCGAACGTCTGCACGCCGGAATGCGCCGGGTCGACCTGCCCACCCCGCACTTCACGGACCGGGTTTCCGAGGCCCAAACGCTCGTGGCGGACAACGACCGGACGCCGAAGCTGGCCGACGCGGACCGGAACTTTCTTGCCGGCACGCTGGACCGCCTGCGCCGAGCGGTCAGCGACAGTGGCCGGCCCGAACAACTCCTGCACGGCGAACCTCACCCGGGCAACCTGCTCTCGACCCCGATCGGCCTGCTCTTCATCGACTTCGAGACGTGCTGCCGGGGTCCGATCGAGTTTGACCTGGCCCACGCGCCCGACGAGGTCGGAGACTTCTACCCGGGCGTCGATCATCACCTGCTCCGAGACTGCCGGACCCTCGTGCTGGCGATGATCACTACGTGGCGCTGGGATCGCGACGACCAGTTCCCCGACGGCCACAGCCTCGGCATCGAGTGGCTCAACGAACTCCGGAAGGCGACGGCTCGGTAGGTTACTGACCCCCGTCATCGGCATGAGCGCGCACCACACGCTTGTTGGGTCATCACGCTGCGTTGTCCCCAGACAGGCGGCGACGCACGCTCGGCGGCAGATCAGTGCGCTGACTCGTGCTGAGACGCGCCAGCGGTCGTGGCGATCGACGAATCGAGCGGATCGCGGACCGATGGCGGATTGGCTGTGGGCTCGTAGAGCTGTGTGAACAGCAATCTCTATGATGCGGCGGCAATGATCACTGCCCGTGCGGCTCACAGGACGGCGGTTTCATGCCGACGGCTCCGGTGACGAGAGCTGGTGGTCGGCCTACGACTACGACGGTGGCCGCTGGGCCGGGTGGGACGCCTCTGGCGAGGAGCCGTTCGTCTCGATGATCGCGGGAGTGCTGAGCGGTTGGGACCCGGAGCGCGACGAGGCCGGCCGGCGGGTCGGCGGCACCCTGCACGTCGGCGACCGGGCGGTGCGGCCGGGACTGTGGCAGGGCGAGGTGATCTCGTACGCTGCCGGGCGTGCGTGACTTCCTCAAGACGACGCTGGCCCGGGTGCCGGACGGATTCGACCTGCCGGAGCCGCTGCGCCTGCTCTTCGGCTGGGTCGACGAGCAGGGTTTCGTGGTGAAAGGGCACGACGGGGATCTGTACGGCTCGTTGAGCGACGACGGCGGGGTGGGCACCTCGATCGAGTTGCGTGGCTACACCGCCGAGCAGACCCTGTCGTACGCACGGTCCTGGTTCGACGAGTCGGTCCCGGATGCGGCCGCACGGTTGTGGCCGTTCGCACAGACCGGTGGCGAGGGCTCGATGGCCGCGCTGTGGCGCGACGGTGAGGGACGGGTCAAGATCGTTCATCTCGGTTCGGGCAGCGGTTCGATGATGACGTGTGTGCTCACCGACGATGCGGTCGACTTTTTGCGGCTGCTGGCGATCGGTTACCGGGAGATCTGCTGGAACGAGGAGTTCGGCGCGCCGCCCGAGCCGTGGGACGCCGACCACGAGATCGTCAATGCGCCCTACCGGGACTGGCTGCGCCGCACCTTCGGTGTCACCGCCCCGGCGACCGGGCTGGAGATCGTGTCGCAGCCCGCCGAGATGGGCGACGAGGACACCACGGACCCGTTCTGCCGCTGGGTCGGCAATAGGGAAACCTGAGCCCGTCACCGGCTCAGGACGCCCTGGCGATCTGCGGCTACGAAAATCTTGCCAGAGCCAGTTCGTTAAGGCTACGCCGACAACCCCGTCAGCCGAAGCACGTGCGACGGTCGCCCGGCATCGGTTTGCGCCGCCTCGACCGGGCGCTGTCGGCGGCGTAGTTCATCGTTCGCCATTCTAAGGGATGTCTCGTAATTGGTTGGCGGTCCATGGTGGATCATGTCGGGGTGCAGGTGATCTCGGCAGCCCGCCCGGAGTGGATCTTCCCGTTCACCGGGCTGCAGCCCGTGCAGTTCCGCCGTCTGGTCAGGCTGGTCGCTGAGCGTGGCGGCGACGCGATCGCCGACGGCCGGCCCGGCCGGCAGTGGTCACTCGACCTCCCGGACCGGGTGCTGCTGGTCGCCGCGTACTGGCGCACGAACCTGACCATGCGGCAGATCGGTCCGCTGTTCGGGGTGTCACACTCCGCCGCCCACCGGGTCATCGACACCGTCGGCCCGCTCCTCGCCCTGGCACCGGTACGCCGACGCCGGGTCGACCAGATCACGATCGTCGACGGCACCCTGATCCCGACCCGGGACCATCGCCTGGCCGCGCAGAGCAAGAACTACCGCTACTCCACGAACTTACAGGTCGCCATCGACGCCCACACCCGCCTCGTCGTCGCTCTCGGCGACCCACAGCCCGGCAACCGCAACGACACCATCGTCTACCGCACCTCCGGCATCGACCAGAAACTGGCCGGACGGCCCGTCATGGCCGACGGCGCCTACCGCGGCAACCCCGAGGTCATCATCCCGTACCGCAAACCCGCCGACGGCAGCGAACTACCCGACTGGAAGCTCGCTCTGAACAAGCAGCACCGCAGTGTCCGAGCCCAGGTAGAACACGCCCTGGCCCGCATGAAGTGCTTCAAGATCCTCCGCGACTACCGCCGCGCCGCCCACACATTGACCCACACCGCTTCCGGCATCGCCCACCTCCACAACATCATCCTGACCGGGTGACACCAGCACCCTTGCCAGGCAACGCCTTCATCGAGTTACGAGACATCCTTTAGGCGACGTCAGGAACCGCGCCGAGACGCAGCCGCCCCGCTACGTGGCCGGTGAACCAGGCGAAGAAGTCGCTGTTCATGCCACGACCCTCACGGACCGCGGCACGCCAATCCTGGCGGTCGAGTATTGCGAGGTACTGCTGCACGATGCGGTCCCGCTGCTCAGTAGTGCAGCCGCACCGTTTCGGGGGCTTGGCCGTCAGATGGTCGGCGATGATCGCGGCATCGACGTATCGGTTCGCTGTCGGCGGCTGCTTGGCGAGGAGAGCAGCATGCGCAGCCAACACGGCAGGTGCCGGCGGGTAGTGCTCGAGAGTCATGCCCATGCCACCGCAGTCAGCCATGATCCTCAGTAGCCGGCCGGTGTGATCGACCAGGTCATCGTCGACATCGGTGCCGGTGACCGCCTCGTGCAGGTGCGCTGTGGTGGCAACCCGGCCGGCGAAGTAGCCGTTGAGGTAGTCGCCGTCGCAGGCATGGCGCAGAAGCCATGCCCGGGCACTGGTGGCGCCTCGTCGGCATATCGCCTCGACGACGTGGACCCGGCCCCAGCCGGCGACGCGTTCGGCGAGCCACATCAGCGCTTCTGCACCTCCACGGCGGCGCTGCAACGCCTCGGCGGCCAACGGCCCGAAATGGCCCGACAGCAGACCGATGGTTTGGATCAGCGGGATGTCTTCCTCGGCCCAATCGGCGGCCAGCAGCGCGAGCCCGACCGTGGCGGCATTGCGATCGATGCTGTGCCGCACCAACCACCGACCGGTCTGCCGCATGCGCTGCCGATCCGCGCGCAGCGCCGCAGCAACGATGTGGTCGTTGCGTTGGATCGGGACGTAGACCTCGCGAAAGGCGTCGACCAGTTCGCTCGCCGGCGTGTCGGGCTGGCTGAAGTGTTTGTCGAGGACGACCGCGACATCGACCCCATAGAGGCGCCAATCCCTTACCCGCCGGTATGACGGCCGCGAGCGGTGACGGTCTTCGTCCGGATACGGCTTACCGTCGCGAGGCAGCGCACCGTCGGGGTGTTGCTGATGGAGACGCAGAGCGTGTTCGAACAGAGCGATCTGGGGTCCGAGCAGTTCAGGCTCGGGCGTCACGCTCACCGGCGGACGGAGGACTCGATTCTTTCGATCATGGTTGCGATCGTCCCACCCTGCGCGTGCTTCAGCAAGCGGCTGCGCCTGTCATGCCGCACCGATGTTTAGGACCAGCACGCAACGAACGTGACGGCTACTGACCGACCAGCACGCACGCCTCTCGACAAAGCCGTGAGTGGCTGATCATGTTCCGGAGGCCATGTAGGCGGCGAGAATGTAGTTGGGGTGGCGGTCGAGGTTCTTGCGGACTCGGTCGTAGCGCATGGTGGTTCACGGGTCGGCGTGGCGGGCGGCGATCTGCACGTCGCGCAGGCTGACACCGGCGTCGAGCATGGTCGTCACGAACGTGTGTCGCAGCATGTGTGGGTGCATCCTCGGCATCCGGATCCCTGCGGCAGTGGCGAGGTGTTCGAGTCGGCGGGTGGCGGCGTGCCGGTCCATCCGCCCGCCATGGACGTTGCGCAGGATCGGCCGCGGTGCGCTCGTCGACGGCCCGGTCGATGGCTCGGGCCACCGCAGGCGGCAGTGGGACGAGGACGACCTTGCCGCCTTTGCCGCGTACGCGCAGGACCCGGTGGCCGTGCTCCTCGCCCAGGTCGGTGATGTTCGACCCGCAGGCTTCGAAGATCCTCAGCCCGAGCAGGCCCAGGAGGGCGACCAGGGCGAAGTCGTTCGGGTTCGAGGACTTGCGGGCGGTGGTGATCAGGGCTTCGAACTGTAGGTGCCCCAGTCCCAGGGTAGGTGACTCGGCCGGCACGGTGGGTCAGCGGACGTAGTCAGCCGGCGAGTTCTCCAGGATCGCGTCGATGACACAGACCCGGTAGAAGCCGACCACGACGGACAGCCGGCGGGAAACGGTCGAGGGCTGGTATCGGCGTACGTCTTGCAGCCATCGCACGTACCGCTCGATGTCCACCCGCACCGCCACCAGCGGGTCCAGATCGTGGTCGGCGCACCAGCGCAGGAACCCTCGGAGGTCGGACCCGGTGCGTACGCGAGTCTGGCCGCGGTAACGGCCCAGGAAGGCCGACGCCGCGGCGCGCACAACGAGTTGATCGGCCAGCACGACAGGGAAAGCGGGAGCAGGAGAGGTAGTCATACGCCGGCGGGGCCGACTACATCGCCTGGTTCCGCGCCGGGAACCTGCGATGACACCCGACCGAAATTTCCGGGGGATTTCCGGAAGTTGTTGACACTATCGCGGACTCAGCCGAATACTGTGACTCATCCCCGAACATTGAGCTTCATCACTGGATCGGCTCTCGGACTTCCACATTGGTCGGCCGGCCGAGGCAGGAGTACAGATGACCGAGATTCCCGTCAGGCCGGTGCGCCAGCGGGGTGGCCGAGTGCGGCTGCTGCTCGGTGGCGCCTGCGCCGTCGTGCTGGCCGTGACCGCGGTGACGGTGGCCGGAACCGCCCACGCCGAAGCCGACCGAACCGTCACCGCCAACGAGGAGGGCACGCACAACGGGTACTTCTTCTCGTACTGGAAGGACAGCGGCAACGTCACGATGACGCTGGGCGCCGCCGGCAGCTACCGGGTCCAGTGGGCCAACGGCACCAACAACACGATCGTGGGCAAGGGCTGGAACCCCGGCGCCCGCCGCGTGGTCACCTACTCCGGCACCTGGCACAGCAACGGCAACAGCTGGCTGGCGCTGTACGGCTGGACCCGCAACCCGCTGATCGAGTACTACGTGGTCGAGACGTTCGGAACTCTGATTCCCAGCGCCGGCGCCAGTCGGCTCGGGACGATCCAGAGCGACGGCGGCACCTACGATATCTATCGCACCCTGCGGGTGAACCAGCCGTCGATCGACGGCATCGCGACCTTCTACCAGTACTGGAGCGTCCGGCGGCAGAAGCGCGTCGGCGGCACGATCACCGTCGGCAACCACTTCGACGCGTGGGGGCAGTCCGGTCTGCAACTGGGCACGCACCATTACCAGATTCTGGCCCTCGAGGCATACCAGAGCAGCGGCAGTGCCGCCATCACCGTGAGCGAGGTCTTGGGTCCGCAGCCGAGTGCCAGCACCCCCGGACCGGAGCCGTCGACTCCGCCGCCGAGCACGGCGCAGGCTATCGGGTGACCAACCCCCAACGGCACCCCCTGCGGCTGACACCATGACGAAACGCCGGGCAGCCGGGCTGCAGGGGGTTCCGTCGACTGCGGCCCCGAGCGCCGGATGCTATTGAAGTTGCCGGACTTACACCCGGGCCCAGAGTCACTAACGGATGCTTGACTCCCTCAACTTGGTGTCCGATGCGTCCTGGTTATAACTGCACTGTCATCGGCATGATCGGACCTGGGCGCCAGCCGTGCGCCGTCACGTTCTGTCCACCACCGCGCAGCCCGTCGCGGCGCCTGCTTTGCGGCATGAGCGTACGCCCGTGAACTCAGAAGCCGGTCGGGGTTCGGCCTATCCCAACCTTTCGCGGACGAACCTTGCCAGCTCCTCTCGGGACGGATGCCCCCAGCCGATGCAGAACGGGTGGCCAGCTGGATCGGCGTACACCTGGTGCCCTTCGTCGCTCTCCAGATCACCGCTTTGAAGCAAGCGCGCACCGAGCTTGATCGCCTGTTCGTGCGCCGGCTTGGGGTCCTCGACGTGGAGGTCCAGGTGTACCTGCTGAGGCACACCGTCTGGCCAGTCGGGAGGAACATGCTCCGGCGCGAACTGGACGCCGATCCGCCATTCGCCGGCCGCGTCGATGACGCTATGGAACGTCTCGTCCTCGAAGACGTGCCCACCCAGCATCCCGGACCAGAACGCACTCTCGGCGGCCAGGTCAGCGGCGTCGAACACGACCACAGTTCGGATCATTTTCATGAAAGGCGATCCTATGAACGTGGTGGACGTCCCACCAGTCTGCAAAGCCCCGGCAACAGCACGCTGCTCGGCAAACTTGCCGAGGCCGCCGACAACCGGCAGCTGACCAAGGCCCTCACCCGCTACGGCCGGGTCGACCTGCTCTGCCCGGACGAGTTCGGCTACCTCGACTTGGACAAGGCCGCTGCCGAACTGCTCTCCAGATCCTCACCGACCGTGAGGAGCGTCGCGCCGTCGCGGTCGCCTCCAACGCCCCGTTCTCCGAGTGGAAACGTACCTTCACCGACCCGCGGTTCTGCTCCGCGATCGTCGACCGACTCACCTGCAACGCCAACATCATTGAGACCGGCACCGATCAGCGGCCGCGTCATGCCGGCGATCACGGCCCGAGCCCTACCGCTGACCGGCGGTGCTGCTGGACGGTGGCTGCCGTGACCTGTGACATCCTCAGCAACGCGCGGCTCCGGCAGATGGGTGCACCGGGCTCCCGTTCAGGTCGCGGTGAAGAAGACTGCGCGTCCTGCGGCAGCGGCTCGGGCATAGAACGCTTGGACATCGATCAGGTTGTCCCAGGTGTAGTCGAAATCCACATCATCATGCCTGCCGCGGTATTCTGGGTCGTCGATCGCATCGAACCGGCTGCGAAACCATGTCCGGTCCACCCCCTTCAGGGCATCAGCCACGTCTCGCACCTCGGGTGCACTGACGTATACGGCGTAGTACTCGTCGTGGAGATGCCGCCCGCCGAGCACCACATGGGACAGCGGAAACTCACCGGCGTCCGGATCCAGCGTTCCGTCGGTCAAGCAGCGATGGATGGCGTCCCAAGCCTTATCGGTATCAACCTTCAACCGATCCTCGCTCCACGACTCCTCGATCTCCTCGATGAGTTCTCCCACCGTCTCGTTATCACCGCCTGCCGCGAGTAGCGACTGCTCCTGCTCTTTGGTAATGGCGAAGTGCACACCCAACATGCCGGCGACCGTACGGCCCAGACGACGGAGGTTCAAGCACGGACATGCGGCCGGACCGCCGACCGTGGCATGACACACCATCTTCGGCATGGGTGCGCGTTATCGGTACCTGCTCGTGCCAGCAATCGGTCACAGCGCCCGCGTAGACCTGGCCGGGCAGCTGCTGGTCTTGTAGGCGTCCTTTGCGGCGACCCCGGGCGGATGGACGTGTTCGGGGTCGCCGCCGTGCACGTTGAGTGGTGGGTGCAGGTGCCGGACGCGGTACGGCCGCCGGCCGGGTCCCATAGCGGTCCGGCCGTCGGCGAGAACGTCAACGGCCAGGTCCGGTCGCGGTAAGGATGCCGGTGAAGGCCAGCCCGAAGGCCGCCGCACCAACAACGCACTTCCGGCAGAGCGATCATGTTCAGGAGGCCGCACGGTGGTTCCCGAGTCGGCGTGGCGGGCGTCAACGGCCCGGTCGATGGCTCGGGCCACCGCAGGTGGTAGCCATACATCACCGTGCGCCACTGCCGGCGATGAACACCAGTTCGCCTACTGCGGCATGTGCGGATATCGGATCAAGGGCAGTCAGCCTGACATGGCGAGTCCCGCGGTGCAGAGGATGATGCGGGTGTCGGCGGAGAAGCCAAAGGGGTGGGACATGGACCGGGGCAGCCGCGACGAGATGCTCGGCCACCTGGCTGAGGTAGTCGCGTCTGTGCGAGTCGCGCACCCGACACGGGTTGCCATCGACGGACCGCCCGCCGCCGGCAAGACCACTCTCGCCGACGAGCTCGCCGTCGTCCTGCGCACACAGGGCCGAGACGTCATCCGCGCGACAATCGACGATTTCCTCTTCCCCCGGGCGCAGCGCTATCCACACGGCGAGTACTCGGCCGAAGGCTGCTACTACGACACCCACGACCACGACGCACTGAACCGGGTCCTGCTCGATCCGCTCGGCCCGGGCGGAGACCGACGCTTCCAACCCACCGTGTACGACCACACTTCGGATGCCGTCCTGTCCCCACCGGTCATGACTGCCCCCGCCGACGCCGTGCTGGTCTTCGACGGCGTCTTCCTCATGCGCCCGGAACTGATCGACCGGTGGGACCTACGCATCTTCGTGTCGACTGCCCTCGATGCAACAGTGGATCGTGCCGTGATTCGAGAGCGCTGGGTGTCATCTCGGGCTCAAGTAGAACGCCGCTGGCGCGAGCGGTACATCCCCTCCCAACAGTTCTACTTCGCTGCGGTCCGCCCGACCGATCACGCCGACATCATCGTGCACAACGACGAGCCCCAGCAGCCGGCCTGGACAACCCGAACACACTGACCGCACTCAGTTCGGCGGATCGGGAAACCCTCCAGGCCAAAGACCGACCACGCAGCGTCGCGGCATCAGCCAGCAGACCACGCGCTCGCTCGGCGGCATGAGTGGGCGCTGGATCGGATGGGCTCGCCCTTCACACACCGGTGCCGGCCGCTGCGGTGCTCAAACTGTCAAGATCGGTGTGGTACCAGGTGGATCGGATGAAGGCGTGCAACTCCTCGCCTCGGGCTGCGTACCGCAATCCGAGGGTCTCCATGCCGTCAGGAAGCACGACTCGGCATTGCGCACCCAACTGAGGTTGGTCGTCTCGGCTGATCCGCAGCATCGTCGCGACGTCGTACTCCGGACCCGAGCCCCTGATCAGGACAAGATCCGGGGGGCCGAGGAGTCGTCGGACTGGCGGCAACGCCTGCGGGAGCGATGGGGGCTGGAGGGTCTGTTCTGGCACCCGATGCTGGCAGCTCAGGTGCCAGACGGGGTTCTGGTGCTGCAGGAGGCGTACGCGTGGGAAGAGCAGGGTGCCGCCCGGGTTCGCCAGGTGCTACAGGAGGCGGGCAGGCGACGGGTCGCTGAACTGCGAGAGTACGGCGCCGACTACCTGATCGGCCTCGATCTGTTCGCGCCTCGATACACCGGCGCCGAGGGCGTGTGGAGCGACGACAGCCTTGCCTGGATCGCCTACGCCTCACACGAGGGAACCGTGGCGTTCGGTGGGCTGCTGGCCACCGCCCTTACCGCCCGATGGCCCGACATCCGGCAATGGCACTGGTCCGGCTGGTAGCCAACCTCCTGACCGCAACTCCGAGCCAGCCGGCCGAAAAGAGCGTCCTTAACTCGGCAATCCGTACGCCGCGTCGACAACAACCGTGCTGGTCCCTACGACTGGCGGCGGGACAGTTCGCTGACGAAGGACCGCCAGGCGTCCGGCCCGAAGGTAAGCGCCGGTCCATCCGGGTCCTTGCTGTCCCGTACCGCGACGATGGCGCTCAGGTTGTCGGCGACCTCCACACAGTCGCCACCGGTGCTGTTGCTCCGGCTGCTCTTACGCCACCGGGCTCCGGTCAGCTCCATGTCTCCGCCACCTCCGCGATCAGGTCGAGCGACTGCTGGTGCGGCAGTGCCACGCTCCGGATTGTCTCCCAGACATCGATCATATAGTTCACGTACTCCGACCGGTCGTCCATCTGGCCGTGCCGGTGCCCGTCGAAATAGACGACCGGTTCGCCCAGCGGGGGAGTTGCCAGCACGAACGGGCCGTCCAGCCCGGCATAGGAGCCGGCCGAGGCTGGCACCACGTGGATCTTCACCTGGGGCACGTTCGTGCCTGTCTTGACCAGGTGCAGCAACTGCTCACGCATCACCGTCCGGTCACCGATCGGACGGCGGAGCACATACTCGTCGAGCACGAAGGTGAGCAGCGGCGGCTTGGCTCGGGACAGGATCTCCTGCCGGTCCAGTCGGGCGGTCACCTGCTCCTCGACCTCTTCGCTGGAGAGCAGCCCCGGCCCGGAGAGAACCGCCC
Source organism: Plantactinospora sp. CNZ320 (assembly GCF_002846275.1). NCBI lineage: Bacteria > Bacillati > Actinomycetota > Actinomycetes > Micromonosporales > Micromonosporaceae > Plantactinospora > Plantactinospora sp. CNZ320. Next base: position 6,565,014 of record NZ_PJMP01000001.1, read on the forward strand.
GGGCATACGCCTCCGTCTGCAACAAGCCCGGGACGTAGGCCGGCTGGAATGATCGCAGGGCCTTTGCTTCCTGCTCGACGCCGGCCCATTCCCGGAAGTACTGCACCACGATCTCCCGGCTGATCCGCTTCTGGATGCGTACGAAGCGGCCGTCGGTGTTGAAGACCGTGTCACAGCGCCGGGCGAAGTCGAGGCTGGGCCGACGTTCGCAGCTCTCCACCTTGGCAACCATCGGTTGGGAGTAGTTGATCGCCTCGGCCAGCGCCGTCTGGGACATGCTGGCGGCAGAGCGGGCCAGCCGTAGCTCCTCGGCGAAGTGTTCGAGCATCGGAGACCGTTCCATATGACTTCTCCATGACGAAGGGTGTACCAGCGGGATAAACGTGGATACGTACGGGTCGTACCGATCGAGAAGCTCCTCAGCGTAGTGCCATCCACAGCAGAGTGTCACTAGCGGAACCGCTCGGAGCCATGGCCTCGGAAAGGACGGGCGGAACCGCGCGGGGGCCGTCGGTTTCCCTTCCCCACCCGAGGCGGCCCCCGCATCCAACCCGAGGAGGTATTCGTGAGCTGGTTTCGACGTACGCCGAGAATCCACCGCCGGGACTGGCGACGGCTCTGGCGGTACTGCCGGTGCGGGCACCCGTGGGGTTGTCTCGGCACCCTTCCGCCAATCGTGCCGCCGGCCGCGCCGCCGATGCCGGTGTCGCCCTCGCCGAGACCGTCGGTGCGGGGCCGGGTCCGCCCGGCGAACCGTGGCGGCTACCTGCGTGACCTGAACCTGCCGGCACGCGTCCGACGGTGATCGAGCCGGCGCGGGTTCGACGTGGTTGAGCCGACGCCTGTCGTGCCGCCGGAGCTGGCGGGCCGTCCCGACCCGCAAATGTCCATCGAGGACTGGATGCGGGTTAGGGCGTAGCGGCAATCGGGAACATGAACGACCGACGATGCAGTGACTCATTGATGCGGGGGCTCATGACGGTGCGACGTACAACCGGGGGCAGCGATGCTTCGCGAGCGGGCGGGCTGCTCCCCGCAGTCCTGGTGGGGCTGCTGGTCGCCGCCATCCTGGTGGTCTCGGCGGTCCGCGACCAGCTCGGCACCGGCATCGCGGTGGCGGTCGCGGTCATCACGGTCTATCTGCTGGCAAGGTTTCTCCCGCTCCGCCGCCGTTGAGGAGCGACGGGTCCCAGCCCGTCAAGCTCGGTCGGGCCGTCGGGCTCAGTCGGGGAGGCGGGCGAGGGAGAGCTTCGCCAGGATCTCGTCGACGGTCTCGTCCGGCGTCTGGTCGGAGTTGTCCAGCCAGAGGCCGAGCCGGGGAGTGTCGTCGCGTACCGCCGAGTCGAGCGACTCGACCGTCCACTCGCCGTAGCCCTGCTTGGCCCGGCCCCGCTCGCGACGATGGATCACCTCCGGGCGCGGCACGAGCACCACCGCGTAGCGCGGGCGGGTGGCGACCAGGTCCAGGTAGTCGGCCCAGACAGGCCCGAGGACGACATCCTGGAGTACGGCGGTGAAGCCGGCCCGGGCGTAGCCGTCGGCGGTGGCCGCCGCGAGCTGGTACCGCAGCCGGAGCTGTGCTGCCGCCTCGTCCGCGTCAGCGGGGGTGAACTCCCGGCGTCCCGAAACGATCATGCGGCGGAACAGGTCGCCCCGGACGTGTGCGGCCCGGGGCAGCCGTTCGGCGAGGCGCTGTGCCACCGTGGACTTGCCGGCGGCCATGGCCCCGGTCAGCACGACGACGGCGGACGACAAATCAACCATCTCGGGGCACGAAGCTACACCATGACCAGGCCAGGGCTCCTGGTTCGACGGTAGGTGCACAATCCGTGACTTCGGGCTGGTCGCGGTCTCGACGAGCCGGTTAGCTGGGGATGCGAGGCCGTAACCAGGCGATACGTGGGAGGAACGCCGCCGTGTCACCGCCGCCCGATGAGGTCGTCGCCGGCCAGGCCGTCTACAACCGGCTGGTCCTCGCCGGCTACGACATGTTCGTGCTGGGCTTCTCCTGCCGACTGGTCTGGCGATGCGCCAAGCGGCACATGCTGGACAACTACCAGCGCAACATCGGCGCTCGACACGTGGAGTTCGGCGCCGGTACCGCATATTTCCTGGACCGGTGCCGCTTCCCGACCGCGACTCCCGAACTGACCCTGGTCGACCTGAACCCGACGGTGCTGCGGGTCAGCGCGGCCCGGGTGGCCCGCTACCGCCCGACGCCGGTGCGGGCCGACGTGCTCCAACCGCTTCCCTTCGACGACGGCAGGCTCCGCACCGGATATCACGACTCGGTCGGGGCGAACTTCCTGCTGCACTGCCTGCCCGGTTCCTGGCCGGAGAAGGCCGCCGTCTTCGACAACGCGGTTGCGGCGCTCCGCCCCGGCGGCCGGATCTTCGGCAGCACGATCCTCGCCTCGGGGGTGCCGGTCACCCCGCCCGCACGGCGGCTGATGACGCTCTACAACGCGCGGGGGATCTTCCACAACACCGACGACGACCTGGCCGGGCTGCGCTGGCAACTCGACAAGCGGTTCACCGACATCCAGCTCGCCGTACGCGGCTGCGTCGCCCTCTTCGAGGCCACCAAGCCGGCGTCGACGGCGGAGCGGGCCGACTGACTCGGTGGCCGGGAGCAGGATCGGACCAGGCTCCGACTGGCCGCCGGAGCTGGGCGCGATTCTCGCCGTCCTTGTATTAGCGTCAGAGCTGTGACAGATCCTGTTTCGCCGTACGAGCCCCTGACGCTGCAGCGACTCGGGGCACTGCTTGTGGGGGCCGACGAGGCCCGACGGTGGCGACTCGTCGCGGAGTTTCTCGAGGAGTACCGATGGGAAGCAGTTGAGTCACGGACAAATCTGTTGACTGCGGAACCGGATGACACCGGCGACGAGCACTGGGACGTGTTTCTCGCGGCCCTGGCGGAGCATCTGTCGGCGAAAGACGGACGCGGTGCGCCGGAGTGGGTTGAGTCCCGATCCTTGCGGCGGTTCTGGTTCCCTTTCAATACTCGCGCGGCTCGGGTTGACGCGATGGTCCACGCACCAGCCGCGTTCCGACGTCGCGGTGTTTACGTTGCCGTACAGGAGTTGAACGTCGCGTGAACGCCGCCGATCCGCTGTTGGACCGCGCCGCGATCGAGGATGCCTTTCGCCGGCTGGGAGATCGGCTGGCCAGGCGCGGGGTGATCGCAGATCTTTACGTTTTCGGTGGCGCGGCCATGGCCTTGGCCTACGATGCCCGTCGGGCGACCCGTGACATCGACGCCGTGTTCCAGCCGCATGGCATAGTGCTCGACGAGGCCCGAGGGGTCGCCGACGAATTGGGCCTGCCGCACTGGTGGCTCAACGAGCAGGCGAGTGCTTATGTAGCACCTGGCGGCGATGCGACGGCTCCTCGTGTCTTCGATCACCCTGGTCTGCGGGTTGCGGCGGCATCCCCCGAGCATCTTCTGGCGATGAAAGTGCTCGCGGCTCGGCGCCGGGACGCCGACGACATTCGATTCCTGATCGAGCGCCTCGGGCTTACCAGCGCCGAGCAGGTACTGAGCCTGTGCGAGGAGATTTTTCCGGAGGAAGAGGTTCCGGGCCGGGCGAGGCTGGTGCTCGATGACGTGTTCGACGAGCAGTAGTTTCCTCGTCCGCGGGCAGGAGCCAGCCGGTTCAGTCGGATACGGTCGCTTCGAACTGGGCGCTGTAGGCTGCGGCTCCAGCAAGTGACTCCGCGCCGAAGGTGACGTGCCCGACCGGTACCCGGTCACCCACCGCCTCGATGACCCGGGCGGCTGCCGGCACCGAGAACCCACCGCACAGCTCGATCAGTCCGACGCCCTCCTCGACCAGTTCCACCGCGATCGACGCGGCCAGCGACTCGTCCGGTACCGGCACCAGCGAGGTCCGCTGGCCGCCCCTGTCGATCACCACCCGGTCGGCGACCGGGTCGGCGTCGGGCTGGCCGTAGATGTACGCCCAACTCGTGCTCATCGTGACAACTCCTCTCCGCCGGATCACCATCCGGCCAGCGCCATTTTGATACCTCAACTTTTCTTGAGGTCAACCTCCTGTCTCTGACGCTCGGAACCGGCTTCCTCCGGCCCGTGAAGGCTTCCGGCGCCGGGCCGGATCACGCGCTGTGGCCTGGGATGTGGCCGGGCGGCTCCAGGTAAAGTCAACTCCTTGTGGAGGCGGGAGCGGAGAGTTCGATGATCGCTGTCCCGCCTGGACAGGTGACCCTGTCGGACCGGCGGACGCAGCGTCGATGGTCGGTCGAGCTGGAGCCGTACCAACTCGGGGCGTTTCCCGTCACCCAGGCCCGGTACGCCCTGGTCGTCGGCGAGTGGCCGAGCGCGGTTCGTGGGGATCGGTTGCCCGTCGAGAGTGTCTCGTGGTGGGACGCGGTCCGGTTCTGCAACGCGCTGTCGCGACGTGAGGGGCTGACGCCCGCGTACCAGCTCGATTCCGACGGTGAGGGTGTCGAGTGGATCGTCGCCGCCGACGGGTACCGGCTGCCGACCGAGGCGGAGTGGGAGTACGCCTGTCGCGCCGGCACGACCGGCCCGCGTTACGGGCCGCTCGACGAGGTCGCCTGGTATCGCGGCAACTCCCAGGAGCGGATCCACGAGGTGGGCGGTAAACGGCCCAACGCCTGGGGTTTCCACGACATGCTCGGCAACGTGTGGGACTGGTGCTGGGACGTCTACGACGCGGAGGTCTACGGCAGCTACCGGGTGTTGCGCGGCGGCGGGTGGTTCGACGAGCACTGGAGCTGCCGGGCGTCGGTCCGGCGCCGCAGCCACCCGACATTCCGGGTCGACGACGTGGGTTTCCGGGTCGCACGTTCCGGCCCGCGCTGAATCTCCCTCGGTCAGGGGAAGCGGGTCACCCCGGCACGTGAGGTCTGCCGGGCCGCAGGCGCGGATGGTGTGGACAGCGGGCGCGGCACGGATCGCCGGCCCGACGCGTCGAGGAGGAACCGACGATGTCCCACACCGAACCGATCGATCGGCCGGCACCCCGGACCGAGCAGCACCAGCACCAGACGCAGCCGCAGCACCAACCGCATCCACACCAGCCGCAGCACCGGATCGGCTGGTTGGCCGCCGGTGCGACCGCGTTGTTCGGCCTGCTCGCGCTGGCCTGGGCCGTCACCGATCGCGGCTACCCGTTCGGCACCGCCGACCCGGACGGCTCCGGCAGCCTGCTCTGGCGGGTGCCGGCCGAGGTCGGGGCGCCGGTCTTCGCGGTGCTGCTGCTCGGCGCGGCGGTCACCGCGCTGGCCATGACCGGCCCGCACGCGGTACGCCTGCGCGGCGCACCCCGGTTCGCACTGCTCGGCTACGGCTGGCTGGTGGTGGCCGGGCTGCTGCTGGTCGTCCCGGACGTGCAGGTGCTCACCTATCTCGGGTACGCGCCAATGCTGATCGGCGGGCTGCCGTTCGGCTGGCCACCGGTCGACTACTCCGAACTGTTCACCCTCGCGTTCGGCTACAAGGTGTTCTCGGTCGCCACCGGGCTGCTGCTGGCCCGGACCGTACTCGGCTGGCAGTTCCGTACCGCCGAAGCCTGTGCCCGGTGCGGGCGCCGGCCGGGGGTCGAGGGCTGGACCTCGGCGGAGTCGGCGGCCCGGTGGGGGCGCCGGGCGGTCGGGGTGGCCGCGGTGATCCCGGTGCTGTACGCGGTCGTCCGGCTCGCCTGGCTGGTCGGCATCCCGCTCGGCATCACCGACGAGTTCCTTCGGGAGATGCACCGGACCGGGCTGGTCTGGGCCGGTGCCGGGCTGGCCGCGTTCGGGCTGGTCGGCGCGGTGCTCACCCTCGGCCTGGTGCAGCGGTGGGGCGAGCGGTTCCCGCGCTGGATGATCGGGTTGGCCGGCAGGCGGGTGCCGATCACGCTCGCCGTCGTCCCCGCCACCGGAGTCGCGGTGGCGATCACCGCCGCCGGCCTGGCCCTCTACGGGCAGCCGGAACTGCTCGACGAGTTGCGCGACGGCGCCCTGACGGTCGTCCCGATGCTGCTCTGGCCGGTCTGGGGCGTCGCGCTCGGCGCCGCCACTCTCGCCTACCATCTGCGCCGCCGGGGCGCCTGCGCCCACTGCTGACGCGGTCGATCCCTCGGGCGCCGGCAGCGCAACGTGCCGACGATCACACTGGATCTTGATCCGGCCCGTTCGCACCCCGCGATCGGCACGATCGAGAGCTAGCGTAGGTGCGTGACGGAACTTTCCCAGGTCCCACCGACCCCGCCGGCCGAGCTGCCCGGCACCCTCGGCGAGCTGCGCGCCGCCGGGCACCGGTACCGGACCGTCAAGCAGGAACTCCGGGACAACCTGCTGGCGCGGCTCCGCTCCGGCGAACCCCGCTTCCCCGGCATCGTCGGCTACGACGAGACCGTGCTTCCCGAGGTCGAGCGGGCCCTGCTGGCCGGGCACGACATGGTGCTGCTCGGCGAGCGCGGCCAGGGCAAGACCCGGCTGATCCGCGCCCTGGGGCAGCTCCTCGACGAGTGGACCCCGGTGATCCGTGGCTCCGAGCTGAACGAGCACCCGCTGCACCCGCTGACCCCGGCGTCCCGCCGGGCCGTGGCGGAGGCCGGTGACGAGCTGCCGATCGGCTGGCTGCACCGCTCGATGCGGTACGGCGAGAAGCTCGCCACCCCGGACACCAGCGTCGGTGACCTGATCGGCGACGTGGACCCGATCCGGGTGGCCCAGGGGCGTACCCTCGGCGATCCGGAGACGATCCACTTCGGGTTGGTACCCCGGACAAACCGGGGCATCTTCGCCGTCAACGAGCTGCCCGACCTGGCCGAGCGGATCCAGGTCGCCCTGCTCAACGTGCTTGAGGAACGGGACATCCAGGTACGCGGCTACCAGCTCCGGCTGCCGCTGGACCTGCTGCTGGTGGCGAGCGCCAACCCCGAGGACTACACCAACCGGGGGCGGATCATAACCCCGCTCAAGGACCGGTTCGGCGCCGAGATCCGCACCCACTACCCGCTCGACCTGGAACTGGAGCTGGAGCTGATCCGGCAGGAGGCGGCGCTGGTCGCGGCCGTGCCGGAGCACGTACTGGAGGTGCTGGCCCGGTTCGCCCGCGCGGTACGGGAGTCCCCGGCCGTCGACCCGCGCTCCGGTGTCTCGGCCCGGTTCGCCATCGCCGCCGCCGAGACCGTCTCGGCCGCCGCGCTGCGCCGGGCCGGCCTGCTCGGCGCCGGTGGCCCGGACGGGCAGCCGGCCGCCCCGACCGACACCGAACCGGTGGCCCGGGTCGGTGACGCGGTCTCGGTGACCAGCACCCTGCGCGGCAAGGTCGAGTTCGAGAGCGGCGAGGAGGGACGGGAGATCGAGATCCTCGGTCACCTGCTCCGGACCGCCACCGCCGAGACCTTCCGGGCCCGGCTCGCCGGGCTGGACGTCTCCGGCTTCACCGCACTTGTCGCCGACGGCGCGATCATCGAGACCGGCGAGCTGGTCGGGCCGACCGAGCTGCTCCGGCAGGTCGGCACCGTGCCAGGGCTGGCCAAGGCGCTGGACCGGCTCGGGCTGGGTGACGCGCCCACCCCGGCCGAGGCGGCGGCCGGGATCGAGTTCGTACTCGAAGGGCTGCACCTGACCCGGCGGCTCGCCAAGGACGTGACCGACGAGGGACGTACCCGATATGGCGGGCGCAGCCCCGACGGTGGCCGCAGCCCCGGCGAGCGCTCGGCCCGCGACGACGACTGGGCCTGAGCGTGACCGGCGGAAACCGCTTCCGGTACGGCTCCTGGCGCGGCGGCCCCGACCCGCTGGCCCCGCCCTACGACGTGCGGGCGGCGGTCGACTCGGTCGGCGCCGAGGTGCTGGCCGGCGGCAGCCTGCGTGAGGCGCTGCGCAACCTGCTGCGGCGCGGCCCGCAGGGCCGGGGTGGCCTGGACGACCTGGTCGCCCGGGCCCGGCGGATGCGGCGTGACGCGCTGCGCCGGGGTGACCTGGACGGCGCGGTGACCCGGGCCCGCGCCCTGCTCGACCAGGCGCTCGCCGCCGAACGGGACGAGCTGCGTGGCCGGGACGACGACAGCGCCCGGTTCGCCGAGGCGGTACTCGACAACCTGCCCTCGTCGACGGCGCGGGCGGTGGAGGAACTGGCCGGCTACGAGTGGGCCAGCGACGAGGCGCGGGCCGCCTACCAGCAGATTCTGGACGGGCTGCGCCGGGACGTGCTGGAGCAGCGGTTCAGCGGTCTGCGGGACGCGATGCGCGGTGCCGCGAACCCGGCGGCACAGCGGCAGCTCGCCGAGATGCTGCGCGACCTCAACGATCTGCTGGCCCGGCACGACCGGGGCGAGGAGACCACCGACGCGTTCGCCGAGTTCATGCGGCGGCACGGCGAGTTCTTCCCGGAGAACCCGGAGACGGTCGAGGAGCTGGTCGACGCGCTGGCCCGGCGGGCCGCTGCCGGGGAACGGCTGATGCGTTCGCTCTCGCCGGCCCAGCGCGAGGAGCTGTCCCGGCTGATGGAGTCCTCGCTCGGCCCGGAGCTGGCCGGGCAGCTCGCGGCGCTGGACGCGAACCTGCGCTCGCTCCGCCCCGACCTGGCCTGGGACCGCCGGGAGCGGGTCCGGGGCGACCAGCCGCTCGGCTACGGCGAGGCGGCCGGGGCGCTCGGTGAGATCGCCGACCTCGACGACCTGCTGGACCAGCTCGGCCAGGAGCACCCGGGGGCGACCCTGGACGACATCGACGTGGAGTCGGTGCAACGCAACCTGGGCCGGGACGCCGCCGACGACGTACGCCGGCTGCGTGAGCTGGAACGGGAACTGCGTCGACAGGGCTGGCTGACCCGGGGCGCCGACGGGCTGACCCTGAGCCCGAAGGCGCTGCGCCGGCTCGGCGGTACGGCACTGCGCCGGATCTTCGCCGAACTCTCCACCGGCCGGCGGGGGCAGCACGACCTGCGCTCGGCAGGTGCCGCCGGTGAGGTGACCGGTGCCTCCCGCCTATGGGAGTACGGCGACGAGCAGCCGCTCGACGTGGTGCGTACCCTCGGCCGGGCGGTACGGCGCGGCGGTGCCGGGGTACCGGTGGCGTTGGCGGTCGAGGACTTCGAGGTGGTGGAGACCGAGCGGCGTGCCTCGGCGGCAGTGGCGCTCTGCGTCGACCTCTCCTTCTCGATGGTCTCCGAGGGGCGCTGGGGGCCGATGAAGCAGACCGCGCTGGCACTGTCGCACCTGGTCGCCACCCGGTTCCCGCAGGACGAGTTGCAGATCATCGGCTTCGGCCGGGAGGCGATGCCGCTGACCCAGCAGGAGCTGGCCGGGGTGGAGCCGGAGATGGTGCAGGGCACCAATCTGCAACACGCGCTGATGCTGGCCGGCCGGCACCTGCGCCGGCACTCCGGCTCGGAGCCGGTGGTGCTGGTGGTCACCGACGGCGAGCCGACCGCACACCTCGATCCGGAGGCCGGCGGCGGGGTGTTCAACTGGCCGTCGCTGCCGGAGACGATCCAGTTGACGGTCGCCGAGGTGGACAAGCTGACCCGGTACGGCGCCACGATGAACCTCTTCATGCTGGGTGAGGATCCGGGGCTGCGCCGGTTCGTCGACGCGGTGGCCCGGCGTTGCGGCGGCCGGGTCTTCACCCCGGACCTGGACGACCTCGGCGAATACGTCGTCTCCGACTACCTGCGGGCGCGGCGGGGTCGGCGCGGCCGCTGATATCCGGCTACCTGCGGACGCGGCGCGGTCGGCCGCTGATATCCGGTTGTCGGCCGATCGGCCCGTGTCTACTGTGCGGTGATGCGCTCCCGACTGCTGACGGTGACCTTCGATGCGCAGGACCCGGCCCGGGTGGCACGGTTCTGGTCCGGCATGCTCGGCCGGGAGGTCGTCGTCGAGGACGCCGGTGGTGTGTTCCTGCCGGGCGAGGACACCCAGCTCAGCCTCCGGTTCGTGCCGAGCCGCACGGAAGAGCCGGGGCTCGACCGCCTGCACCTGCACCTGACCAGCGCCAGCCTCTGTGACCAGCAGCAGAAGGTGGCGACGGCGCTGGAGCTCGGCGCCAGCCACCTCGACGTCGGCCAGCGTCCCGAGGAAGGGCACATCGTGCTGGCCGACCCGGAGGGCAACGCGTTCTGCGTGATCGAGCCCGGAAACAACTATCTCGCCGGGACCGGCCTGCTCGGGGAGATCGCCTGCGACGGCACCCGGCAGGTCGGCCTCTTCTGGAGCGAGGCGCTGGGCTGGCCGCTGGTGTGGGAACACGAGCAGGAGACCGCGATCCAGTTGCCGGGCGGCGGCACCAAGGTCGCCTGGGGAGGCCCGCCGGTGGAGCCGAAGATCGGGCGGAACCGGCAGCGCTTCGACGTCACCCCGGTCGACGGAGACCAGCAGGCGGAGGTCGAGCGGCTGGTCTCGCTCGGGGCCACCCGCCTGGAGGTCGGTGCGGACGGCACCGTCGAGCTGGCCGATCCCGACGGCAACGAGTTCTGCGTGCGGGCGAGCTGAGCAAGGCGGGCGGCGGGGCCTTTCGCCGATGTACGGGGGAGCTGAGCACGGTCGGACAGCGCGGCCTTTCGTCGATAGCGGCTCCGGTCCGGTGGTCCGCCGCCTAGACTCGGGCGGATGGAGACGGCCGAGCTGCGCCGGGCGTACGCTGACCTGCTCGCCGAGGTCGACGGGGGCACGTTCGGGCCACCGCCGCCAGGGGAGTTGACCGTCGAGGAGGTGCTGGTGCACCTCGCCGCCAACGACGAGTTGCTGGCCGAGGCGACCGAGGCGGTGCTGGCCGGCTCGCCGTGGGCGTACTACGACGGGCAGTCGACGCTGCGTCCGCAGGTGGACGCGATGCTGCCGCCCGACGCCGGGCTGCCGGAGCTGGCCGAGCGACTGCGGGCCACGAGCGAGCGGCTCTGCGCGCTTGTGGACCGGCTGGGGCCGGAGGCGGAGACCCCTGTCGACTCACATCTGCGGGAGGGCTTCGAGCTGCACATCGAGGAGTCCCTCCCCTGGGGACGGATGCTCGACATCCACGGCCGGATCCACCTGCCGGCACATCTCGAACAGTTGCGCGCCATGCGTACGGGCGGCAGGTAGTTGCGCCTGGGAGCGTTCCCACAATCCGGGACGTCGTGATCTAGGGGTCGTTCGCAGCATTACCTTCCTGTTAACCGATGGGAGTGAATATGCTGCGACGTCAATCCGTCGGGCGGCTCTGCCTGGTCGGCGTGACCGCCCTGATCGCCCCGCTCGTCGCCTTTGGCACGCCACCCGCAGCCGGCCAGCCCGCCCCGGAACGCGTGGCGGCAGCCGCGCTGCCTCCGCTGGACCAGCTCACCGTCAGTACCACCCAGGTCGCCTTCGGACTCCAGCGGCCGACCGCCATCTTCGCCCCCGATGACGGCAGCGGCCGGCTGCTGATCGCCGAGAAGCAGGGCACGATCCGGGTCTACCACCCGGACACCGGACTCGCCGCCGACCCGTTGCTCGACATCAGGGACCGGGTCGACACCTCCGGCAACGAACGCGGGCTGCTCGGCCTGGTCACCACGCCGGACTTCGACCAGACCCGGACCCTCTACGTCAGCTACACCGCACTGCCGGAGGGCGCTGTCACGCTCTCCCGGTTCACCCTCGCCACCGCCGGCCAGACCCCGATCCCGCCGGCCGGCGAGCAGGTGATCCTGACCCAGCCACACGCCGAGTTCTCCAACCACAACGGCGGGCACATCACCTTCGGCCCGGACGGCCACCTCTACTGGAGCATCGGCGACGGCGGCGGCTCCGACGACGTACTCAACTCGGGGCAGAACCTGAACACCCTGCTCGGCAAGATCCTCCGGCTGGACGTGAGCCGCTCCTGCGACGGGCGGCCGTACTGCGTACCGGCGGACAACCCGTTCGTGGGCACCGCGAACGCGAGGCCGGAGATCTGGGCGTACGGGCTGCGCAACCCGTGGAAGTTCTCGCACGATCTCGGCGGGGACGGCTCGCTCTGGATCGCCGACGTCGGTCAGGGCACCTTCGAGGAGATCGACCACCTGCGGGCGGACCAGGCCGGCGCCAACCTCGGCTGGTCCTGCCGGGAGGGGCCGCAGATCTTCAACCCCGACCGCTGCCAGGCCGGTGCCGAGTACGTCGAACCGATCTACTCGTACCGCACCTCGACCGACGGCTGCGCCGTGATCGGCGGGTACGTCTACCGGGGCGAGGAGTACGCCGACATCGCCGCCGGCACCTACCTGGCCACCGACTACTGCTCCGGTACGGCGTTCGTGGTCCGGCCCCCGGCCACCCCCGGCGGGGCGTACGCCACCCGGGCACTGACCGAGCTGACCATCCAGCCGACCAGCCTCGGTCAGGACGCCAACGGCGAGCTGTATCTGGTCAACGACCTGCCGGGCCAGCTGCACAGGATCGAGTTCGGCACCACCGCCCCGCCGGCCGCCTGCCGGATCGTCTACCGGGTCGACCAGCAGTGGGGTACCGGCTTCAACGCCACAGTGACCGTCACCAACACCGGCACCGCGCCGGTCAGCGGCTGGACGGTGGGCTGGACCTTCCCGGCCGCGCAGCGCGCCGGCTCCTTCTACAACGCCCGGGGCAGCCAGTCCGGTGCGGTGGTGACCGCGCAGAACGCCAGCTGGAACCCGAACATCCCGCCGGGCGGCACGGTCCAGTTCAGCTTCCTCGCCTCGAACACCGGACCGAACCCGGCGCCCACCGTCTTCACCCTCAACGGCAACACCTGCACCTGAGGTGTAAGGAAGGGCCCCCGCTACAACAGAAAACGATATGCGGGGGCCCTTCCTTACATGCTGGGCGGGCGGAAGGTGCGGCGGTAGGCGGTCGGGGGTAGCCCGATCCGCTGATGCAGTTGTTGCCGCAGCGCGGCGGCGGTGCCGAAGCCGGAGCGCCGGGCCACCTGGTCGACGCCGAGGTCGGTGGTCTCCAGCAGCAGCCGGGCATGCTCGGTGCGCTGCCGCAGCAGCCACTGCGCCGGGCTGAGGCCGGTCTCGTCGCGGAACCGCCGGGTGAAGGTCCGCACGCTCATGCTGGCGTGCGCGGCCATCTGCGGCAGGGTCAGCGGCTCGTGCAACCGGTGCTGGATCCAGTCCCTGGTCCGCCCGGTGCCGGCCGCGGTCGCCTCGGGCAGCGGTCGTTCGATGTACTGCGCCTGCCCGCCGTCCCGCCACGACGGCACCACACAGCGTCGGGCCGACCGGTTGGCGACCCGGCTGCCGTGGTCGGTCCGGATGACGTGCAGGCAGAGGTCGAGGCCGGCCGCCACCCCGGCCGAGCTGAGCAGGTCACCGTCGTCGACGAAGAGCACCTCGGGATCGAGCCGTACCCTCGGGTGGAGCCGGCGGAACCGGTCGGCGTACGCCCAGTGGGTGGTGGCCGGCCGATCGTCCAGCAGTCCGGCGGCGGCGAGTACGAACGCGCCCGTGCAGATCGACATGATCCGTACTCCCCGGTCGTGCGCCTCGCGCAGCGCCGTACGGACCTGCGGGTCCACGGTCCCGTCGACCAGCGGCGGGCCGCCGTGGATGCCGGGCACCACGATGGTCTCGGCGTCGGCCAGGATCTCCAGTCCGTGGTCGGGCAGCACCCGGAACTCCGCGCTGCTACGCACCGGCAGGCCGCCGGGGGTGCAGGTGGTGACGGCGTAGAGCGGCTCGCCGTCGGCGTTGCGGGCGGTGCCGAAGACCTGGGCCGGGGTGCCGAGGTCGAGCCCGACCACCCCGTCCAGGGCGAGCACCACGACCCGGTGTCGCGGGGTGGGACTGCTGGTGGCCATCGCTGCTCCGCTCTTTCGGTCGGGTTCGCTCTCCAGGTCGGGTCCGCTCTTCCGGTCGGGTCCGCTCTTCCGGTCGGGTCCGCTCTTCCGGTGGGTTGGCCCAATTCTTGCGCATCATGGCTGTCCGGCCACTCGTGGCCTGGCCCCGCCCGCCGGCAGACTCGTCCGGTGAGTTCCCGTCGCCTGCACCCGGCCTGGGTGGTCGCCGCCGTCGCCTTCGTCGCGCTTGTCGGTGCCGCCGGGTTCCGGGCCACCCCGTCCGTGCTGTTGCACCCGCTGCACGAGGAGTTCGGCTGGCCATTGGCGACCATCTCGGCCGCGGTCTCGGTAAACCTGCTGCTCTTCGGGCTGACCGCGCCGTTCGCCGCCGCCCTGATGGACAGGTTCGGCATCCGGCGGGTGGTGGCTGCCGCGCTGACCCTGGTCGCCGCCGGCAGCGGGCTGACCGTGTTCATGCGGACCAGCGCCGAGTTGATCCTCTGCTGGGGCGTACTCGTCGGGCTGGGTACCGGGTCGATGGCGCTCGCCTTCGTGGCCACCGTGACCGGGCGGTGGTTCGTCCGGCGTCGGGGACTGGTCACCGGGGTGCTCACCGCCGGGGGTGCCGCCGGGCAACTCGTCTTCCTGCCGCTGCTGGCGAACCTGGTCGAGGCGTACGGCTGGCGGAGCGCCGCGCTTGTGGTGGCCGGGTCGGCGCTGGCCGTCGTACCCCTGGTGGGGTGGCTGCTGCGCGACCACCCGGCGGATCTCGGCCTGCCTCCCTACGGCGCGACCGAGGTCGTGCCCGCGCCGGCCCGGACCGGCGGGGCGGCCGCCCGGGCACTCGGTGCGCTGCGCACCGCCGCCAGGACTCCGGCGTTCTGGCTGCTCGCCGGCGGTTTCGCGATCTGTGGCGCCTCGACGAACGGCCTGGTCGGCACGCACTTCATCCCGGCCGCGCACGACCACGGAATGACCGAGACCGCCGCCGCCAGCCTGCTCGCCCTGGTCGGGCTCTTCGACATCGCCGGCACCATCGCGTCGGGTTGGCTCACCGACCGGTTCGACAGCCGGGTCCTGCTCGCCGCCTACTACGCGCTGCGCGGGCTGTCCCTGCTGGTGTTGCCGAGCCTGTTCGGCGACTCGGCCAGGCCGAGCATGCTGGTCTTCGTGATCTTCTACGGGCTGGACTGGGTGGCCACCGTGCCGCCGACGGTCGCGCTGTGCCGGGAGTACTTCGGGGACAGCGGTGCCGTGGTCTTCGGCTGGGTCTTCGCCGCCCACCAGGTCGGCGCGGCGGTCGCGGCCACCGGCGCGGGGCTGATCCGGGACCAGCTCGGTAGCTACAACCTGGCCTGGTACGTCGCCGGGGCGCTCTGTGCCGCCGCCGCGATCTTCTCGATGTTGCTGCGTCGGCGCCGCTCCGGCGTATTCGGGTCCGGCAGCGGCCCAGCCGAAGGCGCCGGGCCGGACGCGCCCGCCACACCCGCCATCGCCTCGGCCCGGTGACCTGGGCGGTGATGTCGGCAGGCTGACGGGCTGGTGTCGGCAACCCGACAGGCGATTACTCATTGTTACGACATCATTACTCTATGAATGCTGGTGTGCTCACTCTGGTGGTTTCCGGGCCGGTCCCCGGTAGCAGGCGCGGCGACGCCGAATCCGCCTCCGCGCTGGCTCGGGAGCTGCACACCCGGACGATCCTGCACGTCGTCCGGTCCGGGGTCGACGATCCGCCGCTCCGATCCGCCGCCCCGGTGCCGCCCGGCCCAGCCTCGCTGCCCGACCGGGACCCGCTGTCCGACCGGGACCCGCTGTCCGGCCCGGACTCGCTGCCCGATCTCGCCGACCTGGCCGCAGGGAGGTATGGCAGCACCGGCCCGTTCGTCCGCAAGGGCGGCACCGCCGGTTCGCTTGCCGAACTCGTGGTCACCGGTCTCTTCTCGGCCACCACCGTCGCGGCGCTGGCCCAGGTCGCCGTCGCCTTCCTGGAGCGCGGTGCCGCCCGCCGGATCGTCCTGCGGGACGGCCGGCGCACCCTGACGATCAGCGCGCCCGGCGAGGACACCGAACAGATGGTGGTCGAGTGGCTCGGCGTGCCGCCGACACAGAGCGGCGCCGGCTCCGGTGCCGATTAACCCGCCGACCGGCCGGTACGCGCTGCTGGTGGCGGTCGGCGAGTACGACGACCCGTCACTGGACCAGCTCCGCGCCCCCGAGCAGGACGTGGAACGGCTGGCGGCGGTACTGGAGGACCCGTCGGTGGGCAACTTCACCGTCCGTACCCTCCAGGACGCCTCCGACCAGGAGGTACGCCGGGAGATCGAGGATCTGCTCACCGACCGGGTCAACGACGACCTCGTACTGCTCTACTTCTCCTGCCACGGCATCGTCGACCCGTTCCACCGGCTCTACTTCGCCGCCGCCAACACCGTGCGGACCCGACCGGCCAGCACCGCCATCTCCCGCTCCTTCGTCAACGAGCAACTGGAGGCGTGCCGGGCCGCCGCCAAGGTCCTGGTGCTGGACTGCTGTTTCGCCGGTGCGTTCGCCGAGGGCTTCAAGGCGGCGCCGCAGGGTGCGCTGGACGGCCAGGTCGGCCGGGGGTACGTGGTGATCAGCGCCTGCGACAGCTACGAGTACGCCTTCGAGTCCGACGGTCTGGTCGAGTCGGCACCCCGCGGCTCGATCTTCACCGACGTACTGCTGGAGGGGCTGGCCACCGGCGGAGCCGACCTGGACGGCGACGGGCGGGTCGGTGTCGACGAGCTGTTCCGGTACGTCCACGACGGGGTGGTCCGTCGCCGGCCGGACCAGAAGCCGAAGTGGAGTGCCTACAACGCCGAGCCGCACATCTATCTCGCCACCGTTGCGCCGACCGCCGACCGGTCGGGGCCGGGCGAGGATGGGACGGGCGGGGTGGCCAGGGCGAGCGCGGCGACGGTGCCCCGACCGAGCAACTACAACCGGCACCAGGCGATCGTCGCCCGTGGCTTCCGGGCCGGCGCCGACCTGGTACGGCGTACCTTCGGGCCGCTCGGCCGGCGGGTACTTGTCGAGGACGCCTCCGGGGCGTACCACGAGCTGGCCGACGCGGCGAGTGTGGTCCGGCTCTTCACCGCGTACGACAGCCGGGACGCGATCGGCGCCAGCTACGTCCGGGAACTGGTGGAGGGGGTACGGCACCGGGTCGGCGACGGTGCCACCACCACAGTGGTACTGGCCCAGGCCATGCTGGACGGTGCCTCGGTCGCGCTGCGGGCCGGGGCCAACCCGGTGGCGCTGTGCCGGGGGATCGAGTCGGCCGCCCTGGCGGTCCTCGCCGAGCTCGGCGACCTGGCGGTGCCGGTGGAGACGAAGGAACAGCTCCGGATGGTCTCCACCATCGCCTCCGGCGACGAGGTGGTCGGCGACCTGCTGGCCACCGCGATGGAGCGGGTCGGCAAGGACGGTGTGGTGATCGTCGAGGAGAGCAACCTCTTCGGCCTCGAACTCGAACTCACCCGGGGCATCCGGGTACCGGCCGGGCACGTCTCGCCGTACTTCGTGACCGATCCGGAGGAGGCGGAGGCCGTACTCGACGACCCGTCGATCCTGATCGTCGACCAGCGGCTCTCCGGCGTACCCGAGTTGCGGCCGCTGCTGGACGAGGTCGGCCGGTCCGGTCGGCCGCTGGCGGTCTTCGCCCGGGACATCCGGGACGCCGCCCTCACCGCGCTGATCGTCGGGAAGATGCGGCACACCCTGGACGCGGTGGCGGTGCGGCTGCCCTGGCCGGACGAGGAACGGTGCACCATGATGGCGGATCTGGCGCTGCTCACCGGGGCACAGGTGGTCCGCGACGCCGAGGGCGGGCTCGCCGCTGCCACCGCCGAGGTGCTGGGCGGCGCCCGCAAGGTGATCACCTCCCGCCGGGACACCACCCTGGTCGACGGGGCCGGTGACCCGGAACTGGCCCGGCGCCGGGTGCGGGGGCTGCGGGCGGAGCTGGCCCGGCACCCGGACGGGCACGACCGGGAGCTGCTGCGGGAGCGGCTGGCCCGGCTGGGCGGCGGGGTGGCGGTGATCCGGGTCGGCGAGTCCACCGAGGGGCAGCTCAAGAAGCGCAAACGGCAGATCGACGACGCGGTACGCAACGCGAAGGCCGCTGTCGAGTGGGGACTCGTACCCGGTGGCGGGGCGGCGCTGCTGACCGTCGCCGAGCGGATCGGTTCCCGGGTGCCGTGCGGCGGTGACGAGGCGCTCGGCTATGCGGTGGTGGCCGATGCGCTTGTCGCGCCCTACGAGGAGTTGATGCGCAACGCTGGGCGTAACCCGGGTGCCGGGCCGGCCGATCTGTGCCGTCGGGGCCCGGGTGTCACCTTCGACGTGGTCGCCGGCGCGTACGTCACCGCGCTGGACGCCGGCATCGTCGACGCCGCCGCGACGCTGCGCCAGGCGGTCACCGCAGCGGCCGGGGTGGTGACCCGGTACCTGATGATCGGCTGACCGTCCGGCCTCCGATCCGGTGACCCGTCCGGTGTCCGATCCGGAGTGGATGAGGATCGGACGGTGCGTTGGGGATGGTGGATAGGGCGGGTTGGCGGATGGGGCGGGTAGCCGGCGCCGGGTGAACCCGACGCCGGCCCCAGCCCATGCTGCTACGTGGTGCCGCCGACGTGCAGCAGGTCAGCGATCCGTTCGGCGACCGGTCCCGCCTCCAGGTGCAGCCACGACACGTTCAACCGGTCGTCGCCGAGGACGGCGAGCAGTACGTGGTCGCTCACCCCGTACACCGTGAAGTAGCCCTGGTGGCTGTGGACCGTGAGTTCGCGCAGCGGACCCTGTTGGAGTGTCATGCCGCACTGCCGGCCGAGCCCGAAGGTGGTGGCCGCGAGGGCGGCGAGGTCGAGCGGCTCGGGGCCGGCGGTGAGGTCGTGCCCGAGCAGTCGCCCGTCGATGCCCGCGAGGACGGCCCCGCGCACCCCCGGCACCCGGTCCCGGAGCGCGCCCAACTCGGCGTGCAGGGCCGACTGCCCGGTGCGGTGCCGACCGGCGGTGCCGGGACCCGGCTGGGCGAAGGCATCCTCCGGGAGGTGATCCTCGCCGCCACTGTCCAGTTGAGCCCCTGGAGAACGCCGGGGCAGCGGACTGTCGAACAGGTCCCCTCGGGCGTCCTGGAACTGCGTCACGGTCATCACCGCTCCTCGACCTCGGGCGTGTGGCACGCTGCGGATGCGAGGTCAACCTGGGGGCAGGCCGGAGCAGCAGGACGGAAGGTTTCCTTGCCCGCGCGAGAGCTCAGCGGCCGGATCGGTTGGTGGTTCGCCACTGACAGCGCCTCCATTCTTGGTGTGAACGTCACTGCCCGTAGTGCCGTCACCGCTGAGCGGCGAAGTGGGCGGCGGCCGGTCTGACGCGCGAGTTGCTCCTCCGGGAGAGTGGCATGCCTTGGTGCAAGTTGCATCTCGCGAGACAGGTATTTGTCTGTGCAGCTAACTTACTGTTGACCCGTCCGCGATGGAACAGGGCGATACGACCGATGTTGCGCGGCATGGGCGGTCGTTCTACGCACCGCGCCACTGCGCACAGTAACCAAAACTGAGCGTGACTGCACGTGGCGTCTGCAAACCGCAGATGCACGTGCGCTTCCCAGGTCATCGGCTGATGCGAGTGGACGACATCGACGCGCTGTGTCAGAGTGCAAGGGAAGACATTCATGAACACAACTGTCTGATGCGGAACGCAACTGTCTGATGCGCTGACACGGGGAGAGGCGCGGTGTTGCCCATCACCGCCCGACGTGGATCGGGTGAGCGACGTTGATGCCGCTCGGGGCGGGAGCGCTGCTCGAATACCGGGTGACCGACGCGATGTGGGTCTGCGCCGGGGTCGTCCGCGTCGCCAGGTCCTGCTTCTGTCTGACCGATCCCGACCCGCCGCCACGCTGGCACTGGCAGGCCAACACCAGGGACAACGGCCTGGTCGGAGTGACCGAGGGAGCGCTGCTGGTGCGTACCGGCTGCGGCGGCGGTTGGGCCAACCTCACAGTCGAGTTGCACGTGGAACGGCCGGCGGCGAGGACTGCCGGCTGGGACGACGCGGTCGAGATCTCGTACCGGACGGCGGTCGGCCAGTCGCACGTCCGGTCGGCGCGTGGCGGTGGTACCGACTTCCCCCGGATCAGCTTCCGCGGGGCGGGCAGCTATCGGGTCCGGGTGCACGCCCGGGGACGCCACCCCTGCCTGGGCCGGCCCGTCGCCGACCGGACGGAGGACTACCTGTTGCAGGTCTGGCCGGCGCCGGTGGGGCGTACCCAGATCCTGCGCGCGGCCGACGCGTGACCGTCCCGTCCCCCGACTGTCCGGTCCTGGGGCAATGGTCCAGTCCTGATTGGGTCGAGGCGGTCCCGTCCTGAGTCGGTCCAGCCCTGAGGCGGGTCGAGGTGGTTCGGGCCGGCGGGGCGGGTGGCGGTGCCCGGTTCGGGGCGGGCGGCACGGCTACCGTGGGGCGGTGAGTGACCCCACCTGGGCGGCGGTCCGCGCCGCACGCGCCTGGCTGGACCGGGCGAACGGCACCGACCGGGCCGAGCTGACCTGCCGGATCCTCAAGGTCACCGAGGAGGCCGGTGAGGCGGCCGGGGCGTGGATCGGGATGACCGGGCAGAATCCGCGCAAGGGCGTGACGCACAGCCTCGACGACGTGGCCGGCGAGCTGGCCGATGTCGCGCTCTCCGCGCTCGTCGCCATCGAGAGCCTGGGCCTCGACGCCCGGGAGGTGCTGCACGGCCGGGCCGCCCGGGTGCGGGACCGGCTCCCGGAGGCGCCCGCGCCCGGCGCGGGGCCCGGTCCGTCGGCGGTTTCCGGCTGAGCGGACGGATTGTCCGACATCGGGGCGCCTGACGACGACATGCTTCGCTGGTCGGTTCGCCGCGCGACCCGACGTCGGCGGGCCGCCCTCCGCCGACGTGGCGGCGGACCGGTGGAGGGTCGGCTACCGGCGGGACGTCGTCGGCGGCCGGACCCGGACAGGCGCCGGGGCGGGTGCCCGCAGCCCGGTCGTCACCTTCCCCCGTAGCTGACGGCCGGCCAGCCCGCCCCGGTGCCGAACCCTTCGCCACCTGCGACTTCTCTGCCGGGTACGCCGATCGCGGCACCCGGGCGGATCCGGATCTCCGGTCGAGATCCGCGCTCGGTGTCCGCCTGGCCGGTGGCGTTTCGGATGCCATGCCTGTCGAAGGGGCATCCCCGATCCGGTCGATGTCGAGCACCCGGTTCGACGGTTTCGGCACCGGATCGGACCGGCCTGCCGGACGTTCCCGGAGCGCGGACGATAACCGGGAGGTCAAGGTTTGGTTATTGAGGATATCCACCGGGTCCGTCAGTGCTATACCGTGGCTGGGTGAGAGTCGAGCGGCACTGGTGGAACGGCGATCGGGGTCCGCGCGCACGGCGCGACGTCTACATTCGTACGGATGGGCAGCTATGGGAAGTCGAGGCCCAGGTCGGGGGCGCCCAAGGGCGCTCGAAGGTGCAGCAGTGCCCCGGTGAGGCATCCGCGCGCATTCTCGCGGACGCCTGGCTAGGTGGGCGCCCGGGCTGGCGAGAGATGGTGCTCTGAGTCGACCGCCGTCCGGCTGGTCGCGCAGAGCTGTCTCCCAGCTCGACAATCTTTCCCAGATTTGAGGGGCGGGCCGCGCCGACGGGTGAGAGTCACCCGGCGGCGCGGAGTCGCGCGTCCAACCGGACGGCGTGAGGCTCCGTTACCCGAACCGGTCGCGATGGCCAAGGCACTTTCCGCGATCTGCCAAAGGAATCGCACCCCGTTACCCCACTCGGTTGCGTCGAGTTACCATTTAAGCACTCATGGTGATCAATGTCTTGACGACGATCAGCGGGGTGAGGGTTCGTGGCGCGGGACCTTGACGGGCGATCGGGCGGAACAGGGCGGCGGATCGGGGGTCTCGACCGCAGTCTGCTGCTGCACTGCCGGACCAGCCAGGTCACCCTGGCGGCCGAGGTCGCCGACCGGAGTGGCGGCGGCCTGGTCGTCACCGCCGACCGGGGCAACCTGCGCGGTTGCCTGAGCCGGGCACGGCACCTGAGGGAGGTCGACCACTACCGTCGTCCGGTGCTGCTCGACGCGGCCCGGTACGCCGGTGACGGCCGGCTGCCCGCCGCCGCGCCGTTCGACCCGCGCTGGATCGACTGCCAGCGGGACCTCGGCCTGCCGGTACTCACCGACTCCGGCTATCTGGACCGGGACGACAGCGCCGGTCTGGCCGGCATCCTCGAACGGGCAGCCCGGCTCGGTGACGCCATCGCACTGCTGCCGATGCACCCGTACTGGCTCGCCGACCGGATCGCCCGGCAGACCCTGCTCCGCTACGTGACGGCGGTCGGTGTACCGGTGGCGGTGGTCGTGGAGGAGTCGGCGAACCCGTTCAGCCCGGCCAGTACGGTGCGCGGGCTGCTCCAGCTGCTCGGCTGCGGCGTACCGGTGCTGGTGCTCCGGGCCGACCTGCCAGTGCTCGGGGCGCTCTGCTCCGGCGCGACCGCGGTGGCGATCGGCACCGAACCCGCGCTGCGCCGGCTCGATCCGCGTCGGCCCGCCGGATCCGGCCCGCTGACCGGGGTACCCCGGCCGTCGGCGGTGGTCCGGCAGTGCCTGTCGTACGCGCCGCTGCCGGAGATCGAGGCCACCATGCGCCGCCACCCGGACAACGGGATGTGGCACTGCGACTGTGCGACATGTGCCGGCCGGGGCCTGGGCTGGCTGCTGGACCGGCCGGAGGGCGAGCGCAGCCGTACCGCCTTCCGGCACTCCGTCGACGTGCTGCTCGACCTGCGCGCCGAACTGACCGGACCGTCCGGGCAGCTCAACGAGTGGAGCTGGCGGGCCCGTTGCGTCGCCGCCGCGTCCCGCCGCCGCGAGGTGGGCTGGGACCTGCTGCCGATGTTGCAGCACTGGCAGCAGGCGATCGCACCGCCGAGCGCCTCCCGGCTGCCCGCGACGGCCGGGCGCCGGGCCGGCGGGTCGAGCCGGTTCTCCCGGGCGACGACCCCCCGCTCGGCGGCCTGACCGGCCTGACCCCCGCACGGCCGCCTGACCGGCCTGGCCCCCGCTCGCCGGCCTGACCGGAGTGACCCCCGCTTGCCGCCGCCCCCGGCTGGCGGGGGAGTGCGGGTAGGGCGGGGAGCCGGGATCAGGCGAGCGCCATCCGGGCCCAGCGGCTCGGGCTCAGCGTCAGTACCCGGAACGGACAGTGCCGGTCGGTGAGCAGCGTGTACGCCTCGATCGCCCGCTCGGCCGCGTCCTGGGCCTGCTCGGCCGGGGTCATGCCCCGGCCCCGGTTGCGGAACAGCGCGCCGTAGAAGGCGGAGCAGAAGACACCGCTCTCGTGCCAGCCGATCTGCGCCGAGGTGCCGATGTAGGTGACCTCGTCCTGGAGGCAGTCCCGGACCGCCTTCTGCCAGGCACCGGTGCCGGTGCGGCAGCCGTCGGCGAGGATCGCGTGCGCCGAGATCCCGCGCCCCCGGGCGGCCGCCTCCTCGCCCAGCGCCTCCAGGGAGATCTTCGTCCGGCCGTCGCTGCTGGCGAAGGTGGGGGTACTGCTGTGGTCGCCGTGCGCCATCACGTGCAGTACGTCGCAGGAGGCGGTGAAGGCGGTAAGCACCGTGTCCGGGTCGCGGGAACGGACGAAGTCGATGTCGACGATCGGCTGTTGATGCTCGGCGTTGATGTTCTGCAGCGTGGACTGGACGAATGTCATCGCCGCGTCGAACGACGAGTCGAGCCCGATGTCGAGCAGACTCACCCGCTTCGCCCTCATCGCCATGGCGAACCTCCCCCGGATGCGATCAACACGCTACCCCTGCCGCGCCAACCCCGCCGCCCGGCGGCGCCTACCGCGCGAACCGACGAACGGCCCGGGTCAGTCGATCAGGGCGGCGTAGACGAGCTGGCGCAGCTCGGCCCGGAGCGGATAGGTGCTGGAGGGGACGAGCTGGGTGAAGAGCAGCGCGGTGACCTCGTCCACCGGGTCGACCCAGAACGCCGTACTCGCCATGCCGCCCCAGTAGAACTCGCCGGGGTTGCTCGGGGTGCGGCTCGGCACCGGGTCGAGTACCACCGCGAAGCCGAGTCCGAAGCCGATCCCGTCGAACGTTGTCTCGGCGAAGCCGCCGGTGGAGAGCCGCCCCAGATCCTGCCCCTCCGGCAGGTGGTTGCGGGTCATGAACCGGACCGTACGCGGAGCGAGCAGGCGTACCCCGTCCAACTCGCCGCCGCGCAGCAGGAACTGGGTGAACCGGTGGTAGTCGGCCGCGGTGGAGAGCAGGCCGCCACCGCCGGAGAGCAGTGACGGCCTCTGCAGGGCCAGCGCGCCGACCTGGTCGTACCGGATCGCCTGGCCGGTGCCGGGGTGCGCGGCGTAACAGGCGGCCAGCCGGTCCGTGTCGGCGCCCTCGGCCCACCAGCCGGTGTCGGTCATCCCGAGCGGGCCGAGGATGCGATCGGTGAAGAAGGCGTCCAGCGACTGGCCGGAGACCACCTCGACCAGCCGGCCGAGCACGTCGGTGGCGACCGAGTAGCCCCAGGCGGTGCCGGGCTGGAAGAGCAGCGGCAGCCGGGCCAGACCCTCGGTGGCGCTGGCCAGGTCGAACCCGGCCGGGGCGTAGAGGTCGAATCCGGCGGCCCGGTAGAGCCCGTCGACCACCGAGGTCTGCAGGAAGCCGTAGGTCAGCCCGGCGGTGTGGGTGAGCAGGTGCCAGACCCGGATCGGCTCGACCGCCGGCACCGTGTACGGCTTGAGCGCCGACCCCCGGTCGTAGACGCGGACGTCGGCGAACTCCGGCAGCCAGCGGCTGATCTCGTCGGTGAGCTGGAGTCGGCCCTCCTCCCACAGCATCATCGCGGCGACCGAGGTGACCGGCTTGGTCATCGAGTAGATCCGCCAGAGGGTGTCGGACTCGACAGGCAGCCCCGCCTCGCGGTCCCGCATCCCGTACGTCGAGGAGTGCGCGACCTCGCCCCGCCGGGTCACCACGATCTGCCAACCGGCCAACTGCCCCGCGTCGACGTACCGGGCGAAGTGCTCGTCGACGCGGGCCAGCCTCGCCGGGTCGAAGCCGACCTGGTCAGGGTCGACGCTGCGCTTGAGGCTCATTCGCCGAACCATACTGCCGGGCCGGAAAGGGCGGCAACGACCACCCGCCGCCGGTCGGCATCCCCGGTCATCCGGTCACCGGGTCAGCGCGGATCCGCCGGCAGATCCGTCCCGGTTCGTCCGGGCGGCAACGTCCGGCGCCAGTACTGCCGCTTGGCTTCCTCCCGGACGACCACGCCGATCCGGGTCAGCTCGGTCCGCAGTTCGGCCAGGTCTGTCTCGTCACCCTTGTCGAGCGCCCGCTGCCGGGCCTTGAGCAGCGAGTTCGCCCCGACGGGCAGCTCCGGGCCGCCGTCGGTCCAGCGCCGGAACTCCGCCCGGTACGGGTCACCGTCGGCGTACCAGCGGTAGCCGTGCGCCTCGAAGGCGGCCCGGAGCCGGTCGGCCGACAGGTCCGACGCCTCCCTGACCAGTTCTTCGGTGGCGGGCCCGAGCAGGACGAGCCGTTTGCCGTCCCGGAACACCCCGGCGATCGCGGCCCGGTCGATCCGTCGGGTGGCGTCGCCCCGCACCAGGGTCACCCCGTCCGGGGCGACGGTGACGCTCAACCGTTCGGCGGCGGCGATGGCGGCGATCAGCAGCCCACCCAGGGCGCCGATCAGCAGGGCGCCGCCGGTGGCCCACGGCTCGTCGATGCCGTCGATCATTGTGAACAGGCCGCGCCAGGGAACCCAGCGAAGTGACGTGATCCAGCCCGCCGCGGCCTGCGCCGCCCAGAGCAGGGCGGCGCCGAGCAGCGGGAAGAGGACCCAGACCAGGGCGACCAGGCTGACCGGCTCGGCCACCACCGTCGGCTCCCCGGGTGTCCCGGCCCGCTCCGGCGTCGATTCCCCGTGGGGACGGGCCCGGTCCGGCGTCGATTCCCCGTGGGGACGGGCCCGGTCCGGCGGAAACGCGTCGGTGGGCACCTCAGGACACCTCCCGGCGTACCGTCCGGATCAGCCCGGCGACCAGCGGCACCAGCACCCAGACCGCGACCGAGACGCCGAGCCGGGCCCACTGCCCACCGTCGAGGTGTCCGGGGTTCGGCGGCTCGAACAGGGCGGCGGTGGTGAGCCCGGTGTCCAGCCACTCGGCGGCGGAGCGCAACCGCTCGATCATCCCGCCGAGCATCGACCAGGCGATCGGCAGCACCAGGGAGAGCACGATGGCCAGTGGGGTGCTCTGGAACAGCAGGCCGAACGCGATGCCCAGCGACACGTTGACCACCTGGAAGACCGCCGCGCCGACGATTGCCGACAGGTCGGTGGACCAGGAGCCGCCGTCGCCGGCCAGCCCGGCGAGCGCGGTACCGAGGGCTGCCGTCGCCCCGCTGGCCACCACGGAGATCAGTGCCGCGACCACCCCGGCACCGAGCTTGGCGGCGACCACCCGGTGCCGCCGGGGTACCAGTGCGAAGGTGGTAAGCGCGGTGCGCTGGGAGAACTCGCTGGTGACCAACAGGATGCCGAGGATCGGCAGCAGGACTCCGACCGGCACCTGGGCCAGCGCGAAGAAGTTCTCGAACCGCAGATCCGGGTCGGGCGCGGTGAAGAGCAGCACCGCCACGATGACCGCCGAGATCAGGCCGATGGTGACCAACAGCCACAGGCCGGCCCGGGTGTCGGCGAGTTTGCGCAGCTCGACGAGGGTCAACCGGAGCAGCGTCGGCTGGGCGAAGGTGTCGTACCCGCCGGGTCGGTCCGCCGGGCCGGCGGACCTGGCGTCGATCCGCCCAGTGGTGTCGGTGGTCACTTCACGGCCTCCCGGACGGAGTCGCCAGCGGTCAGGGTCAGGAAGATCTGTTCCAGTCCGGCGCTCTCCGCCGGCCGGAGTTCCAGCAGCGCCACCCCGGAGTCGGCGGCGGCCTGCCCGACGGAGCCCGGGGCGGCGTCGACCAGCAGCCCGCCGTCGGTGCCGGACCGCACCCGCAACCCGGCCCGGTCCAGGGCGCCGCGCAGCGCCTCCGGGTCCCGGGCCCGGACCAGCGCGCCCGCGTCGGCCAGCAACTCGTCCTTGCTGCCCTGCGCCACCACCCGGCCGCCGCCGATCACCACCAGCCGGTCGGCCACCGCCTCGACCTCGCGGAGCAGGTGCGAGGAGAGCAGCACCGTCCCACCCCGGTCGGCGAAGTCGCGCAGCAGGCCGCGCATCCAGAAGATCCCCTCCGGGTCGAGGCCGTTCGCCGGCTCGTCCAGGATCAGCACCCGGGGGTCGCCGAGCAGCGCCTGCGCCAGGCCGAGCCGCTGGCGCATTCCCAACGAGTACGCCCGGACACGCCGCCGGGCCGCCACCCTGTTCAGGCCGACCTGGTCGAGGCACTCGTCGACCCGACGCCGGGAGACCCCGATGGTGTGGGCCGAGAGGATCAGGGTCTCCCGCCCGGTCCGGCCCGGGTGCTGGGCGGAGGCGTCGAGCAGCAGCCCGACCCACCGGCCCGGGTTCGGCAGCCGGCGGTAGTTGACGGAGTCGACGGTGGCGGTACCGGCGGTCGGCGGGGTGAGGCCGCAGATCATCCGCATGGTGGTGGACTTGCCGGCACCGTTCGGGCCGAGGAACCCGGTCACCGTGCCCGGTTCGCAGCGGAACGAGACGTCCTCGACCGCGGTGTGCCGGCCGTACCGTTTGGTCAGGTGTTCGACACTGATCATGTGGTCGAGCCTGCCGGTGCCGACCGGCCGGGCGCTGCGGCCCGGAGTACATCCCCGGCGACCTTCGGCTATTTCCAGACGTCGACTTTGGTTGGTGTCCCGCTCCCGGCACAGGTTCGTACAGTTGACCGATGACTGGTGTGCCGGCCCGCCCCGAGCACCCCTGGCTGCTGCCGGCCGCCCTGACCGCCGACCCGTCCACCGGGGGGCGGCGCCGGCCGCGCCGGTCGACCCGGGACTGGATCGTCGACACGCTCTGTTTCCTGATCGCCTCCGGCTACGCGTCGATCGCTTTCTGGGACGTGCTGCGCCCGCAGCCGGCCATGGTGGGGGACCGGGCCGACTCGGAACTCGCGGTCGTGATCGACGCGGTGTTGACCACCGCACTCTGCCTGGCGCTCTGGATACGCCGCCGTTGGCCGGTCACGCTGGCCGTCGTCGCCCTGCCACTGTCGTTCTTCTCCACCCCGTCCGGGATCGCCATCCTGATCATCCTGTTGACCCTGGTGGTGCACCGGCCGATCTCGGTGGCCGGCCCGTTGCTCGCGGCGCACCTGGGCGCCGGTGTCTTCTACGAGTACCGCAATCCCGACCCGAACGACGGGTCGTGGCCCGGGATGACGCTCAGCGTGGTACTGATCACCGCGGTGTTGGCCTGGGGGATGTTCATCCGGGCCCGGCGGCAGCTCGTGCTTTCCTGGCGGGACCGGGCGTACCGGGCCGAGGCGGAGCAGCGGTTGCGGGTCGAGGCGGCCCGGCGGCTGGAACGTACCCGGATCGCCGGTGAGATGCACGACGTCCTCGCGCACCGGATCTCGCTGCTCAGCCTGCACGCCGGGGCACTGGAGTTCCGCCCCGACGCACCGCCGGAGGAGATCGCCCGGGCGGCCGGGGTGATCCGGAGCAGCGCGCACCAGGCGTTGCAGGACCTACGCGAGGTGATCGGCGTGCTCCGGGAGGACCCGCCGGAGGGCGGGGCGGAGCCGGAGCAGCCGGTCGAGCCGGAGCCGGTCTCCGGCGGCTGGGGTTCGGGGCCGAAGGCGTATCCGCCGGATCCGCCGTACCCGGCGGTGCCCGTGACGGGCAACGGTGGGCCGGCCACGCCGGTTCCGTCGCCCCGGGCACCCGAGCGGCCGCAGCCGACCCTGGACGACCTGCCGGCGCTGGTCGCCGAGTCCCGGGAGGCGGGCATGCGGGTGGACCTGCGTACCGAGTTGACCTCGACGGAGACCGTGCCGGCCGGGGTCGGGCGGGGGGCGTACCGGATCGTGCAGGAGGGGCTGACTAACGCCCGCAAGCACGCGCCCGGGACGAGCGTACTGGTGACCGCGCGAGGGCGACCGGGACTGGGGCTCAGCGTCGAGGTACGCAACCGGTGGCCGGTCGGCCACTCCGACGGGCCCCTGGTCCCGGGTACCGGCACCGGGCTGGTCGGGCTCGGTGAACGTACCGCCCTGCTCGGCGGGTGGCTGGAACACGGGCGTACCGACTCGGGTGACTTCCGACTGGCGGCCTGGCTACCGTGGCCGACGTGAACGGAGCCGCCAACGACCCGGTACGGATGCCTCCTGACCCGGTACGGGTGCTGATCGTCGACGACGACGCGCTGGTCCGGGCCGGGCTGTCGATGATCTTCGGCGGGGTGCCCCGGCTGCGGGTGGTCGGCGAGGTGGCCGACGGCAGCGAGGTGCTGGCGGCGGTGGCCGAACACCACCCGGACGTGGTGCTGATGGACATCCGGATGCCCAGGATGGACGGGCTGGCCGCCACCGAGGCGCTGCGCCGGCTGCCGCACCCGCCGGAGGTGCTGGTGCTGACCACCTTCGACGTCGACGAGTACGTGCTGCGGGCGTTACGGGCCGGGGCCAGCGGTTTCCTGCTCAAGGACACCCCGCCGGCCGAGATCGTCGCGGCGATCGGCCGGGTCGCGGCCGGTGAGGCGACACTCTCCCCGACGGTCACCCGCAAACTGATCGCACACGTGACCGGAGTGGGTACCTCCGCCCGGCGGGACGCCGACCTGCGGCGGGACCGGGCACTACGCCTGCTCGACGGGCTGAGTGCCCGGGAGCGGGAGGTCGCGGTGGCGATCGGCCGGGGCTGGTCCAACGCCGAGATCTCGGCGGCGCTCTTCATGAGCGTGGCGACCGTGAAGGCGTACGTCTCACGGCTGCTCACCAAACTGGAGGTGACCAACCGGGTCCAGGTGGCGCTGCTGGTGCACGACGCCGAACTGGTCTGACCCGCGAGTCTGACCTGCGAGTACGCCCGGTCAGCGGTCCCGGGAGCGCAGCGGCTCCAGGCCGCTGGTGTCGACCACCGGACCGGTCTCACGCATCCGCTCGGCGACCTGGTGCCACCGCCCCGCCTGCCGGGTGCAGATGCTCAGCGCCTCGTCGCCGCGCAGCGGCTCGCCCCGGTAGTCCAGCTCGGCCAGCCGGCGCCGGGCGCGCAGGCTGCCGTCTCCGGCCTGCTCGGCGATGCTCTGGTAGATGGCGTTGAGCCGGCGGTCCACCAGCGCGATGTTGTGCCGGGCCAGCCGCTCGATGTTCTCCTCGGTCCGGCTGCCGTCCCCGACCAGCCGGTCGGAACCGGCCAGGCAGAGGTCGTCGTAGCGGGGGATCGACGGCGGGAACCGGGCCTCGGCGATCCGGATCGGGTCCACCGCCTCGCGCAGCAGCCGGATGAACTCGGCCCGGTCGCGCCAGTAGCGGGCATGGTCCAGGGCGATCCGGCAGAGCGTGTCCCAGGTCTCCGCGTCCAGGTCGAGCCAGCGGATCAACTGGTGCGGGTCGGCGGTCTGCGGCGGCAGGGCCCGGTCGTGCCAGGTCTGTTCGAGGAGTACGGCGCCCTGCCGGAGCAGCTCCTTGGCGTACGCCGACATCCGCGAGTTGATCACCTTGTCCGGGCGCGGCAGTACCACCTTGAGGCTCGGGTAGACCTCCTCCTCGAAGTACCCGAAGTCCTGCAACCGGCGCAGCGGCGCGAGATCGGGCTCGCTGCTCAGGATCCAGCGCCGCAGCCGGTCGGCGGCGACCCCGCTCTCGGTGCAGGCCAGCGCGGCCCGGAGCCGCTCCACCGCCTTCGCCACCAGCGGCGCCACCGGCGGCGGCAACGGGTGCGGGGTCGGCTCCCGGGCCACCTGACCATCCAAGGTGAACGGTGGCGGGGCCGGTCGCCGGTGCCAGCGGGGCGGATACGCCAGCGGCAGCGCGTCGGTGATCAACCGCCGGCCCCGCCACAGCGCCCGCCCGGTGGCCGAGAGGTGCGCCGGAGTGGACCGCTCCAACTCCGGGAAGTACCCCTTGAGGGCGAAGGCGTAGGTGCAGGCCGCGTTGTAGAAGTCGAACGACCGCAGCGGGCGCCTCGGCCACCGTCGGCGTTGGGCCCGCCGGATCGCCCGGTCCAGCAGCACCCCGCCGCACGGCCACTCCCGGCTCAGCGCCCGGGCCCGGGCACGCGGGCCGCGCCGCCACCAGCCGGCGAGACAGCCGCCGTCGTCGAAGGGGCCGACCGGTTCGGCGGGCGCCCCGCCGTCGGCGGACAGCCCGGCGCCGCCGGTCATGCCGGGTGTACCGGGCCTACCGGGCTGGCGCACCCACCCGTCGCCCCCGGGCGTGGTGGGCGGATACGGTGGCCCGCCGATGCCGGGCGTGGTGGGCGGATGCAGTGGTTGCCAGCCGGCGGCGGCCCAGTCGTGCCATGCCCGGGCCAGCCGCAGCGGTGCCCAGACGTCCCGGAGCAGCAGCAGCGCCGAGTGGGTCACCTCGGAGCGGCTGGCCCGGACGAACCAGGCGAGTACGGTGTCCTCGCGCAGCCGGTACAACTCCTGGGCGGCGGCGATCTGGAACACCACCCGGGTCGCCTCCGGACACTCCCGCAGCACCCGGCGCAGCCACTCCTTGGCGGCCGGCTCACCGGGCGCGTCGGCGAAGGTCACCACCACCGGCCAGTACCTGTCGACGAACGCCTTCTCCAGCCGTTGCCGCATCTGCCGGCGTACCTTCTCCCGGTCGCCGACACCGTCCTGTTTGAACCACTGGTGCACGGTCCGCTCGGTGTAGGCCAGCGTGCAGGCGTACTGGTAGCGCAGTTTGATCGAGTCGGGTCGGCGGCGCAGGTGGCGCAGCGTACCGAGCAGGTGCCGGGGCACGTGGCGGAGCCGGTCGGTACGGGTGGTCCAGATGTGGTCGTCGTACCAGCCGCCCTGCTCGCGCAGCACCAACGCCGACTGGTACGTGTCAAGCGCGTCCAGGAAGAGTCCCATCTCCTCCTGCACGCTGGCCACCATCACCCGAAGGTCGGCGTTGAACGGGTCGAGCCCGAGCGCCACGCCGTAGTAGCGGAGCGCCTCGTCGAACTGCCGCCGGTCCTGCGACTCCTTGCCCTTGTTGTAGGCGGCGAAGAGTGCCGCCGGCAGTTCCCGGCCGCACCAGTTGCGCCACGGGGCGGCCCGGGCGAGCCGGGTCACCGGCAGGATCGTGGCCAGCACCCAGTACGCCGTCCGCCGGGTCGCCTCCTCCCAGGTGCTGCCCCACTGGGTGGTCATCGCGCTGCGGCCGCCGCCGAGGAACGAGGTGACGGTGGCGGAGACCCCGTAGCAGGGCTCCTGGGCGCGTACCTGCAACACCCCGGTCACCCGGTAGCCGATCTTCGGCCAGAGCCGGGGCAGCATCTGGAGCAGCATGGCCAGCGGGTTGCCGCTGCGCGGGTCGACCCCGCTGGCCACGTCGAGGAAGGTCTCCGGCGGCGGGTCGGCGGGTCCGGCGTACGGCGGATAGATGTGCGTCTCCGAGAGCCGCTGGCAGAACTGGCTCTTCAGGTCGTCGACCGGGGCGCTGCGGTCCGGGGTGGCGTCGGTGAACTCGTGCACGTCGACCGGCCCGGGCCGGTACGCGAGCCGGACCCGGCGCCGGTGCCGCCAGGCGGCGAAGCAGACCACGGCCAGCACGAGCAGCCCGAGCCGGTGCCGCATCGGGTGTGACCCGTCGCCGCCGAGGGTGATCGCGAGACCGTCGAGCGGGCTGAGCAGCCAGGTGTCGGGGCGGCCGGCCCGCAGTCCCGACCGGCCGAACCAGACCAGCGCGGCGAGCAGGGCTGCGGTGCTGAGAAGCTGCCAACCGAGGGCCCGCCCGGGCCGGGGCATCGGCAGCGCGGCCGGCGCGGCCCGGGATTCTCTGCCGATCCGCCGGGGCGTTGGCTGCTCCCACTGCTCGGACCGCTGGATACCGTGCGACGTTCTTCTTGCTCGATGAGGCATCTCGGTCACCGATGGTTCTCGGCTCGGTCCCCTTTCGTGACGAATCCGCACCTCCAGGCTAGAGATCGTGGTAACGGCTGCGGTCCGGAATGCCCGTTCTCGGGCGTCTCATTGGGTCGCTGGTGTCCCAGGCGTACCACTGGTTTCCGCACACGGCCCTGGCCGTGATGCCCGGCAGCGCGGCCATCTTCTCCGCCGACCCCGCCGACGGCTTCCCACCGGGCACGCCGACCGGCCCTCCCACCACGATGAGCTGGCCCGCAGCGGTGCACTTCCTGGTTGCCGGAATCGCCTTTCTCGCGCTCGTCGCCGCGTGCTTCGTTTTCGCCCGGCGGTTCGGCGCGACCGGCCGTCGCGCCTGGGCGGCCTTCAGCGGCGTGACCGGCGCGACTTCCTCGCCAGCTGGAGC
This sequence comes from Plantactinospora sp. CNZ320, assembly GCF_002846275.1. Classification (NCBI taxonomy): domain Bacteria; kingdom Bacillati; phylum Actinomycetota; class Actinomycetes; order Micromonosporales; family Micromonosporaceae; genus Plantactinospora; species Plantactinospora sp. CNZ320. The sequence continues at coordinate 6,598,205 of NZ_PJMP01000001.1, forward strand.
TTGATCTTCGCGCTGCAGGGATCACGCCCGGCCAACGTCGCCTTCGCCTTCGCCCTCGCGATCGCCCTCGCCCTGGCATGGGCGTCGCTGCTTGCCGCGCACCATCGGACCCAACCGGCGCCAGGGTGAAACCGATCATGCGAGAAGCGGATGCTGCCGGATGGTCAGGTGGTGGTCGATCGCCGCCGCGACCGGCACGTCCTCACCGGTCGGGCTCGGCGTCTGCAGATGCCTTGAACCCCTCGAATGCCCGCAGTCGCAGCCGCGCGGCAACGGTTCCGGCGAACCAGGCGTGGAACTCATCGGCGGGATCCAGCATGGAACGTAGCGTCATCGACCAGTCGTCGCTTTGGAGTACCGCGAGGTATCGGGCCAGGATCGGTTCCCGGTCGGTGCCGATCCACTCCCTGGCGTCGGGTGGCAGTTCGGTGAGGTAATCGGCGATGACGGCGGCGTCGAGGTACCGGTCCAGGTTCGGCGCCTGGCGGCTGAGGTGTCCGGCGTGGGCCGCGAGTACGGCTCGGGCCGGCGGGTAGCGGTCGATCGTTGTGCCCATTCCGCGGCAGTGGGTCATGACCCGCAGTAACTGTCCGGTGTGGTCGACCAGGTCGTCGTCGACCTCTGGGCTGATGATCGCCTCGTGCAGGTGTGCGCGGGTGGCGACCTTGCCAGCGAAGTAGCCGTCGAGCGGGCTGCCCCCGCATGCGTGGCGCAGCAGCCACGGGCGGGTGCCGGTCGCGTCCATGTCGAGCAGTTCCTCCACCGCGTGAACCCTGCCCCAGTCCATGCTGCGCTGCGCCAACCAGCGCAGGGCGTCCGCCGCCAGCCGCCGTCGCAGGGCGTATGCGGCCAGCGACCCGAACTCTCTCGACAGCAGCCCGATGGTCTGGATCAGTGGGATGTCCTCCTTTGCCCAGTCGGTAGCGAGCAGTTGCAGCCCGATGGTGACTGAGCACCGGTCCGTGCTGTGTTCCACCAGCCATCGGCCGGTCTTTTGGACGCGTTGCCGGTCGGCCCGCAGCGCGGCGGCGGCGATGTGCTCGTTGCGGCCGGATGGCGGGTAGAGGTCGTGGAACGCGTCAACGAGTTCGTCGGGCGTCGACACCGGATCCGCGAAATACGCATCGAGGACGGTGGCCACGTCGGCACCGATGAGCCGCCGGTCTTCGGGATCCTGGATCCAGCGCTGGGGCGGGTGGCGGGCCTCATCCGGAAGGGGTTCGCCGTACCGCGGCAGGGGCTCGTCCGGATATCGGTGGTGCAGCCGCTGCGCGTGACCGAAGAGGCTCATCATGAGTTTGGGCGGTCGGGGCCCGGGGGTCTCACTCACCGGCGGACAAGGGACTCGATTCTTTCGATCATATACACGATCATGCCAGTCATGCGGCCTCCGGGAAACCTGGGCGTCGGGAACGCCCCGGAGTTTCGCCCCTGGATACCGATCTCTTCGCGCTGGCCGGCTGGCGTGGCGTCGCCCTGGTCGTAGTGGACGCCAATCGGCCGTCCGGGGGCGGTGGGTGTCGAGTTGCAGTGGTGTCCCCCGGTGTCCCTCCGGCGGGGGAGGCCGGCCCGTCGCGCGGGGGATCCGGCCTCGGCCGGCGGCGGCGAGGCTGGGGACATGACCGGGAGGCGGCACGACATCGACGTACCGACCGGGCCACCGCAGGGGTGGCCGGGCCGGACCGCGTCGGTCTGGGCAATGCGCGCCGTGCTGCTCTGGACGATCGGGTACGGGGGGTTGCGGGTGCACTGGGCGTCGGGGAACGCCCCGGAGTTTCCGCCACTGGGTACCGATCTCGTCCCGGTCGCCGGCTGGGGCGCGGTCGCCCTGGTCGGCACGGCGGCACCGCTGGCGGTCGCGCTCGATCGGGCGAACCGCTGGCGGTGGCCGTTGGCCGGTGCGGGCTGGGCGGTGAGCGCGGCACTCGTGATGCTCTGCCCGCTGCTGTTGCTGGACCTCGTCGCCGTGCTCATCCCCGGGCTGGGGCTCACCGTCGACCCGGCCGGGATCGCCGGCCGGCTCGGCTGCCTGGCCGGCGGGGTGCTGCTGGCGGTCACTACGCAGGGGTACCGGCGCCGGGTCCGGGGTCATCGCCCACTCCTCGGCGGCCACCTCGGCGGTACGCCCCGGTGGGCGTTCATCGCGGCCTATCTGGCGGTGGCCGGTTGCCTGGCCCGGCTCGGCGTGCAGTACGCGGTCGGGACGGCGGAGATCCCGTTCGCCGACGGGCCGGCCGTACTCGCCTTCGAGGTCGGCTTCCTGCTCGCCGGAGTACTGCTGCCGCTGGCACTGGTGCACTCCTGGGGGCGGATGTTCCCGCGGTGGGTGCCACTGTGGGCGGGGCGGCGGGTGCCCCGCTGGCTGCTGCTCGGCCCGGGCTTCGGGCTGGGCCTGCTGATGGTCGTCTACTTCGGCGTCGGCACCGGGCAGTTGGCGGTGGAGACGGTCGCCGGGGACTGGGATCCGGGCGACGGGACGTACCCGCTCTGGTTCTTCTGGGTCTCGATGCCGGCGTACCTGCTCTGGGGGCTGGGGCTGACCGTGGCTTCGGTCGGGTACTTCCGGCGGACCCGTTTCACCGAGGGTGTGAATCGGTTGCAGCGCTCGTAATCGGCGCTGCCAGGCGCCTCGGCCACGAGACCCTCGACCGGCCCAAACCGGCGACAGGCAAGCTATCCAGCCGGATCGCCGAGCGAGCGCTCCGCCGCCGAGGTGACGACGAGGAAGACTGAGCTGAGTGCCCGCCGAGCGTCAGCGACCTCGGCTCTTCGACGGGCCTCGAACGTGACGTGACGGGGCGTCGGCGCCGCTGGTAGGACCGGCGCAGGCCGGCCTCGCCGACGTGTTCCGTATCCTCTGAAACTGTTCTGGCCGGTTCGGCTACGCGTGATCGCCGCGTTCTCTGAAGTCACGGCGCCGAGTTTGTAGAGACTGCACATTCTCTGAACCGGGTCGTTGGTGGTCGTTTCGAGCCGGGGGGCGCACACGCGCCCCCCGTGCTAGCCGGTGCCCCTCCTACCGCCGTCGCTTGGTGATCGTCCGAGCCAGGCCGCCGACGGCGGCGACCGCGGCGAGGCAGAGCGCGAACAGGAGTTCGTCGGAGAGCGAGTTGCCCGCGAAGTGCAAGATCGTGACCGGTGCGATTACCGTGCCGACGACGCCGATGGTCATGGTCAGGGTGTCGAGTAGCTTGTTGGTGAGGTTGCTCGGCATCCTGACGCTGCCCTCGATCTCCCGGTCGATGTCGCGGTATGAGATCCCCACGCCGGCTCCACTCGTCGGCTCCGCGTCACCCAGATCCTGCTCCGGGTGCCGAGTCCTCCAGATGAACTGGACCTGAGCGTTCTCCGTAGGCGGAATGTAGTCGTCCCGTCCCGTCGTGCGCTGCGTCACGTACAGGGCGTTCGTACCCTCCACACGCGTTGCTTCCACTTGTTAAGTCACCTCTCGCTCCTCCCCTTCGATGCGGGTCACCCTTGTGTCCCTTGGACACCGAAGGAGTCAGCCCTCGCAGGCAGCTAGCTGCCGTGCGAGGACAAGAAGGCACACGTCCGCCGTGTGGCGACTGCGGCGTGTCCGCCTCAGAACGCCATTGGCCGATCCGCCAAGGCGGATAGCAGGTGCTCGGTGGTACCGCTCCGACCTTGCGAGGCTCGGGGTGGTTGCCGAGGCGATGATGCTTCGGACCTCACCCATGAGGCTCGCGAAGACCGCGAGTAGATCACCGGGTGTCCTGCCACCCCCGGGTTGTGCCGGTCTGGGCGCCCGGGGTGTCCGTTCGAACATGCGTTCCTCCTGTTGTGGAGCGGAGCCCCTCGTGTGGGGGGTTACGACCACTCTACCCGTTGTAGTCGCGAAAACGATGCGGAGGTGCATCAGATTAGATAGCTTCAGTCAGCAAGGTGTGGCAGAGTAGATGTACGGGGCGCCGAGGAAGATCTTTGGGGGGCCGGCGTTCCCGCTACGGCTGACGGCGAAAGGAGGCGAACATGGGCAGCCGGACGCAGCTTCAGCATCGGGCGGGCGCGAACGGGCCGCGTGGTGAGGGGCAGGACGAAGCCGAGGAGTACGTGATCAACAGGATCACGGTCGGGATCGTCCCGAAGGTATGGGGCGACTTGCAAAAGTTGATCACATGGACGCGGTTCAACCGCACCGACGTGGTGAACCGGGCAATCTCCGTCTACGCGATGGTTGAGGAAAACACCCGCAACGGCAATGAGCTGGTGTTTCGAGACCCAAAGACGGGCAAGGAACGCATCGTCGAGATCGTGTAGTGGGTGCTTGGGGCATCTGTGTGGACGGCCCTCCGACGGCTAGGTCGGGGGGCCGTCCGGCTATTGAGAGCCCCGGATCGCAGGTGCATCGGCACTGCTGCAGCCCCCCGTCGTCCGGGAGGCGGCTCGGCTGACTGCACACTCGTCACGCGGGCTGTTCGCCTGAGTGTCGACGAGAGCCACACCTGGTGGGCCCTCGGGTTCGGCGGAATCCACCTGGATAAGGACTGGTGCTCTGCCCGGCACCGCCGCGCCGCGCTGCTGGGTGCAGGCACGTGCGCGGCGGTGCGGGGGAGGGGGTGACGGGTGGGACGTCAGAGCGTTCCGAACGGCTGTCCCCCGGTACTGCCGTTCCGGTCCCAGGAGGGGCAGGCTGGGACCAAGCAGCCTGGCCTGTGGTGCTCATCCAACTCCCGCTGATAGGCCCTTGTCGATTGATTCCGTCCGGCTGACGGTTCGATCGTTGGGTTGATCGCGGTACCCGACATTGTGAGCGCTTCCCCATCACCACGGAAGTGGGGCAGGCGTTCGGAGCGCATGTTCGAACCGGCAGAACTGAATCAAGCCGCGTTCAGATGACGTGTTTGCCCATGTTTGCGGTTACCTGTTCCGGTATCAACCGCCCTAACAGGACAAACAGGAAAATCGATGGTGGTACAAATTTCCTAAACGAGAATTTCTAGGCTTCGTGCTCTTGGCTTGGTACTTCTGATGTCGGGCCCATGCCACGTCAGCCGCTCGGGGGACGGACCATCCCCTGACGGTGCGCCGGGGCGTGGCAGGGCTCTGCTCATCCACCCCTTCTGGTAGATCCACTGTCGAAAGGAAAGTCCGTGCTGTCATCGTCACCGGGGTTCATGCTGCCCGGGACTACCCCTCTCCCGATCGCCCCGACACCTGTGCCGGCCGGTGGCGCGTCCATCGTCGTCCCGGCTAGGTCGGGGCGTTACCCGGTCACGATCGCGGTGCTGATCGTGGTCTTGGTCTTCATCACCATCCTGGTCGCTGTCGGAGTCGACCCGCTGCTGGCCGCCGCACTGGCGGGCACGGCCGGCACCGTCGCGGCTCGGCTCAGCCCTCGGATCCGCGGGATCTGAGGTCCTCGCGGGTGTGCTGCTCAACGCCGAGCAGCACACCCGTGGAGGGTGGAGACCGATGCCGAAGCAGATCAGGAAGCCTCGGACCCGTTCACCGGTCCGGTCGCGCAGTTCGGTTACCAACTGCGCGAGCTACGTCAGAAGGCTGGAAAGACCTACGCCGCCATCGCCGGAACCACGTTCTACTCCAAGAGCGCGGTGCACGGGGTCGACCAGGGCCACCAGCTACCCAGCGAAGGACTGCTCAGCGCGTTCGTGCGGGCGTGCGGCGAAGAACCCCGAACATGGGTGGAGCGCCGTGCCGCGATCGCGCAGGAGTTCTGGGCCAACAACAAGGGCACCAAGAAATTCACCCCCCGGGAGCTGGGCCTGCCGGCCCCCGACCCGACCGAGGCCACCACCCCGGCCGAGTACAACGACGCGCTCAAAAGGCTGCGCGAGTGGTCAGGGCACACATTCCGCAAGATCGAGGAGCTGACCAAGGACTATCCCCGACGAACTCCAGCGTCCACGTTGTGCAACGCGTTCCAGCGCGGCACCCTCCCCGCACAGGACCTGGTGGTCAGCTTCGTACGGGCGGTCGGCCTCACCGAAGCGGAACAGACCATGTGGCTGGACGTCTGGGACGACCTGAGCAACGGGCACCCGGTACGGCGCACTCCCACCTGGCGGCGATGGGGGACCGGAGCCCAACAGGCTCTCGCCCGCCGACCCGAGCCCGCCCCCGACGCACCACCGCCCGTGCAAACCCTGCCCTACACGCCGGTCCACGAGATCCGCGACTGCGTCCTGATCGACGGGGAATGGCAATCCACAGGAGAACCCGGCCCCTCCGCCTGGTCCCTGTACGTCCGCTCCATCCGGCGCAGGCTGGCGGCGGTGCACCCCACCCGCCGACAAGTCGCCATCCTGCTCGTGGTCCTGGCGGTCACGATGCTGCTTGCCACAGCGGCCGCGATCGCGGCCGCCTCGGCGTAGCCCGTACGCCAGGGGGACCCTCCCCACAGGGAAGGGTCCCCCTCTCGCCGCGCCCGACGCCCACACAATGCGAAGAGGTTCCCCGAGCACCCCTGACAGACGCGGTGCGCTGCTGACAGATCACCCACGCCCTCGGTGGCCAGGACATCACCCGCCCAGAGACAACCGGTCGATCCCGGCGTGCTCTGCTGGGGAGGTGCCGGATCGCGAGGAAAGTAATGTGCTGGTGCCCCCGTGCGCGCTGGCCGCGCTGATGACGGTTGCTGCGCGTGAGGGGCGGTCTCGGGACGAGACGGTACGGCGGATGCTGCTGGCGCACGTCGTGCGGCAGGAAGACCTGCCGGTCGCGGAGCGGCTGACGCACATCTCGACGGTGCTGCGATATCCGGGCGTGGCCCGGTGGAACGGCGACGCGCGGCGGGAGTGGCCGAGACCGAAGAGGCTGCGGCTGCGGGTGCCGGCGGGCACGCTGGACCGACTGCGGGCGGTGTCGTTGCAGTTGCCCGGCCAGTCCCCGCGGGCGCACCGGGACTATCAGGCCCGGCGGCTCACCGACGCGGTGATGACCGCGATTGCGGTTGTGGAGCCGTTCGAGGACGAGTTCCTACGCGGTTTGCGGCCGCTGCTGCGGCATGATGCGGCGGTCGGGCTGTGGCGGCTGGCGGCGGCCGCGACCACCACTACACCGGAGTTGGCGGTCCACGCGCAGGCCGACCGCGCCCGCGAGGCCGAGGACTACGCGCGGCACCGGGAGGCGCTGCTGGTCGACGAAATTCTGGAAGACCGGCCGTGGCACTCCCCGGCCCGGTTCGACGCGGCCGCCACGCTGGCGCGGGAACTGCTGACGGGCCCGGCCGCCGATGACAATGAGCGGATGCTGCACGCGCAGAGCGCGGACGGCTGGCACGAGCGGCTGCAGGACCTGCGGCACGCCGACGAGTTCGTGCGGGCGCACTACCTAGGAAGGTCCAGCTCCTACACCTGGGCGGGCCGGGGCGCGGCCGCGGTGTGGCGAGCCCGGCGCGCGGTGGCGATGCAGGATTTCGAGGATTGGCTGGTGGCCGACCAGCGCTCCACCCGGCACGATGTCCGCTCCCCCGGCTGGCGGGTCCGGATGCCCGCGGGCTGGCGGGCTGTGCACGCCGGACGCTGGGAGTGCCCGGTCCCCGAGCCGTATCGGGAGTGGCTCGACGCCGGGCAGCTGCTGGCCTTCCCGGTCGGCAGCCGGCGGGTGGTGTGGCCGCTCGTCGACGGCACCGCGCCGGTGCCGGAGATCGCGCCGCTGATCGCCGGCGCTCGCGGGATCGCCGACCGGCACATCAGCGGCTTCATCGAGGCCGTGCTGCTGGACTGGGAACACGGCGCGGAGGCCTTCGACGACTCCTCGGTCCCGATGGCCCTGCGGCTGCCCGCCGCAGCGGCGTACGAGCTCGGGCTGATCGACGTGGTGCAGTATCGCGAGCTGGCCGCGGAGGCGTACGCCATCTCCCAGCAGCAGAGGATGGCAGTGATCGGCCAGCTCACCGCCGATGAGCAGGGCGCCCGGGCTGCCTTGGACGCGGTGCTGGACAACGCCCGGATGTTCGCCCGGGCATGCCGTCGCTATGGGATCGATCCACCCCAGACCGCACGGCCGGTCTGGACGTGGCCCGGCAGGCCCCTCGCCGGCAGGGCCACGGCGGCTATGCCGCCTGGAACCGTGACGGTGCTCGCCCAACACGCCTTCCGGGCCCGCCGCCGAATTCTGGGCGGGCTGATGAACGAGGCGTGGAAGGACGGCTTCTTCCAGCCCGGCGTACGCGCCGGTGCCCCTCTCGCCTGGCTCGACGATGAGTGACCGTACCTGATCTTGTGACACCCAGCATTACAGGAACCTCTCCCCTTGTTGCTGAACTGGTTCCAGAGGCGGATCCGCCTCCCACCGCCAGAAAGCGGAATGGATCCGATGAAAGGGGCGTAATGGGCAGAAAGCACCAAGCCGCAAAGTACCAGCACCTCTGCGGCTGCAACAGACGAAACGAACTGGCCGTGGACGCCGTCCTCCAGACGGTCCTCGTCCAGGTCGCCGTTGCGATACTTCGGGACTGGATCGGGATCGGGTAGCGGTCCGCCCGCGACCCGAAGCGGATTCCAGGCCGTCGTCGCCAGCGGACCTCCCGTACCGGCCCCGGCGGTCGGCAGCGGCCTCGCGGTCCACCAGCCCTCCCGCTCCGCGGACGACTCCCCGACGGTGCCAGCAGCGCCGACGTAAAGCCCGGAATCGCCCCCGGATATGCGCGCGGCCGCCAGCGCTCTTTCCCGCCTGTGCTTGCGGGCGGGGAAGAGGGGGTGCTGGTGTCCGAGCCGGCGCTGGAGTTCGCGTTGATGGACTACTCGGACCGGTACGGTCTGCACACCGTCGGGGTCTACGCGGCGCGATTCGGCTACCTCGCCGCGTGGCCCCTCGCCGGGTTGGGCCAGCGGATGGGCGGACGGCCTGTCGACTTGGCGGCCCTGCGGACGGAGTTCGCGGGGGTGCTGCGGGACCAGATGCCGCCCTACCAGATTCGGCGCGGCTGGTAGGGCGCTGCCTGACGTGCGGGTCCAGCCCGCTCGCCGAGCGCGTCGGCACGCAGGTCGGCGAGTTCCTCGGACCGGGTCCACGGCTTCAACCTGTCCGCCTGCCGGAGGGACAAGGGCGGAGGTCCCGGCCCTGGTCGAGGCCGGGACCTCCGGGTGATTGCGCGGTCAGGCCGCCCGGTGGCGTCGGTACAGGAACGCGAGGCTGGCGGCCTCGGACTCAAGCCAGCTTGCGTACCCCGGCCTGGGCTTCACCCGGGTGTACTCCTGCTCGCGTCGTACGTCCAGCACCATCGGCCGCGCGGCGGGGTGGGTCTGGTCAAGGGTCTGACGCATCAACCACAGCGTGACCTCGGCGGCCTGCGTGGTGATCTGATCACTGTAGAAGTGCAGCTTCAGGGCGTCGGTGGTCCCGTCCGGGTGCACGAGCACAAGATCCGGCGTTACGCGGATGGTCAAGTCGGTGGTGTGCCAGCGGGCGGTGCCGGGGGAGACGAGCACGGTGTCCGCGCGCGGCTTGATGAAGGACAGCCACCCGCGGGCGATCTCAATGTAGTGGTCGCGCATCTGCGCCCGGCAGTTCTGGATGGCGCTGTTCATCGCCGCCTCGTCCTGACCGGTGCGGCGCCCGACCTGGACTGCCCGCCGTGCCGAGCGGTACACGTCCTTCGCAGGGGAGTACGGGTCGTCGAAGCTACGGACGAGCGTGAAGCGCTCGGTCCCCTGGCTGACGATGTACTTGACGAACCGGGTCATGCTGAGGTCGAAACTGGACGTCGGGTTGGTCAACCTGGTGTTCTCCTCTGGCCTGACCGTGATGCAGACCCGACGTCATGGGTCGCCGCTGACGGGAACTTCACAACCTGAAACGGTCGCGCCACTTGCCGCTAGCGGTTAGGGTCGATAACTGCGACGTGATCGAGCCCCAACGTCTGGTCTGCCTCACGCGCGGTACCTCCACGTTGGGGCCGGTAATCCAGACTATGGACCCACCTCGGGTATTCCCGAGGCAAACATCTGCGGTCATCCATTTTTCCAGCTGAGCTGTCGTCGATCCGTCTCATCCGACCGTTACCGCTTCGGATCAGAGGGTCGCCTAGGACGCATCAGTGCCAGTTTGTTGAGAGCTCGGCGCTGCCATGCCTTCTGCCGGCATCGGCCTGAGCAGTACTTCTTGCTCGGATGGCACTCGTCGTAGTTCCAGGTTTTGCCGCATATCGGGCACGAGATCATCCATGGTTCTTGTACCGCCGGCGGCTGGGCCGCCCGTTTGGCTTCTCGTGCTGCGGCCTTGCGGCATGCCGGCGAACAGAACTGAGCGTCCCTTCGCTTGAGCAGCGGCATGCGTCTGGAGCATCGCTTGCACACCGCAGCCGCCACCCCACTGACGGTAGCGGTCCGGGTGAGGATGCGGCACTCTCCCTTCAGAGGGGGGTGCTCCCCTGAACGGTCCTATGTGGCCCCGCGTGTAGCGGTCCGGCACCGGGCTGTGCGACCTCGGGCCAGCCGCCGTCGCCCGCGATCGTGCGGACGTGTCGTGGTCCCGGGGGTGGGCGGCCGGGGGTGAGCTCTTCGTGTCCGGGGGGTGGCCGGTGTGGCACCGCTCTGGCACTCTGACACGACAGTGACACAGGGCAATCTCTTCGTGACGGAGGATCATGGGCGTGGGAAAACCGGAAGGCCGCCAACGGCGACTCGGGATGGGCGCGGTGGGGCAGCTGCTGGCCGTACCCCGGCTGACCGTGTGGTGGTGGGTCAAGACCGGAAAGCTGACCGCGACCGGCGTCGACGACGGCCAGATGTGGTGGTCCGAGGCTGACGTCTACGAGTGGGCGTTCAACCAGCGGGGTGGCCGGTGGTCCGGGCGGGTGCCGGTCGGGGCCTGGTCACCGATGCCGTACAACACCGTCTTCGACACTGCGGTGGAGCTGCCCGGGGCGGTCGCGTTGCGCTGGCGCACCCGGCAGGGGCCGGTCCACCTGGTGTGGCCGCTGACCACCGGCCGGCGGGCACCACACCGGGAGTGGGCCGAGCGACTCGCCCCGCGCGGTGACGGTGCGGTAGTCGTGGTGTCGGGCGGGTTCTCCCTGCGACACGGCCCCGAACTCAAGGCCCTGCTGCCCGGCCTACCGGAGCGCACCTACGAACCGACCTGGCTCGACCTGGCCGCAGTGCTGGGCCAACCGGTGCCGTGGTGGCCGCGGACCCTGCGGGACAAGCAGTTGCTGCTGGACTGGAAGCCGTCGACGGACACCGTCACCGCGATGGCCGTTCCCGCGCTGGACACCAGCGCCCTACTCACGATGGCCTCCACCTACCCGGAAGACCACCCGGCGACCCGGGTGCTGGTCAACCTCGCACGTCTCGCACACGCCCAAGCCGCCGCCGCAGCCGAGCAGGACATCGAGATCATCGAGAAGACCAACCTGCCGGACGGGGTGCTGCACATCGCGGCCCGCCCTCTGGCGGTACCCGACGCCGACGACATCGACCCGACCCAACGCCGCGCCGGCTGGCTCGACCTGCTCGCCCACACCGACGACCTCGCCCACCGCTGCGTCCGCGAAGTCACCCGCTGGGACGCCGGCGCCGACCTGCCCTACAGCAACCCGCAGCACATCGAGGAAGTCGAGAGCACCTGGGCGTACAAGTGGACGCAGCGGCTCATCCCCACCCAACGCACCGCCGCGTTCGAGCTGCTCGCGCCAGCCGGTGAACCGGGGGACGCCCTGGTCGACCCCGACACCGACGCCCCGGTCTGGCGAAGCGGCGGCGACTACACCGCCGCCATGCCACAACGACTACCCGCGACCGCACCGCTGGCCGAGCTGATCCTCGACGGGCCGGTCTGGATCCGTACCGCCGACGGCAAGATCTACCCCGCTCCCCGCGACTCCTACTACGGCATCAGCTGGGGCTACGACGGATCCGGCCCCGGCTCGTTGGCGCTGCTCGTCGACGCGCTGCTCGACGACATCAACGCCCAAGCCCCCGCCGACATCAACGGCGCACCCGAGGGCCTGGAAGCCCTGCTGTCCCGCAAGTTGCCCAACCGCACCGTGCTCACCCGCGCCCAACTGGAAGCCGCCCGCCGCGGGGAGCCGGTCATCATCGCCGTTGACGCCGTCGACCAGGACGAAGACGAGGACGACCATTGAGCACCGAACCCACCACGCAGGCCCGCCCGGCGCCGATCGAGGACACCGACGCCAGCTGGCCAGCCATGCTTAACGAATGGGCCGGCGACCTGTGGCGACGCTTCCACCGCGCCCGCGACACCGACGACTGGCCACCCGACTGGCTCATCCCGGCCGCCGGCGGCGCCGGCGTGCTACTCGCCGCACTCCTGATCTTCGGACTCATCCTGCCGCTGCTGCGCTGGCTCGGCAGTCTCCTGGTCGACCTGGTCGACGGCGGCCTCGACTGGCTGCGGGACTGGAACCTCACCCGAATCGTCCTCGACCCGGTCCGCGACTACCTCACCACGCACGCCGCAGGCCTCCCCATCACCGCCAACACTCTGTGGTGGACCTGGTGCGCCGCCGGCGTCGGACTGTTCGCCTTCGCCTTCTTCTGGCGCGCCGTCGCCGCCCGCCTCGGCTGGATCCTCTACGGAGCTGCCACCGTGGCGATGGTCTGGGACACCACCACCGGCCCGGCCCGCACCACCACCGCCGGCATCGCCGCCCTGTGGTGGATCGTCCTGAGCCTCTTCGCGCTGCGCCGACCCTGGACCCAGCAGCGCGTCACTGTACACCTGCCCGAACTGCCCTGGCTCGCTCGCATCATGCAACGCGGCGAGTAGAACCCCTTCGCACACCGCAAGGCCCCACCAGGGGAGGTACTGCCACAGACGTGGCTTCCCCGCTGCGGACGTCGCTTCGGCGAGAGTCAGGTTGCGCATCCTAGGGCGGAGTTCTGGCTCGTCCATTCGATGTCCCGGCTGTAGTGCAGTCGAGCAACCCGAGATAGTCCAAGGATGCAGTCCGGTCATCGCTTGCCCATGTCGGGTTGTAGCAGTACCTACTTCGGGTCGGTCACGAAGACACCCTTGCCCTGCCGGCCTTCGAGGAGGCCCTCTGCTTGCAGGATCAGCAGGGCCGAGCGGACGGGTTCGGCGGACACGCCGTAGATCGCGATCAGTTCGCGGAGCGACGGCAGCTTGTCTCCTGGCGCGTACTCACCCGATGCGATCTTGTCGCGGATGTCCTGTGCGATGCGTTGGCGCTCTGAGATTCGGGGCATGGCGACTTCCTGGTAGGCCCCTGCATCTTCTCATGATCGCCAACGAAGCCTCAAGACTTTGCCTGCTTTGCATGCTTAGCTCTTGCCCTATCATGCTTTGCATTGTAAGTTTCCTCTGCGGGGCGCCTGGCGACGGAAAGCCTGGTAGGCAACCGGCCCTCCGGTTGGGCATCCACGCTGCTGGCACGGCTGGTGAGCACCTCATCAGCCGTGCCAGCCCTGAGACACGCCCTGCCTGGCGTACGTGCTGCTTGTGGCTGCGCTGGTGGGGCGGGGTGGTCCCGGTCCGGGGCGAGCGTGCCCGGGGATTCGGGCCGGGGCCGCCCGTCCATTTGCTTGCTGTTCGTCGAAGGCTGGTGAGGTCTGTGCGTGTTCTGTTTTGGAGGTTGTTGCGGCGGGAGGGGAGGTCGGCGCGGCGGCTCAGGGCGGCGTACCGGTCGGCGACGTACCGGCCGTTGTGGCCGTCGCAGGTGCGGCTGCGCCGGTTCACTCCGGTCGGCTTCGGTCGGCGGGGAGTCGATCCGGACGAGGTGACCGAGTTCCTGGACCAGGTCGCGACTGACCTGGCGAGGGCGTACACCGAATTGGCTCGCGTTCGGGAGCAGAACGCGCGGATCAAGGATGCGTTGCGGCGGTGGCAGTCCCGGCAGGCGCCGACGGCGCACGAGTTGGCGCGGCGCTGATGGCCGACCGATACGTGGTACGGCTGCCTTTCAATGCGCCGAATGCGGACGCGGCCCGGGCCGAGGATGAGGTGCCGTGCGCGGCTGTGGGGCCGAGCCGGTGACGGGGACGCCGGCCGACGGGCTGCCGGTGGTGTTGTGCCCCTCCTGTGACGGCCTCGCGTTCACCCTGGACCCGTGTCGCTGCACCTACGGCGGCAACCGTCTGTTGATCACCGACAGTGGTGGAGGCGGGCTGATCGGCGAGGCCTACCGGGGCTGTCGGGACTGTCAGGGCCTCGGCACCCTCGCCCGGCCGTGTTACGACTGTCGGCAGTCCGGCCGGCGTCGGGCACAACTCGTCCTGACGATGGCAAACGTGGATACCGGGGCGGTGGCGTCGGTGAACGTCGTACCCGGCGTTGTCGAACCCGCCCGATGGTCCGGTGACGATGGTGGGAGCTGGCATCTGCCACTCGCCCCGCTGCTGCATGACCTGGCCGCCCTCGTCGGCGTCAGCTCATGGACCGACGTCCGTGCCCCGGGCGATCCGGACGGCCCTCTCGTCCTGCTACCCCGGTCGTGGCGGCCGGAGCAGCCCGCACCGGTCCGTACGGTGTTGGAGGCGGAGGCGATCGCGGGGGAGAGCCTCGACGCGTGGCGGCTCTACCTCGGCCACACCACCACCGCCCCGACCCGGGAGCCGGCAGCCGAACTCGGCAGGTGGTGCCGGCTGGCCGATCAGCTCTGTGTCGACCTGGTCGTCGAGGCCCGCCGGCTGGCCGCCACCGAAGCGCTCACCTGGGCGGTCCGGTTCGAGATGCCCGGCGGCCCGGTGCCAGTCGAAACGTACGGCTACGCCGACGACCTGACCACCGCCATTACGACCACGACCGACTTGGACGCCTTCTACGGCCTGGACGAACGCGGCCGGACCGCCCCCGCCCATCAACTCACCATCCGACAACCACCACTGGATGATCCGCCGACAATCGACGTGGACCAGCTCGAACGACGGATCCTCGCCGACTGCACCGACCTGGCCACCGGCGACCCGCACCCCGGAGCACAAGCCGTCTGGCGGGACGGCCGCTGGTGGCACACCAGCCTTCGCACCGACGGCACGACCGAAACCCTCACCGGATGGACGACCGGACAGATCCACTGCCGACGTACGACCATTCTGCGGCGGGGTTGGCAGCCGCCGGCACCGTCGTGGCAGGGCGCGCCCGTCCGGTACGTCGACTGCCCCGACTGCGACCCACACAGCCGACTCCGCACCTGCGACTGCCGACTCGGCGCCGACCGGGCCGATCCAGACTGCCCGAAATGCGCCGGGTCCGGCCGCAGCCCGTCCCTTCTGCGCTGCTATACCTGCTGGGGCAGCCATCGCCTCCACCCGGAGGTGACGGTCACGATCACCGACCTCACCGGCCGGGTCGTGCACCTGTGCTGGCGCACCAGCCCGACCGGCTGGCAGACCGGCGAACACGTCTGGCAGACGGAGCACTGGCGAGCCGGCCAACACATCACCGCACCCCACATCGCGACCCACCCCGGCGGCAAGCCCCTGCATCAACTCCCGGAACAGTTCCGGCTCGCCGGCTGGGCCGACCACTTCGGCGTACGCCCGCAGGACCTGGTCGAACTCGACGGTGGCGGCACCCTCGACCACAGCCTCCGCCACGGCACCGTCACCCTGCACCAACCCGGCACCGACCCGCTGACCGAATACCTGCGCTGGGCCGCCCGAGGCCGACCTGCCGCTCGACTCTTCCTGCTCGCCCGACGGCCCGACGTGCCACCCCTGGCGCATCTCGTCCGGCTCGTCCTCGGACTACACCTGACGGTCACGATCACCCTCACCGACCACGGTCACAACACCGGGGACCTCCGCTACATCCAGGGCGAGAGTTGGGACGTCACCATCAACCACCCCGGCAATCCGCCGGCCCCGGCCGGCCCGCCCACCCACGCCACCCCGGAAGCCGCGACCGCGTTCTGCCTCGAATACCTCGAACCCGCCATCGCCAACAACATCCCCACCGATCCTGCCGAACCGATCCCGGTACCCCAGAACCCCACCCCGACCGCAGTCGACGACCCCGCGCCCCCACTGCGCCGACTCGCCCGCCACCACCCCGGACAACCCGTCGCAGCCCACTACAACGGCGTCACCTGCCAACTCTGGCTACGCGAACGCGACGACGTACGCCAACTCGCCACCGCGCCCACCCTCCCGGCTGCCATCAGCACCCTCGGCCTCTGACCGACTCGCTGAGGAATCGGGCGGTCGGCCGCGTCACGCCTCCTCGTGCAGCACGGCCGGTCCTGCCGGGGCACCCGGCGTACCGCCCTGACCCTCTCGGCGAGGTCGTTCATGACGCGCCAGACGGCGGGGTCGTCCAGTACCCGGAATGCCCGGCCGCCGCCGGGGCCGGCTGCCCGTGGAGGTACCCGTTGCTGACCGGGACTGGCGGCTCTGCGTTCACCTAGGCCGGAAGCGTGGTGAGGCGAATCGCGTTCAGCGTGCCCACGTCGGGTGGAAGGTGATATGAAGCTGCTCTTGGTCGTCACCCAGGTCATCCCAGTCGTACAGGCCTCGGCACACGTGGTAGTTGCAGCCCCGGGCGTGATAGAGGTTCGGGTGCTTGGCCGCCATCGGCGGTCCGTCCTTCGTCACGGCGAAAACCTCGCGTGCGGCCCTGCGGAAGGCGCCGCCTTCGCCGGTCAGGAACAGTGTCTCGGCATGCACGTGCTGACGCAGCGTGTGACGGTCACCGGACACCGTCCAGTCGATCTCGTTGTCGGTGCTCAAATCGCTTTCCGGCATGCGCGCCGTGCGCAGTTCGCGGGGCGCGTTGCCCGCCTTGATCTGGGTACGCAGCCGCTTCCAGTGTGCCGGTCGGAACTGACGGGCCCGTGGAACCAGGACGAGATCGAGCGGTTGTTCGTCGGGAGCGCCGACGTAGGGTACGCCAGGACTCGTCCGCAGCGGCAGGTAGACAAGCGACCGGGGGGAACGGGCCGCGAGCATCAGCAGCGTGCCTAGCTGTCGGCCGTCCGTCCGGTCCACGTACAGCTCATAGTCGGTACGTCCGACGTACAACGCGGCGTTCTTCAGCGTCCTCGCGGGGCGGATTACCCGGTACTCCTCGGACCCCAGCCGCACCCGCTGGATCACCACTTTCGCCCGGAGTCCATCTCGCCCCAAGGTCGCCCGCGACGCCGCCATGCGGTCCTTCCCGTTACGCGATCCTTAACGCGGTCATTCTCGTTGTCCGAACGGTTTGCACGCGAAGGGATTTCAGTGGATGCCTGTGACAGCACACGCCCCACCGACCCGCTGCGAGGAGTTGACTGTCCTCGACACGAAGTGACCTCGATCGCAATCGGGCGGTCGCCCGCGTCACGCCTCCTCGTGCAGCGCGGCCCGGCCCTGCCGGGGCACCCGGCGTACCGCGCCGACCGCCTCGGCGAGGTCGTCCACCGCCCGCCAGACGGCCGGGTCGACCCAGTACCCGGAGTGCCGTGCCGCCGCCGGGGCCGGCTGCCCGTGGATGTACCAGTTGCTGACCGGGTCGGGCAGTTCCACGTCGACCTCTGCCGGTGGTCGCCCGGCGGTGAAGATCCGGCCACCGATGTAGTCGGTCCGGTAGTAGAAGTTCCGCCAGGCGTGCAGTGCCGTCCCGGGAGCGCCGCCGGTCGGGGCGAGCCGGCCCAGCACCCGCTCGCCGAAGTAGGCGGGAAAAGCCCATCCGTAGAGTGTGGACAGTGGCGAGCCGAAGGTGACCAGGGCGACCACGTCGTCGTCCGGCCGGTTGTCCCGCTGTAGCAGCGCGGCGGCGGCCAGCACGGTGCCCTGGCTGTGCGCGACCAGCACCACCCGTCCGCCGCTGTCGTGGATCCGCCACAGCCGCTGCTGCAACTCCGGAACGGCCCGCTCGGCGTACGACGGTGGCGCCAGCGGGTGGTAGGCGCGCGGCCAGAAGGTGAGGATGTCCCAGAGCACGCCGATCCGGCGCCGGCTGTGCAGGTCCCGCCAGCCTCTGCGGAGTACCAGGATGATCAGGACCGGAATGCCTGCCGCCAGGTAGCTGCCGAGGGTGAACGTCCACTGTGTACCCCAGGGCAGCTTGCCGAAGGCCCAGTACCGCACCTGGAGTACGACCAGCAGGACCGTGCCGGTCACCGCGATGGCGGTGAGCAGCTTGTCGACGTCGCGTGGCATCCGGGCGAACCGGCGGGCCCGGGCGATCCGCGCCTCCCAACCCCGGCCGAGCATCGCCTGCCAGAGCCGGACCGTGTGCTGCCGGATGCGGGCCTCGTCGGTGAGACTGCTGCGCTGCCAGCGCGGCTCGGTACGCGGCCGGGGCGAGTGCTCCCGGTACCACGCCCGGATCCGTTCCCGCTCGACCCGGTCCGTCCCGGCCCGCCAGTAGCTGACCAGCTCGTAGGCGACGAAGAGCAGCACCAGTGCCAGCGGAATCAGGGTCAGGTAGTGGACCAGCCGGCCGAGCACCGGATAGAGGTACAACTCGACCCGCTCGGGTGGCCCGTCCGGCAGGTGCACCCGGGTCGACACCTCGGCGGTGACGGCGGCGATCCGGCTCATCAGGCTGATCAGCACCACGTTGAGCGCGAAGACGCTGAGGGTGAGCGCGACGAACGGGCCGAAGATCACGAAGGTGCCCCGGCGCCAGCCGCCGGGGACGACGGCCGCGAGCACCAGCAGCAGGGTGCCGAGCACCCCGCCGAGGGTCAGGCCGGCCACCGCGCGCATCCCGGGCAGGTAGCCGAACGGCTGCGGGTACGCCGGCTGCACGGCGGCGAACCAGCCGGCACAGCAGAGTGCCGCACCCGCCGCACCGAGCAGTACGACCGCGGCGACCCCCGGGCAGCGCCCGGCGGCCACGAGGACCAACGTAGCGACCAGGACCAGTACGGCGAGTACGAGCGCCACCCGGGCCAGCACCGGGGCGTGTACCGGTGCCCCGGCCAGCCGCGCCGTCTCCCGTACGGTGTGCCCGAGTACCAGGGCGACGAACGCGAGTCCGGCGGCGATGTGCAGGTAGCCCTGTTCCAGTGCGCCCCGTCGACCGTCCCAGAAACCCGGATCACCCAGCCCGATCCCGCACCGCGCCGCGCCGCGAGCCTCCCGCTCCGGCGCAACCCCGCCGGCCGCCGTCTCCGGCGTCTCCGTCGTCTCCGCGGTCCTCGCCGGCTCCGGTGACAGCGGCGCGCCGGGGCTGGCCGCCTCGTACCGTCCGATCGTGCGTAACGCGAGGACCACCAGCAGGACCACCATGGCGAGCGGCGCCAGGGCGCCGGCCAGGATGCGCCGGGCCGGGTAACCGGCGAGCAGCGGCTCGTGCAGCAGGCGTACCGGCCAGGCGTCGTCGGCGCAACCGGACTGCCCGCCACACTGGTAGCCGAGCAGTTCCATCCCGGTCATCGAGGCGATGAGCAGCAGGTTGAGGGTCAGCCCGAGGGCCGCCCAGCGGACCGCCGCCCGGTGCAGCCGGAACAGTGCCGGCCGGCGGTGCGTCTCCGGGCTGCACATCCAACCGGCCACGTTCGCCAACGCGAACGGGAAGAGCAGCAGCCAGAGCACCCGGGCACCGCTGCGCGAGGTCATCCCACCCCAGGAGTACGCCTCGACGTGCCGGCCCGGCAGGTCGGCGGTGCGGTAGAAGCCGGCGATCCGGTCGCCGGAGACGTGCTGTGGAGCCGCGTCGGCGAGCAGGTTTTCCGGGGTCGTGCCGCCCACACCGTGCAACCGGAGTTCGGTGATCCCGGTCAGGTCGGCGACCGGCGGTACGAGTCCGGAGGGACGCGGGACCGGGGACGTGTCGTAGCGCTGCAGCGGCATGGCGTACCACCTGGGTTTCTAGGGTCCGCGGCAGATGGTGCGCCCGCTCGCCGGCCTGGCCGGCGGGCCTCGGGGCACCCGGAACGGGAACGGATCCTGACACCTGCACCGTGCTCCGGTCTGGTCAACGGTTTCGGTCGGGTCCCCGACACGGCAGCACTGTCGACCCGATCGGGTGCAACCCGGGCCGGCGCTCGGGGGTGTATGTCGCAACCGGGCGGACGGCCCGACGGCACACGAACTCGACAGGAGAAGCCATGCGAAAGATCGGTTCGGGATCCGGCCGGCGTCATCCGGTCGGCGCGTCGACGGTGGTGCTGGCCGCCACGCTGGTGGCGGCGTTCGCCGGTTGCGGCTCCGAGGCACCGCCTACCGCCGCCCCGAGCGGTACGCCGACGATGATCGAGGCACCGGCGACGCCGTCGGTGCTGACTGCCGCACCGGCGACGTCGCCGGTCGGAGGCGACGCTGCCGGCAGCCCGCGCACGGTGTCGCCGACCGGCCCGCCCCGGCAGGTCAGGCCCGGTGCGTCGGCGCCGGTACGGCCGACCGGCACCCCGAAGCGACCGGCATCGCACGACCCGGCGAAGCACATCACCGACCTGTCGGCGCAGACCTCCGGCCTGCGACTCGCCCGGCCGGTGAACGGCGTCCGGCACGGCGTCTTGACCGTGACCGTCCGCAACAACGGGCCGCAGCCGGTCTGGGGGTTGACCCTGGCCGTCGAGGTGCCGGAGAGCATGACGGCCGACGGCGGCGACTGGGCGGGCTGCACGCCGCTGCGGTCGCGGCAGGCCGGCTTCCCGGCCGGGTCGGAGTGCGACAAGGGCTACCTGGGGCCGGGGCAGTCCCGGGTGTACCGGTTCGGGATGAAGTCACCGGCGGCCAAGGACGGTGACGACAGCTTGGTCTCCCGCTGGCTGGTCGACGTCTGGTCTGCCGGGAAGCGTGGCGAGACCTGCCGCGACCTCGGCCCGGACGACAACCGGCGCATCTTCCTCGTGCACCGCGCCTGACGGTCCGGCGCCTGAGGGGTCCAGCGCCTGACGGTCCGGCGCCCGGCCGGTGGGTTCGCCGCCGCCGGCCAGGCGCTGATGGGGATCAATCATTGCGTACTGGTTTCCGATGGATGACGATTGATGCCCGGGGGGATCTTCCAAGGAGGCACCTCATGGCGGAAGCAACAGAGGTCCCGGATGTCCACTCCTATCCGCTCGGCGCCAGCCGTCCCCCGCTCGCGGTGGCCGACCTACCCGAACCCGAGGAGGTCTTCAAGGTTCGTCGGCTCGGCCCCCGCGAGCTTGTCAAGTACGCCCTCGGCCCCAGCCTGATCGCGCTGGGCATCTCGATCGGCAGTGGCGAGTGGCTGCTCGGCCCGCAGGCGGTCGGCCAGTTCGGCTTCGTCGGCGTCGGCTGGGTCATCCTGATCTCGGCGGTGCTACAGACCTTCTACAACATCGAGTGCTCGCGGTACGTGATGGCCACCGGCGAGGCTCCGGTGGTCGGCTGGGGGCGGGTGCCGCCCGGTTACCTGCTCTGGGTACCGCTGTCGGTGTTCCTGGTGATCTTCGCGTTCATCGCCGGGGGATGGGCGGCCTCGGCCGGCCAGGGCATGTACGCGCTGGTGCACGGCGAGGCCCCGCCGGCCGGGGCGGAGGAGCCCCGGCTCTGGGCGATCGCCCTGCTGGTGTTGGTCTTCCTGATCGCCGCCGGGGCGAAGCGGATCAGCCGGGCGCTCGAACTCGCCAACTGGGTGATGGTCAGCACCATCCTGCTCGCCATGCTGCTGGTGGCGCTGCTGGTGGTGCCCTGGGAGATCTGGTGGGAGGGGATCCGGGGCTTCGTCACCCCGGCCGCGCCGCCGGAAGGGATCACCGCCACCCAGCTCGGCGGGCTGGCCGGGTTCACCGCACTCGTCTCCGGACTCAACTGGTATGTGATGGGCCACTACCGGGACAAGGGCTACGGGATGGGCTTCCGGACCGGGTACCTCTCCGGGCTGCGCGGCGATCGGCGGGAACTGCTGGCCAACGGGGTCACCTTCCCGGACGACCCGGCAAACGCGGCCCGGTGGCGGCGCTGGTACCGGCTGCTGCTCATCGACATGTGGGGGATCTTCTTCGTCGGCGCGATGCTCGGCATGCTGCTGCCCACAATCCTGATGGCGCAGGCGGTGCGGCTCTCCGGTGAGGCGCCGACCGCGTCGAACGTACCGACCTTCGTGGCCACCGCCCTGGAGCCCGACTACGGGCCGCTGATGTTCTACGGCATGCTGCTGGTCGGCGTACTGGTGCTGTTCAGCACCCAGCTCGGCATCTTCGAGGGGATGGTGCGGGTCAGTACCGACGCCGCGCACGCGACAAGTCCCCGACTGCGCCGGCTGCTGGAGGGTGACCCGCGCAAGTTCTACTACCCGTTCATGCTGCTGCTCCTGGTGGTCATCTCGGTGGTGCTGCACCTGGCGGTACCGGTCAACCTGGTGCAGTGGTCGGCGAACATGTCCAACCTCGGCGCGCTGCTCTACCCGTTCCTGCTGATCTATCTGAACAGCCGACTGCCCCGCCCGGCCCGGCCACGCCCCTGGCACTACGTGCTGCTGGTGCTCAACGTGCTCTTCTTCGGCTTCTTCTTCGTCAACTTCATCGCCGACTTCGTGGGTGACCCGCTGATCACGTTCTGAGTCGTCGTCGGGGTGTCCGGGCTCCTTACCTTTGCGTGCGGCGTGGGCGTAGGTTGGAGCTCGGAGATCCGACGGGGGAGATTGCGATGGTGGCACCGGCCGAGCTGGTGGAGATCACGTCCGAGGTGGAGCTGCGCGAACTGCTCGGCGAGCCGAAACCCCGGGCGGTGACCAAGGAACGGGTACGACTGCACGAGATCGACCGGGAGTGGCTCGCCGCCTCGCCGTTCTGCCTGGTGGCCACGGCCGACCCGGACGGCAACTGTGACGTCTCGCCCAAGGGCGACCCGCCCGGCTTCACGCTGGTGCTCGACGACACCACGATCGCCATTCCGGAACGCCCCGGAAACCGGCGCGCGGACGGTTACCGCAACATCCTGGCGAACCCGCACGTCGGGCTGATCTATCTGATTCCCGGCCGGGGCGAGACGTTGCGGATCAACGGTCGGGCCCGACTGGTCCGGGATGCGCCGTTCTTCGACAAGATGATCGTCAAGGGGCACCGGCCGATCCTGGCGCTGGTGGTTGACATCGACCAGATCTTCTTCCACTGTGCCAAGGCGTTCATGCGGTCTTCGCTGTGGCGGCCGGAGAGCTGGCGCCCGGAGGTACTGCCGCCGCACCCGCAGATCGTCAAGCGGGTCCAGCGGATCGATGAGTCGCTGGAGGAACTGGAGCGCTACTACGGCGCAGACTACGTCCGCCAGCTCTACCAGAGCTGACCGTACGCCCCGGCGGGGTCGGTCGGCCCAGTTTCGCGACTTCTCGATACCCCCTTCGAATGCACGAGGAGAATCGATCTTCCGATTCGCATCATGAATTGGGATGAATGTCCGGACAGCCCCTCCACAGTGGTCGCCGCGTGTAATGATGGCGGGCCACTACCGCGCAGTTCCGAGTCGCGGCGATCTCGTCCTGTGGGAGCCTCTCCGTGCAGCTACTCCTGGCCTACGCATTCGATCGTGACGAGGAGGCGGCCGGCCTGCCGTCCAGGCTCGACCGGGTCATTGCCCACTACGCGACGATCTGGCCCGAGGGGACGCAGCAGTGCGGCACGGACGCCGGCAGGCTCGGGCTGCACATCTGGGACGTCGCGCCGTCGCCGTGGCGCTGGCCCGCCTGGCAACAGGAACCGGACCTGGCGGTCGCCACGCTCTACCTGCCGGTCGACTACCGGCGGGTGATCGGCGACATCCCGGCGGAGCGTGCGGCGGTGCCACTGGCCAGGGCGCTCGCCGACCGTCCACTCTCGGTACTTGAGCTGGCCGCCCCGTTCGTGGTGGCGTCACTGGCCCCGGGGCAGGGCCGGCTACGGCTGCACACCGACGCCGTCGGGCTCGGCCGGCTCTACCAGCTCCGATTCCCCGGCGGGTGGGTCTGGTCCAACCGGCCGGCCGCCGCGTGCCGGTTCGCCGGGGTACGCGCCGAGCCGGACCGGGACGGCTGGCGCACCTTCGCGGCCACCGGCTGGTTCCAGGGCGACCGGACGCCGTTCAGCAACGTCTTCGCGGTACCGGGCGGGACGACAGTCGACTACGACGCGGCCTGGGCGGCACCGGTCCGGAGCCGGATCGACGCGCTCGCGACCTGGGCGGCGGACGGCGGCGGCGACGCCCTCTCGGCGGACCGGGTCGACGAGGTGGCGGAGGCGTTGCGCGGTGCCATGCTCGCGCTCGATCCGCTCTGGTCGGGCAAGGTGAACATCGGGCTCAGCGGTGGCCGCGACTCCCGGCTGTGCGCGGCAGCGGCGCTCACCGCCGGCCTGGAGGTGCAGTTCCACACCAACGCCGCCGAGCCGGGCGAGGCCGACGTCGCGGAGCGGCTCGTCGCGGTACTCCCGAGCGAGCTGGCCCGGCGGGTCAGCCACCGGATCGACCGTCCGAAGCCGGGCGGCCCGGCCCAGACGCACGGTCTGGCGATGACCGCCCCGGTACTGCCGAACGTGCTGGCCTGGCACCGGGTGCAGGAGGGACTCCGGCCGGAGAGTTACCTGCCGTCAGCCGCGCCGAGCAGGTTCGTTCCGGCGACGTACCTCACCGTCAGCGGGGCGGCCGGAGGGATCGCACACGGCCACTACTATCCACCGGACCACGCCGAGATCTCCCGGATGGCGTACCCGGACCGGCTCGACGCCTTCACCGACCGGTTGGCGGGCAAGATCGTCCGCAGGTCGGGGCTCTCGGGCGCGGCCCGGGCCACCTCGACGGCACAGGTGCACCGCACCCTGGCGGCGGCGTTCACCGCCGGGCTCAGCGATGCCAAGGTGCTCGACTACTTCCTGGTGGCGGAGCGCGTCCGCCGATGGGGGACCGCCGCCGACCGGACCGGCACCATCATCCCGTTGCTTGTTCCCGAGTTCGTCCGCGCGGCCTTCGGCATCACCCCCGCGCAGCGGCGCGACAACGCGTTGCACCGGGCGGTCACCGAACGCCTGATTCCACAGTGGCGTGGCGAGCCGTACTACGCCCGCCCCACCGGCCTGGTACCGCCGGTCTACGCCCCACGCCTCGGTACCGCACCGGACCGGGACCTGATCACCGCCGTGGTGGCGGACCCGGAGTCCTGGGCGGACGCGCACCGGCCGCCTGCCGTCGCCGCCGCCTGGCACCGGCTTGTCACCGGGCGGGGCGGGCCGGGTGACGAGCGGCTGATGCACCGGGTGCTCTGGCGGGCCGTCTTCGCCGACTACCTCGCGGAGGTCAACGGCGAACCGGCCCCGGTACCGCGGGCGCCGGTCCCCGCGCAGTCCACCTCGTCCCGGCTGCTCGCCGGCACGGCGGCCCGGGGGCGGCGGTTCGCGGCCCGGGGACTGCGCCGGGTCGCCCGGGTCGTCGACCCGGTACCGCCCAGGTCAAGCTGACCGCCGCCCGGTCCGAGCGGTGGACCCTGCGCGATCGGGCGGCGGACCCTGCGCGGTCGGGCGGCGGATTGGGCGACCTGCGCGGCGGATCAGGCGGCCGGGCGTGCACGGGCAGCGTAGGGCGGTGCGGGCGGGGTCAGCGCAACAGGCGTTCGACCGGCAACCGCCGGATGGAGGCGTCCAGCACCTGTGCGGTGTGCGCCACTGCGATCCCACCGTCTCCGCCGGCTCGGGCCTGGGTCGCGCCATCCAGCCGGGGGAGCGCGGCGGTGATCTGCATCAGGCACCCCGGGTTGGCGGTCACCAGCAGCCGAGCCCCGGTGGCGAGCACGTCCCGGGCCTTGCGCTCGCCGAGCCGCGCCGCAGGCTCCGGGTTGAGGATGTTCCACACCCCGGCTGAGCCGCAGCACACCTCCGGATCGGCGATCTCCCGCAACTCCAGTTCGGGAATCGCCCGGAGCAGTTCGCGGGGCTGACTGCGGATGCCCTGGGCGTGCCCGAGATGGCAGGCGTCGTGATAGGCGACGCTTACCGGCAGCGGGTGCCGGCGGGCGACCGGGCCGAGTTCGACGAGGAGTTCGGAGAGATCGCGTACCCGGGCGGCGAACCCGGCGGCCCGCTCGGCGTACGCCGGATCGTCGGCGAGCAGTTCGCCGTACTCCTTGAGTGACGAGCCACAGCCGGCGGCGTTCACCACGAAGTAGTCGATGCCGGTGTCGGCGAAGGCGTCGATCAGGTCCCGGGCGAACCGCCGAGCCTCCTCCTCGCGTCCATTGTGCACACTCAACGCGCCGCAGCAGCCCTGCCGGGCGGGGTTGAGCACCACCTCGCAGCCCTCGGCGGCCAGTACCCGGGCGGTCGCCGCGTTCACACCGGGGAAGAAGGCGCTCTGCACGCACCCGGTCAGCATTCCCACCACCGCCCGGCGCTGCCCGTACGCGGGTACCCGGTCCGGGGCCTTCGGCGCCCGGGTCAGCCGGGGAGCCAACGATTCCAGGGCGGCCAGTGTCGGCGCCAGCCGGGGCAGCAGCCCGCTCCCGGCCACCAGGGCACGCAACCCGCTGGCCTGGTACGCCCGCAGCGGCCCGCGCAGCAGACGCAGCCGTTTCGGGTACGGGAAGAGTGCGAAGATCGCCGCCCGGAGCGCCCGTTCCCGGGCCGGTCGGCGGTGCCGGCGTTCCACCTGCTGCCGGGTGCGCTCGATCAGGGTGTCGTAGCGTACCCCCGACGGGCAGGCGGTGACGCAGGCCATGCAGCCGAGGCAGGCGTCGAAGTGACCCACCATCGCCCCGCCCAGCGGTTCGCCCTCCAGGCCCTGCCGCATCAGGTGGATCCGCCCCCGGGGTGAGTCCATCTCCTCGCCCCACAACACGTACGTCGGGCAGGTGGGCAGGCAGAATCCACAGTGCACACAGTCGGCGACGAGTTCGGCCGGCGGTGGCCGGTGCGCGTCGAACGCCGGTTCGCCGGAGGTCGGCCCGAGCAGTCCGAGCACGTCCCGGGGCGCGCTGGCCGGGCGGGTCCCGGCGGGCGACGGCTGCCCGGGCGGGGCAGGAGCGGACGACGCCGGTCCAGCCGGGACCGGTTCGGGCGACGGCGGTTCGGGTGACGGCATCAGATTCCTCCCACGAAGCGTCCGGGCGCGAGCCGCGCGTCGGGATCGAACCGTTGCTTGACCCGGCGCATCAGCTCCAGCCCTTCGACCGGCCCCCACATGTCGACCTCGGCCCGGACCGGCTCCGGTGCGGTCAGCACCACGGCGTGCCCGCCGGCCTCGGTGGCCGCGCCGCGCAGCTCCTCGACGACCCGGGCCACCAGCTCCGGCCGAGCCGCCGCCGGCAGGCCGGCGTAGAGCACGCCGGTACCGGCGGAGCCGCGTACCCCGATCGGCACGTCGTACCGGTCAGCCGAGGCCCGAGCCGCGGCCAGCAGGTCGGGTACTCCGGAGAGCACCGCGGTGAGCTTGAGCCCGGTGTCGCCGGGCTGCCACGGGTACCGGCACCACCAGGGTGGCGCCTCCGGGCCGTGCACCGCGTCGGCACCGAGCAGCCGGGCGGCGACCTCGGCACGGCCGGCCACCCCGGCCGGGGTCCCCTCCAGTAGCAGCACCGTTTCGCAGTCGCCCCCGGGCGGCGCGTCGACCTCGAGCGCGGTCGGCACAAGTTGGGCCCCGAGCACGGCACCGAGCAGTCGGCGTACCCGATCGACGGCGGCTGCCCCGGCACCGGGCGTGCGGCAGCGGACGTACGCCCGGGCGGCCGGTACCGGGTGCAGCCGGAACACGCACTCGGTGACCAGGCCGAGGGTGCCGTACGCTCCGGTGACGAGTTTGCCCAGGTCGTAGCCGGCGACGTTCTTCACCACCTTGCCCCCGGCGTGCGCCACCACCCCGTCGGCGCGGACCAGGGTGACCCCGATCAGCAGGTCCCGGGCGGTGCCGTAGAGCATCCGGCGCGGCCCGCTGCCGTTCACCGCGACGATGCCGCCGACGCTGGCGCCGCCGGTCGGGTCGTCGAGCCCGAGCTGCTGCCCGGCCGGGGCGAGCACATCCTGGAGTTCGGTCAGCGGGGTGCCGGCCCGGACCACCGCGATCAGGTCGCCCGCGGCGTGCTCGACCACGCCGGTGAGCCGCCGGGTCTGCACCAGCAGATCGAGGCTGCGCGGCGGGTTGCCCCACTCCGACCTGCTGCCGCGACCCTGGAAGACCACGCTGAGCCCGAGCCCGGCGGCGGCCCGCAGCAGCGCCGCCGCCTGCGTGGTCGAGCCGGGCGCCGCGACGATCCGCGCCGGTACCCCGCCGACCGCGTCGGCCGGTCCGCCCGGCCGGACCACATCGGAGCCCGTACCGTCGAAGTCGGTACCCTCCGAGCCTGTACCGTCCGAGCCGTTGCCGGGTTGATCCGCCTCCTCGTCGCTGGCCCCGGCCATCGCGGCCCTGAGCGTGTCGACCTGGCTGCGTGTGTCTAGCTGGGGCATGGGTCAGAACACCTCCGCGAGACCGGCCTCCTGGAGCGGGTGTGCCCCCCTGCGCCGGCCGGGCACCTCGCCGCAGAGCCGGGGAGTGGGGAAGATCTTGCCGGGGTTGGCCAGCGAGCGCGGGTCGAAGGCGCAGCGCAGCAACTGCATGGTGTCCAGGTCGTCGTCGGTGTACATCCGTGGCAGGTACTTCGCCTTGTCCATCCCGACGCCGTGCTCCCCGGTGATCGACCCGCCGTACGCGACGCAGAGGTCGAGGATGGCGCCGGAGAGTTCCTCGGCCCGTTCGGCCTGCCCGTCGATCGCGTCGTCGAAGAGGACCAGCGGATGCAGGTTGCCGTCTCCGGCGTGGAAGACGTTCGCCACCCGGATGCCCCGCTCGTCGGCGAGTTCACCGATCCGGCGCAGCACCTCCGGCAGGGCGGTACGCGGGATCACCCCGTCCTGCACGATGTAGTCCGGGCTGATCCGGCCGACGGCGGCGAACGCGGACTTCCTGCCCTTCCAGAAGAGGGCCCGCTCGGCGTCGTCGACGGCGATCCGGATCTCGAACGCGGCGTTGGCCCGGCAGAGCCGCTCCACCTCCGCGAACTGCGCCTCGACCTCGGCGGCCGGGCCGTCCAGTTCGACGATCAGCACCGCGCCCGCCCCGGCCGGATAGCCGCAGTGCACCGCCGCCTCGGCCGCCTCGATGGCGAGGGCGTCCATCATCTCCACCGCCGCCGGCACCACCCCGGCGGCGATGATCGCCGAGGTCGCCGCCCCGGCCGCGTCCGTCGTGGCGAAGGCGGCGAGCAGGGTACGCACCGACTCCGGCAGCCGGACCAGCCGTACGGTGACCTCGGTGGCGATCCCGAGGGTGCCCTCCGAGCCGACGAAGGCGCCGACGAGGTCGTAACCGGGACTGTCCGGTGCCGCCCCGCCGAGCCGGACCAGGTCGCCGTCCGGGGTGACCACCTGCAACCCGAGCACGTGGTTGGTGGTGAAGCCGTACTTCAGGC
This sequence comes from Plantactinospora sp. CNZ320, assembly GCF_002846275.1. Taxonomy (NCBI): domain Bacteria; kingdom Bacillati; phylum Actinomycetota; class Actinomycetes; order Micromonosporales; family Micromonosporaceae; genus Plantactinospora; species Plantactinospora sp. CNZ320. Next base: position 6,627,413 of record NZ_PJMP01000001.1, read on the forward strand.
AGTGTGCTCCGCCGGAGTTCTCCGCCACGTTCCCGCCGATCGAGCAGATCTGCTGGCTGGACGGGTCCGGGGCGTAGTAGTAGCCGAACGGGGTGGCGGCCCGGGTGACCGCCAGATTGATCACGCCCGGCTCGACCACGGCACGCTCGTCGGCCGGTGACACCTCCCGGATCTCGCGCAGTTGCGAGGTGACGATCAGTACCCCGTCGGCGTGCGGCAGGGCGCCGCCGGAGAGCCCGGTGCCGGAGCCCCGGGCCACGAACGGTACCCGCGCGGCCACGCAGGCCCGGACCACCTGGGCACACTCCTGGGCGGTCCGGGGCAGCACCACAAGCGCCGGTACCACGCGGTACTGGGCGAGCCCGTCACACTCGTAGGTCCGTAACCGGGCCCGGTCGTCGATCACCTGGTCGGCGCCGAGGACGGCCCGCAGTTCGCCGGCCAACCTCTCGATCTCGGCTCGGGCCATCCGTCGACCTCCGGTCTCCGCGCGGTCAGGACATCGGTTCGTACCCGGTCACGGCATCCGTTCGTACGCGGGCAGGGTGAGGAAGTCGACGAACTCGTCCGCCACGGCGACCTCCATGAACAGGGCACGTGCCTCGGCGTACCGGCCGGGGTCGTCGCCGAGCTTGTCGATCTCCTCGTCGGCGATCCGCTCGACCAGTTCCCGGGTGACCCGCACGCCGCCCTCCAGCGTGACGTCGTTGTGCAGCCACTGCCAGACCTGCGAGCGGGAGATCTCGGCGGTCGCCGCGTCCTCCATCAGGTTGAAGATGGCGACCGCTCCCGAGCCGGCGAGCCAACTCGCCAGGTACTGAATGCCGACGCTTATGTCGTTGCGCAGCCCCGCCTCGGTCGGCGCGCCGGGGGTGGCCGCCACGTCGAGCAGTTGCGCCGCGCTGACCCGTACCTCATCACGGGTGCGGTCGAGCTGGTGCGGCCGGTCGCCGAGTACCCGATCGAAGACCTCGCGGCAGACGGGCACCAGGTCGGGGTGGGCGACCCAGGAGCCGTCGAAACCGTCGTTCGCCTCCCGGGTCTTGTCGTCGCGGACCTTGGCCAGCGCGGTCTCGTTGACCTGCGGGTCGCGCCGGCTGGGGATGAAGGCGGCCATCCCGCCGATGGCGTGCGCGCCGCGCCGGTGACAGGTCCGGACCAGCAACTCGGTGTACGCCCGCATGAACGGCGCGGTCATCGTCACCGCGTTGCGGTCCGGCAGCAGGAAGTCGGCTCCCCGGGTACGGAACTTCTTGATCACGCTGAACATGTAGTCCCAGCGCCCGGCGTTCAGCCCGGCGGAGTGCTCGCGCAGCTCGTAGAGGATCTCGTCCATCTCGAACGCGGCCGGGAAGGTCTCGATCAGCACCGTGGCCCGGATCGTGCCGCGCGGGATGCCGAGCCACTCCTGGGCGGCTCCGAACACGTCGTTCCAGAGCCGCGCCTCCAGGTGGCTCTCCAGCTTCGGCAGGTAGAAGTAGGGGCCGCTGCCGGCGTCGAGCTGCGGCCGGGCGCAGTGGAAGAAGTAGAGGCCGAAGTCGACGAGGCTGCCGGAGGTGCGTTCGCCGTCGACCAGGATGTGCTTCTCCGGCAGGTGCAAGCCGCGCGGCCGGACCACTATGGTGGCCAGCTCGCCGTCGCGCAGCCGGTAGTGCTTCCCCTCCGGGGTGTGCAGCTCCAGCTTGCGGGCGATCGCGTCCCGGAGGTTGAGCTGTCCCTCGATCACGTTGCGCCAGAGTGGCGTGTTGGCGTCCTCGTGGTCGGCGAGCCAGACCTTGGCACCGGAGTTGAGCGCGTTGATTGTCATCTTGGCGTCGGTCGGCCCGGTGATCTCGACCCGCCGGTCGACCAGCCCGGGTGCCGGGTCGGCGACCCGCCAGTCGTCGGCCCGGACCTGTGCCGTCTCGGGCAGGAAGTCGAGGGTGCCGCCGTTGGCCAGTTCCGCCGCCCGTTCCTCCCGGCGGGCCAGCAGTTCCCGGCGGCGGCCGTCGAACGACCGGTGCAGCCGGGCGAGGAAGTCGAGCGCCTCGCCAGTGAGTATCTCCTGGTAACGGTCGTCCATCGGCCCGGTGACCTGGACGCCCTGCGGCAGCTTCATCGCTGACCTCCTCGTTGGTGACCCTTGATCAGGGTACGGCGGTGCGGAAGTTCCGGCGCGCCACGCGCCCGGCGGGTAAGGAAGGGCCCCTTCTTATCGTTTTCTGTATAAGAAGGGGCCCTTCCTTACACCTCAGCCTTGCGCTTCAGCGGATTGCGCCGCCGTTGGCCCGGCAGGTGTCCCGGACGTGCCAGAAGTCGGCGAGGTAGTCGTCGTGGATGGCCCGGCCCATCACCCGCAGCAGTGCCTCGTCGGCCTGGCGCAGTGCGGAGACGTTGTAGTTGTGGCTGCCGGTGAAGACCCGGGGCACGATGTCGTCGTCGTACGCACCGTCAATGATCATGTACTTGTTGTGCGTGCGGATGTCCCGCCCCGGCCCCACGTTGTAGTTGCACTTGGTCAACTGGATGTTGCTGCCGAGCGCGTTGAGCACTCCGGTGTTCGCCTCGCTGTAGACGACGTCGACCCAGCAGCCGGCGTTGCGCAGCGCGGTGAGCTTCTTGGCCACCTCGGGCCGGTTGAACGAGTACATGTTGACCCGTACGTCGGTCTGCCGGCGGGTGCCGTTGTCGTCGTACGAGCAGGAGGCGACCGAGTCGAGGACGCTGACGATGGTGTCGGTGGCCGGGTCGCTGATCGGCTGTCCGGAGCGCTCCCGCCGGGGGAAGAAGTACGCCCGGTACGTCGTGCCGGTCGGGGTACCCCAGTAGTAGTTGTTGTTCCCGGCCGAGCTGTACCGGTGCGACCGCAGGTCCGCGAAGTACTGCCGGTACGCCTGGTACGTGGTGGCGTCGCTGAAGGTCAACCCGTTGTTGTACGCCTCGTTCGCGTCCCACCAGCCGAGGTTCGCCGAGCCCTGGAAGACCACATTGGACACTGTCGTGCCGTTGTTGAGCACGATGCTGGACGCGGTGAGGAACTTGTTGTGGTTGTAGGCCGTCACCGACGAGTCGGTGTAGTCGATCCGCCGGGTGCCGATGCAGCCCCGGTCCGCGCCGGGGAACTTGTCGGAGCAGTGCACGATGTACGACCCGGCGGTGTCGGTGCTGCCGAGCACCGGCAACAGCCGCTGGTACGGCCGCTCGGTCACCTGCGCGTGGTCCAGGATGATTTTGACCCGTACTCCCCGCTGGTGTGCCCTGATCAGTCGGCCGGGCAGGTCGGGGGTGGTCTCCGTGTCGGTGACGTCGGTGACGCCGAAGCCGAACCAGGACATCTGGATCTCGCCGCCGGCCGGTACCCGGTCGATGATCCGGGCGAGCTGCATGAAGATCGCGTTCTGCTGCGCGGTCGAGCCGGTCGGCCGGTTGAAGACCGCGTCGTTGATCGTCGGATCCGGCTCGGCGGCACTGGCCGGTCCGGCGCCGAGCATCGGAAGCGTGCCGGCGGCGACCATGAAGACGAGTGCCGAACGCGTCGCCAACCTTGGCGAAAATCTACGTATCCGCATGGCTAGATGATCGCACCGGATTGTGATCGACGGAACCTCCGATCCGGGTACGGATCGGCCGCCCGGCACGGTTGTGCCGAAGATGAACGGTCGGGACGTGGACGTGCTGGTGATCGGGGCCGGGCAGGCGGGACTCTCCGCCGGCTACTTCCTCGGCCGCGCCGGGTTCGCGCCGGAGACCGGCTACCTGCTGCTCGACGGCGGCGCCGGTCCGGGCGGCGCCTGGCGGGACCGCTGGCCGACGCTGCGGATGTCCGCCGTACACGGCGTGCACGACCTGCCCGGCCGGCCGCTCGGCGAGGTCGATCCGGACCGGCCGGCCGCCGAGGTGGTCGCCGGCTACTTCGCCGCGTACGAACGCGAGTTCGGCCTTCCGGTGCACCGCCCGGTGAACGTGCTCGCGGTGCACGACGGGGAGGACGGCCGGCTCGACGTGCACACCGACGCCGGACAGTGGCGTACCCGGGCACTTGTCAACGCGACAGGCACCTGGCGGCGCCCGTTCTGGCCGTACTACGCCGGGCAGGAGTCCTTCGCCGGCCGGCAGTTGCACACCGCCGACTACCGGGGACCGGCCGAGTTCGCCGGCCGTCGGGTGGTGGTGGTCGGCGGCGGCACCTCCGCACTCCAGTTGCTCGACGAGGTCGCCACGGTCGCCGCCGAGACCCGCTGGGTCACCCGCCGCCCTCCGGTGATCGTCGACGGCGAGTACACCCCGCAGTGGGGTCGGGCCGCCGTGGCCAGGGTGGATGCCCGGGTCCGGGCCGGACTGCCACCGGAGAGTGTCGTCGGCGCGACCGGTCTGGTGTGGACGGAGCAACTGCGCCGGATGCGGGCGCGGGGCCTGCTGCACCGGCTGCCGATGTTCGACCGGATCACCCCGGACGGCGTCGTCTGGCCCGACGGCAGCACCTTCGCCGCCGACGTGATCCTCTGGTGCACCGGCTTCCGGGCCGTACTCGACCATCTCGCCCCGTTGAAACTGCGCGGGCCGGGCGGCGGGATCGTGATGGACGGGACGCGGGTGGTCGCCGACGACCGGGTGCACCTGATCGGGTACGGACCGTCAGCAAGCACCATCGGCGCGAACCGGGCCGGCCGCAGCGCCGTACGGGAGATCCGGCGACTGCTCGACCCTGCGCCCGCCGCCGCGTAACCCGTACTGACCTGCCAAAACGTCCCGCCCAGCCGGATCGGCGCAGCCCTTAACACGCCCCGCCGGGCGGCTCACCGCATTTGACGAATCGGGCTGGAAGCGGCAACGTAGGGCAAGTACGGCCCGTCGCCACGAGCTGGCGGCTCGGTGTGACGCGCACCGGCCGTACCCAGGCGTCAGCCCGGTCCGCCGCAGGGTGTGGACCAGACGAACGGGCTGGCTACATGACCGATGGCCGCCGCGACGCATTGGCCCAGTTGGCCACCCGCGGGTGCCCGGGGCACGCCCGTCGGACGGGCGCACCGGCCGAGCTCAAAAAATCCACGAGGAGACCGCATGCTCACCATGACCGAGAACGCCGTACTCGTGATCCGGGACCTGACCGCGCAGCAGGAGGTGCCGGAGGGCGCCGGGCTGCGCATCGCCAGCGACCTCTCCGCCGGATCACTCAACCTCACCCTGGCGGAGAGCCCCGCCCAGGGCGACCAGGTGGTGGACAGCGACGGCGCCCGGGTCTTCCTCGACCCGCAGGCCGCGCAGATCCTGGACGACAAGGCCCTGGACGCCGCCGTCGACGCGCAGGGCGCGGTGCAGTTCGGCTTCGCGGAGCAGGGCCCGACGACCTGACGTCGCCGCCGTGCCCGCGCACCGGGTCTCCCGCCGGCTGAGACCACCGGCCGGAGGCCCGGTGCCGATCCGGTACAGTCCGACCGTGCATCGTTGCTTCCCCATCACCCCGCCGCCGCGCTCCTGAGCGGGGCGAAAACCCCAGCGCGTCGCGCCGATCCGGCCGACGCGCTGTCCGTCATCGGGTGATCCTGGGCTCGCCCCGCTTCCGCGACCACTTTCCCTCTCGTCGCAGGAGCGCGAACCCTCATGCACACCTCTTCCGCACCGCTTGTCGCCGTGCGCCGCCGGTCCGGTACCGGCCTGTGGTTTCTGGTCATCTCCGGCACGCTGTGGGGCACCGGTGGCCTCACCGGCAGCCTGCTGGGTCAGCACACCGGGCTATCCCCGGTCGCGGTCGCCGGGTACCGGCTGGCCGTCGGCGGCGCCCTGATCGTCGCCTTCCTCGCCCTCACCGGACGCCGCCCCCCGCGCGGCCGGGCGGCCTGGACCCGGATCGCCGTCTACGGAACACTCGCGGCTCTCTACCAGGTCTGTTATTTCGCGGCAGTGTCGCTGACCTCGGTCAGCCTCGCCACCCTGATCACCATCGGCGCCGCGCCACTGTTGGTGCTCAGCGCCGAGGCGGTCACCGGCCGGCGGCGGCTGGACCGGGGCACCGCCGCCACCTGTGGGCTCGCGGTGGCCGGGCTGGTGCTGCTGGTCGGGCTTCCGGCCGGTGGCTTCGGGGCACTCGCGGTGCTCTCCAGCGCGCTGCTGGCGCTGGTCTCGGCCGCCGGATTCGCCGCGATCACCCTGGTCGGGGCCCGGCCGGTGCCGGGACTCGACGATCTCGCCAGCACCGGCTACGGCTTCACCCTCGGCGGGCTGCTGGTGGCACCACTTGCCGCGGGCACGGTCGGGCTCGGCTTCCAGCCCGGTCCCGCCGCCCTCGGGCTGCTGATCGCGCTGGGCACCGGACCGACAGCGGTGGCGTACCTGCTCTACTTCCGAGGGCTGCGTACCGTCCGGCCCGGCACCGCCGCGCTGTTGGCACTGCTGGAACCGCTGGTCGGGGCGCTGCTCGCCGCACTGCTGCTCGGAGACCGGCTCGGCCCGGCCGGGCTGCTCGGCGCCGCACTGCTCGGTACGGCCGTGGTGTTGGCCGCCCGGTCGTCGTCGGCATCGGCGGCGTCGTCGGCGTCAGCGTCGGCGTAGAGTTCCGAAACCGGACGTCCACTTCCCGTCCCCTGCCCGGGACCGCGCTGGGCAGGGGACGGGAAGGAGCCGCCGGATGACCGAGCCGCCGATCGAGCTGCGTCCCGCGACACCGGCCGACACCGATGCGGTACTGGAGCTGCACCTGCGCAGCCGTGCCGCGTACCAGCGGGCGGTCCGGCCCGAGTCGGAGCTGGCCGCCTCGGAGGCGGAGCTGCGGGCCCGCCGGGACGGCTACTACGCGGCGATGCTCGGCTCGCCGCAGGTCGACGGCTGCTGCGCGGTGCTCGGCGACCGGGTGGTCGGGTTCACCCTCGCCGGTCCGGTCAGCCACCCCGACCCGTTCCCCGGTACGACCGTCGAGCTTTACAAGATCCACGTTGATCCCGAGCTGTGGGGCCGGGGGATCGCCGGTCGACTGCTCGGCCGCTGTGTCGAGCGGTGGCGGGCGGCCGGAGTCGTCTCGGCCCGGCTCTTCGTCTGGGACTTCAACGAGCGGGCCCGCCGCTTCTACCTGCGCAACGGATGGGTGGACGACGGGTGCCGCCGGCCGGACGACCCGCGCATCGGGGCGTACCGGATGCGGGGTTACCGGCTGACGGTGCCGGCGGCGCTGCGCGGGGCGAGCCCGGCCGGAGCCGGCTCGTCCGGGCCCGACGCGGCGGGGCGCGGCTGACCGGTCGGGTGCGGTGCCCCTGTCGGGCCGGTGTGCCGGGCGGCTGTCGGGCCGGTGTGCGGGGTCGGGCCGGTGTGCGGAGCCGCGATGGTGTGCGGGGTCGGGCCGGCGAGCCGGACCAGCGCCGGCAGCACCTCACCGAGCGGCGCGTCGACGGTCAGCTCGGCGTAGTCGTCGCCCCGGGTCGGTCCCTGGTTGACGATCACCACGGGGATGTCGAGCTTCGCCGCCCGGATCACGAAACGGCGGCCGGACATCACCGTCAGGGACGAGCCGAGCACCAGCAGCAGCCGGGCCCGCTCGACCAGCTCGAAGCAGGTCCGGACCCGGTCCGGCGGCACCGACTCGCCGAAGAAGACCACGTCCGGCTTGAGCATGCCGCCCGGGCACGCCTGGCAGTCGACGGTCCGGAAGCCCTCGACCAGTTCGTCCGGCAGCTCGACGTCACCGTCCGGGTTGACTGTGTGGGCGCGGGCGGCGAACCGGGGATTGGCGGCCCGCAGTCGCTCGTCCAGCGTCTCCCGGTCGGTCCTCTCGCCGCAGCCCAGGCAGGTCACCCGGGCCAGGCTGCCGTGCAGTTCGACCACTGACCGGGCCCCGCCGGCCTGGTGCAGGCCGTCCACGTTCTGGGTGAGGATGCCGGCCAGCAGTCCGCGCCTGTCGAGTTCGGCCACCGCCCGGTGTCCGGCGTTCGGGGTGGCCCGGGCGATCGTCCGCCAGCCGAGGTGGCTGCGCGCCCAGTACCGGCGCCGGGCCAGCGGGTCGCCGACGAACGTCTGGTACGTCATCGGGGTGTGCCGGCGCAGCGCCCCGCTCGGCCCCCGGTAGTCGGGGATGCCGGAGTCGGTGGAGAGGCCGGCACCACTGAGCACCACGACGTCGCCGTCGGCCAGGAGCCGCGCCAGCGGGGCGTAGCGTTCGACGCTGCGGTTCTGCACCCCTCCATGCTGCCTCGCCCGGCGCGGTCGCGGCTAACGAGCGCCCCGGACCTGCCGCCGGGCGAGGGTGACCCGGATCACCGGATGCGGTTGCCGTCCGGTGGCAGCTAGGCCGGCGGGGTGTGGAAGGTGAGCGGCTCGGAGAGCGGACTGATGGTGTAACCGGAACCGACGAGCGCGGCCGCCCGGACCGCCACGGTGTATTCGGTGTCCGGGGTCAGCGCGACGAAGGTGACGGTGTTGAACGGCATCGAGGAGAAGCCCTGCCACTCGCCGTCCACCAGCCGCAGCATCGAATACCGGAAGACCGGGCCGGCGGGGCGCGCCCAGGTCAGGGTCGCACCGGTCGGGGTGATGCCGGTGGCCACCGGTTGGCCGGGCGGCGGCAGCGGGGTGAGCGGGTCGGCCTGGGCCGGCGCCGGCAGGGCCAGCAGGGCAAGGGCGAGCAGGGCGGTGTGCAGCAGGGCGGGCAGCTTGCGTCCGAGCATGACGAGAGCCTTTCTGCGGGTACGACTGCTCCGGCACCGAAGAAGAGATTGATATCCATCAAACTACGCCGACTCCCTGGCTGTCCAGGATCGCTGTCCTCGATCGGACAGGAGTACTAAGTGTGGTCATATGTTGACGGAGAGTAATGTCAGCTGCGGGCAGGTACCGCCCGTGCGGCTGGGACCACATCGCTCGCCGTGGCCCACGCCCGCGATCCCTCGTCGACGGGCCGGGAACGGTCCGACCAGCAAGGAGTACCACCATGTCCGAGAGCAGCGAGGCCAAGCACGCCGCGACCGACGAGCAGCCCGCCGTCGCCACCGACGAACAACCACCGACCGAGGGCACCGAGACGGACGGGGTCGGCGTCGCGGCCGTACCCGCCACCGCCGCCGGACTGCCCGCCACCGCCCAGGGCCACTTCGCCGTGGTGAACGCGAACGGCAGCCTCGCCCGGGGCTTCGGCGCCGTCTCGTCCGCCCGGCTCGCCACCGGCCAGTACCAGGTGGTCTTCATCCAGAGCGTGGCCCGGTCGGCCTTCACCGCCACCATCGGGCTGACCGGCAGCGTCGGCGCGTCACCGCCCGGCGAGATCGCCGTGGTCGGCCGGGCCGGCCTTGCGGCCGGGGTCTTCGTGCAGACCTGGAACAGCTCGGGCGTACCCGCCGACCGCGCCTTCCACCTGCACGTCTCCTCCTGAACCGGACACCGACGCCCGGCCGGCGCGCCACCGGCCGGGCGTCGCCCCGGCCAGGCGGAACCGCCTGGCCGCCGGTCCCCGCGGCGCGGCCCGGCGCCGCGGGGACCGGCCCCGGTCAACCCGGAAGATCGCAGGATCGGGTACCGGCGGAAAGCTCGTAGCGCGGTACCGGCGGAAAGCTCGTGGCGCGGTACCGGCGACAGTTCGCGGTGGGTAGGTAGCCGGGGGCGTCGAACCGGCGCCGACCGTGAGCGCGCGGCGCCGCCGGTCTCGGCGTCGCCGCGCTCTGGCCGTCTCCCGCCCGCGCAGCCAAACGGCGGTACGCCGGCGAGGACCTGGCTCGACCGGTCCGCCTCTCTCGGGTGCGTTCCGGCTACGTGTGGGGTTTCCCACCCGGCCCGGAAGCAAACCCGACGGACGGGCGGAACTGGTAGGGGTCACCCGGACGGGCGAGTCGGAGCGGCCCAGCGGGCACAAGAGTCTCCCAGCCGTCACAAGAGTCCCAGAAAGCCCGGAATCAACGGCCCGCATCCTGGGTAAGCAGGAGCCATGGAGCACTTCACTATCGCTACCGTCGCCGAGGAAAGCCCGGACTTCCGCCGGGTGTTGTGGACCGGCAAGCACACCCAGTTGGTCATCATGACGATCCCGCCGGGCGGCGAGATCGGCGAAGAGGTGCACGAGGACATCGACCAGATCCTCACGTTCGTCAGCGGCACCGGAGAGGCCCGGGTCAGCGGTCAGACCCGCAAGGTGACCCAGGGCGACCTGGTGGTCGTACCGGCCGGACGCAAGCACAACTTCGTCAACACCGGCCCGAACCCGCTGGTGCTCTACACCATCTACGGTCCCCCGGAGCACGCCGACCAGGCGGTGCACCACACCAAGGAGGAGGCCGACGCGCTGGAGGAGGCCGGCAAGGACGAGCCGCCGACCAGCTGACCGGACGCGCGCCTCACCCGAGCGGCTCCGCCAGGAGGTCCAGGGTGAGCGCGGCCGTCCAGCTGAACGCCGGAGAGCCGATCCCGGCACCGCTGTCCGGGTGGAAGTACTCGTAGTAGCCGGAACGGCGGGCCAGGTCGAGCAGGGCCCGGCGCAGGGTGTCGGCCAACCCGTCCCGCCCGTGGGTACGCAGCCCGGCCTGGAGCAGCCAGTTGATGTTGAACCAGACCGGGCCGCGCCAGTACCGGTACGGGTCGAAGTCGACTGCGGAGCGGTCGTAGCTGGGTACCGGCAGGGGGTCGACCCCGAACCGGGCCGACTCCAGCTCTGCCACCAGACTCGCCACCTGGCCGGCCGGCAACTCCGGCAGCACCAGCGGCAGGAGCCCGTTGACGCACCGGGCCGGACTGTGCCGTCCGGTCCGGACGTCCAGCGTGTGGAAGATGCCGGTCTCCGGGACGAAGAGCCGGTCCACCAGGTGCCGGGTGATCTCGGCGGCCCGGTCCCGGTGCGGTGCCGGGTCGGCGCCGACCACCTCGGCGATCCGGGCCAGCGCCAGCTCGGCCGCGCCGCGCAGCGCGTTGAAACCCGGACACTCGACCAGGAAGGGATGCCGTACCGCCAGCGCCGCGTCCTGGTAACCCCCGTCCCGGTACGACAGCGCCACGCTCAGGTAGCGGGCGTAGTCGTCGTCGGTGGGGCGGTGGTCGGAGGAGACCACCTGGTTGTCCCGCCGGGCGTACCGGCGCAGCACCTCCACCGCGACCGGTACGGCGGCGAGCGCCTCGTCCCAGGCCGGGCTGTTGTCGAGCCCGGACTCCCACGGGTGCACGATGGCGGCGAGTCCGGCGCCGCCGACGTCCCGGGCGGTGGCCAGGTAGTCCTGCTGGGCGACGAGCCGGGGATAGAGCCAGCGCAGTTCGGTGACGGCTCGCTCGTCCGGCGCGCACTGGTAGATCCGCCAGGCGCCGAGCGCGTGCACCGGCGGCTGCACGATCCCGCTGGTCAGCCTGGCCGGCCCGGCGCCGTTGCCCGCAACCCCGTCGCCGTGTGCCCCGTCGCCGTGTGCCCCGTCGCCGTGTGCCCCGTCGCCGTGTGCCCCGTCGCCGTGTGCCCCGTCGCCGTGTGCCCCGTCGCCGTTCGGGGCGCCGTGTGTCCTGTCGCCGTTCGGGGTGGCCGGGGTGCCGTGTGCCTTGTCGCCGTTGGGGCCGGCCGGGGCGCCGTTCCAGAAGGTCGGGCCGGGGAAGTAGTCGCGTTCCGTGACCCCGGGGTCGAAGACGATGTGCGGCACCCGCCCGTCCGGCCACTGCGCGGTGAAGAGGCTGCGCAGGTCGCGCCAGGCCCGCTCGGGTGCGACGTGGGCCAGCCCGACGCCGATGAAGCCGGCGTCCCAGCTCCACTGGTGCGGGTAGAGGGTCCGGGACGGCACCGTGTGGGTGCCGGTCCAGTTGGCGGCCAGGACCTCGGCCGCGCCCCGCCAGATCTCCGCGTCGGCCTCGCCGAGGTGCGCCGGTACGTCAACAGGTTCGCTCGACCCGGCGACCCGGATCTGCTTCGCGGCGTGAGACATAACCACTCAACGCCTAGTGCCGGTACGCCGTCGTTGTCAACTTTCGGTCCACCCCACCGCTGTCGTTCCGGATATCTGTCGTTCCGGGTATTCGGTGCACCGTCGGCGTCAACCCGCCACCGGCAGGCTGTCCACGTCCACGGTCTCCGGATATTTCAGCCCGGCACCGGTGTTCAGCACCACCACCCGTTCGTCGGAGCGGAGCCAGCCGCCGGCCCGCAGTTGCCGTACGGCGGTCAGGCAGGCGGCTCCTTCCGGGCAGAGCAGCAGCCCTTCCCGGGCACCGAAGTCGTGCAGGTCGGCGAGGATCGCCTCGTCGTCGACGGCTACCGCCGTACCGGCGGTGTCCCGCAGCGCGTCGAGGATGAGTTCGTCGCCGAGCGGGGCCGGCACGTTGATGCCGAAGGCGACGGTCCAGGCGTCGGCCCACGGCTCGGCCCGGCGTGCACCGGCACCGAAGGCGCGCACGATCGGGGCGCAGCCGGTGGACTGCACGGCCACCAGCCGGGGCAGGGTCTCGCCGATCCAGCCGAGTTCCCGCATCTCGTGCAGTGCCTTGTGGATGCCGATCAGCCCCACCCCGCCGCCGGTCGGATAGACGATGACGTCCGGCACCTGCCAGCCGAGCTGCTCGACGATCTCGTACCCCATGGTCTTCTTGCCCTCCAGCCGGTACGGCTCCCTGAGGGTGCCCACGTCGAAGACCTCCCCGTCCGGCAGGTTGGTCCCCTCGGCGAGCAGCTTTCCGAGGTACCGGCCGGCGTCGCTGATCAGGCCGTCGACCAGGTGCAGGTCCGCGCCGGCGGCCAGGCACTCCCGGCGGGTGATGGTGGGGGCGCCGAGCGGCATGGCGATGGTGGCCCGCAGTCCGGCCCGGGCGGCATAGGTGGCCCAGGCCGCACCGGCGTTTCCGTTCGTCGGCATCGCCACGTGCCGGATGCCCAGCTCACGCGCCCGGGACACCCCGACCGCCGCGCCGCGGGCCTTGAACGAACCGGTCGGCACCAGCCCTTCGTCCTTGACCAGCAGCTCCGGTACGCCGATCGACTCGCCGTAGCGGGCCGCCGGCAGCAGCGGTGTCCAGCCCTCGCCGAAGGTGGTGACGTGCCGGTCCTCGGCGACCGGCAGCAGTTCCCGGTAGCGCCACAGATCGGCCGGACGCCTCGCCAGCACGGCCGGGTCCACCGCCCTGCGCACCTCGGCGAGGTCGTAGCGGGCCAGCAGCGGCGAGCCGCACGAGCAGAGGTTCTGCGGGCGGTCCGCCGGGTGCTCGGCGTCGCAGCGCGGGCAGTGCAGGTGGGTCAGATACACGGCGGCCTCCGGTACTCGGTTCTCCCATGATCCCCTGCCGGGCCGCCGAGCCGGGTGGTAACGGCTCCGGGTTCAGTTGTCGACGGCGAGCCACTGCCGGCTGCGCCGCCCCGGCAGGTAACCGGCGTCGAGCCGTTTGGCCAGCACTCCGGCCAGCCCCTGCTCGCGGCTGGCGTCGAGCGCGTACCGGCCACCGCCGGGGAAGTACGGCGGCGTCTGCCAGTGCGGTCCGGACAGCGCCAGGCCGTCGAGGAGTTCCCGGCGCTGGGCGTACGGCAGGTCGAGGCTGCTCGTCCCCTCCAACCAGAGCAGATCGAAGATCAGGTACTGGCTGCCGTCCCCGGCCGGGTTCCGCCTGCCGGCGGGGCGGGGTGCGGCCCGGCGTACCCGGCCGGAGCTGTCGAAGTCGACCAGTTCGCCGTCGAGCACCGCCTCGGTGGGAGCCATCCGCTCGGCCAGCTCGCGCAACCGCGGGTACGCCGAGGTGAGGTCGTCGTCAGCACCGGAGCGCAGCCGGAGCCGGCCGCCGGAGACGTACCCGATGGCCCGCAGCCCGTCCCAGCGCATCTCGTAACCCCAGACCGGGTCGTCGGCGGGCAGCTTCGACGCGGGCGCGGCGAGCATCGGGCGGACCCGCTCCGGCATCGACTGCCAGCCCGGCGGCGCCGGATCGAGCCGGCGGACCATCCAGTCCCGTTCGCCGCGCCCGGTGTCGCCCCGGCCCGCCCGGAACAGCACGTAACGTCCGGAGACCCGGCCGCCGCGCAGCGTCACCAGCACCTCGTCGTCGCGCCACTTCTCGCAGCTGTAGTCGCCCCGGTCGAAGACGGTCATCCGGCCGCCGCCGTACTCGCCGGCCGGGATCTCGCCGGAGAAGTCGAGGTACTCCAGCGGGTGGTCCTCGGTGTGCACCGCGAGGTGGCTGCGCCCGGGCTCGCGCGGCAGCCCGCGTGGCACGGCCCACGAGGCGAGGGTCCCGTCGCGCTCCAACCGCAGGTCCCAGTGCAGGGCCCGGGCGTGGTGCTGCTGGATGACGAACCGGTCACCGGGCCGCCCGGCGGTCGGCTCCGGCTCCGGTTCCGGCACCGGTTCCGGGGTGCGCGCCCGGTCACGCCTGCGGCGGTACTCGTCCAGCCGGTCGCCCATGCGGCCATTCTCCGCCGATCCGGCAGCGGCCGCCGGGATGCATGCGCACGGTGTACCCGGGTAGAAAGGCGCCATGACGTCTGCGATCGACCAGCCCACCGTCCTGCTGCCGAACGAGACCCGGATGCCGCTGCTCGGCTTCGGCACCTGGCAGTTGCACGGTCGCGGGGCGTACGACGCGGTCCGGGAGGCGCTTGACGTCGGCTACCGGCACCTCGACACCGCCACCATGTACGGCAACGAGGACGAGGTGGGCCGGGCGATCCGGGACAGCGGAGTGGCCCGGGAGGACATCTTCGTCACCACCAAGCTCCCGCCGGAGCGGGCGGGTCGGGAGCGGGAGACGATCGCGGCCAGCCTCGCCGCCCTCGACACCGGGTACGTCGACCTGTGGCTGATCCACTGGCCGCCCCCGCAGGACCGGGCCAGCGTCGCGAGCTGGCGGGAGCTGCTGGCCGTCCGGGACGAGGGACTGGCCCGCACGGTCGGGGTGAGCAACTACAGCACCGCCCAGCTCGACATGCTGATTGAGGCGACCGGGGAGGCGCCGGCGGTGAACCAGATCCGCTGGGGTCCGGCGCTGTACGACTCGCGCCTGCTCGACGAGCACCGGGAGCGGGGCGTGGTGCTGGAGGGGTACAGCCCGTTGAAGACGACCGACCTGGACGACCCGGTACTCGGGGAGATCGCCCGGTCGCACGGTGTCACGCCGGGGCAGGTGGTGCTGCGCTGGCACATCGACCACGGCGTCGTGGTGATCCCGAAGTCGGGCACACCGTCCCGGATCAGGGAGAACTTCGACCTCTTCGGCTTCGCGCTGAGCGACAACGAGCTGCGCCAGCTCGACGCGATGGGCCGCTGAGCCACCGCGCCCGCCGGGACCGCTGGGCCACCGCGCCCGCCGGGACCGCTGGGCCGTCGTGCCCGTCGATCTGACGACTCGTCGCGCCCGCCGTAAACCGCTGGCCGATCTGCCGGCGTTCCGCCGAGCGGCTACCCTGACCGGCAACCGCCGGGGCACCGCGCGTACCGCGCCGTCCGGTCCACGGGGCCGTCGACCCGGCCGTGGCGGTGCGAGGGGAAGGGGCGGGATGTACGACCAACTGCTCGGCGGCGGCCTCGGTCACCCCGGCCCGGAGGAGAACGGGCCGGAGCCGGACTTCGTCACCTGGCTGCTCTATCTCGACCGGGCCGAGGATCCGGGCTGGTTGGGCACGCTGGCCCGCTGGTGGCACGACGAGGTGTGCCGGTTGCTGCTGCCGTTCGTCCAGCCGGCCGGCGCCGCCGCTCCGGCGACATCGCTCACCGCGTTCGAGCAGGGTGCCACCGGGCGCGGGCGGCGGCGCCGGCCGGAGCGCTGGGTGGACGGGTTGACCGCCGACTGTGCCCAGCTCTCGGCCCGGTGGTTCGATGTCGCGCCGACCGCGATCGCCTCCGAACTGGACGTCTTCCTGGCCCGGTTCGCCGGGCGGCGGCACGTCCGGTTGCAGATCTCGATCGGCTTCGAGGGGCGCTCCGGTGCGCTGCCGCTGGTGCTGCCGGCCCTGGTCGAGTTGGCCCGGCTGGTCGGTGACGCGACCGATCCGGCGTACGGCGAGATCGTGGTGAACGCCGGCCTGCTCTCCCCGGCGACGATGCTGGACGCGGCGCTGGGCCGTTCCGCGGAGTCCTCGGCCGAGCAGAGCCGTACGCACCTGCGCGGCTACGAGTGGGTGACGGTCTGCCCACCGGAGCTGGTGGCCGCGCTGGGCGGGACGGAGCGGCTGCGGGCGAGTGGCGCCTTCGTCGAGGTACGGCCACTGCGGCACGGCGGCGTGCTGCTGCGGGCCACCGACGATCCGGCCGACTACCGCGCCGACCGGGTACGCGCGGCGTTCCGCGCCCTGGCGCCGGTGTTGCCGCCGGGACAGCCGGGTGCGCTGCCGACGGTGCCACCGGCCGGGTCGGCGATGCTGTCGGCGGTACCCGGAGTGCTGGCCGGCGATCCCGGCGGGCACGACCTGAGCCGGGTGGTCTTCGCCGACGCCCGTACCGTGCATCCGCAGCTTCCCGGGCAGCGCCTCGACCTCGGTCCCGGGCTCGCCACCCGCTGAGCCGCTCCGGTTACCGGACGGGTGCTCCCGCCACCCCTGTCGCGGGTGGCGGGAGCACCTGTCGGAGCTGTACCGGCCCGGCCGGAGCCGGATGGGAGTGCGTCAGGGCTGCTCAGGCCCGGGTGCAGGCGGAGCCGTTCAGGCTGAACGAGGTGGGCGAGGAGTACGTGCCACTGAACGATCCCTGGTAGCCGAAGGAGGCCGTACCGCCCGGCGGGATGTTGGCGTTCCAACTGATGTTGCGGGCGGTTACCGCCGATCCGCTCTGCGTCACGGTGGCGTTCCAGGCATTGCCGACCTGCTGCCCCGAGGGCAGGTTGTAGGTCAGTGCCCAGTTGTTGATCGCGCTGGAACCGGTGTTGGTGATGGTGACCGACGCGGTGTACCCGTTGTTCCAGCTGTTCGCCGTGTAGGCGACCCGGCAGGAGCTGCCGCCCGGCGGGTTGGTCGGCGGGTTGGTCGGCTGGCTCGTCGGCGGGTTGGTCGGCTGCGGGTTGCCGCCGCCGTTCACCGAGGCGGAGAAGGAGTTCACCGCGAGGCCGGTGCCGCCGATCCACGGCTCGAAGCCGGCCTGGATGCTGGTCAGGTACCACGAGTTGGTGATCGCGCCCCGGTTGCGGGTGTCGTTGATGAAGTCCAGCACGCTGAAGTTCCAGCTGCTGATCGGGGACGACGCGACGTACGAGATGACGTTGTTGGAACCGTTGCTGCCGCGCCACACCTCCCAGTTGCGCCCGCCGACGGTGGCGTTGCCGACCGAGGAGCCGATCGGCTGGATCGAGCCCTGCCGGTTGAACCAGATCATGATCTCCATCTGGTTGACACCGTCCCGCTTGGGCGTCGGGTCCAGCCAGATGTCGTATGAGGCGTTGTAGGTGGCGCCGCTGACGTAGTTGTAGCTGATGCTGCTGTTCGCGCTGCTGATCTGGCTCACCTGCATCGGCAGGTTGGTGCCGGGGGAGCAGTTGGTGTAGTGGCAACCGAGGAAGACCGACGGGTACGACACCGGCGCGCCGCTGGTGCTGCCCTGGCCGTCCTGCCGGGTGATGGAGAACCCGTTGTCGGTGACGTTGATGCACTGTTGGGCGGTGGTGCCCCAACGGTTGTTCTGGACCACGTACCTGCCCTGGATGGTGGTCGAGCCGTACTGCTCGCAGATCTGCACGTCGGCTTGAGCCGGGCCGGCGGAGCTGAGTACGGCGATGGCGGCGCTGGCCAACAGGCCGGCGACAGCCGCGAAGACGGGGACGGAACGTCTCATGATGCTCCTTGGGGGTGGGGTGTCCGTGGAGTGGTGCGGTGCCGCGTGGTACCGGGCGTGCGGCGGGTGGTGCGGGGGAGCGCTCCCATGGCAGCTAGAGACACATTTACATGCTTGAAATAGGAAAGCAACTGGGCGGGCCCGCGCCAGGGTTGTTCATGCCGATCAGCCGGTTATGGCGGTTGCGCCGTCGGGCTGAACGGCGTACCGGGGACAGGGAGCCGGCGGGCGCCGTACCGGAAAAGGGTCCGACGGCGCCGCCACGCGGCCCGCCGGCCAGCAGCCTGGCGGGGTCTAGGTGCCGGCCAGCAGGCTGCGGGCCGCCCGCACCTGGCCGACCGCACTGTGCAGCGCGGCGACGATCCGTTCCTCGCTCTGCGCGTCCAGCCTGGTCGCCGGGATGGAGAGGCTGATCGCGTCCACCGCCGGGGAGTGCAGCGGCACCGCCATCGCGAAGCAGACGATGCCCTCGGTGTTCTCCTCGCGGTCCACCGCGTAGCCCCGGTCCCGCACCGAGGCCAGCTCCGCGTGCAGCAGTTCCGGATCGGTGATGGTGTGCCGGGTGAGCGCCGGCAACGGCCAGCTCAGCAGCCGGTCCACCGCCTCGTCGGCGCGCTGCGCGAGCAGCACCTTGCCGAGGGCGGTCGCGTGTGCCGGCAGGTGCCGGCCGATCGCGCTGTAGAGCCGCAGGCGGTGCACCGACTCGCGCTTGGCCAGGTAGACGACGTGCGCGCCGTCCAGCCGGCCGAGGTGCACGGTCTCGCCGAACTGGCCGGCCAGGTTGTCGAGGACCCCGGCCAGCAGGCCGGTGGCGTCGTCCGCCTCCAGGTAGGCGGCACCGACCTGTAGCGCGCGTACGCCGAGCCCGAACCGGGTGCCGGTGGCGTCCGCCTCCACCCAGCCGCGCTGGATCATCGTGCGCAGCAGGCCGTGCAGGCTGCTCTTCGGGATGCCCAGTGCCCGGGCCAGCTCGACCAGGGAGCGGCGCTGCGGGGAGTCGGCCAGCGCCTCCAGCACGTCGAGGGTCCGGCCGGCCGACTTCACCGGCTGGAACGCGTCGACCGCCCCCAACTCGGCGCCGCTGGTCGTAGCCGTCGTCATGCCGGCCACTCTAGCCGGCTTGACAGTCCCCGGGAGCCCAGTAGGGTCGCATACGTGACCAGCGTTCAAGATGATGAACAGATTGCCGGAGTAACCGAGGCTATCGCCGCGACCCGGATCCTGCCGGTAGTGGTCCTGGAGGACGCGGCCTCGGCGCCGGCGCTGGCCGCCGCGCTCACCGAGGGCGGTTTGCGGGCCATCGAGGTGACCTTCCGGACGTCGGCCGCCGCCGAGTCCATCCGGTTGATGGCCGAGCGCCCCGACCTGCTGGTGGGCGCCGGCACCGTGCTCACGCCGGCCCAGGTCGACCAGGCCGTCGACGCGGGTGCCCGGTTCGTGGTCAGCCCCGGCTTCTCGCCGTCGGTGGTCCGGCACTGCCAGGAGCGCGGCCTGCCGGTCTTCCCGGGTGCCGCCACCGCCACCGAGATCCAGATGGCCCTGGAGGCCGGGCTGGACACGGTGAAGTTCTTCCCGGCCGAGCAGCTCGGCGGGGTCGGCACGGTCAAGGCGCTGGCCGCCCCGTTCCGGTCGGTCCGGTTCGTCCCGACCGGCGGGGTCAACACCGGCAACCTCGCCGACTATCTGGCGCTGCCCGCCGTGCTCGCGGTCGGCGGCACCTGGATGGTCGCCCCCACCCTGCTCGCCGAGGGGCGCTGGGACGAGGTCACCAGGCTGACCGCCGCCGCCGTCGAGGCCAGCCGCCCCGCCGCCTGACCACCGTCGGCGCGGCCAGCCGCGTGACCGTCGGCGCGGCCAGCCGTTCTGCCGGCTGACTCTCGCCGCCGTCGCGGCCAGCCGTCCCACCCCATCCGACCGCCGACCCCGCACCGTCCGGCCCGCCCGAAAGGTCCGCCCATGCTGACGCTCCGTCCCGCCGAGGACTGCCGCTTCGACCTGGTCTCGCTCGGCGAGGTGATGCTCCGGCTCGACCCGGGTGAGGGCCGGGTACGCACCGCGCGGACGTTCCGGGCCTTCGAGGGCGGCGGCGAGTACAACGTCGCGCGCGGGCTGCGCCGCTGCTTCGGACTGCGTACCGCGCTGGTCAGCGCGTTCGCCGACAACGAGGTGGGACGGCTGCTGGAGGACCTGATCCTCACCGGCGGGGTGGACACCTCCTTCGTCAAGTGGGTGCCCTACGACGGCATCGGCCGCAGCGTCCGCAACGGGCTCAACTTCACCGAGCGGGGCTTCGGGGTGCGCGGTGCCGTCGGCACCTCGGACCGGGGCCACACCGCGGCCAGCCAGCTCCGCCCGGACGACGTCGACTGGGACCACCTCTTCGGCACCCTTGGCGTGCGCTGGCTGCACACCGGAGGGATCTACGCGGCGCTCTCCGAGGGCACCCCGGAGACCATCGAGGCCGCGATGACCGCCGCCCGCCGCAACGGCACCGTGATCTCGTACGACCTGAACTACCGGCCCAGTCTCTGGAAGGCGGTCGGCGGCCAGTCCCGGGCGCAGGAGGTCAACCGGCGGCTGGCCCGGTACGTCGACGTGATGATCGGCAACGAGGAGGACTTCACCGCCTCGCTCGGCTTCGAGGTGCCCGACACCGACGAGTCCCTGGCCGAACTGGAGGTGGCGAACTTCCAGCGGATGATCGAGGCGGTCACCAAGGAGTACGACAACTTCCAGGTGGTGGCGACCACGCTGCGCACCGTACGCAGCGCGACAGTCAACGACTGGGGTGCGATCGCCTGGTCCGCC
This sequence comes from Plantactinospora sp. CNZ320, assembly GCF_002846275.1. Classification (NCBI taxonomy): domain Bacteria; kingdom Bacillati; phylum Actinomycetota; class Actinomycetes; order Micromonosporales; family Micromonosporaceae; genus Plantactinospora; species Plantactinospora sp. CNZ320. The sequence goes on from NZ_PJMP01000001.1 coordinate 6,647,875, forward strand.
GGCAGTGGATTCGTGCAGGCGACCCACCGGGCGAACCTGGAGATCCTCGACCGGGTCGGCGGCGGCGACAGTTTCGCCTCCGGGCTGATCTACCGGCTGCTGACCGGCGGCGACCTCGCCAGTGCGGTGGAGTACGGCGCGGCGCACGGCGCGCTGGCGATGACCACCCCTGGCGACACCTCGATGGCGAGCCTGAAGGAGGTCGAGGCGCTCGTCCGGGGGGCGGGAGCCCGGGTACAGCGCTGAGCAGGTGACCGGGCCATGAGCAGGTGACCGGGCCGTGACCTGGGCAGGTCCGATCGGATCTTCCGCTGGGGTGATAGCGCGGAGTAGTGTCTTGCCTTCAACGCGTGCCGATCCCTCCGGAGGCGTCACCAGATGGCCGCATCCCACCTGCGCGTTCTCGTCGTCGGCGCGGGGATCGCCGGCCTGGCGGTCGCGCGTACCCTCCGGCTCGCGGGCTTCCGGCCGGAGGTGATCGAGCGGTCGTCGCCCGGGGCGTCCGGCCCCGACACGGGTCTCTACCTGCCCGGCAACGCCGAGCGGGCGCTGCGGGAGATGGGGTTGGACGACCCGGTGCGACCGCTCGGCCAGGTCATCCGCAGCCAGCGGTTCCTGGATGCCGACGGCCGCGAACTCTGCGAGGTCGACCTCGACAAACTCTGGTCGGGCGTGGGCGAGACCCGGGCGCTGCCCCGGTCCGACCTGCACCGGGTGCTGTGCAGCGGGGCCGGTGGTGAGGTGAGCTACGACACCGAGGTGCGGGCCCTGCAACCGCACCCGGAGGCCGTCACCGTCACCTTCGGCGACGGCAGCCGTTCGGAGTACGACCTGGTGGTCGGTGCCGACGGACGGCGCTCGACGGTCCGCGCGCTTGCCGCACTCGGCGGTCCGGCCCGGCCGACCGGCCACATCGGCTACCGGAGCGTCGTCAGCGGCGGGCCGCCGCTCACCGAGTGGACCGGGCTGCTGGGCGAGCGGGCCGGGTTCGTGGCCGTGCCGATCGGCGGCGGCCGGCTGCACTGTTACGCCGACGAGGTCGGCAGCGCGCTGCCGGCCGATCCGCTGGCCCGGGTACGGGAACTCTTCGGCGGCTACGGCGGCCCGGTGCCGGCGATCCTGGACGCGATGGACCAGGTGCGGGTGGACCTCACCGACGAGGTGGAGTTGGGGGCGTGGTCCCGGGGCCGGGTGGTGCTGGTCGGCGACGCCGCGCACGCCACGGCACCGACCCTGGCCCAGGGCGTCGCGATGGCCTGCGAGGACGCGCTGGTGCTGGCCCGTTCGCTGTCGGAGTCGGCCAGTGTGCCCGAGGCGCTGCACGGCTACGAGAACCGGCGCCGGCCCCGGATCAGGTGGGTGCTGGACCGGACCCGCGACCGGGACCGGACCCGGAACGTGCCGCCGCCGCTGCGCGATCCGCTGTTACGGGTACGCGGCAACCGGATCTTCCAGGAGCACTACCGGCTTCTCGTTGACGCCGTGTAACGGTGCGTTGACTCCGTGTTCCCGGGTTGGACTGCCGGAACCGGTGCGCCGAGCCACCCGACGGTGGGTTCCGCCGTCCCGCCCGGCGGTCTCGGGCAGCCTGGTGGGACGGTGTCGGCGGGTCGGGGCGTACCCGACGAGGGAGCCGCCGCTGGCGGGGACTATTCTGCCTGCGAGGTACGGCTCGCAGATCAACAGCGCGTGCCGAGTGGGACTAACGAGAACCGGAGGCCACTCGTGACCACCGTCGCACCCAAGCCGATCGTGACCCGGCCATGGCCGGTCCGCCAGCCGGTCAAGGGCTCGGCACTCACGCGGCTGCTGCGTACGACGGACGCGAAGCAGATCGGGATCATGTATATGGTCACCGCGTTCGCGTTCTTCATGATCGGTGGCCTGATGGCGCTGCTGATGCGCGCCGAGCTGGCCCGGCCGGGACTCCAGTTCCTGTCGCCGGAGCAGTACAACCAGCTCTTCACCATGCACGGCACGATCATGCTGCTCTTCTTCGCGACGCCTATCGTCTTCGCGTTCGCGAACTTCGTGGTGCCGATCCAGATCGGCGCGCCGGACGTGTCGTTCCCCCGGCTGAACAGCTTCGCGTACTGGCTCTACCTGTTCGGCGGGACGCTGGCGATGGGCGGCTTCCTGACCCCCGGCGGTGCCGCCGACTTCGGCTGGTTCGCGTACACCCCGCTGAGCAACGTCGAGCACTCGCCCGGGGTCGGCGCGAACATGTGGATCATGGGTCTGGCCATCTCCGGCCTGGGCACGATCCTCGGTGGCGTCAACATGATCACCACGATCCTGACGCTGCGGGCGCCCGGCATGACGATGTTCCGGATGCCGATCTTCACCTGGAACATCCTGGTCACCAGCCTTCTGGTGATCATGGTCTTCCCGCTGCTCGCGGCGGCCCTCTTCGCGCTCGCCGCAGACCGGATCCTCGGCGCGCACGTCTTCGACGCCGCCACCGGCGGCCCGATGCTCTGGCAGCACCTCTTCTGGTTCTTCGGGCACCCCGAGGTCTACATCGTCGCGCTGCCGTTCTTCGGCATCATCAGCGAGGTCATCCCGGTCTTCTCCCGCAAGCCGATCTTCGGCTACAAGGGCCTGGTCGGCGCCACCATCGCGATCGCGGCGCTCTCGATGAGCGTCTGGGCGCACCACATGTTCGCCACCGGCCAGGTGCTGCTGCCGTTCTTCTCGTTCCTGAGCTTCCTGATCGCGGTGCCGACCGGCATGAAGTTCTTCAACTGGATCGGCACGATGTGGCGGGGCCAGATCAGCTTCGAGACCCCGATGCTCTGGTCGATCGGCTTCCTGGTCACCTTCCTCTTCGGTGGCCTCACCGGCGTACTGCTGGCCAGCCCGCCGCTCGACTTCCACGTCTCCGACTCGTACTTCGTGGTGGCGCACTTCCACTACGTGCTCTTCGGCACCATCGTCTTCGCCGTCTACGCCGGCATCTACTTCTGGTTCCCGAAGATGTTCGGCCGGATGCTGGACGAGCGCCTCGGCAAGGTGCACTTCTGGCTGACCTTCATCGGCTTCCACACCACGTTCCTGGTGCAGCACTGGCTCGGCAACGAGGGCATGCCCCGGCGGTACGCCGACTACCAGGTGATCGACGGCTTCACCACGCTGAACATGATCTCCACGATCGGTTCGTTCATCACCGGCATCTCGACCCTGCCGTTCCTCTACAACGTCTGGAAGTCGTACAAGGCCGGTCCGGTGGTGGAGGTCGCCGACCCGTGGGGTCACGGCAACTCCCTGGAGTGGGCCACCAGCTCGCCGCCGCCGCTGCGCAACTTCGACCGGATGCCCCGGATCCGCTCCGAGCGGCCGGCCTTCGACGCGAAGTACCCGGAGCTGGCCGCCGGTGGGCAGTCACTGGCCGGTCCGCCCGAGGGTGGCGCCAAGCCGCTGACCAGCGAATCCGACCACGGCGCCAGCTACAACGAGGACACCGCCAGCAACATCGACAAGCGGTAGTCCACCCGGTTCGTTCCTGCGGCCGGTACCAGGAGGAGATCCTCCGGGTACCGGCCGCAGGCGTCTGCGCACCCGGGCTCCCGCACCTCGGCGGGTGCGCCGTCGGTGGGGAGCCGGCCGGTGGCTCAGGGCTCGGCGGGGGTCCGCAGCGCGGCTGCCGGCACCGGCTCCCCGTCCGGCGCGGTCGGGCCGGTCGGGGTGCCGGCCGCGCGTCGGCGGCTCAGCTCGGCCGGGAGGAAGATCAGTCCGAGCAGCGTGCCGACCAGCCCGGTGGCGGCGAACCCCCAGGCCGGCGCCGAGGCGTCGATGACCGCACCGGCCAGCGGTGCGCCGAGGGCCAGCCCGACCGTGATCGCCGAATTCTGCAAGCCCATCACCTCACCGCGAATCCCGGACGGGGCGAGCTGACTCACCGCGTTGGAGGTGGCGGCGAGCGCCGGTGCGCAGAGCAGCCCGGCCGGCAGCAGGGCGAGGCCCAGCATCCACCACTGGGCGCCGCCGAGCCCGATCGGGATGGTGCAGATCCCGAGCAGCATGACGATCGCCAGCGGCGGGACCGGCCGGGTCACCATGCCGTACACGAAGCCGCCGACCAGGGAGAAGACGGCCCAGACGCCGAGTACCAGGCCGGTCCAGTGCACCTGGTCGGCGGCGCGCAGTACCGCCACCACCGCGACGTCGGTGCCGGCGAGGATCAGGGTGGCGGCGGTGCTGATGGCCAGCAGCCCGACCAGCCGGACGGTCAGCCACTCCCGACGGGGCGGGGTCGGGCCGGACCGGGCCGACCCGCGGTCCTCGCGAACCGGCGGATCGAGCCAGACCAGCGCCAGGCCGGAGAGGAAGATGCCGGCGCCGACCACCAGCAGGGCGGCCTGGGGCGAGACGGTCGTCGCCAGCAGTACCGCCACGGCCGGCCCGACCATGAACGACAGCTCCATCACCATCGAGTCCAGCGCGTACGCCGGCCGGCGCCGCTCCTCCGGCACCAGCGCGGCGATCGACTGCCGGACCACCGAGAAGACCGGCAGGGTCAGCAGGCCGCCCAGCAGTGCCCCGCCCAACAGCACCGGGTACGGCATCAGCGGCGAGCCGAACCAGAACGCGGCCTCGGCGAAGGTGGTCAGCAGGAGTACCGGGCGGAGTCCTCGACGGTCGATCAGCCGGCCCAGCACCGGCGCGCCGAGCGAGGAGCCGACAGTCATCGCCGCACCGGCCAGCCCGGCTGCCGCGTACCCGTGGTCGAGGTGCTCCACCACATAGAGGGTGAGCGCCAGCAGGGTCATGGTCTTCGGGATCCTGGCCAGCAGGGAGAGCAGCATCAGGGGCCGGACCCCGGGCAGCGCCAGGACGTCCCGGTAAGGGGCGAGTTTCATCAGGGTGTTTACCTCCCCGGCCATCCTGCCCAGCCGGTGCGACAAACGCCGCTGATTTCCACCTCACCCGACCAGCGGCGAGCCGCGCAGGGTCACACCGGCCTCCCGGAGCATCGCCAGCGCCGCGTCGGTGGTCCCCGCCTCGACCCCGGCGGTCAGGTCGAGCAGTACGGTGGTGGCGAAGCCCTCCCGGGCGGCGTCCAGGGCGGTGGCCCGGACACAGTGGTCGGTGGCGATCCCCACCACTTCGACGCGGTCGACCGAGCGCTGCCGGAGCCAGTCGGCCAGGCCTTGCGCCCCGTCGGTAGTCCCCTCGAACCCGGAGTACGCCGCCGCGAACTCACCCTTGTGGAACACCGCCTCGACCCGGTCGGTGGCCAGCTCCGGATGGAACTGGGCGCCTTCGGTGCCGGCGACGCAGTGCCGGGGCCAGGAGTTGGCGTAGTCGGGGACCTCGGCGAAGTGCCCGCCCGGATCCACGTGGTAGTCCTTGGTCGCCACCACGTGCTTCCAGCGGTCCGGTTCGGCGGCGAGCAGCCGGGAGATACCGGCGGCCACCGAGGCGCCGCCGGTCACGGCGAGGGACCCGCCCTCGCAGAAGTCGTTCTGCACGTCGACGATGATCAGTGATCGGCTCATGGCTACCCTTCCGGCTGGTCGGCGGGGATGACGGTGACCGGGATGGTCGGGTCGCCCACCGAGAGCTTCAGTCCCTCCCAGGGGATGGAGATCAGGCACTGCCGCAGGTGCTCCCGCGACTCGGACAGGCTCGGCAACGGCTGCGGTTCGCCGCCGGTGACGTACCGCCGCTGCAACGCCCGGTCGCCCTGCCGCGGTTCCGGTACGCCCTGCGAGACGATTACCTCCTCGGTCGCCGTACCGCTCGGCTTGTGCCGCCGGACGGCCACCTTGCGCCCGCCGACGGTCGCCTTGTGCTCGGAGCGCTTGACCACCGAGCGGCCCTCCACCTCGACCAGTTTGTAGACCAGCCCGGCGGTGGGCGCGCCGGAGCCGGTCACCACTGCGGTGCCGGCGCCGTACATGTCGACGGGCTCGGCGGCGAGCGCGGCGATGGCGTACTCGTCCAGGTCGCCGGAGACGATGATCTTCGTCTCGGTGGCGCCGAGCGAGTCGAGGAGTTCCCGCGAGTGCTGGGCCAGCACCGCGAGGTCACCGGAGTCGATCCGCACCGCCCGCAGGTCGGGGCCGGCGACCGCGATCGCGTTCCGGATGCCCTGGGCGATGTCGTAGGTGTCGACCAGCAGGGTGGTGCTCTTGCCCTGCGCCGCGACCTGTGAGGCGAACGCGGTCGGCTCGTCGTCGTGCAGCAGCGTGAAGGCGTGCGCGGCGGTCCCGGCGGTCGGTATCCGGTAGCGCTGCCCGGCGGCCAGGTTGGAGGTGTAGCCGAACCCGGCCAGGTAGCTGGCCCGGGCCGCGGCCACCGCCGCCTCCTCGTGGGCCCGCCGGGAGCCCATCTCGATCAGGGTACGGCCGCGGGCCGCGGTCACCATCCGGGCCGCCGCCGCCGCGATCGCCGAGTCGTGGTTGAGCACCGACAGCGTCAACGTCTCCAGCAGTACGCACTCGGCGAAGGTCCCCGAGACGGTCAGGATCGGCGAGCCGGGAAAGTAGAGTTCCCCCTCGGCGTAGCCGTCGATGTCACCACTGAACCGGTAACTCGACAGCCACTGCGCGGTCGGCTCGTCGACCACACCGGTGTCGCGGAGAAAGGTGATCTCCGCCTCGTCGAACCGGAAGTCCGCCAGCAGTTCGACCAGGCGGGCGGTGCCGGCGACCACCCCGTAGCGGCGGCCGGTCGGCAGCCGGCGGGTGAAGACCTCGAAGACGCAGTGCCGGTCGGCGGTGCCGTCCCGGAGGGCGGCGCTGACCATGGTCAGCTCGTAGTGGTCGGTGAGCAGGGTGGGGCGGGAACTGTGCACCACGCCAGCCTAAGCGTGTCGTCTCGCCGCCTGTCGGCAAGGAAGGGCCCCCGCTACAACAGAAAACGATAGGAGGGGGCCCTTCCTTGCATGTCAGCGGTCGGGGTCGGACTCCTGCTCCGGGATCGCCTTCAGCGCGGGCCAGAGTTCGCCGCGACCGGCCACACCGAGCTTGTTGTAGACCCGCTGGAGGTGGTTCTCCACGGTCCGGGTGGAGATGTAGAGCTGCTCGGCGATGTTCCGGCTGGCCAGGCCCCGGGCGGCCAGCCGGGCGATCTGCCGCTCCCGGTCGGTGAGCGCCGGTTGGCGTACCGACAGCGCGGGCGTACGCAGCACGTCGCAGCGCCGGAGCAGCCCGGCGAGCCGCAGGTTCGCCTCGTGCGACCGGTTCGACCGGGCCGCCCGCAGCCGGGTGACCGCCCGACTGGTCGCCTCGGCCGCGAAGACGTTGAGGTCGAGTTCGGCGAAGTCCTCCGCGACGGCGAGCAGCTGGTCGCCGGAGTGGCCGTACTCGGCCCGGGCGTGTCGGGCCATCAGCGACGGCAGCGGGCCGTCGACCGCCTCGCTCAGCTCGGTCAGCCGCTGCGCCACGGTCCGCCGCCGGCCGGTGACCGTCGGCTCGCCGACCTCGATGTCGGCCCGGCCGAAGCGCACCAGATCGTGCAGAGCCAACACCTCGTGCCCGGCGAAACCGTCCGCCTGGAGTCGGTTGACCAGCTCGCGGAGCGTGCCGACCGCACCGGCGAGATCCCCGCCGCCGGCCCGCACGGTGGCCCGGGCCTGTTCGAGCCAGGGATAGAGCACTGCCATCCCGGAGGTCTGCGACCGGTCCGACTCGGCCATCGCCTCGACCGCGGAGTCGACGTCGCCGCGCATCGCCGCCGCCTGGGCCCGCTCGGCGTGGGCCAGCCCGGCGAAGACCCGGCTGGTGGCGAGGACGGCACAGGCGCCGAGGCTGGTCCGCAGTGCCTCGCCGGTCTGGCCGCGCAGCCGGGCCGCCTGGGCACGCAGGATGGAAAGGTAGCCGGAGCCGAGCCGGAAGTCGCCCGCGTCGGCCAGGTCGGCGAACTCGGCGGCGACGATCGCGTCGATCCCGGCCAGGTCACCGGCGAGGGCCAGCCGGGTGCCCCGGGCCAGCTCCAGCGCGAGTTGCAGGTAGGGCATCTCGGCCCGCCACTGCGCGGCCTCGGCGGCCACCCCGTCGACGGCCCGGCCGCTGAGCGTCAACTCGCCCCGGGCGGCCTGTAGGTGCGCGATCGTGCACCGGGCCAGGCCGCGGGCGGCCACCGAGGCGGCCGGTCGGTCCAGTACGGAGCGGCTCAGCCGCAGCGCCTCGGCACACTCCAGCCGGTGCAGCCGCATGATCGCCTCGAAGGCCACCACCCGGGCCCGGTCGGCCGGGTCGGTCAGCCGCTGGGCGTCCGCCGCGATCTCGGCCACCGTGGACTCGCGGTTGAGTCCCCAGTACGACACCATCCCGCGTACGGTCAGCCAGCGGCTGCGCCGCTCGTCGGAGGAGATCTGGTCGGCGACCGAGTCGAGTACCCCGATCGCCTCCTCGGCCTGGTCGCCGAACATCAGGATGGTGGCGAGCAGTTCGGCGGCCTCATAGCCACCACCGGCCTCCAGAGCGGCCCGGGCCAGCCTGGCGGCGAGCGGCACGTCGAACTGGCTGAACGCCTGCCCACCGGCCCGCAGCAGCAGCGCGGGATCCTGCGCGGTGCCGGAGTCGAGCCGCCAGACCGCCACCCGGAGCAGGTCGTCGCGGCGTCGGGTGCCGACCCGTTCGACCAGCTCGGCGAGCCGGGCGTTGAGCCGCCGGGCCCGGGTGACCGGGCAGCGCCGCCGGACCACCTCGCCGTAGAGCGGGTGGGCGAGCCGGACGTTCGAGCGGCGGTCGTGCACGTCGACCCGGATCAGTCCGCGCTCCTCGGCGGTCTCCACGCTGGAGCTGTCGGTCGCCCGGTGCAGCAGGGCCAGCCCGATCGGCTCGCCCATCGCGACCAGTTCGACCACCGCGCGTACCCCCGGGTCGAGCTGGCCGATCCGGGCGTCGATCAGCTCGTCGAGGCTGGGCGGGAGCTGGCTGCGGCCGGTCCACCGCCAGACGCCGTAGGTGCGGGTCAGCTCGTCGCTGGCGTGTGCCGCGATGATCAGCTCCCGGAGCATCAGGGCGTTGCCGGCGGAGAGCCGGTAGAGCCGGTCCGCCGACGGTCCGTCCACCGGGTCGCCGAGCATCGCGGTGAGCAGCTCAAGACTGTCGCCCGCGTCCAGCGGCGCCAGCTCGGCGTGGTCGACCAGGTCGTCGGTCCAGAGAGCGCGGATCGGCAGCGGCACCGGCTCGCCACTGCGCAGCGTGCCGAGCACCGTCGCGTTCTCGGAGCGGGCGATCAGATAGACCAGGGCGGCCGAGGAGGGGTCGAGCAGGTGTGCGTCGTCGATGCCGATCACGATCCGCCGCCCCGCCGCCTGCTGGTGCAGCGCCTCGACGGCCCACCGCATTATGCCGGCCGGGGAGAGGCCGGCGGGCTGGTCGGCCGGCAGCACCTGGGCGAGCCCGCCGAACGGGATGCCGGCGGTGGCGATGTTGGCCGAGGCCGACCAGACGGCGCAGCCGTGTCCGGGCAGTTCCTCCAGAGCCTCGCTGAGCAGGCGGCTCTTGCCGACTCCGGCGATGCCGCTGAAGAAGATGCCTCGGCCGCCCGGGCTGGTGGCGGCACTCACCAACCGGTTGAGTTCATCCGTACGGCCAACGAAGCTCCACCGCCCCATCGGGGCAGCATATAGACCGGATGCCATCCGCGCGCGTCTGGTGACTGAATGAATTTGAGTAGCCTCGAGCGTATCCATGAGTATCGACGATGCTCGTAGCGTACGGGGATCGACACGTAGCGTTCCGATATTCGGCGGACCGGCGGCACCACCGGTCGAGGCGCGCCGACGACAGCGGTGCCCGGCCGGTGTGTTCCGGTCGGCTCGGAGGTGGAAACGACGATGGAGTTCCGCGCGCTCCCCGTCCCCCGGCTACCGGGTACGCCCGGCGTCCGCATGCCCCGCCCACGCTCGGGCGACGAACCGGCACTGGTCGAGTCCCCACCGCACGAACCACTCGCCGTGATCACGATCGGCCCCGCCGCCGAGGACCGCCGCGCCGTACTCGCCGGACTGCTCGGCACCGCCGCGCCGCCGCTGCGGGTACCGGCCGGCAGTTTCCTGGTGGTCGACCACGGGCCGGCCGTCAGCGGGGCCGCCTACGTGCCCGGCCTGCGCTCCTCCCGGGAGTACCGGCCGGCGCCGGTCGGTGCCGGTCCGGCCCTGGCCCGCCCGCCGCGCCGGGTCGAGCTGACCGTGCCCGACCCGCTGCTGCGGCACTTCACAGTGGTCGACGCACCGGACACCGGCACGCTCGGTGTGGCAGGCGTCCGGGTGGTCCGTGACGCGGTGCGCCGGGGCGGTGCGCTGCTCTACGTACTCCCGGACGACCAGCCGGTCGGCGCCGCCGAACTGGACCTGCTCGCCGAGGTCGCCGAGGAGGCCGCCGTCTTCCTGGTCGGCACCCCGGGCACCGACGCCGGCTGGCCCACCGCTCCCGGCGCCCCGCCGCAGCTCGCCACCGGTGTGGTCGACGGCGCGGAGCCGGCGACCGGTGACGGCGGATCGGCGCAGGGCTGGCTCGCCGACCGCCGGGCCACGCTGATCGCGGCGGTACCCGCACTCGCCGGAGTGGACTGGATCGACCTCGACCCGGTCGCCGCCGACACCGCCTACCTGCGCCGTGCCCTGGTCGACTGGGCCAGCTCCGAGGGGCTGCGCCGGGCCAGCCTCACCCCGCCGGTCGCGCCCGGTGCCACCCGGACGGTTCCGGTCGCACCGTCCGCCGGGACCTCGGACTGGGCCGACCGGCTGGAGCGGCGTTCCCGGGAACTCGCGTACCAGCTCCGCCGGGACATCGCGCTGGAGATCGCCGCCATCCACCTGCGCTGCGTGCGGGAGGTGGTCGGCGGTACCGGAGTGCCGGGGCTGCCCGCCCTGCTGGACCGGGAGGTCGAGGCGCTGTCACTGGAGGTGGTGGCGGCCTGCGACGCGGGCGTCGACAGGATGCTGGGCGAGTCGCTCACCCGGGTCTTCGGCGGGGTGCCGGACGAGGGCGTACGGCTGCGTGCCGCCGCCGCGGTCGGCTGGGGGCTCGCCGCCGAGGGGGCCGCCCGGGACTTCGACCGGGTACTGCTGATCCGGGAGAGCGGCGAGGTCGAGACGGTGTACGGGCTGGGCGCGGTCAACGCCCTCGCCGGCTATCCCGGCGCCACCGGCGGTGCCATCCTGCCGCCGCTCGGCGTCGGCCTCTCCGGCGGCTGCTACCAGTACTGGCGCAGTCCCGGCCGGGGTGATCCGAGCCACGCCCGATCCTGGCTGGGCCGGGCGCTGCGGGAGACCGAGGTGGAGCTGTGCCGCGAGGTGTCCCGGCGGTTCGAGGCGGTCGCCGCCTCGCTCACCGAGGTGCTGGCCGAGGCGGTCCGGCACGGTCGTCTGCTCGCCTGAACCGGGACCGGTTGGCGGCCGGCGGCGTTCCGGTTCTTCGGTTCGGCGCCGACGGTGGCACGATGGGGGGCATGGCGGCTCCACAGGTTGCACCGGTCCACGCGCCGGACACCGCAGAGGTGCCGGTCGCCGACGGGGCATGGGTGACGATCGTCTGGGACGACCCGGTCAACCTGATGTCGTACGTGACCTGGGTGTTCCAGAAACTCTTCGGCTACAGCCACGAGAAGGCCGAGAAGCTGATGCTCGACGTGCACAACAAGGGCAAGGCGGTGGTCTCCAGCGGCGCCCGGGAGCGGATGGAGCACGACGCGTCCCAACTGCACGCGTACGGGCTGTGGGCGACGGTGGACCGCGCGTGAGTACGTTCCGCCGCCAGGGCGAGCACTGCGTCGCCACGTTCGCCGCCGACGAGGTCCGGGTGCTCCGCAAGGTCGCCTCCGAGGTGGTCGGACTGCTCACCGAAGGTTTCGACCACTCCGACCCGGTGGTCGGGCGCCTGTTTCCAGACACCTACCCGGAGAATCCGGGCGACTCGGCCGAGTTCCGGCAGTACACCGAGGGTGACCTGAAGACCGGCAAGATCGATCAGGCGGGTGCGGTACTCGCGGCACTTCCCCCGCCCAGCGGCGGTGAGGTACGCCTCGACGCCGAGGCGGCCGAGGCGTGGCTGCGGGCGCTCAACGACGCCCGGCTGGCGATGGGGGTACGCCTGGGCATCTCCGCCGACACCGACCTCGGCGACGAGCTCGACGACGCGGTGCTGCACGACCCGACGTCGACCCGGGTCTTCCAGCTCTCCATCTACGCCTATCTGGGCTATCTCCAGGAGTCGCTGCTCAGGGCGCTCATCGACGGCAGGCTCGCCGACTGACAGGCGACCGGGCGGGGCCCCGCCCGACGGGCGGGACCCCCCTGCGACCTCCCCCGCGCCAACCGGTCCGGCTCCACCTCCCCGCGCCGACCGGCCCGGCTCCGCAGCGCGGTCCGGTGCGGTCAGGCCCGGTCGAGAGCGGTCAGCTCGTCCTCGTCGAGCTGGAGTTCGGTGGCGGCCACCGAGTCCCGGATCGTCTCCGGCCGGCTCGATCCGGGGATCGGGATCACCCGGGGCGACCGGGCCAGCAGCCAGGCCAGGCAGACCTGCTGCGGGCTGACGCCCCGGGCGGCGGCCACCTCTGCGAACGGCGCGAACCGGCTGCCCAGCTCGCCGGCCCGGGAGATGCCGCCCAGCGGGGACCAGGGCAGGAAGGCCAGTCCCAGCTCGTCGCAGAGCGCCAGCTCCGGCTCCGAGCTGCGGAACGCCGGGGAGTACTGGTTCTGCACCGAGACCAGCCGGTCGCCGAGGATCTCCCGGGCCTGCCGGATCTGGTCCGGGTTGGCGTTGGAGATGCCGGCCATCCGTACCTTGCCGGCGTCGACCAGATCCCGGATCGCCCCGATCGCGTCGGCGTACGGGACCCGGGGGTCGGGGCGGTGGTGCTGGTAGAGCCCGATCGCCTCCACTCCAAGCCGCTTGCAGGACGCCTCGCAGGCGCTCCTGAGGTACTCCGGCGAGCTGTTGACCGTCCAGCTTCCGTCGCCGGGGCGCAGGTGCCCGCCCTTGGTGGCGACCAGTACCCCGGAGGTGTCCCCGCCGTAGCTGGCCAGCGCCCGGGCGATGAGCGACTCGTTGTGTCCCACCTCGTCGGCGTGCAGGTGGTAGGCGTCGGCGGTGTCGATCAGGGTCACCCCGGCGTCCAGCGCGGCGTGGATCGTACGGATCGAGCGCTCCTCGTCCGGCCGTCCCTCGATCGACATCGGCATCCCGCCCAGGCCGATGGCGCTCACCTCGGTGTTTCCGATTCGTCGTGAGTTCATCGCACTGTCTCCTTCACTCGGGTACCCGGCCGGCGACCAGGAGGGCGGTTCCGCCCCGCCCGGCGTGCGTGCCGCCCGGTGCCCGGATCTCGATCCCCTCTTTCTGTCACAGGCTGGCACCGCCCGCCGGGCCGGCACGCGTGAGGTCGGCCACTCCCGCCGGCCGAGATCGACCGCTCCGGGTCGGCTCGACAGGCGGTAGGCTGGGCGTGTGCTGAGCATCGACCGGTCGATAGTCGAGGCGATCGTCGCGCACGCCCGCCGGGACCACCCCGACGAGGCGTGCGGCGTGGTCGCCGGCCCGGCCGGCGCCGACACCCCGACCCGGCACATCCCGATGGTGAACGCCGCGCGGTCCATGACGTTCTACGAGTTCGACTCGATGGAGCAGTTGCGGGTCTGGCGGGAGATGGACGACCGCGACGAGGAGCCGGTGGTCATCTACCACTCGCACACCGCGACCGAGGCCTATCCGTCCCGCACCGACATCTCCTTCGCCGGAGAGCCGGGGGCGCACTATCTGCTGGTCTCCACCCGTGACCCGGAGACCGAGGAGATCCGCTCGTTCCGGATCGTGGACGGGGTGGTGACCGAGGAGCCGGTCCGGGTCGTCGACGCCACGGTGGACCCGAACGCCGTGCAGTCGTACATGTTCGGGCAGAGCCCGGCGACGGTCGACTACGAGTGTTCCGGCCGCTGACTTCCGCAGCTCAGCAGCCGTTTCGTAGTCCTATTCCCAACTCCGTCGTTTCAAGGAGCACAACAGTCATGGCCATCGAGGTTCGCATTCCCACCATCCTGCGCAGCTACACCGGCGGCGCCAAGGTCGTCGAGGGGGCCGGCGACTCGCTCAACGACCTGCTCACCGACCTGGACGGCAAGTACTCCGGCCTGCGCGGCCGGCTGGTCACCGAGCAGGGCGCGCTGCACCGCTTCGTCAACGTCTACGTCAACGACGAGGACGTCCGGTTCCTCGGCGCGCTGGACGCCAAGCTCTCCGACGGGGACACCGTCACCATCCTGCCCGCCGTGGCCGGCGGCGCGTTCGGCTTCGCCGCCGCCGCGGCGATCATCGGGCACAGCGCGTCGGCAGCCGCGATCATCGGGCACAGCGCGTCGGTGCCGGCCGCGTCCGCCGCGCGCTGAGGCGGCCGCCATGACGCGGTACGAGAGCCTGCTCGACGCGTGCGGCGGAACTCCGCTGGTGGGGCTGCCCCGCCTGTCGCCGACGGTGCCCGCCGGGGCACCGCCGGTGCGGCTCTGGGCGAAGCTGGAGGACCGGAACCCGACCGGCAGCGTCAAGGACCGGCCGGCGATGTTCATGGTCCGCGAGGCCGAGCGGGCCGGCCGGCTCCGGCCAGGTGACACCATCCTCGAACCGACCAGCGGGAACACCGGCATCTCGCTGGCCATGGTGGCGAAGCTGCGCGGCTACCGGCTGGTCTGCGTGATGCCGGAGAACGTCTCGGCGGAACGGGTGCAACTGCTCCGGATGTACGGCGCGGAGATCATCTTCTCGCCGGCGGCCGGCGGCTCCAACCAGGCGGTGGCGACCGCCAAGCAGATCGCGACCGAGCATCCGGACTGGGTGATGCTCTACCAGTACGGCAACGCCGGAAACGCGCGGGCGCACTACGAGACCACCGGTCCGGAGCTGCTGCACGACCTGCCCACCATCACGCACTTCGTGGCCGGGCTGGGCACCACCGGCACCCTGATGGGGGTCGGGCGCTACCTGCGGGAGAAGGTCGACGAGATCGAGATCGTCGCCGCCGAGCCCCGCTACGGGGAACTGGTCTACGGGTTGCGCAACATCGACGAGGGCTACGTCCCGGAGTTGTACGACGCCCAGGTGCTGACCCGGCGCTTCTCGGTCGGTACCCGGGACGCGGTGCTGCGTACCCGGCAGCTCGTCGAGGTGGAGGGCATCTTCGCCGGCTTCTCCAGCGGGGCGATCCTGCACGCCGCGCTGGCCGTGGCGCACGAGGCGGTGAAGGCCGGCCGCCGGGCCGACGTCGCGTTCCTGGTCGCCGACGGCGGCTGGAAATACCTGTCGACGGGTGCCTACGGCGGCACTCTCGCCGACGCCGAGGACGCCCTGGACGGGCAACTCTGGGCCTGACCGCTGTCCCGTTCCGGCCGGGGACGGGCAGCGGCCCGACCCGGCCGGCGGGGGTCGTCCGGTGTGCGGCGCTCGGGATGCAGCGGAGGTTCCGGCCGGCGGCCGGGTTCCACCACCCGACGTCCCGCCGGCCTTGCCGTCGCGCAGCGGTGCCAGCAACTCGGCGGTCACCGACAGTGGTTCCGGCGCTTGCCGAGCGGGATACCGACATGCCCGCCTAAGGTGACGGAACGTAACGGTCGGGCCGTTTGTGGCGTCTAACCCTTACCGGGCCGGGTCGGCCAGACCGGTTGTCACGTTGGCGACAACTACCCCCAGATCTTTCTTGCGCCCAGGTGTCGCGGCGTAGGCTGCGCACCGTGACAGACCTTCCGGCATTGATCGTTCACGCGTTGGTCGGCGGGCTGTCCGTGACCATCAGTAATGGCGGGGCGACCTGATGCGATTGACCATTCTCGGCTGCGCGGGGAGTTTCCCGGGCCCCGAAGCGGCCTGTTCGGCCTATCTGGTCGAGGCCGACGGATTCAGGTTGCTGCTCGACTTCGGCTCGGGCTCGCTCTCGGCGCTGCAACGATATGCGGGACTGAAGGCTGTCGACGCGATCCTGCTGACCCATCTGCACGGGGACCACATCCTCGACGCGGTCCCGTACATCGTGGTGCGGCGGTACGCACCGGACGGCCCCTATCCGGCGCTGCCGGTCTACGCCCCGAGCGGCGCGCCGGACCGGCTCGCCAGCGCGTACAGCCTGGACGAGGGGCTGCTCGACGACGTCTACACCTTCTACGGCCTGCAGCCCGGTACGTTTCCGATCGGTCCGTTCGCGGTGACCGTCGACCGGGTCAACCATCCGGTGGAGACCTACGGGGTGCGGCTGGAGCACGGTGGCAGGTCCCTCTGCTACTCCTCGGACACCGCGCCCTGCGAGTCGCTGCTCCGGCTGGCGCACCGCGCCGACCTGTTCCTCTGTGAGGCGAGCTACCTGGACGGGGTGGAGAACCCACCGGACCTGCACCTGACCGGGCGGGAGGCGGGCGAGATCGCCGCCAAGGCGGAGGTGGGCAAGCTGCTGCTGACCCATCTGGTCGCCGCCTGGGGCAGTGAGGCGGTGACCCACGAGGCGGCGCTGGCCGCCTTCGCCGGCCCGGTCGAGGTGGTCCGGCCCGGCGCCCGGTACGAGTTGTAGCGCTCGGAACATCAAGATCACGGGGCTCTGGCGACCGGAGCCGTGGCCGGCGCCTACGATTCGGCTGGTGAGCCACCCCTCCCACGGAACACCCCGTCCGCCGGACGGTCCGGGGCAGTACCCGGCACCCGGCCCGTACCCGTATGCACCCGGCCCCCGTCAGATGCCACCCGGGCCGCCCTACCCGTCGGCCGGTCCCGGCGGCGGTTACGGCCCGCCCGGCCCGTCGCATCCGCCGATGCCACCCGGCAACCCCTATCCGGTCGCCCCGAAGAAGTCGAGGAAGGGCGTCTGGTTCTTCACCCTGATGGCCGTCCTCGCCCTGGGGTCCGTGCTGGCCTGTGGCGGCTGCTTCGGCTATTTCGGCTGGCTCCAACCGAAGCAGGAGCGGGATCACCACACGCGGATCTTCGAGAGTCTCGGCGTGCCGGAGGGGTTCACCGTGACCGAGCCCCGGTTCACCGACGAGACGCTGCACGTCACCTACTATCTGCTCTGCGAGAAGCGGATCTGCCCGGTCAACCCGGCCGAGAAGATCCACAAATGGGTCACCGACAACAAGATGACCGACATGACCCTCCAGGACGTCCAGAAGTGCCTGGCCGACGCCTTCGACGACCGCGATCGCGAGATGTGCATCCTCGAGTGGAAGGTGGACGGCAAGGTGGTCTCGGCGCAGGCGCTGTGGACGACGAGCGAGGGCGAGGCCGAGGACCGGCGCTGGATCCTGAACACCGAGATCTACAAGCCCGCGAACTGACCTCCGCCGCCCCTGTCCCGGCGACGGCCCGGAACGTGGGCGCCGGGGCACCCTCGGGCGGGGCGATCGGGCGAGCACATAGGCTGCGGGGATGGCGCGACCTGACGGGCGGCAGCCCGACCAACTCCGACCGGTGACCCTGACCCGACGCTGGAGCGTCCATCCGGAGGGATCCGTCCTCGTCGAGTTCGGCGACACCCGGGTGCTCTGCACGGCGAGTGTCACCGAGGGGGTGCCGCGCTGGCGCAAGGGCTCCGGCCTTGGCTGGGTCACGGCGGAATACTCGATGCTGCCCCGATCCACCACCACCCGCTCGGACCGGGAGAGCGTCCGAGGCAAGATCGGCGGGCGTACCCACGAGATCTCCCGGCTGATCGGCCGGAGCCTGCGGGCCTGCATCGACCTGAAGGCGCTCGGCGAGAACTCCATCGTGCTGGACTGCGACGTGTTGCAGGCCGACGGCGGTACCCGCACCGCCGCGATCACCGGCGCCTACGTCGCGCTGCACGACGCGGTGAACTGGCTGGCCGAGCGGAAGGCGTTGGCCGGCAAGCCGGAGAAGGTGATGCACCGGTCGGTGGCGGCGATCAGCGTCGGTGTGGTGGAGGGCGAGCCGAGGCTCGACCTGAACTACCTGGAGGACGTGGCGGCCGAGGTGGACATGAACGTGGTATGCACCGGCACCGGGGACTTCGTCGAGGTGCAGGGGACCGGCGAGGCCGGCGTCTTCGCCCGCGAGCAGCTCGACGCGCTGCTCGACCTCGGGGTGCTCGGCTGTGCCGAGTTGACCGACGCCCAGCGGAAGGCGCTGGCCGAATGACCCAGGTGCTGCTGGCGACCCGCAACGGCAAGAAGCTGACCGAACTCCAGCGGATCCTCGACCACGCCCTCGGCCCGCAGCGGATCCAGCTCGTCGGGCTGGCCGACGTCGCGCAGTACCAGGAGGTTCCGGAGACCGGGTTGACGTTCGGGGAGAACGCGCTGCTCAAGGCGCGCGAAGGCGTCAAGTGGACCAACCTGCCGACGATCGCCGACGACTCGGGGCTGGCGGTGGACGCCCTGAACGGCATGCCGGGAGTGTTCAGTGCCCGGTGGTCCGGCCGGCACGGCGACGACCGGGCCAACCTGGATCTGGTACTCGCGCAGGTCTCGGACGTACCCGACGAGCACCGGGGTGCCGCCTTCGTCTGCGCGGCGGCCCTGGTGCTGCCGGGTGGCAAGGAGCACCTGGTCGACGGCAGGCAGACCGGGCGGCTGCTGCGGGCGCCACGGGGCGATGGTGGATTCGGCTACGACCCGATCTTCCTCGCCGACGGGCAGGACCGGACCAACGCGGAACTCTCCCCGGCGGAGAAGGACGCGATCAGCCATCGGGGCAAGGCGTTGCGGGCGTTGGCGAAGGTGATCGCCAAGGTGCTGCCGGCGGAACCGAACCGCCCGTAGCGGAGCGTCCCGGCTCCCGACCGGTCGGGAGCCGGCGAGTGGCCCGGGGCCCGGCCGGTCAGCGACCCCAGCCGGGATCCCGGCCGACCGTGCCGAGGATCCGGTCCAGGGTCGGCGCGTTGTCCGGCACCGCCACCTCGGGACCGTAGACGCCCAGCTGCCGGCCCTGCTCGGCGGTCTTCACCACCTCGCCGTGCACGTACTCGAGCAGGTCGTCGTCCCAGCTGGGGTGCTGCCCGGTCGCCCTGGCCAGGTCCCAGGCGTGCACCACCAGCTCGCTCGCGATCATCCCGCCGACCAGTGCCGCCGGCAGCTCGGTCGGGCCGCCCATCTGGGTGGTGCCGTGCCAGGCGGCCGGTTCGGCCCAGCTCGCCGCGATCCCCGCCAACCGTGCCGTCAGCTCGGCCGCCCAGTCATCCGCGGTCACGTCCAGTTCAGCCTCGCCGCCGGCCGGTGGCGGCACGTTCTCCTTGCGCCCGGCCCCCGCCAGCGACGGGGCCCAGCAGAACAGGTGGTTGGCCAGCTTCCGGACGTCGTACTCGGCGCACGGGGTGGGGTTGTCGAGCTGGTCGGGCTTGATCTGACGGATGATCTCGATCAGTGGTGCGGCCGCCCGGGCCACGAACGGTGTGTCAGGCATGCCGGCAAGCAAACCACGAGGTGGGACAGCCGTCTTGAACGAACGCGACGTAGCCTGGCGGACGTGGCGAGGGACGTACGCGAACTCGGCGGGGCGTGGACGAGATACCAGCGGCACGACTTCGCGACCCCCTCGGCCGACCTCGCCCGGTACGTCGAGCGCTACTGGATCGTCTCCTGGGAGTACACCGAGCCGTACCGGCAGTTGATCGTGCCGTACCCGAAGGTGCAGCTGACGTTGCGCGGCGGCCGGGGGATCGTGACCGGCGTCAGCAGCGGCCACCAGGTCAGGGTGCTGGCCGGCACCGACCGGGTCTTCGGGGTGGCGTTCCGGCCGGGTTGTTTCCGGCCCTTCCTGGGCGCACCGGTCTGCACCGTCACCGACCGGTCGTTCGACGCCCGAGACGTCTTTCCGGGTGAGCTGCCCGATCCGCCCGACGTGCCGGCGGTGGAGGACTACCTGCGCCGCCGGCTGCCCGAGCCCGATCCCCGGGCGGAGGAGGTGGCGGAGATCGTCGAGCGGATCGCCGGCAGCCCCGGAATCAACCGGGTGGACAGGCTCGCCGCCGACCTCGGGCTTGGCGTGCGCGGGCTGCAACGGCTCTTCGCCGAGTACGTCGGCGTCGGGCCGAAGTGGGTGATCCGGCGCTACCGGCTGCACGAGGTGACCGAGCGGCTCGGCCGGGGTGAGCCGGTCGACTGGGCCGCGCTCGCCGCCGACCTCGGGTACGCCGACCAGCCGCACTTCGTGCGCGACTTCCGGAAGATGTTCGGCGAGTCGCCGACCCGGTACGCGCAGCGGTACTAGTGATCGGCGGTGGAGCCGGGGGTGGTCGGTGCGGAGACTGTCGAGCTGGGTGCACAGGCGGGGCACGGAAGCCGGGGTCGCCGACGGCCCAACGCGAGGTCGGGTCGACCGGCCGAGCGAGACCAGGGTTCGGGCAGCCCGGAAGGGTGGGCGAGATCCGGGGGAGAGCAACCCGGAAGGGTGGGCGCACAAGCGAAGCAGCTCGACAGTCTCCCCGGCGACATCCCAACCGACATCGGATGGCCGGCTCAGAGATACCTGGAAGTACCGGATTACACGATCAACATTCAAAGACAGGACACTGGTCGGCACGAGCCCACGCGCGGACGACGATCGGCCGGGCTGGCCCGGGTGCACGCCCCGGACCTGCCCGGCCGATGCCGTCAGGTGGTCAGGTGGTCAGGTGGTCAGGAAAGCATCCAGCGCTGGGCGTTGCTGCCGTTGCAGTCGTAGATCTGCAATCCCGTCCCGTTGGTGGTGTTGGACAGCGGCACGTCGAGGCAGCGTCCCGAGACCGGGTTGATCAGGCTGAAGTTGGGGCCGACCCGCCATTCCTGGTTGGTGGCCGCTCCCGCCTGGCAGGCGTACAGGTGCACCGGCGAGTTGTTGGCGGTGGCGTAGCTGGCGACGTCGAGGCAGAAGGTCCCGCCGACCCGGACCCGGCCGTCACCGAGTACCGCCCAGATCTGCGACGAGCCGCTGTTGCAGTCCCAGATCTGAATCTTGTTGGCATTCGCCAGGACGCCCCGGTTGTTGTCCATGCACTTGCCGGCGAACGCCGACCGGATCAGGCCGATCCCGCTCTCGTCCAGCCGCCAGTTCTGGTTCAGTCCGCCGTTGCAGTCGTGGATGTACATCTGGGCACCGTTGCCGAGCGGCGTCGGCGCGTCCAGGCAGCGGCCGGAGGACGGGTTCACCAGCGATCCGTTCGGGCCGGGCTGCCAACGCTGTCCAGTGGTGCCGGCGCAGGTGTAGAGCTGCACCAGGGTCTTGTTGGCGGTGCCGTTGCCGGTCACGTCCAGGCACTTGCCGGCGATCCGGATGCTGCCGTCGTCGACGATCTGCCAGACCTGCGCGGGTGGTCCGGCGTTGCAGGCGTACGCCCAGATGATGTTGCGGTCGGCCGTGCCGCCGCTCTTGTTGTCCAGGCAGTAGTTGCCGGCCGCCGCCGAGCGGATCAGCCCCGTGCCGCCGGTCGGGTTGGCCACCGCCGCTGCCAGGGTGTTGCTGCCGGTGTTCAGCCGACCGTCGATGGAGCTGTTACCCCGGTTGGCCCAGAGGTCCGGCCGGCCGTCGCGGTTGACGTCGGTACCGTCGATCGCCGGGGTCGACGTGGAGTCGAAGCCGCTGGTGGCGTAGACGGTGACCGGGCCGCCGGTAACCCCGGCCGGGGTGCCGTTGGCGGTGCTTCCGGTGAGCAGCTCCAGCCGGCCGGTGCTGTTGGTCCGGGCGAAGAGCGCCGGGTCGGCCCCGACGGCGGCGGCGGTGATGGTCCGGCCGGTCCAGCCCGTGCTGAGCAGGATCGGCGCGTCGTACGCCCCGGGCGGGAAGCCCGGCGGGTAGAGGTAGAGCACGTCCCCGACGATCACGTACAGGTCCGGCAGCGGCGAGCCGGTGATGCTGGGCCAGGGCGAGGCGACGATCTGGTCGACCGTCTGGTTGCCGGCCTCGCCGTCGACTCGGGGCAGCTGGATCCGGATCCGGTCGACCGGGTCGAAGGCGCTGCCGTCGCCGGCACCGGGCAGCACGTGCACGTTGCCGTCGGCGTCACTGCGCGGCAGTCGCACCAGCAGGTCCTGTGCGCCGTCGCCGTTGAGGTCCAGCGGGCTGGACTTCGCGCCGGTCCAGTCGGTGAGTGCGCCGGTGCTGCCGGCGCCGCCCGGACCGCCCAGACCGACCTGAGCCGCGGCCGCGAGCTTCCCGGTGCCGTCCATGGCGGCGTACAGCCAAGCGCCGGGCCGGTAGACGGTGCCGATCGCGATGTGGTCGGGGCGGCCGTCCCCGGTGAAGTCACCGGCCGGGGCGGGGGTGGTCGGTGCGTCCGTGCTGAACCGGTAGCTGCTGACCGGGCCGGGGTTGCCGGCGCTGTTGATGGCGTAGACGTAGAGGATGTTCGGGCCGAACCGGCGCGGGGTGATGGAGACGCTGGTGGGCGCGTTGGCCGGTTGGGCGGGCAGCAGGGTGCCGCCCCGGAACGCGCCGTAGGACTGCGGCACGGTCGCCGGCGGTGCGGTGTTCAGGCTGTAGACGTAGCTGATCGGTGCGTCACTGCCGGCGGGCGGGGTGAAGACGAAGTTGCCGGGGGTGCCGACCGGTGCCCCGGTGGTCCCGTCCGGGTACGTCGTGGAGGTCACCGCCGGTGGCGCCGGCTGCGCGCTGTTGAAGACGAACCGGCAGGTCGGCGTCGCCGGGCTGGTGTCCCTGCCGTCGTACGCCTTGACGTTCCAGGCGTACCGGTGCCCGTTTGTGAACTGGCTGGCGGGCAGGGTGACCGAGGCGACCTTGTTGTTGCTCACCGTCACCTTGGGCGAGGCGATCGTGGCGCCGGTGGTCTCGTTGACCACGTTGAACTGGCCTTCGAGCTGCGTCTGGGTGCCGTCCGGGTCGGAGAGGTTCGCCGAGAAGGTCACCGAGGTGTTGCCGATCTGCCCGACCGGGTTGCTGTTGCACGCCACCGAGGGGCTGGTGGCGTAGCGGTCCGGGGTACGCGGGATCGAGTTGAAGGTGATGGAGATGCTCGGGTTGTTCTGGAACTTACGCCAGGCGTACTTGTCGCCCTCGTGGTTGTTGATCAGGCCGAGGGTGGCGGTGGACCACTTGCCGGCGGCGGCGCTGCGGATCAGCGCGAGCACGTTGAAGTCGTGCTGCTTCGCGTTCTCGCTGCCGTCGCTACGCCAGTTGCCGGCGAGCTTCTGGGCGTCGATCTGCTCGTAGCGGGTGGGCTGCTTGTTCCAGCTGGTCGAGCTGTTGATCACACCCACCCGGAAGATCTTGAAGGTGTAGTCGTTGCTGTTGTTGGCCGACCAGACCGACTTGGTCTGCAGCGTGGCGCTGATGATGTTGGCGTCCCAGAGCGCGCTCGACATCGGGAACTGGAAGTACGACCGGCCGATGTAGTACGGCGACTCCCAGCCGTTGTAGCCGGACCGGGCCCGTCCCGAGTTGTTCCAGTACGAGTTGTCCTTGCGGGCGCTGTCGACGTACGTCCAGGCGTTGCGGGTCGGTGCGGTCGAGTTGGCGTTCCACGCCGGGTCCAGGTAGAGCGGGTAGCGCACGTTCGGGTCGGCGAGCAGGGCCGGGTCCGGCGTCAGGGTGAGGGTGTCACTGCTGACCCGGGCGGTGACCAGGGCACGCTTCGCCGCCGGGCTGGCCTCGGTGGGGGAGGAGCGCTGCGGGTTGCCGGTCGCGGTCGCCTGCTCCCCGGTCGGGACGCTGGAGTCCCAGATCTCCGGCGCCGGAGCGCTGAACACGGTACGGCCGTGCCGGTCCTCGGCGGCCAGGCCGCCGTCCGGCATGGTGCGTACCGTCGCGTTGCTGGTGACCAGCGGAAGAGTGAGGTTCTTCACCGCCGGGTTGGCGGCGGCGGTCGCGTCCTTGATTACCAGGGCGTGCGCGAAGCCGCCCTGTTCGTTGGCGGTGACCACCAGGTCGACCCCGGGCAGCACCGCCGGGTAGGTCGCGGTCGCGCCGGACACCGTCGGCGAGGGAAGTCGGGACGGGAACCGTAGGCCCAGTTTGCTGTCGCCGTTGGTAATCAGCGCGAACGGGTCGGTACCGCCGCCCGAGAGCACCAGATTGTAGGGGGCGGCGGTCGGGCTGTAGCTGCCGTCCGGGTTTCGGCGCAGGGTCGGGTCGAGTGCCACCCACCCGCCGTCCCGCTTGACCCGGGTGGGTCGCGGGCTGACGTCCATTGTGAACGTACCGTCCGCATTGGCGACGGTGCGGGATGTGGTCGTGGTCGCCGAACTCACCTCGACTGACTGACCAGTCAGCCTCGCCTCGGCGACGGCGCGGTCCGTCTCGCTGAGTCGGTCGATCCGGTTCGGACGGGCCGGTGCCGGCTCCGCCTGCGCGGCGGCTGGTGGGAGCGCCACTGTTCCTGAGGCCGCCAGCAGCAGGCCAAGCGCCGCTACGGTCCCCGGTCGAAGAAGTCGTCGTCTGAAGGCATGATGAGCCATTCGATCCCCCGTTGCGTGCCGACATAAAGCGATTACGGCCGTCTGTCCGAATAGGGCAGAACATGTGACAGGACGATGTGGACCCTGCGGGGCGCACAATATGGCTCCGCCGGCGAAAAGTCGAGAGTTATGCATTTGGATTCCCGGGCGGTAGAGTCCGGCCACCGCATCGCAGACCACGGGGGTCGTCAGGATGACGAAAGCAGCCCAGCGCCCAATCGATCGACTCTTGTCAACCATCCACTATCGACGGACCAGGGCCGGAGAGGGTGCCTTTCCGGCCGCCAGACGCCCGAGCCAGTTCCTCCGGCGTTACCTCGGCTCCGGCGTCGGCCTGGTGATGCTGGGCACGCTGGGCCTGGCTGCACTGCCGCCGGACCCCGCCGAGGCCGCCCCGCCGGCCGAGCAGCGCTGGTCCAGCGTCCGGGGCACCCCGATGCCTCCGGCGCCGAAGCGCACGCCGAACTTCGGCGAGCGCTGGACGGCGCCGAAGGTCGATTGGCCGGCCGGCGGCACCGCGACGGTGCAGCTGGACGCGCCTCCCGCGATCGCCGGCCGATCCTCCGGCCCGGCCGCCGCGGTGGCCGCCGGCAAGTTGCCGGTACGCGTCGCGAAGGCGACCCCGGACGGCCCGGCGGCGCTCCGGATGACCCTGGCCGACCGGGCGACCGCCCAGCGTGCCGGCGTCGACGGCCTGCTGCTCCAGGCGACCCCGGACGGAAGCACCGGCAAGGCCGGCCAGGTGCGGGTCTGGGTCGACCCGTCGAGCATCACCGGGGCGTACGGCGGAGACTTTGCCCGCCGGCTCCGGTTGGTCTCGTTGCCGGCCTGCGCGGCGACCACCCCGGCCGAAGCGGCCTGCCGGACCCGGACCCCGCTCGCCACCCGCTGGGAGGACGGCCAGCTCAGCGCGACGCTGGAGCTGCCCGCCGGTGAGCGTGCCGACCGGACCTCGCCGACCGCCTCGACCGCCGTCTTCGCGGTGACCGCCGGAGCGTCCGGGGACACCGGCGACTACAGCGCTACCCCGCTCAAGCCGTCCGGCTCCTGGACGGCCGGCGGCAGCTCGGGTGACTTCGGTTACAGCTATCCGGTCGACGTGCCGCCGGTGCCGGGTGGCTTGGAGCCGTCGGTGGAGTTGGGCTACTCGTCCCAGTCGGTCGACGGGCAGCAGGTCTCCACCAACAACCAGTCCTCGGCGATCGGCGACGGATGGGACTATTCACCGGGAGCGGTGGAACGGACCTACCGGACATGCTCCGACGACTCGGCGGCGCCGAAGGTCAACGACTCGTGCTGGGCCGGTCCGATCGTCAGCGTCTCCTTCGGCGCCGGCTCCGGTGACCTGGTCTACGACCCGGCGGTACCTACCAAGTGGCGGCTCTCCAGCGACAACGGCGCCCGGGTCGAGCTGCTGCCCGGTGCCGACAACGGCAGCCACAACGGCGAGCACTGGAAGATCACCACCCAGGACGGCACGCAGTACTTCTTCGGGAAGAACAAGCTGCCCGGGCACAGCGGTACGAAGCCCGTCACGAACTCGGCGTGGACGCAGCGGGTCTACCACCCCCGCTCCGGCGACCCCTGCTACAAGTCGACCGGCTTCGCCAACTCGCACTGCGAGATGGCCTGGAAGTGGAACCTCGACTACGTCGTCGACCCGGACAAGAACGCCATCGCGTACTACTACGGCACCGAGACGGGCTACTACGGGCCGAACAAGAGCTTCACCCCGGTCAAGTACACCCGGGGCGGCTACCTCGACTACATCGAGTACGGCCTGCGCGACCCGAACCCGTACGCCGGGCGGGCTCCGGCCCGGGTCGACTTCAGCTACTCCGAGCGGTGCGTGGAGTCGGCGACGGTCTGCGACCCGGCCAACATCGACAAGAACAAGAGCAAGTGGCCGGACACCCCGTACGACCTGAACTGCAAGTCCACAGGTGACTGCTACATGCACTCGGTCACCTTCTGGAGCCGGCTGCGCCTCACCGGCATCGCCACCCAGGTCAACAACGGCACCAGCCACACCACTGTGGACAACCACACGCTCACCCACGCCTTCCCGGCGCCGGGCGACGCCACCACCCCCGCCCTCTGGCTCTCGTCGATCCAGCACACCGGCGGCACCGGCGCCAACGCGATCGCGCTGCCCCCGGTCACCTTCGAGCCGACCAAGCTGCCGAACCGGGCCGACGGGCTCGACGGTGCCCCGCCGATGAACCACAACCGGATCTCGACGATCACCACCGAGACCGGCGAGGTGGTCGGGATCGGCTACCGCACCGAGTGCGCCGCGCCGGTCAAGCTGGCGCCGGAGAGCAACACCAACCTCTGCTACCCGGTCTACTGGACCAAGGAGGGCGAGGACAACCCGAAGCTCGACTGGTTCCACAAGTACGTGGTCGCCGAGGTCACCGACCAGGACACCACCGGCGGTGGTACACCGGTCTACACCAAGTACGACTACCTCGACGGCGGCGCCTGGGCGTACGACGACAGCGAGGTGGTCAAGGACAAGCACCGCACCTACGGGCAGTGGCGGGGCTTCGGCCGGGTGCAGACCCGGGTCGGTGCCGGCGTCGACCAGAAGACACTCACCGAGGAGATCTACTACCGGGGCATGGACGGCGACCGGCTGCCGAACAACGCCCGCCGCAGTGCGAAGGTGAAGCTCTCCACAGCTGTCACCGTGCCGGGCGCGACGGTGGAGGTGCCGGACAACAGGCACCTGGCCGGTTCGGTCCGGCAGGTGATCCGGTACGACGGTGACGGTGGCGCCGTGCACGACAGCACGGTCACCGACCACTGGGTGAGTCCGGCCACCGCGACCCGGAAGCGGTCGGTTGGTGACCTGACGGCGCAGATGGTGCGGGTCGCGTCGACGAAGACCACCACGGCGATCACCTCGACCAGCCCCACCACCTGGCGGACCACCCGGATCGACACCACGTACAACACCTCGACGGGCCTGCCGACGGTGACGTACGACTACGGGGACGTCAGCCAGCCGAGCCAGGCCACCTGCGCGTTGACCACCTACGCCCCGACGAACGCGACCGCGCACATCGTCGACAAGGTCGCCCAGACCGAGACGCTCGCACTGCCCTGCGGCGGATCCGGAATCAACGGGCAGACCGCGCCGGCCACGGTGAGCCGCCCCGCGGACGTCGTCTCCAGCACCCGGGCGTTCTTCGACACCCCGACCTACAGCACCAGTTGGCCGCAGCCGGCACCGACCACCGGAACCGTCAACGTCGTCCAGTACTACACCGAGGGCGGCTACGTCGTCGGCGCCCGGACGAGGAACGACGCCTACGGCCGGCCGGTGGAGTCGTTCGACGCCAACGGCAACCAGACCAAGACCGAGTACACGATGACCAACGGTCTGACCACGGGAATCATGGCCACCAACCCCAAGGGCCACATCACCCGGACCGTCCTCGAACCGACCCGTGGCCTGGAAATCGAGGAGATCGACGAGAACCAGCGGAAGACGACCCAGCGGTACGACGCGTTGGGCCGGCTGATCGGGGTGTGGCTGCCCGGTCGCAGCCTCAGCGAGGGCGCGCACGAGAAGTACGCGTACTCCGTCTCGAACTCGGTTCCGTCGACGGTCACCACCTCGCTGCTCAACGACGACGGGTCCTACCAGGTCGAGGTGGAGTTCTTCGACGCGATGGCCCGGCCGCGGCAGACGCAGAGTTCGAGCCCGGTCGGCGGTCGGCTGGTCACCGACTCGTTCTACGACTCGCGTGGCTGGCTGCGGATGGCGAACAACGAGTACCACGACAGCTCCAGCACGCCGAACACCACCATGCTGAACATGGTCGGCAAGGACCAGCAGATCCCCAACCAGGATCTGATCAGCTACGACGGGGTGGGCCGCAAGACGCTCATCGTGGCGAAGTCCAAGGGCCAGACGAAGTGGCAGACCCGGTCGGTCTACGGCGGTGACCGGATCACCACGATCCCGCCGGACGGCGGCACCCCGACGACCGAGGTGACGGACGGCCGCGGCCGGATCGTCGAGCGGTTGAGCTACCGGGCAGTGCCCTCGGTCAGCGGCTCGGTGGTCAGCGGCGGCAACCCGGTGAAGATCAGCTACCGGCACGACCGCCGGGGCAACCAGGACCGGATCACCGACGACGACGGCAACACCTGGACCACCGTCTTCGACGTGCGGGGCCGGGCGATCCGCAAGACGGACCCGGATGCCGGCACCACCGAGCTGGGCTACGACGGGAACGGCAACGTCACCTCGGCGAAGGACCCGCTCGGCCGGACCGTCACCACCACCTACGACGTACTGGACCGGCGGACCGGCCAGTACGACGGCACCAGCGCGGCGGCCCCGCCCAGGGCGACCTGGACCTACGACTCGACGACCATCACCAACGGCATCGGCGAGCTGGCCAGCTCGACCAGCTACGACAACGGAAAGGCGTACGTCACCGCGCCGGCCGGCTACAACGTCTGGGGTGACGAGGTCGGGGTCAACGTCACCATCCCGGCCGACCCGACCAACGGCGCCCTCGCCGGCACCTACAGCTTCGGTCGGGAGTACACCCTGACCAACGGGCTGCTGAAGAAGTCGCTCTTCCCGGCCGGCGGTGGCCTGCCGGCGGAGACGGTGAACCACACCTACACCGCGATGGACCTGCCCTCGGGAGTCGGCAGTTCGCTCGGCAACTACGTCGACTCGACCAGGTACAACGCGTTCGGGCAGGTGTCGCAGAGCAAGTTCGGCTTCGGCACCACCAACACCGCCTGGACGACCTACATCTACGACGAGCACAGCAAGCGCCTGGCCAACACGTACGTCGACCGCAACGGCACCGGCAACTCGCGGATGAACGACGTGGTCTACACGCACAACGCCTCCGGCAAGATCACCAAGGTCACCGACGCCCGCAACTCCGGGGCACAGCGGGAGACCCAGTGCTTCCGCTACGACCTGCTCGGCCGGCTCACCACCGCGTGGACCGCGACCGACGCCTGTGCGGTCAACCTTGCCGGCGGCGGCAGCAACGCCACCGTCGGCGGGATCAACCCGTACTGGACGACCTGGACGTACAACGACGTCGGTGACCGGACCAAGGAGGTCCAGCACGGGCTGCCGGGCGGCAGTGGTGACACCACCACGACCTACAACTATCCGGCGGCCGGCGGCACCCAGCCGCACACCGTCCGCTCCGAGCAGATCACCGGACCGGCCGGCACCGCCACCCGGAGCTTCCAGTACGACGCCCTGGGCAACACCACCAGCCGGACCACTCCGGAGCGCGGTGCCCAGACCTTCGACTGGAACACCGACAACCGGCTGATCCGGGTCCGCAACGGTTCGAACACCGAGGCCAGCTACGTCTACGACGCCGACGGTCAGCTGCTGCTGCAACGCAACCTGAAGGAGAAGAACAGCGTCCTCCACCTGCCCGGCCAGGAGCTGACCCTGGACACGGTCAGCGGCGCTGTCAGCGGCCGGCGCTACTACAGCGGCCCGGACGGCACCACCTGCGTCCGCAGCGGCACGACCGCCGGGGCGTACAGCTACCTGATCCACGACCGGCTGGGTACCGCCACGCTGACCCTGGACAACAACGGCACCAACCCGAAGTGGCGGGCGCTCACCCCGTACGGCGCGCCGCGCGGGACGGCACCGACCAGTTGGCCGAACAGCCGGGGCTTCCTCGGCAAGCCGACCGACTCCGTGACCGGGCTGACCGTGCTCGGTGCCCGGCATTACGACCCGGCGGCGGGGCGGTTCGTCAGCGTCGACCCGCTGTTGAACACGGACGACCCGAACCAGATCGGCGGATACACGTACGCGGGCGACGATCCGGTGAACCGGTCCGATCCTGGCGGCACGAACGCGTACGACAGCCAGACGCCGTGTGCGAAGTACAACTGCGGCCCGAAGAACATCGACAAGTCGCCGACCGCCACCAAGAACGCCACCAACAACGCCGCCAACGGATGGAAGGCTCCGCCCCGCCCGCCGGTGAGGAGCGGTGGCGGCGGTGGCGACGACAAGGGCTCGCCGCCGAAGAAGAAGAAGTGCAACCTTCTCTGCAAGGCCAAGGGCGGCTGGGACGCCAGCGTCCGCTGGGCGAAGAAGAACCCGGACCTCGTCGGGGTCATCGCCGGCGTCGCCGTCGGCCTGACCTGCACGGCAGCGACGCTCGGAACAGCGGCGCTGGCCTGCGGCGCCGCCGCGGGTGCGGTCGGCTCGGGCCTGTCCTCCTATCTCAAGGGCGACAGCCTCGGAAAGGTCTTGCTGAACACGGGCGTCGGAGCCGTCATGGGCGCCTTCGGTGCCGGGGCCACCAACGTGGTAGGCGGAATCGTGAAGGCGGCCGTCGGCAAGACGGCAGGCAAACTCGGGGCGTCGCGCCTCGTCAGCGGAGGTTGGCAGAAGGCCGGCCGAGGAAAGGTCCTGCCGTCCATCAAGAACATGGCCATGGAAGTCAAGGACGGGTTCACTCCGTCCAAACTGAAGAGTTCCTTCAAGATTCGTAAAGAGCTGTACAACATTACGAACAAGCTCGCTCCAACCAATAAGGGTGGCCGGCTCACCAGGCGAGTGCTCACGTCGGATCCGCACACGATGGTCGTGGGCGGTACGCTCGGCGGCTTCATTCCCGGGAACTACGACGACTTCGGGAAGCTCGGTCAGTTCAACCCGTGGAACTCGCTCAACGGGGGCCTCGGAGGACTCCTGGCGTAACGTCGGTCCAGTGCGTAACCGCGGGCAGGCGCTTCTCATCGCGATCGCCGTCTACGTCGTCGGTCTGATCGTCTGCGGGATGCTCCTCGGCGTACGAAACCTGTACGCCGGGGAGCCTCCCCGTGTTTCCGGCGAGCGGGTGACCGGCACCGTCCAGGTGGGCGCGTGCGACCGGGTCGGTCCGGTCAGCGCTGCTGGCTTCGGCTACTGGTGGAACTGCGAGATCACGGTCACCCTGCCGGACGGGCGTACCGTGTCGTCGGTCGTCGGCCCGTCGGTCGTCACACCCGACGACCGGGACCGGCCCCCCGCCCTGGTTGGCTACTGCTCCCGGACGGAGCCGGACGACTGCTCGTTCACCCGGGAAGGCCGCAACCTGCTCCTCGGCCTTCTCTCGTGGATCGCCGTACTGCTGTCGCTGGCGGTGCTGGCGATCACCGCGTTTGTCGGCGGCACCGCCCTGTTGATCGGTCTGTTCGGCCCGACCCTTGCCGAGCGTTGCTTCGGCAGACGGTCACCCAGGGGCGAGCGGTCCCCGCAGTCGCCGCCGCCTGAACCGTCACCCGCCGACTCGCCGTACGAGCCGTTGGCCACGATGGCCCCGGGGACCGGTTCGCTGCTGATCCGGTTCCGGTACCCGGATGCGCCGGCTTCGGTCTACGAACAGAGCCGGCCGAAGCTGTCGGTCGACGGCACCGACCTCGACGTCCTCTACTGGTCCACCCACCGCTTTCCGGTGGCGCCGGGAGAGCACCGGTTGGCGGTGTCGGCTGTGCTACCGGACGGTGCCGTGATCGGCGGGGTCACCGCGACCGTGACCGTACTCGACGGCATCGAGACTGTCGTCGAGTACGAGGCTCCAGCCGACGCCACCGCCTCCGGCGCGCTACGGGTCGAGGCAGCGGACGCCGCCGGCACCGACGCGGCGGAGGGCTTGTTCCCGAGGTCCGACTGGCGGTTTCTGCTCGCGGTGGTCGCACTCAATGTCGGACTGTGCTGGCTGCTCTCGTCGTTCCTCTGACAGACAGGGTCGAGACAGACGGTTCCCCCGATCAGCACGACCTACCGGCTGCGGTGCCGGCGGACGGCGTCCCGGTTGGCGCAGCGGGGGGAGCAGTAGCGCTGTCGGCCGCCCCGCGAGGTGTCGACGTAGATGGTCCGGCAGCCGTCGGCGGCACAGCGGCCGAGCCGGTTCATGCCGCGCCCGGCGAGGTGCAGGGCGGTACCGACGCTGACCAGTGCCCGCAACACCGTGCCGAGCGGTACGCCCTCGTCCCGGTAGTGCAGGTGCCAGCCGGTGCCGCCGTGGTCGGTGAGTCGGGGGTACGCGGACGCCGCCGCGAGCAGCCGGTTGACAAGGGCTGCCCGCTGCGCCGGATCGGTGGCGTCGACTATCTCGGTCCACCTGTCGACGAGGTCCAGTGCCACGGTCAGGTCCTGCTCGTCGACCGGCATGTCGAGCACCAATCCGGCGTCGGCGCACCGGCGTACCAGGTCGGGCAGAGAGCGGGGCCGGTCGTTGGCCAGGTCGGCGACGAGTCGTACGGCGTCCTGTCCGTAAGGGTTGAGATGCACAATGCCATTACAGCAGGCTCGGACCATGACCGACGAGAACGGGCACCACTGGCAGACCCGGTCCCGCCACCGGACCAGTGCCGGGGTGCTGAGTTACCAGTGGTGCCACTGCGGGACGTGGCGGCTGCTCTCCGCCCCGGCACGACCGTGGGCGGGGCCGGGGCACCCAGCCCAGATCGCCAGCTTTCCGGCGGGCGGGCGCTCCGGGCCGGACACCTCGGGGGTCAGCCCTCGTCGGGCCCGGCGACCGGGTCGAAGCTGAGCCCCTCCGCCGGGTCGACCTCGACCGGCTCGCCGTTCCGCAGCACGTACGCGACGTTGTGCCGGACCCTGGCCCGGAACTCCGCCCACTGGGCGTCGCCCCACTCGCCGGGGTCCGCCGGGTCGACCTCGTCGAACTCCGGCTGCACCGCGTGCCTGACGACGTAGACGACGTTCTCCCGCACCTCCAGCCGCCACAGGTCGTCCGGCTCCTCGCCCTCGGCGTCGATCACCCCGTCGACCACGTGGTCGAAGGTGAACTCGGCGAACTCGTCCGGATAGACCCGGCCGGGGACCGGGGCGGCGAGTTCACCGGCGAGCGCGGCGCCCGGCCGGAGGAAGGTGTCGATCAGGTACGCCATCCAGCGCTCGGCCTCGTAGAACTTCTCCTCCTCGTCCCAACCGAGGGCGGAGCCGTCCTCGGACGGCACCCACTGGCACCAGAGGCCCGGCTGCTCCGGTGGCGGCTCGCTGCCGCCGCCGAGTACGTCCGGTGCGTCATGACCACCGCCGTCGACGACGTACGGCCCGGTGGTCCGATGCATGTGCCGGTCCTCGGCGAACCGGGTCAGGTAGCGGACCTCGGCCGCGTTGAGTGGTGGTGCGATGTGAACCTGGCCGGTGAACCTCGTCTCGTAACCCATGCCGGAGGTTCTACCCCAGGGGTCCGACCTCCGACTCGATCGCGGCCCGCAGTTCGGGGCCGGCGACCACCGCCCGGGCCGCCTCCATCGCCGGGGCGAGAAAGATGTCCGGTCCCGGCTCGCCGACGGCCTCGCGCAGCGCCGCCACCGCCGCCCGGCCGGCCGGGGACGGGGTGAGCGGGGCCCGCAACTGCAACCCGCGTACCCCGGCGATCAGTTCCACCGCCAGCAGGCTGGTCAGGTTCTCCAGCACCGTACGCAGCTTCTTGGCCGCCGCCCAGCCCATCGAGACGTGGTCCTCCTGCATGCCACTTGTCGGCAGTGAGTCGACGGAGGCGGGTGCGGCGAGCCGCCGGTTCTCCGCGACGATTCCGGCGGCGGTGTACTGGGCGATCATCAGCCCGGAGTTGACCCCCGCGTCGGGGGAGAGGAAGGCCGGCAGTTCCCGGGACCGGGTCACGTCGAGCAGCCGGTCGACCCGGCGTTCGGCGATCGCCCCGACCTCGGCGGCGGCGATGGCCAGGAAGTCGGCGGCGAAACCGAGCGGGGCGCCGTGGAAGTTGCCGGTCGACTCGACCCGGCCGTCCGGCAGCACCACCGGGTTGTCCACCACCGAGAGCAGTTCCCGGCCACAGACCTGCTCGACGAAGGCGAGGGTGTCCCGGGCCGCCCCGGCGACCTGCGGGGCGCAGCGCATCGAGTACGCGTCCTGCACGGCGTGCGACAGGTCGTCCCGGTGAGAGTCCATGATGGACGAACCCTGGAGCATGCGGTGGATGTTGGCCGCCGAGAGCGCCTGCCCCGGATGTGGCCGGATCGCGTGCAGTTCCGGCAGGAACGGGCGTTCCGAGCCGAGCATCGCCTCGATCGCCAGCGCCGCCGTCACGTCCGCGATCGCGAAGAGGTGGCGCGCGTCGGCGATGGCCAGCAGCAGCATCCCGAGCATTCCGTCGGTGCCGTTGACAAGCGCCAGTCCCTCCTTGGCGGCCAGCGTCACCGGTCGCAGCCCGGCGCCCCGCAGTGCCGCCGCCGCGTCCTGTCGGCTGCCGTCCGGGCCGACCACCCAGCCCTCGCCGAGCAGCACCAGTGCGCAGTGCGCCAGCGGGGCCAGGTCGCCGGAGGCGCCGAGCGAGCCGTGTTCCGGCACCCACGGGGTGATGTCGGCGTTGAGCAGGTCGGCAAGCGCCCGGGCCAGCTCGGGGCGCACCCCGGAGTGGCCGAGCGCCAGCGAGCGGATCCGGAGCAGCATCATCGCCCGGACCACCTCGCGGGGCATCGGAGCGCCCACTCCGGCGGCGTGCGAGCGGATCAGCGCGTGCTGCAACTCGGCCCGGCGGTCCGGCGCGACGAAGGTGTTGGCGAGCGCCCCGAACCCGGTCGAGACGCCGTAGACCGGGCGGCCGGTCTGCTCGATCCGGTCCACGATCGCCCGGCTGGCCGCCATCGCGTCCAGTGTGGAGGGATCGAGGACGACTGTGGCGGTCCCTCGGGCCACCGCCAGCACGTCGGCCGAAGTTATCCCGGTGGGCTGGACGGTGACGACGGGTCGGGTCACTGTTGACATTGCGGTACTCCGTTGTGCAGGACCTGGCTGATCAGTGGAACACCGGGCCGGTAGGCCAGGTGCAGATACGAGGGCGCGTCGAGGATGCTCAGGTCGGCCGGTACGCCCGGCCGGAGTACTCCGGCGTCCGCCCGGCGCAGCGCCCGCGCGCCACCGGCGGTGGCCGCCCAGACCGCCTCCGCCGGGGTCATGCCCATCTCCCGGACCGCGAGCGCGACACAGAACGGCATCGACGAGGTGTACGACGACCCCGGGTTGCAGTCCGTCGCCAGCGCCACCGTCACTCCCGCGTCGAGCAGCCGCCTGGCGTCCGGGTACGGCGACCGGGTGGAGAACTCCGCTCCGGGCAGCAGTGTCGCCACCGTCTCCGACATCGCAAGCATCTCGACGTCCACATCGGACAAATGCGTGCAGTGGTCGACGCTGGCCGCGCCGAGTTCCACCCCGAGCTGCACCCCCGGCCCGGGGCCGAGCTGGTTGGCGTGCACCCGCACTCCGAGTCCGGCGGCCTGCCCGACGGTGAGGATCGCCCGGGCGTGGTCGGCGTCGAAGGCACCCCGCTCGCAGAAGACGTCGATCCACTTCGCGTACGGCAGTGCGGCCCGGAGCATCGGCCCGCAGACCAGTCCGACGTAGTCGTCCGGGCGGTCGGCGTACTCCGGCGGCACCACGTGGGCACCGAGGAACGTCGTCTCGGTGGTGAACTCCGCGGCGATCCGCAGGGACCGGGCCTCGTCGGCGACGCTGAGCCCGTACCCACTCTTGATCTCGATCGTGGTGGTGCCCTGCCGCACCGCCTCGGCGCGCAGTCGCGCGACGGTGTCGCGGAGCCGGTCGTCGTCGGCGGCCCGGGTGGCGGCGACGGTGGTCCGGATGCCACCGCCGGTGTACGGCTCGCCGGCCATCCGGGCGGCGAACTCGGCGGCCCGGTCACCGGCGAAGACCAGGTGGGCGTGGCTGTCCACAAAGCCCGGCAGCACGGCCCGCCCGTCGGCGTCGATCCGCCGGTCGGCGGCCGGGGCGTAGCGGGCCGGCCCGATCCAGGCGACCTCGCCCTCCTCGACCAGCAGCGCCGCCTTGCGGCGGATGCCGAGCGGCCCGCCCTCGCCGATCCCGGTGTTGGTGACCAGCTCTCCGATGTTGTCGATCAGCAGGTTCACGCCGTCACCGTCCCGATAAGCAAACTCACGGCCCGGGTCAGCGGATTCACGACCCCGGTCAGCGGATGCACGACCCCGGTCAGCAGATGCACGGCCCCGGTCGACTGGTTCACGGCGTCACCGCCGCGATCGCCGCCGACAGTTCGGCCGGCACGTCGAGCCGGACGTGCCGGCCCTCCCGCACCACCTGCCGGCCGTCGGTCAGCACGTCGGTCACGTCGGCCGCCCCGGCCGCGAAGAAGACTCCGACCGGCGGCACCCCGGCGGTCCGGGCGCTGTCCAGCCGCACGGTGACCAGGTCGGCCCGGTCGCCGGGCTCCAGCCGGCCGGCGTCCGGCCAACCCAGCGCGGCGTGCCCGACCTCGGTCGCGGCGCGCAGCAGCTCGACCGGGGTGAAGTGGCCCCGGGCAAGGGTCGTCAGCCGCAGGTTCAGCTCGACCGCCCGGGCCTCCTCGAAGAGATCCACCACCGCGTGGCTGTCGCTGCCCAGGCTGAGCGCGCTGCCCGCGTCGGCCAGCTCGCGGAGCGGTCCGACGCCGTCGGCCAGCTCCCGCTCGGTCGTCGGGCAGGCACAGATCCCGGTGCCGCTGCTCCCCAACGCCAGCACGTCCGGCCCGGTCAGGTGGTTGGCATGCACCGCCGTGCTGGCCGGGCCGAGCACGCCCGCCTCGGCCAGCAACGCGGTAGGGGTCTTCCCGTGGTACGCCAGGCACGCCTCGTTCTCGGCCGGCTGCTCGGAGAGGTGTACGTGCAGCGGTGCGGCCCGTTCCCGGGCCCAGTCGGACACCTCGGCGAGCTGGTCGGCCGGTACCGCCCGGACGGAGTGGATCGCCGCACCGATCCGCGCGTGCGTACCGGCCGGGGTGAACGCGGCGGCCCGCTCCGCCCAGCGTGCCGCGTCACCGTCGCCGAACCGCAGCTGCGGCCCGGCCAGCGGCGCACCGTCCACAGTGGCCGTCAGATAGCAGGTGTCCAGCAGGGTGAGCCGAATCCCGGCCTCGGCGGCGGCCTCGACCAGTGCCGCGCCCAGCACGTTCGGATCGGCGTACCGGACGCCGCCCGGGGCGTGGTGCAGGTAGTGGAACTCGCCGACGCAGGTGATGCCGGCGAGCGCCATCTCGGCGTACGTCGCCCGGGCCAGCGCGAGGTAGCGCTCCGGGTCGAGCCGGCCGGCGACCGCGTACATCGTGTGGCGCCAGGTCCAGAAGTCGCCCCGGCCGCCCTGGCCGCGCCCGCGCAACGCCCGGTGGAAGGCGTGCGAGTGCGCGTTGGCCAGCCCCGGCAGGGTCAACCCGGGCAGCCGCCGCGCGTCCGGCGGCGGCACCGTCACCCGGGCGGTGACAGCGCCGAACCGGCCGTCGACCACCTCGATCAGCACGTCGGCGTCGGGCTCGGGGCGGCCGGGCAGCCAGGCGTACTCGGCGTGGTAGCGCGCCGGATCGGTGCCGGTCATCCGGTGGCCAGGTGGGCGAGCAGCTCGGCCAGCCGGCGTACACCCTCGGCACAGTCGTCGTCGCTGGCCGTCTCGGCGGGGGAGTGCGACACCCCGGTCGGGTTCCGCACGAAGAGCATCGCGGTCGGCACGTGCTCGGCCAGGATCCCGGCGTCGTGCCCGGCGGCGGTCGGCAGCACGGGTACGCCCTCGGCGAGGACCGTCCGGAACGCCTTGACCAGTCCACCGTCGAACTCGACGGGTGGACTGAGCGACTCCCGGGTCACCGTCAGGCTCGTACCGTCCCGGGTGGCCCGGTCGGCGGCCTTGGCGCGTACCCCCTCGACCAGCGCCTCCAGCGTGCCGGCGTCGGCGGCCCGGGCGTCCAGCCAACCGCGGACCCGGGCCGGTACCGCGTTCGTGGCGTTCGGCTCCACCTCGACCCGGCCGATCGTGGCGTGCGCGCCGCGCAGCCGGGCCTCCTTGTTGGCGGCCAGCACGGTGAAGGCGTAGGTGAGCATCGGGTCGCGCCGGTCCGCCATCCGGGTCGTGCCGGCGTGGTTGGCCTCGCCGTCGAAGTCGAGCCGCCAGCGGCCGTGCGGCCAGATCCCGCTGGCCACCCCGACCGGCGCACCCAGGTCGACAAGCCCCCGGCCCTGCTCGACGTGCAGCTCGACGAAGGCGCCGATCCGGCCCAGCAGCTCCGGCCGGGCTCCGGCCGGCCGTCCGCCCATCGCCTCGGCCAGGGTGACGCCGCTCCGATCGGCAAGCGCCGCCGCCCGCTCCGGATCGATCGCGCCGGTGAGCAGCCGGGAGCCGAGACAGGGCACGCCGAACCGCGAGCCCTCCTCCTCGGCGAACGCCACCACCCCGACCGGGCGGCGGAACTCCCGCCCCTCCTGCCGGAGTGCCCGTACCGCCAGCAGGGCGCTGACGATGCCGAGCGGGCCGTCGTAGCCGCCGCCGTACGGGACGGAGTCGAAGTGGCTGCCGAGCAGGACGGCGTCACCCCGCTCGGACGGCGGCCCGTACCAGGCGATCAGGTTGCCGTTGCCGTCCGGCTCGACCGTGTGCGCCCCGTCGGCCTCCGCGACGGCCCGGAACCAGCGCTCCAGCTCGCGTACCGGCTCGGTGAAGCCGTACCGGAGGTAGCCACCGGTCTCCGGATCACGCCCGATCGGCGCGATCTCCGCCCAGAGCCGCGTGAAAGGAGGGGGCCCTTCTACAACAGAATCCGATAACAAGGGGCCCTTCCTTACACCATGGGGATGCGGAGGTTGCCACGGGCGGCGGCCTCGACCGCCTCCGGATAGCCGGCGTCGACGTGCCGGAGTACGCCCGTCGCCGGATCGTTGCTGAGTACCCGTTCGATCTTCTGCCCGGCCAGCGGGCTGCCGTCGGCGACGCAGACCTGACCGGCGTGGATGGAGCGGCCGATGCCGACCCCGCCGCCGTGGTGGATGCTCACCCAGGAGGCGCCGCTGGCGGTGTTGACGAGCGCGTTGAGCAGCGGCCAGTCGGCGATCGCGTCGGAGCCGTCGGCCATCGCCTCGGTCTCCCGATAGGGGGAGGCGACCGAGCCGGCGTCCAGGTGGTCCCGGCCGATGACGACCGGTGCGGTCAGTTCGCCGCTGGCCACCATCTCGTTGAACCGGACCCCTGCCTTGTCCCGCTCGCCGTGTCCAAGCCAGCAGATCCGGGCCGGCAGGCCCTGGAAGGCGACCCGCTCGCCGGCCAGCCGGATCCACCGGGCCAGTGACTCGTTCTCGGGGAAGAGGTCGAGCACTGCCCGGTCGGTGGCGGCGATGTCGGCCGGGTCGCCGCTGAGCGCCGCCCAGCGGAACGGTCCCTTCCCCTCGCTGAAGAGTGGCCGGATGTACGCCGGCACGAAGCCGGGAAACGCGAACGCCCGGTCGTACCCGCCGAGCTGCGCCTCGCCCCGGATCGAGTTGCCGTAGTCGAAGACCTCGGCACCGTTGTCGAGGAAGCCGACCATCGCGGCGACGTGCTTGACCATGGCGGCCCGGGCCCGCTCGGTGTACTCGGCCGGCTTCGTCCGGGCCAGTTCGGCGGCGTCGGCCAGCTCCACCCCGTCCGGGACGTACGAGAGCGGGTCGTGCGCGCTGGTCTGGTCGGTGACGATGTCGATCTCGACGCCCCGGCGGAGCAGTTCGGGGAAGACGGTGGCGGCGTTGCCGACCACCCCGACCGAGAGCGCCCGACGTTCCCGCCTGGCGGCGAGGACCTGGTCGAGGGCGTCGTCCAGCGAGTCGGCAACCGTGTCGAGATAGCGGGTGGCGACCCGGCGGGCCAGCCGTTCCGGGTCGACGTCGACGATCAGGCAGGCGCCGCCGTTCATGGTCACCGCGAGCGGCTGCGCCCCGCCCATCCCGCCGCAGCCGGCGGTCAGGGTCAGGGTGCCGGCCAGCGAGCCGTCGCTCGGCTGCTGCCCGTCGGCGCGGCTGGCGGCGATCTTCGCGGCGACGGCGGCGAAGGTCTCGTAGGTGCCCTGGAGGATGCCCTGGGTGCCGATGTAGATCCACGAGCCGGCGGTCATCTGGCCGTACATGGTCAGGCCGAGCTGTTCGAGGCGGCGGAACTCGGGCCAGTTGGCCCAGTCGCCGACCAGGTTCGAGTTGGCGATCAGCACCCGGGGTGCCCACTCGTGGGTCCGCAACACCCCGACCGGCCGGCCCGACTGCACCAGCATGGTCTCGTCGTCGGCGAGCGTGCCGAGGGTACGGACCAGCGCGTGGTACGACGGCCAGTCCCGGGCCGCCCGCCCGGTCCCGCCGTAGACAACCAGGTCGTCGGGGCGTTCGGCGACCTCCGGGTCGAGGTTGTTCATCAGCATCCGCAGCGCCGCCTCCTGTGGCCACCCGACGGCGGTCCGGGTGGTGCCGCGGGCGGCGCGGATCGGCTCGGGCATGGCAACTCCTCCTGCGGTGGAAACGGTTCGATGCTGCGTTGCGGTGCGGGCCGGTGGGGCCGGATCGGTGAACGGCGGGTGGCTGTGGGGCGAAGGGGCGGCTGTCTGGTGAGTGTTGGTTTTCCGGAGAGGGTGGCTATCCGACGAAGAGCTGGCGGCGGGCGGCGGACTGTTCGAACTCCTCCAGCCGGCGCTGTGCGTCGGCCGGTGCGGCGTCGCAGATCGCCTGGAGCAGCACCATCGACAGCGCCATCGGGGCGGTGTGCAGGTCGAAGACGAGCTGGGCGCCGACCGCGGCCGGCAGCACGATGTCGGCGTACTCGGCGGCGGGGCTGACCGCCGAGTCGGTGATCACCACCACCGACATCCCGGCCTCGCGAGCCTCCCGGAGCGCGTCCAGCGACTCGCGGGGGTAGCGGGGCAGCACGATGCCGAGCAGTGCGCCCGCGCCGGCCGCCCGGGCCTGTTCCAGCCGGTCGGCCAGCAGCGTCCCGCCGGAGTCGAGTACCCGTACGTCCGGGTGCACCTTCGCCGCGAAGTACGCGAAGTACCCGGCGAGCGGGGCGGCGGCGCGCAGCCCGAGTACGACGAGCGGGCGGCTGCCGGCCAGCAGCGTACCGGCGGCGGTCACCGCGTCCCGGTCGGCGAGCTGCTCCGCGAGCCGGTGCAGGTTGTCCGCCTCGGCGCGGATCGCCCGCTGCGCCTCGTTGCCGGCCGGTACCCCGGGATCGGGCCGGCCGGTGGCGGCGATCTCCCGGAGCCGGCGGCGCAGTGCCGGATAGCCGTCGTAGCCGAGCGCGATGGCGAACCGGGTCACCGAGGGCTGGCTGACCTTGGCCAGCTCGGCGACCTCGGCCGCAGAGAGGTACGCGGCGGAGGCGGCGTGCTGGACCAGGCTGTGCGCGATCCGGCGCTGGGTCGGCGTGAGCCGGATGCCCTGGAACAGGTCGAGTACGCGGTCCGTTGGCGGCGCCGCGATGACGGCACTGTCATTCACGGGAAGACTCTATGCATGAAATAATTCAGAGGGCAATGGGGCACCTCGAACGTGGTAAAACCTTCCGGGTGGACGGTACGAATTTCCGGCGTGCGATCGCCCGCACCCGCCTCGCCCCCGTTGCGGCGTTTCCCAAGCGGTTCATGCGGGTGGCCCGGCACGACGCCCGGGTGATCAGCGTCTCGGCCAAGTGGCTGCTCACCTCCCGCGAGCACCACAACTACACCTACGACCTGACCAAGCTCAGCCGGGAGCACCTCGCCTGGTTCGTCAGCGTGACCTGTGACGTACCGGTCAAGCAGGTGCGGACGTACCTCACCGAGATCGAACAGGACGAGTCGCTGCGGCAGCACATCGAACGGGCCACCGCCACCGCGGACCGGCGCGGGCTGGCCGACCGGCGCGTCCGGTACGCCCGCCGGATCGGCTGGTACGCGATCGTCCGGGCCATCCGCCCGAAGCACATCGTGGAGACCGGGGTCGACAAGGGACTCGGCACCTGTGTGCTCGCCTCGGCCCTGCTGCGCAACGCCGCCGACGGCGAGCCCGGCCGGGTCACCTCGCTGGACATCAACCCCGAGGCCGGTTACCTGGCCAGGTCCGAGCCGTGGGCCAGCGTCGTCGACCTGGTGATCGGGGACTCGCTCGCCTCGATCAGGGCGATGGACCGCCCGGTCGACCTCTTCCTGCACGACAGCAACCACAGCACCGGACACGAACGCCGGGAGTTCCAGGCCGTCGAGTCGAAGCTGGCTCCCGCCGCCCGACTGCTCACCGACAACGTCACGGTGACGAACGTGCTCGCCGAACACGCCGAGAAGACCGGCCGGCGGTTCCTCGCCTACCGGGAAACCCCGGCCCAGCACTGGTACCCCGGTGACGGGATCGGCATCGCCTGGTAGCCGGCCGGAGCGCACCCGGATCTGGTCTGCGGCAGCGCGGTTCCGGACTCCGGGGCGGGACGCCCGAAACAGCGGCCGCCGGAAGCGCTGTGGCAGGGTGAACGCCATGCGGCTGGTCTCCCTGCACACGTACCCGGTCAAGAGCTGTTACCGGCTCGACCTCGACGCGGCCCGGGTCGAGCCGTGGGGCCTGGCCGGCGACCGGCGCTGGATGATCGTGGGCGACGACGGCGTCGCGGTCACCCAGCGACAGGTGACCGGCCTGGTGGCGATCCGCCCGGACCTCCGGCCCGGCGGCCTGGTGCTGCGCGCCGGGGGCCGACCCGCGCTGGAGGTCACCGAGCCGACCGACGGCGAGCCGATCGCCGTACGCGTCTTCACGAACATGCCGGCCGTGCCGGCCCGGCGGGCGGAGCCGGCGGCCGACGACTGGCTCTCCCGGCTGCTCGACCGCAAGGTCCGGCTGGTCTGGCTCGGCGATCCGACGGTGCGCCCGATCCCGGACACCGACCTGGTCGACCCGGCCGACCGGGTCAGCTTCGCCGACGGCTTTCCGCTGCTGCTGGCCAACCGCGCGTCGTTGGACGCGCTGAACGAGTCGCTCGTCGAATCCGGCAACGTCGAGGCGCCGCTGCCGATGACCCGGTTCCGCCCCAACGTCGTGGTCGGCGGCGCCGCTGCGTGGACCGAGGACGCCTGGCTCGGCCGCCGGCTCCGGATCGGCCCGGTGACGTTCCGGGTGGCCAAGCCCTGCGGCCGCTGCCTGGTCACCACCACCGACCAGGAGACCGGGGTACGCGGCCGCGAGCCGTTGCGCACCCTGGCGAAGTACCGCCGGATCAACCGGCAACTGGTCTTCGGCCAGAACCTCGTACCGGAGTTGGTGCCGAGGTCGGCGTCGGGGTCGGACGGTCCGGTCGGCACGCTGACCGTCGGCGATCCGGTGGAACCGCTCGGCTGAACCGGATCCGCGCCCAAGCCCTCTCGCCGCTCGATCCCCGGCTGCTCAGCGACGCCGACCTCACCTCGAACGAGCGGATGGTGCGGGGCACGCCGACCGGTTGGAGATCTTGCGAAAGCGGTGGCGGCTACGGCAACATGCCCCGGATGACCGAGGCGGAACTTCCCGACGGTACGGGCGGCGGCGGTGCTGCTACGGGCGGCGGCGGTGCTGCGGCGGCCGTCCCAGAGTCCGGCGGCGCTCCTGGCACCGGTGTTCGGCCGCCGCGCCGTCGTGCGTCGCGGCGCTGGTTGGCCGGCGGATTCGCGACGGTGCTCGCCGCGCTGCTCGGGCTGGTGCTGCTCTGGCAGTTCTCCGAGCCGGCCGCCTGCGCCGCACCGGCACTCGCCGCACCGGCACTCGCCGCACCGGCACTCGCTGCGCCAGCACTTGCTGCGCCGCCGATCGGTTCGACTGTCTACAAGGGAA
This sequence comes from Plantactinospora sp. CNZ320, assembly GCF_002846275.1. Taxonomy (NCBI): domain Bacteria; kingdom Bacillati; phylum Actinomycetota; class Actinomycetes; order Micromonosporales; family Micromonosporaceae; genus Plantactinospora; species Plantactinospora sp. CNZ320. Next base: position 6,691,826 of record NZ_PJMP01000001.1, read on the forward strand.
AGGCGTCGCACTACGACGGTGGGAACTCGGGCGGCAACTGTTCGCTGCCCGGCCCACCCGCCAACCGGCTCTATGTCGCGCTCGGCTCCGCCCAGTACGCCGGCTCGGCCGCCTGCGGCAGCTTCCTCGACGTCACCGGCCCGAAGGGCACCGTCCGGGTGATGGTGCTGGACCGCTGCGCCGGCTGTACGAACAACAAGATCGACCTGTCCCGGCAGGCGTTCGCGAAGATCGCCGATCTGTCCCAGGGCATCGTCCCGGTGCGCTACCGGGCGGCGGTCGACCCGCGGCTGCCCGGCCCGCTCACCTTCCGGCTCAAGAGCGGCGTGTCGCAGTACTGGTTCGCGGTGCAGGTGGGCAACCACGGTAATCCGGTGAAGTCGGTCGCGGTGAAGCGTGCCGGTTCGAGTTGGCGGGCGGCGAAGCGCGGATCCGACAACTACTGGGTGATCGACGGCGGGATGGGGCCGGGGCCGTACTCGATTCGGGTGGTCGACGTCTACGGCCACGAGGCGGTCGCCACCGGAATCCGGCTGGCGCCCCGACAGGTGCAACGCAGCACGGTAGGGATGTACCCCGCCACCCCGGCGGCCACCGGCTCGTCGACCCCGTCGGCCTCGCCGACCCCCGCCGCCACCCCCGCCCCGACCGGGTCGCCGACGCCCGCCCCCGGCAGCCCGGGCGCAGCGGACCCGTCCGAGCAGCCGGTGGCCGGCGCGGCCGGCGGTCCGGCGCCGGTCGGCTGCGGCTGACCGACACCCCGCGAGGAAGCGCACGCGTCAGGCCAGCGGCAGCCACATCTGGATCTCGTCGCGGTCGTCGCCCGGCCCGACCCGGAGTGCCCCGGGCAGCCGGCCGACCTCCCGGTAGCCGAGCCGCCGGTAGAACTCCTCCACGCCCCGGCCGTCCCGGACGGTGAGGTGCAGGGCTTCCCAGCCCGCGTTCCGGGCCACCCGCTCGGCCTCGCGCAGCAGGGCCTGGCCGTAGCCGTACCCCTGGTGGTCGGGGTGCACCATCACCCGCTTCAGTACGCACCAGTGCGCCTTGAGATGGAACCGGTTGTCGGTGAGGAAGAGCAGCGCGACCAGTTCGTCGCCCCGGTAGCCGACGAGCAGTTGGTCCGGCCCCTCGGTCGCCGCCCGGAGGGTGTCGAGCGCGAACGGCCGTACGTCGTCCTCGCAGACCGGGCCGACGAAGCCGACCGCGCCACCGGCGTTGGTCACCGCCGTCCAGAGCCGGACGATCTCGTCGCGCAGGTCGGGGGTCGACGGCGGATCGAGTACGAAGCGGATGCCCACGCCGGCCATCCTCGCCGGCCCGCCGAACAGACCCGCCGGCCCGCGCGCCGGTCGTGACGGTGCTAACAGCCGCTCGTGACCGGTGCTGACAGCTGTGAATCAGGTGCGGGAGAGGGGAGTCGAACCCCTACGCCCGAAGGCACAGGAACCTAAATCCTGCGTGGCTGCCGTTACACCACTCCCGCTCGCGCTCAAAGTTTAGACCGCTGGCGCGCTCAGTCCAGGCCGAGGTCCCGGCGGAGTTTGGCGACGTGCCCGGTGGCCTTGACGTTGTAGAGCGCCCGCTCGATCCGGCCGTCGGCGTCGATGACGAAGGTCGACCGGATCACCCCGGTGATCGTCCGCCCGTACGACTGCTTCTCGCCGTACGCCCCGTACGCCACGAGCACCTCCCTGTCCGGGTCGGAGACCAGCGGGAAGGTGATCGCGTCCCGCTCGCGGAACTTCGCCAGCGCGGCGGGGGAGTCGGGTGAGATGCCCACCACCTCGTAGCCGGCGGCCTGGAGGGATGCGAGCGAGTCCCGGAAGTCGCAGGCCTGCTTGGTGCAGCCCGGCGTCATCGCCTTCGGGTAGGCGTAGAGCACCACCTTGCGGCCACGCAGTTCCTTCAGCGAGAGCGTCTCCCCGGTGTCGGTGGGCAGCGCGAAGTCGGGCGCGGCGTCCCCGGGAGCGAGGCGGATCGGCGAGGTCATGGCCAAGACCCTATCGCCAGGTGGACCGGAGATTGCGGGTGGCGTACAGCTCTTGCAAAAGCCTGGCAATAGCGAAGACCGAGTCCTACGCTGAGCCGGCCGGCGGGGCGGATCCCGCGCCGGCATCTGGGAGGTGGCGTGGACAGCCTGGCAATGCACATCTCGAACGGGATCATCAACGGTCCCGTGGCGGCGGCGTTCGGGGCACTGGCCCTGGCGGCGCTCGCGTTCTGCGTCCTGCGCGGAAGACAGGACCTGGACGACCGGCTCGCCCCGATGGCGGGACTGGTCGCCGCGTTCATCTTCGCCGTCCAGATGCTCAACTTTCCGATCTTCACAGGCGCGGTCAGCGGTCACCTGCTCGGCGGGGCGCTCGCTGCGATCCTGGTTGGGCCCTGGGTCGGTGCGCTCTGTGTCGCGGTGGTGCTGATCGTCCAGTCGCTGATCTTCGGCGACGGCGGGGTGGCGATGCTCGGCCTCAACATCACCAACATGGCGCTGATCGGCGTCGCGGTCGCGTACCTGTCGATCGCGCTCCTGCTGCGGATCCTCCCCCGTACCGTGACCGGACTGGCGGTGACCGCGTTCGTCGCCTCGGTGCTCAGCGTGCTTGTCGCCGCGCAGGGCTTCGTCGCGCAGTACTGGCTCGGCGGCACCACCGACGTCGGCAGCAGCCTCGGCGGGCTGGCCGGCACGATGGCCGGGGTGCACCTGCTGATCGGCGTCGGCGAGGGTCTGATCACCGCGACCACGGTGGTGACGGTGGCGAAGGTCCGGCCCGACCTGGTCTACGCGCTGCGCTCGCTGCGGCCGCTCCCGACCGCCGACCAACTGCCGGTGGCCGGAGGTGCCCGATGACGACCGGAGGTACCCGGATCTCGAAGCGCTCCGGCGCCTTCATCCTCGGCGGCCTGCTCGTCGCGCTCCTGCTCGCCGGAGTGGTGAGCAACTTCGCCTCGGCTCACCCCGACGGGCTGGACTCGTCGCTGCGCCAGGGCTGCACCTTCGACGCCGACGACAACATCACCGGTGGCAGTTGCCCGGCCCAGCAGGCCGAGGAACACGAGTTGGCCGACTCGCCGCTGGCCGACTACGGGATCCGGGGCCTCGACAACGCGTACCTCTCCACCGGGCTCTCCGGGGTACTCGGCGTGTTGATCACCTTCGCCGTCGGCGGTGGCCTGTTCTGGCTGACCCGGCGCCGCCAGCCGGTGGGCGCCGGCCAGCGCGCCGGAGGTCCGGCGCAGCGGGCCGAGCCTCCGGGGGAGCTCGCCCGGAGTCCGGGCCAGCGCCGGACCGCTACCGACGGCACCGAGTAGGAGCATCGCGGATGGGAGCCGGGCACGCACACGTGCTCTACCGGGATCGGACGTCGGCGGTGCACCGGCTACCTCCCGAGGTCAAGATCGTGGCGATGGTGGTCTTCACCCTCGCCGTCGTCGCCACACCCCGGGAGGCGTTCTGGGCGTTCGGCGGCTATCTGGCGCTGATACTGCTGGTGGCCGCGCTCTCCCGGGTCGGCCTGCGCTGGCTGGCCAGCCGCTCGCTGATCGAGCTGCCGTTCGTGGTGTTCGCGTTCGCGCTGCCGTTCCTCGGCACCGGGGAGCGGGTGAGCTGGCTGGGGCTGGACCTCTCCGTCGACGGGCTCTACGGCGGCTGGAACATCCTGGCCAAGGGCACCCTCGGGGTGCTCGCCTCGCTGCTGCTCGCGGGTACCACCACCATGCGGGACCTGATCCTCGGGCTGGATCGGCTGCACTGCCCGCAGATCCTCACCCAGATCGCCACCTTCATGCTGCGCTACCTCGACGTACTGGTCGGCGAGGCGCGGCGGATGCGGGTCGCCCGGATCTCCCGGGGTGACGATCCCCGCTTCCTCTGGCAGTTGCGCGGCTTCGGCGCCGGGGTCGGCGCGCTCTTCCTGCGCGCCTTCGAGCGGGGCGAGCGGGTCTATCTGGCGATGGTCGCCCGGGGCTACCAGGGGCGGATGCCGGCGGCCTGGCTCGGCACGGGTGCGGCCACCACCCGGCACTGGCTGCTCGCCGCGACGGTGCCGCTCGCCGCCACCGGCATCGCCGCCACCGCCGTGGTGCTGGGATGATCGGGTACGTGCACAGCGCTCCCGCCGCCGACCCGCCGTCCCTGGACGTCCGTGGCCTGCGGTTCAGCTATCCCGACGGGCAGGTCGCGCTGCGCGGCGTCGACCTGACCGTCCCGCGCGGCGAGCGGATCGCCCTGCTCGGCCCGAACGGCGCCGGCAAGACCACACTGGTGCTGCACCTGAACGGGATCCTCGCCGGTGGAGCCGGCACGGTCTCCGTCGGCGGGCTGACCGTGGACCGGGACCGGACCACCCTGGCCGAGATCCGCCGCCGGGTCGGCATCGTCTTCCAGGACCCCGACGACCAGCTCTTCCTGCCCACCGTCGCCGAGGACGTGGCGTTCGGCCCGGCGAACCTCGGCCTGCGCGGCGCCGAGCTGGCCGAGCGGGTGACCGAGGCGCTGGACGCGGTCGGGATGGCCGAGCACCGGGACCGGGCGCCCCAGCACCTCTCCTTCGGGCAGCGCCGCCGGGTGGCGGTCGCGACCGTACTCGCGATGCGCCCCGAGATCCTCGTCCTGGACGAGCCCTCCTCCAACCTCGACCCGGCCGCCCGCCGCGAGCTGGCCGGCATCCTGCGCCGGCTGCCGGTGACCCTGCTGATGGTCACCCACGACCTGCCGTACGCGCTGGAACTCTGCGACCGGTCGGTGATCCTGGACAGCGGTCAGATCGTCGCGGACGGGGCGACCGACGAGATCCTCTCCGACGCCGAACTGCTCGCCCGGCACCGGCTGGAGCTGCCGTACGGCTTCGACCCGGCGGTGGCCGCCCGGCAACTCGCCGGCAACGGCTGACCGCTAACGGTTGGCGGCTGGACGGTTGGCGGCTGGACGGTTGGCGGCTGGACGGTTGGCGGCCGGCTCGTCGGCGCACCGCCCGGGAACGGCCGGGCCGGGCTGGGCCGCAGCGGCGGTCCGCTCCTCGGGAACGGCCGAGCCGGGCCGGTCCGGGGCGGGGTCGGGTTCGTCCGCCGGCAGGGTCACCGACCAGCGACGCGCCGGCCGGCTCCGGCGCCCCTCGCCGGCCGACCCACCGGACGGGCGACCGCCGGCCGACCCGCTGCCGGACGAGCGACCGCCTGCGGAGCGGCCGGTGGCGCGCAGCCGCAGTATCCCGGCCACCGCCAACCCGCCGCCGACGGCGATCACCGTCGCGACCAGGACCCGCACCCACACCGCCGGCCCCGGCACCGGCAGCACCGAGCGGGCGAAGACCGCCGCGTTCGTCACCCCGGTGAAGAGCGCCAGACAGGTACCGGCCAGCGCCAGCGCGAAGTCGCCGGGCGGCCGGCGGGTCAGCGCGTACGCCCCGGCGGCCAGCGCGCCCGCACCGGTCAGGGTCGGCCAGAGCTGCCCCGTGACGAGTCCGAGCAGCATCCCGCCGAAGCCGGCGTCGGCGCCCCGGGCCAGCGCGAAGCCGAGCGCCGCCACCCCACCGACGACCGCGAGTACGGCGAGCGCGACGGTGACCCGGCGGCCCGGCCGGGAGTTGCGGGGCAGCACCCCGAGTGCCCCGATCGCCAGCGCACCGAGCAGGCTCACGCTCCACCAGGGGAGCGGGTCGGGCGGCGGCAGCCAGTCGAGCGTGCCGCGTACCTCCATGGGGCGCAGCCCGTCGCGCAGCGGCACCACCCAGTCGCGGACCCGGTGCGGCCGGTCCGGGGCGGCGGCGACCTGTGGCGGCGGCGCCTCCTCCAGCCAGCGACTGCGCTGGTCGTGCCAGCGGACCACTGGTTCGGTGCTGACCCGCCGCCAGGACGGCGGCCGGGTCGGGTCGGTTCCGGCCGGCAGCGCCGTCTCCCCGGCGAGGGTCCGGTTCAGGTACGTCGCAGGCGAGGCGGTGTTCTCGTAGACGCCGTCGGGACGGATCTCCAGATACGGCTCCCCGGCGTAGCCGAGCACCTCGACCGTGCGACCGGTCCGGTTGGTCAGTTCGAGGCGGGCACCGCCCTCCACCACCCGGACCCGCAGCCCCGGCAGGGCCGGAGTGACCGAGGTCACCTCGGTGCGGTAGTCACTGCCGTCCGGGGTGTCGGCGGCGTGCGCGGCGGCCGGCGACGCGGATCCGAGTACGCCGACCAGACCCGCCGCCAGGGCGATCCCGACGCGGGCCGGTACGCCGCCGCGACGGCGGCCGGGGTTGGGGGCGGTCACCTGCCGGCCGCCGCCACCGCCGCGCTTATCGCCTCGGCGTTGGCCTGCACCTGCTTGCCGTTGACGAGCACGCTCGGGGTGCCGGTCACCCCCGCCCGGGCCGCCTCGTCCGTCACGTGCTCGGTCCACTTCTCGAAGGTATTCTCCCGGACGCAGTTGCGGAAACTGTCCCCGGCCAGTCCGACACTTGTGGCGACCTCGACGAGCTGGTCGTCACTGAGTCCGGCACTGCCCTCGGGTGGCTGCCGGTCGAAGAGCGCCCTCGCGTACTCCCGGAACTTGCCGCTCTGCGCCGCGCATCCGGAGGCGGCGGACGACCGGGTCGAGTACTCGGTGCTGGAGAAGCGGTTGAGGAACGCCACCGGGTGGTAGGTGACCCGTACCTTGCCCTCGCTGACGAGCTGGTCGAGGGTGGGGCCGGCCTGCTGCTCGAAGGTACGGCAGATGGGGCAGAGGAAGTCCTCGTAGACGTCGACGTTCACCGGTCCGGAGCCGAGCACGATGCCGGTGCCCTCCGGGTTGGCTCCACCGGGCGGGGTGAAGTCGCCGGAGTCCTGGCTGGCCGAGACGCCCCAGCCGATCAAGCCGGCGATGACCAGCACGACGACCACGCCGACCGAGGTCCACAGGGTGCGCTTGCGGCGTCGCTCCCGGGCCATCTGCTCGCGTACGACCCGGGCGGGCCGGCGCTGCCCCTTGGGATTCCGGTTACTCCCCTTGCGATTCCGGTCACTCATCGTCGCTCTCCTCCTCGCGGGTGTCCCGACCCAACGCCGCGTCCACCGAGAGCCGGGTACGCGGCCAGACCAGCAGGAAGCCGGCGAGCACCAGGAACCCGACGTCCCGGAGGATCTCCGTCCCGTATGTCGGGTCCTGGCCGGCCGCCAGGTCGCCGCCGCTGCCGAAACAGCCGCAGTCGATGGAGAGGCCACGGCTCCAGGCCGAGACGATCCCGGCGATGAAGATCACCAGGAGTGCGGCGGAGATGCCGGCGGCGAACCGGGTGGCGAGCCCGAGCAGCAGGATCAGCCCGAGGGCCAGTTCCACGAAGGGCAGCGCCGCTCCGATCACCACCGCCAGGTCGTACGGGAAGATCTTGTAGGCGCTGACCGCCCGGCCTGAGCCGGCGAGGTCACCGACCTTGGTACCGCCGGCGGCCAGCCACACTGCGGCGAGGCCCAGCCGGACGGCCGTGCCGAGCCACGGGCGGGCGGTCCGCCAAGGGCGGTGGCCCGGCGCCTCGGCGGTTGCTGTGGTCCGCTCAGTCACAGTCATTAGTCGTCTTGGTCGGTGTGCGGGTTTCCGGTTCCGGTGTGGCATCGGTCATCCGAGTCGCGGTACCGGGTGAGATCACGCTCACCAACGGTAGGGGTCATTACGGTGACAGGTGGGCATTACCGGGCAGAACGTCAACGCTTGGGTCGCTCCTGACTCTTGGTGGTCGGGCCTGTCCGTGGCGCCTCCCGCCTGATCCGGCCCGATCCGCGGCGCCTGTCCGCTCCGGCCGGCCGGTGCACTGTCCCGGGCCGGAGCGCTGTCCCGGCCGGGTCGGTGTCCGCGGAGTCGGGAACTTTTTCGCTACCGCTGCCGACTATCGATCCGTGGCATCTGACCGGACCGGGCTCGCGCGCTGGGCAGCCGACCACCTCCGCGCCGCTGCGTGCCCGGCAGGTGTGACCGAGGCGGGCCGGGCGTGACCCGAGGTCGCGCGCAGCCGGGGTGGTCGGTCACGATGGCGGGCATGATTGCTGCGAATCGTCGATGGCTGGCCCGCGCCGGTGCCAGTCTCGGCCTGCTGCTGGCCGCCCTCGCCCTGCTGCTCGGTCCGGCCCTTCCGGCCAGCGCACACGCGGTACTCGTGAGCAGCAGTCCGGCCGCCGAAGCGGTGCTGTCCAACTCGCCGGCCCAGGTGGTGCTGACCTTCAGCGAGGGCGTCCGCGAGGTACCGGACAAGATCCGGGTGCTCGGCCCGGACGGCAGCAGGGTGGACCGGGGTGATCCGACCTTCAACGGCGCGGTGATCACGATCCCGGTCGACTCGTCCGGAGCCCAGGGCACCTACCTGGTCAGTTACCGGGTGATCTCGGCGGACAACCACCCGGTGGCCGGCGCGTACACCTATTCCGTCGGCGCCCCGTCGACCCCGCCGTCCGACAGCGGTGCCGACGAGATCGATCCGGCGGTGAACGCGGCGGTACGGGTCTTCAAGTACGTCGGCTACGTCGGCCTGCTGCTGCTGATCGGTCCGGTGATGGTGCTCAGCCTGCTCTGGCCCCGACGGCTCGACCGGCGCGGCCCGGCCCGGCTGATCTGGACCGGCATCGGGCTGATCGTGTTCTCCACCCTCGCCGGGCTCTGGCTCCAGGTGCCGTACACGAACGGTGGCGGGTTGTTCGCGGTCAGCGGCAGCACGCTCGGCGACGTACTCGGCAGCACCTTCGGTGCGGCGCACCTGGTCCGACTCGGCATCCTGGCCGCCGCGGCGATCCTGATCCGTCCGTTGGTGAGCGGCCGGGCCGGCCGGGGCGACCAGATCCTGCTCACCGTGCTCGGCGTGGCCGGCCTGGGTACCTGGCCGATCGCCGGGCACGCGGCGGCCTCGCCGGTACCGGCGGTCTCGGTCGTGGTCGACACGGTCCACCTGGCCGGTATGGCGGTGTGGCTCGGTGGACTCGTCATGCTCGGCGGGTTCCTGCTCCGCCGCGCGAACGAACGGGAACTCGACGCGATTTTGCCGGTCTGGTCCCGCTGGGCGACCGTCGCCGTCTCCGCACTGCTGCTCGCCGGAGTCGTCCAGGCCCTGATCGAGGTCGGTACGCCGTCCGCGCTGGTCTCCACCACGTACGGCCGGCTGATCATCGCCAAGGTCGTACTCTTCGCCCTGGTGATCGCGGTGGCCGCGTACTCGCGACAGCTCGTCCGGCGCCGGCTCCTCGCCGACTACGTCCCTGACGACGACCTCCCTGACGACCGCGCTGACGACCTGCCTGACGATCCGGCTGATCCGACCGAGCCGGTCGAGCCGGTCGAGCCGGTCGAGCCGAGTGAGCCGGCTGATGTGGCCGAGCCGCCCCGGCCGACCGCGTCGGTTCGGCGGCTCCGACAGCCGGTCTGGGTCGAACTCGCGATCACCGCGGTGGTGCTGGCCCTCTCCGCCGTAGTGGTGCAGACCCCGCCGGCCAGGACAGCCGGCGAGTACGACGCAGGTGGTCCCGGTTACTACACCACCACGCTGACCAGCGCGCTCTACTCACTGCAGGTCGAGGTGGACCCGGCCAAGACCGGCAGCAACTCGGTCCACCTCTACGCGTACACCCCGGACAACAAGCCCCTGCCGGTGGTGGAGTGGAAGGCCACGGCCGCGCTGCCCGACCAGGGCGTCGAACCCATCGAGATCCCACTGCTGCCGCTCACCGACAACCACGCCACCGGCGAGATCAGCCTGCCGACAGCGGGCAACTGGCAGCTCAGCTTCACGGTCCGGATTTCGGACATCGATCAGGCCACGGTGAACAGCACCGTGCCCATCACCTAGAGAGGTACATCATGATCCGTAACCGTCGGGCCGCGCGCGCCGCCGCCCTCCTCCTCGGAGCCGCCGTGATCGGCGTGTTCGGAGTGGCCTCGTCGGCCGCCGCGCACGTCACGGTGAACCCGAGGGAGGCGACCCAGGGCGGTTACGGTCGCGTGGCGTTTCGGGTACCGACCGAGAGCGACACCGCGTCGACCGTCAAGCTGGAGGTGACGTTCCCGGAGGACGCCCCGCTCGCCTCGGTCTCCACCATGCCGGTGCCCGGCTGGACGGTCGCGGTCGAGAAGCGCAAGGTGGACCCGCCGGTGGAGGTGCACGGCAGCCAGGTCGGCGAGGTGGTCTCGAAGATCACCTGGACGGCGTCGGCGAACGCCGGGATCAAGCCGGGAGAATTCAACGAGTTCCCGGTCTCGATGGGGCCGCTGCCCGAGGTCAAGCAGCTGGTGTTCCGGGTACTCCAGCACTACTCGGACGGCAACACGGCACGCTGGATCGAGCCGCCGGCCGCCGACGGCACGGAGGCGGAGAACGACCCGGCCCCGGTGCTGAAACTGCTGCCGGCGTCCGGCAGCGGTGCCCCGGCGGGCGGTGCCACGCCGAGCGCCGGCCCGGCAGTGGTGCAGCAGCAGCCGGCAGCGTCGGCCGAGGACGACGGAGACTCGGCGGCGCTGGGCCTGGCGATCGCCGGGCTGGTCGCCGGCCTCGCCGGCCTGGCGCTGGGCGGGCTGGCGTTCGCGCGTACCCGACGGGAGGGCACACCGCCCACCGCCTGATCGCAGGGCGCTTCCGTAGCCAACCAGTGTCCTTGCTGGCCCGTCGGCAGTTCTGCCGACGGGCCAGCGGCGTTTTAAGCTAATAATCCGTGTTGAAGCGATTTCGCTCGGTATGGTCGTCGGGTACTGCGACCCCGCCGCCGGTCGTGCAGGTTGACGGCGGTACCGCGACCGGAGGGAACGAGACGGTATGCGCTTCGTGCGGCTGATCGCCGGGATACTCCTGCTAACGATCGGGCTGCCGGTGCTCCTCGTTGGTGGTGCACTGTGGACGCTCTCCGAGCAGCGGGGCGGTGACGGGGCGTTCACCGGCACCGTGGACCGGATCGAGACCGGCGGGCACGCCGTCGTCGTACCCGACCTGGCCGCGATGCTGCGTCGGGACGCGCCCTTCGTACCCGCCGGGCGGACCGGACTGCGGCTCGTGGCGGGTACCGGGGCGGAGCCGGCATTCCTCGGCCTCGCGCCGACCGCCGAGGTCTCCACCTACCTCGCCAACTCGCCGTACGCCCGGGTCGACCGGGTCAGCGTGACCCGGGGCAGCCTGCCGGTACGCATCGACCACCCGGCAGCCCCTGCCTCTGCCTCTGCCTCTGCTTCGGCCGCTGCCGCGCCCGCTGTCCCGCCCGCACTCCCCGGTGAGCAGGGACTCTGGGTGCGCAGCGGTCTGGGCACGTTGGACCTGACCGCCGACGACCTACGCGCGCCCCGGCTCAGCCTGGTCGTCATGCGCCCGGACGCGGCGGCAGGCGTCGCCGTCGACCTGCGTGCCGAGGTACGCCCCGGCTGGCTCGATCCGGTCGCCTGGACTTCGCTGACCTTGGGTGGCCTGCTGGTGCTCTTCGGTGTCGCCCTGCTGGCCCGGCCGATCCGTCCCCGCGAGGTGGTGTTCGTCGTCGAACCGAGCCAGATGCCGGCGCTCACCGCCCGGCTCGGCATCGCCGCCCTGAACGAGATCGGAGCTGGGCATCCGCCGTTCCGTCCCGCCCCGCCGGAGATGGCACCTGCCGAACCACGCAGGAGAGCGGAACGACAATCGGACCTGCCGGTGCAGTCCGGGAGCCCGGCGGAAGAGTCACCGAGCCGTCGGGTGCCGTCGAGGCGGCCAGCGACGCTGGCGGACGTACTCGTCCCGGCAGGCGGCGTCCCGGTTGCCTGGCCTGGCCCGGGGAACTCCTCACGTCTGGTCTGGCCGCCGATGAACCCGGCTGCGGCGGCGCAATCTGGCCGTGCCCCCGCACCCGCTCCGGCGCCTACGCCGGTGCCGGCCCCACCGCCCGCACCGATGCCGGCGCCGTCGCCGACCCCGCCGTTGCCGGCCCCGGCACCACCGATGCCGGCGCCGCCCAGGCCGGCTCCCGTTCCGGCCGCCAACGGTGCTGTGCCGGAGACCGGCACGCCGAGCGAGGGCCGGACCTCCACACCGGTGGCCGAGGCGGCCCATCACCCGGAGGGCGCGCCAGAACCAGTCCCCGCGTCGGTACCGGCAACGACCGAATGCGATGCCGGCGCATCTGCCGGTCCTGCCGGTGGCGGTGCTGCCGGTGGCGGTGCGGTGGTGCCGGCTCGGCGACGGCCCGACCGGTACGAGCCTTCCGCGGAGGTCCACCCGGCTCAGGGACGTACGGGATCGCGGGACGAGTGGTGGGTTCCCGTGCGGCCCGTACCGGAGCCCGGGAACATGTCCGCGCCCGACTCGGAAGAGGACGACTCGGGGAAGGACAACTCGGGAGAGGACGCGTCGGTTCGCCGGATCGCGCTGCGTCCGGCGACCCCCGCAGCGGCGGCGTACGACGTCGGCCAGCCGCGTACGGGGCGCAGCGGGCTGAACCGGCCGAGGGGCTACGAGCCGGCGACCAGGTCGGCCACGATGGACGCCCCGACGGGGCGGTACGGCGGCAACGCCGCTTCCGGCTATCCGCTTGATCAAATCCGGGAGGACGAGCCGGCCGAGCGAGGGTTCGACCTCAGGCGGTCCAGCCCGAACCGGGCGCACCACTGACCCGACTTCCCGACATCGGCCTCCGGGCAACGGGCTGTCCAGCCGAAGGTGGCGTACCGGCCGCTCGAGGCAGCGTCGAGGCGACAGTTGCGTGCGCCGGCCGACGTGATCGACATCGGGTAGGACCGTGACTGTGCGTGCCCTTGCGTGCCTCCGCTCGCCTCCGTCGGCCGCGAACTGCGGTCGGGGGTGGGAGGGGGCAGGGGCGGGGGCGTCGGTGGGTGAGCCGACCGCCTCGACCGCACGCCGGTGAATGGCGGGTGGCCCCCCGCGCTGCCGACACGGGGGGCCACCTTCACCGGGGGATCGGTGTACCGAAGGGACGCTTCAGATGTGCGTTCCTAGATTAACCGTATCTAGGCGTACTAGATAGATCTGTCCATTTGGTGCAACTTCTGCTACTGCCGGATACTTGGTTCATGTTTTGGGGCCTCGGCCTCGGTACCCGTGTCCGGTGACGCCCGGCGGATGGGCAGCACGAAGAGCAGCAACAGCGCGAAGAGCACGTAGAGGTTTCGCAACAGGAACTCACCGGGCGCATCCGTCCGGACGAAGTCCCGCCCCCAGTCGTAGTACGAGACCACGCCGTACACGATCGCGGCGGTGAGCAGCGCGGCGAGCGCCAGCAGCGCGACCTGGCGGCGGCGCCCGGCTCGGACGCCGGGCGGACCGCCGCCCGGACCGGGCGGACGTAGTCCGGCGTCGACCAGCACCACCACGGCCGGAACGAACCAGTACGCGTGGTGGGTCCAGGTGATCGGGCTCACCAGCACCGCGACCAGGCCGGTCAGGGTCAGTCCGGCGAGTTCGTCACCGGCCCGGGCGGCCCGCGCCGCCCGCCACAGCCCGAATGCCGCGATGGCGACGACCAGCACCAGCCAGAGCGCCTGGTTGGGTTCTCCGGGCGTGGTGAAGCGACTGAGCAGCCCGAAGAGCGACTGGTTGCCGGTGTAGTCGGGCCGGCCCACCCGGTCGGTCAGCCAGAGCTCGTGGGTCCAGAACCGCCAGGAGTCGCTCGGGGCGATGGCCGCCGCCAGCAGCGTCGCGACGGCCGCCGTCGCGGACGAGACCAGCGCCGCCCGCCACCGCCGGGTGACGAGCAGGTACACGATGAAGATCCCCGGATAGAGCTTGAGCGCCGTCGCCAGCCCGATCCCGACGCCGGCCCAGCGCGAGTTCCGGGGTACGGCGAAGAGCAGGTCGGCCAGGACCAGCACCACGAGCAGCATGTTGATCTGCCCGAAGATGATGGTTTCCCGGGTGCTCTCCACGGCGAAGGCGAGTGGTACGACGAGCCCGGCCGCGAACCACCGGGACACCCCGCGCCGATCGGCGATCGAGGAGACAAGCCACCAGGTCGTCACCAGCAGGGCCAGTACGGTCAGCGTGGTGAAGATGGCGGCGGTGGCCCCGATCCGCAGCCCGGCGAAGGGACGCAGCAGCAGGGCGGTGAAGGGCGGGTAGGTGAAGTACAACTGGCCCTGCAGATCGTCTGCCTGCACGTAGTCGTAGAGCGGGTTCCCGTCCGCCCACCAGCGCATCGCGCTCATATAGATCTTGAGATCGTAGAAGTTGTGCGGGGTGCTGAGCAGATAGAGCAGCGGCACCGCCGCGGCGACCAGCACCACGACGATGATCTGGCGTGCGGTGCGGCCGCCGGGATCGTCCTCGTCGGTGGCGGATGGCACGGGGGGATCGGCTGGCACGGGAAAACCCTAGCGGTCCGTTCTGTCCACAGCGTTGAGGCGCGGTTGCCGAGGCTGAGCGTAGTCTGATCGTCGTGGCTGATCTTCTCGTCTGGGTCGACTGTGAGATGACCGGGCTCGATCTTGGCAAGGATGCCCTGATCGAGGTCGCCGCGCTGGTCACGGACCGTGACCTCAACGTGCTCGGGGAGGGTGTGGATGTGGTGATCCACGCCGACGAGCAGGCGCTGGACGGCATGCCGGAGATCGTGCGAACGATGCACGAACGCTCGGGACTGACCGAGGAGGTTCGCCGCTCGACGGTGAGCCTGCGCGAGGCCGAGGACATGGTGCTGGACTACGTCACCTCGTTGGTCAAGGACCCGCGCACCGCGCCGCTCTGCGGCAACTCGATCGCCACCGACCGTGGCTTCCTGGCCCGTGACATGCCGCGACTCGACGCCCACCTGCACTACCGCATGATCGACGTCTCGTCGATCAAGGAACTGTGCCGCCGCTGGTACCCCCGGGTCTACTTCGGGCAGCCGGCCAAGGGGCTGGCCCACCGGGCCCTGGCCGACGTCCGGGAGAGCGTCCGGGAGTTGGAGTACTACCGGCGGACGATCTTCGTACCGCTGCCCGGGCCGGACGTGGACGCCGCCAAGGCCATAGCCGCCGAACTCTGACGGCCCCGGCCGGTTCTTCCCCGCCCCGGTCGTTCCCGGCGTCGTCCCGGCTGTCCCGGCGTCGTCCCGGCTGTCCCGGCGTCGTCCCGGCCGTTCCCGGCGGCGTCCGGATCAGGGTGCAACCCGGTCGACGGCGGGGGGAGGGGTGTGGCTATCATTGGTCGTCGCCATGCCGGGTCCACTGGTCCGGTTGTGGCGGATGTTCCTGATCAAACTGAACATGGTGGCTGTAGCTCAGTTGGCAGAGCACCGGGTTGTGGTCCCGGGTGTCGTGGGTTCAAATCCCATCAGTCACCCCAAGTCGGATCTCATGATCCACAGATCAAGACCCCCTCGTCCCCGAGGGGGTCTTGATCGTTTTAGGGGCCGTGTAGGGGAATCGGAAACGCCCCGCGCCCTCTCCGGGCGGGGCCGGTGAGGGCGCGGGCGATGCCGTCGTATCGGGCTCGCCGCCGGTTCAGCCCGTGACGGTGTCCGCGGTCGGTTCGGTGGTCGGCTCCGTGGTCGGTTCGGCCGCCGTCTCGCTGACCGGGATCGCGCTGCCCTTGACGTACTCGTCCCAGCTCATGTTCCAATCGGTCCAGCCGTTGCCGTTCTGCAGCTTGCGCTCGGTGCCCTTGACCACGATCGGGTCGCCGACCCGGGTCTGGTTGAACAGCCAGCTCGCGTTGGCGGTGGACATGTTGACGCAGCCGTGCGACACGTTCGTACGCCCCTGTGAGGCGACGGACCAGGGCGCGGCGTGGATGAACTCGCCGCCCCAGGTGAGCCGCTGGGCGTACTCGATGTCGGTGATGTAGCGGTTGGCCGGATTCGGATCGTCCATGGTGTTGAAGACGGTCTTCTTCAGCTTCTCGATGACCACCATCGTGCCGCTGGAGGAGGGGGTGCTCTTCTTGCCGAGGCTGATCGGGATGGTCTTGATGACCTTGCCGTCCCTCGTGACCGTCATCTTCTTGGTCTTGTTGTCGACGGTCATCACCACCGCCGGTCCGGTCTTGATGTCGACGGTGAGGTCGGCCCGGCCGTACCAGCCGTCGCCCATCGGCAGCCCGCCGGCCTGGATCTTGTAGAAGATCTCGGTGTTGGCCTTCCAGTACGTCTTCGGGCGGTAGCGCACCTCGGTCGGGCTGACCCAGTGCCAGATCCCCTCCTGGGCCGGAGTGGCCTGAACGGTCATCCGGCGCTGCACGTCGTCCCGGTAGTCCTGCGGCACGGCCCGGCTGAACTTGACGATCAACGGCATACCGACCCCGACCGTCTGGCCGTCGCCGAGGAAGCTGGTCACCCGGATCTGCTTGCTGGGCTTGGCCATGGTGGTGAAGGTGCTGGTCGTCGTCGCCGGCTTGCCGTCGTCGCCGGTCGCGGTCACGGTCGCGGTGTACGTCGTACCGTACTCGAGCGCCTTCTCCGGCAGCCACGTCCCGGCGGCGGTGAGTGCGCCCTTGACGGCCTCACCGGCCGCGTTCTTGACCTCGACGGTCGTCTCGACGGCGTCCTTGCTGCTGAACGCGATCTCCGCCGAGGCGGGTACGTCCTTGGCGTCGGCGGCCGGTGCGGTGATCGTCGCCGAGGCCTTCGCCTGCTGTTCCGCCTCACTGCCGCCCTGGAACGAGGGCCCGGAACCCTCGCCGCCGTTGCCGGTGCAGGCGGTCGCGGTGACCGCCAGGGCGCCGGCGATCAGGACCGAGGCGAGGGCCCGCAACGGCGCGGGTCGGCGTACCCGCGTCGCCAGACCCCGCTCGGAGGTACGACGGGTGAACTTGTCTCGGCCTGGTCGCATGGTCCCCTCACACTGCTGTTTTCCACAGCTGTACCCACTCGATCCCCACGGTCATCCTCTCCCAAAGACGCCCGTGAGCAAGTTTTCGTTTCCTCCCGTGCCGTAGAACACCATCGGACAGGGTCGATTCAACCGGTTGGTACCGCAATGTCGACCGAAGTCGTCCTCGATCCGTCCGCGATTCGTCTCCGTGCCGCCAACGGTCCGGTCACGATCCGGCCTCGGTCAGCCTCGGTCCGGTCTCGGTTCCTGGCCTGTCAGGCGCCCAGGTCGGCGGGAACCGGCAGGGCGCTGCCCTTGACGTACTCATTCCAGGGCAGGTTCCAGGCGGTCCAGCCGTTGCCGGAGGCCAGCTTGCGCTCGGTGCCGGCGATCGTCACCGGGTCGCCGGTCTTGGTCTTCTCGAAGAGCCAGCGGGCGTTCGCCGTGGACATGTTCACGCAGCCGTGCGAGACGTTGCGTCGTCCCTGGTCACCGACCGACCACGGAGCGGCGTGGATGTACTCCCCGCCCCAGGTCAGGCGCTGGGCGAAGTCGATGTCCGTCACGTAGCGGTTGGCCGGGTCCGGGTCGTCGCGCGTGTCGAAGACCGTCGACTCCTTCTTCTCCATCACCACCATGGTGCCGCTCGACGACGGGGTGCTCTTCTTGCCCAGGCTCACCGGGATGGTGCGGACCACCTTGCCGTCCTCGAGGACGGTCATCTTCTTGGTCTTGTTGTCGACCTTCATCTCGAACCTGCTGCCGATCTTGGCGGTCGCCTTGCGGTCGACGTTGCCGTACCGGCCGTTGCTCAGCGGGATGCCCTCCAGTCCGATCCGCACGCTCAGCGTCGTACCGGGCTGCCAGTACTCCGGGGCACGGTAGTAGGCCTGGGTACCGTTGGAGACCCAGTGCCAGGCGCCGGGCTGCGGCGGGTCGGAGTCGACGAACATCCGCTGCTGCACCTTGGCCCGGTCCTTCTTGGCGATCCCGGGGGAGAACTCCACCACCACCGGCATGGCGACGCCGTAGGTCTTGTCGTCGAAGAGGTAGAGGCCGGAGCCGATCACCGACTTCGGCTTGGCCATGGTGGTGAACGAGGTGGTCTTGGTCTCCGTCTGGCCGGACGGCGAGGTCGCGGTGACCTGGGCGGTGTAGGTCTTGGCGTACTTCAGCGGTGCTGCCGGTACCCAGGACGAGCCGTCCGGCCGCATCTGCCCCTTGACCTCGCCGCCTCCGTCGAGGGTCAGACTGACGTTGCTGATCTTCCCGCCCTTGATGCTCGTGCCGATCTCGACGCTCACCGGCTGCTTCTTGGCGCCGCTGGCCGGGGTGATCGTGAACTCGAGTGGCTCGGCAGGTGGAGTCGGGGTCGCAGTAACTCCCGCCGCCCCGCCGTTACCGCTGACGAACTGTGGCTTCTCGTCTTCGTCGCCGCCACACGCCGCCGTACCCAGCGGCGCGGCGATCGCCAAAGCGATGATCATCGCCCAGTTGCGCGTGCTCCTGCCCATCCCCACCTCGGTCCACTCGAATCCCGGGAGACATCGTGCACTATCCGCACCACAGTTTTGAGCCCGGACACCAAACCTATGAGAGGAATGACCGTTTTGTCGGCTCGAATGATCCCCTCGTCGTGGAGTGGGGGAACTGGTTGGAGCCTCCTCCTGCGACCGTGTTAAGGTTTCTCCCGTTGTCAGCGAGCGCCGCTAGCTCAACTGGCAGAGCAGCGGACTCTTAATCCGCGGGTTCGGGGTTCGAGTCCCTGGCGGCGCACCAACGATCAAGGCCCTGCCCTGGCACTACTGTGCGGGTGGGGCTTTTTTCGCGTACGCCGGTGGCGGGTGGTCGCCCGGTAGGCGTACTGAATCCGTTGGACCAGCTGGCCTCGGTTGGCACGCGGCGCGAATCTTCGTGGACTTCCGGGTCGGGTCACCGGCTGCGTTCCTGTCGTAGGCGGTCGATGTACCGGTTGGCGTGGCGTCGGCTGGCGAGGGTGACGAGCTGAACGTGTGGTCCGTGCTCTTGGAGCAGGTTGCGGACCCGGGGCCGCATGGTGTGCCGGTAGCCGAGGATGTACCGGATGAAGTTCCAGGTGATCCGGTCGTAGACGCCGTCAATCCGGTGCTGGCCGCCCCGGTAGCGCCAGCGGCGTTGGGTGATGCCCCAGAGACAGGTGGTGGCGGGTAGATCCAGGAAGATTACGGTGTCGGCGGCGGCGAGTCGGATGGGCAGGGTGCTGGCGTAGTTGCCCTCGATGATCCATCGCCCGCCGGTGACGAGTTTTTCCTGCTGGCCCGCGAACTCGTCCTGCGGGAGCGGCGTCCAGTTCTCGTCGTAGTAGAGCGAGTCGAGGTGTACCAACGGCACGTCGAGGATCCGCGCGAGTTGCCGGGCGATAGTGGATTTGCCGCTGCCGCCGCAACCGATGACGGCGATCCGGTCCACAGCTTCCACGCTAACGGCGACACGCATCGGGCCTGGCGCGACACGGTGGCTGGGCTCGCTTCCGGTCAGGCGTGGCCGGAGGCGTCCGGTCGAGATTCGTGCGCGAGTTGTGCCGCGGTCTCGAAGGCGAGCTGTGCCGCGGTCTCGAAGGCCACCGCCCAGGGGAAGGCTCTCTGCCGTTCGTTGCCGCTGCCGGGCGGGTGCGGTTCCCATCGGTCGTCAGGGCCGAGCAGGACGCGTACCCCTTCGGCGCGGAGGCTGGCCACGGCGTGCCGGAACGGCGTCCGCGCGGCGAGGGCGGCGTTGACGAACGGGACGATGACGGTCGGCACCTGCCTGCCGATCAGTTCGGCAACCGAGGTCATGGCGTAGTTGTCGGCCAGGCCGAGGGCGATCTTGTTGATCGAGTTGTAGGTTGCGGGGGCGATAACCAGGGCGTCAGCTGCGGGAAGCGACCGGCGGGTGCCGGGCGACGACTGGTAGGTCGACCGGACCGGATGACCGGTGAGCATCTCGAGCGGTTGCGGTCCGATGAAGTCCACCGCGCTCGGCGTGGCTGTGATCGCCACCGTCCAACGTCGCTCCTGCGCGATCCGGACGAGGTGGGTCACATCGGAGGCAGGGCCGGCGCCGCAGACGACGATCTGGAGGTGGCTGCCGCTCACGTACGGATCCCAGCGCTCTGGGCGAAACGGACAGCGGCGGAGCGGACCGAGCTGTTGGCGAGCATGGCGAGGTGGCCGGCGATGCGCTGGACCGCCGGTCGGCAGCGGATCTCCTCGGGTGCCACCTCGTACGCGGCGCGCAGTGCGCTCAGGCCGTGCTCGTAGCGACCCCACTGGGTGTAGGCGCGTGCCACGTCGACGAACAGGGACGCCTTGCGTTCAGCCAGTGTCACCTTCTCCAGCGGCACCGTGCGGGCGATCGCGATGGCCGTCCCGGCGTCGCCGAGGGTCAGCGCGATGTTGACCCGGTGCAGCAGGACGTTGGTGGCGCCGAAGCCGGTCCACCGGTCGTTGCCGTCGTAGCCGAGGCGGGTTGCGGCGCGGGTTGCCTGATCGAGCATCGCGTGTGCGGTGTCCGGGTCGTAGGCGCTCGTACCGGCAGGCCTGGTAGTCGATCTTGGCGGCGGCGACAGCCCAGGAGAACTGTGGGAAGGCCAGCGCCGTACCGTCGGGTCGCGCTGGCGAGAGGAGCGCGTCGAGCGGCGGTCCGATGCTGGGCACAGCGGCGATGCCGACAGCCGCTCCGGGTAGGAGGTCGCTCCGCCGCACGTCACCACCCGAGCCTGACCCACCCTCTCCGTCAATGCCAGTATCCGCATCCGTGCCGGCATCCGGTCGTGTGGCATCCACTGGTGCACCCGTTGGTGCCGGTCGTCCGTAGCGCCTCGAAGCGTTCCCGTGCCTCAGGTGTGGCTCGGGCCAGCACGGTTCCTGGCTCGACAGCCTGACTCGTTGCCGAAAACCTTTTCGTACGCCATGATGTGCCGAAAGCCATCGTCCTCGAACTGGGCTCACCAGACGTTTTCATATCGGTCAGTGTCTATGTCCAGAGAAGAGGACGCCCAGCCTCTGAAGGGAGCAACGATGCGACATCGACGGACCCGCAGCCAACTGGCGGTCGGCATGGTGCTCGGTCTCGGGGTGGCCCTGGCGGCCACCGGCGCGGCGGCCGGTCCCGCCGCAGCCGCCGTCGGCTGCCGAGTGTCCTACACGGTCAGTTCGCAGTGGCAGGGCGGCTTCGGCGCGAACGTGTCGATAACCAACCTCGGCGATCCGATCAACGGCTGGGCGCTGCATTGGACGTTCGCCTCGGGCCAGACGGTCAGCCAGGCGTGGAACGCCTCGGTGACCCAGAGCGGGGCGGCGGTGACGGCGACCAGCCAGAGCTACAACGCCCGTTGGCAACCGGTGCCAGCACCTCGTTCGGGTTCAACGGAACCTGGAACGGCTCGAATCCGGTGCCAACCAGCTTCACGCTCAACAATGTCGCCTGCACCGGGGCGGTGGGCCCGACCGCGACGGCGACACCGAGGCCGCCCACCCCGACCGTCGCCCCTACCCGTACGCCCACGCCCACTCCCACGGGCCCGTCGGCCACCCCGCCGGCCGGCACGGTCCGGGTCTTCTGGCTCAGGCCGACCGACGTCGCCTACGACCAGCGCTACCCGGACGGTATCGCGGCGGTGATGCGGGAGGCCCAGCGTTACTACAGGCAGGAGCTGGGTCGGACCTTCACCCTGAACAACCCCGTTGTCGAGGTGGTCGAGGGCGAGCACGACGCCAGGTGGTACATCGACACCAACTGCCAGCCGGGCGGCGACAGGTACTGGTGCGTGGTCGGGAACATGCACCAGGAACTGATGCGCAGGTTCGGTATCCGCAACCCGGACAACCGGTGGCTCAACGTCGGTGAGATCAGCGCCGAGGACCCCGGCCACTCCGGTGGTGGCGCCAGCGTCGGCTGGGTGGTCCTCAGTGGACACGACGCCGACGGCGCGGCCGGGATCAACGGCCCGATGAACCGCTGGTACGGCGGCATGGTGCACGAACTCGGCCACGCGTTCGGGCTGCCGGACTCGGCCAGTACGGACGGCACACCGATGTCGGCGTCGTTCTACAACTATCCGAACACGCACTTCAGCCAGGCACAGAAGAACAGCATCCTGAACGGGCCGTACGGCAGCTTCCTCTCCTGACGTACTCCGGGATTCTGCTCTGCACGGTGTCCACCGTCGGTGTTCCGGGCGCCGCAGTGCCGTCGGCGGCGGCGCCCGCGACGTCGGCGCGCCGCCCGGGAGCCCGGACGGTCACCCGCTCGATGCATCCGCCACACCGCCGGTCCGGTGGCCCGACCGGTCGGGTGCGGAGCGCCTGGTGTCGACGTTGTCGGTCAGGATCCGCAGGATGCCGGGCAGTTCCGCCACCGTCTCGGCGGGCAGGCCGGCCACGGTCTCCTCGGCCAGGGTGCACCACAGTTGCCTGATCTGTTCGGCCAGCGCTCTGCCGCTGTCGGTGAGTTCGACCAGGCTGGCCCGCTTGTCCGTCGGGGTGGAGCTGCGCCGGATGTGGCCGCTGGCCTCCAGCTTGCGGGTCATCAGCGTGACGCTGGGTGGCTCGCAGCCGAGCGCGTCGCTGAGCTGGGCCTTGATCATCGGGCCGGTCCGGGCGAGTTCGAGCAGCAGCATCTCCTGGCCGGGGTGCAGCCCGAGCGGGGCCAGTAGCGCCGCGGCCCTGGCCCGGTGGCGCAGGCTCAGCAGCCGGATGGCCTGGTTGATGCCGTCGGCCTGCGCGAAGTCCATCGATCCTCCTTGACAGACGGATTGGTTATGCGCATAACATTATGTGCGTAACCAATCCTACTCGCACGGGGGAGCCGACATGACCGTCAGGGTCGCAGTCATCTACTACAGCGCGACGGGCAGCGTGCACGCGCTCGCGCAGGCCGTCGCCGAGGGGGCCACCTCGGCCGGAGCCGAGGTGCGGCTGCGGCGGGTCGCCGAGCTGGCACCGCAGGACGCCATCGACCAGAACCCGCGGTGGCGGCGGCACGCCGACGCGACCGTGTCGACCGCCGAGGCCGCGCCCGAGGACCTGGCCTGGGCCGACGCGTGGGCGTTCGGCACGCCGACCCGGTTCGGTGCGCCGGCCGCGCAACTGAAGCAGTTCATCGACCGGGCCGACGGGCTGTGGCACCAGGGGAAGCTCGCCGACAAGGCGGTGACGGCCTTCACCTCGGCGTACCACCGGCACGGCGGGAACGAGGCCACGATCCTGTCGTTGGCCAACGTCTTCTACCACTGGGGCGCGATCATCGTCCCGCCCGGGTTCACCGATCCGGCCGTACACGCAGCCGGCGGCAACCCGTACGGCGCGTCGCACGTGAGCAGTCCCGACGGCGAGGGTCCCGGCGCGGCGACGCTGGAGGCCGCGAGATACCAGGGACGCCGGCTGGTCCGGTTCGCGTCCCGACTGCGCGACAACCGCGACGCCGCCGGGGACGACCGGAACGCCGGAGACATCTCCGACGCCGGAAACGCTGGGAACGACCCGAACACCGGGGACGAGCGGGGCAGCTCCGGGGACGAGCGGAGCAGCTCCGGGGACCTGGCCGCCACTGCCACCCGGACCGCGTGAGCGGCGGACCGGTGGGGGGAGAGGTCATGACGAGCAGCGGTACCCCGACCCGCCGCACCCGGCCCCGGAGCGGATCCGCCCGGACGGTCCTGGCGCTGGCGTGTGCCTGTCAGTTCCTGGTGATCCTGGACGTCTCCATCGTCAACGTCGCGCTCCCCTCGGTCCAGCGGGAACTCGGCTTCACCACGACCGGCCTGGCCTGGGTGGTGAACGGCTACCTGCTCACCTTCGCCGGCTTCATGCTGCTTGGCGGCCGCGCCGTCGACCTGTTCGGCAACCGCCGGATCCTAGTCGCCGGGCTGTTCCTGTTCGCCGCCGCGAGCCTGGTCGGCGGGCTGGCAACCACTCCGGAGATCCTGGTGGGCGCCCGCGCCGTGCAGGGCGTCGGCGCGGCGATGCTGGCCCCGGCGACGCTGGCGGTGGTCAACACCCACTTCACCGAGCCAGCGTCCCGGGCCCGGGCGTTCGGTGCCTGGTCCGCCGCCGGCGGTGTCGGCGGGATGGCCGGCGCGCTGGCCGGCGGCGCCCTCACCGCCGGGCTGTCCTGGCGGTGGGTCTTCCTGGTCAACGTGCCGATCGGCGCCGCGCTTGTCGTACTGGCCATGGTGTCGCTGGCCGGTGCGCGGGCCGTCCGGCGGGGCCGGCTCGACCTCGCCGGCGCGGTCACCGGAACCGGCGGGCTGGCCGTACTGGTCTACGGGGTCATGCGGAGCGCCGAACACGGCTGGCTGTCGATGCGGGTCCTCGGGCCGGTGCTGGCGGGTCTGCTGCTGCTCGTCGTCTTCATTGTGGTGCAGGCGCGGTACGCCGAGCAGCCGATGATGCCGCTACGGTTGTTCAGGATCCGGACCGTGGCCGTCGGCAACGGCATGCTGCTGCTCTTCGGCGGCATCACCATCGCGATGTGGTACTTCACGTCGCTGTTCATGCAGAACGCCCTCGGCTACAGCGCACTGGAGGCCGGTCTCGGCCAGACACCCGCGGCGGTGACGTTCGTGGTGGTCGCCCGGATCGCCGCCGGCCTGCTGCCCAGGGCCGGTGTCCGCCCGCTGGTACTGGCCGGCTGCGCCTGCTTCCTGGCCGGGTTCGGCTGGCTCGCCCAGGCCGGCACCGGCAGCGGGTACCCGGGTGACGTGCTTGGGCCCACCCTGCTCGTCGCTGTCGGCATCGGGCTGACCTTCCCCACCCTGATGGCCACGGTAACCGCCGACGTGCCCGAAGCCGACGCGGGCGTGATCGGCGGGGTGGCCAACACCGCCAGCCAGGTGGGCGGTGCGGTGGCCCTGGCCGTCCTCGCCACGGCTGCCGCGGCCAGAGCCGGCGCGGTTGCCGGCGCCGCGGAAGGGGTGGAGGCCGTCGACGCCGGCTCGCCCGCCGCCCTCGCCGCCGGTTACGACCTGGTCTTCCTGCTGGCCGCCGGGATCGGCCTGGCCATCGCGGCGGTCAGCCTGCTGCTGCCCCGGCAGCGGCGGGTACCAGCGCGGCGCTCGTCGGCCCCCCGTCCGCACGCCGGGGCCGGTCCCCGGCCGTGACCACCGCAATGCCCGGCCACCCGCGCTCCCGGCGACCGCGACCGCCGGCGCTGCTGGTAAACCGTGACCGCTCGCTCTCCGGTAACCGCCGACCGTCGGCGCTGCTGGTAATAGTGACCACCGGTGCTTCGGGTAACCGCGACCGCCGGCGCTGCCGGTAACCGTGACCGCCGGCTTCCGCGCTATCGCGGACGTCGGGGCGCGAGCGGCGGTGGCGCGGCCGGCGGTGGTGCGGCTGGCGGTGGCGCGGTACTGCCCCGCACCACAAGCGTCGTGTCCAGCTCGTACCGGTGCTGCGTCGGCGTCCGGCCGTCGGCGAGCGCCAGTACGAGCCGGGCGGCGGTGGCGCCCATCTCCGCGAACGGCTGGCGCACGGTGGTCAGGCCCGGGGCGAGCCAGCCGGCCTGCTCGACATCGTCGAAGCCGACCACACTGAGGTCGTCGGGGATGCGCAGGCCGAGCTGCCGCGCCGCCTCGTAGACGCCCATCGCCTGGAGGTCGTCGCCGCAGAGCACGGCGGTCGGGGCCGCCGGCAGGGTCAGCAGGTCCCGGCCGAGGTCCCGGCCCTCCTCGAAGGTGAACGCACCGTGCCGGAGCAGGCTGTCGTCGAACGGGATGCCGACGTGGTCCAGGGCGGCCCGGATCCCGTCCAACCTGGCCCGTGCGGACAGGTCCCTGGTTGGCCCGGCGAGTACGCCGATCCGGTGGTGTCCGAGGTCGAGCAGGTGTCGGGCGGCGGCGACCGCGCCGCTCCAGTTGTTCGTCCCGACGGCCGGTGCCGGGAAGAGGTCGCCGATCGGGTCGATCGCCACCAGCGGAACGCCACTGGCCGCGAGCATCTCGCGGTGTCTGGCGGTGACCCCGGAGAAGACGGTGATCACCCCGGCGGGCTGCCGTAGCAGGAGCGGTTCGACCCACAGCTCACCGGCGGAGACGCGTGGGCGCACGTCGGTGAACCCGACGGTGCAGTCGCGCAGCGCCGCCACTCCGGCCACGCCACGCATGATCTCGATCGCGATGGAGCCGAGCATCTGCTGGAACACCACCTCCAGGCCGTGTGCTGTCCTGGCCGGGGACGGCTGGCGGTATCCGTGGTCACGCAGCAGTGCCTCCACGCGTTGCCGGGTCTGCTCGCCCACCCCGGCCCGGCCGTTGAGCACCTTGGAGACGGTGGGCGGCGACACGCCGGCAAGTTCGGCGATCGTCGCTATGGGCAGATCTCCACGACGTCGAGCCGGACGACGTCGCGGTCGGCCTTCCTCCAGCACGCCCGGAGTCTACGGCGACCGCGAGCAGTCCCGGCGGCGCCGAGGGGCCGGGTGGCCGACGGGGACAGGCGACGACGGTACGAATGTTAGCGGCCACATTTCGTACCCATCACCCCGTGTGTCTCTCCCTGCCCGGGTCGGGCCACCGGGGTGCGCTGCTGGCGGACCAGCAAGAGGCAGGTCAGGGGAGCTACGAGGAGTCCGGTGCGGGTTCGGTGCCGGAGGTCGAAGGTGGACGAGAGTTCGGAGACGGGTGGTCGGTTTCGCGAAACATTGTCGACACATCTTGACGGACGTCGGTGGCATCGGCCAGAGTCCATGTGAGCGAGGCGGCGGGCAACCGGGATGCCCGGCCGGCCGGCTCGACAGTCGGAAGCCCAGGGCGCAGACCGGGCGTTCATGTTAGCGCTCACATCAGCGACCTCGTCGTCCTGTGCGTGGTGCCGGCGGGCAGGCCGGCCAGCCGGTCGCGTCGTCCAAGGGTGCTCGGTCGAGCCTACTCATCGGATAAATCACCCAGAACCGTCGCTTGATCCGAGGGCAATTACGAGCTATGTGGAGATTCATCCCGCCTATCCATTGGCATTCATCAGATGATAATCCTACCTTTATAGCGATGTATATCGATGGATGGTCAAGGTGACCGCGTCGACGTCGTACCACCGGGCGCCGTGTCGAGCGGTAGAGGAGTGGTGTCATGTCAAGACGGGGACTGGCCCTCGGATCAGTGGTGGCCGCAGCGGCTCTCGTACTCACCACCGCGGGCGCGAGCCTGGCCGGCAGCCAGGGCACTGTCTCGGCAGCCACCGACGTCGGTACGCTCGCCGCCAGCGCCGGCTGCGGCCGCAACCCGACGCTGACCAGCGGAACGCACGCCATCCAGAGCAGCGGCAAGAGCCGCAGCTTCATCCTGCGGATTCCCGACGGCTACACCAACAACCGCCCCTACCGGTTGGTGTTCGGCTTTCACTGGTGGGGCGGCACCGCCGTCGACGTCGCCACCGGCCAGACCGTGCAACGGGATGTCTGGTCCTACTACGGGCTGCTGCGCCTGGCCGACAACAGCACCATCTTCGTGGCGCCGCAGGGCATCAGCAACGGCTGGGCCAACTCCGGTGGCGAGGACGTCACCTTTGTGGACGACATGCTCCGGCGGATCGAGTCCGACCTCTGCGTCGACACCGCGCAGCGGTTCTCGGTCGGCTTCAGCTACGGCGGCGCGATGAGCTACGCGCTCGCCTGCGCCCGGCCGGACGTGTTCCGCGCGGTCGCGGTCCAGTCGTCCCCCGGAACGCTGAGCGGATGCAGCGGCGGCACCCAGCCGGTCGCGTACCTCGGCGTGCACGGCATCGGCGACAGCATCACCAGCGGTCGGTCGTTGCGCGACCGGTTCGTCAGGAACAACGGCTGTACGGCCGCGAGTCCGCCCGAGCCGAGGGCCGGCAGCCTGACGCACACCGTCTTCAGCTACCCGGGGTGTCGAGCCGGGTATCCGGTGGTCTGGGCGGCGTTCGACGGCGGGCACATCGCCGCTCCGCAGGACGGTGCCGGCGGTGACAGTGGTTCCCGGACCTGGGTGCCGGCGGAGGTGTGGCGGTTCTTCACCCAGTTCGAGGGGAGCACGCCGACGGACCCGCCAACGAACCCGCCGACGGACCCGCCGACCAGCCAACCGGGAGGCTGCACCGCCGCCTACCGGATCGTCAACCAGTGGCAGGGCGGCTTCCAGGCCGACGTCACGGTGACCGCCGGCTCCGCCGGCCTGACCGGGTGGCGGGTCGGCTGGACGTTCGCCAACGGGCAGGCCATCACCCAGATCTGGGGCGGCCGCAGCGCGCCCAGCGGCAGCACCCAGAACGTCACCAACGAGACCTACAACGGCAACCTGGGCGCGGGTGCCTCGACCACGTTCGGCTTCCTCGGCACCTGGAACGGCACCAACACCGCGCCGGCCCCGACCTGCGCGCGGGCGTAGCGGCGAACCATCCGTCCGGCCAGGCACGCCGCCGCGTCCCCGGCCACCCACCCGAGGGGGTCGTTGTGGAACAGGTACCCGCATCCCGCACGGTCACCAGGTTCAGCCGGGCCGTCGCCTGGCTCGCCAGTCTGGTCTGCGTCACGGCGCTCTGCGTTGTCGCGCAACCGGCCCGTGCGGACAACCCGATCGTGCAGACGATCTACACCGCCGATCCGGCACCCCTGGTCCACCAGGGGCGGATCTACCTGTACACCGGCCACGACGAGGACGGCTCGACGTACTTCACCATGCGCGACTGGCGGGTCTTCTCGTCCGCCGACATGGTGAACTGGACCGACCACGGCTCGCCGATGAGCCTGGCGACGTTCAGTTGGGCCAGCGCGGACGCCTGGGCCGGGCACGTCATCGAACGAAACGGCAGGTTCTACTGGTACGTACCGGTGAAGAACCGGGCGACCGGCCGGATGGCCATCGGGGTCGGGGTGTCGGAGAGCCCCACCGGCCCGTTCCGGGACGCCCTCGGCCGGCCGCTCGTGGAGAACGGTGAGATCGACCCGGCCGCCTTCATCGACGACAACGGGCAGGCCTACCTGTACTGGGGCAACCCGAACCTGTGGTACGTGCGGCTGAACGCCGACATGATCTCGTTCTCCGGCGGCCCGACGCAGATCCCGTTGACCACGGCGGGCTTCGGCGCCCGGTCCGGCAACACGAGCCGGCCCACCCTCTACGAGGAGGCGCCGTGGGTGTACAAGCGCAACGGCCAGTACTACCTGATCTTCGCGGCGGAGTGCTGTAGCGAGTTCATCGCCTACTCCACCGGGCCGACGGCGACCGGGCCGTGGACCTACCGGGGGACCATCATGCCCCGGCAGGGAGCCAGCTTCACCAACCACCCCGGGATCATCGACTTCAACGGCGGATCGTACTTCTTCTACCACAACGGTGCGCTGCCCGGCGGCGGCGGCTTCACCCGCTCGGTGGCGGTGGAGAAGTTCAGCTACCGCGCCGACGGGACCATCCCGACGTTCAACATGACGAGCGCCGGAGCGCCGCAGATCGGCACCCTCGACCCGTACCAGCGGCAGGAGGCCGAGACGATCGCCTGGAGCAGCGGGGTGGAGACCGAGCCCGCCAGCGAGGGCGGCATCAACGTCGCGCACGTCAGCAACGGCGACTACATCAAGGTCAAGGGGGTCGCCTTCGGCGCCGGAGCCACCACCTTCAGCGCACGGGTGGCCTCGGCGACCAGCGGCGGCCGGATCGAACTGCGGTTGGACAGCACGACCGGCCCGGTCGTCGGCACCTGCACGGTGTCCGGCACCGGCGGCTGGCAGAGCTGGACCACCACCAACTGCCCGGTCGGCAACGCGACCGGCACGCACGACCTCTTCCTCCGCTTCACCGGTGGCAGCGGCAACCTGTTCAACCTCAACTGGTGGCAGTTCGGCGCCGGGGGCAGCACGCCGCCGCCGAGCACCCCGACCGCGACGCCGCCGGTGCCGACCACCCCACCGGTGCCGACCACCCCGCCGGTGAGTGGCGCGTGCACCGCGGCGTACCGCACCACCAACTCGTGGTCGGGCGGCTTCCAGGGCGAGGTGACGGTCACCGCCGGATCCGCACCGATCAGTGGCTGGACGGTCGGCTGGACCCTCGCGGCCGGGCAGACCATCAGCCAGGTCTGGAACGGTACGGCGACCACCAGCGGATCCACGACGACGGTACGGAACGTCTCGTACAACGGCTCGCTCGGCGCGGGCGGCTCGACGACGTTCGGTTTCCTGGCCGGCGGCGCTCCCTCGACACCGTCGCTCACCTGCACCAGCCCGTGAACCCACCCGTCCCCCTGGAGCGCCCACGATGCCTGAAGTGACCCGAAGGAAACTGCTCACCGCCGGGGCGGCCGGTGCCGGAGCCGCGCTGCTGCCGACGGGCTGGACCGCGGTCGCCCGGAAACGTTCGGCGGCACCGCCGGAGGTGACGGCAGCCGGCGACCTGGCCCTCTGGTACGACGAGTCTGCTGGCACCGACTGGTTGCGGGCACTGCCGATCGGCAACGGCCGGCTCGGTGCCATGGTGTTCGGCAACGTCGACACGGAGCGGCTGCAACTCAACGAGGACACCATCTGGGCCGGCGGCCCGTACGACTCCGCCAACACCCGTGGCGCCGGTTCACTGGCCGAGATCCGGCGGCTCGTCTTCGCCGACCAGTGGAGCCAGGCGCAGACCCTCGTCGACCAGACGATGCTCGGCAGGCCGGCCGGGCAGTTGGCGTACCAGCCGGTCGGCAACCTCCGGCTCGCCTTCGGCTCCGGCACCGCGTCGGAGTACCAGCGGACGCTCGACCTCACCACCGCCACCGTCTCCGTCTCGTACCTTCAGGGCGGCGTGCGGTACCAGCGCGAGGTCTTCGCCAGCGCGCCGGACCAGGTGATCGTGGTCCGGCTGACCGCCGACCGGGCGAACTCGATCACGTTCACCGCCGCCTTCGACAGTCCACAGCGGACGACGGTCTCCAGCCCGGACGCCAGCACGATCGCCCTGGACGGCATCTCCGGCAACATGGAGGGCCTCAACGGGTCGGTCAGGTTCCTCGCCCTGGCCAGCGCGGTCGCCACCGGCGGCACGGTCGGCAGTTCCGGCGGCACGCTGCGGGTCTCCGGCGCGATGAGTGTCACCCTGCTGGTCTCGATCGGCTCCAGCTACGTCGACTATCGGACGGTCAACGGCGACTACCAGGGCATCGCGCGGACCCGGCTGAACGCCGTCCGCAACGTCGGCTTCGACCAACTGCGCAGCCGGCACGTGACCGACTACCAGGCGCTGTTCAACCGGGTGTCGATCGACCTGGGGCGCACGTCAGCGGCCGACCAGCCGACCGACGTGCGGATCGCCCAGCACGGCAGTGTCAGCGATCCGCAGTTCTCCGCACTGCTCTTCCAATATGGTCGGTACCTGCTGATCTCCTCGTCGCGTCCGGGCAGCCAGCCGGCCAACCTGCAGGGCATCTGGAACGACCAGATGGCGCCACCCTGGGACTCGAAGTACACGATCAACGCGAACCTGCCGATGAACTACTGGCCGGCCGACACGACGAACCTCGCCGAGTGCTTCCTGCCGGTCTTCGACATGGTCAAGGATCTGGCCGTCACCGGTGCCCGGATCGCCCAGGCCCAGTACGGCGCCGGTGGCTGGGTCACGCACCACAACACCGACGGCTGGCGGGGCGCCTCGGTCGTCGACGGCGCGCTGTGGGGCATGTGGCAGACCGGCGGCGCCTGGCTGGCCACCCTGATCTGGGACCACTACCTGTTCACCGGCGACGTCGAGTTCCTCCGCGCCAACTATCCGGCGATGAGGGGCGCGGCCCAATTCTTCCTGGAGACCCTGGTCAGCCATCCGTCGCTCGGCTATCTCGTCACCAACCCGTCGAACTCGCCGGAGCTGGCCCACCACTCCGGGGTCAGCGTCTGCGCCGGCCCGACGATGGACAACCAGATCCTGCGCGACCTCTTCGACGGCGTCGCCCGGGCCAGCGAGGTACTCGGCCTGGACGCCACCTTCCGGAGCCAGGTCCGGACGGCCCGGGACCGGCTCCCACCGATGCGGGTCGGCTCGCGCGGCAACATCCAGGAGTGGCTCGCCGACTGGGTGGAGACCGAGCGGACCCACCGGCACGTCTCGCACCTGTACGGCCTGCACCCGAGCAACCAGATCACCCGGCGCGGCACCCCGCAGCTGTACGAGGCCGCCCGCCGCACCCTGGAGCTGCGCGGTGACGACGGGACGGGCTGGTCGCTCGCCTGGAAAATCAACTTCTGGGCCCGGCTGGAGGACGGTGCACGTGCGCACAAACTCGTCCGCGACCTGGTCCGCACCGACCGGCTGGCGCCGAACATGTTCGACCTGCACCCGCCGTTCCAGATCGACGGCAACTTCGGCGCCACCGCCGGGATCGCCGAGATGCTGCTGCACAGCCACAACGGCGAACTCCACCTGCTGCCGGCGCTGCCGACCGCCTGGCCGACCGGGCGGGTGGCCGGCCTGCGCGGCCGGGGCGGCTATACCGTGGGTGTGCGGTGGACCGGCGGCCAGGCCGACGAGATCCTGGTCCGGGCCGACCGGGCCGGCACGCTCCGGTTGCGCGCCCGGCTGTTCACCGGGAGCTTCACGCTCGTCGACGTCGCCGACGGCAGTACGCCGGCCACCAACCGGCCGGAGAGCGATGTCGTCCAGTTGACCGTCCAGGCGGGCCGGACCTACCGGGCGGCGCGGCCCGGGGTGGAGCCTTCGCCGACCCTGACCGTGACGCCGACCGCCTCGATCTCCCCGACCGCTCCGATCTCCCCGACGGCCAGCCCGACCAGCTCGCCACCGGCGGCCGGGGCCCGAGCCACGTATGCGGTGACGGGTTCCTGGCAGGGCGGCTTCCAGGGCGAGGTGACGGTGACGGCCGGTTCGGCACCGATCCGGGGCTGGACCGTCTCCTGGACGTTCCCGAACGGACAGGTGATCAACCAGATGTGGAGCGGCTCCCACACCCAGAGCGGGTCGGCCGTGCGGGTGACGAACGCCGCCTACAACGGCGCGCTTCCGGCCGGCGGCTCCACCACCTTCGGCTTCATCGCCACCGTCACCGGCAGCAACAACCCACCGACCAACCTCACCTGCACGACCAGTTGAGCCGGCGTCGGCGCGCGCCCGGGCCCGACCACGTCGGCCTGCGATCGACTCATACATCTGATGTTAAGAAGCTGTAATTAGTGTCGTCAATTGACGGACCCAGGGCCCGGCTCCGGCGACTTCCTTGCTGTCGCCGGCATAACGATGTTGAAACCTCCACGAAGGACCTTGGCAACCGGCGGCTGGGCGTGGCATGGTAACGCCAGTCCGGGACAAACATCTGATCTATCGGTGAGCGGTGGGCATGTCCGGACCCGACTGCGGGCGCTCCGGGCGCAGTCGGGTGCCTCGGGCGCAGATGACCAACCACCCCGGTACGGCGAGGTTGCGGGAGGTCCGGTTCGGCGATGACTACCGTCGAGAGCACCGTCGGGACGCGGGGCAGGCTGGCTGACTGGCTCCGGCAGCGGATCTCGCACGCCGTCTCGGAGTTCACCGCCGCCGTCGCGCTTGTCGTACTCTTCGTCGCGCTCAGCGTCGCCAGCCCGCACTTCCTGACGGCGGACAACCTGTTCAACATCGGGTCGCAGACCGCCGTGATCGCCATCATCGCCACCGCGCAGACCATGGTGATCATCACCAGGGGCATCGACCTGTCCGTGGGATCGGTCGCGGCCCTCGCCGGGGTGGTGGGCGCGATCGTCGTGCGCGACCTCGGCTTCTCTGTCTGGACGGCCACCCTGGTCGCCATCGCCGTCGGTGGGGCGGCCGGGCTGCTGAACGGGCTGCTGGTGACGGTGGCCCGGATCCCGCCGTTCATCGCGACGCTCGGCACGATGTCGGTCGGGCGCGGCCTGGTCTTCATCGTCACCGGGGCGGTCGGTGTCTACGGGCTGCCCAGGTCCTTCCAACTACTCGGCAACGGCGAGCTGCTCGGCATACCGTTCGCCGTGCTGCTCACCGCAGTCGTCGCGATCGGGGTGGCGTTCCTGCTCTCCCAGACCCGGTTCGGCCAGTACACCTACGCGATGGGTTCCAACCTGGAGGCGGCCCGGCGCTCCGGCATCCCGGTCGGCCGGCACCTGACCGCGGTCTACGTACTGGCCGGAGTGCTTGTCGGGCTCGGCGGCATGATCGCGGCGTCCCGGGTCAACTCGGGGCAGCCCAACTACGGGATCGCGCTCGAACTCGACGTGATCGCCGCGGCGGTGATCGGCGGGGCCAGTCTCTTCGGCGGCCAAGGCCGCGTCGTCGGGACGATGATCGGCGCGTTCCTCATCGCCCTGGTGCGCAACGGCGCCGTCCTGCTCGACATCAGCATCCACTACCAGCAGGTGATCGTCGGCCTGATCATCTGGGCCGCCGTCTACTTCGACCAGTACCGCCGCCGCCGGCTGGAAGCACGTGCCTGACGTGCCCGGCTCCGGCGCATCCGACAGGGGGAAGGACAGACCGATGGCAGCAGACAGCACCACCACCGGCCGGCGCGCAGGTCTGCGCCGCGTGCCGGGCCGCGCTCTCCTGGTCGCCGTCATGGCGACATCGGTACTCACCGCGTGCAGCGGCGTCGAGGTCCGGGACGGCGACGGCGGCTCGACGAAGGACCCGAGCGGACCACTGCAACTCGCCGTGGTCCCCAAGGCGGTCGGGCACGAATTCTGGAGCACGGTCAAGGCCGGCGCCGAATGTGCCGCCCAGCGCGCGGGTGGGGTCACGGTGCAGTGGGACGGCGTCACCGCCGAGACCGATGTCGAGGGGCAGGTGAACCTGATCCAGAACTTCGTCACCCGGAAGGTGGACGGCATCGTCTACGCGGCCACCGACTCGGCCGCGCTCGCGCCGGCCACCGAGCGGGCCATCTCCGCCGGCATCCCGGTCGCCATGATCGACTCGGGTACCAGCCCGCAGCCCGACAACGTGCCGCTGTACGCCACGGACAACCGGGCCGCGGCCGTCGAGGCGGCCCGGATGCTGGCGGAGGAACTCGGCAGCGGCAACCACGACGTGGCGCTCGTCGAGTTCCAGCCCGGCTCGCAGACCAACACCGAGCGGGTCGAGGGCTTCAAGGAGGGCCTGACCAAGCACGCCAACCTGAAGCTGGTGGGACAGCAGCCCAGCCACAGTGACGTCAACGAGGCCCGCCGGGTCACCGAGAACATCCTCACCGCCAACCCGAACCTGGCCGGCATCTTCGCGGCCAACGAGCCGAGTGTGCTCGGCGCCGCGCAGGCCGTCGAGGCGGCCGGCAAGTCCGGCAAGGTGGTCATCATCGGCTGGGACGCCGCCCCGGACGAGATCGCCGGGCTGCGCAGCGGCCAGATCTCCGCGCTGGTGGTGCAGAACCCGTTCAAGATGGGCTACCTCGGGGTGGACAGCATGGTGAAGCACCTCCGGGAGAAGGCGCCGCTGGCGTCCGCGGACACCGGCGTCACGTTCCTGACCAAGGAGAATCTCGACGCGCCGGAGTCGGCGGCGGTACTCAAGCCCAGTTGCGCCAACCCGCCGGTGCAGTGATGGACGCGGCGCCGACCACCGACCCGGGCACCGCCCCTCGCGACGCCACCGGCTCCCGGGACGCCACCACCCCTCGCGACGCCACCGCCGCTCGGGACGCCACCGGCGGCCAGGACGGCAGCGCGGAGCCGCCGGTGCTGGAGGCCCGTGGCATCGTGAAGCGGTTCGGGCACGTCGAAGCGTTGCGCGGCGCCGACTTCACCGTGCACCGGGCAGAGGTCGTGGCGCTGATCGGTGACAACGGCGCGGGCAAGAGCACGCTGGTCAAGACGCTGTCCGGGGTACATCCGCCGGACGAGGGCGAGATCCGGATCGGTGGCCGGGCCGTCCACTTCGGTACGCCACTGGACGCCCGGCGGGCCGGGGTGGAGACGGTCTACCAGGATCTCGCGGTGGCCGACGACCTCAGCGTCGCCGCCAACCTCTATCTGGGCCGGGAACTCGTCCGCTCCGGCCTGCTGGGGCGGCTCGGGCTGCTCGACAAGCGGGCCATGCGTCGGGGTGCCACGGCGGCCCTGGACGAGCTGGGCGTCCGGATCCCCCGGGTCACCACCCCGATCGCGATGCTCTCCGGCGGGCAGCGGCAGTGCGTCGCGGTGGCCAGGGCGATCATCTGGGCGACGAACGTGGTCATCCTCGACGAGCCCACCGCGGCGCTCGGCGTCGTGCAGACCGGGCGGGTGCTCGACGTCGTACGTCGGGCCCGGGACGCCGGCATGTCGGTGGTGCTGGTCAGCCACAACATGCCACAGGTGTTGGAGATCGCCGACCGGGTCGAGGTGCTCCGGCTCGGGCGGCGTACGGCCCGGTTCCGGGCGGCCGAGGTCGGCACCGACGACCTGGTGGCGGCGATGACCGGGGCCCGGACGACCACGGCGGAGGACCGATGACGGCAGAAACCTCCGGGCTGGTCCGGAAGCGTACGGTCGGCGCCGGTGCCGACCTCGCGTTCGGGGTCTCCGGCGTCAGCGGGATCGTACTGCCGGTCGACGGCGGCTGGTGGGGACGCTGACCGGGCCGGTCGACGACGCGTCGACAGATCTGCCCGGGTCACCGGCCGCCGGCTCGGACACCGGGTCGCCGTCGTCGGGCAGCCCGTGCAGCGACTCCTCGACCCCGACCAGGTGGTTGGCCATCCGGATCCTGGCCCGTTCCGGGTCGCGCGCCGCGAGCGCCTGCCAGATCGCCACGTGCTCCTCGTGGGTACGCCGGTCCGCACCCTCCTCGTGCAGGCTCCGCCACAGCCGCCCCCGGACGGTACGCCCGGCGAACGCCTCGATCAGGCCGACCAGGACCGGATTGTCGCTGTGTGCGGCGATGATGCGGTGGAAGGCGATGTCGATCTCGATGATCCGCTCGTGGTCCTGCGGTGTCTGGCCGACGATCCGGGCCGCCTCGTCCAGCAGCTCCCTGGCCTGGCGCAGCGCTTCCTCGGTCATCCTGGTGGCCGCCAGCCGGGCCGCCTCACATTCGAGCAGCCGCCGGACGGTGTGGATGTGCCGAGCGTCCCCCTGACCCTGGAGGTCGACGACGAAACCCATCGGCGCCAGCAGCTGGGTCGCGTCGAGGTCCGTCACGTACGTCCCGTCACCCTGCCGGGTGTTGACGATGCCGAGGATCGACAGCGCCGACACGCCCTCGCGCAGTGAGCCGCGCGAGACGCCGAGCGACTCGGCCAGTTCCTTCTCGACCGGCAGGCGGTCGCCGGGTCGGAACACCCCGTCGAGGATCATCCGCTTGATGCCGTTCACCACGTCGTCGGTGCGGGACATGGTCAGTGCCCGGACGTGGCGGTCGACCCGTCCAGCACGGCGTACTGCCCGGCCGGGGCGAGCTGGCGCGGGCGGGGCGCGGTCGCCCAGTAGCTGCCGTCGGGGAACCTGTACCGTTCCACGGACTCGGGACGCATCCGGGTAGAGTATCCCGCCGAGGTGGGCAGCACATAGGCGCTTCCCGATCCGGTGTCGCGGACGACGCACGGGTCGGTGAAGTGCTCGTGCAGGTGGTCGACGAACTCGGTCACCCGGTCGGTCAGGTCTGCGGAGACGGCGACGTAGTCGAGTACGGAGACGTGCTGGACCATCTCGCACAGCCCGACACCCCCGGCGTGCGGGCACACGGGAACGCCGAACTTCGCCGCGAGCAGCAGCACCGCGAGGATCTCGTTGATGCTGGCCAGCCGGCCGGTGTCCAGCTGGCAGAAGTCGATCGCCCCGGCCTGGAACAACTGCTTGAACATGACCCGGTTGTGGCAGTGCTCGCCGGTGGCGACGCCGATCGGCGCGACGGCCTCGCGGATCGCCGCGTGCCCGAGGATGTCGTCGGGGCTGGTCGGTTCCTCGATCCAGAGCGGCTCGAACCGGGCGAGCGCCCGGACCCACTCGACGGCCTGACCGACATCCCACACCTGGTTGGCGTCGATCATGAGTCGACGGTGCGGGCCGATCACCTCGCGGGCGATGCCGCAACGCCTGATGTCCTCGTCGAGGTCGGCGCCCACCTTGAGCTTCACGTGGCCGTACCCGGCGTCGACCGCCTCCTGGCACAGCCGGCGCAGCTTGTCGTCGTCGTAGCCGAGCCAGCCGGCCGAGGTGGTGTACGCGGGATAGCCGGTACGGCTGAGTTCGGCGACCCGGGCGGCCCTGGTGTCCATCCGGTCCCGCAGGATCTGCAGTGCCTCGGCCCGGGTCAACGCGTCGGACAGGTAGCGCAGGTCGGCGACGTCGACGAGTTGCTCGGGCGACATGTCGGTGAGCAGTTGCCACAGCGGCTTGCCTGCGTCGCGGGCGACGAGGTCCCAGGCCGCGTTCAGCACGGCGGCCAGGGACAGGTGCACGACGCCCTTCTCCGGGCCGAGCCAGCGCAGTTGGGAGTCGGCGGTGAGGAAGCGGTAGAGCCCGCCCATGTCCGCCGCCATCGTCCGGACGTCGTGCCCGATCAGTCGCCTGGCCTGGTGCAGTGCCGCCGCGACCACGATGTCGTTGCCCCGACCGATGGTGAAGGTCAGTCCGTGACCGGCGAGCGGCGCACCCTGGGTGTCGAAGCCGTCGGTGTGCAGCACGACATACGCCGCCGAGTAGTCGCCGTCCTTGTTCATCGCGTCGGATCCGTCGGCGGTGAGCGAGGTGGGGAAGCGGACGTCCTCGACGGTTACGGCGACGATCTGCGGCATACGGGTCCTCGCGTACTTCAGGCAAAAGATCCGATGATCTACCGAAGTATACGAAGACAAATCTCCTAGCGTCAACGTCGGTGGCTGGCGGGGACCGTTGAGACATCTAATGTATTCGGGATTCCGGGCGACCCACAGCTGATCCGAGGCTGACAGCCAGGTTCCGGGAACGCCACGGAACGCAACGGCGGCCCCGGGGCGGAGTCCTGCTGGAGCCGCCCCGGGGCCGCCGGGCTCGTTCAGTTGGGGAGTAGCCGCCAGCGGTTGTCGGCGCTGCCGTTGTCGGAATCCTGCACCGCCTGGGCCCCCCAGGCGGTGGAGCCGTTCAGGATGCCGAGCAGCTTGCCGCTGTGTACGTTGCGGATCTTGTATGTTCCGTCGCCCTGGTTCAGCAGCGTCCAGAGGTGGTCGGCGGTGCCGTTGTCGGACCACTGCAGGACCCGGGCGTTGTCGGCGGTGGACATGTTCTCCACGCCGAGCACCTTGCCGCTGTTGACGTTGCGGAACTTGACGGCGTTGCCGTCGGGCACCACGACCCAGTTGTGGTCGGCGGTGCCGGAGTCGCCCCACTGCACGGCGAGCCCACCGTCGGCTGTGGACATGTTCTGGATGCCGAGCACCAGACCGGTGCCGACGTTGGCCAGTCGCTGGCTGCCCGGGGCGGGCCCGCCGGTCGTGCTCCAGTAGACCGTGTAGTTGTGCCCGTGGGCGTCGTAGAAGGGGCCCAGGTTGACCGTGGCACCGTTCGCGGTGGCGGTGAACGCGAGCGAGTTGCCGCTGGTCCGGTTGACCGACGAGACGGTGAGGGACGGCAGCGCGGACAGCGCGGTGTTGCCGTAGTTCCCGGAGAGCACGACCGGGCCGTAGGTCACCGCGGCGACGTTCGGGTTGTCGTTGGCGGCCTGCAGGACGACCCGCATGGGCAGCCGGACGCTTATGGTGTCACCGGTCGACCAGGCGCGGGTGATCGTGGCGTAGCTGCCGGGGGTGGCGGTGACGTTCTGCACCGTACCGTTGACGCTGATCGTCGCGCCGCTGGTCCAGGCCGGGATGCGGAACCGGATGCCCCACGAACCGCTCATCGTGCCGGTGAGGGTGATCGTGCTGGTGTCGCTGACCGGATAGCTGGTGGCCTGGGTGACGGTGATCCCGCGCTGGGTCCAGTTGAGCACCGAGGGCAGGTAGAGGTTCACCGTCAGGGTGTTGCCGTTGTGGAAGTAGACCGAGTCCATCAGCGCGGTGTTGACCTCGATGCCGGTGCCCTGGCAGCACCAGAAGGAGTTGTAGTCCGTACTCCAGGTGCCGCCGCCCCAGGCCGGGCCGACGCCGCGCCGGCCACCCGGGTTCAGCGGGGTGAAGTAGGTGATGTGCCCGTGGTTGTCGGCCGGGTTCTGCGCGCCGATGATGTGGTTGAACAGGGCCCGCTCGTAGTAGTCGAAGTACGCCGCCCGGTTCGGGTCCAGCAGCCACAGCTCCCGGGTCAACTTGAGCATGTTGTAGGTGTTGCAGTGCTCGCAGGTGTCCTGCCGGAGGTAGCCGGCGATGGCGTTCGGCGGGCGGAAGTGCTCGGCCTGACTGTTGCCGCCGATCGCGTAGGTGTGCGCGTTCACCGTCATGTTCCAGGCGTTGCTGGCGATGTCCCGGTAGCGGGTGGTGCCGGTCGCCTTGTACTCCCGGGCGGCACCGATCCACTTCGGCACCTGGGTGTTGGCGTGCAATCCGTTGAGCTGGTCTGAGTTGGCCGCCAGCGGGTTGAACACGGCGGCGTGGTCGAAGCGCTGCGCCACGGTCAGCCAGCGGCCGTCACCGGTCTGCTGGTAGATGTCGGTGAGTACGGCGTTCATGCCGCCGAACTCGGTGCCGAGCATGTTCTGCATCTGACTGCTGCTCAGCCGGCCGGTACGCCAGTCCACCCAGCCGGCCAGCGCCAGCAGGACGTCCCGGGCCTGGTTGTTGCCGAGCTGACGCCACACGTCCAGCAGTCCGGCCATGGTCTTGTGGATGACGTAGTACGGCACGTTGCCGTTGTTCAGGGTGCGTGCCTCCAGGGCGGTGAAGTCGGATTCCGGAAAGCCGGAGAGGTAGCCGGGGTTGAACCCGGCCGCGCCGTTGTTGGCCTGGCACCTGGCGAGTTCGGCCACCATCTGGTTCGCCTTGTCCCGGCAGGTGGTGTCGCCGAGCACCGCCCACCCCTGCGCCCAGGCGGTCAGGAAGTGCCCCTGCATGTGGGTGCGGAACGGGAACGACGGTGCGTCCCAACCACCGTTCGAGGCGGCGCCGTTCGTGGAGAGCCGGTGGTTGGCCCGGAAGTTGTAGAGCATCCGGTTGACGTCAACGAACCGCAGATAGTTCATGGTCCGGTTCTGGTTGTCCAGCCATCGACTGCTGGTCAGCCGTACCTGGCCCAGCTCGAACGGGTAGGCGGAGACGCCGATGTCCGGCCGGGCAGGCGGGACGGCCGCCGCCGCGCTCGTAGCGCCGGCGACCGCCGGGCCGACGGCGGTGGCGACGGTGGCGGCACCGGCAGCCTGCAACAGCCGGCGCCGGCTCATGGCAGGGAACGACATGGTGATTTCCTCCGTAGCGGGGTTCGGGAGACGACGGCGTGGGCGCCGGGGCGGCTGTCGCACCGGTGGCGAACCGACGGGCCGGTGCGGTCGGGCCGGCCCGGACCACCTGCGGGAGGACCCGCAGGTGGTCCGGGGTTGGACCGTGCTGGCGACCGCCGAGCCGGCATCGCCACCGGGCGGTGGTCGTCAGGCGCGTGACCACCGCTGGTTGGCGGCGGTGTGGCAGGTCCAGACGATCACGGCGGTGCCGTTGGCGGTGCCGTTGTTGTTCACGTCCAGGCAGAGCGAGGGGAACTGCACGTTGCTGATGGTGCCGTTGCCGTTGAAGGTCCACTGCTGGTTGTTGCCGCCGGTGCAGTCGCCGATCTGGGCCCGGGTGCCGTTGGCGGCGTTCGTCGGGATCTGCAGGCACTTGCCGAGCACCTGGAGGGCCCGGCCGGACTGGGTGAACTGCTGGTTGGCGTTGCTGTGGCAGTCCCAGATCAGCATCCCGGTGCCGTTGGCGGTGTTGCCGTTGTCCAGGTCGAGGCAACGACCGCTGGACTCGCTGCGCAGCCGGAAGGTGGTGGTGGGCGGCGGCGTACTGGTGCCGCCGCCGCTGACCCGGTAGACGACGGTGCCGTGTGCGGGTACCGAGGCGCTGATCGAGCCGGTGCTGGTGGAGGTGGCGTTGGTCCAGGCGTCGCGCAGGGTGAAGGAGCTGCCGGACTTGCCGATCGCCGCGGCCGTGGTGCTGACAGTGGTGGTCGAGGAGCCCTGGTTGAACAGGGCGACCGCCACGTCCCCGTCGGCGAGCCGCTTGGCGAGTACCCGCCGGGTTCCGTCGTTGGAGACCTGGGTCGCCTGCAGGCCCAGCGAGTCCTGGTTGATGGCGATCAGGTTCTGGTTCTTCAGGATGGTCTGGGTGGCCGCGTCCATGTTCCGGATGTCGTTGCCGGCGATCAGCGGCGACGCCATGATCGCCCAGAGGGCGAAGTGGCTGCGCATCTCGGTGTCGGTCATGCCACCCCGGCCGACCTCCATCATGTCCGGGTCGTTGAACGAGCCGGGGCTCGCGTAGTGGGCCAGCGGCACGTTGACGTTGACGATGTTCTGGATGCCCATCGGGTACCCGTTGGTCTGGCCGGTGTTCCAGGCGTTGGTGATGTCCTCGGTGGTCCGCCAGATGTTGGCCACGTCGCCCCAGTTGCGCATCGGGCCGGTCTTCTCGTGGATGCTGTTCGAGTTGATGCTGTAGAGGATGGGCCGGCCGGTGGCAGCCAGCGCGTCACGCATCAGGGCGAACCGCGACACCTGCTCGTTTATGGTGCCGGTGGGGGAGCACCAGTCGTACTTGAGGTAGTCGACGCCCCAGGCGGCGAACTGCCGGGCGTCCTGCGCCTCGTGACCCAGCGCCCCGGTGGCGCCGGGGTAGGAGCCGAAGTACTGCGCGCAGGTGCGGTCCAGGGGCGCCTGGTAGATGCCGAAGAGCAGGCCACGGGAGTGCAGGTAGTCGCCGAGGGCCTTCATGCCGCTGGGGAACCGGCTCGGGCTCGCCTGCAGGTTGCCCTGCGCGTCCCGGGTCGAGTTCATCCAGCAGTCGTCGACGACGACGTACTTGTAGCCCAGGTCGCGCATGCCGGAGTTGACGATTGCGTCGGCCATCTGCCGGATCAGCGTCTCGTTGATGTTGCAGCCGAAGGTGTTCCAGCTGTTCCAGCCCATCGGCGGAGTGCGGCCGACGCCGTTGTTCAACGCCTGCGCCGGGCGCGGCGACGAGGCCGCGTCCAGCACGGTCACGCCGGCCGCGAGCAGGGCCACGCTCAGCGCGGCCAACCATCGGGTACGGGTACGCGTCGCACCCCTCTCCGGCGCCCGCCGCACAGTTTCCGAGCCATCGGTGGTCGGGCGGTGGACACCAGGGGTGTCCGATTTGAACAGTCTCATCGTCGGCTACTCCTTCTTCCGCCGGTGGACCCGGCCGGGCCGGTCGGCAACGTGCGGGTCCTCGGCTTGTGGGGACGGTCGGCTGTCGCGGTGGTACCGGCAGCGATCCCGGCTGCCGTTGCCCGACGGCACGGCTGGCGCCTGCGAGACGTGCCGTCGGGCCTGGTGCGGGTGGTTACGAGGTGACCCGGAAGGTGGCGTCCTGCCGGTCCGACGCGCTGGAGCTGGCACTGAGCGGATCGATACGCAGGACGTATCCGGCGTGTCGGAGATAGCGATCGGGGAAGTTGCGGGAGCGGAACGAGCTCCATGCGCTGTCGGCGAGGCCGGCGGTGCGGTGGAAGGTGGCGTCGGCCCGGAAGCCTGAGCTGCCGTCGTTGGCGGCGAGCTGTGCGACGTACCCGCTGTGCCGCAGGTAGCTGCCGGGGCGGTTCACCGACTCGAAGGAGACCCCGGCCGCGTCGGCCAGGCCGGGAACCATCCGCCACATCTGGTCCTGGTGCGGATCGAACGGGTACGGGTCGATCCGGATGGTGTTGTTGACGTGCCGGACGTAGTAGTCGGGGAAGTTGGAGGACTTCAGCCGGACCCAGTTCGGCAGCCGCCACCTGTTGACCGCGGCGGTGTACTCGGCGTCGGTGATCCCGATGACCGAGCCGTGCTTGGAGTTGATCGGCGGGGTGTAGTCGCGCTGGTTCAGCACCGACCACGAGTTGCCACCGACGTTGCCGGTGGACCAGAGGTACATGTCGTTGTTGATCGGGGAGAACGAGTCACCCCACAACCACCAGGCGCCGCCGTCGTTGCGGGGGACGAGGTGCGCGCCCTCGATGGCGTTGCCCTGACGCAACCCGCTGGTGTAGGTGGTGAAGCTGTTCGGCGCACCGGTGCTGGACCGCGCTCCGTACAGGTTGCCGTCGGAGAGGTTCTTGTAGAACAGGTAGGTGACGCCGCCGCTGACCCGGATGTCGGCGTCGAGCACCGGGAAGCCCGGGCTGAAGAAGGTCTGCGGGGCACTGATGGTGCGGAAGTCGGAGGTGTAGTTCACCAGGAACAGATCCGTGGTGGTGTTTGCCGAGTACACGATGGCGTACTGGCCGCGTCCGGCGTCCCAGAAGACCGTCGGCGCCCAGGTGTGCACGTTGCTGTAGGTGTGCATCTGGATCCGCCGGTAGCCGGTGAAGCTCGACAGGTCCGTCGAGTCCCACGCGTGCAGGTACTGGCTGTTGCGGCCGAAGTTGGTGCCGCGCAGGTCGGTGGCGACCACGACGAACGTGCCGTCCTGCTTGCGGTGGATGTACGGGTCGCGCAGACCCAGGTCACCCGCGGTCGGGGTGACGACCGGGTTGTTCTGGTTGAGCGGGCTCCAGTTCAGACCGTCCCGGCTGACCGCGAGGTGCAGGCCGTAGCTGGAGGCCGACTGGTTCGGTGTCTCGGTGAAGTAGGTCATCAGGTAGGCGGTGTTCGGCGCGGCGAGGGCGGCTCGTGGGCTGGCGGCCAGCCCGGTTGCGGTGAGTGCGGTGGAGGCGAGGGCGCCCAGGGCGAACTGTCGTCGGGTTATCGCCACGATGGTGACCTTTCTGACCGCCGGACTGTGCGGTCTACGTGGGCGACAGCGGTGGGAAGCCTTCCTCGTGCGTTGTCGTGTCGGCGGCGACGGCGCTGCGTCCGGAGCGGGTCAGGAAATTCGCGGGGCGGCCGGAGCACTCCACGTGCCACGGCCGGGCCGCCGCGTCGACCGCTCGGACCGGAGCCG
This sequence comes from Plantactinospora sp. CNZ320, assembly GCF_002846275.1. Lineage (NCBI taxonomy): Bacteria > Bacillati > Actinomycetota > Actinomycetes > Micromonosporales > Micromonosporaceae > Plantactinospora > Plantactinospora sp. CNZ320. The sequence goes on from NZ_PJMP01000001.1 coordinate 6,736,445, forward strand.
TCACCACTGGTCAGGACGGGCAGAGTTCAGCGATGCCATCCCTGGATATCGATGTGAGCGGTAACATACTCCGCTATCAACACCCTCGCAAGCCAGTCCTGACCGGGATGGCACACGTACGAAATCCGGACGAAACGATCGAAGCACCAAGGATCGGCGAGGTCGCGCCGGGTGGCCGCGACGAAATTCTGCGATCGGACGTGGTGATTTCGGGGCCTGCTGACCGACCGGTCGGTCGGCCGTATCGATTTTGCAGGTCGGTTACAACTTGACGCCCGCCATGTTATCGCTCACAGTCGATGGGCGAGGGCGGACACGAAGGCGGCTCACCGGGCGAGCCCCCCGCCGCCCCTCGGCTCGGAGCGTGCGCCAGGGCATGCGTACCCCGGGCGGACGGTCATCTCAGGTAGTGCGGGCGACTCAGCTCTGGCGTCCCGGCATGTCCGGATATTGAGCGGTTTCCCCGGACCAGCACTAGTTGTGAGGAGCAGACAATGGGAACCTCTGGTGGGTCGTCGTCGCCGGTACGGCGTAGACGGTTGTCTCGGATGCTGGCTGCGATGGCGGCAGCCGTCCTGGTGGCCGCCGGGCTCGCCGCGGTGCACGCGGGGCCCGCGTCGGCGGCGACGGTCGACACCAACGCCTGGTACGTGCTGGTCAACCGCAACAGCGGCAAGGCCCTGGACGTATACAACCTCGCCACCAACGACGGCGCCCGGATCACCCAATGGACCCGGAACAACGGCAACCAACAGCAATGGCAGTTCGTCGACTCCGGCGGCGGCTACTACCGGATCAAGTCACGACTCTCCGGCAAGGTCCTCGACGTCTACAACTTCTCCACCGCCAACGGCGCCAACATCGTGCAGTGGACCGACGGCAACGGCACCAACCAGCAGTTCCGGCTCGCCGACTCCGACAGCGGCTACGTCCGACTCGTCAACCGGAACAGCAACAAGGTGGTGGAGGTCCAGAACGCCTCGACCGCCGACGGCGGCAACATCGTCCAGTACGACGACTGGAACGGCGCCAACCAGCAGTGGCAACTCGTCCGCGTCGACGGCGGCGGCAACCCCACCACACCTCCGCCGGCCAGCGGCAACTTCACCAACCCGGTGGTGTGGCAGGACTTCGCCGATGTCGAGGTCATCCGGGTGAACGACGCCTACTACATGACCGCCTCGACCATGCACTACTCCCCGGGCGCCCCCGTGCTGCGCTCCTACGACCTGGTGAACTGGGAGTTCATCGGGCACTCGGTGCCGAGCCTGGCCGACTTCGAGAACGGCGCCTACAGCATGAGCGGCGGACGGGCGTACGTGAAGGGGATCTGGGCGTCCACCCTCGGGCACCGGCGCAGCAACAACACCTTCTACTGGATCGGCTGCACCGAGTTCAACCGCACCTACGTCTACACCGCCGCCGCCGCGGAGGGGCCCTGGACCAAGCGGTCCCGGATCAACAACTGCTACTACGACGCCGGCCTGCTCGTCGACGACAACGACACCATGTACGTCGCGTACGGCAACGGCACCATCAGCGTCGCGCAGCTCTCCGCCGACGGCATGTCCCAGGTGCGCGCGCAGCAGGTGTTCCAGACCCCGTCCAGCGTCGGCACCCTGGAAGGCGCCCGCTTCTACAAGCGCAACGGCAGCTACTACATCTGGCTCACCCGCCCGGCCAACGGCCAGTACGTGCTCAAGGCGAACAACCCGTGGGGCCCGTACGAGATGCGCCAGGTGCTGCTCAACATGCCCGGCCCGATCTCCGGCGGCGGCGTACCGCACCAGGGCGGTCTGGTGCAGACCCAGAACGGCGCCTGGTACTACATGAGCTTCGTCGACGCCTACCCCGGCGGCCGGGTCCCCGCGCTCGCCCCGATCACCTGGAGCGGCGACGGCTGGCCGAGCATCCAGACCGTCAACGGCGGCTGGGGTGTCAACTATCCCAACCCGCTGCCCACCCGGCCGGTGAAGCCGCTCACCGGGTCCGACACGTTCGCCGGCAGCACACTCGGCCCGCAGTACGAGTGGAACCACGTCCCCGACAACAGCCGTTGGTCGGTGAACGACGGGCTGCGGCTGCAGACCGCCACGGTCACCAACGACCTCTACAGCGCCCGCAACACCCTGACGCACCGCATCCAGGGACCGTCCTCGACCGGCACCATCGAACTGGACTACTCGACGATGCGGGACGGGGACCGGGCCGGCCTGGCCATGCTCCGGGATCAGTCGGCCTGGATCGGCATCAAGCGGGACAACGGTGCCACCCGGGTCGTGATGACCGACGGGCTCACCATGAACAGCAGTTGGGCCACCACCGGCACCGGCACCGAACGCGCCTCGGCCGCGGTTTCCGGCGACCGGATCTGGCTGCGGGTCAACGCCGACATCCGACCGGGCAGCGGCCGGCAGGCCCGCTTCTCGTACAGCACCGACGGCAGCACGTTCACCAGCCTCGGGCCGGCGTTCACCCTCAACAACGCCTGGCAGTTCTTCATGGGCTACCGCTTCGGCATCTTCAACCACGCCACCCAGGCGCTCGGCGGTGCCGTCACCGTACGCCGATTCGACATCACCACCCCCTGACGGTCCGCGCGGGAATCCGGGCAGCGACACCGCCACCGTAGGAACCCACCGAGAAGGCAGAAATGGCCAGGACAAGAAGACTGAAACTGACGGCAGCCGTTGCCGTCGCCGGGGCGTTCGTGGCCGGCATGACCGTGGCACTCGCCTCGACCGCCAGCGCCGGCACCACACTGGGCGCCTCGGCGGCGGAGAAGGGCCGCTACTTCGGCACCGCCACCGACCCGCACATGTTCAGCAACTCCAGCTACATGACGGTGCTCAACCGAGAGTTCAACCAGCTCACCAACGAGAACGGCATGAAGTGGGACGCCACCGAGCCGCAGCGCAACCAGTTCAACTGGACCCGCGGCGACCAGCTCGTCGCGCACGCACAGTCCCGGGGCATGCTGGTGCGCGGGCACGCGCTGCTCTGGCACCAGCAGCAACCCGGCTGGGCGCAGAGCCTCTCCGGCAGTGACCTGCGCAGCGCCGCGATCAACCACGTCACCCAGGTCGCCTCGCACTGGCGCGGCAAGATCTACGCCTGGGACGTGGTGAACGAGGCGTTCGCCGACGGCGGCAGCGGCGGCCGGCGCGACTCGAACCTGCAACGCACCGGCAACGACTGGATCGAGGCCGCGTTCCGGGCCGCCGACGCCGCCGACCCGAACGCCAAGCTCTGCTACAACGACTACAACACCGACGGGATCAACGCGAAGTCGACGGGCATCTACAACATGGTGCGCGACTTCAGGTCCCGGGGCGTACCGATCGACTGCGTCGGGTTCCAGTCGCACCTGGGTACCACGATCCCCAGCGACTACCAGGCCAACCTGCAACGCTTCGCCGATCTCGGCGTGGACGTGCAGATCACCGAGCTGGACGTCCAGCAGGGCTCCAACCAGGCAAACATCTTCCGTACGGTGACCCGTGCCTGCATGGCGATCTCGCGCTGCACCGGCATCACGGTCTGGGGCGTCCGGGACTGCGAATCGTGGCGTACCGGCGCGAACCCGCTGCTCTTCGACTGCAACGGCAACAAGAAGCCGGCGTACGACGCGGTGCTCGCCGAGCTGAACGCCGGCACCGGCACCCCGCCGACCGGCACCCCGACGACTCCGCCGGGTAACCCGACCACACCGCCGGCCGGTGGTGCGGGCTGCACCGCGTCGCTCTCGCTGAACCAGTGGACCGGCGGGTTCGTCGCCAACGTGCGGGTCACCGCCGGATCGGGCGGTACCCGGGGCTGGACCGTTTCGGTGACCCTGCCGGGCGGGGCCGGTGTCACCAACTCCTGGAGCGCCACCGCCAGCGGCAGTACCGGCACGGTGCGGTTCAGCAACGTCAGTTACAACGGTCAGCTCGCGGCCGGTCAGACGACCGAGTTCGGCTTCCAGGCCAATGGAAGCGGATCCGGGATGACCCCCACCTGCACCGCCAGCTGATCCATGCACCGGCCCGACCCGGGCTTCGCCGATCCGGGTCGGGCCGGCCCACGTCCGCCCCGGCCCGGTGGCACCCACCGGCCGGGGCGGACGCCGGCTTAGTATCTCCGCAGTCGAACCGAGGGATCACTCGCAGGTTTCAGCGGATCGTCGTCCCGCCGCCGGAGGCTGGCTGGACCCGCTCGATCCGTATCCGGTTCAACCATCCCGGAAAGTCACTGAGCGAGTACAGCTCGCCGTGCACGTCGACGTCGATCGCCGTCGGCTGGATCGGGAAGTTGCCGATGATGGCGGACTCGTAGCCGCCCGTGGACTTGGGACGTACGGCGAACGCGAGGGTCGAGCAGTAGTCACTCGCGATGTAGGTGCCCCACGCCTCCGGGGTGGCGGACCCTCGGTACACCACGCCGCCGGTCACCGAGCAGCTCTCCGTCATGAAGTGTTCGTACTCGAAGACCGGGTCGGTGTAGCGCACACCGGGCCGGCACTGCTCCGGGTCGAAGATCGGGGTGCCTTCCCGGCAGGACCAGCCGAGGTTCGCTCCACGCTGCCACGGGCGGATGTGGTTGATCTCCTCGACCAGGCCCTGGCCGACGTCACCGATCCAGAGCGAGCCGTCGACCGGGTCGACGGAGAACCGCCACGGGTTGCGCAACCCGTAGACCCAGATCTCCGGCCGCGCGCCACGGGTGCGGACGAACGGGTTGTCGGAGGGTACGCAGTAGGGCTTCGCCCCGCAGCTGCGGTTGACGTCGATCCGCACGATCTTGCCGAGCAGGGTGCCGAGGTCCTGACCGGACTTGAACGGGTCATTCGCGTGGCCGCCGTCGCCGAGGGACCAGTAGAGGTAGCCGTCCCGGCCGAACGCCACCTGTCCGCCGTTGTGGTTGCCGTACTCGGCGTGCTCCTGGGTGAGCAGTACCTGCACCCGGTCAGGAGCGTTGAGAGGCACTCGCGCCAGGGTCAGTGCGCCGGCCGGCAGGCTCGTGTAGGCCACGTAGAGGATTCCGGTCCGCGCGAAGTTGGGTGCCGGCGTGATCCCGAGGAGGCCGCGCTCGTTGTCCGAGGTGTCGATCCGGGCGGTCAGGTCGAGCACCGGGTCGGCCGCCAGGCCGGTGTCGGGGTGGTAGGCGCGGACGGTGCCGTTCTTCTCCGCGATCAGCATCCGGCCGTCCGGCAGCCCGGTGAGCGCGATGGGACGCTGTAGGCCGGAGGCCACCTGTTCGGACACCACAGTCAACTCGGTGAGTGGCACCGCGCGGGTGTGAGATGTGCCGGCCTCGGCGGTGCCGGCCACCGACGCTGGTGGCAACAGCAGGGCAGCGAGGGTCAGGACGAGCAGCCCGGCCAGCAGGGAGGCGGGGCGACAACGCCGTCGCGACATGTTTCAGCTCCTTGAGCAGGTGGAGTGGTGAAGGCGAGCTGGGATTGCCTCACCGTACATCTACTCATGTCAATATCCAACTCGGCGGCGGAGCTGATGGTCATCGTCCGGATGACCGCGTCCGGGTGGGGGCCACCTCCGTCGGCTCGCTCCCGGTCGGCCCGGAACTTCGATGTGGACCTTTGCGGGTGCCGGTAGATAACCGAAACTTTCGGTTTGAGAAACCATGGACAGTCTGCAAGCCTATAGTTGTCGATCGATGTGCGCGCTAACACGATTTTGAGGGCTCTCTGGAGTTTGTCCGGACCCAGCCACCCCAGCCACCCCGGACCCCGCGAACCCGGGCCGATACACCCGGACAGCCCTCCCGAGCAGCGCCCGGACCAACATCTCCCGAAACGACCCGGACAGCGCCGAAGACGTCCCGATCTCACAAAACTGGAGAATTAGATGATCTCCCGGATCCGTCCCTCCGGGCGTCGATTCCGAACACTTGCAGTTTCCGGAGTCGCCGCGATAGTTGCAATCCTGACCGTATCCTTGCTGCCCCATCTCGCCCACGCCGCCGAGTCGACGCTCGGTGCGGCTGCGGCCCAGTCCAGCAGTGGCAGTTTGTCGACTCCGGTGGCGGCTACTACCGGGTACGGGCGCGGCACTCGGGCAAGGTGCTCGACGTGTCCAACAACTCGACCGCGGACGGTGCCGCGATCGTGCAGTACGGCGACCACGGCGGGACGAACCAGCAGTTCCGGCTGGTCGACGCCAGCGGCTACGTCCGGCTGATCGGGCGGGCCAGTGGTAAGGCGGTGGAGGTCCAGAACGCGTCCACCGCTGACGGCGGTCGCGTCGTTCAGTACACCGACCACGGCGGGACGAACCAGCAGTGGCAGCTGGTCCGGGTCGGTGCGCCACCCACCACCACCCCGCCGGGGCCGACCCCGACGGCCAGTACGACGCCGACACCGGGCACCAACTGCCAGCTTCCGTCGACGTACCGTTGGTCGTCGACCGGCGCGCTGGCGCAGCCGAGGTCGGGGTGGGTGTCGCTGAAGGATTTCACCTACGCCCCGTACAACGGTCAGCACCTGGTCTACGCCACGACGCACGACACCGGAACGACGTGGGGCTCGATGAACTTCGGCCTCTTCTCGGACTGGTCCCAGATGGGCTCGGCCAGCCAGAACGCGATGTCGTCGAGTACCGTCGCACCGTCGCTGTTCTACTTCGCGCCGCGCAACATCTGGGTGCTCGCCTACCAGTGGGGTGGGACCGCATTCTCCTACCGGACGTCGAGCAACCCCACGAACGCGAACGGATGGTCGGCGCAGCAGACCCTCTCCACTGCGAGTATCTCCGACTCCGGCACCGGTCCGATCGACCAGGCGCTGATCGGCGACGACCAGAACATGTACCTGTTCTTCGCCGGAGACAACGGCCGGATCTACCGGCAGAGCATGCCGATCGGGAACTTCCCCGGCAGCTTCGGCTCGAACTACACGACGATCATGACCGACTCGACCAACAACCTGTTCGAGGGCGTCCAGGTCTACAAACTCCAGGGCGAGAACCGGTACCTCATGCTCGTCGAGGCGATCGGCGCGAACGGACGCTACTTCCGCTCGTTCACCGCCACCAGCCTGGGCGGCACCTGGACGCCACAGGCGGCGACCGAGAGCAACCCGTTCGCCGGCAAGGCGAACAGCGGCGCCACCTGGACCAACGACATCAGCCACGGCGAACTGATCCGCAGCAACGCCGACCAGACCATGACCGTGAACGCCTGCAACCTGCAACTGCTCTACCAGGGGCGTTCCCCCAACTCCGGCGGCGACTACGGCCTACTGCCGTACCGACCGGGGCTGCTGACACTCCAGCGCTGATGGTGTGACGGGGTCCGGTTCGGATGGACCCGAACGGGCGGGCTCGGCGTATGCCGGGCCCGCCCGTTCCGCGTCGACCCAGCCTGCCCGTTCTGCGAGAAGACCGCCCCGCCCGTTCTGCGAGAAGACCGCTTCAGTTGGCGTTCAGTCGCCCTCCAGTGGTCTGGGCCAGACTACGCCGGCAGTTTGATCTATGTCGATGTAGGCCGAACGAGGGAGGCCCTGATGCGAAGACGGCTTGTGAATGGCCTGCTGGCCGGATGCCTCGCCATCTCGATGGTGGTGGGCGGGTCGGCCAAACCGGCCAGGGCGGTGGACGCGTCGTTCTGGATCAACGTCGCCGTCGCGGTGGCGGGCAGCCTGTTCGGTGGCGGTGGCGGCGGAGTGACCCCGGCCCAGCTGGAACGGGCGAAGCAGGAGATCCTGGGCGCGATCAACCGGTCGCAGCAGGAGATCCTCGCCCACATCGACGGGATCGCCGCCGCCGACGTACGGGCGTGCGCGCGATCCAACACCCTCCTGATGCCGAACATCGACCAGATGGACATCTTCACGCTGTCGGTGTTCCTGGACAGCTCGCTGAACTGCGCGACCCTGTCGTCTGCGTACTTCGACGCGGTGCAGGACCTCGGCGCGGCGGACCACATCGCCCGGGTGATGGGCGAGATCTACTCGATCGCGATGGTCACGTTCGCGAAGTTCGGCTTCGACAGTACGGCTCTGCTGGATGACCTGATCGCCAGCTACGAGGCCGTACTGAACAAGATCAAGGCGTCCTGCTCGCACTCCTACGGCACCATCTGGGACCCCGAGTTCGCCTGGGTCACCGAACACACCTACGCCTGCAGTGCGCACACCGGCGACGTCGAGTCGTGGACGGAACTCCAGGCCGGCTCGCAGCTCATCAACCCCATCGACTACGCATTCGTGGAGACGAACGTGACGCGCAACACCGTACGGCCCTCGATTCTGCGGGAACTGCCGCGGTTGAAGCAGATCCGGGCCGGCGCATGAGGCGCCGGATCGTCGCGGCCGTGTTGGGAACGGTCCTGTTGCTGACCGGTACGGCACGACCGGCCGCCGCCGCCGACTTCAACCGGTACCTCGACATGATCCGGGTGACGGCGGTCTTCCTGGACTCGGCCGCCGACGGGCTCACCCCCGACGAACTCATCCGGTTCACCCAGGACATCAAGGGTGCCCTGGCAGGTGTCGAAACCGATCTGCTGACCCAGCTCAACAACCTGCAGATCGCCGACATCAGAAGCCAGGTGCGGTACGCGGTGAACGGCACCCAGATGATGGACCTGCCGCCGCTGCTCCCGCTGTACGTGAACACGGTCTATCAGGGGACCAACAACGCGCGCGAGAAACTCACCACGTTCAGCGGCGACCCGGAGCGGGACATCGTCGGCAAGGCTCTGATCGCCCAGTGGGAGGTGCTGCTCATCGCCCAGGCGAGAGTCCCCAGCATGAGAGTCATGTACGCCGAGTACCAGGAGGCGCTCGAGCACATCATCCGCAACGTCAAGCCGACCTGTAGCGAATCCATCTACAACCCGACCGGCACCTACACCTACACCTGCACCTTCAACGGCCGAACCGTGACGGGACAGCAGCGAACGATCGGCGACCGGGCCGAACACCACTACGGTGACTACAACTGGCAGTCCGGCGAGTTGAGCCGCCCCACCGTCGTCGACCAGACGATGGCGGAGACGGCGCAGGATCTGGCGGAACGCGCGCTCGCCGACCTGCTCCGGCCGCGCACCTGACAGTCGTCGCCCCGGGTGCCCCGCCGCCTGGCGGGGCACCCTCGCACGTTTCCGCCCGCAAGTCCGAGTTCCCACCCGCGGACTGAGCGGTGCCGGCGTGCGGGGCGGGACCGGCGTCGTGTGACGCGCGACTCTCCGAGCCGACCCGAGGTCGAGAGGGCCGGAGCGGAGACTTGATTGATTCCAGAAAAACGGCGAGACTTCACGGCGTGCCGACGACGTCCGACTACGAGAGCATGCTGCGGGGGAACGCTCTGCGCGTGACGCGGCCCAGGGTCGCCGTGCTCTCGGCGGTACACGCGCGTCCGCACGCCGACACCGACTCGATCATCGGTGCGGTCCGCGAAGATCTTGGTGACGTCTCCCGCCAGGCCGTCTACGACATCCTGCACGCGCTCACCGCCGCCGGTCTGCTGCGGCGGTTCGAGCCGACGGGCTCGGTGGCACGCTACGAGGCGCGTACCGGGGACAACCACCACCATCTCGTCTGTCAATCCTGCGGAGCCATCGTCGATGTCGACGGCGCCGCCGGCGACACCGCCTGCCTGACGCCCACCGGTTCGGGTTACCGGATCGACCGGGCCGAGGTCGTTTACTGGGGCAGGTGCCCCAGATGTGTAGCGGCGAGCTCCGCCGCGCCGGACGACTGATCGCGGACAGGTCATCGGCTCGCACATAACGGGACAAACTTGGACCCAAGCAACCAACAGCACGAGCGAACAGTTAGCAGACCGAGACAGGAAGGACAGACGTGTCTGATAAGAAGGACATGACCGAGAGCGTCAGCGAAAGCGAAAATCCCGCGATCCCGGCGCCCACCGTCAAGCCCACCCGCCCCCGGAACAACCGGGACTGGTGGCCGAACCAGCTGGACCTCTCGGTTCTGCACCAGCACTCGACCCGGTCCAACCCGATGGGCGAGGACTTCGACTACGCCGAAGAGTTCAAGAAGCTCGACGTCGAGGCGCTCCGGCGGGACCTCTTCGAGCTGATGACCACGTCGCAGGACTGGTGGCCGGCCGACTACGGCCACTACGGGCCGCTCTTCATCCGGATGAGCTGGCACGCCGCGGGGACGTACCGGATCACCGACGGTCGGGGCGGCGGCGGCAGCGGTTCGCAGCGCTTCGCGCCGCTGAACAGCTGGCCGGACAACGCGAGCCTGGACAAGGCGCGCCGGCTGCTCTGGCCGATCAAGCAGAAGTACGGCCGCAAGATCTCCTGGGCGGACCTGCTGGTCTTCGCCGGCAACTGCGCGTACGAGTCGATGGGCTTCAAGACCTTCGGATTCGGGTTCGGGCGCGAGGACATCTGGGAGCCCGAGGAGATCTTCTGGGGGCCGGAGGACACCTGGCTCGGTGACGAGCGCTACAGCGGCGACCGGGAGTTGGCGGAGCCGCTCGGCGCCGTGCAGATGGGCCTGATCTACGTGAACCCGGAGGGACCTGCTGGCCACCCGGACGCGCTGGCCTCGGCCCGGGACATCCGTTCCACCTTCGCCCGGATGGCGATGAACGACGAGGAGACGGTGGCGCTGATCGTCGGCGGCCACACCGTCGGCAAGGCGCACGGCGCCGTCGACCCGCAGTACCTCGGCCCGGAGCCGGAGGGTGCCCCGATCGAGCAGCAGGGTCTTGGCTGGAAGAACTCGTACGGCACCGGCAAGGGCGCCGACACGCTCACCAGTGGGCTGGAGGGCGCCTGGACCAACGAGCCGACCAGGTGGGACAACGGCTTCCTGGACAACCTCTTCAAGTACGACTGGGAGCTGACGGCCAGCCCCGCCGGCGCCAAGCAGTGGCGGCCGAAGGACCGCTCGGCCGACGACACCGTGCCGGACGCGCACGACCCGACGAAGCGGCACGCCCCGATGATGCTCACCTCGGACCTGGCGCTGAAGATCGACCCGATCTACGAGCCGATCGCGCGGCGCTTCTGGCAGAACCCGGACCAGCTCGAAGAGGCGTTCGCCAAGGCGTGGTTCAAGCTGCTGCACCGGGACATGGGACCGGTCTCCCGCTACCTCGGCCCGTGGGTCCCGGAGCCCCAGCTGTGGCAGGACCCGGTTCCGGCGGTGGACCACGAGCTGGTCAGCGAGGAGGACATCGCCACCCTCAAGGACCGGGTCCTCGAGTCGGGGCTCTCCGTCTCCCAGCTGGTCGGCGCGGCCTGGGCCTCGGCGGCCAGCTTCCGCGGCACCGACATGCGGGGCGGCGCCAACGGCGCGCGGGTGCGGCTCGCCCCGCAGAAGGACTGGGAGGTCAACAACCCGGCCGAGCTGGCCACCGTGCTGGCGACGCTGGAGCGGATCCAGCAGGACTTCAACGCGGCGCAGAGCGGCGGCAAGAAGGTGTCGCTCGCCGACCTGATCGTCCTGGCGGGTTGCGCGGCCGTCGAGCAGGCGGCCCGGAACGCCGGGCACGACATCACCGTCCCGTTCGCGCCGGGTCGTACCGACGCGTCGCAGGAGCAGACCGACGTGGAGACCTTCGCCGTCCTCGAACCGAGGGCCGACGGGTTCCGCAACTACCTGCGTGCCGGGGAGAAGCTCTCGCCGGAGACCCTGCTGCTGGACCGGGCGTACATGCTGAACCTGAGCGCCCCCGAGCTGACGGTGCTGATCGGCGGCATGCGGGCGCTGAACGCCAACTCCGGGCAGGCTCCGCACGGGGTCTTCACCGACCGGCCGGGCGCGTTGACGAACGACTTCTTCGTGAACCTGCTCGACGTACGCACCGAGTGGCAGGTCGCCGAGTCGGCCGAGAACGTGTACGAGGGCCGGGACCGCTCCACGGGCGAACTGCGGTGGACCGCCACCGCCGTCGACCTCGTGCTCGGATCGCACTCCCAGCTCCGGGCCAACGCGGAGGTCTACGCCGCGTCGGACGCGAGCGAGAAGTTCGTGCGTGACTTCGTGGCCGCGTGGAACAAGGTGATGAACCTGGACCGGTTCGACCTGGTCTGATCGAGTTCCCGATGTCCGGGCCGGCCGTCCTTGCGGCCGGCCCGGACGTCTTTCGAGTGGCCATCCGCAGGCGCAGCGGCGGCACCGGGAGCCGCCGACCCGACCGCTAGGCCGAGGAGGGGCCGGCCAGCACCGGGTACCGGGGTTGGGCGCGCAGGTCCTCCGCCAGTAGCCGGGCGAACCTGGGCATCCGGTAGCGGCCGCGGTGGGTGTAGACCATCAGGTGGGTACGGACCAGCTCGTCGAGTACCGCCTCGGTGCACGCCTCCGAAGCGCCGAGCCGGCGGGCGGCGTCGGCCAGCCCGAACTCCCCGCGTTCGGCGAGCATGGGGAACGACTGGCGCGCCTCGGCGCCGAGCGTGGAGAGTACCCCGACCAGCCGGGAACGCAGGCTCAGGTCGTCGGCCTCCAACTCGGCCAGCGCCCGACGGTCGTCGCGGAGCCGGCCGATGAGCGCGGCGGCCGGTAGCGTCGGCTGGTCGATGAGCCGAGCCGCCGCGATGCGCAGCGCCAGCGGCAACCCGCCACACAGCACCGCGAGGTGGTCGAGTTCCTCGCCGTCCCGCTCCCGTCCGAGCATGCCGCGCAGCAGCTCCGCCGAGTCGGCCACCCCGAGCGGCCGGAGCGGGAGCCGCCGGGCGGCCGGAATGACTCCCAGCGGGTACCCACAGGTGATCAGCAGACAACAGCCGGTCGCGAGCGACAGCAGTGGCCGGACCTGCGCGGGTGTGGTGACGTTGTCCGCCAGCAGCAGCAGGCGCCGACCGGCGCTGGCGGTACGGAGCAGGTCGGCGGCCTCCACCACGTCGTCGGACGGGGGGACGACGCTGAGCCTGCGCAGCACCGCCTGGATCGGGCTGGTACCGGCGTGCCCGCCGCTCGGCCACGCGCGCAGGTCGAGATAGAGCTGGCCGTCGGGGTACGCGTCGGCCAGGTCGTGCGCGACACGCTGGGCCAGCGCCGAGGTGCCCACCCCCGGCGGACCGTGCACCACCTGGACCAGTGCACCCGACCCCTGATCCGGGCGCAGCAGAGCGGCCCGCAACTCGGCGAGGACCTCGCTCCGACCGACGAGTGGCGGTGGCTCGGGCACCCGGTGGACGATCGGGTACCACGCCGGCCGGGCCGCCGTGGCCACCAGGCGGTACTGCCCACCCGGCCTGACCGGCTGAGTACCGCCGGCGGGGGAGTTCGCACCGCCCGGCGGCGCGTCGTCGCTCGGCCGGGTGTCGTCGACCGTTCGGGTCTCGTCAACCGATCGGGTCTCGTCGGTCGGTCGAGGCTCGTCGGTCGGTCGGGCCTCGTCGGTCGCTCGGGCCTCGTCGATCGCACGGGTCTCGCCAGTTGCGCGGGTGGCGTCGATCGCGCGGGTGGCGTCGATCGCGCGGGTGGAGTCGATTGCGCGGGTGGAGTCGGTTGCGCGGGTGGCGGCGGGCCCGGACGCGGGCCGGAGCGGGGTCACCGGGGCCGGGCGGGCCGGACCGTCCCCGATCGGGACGGGCTCCCACTTGAGCAGCGACCGGTACAGCTCGGTCAGCTCCGGGTCCGGCTCGATCCCGAGTTCGTCGCGGAAGACGCTCGCCGCCGAGCGGTACCCGGCCAGTGCCAGGTCGTGCTCGCCGAGCCGGTGGTGGGCGACGATCTTGAGCCACCAGGCCCGGCTGCGCAGCGGCGCGACCGCCAACAGGTCGTCCAGGTCGCGTACCGCCCGGTCCGGTTCGCCGACCTCGATCCGGGCCTCCGCGAGGCGTTCCACCGCGCGCAGCCGCTGCTCGTCGAGGGCGTTCAACCAGGTGCCGACCGCACCGTGTCGCGGCACCCCGGCCGCGGCTTCGGCGCCGCGCCAGAGCTGGAGGGCCCGCTCCAGCCGCTCGATGGTCCGCCCCGGGCCGGCGGTCTCGGCGTACGCCTCCGCGACGAGCTGGGCGAAACTGAGGTGGTCACAGTCGGCCTCGGTCACCCGCAGCAGGTAACCGCCCGGTTCCCGCTCCAGCCGTACCGGGCTGCCGCGCAGCAGGTCCCGCAGGATCTGCACGTACGTGCGGATGTTGGCCACCGCCGAGCGGGGCGGTTCCGCGTCCCACAGCGCCGCCACCAGGCGATCCACGCTGACCGGGCGGTTGGCCTGGGACAGCAGGATGGTGAGAAGACCCACCGGCTTTCGCCCCCGCACCGGGCGGATTCCGCTCGGCAGATGTACCTCGATCGGACCGAGCACGCGCACCGTCAACCGCATGGCCGCCTCCCCCCGACAGTCGACCCGAGTGAGGTATGCGTACCACGGAAGATCGACAGCTTCAATATCCACAGCGGACCGAGGTTCTGCGTGGACCGGATGGGCGACCTAAATCACCGAACAAGGTGGACGGTGGGGCCGGCTCAGCCCGGGTCCGGCCCGGCCGCCTGGTGACCGGGCTCCGCGATGATCGGCCCGCCGCTCGCGTACCGGCGCAGCGCGACGCCGAGCACCTGGTCGAGCGGTACCGGGCCGAAGACCCGCGAGTCCGTGCTGGCGTCGCGGTTGTCGCCGAGCACCACCACCCGACCGGCCGGTACCGCATCGGCGCCGCCGCTCGCCGCCATGACAGCCGGCGGCATCGGGTCACCGGGCAGCGCGGCGAGGCGCTTGATCATCCAACGGCGGTCCCGGACGGCGCCACCGGCGATCGAGCCGCCCCGCCGCGCGTCGGCCCGCGGCTGTTCGACCACCACGATCTGACCGACCCGCAACCGCCGGGCCGGCACCCGGCGGACCACGACCCGGTCCCGGCCGTGCAGCGTCGGCTCCATGCTGCCGCCCTCGACGGTGACCACGACCAGCCGGGCGCGCAACCAGGCGACCCAGCCGGCCGCCGCGACCAGCACGCCACCGACCACCAGCGCCGTCGTCATCGTTGCGCACCCGTGGTGGCGTATCCCTCGGCCTGCATCGCGAACAGCCGGGCGTAGTGTCCGTCCGCCGCGACGAGCGTGTCGTGGTCGCCCTGCTCGACCACCACGCCACCGTCGAGCACCACGATCGTGTCGGCGTCGCGCACCGCGCCGAGCCGGTGGGAGATGAGCAGGCTCGTCTGCCCGGCACGGTGCTCGCGCAGCCGGTGATGGATCTGGTACTCGGCCTCGGCGTCCAGCCCTGCGCTGGGCTCGTCGAGGATGAGCAGGTCACGCCCGTCCCGGACGAGTGCGCGGGCGAGCGCCACCCGCTGCCACTGGCCGCCGGAAAGCACCACGCCCGCCTGCGCGGTGTCGTCGGCGAAGAGGCGGGTAAGCATGGTGTCGTAACCGTTCGGCAGTCCGGCGAGGACGGTGTGGATGCCGGCGCGTTCGGCGGCCCGGATCACCGCCCGCTCGTCCTCGACCTTGCGCAGGTCGCCGAAGGCGATGTTGTCCCGGACGGTGAGGTCGTAGTGCATGAAGTCCTGGAAGATGCCGCTGAGCCGGTCGCGCAGCGATTCCACCGGCACCTCCCGGATGTCGACGCCGTCCCAGAGTATGTCGCCGCGGGTCGGGTCGTAGAAGCGGCAGAGCAGTTTCACCAGCGTGCTCTTTCCCGCGCCGTTCACCCCGACCAGCGCGACCGCCTGACCACAGGGGATGGTCAGGTCGACACCGCGCAGGATCCACGGATGATCGTCGGAATACCGGAACCAGACGTCGCGCAGCACGATGCCACGGCGCAACGCGGGCAGCGGCCGGGGCGACTCGGCCGGTGGCAGGTCGGGAGCGGCGCGGACGACGTCCAGGTACCGCTCGAAGATCAGCAGATGCTGGTGCCCGACGGCCAGGCCGCCGGCCATCGCGCCGAGGCTGGTCTGCACCGACGCCACCGCCGCCACGAAGACGGAGATGTCCCCGACGGTGAGCGTGCCGGCCACCGCGGACCGTACCGCCCAGAAGAGTCCGGCGGCCGCGATACCGGCCGCCGTCACGGCCAACCCGCCCTGGGTGAGCAGGGTCCAGCGGTCCATCCGGCGGTGTAGCAGGTTGATCGACGTACGGTCCCGCTTCATCCGCCGCCGCAGGTGGTCGCCGAGGTGGAACAGCCGGATCTCCTTTGCGGCGGCCACGTCACCGAGGAGCCGGGCATAGAACGTCTCCCGGCGTTCCAGCGCGGTGATTTCGATGGTCGTCCGGACCCGCCGCCGGGCCAGCCGCACCTCTCCGACGAAGGTGGGTACGGCGCCCAGGACGACGATCCAGGCCATCTGCGGGGCGACCACCAGCAGCATGCCGAAGAAGCCGATCATGGTGATGCTGGTCCGGACCAGTCCGAGCGAGGTCAGGATGATCTGGCCGGGCGTCTCCTGACCGGTCTGCTGGGCCATCCGGAGCCGGTCGAGGAAGTCGGGGTCCTCGAACCGGCCGAGCCCCTGGAAGCGGTTGACCGCCTGGTACAACCGGTCCTGCGCGACGAGGCTCGCCCGGCGTCCGAGGTCTTCCTGGACGTAGTCCGACAGGTGCGGCTGCACGGCGGCGACCAGCCCGCTGACCAGGAGCCCGGCCACGACGCCGGCCAGCGCGGACCAGGCCGGTCGGGGGCTCGCCAACTCGTCGAGCATCTCCTTGGTGAACCAGGCCGCCACGACCGGCACGGCGGCGGCGACCACCGTGAGCGTGACAAGCACGGCGAGGGCGCCCGGTGCGGCCCGGGCCGCGAGACCGACCGCCCTGCCGAGAGTCCGTACCAGGCTCACGCCGGGACCGGGGCGGGTGACGGGACCAGATGTACGCCGGTACCGGTGATCACGCCCTTCGCGTCGACCTGGCAGACGGCCGGGAAGGCCCGTACCCCGAACGCCGCGATCGCACCGCGCGCCTGCTCCTCGGCGAGTACGGTGGCGGCCCCGGCCAGCGGCTCGGTGTACTCGTCGGCCGGCTCCGGCCCCTTCTCCACGACCGCGAGCGCCCGCTGCGACCCCGCCAGGGCGACGAAGCCGGGGATCAGGTCCTTGCAGGCGGGGCAGCCGGGCGAGAAGAACCCGACCACCACCGGCTCGGTGAACCAGTCGAGGTCGACAGTGGTGCCGTCGAGCGCGGTCCCGCTGAACGGCGGGACGGCGGTGCCGATCGGCTTGGTCGAGGCGCCCATCTCCGCCGGCTCGAGTCCCTGGAGCAGGTGCCCGTACTGGCGCATCCGTCGGACCAGCCCCAGCGTCAGGGCCAGGTTCAGCAGGCCGAGCGCACCGACCAGAACGACAGCGGCGGTCAGGAACGGCATGGGTACTCCTCTGAGCTGCGGGATGACATGCGGCCGGGTGACTGTACGCACGTTCGGATACATGGCGTCTACATCGCGCCATGTATTGATCACGTACGTCGGCGGGTTAGCGTCGGCGCCGCACGACCGCGCCCTGCGGTCGGCGAGTGAAAGAAGGTGAAGCGTGTCGAAGTTTCGTGCGCTGACCGACCGGCTGGTCGGCTTGGTCGTCCCCGAGGTCGAGGCATCGGCCCTGTGGATCCCGCAGTACCGCTGCCTGCCCACCGGCTGCGCCGGCCGTGGCCAGGCGCAGAGGCGCCAGTGCCACGACGGCAGCGGCTACTGCACGCCGTGGACGAACGACGGCTGCGGCTGCTGATCGACGGTCGCCGCTGACCGGCTGATTTCCGGTGCCGGGCCTGCCGGCGCGCCGGGAGCGTGACCATCCGCCAAGGGTGGCCGTTCCGCTCGGTGCGCGTCGGATCTGGCCCGGCACCGCTGTTCTCGGCACCACTGCGGGACAGGGTAGGTTCGGATACTCAGCCGCACGTCGGTGTGCCGGCTCAGGCCCGCTCGTCCGGGCCGGTCGAGGATGCTGACATGACCGAGACGCTGTCCCGACCTCCCGCGTTCTCCACAGTCGCCACCCGGTCCCTCGGCGTTTCACCGGCCCTCGCCGGAGCGCCGGTCCTCGCTGGGCCGCCGGCCCTCGGCGTTCCCCCGGTCCTCGCCGGAGCGCCGGTCCCGGTCGACGCGCCGCCGCTGACGGCTCGGCAACGGTGGCGGCGGAACCGGCTGCGGCTCACCGCCCGGGTGCTCGGGGCGGTGTATCGACTGGCCTGCCGCCATCCGGCCAGCTGGGCCTGGTGCGCCGGCCACTACCACCCGATCTTCGACCGGTTCGCCCGGGCCGAGGCCCGCAGGATCTGTGCGCTCGCCGAACTCGACGTTCCGGCGTACCGCACCTTTCTCGCCGCGCGGGACGCGGGTGTCGAGCAGCGGCCGGGACGCCGCCGGCTCACCGAACTTCCGGAGACCGACAAGGAGAACTACGTCGTACCGCACACCGCCGCCCGGCGCTGCTGGGGTGGCCGGCTGCCGGCCCGGGGTGTGGTGGTCGACGAGTCGGCCGGCTCGTCGGGCCGGCCGTTCAACTGGCCCCGTGGCGAGCGGGAACTGCGGGCGGTGCACCACGACATCGTCGGCTACACCAAACTGGTCTTCCCGATGCGCCGGCCGTTCGTCATCAACGCCTACTCGATGGGCGCCTGGGCGACCGGGACCACCACCGGCGCCGCGATGGCCCGGATCGCGGTGGTGAAG
Source organism: Plantactinospora sp. CNZ320 (assembly GCF_002846275.1). Classification (NCBI taxonomy): domain Bacteria; kingdom Bacillati; phylum Actinomycetota; class Actinomycetes; order Micromonosporales; family Micromonosporaceae; genus Plantactinospora; species Plantactinospora sp. CNZ320. Next base: position 6,754,984 of record NZ_PJMP01000001.1, read on the forward strand.
AACACCGGCCCCGACCTCGGCAAGATCGTCGACACGCTCCGCGAGTTCGGGCCGGACTTCGACTACCTGGTGACCGCGTACCCGCCGTTCCTGAAGCACCTGCGGGACCGGCTCGACGCCGACGGTTTCGACTGGTCGCGCTATCGCATCTCCGCGAGCTGTGGCGGGGAGGGGATGACCGAGGCGCTGCGGAGCTATCTGGAGGAGCGGTTCCTCCGGGTACGGTCCGCGTACGGCGCGTCGGACCTCACCATCGGAATCGGGGCGGAGACCGCGTTCACGGTCTGGCTCCGGCGTCGACTGTGGACGGATCCGGGATTCCGGGCCGCGGTGCTCGGTGCGGACGAGCAGCGGCTGCCGATGGTGTTCCAGTACAACCCGCTGGCCACCTATCTGGAGACCAACGAGCGGCGGGAACTGCTCTGCACGGTCAACAGCCTGGACGTGCTCCAGCCCCGGCTGCGCTACAACGTCGGCGACGAGGCGGTGCTGCTGCCGTACCGGAGGATTCTCGACCTGCTCCGCGACGACCCGGCGGGTCGGGCCGAATGTGAGGCGGCGCAGGCCAGCGAGCGGATGACCCTGCCGCTGCTGCTGCTCTTCGGCCGGCGCGACTCGACGGTCTCCTACCTCGGTGCCAACCTCTACCCCCAGGACGTCGAGTACGGCCTCTACGCCGGCAACCCGTACGCCGCCGAGATCAGCCGCTTCCGGCTGGCACTGGTCGAGGACGCCGGGCTGGAAAGCCGGCCGGTGGTGCACCTGGAGTTGCGCCGCCCGCTGGCCGGACCGGCCCGGGACGCCCTCGCCACCGCCTGCCGGGACGGGGTGCTCCGGCACCTTGCCGCCGTCTCCCGGGACTTCGCGCAGTCGTTGGCCGAGGACCCGACCGCCGGTGACCTGCGGGTGGAGCTGCACGCGGCCGGTACCGGCCCGTTCGCCGGCGAGCAGAAAATCAAGAACGCCTACCTGCTGGGAGGTTGAGGCATGCGTACCCGGGACTTCTCCCGAGCCCCGGCGCAGGCCCGCGCCGGCGCGATGTTCGTCGGTGCGACCCGTTACCGGAGCCCGCTGGCGCTGCTGCGGCTCTGGCCGGCCTGGCGGCGGATGCTCCGTGACATGCGGCGGATGTCCGGCTACTGCTGGCACACCGTCTACTGGCAGTTCCCGTTGACCCTCGGCACGGTCGCGTTCTTCACCGACAAGGACGCGATGCTGCGGTTCGCCCGGTCCCGGCACCACCGGAAACTGATGGTGTGGGTCACCGACGGCACCCGGAACGCTACAGCTGGCTTCATCCGGCTCTACACCGCCGAGCCGGACGGCTACTCCAACGGGGTGTGGCGGGCCGAGGCGACCGAGATGGCACACATCCCGACCTTCACCCCGCTGGGCACCGAGTCGACCGGGCCGGCGGTGCGGCGATGACCGCCGCCGCCCGGCTGGAACGCGTCGTCGACCGGCGCGGCCTGCGGGACTTCCTGACCCTCACCGACCGGGTGTACGCGGACGAGCCGCGCTTCGTACCGCCGACATACCAGCAGGTACGGCACTGGTGGCGCGACGGCGTCCCGATGTACCTGCTCCGGGAGCCCGGTACCGGTCTCGTGCTGGGCCGGACCACGCTGCACACCGACGCCGCCTTCGACGCCAAGCTCGGCCGGCGGTGTCAGCTCTTCGGGCTGACCGAGTTCACCGAGCCGGCCGCCGAGCCGCTCTTCGAGGCGATCACCGCGGCCGGCCGGGCAGCAGGCGACCGGGAGGCGCTCTTCGGGCCGGTGGCGTTGCTGCCCAACCAGGCGGGCGGGGTCATCACCTCCGGCTACGCCGACCGTGGCTTCGTCGACAGCGCGTACAACCCGCCGAGGTACGTGACCGCCTACGAGTCGTACGGCTTCACCAGGCGGTTCGAGTCGGACACCTGGATCTGCCCGGTGACACCCGATCCGATCGACGCCGATCCGCTGCTCGCCGATCCGGAGCTGCGGGTGCACCGGGGCGACCCGCGTCGGCTGGACGAGCAACTCGACCTGCTGCGGGAGATGCTGAACGCCTCCTTCGCCCAGCTCGGCTACTACACCGAGATCTCGACGGAGCAGCTGCGCCGGCAGACGGACGGGCTGGCGTACCTGCTGGACGAGTCGCTGCTGCTCTACCTGACCCGGGCGGAGCGGCCGGTGGCCTTCGTACTCTGCATCCCGGACATCAGCGAGTTCGTGATCCGGGTACGCGGCAACCTGAACCTGTTCAACCAGCTCCGGCTGCTGGCGACCCGGCGGCGCTACCGACGGGAGGCGGTGTTGATCGTCAAGGGAGTGCTGCCGGAGTACCAGGGGCGCGGCTACCAGCGGCTGCTCTCCGCGCAACTGCGCCGGAACCTGCACGCGGGAGGGTACGGCACGCTGCGCAGCACGTACGTCGGGCGGGACAACCCGGCCTCGGTCGCGCAGTTCCGGGGGATGGGCGGGCGGCCGCTGCACGGGTACACCTTCTACGAGAAGGCGCTGTAGATGGACGTCGCGGCGTTCCGGGAGCTGGAGCCGCTCTGCTGGCGGGCGCCGAGCGCGCACAACACCCAACCGTGGCGGCTCGACCATCGGGCGGCGGAGATCCGGGTGGGTTGGGATCCGGCGGACGCGCTGCCGGCGTCGGATCCGTCCGGGCGGGACCTGTGGCTCTCGCTCGGCGCGTTCGTCGAGACCTGTCTGGTGGTCGCCGCCGACGCCGGACTGCGGGTCGGGTTCGTGCCGGACCACTGTGCCGAGGACCGTCGGGTGGGCTGGCTGCGCGGGTCCGGGAACCGTTGCGACAGCCCGTTCGGCGCAGCCCAGGTGCGCGGGCGGCGTACCCACCGGGGACTCTTCTCGGCGGGCCCGCCAGTCGAGGTGCTCGCAGCCGTCGACGCCGCGGCCCGGGCGGCCGGCGGAGCGGTCCGGGTGGTGCCGGACGCCGACCTGCTTGCCCGGCTGCTCCGGGTCGCCGACCGGTACCTTTACGCCGACCCGGCGATCGTCGCCGAACTGCGGTCCTGGCTGCGCCTCACGCCGGCGCACCCGGGGTACCGCTCCGACGGACTCACCGATCGCTGCCTGGGGCTGTCCCGGGTCGAGGCGACCGGACTGCGGGCGGCGCTGGCCGGGTACCCGGTGCTGCGCCGGCTCGGGCTGCCCCGGCTGCTCGCCACGGCTGCCGGAAACCCGCTGGCGCAGGGCGGCGCCGTGCTGGTCCTCATCGGACCGTCCAAGCTGGATGACGAGGGCATGGTCGGGTTCGGGCGGGTGCTGATGCGGATCTGGCTGACCCTGGAGGCGGCCGGCCTGGCGACGCACCCGCTGAGCCAGCTCCTCGACGCGCCCCCGACCCGCGACGTGCTCGGCTCGGTGCTGGGTGTGCCACCGGACCGGCTGCTGCACGTCGCCCGGGTCGGTCGACCGGCCGATACGCCGGCCCGCTCGGCCCGCCGCGTCGGCGAGTAGCCGCCCTGCCAGGGTCGGCGAGTAGCGCTCCGCCGGGGGTCGGCGAGTAACGGCCTGCCGGGTCGGCGAGAAGACGCCCTGTCGCCGGTGCCGACGCCTCGGGCTGTGACGTGACGCGGTGGCGCGGCGCTGTGGCGCGGCGCTGTGACGCGATGCTGTGACGTGACGTCGTGGTTGGGAGAGCAAGTCAGGAGATGAGCGGCGGCCGTGCCGGTGACCAGGATGGACAGGCACCAGCGCACCAGGGCGGTACCCGGGGCCCCGGCCGGGCGATCCGCCCCGGTGACCATCGGTGCGGCCGTGCCACCGGGAGGATGAGATGCCCGTCGAGGACCACGATCCGGCGAAGCTGGACGCTCGCGAGTTGGCCCTGCTGGTCAAGACGACCTCGACCGACGAGCTGCGCGAGCTGATGCGCGGCAGCCGGCGCCGGGCGGTGCTGGACACGGTGCTCGGACGGATGCCGGGCGTCTTCCGGGGCGACCGGGCCGGGGGTACGTCGGCGGTGGTGCACTGGCGGATCGGCGACGGACCCGACGGCACCGTTGACGTCTACGAGATCGTCATCGACGGTGGCGCCTGTGTGCTGTCGCCCGCGCCGCAGCGGGAGCCGAGGCTGACGCTGACCGTCGGCGCGGTCGACTTCCTCCGGATGGTGACCGGGAACGCCCACCCGGTGACGCTCGCCATGAAGGGAAAGCTGAAGACGAAGGGCGATCTCGGGCTGACCGCGAGATTTCCGCATCTGTTCGACATTCCCCGGGTCTAGGCACACGTTCGATGGGTCCGGCATGGATCGGGGCCGCCAAGGTGGTCACCCGGGGTGGCCCGGCCGCCGCCGCACCGCCGCGTGCTGTTCGCAATTGTCAGACTTCAATCTCTCTGGTTTGCGGCGGCGGCTGTCCATGGATCTGGTCGCGTTCTCCGCAAGACCGGACAGGGTTATGCCGCAACACCAGAGATGCCACGGGGTTGGCGCGCGTGCCAGGGTGATCCCGACGAGGAAAGCCCTGCCGGCCAGGCCGGCGACCCCCTGCAGTATTCGACAGGAAGTGAGGCGAGGGCATGACGATCACCGGAGCAACGACAGCAGCCGCCGACGCCGATCGTGCCGCGATAGCCGCGGTCCCGGCCCGCATGGTGGAAATCTGGGCGAAGCACGATGCCGACGGATTCGCCGAGCTTTTCACCCAGGATGGAACGCTCATTCTTCCCGGTGTCTACCGCAAGGGCCGGGACGAGATTCGCTCGTTCATGGCGGCGCAGTTCGCCGACGCCTACCGGGGCACCCGGGTCACGGGGCAGCCGGTCGACCTCGTCCCGCTCGCACCCGGCGCGGTCGCGCTGACGACTGTCGGCGGCGTACTGGCCCCCGGTGAGTCGGAACTGCACGCCGAGGCGGCCATCCGGGCCTCCTGGATCCTGGTGAAACGCGACGACGAGTGGCTGCTGGCGGTCTACCACAACTGCCCGCGCGACCCGGCCCGATAGTCCACGAGAGGCGGCAGACGCATGACCGAGACAGCAGTGGTCCGGGACCTCGTCGCGGAGGGCGACGAGGTCGACCGCATGGTGAGTGGGCTCGACGCCGCCGAGTGGGCGCTGCCCACCCCGGCACCCGGATGGACGATCGCACACCAGGTCGCCCACCTGGCCGCCACCTTCCGGATGGCGGCGCTGGCGGTGGCGGATCCGGATCGGTTCACCGCGATGACCTCGCGGCTCAGCCCCGACTTCAACGCGAACGTGGCACACGCACTCGCCGAGTTCCTGGCCGAACCGCCGGAGGTGCTGCTGACCCGCTGGCGTGCCGAACGCGCCCGTGCGGAGCAGGCGCTCGCGGCCGTACCGCCGGACCGGGTCGTACCCTGGCTGGTCCGTCCGCTTCCCGCGGCCGTACTCGCCTCGGCCGGTCTGATGGAGTTGTTCGGGCACGGCCAGGACATCGCCGACGCGCTCGGCGTACGGCGTGAGCAGACCGATCGGATCGGTCACCTGGTCGCCTTCGCGGTACGCACCTGGGACTTCGGCTACCAGGCGCGTGGGCTGCCAACCCCCGAGGTGGAGTACCGCTTCGAGTTGACCGCGCCGTCTGGCCGGCTCTGGACGTTCGGCCCGGCCGACGGCGAGAACCGGATCACCGGTCCGGCTGTCGACTTCTGCCTGCTGGTGACCAGGCGCCGGCACCGGAACGATCTCGACCTCACGGCGACGGGCGCGGAGGCCGAGCGGTGGCTCGACATCGCGCAGGCATACCGTGGGCCGGCCGGTCCGGGGCGCCGCCCCGGTCAGTTCGCGACCCCGGTGCGCTGACCCACCGCCGCACCCGCACCGGTCTCACCGGCGTCACCGGTTGCCGGTGACGCCGCCGGCCGGAGCTGGTCGCCGCGCTCGGCCCGGTCGAACCGCTGGGCCACGAAGTGCTCCTGCGCCATCCGGCGTACCGTGGCCAGCGCGGCGTCGAGGAGCACCATCCGTACCACCGCGGCGGCCCGGTCGGTGCCGGCCGAGTCCGACGGGAGCAGGTCGAGTTCCTGGACGACGAGCCGCTCGGCCGCCGCCGCGTACGGGCTGAAGAAGTCCATGTCGCACTCGCAGCCGAGATGTCGCAGGGTCACCACCACGTGCGCGAGCCGGCCGGCCACCTCGGGGTCGACCTCCCAGCCCAGTTCCTGGACGAATCCGTCCACGTCGGAGCGCGCGCCGCGCATCCCCTTGACGTCGTCCAGGGGCGGTTGCTCCGGGAAACGGGCGCGGTTGACCACCTCGTAGAGGTTCGGCAGGGACAGCTTTTCGTCATCGATGGCTGCGAGCAGCTCGCCGACGGTGGAGAGGTCGAGCTGCCCGATGTTCGTGAACGCCCTGATGAGACGGATCCGGTGCAGGTGCGTCTCGTTGTACTCGGCCTGGTTCCGCTGGGTCGGTACGCCTTTGGGAAGCAGGCCCCTGCGCAGGTAGAATTTGATCGTGGCAACGGAGACCCCGGTCCGTCGGCTGAGATCGGATATGCGCATCTAGCCCCCCGGAGGCGTTGCCGATGGTTCCAGAGGTGCCGCACCGCACCTGGTTTAGCTCGCCAAGATTATCAGTATCGTCAATACGTACCTTTGTGTCGATATTTGTGTTGTTGCCTGGTGCGGCGAGGTTCGCCGGGATGACGTCGCCGTGGGCCGCCGAGGGCAGGGCGGTACCGGACTCCGGCGCGGAGGCCAACGCCGTGTTCCGGGCGTCGAGCAGGGCGAGCAGTACGGGCGGGTCGAGCGTGCCCGCCGGTTTCAGCAGCAGGTCAGCCTGGATGAAGGTGTCGCGGCCGATGGTCAGCGGCCCGTTCGTGGCGACCGAGACCGAGCCGTCGGCGCCGTCCGGTTCGCCGATCGCCGCGCGCGGGTCACCGGTGACCTCCTGCGCCAGCAGGTACCACGTGCCGGACGGCACGCTGTCGAACCGGTACTGGCCCCAGCCGGAAAGGATCGCGCACCGTACCGGCCGGCCCTGCGGAATGCGATCGGGAAAGAGGCCGACGAAGATGAGGCTGTTCTGCTCCGCCTGAGCCGGCCACACCCGTCCCGAGACTCGGCCGCACGCCCGCCCGTCCACACCGAGGTGCGGGTCGACGGGTATGTGCGGCGCGAATCCGGAGCGCTTTCGATAGGCGGTCGGCGACATTCCCACGCTTCTGCTGAAACGTGTGCTGAAGGTGCCCACGCTGTTGTATCCGACGCGCACGCTGATGTCCGCCACATTTAACGAGGTAGACACCAGAAGATGTTTCGCCCGTTGCAGTCGCAGCGCCGACAGAAAGCGACCCGGAGAGACGCCGGTGGCGCGTTGGAATATCCGGGTGAAGTGAAACTTACTGAACATCGCCGCGCGGGCGATGTCATCTACCGTGAGCTGTTCTCCGAGGTTTTCGCGCATTGCGGCGATAGCGCGACCCACGGCCTGCTCGATAGGGTCGTCCACTCCTGCTCCTCCCGAGGACTCGAATGGTCAGCCTTTTGATCGGTTACCAAAACGTGTCGGCGCAGTGGTCGAACCAGCGGAGAGGTATAAGCGCGGGGCTCACCGGCGTCGGCTGCCCGGCAGTATGAGTTGTCGGTGAATAACGGAAGTGATTTCGAAGCTCCATGCCCCCGGCGCTTCGGTCAACTCGTCCTTGTCGATGCGATCCGCCAACGTCGAGGTTAACTTAAGCAGGGCCTCCCAGCAACACTGAGATTCGTCATCCTCTATCTTCTGCGCAATCAAGAAGTTAAAATCGGATAGTGGTGCGCACTACTTCACCGATGTAGCGGTGTTGACGTCGTCCGGAAACACCGGCGTCAAATGTGCCGTCCGGCCGGCGGCGTCGACTCGGCCCGCCACAACCGCGCACCGATCGCCCGAGCCGCCTCGAAGCTGGCCCAGGAGGTCAGCTGGATCAGGCCGTCCTCGCCGAGACCGCTCCTGACCTGGTCGACCAGCTCAGCTGTCACCCGGTAGGGGGCGAACGCGGTGAGCAGGCCGAGTCGTGCGGCCGGGCGGTCGTCAGCCGGCACGGTCGCCACCGCCTCCGCCAGCCAGGCCGGTGCCCCGAGCCCCGGTTCGATCCCGATCCGGCGGGCCAGGGCACCCGGCACCAGGGCGCGTACCTCGGCCGGCACGGCCCGGTGCGCGCCGTCGCGTACGGCCGCGGCGGCCCGGGCGAACGCCGCCGCCACCGTCGGCCGGCCGGCGGCCCAGCACAGGTCCGGCGGCAGCGGTGCGTCAGGCAGCAGGTCGAGGGAGGTACCCGGTGCCGGACGCCGCCGCGCCAGGCTCCCCAGCACGAGCCTGGCGCCCCGGCGCACCGCCCCCAGCGCCGGAGCCGGCACCGGGGGCAGTGGCGAGTCGGTGAGGAAGAGACTGACCATCCGGTTGAGGTAGTGGAAGGTCACCACCACCCCGATGATCTCCGGTGCCTGCCCGGCGGGGAACGGGACCGGTCGACCGGTGGCCTCCGGTCGACCGCTCGCCCAGGCCCACCGGGCCAACTCGCGTACCGGGGGATCGGCGACGGCGTCGAACCGGCCGGCGACGATCGCGTCGGCGTCCGGGCCGGACGACAGCCCCGCCATCGCCGCGCCGTGCACCTCCACGCAGTACGGGCACCGGTTGGCGACCGAAACCGCCGCCGCCACCGCCTCCTTGACCGACCGGTCGACCACACCACCGGCCAGCAGCGACTCCCGCAGCATCAGCCAACTCGCCGCGAGTGCCGCCGGTGCGGGCGCGTGCAGCCCGATCGGCGGTGCGACCATGCCGAAGTCGGCCTCCATCTGCTGGTACACCTCGGCCACCAGACCGGTCTCGTCACCCGGTGCCACCGGGGCGACGTGCCGGATGTGCGCCGCGGACGCCCGGCGCGCGACGCGTGCGAACAGCGATCCCACGGCGCACCTCCGTCTCAGGCCGTCGGAGCCAGCGCGACCGGGGAGGCCGTGTCGGCACCCGGCCCCGGTGCGCCGTACCGCACCGCCACGCCGCGCTCCTGGGCGGCCCGGATCATGCCGGGCATGGCCCGCTCCGCCAGCGCCGCGATGGTGAGCGCCGGGTTGACGGTCAACGCACCGGGCACCGCCGAGCCGTCGGTGACGAAGATGCCGGGATGCCCGCGCAACTCGTGCCTGTCGTCCAGCGCCGAGGTCGCCGGGTCGTCCCCGATCCGGCAGGACGCCAGCGGATGCACCGTGTAGGCGCCGACGAGGTCGTTCGTCCACGGCGCCACCCGGGCCAGGCCGTCGCGCTCCAGGATGTCCTTGACCTCGGCGTCCGCCAGCGACCAGCCGCGCCAGGTGTTCGGCGTCGGCCGGTACCGCAGCGGCCCGTCGCCGAGCATCTGCATCGAGAGCCGGTGCGCGTTCCCGGTCTCCGGCGGCGGCCCGAAGACGCCCTCGTTGTCGTCCTCGGACATGGTGAAGATGGTCAGCCAGGACTGCCAGCGCCGCAGCATCTCCTTCTTCGGCACACCGAACCAGGACGGGCCGGTGGCACCGGGCACCTGGGCCAGGATGGTGCCGAGCCCGGGCGGGAAGTACAACTGCTCCAGCGAGAAGCGCTCGTACTCCGGCAGCCGCCCGTCCAGCCGGTCCCAGCTCGCCACCGTCGGGCCCCGGCCGATCTGGTACGCCGCGTACGCCTGCCCGCCCGGCCGGGACAGTCCGAGCACCTCGCGTACCCGGTCCTCGTCGAAGACAGCCGTGTTGAGGCGCTCGCCGTTGCCGGAGAAGTACCTCCCCACCGCGTGTGGCATCGGGCCGAGGGTGGCCGCCGAGCGTTGCAGGATCACCGGCGTCGCGCCCGCACCCGCGGCGAGGACGACGAGCTTGGCGTCGATCGCCCCGCTGTCGTGCAGGATCCGGTAGTCCTCGGCGTCGACGATCCGGTAGTGCACCCGGTAGCCGCCGTCGTCGTTCCGGCTCAGGTGCTGCACCTCGTGCAGCGGCCGGATCCCGGCGCCGTGCGCGAGCGCCCCGGGCAGATAGTTGAGCAGCAGGGACCGCTTGGCGTCGAACCGGCAACCGGCCATCATCCAGTTGCAGTCGACGCACTCGTCGAGGTCCACGGCCGACGGTGGCGGATTGGCGGTACGGCCGGCGTGTGCGCAGGCCGCCGCGAAGAGGCCGCCCGCGTACGGCACCCTGTCCCAGGACTGCCGGGTGACCGGCAGCGCCTCGGTGACCCGGTCGTACCAGGGATCGAGCTTCTCCCTGGTGATGCTTGCCGGCCACATCCGGCGGCCGATGCTGCCGTGCCGCTCGAAGACGAACCGGGGCGCCCTCGGCATCGTGGCGAAGTAGACGACGCTGCCCCCGCCGACGCAGTTGCCGCTGAGCACGCTCATCCCGTCGCCGACGACGAAGTCGAAGACCCGGGTGTACGAAGACCCGAGCTTGTAGTCGTGGTCGAACTCCTCGGCCCGCAGCCATGGACCGCGTTCCAGAACCACGACCCGGGCCCCGCCCGCGGCGAAATGGTAGGCCGCGATCGCGCCGCCGAAACCGCTGCCGATCACGACGACGTCCGTCGACTCCGTGGCTGTTGTCATGCTGGATCACCTGTCACCGTGGTTTGTGGGTGGATCGGGGCCAGAGCCCGCCCGTAGGAGGACTGCGAAAAACGGTGCAGGCCGTCGGCATCCGGTGGGAAATAGCCGATTGTCAGAAGGCCCGGATGCCGGCCGGCGAATGCCTCCGCCGTGCTGATGTGCGCGGCGCTGTCGAATGCCATGTTGCTGAAAAGCGCGAGAGCGACCCACATCTGCTTTTCGGGATGCTCGGGCGCGGTGAGTTCCCGGACGAGTGCGGTACGGTGCCCGAAGGGCAGCGCGACGAACGCGGGTACGTCGTCGTCGAGTGTCAGGCCGTGCTCCGCGGCATATCCGACGGCGTGGTCGTTCAGCGTGTAGAACAGGGAGTCCAGCGCCTCGGCCAGCCCGCCGCCGGGCTGTTCGAGCAGTTCGAGGGCGCCCGCCTCGACGGCGCCCCCGGTCGGGTCGGCACCTGCCACCGCCCGGTCGTCGGGTGACCGCTTCCGGCCGGGAATGATGGTGTCGGCAAACGCCTCTATTGTGGCTGTACGGGCCGGTCCCGCCTCGTGTTCGTCGGGCTGCACGGCATTCCCTCCTCTCCTGTCGCGCTTTTCCTGGGCATCCTGCTCCGAATGGTCCGGCCGCCGTGCCGGCAATGCTCGCAACGAGGCACGGATGGTCGGGACGAATTCGATTCGTCAGACGCCAATCCTCCCGATGCGGGGGTTGAAAATCATCTTCTGAGTTGCGCTGGATCGGGGTGTGCCGCAAACCTTCGCCGGGATGTGCCGCTAAGCCTCGCCGGGTCTGCCGCAAACCCTTGCCGGGGGCCGACAGCGCACGGCAGGAGACGGATTCTCCTCAGGGTCACGCCACCATGGAATGAACTGTCCCCGTATCGGATCAGGAGCCCGCCATGCCGATGCTCGGTTCGCTGCGCCGTTTGGTGCTGACGCCGTCCTTCACCGAGGTGACCTTCGCGGCGCGCGGCTTTCCGGTCCATGCCACCGACGCGACCCGTCGGCTGGAGGCCATTCCCCAGGCGGTGCTGTGCGGCTTCGAGTGGGCGATCGAGGCGCGGTCGTCGTGGGAGGTGGAACGCCGGCTGGAACTGGTGGAGGCCGAACAGCGGGGATTCGCCTACGAGGGCGCCGCGATGGCCTACACGGTGCGCGACGCGATGGCGGGCGGTCGGGGCCACCGGGCACGGGACCTGCTGCGCGGGCCGGGGCGCCCGCACACCTTCCTGACGTACATCGGGATCGGTTTCGCGATGGCCCGGCTGCCGCGCATCCTGTGGCGCAACGCGCTACCCGACCTGAGCGGTGTGCCGTACTACCCGACGATGAGCTGGCTGGCCGTCGACGGGTACGGCTTCGACCGCGCCTACTTCGAGACCGACCGCTGGGTCAGCGGGCAGCACCGGCCGGCGCCGTACCCGTGGCAGGGGCGGGCCGACTATTTTCCGCGCGCCGTCGACCAGGGCATCGGCCGCGCCCTCTGGTTCATCCACGGCGGGGTGGCGCCGGACGTGGCGGCGGCGGTGGGACGCTTCGCCACCGAACGGCAGCCCGACCTGTGGAGCGGCGTCGGCCTGGCGGCCACCTTCGCCGGCGGCAGCGACGCGCACGGCCTCACGGTGCTGCGCGGTGCGGCCGGCGACGCGCTCCCGCACCTGGCCCAGGGGGCGGTCTTCGCGGCCAAGGCCCGGGACTTCGCCGGCTTCGTGCCCGCGCATACCGAGCTGGCGACCGGGGTACTTGCCGGGATGGCGGTTCCGGCGGCGGCAACGCTCGCCGACGACGTGGCGGCGGACGGGTTCGGTTCCGGTCCCGAGCCGGACTACGAGGTGTGGCGGCAGCGGGTCGGCGCGCGGGTGGCGTCCGCACTGCGCGGCGCTGCGGGTTAGGACCGGCCGGCGGAGTGGCCCGCCCGGGATCCGTGGTCCCGGGCGGGCGGTCCGGTCACGGTGGGAGCGGGCGGCGCAACCACAGCAGCGCGAGTACGCCGAGCACGACGAGCCCGTCGACCACCAGCAGGAACGCGCTGATCGGATCGACGCCGTGTCCGTGCTCCCCGCTGGGTATGGCGGCGGCCAGCGGCGCGGGCGGCTCGCCGGTACCGACGCTGAAGCGCAGGCGCCCGGAGGCGGCGCCACCGCTGCTGAGCTGGACGTGGTACGCCACGACCACGTCGGTGGGCCGGTCCACGGCGATCGGCTGCCAGACGACGCGATTGGGCCGGACCACAAGCGGTCCGGTGGTCAGGGTGGCGCCGTCGCCGTCGAGCACCGAGACGTGGGAGTCGGCTGCCACGGGCGGGCCGGAGAAGGTCAGGCGTACCCCACGCGGCCCGGCGGAGAGCACGGCCTGATCCGGCGGGTCGCTGGCGACGAGGGTGCCCTGCGCACCGGCGGCCGCCGGCGTCCCCAGCAGGACACCGGCGGCGACGGTGAGCAGGGCCAGTCCGAGTGGTGCGGTGGCGCGGGAGGGCATGACCGGTCAGGCCGCCGATCCGACCGGCTGACCCGACCTGGACCGGGCCACGCAGTTGCAGGTGTACCCGGCCAGCTCGGCCCGGTTGGGGCGCAGGTGCAGGTACATCGCGATCACCATCGGGATGAACACCACGGAGTTGTAGAACAGGTGCAGCTCGACCCGGGCCAGCACGAGCTGGGCGATGCTGGTCGGCTGCGCCGCGCCGAAGAGGTTGACCCCGGCCTGCACCTGGACGAGCAGCAGCAGGTGCTCGATGTGGTGCCAGAACTGGATGGCCAGCGCCACCGTCCACCAGGTACGGGCCCGGCCGACGAAACCGGGCCGGAGCAGGAAGAGGCCGACCAGCATGACGAGGGCGTACCCGTAGTGCAGCCACTCGGAGCTGACCAGCCAGGGGTAGTACCACCCGAGTACCCCGCGGGCCTGCGGTCGGGGCATGCCGAGCACCCAGATCTGGTACGCCTGCACCAGGTGCTCGGCCCAGTGCGCGACGACGACGAACATGTAGAGGTTCAACGCCGTCCTGTGGTGGCTCCGGTTCAGCCGGGCGATCGGACCAGCTGGCGGGGCGACCGCCGAACCGCTGACCATGGGTGTCTCCCTCCCGAGGCGAACTACCGGTTCCGGCTGACCGTAGTCGTCACCCACCGTGAGTCAGTTCTTCCAATGTGCTCACTTCGGGTCGGATGGTGCGCACCTTTGGAGAACACCGTCGCGCGCCGTCGCCGCATGCTTTACGGAGAGTCGGGTACCGCAGGGGAGGCACCATGGCACGCCGGATGAGCACCGAGGTGGGACCGCCGGAGACGGCGGTAACTCCCACCGTCACGCCACGCGCCACGTCCATGTTGGTGAACGGCCACTTCCCCCGGCGGCGGTGGCTGGTGCTCGGGCTCAGTGTCCTGGGCGGCTTCCTGCTCACCGTCGTCTGGTCGGCGGAGTTCGTCGACAGCACGATCGGCGACAGCGTGGCGGACACGCTGCTCGGACACGACGCAAAGGAGACCCCGATCGCCGGGATCGGCGCCGGGGTGGCGTTCGCGTTCGTCTCCGGTCTCGCGGGTACCTTCACGGCCTGCAACATCGCCGCGTTCGGTGCGATGGCGCCGATGCTCGGTACCGGCGGGCGGTGGAGTCGACTGCGGCACACGTTCGCCCCGCTGGGGTGGCTCGCGGTGGGGATGATCGCGGTCTCCGCGACGTACGGCGCGGTCGTCGGGCTGGTCGGCACCGCGATGCCGCAGTTCTCGACGGCGGCGAACAGCGCGGGCACGCTCTCGGCCCGCAGCGTCCAGTCGCTGGTGGTCTTCGGCGTGATCGGGCTCGCGCTGACCTGGCTCGGGCTGGCCGCCCTCGGCATCGTGCCGGACCCGTTCGCCCGGGTCTCGGCGAGGTTCCCGAACGCGCCGATGGTGGTCCTCGGTGCGCTGATCGGCGGGTTCCTCATCGGACGCCCGTTCGCGCTGTTCCGGCAGATGTTCCGGGACGCGGCGGAGAGCGGCAACCCGCTCTACGGCGCCCTGGCGTTCACCTTGCAGTCGATCGGCAACATCCTGGTGATGGCGGTGCTCTTCGCGGCGGTGGCGCTGGTCAGCGGGCCCCGGTTGCGCGGCTGGCTCGCCGCGAAGCCGAGCCGGGTCGCGACGATCACCGGGGTCGCGCTCCTGGTGGCCGGCGTCTTCACCTTCCTCTACTGGGACGTCCGGCTGCTGGCCCGCCGCGAGATCATCCCGTGGTACCCGACCGCGCCGTGGTCGTAGCGGCGGCGGTGGTGGGCCGGCGGTAGGTCGTCGAGGACGCAGGAGGAGACATGGTTGCCGGTCGCGTCATCTCGTCGGTGGTACAGCGGCAGGTCAGGTACGTCCGTACCGTCCCGCCCGGAAAGGCCGACGGGCTGGTCGGGGCGGTCTACCGGCAGGTCACCGAGGAGCTGCGCCTGGTCGTGCCGCCGGTACTGCTGCACTCGCCCGCGCCGGAGGCCCTGGCCGGGTACTGGATGCTGATGCGGGAACCGCTGCTGGCCGGCGGTGCGGTCGACCGGCTCGGCAAGGAGGCGGTCGCCGCGGCCGTCTCGGTGGCGAACATCTGCCCGTACTGCGTCGACATGCACAGCATCGGCATCTACGACCTGGCCGGCGAGGACGACGCCGAGGCCGTCGCGGGGGACCGGCTGGACGAGATAGCCGACCCCCGGATCCGGGAACTGGCGGCGTGGGGCAGGACCGCGCACCAGCCGGACGGGGCGGTGCCACCCGAGCCGCCGTTCTCGCCGGCCGAACGGGCCGAGCTGGTGGGTGTGGTCGTCGGCTTCCACTACCTCGGCCGGATGGTGAACGTCTTCCTGGCGAACTTCCTCCTCCCGCCACGGCTCGGGCCGCGGGCCCGACGCCGGGTCAAGCACGGGATCAGCCTGATGCTCAGCGCCTCGCTGCGGGAGGTGCTGCCGGCAGGCCGCTCTCTCCCACTGCTGCCCGGGGCTTCGCTGCCGCCGGACGCCGCCTGGGCGGCCGGGCAACCCGAGATCGCCGAGGCGGTGGCGCGGTCCTTCGCCGCGTTCGAACGGGCCGGTGAGCGGAGCCTGTCGCCGGCCGTGCGGCAACTCGTGACCGAGCGGCTGCGCGGCTGGCGGGGCGAGGAGGCGGGACTGAGCCGGCGGTGGTGCGAACGGCTCGTCGCCGAACTGCCCGAGGCCGACCGGGCGGCCGGCCGGCTGGCGCTGCTCACCGCGTTCGCCTCACACCAGGTGGACGAGGACACCGTACGGGAGTTCCGGCTGGTCGAGCCGAGCGACACCGCACTGGTCGAGGCCGCCGCCTGGGCGAGTTACGCGGCGGCACGGCGGATCGGCGCACTCCACGTGGAGCAGCACGTCTGATTCGGATACGTCAGCTCTCCAATTCCCGGTATTGGTCGCCGGGATTTCGTCGTGTCGACGGCAATTCGTCGTGTCGACGGCAATGACGACGGCATGTTGGAAGAAGGCCGCAGCAATGCGGAAGAAGACTCGTTCCGGTAGCTCTGCGAAGCTTGGTCGCAAACCACCGGCAAACAGCCATCGAATGCCTTGGGGGAGAGTTGACTAGTGTTTGGCGAGGGCTGCGGCGGCGCATTCTGACGCCGAGTACCTCCGCGACCAGGCTGGACGTACGCGGCTTCCACGAGAAGGACGCGGCCTCCAAGGAATTGCTGGAGACGATTGGGAGCACCTTTCTGGCCGGCTTCGGGCACGCCGCGCAGGCGCGTACGGCAGATGACGCGGAAACGGAACTCGAACGGGTCCCCGTGCGTTTTCGCGGATTCGCTTACGAGGGTGCCGCGATGGGGTTCGCCATTCGTGACGCGTTACCGTGCAGCCGTGGCGACAATGTCGCGCGCTTTCTCGCCGGGGCGGGAGGGGCGCACGTCTACATGGCGTACGTCGGCATCGGCTGGGCGATGGCGCGGCTGCCCCGGGCGCGCTGGTCCCGGATCACACCGGCCGATCCGGTGCTGCGCTGGCTCGCGCTCGACGGGTACGGCTTCCACCAGGCGTACTTCCACACGAAGCGGTACGTGCACGAGCGGTACCAGCACGACCGGTTCCCGTGGCCGGTGGAGGGGCCTCGGTGGTACGCGAGCCGGGTGCTGGACCAGGGTGTCGGCCGGGCGCTCTGGTTCGTCTGCGGCACCGCACCCGCGCTTGTCGTCAGGACGATCGAGACCTTTCCCCGGCACCGCTGGCCGGACCTGTACTCCGGTGCCGGGCTGGCGGCCACCTACGCGGGCGGGGCGGACGAGTCCGAGTTGCGCGCTCTGTGGGACGCGGCCGGGGACTGTCGGCCCCAGCTCGCCCAGGGTGCGGCGTTCGGTGCCGCCGCCCGGCTGCGCGCCGGCCTGGTCGTGCCGCACAACGAACTCGCCACCCGGGTCTTCTGCGGGATGTCCGCCGCCGAGGCCGCCCGGCTGAGCGAGGGGAACCGTCCGGACGCCCCGGTCACCGGCAGCGAGCCCGGCTACGAGGTGTGGCGCCGGCGCATCGCCAACGAGTTCGTCTCTATCGGAAGGTGCTAGCACATGGCTCAGAAAGCTGGCTGGCTGCGCAGGCAGTTGCCCGGGATCGTCGCGGTGATCCTGATGGCCGCGTTCTTCCAGGCGGCCCGGCTACCCACCGCCTCATCCGCCGAACTTGACGGCCTGGCGGGCCGGTTCGGGTTCACGCCGTACTCGGTCGCGATGCCGGGCGGCTTCCCGCAGCAGACGATCCGCAAGGTGAACAAGGACTACCGGCACATCGACGCCTGGATCTCCTCGGTCGGTGCCGGCATCGCCATGAACGACCTCGACGGTGACGGGTTGGCCAACGACCTGTGCATCACCGACCCGCGCATCGACCAGGTGGTGGTGACACCGGTACCCGGGGCGCGGTCCGACCGGTACGAACCGTTCGCGGTGGACCTCACGGCGTTGCCGGCGCAGCGGGCGATGGCCCCGATGGGCTGCGTACCGGGGGACTTCAACGAGGACGGCCGGATGGACCTGCTCGTCTACCTCTGGGGACGTACCCCGATCCTCTACCTGGCGCGCTCGGGTGCCACCTCACTCGGTCAGGCGTCCTACCAGGCCGTCGAGCTGGTACGCGGGCCGAGCGGTGCGGAGTACACCGGGCCGCTCTGGAACACCAACACGGCCACGGTCGACGACTTCGACGGCGACGGTCACCTCGACATCTACATCGGCAACTACTTCCCGCACGGCCCGGTGCTGGACGACACCAAGTCCGGCGGGGTGGCGATGAACCGGTCGATGTCGCACGCGTTCAACGGCGGCGAGGACTACCTGTTCCGGTGGACCGGCGCCACCTCGGGTGACCAGCCGACGGCGACGTACGAGATGGTCGCGAACGCCCTGCCGAGAGAGATCTCCAAGGGTTGGGCGCTGGCCTCCGGAGCCAACGACTTCGACGGCGACAGCCTGCCGGAGCTGTACCTCGCGCACGACTTCGGCCCGGACCGGCTGCTCTACAACCAGTCCACCCCGGGGCGGTTCAAGTTCTCGGCGGTCAAGTCCCCCCGGCAGGCGTTCGTGCCCAACTCCAAGCGGGTCGGCGCGGACTCCTTCAAGGGCATGGGGGTGGACTTCGGCGACATCGACGGCGACGGCCTCTACGACATGTTCGTCAGCAACATCACCACCAGCTTCGGGTTGGAGGAGAGCCACTTCGCGTTCGTGAACACCGCGAAGAACGTCGACGACCTGCGGGAGCGGTTGGGCGACGGCAAGGCGCCGTTCGAGGACCGCAGCGCGCCGCTCGGCCTCGCCTGGTCCGGCTGGGGCTGGGACGTGAAGCTGGCCGACTTCGACAACAGCGGCGAGTTGCAGGTGGCCCAGACCACCGGCTTCCTCAAGGGCGAGGTGAACCGCTGGCCGCAGTTGCAGGAGCTGGCGATGACAAACGACGGCCTGCTGGAGCACCCGGAGTCCTGGCCCAGGCTGGAGGCGGGCGACGACATCGGTGGCGCCCAGCGGCTGCACTTCTTCGTCAAGAACCCCGACGGGCGCTTCACCGACCTGGCCGGGCAGCTCGGCCTCGCGGTTCCGGTGCCGACCCGGGGCATCGCGACCGGTGACGCCGACGGCGACGGCCGGCTCGACTTCGCGGTCGCCCGGCAGTGGGACGCGCCGGTCTTCTACCACAACCAGAGCCCGTCCCCGGGTGCCTTCCTGGGCCTGCGGCTCACCCACCCGGCCACGCCGGGCACCGACGCCGCCGGCACCGCGCCGGCCACGGGGACAGTGCCGACCGGCTCGGGTACGGCGGGCACCCCGGCCGCCCCGGCGGCGGCCCCGGCCGGGGGTACGGCACAGCAGATGTTCTGCTCCCCGGTGGTGGGGGCGCAGGTGACCGTCACCACCGGGGACGGGCGGACGCTGCTCGGCCGGGTGGACGGCGGCAGCGGGCACTCCGGCAAGCGCAGCCACGAGGTGCACATCGGGCTGGGCCGAGACGTCAGCGGGCCGGTGCAGGTCAACCTGCGCTGGCGCGACCGCACCGGACAGGTGCACCAACAGGACCTTCGACTGGACCCGGGCTGGCACGCGCTCGAGCTCGGTACGCAAGCGCGGGAGATGTGAGGCGGAGATGGCCGAGAAGACGAAGAATCCACCCCGGCACGACCCAAAGGTGATCAAGGCGCTGCGCAACTTCGCCATCTCGATCACCGTGTTCAACATCCTCGGTTACACCCTCTTCGGTTTCGAGCAGGCGTGGACCTGGCCGTTCATCGCGCTGCTGACCGGCTACACGCTGGAGATCGTCCTTGAGGTCATCGGCGCCCGGGCGGAGGGGCGGGCACCACGGTTCCTCGGCGGCGGGGTACGCGGCATGGTCGAGTTCCTCTACCCGGCGCACATCACCAGCCTCGCGCTGAACATGCTGATCTACGTCAACGACCGGGTGCTGCCGATGATGTTCGGCATCGCCGTCGCGATCGGCGCCAAGTGGGTGCTGCGGGCACCGGTACGCGGTCGGCTGCGGCACTACATGAACCCGTCCAACTTCGGCATCACGGTGATCCTGCTGCTCTTCCCGTGGGCGAGCGTCGCGCCGCCGTACCACTTCACCGAGCACGTCGGCGGCGTCGTGGACTGGATCATCCCGGCGATCATCATCTTCGGCGGCACGATGATCAACGGCATGCTCACCGGCCGGATGTGGCTGATCATGGGCTGGCTCGGTGCCTTCGTCCTCCAGGCGGTCTTCCGGGGGATCGTGCTGGACACCTCGATCCCGGCCGCGCTGGCGATGATGACCGGCGTCGCGTTCGTCCTCTTCACCAACTACATGGTCACCGACCCGGGTACCAGCCCGTCCCGCCCGGCCTCCCAGGTCGCCTTCGGGGCCGGGGTGGCCGTCGTCTACGGCATCGTCACCGGCGCCGGCATCGCGTACGGGATCTTCTTCGCCACCGCGATCGTCTGCCTGATCCGGGGCGGCTTCCTCTGGTCGGTGCACTTCGTCAACCGGGCCCGCGAGCAGCGTGAGGCGGCGGCCACCGCCGCCGCGGCCGCAGCGGTCGCCCCCGCCCTGGTCGCCTCGCCGAACGGCCACGAGCCGGCCGACCGGGAACCCGCCGGCAAGGAGGTGGTGACCGCATGACCAGGATCGCCGTGGTGGGCATGGCGTGCCAGTACCCGGACGCCACCTCACCGAAGGAACTGTGGGAGAACGCGCTGGCCGGCCGGCGGGCGTTCCGGCGCCTGCCCGACCAGCGGATGCGGCTGGAGGACTACTGGGACGCCGATCCGACCACACCGGACCGGTTCTACGCCCGGATGGCGGCGGTGATCGAGGGGTACCGGTTCGACCGGATCGCCTACAAGATCGCCGGCAGCACCTACCGCTCCACCGACCTGACCCACTGGCTGGCCCTGGACACCGCCGCCCGGGCGCTCGCCGACGCGGGCTTCCCGATGGCCGAGGGGCTGCCGCGCGAGCGTACCGGCGTGGTCGTCGGCAACACGTTGACCGGCGAGTTCTCCCGGGCCAACCAGTTGCGGCTGCGCTGGCCGTACGTCCGCCGCATGGTCGCCGCCGCGCTGAAGGACCAGGACTGGGACGACGACCAGCTCTCGACGTTCCTGGACGACTTCGAGGAGACCTTCAAGAGCCCGTTCCCGCCGATCGACGAGGACACCCTCGCCGGTGGGCTCTCCAACACCATCGCCGGGCGGATCTGCAACCACTTCGACCTCAAGGGCGGCGGCTACACCGTCGACGGCGCCTGCTCCTCCTCGCTGCTGTCGGTCGCCACCGCCTGCAAGACCCTTGTCGACGGCGAGGTCGACGTCGCGGTGGCCGGTGGGGTGGACCTGTCGATCGACCCGTTCGAGATCGTCGGGTTCGCCAAGACCGGCGCGCTGGCCCGGCACGAGATGCGGGTCTACGACCGCAGGTCCAACGGCTTCTGGCCGGGCGAGGGCTGCGGGATGGTCGTGCTGATGCGCGAGCAGGAGGCGCGCCGGGCCGGGCACCGGGTCTACGCCACGATCGCCGGCTGGGGCATCTCCTCGGACGGCAAGGGCGGCATCACCCGGCCCGAGGTGAGCGGCTACCAGCTCGCGCTGCGCCGGGCGTACGAACGGGCCGGCTTCGGCATCGAGACCGTCGGGCTCTTCGAGGGGCACGGCACCGGTACCGAGGTGGGCGACGCCACCGAACTCAGGGCGCTCTCGCTGGCCCGCCGCGCGGCGGACTCCTCGGCGCCGCCGGCCGTGATCAGCTCGATCAAGGGGATGATCGGGCACACCAAGGCGGCGGCCGGGGTGGCCGGCCTGATCAAGGCGGCGATGGCCGTGCACCACCAGGTGCTCCCGCCCGCCGTCGGCTGCGTCGAACCGCACGAACTGCTCGACGAGGAGGCGGCGGCACTGCGGGTACTGCGCAAGGCCGAGCCGTGGCCGACCGGTACCGCCGTGCGGGCCGGTGTCACCGCCATGGGATTCGGCGGGATCAACACGCACATCGTGCTGGACCAGACCGACCCGGCCCGGCGGGTGCCGTTCGACACCCGTACCCGCGCACTGGCCGCCTCGGTGCAGGACGTGGAGCTGCTGGTCGTCGACGGGGTCACCCCGGCGGAACTGCGTACCCGGCTGGAACTGGTGCTCGACTTCGTGCCGAGCCTGGCGTACGCCCAGCTCGCCGACCTGGCCGCCACCCTGCACCGGGAACTGCGCGGTGGGCCGTACCGGGCGGCCGTGGTGGTCTCCTCGCCGGACGACGCGCAGCGGCGGCTCCGCGCCCTCTGCGAGGCACTCGACGCGGGCGAGACCACCCTGTTCACGGCGGACGGGCGGGGTTTCCTCGGCCACGCCAGCGGACCGGGCCGGATCGCCTTCCTCTTCCCCGGCCAGGGTTCCGGCCGGGGCACCAGCGGCGGTGCGCTGCGCCGCCGCTTCACCGAGGTGGCCGAGGTGTACGCCTCGGCGGCGCTGCCCACCAGCGGCGACATGGTGGCGACAGCGGTCGCCCAGCCCCGGATCGTCACCGGCTCGGCGGCCGGGCTGCGCGCGCTGTCGATGCTCGGCGTGGAGGCCGCCGCGGCCGTCGGGCACAGTCTCGGCGAGATCTCCGCACTGCACTGGGCCGGGGCGATCGACGAGGAGACCCTGCTGCGGATCGCCTCGGTGCGCGGCCGCACGATGGCCGAGCACAGCGCCTCGGGCAGCATGGTCGGGATCAGCGAGTCCCCGGAGGCGGTCGGGTCGCTGCTGACCGGCCTGCCGGTCGTGATCGCCGCCTACAACGGTCCACAGCAGACGGTGGTGGCCGGCGCCGTGTCGGCGCTGGAGGAGCTGGGACGCCGCGCCGACGCCGCCGGGATCGGCTGGCGCCGGCTGCCGGTGTCGCACGCGTTCCACTCGCCGCTGGTGGCGCCCGCCGCCGAGGTCTTCGCGGGACGGTTGACCGAGGAGCGGATCGGCCCGGTCGGGCGGCGGATCGTCTCCACGGTCACCGGTGAGCCGCTGGCACCGGAGACCGACGTGCCGGCGCTGCTGCGCCGCCAGATCACCGATCCGGTGCTCTTCACCCAGGCGGTGACGCTGGTGGCGAAGGACATCGACCTCTTCGTGGAGGTGGGTCCGGGCCGGGTACTCAGCGGACTCGCGGCGGCGGCCACCGACGTACCGGCGGTGGCGCTGGACACCGACGACGAGTCGCTGGCCGGGCTGCTCGCCGTGGTGGGTGCCGGGTATGTCGTCGGCGCCGCCCCGGTGCACGCCGGGCTCTTCCACGGCCGGCTCGTCCGCCCGCTCCAGGTCGGCGCCGAGTTCACCTTCTTCGAGAGTCCCTGCGAGGCGGCGCCGCCGATCAGCCTGCGCGGCACCGCCCGCCGGACCGCCCCCGCCGAGGCTCCCGCCGCACCCGACCGGTCGGAGCATCCCGGCGAGTCGATAGTGGACACCCTGCGCCGGCTGGCGGCGGAGCGCGCGGAACTGCCGCTGGAACTGGTCCGCGAGGAGAGCCGCCTCCTCGACGACCTGCACCTCAGCTCGATCACCGTCGGGCAGCTGGTCAATCAGGTGGCCCAGCAGGTCGCCGTCGGCGCCCCGCAGGGGCCGACGAACTTCGCCACCGCCACGGTCCGCGAGCTGGCCGACGCGCTGGCGGAGCTGGCCGAGAACGCCTCGGCCGGTGACGCCGGGCCGCCCGCGGTGGTCGCCGGGGCCGCGGCCTGGTCCCGGGCGTTCCGGGTCGACCTCGACCAGACCGGGCCGCCCCCGCGCGGCGAGCCCGAGGCCAGCGGCCGGTGGCGGGTCCACGCCCCCGCCGACAGCCCGCTCGCCGAGCCGCTGCGGCACGCGCTGGAACGCGCCGACGTCGGCGCCGGGATCCTGGTCTGCCTGCCGCCGAACTGCACCGAGCAGCACCTCGAACTGGCCCTGCTCGGCGCCAAGGCGGCCACGACCGGCACCGCCGGCACCCGGTTCGTGCTCGTGCAGCACGGCCGGGGCGCGGCGGGGCTGGCGAAGACGCTCCGGCTGGAGGCGCCGCAGCTGCGTACCACAATCGTGCACGCGCCGCCGTCACCGGAGGTCGTCGAGCAGGTCGTGGCCGAGGTGCGCGGCACGAGCAGGTTCACCGAGGCGTACTACGACGCCGCCGGGATCCGCCGGGTACCGACCCTGCGCCCGATGCCGGTGCGGCCGGCCCGGGTCGTCCAGCCGCTGCACGACGGGGACGTGCTGCTGGTCAGCGGCGGCGGGAAGGGCATCACCGCCGAGTGCGCGCTGGCGCTGGCCACCGACACCGGCGCGAAGATGGCGGTACTCGGCCGGTCCGACCCGGCCGACGACCCGGAACTCGCGGCGAACCTGAGCCGGATGGCGGCGGCCGGAGTACGGCTGCACTACGCCCGCGCCGACGTCACCGACCCGGCCCAGGTGCGGCAGGCCGTCGCCGAGGTGACCGCCGCGCTCGGACCGGTCACCGCCGTACTGCACGGCGCCGGGCGCAACGAGCCGGCCGCACTGGCCAACCTGGACACCGACGCGATCCGTCGCACCTTCGCGCCGAAGATCGACGGTCTGCGCGCGATACTCGACGCGGTCGACCCCGGCCGGCTGCGGCTGCTGGTCAGCTTCGGCAGCATCATCGGCCGGGCCGGACTGCGCGGCGAGGCGCACTACGCCACCGCCAACGAGTGGCTCGCCGACATCACCGCCGAGGTCGCCGCCCGGCACCCCGGCTGCCGGGCGCTCTGCCTGGAGTGGTCGGTCTGGTCCGGAGTCGGGATGGGGGAGCGGCTCTCCGTCGTGGAGGGTCTCTACCGGGACGGCATCACCCCGATCACCCCCGACGACGGCGTACGCCTGCTGCGCCGGCTGCTCGCCGACCCGGACGCGCCGACAGTGGTGGTGGTCAGTGGCCGTACCGACGGGATCGACACCGTACGCCGGGAGGCTCCGGAACTGCCGCTGCTGCGCTTCGTCGACCGGCCCCTGGTCCGGTACCACGGTGTCGAGCTGGTCTGCGAGGTGGAGCTGAACGCCGGTACCGACCGTTACCTCGGTGACCACCTGCTCGACGGCAACCTCCTCTTCCCGGCGGTGTTCGGGATGGAGGCCATGACGCAGGCGGCGACCGCGGTCACCGGGCGGAACAGTGTGCCGGTGCTGGAGGGGGTCGAGTTCCCACGCCCGATCGTGGTGCCACCGGACGGCAGTACGACGATCCGGATCGCCGCGACGGTGGTCGACGACGACACCGTGGCGGTGGCGATCCGCAGTGCGGAGACGGACTTCCTCGTCGACCACTTCGTGGCCCGGCTGCGCTTCACCGACGACGCCGTCCCCGACGGCCCGCCGGAGCAGGTGGCCGCCGGACTGCCACCTGTGCCCCTGGAGCCGTCCCGGGACCTCTACGGCGACACGCTGTTCCAGGGCAAGCGGTTCCACCGGCTGCGGCAGTACCACCGGGCCGCCGCCCGGCACGTCGACGCCGACCTGGCGGTCGACCCGACGGTCGACTGGATCGCGCCCTTCCTCCCCGGCGAGCGGCTGCTCGCCGACCCCGGGATGCGGGACGCCCTGATGCACGGAAACCAGGTCTGCGTGCCGCACGCCACGCTGCTGCCGGCCGGCATCGAGCGGGTGCAGCCGGCCGGGCGGGCGCTGGACGACCTCGACGAGGTGCGGTTCTGCGCCACCGAACGCAGCCGGGACGGCGACACCTACGTCTACGACATCGCGGTGCGTACCCCGGACGGCTCGGTCGTCGAGCGGTGGGACGGGTTGCGCCTGCGCGCCGTACGGAAGAGGGACGGCCGGGGTCCGTGGGTGGCGCCGCTGCTCGGCCCGTACCTGGAACGGGCCCTGGAGGAGGTCCTCGGCGCCCGGATCGCGGTGGCGGTCGAGCCGTTGCCGGCGGAGCGGACGGCCCGGGACCGCAAGCACACCGCGCTGGCCGCCGGCCGGGTGCTCGGTGCCCCGACCCAGCTGCGGTACCGGCCGGACGGCCGGCCCGAGATCGACGGCGACCGGATGATCTCGGTCTCGCACGGCGCGGGCGTGACGCTCTGCGTCGCCGCCACCGGAACGCTCGGCTGCGACGTCGAACCGGTCGCCGACCGGGACCCGGCGCAGTGGCGGGCGCTGCTCGGCCAGCACGCCGGGCTGGCCGAACTGGTCGCCGCCGAGTTGGGCGAGGACCCGCAGACCGCGGCGACCCGGATCTGGACGGCGCTGGAGTCCCTGGCCAAGGCGGGCCTGCCGGCGCGCGCCCCGCTCACGATGGGCACGGTACGCCGGGACGGGTGGCTGGTGCTCGCCTCCGGCACGCTGCGGATCGGCACGCTCGCGACCCGGCTGCACGGCGTCGCCGCGCCGGTCGTGGTCGCGGTACTCACCGACGGGTGGTCATGAACCATGGACAAGTACTACGAGTACCTGCACACCGTCGGGTTCGAGGAGACGAACCTGGTCGGGAACGTCTACTACGTCAACTACCTGCGCTGGCAGGGCCGGTGCCGGGAGATGTTCCTCAAGGAGCGGGCCCCGGACGTGCTGGCCGACCTCCAGGCCGACCTGAAACTGTTCACCCTGAGGGTCGACTGCGAGTTCTTCGCCGAGATCACCGCCTTCGACGAACTCGCCGTCCGGATGCGGCTGGTGGACCTGGCGCACACCCAGCTCGAGTTCGGCTTCGACTACCTCCGGCTGGACCCGGGCGGCGGCCAGACCCTGGTCGCCCGGGGCCGGCAGCGGGTGGCCTGCATGCGCGGGCCGAACGGCGCCACCGTGCCGGCCCGGGTGCCGGAGGCGCTGGCCCGGGCCCTCGACGCGTACCTGCCGGCGGGGAGCCAGCCATGACGCTGGACGCGCGCAGAACCGTCGACGCCCAGTCGTTGCGCCGGGCGTGTGGGACCTTCGCCACAGGTGTCACGGTGGTGACCGTCGGCGGCGGGGTGCCGCACGGGATGACCGCCAACTCGTTCGCCTCGGTGTCGCTGGACCCGCCGCTGCTGCTGGTCTGCATCGACCGGAAGGCGATCATGCACGGCTGCCTCGACGGCACGAGGTCGTTCGGGATCTCGGTGCTGGCCGCCCGCCAGGAGGCCGTCGCCCGGTACTTCGCCGACCGGCGGCGGCCGCTGGGCGCGGCCCAGTTCGACTCCGTCGACTGGCGTCCCGGGCCGGTCACCGGGGCACCACTGATCTCCGGCGCGCTCGCGCACTTCGAGTGCGACGTCTGGCGCAGCTACGACGGCGGAGACCACACCATATTCCTCGGCACCGTGCTCTCCGCCGAACAGCCGGACGCCGCCGACGCGCTGCTCTTCCTGCGCGGACGCTTCGAGCGGACCGGTTCGGCCGAGCGCACCAACGACGTGAGCGGGGTGACCACGCCGTGTCCCTGACCACCTCCGTCCGGGTCCCGCCGGGTCCACCGGCCCGGTCCGCACCCCGTCTACTGTGGAAACTTGTCCGGGACCGGCTGGGACTGATGTCCCTGGCCGCCGGGAAGTACGGCGACGCCGTCCGGATCGCCATGGGTCCCAAGGTGCTCTACTTCTTCAACCACCCCGACCACGCCAAGTACGTGCTGGCCGACAACCCGGGCAACTACCACAAGGGACTCGGGCTGGCCCAGGCCAGACGGGCGCTCGGCGACGGGCTACTGACCAGCGAGGGCGAGCTGTGGCGCAAGCAGCGCAACGTGATCCAGCCGGTCTTCCAGCACCGCCGGATCGCTCGGCAGGCCGGGGTGATCGCCGAGGAGGCGGCGGAACTGATGGTCCGGTTCCGGGCGCACCGGGACGGCGAGCCGGTCGACGTGGTACGCGAGATGACCGGGCTGACCCTCGGCGTGCTCGGCCGTACCCTGCTCGACGCCGACCTGGGTGCCTTCCGGTCGCTCGGGCAGGCGTTCGAGGCGATGCAGGACCAGGCGATGTTCGAGATGGTCTCGCAGAGCGCCGTACCGATGTGGGTGCCGTTGCCGCACCAGCTCCGGTTCCGGCGGGCCCGTGCCGAACTGCAACGCATCGTCGACGAGCTGGTCCGGGAGCGGACCCGGGACCCGAGCGGCGACGACGCCCTCTCCCGACTCGTGACGTCCACATCGGAGGAGGCCGACCCGGCGGTCGGCCGGCGGCGGATGCGCGACGAACTGGTCACCCTGCTGCTCGCCGGCCACGAGACCACGGCCAGCACCCTCGGCTGGACGTTCCACCTGCTCGACCGGCACCCGCAGGTCTGGCAGCGGGTCCGCGCCGAGGCCCGGAACGTGCTCGGCGACCGGCTGCCGGAGTACGAGGACCTGCGCGAACTCCGGTACACCACGATGGTCGTCGAGGAGGTGATGCGGCTGTACCCGCCGGTCTGGATGCTCTCCCGGATCGCCCAGCAGGCCGACGAGGTGGGCGGTTACCGGATACCGGCCGGTGCCGACGTGCTGATCTGCCCGTACACCCTGCACCGGCACCCCGGGTTCTGGGACGATCCGGAGCGCTTCGATCCGGAGCGGTTCGACCCGGCCCGCGCCCAGTCCGGGCACCGGCCCAGGTACGCGTACATCCCGTTCGGGGCCGGGCCGCGGTTCTGCGTCGGCAACCACCTCGGGATGATGGAGGCGGTCTTCGTCGTCGCCATGGTCGCCCGCGAGCTGCGGCTGCGGGCGGTACCCGAGCACCGGGTGGTGCCCGAGCCGATGCTCTCGCTGCGGATCCGGGGCGGACTGCCGATGACCGTGCACGCCGCCTGACCGACTTGGCGATATCGAGAAATCTCGACCTAGCGGCCGGACCGGCCGGGACTGGACGATGGCGACGTGCTGGTTTTGGTGACCGGGGGCACCGGGTTCATCGGCTCCCACTCGGTGGCGGAGATCCTGCGGGCGGGTCACCGGGTACGCCTGCTCGTCCGTGACCCGGCCGGTGTCGCCCCGGCGCTCGGTCCGCTCGGCGTCGACCCGGACGGCCTCGAAGTGTGCCGGGGTGACGTGACCGACCCGGTCGCGGTCGCCGGGGCGGTACGCGGCTGCGCGGCGGTGCTGCACGCCGCCTCGGTGTACAGCTTCGACAGCCGGGCCGGTGCCGCGATGCGCGCGGTGAACGTCCGGGGTACCGAAGTGGTGCTCGACGCGGCACGCGTGGCCGGCGCCGACCCGATCGTGTACGTGTCGAGCTTCGCCGCCCTGCTCCCCGCCGACCGGGCACCGCTGCACCCCGACTCCCCGGTCGGCGCGCCGCGCGAGACGTACATGGCGACGAAGGCAGGTGCCGAGGAGGTGGCCCGGCGGGCGCAGCGGGCCGGTGCCCCGGTGGTGATCACCTACCCGCTGGCCACCCTCGGCCCGCACGACCCGAAGCTCGGCGACCAGGCGAGCCGGGTCCGCAACACCCTGCGCGGCCTTGTGCCGATGTGGCCGTCGGGTGGCTTCCCGGTCGGGGACGTCCGGGACGTCGCCCGGCTGCACGCCGCCGTACTGCACCCGGGCCGGGGACCCCGCCGCTTCCTCGCCCAGGGCCGGTATGTGAGCACCCGCGAGTTCGTCCGGACGCTGCGCCGGGTCACCGGCCGGAGGCTGCCCGTCGTCCACCTGCCGGCCTCCGCCATGTTGCCGGTCGGCGCGCTGGCCAGCCTCGCCCAACATCTGGTGCCGGTGCACATCCCGGCCGAGTACGGCGGCATCTACACCTGCATGGTCGGCCGCCCCGTCGACACCACCGCCACCGAGCAGCTTCTCGGTCCGGCCGGTAGCACCTTCGAGACGACCCTGCGGGACACGGTGCGCTGGCTGCACCGGGCCGGCCACATCTCGGACCGGCTCGCCGGCGCGGCGGCCGTACTGGAGGCGAAGTGATCATTTCCGACCGGCAGTGGGCGGAGACCCGCGACGCGCTGCACCGGGCCGGCGACCGCTTCGCCGACCTGCTGACCGCCGTCCCGGTCCCGACGGCCCGGGCGACGAGGTCGTGGTCGGTCGAGCAGACCGCGGCACACACGGTGTCGCTCGCCTGGGCCTGCCAGACCATCGTCGAGCCGGGCGTCGACAGCGGCCGGGACGCCCGGCTGGACGGGCAGCTCCGGGACACCCGGGTCGACACCGTCCGGGACCTCAACGACCTACTGCTCCGGCGGTACGTCATGGAGCGTGCTCTCGCCCCGCTCGGCGTACGGCTGCGCGAGCACGTCCGGTCGATACTGCGGGCCACCGACGGGCGTGATCCCACCGAGCCTGTCGACTGGCTGGGCGGGTCCCGGCTGCCGCTCGGCGGGCTGCTGGCCCACCTCACCAACGAGCTGCTGATCCACGGCTGGGACATCGCCCGGGCCGGCCCGATCCGCTGGGAGATCCCGCCCCGGGACGCCGGCCTCTTCATCGAGCTGTTCCTCGTCGGAGTCACCTCGTACGGCTACGGTGCACTGCTCGACAGCACCGCACCACCGCCACGGCGACGGATCGCCGTGCGGTTCCGGTCCCGGCACACCGTCCCGGTGACGATCGTCCTGGACGGTACCGGTGGACACGCCGGGAACCGGGGCCGGGTGACGGTCGCCGAGCCGGGCCCCGGCGACGACGTACGGCTCTGGTTCGACCCGCCGACGCTGAACCTGGTGCTCTTCGGCCGGATGTCCCGGCTGCGGGCCGCGCTCACCGGCCGGCTCGTCGTGACCGGCCCGCGCCCCTGGCTGCTGCCGACCTTCCTCCGCACCGTGCACATGCCCGACAACTGAGGTGTAAGGAAGGGCCCCCGCATATCGTTTTCTGTTGTAGCGGGGGCCCTTCCTTACAGGTGTCGTCAGCGGTCGAGGAGCCGGGTGAAGGCGCGGAGGTCGTCGACGAAGAGGTCGGGCTCCTCCAGCGCGGCGAAGTGGCCGCCCCGGTCGAACTCGTGCCACTGCACGATGTTCGGGAACGCCGCCTCGGCGAAGCGGCGGACCGGCCGGGCCGAGTCACGGGGGAAGACCGCCACGCCGAGCGGTACCGGCAGCGGTGGCGGCGCGGCCGGCGGGGTGGGCGCGGTCGGCAGCTGGTCCGCCGTCTCGAAGTAGAACTGTGCCGAGGAGCCGGCGGTCGCGGTGAGCCAGTAGAGCATGACGTTTGTGAGGATCCGGTCCCGGTCGATCGCGTCCTCGGGGACCTTCGCCGAGTCGCTCCACTCCCGGAACTTCTCAACGATCCAGGCGAGCTGCCCGACCGGCGAGTCGGTGAGGGCGTACGCCAGGGTCTGCGGCCGGGTGGCCTGCAACAGCATGTACCCGGAGCCGTCGGCGAGGAACCTCGCCAGCAGTTCCAGGCGTTCCCGGTCCCCGGCATCGAGCCCGGCCAGCGCGGCCGGATCCGGCGGTGGAGCGGTGAAGAGGAAGTTCACGTGTGCCCCGAGCACGTGCTCCGCGTCGAGTCCGGCGAGGGTGAGGGTGATCCACGCGCCCACGTCGCCACCCTGCGGCACGTACCGCTGGTAGCCGAGGCGGCGCATCAGCTCCGCCCAGGCGGTGGCGATCCGGGGCACGTTCCAGCCCGGCTCGCGGGTCGGGCCGGAGAAACCGAAGCCCGGCAGGCTGGGGATGACCAGATGGAAGGCGTCGGCGGGATCCCCACCGTGCGACCGGGGGTCGGTGAGCGGGCCGATGACGTCCAGGAACTCGACGACGGAGCCGGGCCAGCCGTGCGTGACGAGCAGCGGTACGGCGGTCGGCTCCGGTGAGCGGACGTGCAGGAAGTGCACGTTCGCCCCGTCGATCTCCGTGTGGAACTGCGGGAACGAGTTCAGCCTCGCCTCCGCCCCCCGCCAGTCGTAGCTGGTACGCCAGTACTCCACCAACTCCCGGAGGTAGTCCAGCGGTACGCCGCGCTCCCAGCCCTGGTCGGGCATCTCGGTCGGCCAGCGGGTGTTGGCCAGCCTCCGGTCCAGGTCGTCCAGGTCCGGCTGGGGAATCTCGATCCGGAACGGTTTCATACGCTCACCCGGCCCCACAGATAGACCGGGACGTCGCGACGGCCGTTCATGATGAAGGTGCCCTGCGGGGCGAGCTGGTCCTTCGGGGTCGCGAGTTCGACGTGCGGGAAACGGTCGAAGAGCGCCGGCAGCATGATCAGGGTCGCCAGCTTGGCCAGCCGCGCGCCGAGGCAGTAGTGCACGCCGTGGCCGAAGGAGAGGTGCGTCTTGTCCTTCCGGGTGGCGTCGAAGACGCAGGCGGTCTCGCCGTGCAGCTCCGGGTCCCGGCCGAGCCCGGCGTAATCGATCATCACCGGGTCGCCCTTCTCGATCGTCACGCCGCCGATCTCGAACCGCTCGGTGGCGAACCGGAACGGCAGGTGCGCGACAGGCGACTCCACCCGCAGGGTCTCCTCCATCACGTCGCTCCAGGAGACCTCCCCGGACATCACCTGGGCGCGCAGCGTGGGGTCGTCGAGTACCGCGACGATGGCGTGGCTCAGCGAGTTGACCATGGTTTCCGAGCCGGCTCCCAGCATCAGGTGCAGCGTCCCGATCAGTTCGTCGTCGGTAAGCCGGGAACCGTCCTCGTCCCGGGCCGCGATCAGGGCGGTGGTGAGGTCGTCACCGGGATGCTCCCGCTTGTACACCACCAGATCGGCGATCGCCTTGGTCCACTGGTCGACGTTGGCGGCCGCCTCCTCCGGGGTGATCCGGGTGTCCACGTTCACGTGCCCACCGCGCAGCACGTCGGCCCGGGACTCGTCCGGTACGCCGAAGAGGTCGCACATCATCCGGGCCGGCAACGCCTGGCAGTACCTGGTCTTCAGGTCCACGACCTCGTCCGGGCCGGCGGTGGCCAGATCGTCGAGCAACTCCTTCGCGGTGGTCTCCAACTGTGGCGCCATCGCCTCGACCCGGCGCGTCGTGAACGCCTTGAGGAGCAGCCCGCGCAGCCGGGTGTGGTCGGTACCGTCGTGGGTGGCCATGTTGTCCATCACGGCCCAGGTGATCAGCGGCCAGTCCGGCGGAATCTCGCCGTTGATGAACGCCGGCCAGCTCCGGCGCGGATCCTTCGAGAACCGCTCGTCGATCAGGATCTGCTTGGCCAACTCGTAGCTGTGCACCGACCAGGCGAGGACGCCGCCGGGGAGTTCCACCCGGGCAATGGGGCCCTGCTCGCGCAGCCGATCGGTTTCCGCGTGGGTGTCCCGACCCTCGGGGTCGAGGACGAATGGGCAGACAGCCTTTTCCACGGTCGGTACCTCCAGGGGCTAATCCGCGAAATCAACCGGATGTGGGCAGGCGGGCACCGGGAATCAGAAATGTCGTTGTCGCGGCCGCGCCGCTCGATCGCTGCCCGGATGCCCGGATCCCTCGATCACGTCCTCACCATAGACGCCGGTCAGTGCCGAGAATTCTTCCAACTTGCTGGCTTGCCGGGCCCCGGATGCCGGACGGGTCGCCGATGGCGGCGGCCGTGTTCGACCCGGGGCCGGCCGGGCGTTGCATGATGGAGCCATGAGGATTGACGGCGAGGTCGTCGACCTGTTGCGCCGGTTGGCGCCGCAGGTGCTCGGCACGCTCGTACGCCGGCACGGCAACTTCGACGCCTGCGAGGACGCGGTGCAGGAGGCGTTGGTGGCGGCCGCGACGCAGTGGCCCGGCGAGGGTGTGCCGGCGAGCCCGCGCGGCTGGCTGACCACCGTGGCGGCGCGCCGGCTCACCGACCAGTACCGCAGCGAACTCGCCCGCCGGCGCCGGGAGGTGAGCACGGCGGCCCGGCTGCCGGCGGACGAGCAGTGGGTACCCGGCCCGGACGTCGAGCGCCCGGAGGACCGGGACGACACCCTGCGGCTGCTCCTCCTCTGCTGCCACCCGTCGCTCTCGCCGCCCACCCAGGCCGCGCTGACGCTGCGTGCGGTCGGCGGCCTGACCACGGAGGAGATCGCCAACGCCTTCCTGACCAGCGAGTCGACGATGGCGCAGCGGATCCGCCGGGCCAAGCAGCGGATCAGGGCCAGCGGCATCCCGTTCGGGTTGCCGCCCGAGCGGGAGCTGCCCGACCGGCTGCGGGTCGTGCTGCACGTCCTCTATCTGATCTTCAACGAGGGCTACACCGCGACGTCCGGGCCACGACTGCAACGCGGCGAACTGACCAGCGAGGCCATCCGGCTGACCCGGGAGGTGCACCGACTGCGGCCGGCGGCCGGCGAGGTCGCCGGGTTGCTGGCGCTGATGCTGCTCACCGATGCCCGGCGTGCGGCGCGTACCCGGGCGGACGGCACGCTGATCCCGTTGAGCGAGCAGGACCGCAGCCGCTGGGACCAGGACGCCATCCGGGAGGGGATATCGCTGCTGACCAGTACGCTGCCGACGGGACCCGCCGGGCCGTACCAGCTCCAGGCCGCTATCGCGGCGGTGCACGCGGAGGCGACCCGGGCCGAGGAGACCGACTGGGCGCAGATCCTCGGCCTCTACGACCTGCTGCAGAAGGTCTCACCGAGCCCGGTGGTGGCGCTGAACCGCGCCGTGGCGGTGGCGATGGTGCACGGCCCGCAGGTGGCGCTCGGCCTGCTCGGCCGGCTCGACACCGACGGCCGGCTGGCCGGCCAGCACCGGTTGGAGGCCACCCGGGCGCACCTGCTGGAGATGGCCGGCGACCACAAGGCCGCGCGCTCCTGCTACCGGCTGGCCGCCCGCCGGACGGCGAGTCTGCTGGAGCGGAGATATCTGGAGGACCGGGCGGCGCGGCTGGCGGGCGGGCCGCCCCGGTAGCCGCCGACAGCGGGCGAGCGACGGTCACTTACACCGGCACGGCGGCGGCGCGACGACTTCCGCCGCAGCGGTCGCGGCCCGGTCAGTGCTGCCGGAGCGCCGTCACTCCTGCCAGAACGGGCGCAGCTCCACGGTGCCGATCTGGGCGCCGGGGTGGGCGGAGGCGACCTCGATCGCCTCGTCGAGGCTGGCGCATTCGATGACGTCGAAGCCGGCCAACTGCTCCTTCGTCTCGGCGAACGGGCCGTCCGAGACCAGCAGTTCGCCGTCGCGCATCCGTACCGTGGTGGCATCGGTGGTGGGCCGGAGACGGTCGCCGAGCACCCGTACGCCGCGCGCCTGCATCTGCTGAGCCCACGCGGTCGCGGCCTCGACCTCGGCCGCCGACTCCTCCGGGCTCAACTGGACCGACTCGTCGACGCAGACCATCAACAGGTACTTCACCGTCGCCACCTTTCGTGCAGGTCAGGTCACCGTCGGGAGGCTATCAGCTCCCGGCGCAACTCCGAGGACGGACACGGTGCCGCCCGCCGCCTCGGCGGCGACGGGAAAGCCGCGCCGACACCGACGGGAAAGCCGCGCTGACGGCGACAGGGGAGCCGCGCTGACAGCGACCGGAAGCCGCGTTGACAGCAAGGGGGAAGATGCGCGACCTCCGGTCGCGGTGTGACAGTCGCGGGGACGGCGGCGAGCCCGGGAGGTCCCCATGAACGAACTTGTCGGTGACCGGGCGGTGGTACTGGGCGGGAGTGTGGCCGGCCTCTTCGCCGCCCGGGTACTCGCGGACTTCTACCGCAGTGTGACGGTGGTGGACCGCGACCAGTTGGTCGGAGCGACCGGTCCGCGTCGGGCCGTCCCGCAGGGACATCACATCCACGGCCTGCTCGCCCGGGGACAGCAGATCATCGAGGAGCTGTTTCCGGGCTTCACCAAGGAGATGGCCGCCAGTGGGGTGCCGACCCGCGACTTCGGTACCAGCCTGGGCTGGCACTTCAACGGCCGGATGATCCGCAAGGTGGAGACCGACCTGGTCTGCATCTCGCCCGGCCGCTGGCTGCTCGAGGAGCGGATGCGGGCCCGGGTCGGCGAACTGTCCAATGTCGACTTCCTGGACCGGACCGACGTCGTCGCCCTGGAAGCGAGCCCGGACGGCGGCCGGATCACCGGTGCCGCCGTGCACAGGCGGGACGACGGGGGACCGGCCGGCCGGATGTCGCTGCCGGCGGACCTGGTCGTCGACGCCACCGGGCGCGGTTCGCGGACCCCGCGCTGGTTGACGGAGCTGGGCTATCCCCGGGTCGGCGAGGAGGAGGTCAGGATGGACCTCACCTACACCACCTGTGACTTCCAGGCACCGCTGGCCACCGATCCGATCGGCGACGACATCGCGATCATCTCGGTCGCCACCCCCGGCAACCCGCGCGGGGCGACCTTCGCCAGGCTGCCCGACCGCTACTCGGTCTCGCTCAACGGAATCCTCGGCGACCGGCCGCCGAGCGACCCGGCGGGTTTCCTGGAGTACGCCCGTTCGCTGCCGGTACCGCAGATCTTCGAGTCGGTACGCCGGGCGGAGCCGTTGACGACTCCGGTCTCCTTCCACTTCCCCAGCAGTATCCGCCGCCGGTACGAGCGGTTGGCGCGGCTGCCGGAGGGACTGCTCGTGGTCGGTGACGCCGCCTGCGTCTTCAACCCGATCTACGCCCAGGGGATGACTGTGGCGGCGATCGGGGCGGTGGTGCTGCGCCAGTACCTGGCGGACGGTGTGCGGGGTGCGCAGCGGTACTTCCGCGACCTGGCCCGGGCGATCGACCCGCCCTGGGACATGTCCGCCGGGGGTGACCTGGGCTTCCCGGGGGTCGCCGGCCGGCGCGGCCTGAAGGTGCGGCTGGGGAACGCGTACATGCCACGGTTGCAGGCCGCGGCGACCCGGGATCCGGTCGTCTCCCGCGCCTTCATGCGGGTGGCCGGTCTCGTCGACCGGCCGGAGACCCTGATGCGTCCGGCGATGGTCTCGCGGGTGATGTTTCCGCCCCGGCGCCCGTCGAACGGAGGTTGACCCGGCCCGGCGGCCTGCCGGCACCGTCGCCGCGCCGACCGTCGTGCCGATCGGTGGAACGAGGGAGGAGCGGAGATGGAACCAGCCGGGGTAACCGCACCAACCGCCGGGCACGGCGAGCGCGATCCACGTCGGTGGACCGCGCTGGTGGTGCTCTGCTGCGCCAGCTTCATGGTGATTCTCGACTCGCAGATCGTCATCGTCGGCATGCCGGCGATCCAGTCGGCGCTGGCCCTCGACGCCAGCGCGGCGCAGTGGATCCTGACCGCCAACCTGATCACCTTCGGCGGGTTGCTGCTGCTCGGCGGCCGATCGGCGGACCTGCTCGGCCGGCGCAGGATCTTCATGGCCGGCCTGATCGGCTTCCTGGTCACCTCGTTGCTCTCCGGGTTCGCCTGGAACGCCGAGGTCATGATCGCGGCCCGCGCCGTGCACGGCGTCTCCTCGGCGATGATGGTGCCGAGCGCGCTGTCGATCCTGATGAACACCTTCGAGGAGGGGGCCGAGCGGAACAAGGCCATCGCCGCCTGGTCGGCGGTCGGCGGCATCGGCGCCACCGCCGCCATGCTGGTCGGCGGCTGGCTGACCAGCAATCTCGGCTGGGAGTCGGTCTTCCTGGTGAACGTACCTGTGGTGTTGGTACTGCTCCTGGTCAGTCCGCTGGTACTGCGGGAGAGCCGGGACCACGGGCGGCGCCGGACCTTCGACCTGGCCGGGGCGTTGACGAGTACGGCGGCACTTGTCGCACTCGTGTACGCGATCTCCGAGGCGCCCGCGGCGGGCTGGTCGAGTGTGCAGACCACCGGGCTGCTCGCCCTGGTGGTGGTGCTCGGGATCGTCTTCGTCGGGATCGAGGCCCGGTCCAGCGCGCCACTGGTGCCACTGCGTACCCTGCGGATGCGTACCGTCGCGACGGGTAACCTGCTGATGGTCCTCGTCGCGATGCTCGTCTTCTCGCTCTCCTTCCTCTCCTCCCTCTACGGGCAGCAGGTGCTCGGATACTCCGCGATCGAGTACGGCTTCCTCGGCTCGATCATGCCGGTGATGGCTGTCGTCGGCGCGTACGTCGGGCAGGCGGTCGTGACCCGGCGCGGGTTCCGCCCGGCCGCCGTGCCGGGTGTTCTGATGCTCGGCGTCGCCTGCGCCATGCTGATCATGATCAGTGTCCGGGGCGACTACCTCGGCGACCTCCTCTTCCCCTTCGTGATCTTCGGCCTCGGTCTGGGCATCGCGCACACCACCGCCTCGATCGTGGCCCTCACCGGGGTCGCGGAGTCGGAGTCCGGCCTGGCGTCCGGGCTCGTGCACGCCGCCTTCCAGGTCGGCGGCGGCTTCGGTATCGCGATCGTGTCGACGGTGGCGGTCTCCTTCTCCACCGGGCCCGACCAGCCCAGCGCGCTTACCAACGGCTTCCGGGCGGGCTTCGTCGCCTGTGTGGCGTTCGCGGTGGTCGCGCTCGCCTTCGCGGTGGCGCTGCCGAGCCGTCGCCGGGTCACGGTCGCCGCCCCGGAGGAGCAGGTCCGGCCCGCCCCGGTCGCCGGGCCGTAGGTATCCGCACCGGAACCTCCGGTGCGGATGTCGTCCTCCGGCACCGCTGCTCCGACCTACCTATGAGAGCCCCATCGAGGCGGAAGAGGAGAACGAGATGAGCGGCATACAGGTGGCGTCGAGGCAGGAGTGGCTGGCCGCCCGCAAGCAGTTGCTGGCCAGCGAGGAGGAGGCCGCCAGCCAGCTGGCGGAGGTGGGCGCGCAGCGGCGGGCGCTGCCGGCCGTCCGGATGGAGAAGAAGTACGTCTTCGACGGCCCGGAGGGCAAGGTCGAGCTGATCGACCTCTTCGCCGGGCGCAGCCAGTTGATCGTGTACCACTTCATGTTCGATCCGGCCTGGGAGCACGGCTGCAAGTTCTGCTCCTACCTGGTCGACAACATCGGCCACCTGTCACACATGTACGCCCGGGACACCACGCTCGTGCTGGTGTCCCGGGCACCGCTGGCGAAGATCGAGGCGTTCCGGACGCGGATGGGCTGGAGCCTGCCGTGGTATTCCTCGCACGGCAGCGACTTCAACTACGACTTCCACGTCACCCTCGACGAGGCGGTGGCTCCGGTCGAGTACAACTACCGGGACAGGGCCACGCTGGAGCGGACAGGCGAGCAGACCAGGGGCGAGGCGGGCGGGCTGAGCGTCTTCGTCCAGGACGGTGGCGAGGTCTACCACACCTACTCCGCCTACGGGGAGGGCGCGGCGCTGCTGCACGGCATCGACAATTATCTGGAGCTCACCCCGCAGGGCCGCCCGTTGATCCAGGACAAGGCCGGCTGGCTGCGTCACCACGACCGGTACTGAGGGTGCGGGGCAACGCATGAGCGAGCACACTCTCGAGGCGGCCGAGACGACGGGGGAGCGGCAGTCGATCAGCGCCGCCGTGGCGGCCCGGGCCCGCTGGGCGGTGACGGCTGTCTTCTTCGTTAACGGCCTGCTGATGACCAGCTACATCGCCCGGCTGCCGGGGCTGAAGACCGAGCACCGGCTCAGCGACGGCGAACTCGGCCTCGTGCTTACCGCCTACGGCGTGGCCGCGGTCCTCACGATGCAACTCGTCGGGGTCTTCGTGGCCCGGTTCGGCAGCGCCCGGGTCATCCGGTTGACCCTGGTCGGGCTGCCGGTGGCCCTGGTCGTGGTGGGGCTGGCCGGCGACGCCGTCCAGCTCGGGCTGGCGGTGCTGGTACTGGGTACGGTGATCGGCGTACTCGACGTCTCGATGAACGCCCACGCCGTGGCGGTGGAACGGGTACGCGGCCGGCCCATCATGAACGGCTGCCACGCGGCCTGGAGCGTCAGCGCGGCGACCGGGTCACTGGTGGCCGCCGGGTTCACCCGGGCCGGCGTCTCGCCCACCGGGCACTTCCTGGCGGTGGGCGCGGTCTGCCTCGTCGTCGGTCTGCTGATCACCGCGTGGCTGCTGCCACCCTCGGCCGACCACGTACCGCGATCGCCGGACCGCAAGCGGGCCCGGCCGGGCTGGCGGGCCGGCTGGACCAGGACGCTGCTGCTCTTCGGCGCGATGGGGTTCGTCACGATGGTCGCCGAGGCCACCGTGATCAGCTGGAGCGGGGTCTTCCTGCACGACTACCACGACGCGACGCTGGCGCTGGCGCCGCTGGGCCTCACCGCGTTCACCGCCTGCCAGACCGCCGGTCGGCTCGTCGGCGACCGATTGCACGTGCGTTACGGTGCACCGGCGCTCTTCCGGGCCGGTGGCGTGGTGGCCGTCTGCGGACTCGTGATCGTCCTGCTGGCCCCGTCACCGATCGCCGCCATCGCCGGGTTCGGGGTGCTCGGTCTCGGCGGGTCGGTGCTGCTGCCCCTGGTCTTCAGCGCGGTCGGGCATGCCGGGGGTGACGGGGCGGGCGCGGCGACGTTCCTGTCCCGGTTCAGCACCTTCACCTACGCCGGCATCCTCATCGGTCCGGCGCTGGTCGGCTGGACCGCCGAACTGGCCGGCCTCGGCTGGACCCTGGCCGGGCTGGTGCCGCTGCTGGTCGGCGTAGTGCTCAACGCTCGGTTGATCGCCTTCGCCGACCGTGACCGGAGGGCGCCGGCGGCGGACTGAGCCGGTTCACTGCGCACTCCGGAAGGTGCGTGGTTGGTGGCGAAATGTCACGGTCAGAGGTGGGGCGGCCAGGCCGGCCGGTCCGCTTCGCACGCAGGTCTGGAGGAGTCATGGTGTTGAAAACGGACGTTCCACAGCGGGTGGAACTGGTCCGGCGGACCGAGGAACTCGTGCCGCTGTTGCGGTCGCACGCGGCCTGGACGGACGAGCACCGGCGGCTGCACGACGAGGTCGTCGAGGCGATGTCGGCCGCCGGCATCTTCCGGATGCGGGTACCCGCGCGCTACGGCGGATACGAGAGCGACGCCGGCACCGTACGCGAGGTGATCAGCCGGATCAGCGGCAGCGACGGCTCGGCCGGCTGGAACACGGCCGTCTGGTCGATCAGCAACTGGATCGCCGGCCTCTTCCCGGATGAGGCCCAGGACGAGGTCTTCGCCGAGCCCGACGTCCGGGTCTGCGGAGTGCTCAGTCCCACCGCCAGCGCCGAGCCGACCAACGGCGGTGTCGTGGTAAACGGACGGTGGCGGTTCATCAGCGGCGCGCTGCACAGCCAGTGGCAGGCGATCCTCGCCATGGGGCCGGCTCCGGACGGCTCCCAGTGGCCGCTCATGGCCCTGGTGCCGATCTCCGAGCTGGAGATCGTGGACGACTGGCACACCGCCGGTCTGCGCGGCACGGGCAGCGTCAGTACGGTCGCGAAGCAGGTCTTCGTGCCGCAACACCGGGTACTGCCGATGGTGGCGATCCTGGCCGAGCAGTACGCCTCGAAGGCGAACGCCGGTTCGCCGCTGTTCCGCCAGCCGCTGATGCCGACCGGTTGTGCCACCTTCGCCGCGACCGCGGTCGGGCTGGCGAGAGCGGCGCTGGAGGCGTTCCTCGACCGGCTCGGCGACCGGAAGATCACCTACACCGAGTACGCCAGCCAGCGGGAGGCGCCGATCACGCACTTCCAGGTCGCCGAGGCGGCCATGAAGACCGACGAGGCCGAGTTCCACGCCGAGCGACTGGTGGAGCTGCTGGACGGGAAGTACGCCACAGGCGAGGCGTGGCAGCTCGTCGACCGGGTCCGGGCCCGGGCCCACCTGGGTCGCGTCTTCCAGTTGACCAGGGAGGCGGTCGGGGTGCTGAAAACCGGCAGCGGCGGTACGTCCATCTACGACGACGTGCCGATCCAGCGCATCGACCGGGACATCCAGACCCTCAACATGCACGCGCTGATGCACCCGAACACCAACGCGGAGCTGTACGGGCGGATCCTCTGCGGGCTCGCGCCGAACACCATGTACCTCTGACGCGGGTAGGGGGCCGGCGTTCCCGCCGGCCCCCTGTCGTCGTCTCCCGGTCAGGAGAAGCAGCGCACCTCACGCCCGACGCGGTGTGCCTCGGCCAGCAGCCGGTCCTTCCAGCGGTCCCAGAGGCCGGCGAGCCGGGAGGTGATCACCACGACGTCGACCGAGCGGTCGGCCAGCGGGGTACGCAGGCCGAGCACGTGGTGGCCGACGTGCCGCCCGTCGCGTACCGCCCGCTCCACAAGCGCCCGGTCGAAGTCCATCAGCGTCGCCGGCCGCAGTGTGTCGGGGACGTGCCCGCCCGCACCGACCA
Source organism: Plantactinospora sp. CNZ320 (assembly GCF_002846275.1). Lineage (NCBI taxonomy): Bacteria > Bacillati > Actinomycetota > Actinomycetes > Micromonosporales > Micromonosporaceae > Plantactinospora > Plantactinospora sp. CNZ320. The sequence continues at coordinate 6,796,484 of NZ_PJMP01000001.1, forward strand.
CCGCCACCGTCTCCGTCGGCGAACCGCCACGCAGCAGCTGCTCGATCTCGGCCGCCACGTCCAGGTCGCGTACCTCGTCGGTGTACCGCAACAGGTGGTTGTACTCGTCCTCCCAGGGCCAGAAGAGGCCCTCGTCCACCAGTGCCCAACCGATCTCGTTGACCGGCTCCAGATGCCGGGAGGCGAAGCGGAGCATGTTCCGCTTGAACTCCTCCAGTTGCTCGAGCCGCTTGCGCTCCTGCAACGCCTCGATCACCCAGGCCGCCCGGTCGAGCCGCATCGGCAGGCCCCTGCGGTGCAGCAGGTACCCGAGTTCCAGGTCCTCCCCGGCCCAGCCCCGGTGCCCCTCGTCGAAGCCGCCCACCGCCCAGAAGTCGTCGGAACGCATCGAGCAGTTGATCGTCCAGAAGACCTGCCACGGGATGCTGCGCCGCTCCAGGTCGTCGTCGCACTCCGCCAGCAGCTTCTCCCGGAGGTCGAGGAACTCCGGCACCTGGCCGTAGCGGTGTACCGCCTCCTCCGGGGTGTGCTGCCGGACGATGTCCGCCACCTCCCACATCGGAGCCTCCGGGTTGTATCCGTAGGCGTACCCGAGCAGGGCGCAGCGCGCCGTCTCGTCCTGATGGGCCAGGAAGTGCCGCCGGACGAAGTCCGGCCCGGGCAGCGCCCCGGTGTCGAGGAAGACCAGGATCGGCGCGGTGGCGAGCCGGGCCCCCTCGTTCCGGGCCAGCGACACCCGGTTGTCCTCGTCAGGTTGGAAGTGGTATTTCAGGCGCAGCCGGTCCGAGAAGGACCGCACCACCGACACCGAGTCGTCCGACGAGCCGTCGTCGGAGACCACGACCTCGAACTCCGGTGTGCCCGGCCGCTGCCTGGTCAGTTGCAGCAGGCTGGCGTGCAGATGCTCTCGCCGGTTGTAGGTGGGGATGACGATCGAGACCTGTGGGTCGGTTCCGGGTGACGTCACGGCGGGATTCCCTCCGGTTGGCTTCCAGCACGGCCGGGCGGTCAGAACCTGAGCAGCACCTTGCCCAGGTACGCCCCGTCGAGCAGGGACTTGATGGCGGGGATCAACTGGTCGAGACCGTCCACGAAGGTCTCGGGCAGCACCACCCTGCCCTCGCGGACCAGCGGAGGGAACTCGCGTTCGAACTCGGGCAGCAGGTCAAGGTGGTCGTTCGTGGTGAAGCCGATCAGGTTCAGCCGCTTGCCGATGACCATCTGCATGGTGCGGTGAGGGTGCGGCCGCCCGCTGCGGTGCTCCTCCGAGCTTCCGCAGAGCAGGATCCGGCCGTGCGGGCGCATGGCGTTGAAGGCACTGTCGAGTTGCCAGCCGCCGACGTTGTCGTAGTAGACGTCGACATCGCGCAGATCCTCCGGCCACCCGTCGTGGTAGTCGAACGCCTCGTCGTAGCCGAGCTTCTCGGTGGCGAACCGTACCTTCTCCGCCGAACCGACGCTGCCGACGACCCGGGTCGCCCCGCGCAGCCGGACCAGTTGCCCCACCACGCTGCCGACCGCGCCGGCCGCGCTGGAGACCACCACGGTGTCGCCCTGCTCGATGCCGATCCGGTGTACGCCGCAGTAGGCCACGATCGCCGAACTGAGGTGGTGCGAGATCGACGGATAGCGGGTGGTGTCGAGGACTGTGAACTCCTTGACGTCGCCGACCGCGTACTCCCGCCACGCCATGTGGTGCAGTACGACGTCGCCGACCTGGAGTTCCGGGCTGGCCGACTCCACCACCTCACCGATGGCGTGTCCCCACATCGGACCGCCCAACTCGAAATGGGGTACGTGAAGGGCGCTCAGGTCGCGCATTCGCTGGAGTAGACCGGGGTCGATCGCCATGTACATGTTGCGGACCACGGCCTGACCGGGTTTCGGTGCCGGCACCGAAACCTCGACCATGGCCACCTCGCCGGGGACCGGCAGGTCGTCAGGAGGGCGGCTGAGCAGGTGAATCTCACGACTCGTGGTCATGGTCGGCTCTCCCCTCGAAGGACAGGGCACCGTCGCGCACACCGCAACGGCGCGGCGCCGCGAACACTTCCGGAACCGAGAATATCGACGTGACGAATCTGGCCAACTTCCAAAAAGCGCAGTTGCGTTCCGGCACCACTTTCCTGGTACCGATGGAATGGCGATGATCGACGTGCTGGGTGCCGACAGGGTTCCGATCTAGGTCGCCGGACCGCCACCGATCTCGACCACCCGGGCCCAGGCCGGTGGGCTGTCCGGGACGTAGTCGGGATCGTCCTCCTGCCAGGAGCGGTACGTCGTCGGCCGGGGAAAGAGTCCCACCACCGTGCGGCACGCCGGCCGCTGCGCCGGCCACGGCGTCTGGCCGTCGGTGAGCACCACCACGACGTCCGGGGCGGGTCTCGTCCGCAACGCTCTGGCGAATCCGGCGCGCAGGTCCGTCCCGCCGCCGCCGACCAGCGGGATCTGCTCGGCCCGGCAGAGCGCGTGCACCGCCCGGGCCGCCGCGTCACAGGAGAGCACGCTGACCAGGTCGCGCCGGCCCCCCACCGCACGGCCGATCGCGGCGATCTCCAGCAGTGCGCTGCCCAGCTCGGCGTCGCTGACCGACCCCGAGGTGTCGACGACGACGCAGACCCGGGGCGGCCGGCGGCGCAGGCTCGGCAGGATCACCCCGGGCAGGCTGGCGGAGCGGCGGGCGGGGCGGCCGTACGTGTAGTCGTCGCCCGCGCCGGCACTGCTGGTGGCCGAGCGTATCGCCGCCCCGAGCAGGGCCAGCCACGGCTGCGGTGGATGGAACGCCTCCTCCGCCCACCGCTGCCACCCCCTCGGGGCGGTACCCGGCCGGGCGGTGATGCCCTGCGCCACCCGGAACCGTACGGCGTCCCGCTCCTGCGCCGTGAGCCCGTGCGCGCCGTCCGGTCCCAGGTCCCACTCCCGGTCCAGCCCGTCGGCGCCGCTGCCGCAGTCCAGCCAGACGAAGTCCTGGGTGTGCGCCCCGAGCCGGAACTGGCGCAGGTAGTCCTCCATCAGTTCCCCCGGCTCGAGGCCGAGCAGCCTCGGCTCGACCGCGCCCTCGGGCCGGGCCAGCCCGTCCCCGTACACGTCGTCGTTGATCTCGCAGTCCGCCGCGATGTTCATCCGTAGCCGTTCGCCGGGCCCGACCAGCCCGCGTTGCAGGGCGACCCGGTCACCCCGGCCGTGGTGGTCGCGCAGCAGGTGTGAGACCTCGTGCACCCAGACCCCGGCCAGCTCCTCGATCGGGGTCCGGTCCACGAAGGCGGGCGAGACGTAACACCGCCAGTGCCGGTCCACGGCCATCGTCGGCACCCGCCGGGACTCCACAATGTGCAACGCGAAGAGCGCCGTCGCCAGATAGGGCCGGACCCGGGCCGCGTGCAGCCGGGCGGTGAAGAGCTTCTCGGTGTCGAGGGCACCGGCCGGGCTGTTCATCGGCCGGTCCCGACGGTGGCGGCGACCCGGGCTCCGACCTCGTCCGCCCGCCGGGTCAGCGAAACCACTCCGGCGAACCGGTCGATCGCCGCCGGGAGGTCCCAGTCGGGCTCGCGGAGTGCGGCGAGCGTCGTCACGGGTACCACCACCAGGTCCGGTGCGCCGGTCTCCAGCGCCCGGACCAGCAGCTTCCAGGCCGCGTCCCAGCGGGCCCGGTCGGGGCGCTTCCGGACCGCGTCGACCACCCCGTCGAGTACGGCCTGGCGCAGGTCGCCCCGCTCGGGCAGGTCCGCCCGGTCCGGGTTGGCCAGCAGCTGCTCGGGATCCGGCAGGTCGAGGCGATCCAGGCTGGCCAGCAACTCCAGCCCCGGTCCGTCGCCGACGGTGCCCCTGACCAGCATGGAGAGCACTTCCCGGGAGGTGTCGGCAGCGGTGGCGAAGGCGATCAGCCGCAGCGTCATGTCCCAACTGCGCGGTGACGGCCACGCCCCGCCCCGGCGGGCCTCGTTCTCCGGCAGCCGGTGCACGAGCCCGGGGCGGGCGGTCAGGAACTCGCAGACCGCACGCCGGGCGAACGCCACCGACTCGGGCAGCCGCTCCGGCGCGAGCCGGGGGAGCGCGGCCCGGGGCCAGGTACCGCCGAGCCCGCGTACCACGACCTGGTGGTCGTACGTCCACTGTAGGTGGACGAATCGGTTGGCCAGTGGCGGACTCAGCTCCCAGCCGTCGGCGGCCGAGGAACGGGGATTGGCGGCGGCCACGATCCGGACGCCGGGCGGCAGCCGCAGTGCCCCGATCCGCCGTTCCAGCACCACCCGGAGCAGGGCGGCCTGCACGGCCGGCGGCGCGGTGGAGAGTTCGTCGAGGAAGAGCAGCCCCCGGCCGGCCCGCACCAGGCGTACGGCCCAGTCCGGCGGGGCCATCGGCACGCCCTGCACTGCGGGGTCGTCGCCGACCACGGGCAGGCCGGCGAAGTCGGACGGCTCGTGCACGCTGGCGATCACCGTGGTCAGCGGCAGGTCGAGGGCGGAGGCGAGCTGGTTCAGCACGGCCGTCTTGCCGATCCCCGGCTCTCCCCAGAGCAGCACCGGCAGGTCGGCGGCGACGGCCAGGGTGAGGGCCTCCAGTTGCGGGTCGGGGCGCGGCTCGGTGGCGGTGTCGGCCAGCAGGGCGAGCAGGTCACCCGCGACGTCGAGCTGGCCCGACCCGGCCAGTTCCGCCGAGCTGCCCCCGCCCGATGCGCCCCGAACGGCGGGAGCGTCTGGAGTCGCCGGATCGGCAGGCGCGCCCGGAGCTGGAACCGAGGCGCGCGAGGGAGCCGGAGGGCAGGACGGGGCCGAAGCCTGGGACCGAGCCGGAGGGCGGGACGGGGATGCGAACCGGGCGGGGGAGACGGGCGCGACGGTGGAGGGTGCGGAAGGCACGGAGATACGCATGTGAGATCACCTTGGGGTCGGGTCGGATCCGGACGGGCCGGTGCGGAGGCGGAGCAGGACAGCAGGCGCGCTGGTCAGCGGTGATAGGCGTGCCGCGGATGTGTCCGGGAGGTACGCCCGGACCGGGCGACCAGCCGAGACAGCTCACGGCGGCGCCCGTGGAGCCCACTGGCCGGATGGGGTGCGGATTCGCCCAATCCGGCCCGGTACAACCCGTGCGACACCCGGCGCAGCGCCGCCGTCCGCAACTCCTCCCGCAGCGCGCCGGTACGCAGCAGCGCGTCCGGTCCGAGCAGGCGTTCGACGGCGGCGACGGCGGCCTCGGTGTCGCCGTGTTCCAGGCGGGCACGGATGTCGGTGAGGTTCTCCGGTTGGCGGTGTGCCCGGTCGATCTCCTGTAGACAGGGCAGCGGGGTACCGCTCAGCGCGGCCAGCAGTTCCTCGCGGCGGATCTCGGCGGGATCGTGGTCCAGCGCGACGAGCACTCCGTCCACCACGCCGATCCGGTGCCGGGCGCCACGACACACGACGAGCCGGGGTGTCGGCCCGTCGTCCGGGGGCGGCCGGGTCCCGGCGACCGGCCCGTCCGGTACGAGTGCCGAGGCGACCAGCGGATGCAGCTCGTCGGCCCGGATCAGCCCGGCCCGGAGCAGTGCCAGGTCGGGCAGGACCCAGGTCGCCGCGTCAGGTAGTACCGGCAGCGCCTCGGCGCGGCTCCGTGCGGGCAGCGCCCGGAGCCGCGCCCGGGTCGGGCCACCGGTCGGATCCGGCAGCGGCTCCAGCAGCAGCCGGTGCCGGGAGCCGAGCCGGACGGTGACGCGGGTACCGCCGATTCGGTCCGCGTCGAGCAGCAGCCGGGCCTCGTCGGGCCAGCGCGACACGGCACAGTCGAGAGCGTCCGGTATCCCGCCCTCCAGGGCAGGTATCCCGCCCTCCACTGCGAGCGTGCCCGCGTCGGGGCCCCGGTCCACGCCGGCCCGCATCCGCAACTCCCCGGCCCGGCGTACGTCCCAGAGGTGCCGGTGCAGGTCGAGCCGGAACCGTCGGTCCGGGCGGGGGTGCGGATGCGGCCCGGACGACCCGGGCCGGGCCGGGTCCCACAGTGCCAGGCTGATCCGCTGACCGCCCTCCGCGCGGGCAGGCGCGGTCCGGACCACCAGGTGCGGGGTGCCGGCTCCCGTTTCCGGGTACCGGGCCAGCGAGATGGTCAGTCCCGGTCGCAGCAGCCCGTCCGGCGCAATCCGGGGCAGGTGCCAGCGCAGCAGGTCAGGGGCGAGATGGCAGAGGTCGGCCCGGAGCTGGGCGGCCAGCTCGCGACCGTGGGTGCGTGCGACGCACCGCAGTCGCAGATCCACGTCCACGCGTGCGGCGGCACAGGCTCCGGCCCAGTCGCCGACAGCGCGGCGGGCGGTCGCCAATTCGATCATGGGGGGCGGCACGGCGAACTCGCGCACGCGCAGCCAGAGGGAAAGCCGGGAGTCTCCGTCCACAGTCGATGAATGCATCAGCACTCACCTTGGATGGACTGGACCCCCAATCTGCACAGGAAGGTGTTCATCGTCGAGCACAATACCGGCAACCGCACCGGGTGGCCAGACGGCCGCTCCGGCGCGACGCTCCAGCGGGCAACCCGGGACGGGCTCAGTCGCCGGCCGGATGCGGGACGACCGGCCCTGACGTCCGGGTGGCGGCCAGGAACCTCGCCAGCACCTCGGTGTGGGTGCTGAAGGCCAGCTCCGCCGGCTCGGTGAGCACCAGCCACTCGGTGGCCTCCTCGGTCGGTACCGAGGGCGGCAGCGAGTCGACCGGCCGCGCCGGCAGTACCCCGAAGATCAGGATCGTGCCGCCCGCCGGGGCGCTGTGCACCGCGTACAGTTCCGCCGTCCCGGCGTCGGCGACCAGGCCGGTCTCCTCGCGGAGCTCCCGGACCAGTGCGTCGCGCCAGTCCTCGCCGTAGTCGATGAATCCGCCCGGCAGCGCCAGCCGGCCCCGGCCCGGTTCGATGTCGCGGCGCTGCACCACCACGCCGATGCCGTCGGCGGTCAGCACCGGCTGGATCGCCAGCGCCACCGGGGACGGGTTGCGCCAGGTGGTCTGGCCGCAGTTGCCGCAGACCCGGGGCCAGGTGGGCGCCGAATAGGCGGAGCCGCAGTACGAGCAGTGCGAGTGGGCTACACCTGTCACGTCCGACGACGCTACCCGCCCCCGCCCGGCGGATATCGTGCGGGAAACGATCGCGAGGGACGAGGTGTTCTCCGGTGGGTTGGCTCCGGACGGTCGCCGGCCGGCTGCGCCAGGGTTGGCCGCCGGTGGTCGAGGCGACGCTGGCCGCGACCGTCTCCTGGGCGATCGCGGCGGCGCTGCTCGGCCACCCGCAGCCCTTCTTCGCCCCGGCCGCGGCGCTGATCGTGCTGGGGCAGGCCCGGGGCCAGCGGATGCGCCGGGCCGTGGAGGTGGTGCTCGGGGTCGCCGCCGGGGTGCTGGTGGCCGACCTCGTGGTGCAGGCCCTCGGCCGGACCACCTGGACGGTCCTCACCGTCGTGCTGCTGACCGTCGGTCTGGCCACGGCGATCGGCGCCAGCAACGTCTCGGTGGTGCAGGCCACCGTCTCCGCCCTCTACCTGGTGACGGTGCCGCCGACTACCGACGCGCTGGTGCCGTTCCGGTTCGTCGACGCGCTGATCGGCGGGGTGGTGGCGCTGGTGGCGAGCCAGCTGGCCAGCGCCCGGCAGCCACTCGCCCCGCTGCTCGCCGAGTCGCGGCAGACCTTCGCCGCGCTGGCCGAGCTGCTGACCGAGATCGGCGAGGCGCTCGACCGCCGCGACGAGCCGGCGGCGCTCGCCGCGCTGCACCGGGCCCGCCAGCTGGACGCCGTCGTGGAGCGGCTCCAGACGGCGGTACTGGCCGCCGGGGAGGCGCTGCGGCTGCACGTACGGCGGCGCCGGCACATCGGCCGGGTACACGCGCTCGACGCGTCCAGCCGGCAGGTCGACTACGCGGTACGCAACCTGCGGGTACTGGCCAGAGCCGGGGTCGCGTTGACCCGGCTGCCGGTGGCCAGCCCGCCGGAACTGGTCACGGCGCTGGGGTCACTGGCCGAGGCGGTGCGCTGCGCCGGCGAGGCGTTCGCCGCCGACCTGAGCGGGCGGGACGAGGCAGCCGACCGGTACGCCGAGCAGACCGACGCCGCCGCCCTGGCCGCGGTACGCACCGCCGGGGCCCTGCTCACCGGGAATCCTCCGCTGCCGATCATCATGATCGTGGGGCAGATCCGGGCAACCGCGATCGACCTGCTCCGGGGCGTCAACGCGGACGACGTCGCCGTGCTCGGCCGGGTCGACGAGGCCCTCGGCCTGCCGCCGCTCTGAGCGGGTACGGTGCCGGCGCGCGGTGCTGAGGCCGAGGTCCCGTTCCGGCTACCCGGCGGCCGGATCGCGGCCCATCGCCAGCAGCGCCACGTCGTCGACCGGCTGTTCGACGCCGAGAGCCGCCATGATCGTCGCGCAGACCGTCTCGGCGGGTCCGGGCTCGATCGCGGCGCGCAGCCGGTCCAGTCCGACGTCGATGAGTTCGTTGCGACGTTCGACCAGACCGTCGGTGTAGCAGACCAGCATGGCACCTGCCGGGAGGTCCACAGCGGTGCTGCGGCGGGAGGCGGGGCGGCCGGTGCCGAGCGGCAGGTCGACCGGGACGGGCACCACGTCGACCGGGTGCCCGGGCCGGGCCAGCATCGGTGCCAGGTGTCCGGCCAGCGAGACCCGGAGGTGCGTCCGGTCCGGACTGACGAGCGTGTAGAGCACCGTGGCCAGCTTGCCCGCCTCGAAGTGCTGGATCTTGAGGTCGAGCCGGGTCAGTGCGTCGGAGGGGTCGTCACATTCCAGGGCGTAGGCCCGCAGGGCGCTGCGCAGCCGCCCCATCACCACGGCCGCGGCGAGGCCGTGCCCGGAGACGTCGCCGACCACGATGCCGAGCCAGCCGGAGGGGAGGGTGAAGACGTCGTACCAGTCGCCGCCGACCCCGGTGTGGTGACCGGGTACGTACCGGGCGGCCATGTCCACGCCGGCCGCCTCCGGTAGCCGGGTCGGCAGCAGGCTGCGTTGCAGGGCGAGCGCGGCTGTCCGGTCGATGTTGCCCATCCGGGCCTGGCTGGCCAGGCTCGCCCGGTCGGCGACGAGTTGCAGCAGCCGGACGTCGTCGGGGCTGAACCGACGTGGGGTGAGGGTGCCGACGTGCAGGACGCCGACCAGTTCCGAGCCGGCGAACATGGGTACGCCGAGCATCGACCGGATGCGTTTGCGGTGCAGGATCGGGTTGACCACCTCGCTCGGGGTGACCCGATCGATCACCACCGGCTGCCTGTCCTGGGCGACCCGGCCGGCGAATCCCCGGCCGACGGCGATCCGGAAACCCTGCTCGACCTCCTCCTCCAACCCCTTCGCGGCGGTGGCGACGAGCTGTTGGGCGTGCTGGTCGAGCAGCAGTATCGCGGCCGTGTCGACCTGGAGCAGCCCGCAGACCCGGGCGAGCAGTTCGTCGAGTAGGTCCTCCACGCCGAGTCGGGACAGCGAGGAATCGGTCACCGCCTCGATTCGGCGTAGCCGTTCGTCGGCTCCGGAGTCGTCGTCCACCTCGATCACGCGGGAAAGCCTAGCCCGTGCAGCCTTCGGCGGGACCCTGGTCGGCGGGTGGTTCGGCGCGGCGATGCCGGAGACGAGGCGATGCCGGTTATATCCGGCGGAAGCTCACGATCGGCAACAAGTGGGCGTACGGGGCCGGGGGCACTAGGATCTGCGGGCGCGAGACCGGTCGCAGGGGCCAGACCAGCGTACGAGGAGGTCGGAAATGATCTTTATCACCGCGAAGTTCCGGGTGCTGCCCGACTATGCCGACAGGTGGGCCGAGGTGTCCGGCGACTTCACCCGGGCGACCCGGGCCGAGCCGGGCTGCCTCTGGTTCGAATGGTCGCGCAGCCTCGACGACCCGAACGAGTTCGTGCTGGTGGAGGCGTTCCGGGACGACGAGGCGGGCGCCGCGCACGTGCAGTCCGAACACTTCCGGCAGGCGCAGCAGAGCCTGCCGACCTACCTGGCCGAGACGCCGAGGATCGTCAACGCCACGATTCCGCAGGACGACTGGTCGATCCTCGGCGAGATGACCGTCCCCCAGCGGAGCTGAGTCGCCGGCCGGCCCGGAGTGCCGATCCGCGTCCACCCGGAACGGGACGGCGCGACCGGCACTCCGGGCCGGCGAGCGCGCCCGTCCCGGTCACTTCCCGAGCACTTCTGTTGCACGCGATCGTCGAGTGGGCCAGGTTGGACGGTTCCGGCGGGCGGTTCGCCCGCGACCTGCCCGTGTCGGTCGGGAACCGGTCCATCGCAGGGCGCCGTCCGGCTAGGGTGGCGGTGCATATGGCAAATCCGACCAGGTGTGACATATCAGAGGAGAACCGGCGCGATGCGGCTTGGCCTTCAGATTCCCAACTTCACCTGGCCGAACGGGTCGGCCGGGCTCGGTGCCGAACTGGCCGCCGTGGCGCGTACGGCCGACCAGGCCGGGTTCGAGTACCTGGCCCTGATGGATCACTTCTTCCAGATCGAGACGGTCGGCCCGCCCGAGGCGGAGATGCTGGAGGCGTACACCACGCTTGGCTTTCTCGCCGCGCACACCGAGCGGGCCACCCTGCTCACCCTGATCAGCGGGGTGCACCACCGGCAGCCGGGACTGCTCGCCAAGATCGTGACAACCCTGGACGTCCTCTCCGGCGGTCGGGCGATGCTCGGCATCGGCGCCGGTTGGAACGCCGAGGAGTCCGTGGGACTGGGCATCCCGTTCCCGCCGCTCGCCGAGCGCTTCGAGCTGCTGGAGGAGACCCTGCGGTACGTACTCCAGATGTGGTCCGGTGACGACGGACCGTTCCAGGGCAGGCACGTCCGGGCCGAACGGCTGCTGAACTCGCCGCAGCCGCTGACCCGGCCGCACCCGCCGATCATGATCGGCGGTGGTGGGGAGAAGAAGACCCTGCGGCTGGTCGCCAGGTACGCCCAGGCGTGCAACCTGTTCAACACCCCGGACCTGGAGCGCAAACTGGCCGTCCTGCGGGAGCACTGTGAGCGGGAGGGCCGCGACTACGCCGAGATCACCAAGACCGTCTACCAGTTCATGGACGTCGGGGAGAACGGCGAGAAGACCGGGCAACTCCTCGACGAGCTGCACCGGCTGCACGACCTCGGCTTCGACGTGGCGATCGGCGCGGCGCCGCAACTGCCCCGGCTGGACGTACTGGAACGGATCGGCACCGACGTCATCCCGGTGGCACGGGAGTTCTGACCGCACCCGCAGGTAGACCGCCGGCCGGGCCGATGCCGACGGCGGGCAGGATCGCCTGGTCGACGATGGCGGCGAGCACCTCCTCGCCGGGCAGGTGGTCGTGGTCGGTGCTGTACTTGAGCACCAGCGCCTCGCCGATGTCCATCACCACCGGGGTGAGCAGTGCCCGGTCGAGCTGGCCCTGCCCGGCGTAGTGCCGCAGGACCGTACTGGTGAAGGTCCCGCCCCGGGCGCCGAAGACCCGGGTGTAGAGCGCCGCCACCAGGTCGGGATGGCGGTGCCGCTCCATCAGGATCGTTATCACCGCGGTGGCGGCCGGGGTGGTCATCCAGGCGACGAGTTGGTGCAGCGCCCGGATCAGGTCGCCCCGTAGGTCGTCCGCGCCGGGGGACGGCACCTCCTGCGGGTGTGCCTCGTGCAGCGCGTCGAGCAGCAGTTCGCGCGGAGACGACCAGCGCCGGTAGAGCGACGTCTTGGCGGTGGCGGCCTCCTTGGCGATCCCCTCCATGGTGAGCCCACCGACGCCGACCTCGGCCACCTGGCGGAGTACGGCGGCGTGGATGGCCCGGATCAGCTCGTCGCCGCGTCGCCGGGTACGCCGTTCAGGCTCCGGGCCAGCCTTTTTCTCGGGCATGCTGCCTCTCAAGTAAGAAACGCTTGCGTATCTTATTTTCTCGATGTTAGATACAGGACCGTAGCTAATCATCGCGTCGACACTGATTCTGCCGACCACCCGCAGACCGCCGTTCGGCGCGACCTGCCATGCCCACATTCCTGGACCCTCGGGGGAGACAGATGTCCAGCCTTCCCGGCCACACCGACCTCGCCGCCCCGCCCCGACCGGCCGGGCCGACGGCCGCCCGCTCCCTCGCCCCCGACCTCGCCCGGGGCACGATGCTGCTGCTCATCGCCCTGGCCCACGCCCACATGTACCTCTACGGCCACGAGACCCTGTTCCGTGGCTACAGCAGCGACGGCGGCACCGTCGATCGGGTGGTCACCGGCCTCCAGGTGCTGCTGGTGGACGGTCGGGCGCTGCCGATGTTCGCCGCGCTCTTCGGCTACGGGATGGTCCGGCTGGCCGACCGGCGCGCCGCGTCCGGCGCCGACTGGCCGCAGGTACGCACCCTGCTGCGCCGACGCAGCCGCTGGCTGATCGTCTTCGGCTTCGTACACGCGCTGCTGCTCTTCTTCGGCGACATCCTCGCCACCTACGGCCTGCTCGGGCTGGTGCTGGTCGGCATGCTCCGGGCCCGGGACCGTACCCTGCTCCGGGTCGCCGGCCTCTGGACGCTGGTCTTCGTCACGGTCTCCGTCATCCCGCCGCTCGGGATCATCGAGAACGGTTCGACGCCGCTGCCGACCGACGCCGAGTCCCCACTCGCCGCGATCGGTCCCCGGGTCGGCACCTGGGCGGTGCTCGCCCCGATGCTGGCGCTGGACGTGGTCACCCCGATGCTGCTCGGCATCTGGGCCGCCCGGCGCCGGCTGCTCGACGAGCCCGGTCGGCACCGGCGACTGCTCACCCGGGTCGCGCTGGGCGGGATCGGCCTCGCGGTCGTTGGCGGTACCCCGCTGGCGCTCATCGACGCCCGGATCTGGACCGACTGGAGCGCCTCGACCGCCGTACCCGCGTACGTCCTGCACGCCGTCACCGGCATCGGCGCCGGCCTCGGCTACGCGGCGCTGGCCGGCCTGGTCGCACACCGCCTAGCGGCCGCGTCCGAGCGGCCCGGCCGGATCGCCACCGCGCTGGCCGCCTGCGGGCAGCGCTCGCTGACCTGCTACCTGCTCCAGTCGGTGGCGTTCGTGGCGCTCTTCTCGCCCTGGGCCGGCGGGCTCGGCGGGCGGCTCGGCGACGCCGGTGCCTCGGCGGTGGCCCTGGGCGTCTGGCTCGGCACAGTGCTGCTCGCCGAGCTGCTGCGCCGGGCCGGGCGGCGCGGCCCGGCCGAGGTGCTGCTGCGCCGGCTCAGCTACCGGCAGACCCCGCTCGCCGCCACCGGCCAGAGCGGGCCGGTGACCGGACGGTAGCGCCGAGCCGGGCGAACCGGGCCGACTACTATCGTGATCTCAGCGGCCTGACGCGGGAGCGGACGCCCGACGAGGTGTCGGGCTGCCAGCCGTCCAGCTCGCCGGGCCCGACCAGATGATCGAGGAAGGGGCCACGCGGTGGCGGCCATAGAACGTACTCTTGTCCTGCTCAAGCCCGACGCGGTCGCGCGCGGGCTGACCGGACGCCTGGTGCAGCGCTTCGAGGACGCCGGACTGAAGATCGTCGGCATCAAGATGAAGCAGATGGACGCCGACTTCACCCGCCGGCACTACTTCGACCTGGAGGAGCGGTACGGCAAGGGCGTCTACGACGCCACCGCCAGCTACATGCAGCTGGGGCCGGTGGTGGCGCTGCTGCTGGAGGGCGTCGAGGCGGTGGCAAACGTCCGCCGCATGATCGGCCCGACCTTCCCGGGGCAGGCGGCGCCGGGCACCATCCGGGGCGACTTCGCGCACATGTCGAAGGCGTACGCCGAGACGACCGGCAAGGCCATCGCCAACCTGGTGCACGCCTCCGGCAGCGTCGACGAGGCGAAGTACGAGTCCGAACTCTGGTTCGGCGCCGACGAGCAGTTCGACTACCCGGGCCTCGCCGAGCGGTACGTCTTCTGATCGTCCCGGTCACCACCCGACGACCAGTGCTCACCACCCGACGATCCCTGGTCGTGGCCCGACGACCACTTGTCGCGACCTGACGACCCGGGACGGGTCGGTCCCGCCGGCCGGCATGCTCCGGCCGGCGGGGCTGATCCGGCCCGGTTGGCAGCAGCCGGGCCGTCGGGTGGCGACTCAGCCGGCGTTGGCCGCCGACATCGCCCGGTGGCTGCGCATCGCGTGTTCGAGCACGGCGATCAGCACCTCCTTGCCGGACTCCCGTTTCCGGGCGTCGCAGAGCATCACCGGTACGCCCGGGTCGAGGCTCAGCGCCTGGGTCACCTCTTCCAGCTTGTACTGCCGGGCGCCCTCGAAGCAGTTGACCGCCACGATGAACGGCGTGCCGTGCTTCTCGAAGTAGTCCACCGACGGGAAGCAGTCGGCGAGCCGCCGGGTGTCGGCGAGTACCACCGCACCGAGCGCACCGAGCGCCAGCTCGTCCCAGACGAACCAGAACCGGTCCTGTCCTGGCGTGCCGAAGAGATAGAGCACCAGGTCGTCGTTGATGCTGATCCGGCCGAAGTCCATCGCGACCGTGGTGGTGGTCTTCGCCTCCACCCCGGAGAGGTCGTCGATGCTCACCCCCTCCTCGGTGAGGAGTTCCTCGGTCCGAAGTGGACGTGTCTCGCTCACCGCGCCGACCATCGTGGTCTTGCCGACGCCGAAGCCTCCGGCAATCAGGATCTTGACGGCGGTCGGCATCCGTTCGTTCGACGTCCCGGCCAGGTCGGCACCGTCAGAGTGCGCGTAGCCCATTTATCACCTGCTCAAAGATGCTGTCATCGGTTAGGACCGGTGTCGGCCGTGGCTCGAACACCCGGACGAGCTGTCGTTCGAGCAGATCACCGAGGAGCACCCGGATGGTGCCGAGTGGCAGGTCCAGATGCGCGGCCACCTCGGCGACCGAGAGCCGCCGACGGCAGAGCGTGACGATCGACAGGTGCTCCGGCCCGAGCCCGACGTCCCGGGCGGAGACCGCCCGCACCGTACTCACCTGTGAGATCAGGTCGAACTTGCCGGTCACCGGCCGGGCCCGACCTCGGGTCACCGCGTAGGGCCGGACCACCGGGCCGGCGTGATCGTCGACCCAGTGGACTTCGGGAGGGTCCTCGTGTTCGGTCATGGCCGCAGGATCACTGCCGTTGGACCGGTGCGTCGGGTGTCCGGGTGCTCGACGCGAGGTACTTGCCCGCCCGGGTCACCAGCATCGCCATCTCGTACGCGATCAGGCCGACGTCCGCGTCCTCGGTGGCGAGTACGGCGAGGCAGGCGCCGTGCCCGGCGGCCGTCACGAACAGGAACGCCGAGCGCATCTCGATGATGGTCTGCTGCACCGGCCCGCCGCCGAACCGCTTGCCGGCGCCACGAGCCAGACTCTGCACGCCGGAGGCGACCGCGGCCAGGTGTTCCGCGTCGTCCCGGTCCAACTCCCGCGACGAGGCCATCAGCAGCCCGTCGACGGAGAGCAGGATCGCGTGTTGGGTCTGTTTCACCCGACCGACCAGGTCGTCGAGCAACCAGGTCAGGTCGAGGTTCGACGCTGTCTTCTGCACGGGTTTGGTCCCTCTCTCTACCGGGAATCGGCGTCTCGCCAGACGGTGGGCGGTCAGGCCTCGGGCGGAGCCGGATCGCTGGTGCCACCGTCGTCCAGCGGGCGCGCGGCGTCGGAGCGTCCGCGCCGGGTGCCCGACTGATAGGAACTCATCATCCGGCGGATCTGCTCAGGAGTACGCGGGGCTTGTTCCTCCGCCGGCTCCGGTTCTGGCCGGTCGTCACCGTTGCGCAGCGGCGCGGCGAGGTTCGCCTGCCGCACCCGGACGGGCAGCCCGGACGGGGTCAGCGAGGCCGATCCGCTCGCCCGGCCGGACTCGGGTGGTGCGGGCGGCGTTTCGGCGGCGCCGGAGCCCGGTCCGGGCCGTGTCGTCGGTCCGACCGGCGCCGGGGGCGCCGTCGTGTCCGGCTTCGCCGTGCCGACATCTGTCCGGGCGGAGGTGCGGTCGGACCCGAGAGCATTGCTCCTCGGCGGAACGAGGTCCGGGGTCGGTGGTGCCAGGTCCGGCTTCGGCGGTGCGCCGGGGGACCGTCCCGGTGCGCCGAGCGGGCCTGGCGCGCTCGGCCACCCGGCACCCCGACGCGACTGCGGCGCCGGATCCGCCCCGGCCTCCCGGCCGGTACGGCGGGCCGACTCGCGCCCGGACGGGGGTGTCGACTCCCGCTCCGGCGCCCGTTCCAGTTCCCGCACCGCGGGTCGCCGCACACTGCCGCCGATCGCGCTCGCCGCGAGCCGCTCGACAGGCATCGATCCGGCGACCGACTCACCCTCGGCACTGCGGTCGGTGATCAGGTTCAACGGCAGGAGCACCACAGCGGTGGTGCCGCCGTACGGCGACTCCTTCAGCCGGACCCGTACGCCGTGCCGCTCGCTGAGCCGGCTGACCACGTACAGGCCGAGCTGGGCGGCACCGCTGGTGAGGGTGAACTCGTGCTGGGTGGCGATCCGCTCGTTCGCCGCGGCCCGGTCCTCGTTGCTCATGCCGAGGCCCCGGTCCTCGACCTCCACGGCGTAGCCGTTGGCGACCAGTTCACCACTGACCTGCACCGCGGTGTGCGGAGGGGAGAAGGAGAGTGCGTTCTCGACCAGTTCCGCGATGAGGTGGATCATGTCGCCGACCGCCCGGCCGGCGAGGTCCACCGCGCCGACCGGCAGTACGGTCACCCGGGCGTAGTCCTCCACCTCGGCGACCGCCCCCCGCAGTACGTCGATCATGGGGACGTTGCGCCGCCAGGCCCGGCCCGGCGTCGAGCCGGAGAGCACGATCAGGTTCTCCGCGTTGCGGCGCATCCGGGTGGCCAGGTGGTCCACCCGGAACAGGTCCTCCAGCTCCTCGGGGTCGTTCTCCCGGCGCTCCATCGCGTCCAGCAGGGTGAGCTGGCGGTGGATCAGCGCCTGGGTACGCCGGGCCAGGCTGAGGAAGATGTCCCGGACGCTGCGGCGCAGCTCGGCCTGCTCCACGGCGGTGCGTACGGCGGTCTCCTGGGCGACGTTGAACGCCTGGGCCACCTGGCCGATCTCGTCCGGGCCGGACCGCAGCGGTGGCGCCTCGGCGCCGACGTCGACCCGTTCGCCCCGACCGAGCCGGGCGACCAGGTCCGGAAGTCGCTCGTTGGCGAGCTTGAGTGCCGCCTGGCGGAGCTCTTCGAGCTGGCGTACCAGCGACCGCGCGGTGTTCACCGAGATGACCACGGCGATCAGGCCGAGGATGGACATGACCAGCATCCGCAGGATGGTTCCGACGGCTCCGGGGGTGGCGGCCTTGACCACCTCGTCGCCGCCGGCGACCTGCAACCGGTGCAGTTCCTGTAGCCCGGGCTCGACGGTGCCGCGCCACTCGTCTGCCGAGATGACGGGTCGGCCGTTCGGCCGTCCATTCAGGACGATGCGGTCCTCGGCCGCGCGCAACCGGCCGAGTGGTCCCTGCTGGAGCGCCTGGCGGTAGCGCTCCCGGTCGGCCCGGGGCAGCTCGGCCATCGCCTCGTCAGCCATCATCCGCTCGATGCCGATCAGCTGGACCACCCTGGAGTGCTCGGCCGGGCTGATCCGGTTGGCGGCGTGCGCGCCGGTCATCAGCGCGTCGACCTGGGAGGCCATCTCCCGCGACCTGGTGAACCGAATCAGGTTCTCGACGCGGCGGTCGATGTCACCGGCGTCGAGGTCGCCGAGCGAGCCGTACATCCGGAAGATCGCTCCGATTGCCTCGGTGAACGC
This sequence comes from Plantactinospora sp. CNZ320, assembly GCF_002846275.1. NCBI lineage: Bacteria > Bacillati > Actinomycetota > Actinomycetes > Micromonosporales > Micromonosporaceae > Plantactinospora > Plantactinospora sp. CNZ320. Next base: position 6,814,154 of record NZ_PJMP01000001.1, read on the forward strand.
CTGCGCGGCGGCCAGCCGGTCGATGCGGCGGCTGTCGATCGCCTCCCGGACGGCGTTCAGCCCGTCGAGTCTGGCCAGCGCCTCGTCGACCCGTCGTTCGAGTTCCGGCCGTGCGGCCAGCCTGGTGAACCACTTCCGGCTCTCCGAGCGGAAGATCGCCACGTCCGTACGCACCCTGCGGCGCTCGGTCTCCAACGTCTCCCCGGCCGGCGCCTGTGGGGTGCCGAGGTATCTCAGGGACTGCCGCCGCTCCTCCTGGAGGTTCAGGATCAGCGGCTCGCTCGGCGCGTACACCTGAGCTTCCAGGGTCTGCACCCAGAGCAGGTTGAACCCGTCGCGTAGGGTGACCCATGCGCCGAACGCCCAAAGTGCGGTTAGGGTGAGGAGCAGAGCGACAACTTTGGTACGCAGGCGCGAAGCACGAAAGCCCATTACACCGTCCCGTGCCGGTCGAAGGCGATTGATCGACTACTCGCCAGGTTCTGGCGTCGTGGGCGGCCCTGGGTCGCAGCCACGATCTTTGAGTACCCGGCGCACGCTAGCAGCGCCCGGTGTGATGCCTCAACCCCCGGTTTGAACGAAGATCGCCATTTTGGCCGCTCCCGGGCGGTTGGCCTGCTGATCAGAGACACCGGGAAAATCCGCACGCTGGCCGACTCCACTTCGGTCGGTCCTGCCGCGCGCCGGCCACCTCGGCGCCGGGCGGGTCGGTGTCCATTGATAACCTCCGTCGAGATCGGACTGTCCGGATGGGCCTGTCGGGGTGAGCGGAGGCGGATGCATGCTCGACCAGCGGCTGCACCACCATCTGGTGACCTGGTTGGGTCAGTGGCCGGCCGGTGGGTCGCTGGACGTGGTCGGCTCCGAGCGCCGGATCCAGCCGGGCTGGGACGGCGAGCCGCATCCGGTCGTCGGGATCGGAAACCCGCTCGGGATCGTACTCTCGGTGCCGCCGGACCGGGTCGCCGCCGTACGCACCCTCGGCGCCCGACCGGTCGCGGCACTTCTCGCCGAGTTGCCCGCCGTGCTGGACCTGCCCGGCTGGGTGGGCTACCGGGCGGTGTTCCGCTGCACGCTCGCCCCGGCGCCGCTGCCGGACGCCGGTGAGTGGGTCGACGCCACGGACCCGGTGGTGCCGCCGTGGCTGCGGCCGTTCGGCGGTGAGGTACTCGTGGTGCGGGACGCGGACGGCGACTACCTCGCCGGGGTGGGCATCAAGCGGCACGACGGCTACGGGCACGAGATCGCCGTCGGCACCGAGCCGGCCGGCCGGCGCCGGGGATTGGCGCGCCGGCTGGTGGCACAGGCCGCCCGGCGGATACTCGACGAGGGCGCCGTCCCCACCTACCTGCATGATCCCGGCAACATCGCCTCGGCCCGGGTCGCCGAGGCGGCCGGCTTCGACGACCGTGGCTGGTCCGCGTACGGGCTGGAACGGACGGACCAGCCGGCCTCCGGGTGACCCGGCAACGCGCGGTACAGCCGCGGACCGTGGACCCGCGCCGGGGCCCACGGTCCGCGTCCTCTCCCAGGCCGAAGTCCGGTGGTCACGCTGTACGTGGTGCTGGTAACGCTACGTATGTGTGAATGGTCAGGACAAGCCTGCGACGGCCTCGTCCGAACTGCCCGTTCGGCGGATTTGACCTGTTATGGATCAAGTTATGGCTAGGCGGTGAGGTGGAGTACCTCGGCGGCGGCCCGGCCGTTGGCGTGGCTGGCGCCGTACGTGGTGACGAAGGCGCGTACGCCCGCGGGGCGCCAGGCCGACGGCCAGCCCATCTCGACCACGGTCACCGGATTGCTGCCGGCCAGCGCCTCCACCAGTTCGGGGCCGCCCGCCAGGCGGTGCAGGTGCCGGCCGACCAGCACGATCGGCCGTCCGGCGGCCCGGTCCCGGAGCGTGCCCGGATCCGTCTCGGCGGCGACGACCCGGAGTTGTTCGGTGCCGTCCAGGTGTGGCCCGAGCCCCCACGGCACCCGCCCCTCGGCGATCGTGGACGCGGCGACGAGCTGCACCACAAGTGGCTGGTCGAGCCCGTCGAGGCTGCCCTCGACCCGTACGGCGCGGCGCGCGGCAGCGTACCCGAGGTCTGTTCCGGCGGCCCGGACCGGCGCGGCGGCCCGGGTCCACGCGGCGAGTGCGGCGGTCCGCTCGGCGGCCTGCTCGACCCTGGCCCGGTCGAGCCGGCCGTCGGCGAGTGCGGCGGCGATCTCGGCGACCACGAGTTCGACAAGTTCGGCGTCGACCTGGGCGCCGATGCAGAGCAGGTCGGCACCGGCGGCCAGCGCCCGGACGGCACCCGGGCCGACGCCACCGGCGGCCACCGCCGCGCCCCTCATCTCCAGCGCGTCGGTCAGCACCACGCCGGTGAAGCCGTATTCGCCCCGGAGCAGGTCGCCCAGCACGGCGGGGCTGAAGGTGGCCGGGGCGTCCCCGGTGAGCGCGGGGACCCGGATGTGCGCGGTCATGATCGCCCTGCTGCCCGCCTCGATCACCGCCGCGAAGGGCGGCAGGTCGCGGGTCCGGAGCAGCTCCACCGGTACGTCCACGGTGGGCAGTTCGAGGTGCGAGTCGGCGACCGTGGCGCCGTGCCCGGGGAAGTGCTTGGCGCAGGCGGCCACCCCGGCGGACTGGAGCCCGACCACCGCCGCGGCGGCGTGCCCGGCGACCCGGGTCGGGTCGGCGCCGAAGGCCCGGGTACCGATGATCGGGTTGTCGTCGGCGGTGTTGACGTCGACCGTGGGCGCGAGGTTGAGGTTGACGCCGACCGCCACCAGATCGTTGCCGATCGCGTGGTAGACCCGCTCGGTGAGCCCGACGTCGTGCACCGCGCCGAGCGCGGCGTTTCCCGGATAGGGGCTGCCGGTGGCGTGCGCCAGCCGGGTGACGTCACCGCCCTCCTCGTCGATCGCGATCAGCACGTCCGGCCGGGCCGAGCGCAGCGCGGCGGTGGTGGCGGCGACCTGGTCGGGGTGGTCGATGTTCCGGCCGAACAGGGTGTGCCCGGCCAGCCCCTCGGCGAGCAGGTCGAGGGCCCAGCCGGGCGGGCTGGTTCCGGGGAAGGCGGCGAGCAGGGTACCCAGCACCAGCCGGCGGACTCCTGGATCGGTCGGCACGTTCCTCCCCCTTCGGCCCTTTCCCTGGCTCCGAGTGTCGCATCGGGGTGGACCATCTTGGGGTCAAGCGCTGCCGGATCGGCTTAACACTCCGGCCGCACTGGACCATTACGCTACGGCTACTCCCAACGAAGGTTAGCCTAGCTATTAGGAAACCTTCTTAAACAAGTAGGGACACTGCATGGCGAGCACCCGGCTACCTGGCACACCCCGCCTGCTTCGCGCGCTCAACGACAGGGCCGCGCTGGAGCTGCTGTTGGCGCGGGGGCCGCTCACCCGCGCCCAGTTGGGCGAGCTGACCGGGTTGTCCAAGGTCACCGCGTCCCAACTGGTGGAACGACTGGAGGAGCGCGGGCTGGTCAGCCGGGTCGGCGAGCAGGCCGGCGGGCGCGGACCGAACGCACAGCTCTACGCCGTACGGCCGGGCACCGCGCACGTGGTCGGCGTCGACGTAGGACCCGATCGGGTGGTGGCGGCCTGTGCCGACATCACCGGCGAGGTGATCGGCCGGGTCGAGCAGTCCACCCGGGACACCGACGACCCGGTGGGCGTCGTGCACAACGCGGTGGTGCAGGCGGCGAGCGACGCCGGGGCACAGCTGTCGACGGTACGCCGGGTGGTGCTCGGCACGCCGGGCCTGGTCGACCCGGCCACCGGGGACATCACCTTCGCGTTCAACCTGCCCCGCTGGCACCGGGGACTGCTCGCCGCGCTCCGCGAGGACCTGCACACCCCGGTGGTCTTCGAGAACGACGTCAACCTGGCTGCGGTCGCCGAGGCGGAGTCCGGCGCGGCGCGCGGGGTGGACGACTTCGTGCTGGTCTGGCTCGGCGTCGGCGTCGGCCTGGCCATCGTGCTGAACGGCCGGCTGCACCACGGCAGCACCGGCGCGGCGGGCGAGATCGGCTACCTGCCGGTGCCCGGCGCGCCCATTCCCCGGGACGCCTCCCGGCGGGCGAAGCCGGCGTTCGGCCAGCTCGCCGGCTCCGACGCGGTCCGCGCGGTGGCCCGGGAGCACGGCTTCCGGGCCGGGTCGGCGGCGGACGCGATCCGGGCCGCCATCGCGGCCGGCACCGAGGGTGGGCCGGTACTCGACGAGGTGGCCCGGCGGCTGGCGCTCGGCGTGGCCAGCAGCTGCGTGGTGCTCGACCCGCCGCTGGTGGTGCTGGCCGGCGAGGTCGGCCAGGCCGGCGGCACCGCGCTGGCCGAGCGGGTGCAGCACGAGGTCGCCGCGATCACCCTGGTCACACCCCGGGTGGTGCCCACCGAGCTGACCGACGAGCCGGTGCTGCGTGGAGCGCTCCGGGTGGCGCTCGACGCCGTCCGCGACGAGGTGTTCGGCTCCACGCTCGGCTGATCCGACGCACCGGAGGGTGCCGGCCGGGGCCACCGGTCGCGATGCCATGTAAATATCTTTCGCTACCGACGAGTTGGATGCAAGGTCTCGACATAGACGGAAGTGAGGCTATACCGTACGGCCACCCGCGTCCCGACCCCCGGGACGTCCATCCCTCGGGGAGGAGTGACGGTGACCGAACGGACCCCCCTAAAGCGTGCGAGCCACCTGCTCGGCGCCACCCTGATCGCGTCCCTTGCCATCAGTCTCACCGGCCAGTCCGCACTGGCCGGACCATCCGGGGCCGACCTGCCGGCAGCCCCGGGCCCGGCCACCGCGGTCGGACCGCTGGCCGCCGCCTTCGACACCGCGGCGACCAGATACGACGTGCCTCGTGACCTGCTCGTGGCGCTCGGCTACGCCGAGACGCACCTCGACGGGCACGGCGGAGCGCCGAGCGCCTCCGGCGGCTACGGCGTCATGCACCTGACCAGCAACCCCAAGCTGCACACCCTGGACGAGGCGGTCGCACTTACCGGCCTGGGCCGGGACACCCTGCGCGTCGACTCCGCCGCCAACGTCACCGGCGCTGCTGCTGTGCTGCGCTCGTACGCCGACGGGGCCGGGCTCACCGCCGCACAGCGCCGCGACGTCAACAACTGGTACGGCCAGGTGGTCCGGTACGGCGGCGCCAGCACCCCGGCCGTCGCCCGGCTCTACGCCGACACCGTCTACGACCTGCTCGGCTCCGGGATCGCCGCCACCACCGCCGAAGGGGCGGTACGGGTACCCGCCCGCAAGGTCGCCCCCGACCGGGGAGCCCTGCGCGACGTGGCGCCGCTCGGCAGCCCCGACGGGATGGGCGTGATGAGCACCGACTACGGGCCGGCGGCCTGGGTGCCGGCGTACTCGGGCAACTACACCGTCGCGAACCGCGAGTCGACGTACCCGATCAACTATGTGGTGATCCACGTGACCCAGGGGTCGTACGCCGGCTCGATCAGCTGGTACCAGAACCCGGCCTCGCGGGTCAGCGCCCACTACACGATCCGCTCCTCCGACGGCGCGGTCACCCAGTCGGTGCGGGACAAGGACGTCGCCTGGCACGCCGGCAACTGGACCTACAACACCCAGTCGATCGGCATCGAACACGAGGGGTACGTCACCCAGCCCTCCTGGTTCACCGACGCGATGTACCGCTCCTCGGCGGCGCTCACCCGGCACCTCTGTGACCGGTACGGCATCCCGAAGGACCGGTCCCGGATCATCGGGCACAACCAGGTCCCCGGGGCCACCCACACCGACCCGGGGCCGCACTGGAACTGGACCTACTACATGCAGCTCGTCACCGGCACGGTCACGCCACCCGACGCGTGGTCGCAGACGGTCGACAACTCCTCCGACCGCTTCACCGCCAGCGCGAACTGGGGCACCTCGACGTACTCGTCCCAGAAGCAGGGCACGGACTACCGGTTCGCCGAGACGGTCGAGTCGAGCGACCCGGCCTGGTACCGGCTGAACATCCCGGAGACCGGCAGCTACCGGGTGGACGCCTGGTATCCGGACGACCCCGGCTACAACAGCGCGGCGCCGTACATCATCGCCACCACCACCGGCAACCAGACCGTCTACGTCGACCAGCGCTCCGGCGGTGGCGCCTGGCGGACCCTGGGCACCTTCACCCTGGCCGCCGGTGATGCCAACAAGGTGGCGGTGAGCCGGTGGACCGGCGGCACCGGCCTGGTCATCGCCGACGCCATCCGAGTCACCCGCGTGTGAAAGGAAGGGCCCCCGCTTATCGTTTTCTGTTGTAGCGGGGGCCCTTCCTAACACTCAAGCGGGTTCAGGCCAGGTCGCGGCGGTGGAAGGCGGTGAACGCGCTGCCGAGGGCGAGCGTGGTCAGCCCGAGCAGCACGGCGAGGCCGGTCGGCCAGAGAATCGAGTACGACAGGTCGCAGTAGTTCGAACCGGCCGACAAGGAACAGTCCCCGGACGTCGCCCAGAGGTCGATCCGGCCACCGACCCAGGCGATCACGTAACTGCTCAGCATCCACCGGTCCGGGCGGGTGACATCGACGAGTCCCATCACGATCCGGCCGCCCACCTCCCACACCACGCCGTACGCGGCCGCCACACCCAGCGCCGCCGAGGTGTGCCGGCCCAGCGTTGCGGCGGCGAAACCCAGCGCGGTGACCATCAGCACCAGCAACAGCCCTCGGGTGACGGTGCCGGCCAGATCGGTCCAGAACTCCGTATCCGGACTGCCGGGCAGGCCGCCCACCTCCGCGATGAGCCGGAACGCGCCGAGGTAGAGCACCGAGGCGGCCACCGACACCCCCAGTACCCCGGCGAGCAGGGTGCCGAGCTTGGCGCCGAGGACGACCATCCGGCGTGGACGCCACAGCAGCAGGTTCGTCATCCCGCCGGAGGTGAGTTCCGCGCCGATGTAGGAGGCGCCGACCAGGAAGCCGAAAAGGCAGAGGAAGACGATCAGGAAGTACGTCAGGTCGAGGATCTGCCGGTCGAAGACGAAGACCCCGGGGAGGAAGTCGGAGGCGTCGATCCGGTTCGGGCGCAGGTCCGCGCATCCGCCCTGATACAGCACGTCTCCATCGCGCGCATCCTCGCGTTGGAAGCGGAGGCACTGGATGTACTGCCGCTCGGCGCTCACCCGCCGCTCCGCGGCCCGCTCCTCGGCCACCCGGATCTCCGTGGCGGTGGGCTGGTGCGAATTGGCAAGCGTGGTGGCGATGGTGACCCCGAACGCGGTGACCAACAACACAAGCATCAGCTGTACGAAGCGACGCGCGGCCAGCCGGCCGATCTCGGCGCGTACCAGGTTCACGGCTTCGCCCCCGTCTCGTCGGCGCTGACGCTTATCTCCAGCGGCTCGTTCGGCCCGGCGTCCGGCAGCACCGACTCGTCGACCTGGCGCGGCACCCCGGGCCGGGGCCGGGTACCGGTGAGTTCCAGGAAGGCGCTCTCCAGATCCGGGGTGAGCGGGCTCAGTTCGCGGAGCCAGAGACCCTGCTCACCGAGGATCCGGCTGATCCGGGCCGGATCGTCGACCCCGGAGACCACCAGGTGGTCGGCGTGCACCGTGACCGGAAGTCCGGCCGCCTGGACGAGTTCGACCGCCCGGGGCTGGTCGTCGGCGACCCGGATCCGGAACTCCCGGTGGTCGAAGTTGGCGAGTACCGCCTCGACCGGACCGGCGGCGACCCGGCGACCCCGGGAGATGATCGTCACGTGGTCGCAGACCTGCTGGATCTCGGCGAGGAGATGGCTGGAGACCAGTACCGCGACCCCGGTGGCGGCGAGGGCGCGCATCATGTCCCGCATCTGGCGGATGCCCGCCGGGTCCAGCCCGTTGGCCGGCTCGTCCAGGATCAGCAGCTCGGGCTCCTTGAGCAGGGCGGAGGCGACTGCCAGCCGCTGCTTCATGCCCAGCGAGTACGCCCGGACCTGCTCGTCGGCCCGGTCCCGCAACCCCACCTGCTCGAGTACCGCGTCGACCCGCCCCTGCGGCACCCCACCGGCGACGGCGAGCAGCCGCAGGGTGCGCCGGCCGCTGAAGTTGCCGAAGAACTGCGGGCTCTCCACGATGGCCCCGAACCGGTGGACCACGGCGGGCAGCCGCTCCGGCGTCGGCTCACCGAACAGGCTCATCCGACCACTGTCCGGGCGGACCAGGCCGAGCAGCGTACGCAGGGTGGTCGTCTTGCCGGAGCCGTTCGGGCCGAGGAAGCCGTGCACCTGCCCCGGCTCGACGCACATGTCGAACCCGTCCAGCGCGACCCGGCGACCCCGGCGCAGGCTCGTGAACGTCTTGCGCAGACCGGCTATCTCGATCACTGCCGGCATGGCTCACCTCCCGGCAACGTGACATAGGACACGGCGCATCACCCTACGGCCCGGACGCTGCTCGCGGGGGGCACCCCGTTGCGTGGTTGGATGGTCGGGTGCGTGATGATCCGGTTTCCGTTTCCGCCGATGCCGGCTCCCCGGCACCGGTACCCCCGGACGTGGTGATCGACTTCCACGACGTCGGCGTACTCCGCTCCGGCAGCCCACTACTGCGTGACATGACCTGGCGGGTCTGGCCGGACGAGCGCTGGGTGGTCCTCGGGCCCAACGGCGCGGGAAAGACGACCCTGCTCAACCTGGCGGCCGGACGGCTGCACCCGACCACCGGCCTGGTGCACGCACTCGGCGAGCGGATCGGGCGTACCGATCTCGCCGAGCTGCGTACCCGGATCGGACTGACCACGGCGGCGCTGGCCGAGCGGGTTCCGGCGCAGGAGCGGGTCCGGGACGTGGTGCTGACCGCCGCCTGGTCGGTGGTGGGCCGCTGGCGCGAACAGTACGACGAGACGGACGAGGCCCGGGCCAACGCCCTGCTCGGCCAGCTCGGCGTGCTGCCCCTGGCCGACCGCACCTACGGCACCCTCTCCGAGGGCGAGCGGAAGCGGACCCAGATCGCCCGCGCGCTGATGACCGACCCGGAGCTGCTGCTGCTCGACGAGCCGGCGGCCGGGCTCGACCTCGGCGGCCGGGAGGATCTGGTGGGCCGGCTGGCCGGGCTGGCCCACGACCCGGACGCTCCGGCGATGGTGCTGGTCACGCACCACGTGGAGGAGATCCCACCCGGCTTCACCCACGCCCTGCTGCTGCGCGAGGGCGGCATCGTGGCGCAGGGACCGCTGACCGAGACGGTCACCGGCGAGTACCTCTCCAAGACCTTCGGGCTACCGCTGGTGGTGGAGCGCTCCGGCGACCGCTTCACCGCCCGCGCCGCCTGACCCACCACCGCACACGCCGCACCCCACCGCCGCACCGCAGCACCCCGGTGGCGTCGGGTTGAGCGGCGGGTGGGTGCGTCAGCGGGTAGGGGTGCGTGGCGGGTGGTGCGTCAGCGCGTGGTCGTGGTGGTGGACGCGTTCGTACTCGTAGTCGCGGTGGTGCTCGGGTCTGGGGTCGTGCTCTCGTCTGCGGTCGCGGTCGCGGCGCGGACCATCGGAAGCAGCGTCTCGGCCGCCAGGGTGATCTGGGCGACCGCCGACTGCGCGTCGCGCGGTGGCACGAAGACCACCGCGTCGGCGCTCGCCTCCCGGAGCCGGGTCACCGCCGTCGCACACTGCTCGGCGCTGCCGGCCGCGGTGAACCGGTCGAGATAGTGCTCCGGCAGGGCCGCCGCGAGCGCCTCGGTGCCGGACGAGGCGGCCAACATCGCGCTGATCTCGTCTGCCAGCTCCGCGTCGGCGGGTGGCAGCGCCCAACCGCCGGTGAGTTGGGCGGCGAACTCGCGGCGGGCGCTGGCTCGGCCCTCGTCGAAGTCCAGGTGGGCGTAGACGGTGAGCCGGTGGTCGTCGGTACGGCCGGCCTCCCGACGCCCTTCGTCGATCAGCCCCCGGGCCCAGCGCACGTACGCCGGACTGGACCCCTCGGCCAGGATGGTGCCGTCCGCCACCCGACCGGAGAGCCGCAGCGACTTCTCGGCGCGTACGCCGGTGGAGATCAGGGGCGGTTGCTCCGGCGGGAACTCCAACGCCACCTCGTGCAGCCGGGCGTGCCGGCCGGCGACGGTGACCTGTTCCCCGGCCAGCAGGGCGCGTACCGCCGCCACGGTCTCGCCGAGCACCGCCAGCGGCGACGGGTGGTCGGCACCGATCTGCCGGACCCAGCTGGGCACCCCGTGCCCGAACCCGGGCAGGATCCGGCCGGGGAACAGCCGGGCGAGGTTGGCCAGCTCCATCGCGGCCAGCGCGGGATTACGGAACGCCGCTGGGAGGATCCCGATGCCGATCTTGAGCTGGTCGGTCACCGCCGCGGCGACGGCGGCACCGGAGACGGCTCCGCCGAAGAAGCAGTCCTCGACTATCCACAGCTCGTCGTAGCCGAGCCGCTCCACCAGCCGGGCGTACGCGGGAAGCTGCTCCGGCGGGGTGTCACAGCGGTACATCACTCCGATCGGCATCTGACCCATGCCTGGCAGCCTGCCAGACGACACCGACAACGGCGCGTCCTAGACTCGGGCAGTCGCCGAATCGGGAGGTGCCGCCGTGAGCCGGCCACGGGTCGTAGTCATGGGCAGCGCCAACATGGATCTGGTGGTAACCACCGGCATCCTGCCGAAGCCGGGCGAGACCGTCTTCGGCACCGACTTCGTGATGGTGGCCGGGGGCAAGGGCGCCAACCAGGCGATCGCGGCCACCCGGGCCGGCGCCGACGGGGCACTGCTCGGCGCGATCGGCTCCGACTCGTTCGGAGTGACGCTCAAGGCCCGGATCTCGGCCGCCGGGGTGGACACCGAACGGATCCGGGTGGTCTACGGCGCCTCCGGGGTGGCGGTCGTCACCGTGGACGCCGAGGGCGAGAACACGATTGTGGTCACCCCGGCCGCCAACTCGGCGTTCGTCGGGCTGACCGAGAGCGAACTGACCGCCGTACGCGAGGCGGACGTGCTCGTCGCACAGTTGGAGATCCCGGTCGGCACGGTGACCGAGGCTGCCCGGGCTGCCCGGTCCGCCGGTACCCGGGTGCTGCTGAACGCCGCGCCCGCCCAGCCGGTACCCGTCGAGTTGCTGGACGCCGTCGACCTGCTGGTGGTCAACGAGGCGGAGGCGCGGGCGATCACCGGGTGCGGCCGGGAGAATCCGGCGGCGCTGCTGGACGTGGTGCCCCGGGCGGTAATGACGCTGGGCCGGCACGGCGCCTGGTACGGCGACCGCGAGGGCGCCGACGTGCACGTACCCGCGGTCAAGGTGGACCTGGTCGACTCCACCGGCGCCGGCGACGCCTTCACCGGCGCGCTGGCGGTGGCTTGGGGCGAGGGGCGGGAGCCGGTCGACGCGGTCCGCTGGGCGAGCGCGGCCGGTGCCGCCTGCGCCCGCCGGCTCGGTGCCTCGGTCGCCCTGCCGCTACGCGCCGAGATCGACGCCCTGTACGTCCCCGCGAGTTGATCTGGTGTACGTCCTCACGGGTTGATCGGAGGGCGCACGATGGAGGCATGGTGCGATTCGTCCTCAACCTGCTCTGGCTGATCTTCGGTAGCGGCATCGCGCTCGCCATCGGGTACGGCATCGCGGCCCTGATCTGCTTCGTGCTGGTCGTGACCATCCCGTTCGGAGTCGCCGCGCTGCGCCTGGCGTACTACTCGCTCTGGCCGTTCGGCCGGACCCTGGTGGCGAAGCCCGGCGCCGGGCTCGGCTCGGGGCTGGCCAACGTGCTCTGGATGGTGCTGGCCGGCTGGTGGCTGGCGCTGGCGCACATCGTCGCCGGGATCGGCCTCTGCCTCACGATCATCGGCATCCCGTTCGGCATCGCCAACTTCAAGCTGGTCCCGGCGGCGTTCTGGCCGCTCGGCCGCGAGGTGATGGAGGTCGACGACCTCCGGCGCCCGGGGGTGTCCGCCGCCCCGACGAGCTGAGCATCCCGCTTGGCCGAGGGGGACGACGCCCCAAGATGGTCGTCGGCGTCGGCGTCGGCGTCGGCGTCGGCGTCGGTCGGATCGGGTCGGGTCGGTCGGGTCGGGTCGGTCGGGTCGGTCGGGTCGGTCGGGTCGGTCGGGTCGGTCGGGTCAACAGGTGTCGGTGTCGGTGAGCGTCTGACGGCTGCGGTGCAGGAAGTCCTGCTCGACCGCGTTGGCGGTGAGCGCGGCGGCGGTGTCGTAGGCGGCGGCGGCCTCGGCGGTGCGGCCCAGCCGGCGCAGCAGGTCGGCCCGGACGGCGTGGAACACGTGGTAGCTGCCGAGGTCCAGATCGTCGACCAGGGCCAGCGCCTCGGCCGGCCCGGCCACCTCGGCGAGCGCGACCGCGCGGTTCAGCGCCACGACCGGGCTCGGGGCGAGCGCCAGCAGGTGATCGTAGAGCTGGAGGATCTGCGCCCAGTCCGTCTCGTCGGCCGTCGCCGCATCGGCGTGCACCGCGTTGATCGCCGCCTGGATCTGGTACGGCCCCGGCCGGTCGCGGCGCAGACAGCGCCGGACCAGCGCCTGCCCCTCGGCCACGAGGTGGCGGTCCCAGCGGCTACGGTCCTGCTCGGCCAGGCGTACCAGCCCGCCGTCCGGGCCGGTACGGCTCGGGCGGCGCGCCTCGACCAGGAGCATCAGGGCGAGCAGCCCCAGCACCTCCGGTTCGTCCGGCATGAGTTCGGCGAGCAGCCGGGCGAGCCGGATCGCCTCGACCGCGAGGTCCGGCCGGTCGAGCCGCTCGCCGGAGCTGGCGGTGTACCCCTCGTTGAACACCAGGTACAGCACGGCGAGTACGGCCTGGAGCCGGTCCGGCAGGTCGGCCTCGGCCGGTACCCGGTACGGGATGCGGGCGGCCCGGATCTTGCCTTTGGCGCGTACCAGGCGTTGTGCCATGGTCGGCTCGGGAACCAGGAAGGCGTGCGCGATCTGCGCGGTGCTCAGTCCACCCAACAGGCGCAGGGTCAGCGCGACCCGGGCGGCCGGGGCGAGCGCCGGATGGCAGCAGGTGAAGATCAGGCGTAGCCGCTCGTCCCGCACGGGACCCTCCTCGTCCGGCCCGCTTCCGGCGTACGGCGCCGATTCGTCGGGGGTGTGCAACAGGGCGGCCTGGGCGTGCCGGTCCGCCCGGGTGGATTCGCGGCGCAGCTGGTCGATCGCCCGGTTCCGCGCGGTGGTGATGATCCAGCCGGCCGGGCTCGGCGGTGTGCCCTCGACCGGCCACCGCCGGACCGCGGTGGCGAACGCGTCCTGCACCGCGTCCTCGGCGGCGTCGATGTCGCCGAGGACGCGGATCAGGACGGCGACCGCCCGGCCGTACTCGGCGCGGAACGCCCGCTCGACGTCGGCGACTGTCGCTGGCTTCCGTCCGGTTCGGGAGTCCGGGCAGGGCGCCTGGTCAGATCCGGCGCTTCGCTCCGGGTGAGGTGCCTGGGCCGCCGGGTGGGGCGGCTCAGGCACGGGGCGGATCTATGTCGGCCTCGTCGGCCAGTGGCCGTACCTCAATCGGCAGCAACCCGATCGCCCGGGCCAGCTTGCCGCCCCACTCCAGCGCGGCGTCGAGGTCGGGGGCCCGGATCACGGTGAAGCCGCCGAGGTGCTCCTTGCCCTCGGTGTACGGCCCGTCGGTCAGCAGGAAGTCGCCGTCACGGGGTCGGAGTACCGTCGCGGTGCTCGCCGGGTGCAGTCCGGCGGAGAAGACCCACGCTCCGGCGGCTTTCATCTCCTGGTTCAGGGCCGCCAGGTTCTCCATGATCGGGTCCAGGATCTCCGGGCCCGGAGGCTCGCCGTCGCCCTGGTAGATGCTGAGCAGGTACTGCTGCATGGCTCGCGACCTCCTCCTCACGCCGCCGGCACTGTGCCGGCGACCCCTCCACCTCTACACGAACGGCGGTCGGCCGGATCGACAACCCCGGCGGAGGTACCGCCGGGGACTTCCGCCGGCCCGAACGGCAGTGGCCCGGGTCGCCACCGCCTTGACCGTGATCATCGTCGGCGTCCGGGCGGGTGGCCGCAGCCCACCGTCGTACTCCTGGAGGGGTTGCCGGGGGCGCCGCGCGAGCTGCCCGAGGCGGCCTCGGTCGACGGCGCCGGCCGGATCCAGACGCCGGTGGACCTGGGATGAAGCCGAGGTGAAGCAGCCTGGTGCGACTGTGGCGGCGGTCAACTGACCACCAAACACCAGAAAGGAAAACCGATCATGTCGAAGGTTCGGGGGCGGCATCCGATCAGGTTGGCTCGCACCATTCCCGTTCTGCTGGCGTTGGTCGTCGCGGCGGTGACGATGTCCGCCTCGCCGAGCAGCGCGGCCCTGACTATGTCCGCCTCGCCGAGCAGCGCGGCGGCCGAGCGGGAGTGTCAGATCGTGCTCGGTGCCGCCCCGGCGCCAGGCGTGGCCTCTCCGGTGCTGTCCCGGGAATGCGCCACGGCGGGGAACCGGTTGGTCGCGCCCGCGGCCGACACGCTGCTGATGGTCTGGTACGAGAACTTCAACTACGGCGGCGCCTCCACCAGGGTGTACGGCTCCGGCGGGCCCTGCGACACAGGAGGCTACGGCATCGGCTACGTCGGCGATGACTGGAACGACAGGATCAGCTCGTACAAGGTGTTCAACAACTGCAACTACTCGTCGACCTTCAGCCACGCGGAGTGGGGTGGAATCTGTTTCGAGGGGTACGGCACCGTTCCGTCGAGGGCGCCTGTCACCAGTTCGCTCTGGGTCTCCAGCGGTAAGTTCGCCTGGGATCTGTGTGACTGAGAGCGAGCCGTCGCACTCTGGACGGGGTTCGTCGTCAGGATGATGGCTTCACCACGCTCGCTGCCGCCGGGCGGTTGGACGAGCCGCCGAACTCCGGCGGTCTCGACCAGCCGCCCGGCGGGGGGCGTTCCGGGCTCTCCTGTTCGATCACGCGCTGGGTCGCTCGGTCGATCTGCCCGAACCGCAGCTGGTCGGAGCTGCGCAGCAGTTTCGCCTCCTCACCCTGGTACCGCACCCACAGCTCCTGCGCCCGCCCGCAGAGTGCCTCGGCCGCCGGCGCGAACTGCCCTCCGCCCGCATGGGCCGAACCGGGCCGCCGTCGCAGGTGAGCAGGGACGAAACGCGGCGGTAACGTGTCTTGACGGCTCGGGGGGACCGGAGCAGACTCCCCGAAACGTTTGGCGACGTCTGCAGGGTCCGCGCCGACCGGGCGGCTGGCTCGGGGTGGGGGAGCATGACGGACGGTTCCGAAGCGGTCCGGGTGGTGGTGGTCGGCAGCGCCAATCTCGACCTGGTGGTGTCGACGCCGACACTGCCCCGGCCCGGCGAGACGGTGCTCGGCGACGCGCTGCGGACCATACCCGGCGGCAAGGGCGCGAACCAGGCAGTGGCGGCCGCCCGGGCGGGGGCAAGGTGCGTCTTCGTCGGCGCGGTCGGCCAGGACGGCTTCGCCGACCAGTTGCGGAGCAGCCTGGCGGAGGCGGGCGTCGACCTGCGGCGGCTGCGTACCATCCCGGGCTCCTCGGGGGTTGCGCTGATCGCGGTGGACGCCGACGCCGAGAACCTCATCGTGGTGGCACCGGGTGCGAATGCCGAGCTGACCAGTCTCGACGCGGACGACCGGGCGGCGGTGGCAGCGGCGGACGTACTGCTGTGTCAGCTGGAGGTGCCGCTGCGGGCCGTGACCCAGGCCGCCCAATGGGGCCGGAGCACCGGTACCACGGTGGTGTTGAACGCCGCGCCGGCCCGGCAGCTGCCGACGGAGCTGCTCGACACGGTCGACCTGCTGGTGGTCAACCAGGTCGAGGCGGCCATGGTGGCCGGCCTCGCCACCGAGACCGGGCTGGATGTCCTGCTGGATGCCCTGCTGCACCTGGTCCCCCGGGTGGTGTTGACCCTGGGTGCCCGGGGCGCCAGCTACGCCGACCGGTCCGGCCTGCGGCTGGTGGTCGACGCGCCGACGATCGAGGCGGTGGACACCACCGCCGCCGGGGACGCCTTCACCGCCGCCCTCGCGGTGGCCTGGGCACAGCGGCGCGGACCGGTCGAGCCGGCGGCGGTGACGGCGGCGCTCCGCTGGGCCTGCGCGGCGGGTGGCGCCTGTGCGCGGCGGCCCGGCGCCTCCACCGCGCTGCCCAGCCGGGACGAGATCGACGCCCTCTGTGCGGAGAGCTATCCCCAGTCGGCATGACCGCCCGATGCCGGGCGGTCATCGGATCAAATTGCGGTGTGCTGCCCACATCCGGTCAGGGTCGACGCCGGCTTTCTCGAGCTGGGCGTCGAGGATGAAATGGGTGTCCGAGACGAGCTGCGGCCTCCGGCTGAACTCGGTGTAGAGGTCGACGGCCTTCTGACGCCCGCCGGCCTGCTCTGCCGCGTGGTAGAACGCCGCCGACAGTTCGTAGTTGAACGAGGTACGGGTGTCGTCGGCGGAGAAGAACCGGGGATTCTGTGGCAACGGCACGTCCTGGTCGCCGGTCATCGGCCTGTAGCGGGACCAGTTCCGCCTGACCAGGCTCATTCCGGCCCTGGTCTCGGCCGCGCCGCCGGCCATGTTCTCCACCCACTCGGCGAATCCCTCCACGGCCCAGATCGGTGCGTTCAGCCGTTCGGCGTCATCGCCGTAATAGAAGTTCCGCAGCAGATGCGGTCCGACCGCGTGGGCCATCTCGTGCACCATCAGGGTGTAGGCGCGGTGATCGTCGTCGACGGTCGACATCCTGAGCATGATCCGACAGCCGGCGAGCGATTCCTTGTAGGGGATGATCAGCTTCCGCATCCCGCCCGAGTCGGCGATGTCGGGGCAGTTCACGTAGCCGGCATGGTCGGTGTCGGGCTCCTCGCTCGCGTACGCGAACCATCGGTCGAACTCACGATCATCCGCCAGGAAGACGGCGAAGCCCTTCGGCGCGGGCCGGCTCCCCCACAGCTTGCGGACGAAGGTGCTGGCCCGGACGGCGGTGTCGAGGTACTTCGCCGGGTCCCACCTGCCGTTCTGTGAGGCGAGGACGACGACCTCGCCGCGTCGGGCCGCCCGTAGCGGCTCGGTGTCCCAGGGCGCGTCACGGACGCTCGGGCCGTCCTTTCGCGAGTCGGAGAGCGTCTTGAGGCTCGGCGCGATGACATCGGTGATCCGTACCGCCTCGACGCTGACGGCGATCTGGTAGGTGTAGGCCGCGAAGTGGGGTTGGACGTCGGACTCGAACTGCATGAGAGTGCTGACCGCCAGCCGCCTGTTGACCGGTGGCGCTGCGGTGCTGCTCGGCAGTGACTCAAGACCGAAACCAGCCGCGACACCGGAACTAATCATGTCGAACCTCGTCGGCCGAAGGTGTCGGAGGTTGCGGAACCGCATCCGTTCGCGTTCCCGAACCGCAGTACGCCGTGGATCCACGTCCGCGAGCCAGCTCTCTTCGTCGCCTCGTTGCATGGCTGCGGAACGGCGGGCGAGCAACTCCTCGATCTGGCGGTTCATTCGGTCGAACGGTGAGACGTAGGACGGCGCAGGGTCCGACCCGTCGGCCGTCGGTCGCTGCCTGTCGTTCCGGAGCACCACGATCACTGTCCCTGCCAGCATCAGGACCACGGCGAGGACGCCCGCGCCGATGCCCGCCCACGCCCGGCGTGACAGTCGGCGCTTCGGCGGTGGCGGTGGCGGGTACGACACCGTCGCCCGGCCGGGGCGGATCGGGTGCACCTGTGGTGGCGGTGGTGCAGTCGGCGGCGGGACTGCCGCATTCGGGCCGTACCAGGGCGGCTGTCTGGGGTCGGCGGACTGTCCCGCTTGGTGGTCGTGCACTTGTTCCCCCACGATTTCTACATGATCCGTGATCAGGCGATTACTCGACGCGCGCCAGCATAGGGGAGTGTCGATGGCCGGTGGGGGTGCCTGTGGATAACCTGATGCGGCACGATGACGTCCCGGTCGGTTCTGGCCACTCAAACGACCTGGGCGGCTGGTCGGCGCCGCCAGCGGTGTGAATGCGACGATCGGCAATGCGTACCCCGCCGCGAGCCGCAAGACCGCCACCTGCGAGGGAGGAGTCGGCACCGGGAACGCTCAGTCAATGGGACGATAACAATGAAGATGGTAGCCATAGACGTACCCACGTTCAATCTCCGATTGGTCTGGTTGTTGGCATGGTCTGCGATGTCTGTAGTGGGGTAATGCTGGACGGTGCTGAGTTCGGTGAAACGGAAGAGGGCTGGGGTATTTGGTGGGTCTGTGAGTCCTGTTTGGCGTCTCAAATCGTAGCTGCGGGAGTGGCGCCCGCGCGTCCCAGTTACATGCCCCTCAGCCGGCGATGGTCTGCTGTGGTAGAGAAGCGATCTTTGATCTCACATGCATTGATGTTCCGTGGCTTCACGGTCTGTCGTTTGCAAACCGATCAAATGAGCGGCGAGGGATTCAGTTGGAGCCCAGATGGCCCTAGCTCCTGTAGTCGATGTCGCGAGGTGGCGGTCCTGGCAGATCAGATGTGGCCGTCGGGCAGCCGAGGACGGCCCTGACTGAGCTGATCCCGTGTCTTGAACGCGGGAAGGAGTTGGTGTAGCTGCATGCTCGCAACGCGGAAGAGTTTGGCGCGGGCTCTGGTCGAGGCTTTGCCTCGTTTCTCAGTTGCTATCTGTGGCTGCCCGGGTATGCCACTCAATACCCATCAGGCCCAATATCCTGGTGGTACTTCTATAGAACCGATCGGCCCGAACTCCTCGATGAAGCCCGATTGATTCAGTGACGATCCGGATCCCGAATCCCGATATAAACGGCTACCTATATTTAATAGTTGTGCAAGTTGTGGACACGTACTGATTGACCGGACGCAATGATTTGGGTTTGATTCTGTGACCGATCAGACGCCCGTCGGCGGGTTGCCGCGCCGCTCGAGTCTGCGACGGGCAACCTTGCTGGCGGCTTTCTTGGCAATCTGGGAGGGTGATTAGAGCGGGTGGCCATCCCGACTTCCAAGGCGATGACGCGACACCACGGAGTTGCTGAAGTGGTTGGTGTCAGGATACGGCGGGTGATCCCGAAAGATCGGTGGACTTGGAGGCGGCGACGTGCCGGGTGCTTTTGAAAGATATTCCGAGTTGCTCGGAGATGCGCGAGTTTCCATAAGGCGAAGGGCATGCGTGGGCGCCTGGTCACGGCCGATGCTAGATATGCAACCGGTAGTCTCCGTATTGCATGGAATGGGGCACAGGGACGGCAAGTTGACCATTCGGGAATGGTGGCGATTCTGTGCTGAGGGAGAGCGGGTCCACGAGGACTTCGATGAGGCCTGGGCGAAATTCATTCGAGAGTTTACAGGCGACAACCGGCTTGAAGTCGATGAGGAGCTATGTGTTGCAGCAGATTCTGCCGCAAACCCGTCTCCTTCAATTGGTGGCCAGATTTCCGGACGAAGAGCGGTTGATCGATTGGTAGGCGCAGGTGCCCGGCGTCGGTCCAGGCGAGGGTGACATGGTATATGGATCGAGAGGCGACAAAGAGCAAACTTGTAGAAGATTGGATCATAAACAGATCCTGCCGGAGCCGAAGGCTACTGTGGACAGTGAGAACCTACGAAACTGCCTGCCTTCGGCTCAAGCGGAAGTTTCGATCGTGGTCGTATCAAGTTGCACAACGACGGCTTAAGTTGCGCAGCGATCTGATTTTCGAATTCGGCGAAAACTGTGTATGTTGCGTTCCTGGATGTAATAGCGATGCAGGTCAGGCGGACACTACGAAAGGCTTGAGGTCGCGGCGGCGGTCAACGTTGCCGGGATCGATCGGTTTGCCGACATACCAGAGAGGCGCAATCACCGCTACATGCGTCTCTGTCTCGGGGATGGTGTGCACCAAGGTTTCGTAGTATGTGCTGCATTTGACGTCCGTACCGAAGTGCCGGAGCCGTAGGGGCCGGAGCCGTAGAGGGAAAGTGGGTCGATTGGGCGTCTGCAGTCGGCCGGCGGGCTATGTGCAGGCAGGTTGGCTCGCTACTCAAGAAGCACATGGCATCCGGTACTCCGAGCCGTACCATCACCACCTCAAGGAGAAGGGCTGGACCCCTTGGGAACTGTGTATTTCGTTATCAGATGTCCGGACTCGGACTTTTCAACTTTCCGCCTGTTACGGTGATGTGCTGATGACATTCGACTGGGATCGGCTCCCTACGATGGGCGGTAACGGCGCCCATCTGCCGACACTGATCGACGCACTGGACGACGATGATCGATTGGTGAGGAACCGAGCCTATCGTAATCTTATGCATGACGTTCTATGGAACGGCAATCTACTTCCAGCAACTCCCGCTGTGGTGGGCGCGCTCATCGAGCGTCTCCAAAATGGTGCGTGTGCACATCCTGAGGCTGCCCTGGCGCTCCTTGAGGCGTCCCTGTACGCGCAGTCTGTCGTCGGTGCGGCCGAGGTGAGTTGGCGCGGTGAGCGGGAAGCGGTGATTCCGTTGGTGCGGAGGTTGGTGGAGGGCGAGGTTGACCTGTACGCCCGAATCGCCGCGGAGGCGCCGGCTTGGCCCGCCCGCAAGGCAGCCATCTCGCTTCTTGGGAGCTTCCAAGTCGATCAGCGCCCTGCCCGGTTGGTTCTCGATCGTATGCTCGCGGCTGCCAGCGAGCCTCTCGTAGCTCGCGAGATCGAGGCGGCAATCGTGAACCTTGACGATATTGTTGCCGGGGCAGAGGATCCGGAGCCTGAAGGTTTCCCAGTGGACGTTGATCCGGATCTCCTGGCTAGTCGGCTTGAGGAACGGCGCGCCATGATCAATGCCCTGGTGGGCAGAAGTGCGTCCGACGTCAGGGCGGGGAGGAAGAGGAACTGGCTGCTCAATCTCTTCCGGCGGTCGTCACGGCACCTCGGGTGAGCAGTCGGAGGCCCAGCTCTCTTCGTCGGATCCAGAAAGACGTTTACTCCTCTGGTCCGTGTTGCTCGATGGCGCGCTGGATCGCCCGGTAGATCTGTCCGAACCGCAACGCATCCGAACTGCTGAGCAGCAGAGCCTCTTCACCCCGGTACTGCACCCACAACTCCTGCACCTTCGCGCCGCGCTCGTACGAGCGGTCGAGCCAGTACAGCGGCACCTCCAGAAACGGGAACAGCGCCAGCCCTCCGACGACGAAGACCGCCAGCACGATCGCCGCCAGCTTCCACTCGCCCCGGTCCTGGGCCGAGTACGCCAGCGACAGCACACACACCATCACCACCAGTGGCGGGATCGACAGCAGGAAGATGAGTATGCCCCGACCGGCGATCCGCCCCCGGGTCACCGCCGTACCCCGTCCTCTGGCGTGCCAGACGTACGACACCTCGGCGACCGGCACGGTGCGCCCGTTCACGTGGATCGTCTCGGAGGTTACCCGTACCGTGTCGTCCCGGTAATAGAGCGTCACCGTTCCAGCAAACCGCGACGACCCACGGAAGCGCCACCGATCGACACGGTCGGATCCGGATCAGCCCTTGTTGGCGCCCAGGGTCAGCCCGGCGACGAACTGCCGTTGCAGCACGAAGAAGACGATAAGCGTCGGCAGCGCTACCAGGATCGAACCGGCCGCCAGCAGGTTGTAGTCGGTGAAGTAGACCGACCGCAGGTTGTTCAGTGCGCTGGTCACCGGCAGCTTGTCGCCGGTGGACATCAGCACCACCGCCCAGAGGAAGTCGTTGTAGATCCAGGCGAACTCCAGGGTGCCGAGCGCGCCGAGCGCCGGCCGGACCAGCGGCAGCACCACCTGCCAGTACTGCCGCCACACCCCGGCGCCGTCCACCGTCGCCGCCTCGATCAGCTCGCGCGGGATGGTGTCCATGTAGTTGCTCAGCACGAAGACGCAGAACCCGGTCTGGAATGCCACATGGATCGCGATGATCCCCCAGTACGAGTCGTAGACCAGCTCCGACGGCCAGCTCATCCACCACGGCAGCGGCAGTTTGGTGTACATCAGGTAGAGCGGGGTCAGCACCACCTGCTGTGGCAGCAGGTTGCCGGCGGTGAAGAGGATCAGCAGCAGGCGCCCGCCGGGCAGCCGGCGCCGCGAGATCAGGAACGCCACGAACGAGGCGAAGAAGAGCGTCAACAGCACCGCCGGTACGGCCACCAGCAGCGTGTTCAGGAAGTGCCGGGGCAGGTTGCCGCCCTGCCACGCCTGCACGTAGTAGTCGAAGTTCAGCGTCTTCGGCAGCGAGAAGTACCCCTCGGCAGCCGTCTCGGCGTACGGCCGCAGCGAGGCGTAGAGCGGCAGCAGCAGCGGTACCAGCCAACCCAGCGCCATCGCCCAGAGGAAGACCCGGATCACCACCCGCCACGGGCTCACCGGCGGTCGGTTCCGCCTGCCGACAGCCGTCGTACTCCGGTCGACGCTCATGCCTGGTCCTCCTCCCGCCGGAAGACCTGCACCAGATAGACCGCGATGAAGCCGGTGGAGATGAGCAGCAGGATCACCGCGATCGCCGACCCGTACCCGATCCGGCTGGCCTCCCCGACGATGTTGTCGGTGACCAGCACCGAGAGCAGTTCCAGGCCGTTACGCCCCCGGTTGATCGCGTAGACGATGTCGAACGCGCGCAGCGCCTCGATGACGGTGATCACCAGCACGATCACGTTGACCGGGCGGAGCGTCGGAAAGACCACCCGGAAGAAGGTCTGCGGCTCGTTCGCCCCGTCGATCGCCGCCGCCTCCTTCAGCGCCGGGTCGACGGCCTTCAGCCCGGCCAGGTAGAGCAGCATGACGTAGCCGACGTGCCGCCAGCCGACCAGCAGCAGCACCGACCAGAGGTTTATCGACGGGTCGCCGAGCCAGTCGACCGGGTTGTCGGTCCGGCCCAGGATCGCGTTCGCCGCACCGTAGTCGCGGGAGAAGATGAGCTGGGCGATGAAGCCGACCACCGCCAGCGAGAGCACCACCGGCAGATAGAAGGCGGTCTGGTAGAAGCGGGTGAACCGCATCTCCCGGTCCAGCAGCACCGCCAGGAAGAGCCCGAACGGGGTGGCGACCAGGCCGAGGAAGGCGAGCCAGAGCAGGTTGTGCCAGACCGCCGGCCAGAACGGCGGATAGTTGCTGACGATGTTGACGTAGTTGTCCAGCCCGACCGGCCGGATCTCGCCGAGCCCGTCCCACGAGGTGAACGACAGCCCGATCGAGGCGAGCGCCGGCCCCCAGATCAGCGCCAGGTCGAGCAGCAGCGGCACGCCGAGAAGCAGCCCGATCACCGCGATGTCGCGCGGCGTGAACCGGCCGATCCGGCGCCGCCCGGGCCGGGCCGGCTTTCCGGGTACGCCCGCAGCCCGCCCAGTCTCGACCGGCGGTGCCGTCGGAGTCGGAGTCACCGGCGACCGCCGTTCAGGAGGTGAAGATGGTCTTCTTCTGCGACTCGATCCGCCTACACAGCCCGTCCACGTCGTCCGGCCTGTTCAGGAAGCTCTGCAGGGAGGGGATCATCACGGTGGAGGCGAAGTCCGGCCGGGTGTCCCGGTCGAGGAATTGGGAGATCTGCTTCGCCCCGCCGACCAGCTCGACCGCCTTGCGCTGCAACGCGCTGTAGCCGCTGGTGTCGGCGCCGTTGTGCGTGGCGACGTTGTTCGG
Source organism: Plantactinospora sp. CNZ320 (assembly GCF_002846275.1). Classification (NCBI taxonomy): domain Bacteria; kingdom Bacillati; phylum Actinomycetota; class Actinomycetes; order Micromonosporales; family Micromonosporaceae; genus Plantactinospora; species Plantactinospora sp. CNZ320. The sequence goes on from NZ_PJMP01000001.1 coordinate 6,837,620, forward strand.
GTCCGACTTCAGGTACGCGTTCTGCGCCTTGGCGCTGGCCAGATAGCGGAGCAGTTCCTTCGCCCCGTCGACGTTCTTCACCTTGCTGGAGATCATGAACCCGTCGATCGGTGCCTCGACCGCGTCCTGCCCGTGCGCCTCGACGATCTGCGGGAACGGGAAGAAGTCCAGGTCGTCCGCGATCTCGCCCTGGAACTGCTGGCCGACGAACATGCCGAGCAGGTACATCCCGGTCTGCTTCTGCCCCAGCGACTGTGCCGCCTCCTGCCAGGTCCGCCCGTTCGCCCCCGGCTGGCAGTGCGGCAACAACTCCCGCCACAGCGTGAAGACCTGCTTGACCCGAGCGTCCTCCCAGGACTCCTTGCCGGCCATCAGGCTGACGTGGAAGTCGTACCCGTTGGCGCGCATGTTGATGTAGTCGAAGGTGCCCATCGCGGGCCAGCCGTCCTTGTCGGCCATGGCGATCGGGACCATCCCGTCCGAGTGCATCTGCACAGCCAGCGCCTTGAGGTCGTCCCAGGTCTTCGGGACCTGATAGCCCTTCTCCTGGAAGACGCTCTTCCGGTAGAACATCGCCCACGGGTAGTAGTAGAACGGCACGAAGTACTGCTTGCCGTCGGTACCCGTGGAAGCCTGCTTCATCGCGGCCGAGAAGTCGCCGCCGATCGACTGCCAGATGTCGGAGATGTCGGTGGCCAGTCCCTGCGCGGCAAAGTACTGCATCCGGAAGCCGGAGAACCAGGTGAAGACGTCGTCCGGAGTCGCCTGGAGGTAGCGGGTGATGTTCTCCTGGAAGGTGTTGTGGTCGACGGTGTTGATCTTCACGTCGAGCCCTGAGCCGGCCAGCACCTCGGCAATCGCCTTCTTCGGTACCTCGTCGGAGTAGTTCGAGCCGAAGGTCACCGTCCCGCCGCCGCTGCCGCCCTCGGTCGGCTTCTCACAGCCGGCCAGCCCTACCGGCAGGGCCAGCGCGCCGGCCGCGTAGGCGGCACCGCCGAGCAGGCGACGCCGGTCGAGCCTGCCGGGCCAGGAACGGGAGGTGGCGGGCGGAACGGACGGGCCGGACGGGAAAGTCGCCATCGTGTCTCCTCGCGCCGCTGCCGGTGGGGTCGACCACCGATTCGCAGCAGCCGATCCGCGCACGAAACCTGCTGGCAACAGTAGGAGGGTTGGCGGAAGAGGGTCAAGAACTTAGATCAATTGATGCCCGATCGACCGGGGGTGCACCACGGCCGCGGCGAGGCTATCCGGCGAGGACGTCGTCGATGGTGGTGGCGTTGCCGGCGAGGCGGAGCCAGGTGTCGAGCTGGGCCAGGTCGGTGCAGCCGAGGATCTGCTCGCGTGCCTCGTCGGGAACGGTCACGCCTCGTGCGTCGAGCACGGTCAGGATCGCTCGTGCCTCGCCCCGCGCCTCGCCTCGGGCCTCGCCCTGCTTCTCGTATCGGGCGGCAAGCTCACGCAACAACTCGCTGCGGAGTTCGTAGTCCGCGGTGGTGGTCATGAAGGCCTCCCAACGGGTCCGGGCTGCCGCCGGCAGTCCGGCCAGTACGACGTCATAGTACAAGGTCGCGGTCTTCGGGCCGACCGCGCGAAGCGCCGCCATCAGCGCCGGGAAGGTGGCCTCCACCTGGGCGTCGTGGCCGTGACAGATGGCCGAGAGGACGGCCAGCGCCGGGTTGGTCCGGGCGAGCTCCACGTCCACTACCAGCGGCACGTCGTTCGGTGTGAAGATGAACGGTCGAAGCGACAGGCTCAACCCGTCGAACTCGAACATCCCCCGATAGCGGCGGGCGGTCCGCAGGTCCGGGCAGTAGACCAGCAGTGCCGCCTCGACGTCCAGCTCGGCCTCGAGTTGGGCGACGTAGAGCTTCCAGGTGCGTCGCTTCGAGCCGTCGAAGCGGCGTTGGATCTCCAGTACGGCCGCGAGCAGTGGCCGGTCGGCCGGATCGCAGAACAGCAGCATGCCGTCCGCGTGGTATGTGCGCGGGACCAGCACCCGTACGTCGGTGGCGTGTGGACGGGCGTGGTGGTAGTCGGGGACCTTCACGTTGAACACGTGCGTCAGCAGCCAGGCGACCAGGCTCGGATCGAGCTTGGCCAGGGCCACCGGGGACTCGTGCTCGGCACTCGGCATGGCGGGCACCCTACGAGAGGGGTACGACACCCGGTGTGATCCCGTCGGTCAGCGGTTGCGGCCGGGCTTGACGGTCGCGGCCTGCTCGACGGCGCGTTCCAGGGCCCGGTAGACCTGGCCGAACCGCAGCGCGTCACCGGTGCTGAGCAGTCGGACCGGCACCCCGCGCCACTGTGCCCAGATCTCCAGCCGGTGCGCGCCCCTGGCATAGCTGCGGTCGACGTGCTCCAGCAGATAGTCGGCGACCGGTGCGGCGGCCAGCCCGACGAGGATCGAGGCGCCGACGATCGCGATGGTGGCGGTGAGCGAGGTGTGCAGGCGTACCGCGATCAGGATGCCGAGGGCGGCGGCGACCAGCGGGCCGGCGAGCCCGGCCAGCAGCGCGCCCCGGCCGGCGAGGGTGCCCCAGGAGCGGGCGCCCCGGACGTGCCAGACCCGGGCGACCTCGGCCAGCGGATAGGCCCGACCGTCGACGCGGATCGCCTCCGAGGTGATCCGTATCGTGCGGTCGTCGTAGTACGTGGTCATCGCCGTTCCACTCGGTGAGTCCGACGTGTTCAGCCTATCCCCATCGGTACCCCGCCGCTGCCGCCCCGAATCCACACCGACCTGCCGGGGCTGGCCGAACGCCCGTTAGGGTGAGCCTCGCGACTTCGACGTGGAGGTGGGCTGTGGGCGACTTGGTCCGGGTGGACATCAACGAGGGCATCGGCACGATCCGGCTGGACCGCCCGCCGATGAACGCGCTGAACACACAGGTGCAGGAGGAGTTGCGCGCCGCCGCCACCGCGGTCTCCGCCGATCCGGACGTCCGCGCGGTCATCGTGTACGGCGGGGAGAAGGTCTTCGCGGCCGGCGCGGACATCAAGGAGATGGCCGACATGTCGTACGTCGACATGGCGGAGCGGGCCGCCGACCTCTCCAGCGCGCTCGGTGCGCTGGCCCGGATCCCGAAGCCGGTGGTCGCGGCGATCACCGGGTACGCCCTCGGTGGCGGCTGCGAACTCGCGCTGGCCTGTGACTGGCGGGTGGTCGCCGAGGACGCGAAGCTCGGTCAGCCGGAGATCAAGCTCGGCATCATCCCCGGTGCGGGCGGCACCCAGCGGCTGGCTCGGCTGGTCGGCCCGGCCCGGGCCAAGGACCTGATCATGTCCGGCCGGATGGTCGACGCCACCGAGGCGCTCCGGATCGGTCTCGCCGACCGGGTGGCCCCGGCCGATCGGGTCTACGCCGAGGCGGTGGCGCTGGTCCGGCCGTATCTGAACGGCCCGGCCCAGGCGCTGCGGGCGGCGAAGCAGGCGGTGGACGGCGGGCTGGAGATGGATCTCGCCTCCGGGCTCGCCTGGGAGAGCCAGCTCTTCGCCGCGCTCTTCGCCACCGACGACCGCCGGGAGGGGATGGCCGCCTTCGTCGAGAAGCGCCGCCCCGACTTCACCGGCCGGTGACCCGGAACCCGTCCCGACAGGCCGGCGGCGGATAGGCGAGTGTCTCTCACGTTCTTTCCGACCGACCGGTAACCTCGCAGGAACCCGGCGGCACGGGCGGCGGCCACGGCGGACGACAGGAGCGGCGATGACGGAACGGATCGAGGGACACGGCGGCGACCTGGCCCTGGCGGCACTGCGGGCGTACGGCGTGCGGGAGATGTTCACTCTCTCCGGCGGCCACGTCTTCCCGCTGTACGATGCGGCGCACCGTACCGACTTTCCGATCTACGACGTCCGGCACGAGCAGTCCGCCGTCTTCGCCGCCGAGGCGGTCGCCAAGTTGCAGCGTCGGCCGGGGCTGGCCGTACTGACCGCCGGTCCCGGGGTCACCAACGGGATCTCCGGGCTGACCAGTGCCTTTTTCAACGCCTCCCCGGTGCTGGTGCTCGGCGGCCGGGCGCCGGCCTTCCGCTGGGGTTCGGGCAGCCTCCAGGAGATCGACCACGTCCCGCTGGTCGCCCCGGTGACCAAGCACGCCGGCACGGTCTGGTCGACCGACGACGTACCGGGGGCGGTCGCCGATGCACTGACCACGGCGCTGACCCCGCACCGGGGCCCGGTCTTCCTGGACCTGCCACTGGAGGTGATCTTCTCCACCGGTGACGTGACGGCACCGGACGGACCGGCGATCCCGCCCGTCGAGCCGGACCCGGAGGAGGTGGCGAAGGCCGCCCGGATGATCGCCGAGGCGGAGCGGCCGGTGATCGTCGCCGGTTCCGACGTCTACGCGGGGGACGCCGTCGAGGCGTTGCGGGCCGCCGCCGAGGCGCTCCGGGTGCCCGTCTTCACCAACGGGATGGGCCGGGGCGCGCTGCCACCCGGCCACCCGCTCAGCTTCGCCAAGGCCCGCCGGGCCGCGCTCGGCGGCGCCGACCTGGTCGTCGTGGTCGGCACCCCGCTGGACTTCCGGCTCGGCTTCGGTGACTTCGGTGACGCCAAGGTCGTGCACGTGGTCGACGCGCCGAGCCAGCGGGCCGGACACGTCGAGCCGGCCGTCAGCCCGGCCGGCGACCTGCGGCTGATCCTGACCGCCTTCGCCGAGTACTCCGGTGACCGGGCCGACCACCAGTCGTGGATCGAGGGGCTGCGTACCGCCGAGGAGGCGGCGCGGGCCAGGGACGAGGCGGCGATGGCGGCCGAGACCGACCCGATCAAGCCGGCCCGGGTCTACGGCGAGCTGCGTCGGGTACTCGCTCCGGACGCGGTCACCATCGGCGACGGCGGCGACTTCGTCTCGTACGCCGGGCGCTACCTGGAGCCCGCCCAGCCCGGCACCTGGCTCGACCCCGGCCCGTACGGCTGCCTCGGCACCGGCATGGGCTACGCGATGGGCGCCAGGGTCAGCTACCCGGACCGGCAGATCTGTGTACTCATGGGCGACGGTGCGGCCGGCTTCTCGTTGATGGACGTCGAGTCGCTGGTCCGGCAGAAGCTGCCCGTGGTGATCGTGGTCGGCAACAACGGCATCTGGGGCCTGGAGAAGCACCCGATGCGCGGCATGTACGGCTACGACGTCGCCGCCGACCTCCAGCCCGAGCTGCGCTACGACCACGTGGTGACCGCGCTCGGCGGTGCGGGTGAGACGGTGGCGAAGGCTGCCGACCTGGGACCGGCGCTGGAGCGGGCCTTCGAGGCGAACGTGCCGTACCTGGTGAACGTGCTGACCGACCCGGCCGACGCCTACCCGCGCTCGTCCAACCTCGCCTGACCCCGGACGCCTGATCCCGGCCGTGCGCCGGTCCAGTCCGCGCGGGTCCTGGCCGTGCGCCGGTCCAGTCCGCGCGGGTCCTGGCCGTGCGCCGGTCCAGTCCGCGCGGGTCCTGGCCGACCCGGACGCGCGGCGTTCCGGCCGGTCAGCGGGACCGGTCGGCGGGGTCGCTCCACCACTCGGCCGGGCCGATCGGCGGAGCTCGGAACTCGGTCTCGTCCGCCGGCTCGACCAGCTGCGCCGGCCGGTACGCCGGGTCGAGCCGCCCCGTCGCGTCGAGATTCTGCGTCGGGTCGAGAATCTGAGTGTCGAGCTGGTGCGTCGGGTCGTGATCCTGTGCCGGGTCGAGGTGCCTGCCCGGAGCGGGAACGCCGAGCCCGGCGACCACTGTCAGGTCGGTGACCCGCAGCGGCGGCTCCGCCTCCGCCCTGCCCGATCCGCCGGTCCACCAGGCCCGGTGCGCGTCCCGTTCGCCGGGGCCGGCCGGCTCGGGGCGGCGGGCCGCGAGCAACGGCAGCAGCAGCACCCCGAGGACGAACGGCGCGGCCATGTAGCGGGCGGCCTGCGCGTTGTTGACGACCAGTACCGATACCTGGTTGCCGAGGCTCAGCGTGGCCAGGGCCAGCAGTGCCCGGTCCCGGCGCCGCCAGGCCATCAGCCCGACCGTCAGGTACGCCAGGTAGGCCCAGGTGGCGCCGCGCCACAGCAGCCACTCGGGCTGGCCGACCCGGCTGGCGAGCACGTCCGCCGCGTCGCTGACCGGCTCGCCGAGCGGCCGGCTGTACGCCACGGCCAGCACCTCCGCCCGCTGGAACCGCGGGTCCCGTTCCAGGTAGATCGGCAGTGCCCAGGCGGTCGGATTGGCCCGCAACCCGCCCGCCGGAGTGGGCCGCCACGCGATCGACCCCCGGCAGATCCTCGCGGCGAGCACCGTCTCCGGTGACCGGCGTACCAGCCGCCACCACGCCGACAGCAGTTCGTCGTGGTGCGCCGCGGCGGCCCGGCGGTCGAAGTCGGGGTGGTAGACCGTGGAGTCGACGGTGTAGCAGTCCGCCGACTGGCGCCAGTGGGTCAACGGCGCCACCTTCGTCAACAGGGCCAGATCGGCGGCGGGGAAGTCGGCCGGCTGCTCGGCGTACCCGATGGCGAGGTCGGCGAGGAAGGCCTCGTAGGCCACGATGGACTCGCTGTCGCGTACCCCGAGGGCGGGCAGCAGGGCCCAGTTCGTCAGCAGCGCGACCGTGGCGGCCACCACCCCGGCGAGCAGTACCCGCAGCGCCATCCCGCGCAGCAGCAGTGCCAGCAGCACGGTGACGATCGCCGCCACCACGAAGCCGTTCTGCCGGAACAGGCAGCTCAGGGTCAGCTCGGCGGCGAGGGCGCAGAGCAGGCCCCGGGACGCCCGCGCTCCTGCGCCGGTGGTTTCCGTTCGGCGTGCGAGGAGCAACCGGGCGATCGTGCCGAGCAGGAAGACGTGGCAGACGACGTACGGCACGTCCTTCCAGACGCAGACCGCGAAGGTGCCGACCGGAGGCAGCGCGACCACCACCACGGCGGCGGTGCCCCAGGCCCAGGCCGGGCCGCCGATCCGGCGCAGCCCGGTGACCGCGTACGCCAGCCCGGCGGCCAGGGCGGTGGTCTGCAACAGGGTGAGCGCGCCGATTCCGCCGGTCAGCCGTACCGACAACCAGACCAGGCCGGTGTAGCTGACCGGGTGGTGGGTGTTCCAGTTGCCGGTGGTGGCCTGCCAGACGTGGTCGAGCGAGTCCGGGCTGAACAGGCCGGGATAGCGGGCGGCCCACCAGAACAGCAGTACCGCCTGGGCCAGCCCGAAGGTCAGTACGCCGAGCCTGGTCGGCCGGTCGCCGAGCCACCCCGGCCGGCGGTCGTCGGGCTCCGGCGAGCCGTCCGCCGGCCATGCCGGCCCGGTCACCACCCCGTGTGCCATCCCTGTCGTCCTTCGCCCCGGGCGCGACCGCGCCGACCAGCGGTGCGAGGGGTGGTGGCACCGATCTGGGCAATGCTAAGGCCGTTACCGGTCGCAGGTCTTCGGAACGGCCGAGTCCGTCGGCTGCCCCGGTAGCGAGGCGGCGCGGCGACCGGACGGGGCGGTGCGGCGGCGACAGTGGGATGTGCGCGGTACCGGCCGAGCGCCGGTCAGGCGTCGGGCTTGTCCTCCTCGCGGGGCGGCTCGCTGTCGCGGCGTCGCAACTCCTCCTCCCGGCGCCGGAGGTCCCGCTCCCAGTTGTCGAAGAGTTCGCGGTCCTGCTTCGACCGCTCGGCGTCCAGGGAGCGCAGGAACTCCGGGTCGTCGTCCGGGGCGAGCGGCCGACGGTCCCGGCCACCGCCCGGACGGCCACCGCCCGGACGCCCACCGCCCGGACGCCCACCGCCCGGACGCCCACCGGCCGGACGCCCACCGGCGCCCGGCTGATCGGCTGGGGCCGGCCGGCCGGCGACGAACCAGGCGATCGAGCCGACCAGTGGGAAGAACAGGATGATCAGGACCCAGGCGAACCGGGGGAGCGCGCGGATCTCGTCCTCCTCGGCCGACAGACAGCTGATCAGAGCGACGACGGTCAGGATGAGCTGGCCGATGGCGAGGAGCGCGTAGAGGCGGACCATCTGGCCATGATGACGTACCGGTCGGCGTCAGTGCACCGACGCCAGCACCAGCAGCAGGCCGAGTACGGCGAAACCGGCGGTGATCAGGGCGGTCACCGGTAGCGCCCGGGCGGTGTGCAACGGCCGGCCGGTGGTACGCGGAAAGGTCACCACCAGTACGCCGAGCCAGCCCAGCCCGGCCAGCGCGCTGACCAGCGCTCCGACCGTACCGTTCGACAGGGCCAGCCGGGCGGCGAGCACCGCCACCACGCCGACCGCGAGTACTGTGCGCCGCCACGCCAGCCTGGTCCGCTCGACGGCCAGTCCGGCGTCCTGCCCCGGTGGCGGGTGCCCGGACCCGCCCCGTCCCGGGCTCACCGGTCCCGGCCGGCCTGGATCAGCACCGCCACCACGAGCAGTACGGCACCGAACCCGACCAGCAGGGCGAGTACGGCGGGAAACCGGGAGACGGGAAGATCGTGGCCGAGCCGGATCGCCCGCTCGGTACGCGCCCAGTGGTCCACCGCCCGGACCGCCACCGTGCCGCCGAGCAGCAGAAGTGCGACGGCGATCGCCTCGCGCAGGTGCGGTACCGGCATCGGGGGCAGGAACTGCGCGACGGCGAGTCCACCGGCGATCAGCGCCAGTCCGGTACGCAGCCAGGCCAGAAAGGTGCGTTCGTTGGCCAGCGAGAAGCGGTAGTCCGGCCTCTCGCCGACTTCTCGCAGCTCACGCGGGTCGAACCACCGCCGGACCGCCTGGTACACGTTCGGAGATTATCGGCTGGACATCGCCCGTAGCCTGGGCGGGTGGATGATCTCGATGCCGATCTGCTGCGGACGACCTACGACAGCCAGTTGCGGGCCCGCCCGCCGGAGCCGGTGCCGCCGGGGGTGACGGTGGACCGGGACGGTCCGCTGCTGCGGATGCAGGGGCTGGACCGGGGCGGCTTTCTGACGTACCGGGATCTGGGCGGGCTGACCGGTGCGGCGCTGGACGAGTTGATCGTGCGGCAGCGGAACTTCTTCGCCGGGCAGGGCGAGCCGGTGGAGTGGAAGCTGCACGGCCACGACCTGCCGGCCGACCTGCCGGACCGGTTGGTGGCCGCCGGTTTCGTGCCGGAGGAGCCGGAGACCGTGCTGATCGGCCCGGTCGCGTCGCTGGCGGCGACGCTGCCGGTGCCGCCCGAAGGGGTACGCCTGCGTGAGGTGACCGAGCGCGCGGACCTGGACCGGATCGCGGAGCTGAAGACGCGGGTCTGGGGTGGCGACGACGACGGGAGCTGGCTGGCCGACGGGTTGGAGCGGGAGCTGGCCGCCGGGGCGGAGCTGGACCAGCCGCCGCTGACGATCGTGGTGGCCGAGACCGACGACGAGCTGGTGAGCGCCGCCTGGGTCCGGTTCGTCTCCGGTACCCGGTTCGCCACCCTGTGGGGCGGGGCGACGCTGCCGCACTGGCGTCGCCGGGGCATCTACCGGTCGCTGCTGGCCCACCGGGCCCGGCTGGCCGACGCCAGGGGTTTCAGCCTGTTGCAGGTGGACGCCTCGGCGCAGAGCCGGCCGATTCTCCAGCGGCTCGGCTTCGTCCCGGTCACCACCACCACGCCGTACGTCTACACTCCGAATTCGTGACGCAACCGCTGACCGAGGAGGAGCGGGCGACCCTGAAGGGTGCCGCCTTCGGTGCTGTCTTCCTGGTGTCGAACGCCGAACCGGGCGTGTTCTCCATGATCAAGGAGAGCCTGGCCGCGTCGGACGCGTTCGCCGGCACCACCGGTCTGGTTCGGGAGCTGCTCACCACCGGTGCCCTGCCCCGGCTGCCCGGCAGGCCGGCGGAGCTGCCGGCGACGGTGCTGCCCGCGCTGCGCCGGTCGATGGAGATCCTCCGGTCGAAGGCACCCGACGAGGTGGCCAGCTATCGCTCGGCGGTGCTGCGGGCCGCCGAGGATGCGGCCCGGGCGCACGACGGGATCAGCCCGAGCGAGGCGGAAGCGATGGCGAGCGTGCGGGAGGCGCTGGACGCGGCCGGTTGAGTGGCTGATCCGGTGACCCGGCCGATGCGCTCGGTTACGGTGAGCTGGCTCACTCTGGGTTGACCCGGGCCCTACCCTACTTGCGGGTAACATTGCCCGTAAGTAACGCCACACCTTCTCCCGCCCCGGCTCGTCGGTCTTTGGTTGACCGAGCGTTAAGGAACGCGGGAGGCTGCTCCCGAGCAACCCGGCGGGATCGCCACGATCAGCGGGGATCGGCATTCACAGGAGGGTCGTCGAAGCGCGATGAACATCGTCGTACTCGTCAAGCAGGTGCCCGACTCGGGCGCGGACCGGAACCTGCGCAGTGACGACAACACCGTCGACCGGGGGTCGGCAAACAACGTCATCAACGAGATGGACGAGTACGCCATCGAGGAGGCGTTGCGGATCAAGGAGGCGCAGGGCGGCGAGGTGACCGTGCTGACCATGGGCCCGGACAAGGCCGCCGAGTCGATCCGCAAGGCACTGTCGATGGGGCCGGACAAGGCGGTGCACGTACTCGACGACGCCCTGCACGGTTCCTGTGCCGTGGCCACCTCCAAGGTGCTCGCCACCGCCCTCGGTCAGCTCGACGCCGACCTGGTGCTCTGCGGTGCGGAATCCACCGACGGCCGGGTGCAGGTCATGCCGCACATGCTCGCCGAGCGGCTGGGCATCGCCGCGCTGACCGGCGCCCGCAAGCTGACCGTGGAGGGCGGCAACCTCACGGTGGAGCGGCAGACCGAGGAGGGCTACGAGGTGGTCACCGCCGCGACCCCGGCCGTGGTCTCGGTCTGGGACACCATCAACGAACCGCGCTACCCCTCCTTCAAGGGCATCATGGCGGCCAAGAAGAAGCCGGTGCAGACGCTCTCCCTGGCCGACCTGGGCATCGCCGCTGACGAGGTCGGCTTCGCCGGCGCCACCAGCACGGTGCTCGAACACAGCCGCCGCCCCGAGCGGTCCGGTGGCGAGCGGATCACCGACGACGGGACCGGCGGCACGAAGCTGGTCGAGTTCCTCGCCACCGAGAAGTTCGTCTGAGCGCGACCGGGAATCAGGAGGAGAAGTCATGACCGAGGTTCTCGTCATCGTCGAGGCGACCCGCGAGTTCGGCGTCAAGAAGGTCACGCTCGAACTGCTCACCCTCGCCCGCGAACTGGGTACGCCGGCAGCGGTCGTGCTCGGCGGTCCCGGTGCCGCCGCCGCGCTCGGCGACCGGCTGGGCGAGTACGGCGCGGAGAAGATCTACGCGGCCGAGCACGAGGAGATCGACGGCCACCTGGTGGCGCCGAAGGCGACCGTGCTGGCCGAGCTGGTCCGCCGGGTACAGCCGGCCGCCGTGCTGCTCGCCTCCAGCCAGGAGGGCAAGGAGATCGCCGCCCGGCTGGCGGTCAAGCTGGACAACGGCATCCTCACCGACGTGGTCGGACTCGCCGCCGACGGCACCGCCACCCAGGTCGCCTTCGCCGGCTCGACAATCGTCAACTCGAAGGTGACCCGGGGCCTGCCGCTGGTGACCCTGCGGCCGAACTCGGTCACCCCGAGCCCGGCCGCCGCCACCCCCACCGTCGAGCAGCTCGACGTCAACCTCGGCGAGACCGACCGGCTGGCCCGGGTGGTCGAGCGGGTGGCCGAGCAGAAGGGCAGCCGCCCGGAGCTGACCGAGGCGTCGGTGGTGGTCTCCGGCGGGCGCGGCGTCGGCAACGCCGACAACTTCAAGCTGGTCGAGGAGCTGGCCGACCTGCTCGGCGGTGCGGTGGGCGCCTCCCGGGCGGCGGTCGACTCCGGCTTCTATCCGCACCAGTTCCAGGTGGGCCAGACCGGCAAGACCGTCTCGCCGCAGCTCTATGTGGCGCTCGGCATCTCCGGGGCGATCCAGCACCGGGCCGGGATGCAGACCTCGAAGACGATCGTCGCGGTGAACAAGGACGAGGAGGCGCCGATCTTCGAGCTGGCCGACTTCGGTGTGGTCGGCGACCTGTTCAAGGTCGTACCGCAGGCCGCCGAGGAGATCCGCAAGCGGCGGTAGCCGGGGTACGCCCTCGGGTCGGGTGAGCAACCCCCGCCGACGGTGTTGTGACGTGCGCTACCCGGCCGGGTGCCCTCAGGGCATCCGGCCGGGTTTCGTTGCTGCCCAGGTGTGTCACAGGTGTGTCATCTGCGCTCGGGGTGGTGCCGGTGGGCCGGTGTCGCCCGGCCGGGCGGCCGGGTGGGCAGCCCGGAGCCTGGCACTAGGCTGGACGCTGATGACTTACCTTGATCACGCGGCCACCACTCCGATGCTCGAAGAGGCGTTGGAGGCGTACGTCGCGACCGCTCGCGAGGTCGGCAACCCGTCGTCACTGCACGCCGCCGGCCGGTGTGCCCGGCGCCGGGTCGAGGAGTCCCGGGAACGGGTCGCCGCCGCCATGGGTGCCCGGCCGTCCGAGGTGATCTTCACCGGTGGCGGTACCGAGAGCGACAACCTCGCGGTCAAGGGCCTGTTCTGGGCACGCCGGGCCGCCGACCCGGGTCGGGTACGGGTGGTGGCCAGCGCCGTGGAACACCACGCGGTACTGGACTCGGTCGAGTGGCTGGCCGCCCGCGAAGGCGCGACCGCGAGCTGGCTGCCGGTCGACCAGACCGGTCGGATCGACCCCGACCGGCTGGCGGCGGAACTCGACGGGCACGCCGACGAGGTGGCCCTGGTCACCGCCATGTGGGCGAACAACGAGGTGGGCAGTCTCCAGCCGGTCGCCGCGCTCGCCGAGGTGGCCGCCGCGTACGGCATCCCGTTCCACACCGACGCGGTGCAGGCGGTCGGCCAGGTACCCGTCGACTTCGCCGCCAGCGGGGCCGCCGCGCTCACCGTCACCGGGCACAAGCTCGGCGGACCGGTCGGGGTCGGCGCGCTGCTGCTCGGCCGGGACGTCGCCTGCACGCCTGTGCTGCACGGCGGCGGACAGGAGCGGGACGTCCGCTCCGGCACCCTGGACGCGGCCGGAATCGTCGCCTTCGCGGTCGCGGTCGAGGCGGCGGTCAAGGCCCAGCAGGAGTACGCGACGCAGGTCGCCGCGCTCCGCGACGACCTGGTGGCCCGGGTCCGGCAGGCGGTGCCGGAGGCGCTCTTCAACGGCGATCCGACCGAGCGGCTCCCCGGAAACGCGCACTTCTCCTTCCCCGGCTGCGAGGGGGACGCCCTGCTCATGCTCCTGGACGCGCAGGGGATCGCCTGCTCGACCGGGTCGGCCTGCTCGGCGGGGGTGGCACAGCCCTCGCACGTACTGCTGGCGATGGGTGCCGACGACGACCGGGCGCGGTCGTCGCTGCGCTTCTCGCTCGGGCACACCTCCACCGCCGAGGACGTCGACGCGCTGGTCGCCGCGCTGCCCGGAGTGGTCGAGCGGGCCCGCCGGGCCGGCGCGGTGAAGGCCGCCCGGAGCTGAACCCCGCAAAGTGTTAGGAAGGGCCCCCGCACCTGCGAAAGGCGATATGAAGGGGCCCTTCCTCACCGGCTAGGCTCGGCAGGGTGAGGGTACTGGCAGCGATGTCCGGCGGCGTCGACTCGGCGGTCGCCGCCGCGCGGGCGGTGGAGGCCGGACACGACGTCACAGGCGTACACCTGGCGCTGGCGCGCAATCCGCAGACGTACCGGACCGGCGCTCGGGGCTGCTGCACGCTGGAGGACTCCCGGGACGCCCGGCGGGCGGCGGACGTGCTCGGCATCCCGTTCTACGTGTGGGACCTGGCCGACCGGTTCCACGAGGATGTGGTGGAGACCTTCGTCGCGGAGTACGCGGCGGGGCGTACCCCGAACCCCTGCCTGCGCTGCAACGAGAAGATCAAGTTCGCCGCCGTACTGGACCGGGCGGTGGCGCTCGGCTTCGACGCCGTGGTCACCGGTCACCACGCCCGGCTCGGCCCGGACGGGCTGCTCCGGCGCAGCGTCGACCTCGGCAAGGACCAGTCGTACGTGCTGGCGGTGCTGACCCGGGAGCAGCTCGACCGGTCGATCTTCCCGCTCGGCGACTCGACGAAGGCACAGGTACGCGCCGAAGCGGCCGAGCGGGGTCTGGCGGTCGCCGACAAGCCCGACTCGCACGACATCTGCTTCATCGCCGACGGCGACACCCGGCGGTTCCTCGCCGAGCGGCTGGGCGAGGCGCCCGGCGAGGTCGTCGACGTCCGTACCGGTGCGGTGGTCGGCGCGCACAGCGGGGCGTACGCCTACACGGTGGGGCAGCGCAAGGGGCTGGCGCTCGGGGTACCCGCCCCGGACGGGAAGCCCCGGTACGTGCTCTCGATCACCCCGAAGACCAACACCGTGACGGTGGGCCCGGCCGAGGCGCTTGAGGTCTCCACGGTGACCGGCGAACGTCCGGTCTGGACCGGTGGACCGGTGCCGACCGGCGCGTTCGACTGCGAGGTGCAGTTGCGGGCACACGGTCAGGTGGTGCCGGCCACCGTACGGCTGGACGGGGCGGAGCTGCGCGCCGAGCTGCGCGAGCCGGTCCGTGGGGTGGCGGCCGGGCAGGCAGTCGTGGCGTACCGGCCCGATCCGGACGGCGACGTCGTGCTCGGCTCCGCCACCATCAGCGCCGCCGCCTGACAACGTCGTCGCTCGCCCGCTCCGGCGCCGGTGCCGGGCCGGGGTCGGGGTCGGGGTCGGGGTCGGGGCTCTTCGAGGCGTTCCGACGGGGCGGCGGGTCGGTCGCCGGACGGGCTGCCGGTGTCGGACGGGGCGGCGGGTCGGTCGCCGGACGGGCCGGCGGTGTCTGACGGGCTGCCGGTGCGGGGTGGGCTGCCGGTGGCGGGATAACCTGCCGACGTGACCGATCAACAGCAGGTGCCTGACCAACCGGCGGAGTCGACGGCGGCGACCGGATCGGCGTGGCCGTGGCCGGCCGGGGCCGCCTCCGGCATCGGGTCGATGCCCGGCACCGAGAACGCCGAGGCCCAGCGCATCGTGCTCGGCGAGCTGCCCGTGCCGCACCTGCCCGAACTGCCCGCCCGGGGACCCGGTGCCGACCTGGTCGGCCGGAGCGCCGGGCTGCTGGTGGACCTGCCGGTCGAGCTGTACGCCGCCCGGTGGCGGATCGCCGGTCGTCCGGGGCGGGACCGGCGTCGCGCCCTCGACCTGCTGGAACGTGACCTGGACCAGATGACCGAACAGGCCGGCGAGTTCACCGGCACCTTCAAGGTGCAGGCGGCCGGCCCGCTCACCCTGGCCGCAAACGTCGAGCTGCCGGTCGGCGGCTGGATGCTCCGCGACCCCGGGGCGGTCCGGGACCTGACCGAGTCGCTCGCCGACGGGCTGCGCACACACGTGGCACAGGTCCGCCGTCGACTGCCCCGGGCCACTGTGTTGCTGCAACTGGACGAGCCGGCGCTGCCCGCCGTACTGGCCGGGCGGATTCCGACCGAGAGCGGGCTGGGGGCGTACCGGCCGGTCGAGTCGGCGACGGCGACCGGGCTGCTCCGTACCGTGGTCTCGGCGGTGGACGCGCCGGTGGTGCTGCACTGCTGTGCCCGGGACGTGCCGCTGGAACTGGTCCGGTCGGCCGGCGCGGTCGCGGTCGCGCTCGACCTGGCCCTGGTGGACCGGCTCGACCCGGTCGGCGAGGCGATCGACGCCGGGCTCGGGCTCTTCGCCGGGGCGGCACCGACGCTGCCGCCGCCGGGCGGGCGCGGGCCGTCGTCGGCCGAGGTCGCCGATCGGGTACGCCAACTCTGGGACCGCCTCGGCTTCCCCCGTGCCCGGCTCGCGGAGCAGGTGGTGGTGACCCCCGCCTGCGGGCTGGCCGGCGCCACCGCCGAGTACGCCCGGACCGTCCTCACCGCCTGCCGGGACGCGGGTCGCCGCCTCGCCGAGGAGTGAAGGTTTCCTGTCACACCGCACGGGCAGGATGGGTGCATGATCGGTCAACTGCGTTCCGTGGTCGTCGACTGTCCTGATCCGCGTGCCCTGGCCGGCTTCTATTCGGAGCTGCTCGGCCTGCCCGTCGACGATCGGATGGCCGACGACGAGGACGGCTGGGTGGTGCTCGGCGGCGAGCCGGGGCGGCAACCTCGGCTCGCCTTCCAGCGGGCCGTCAACCTGCGGGAGCCGCGCTGGCCGGACCCGGACCGCCCCCAGCAGTTCCACCTGGACGTCACCGTCGACGACATCGAGGCGGCCGAGGCCAGGGTGCTGGCGTTGGGTGCGACCCGGTTGCCCGGCTCGGGCCAGGGCTGGCGGGTCTACGCCGATCCGGCCGGCCACCCGTTCTGCCTCTGCTGGGACGACTGACCCATCGATCAGGTCCTGCAGGCCCGACGATCCTCGACCAGGTGGGCTTTGCGGCGCCGACCGAGCTGACCGGGCGGGTGGCGGGGCCGGAACGACTCCGGGAAGATGGCCGCCATGCCTGATCCGGTGACCGCCTCGCCATCTCCCGCCCGCGCCTCCGGCTCACTGTTCGGGCTGGCCTACGGTGACGCACTCGGGGCGCCGACCGAGTTCCTGCCGGTCGCCGAGATCCACCGGCGGTACGGCCCGACCGGTCCCCGCGAGCTGGTCGGCCAGCCGGCCCGGGTCACTGACGACACCCAGATGGGGCTGGCGGTCGGCTGGGCGCTGCACGACGCCGGCCCGACGGTCACCCCCGAGCTGCTGGAGCCGTTGCTCCGGCAGCGCTTCGTCGCCTGGGCGCGGAGCCCGGAGAACGATCGCGCTCCCGGGGCGACCTGCCTGCGCGCCTGCGGCGGGCTGGCCGAGGGGCTGCGCTGGCAGGCGGCGACGGTCGCCGGCTCGAAGGGCTGCGGCGCCAACATGCGGGTCACCCCGGTCGGCCTGGTCCCCGGCTACGACCTGGAGACGCTGGCCGGGGTCGCCCAGTTGCAGGCCGGGCTGACCCACGGCCACCCGACCGGGCTCGCCGCGAGCGAACTGACCGCGTACGCGGTCCGGGTGCTGCGCGACGGCGCGGCCCTGGCCGAGCTGCCGGCCCTGCTGCGCGACCGGGCGGTACGGCAGCGCACCGTCTACCGGACCGACTGGCTCGGTGACCTGTGGCAGCGGCCCGGTGTCGACGACCCGGTCACCTTCATCGCCCGGGGCTGGGACGAGTGCCTCGGAGTACTCGACGCGCTGGACGCGGCGTTGGCCTCCCCGGACTACGGTACCGATCCGTGTGCGGCCACCGGTGCCGGCTGGATCGCCGAGGAGGCGCTCGCCACCGCCCTGTACTGCGCGATCCGGCACTCCGACGACCCGGTGTCGGCGCTGGCCCGGGGCGCCACCACCTCCGGCGACTCGGACTCGATCGCCTGCCTGGCCGGGGCGTTCGTCGGTGCGGCGTACGGGATGGCGGCCTGGCCCGCCGACTGGCACGACCGCATCGAGTACGCCGACCAGCTCGCCGCCCTCGGCGCCAGCTGGGACTGACCCGCCACCCGCCACCACACCGGTTAGGAAGGGCCCCTTCTACAACCGAAAGCGATAACGGGGGGCCCTTCCTTGCGTGGCGGTTAGGTTTGCGGGGAGGTTGGAGGAGGTCGAGGTGTCCGAGGAAGCGATCCCGCAGCAGGTCGGGCCGGAGCAGGAGGCGGCGGCCGGCGAGGAGCCGACCGCCGAGGCGCGGGACCGGCACGCGGAGCTGAGCACCGAGATCACCGACCACCAGTACCGGTACTACGTGCTCGACGCGCCGATCGTCTCCGACGCCGAGTTCGACGCGCTGCTGCGCGAGCTGGAGGCGTTGGAGGAGCGCTATCCGGCGCTGCGTACCCCGGAGTCGCCGACGCAGCGGGTCGGCGGCACCTTCTCCACGCTCTTCACCCCGGTCCCGCACATCGAGCGGATGATGTCGCTGGACAACGCCTTCACCCCCGAGCAGTTGGCGGGCTGGGTGGAGCGGATCGAGCGGGATGCCGGCGGTCCGGTGGAATACCTGTGCGAGCTGAAGGTCGACGGGCTGGCGATCAACCTCACCTACGAGAAGGGCCGGCTGGTCCGGGCCGCGACCCGGGGCGACACCCGGATCGGTGAGGACGTCACGGCGAACGTACGGACCCTCAGGGAGGTGCCGGAGCGGCTGACCGACGGCACCGAACCCGTACCCGAGCTGCTGGAGGTGCGGGGCGAGATCTACTTCCCGGTGGCCGCCTTCGCCGACCTGAACGCGGGGCTGGTCGAGCAGGGGAAGCCGCCGTTCGCCAACCCGCGCAACGCGGCGGCGGGCAGCCTGCGGCAGAAGGATCCCCGGATCACGGCGAGCCGGCCGCTGCGGCTGGTGGTGCACGGGCTGGGGGCGCGGCAGGGGTTCGCCCCGGCCACCCAGTCCGAGGCGTACGCGGCGCTGCGCGGCTGGGGGCTGCCGACCAGCGACCGTTGGCGGGTGGTGCCGGATCTGGCCGGCATCACCGAGTACGTCGAGTACTACGCCGAGCACCGGCACGACGTCGAGCACGAGATCGACGGGGTGGTGGTCAAGGTCGACCCGGTGGCCATCCAGGGCCGGCTCGGCTCGACCAGCCGGGCACCCCGCTGGGCGATCGCCTTCAAGTACCCGCCGGAGGAGGTCACCACCGAGCTGCTCGACATCGAGGTGAACGTCGGCCGGACCGGCCGGGTGACCCCGTTCGCCGAGTTGCGGCCGGTGAAGGTGGCCGGCTCGACGGTGGCCCGGGCCACCCTGCACAACGCGCACGAGGTGGAGCGCAAGGGGGTGCTGATCGGCGACACGGTGGTGATCCGCAAGGCCGGTGACGTGATCCCGGAGGTGCTCGGGCCGATCGTGGAACTGCGCCCGCCGGACGCCCGCCGGTTCGAGATGCCGACCCGCTGCCCGGCCTGCGGCACCGCGCTGGCACCGTCCCGTACCGGTGACGTCGACATCCGCTGCCCGAACGCGCGTACCTGCCCGGCGCAGCTGCGCGAACGGATCTTTTATCTGGCCAGCCGGGAGGCGCTGGACATCGAGGTGCTCGGCTTCAAGGCGGTCGGCGCGCTGCTCGACGCGGGAGTGGTCACCGACGAGGGTGATCTCTTCTATCTGGACGAGGAGCGGCTGGCCCGGGTGCCGTTCTTCGTGAAGAAGGACGGCACGCTGGGCCGCAACGCGCAGAAGTTGCTGGAGAGCCTCGCCGCGGCGAAGGACCGGCCGCTGGCCCGGGTGCTGGTGGCGCTCTCCGTCCGGCACGTGGGTCCGACCGCCGCCGAGGCGCTGGCCCGGGAGTTCGGTTCGATCGCGGCGATCGAGGCGGCCGGCGAGCCGGAACTGTCGGCGGTGGACGGTGTCGGGCCGACGATCGCGGTCAGCCTGCGGGAGTGGTTCGAGGTGGACTGGCACCGCGAGGTGCTGCGCAAGTGGGCCGAGGCGGGCGTACGGATGGCCGAGGAGCGGGTCGAGGAGGGTCCGCGCCCGCTGGAGGGGTTGACGGTGGTGGTGACCGGGACGCTGTCGGAGTACACCCGGGACCGGGCGGCCGAGGAGCTACGGCTGCGGGGCGCCAAGGTCAGCGGCTCCGTGTCGAAGAGGACAGACTTCGTGGTGGTCGGCGACAACCCGGGGTCGAAGGCGGAGAAGGCGGCCGCGCTGAAGGTGCCTATGCTCGACGAGGCCGGTTTCGTGGCGCTGCTCACGGAGGGGCCGGAGGCCGCGGGTAGGCTCGTACTAAGTGACGATTAGTAATGGGTCGATCAGCTCTCAGTAACAGAAGCTCCTGGGCAAGATGCGTCGTATTTCAAGTTAGTCACGACTAGGCCCGATTCGCGTCTGTCGTCTCCCGCCCGGCGCGGGTCAGGGCGTTTCATGGGAGACGTCGCGCGGCAACCGCCGCGCCCAGTACCGAGAGGCTCGGGAGGTCACATGGAGGCCGCCGCGCTGCGGAACTCCGTTCCTCCAGATCGGACGGCGCCGTTCTTCGGCTTCGTCTGGGCTGTCGTCGGCCTGGCCGCCGGGGTCTCCGCCGTGTCGCTGCTCGACCTCCCCGGCGAGTTGCCCCGGCTGCCACTGGCGTTCTGGCTGATGGCCGCCCTCGCGGTCACCTTCGACGCCCGCCCGTTCAGCCCGCACGCCGAGCGGCGCAGCATGTCGGTCTTCCCGTCGATCTGCTTCACCTTCGCCGTGGCACTGGAGTGGGGGCCGGGGCCGGCCATCGCGGTACAGGCCGCCGCCGTGCTGGTCTCCGGCTGGCGGATGCGGTACGCGCCGTGGCGCACGATCTTCAACATCGCCCAGTACGCCTGCGCGCTCGTCGCCGCCGACGCGGTCGTCCGGCTGGTACCCGGTGACGGGTTCGGTGCGAACGGTCGGCTCCGGCCGCTCGACGTGCTCGTCGCGGTCGGCGCGGCGGGCGCCTGGCTGACCGTCAACCACGGACTGGTCGCCACCGCCGTCCGGCTGCGCTTCGGCGGCCGGTGGTGGACCCGGATCCGGCAGGGACTCGGCTTCGAACTGCTCGCCACCGGTTCGCTGCTGCTGCTCGCCCCGGTGCTGGTCGCCGCCGCCCGGACCAGCCCGGCACTGGTGCCGATGATGGTGCTGCCGCTCTACGCGGTCTCCCGGATGGCCCGGCTCTCCGCCGAGCGGGAACAGCTCGCCCGGCAGGACCCGCTGACCGGGCTGGCCAACCGGGAGGCGCTGCGGGTCGAGGTGACCGAGCAGGTGGCGGTACACGCCGAGCTGGCCGGCAAGCAGGCCCCGGGCGGGCAGCTCGCGCTGCTCCTGCTCGACCTGGACCGCTTCAAGCACGTGAACGACGCTCTCGGGCACGCCGTCGGGGACCGGCTGCTGGTCGAGGTCGCCGACCGGCTCACCGCCGCCGTACCCCCACCGCACGTGATCGCCCGGCTCGGCGGGGACGAGTTCGCCATCCTCGCCACCCGGCTCGACGGGGTGGCCGACGCTCGGCGGGTCGCCGACCGGGTGGTCGGGGAGCTGACCGATCCGGTACCGCTGGACGGGCTGCCACTGGACGTCGGCGGCTCGATCGGGATAGCGCTCTACCCGGAGCACGGCGCCGATTTCGCCACCCTGATGCGGCACGCCGACGTGGCGATGTACGACGCGAAGCACCGGGGCGACCCGGTGGCGGTCTACGCCGCCGAGTCCGACCACAACTCGGCGGAGCGGCTGAGCCTGCTTGCCGACCTGCGTCGGGTACTGGAGACCGGGGCCGACGACGCCGGTGAGATCACCCTCTACTACCAGCCGCAGATCGCGATCGCCACTGGCGAGGTGGTCGGGGTGGAGGCGCTGCTGCGCTGGCGGCACCCCCGGCGCGGGATGGTCGACCCGGAGGAGCTGATCCGGGTCGCCGAGCAGAGCGCGGTGATGCGGCTGCTGACCCGTCGGGTCGTCGAAGACGTCGTGGAGCAGCTCGCCAAGTGGTCCGCCGCCGGGCTGGAGCTGCGGGCGGCGGTGAACGTCAGCGTCCGCGACCTGCACACCGGGGAGATCGCCGACCAGATCGCGGAGCGGCTCGCCAGGTACGGCGTACCGCCGTCGCGGATCCAGCTGGAGATGACCGAGGGCGCGCTGATGGCCGACCCGCGCCGGGTGCTGGCCACCATCACCCGGCTGGACCGGATCGGCGTGGCGATCTCGATGGACGACTTCGGCACCGGTTACTCCTCGATGCAGCACCTGCGCCGGTTGCCGCTGGCCGAGGTGAAGGTCGACCGTTCGTTCGTACTCGGGATGGTTGCCGACGCCGACGACGCGGCGATCGTCAGGTCGGTGATCGAGCTGGCCGGTGCCCTGGGGTTGCGGGTCGTCGCCGAGGGGGTGGAGGACGAGCGCACCTGGCGACTGCTGCACGAGGCCGGCTGCGAGGTAGCCCAGGGCTGGTTCTTCGCCCGGCCGATGCCGGCGGAGGAGCTGGTCACCTGGCTGTCGCGGTACCGGCCGATCAGCCCCGCCGCCCGGGTCGGCGCCGGCGGCCCCGCCCCGACCGGCGCGGAGCGGACCGGCTCCGGCGCCCCGGCCGGGCGGGACGACGGCCGACCCGGGCGCGACGATCGCCGGGTGGCGCAGTTCGGCGAGCGGGCGGTGCACAACGGCGACGGTGCGGCGCAGCTCGCTGAGCCGGCGGTGCGCAACGAGGATGGGGCCGCGCAGCTCGGCGGACGGGCGGTGCGTAACGGCGACGGTGCGGCGCAGCTCGGCGGACGGCCCGGGCAGCCGGACCGGCCGGCCGGTGGGCCGGATGGCCGGCGCGGTGCCGGCGAAGAGGTGGAGACGCCGACGACCGAGCCGGACGTGCTGGCCGCACCGGTCGACCCGGCTGCGCCGGTGGCGGCGAGCGGCGGACCGGCGAAGGCGGAGGCCGCGGCCCGGCTCCACCCGAGCGTGGAGTGACCCCGGCGGCCGGGGAGGGCGGTCGGGGACGGTTCGCGGAGGACGGCCGGGACGGTCCGCGCACGGCGGCCGGGGAGGATGGCCGGGACGGTCCGCGGAAGGCGGCCGGGGAGGACGGCCGGGACGGTTCGCGGAGAGTGGCCGGGGGCGGTTCGGGGTGCGGGGGAGTCGGGGACGGCGGCGCTCGGGGTGACAAATAGACTCGCTGAGGTCGCGGCGCGCGTGCCACGCTGCGCCGGGAAAGTCGACGGCGGAAGCCGCGTAGACGTCAAGGCATGAAGGGGGCACCGATGTCCGCCATCTCCCGCGAGGAGGTCGCGCACCTGGCGCGACTGTCGCGGCTCGCCGTCACCGAGGAGGAGCTGGACACCTTCGCCGGCCAGCTCGACGTGATCCTCCAGGCCGTCGCGCGGGTCGGCGAGGTGGCCGCCGCCGACATCCCGCCCACCTCGCACTCCGTGCCGCTGACGAACGTGCTGCGCGACGACGTGGTGGTGCCCGGGCTGACCCGGGCGGAGGCGCTCTCCGGGGCACCGGACAGCGAGGAGGACCGGTTCCGGGTGCCGCGCATCCTGGACGAGGACGAGCCGCCCAGCCCTCGTGGTGAGGGCCCGGCGGAAGGGAACGCGTGACCACCATGGCTGACGTGACCAGGATGACCGCGACCGAGGTCGCGGCCCTCATCGCCACCGGCGAGGCGTCCGCGGTCGAGGTGACCCAGGCGCACCTGGATCGGATCGCCGCGGTCGACGACCGGGTGCACGCCTTCCTGCACGTCGACACCGAGGGCGCGCTGGAGGCGGCCCGCGCGGTCGACGCGAAGCGGGCCGCCGGGGAGGAGTTGGGCCCGCTGGCCGGGGTACCGGTGGCGGTCAAGGACGTACTCGCCACCAGGGGCGTACCGACCACGGTCGGGTCGAAGATCCTTGAGGGCTGGCGCCCGCCGTACGACTCGACGATCGTGCAACGGCTCCGGGCGGCCGGCACGGTGATGCTGGGCAAGACCAACATGGACGAGTTCGCGATGGGCTCGTCGACGGAATACTCGGCGTACGGGCCGACGGGGAACCCGTGGGACCTGGGCCGGATTCCGGGCGGCTCCGGTGGGGGCAGCTCGGCCGCGCTTGCCGCGTACGAGGCGCCGCTGGCGATCGGCTCGGACACCGGTGGCTCGATCCGGCAGCCGGGTGCGGTGACCGGTACCGTCGGGGCGAAGCCGACCTACGGCGGCACCTCCCGGTACGGACTGGTCGCCTTCTCCTCGTCGCTGGACACCCCCGGCCCGTGTGCGCGTACCGTGCTGGACGCCGCGCTGCTGCACGAGGTGATCGGCGGGCACGACCCGCGCGACTCCACCTCGATCCCGGCGCCGGTGCCGGACGTGGTCGCCGCCGCCCGGGCCGGTGCCTCCGGCGACCTGACCGGGGTCAGGCTGGGCCTGGTCACCGAGTTCTCCGGCGAGGGTGCCGAGCCGGGGGTGATGGCCGCCTTCCGGGACGCCGTCGACGCGCTTACCAAGCTCGGTGCCGAGGTCGTCGAGGTCTCCTGCCCGCACTTCCAGTACGCGCTGCCGGCCTACTACCTGATCGCGCCGAGCGAGTGCTCGTCGAACCTCGCCCGGTTCGACGGGGTGCGGTTCGGGCTGCGGGTCGGTGACGACGGCGTGCACTCGCTGGAGGAGGTCATGTCGCTGACCCGGGACGCCGGCTTCGGCCCCGAGGTCAAGCGGCGGATCATGCTCGGCACGTACGCGCTCTCGTCCGGCTACTACGACGCCTACTACGGGCAGGCGCAGAAGGTGCGTACCCTGATCACCCGCGACTTCACCGCCGCGTTCGAGCAGGCCGACGTGCTGATCTCGCCGACCACGCCGTTCGTGGCGTTCCCGTTCGGCTCGCGCACGGCGGACCCCTACCAGATGTACCTGGCCGACCTCTTCACCATCCCGACCAACCTCTACGGCGGGCCGGGCATCTCGGTGCCGTGTGGACTCTCCGAAGGGCTGCCGGTGGGCCTGCAGATCATGGCGCCGACGATGGCGGACGACCGGATGTACCGGGTCGGTGCCGCGCTGGAGTCGGTGATCGGCACCCTCACCCCACCGGAACTCTGAGTCGGGGCCGCACCTGACCCCGGGCGACCCGGTGGCTCGGGAGAGCGGGGGAGCGCGGTACCTTATTGCCAACCCTTGGCAATAAGGTCGGATCGTGCCGACCCCTCGACGCGGAGACATCCATGCCGTTCGGCTCCACCAGCCTCGCCCCCACCCCTGACACCCACTCCGTTCCGGAACTGGTGATGGCCTGGGGGCGTGGCTGGGCACTCTCCCGAGGGACGCCCGCGCCGGTCGAGGTGCCCGGCGGCTTCCGGGTCGACGTCGGCCTGCCGCACCATCGGGTACGCCACGTGCTGCACACCTACGACGTCGGCTCGCTCACCCGGCTGGCCAGCGAACTGACCGCCACCGGCACCTGTCTCAAGGCCAGTGGTGATCCGGCCGGGTTCCGAGCCGCCCTCTCCGACGGCTGGACGATGGAAGCGGCCGGCTACCTGATGAGCGTGCGGTTCCGCGAGGAGACCGTCGAGGCGCCTCCGGGGTACGCGGTCCGGGTCGACGCCGAGCGCGACAGCGGCGTACTCGTCGCCACGGTGCACGACCGGGCCGGGGACAGGGCGGCTGCGGGGCGGCTGGCGCCGGCCGGGGAGTACGGCATCGTCGACCAGGTCGAGACCGAGCCGGCGCACCGGCGGCGAGGGCTCGGCGGCGTCGTGATGCGTACCCTTGCCGCGCGGGCGGTGGCCCGCGGACTGCGTACCGGCATCCTGGTCGCCACCGACGACGGGCGCGCTCTCTATCGCACCCTCGGCTGGATCGTGCACGCCGACGTCTCCGGGGCGTACCGCAGGTAGCTCCGGGGTGCGGTGCTGGCGTGCACCGGACGGCGGTCGGGCCGTCCGGGGTTGCCGTCGGGCGGCGATCGGGTCGTCCGGGTCGTCGTCGGACGGCGGCCGGCGTCCAGCCTTGTCCAACCGGGTCCAACCGGGTCCAGGATGGCCGGCGACGCCACCGGACATCGATGACTCTCTCCTCCAACAGATGCGTCGGCGTCGTCCGGCGCACGTGCGTACCGAGGAGGAGTCGATCCATGAGAGTCCTACCGAAGCGGGCCGGTTGGCTGACGTCGGTGGCGGTCGCCCTGATGGTGGCGGCAGCACCGGCGCTGACGCTGTCCCTGCCGGCGAACGCCGCACCCGCGCCGAACGCCGCACCGGGGCTGGACCCGGGTGCCACCGCCGAGGCGTGGGCGGCCGGCCGGGCCGCGTACGGGCCGGGCGCCACCGAGCACCAGGCGATCGAGGCGTACTGGACGCCGGAGCGGATGCGGGCGGCGCAGCCGGTCGAGGAGTCACCCGCCTACCGGCAGGCGGTCAAGCGGTACGTCGACAGTGGACAGTCCACCCGTCAGGCGGTCGACCGGGGTGCCCGGCTGACGATCCCGCCGGCCGCCGGTGAGCTGGGTACCCCGCAGCCCGGTCCGGTACCGGCGGCACTCAACCCGAACTTCGCGTCCAACCACCCGACGGCGCGTACCAGTGGAAAGGTCTTCTTCACCCTGCCCACCGGCAACTTCGTCTGCTCCGGGACGGTGGTCAACTCCGAGGGTCAGGACACCGTCTGGACGGCCGGGCACTGCACCCACCCGGGCGGTCCGGGTGGTGCGCTGGCCACCAACTGGGCCTTCGTGCCCGCCTTCGACGACGACCTCGCCAATCCCCGACCGTTCGGCACCTGGACGGCGTCCCGGCTCGTTCCGGCGCCGGGTTGGACCGCCAGCTCCAACTTTGCCGAGGACATGGCGGTGGCGATCATGAACACCCTCAACGGGCAGCACATCGTCGCCCGGCTCGGCGGCCAGGGCCTGGACGTCAACCGGGGCCTGAACGTGGCGATCAACGCCTTCGGCTATCCGCAGGAGGCGCCCTTCGACGGCGGAAACCTGCTCCGCTGCTCCGGTACCTCGCAGCCGGAGTCTCCCGGTGCCACCCAGACCATCCGGATCCCCTGCGACATGACCCGGGGCTCCAGCGGCGGTGGCTGGCTGCTCAACTGGGACGGCAACTTCGGCTTCCTGTACGGCGTCAACAGCCGGATCGACCGGATCGTCAGCCCGACGATCATGATCTCGCCGTTCTTCGACAACACCGCGCTGAACCTCTACAACCAGACCAGGAACCTCTGACCGTTCGACAGGTCGCCGCAACGGCGCTGTCCGGGGTGGGCCGGTGGACCGGCCGCCCCGGGCGGCGCCGCCGACGGTGCTGGTGGGCGCATTACGCCGCAGGCCGTCGGTCAAGCGTCTCCACTAGGGTGCCTTGGCATGACTGGCGGTTCAGGTGACGGGTCGACGGCAGACCCGACAGCGTCGGAGAGCTTCGCCACGACCGGTCACACCGCCAGAGGCTCCGGGCCGGACGACTGGCGTACGGCGTTCGCGGCCGAGGCCCGCCGGCTCGGGGTACCCGGTGCGGAGATCCGCGCGGCGCTCGCCGAGGTGGACGCGTACTGCGCCGACCCGGCGACCGGTCCGGCCGAGGCGTTCGGCGAGCCGGCCGAGTACGCGGCGGCGCTCGCGCACGGGCTCCGCACGGCGGCGCCGGCCCCGCCCGGGCGGCGGTCACCGTGGCTGGGCGGCTTCGTCGCCGCCAGCACCCTGGTCGGGGTGATGGCACTGCTCGCCGGGGTGGAGGCGGTCACCGGGTACGGCACCGCCGAACTGCGCGCCGGTCAGTTCGTCTCCGCCCTCGCCGGAGTCGCCGGGATCGTCATCGTCGTCGCCCTGCTGTTCCGGCCCGGGCGGGCGTACCGGCCGGCTCTGGACTGGCGGTTCGGCCTGGTGGGGACTGCCGCGACAGCCCTGACGGCGGTACCCGGGCTGGTCTGGCAACAGGTGGTGGTACGCGTCCCCGGGTGGTTGCCGCTCGGTGCCGGCGTACTGCTGCTGGTGGCCGCCTGGTGGCCGCTCGCCGCCGGGCGGCTCTCCGTCGGCCCGCCCGCCGGGGCGGGCCCGGAAGCCGCAGCGGATCGCCCGGACCTGCGTACCCGGCGGCTCGTCCGCTGGAGTCTGCCGGTGGCGCTGCTCTGCGTACTCGTCGTCACCGTACTGCTCGGTCGCGGCAACCCCTCCTGACCGCCACCGCCCGGCCGGTACGCCATCCGGTGTACGCGGTGCTCCAGGCAAGCAGCCCCGGGCGTCGGCCGTGGGCTGACGCGCGGCCGGCCCCTGCCGCCTAGCGTCGGTCTCGTCGACCTCACGAGGTGTGGGGCAGGCTTGCCGACGAGGAGGTCAGGATGACAACGACGGTCCCGCGATCGCCGGAGCCGGTGCGGGCGGTGGTCGGAGCCGACCAGCGGACACCGGCCCGGAACGCAGACCCGGCCGACGGTCCCGCCATGCGGCGCCGGCCGGTCTGGACCACCTTGGGCCTGGTCGCGCTGACCCTGCTCGGGGTACCTGTCGGCACCGCGGTCGCCGGTGCGCCGATCACCTACGAGGGCACCCTGCCGCTGGCCAGCTGGCTGGCGCTGTTCCTGCTGCTGCGCCGCCGCTGGCCGGTGGCGACCCTGCTGGCCAGCCTGTCGGCGGTCACCGCGTTCCGGATCGCCGAGCTGACCGACGCCGGCTGGGTCTGGCCGGCCTCGGTGATCTTCTTCCAGCTCGCCGCCGACGACACCCCACGACGCCACGGCCTGCGCTGGGCGGTCGGGGCCGGGCTGTTCCAGCTGACCTTCGCGGTCAACTGGCAGTGGACGGTCGAGGGCCAGGACGTGCAGCGGGCGATCGGCGAGGTCGGCGGGGAGGCGCTCGGCCTGGCCCTGACCATCGCGGTCGCGGTCGCGTTCCGGAACTGGCTTCGCTGGCGCACCGAACTCGCCGCCGGACTGGCCCACGCAGAGCAGGAACGGCGGCTGGAGGCGGATCGCCGGGCCGCCGAGGAGCGGTTGCAGATCGCCCGTGAGCTGCACGACGTGGTGGCGCACACGCTGACCGTGGTGGGGGTGCAGTTGCGGGTGGTGGACGAGGCGCTGGACGACTCCACCGACGAGGCGCGGGCCGCGCTGCGTACCGCCCAGGAGG
This sequence comes from Plantactinospora sp. CNZ320, assembly GCF_002846275.1. Classification (NCBI taxonomy): domain Bacteria; kingdom Bacillati; phylum Actinomycetota; class Actinomycetes; order Micromonosporales; family Micromonosporaceae; genus Plantactinospora; species Plantactinospora sp. CNZ320. The sequence goes on from NZ_PJMP01000001.1 coordinate 6,866,030, forward strand.
TCCGGGCCAAGGCGGTGGCGGACCTGCGGTCGCTGATCGACGTGCTGCGCGCCCCGGGCGACCGGCCCGACGCGGACGCCGTGCCGGCCCCGCAGCCCGACCTGGACGGCCTGGCCGAACTCGCCGCCCGCACCCGGGCCAGCGGCCTGGAGGTGGCCGTCGATGTCACCGGCGACCCCGGAACTGTCGCCGCGCCGGTGGCGCTGGCCTGCCACCGGGTGATCCAGGAAGCCCTGACCAACGCGGTGCAGCACGCTGGTGCCCGCCGGGCCACCGTGCGGTTGGCGATCGGCACCGGGTCGGTACGGCTGGAGGTGCGCGACGACGGCGGCGGCCCCGGCCCGGCGGCGGTGCCGGGGCACGGGATCAACGGGATGCGGGAGCGGGTCGCGGCCCTCGGCGGCACCTTCTCCGCCGGAGCGGCCGACGGTGGCGGCTACGCGGTGCGCGCCACGATCCCTGTGGCAGGCTTCCGACCGTGACGACCAGGGTGCTGCTCGCCGACGACCAGGCCCTGGTGCGGGCCGGATTCCGCAGCCTGCTGCGCCGGGGCCGGGAGATCGAGGTGGTGGGCGAGGCGGGCAGCGGCGACGAGGCGGTCCGGCTGGCTCGTAGCCTGCGCCCGGACGTGGTGCTGATGGACATCCGGATGCCGGGGTTGGACGGTCTCGCCGCCACCGAACGGATCGTGACCGATCCGGAGATGTCCGGCTGCCGGGTGATCATCCTGACCACCTTCGAGACCGACGAGTACGTCTTCGCCGCCCTGCGGGCCGGCGCGAGCGGCTTCCTCACGAAGGAGATCGAGCCAGCCCAGCTGCGCCACGCGGTCGGGATCGTCGCCGCGGGCGAGGCGCTGCTCTCGCCGAGCGTCACCCGCCGGGTCATCGAACAGTTCGCACACCGGCCGGTGGCGGCCACCGACACCGAGGCACGGCTGGCGGTGCTCACCGAACGGGAGCGCGAGGTGCTCCGGCTGGTCGCCACCGGGCTGTCCAACGAGCAGATCGCCGGGCGCCTCTTCATCAGCCCGCTGACCGCCAAGACCCACATCAGCCGGGCGATCGCCAAGCTCGGCGTCCGGGACCGGGTCCAGTTGGTGATCGTGGCGTACGAGACCGGCCTGGTCCGCCCCGGCACCCCGGCCGAACCGCCAGGTTGAACCCGGCCGGCCGGAGCAGGTCGGGTAGCCGTTCGATCGACGGGCATCGGTGGAACAGCGGAACCGTAGCGGCCGCCGGATTCGGCTAGCCTGCATCCGGTCACATCCACAGGGGAGATTGGCGGGATACGTGGAGCACGGTGTCGCCACTCAGGAACAGCCCACCCGCACACCCGAACGATCGGCGACGCGACCGGAACCTCCCCGAACCTCTCCGGCCGCCGGGTTCGTCCGGCGCGGCCTGTCGGCGCTCCGACCACTGCTCTTCGCCGGTGCCGCCGGACTGGTGGTGCTGGCCATCCACGCCATGGCGGTACGGGCCGGGGTCAGCCCTCGGTCCGGGCGTACCGAGTACGGACTGCACACCGCCGCGCTTGTCGTCGCCGCTCTCGCCGTGCTCGCCGTCTGGTGGGCCCGGCGGCGGGGCCAGAGCTGGGACGCCGACCTGCTGCCGGCGCTCTTCGGCGGCCTCGCCGCGTTGACGCTGATGACCGCGTTGCACGGCACCCCGTTCGACGCCAACGGGTTGCAGGGTGACCAGACGTTCCGGACCGCGATCGTCACCCGGTTCGCCGACTCGTGGCAGCTCGCCGACTACACCTACCGGGACCTGCCGGCCTACTACGCGCCCGGCTTCTTCTGGCTGCTCGGCCGGGCCGCCGACCTGGCCGGGGTGGCGCCGTGGAAGATGCTCAAGTACGGCCTGATCGCGACCGCTTTCCTCACACCGCTCATCTCGTACCTGCTCTGGCGCCGCCTGGTGCCGCTGCGGGTCGCGGCGCTCATCTCCGCCGTGCCGCTGGTCGCCCCCGAGCTGTACGAGTCGTACGGCTGGCTGGTCCTGGTCGCTATCGTGCCGTGGTGGCTGGAGGCGGTGCACGGGCTGACCCGACCCGGCCTGCGGCCCCGGCACCCGGTCGTACTCGGCCTGATCGGTGCGCTGCTGTTCTGCGTCTACTACTACTACTTTTTCGGCTTCGTCATCGTGTTCGCCCTGTTCCTGGCGGTGCAGCGGTGGCGCGGGGAGTTCAGTTGGCGGGTCGCCGGGCGGGGCCTCGGGGTGCTGGGCATCGCAGCGGCCGGAGCCGCGCCGTACTGGGCGCCGCTGGCCTGGAACTTCCTGACCGCCACGCAGTTCGAGTCGCTGAACAACCGGTGGATCACCCTGAACTCCGGCGACCTGGCCCTGCCGATGCTCTCGCCCTCGGTGCTCGGCGCGCTGTGTCTCTTCGGCCTCGGATTCCTGGTCGTGACGCTCCGGGAGGCGCTGTCCCGGTCCCTGCTGATCATCCTCGTCTCCCTCTATGTCTGGCACGCGCTGGGCTGGCTCTTCACCGCCGTCGACATGCCGCTGATGTCGTTCCGGATGAAGGCACTGGTCCCGGTGGTGCTGCTGGCCGGAGCGGCGTTGGGGCTGGTCAGGCTGGCCCGGTACGCAGTCGACCGGCTGCCGGCCGCGGCCGTGTCCACCGGGCAGTTCTGGCGGGTGGTGGCCCTCGGCGGCGTGCTGCTCGCGGTATTCGCCACCGACCGGTTCGTCACCACGGTGGTCGACGACGACCGCATCCGGGTGGCGCACAACGAGACGTTTCCGGACGGCCGGCTGCCCGGCTTCCACGACGAGGAGGCGAAGCCGAAACTGCCGGCGGCGGAGGCGGTGCACGCGGCGATCTCCGAGCGGTACCAGGGCTCCGGGCATCCGGTCGTGCTCTCGGACCGGGCGAACCTCTTCGCCTTCTACCCCTACTACGGGTTCGTGCAGTGGACCGCCAACTACTCCCATCCGACCGCCCGCTATCACGACCGGCTGGACTTCCTGGACGAGGCGGCCCGGGCGGGCGGCCCGGCCGAGTTCGCCGACCGGACGGCGGACAACCCGTACGACCGGATCGACGTCCTGGTGCTGCGCGTCGAGAAGGAGCATCTGATTTTCCACAGTTCCGACGACGCCTTCCCGTTCGGCACCAGGAGTCGGACCGTCCGGATACCGGTCCGGCTGATCGGGGCGGAGCACTTCGACAGCACGACGATCGACGGATACCTGGTGGCCGTGCGTAGGCCCTGATCCCTGATCCCTGATCGCTGTTTCCGGGACCGGCGGCGAAACCCGGGCGAGCCCGGGTCGGGGCAACGATTAGGCTTGCAGGGTTCTGTCCGGATGCCGCCGGGGGGCCGGCTGCCGCCCGAGAGCTGGAGTCTTGATGAGCACGACCGTCCTGCCCTCGTACGACGACGTCGTCGAGCGCTACGCCCCGGTGATCGGCCTGGAGACCCACGTCGAACTGGGCACGAAGACCAAGATGTTCTGCGGTTGCCCGACCGACTTCGGCGGCGAGCCGAACACCCGGGTCTGCCCGGTCTGCCTCGGGCTGCCCGGCTCGCTGCCGGTGGCGAACAAGGCCGCGATCGAGGCGACGATCCGGATCGGGCTCGCGCTGAACTGCTCGATCGCGCCGTGGAGCCGGTTCGCCCGGAAGAACTACTTCTACCCGGACATGCCGAAGAACTACCAGATCAGCCAGTACGACGAGCCGCTCTGCGTGGACGGCTGGCTCGATGTGGAGATCGTCGGCGAGAGCGGTGAGCCCGAGCTGTTCCGGGTCGGCATCGAGCGGGTGCACCTGGAGGAGGACACCGGCAAGACGCTGCACGTCGGCGGTGCCACCGGGCGGATCCACGGCGCGACCGAGTCGCTTGTCGACTACAACCGGGCCGGCATCCCGCTGGTCGAGATCGTCACCAAGCCGATCCCGGGTACCGGCGCCAAGGCCCCGATCGTGGCCCGGGCGTACGTCACCGAGCTGCGGGACGTGATCCGCTCGCTCGGCGTCTCCGACGTCCGGATGGAGGAGGGCTCGCTGCGCTGCGACGTGAACACGTCGCTGTCGCCGGCCGGCTCCGCCGAGTGGGGCACCCGGACCGAGACCAAGAACGTCAACTCGCTGCGCTCGGTCGAGCGGGCGGTCCGTTCGGAGATGTTGCGCCAGGCGGCCGTACTCGACTCGGGTGGCCGGATCGTGCAGGAGACCCGGCACTTCCACGAGGACACCGGCGACACCACGCCGGGCCGGTCCAAGGAGACCGCCACCGACTACCGCTACTTCCCCGAGCCGGACCTGGTGCCGCTGGCCCCGGATTCGGCCTGGGTCGCCGAGCTGAAGGCGGGCCTTCCGGAGCTGCCCCGGGTGCACCGGCGACGGTTGCAGCAGGAGTGGGGGCTCAACGACCACGACATGCAGTCGGTGCTGAACGCCGGTGCGGTCGAGCTGATCGAGCAGACCGTGGCCGCCGGCACCACCCCGGCGGGTGCCCGGAAGTGGTGGCTCGGCGAGCTGTCCCGGCGGGCCAACGAGGCCGGTGTCGAGCTGGCCGCCGTCGGCGCCACCCCGGCCCAGGTCGCCGAGCTGCAGAAGCTGGTCGACGCGGGGAAGCTCAACGACAAGCTGGCCCGTACCGTGCTGGAGGGTGTGGTGGCCGGCGAGGGCTCGCCGAGCGAGATCATGACCGCCCGGGGCCTGGAGGTGGTCTCCGACACCGGTGCGCTGACCGCCGCCGTGGACGAGGCGATCGCGGCCAACCCGGAGATCGCGGCGAAGGTGCGCGACGGCAAGGTGGCGGCGGCCGGTGCTCTGGTCGGTGCCGTCATGAAGAGCACCCGGGGAGCGGACGCCAAGACCGTCCGCTCGCTGATCCTGTCCCGGCTCGGCGTCGAGGGCTGAGGTGTAAGGAAGGGCCCCCGCTTATCGTTTTCTGTTGTAGCGGGGGCCCTTCCTTACACCCTGGGCGGGCGAGGTCAGCCGGTGGGGGTCGGGCTGGCCGGGGTCGGCGCGCCGGGAGACGTCGGAGTTGGCGTACCGGGGGTCGGGGTGGCCGGTATCGGCGGCTCCGGCTCCCGCACGACGTGCCGTTCCAGGTTGACCTGCGCCTCACCGGTGCCGCCGAGCAGGATGTCGTCGTACGCCTGGAGCGCCCGCTGCTCGTTGAAGTAGAGCACCGACATCGCCAGCGGGGTCGGCTTGTCCCCCTCCAGGCCGCGCAGCCCCGCCCCGCCGGTGGAACCCTGCACCTGTAGCTGGGTCGGCATCGCGTCCGGCACCTGCGGCAGCTCGCGTACCTCGCGGTTGTGGGTGTGCCCGGCCAGCACCAGCGGTACGACGCCGGAGAGCGCGTCGGCCGACGCCGGGTCGTGCACCAGGGCGATGTCGACCGGCTCGCCCGCGGCCCGGATCGTCGAGGCGAGCCGTGCCCCGGCCCCGGCGACCTGGTCGACGGTCTGTGGCAGGGCGCCGGAGCCGGCCGGTGAGGTCTCCTTGTCCGGGGTGAACCGGGGGTCCCCGATGCCGGCGATCCGCAACCCGGCGACGTCGACTATCGAGTTGTCCAGCACGATCGCGTTCGGCTGCCGGCCGACGGCGGCGGCGGTGGCCGGCGAGTCGTGGTTGCCGCGGATGAAGAGGTACGGGACCTTCAGCAGGCCGATGGAGCCGACGAAGGACGCCTCCGGCTCGCTGCCCCAGTCGGTCATGTCGCCGGTGTCGATCACCACGTCGATCTTGAACTGTTCGACAACGGTCCGGACCACCTGCCAGGCGGTCGGGTTCAGGTGCAGGTCCGAGACGTGCAGCACCCGTACGGTGCCCTGCTCCTGGTCGAAGACCGGCAGGGTGGAGACGGTGGTGTAGAGCTGGCTGACGTTGCCGACCATCCGCTGGAGCTGGTCGGCGTACCGGCCGTAGTCGTTGGCGATCCGCCGGGCGTCGCCGACGATCGCCGGGGCGTTGACCAGCAACCCCTCGTAACGCGGCTCCTCGATCGAGTCCGGCCGGAAGGTAAGCGCGGCGATGCCGAGGCTGCCACCGGTGATCACCAGCGCCAGCCCGCCGGCCCAGGCAACCCGGCGGGTACGCCGGAAGACCAGCGCCGCCAGGATCATGCTGGCCAGTACGGAGACCGCGACGGTGCGGATCCCGACCCGGATCACCCCGTTCGTCACGTCGCCGACGGCGGACTGGCTGGCCCGGCTGATGCTTGCCGGATCGTCGATGAGTGCCTCGGTGCGGCGCTGGTCGAGCGAGCCGAGCCGGACGGAGAGGTGCGCGGGGCCGGCGTGGCTGCTGAGCTGGAGTGCGCCGAGCGGCGGGATGGTGACGGTGGTGCCGCCCTCTACCGAGGGGGTGATCGCCATTTCCGCCCGGAACGGCCCGATGTCGGTCTGCATCCGTCCACCGAGCAGGGCGCCGACGACGATCCCGACCACCGTGACGCCGATGATCGACAGGGCAACTCCGGCCCGACGGCTCGGTTTCGAGGTCAGGACGGTGCGGCAGCCCCGTACGGCGGTACGCGACCAGCCCAGCACACGCCGAGCCGCCGGCGGCATCGTGCCGCCGGCGGCCCGGGTGTCATTCCTCCGCCTGTCCATGCTCCATCATCACCTGCCCATAGCGACATCTTCGAAACCCGCCGCAGGTGCCGGGCCATTTCCACCGCGGGTATGAGCCAACTCACCAGCCGCGTCCGCCCGCCGGAAGGATTCCCCGCCCGCCCGGCGGAAGGGGTCAGCTCCGGCCGGCCGCTCCGCCGGAGAAGACCAGCCGGAAGATCCGGTCGTCCTCCGGGGCGGGGTCGCGCTTGCCGTCGTGGTTGGACGTGGAGATCCACAACGAGCCGTCAGGCGCGGCGGCCGCGGCGCGGAGCCGGCCGTACTCGCCGACGAGCAGCGGACGGGGCTGGCCCAGTACGGTGCCTTTCGCGGTGAGTTCCACGAGCCAGAGCCGTTCGCCCCGCAGGCAGGCGGCCACGAAGACGCGTTCGATCATCGCCGCCCCGGAACAGGACGCCTCGGCGGTGCTCCAGGTGACGAGCGGATCGACGTACTTCTCGGCATCGGCGCCGTTTCCGCCCCGCCCCTCGACCTCGGGCCAGCCGTAGTTCTTGCCCGGGGTGATCAGGTTGACCTCGTCCCACTGGTTCTGCCCGAACTCGGTGGCGTAGAGCCGCTTGTCGGCGTCCCAGGCGATGCCCTGCACGTTGCGGTGCCCGTAGGACCAGACCAGGGAGTTCGGGAACGGGTTGCCCGGGGCCGGCTTGCCGGCCGGGGTCATCCGGAGGATCTTGCCACCGAGGCTCTTGAGGTCCTGGGAGAGGCCGCGTTCCGAGGCATCCCCGGTGGTGGCGTAGAGGAATCCGTCCGGGCCGAAGCCGAGCCGCCCGCCGTTGTGGATGCCGGAGAGCGGGATGCCGGTGACGATAGGCGTCGGCCGGGCGCCCAGGGTCAGCTTGGCGATCCGGTTGTCCTCGGATGTCGAGTAGTAGACGAAGACCGTTTTGTCCCGCTGGTAGGCCGGGGAGACGGCGATCCCGAGCAGGCCGCCCTCGCCGGCCGCGTCGACCTCGTCGAGGGTCTGCACGGTGCTGACCTTGAGGCCCTTCGTGTCGGACTCCGGCCCGACCTTCAGGATCTTGGCAGTGTCCCGCTCGGTCACCAGCGCGCCGCCGTCGGGCAGGAACGCGATCCCCCACGGGATCTGCAACCCCGTGGCCAGTACCGTCGCCGCGACCTGCTGACCGGCCCCGGTCTGGCTGGGCGAGACGGAGGGGGTGGGAAACCTCGGCGGTTCGCCGGCCGGATCCGGTTCCGGCTCGCCGAAGGCACAACCACTGGTGAGGAGCACGGCCGCCGCACAGAGCGCGACCGCCGCGCGTCGACGGCTGGGTCTGGGGTACGGGCGAGCGCTCACCCGGCCCAGCGTAGTCCGATCCCACCGCGTGCCGTCGGGTCGCTCGATCATTCCACCGATCTTCCGGAGTCGTCGCTGCTCGCCGGCGCCGGCCGGCGTGGTCGGGCCGGCAGGTCGCCCCGCCCGGACGCCGGGATCGGCGCCCGTCAGCGGGACGAGTCGCGCCGCCCGGGGCAGGTTCCCGGAGCGTCGTGACGATGAACGGCGCTTAGGAGACCAATCGGGCATGTCGCCGGGCGATTCACCGGTCCGGTCGTGCGAGACTCCCCGGCATGGCGCTCGCCACCTCGCCGGAGCTGACCGGTGCGCCATCCCGGCCGGCCCGGCGTCGGCCCACTCCCGGGGGCGTCGCCGCCGTACTCGGCGTGCTCGGGGTCGGCTACCGGTTGGTGCTGCTGCTCGGCGACGTACCACCGGGCAACAGCGACGAGGCGGTCACCGGACTGGTGGCCCGGCACATCGCGCAGGGGCGGGAGTTTCCGCTCTTCTTCTACGGCCAGTACTACATGGGTGCCCTGGAGTCCTATCTCGCCGCGCCGCTCTTCGCGCTGCTCGGCTCGTCGACCCTGCTGCTACGGCTGCCCAACCTGCTGCTCTACGCCGCCTTCCTGGCGCTGATGTGGCAGCTCACCCGCCGGCTCTACACCCCCTGGCTGGCGACGGTCACCGTCGGTCTGCTCGCCCTCGGCTCGGACCGGATCGTGAAGAACCAGCTCATCGCGGGCGGTGGCTATCCGGAGATGAACCCGGCCGGCGCCCTGCTCGTCCTGCTGGCGGTCAACCTGGGCCTCGGCGCGTTCCGCCGACCCGCCCCGGCGTACGCGGGCTTCGGGCTGGTCGCCGGGCTCACCCTCTGGGACGACTGGCTGATCCTGCCGTACGTCGGCGCGGCAGCCGCGGTGCTGCTCGGATTCCGCTGGCGGGCGCTGGCCGGCCGGGCCGGGCTGGCACTCGGTGCCGGGCTGGCGGTCGGACTCGTCCCGATCGTGGCGCACAACCTGACCGCCGCGCCCGGAAACCGCTCGCTGGCCGTCTACGCCTCGCTCGGCGGCGGCACCGGTTCCTGGCCGGAGCGGCTGCACGGCGGCGTCCTGTTCGGAGTGCCGATGGGTACCGGACTCTGCCCGCCCGGCCGGTGCGCGCCCTGGCAGTTCGGCTGGGGAGTCGGCTACCCGGTGCTGCTGGCCGTCGCCGCCTGGCTGGCCTGGCGGGCGTTGCGCGGCGCCACCGACCGGCCGGATCGCGACCGGCCCGCCGGCCCCGGCACGGCGGAGCGGGTCCGGCAGGCCGGTCGACTCGCCCTGCTCGCCGGTGCGGCGCTGACCCTGCTGGCGTACGCCACCAGCGGCGCCGCCGCGTCGACTCCGGTGGAGAGCGCCCGCTACCTCTCGGCACTGCTGATCTCGACTCCGGCCGTGATCTGGCCGCTCTGGTCGGTGCTGGCCCGGCCGCCCGGCAACCCGATCCCAAGCCGTCCCCGGCTGGCGGCGGCGGCACGGCTGGCGGCGGCGGCCCCGCTCGCCGGACTCGCCGTCAGCATGTTGCTGGCCAGCGCCGCCCTGGTCGCGGCCGCCCCGGAACTGGCCGGGAGGACCGCCCAGCGCCGGGACCTGGTCGCCGGGCTCGACCGGCTGGGCGTGCACCGGTTCTACACCGACTACTGGACCTGCTACGACGTCATCTTCCTCAGCCGGGAACGGATCGTCTGCGGCGTGCTCGGCGCCGACCTGCGGCCCGGCTGGGACCGTCATCCCCGCTATCCGGGGCTCGTCGCCGACGCGGACCGGCCGGCGTTCGTGCTCGCCGAGCGGTCCGCGCTGGACACCGCTGTCCGGGCACACCTGGGCGAGCGCGGCCTGCCGTTCACCGTCAGCACCGTGGCCGGACACCACGTCTACCAGCCGGCCGGGCCGGTCGGCCTGCCGCTGCGCTGAGACCGGCCGGTACTGGCGCGGCGCCGCGCAGTGGCACGGTTCGACAGGGCCCGGCCAGGCGCTTTGCCGGCCGCCGGTGGCGAGGGCGACCGCCGGCGCCCGGCAGCCGGGGACTATCGTCGGGCCCCGTGAAGGTGTGGATCCCCCATCCCAGAGGTCTGGAACTGCTCGGCGAGATCCCGGACGGCGTCACCGTGGAGATCGCCCCGGCACCGGACCGGCTCCCCTCGGATCCGGCCGGGGTCCGGTTCTGGGTGCCGCCGTTCCTCGCCCAGGCCGCCGCGGTGCCGATCGCGGCCAAGCTGCCCGACCTGCGGGTGGTGCAGTTGCTCTCGGCCGGGGCGGACACCTGGGCCGGCCGCCTGCCCGAGCACGTCACCCTCTGCGACGCGCGCGGGGTGCACGACTCGTCCACCGCCGAGTGGGTGGTCGCGGCGATCCTGTCGTACCTGCGGTCGTTCCCGGTCTTCGCCCGCGCCCAGGCCCGCCACGAGTGGTCGTACGACCGGGTCAACCCGACCGACGAACTGGCCGGCAAGCGGGTACTCGTCGTCGGCGCGGGTTCGATCGGGGCGGCCACCCGGGCCCGGCTGGAGCCGTTCGAGGTGAGCCTGACCATGGTCGCCCGGACCGCCCGTCCCGCCGAGGAGGTGTACGGCGTCGACGACCTGCCGACGCTGCTGCCCGAGGCGGACGTGGTGGTGCTGCTGGTGCCGCTCACCGAGGCCACCCGGGGCCTGGTCGACGCCCGGTTCCTCGCCGCGATGCCGGACGGTGCCCTGCTGGTCAACGCCGCCCGTGGGCCGGTGGTCGACACCGACGCACTGGTCGCCGAACTGGAAACCGGTCGCATCTCGGCCGCGCTCGACGTCACCGAGCCCGAGCCGCTGCCGTCCGGGCACCCGCTCTGGGACATGCCCAACGTGCTGCTCACCCCGCACGTCGGCGGCTCGGTACGCGGGCTGCTGCCCAGGGGCTACCGGCTGGCCGGCGAGCAGTTGCGCCGGTTCGTGGCCGGCACCCCGCTGATCAACGAGGTCGTCGACGGGTACTGAGCCGGGTCGTCAACGGTGCTGAGCCGGGGAGTCGTCGACGGGTACTGAGCCGGGTCGGGAGCCCTGAGCCGGGGGAGTCAGTCGGCGGGCGGCTGGTCCGGGGTGGGGCGGGGCTCGCCGAGCTGCTGGCCGCTGGCGGCGACCAGGCCGGGCAGGTCCTCGGCGCGTACCGCGGGCAGGGCCGTCGTCCGGCCGTCCCGGAGCCGTACCACCGCCTGGCCGCGCGGGTCGGCGGCCAGTTCCACGATCTCGGACCAGGCGATGCTGCGCTGGCCCAGCAGGGCCCGGATCCGCACCCCTGCACGGTCGGCGTCGGTGCCGGCCCGCCAGGCCCAGACGCCCACCGCCAGCGGCACCAGCAGCAGCGGGAGCAGATACCAGCGAGAGCTGGCCAGCGGCAGGGTGCCGAGGAACGCGATCAGCGCTGCCACCCAGATCGCCTGGCTGTGCCGGAAGCGGACTGTGCCGGTCTTACCCACCCGGCGATTTTCGCACCCCGGTCCGGCGGGTCGGCCGTTGGCCTCGGCCGGGCGGGTTGAGTGGGGTCGGCCGGGTGGCCGGAACCGTCGGCCGGGCCGGGGTGGAGCGGGCGGGACCGGCTGAGGCAAGATTTCCCGAGCGACCCGGAGTGGGAGACCCCTACCATCGACCCTCTTCGACCTGGCAACCCGGCGTACCCGTTCCGGCCTACATCCGCGACCGGACGGAACCGCACCGGAAGGTCGGAAAGGGTTCGATACGTAACCACGCCCCCTGCCGATCGTTGGGGGTTGATAGGACTGGTTTCGGCCGTTCGGTCGGACCGGACCTGACCTGCACCACGTCCGTGCCCCCTCTGCGAAGGCATCCCGCCATGTTCGTGGCGCACATCGCGGACGGCCGAGCCCGCCGGCTGGTCGTCCAGGTCACCGAGAGCGGTGCCCCGGTTCTCGCCGTAGCCATCCTGCTTGCCGCTCACGCCGGCGCGCTGCCGCCCTACGCCGCCGTCGCGGGAGCCGTCGGCATGGTCGCCGCCGTGGCCGCCGCCCGGCTGGTCCACCTGGCGATCATGCTCCACCGGGGCGGTACCGGCTTCGGCCCGTGCCGGGGCGCCGGATTCCTCGGCTTCGGCATGGTGGCCAGCGCGCTCTCCACGCTCGTCCTCTTCCTGTCGCCGGCCGGCGACAGGGCGGCGGTGGCACTCGGCGGGCTGGTGCTGGCGTTCGCCCTCTACCTGTTCGGCATGCGGATGCTGCCGGGCGCCGCGAGCACGGTGCCGGTACGGCTGCGTCGTGCCTTCGACGGGCTGAGCCTCGGCATCAGTCTCGCCTTCTCCGCCTGGGTGATCCCGACCCGCGCGCTGCCGCCGCTGGCCATGGTCGCGGCGCTCTTCACCGTCGTCGGCCTGCCGGTGGTCACCATCACCACCCTGCGGGCGTACGAGCACCGCCGCTCCGCCACGTTCTGCGGCATCGGCGCCGGACTCGCGGTCTTCGGGCACTCGCTGATCGCGGCGCTGATCGCCTACGGCGCACCGGTGACCATGCTGCCGCTGGTCGCCATCCTGCTGGTCGCCGGCCCGGCGCTGATCGCCGCCGGTGCCCGCCGGGCCAACCCGGTGGCCCAGCCGAACGGGGCGCCGATCGAGCCGCAGGCCACCCTGACCGCCTATCCGCTGCTGACAATCCCGGCGATCCTGGCGACGCTCTCCGCACTCTGGCACCTGGCCACCGTCGGCCACTTCGACGCCACCTCGATCCTGCTGGGCCTGGCCGTGATCCCGACCCTTGTCGTCCGGGAGGTGCTGGTGATGCTGGACATCCGCCGGTACGCCAGGCGGCTGGCGGAGCAGGAGGCGCACTTTCGCTCACTGGTCTCCGGGGCCAACGACCTGACGATGGTCGTCGGCGAGGACCTGCTCATCCGCTGGCAGTCGCCGACGGCTGCCCGGCTCTTCGGGCTCGCCGACGCCGACGTGCTGGGGCGGGCGTTCCCGAACCTGATGCATCCGGACGACGCCGCCGACGTCACCCGGGTACTCACCGACGTGCTCGCCGGGCGTGACGTGCCGACCGGCCGCCCGCAACTGGTGACCGCCCGGCTGCGCGACGGGCACGGCGCCTGGCGGGACACCGAGTCGACCGTCAGCGACCAGCGGGCGGTGCCCGAGGTGGCGGCGCTGGTGGTGCACGTCCGGGACGTCAGCGAACGGCAGCGGCTGGAACGCAAGCTCAACGAGTTGGCCTTCACCGACGAACTCACCGGGCTGGCCAACCGCCGGGAACTGATGCGGACGATAGTCACCCAGCGGGCGGTACCCGGCCGCAGCGGCGCGCTGCTGGTGATCGACCTGCACGGCATGTCCGGGATCAACGACTCGCACGGTCGGCAGATGGGTGACGCCGTACTCGCCGAGGCGGGCAGGCGGCTCAAGACCGGGGTCGGTGCTGCCGACGTGGTCGCCCGGCTGGGCGGGGACGAGTTCGCGGTGGTGACCGTGGACCGGCCGGTGCTGGCATACGCGATGGCGACCCGGCTGCTGACCGCGCTCACCGAGCCGTACCAGATGCCCGGTGCGGTGCTGCACCTCGGCACCAGCATCGGCCTGGCCGACCTCTCCGGCGGGGACGGTGTCGACGACGTACTCCGGCGGGCGGATCTGGCCCGGTTGCGGGCCCGGCAGCTCGGCCGCAACCGCGTCGAGTGGTACGACGACGAGCTGGAGGAGCAGTTCACCCGGCGGCTCGACCTGGAGCGCGAGCTGCCCGGCGCGCTGCAACGGGGCGAGCTGGATCTGGTCTACCAGCCGGTACTCGACCTCGACGACCAGCAGCCGGTCGGGACCGAGGCGCTGCTGCGCTGGCGAAACCCGGTGCTCGGCACCGTGCTGCCGGCCGAGTTCCTGCCGGTGGCCGAAGACCTGATGCTGGTCGAGGAGCTGGGCCGCTGGGTGCTGGACACCGCCTGCCGGCAGTTGGCTGCCTGGTCGCAGCGGTCCCGACGACTCTGGATGTCGGTGAACATCTCGTCCCGGGAGCTGATCGCCCCGGACTTCGTACGCTGGGTGGGCACCTCGTTGGCCGAGCACCGGGTCGAGCCGGACCGGCTGGTGCTGGAGATCGCCGAACCCCGGGGCGGGGTGGAGGTGCCGGCGGTGGTGACCCAGCTCGCCGGGGTGCGGGCGCTCGGGGTACGGACCGCGTTGGACGACTTCGGCAGCGGGCAGGCGTCACTGGCCCAGCTTCGCCGGCTGCCGGTCGACTTCCTCAAGGTCGACCGGACCCTGGTCACCGAGGGCGGCACCCGGGACGGCGAGAGCAAGCCCTTCATCGACGTACTGGTCAGTCTCGGGAAGAGGTTCGGCCTGGAGATCATCGCCGAGGGCCTGGAGTCGCCGGGGCAGGTCGAACAGGCCCGGCGGGCGGGCTGCAAGCTCGGCCAGGGGTACGCCCTGTCCCGACCCGCTCCGGCCGAGCGGGTCGAGGCGTACCTTGAGGAGTTCCCGAGCCCGTCCCGCTGACCGGCTCCCGCGTGCTCGGCCGACCGAGCACGCGGCAGCCGGCGACGTTACCGACCGAGCCGGTCAGCCGGCCGCGTAACCAGGCATCGGGTACGCCGCCAGCAGGTCCCGCACCTCGCCGGCGATCCGGTCGAGGGTGGCCTCGTCGTCCTTGATCGCCGCGCTGACCGCCTCGTCCATCCAGGCGGCGACCTGCGGCATCTGCTCCTCGGTCAGTCCCCGGGTGGTGAGCGCGGGTGTGCCGAGCCGGATGCCGGAGGGGTCGAACGGCTTGCGCGGGTCGTACGGCACCGTGTTGTAGTTGAGTTCGATGCCGGCCCGGTCCAGCGCCTGCGCGGCCGGCTTGCCGGCGATGCCCTTGCCGGTCAGGTCGGCGAGGATCAGGTGGTTGTCGGTGCCGCCGGAGGAGAGCGTGAAGCCCCGCTCGACCAGTGCCGCCGCCAGTGCCTTGGCGTTCGCGACGACCTGGTGGGCGTACCGGCGGAACTCCTCGGTGCCGGCCTCCCGCAGCGCGACCGCGATGCCGGCGGTGGTGTGGTTGTGCGGGCCGCCCTGCAGGCCGGGGAAGACGGCCTTGTCGACCGCGGCGGCGTGCTCGGCGGTCGTCATGATCATGGCGCCGCGCGGGCCGCGCAGCGTCTTGTGCGTGGTGGTGGTGATCACGTCGGCGTGCCCGACCGGCGACGGATGGGCGCCACCGGCGACCAGACCGGCGATGTGCGCGATGTCGGCGACCAGCACCGCGCCGACCTCGCGGGCGATCTCGGCGAAGCCGGCGAAGTCGATGGTGCGGGGCACGGCGGTACCGCCGCAGAAGATCAGCTTGGGGCGTTCCCGGCGGGCCAGGTCGCGTACCTCGTCGAGGTCGATCCGGCCGGTCTCGGCGGAGACGCCGTACCGGACCGGGTTGAACCACTTGCCGGTGGCCGAGACCGACCAGCCGTGCGTGAGGTGGCCGCCCATCGGCAGCGCCATCCCGAGCACCGTGTCGCCGGGGGAGAGGAACGCCAGGTAGACGGCGAGGTTGGCCGGCGAGCCGGAGTACGGCTGCACGTTGGCGTGCTCGACCCCGAAGAGTTCCCGGGCCCGGGTCACCGCGAGCGTCTCGATCGGGTCGACGAACTGCTGACCCTCGTAGTAGCGGCGACCGGGGTAGCCCTCGGAGTATTTGTTGGTCAGCACCGTGCCGCTGGCCTCGAGTACGGCGGTCGAGACGTAGTTCTCGGAGGCGATCATCCGCAGCTTGTCGTGCTGCCGGGTCGCCTCGGACTCGATTAGGCCTGCCAACTCCGGATCGGCGGTGGTCAGGCTGGGAATCGGTGGTACGTGCACGGTGGTCGTCCTCCTGGCTGGTCTCCGCCTTGCCGCCGATGCTATCGGTCCGCCGTCGGCGGCCGGCGGCGCACCCGACGCGGTGCGTGTCCCACCAGCGGGACGCCAGCGGCCAGGCAAGGGGAACCTTCTGGCGGGTCCAGACCCATTAAGTAGGCATGGGGTTGCTTCGCAAGGCGGGACCCGCTGGCTATGAGGACTTCGTGACCAGCCGGTACCGCGAAATCGTTCGGTTCGGCGCGCTGCTGACCGGTGACGGCCGACTGGGCGAGGATCTCGCCCAGGAGGGTCTGATCGCGGCCTATCGGGCGTGGCATCGGTTGGGCGCCCCGGACGGGCGACCGGAGGCGTACGTCCGGCAGGTGATGGTCCGGACCGCGATGCGGGCCAAGCGGCGGCGCTGGCGCGGCGAGGTACCGACCGAGGAGTTGCCGGAGCCGTCTGGTCCTGGTTTCGCGGATCAGTCGGATCTGAGCGTGCAGGTGCTCGCCATTCTGCGCCGGCTACCCGCCGACCAGCGGGTGGTGCTCGTGTTGCGGTTCTGGGCCGACGCCTCCGAGGCCGAGGTGGCGCAGACCCTCAATCTTGCTCTGGGAACGGTCAAGAGCCGCACGTCCCGTGCCCTGGCGACGTTGCGCGCCAGCGGCCTGTTCGTCGGATCCGCCAAGGAGACCTCGTGAATCACATCCATGCCAGGGAACTACTCCAACGCGCGGCCGGCTCCGTGACGCCGATCGAGACCGATCCCGCCACCCGGCTGGTCAGCCTCGGGCAGCGCAGCGTGCGCCGCCGGGCCTGGGGAACTGCCGGCTCCGTCGCCGTCGCCGTCGCCGCCGTGGTCGCGGCCGTCGTGGCCCTGCCCGTCGGGACGGCGGCCCCGGACCGGCCCGAGGCCGCCGGGGCGCCCGGCAACAAGGTGAGCCTGGGCGGTCTGTCGGTCGCCGTGCCGGAGGGCTGGCGGACGCGTGAGGTCACGACGTTCGACCCCTGCACCGCCGCGCCGCGCACCGTCTACCTCGCCGAGCGGTGGGATTCCCAGGCCTTGCGGCCAAAGTCTGGTCGGTCCGGGAGCACACCCTTCAAGTGCAGCTCGGAAGGGCAGGCGTGGATGGCTGTCGTGCAGAAGGGCGTCCTTCAGTCCGTCAGCCCGAACCGGCTGGGGTTCAAGGACAAGCAGCTGATTGAGGTCGCGCAGGTCGATGAGCACAGGCTCAAGTCTGTGTGGACCTACCGCGCCTTCACCGAGATCGAGGCGACGACGATCGAGGCGACGACGGCCTTCATCTCCGGGGACGAGGCCGATCGCGAGGAGCTACTCAAGCGCGTCACCTGGCCCGCCGGCCCGGCGGCCCCCGCCTCCGGCGGCCTGGCGTTGCCCGACCGCATCGCCTACGCCGTCACCGACCGGCCCGTCAGCAACGGCATGGTCAACGCGACGGATGCCAGGACCCTGACCCAGATCCGGACAGCCCTCGCCGACCTGCGCGACCCCGTGCCCGCCGGTGAGGAATGCACACTGCAGAAGCCCGGTTCGGTCGGAATCGGCCTCGGCGACATCACCGTGGTGCTGGGCGACGCGACATGCCCGCAGGCGATCTCGACCGGCGGTGGACGTGTCCGGGTCCCGGCCGGGCTGGGCAAGGACCTGCTCGACCTCATCATCGCGAGCGACCGCGCCGCGACCGAGGGGTAGCGGTGTAAGGCCGGAGCTGTATACAGAGCGGCAGGTCGAGGGCGGGTTCTCGAGCATCGAGGGCCCGTCCTTGCCGCAATTCCCACCGACCCGCGGCTCAGGGCTGGCGGGGTGGTGCGGTGCTGCCGCGCGGGATGAGGTGCGCGGTCTCGTCCTGGAAGTCGCCGAGGGGCTGCCCGGCGATGGCGGCGAGGAGCCGGCCGGCGGCGTGCGCCCCGTACGCCGGGATGTCCCGGTGCAGCGCGGTCAGCGAGGGGTGCACGAGCTGGCAGAGCGGCGAGTCGTCCCAGGCGACGATGGAGACGTCGGTCGGCACGGTCAGCCCCATCTCCTGGGCCACCGAGAGGCCGGCGATCGCCATCACGTCGTTGTCGTACACGATGGCGGTCGGTCGGTCGGCGGAGCTGAGCAGGCGTCGGGTGGCCCGTGCGCCCTCCTCGCCGCTGTAGTCGGACGAGACGGTGACGGTGCGGTCCAGGCCGAGCCGGCGGCAGGCGGTGCCGAACGCCTCGGTGCGGATCTCGGTGTGCAGCAGCCCGGGCAGGCCGCCGATCCGGGCGATCTGGCGGTGGCCGAGCGCGACGAGGTATTCGAGCACCTCGGTCAGGGCCGCCGACTCGTCCGACCAGACGTAGTCCGGTCCGCCGCGCTCGCCCGGCCCGCCGATCACCACCGCCGGCAGGCCCAGCTCCGTCAGCACCGGCAGCCGGCGGTCGTCGACCCGCAGGTCGCAGACGAGTACGCCGTCGACCCGCCGCTCGCCCCACCAGCGCCGGTAGACCGCGATCTCGGCTTCCGGACTCGCCACCACCTGGAGGGTCAGCGCGTACGACCGGGCGGAGAGTTCCGCCTCGACGCCACTGATCAGCTCCATGAAGAACGGCTCGACGCCGAGGATGCGGGCCGGCCGGCAGAGCGCCAGCCCGACCGCGTTGGCGGTGGCGCCGGAGAGGGCCCGGGCGGCGCTGTTCGGGTTGAAGCCGATCTCCTGGGCGATCGCGAGAATGCGTTGCCGGGTGGCGTCCGAGACGCCGGGCTGCCCGTTCAGGGCGTAGGAGACGGCGCCCTTGGAAACCCCGGCCCGGCGGGCCACATCCGCGATCGTCGGCCGCTTCACCCGGCGCTCCTTCGTCTGCGCCGACCCGAATCCGCAGCCGGGCCGGTCGGTCACCCGCACACTGCGTCGTGCTGCCGCACGGCGCAGCAGAGCCCGTGCGGGCCACGGGAGTGAACTTTTCCGGTTAAGCATAGCGATGCGGCAATCTTGCCGACAGTGCCGGCCGGCCGTGCAGGCCTGCGGATTGTCGGCCATTCCCGGCCCTTTCCGGGACCGTTGACATGGCGGAGAGGCGCCCGTACGGTGACGTTACTTATCCGGTTCAGTCGACATTTCTCGATGTCCTGATTGTGTCTCCCGGTGCGGCGACGGCGCCTTCCACCAGGGACGGCGCCCCCGAGGTCGTGGTCAAGATGAGGTGCCCGTGACGTCCTGGCAGAGCCTGCACGACGGTTGGTCGCTTACCGCGATCGGCAACCCGGACGTCCCGGAGGCGGTCGCGTCCGCCCCGGTCCCGGCCACCGTGCCCGGCTGTGTGCACACCGACCTGCTCGCCGCCGGACTGATCCCGGATCCCTACCTCGACCAGCACGAACTCGCGCTGGGCTGGATCGGCCGTACCGACTGGTGCTACCAGACCACCTTCCAATGGGACGGTAGCGGAGAGGGCGGCGAGGGCGGCGAGGGCGGCGACCGGGTCGAGCTGGTCTGCGCCGGCCTCGACACGGTGGCGACGGTCACCCTCAACGACGTCGAGTTGGGCCGGACCGCCAACATGCACCGCAGCTACTCCTTCGACGTACGCGCGGTGCTGCGGGTCGGCGACAACGTGCTGCGGGTGCGGTTCGACTCGGCGTACCGGTATGCCGAGGCGGAGCAGCGGCGGCTCGGCACCCGGCCGAAGGCGTACCCGACGCCGTTCAACTTCATCCGCAAGATGGCCTGCAACTTCGGCTGGGACTGGGGCCCGGAGCTGGTCACCGCAGGGATCTGGCAGGAGATCGGGCTGCGCACCTGGCGGACCGCGCGGCTGGCCGAGGTCCGCCCGCAGGTCACCGTCGCCGGCACCGAGGGGCGGGTCGGGGTACGCGTCGAGGTCGACCGGGCCGACGACGAGGGCGACGCCGCCGAGCCGCTCACCGTGCGGGCCATCGTGGCCGGCGAGGTCGCCGAGACGGTACTCGCACGCGGGCAGCGCGGCGCCGACCTGACCGTCACCGTCGCCGACCCCGAGCTGTGGTGGCCCCGGGGGTACGGCGACCAGCCGCGCTATCCGCTGACCGTCACCCTGCACTCAGGGGAGCAGGAGCTGGACGGCTGGCAACGGAACATCGGCTTCCGCTCGGTACGCCTCGACACCGCCACCGACGAGCACGGCTCGGCGTTCACACTCGTCGTCAACGACCTGCCGGTCTTCGCCCGGGGCGTCAACTGGATCCCGGACGACTGCTTCCCGCACCAGGTCACCCGGCAGCGCTACGCCGAACGCCTCCGCCAGGCGTCTGACGCAAACGTCAACTTCCTGCGGATCTGGGGCGGCGGCCGGTACGAGTCCGAGGACTTCTACGACCTCGCCGACGAGCTGGGACTGCTGGTCGGGCAGGACTTCCTCTTCTCCTGTGCCGCCTATCCGGAGGAGGAGCCGTTCCGCACCGAGGTACGCGCCGAGGCGGCCGAGCAGATCGTCCGGCTGGCCAGCCATCCCAGTCTGGTGCTCTGGTTCGGCAACAACGAGAACATCTGGGGCTGGCACGACTGGGGCTGGCAGGAGGAGTTGGCCGACCGCAGCTGGGGTGCCGGCTACTACTTCGAGCTGCTGCCCGGCCTGCTCGCCGAACTGGACCCGAGTCGACCGTACTGGCCGGGCAGCCCGTGGTCGGGACGGCCGGAGATCCACCCGAACGACCCGGCACACGGCAGCATGCACATCTGGACGGTCTGGAACCAGCTCGACTACGCGCACTACCGGGACCACCTGCCCCGGTTCGTCGCCGAGTTCGGCTGGCAGGGGCCGGCCAGCTACGCCACGCTGCGCCGGGCCATCTCCGACCCGGGCGGGCTGGCCGAGGACTCGGCCGCGATGGCGCACCGGCAGAAGGCCGGCGACGGCCGGCTCAAACTGGCCCGAGGGCTGGCGGCGCACCTGCCGGCACCGCGCGACTTCGACGACTGGCACTACCTGACCCAGCTCAACCAGGCCCGGGCGATGAGCGTCGGGGTGGAGCACCTGCGGTCGTACCGGCCGATCTGCATGGGCAGCGTCGTCTGGCAGCTCAACGACTGCTGGCCGGTCACCTCGTGGGCCGCCGTCGACGGGGACGGCCGCCGCAAACCCCTCTGGTACGCGTTGCGTCGCGCGTACGCCGACCGGCTGTTGACGATCCAGCCGAGGCAGGGCGGGCTGGCACTGATCGCGGTGAACGACGGGGGTGCACCGTGGACCGGTCGGGTCGACGTGACCCGGGTGACCCTGGCCGGCGAGCCGAGGAGCAAGTCGTCGGTCGAGTTGGCCGTACCGCCGTACTCGGAAATCACCTGGCCGTTGCCGGCGGACGTCGCCGGCCCGGAGGACCCGCGCGCCGAATTGCTGGTCGCCGATCCCGGTGGGGACGGTGAGCGGAGCTTCTGGTTCTTCGCCGAGGATCACGAGCTGGCCTATCCGCCGGCCGAGTACGACGCCACGGTCGAGCCGTCGCCGGAGGGGGTACGCGTCCGGGTGACCGCCCGGACGATCCTGCGCGACCTGGTGCTCGCCCCGGACCGGCTCGATCCGGCGGCGGAGGTCGACGAGGCGCTCGTCACGCTGTTGCCGGGGGAGTCGACCACCTTCACCGTACGGTCCGGGGCACCGCTGGACCCGACGGCGCTGACCACCCGTCCGGTGCTCCGCTGCGTCAACGACATGGTGTCGCGGCACTGATCCGTCGCTCTGGCTCGTCGCACTGATCCATACCCCTGTTCCCGGACACCGCTCCCGGAAGGATCACCACCGCCATGAAGCGCCACGTTCCGCTGCTGCTGGGGCTGGTCGGGCTGCTGCTCGCGGCCTCCCCGGCACCCACCTCCGCCGCCCCGAGCGGCTCACCCGACCCCGCCGCCCCGAGCGGCTCGCCCGACCCCGCCGCCCCGAGCGGCTCGCCCGCCTCCGTCGCCGCCGGAAAGCCCGTCGCGTCAGGCCGATCATCGGGAGGGTTCGTCGTCCGCAAGGGTGACCAGCTCGTGCTCGACGGCAAGCGGTTCCGGTTCGCCGGGACCAACAACTACTACCACCTGCGCGCCGAATGAGCCGGGTTGGCCGGTTGCGGGGCGGGCATCCGCCCGCAACCGGCCTCGGTGGAGGACCGCCATCACGAGGGCGAGGATCGGGACCTGTTCCCGGCGATCGCCGGGCGGCATCCCGAGCTGCGGTAGACGCTGCGCTACCTGGAGGGCGTGGCGGCCATCATGGAGTCCCAATTCCGGTACGAGGAACGCCAGCTTCTGACGGTGCTGGAGACGCTGGCGCTGGACGCCGATCCCGCGGTGCTGGGACCGCCGTGACCGTCCGACCTAGCTGATGCAGGCGCAGCCAGGTTCCCGATAGCCGGAGGAAGAGTCAGAGGTGCGATTGGTCGGCGTAGTTACCGGCAGCGATGTCCCACGAGAGGCAGTCCCAGTAGCTGTCCCCGATCGTCGCCGGCGCATCCCACTTCCCGATGACCCACTGCATCTCGTTCTTGGCATCTTCCCAGCCGTCGGGGTCGCCACCGACGATCGCGGGCACAAGATCGGCGACCAGGCGTAGCGAGCGGCCGTACAGCTCGAGCGACGAGTTCACGAACGTGAGCGACCGGTGGTGGTCGATGACCTGTACGGCACCCGTGCCCAGGTCTAGACAGAATTCGCCGCCCCATGCGTCGGTGCCGTAGCCGAATCGCAACATGCCATCTCGGAAGCTCAAGTTCGGGCCGAGCAGAAACAGGTCGACACCGTCGAGTCGTAGCGATTCCGGCAGGTCGGCCCCAGTCAGTCGCTTCCGCAACTCAGGCGACAGCGATTCCCACCCGTCGAGTTCTTCCAGTGCGGACATGGCGGTCAACCTATCGAGGGTCAGCCGGCAGCGCGGGGATCAACTCGGCCAGGACGGCCCCCGGCCGATCCGGTGGAGAGCCATACCGTTTCACTTCTGATCGCGTCGAGTTACCCTAAAGACACTTAGAGTTGTCGATAGGGGTCGATGTGGCGCCCGATCAGACTCAACCGCTCCGTTCTCCGTTCCGGACCATCGAGGGGCTCGACCGCACGCTGCTGGCGCAGTGCGGGATCGCCGACATCGACGACGTCAGAAGGGTCGTGAACCGCCCCGGTACCGGCCTCGTCGTCACCGCCTACCAGGGCAATCTTGCCGGGATCTACCACTGGGCGCGTTACCTCGTGGAGAAGGGCTACGACCGTCCGCTCCTGCTGGACGCCAACCGGTACGGCGGGAACGGGCGACTGCCCGCCGCCACCCCGTTCAACCCGGACTGGCTGGCACGGCAGCGGGACCTGGGACTGCCGGTGCTCACCGACTCGGGCTACGTGGGGCCGGGCGACCTCGACGGGCTTGTCGCGATCCTGGGCCGGACGGCGATGATCGACGACGCGATCGCACTGCTGCCACTGCACCTGTCCTGGCTCAGGATGCCAGGCGCCCGGGACGCCCTGCTACGGCAGGTGCGCGCCTTCGCCGTACCGATCGCGGTCGTCGTCGAGCACCAGGCCGACCCGTTCGGCGTACGGGGCGTCGTTGACGGGCTGATCGAACTGTTGAACTGCGAGGTGCCGCTGCTCGTACTGCGCTGCGACATCTCCGCGTTGGGCGCGCTCTGCTGCGGCGCGGTTGCGGCGGCGGTCGGCACCCGCGCCGCCCTGCGTCACCTCTACCCCATGGTTCCGACGCCGTCGCGTCGTCGTCGGTCACCGCCAGCGCCGTCCGTCGTCGTGTCCGGCTGTCTGTCGTACAAGCGGCTCAGCACGGTGGCCCGGACGAAGCGACGGCACCCGGACAGCAACCTGTGGTGGTGTGGCTGCTCGACCTGCGAGGGCAGGGACCTGGACTGGATACTGCACCGTCCTGAGTGGATGCGCGAGAAGCTGTCCTTCCAGCACTCGCTCGACGCCGTCCTGGAACTGCGCGAACAGCTCATCGGTCCGGATCCCCGACAGGACCCGTTGACCTGGCGGGCCCGGTGCGCCAATGCCGCGTACTGGCGTCGGGAGGTGGGCTGGGAGCCGTTGCCCGCACTCGACCGCTGGCAACAGGCGATCGGGCTACCCCCATCGGATGATCCGTCGCCCCCGCCATACCGTCCGGGGTGGAGCATTCCGCCGCAACGGGGGAGTGATCGGACGACATCGCCAGAGTGATCGCCGGTAATGTGCTGGGGGCCATCGTTATGGGGAGGCGATCCGGCGCGTGACTGTGCCACCCACGTTGCAGCAGCTCGGCGACTACCGGCTTATCCGTCCACTGGGATCGGGAGGCATGGGAGACGTCTACTTCGGTGTGTCGCCGACGGCGGACCGGGTCGCGGTCAAAGTCATCCGACGGCACCTCCTCGCCGATCCGACGGTGCGGCAGCGGTTCGCCGCCGAGGTGGAGAGCCTGCAACTCGTCTGGGGTTCACGGGTCGCCCGCCTCGAGGCCGCCGACCCGCTCGGTGATCCCGCCTGGCTGGCGGTCGAGTACGTTCCAGGCTCGACCCTGATGCAACACGTCGAGCAGCGCGGCCCACTCTCGATGCCGCTGGTGGCGATGGCGGGTGCGATGCTCGCCGACGGATTGGACCGGGTGCACCAGGCCGGCCTGGTGCACCGGGACCTGAAGCCACACAACATCATCCTGGGTCGGGACGGGCCGGTGCTGATCGACTTCGGGCTGGCGGTGCTCACCGAGCGGGGCGACTACCTGACCGATCCCGGCGGGCTGGTCGGCACCCCCGACTACATGTCCCCGGAACGGATCCAGGGCGAGCGGAACATGGCCGCCGGCCCGGACATCTACGGTCTCGCCGCCACGCTCGTGTTCGCGCTCACCGGGCACAAACTCTATTCCGCCGGCCACGGACTGCACGGACTGCTGCTCCAGATCACCGACCCGGACGTACTGCCGGACCTGTCCGGCGTCCCGGCCGAGGCGGTACCGGTGCTCGGCGCGATGCTGGCGCACGATCCGACCGCCCGGCCCAGCCTGGCCGCCGTACGGACCCGGCTGCTCGCGATCGCGACCGCTGGCGGGGTACCGGTCATCGAGATGCGTCGCCGGGTGGGCGAGCTGACCTTCGACGGCAGCACCGAGATCGTGGTGCCGCCGGAGTTCGCCGATCCGTCGACGGATCCCGAGGACACCCGGCCGGACAGTGCCGGCAGCCCGGACGACGACGGGCCGGACACCGCAGTGGATCCGGATCCGCCGGTACGGCTGCCGACCACGCTGGTCGACCCCGAGCCGCCGGACAGGCCACGCGCCGAGGTCGGCTGGCTGATCGACAAACTGCGTCAGCAGTACGCCCGCCGCGCCACCCTCTGACCCCGTTCGCCGCCCGCCACCGCTCTGCTCGACGCCACCCTGCTCGACACAACAGAACATCCCCTCCCGCGAAGGACGCCCAGCCCATGACGCCTCCGCCCCCGCCCGCGGCCATCCAGTTCGCGCCCGGATCGCGCATCCTCGTCCGGGACGAGGAATGGCTGGTCCGGACCGCCAAACCGGCCCGGGACGGCACGATGGTCAAGGCCGTCGGAGTTTCCGAGTTCGTCCAGGACGTCGAGGCGACGTTCTTCACCGAGCTGGACGACGTCCGGGCGATGCGGCCGGAGGAGACCGTTCTGGTCCAGGACACGTCGTCGCGCTTCCGGAAGAGCCGGCTGTTCCTGGAGGCGGTGCTGCGGCGTACCCCGTTGCCGCAGTCGGAGCGGGGCCTGGCGCTTGCCGACCGGTTCCTGCTGGACCCGTTGACCTACCAGCAGCGGCCGGCCGAGCTGGCGCTCTCAGCGCTGCGCCCCCGGATCCTGCTCGCCGATGTCGTCGGGCTCGGCAAGACCCTGGAGATCGGGCTGATCCTGGCCGAGCTGATCCGGCGGGGACGCGGTGACCGGATCCTGGTGGTCTCGCCGCAGCAGGTGCTGGAGCAGTTCCAGCGCGAGCTGTGGACCCGGTTCGCCATCCCGCTGGTCCGGCTCGACTCCACCGGGATCCAGCGGATCCAGCAGGAGATCCCGGCCGGGCGGAACCCGTTCACCTACTTCAGGCGGGCGATCATCTCGGTCGACACCCTCAAGGACGCCGGGCAGTTCGGGCACCATCTCGACGCGATCGAGTGGGACGCGGTGGTGATCGACGAGTCGCACAACCTGATCAACAAGGGGACCCAGCGCAACGAACTGGCCCGGCGGCTCGCCGCCCGGACCGACGCGCTGCTGTTGGCCAGTGCCACCCCGCACAACGGTGACAAGCGGTCATTCGCTGAGCTGATCTCGCTGCTCGATCCTACGGCGATCACCGACCCGGACAACTACTCGGCAGAGGACATCGCCCATCTCTACCTGCGCCGGACGAAAATCAGTCCCGAGGTGCGGGACCAGATCGGGAACCGCTGGGCCGACCGGGGGCCGTCCCGGGCCCTGCACTGCCCGGCCAGCGACGCCGAGGAGCGGATCTTCGCCGAGCTGACCGAGGTGTGGTTGGCCGGCAAGTGGACCGACGGGCCGATCCGGGGGCAGGAGCGGCTCTTCCCGTACACCCTGTTGAAGTCCTTTCTTTCCTCGCACGTCGCGCTCGCCGCGACGGTGGCGAACCGGTCGAAGAAGGCGACCGGCCGGGAGCGGGCGGCGTTGGACCGGCTGGCGGAGCTGACGGCGGAGATGTCCGACGACGACTCCAGCAAGCTGGACCGGCTGGTGGCGGAGCTACGGGACAAGATCGGGGTCGGGCCGGGCAGCTCGGTCCGGGCGGTGGTCTTCTCCGAGCGGGTGCCGACGCTGAAGTGGCTGGCCGAGGTGGTGCCGCGCCGGCTCGGCCTCAAACCCTCGGCGGTACGCACCCTGCACGGCGGGCTGACCGACGCCGAGGAGCAGCAGGTGTTGCAGGAGTTCGAGCTGGCCGGCAGCGCCGTCCGGCTGCTCTTCACCGGCGATGTCGCCTCGGAGGGGGTGAACCTGCACCAGCAGTGTCACCACCTGGTGCACTACGACATCCCGTGGAGCCTGATCCGGATCGAGCAACGCAACGGCCGGATCGACCGGTACGGCCAGCGGCACGAGCCGCAGTTCCGGGCGCTGATCCTCACCTCGAACGTGCCGGATGCCAAGGACGACCGGACGGTGGCGGAGAAGCTGCTCGATCGCGAGGAGGCCGCACACCGCAGCCTCGGCAGTGTGGAGGCGATGACCGGGCAATACGACGCCCGGCTGGAGGAGGACCGGCTGGTCCGGGACCTGCTGGAGGGCAAGACGGTCGACGAGTCGTACGCCGCCGGTGCGTACGAGGTCGACGTGCTCGCCGATCTGATGGCCTCGGTGGGTGAGGCGCCGGTCGGTGCGGAGCCGAAGCGGGTGCAGGTGCCGAAGCTCTTCGACGCGACCAGCGACTTCGTCGACACCGCCCTCGCCGAGCTGTACGACGACCGGCCCGACGACCGGATCGGGCTGCGCCGGGAGGACGAGCTGATGTCGTTCCTCGCCCCGGCCGACCTGGTGCAGCGGCTCGGTGACCTGCCCCGGTCCTATCTGCGGGCGCACGCCGAGGGGGAGGAGCTGCGGTTGAAGGTCACCTTCGACCGGCGCCTCGCGCAGCGGAAACTGGACGAGGCCCGGGAGTCGACGAAACCGGCCTGGCCGGAGATCGCCTTCCTCAGCGACGTGCATCCGATGGTGGAGTGGTTGGTCGACAAGGTGCTGTCCCGGCTCGGCCGGCAGCAGGCGCTGGTGCTGACGGCGGCCGTACCCGATCCGGTTTTCCTGGTCCAGGGCGTCTACTGCAACCGGCTCGGCCAGCCGACGGTGGTGGAGTGGATGGCGGTGTCCGGGTTGCCGGACGCGCCCCGGGTCGGTCCGATGCTCGACGCGCTGGCCGACGCGAAGGTCGGGCCGCAGATGGCGAACCCGGGCCGACGGATCCCGCTCGACCGCCTCGAAGCGCTGGTCCCGGCCGCTGTCGAGGCGGCCCGGGGCGACCTGGCCGCCCGGCGGGCCGAGTGGGACGCCGAGATCGCCGCGCCGCTGCGTGAGCACCGCCGCAAGCTGGAGCGATTCGAGCAGGGCAGCCTCCTCGGTGAGTTGGCGCCGGCCCAGCGGGAGCGCCGCCGGCAGCGGGTGCACCGCACCGTAAGGGAGCAGACCGACCTGGTCAGCCGGTTGGAAACCGTCGGCGATCCGCTGTTGCGGGTGCTCGCCGTCCTCGTCGACGACGCCTCGGAGAGCGCGGAGGGTGTGGCATGAGTTTCGAGTCGCTGACCAACCGGGGCGAGTACCTTTCCGCGCACTACCTGGCCGAGGTGCTGCCGACCACCCTCAAGGGTGGCCTGGTCAAGCGCTGGTCGGAGGAGGAGCGCGGCGGCCGGGTGACGCCGAGGGCCGGGCTGCGCGGCTTCCGGCGCGACTACTTCGACCGGAAAATCGAGCTGGCCGACGCGGAGTTGTTCGACCCGGAACGGCTGCGCAAGCTGCACCTCGAGCTGTTGGAGGTGCTCGGCTTCGGTGACCCGCAACGGCAGACGATCACGGTCGAGCGGGCCGGGCAGGAGCAGGAGATCCCGGTCGCGCACGCCGAGCTGCCCGGTGGTGCCGGGCACGGCATCGTCGCGCTGGACTGCGGTTGGGCGGTCGACACCGACGCCGCCCAGGACCCGACCGAGGCGGGCCGGCTGCTCGACCCGGTGGAACTGGCCGGCGGGGAGCGGGTGGAGACCGGGGCCAAGCTCGCCTCCTGGCTCTTCGCCACCGAGGAGCCGCCACGATACGTGCTGATCATGAGCGGTGGGGTGATCACCCTGGCCGACCGGAGCGTCTGGGGTGAGGGGCGTTATCTGGCGGTCAGCCTCGACGCGGCGTACGGCCGGAACGACGAACGGGAGCTGGACGTCGTCGCGGCGCTCTTCGGCGCGGACTCACTGCGTCCGCCGGCCGAGGGCGGCAGCGAACCGCTGGCGGACCTGGTCGCCGGCTCCCGGCAGCACGCGGTCGGGGTCAGCGGCGAGTTGCGGGAAGGGCTGCGTACCTCGGTCGAGCTGATCGCCAACGAGGTGCTGGACCGGATCCGCCAGGCCGGCTACCGGCCGGAGCAGGTCGCCGACCTGGACGAACTGGCCCGCGACCTGAGTCGGGAGGCGTTGCGCTACCTCTACCGGATCCTCTTCCTGCTCTATGCCGAGGCCCGGCCCGAGCTGGGGGTGCTGCCGGTAAACGATCCGGAGTACGTCTCCGGCTACAGCCTGGCCCGGCTCGGTGACCTGATCTCGCGGCGGCTGCCACCCTCGGCCGAGGAGGGCTTCCACCTCTACGAGTCGCTGGACCTGCTCTTCTCGATGGTCAACGAGGGGCACCGGCCGCGTGGGGCGGGTGAGGAGGTCGGGGAGCAGACAAGTGAGGACGTGGGGCTGCGGTTCGAGCCGATGCGCTCCGACCTGTTCCTGCCGGAGGCGATCCGGCTGATCGGCCGGCAGATCCCGCAGCCGGGCAGCGACGAGGACGACCCGGACGACCCGCACGGCCCGAAGCTGGACACCCGGCTGCGCAACCGGACCCTCTACCAGGTGCTGCGCCGACTGATGATCACCAAGGGCGGCAAGCGGAAGCGTGGCGGCTTCATCTCGTACGCCCAGTTGGGGATCAACCAGCTCGGCGCGGTCTACGAGGGGCTGATGTCGTACACCGGATTCGTCGCCACCGAGCGGCTCTATGAGGTGGCGAAGCACGGCGACCCGAAGGACGGCTCGTGGATGATTCCCGAGTCGAAGGTGGACGACTACGACGACGAAGTCTTCGTGTTGAAGGAGAACCCGGTCACCGGGGCGAAGAGCCGGATCCCCTACGA
Organism: Plantactinospora sp. CNZ320; assembly: GCF_002846275.1. Lineage (NCBI taxonomy): Bacteria > Bacillati > Actinomycetota > Actinomycetes > Micromonosporales > Micromonosporaceae > Plantactinospora > Plantactinospora sp. CNZ320. The sequence goes on from NZ_PJMP01000001.1 coordinate 6,895,555, forward strand.
GCCGGGCTCGTTCGTCTATCGGCTGGCCGGGCGGGACCGGCAGACCAGCGCCTCCTACTACACCCCACAGTCGTTGACCGAGGTCACCGTCCAGCTCGCGCTGAAATACCGGATCGAGGAGGCTGGCGACGGGCTGCGCGCCCGGGACATGCTCGACTGGTCGATCTGCGAGCCGGCGCTCGGCTCCGGCGCCTTCCTCAACGAGGCGATTAACCAGGTGGCCGCCGAATACCTGCGGCGGCGCCAGGAGGAGCTGGAGACCACCCTCGAACCGGAGGACTATCACCTGGAGTTGCAGCGGGTGAAGGCATACATCGCGCTGCACAACTGCTATGGCGTCGACCTGAACCGGACCGCCGTCGAGCTGGCCGAGGTGTCGCTGTGGCTGAACGTGATGCACGTCGGGTTGCAGGCGCCCTGGTTCGGGCTGCACCTCAAGCGGGGCAACTCGCTGATCGGTGGTGGGCGGCGGCTCTATCGCCCGGAACAGCTTGCCGACAAGTCGTGGCTGAACACGGCGCCGGAGGACCGGCCGTTCCGGGACGGGGCGATCGAGCCGGGCACCATCCACCACTTCCTGCTCCCGGCCGACGGGTGGGGCGCGGTCGCGGGGGAGAAGGAGGCCCGCGAGCTGGCCCCTGTCGAGACCGAAAAGCTCAAGAAATGGCGTACGGCGATGAAGCGCGTGCCGTCAGCCAAGGGGACGAAGAAGCAGCCGTCGCAGGTGGCGCGGTTGCAGGCGCTGGCTGGGCGGGTCGAGTTTCTGTGGAAGCTGGTCCGGCGGCGGCTGGAGATCTCGGAGCGGGAGATCCGCCGGGACATCCCGGTGTGGGAGGTGGAGCCGGAGCGGCCGTTGCCGCCGGCCGAGGGGGCGGTGGCCAGGGAGAAGATCCTGGCGGACCTGACGGCGGCCGGCACGCCGTACTGGCGGTTGAAGACCGTGATGGACGCCTGGTGCGCGCTGTGGTTCTGGCCGCTCGACGCTGCTGAGCTGCTGGACGGGTCGGCCGAGGTGTATCCGGCCGAGCCGGTCGAGGTCACGCACGTCCGGGAGGTGCCGGCGTACGAGGATCCGGTGTCGTATGAGAAGCAGGATCTGTTCGGGGCGGTCGAGCCGCAGCAGTTGAAGATGCCGAGCCGGCCGACCGGGGTGCGGAAGGTGAGCTTCGCCGAGCAGTTGCGTCGACCGGTGCCGCTGGCGAACCTGGACGGCTGGCTCACCTTCGCCGAAGCCCTGCTCGGCCGCGCCGACATCCCGGAGGACTCGCTGGTCTCGCACGTCACCTCGCTGGCCGAGCTGAGCGAGTACGAGGGGCGGCTTGAGGGGCTGATGGGGATGGAGAACCCCTTCCGGCTCGAAGAACGCTTCCCCTGGCTGCACACCGCGACCCGGATCGCCGAGGAACAGGGCTTCTTCCACTGGGAACTGACCTTCGCCCAGGCGTTCGGCAAGGGCGGCTTTGACCTCCAGGTCGGCAACCCGCCCTGGGTACGGCCGAGGTGGCTGGAGGATGTCGTACTCGCCGAGCACGATCCGTGGTTCCGGCTGGCTGAGAAGCCACCGATCGAGGTGTGGCGAGAGCGGAAGTCGGCCGGGTTGCAGCGCGTCTCGACCCGTCTGGAATTCCTGCGACAGATGGCAGCGAACGCTGGGATGGTTTCGCTATTGACGCATCCGGGGGCCTACCCGCTGCTCGTTGGCACACAGCCTGACCTGTATCGGGCGGTGGCATGTCGAGTCTGGTCACATCTCGGACCTGTTGGGACGGCTGGTCTGGTCCATCCGGATACCCACTTCGGTGGTACGAAGGAACGCGCACTCCGTGAAGCGGCCTATCGGCATCTGCGGGTGCACGGCGGCTTTGTCAACGTCGCCAACTGGGCTTTCGACGACGCGAGCCGGAACATCGAGTTCGGGGTCCACATCTACGGCAGCCCGAGGGAAATCAGCTTCTATCACCTGAGCCGCCTGTACGCCGCACATGTCTTGCCAGAGTCGCTGGAACATGACGGGACCGGCCCCGCGCCCGGGCAACGATACAACGGCGCCTGGGACGTCCGACCACATCGATCACGAGTGGTTCGGGTTGACCTGCAGGTGCTCAAGCTTTGGCAGCGGTTGCGAGGAGAGTCGGCGACTTCGGGTGAGCAGGCTGCTCTGCTGCACCCGGTCACGGTGGCGGAGGAGCGTGCGATTGCGGCACTCGCTGCGGTCGAACGCCGGATCGGCGATCTCAGCCCGTGGATCAGCCGTGGATACGACGAGGCGAACGGAAAAAAGGACGGGCTGATTCGCTGGGATCAAGGGACGCCAGACTCGCTGGAGAATCTGGTCCTTCAAGGGCCGCACTTTGGCATCTCCACACCATTTGCCAAGGAACCGAGGGTCCCCTATCGCAGCAACAACGACTGGAAGCCGCTCGATCTGACCGAGCTTCCATCGGACTTCATTCCCGGATCGAACTATGCCCTCGCCGGATCAGAGGCTATCACCAAGGCTGGCCAGGACATCTGGGGCAATATCCGGTACACCAAGCGTTACCGTCTCGCTTGGCGCCGCATGATCGCGTTCAATACTGAGCGATCCCTTTTTGCGTCTCTGATCCCGCAAGGGCCCTCCCATGTATTAACCATAAATAGTATGGCCCTGCAAACAAATCGGGAGACGGCAATAGCCTCCGGCTTCTGGTCCTCGCTACCGATGGACTATGTCCTCCGCGTGAGTGGAAAGGCAGACCTAACCGGTCGTGATGTCCTAGCGATGCCTGCGCATTCTCTAAATCATCCACTTGCTGAGCCTCTCTTGCTTAGAGTTTTAAGGCTAAATTGCTTGACAGAGGCGTATTTCGATATATGGCACGAACTGTTCGATCGAACTTGGATGGAAGACCGCTGGAATACGGGGCCAGAAACCTACTCACCTCTCCGGATCGATAGGCCCTACTGGAGCTCTGGCGTTGCGCTGCGAACGGAGGCAGAGCGAAGGGCGGCGCTGGTGGAGATTGACGCACTGGTTGCTGTATGGCTAGGCATTAGGGCGTCGGAGTTGGTCGCGATTCTCTATTCCCGGTATCCGATACTGGTCGAGCGCGAAGGCCGCATGTGGTTTGACGCGAATGGTCGGAGGATCGCGGCTGACCCATACGCCTTTGGTTTTGGACAGACGAAGGAACATCTTCAGCAGTTGATAGCGTACTTGGATGAGCCCGAGCGGAATCCAGTACCGACGGGGTATACTGCACCTTTCTATAAGGCAGATCGAGAGTCAGAATATCTCCAAGCGCACGCCGATTTCACTCGGCGCTGCGCAGAAGCGTAGGGGTGGGCGTAGGAATGCGGCATAACCTAATTTGCCTGGCCATCTGAAGGCGATGCCGCTCCCGCGCTTTGGCAAGGCCTCGGGGCAATTGGGTTTAGATGGGTAAGTCAACTAAAGCGGCTACAAAAGGGCCTTCGCGCAAGACGGTAGCTTGGCCCGGCGGTTGTGACGGCTATACCGGTCCCGGGTACCATGTAGCGCCCGCACCACCGGACTTGCACCTGTGCGTTCTGCCTGACAGCAGACACCCTTGGAGACCGTATGCTATTCACCCAAATCGAGCGCGGACGGGGCGACCTTCCTCCGCAAGCTCTACGGCAGGCGTTCCTGGTGAAGGATCGGTGGAACGATTACGGGTACGTCACCATGTTCCAGCTACTCATCGTCGATGACTCTGGGACCTGGCACGAACTCGGAAGTGTCAAGATTGGCGGGTTTGGCGTTCCGGAGGGGTGGACCGCGTGGTCCGACCTGCCTTTTCAGTTCCAGCTCCTGGACGATCGATACTTCTCCCTCGGCCAGGATGACACCTACTACGAGAAGCTGGCCGGGCTCGGCCCTGAGATTCGCGTCGAGGTACTTACCGCTTTGCGGGATGTGGCATACGATGCAGCGCTGCTGCGCCGTGCGGAGGCCCTCGACGTGACCACCACGTCACTGCTGCGGGGGATTCCGTTGGGCGTCGTGGAGAATCAGTTCCGCCGCATCGCCCATGGCGGGGCCCGGGTGACGCCCTACGAGTTCGAGTATCAGCCGGCCGACGGCCCACCCTCTACCGGCCCAATATGGTCACAGAGGTTGGAGTTCACCGTCACCCCCGGCGAGCAGCCGCCGACGAATATCCATGTGCTCATCGGCCGCAACGCCGTCGGCAAGTCGCATCTGCTGCGCAGCCTGGTTCGGGCCGTCGCCGACCAGCGTGCCGACCCGGCTGACGCCGGGCAAATCTTCGAGAGCGACGCCGCATCCGGACGTACCTTCCGCGGCGTCGTCGCGGTCTCTTTCAGCGCCTTCGACGAGTTCGTGTCCATCCCGCAGGTGCGCCAGGCTGTGCCGTACGTCCACATCGGAGCTCACGACGACTCTTGGGTTCCGCTCAGACGCGAGCAGTTGGCCCGAATGTTCTCCATGAGCCTAGACACCTGCCTGACCGGTCCGGCGGCCGAACGCTGGACTAGAGCAGTGAAAACCCTGCGTTACTCCGGCTCTGGGTTTCTGGAGAACGACTCCTGGATCTCCGAGTTCAAAGACGCGTCCAACGAACGGCGCCGTTCAATGGCCATTGACCTCTTCGCCTCCCTGAGCTCCGGCCACGCGATCGTCCTGCTCACCATCACCCGCCTCGTCGACCGGGTCCACGAACGCACCCTCGTCGTCATGGACGAACCGGAGGCGCACCTGCACCCGCCACTGCTCGCCGCGTTCGTACGGGCGCTGTCCGACCTTCTTCTGGACCGTAACGGTGTCGCGATCGTCGCCACCCACTCGCCGGTCGTCCTGCAGGAGGTGCCATCCTCCTGCGTGTCGCTTATCCATCGCCACGGTACGGTCGCCGTTGCTCGACGGCCCACCCTGGAGACCTTTGGGGAGAACGTCGGCACCCTGACGCACGAGGTCTTCTCGCTGGAGGTGACCGATTCCGGCTACCATCGGACTATTCGCACCGCTGTCCACGACGGTATGTCGTACGAGACGCTGCTGGACCATTTCTCTGGTCGGCTCGGCACCGAAGCGAAGGCCATCGCGCGGACCTTGATCGCCATCCGGGACAGCGGCGGAGAGCTGTGATGTGGCCGGTTCCGCGACCCCAATACGCTGGCTGGGAGGTCTTGAACTTCTACGGCGCCTGTATCGTCAGCTCTGGCTCGAAGGACCGCCTCGTCCGGCTTACTAACCTCGGCAAGGATGTCGTCGAAGCAGCCGAGCGTTACGAGTCGGCGGCTCTCTTCGGAGAGTTGCACCGGCTGAAGGATCTCGAAGACCAACCTGAGGACGAAGTTGGCCGGGCGGACCTGCTATGGGCATACAACCGGGGTCTAGTCCGGAACGTTGCCGGCCGGCGGCACTACGACGAGCTACTCGCCCGGGCTCCGCAGAGTCGCTGCCCGTTCTGTGGGCATCGAGACGTCAGCACCCTCGACCATCAGTTGCCGAAGGCAACCTATCCACTGCTGACAGTAGTTCCGGACAACCTCGTCCCGGCCTGCTTCGACTGCAACCACCGCAAGAACGACGCGGTGGCGACCAGCACCGCCACCCAAATTCTGCATCCATACTTCGAGAATGCGAGCCACGGCCGGTGGTTGTTCGCGCGAGTGGTGTCGCGCGACCCCATTTCTCTTCTTTTCTTTGCCGAACCGGATTCGACCTTTAGCGCAACGATGCAGGGCCGGATCCGGCATCAGTTCACACAGTTACGGCTGTCAACGCTGTACGGCACGCAGGCGTCACGGCAGATAACCGGGGAACGGCTACGCCTGAATCATTTACGCCAGGAGGGCGGTCCGACAGCACTAAGCGAACACCTCCGCGAGATCGCGGCCAGCTGGGCAGCGACGTCCGTCAACTGCTGGCAGCATGCCATGTACGAGGCTCTGGCCACTGATCCGGGCTACCTAGAAGACGACAGGTGACCTACCGACGTAACAGGGTGGGACGAGTTTATCGACCTTGACCGGTTCGAGTGCGCCGCTCACCGTCTGCGGCAGAGGAATGCGTCAGTCAGCCCGCGTAGGCTGACCCGCCGCCTCGCGGATCAAAATTGACGCGCTGTGGTTGTACATCACGTGCTTTAGGTGGATCTTTCCGCCCTTTTGGGCGAGAACTAGGGAAACGACGTGACGTACTGCGGCTTGCTGGAGGCGTTTACTGGAGATGGTTCTCGCAAAATCGTCGGAGGGAATCACAATGATGGCATGCGTACCGTCTGACCAGGTGGCGATTCCCTCCGACTTGGCCTCACGAGCAAGCTTGCTCTGCATTATGTCTAGAGCCGTAGCTACTGTAATGGGAATTTGAAACGCGGCTGTAGCAGATGCCAGCCAGCCGTCGGGCCTGGTGCGCTGAAGCTCATCGACGAAACGGCGCACGCGGGCAGTGGTTCTGATCCGCAACGGAGTAACAGATGTACCCTGTCCTTCAAGATACGCATACTGCTCGTCGAACTCGTACTGATGTGGCATGTGCATTATGGATCCGACGTTGCGGCTGAGCATCGTCAGTCGTTGTTCTAAGTCGACCTGATAGAGGTAGAGTGCGAGCATCTCAAGTTCGTCCAATATCATAAGCTGCGGATGCCCGACCCACCGCCTTCGGAACTCTAGGTAACCCAAAAATTCGGCTGGACGCCGTAGGGTGTCAGTGACAACGTTAAGATAAGTCGCACCAACGATCCAGGGCCGAGCCTTCGCGTCTAGGACACCCCAATCAATCAGCCTCCTGATGCGAGTGCCGATATCCGCGAGGCCGTCGAGTGTAGGTAGCAATTGATAACACCTGCGAACCTTTGAGCCATCCACTTCAATCATCGGTCGGCTACTACTTGCCGTCTCGTAGAGCCTCGCCGGGCGGCCATTTACCACATAATGATAGTCCCGATCTAGCTGCGAGGCTCCTTCACTGATCAAGAGCTTTAGTTGAGTAATGTACTGGTTGGCCCCGCCTCGTCGCGCAGCCGTCTTTAGCGGCGCACCCTTACCTTCCAGCACAATGACGATATCTTCATAAAGCAAGACGCCGTCTACTTCTGCCCTGCCCTTCGCCAGTTCGATGAATACTTGATTGTATGCAACGCTGCCGGGCAGCACCTTCTTAAGAAGACCTAATGCATGCGCATCGACTGCATCGGCCCGAGCACGCTCCCAATTCTTAATCTTCTTCGACAGGATAGACTCGACGGTCAGATGCAGCTCGGTGGTGAGTGCGGCCGGATGCACCAGGAGGGCAACATCCGGCCCATCTTTCCCTACGGGTAACGGCAGAATCATGAAAGGCTTCGTACGCTGAGGCACGTCGACGAAGACCGAAGTAGAACCTGGCGCTTCGCCTGGACGCAATCCCAAATCCTCCACCATGGTGCGAACTCGATCGTTATCAGTGTCAGTTCCCAGAGCATCTAAAGATATACCCATAACCCACGGCAGCGCAGCGAGAACGCCCTCATACCAAAGACGTCTGAAATCATCGCTCGCCGCGCTGATGCTGGGTGGTGCTTCATTGAGCACTTTAGTCGCCGTGTCCCATGCTGTCATGAGTGCCGGGGTAAGTCTTTGATTCCATCGAATGTTGATGTCAGAGCCCAAGCTGATCAAATCGTCGATTTTATATCCGCACCGTTCAAGAAGTGTCTTCTCCTTGCCTTGCGCCAACGATTCGGCCAGGGAAGTGGCGTGCGGAGCATACGAGTCTCCACGATAGGCGAGCCAGCGCTGAAGCATCTCCTGGCGAAACGTAGACTCCGGCGAGCTTTCGTTGGCATAGCTGTAGGCGAGGCTCAAGGTATATGCCCACATGCGCACCTCGTTGGCGGCTTCCGAAACGGTCCGCCAGTCATCGGCTAAGCAAGGTCTCCAGCTTGCTGGAACGGGTGAAGAAGCAACGATGCTGACAACCAGCTCAAGGTCTAAGTCTCTCGGCATAGTGTCAGGTTCGAAATATGAACCCCATCGCTCTGCGCGCGTCGCGAAAATCATGCCGCATATCAGCGGGAGTGGATCAAGACCTTCCACTATGCCTTTCAAATGGTCCATCGCCGTCTGCTGTTTATCGGTAAGCCTTTGAATTGAGGTTGTGGCCAGACTCCTAAGCTCTTCCACCTGCTCCAAAGGGAGCGGAGGCACCTCCTCCCTGCCGTCATGCGCCACCACGGCGTCACGGGACTGCAACTGCGAAGAAAGGTAGGCCTCGGCAAATGGATCCGACGAAGCCGCGAACCATTTTAGGTAATTGTCAAATCCTTTTGTGGTAGTGAACCTTGGCGGTTCGCGGTCTCGTCGATTTCGTTTGGCTTCGTTGATTTGATCGCGCGTCGGCTCCGGCAGCCTTGGATCTCGCTGCGAGGCTATTCTTGGCGGCGTATTCGATGCTGACTTTCGAGGCTCGTAACGTCTTTTGCCCATAGTGGATGATGCCACAGCCAAACGCGACGACGCTACCCAACGAACGCCTGCAGCGGAAACGGCATCTGAACGATGCTCGGAGGGATAATGGGTGTGCACCCCGCCGAGAGAAGTGCGGCCTTTCAAGGTTGACGCGGCTGCGTGCCGTTCCGTTGGTGCCGTGTCAGCACGTACAAGCCCTTGCCCTGGTGTCCCTCGACTACCCCGGCCTCCCGGAGTGCCAGCATGGCGTTGCGGACGTCCGTGTTGCTGGCGTCGTACTCACCGGGTAGCTGGGCGACGGCGGGAAGCTGTCTCCCGGCTGGAGTTCCCGGAGGCGATCTTCGCTCTGATGTCCGCGACTATCCGGGTGTAGATGGGCTCGGTCGGCGTGGTGGGTGGACTCCCTGCACGTGATCGCGAGAGCGCTGGAGTTGCGGGGTGGGCCCGCCCGACGACCTGTCTGGAGGACGACGGACACAATGACCCGGTCAGGATTCCGGGCTACTGGTTCAGCGTGGGTCGGTCAGGAGGGTGGAGACGAACCCAGACCAGGCCGGGCCGGTGAAGGCGAGGACCGGCCCGTCGACGTCCTTTGAGTCGCGTACGGCCACCGTCCCGCCCGCGAATCGCACCTCGACGCAGGCGGCGTTGTTGGAGCTGCGGGAGGACTTGAACCAGTCCCGCTCGGGGGTGTGCTCGATGGAGGTCACGTCATCTCCTTGGCGATCCGCCGGATCAACGCCAGCGACTCGTCCGAGCTTAACGCGCGCTCCAGGGTCTCCTCGAAGGTGATCACGTAGTCGGCTACCCGGGCCGACTGGTCGATGATGTCGCTGGAGGTCAGGATCTCCTGCCAGACCAGCTCAGGCAGCCGGGGCGAGGGGAAGGAGAGGATCTGGAACGGTCCACCCAGCGCGGGGTAGGCGCCTGCGGTGAACGGTACGACCCTGATCTGGATCTGCTCCGGCCGCTTGGAGACCAGCGTGGCGAGGTGCTGGAGCTGGTCCCGCATCACGTCTGGTCCGCCGACCTGCTGCCGAAGCACGCCCTCGCTCAGCACGGTGGTGAACTTGATCGGGTTGTCTCCGGTCAGTCGCGTCTGCCGCGCCATCCGGACCGCGATCCGCCGGTTGACCTCGGTCAGCCGAACGTAGGTGTTGCCGCCACGCATGATCGCGCGGGCGTACGCCTCGGTCTGCAACAGCCCGTGCAGTAACTCACTGTCGTAGCTACGGATGTGGTCAGCGCCGGCTTCGTAGCCGAGGAACCGGAGGAACTCGGCGGGGAAGAGCTGGGAGTACTGGTGCCACCAGGCACGCTTGGTCGCCGACTCCCGTAGCTGCTCCAGTTCTGCCGCGTCGTCGGGCTCGATCTCGTAGACCTGCACGAGCTGGGCCAGGCGGTCGGCAGGCAGCTTGACCCTGCCCGCTTCCACACCCGACACGTACGCCTGGGCGATGCCGGTGGCCCGACCAGCCGCGACGGCGGTCATGCCCAGCTCCTCGCGGCGCTCGCGCAACCGGAGGCCAAGCTCCCATGCCTGCACGGTCGGCGACTCCACCGGGCTCGGCTTTGACCGACGCGACCTTGACGCTCCAGACGATCCGGTGTTCATCACGACTCCTCCTGTTGGCAAGGATGATGGCGATAGTACGGGAGAACTTGCCGGCATCATGCCCTTGATATAAACGCGATCATCGTCAATGCTACTCACTACAGGTTGGTGATGACGACGTAACGCAACTTGCCCCCCAAGTTGCACAGTCGACTCAGGAGTCACCGGCACCTGTGCCGGGACGGCCAGCTCGTACGGGTTGTCCGTCCCGGCTGTTGAGTCACGCCCTGCTGACGTACGTGCTGCTTGTGGCTGCGCTGGTGGGGCGGGGTGGTCCCGGCCCGGGGCGAGCGTGCCCGGGGATTCGGGCCGGGGCCACCCATCCACCTACTGCTGTCGTCGAAGGGTTGGTGAGGTTGTGCGTGCTCTGTTTCGGTGGTTGTTCCGGCGTGAGGGGAGGTCGGCGCGGCGGCTCGGGGCGGCCTACCGGTCGGCGGCGTACCGGCCGTTGTGGCCGTCCCAGGTGCGGCTGCGCCGGTTCACCCGGGTCGGCTTCGGCCGCCGGGGCGTCGATCCGGACGAGGTGAACGAGTTCCTGGATCAGGTCGCCGGTGACCTGGCCAGGGCGTACACCGAATTGGCTCGCGTCCGGGAGCAGAACGCCCGGATCAAGGACGCGTTGCGGCGGTGGCAGTCCCGGCAGGTGCCGTCCGCCCGGGAACTGGCGGGCCGTTGATGGCCGACCGGTACGTCCTACACCTGCCTTTCACGGCGCCGGACCCCGACGCGGCCCGGCAGCTCGCCCGGATGGCGGCCCGGACTCTCGGCCGGTTGCCGGAGTTCGACGTGGCCGAGGCGACCGTCTCGCCCGAGGACGATCAGGTGGTCCAGTCGAGGCTGTTCTGTGATCGGCTCCTCGACCGAGGTCGGCGGTGTGTGCTGCGGGCTGAGCATGAGGTGCCGTGCGCGAGTGTGGAGTCGGCCCGGTGACCGGGGAGTCCGCCGCTGGGCTGCCGGTGGTGTTGTGCCGGTCGTGTGACGGTCTCGCCTTCACTCTCGACCCGTGCCGCTGCACCTACGGTGGCAACCGACTCCTGGTCACCGACACGGACACCGACACCGACGGCGGGAGTCGGCCGGTCGGGGAGGCATACCAGGACTGCCGGGAGTGTCAGGGCGTCGGGACCCTCGCCCGGCCGTGTCACAGCTGCCGGCAGACCGGCCGGCGTCGGGCGCAACTCGTCCTGACGATGGTGAACCTGGACACCGGGGCGGTCGCGTCGGCGAACGTCGTACCCGGAGTTGCCGAACCGGTCCCGTGGCCCGGCGATGGCGGCGGGAGCTGGCATCTACCGACCGGCCCTCTTCTGCACGACCTCGCCGCCCTCGTCGGTGTGGTCTCGTGGACCGACGTCCAGGCGCCCGGTGAGCCGGACGGGCCCCTGGTCCTGCTGCCCCGCGCGTGGCGGCCCGAGCAGCCCGAACCGGTCCGGCGGGAGTTGGAGGCGGAGGCGATCGCGGGGGAGAGCAACGACGCATGGCGCGTCTACCTCGGCCGCACCACCCTCGCCCCGGACCGGAGCCCGGTCGCCGTAATCGGCCGGTGGTGCCGGCTGGCTGGCCTGCTCTGCCTCGACCTGGTCGTCGAAGCCCGCCGCCTGATCGCCACCAACGAGCTGACCTGGGCGATCCGGTTCGAGATGCCCGGCGGGCCGGTCCCAGCCGAAACCTACGGCTACGCCGACGACCTGATCACCGCCATCACCACCACCAGCGACCTCGACGCCTTCTACGGCCTGGACGAACGCGGCCTGACCGTCCCCGCCCACCAACTCACCATCGGGCCGCTGCCGCCCGACCCACCGCCGGTCGATCTGGACCAGCTCGAACGACGGATCCTCGCCGACTGCACAGACCTCACCACCGGCAACCCGCACGCCGGGGCACAGGCTGTCTGGCGGGACGGCCGCTGGTGGCACACCAGCCTCCGCATCGACGGTACGACCGAAACCCTCACCGAATGGAGCACCGGCCAGATCTACACCCGCCGCACCTCGACGCTGCGCCGCGGATGGCAGCCGCCGGCACCATCGTGGCAGGGACCACCCATCGGGTACGTCGACTGCCCCGACTGCGACCCGCACAGCCGACTCCGGCTCTGTGTCTGCCGACTCGGCGCCGACCGCGCCGATCCCGACTGCTCGAAGTGCGCCGGATCCGGTCGCAGCCCGTCCCTACTGCGCTGCTTCACCTGCCGGGACAGCCACCGCCTGCACACCGAGGTGACCGTCACCATCACCGACCTCACCGGTCGGGTCGCACACCTGAGCTGGCGGGCCGGACCGTCCGGCTGGCAGACCGGCGAACTCACCTGGCCCGTCGACCCCACCGGCCAGCACGGCGGCCCCACCGGCCAGCACGGCGGCCCCACGGGCCAGCACGGCGACCCCGTCGGCCGGCAGGACGACGGGCAGGCCAGACCGACAGACGAGGAACACTGGCGTGCCGGCCGACACGTGCCCGCCCCACACGTGGCAACCCACCCGGGCGGCAAACCGCTGCACCAGCTTCCCGACCAGTTCCGGCTCGCCGGCTGGGCCGACCATTTCGGCGTACGCCCGGAGGACCTGGTCGAACTCGACGGCGGCGGCAGCCTCGACCACAGCCTCCGGGACGGCACCGTCACCCTGCACCGACCCGACGCCGACCCGCTGACCGAATACCTGCGCTGGGCTGCCCGAGGTCGACCCGGCGGCCGGCTCTTCGTGCTGGCCCGCCGACCCGACGTGCCATCGCTGGCCGACCTGGTCCGGCTCGTCCTCGGGCTGCGCCTGACGGTCACGATCACCCTTGTCGACCACAGCCGCAATGCCGGCGACCTCCGCCTCGTCCAGGGCGAGAGCTGGGACGTCACAGTCAATGTCCTCGGCCGGCCCCCCGCCCCGGCCGACCCGCCCACCCGATCGACCCCGGAAGCCGCGGTCGCGTTCTGCCTCGAATATCTCGAACTCGCCATCGCCGGCAACGTCCCCGACAACCCCGACCAGCCGATCCCGGTGCCACAGACCCCGACCCCGATCACGGTCGACGACCCCGTACCCCTACTGCGCCGGCTCGCCCACCACCATCCAGGGCAACCCGTCGCGGTCCACTACGACGGCATCACCTGTCAGGTGTGGCTCCGCGAACGCGACGACGTACGCCAGCTCGCCACCGCGCCCACCCTCCCCGCCGCCATCGGTGCCCTCGGTCTCTGATCGATCATCTGTGCCGGCGCCGCAATGGCGTCCACGAAAGAAACTGGCGCCATCGACATCTGCCTGCGACGTCTCCTACCTGACCGCCTTGACCGAGCCAGATAGCCTCATCGAAGTATCTCAATTGCAAGTGGATGGATGCACGGATGAGGCGTCTTCTCGCCATACTCGTCGGCTTCGCGCTGGCAATGGGCGCGCCGCCGGCAACCGCATCGGCGGACACTGGAGCCGGCTTATCGGCTGGCCTCGGCCCCGCAGCGGAAGTAGCGCCGCTCGCGGTGTGGACCGACTGGGACGGCAACCACATCACCTCGGCGGCGAACTGTGAGGCGCGCCGCCAGTATATCGCCAGGACATACAACATCAGCTTGAGCAATCTGCGATGCCAGAGGCGGAATGTCGGTCTGCCGCCCTGCACGCTCTGGCGTTGGATTCTCCAGGTCAGGTCGCTGGACTCGCTCACTCGCCCGCACGATCCGGTGACGGTCGCCGCTCCGGCCGCAGCGCTATGCTGAGCCGTGCCCACCGAGTCTGACGAATACTCGCCCTGGTTGTCCCTCGTCCTAGAAGAGGGGCAACCGGGGTGGGCGGCAGGCCGGTTCGTCCACGCCAGTGGCCAGCCGTTTCTGGCGCCAACTGGCGAAGACGCGGACGGTTCGGCGGGAGTCCCGCTCATATTCGACGGCGCCCGCCCCGACATCGCAGAAGTCGGAAATCGATGGGTCAGCGTGACGGGCGTCCTGCGGGACCAGCGCCTGCATGTCAGCACCCTTGCCCTTGGGGGTGCCGGACTGGCCTCCCCGGCAGCGGCAGAGATGACTGGTCGTGGTGACAATTCGGCTCGGCAGAGCCGGTCTGTCGAGCAGAAGGCGCCGGCTGAGCGTGAGTTTCAGCTGGACCGGCGGCTCCCGGCCGAGACACTGTTGATCGAGCGAGGGCTCCTGGTCGACGCGTGGACCGAGGAGGGCACGGGACGGCGGATCGCACTGGCCACGGATCCCGAACCGGTCCGGGCCGCGTTGCAGCCACACTATCCGGATTCGATCGAAGTGGTCCCCAGCCGGTGGGACCTGCGATATCTCGACGGTATCCGATCGCAGGTGCCGGACGAGATCCTGCTGGCCTTCGGCAATTCGGTGGGAAACAATCACCAACTACGCTTGGCGATGACCCTGCTGCACCTCCCGGCGGCGGTGGCGCGACGGCTGGCCGGCTACCCGGCCGACGCACTCGACGTCCGGGTGCTCGTCCAGCCGGCGCCCGGGACCGGCTGACCGGCGGGGCTCTTCTGGCTTGTAAATCCGTCACGCCCTCGACGAGCCCGCGAGCGTGACCGTGAGAGCCGCACAGCTGGCGAGCGCCGACACGATCGCGACGGGTGCGCCGATCCCCACGCTCGGCAGGACCGCCGGGACGATCGGACCGAAGAAGGCGCCACTGTCGTCGTATCGCAGTGCCACGGCGACGGCGCCGGCAATCGTGGCGGCTCCCGACAGACAGCCGGCGAGGAGCAGCGGCAGACGTCCGTCGCTGCGGCGGGTCAGCACGACCCATCCGGTGAGCAGATTGAGCACCGCCGACGGCGCGAGATAGAAACCCCAGCCTGGAAAGCTGTCCAGCCAGATCTCGAATGCGCCGTACACCGCCCAGGGCAGCGCGGAGGTGGCGACCACCGCGCCGATCGCGCCGACTGCGGCGAAGGTCCGGCCGACGGCTTGTCGCATGTACGCCCCCAAAGTCGCCAACGAGGATCGCTTGAAATGCTGGCCGCTCCGGCCGGCGCGAAGCTCACCGCGGTCGTCCAGGCGATGCTGGCGGACCGGGAGAGGAAGATCGCCGCGCTGAAGGCGGAGTTCTTCGCGATCCAGACCAGTCGCACGGGCATCTCCGGTGGCCCTTGGACCCTGGTGGTCCGGGTGAAGGACCTACCCGCCACGCTGCGCCCGCCCGATGATCGGGAGGCCGAGCGCTGGACGTTCACGGTGAGCATGTGGCTGTCGAACTACTCGGCCCGCGATGCGATCGACTTGCTCGCCCGGCTTGCATCGGAGCGGGTTCCGATCGGCTGAGCACGCCCGAGGCCTCGCACCGGTCAGGTGTTGAAGGTGCGGATCAGGTCCAGGAAGTACCGGAGCCGGTGCACGTCGGCCGGCTTCACCGGGTCCGGGTTGAAGTGCATCACCCTGTTGCGGATCTGCCGTATCTCGTCGAGTCGCTTGACGAAGACGTCCCGGTCGAGGGGCCACCCGAGCATCTGCCAGCACTCGGGGTTGCGGATGACGGACTGGTACTGGCCCATGGTCATGTGGTCGAACGACTTCAGGTTCTTGCAGACCTGTTGGGCGGTCTTCAGGTCGAAGGTGTTCTGGATCAGTCGACGCAGCTCCTGGTCGATCTCACCGATCAACAGGAACGGCCTGGCGGTCTCGTCGTACTTCTGTACGACATCCGAGGCGGTGATGATGCCAGTGATCCTGCCGTCGAAGTCCCGGACGAAGACGAACTCCTCCCGCCGCAGGTCGGCGATCACGTCGAGCAGGCGTACGTCGTAGTCGAACACCTTCGCTGGGGTGATCATCCTGCTCAGCGGTGCGTTCGGGTCGGCGTGCTGGGCCTGGGCGATCGACTTCCAACTCACCGCACCGTGTAGTTCGTCGGGAGTGTTGAGAACGGCGAGCTGGGAGAAGTCGTTCAGTCGCATGATGGTGATGGCCTCTTGCAAGGAGGCCGAGGGTGATACGGAGACCAAGGGCTCGTCGTTGGAGAGCAGGTTGCCCAGGGTCAGACCGATGTCGGCCGACGCTTCGTCGGTCAACTCGGCCTGGAGCGTTCCGCCGTCGTCGCCGACGAGGACGCCGCTGCGACTCGTGTCACCGGGAGCCGGCAGAGTCACAAGCGTGACGGTGCGGTCGAGATTGACCGCCCGGAAGTCCGGTGCGGTGGCAAGGCCGTGATTGGCCAGGTCGGCGTCGATCTGCTGGCTCGTGTCGCGGTCCCGTTCCTCGAAGCCCCAGAGCCGGATGAGTTCTCGTACGGTCAGGCTCACCGGATCGCCCATCCCGGCCCGCCGGGAAGCCTCGTTCAGCATCTCGAACCGTCGGCGCGCACCCTCCCGATCGACCGGGCTCTCGGATTCGTCTGCCTCCGACGGATCGTCAGCCACGGATTGCAGCAGCCGTCGCCGTAGTTCGTGCAGGAACGGACCGTCCGTGTCGATGCGCCAGGCGTACCACCCGTGGACAGCCTTGGCGGAGTTGACCGCAGTGGCGGCCCCGGACGGGGTAGTGAATTCGCGGCCGTCGGAGAGCCTGATCCGTCCCCGGTTGGTGACGACGGCCTTGTGTAACAGGTCGGAGTGCGGAGGTCGGTAGGACAGGACCTGGTCCGGGTTCAGCATGCCGGCGTCGAGCAGGTCGGAGACCCGGACCCTGCGGCCGTTGATCAGCGGATGCCTACGGCGGGACAACTCGTCTGCCATTCCGGTGTGCTCCAGGGTGAGTCACGACAAAGCGGTTCACTGGCGGTACCGGCGCAAAAAGACCGCCGAGAGCGACCACATGCTAGCAGCGAGCGATGGTCGTCTCCAGGGGATCGGATGCCGGCTGGCGTTGCGCAGTCGAGTTCGGAACAAGCGGCGAAGGGTGGCGGCACCATTGGTGCGCAGAGATCGTCGTTTGGCTGTCCACGGTAGACGCAATCACGACAGATCACGCTAGACATAGACGAGTAGCATGCCTGCGGTGAGTTGCTCATGAAGCCCACGATCGCCGCCGACACCCTTCGCAGGACGCTCACCCAGTACCTCACCACCACCTTCGGGTTGACCGACGAGCCCGTCCGGCGCGGGTTGGAGGCCTTCCTCACCCACCCGGATCAGGGCATCTTCCGAGGTCCGTACCTGAGGATCCGGACCCCGTTCCGGCCGGCGTCGGACGACTGGCGGGCCGCACTGGAATGGGCGCCGGCCGGGTTCACGCCCTATCTGCACCAGGCGAAGGCGTTCCGGCGACTGTCCACACTGGGCAAGGATGCGGAACCGACGCTGATCACCACCGGCACGGGCTCCGGCAAGACCGAGGCGTTCCTGATCCCACTGCTCGACCACTGCCGGCGGGCCAAACGGCAGCGCGGTCCGGGCGTCAAGGCGATCCTGCTGTACCCGATGAACGCGCTCGCCACCGACCAGACCAAGCGACTCAACGAGCTGCTCGTCGAGAATGCCGCACTGCACCAGGTCACCGCCGGTCTCTACATCGGCGACGTGGCCGCCGTCGAATACCCGAGGGTGCTCACCAAGCGGTCCGAGATGCGGCGTACCCCGCCGGACATCCTGATCACCAACTACAAGATGCTCGACCTGCTGCTGCAACGCGCCGACGACCTGCCGCTCTGGGAGGGCGCCCAGCCGGCGTACGTCGTATTGGACGAGTTTCATACCTACGACGGCGCCCAGGGCACCGACGTGGCGATCCTGCTGCGCCGGCTCGCCGCCGCGCTCGGCGTCTCCACCGGCGACCGGCCACTCGGACCGATCTGCCCGGTGGCCACCTCCGCGACCCTGGGCGAAGGCCGGGGCCGGGACGGCCGGACCGCGATCCGCGAGGTCGCCGAGCAGGTCTTCGGGGTGCCGTTCGAGCCGGACTCGCTGATCGGCGAGGACCGTTACGAGCCGGCCGAGTTCATCGCCGAACAGGACTTCAGCCTGCCGCTGCCCGATCCGGAGACCCTCGCCGCGCTCGACGGGCGCGACACCGAACGGCTCACCGACCAGGTCGCCGAGCTGGTCCTCGGCGAGGTGCCCGCCGACCCGGCCGGACTCGGTGCACTGCTGCGCAAGCACCCGCTGACCAAGGCGGTACTCGACTCGCTCGGCCCCGACCCGCGCACCTTCGACGAGGTCATCGAGGTGCTGCCGCGGAAGAACGCGACGGGCTGGGGCAGCGCGATGAAGACCCGGCCCGAGGTCACCGCGCAGGCGATCGCCAGGTTCGTCGGCCTGCTGGCCCGCGCCGAGAATCCGGACGCGCCGGGCCGCCCGCTGCTCAACATCGAAACCCATCTGTGGGTACGCGCGGTCTCCCGCCTGCTGCGCGGAGTCGGCCCGGAAACCACCTTCGGCTGGTACGGCGAGCCGGAGCGCGACGCTGACCCGTTCGCCCCGGAGATCGACCAGGTGGTGGCGGACAGCCGGTACGAGCGGCTGCCCGCCGTCTACTGCCGGCACTGCGGGCGCTCCGGCTGGGCGGCGCTGTCCCCGGAGAAGGACCCGCAGGAGTTGGAGACCGACCCGGACAAGATCTACCGGGGCTCGGTCGGCCGGGACAAGCGCCGGGTCCGGGCGTTCATCGCGGCCACCGCCGACGAGATCCAGCACCGCGACCGGGGTCTGCTGGTCCTGGAGTACGGCCGCCGGGTCCGCCCGTTCGACCCTGGCCGGGATCGGACCGGACAGCTCGGCGACGAGTCGACGGTCGTCCTCGGTGACCTGCTCGCACTCGACGCGGCCGAGAAGGACCGCTGCCCCTCCTGCGAGCTCGACCACGGCATCCGCTACCTCGGTGCCGGCCTGGCCACCCTCGCCTCGGTGGCGATCACCCAACTCTTCACCGGCGGCGAACTGGCCGGCGCCGAACGGAAGACGCTGCTCTTCAACGACTCCGTCCAGGATGCCGCGCACCGCGCCGGTTTCGTCGCCAACCGCTCGTACGCGTTCTCCCTGCGCGCCCTCCTGGCCCGCCAGCTCGAACCCGGCAGGCCGGTCGGACTGGACGAACTGATCGTCGAAATGATCGGCGCCGCCGTCGAGCCGGAGATCCTCTCCACCGTCGTCCCGCCCGACCTGCACGACCAGCCCGGCGTGGACAGCCTGCTGGCCGGGGACAACCTGCGGGACCGCAAGGCGTGGACGCTCGTCGGCGAACGGCTCGCGTTCGCCGCCATCCTGGAGACCGGGCTGCGGGCCCGACAGGGTCGAACCCTGGAGCTGACCCGTACCGTCGCGGTCGAGGTCGGGCTCGACGAGCCGGCCGTGGCGGCGGCGCTGTGCCGGGACGTACACCTGACCCTGCCCGGCGCCGACGGCGGTCCGCTGCCCGACGACGCCCGCTACCTCGCCTTCCTGCGTGGCCTGCTCGAACGGCTGCGTACCCGGGGCGCGGTCTACCACGAGTGGCTGCTGCCCTACCTGCGGCGCGGCGGCGCCCGCTGGCAGATCTGGGGCGGTCGGCCGGAGGGGATGCCGGCCTTTCCGCGCGGGCTCTCCGGGCCGGCGTTCCTGCTCGCCAGCCCCAAATCGCGCTCCGAATTCGACGCGGTCACCGCCAAGGGCAACTGGTACCAGGACTGGACCAGCCGGTGTCTCGGCCTCGACGCGTCCGGTGCGGCCCGATATCTGGACCGGCTGATGCCGGCGCTGGCCACCGCCGGAATCGTCGCGGCCGGCAACACCGAAGACGGCAACCGGGCGTACGGACTGCTGCCCGGCCACGTTCGGGTGACCCTGCTCGGCGACGCCGCCGCGATCACGGCCGGGATCGGCTGCGACACCTGCCACTGGCAGCAGACCGAGCACCCGGACCGGGTCGCCGGCTGGACCGGGCAGCCGTGCCGGCAGTACCGCTGCGGTGGGCGGCTGCGTCCCGCCCCCGACGACACCGCGCCGGACGACTACTACCGGCGGCTCTATCTGGAGAGTCCGGCGTTCCGGGTGGTCACCGGCGAACACACCGGCATGCTCACCCGGGCCCAGCGGGAGACCGTCGAGGAACGGTTCCGCACCGGCGACCGGTACACCGACCCGAACGTGCTCTCCTGCACCCCGACGCTGGAGATGGGCATCGACATCGGCGCCCTCTCCGCGGTGGTGCTGGCGTCGCTGCCGACGGGGCCGGCGAACTATGTCCAGCGGGCCGGCCGGGCGGGTCGGAAAAGCGGCAACGCCCTCGTACTCACCCTGGTCGGCCGCTCCGAACGGGACCGCTACTACCTGACCGAGCCGCGCGACATGATCGCCGGCCAGATCGTGCCGCCCGGCTGCTTCCTCTCCGCCGTCGAGATCCTCCGCCGGCAGTACCTCGCGCACCTGATCGACCTCGCCGCCCGGGGCCGGCTGCCGGGCGTACTGCCGCTGCCCCGGCGCGCCCACCTGCTGTTCGGCACCACCGGCTGGCTCGGTGCGCTCGCCGACGCCGGCCAGCGGGACGGTGCCCGCCTGGTCGAGGGATTCCTCGGTCTCTTCGGCGACAAGGTCTCGGACGTCGCCGCCACACAGCTCCGGCACTTCGCCGACGCCGGGCTGACCGACCGGGTGAAGCGGGCCGACGCGGCCTGGGAGGACCGCCGGGGCGACCTGCAACGGCGGCTGGCCGGCATCGACGCCGTCGCGGGAACGCTGGTGAAAAGCGATCCCGACCACGCCCGCGAGCTGAAGATGCTGAGGTCGGAGGCGCGGGAGGTGCGCAAGCTGCTGCACCGGATCGCCGGCGCCGCCGCGCACGGCACTCTCGTCGAGTTCGGCCTGCTGCCCAACTACGCCCTGATCGACAACCGCACGCTGCTGGACGCCACCCTCACCTGGGAGGAGAAGATGCCGGACGGCAGCCGGCGGTTCCACACCGAGCTGCGCGAGTACGACCGTCCGGCCCGGCAGGCCCTGGTCGAGATCGCGCCCGGCAACGCCTACTACGTACGGGGCTACAAGCACGAGATCTCCGGGCTGGACCTCGGCCCGGCGAACCGGCCGGCGTACGAGCGGTGGCGGATCTGCGCCCGGTGCGGGTACGCCCGGACCCACCTGGCGCAGGAGGACACCACTCCCTGCCCGCGCTGCGGCGACGACGGGCTGGCCGACCAGAGCCGGGTCTTCAACGTGCTGCAACCGACCCGGGTACTCACCCGGGACCGGCGTGACGACGCCCGGATCCGCGACGACAACGACGACCGGGAGCGCCGCTTCTACGTCACCCCGATCACCGTCGACGTCGACCCGGGCCGGATCGACTCCTCCTGGCGACACACCGGAGACACCTTCGGAGTCGACTACACCCGGCACGCCACCATCCGGCACTTCAACCTCGGCGCCCAGCGGTACGACCGGGCCAGCGAACTCTTCGCCGGCGACGAGGTGCGGATCAACCCGTTCCACACCTGCGACTCCTGTGGGGGTACGACGATCGACGGCCAGCCCACGGTGAGCCAGGAGGTCGCCGCGCACCTGGCCGGGTCGGCGGTGGCGAAGGAGGCCGAACACCACCGGCCCTGGTGCCCGCACCGCCGGTCGCCGGGCACCGCCAACCACATCCCGCTGATCCTCGCCCACGAACTGCGGACCGAGGCGCTGCGCATCCTGATCCCGGCGGTCACCGCGCTGGTGGAGGAGCGGGTCGTCTCGTTCGCCGCCGCCGTCCGGCTCGGCATCGCCGCCGAGTACGGCGGAGACCCGGCCCACCTGCGGGTGCTCTCGGCGACCATGCCGGACGCGCCCAGCGGCGGCACCCGCAACTACGTGGTCGTCTACGACACCCAGCCGCAGGGCACCGGCTACCTGCACCGACTCGCCGACCCGGACCAGTTCCGGCAGATCCTTGCGCGGGCTCGTCAGATCATCGGCAGCTGCGTCTGCCAGCACGAGGGCCGAACGGCCTGCCACCGGTGCCTGCTGCGCTACGCCCGCAACAGCGAGTTCAACCTGATGAACCGGGGCGAGGCGCTGGGGATGCTGAGCCGGCTGCTCGACACCTGGGCGGTGCTGCCGGGCACCCGCACCAACGACATCTCGCTGATCCACCAGGTGGAGAGCGAGCTGGAGATGCGGTTCCTGAACAAGCTGCTGGCCTGGGCCGCCGAGCCAGGCTCCGGCGTACGCCTCGAACGGCGTACCGACCACGACGGCGCCCGGGTGGCGGACCTGCGGTTCACCGCCCCGAACGGGGTCGACGTCACGCACTGGCAGATGAAACTGCAGAACACCATCCGAGGCACCCGACCGGACGTGCACTTCCGGAGGCTCGACGCGCCGGCCCCGGAGATCGCGGTCTACCTCGACGGGTTCAAGTACCACGCGTCACCGGAGTACAACCGGCTCGCCGACGACGCCGAGAAGCGCAACCGGCTCCGAGCCCACGACTTCTACGTCTTCGCCATCACCTGGGACGACGTCGACGGCTGGCGCGACAACGCGGACGGCACGAGCGCGACCACCTGGGAACCGTACGGCGGACTGGCGAAGAAGCGGGCCCGGGACCTCTACCGGCAGTCCGTACCCGACGCCGACCCCGCAGACCTGGAGCGGTACGTCTGGACGAACCCGGTCGACCTGCTCCTGCGGTTTCTGGCCGAGCCCGATCCGGACCGGTGGCGGCGTCGCGCCGAAGCGGCCCTGGCCGGCCTGCTCGTACAGGCCACCGAGAAGCCGAGCTCGGCCGACTCCAGCGGCATCGGCGAACGGATCCTCGCCGGTGTGCGTGGCGAGCCCCTGCCGCCGGCCAGGCCGGGCCGGATCACCCTGGTCCGGTCGGTGGATTCCGCCGACTGCCCGGTCACCATCGTCGTCGACGGCCGGTCCGCCGACCGGGTCTGGTCGGCGTTGGCCGTCGTCGACGACCGGCCGGAGACCGTGAACGCCGGAAGCGACGAGCGGCGCGAGCGGCACCGTCGCCGCTGGGCCGGCTGGCTGGCCTGGGGGAACATCGTCCAGTTCCTCGCGGTCGGCGGCGGCGACGGTGCCCAGCTCGCCCGGACTGCCCTGGGCGACTTCGATCCGGCCTCGATGGCGGTCTCCGAAGGCACCGGCCTGCGGCTCACCCAGCGGCCGATGCCAATCGACGCGGAGACGACCACCTGGCTCGGCCTCTCCCCGGAGGCGCCCTCGCCGGACGACGACGTCGTCGGCACCGATTCGCCCTGGGCGGAGGTGCTGCACTATCTGAACCGGGACGAGTCCGGCCTCGAATCGCTGGTGCAGTCGCTCATCCGGCGCGATCTGCCGGTGCCGGTCGTGGGCTATGAACTCGGGGAGCAGGGCTGGCAGGCCGAGCTTGCCTGGCCGGACCAACGGGTCGCGGTGGTGGTCGTCGGCGCCGACGACGACCCCGAGGTCCACGACCGGGACGGTGCCTACGCCGACGCGGGCTGGCGTGTCCGGACCGCGCGGGAGTGGTCCGCGGACGAGTTGACCGATCAGCTCCGGACGAGGAGTGGGGGAGGACGTCAGTGATGGCCAAGGCCGCGACGTTGCGGATGCTGGACCGGGCCGACAAGGAGGTCATGAAGCTCTCCCGGGCGGAGATCGGGGCCGTCTACGAGTTCATGCACAAGTTCCGGCACAACCCGGGTAATCCAGGGCTTCGGCTGAAGCAGCTCTCCGGCAGTTCCCGGCTCTGGTCGGCGCGGATCAACCAGGACCACCGCGCACTGCTGCTGCACATCGTCGACCAGGACTATCTGCTCGTCGCGGTCCGGCATCGTAAGGACGTCTACGAGAATTTGGACCGGTACTCGTACCGGATCAACCGGGTGACCGGCGGAATCGAGGTGATCGACCTCGAGCCGGTGGGGGACAGCATCGTCGGTCGGGTGGTGTCGCCCGACTCGTCGGTGGCGGTGCCGGTGGTCACCCCGACCAGCGGCGACGAGCTGCCCACTCCCGCCCCCGGGGCGGCCGACCCGGTCGTGGAGCCGGACCCGTTGTTCAGGCGGTTCACCGACGCGCAACTCGTCGAACTGGGGGTCGCCGAACCGCTGCTGCCGCAGATTCGCGATCTGACGAGCGAGACCGGGCTGTTGGAGCTGGCCGAGCGGGCTCCCCAGCTCACCGCCGACGTGCTGCTGTCGCTGCATGACGGCAGGTCCTTCGAGCACGTGCTCACCCACATCACCGAGCCGGTACGGACCGGCGAGGTGGTCGACCCGGACGACTACCGACGGGCGGTGGAACGACCGGCCACACAGGTCTCCTCCGACGACGAAGCGTTGCAGGCGATGCTCGCCGAGTCGTTCGACCGCTGGCAGATCTTCCTGCACCCCACCCAGCGCAAACTGGTCGAGAAGCAGTACAACGGTCCCACCCGGGTGGGTGGCGGCCCGGGCACCGGCAAGACGATCGTGGCACTGCACCGGGTCGCCCACCTGGTCCGGAAGCTTCCGCCAGGGGCGGACAAACCGGTCCTGCTCACCACCTTCAACCGGAATCTCGCGGCAGACCTACGAACCCGGCTGATCGCGCTCGGTGGGCAGGAACTGGTGTCCCGGGTGGACATCGTCAACATCGACCGCCTGGCCAGCCGAGTCGTCGCCGAGGCGAAGGCCGGTGTGGGCAAGCGGATCGTCGATGACAACACCGTCCCCGAGCTCTGGCAGCAGTACCTGCTCGAGACCGGAGAATCCGTCTGGGACGCGGAGTTCCTGGCCGCCGAATGGACCCAGGTGATCCTCGGCCAGGTGCTCGGCTCCCGCACCGACTACTTCGCCGCGCGTCGCCCCGGCCGAGGTCGGTCGCTCAGCCGGGCCGAACGTGACCAGATCTGGCAGCTCACCGAGCGGTTCACCAAGTGGCTCGACGACCAGGGCAGGTGGACCTGGCGTCAGGTGGCCGAACGGGCGGCCCGGCTGGAGATGGACCGAGCCGCGCGCAGTGCGGGACTGCCGCCGGCGGATTCCGGCGGATTCCTGCGGCACCGCTACCGGCACATCGTGGTGGACGAGGCGCAGGACCTCAGCGCCGCGCACTGGAAGATGCTGCGCGCCATGGTCGCGTCCGGACCGGACGACCTGTTCCTGGCCGGCGACACCCATCAACGCATCTACGACAACCATGTCACGCTGGGCAGCCTCGGTGTCAACATCCGCGGCCGGTCCGCCCGGCTGACCCTGAGTTACCGCACCACCCGGCAGATCCTCGCCGCGGCCCTGGAGATCATGAGCGGCGAGACGTACGACGATCTCGACGGCGGCACAGAGGATCTCGCCGGTTACCGGTCGCTGCTCCGGGGCGGGGCGCCAACATTCCGGGGCGCCGGATCCTGGCACCAGGAGCGCGAGCTGATCGTCGGGCAGTTGGCGGCGTGGGGTAATCCGGCCGATGGCTCGGTGGCGATCGCCGTGCCCACGCGGGAACTGGCCGGCGAGGTCGCCGCGCGGCTGGAGACCGACGGGATATCCGCGGTCGAGATCGGGCCCGACGGTCCGAAGCGACCCGATGGCGTGCACATCGGCACGATGCACCGGTTCAAGGGACTCGAGTATCAGCGGATCATCATCGCCGGAGTCAGCGACGGACTGGTTCCCAGGCAGATGATCAGCCGACACCAGAGCACTGATCCAAAGCGTTACCAGCGGGAGCGTCAACGCGATCGGTCACTGCTCTTCGTCGCCGCCACTCGGGCACGTGACGAGTTGGCCGTCTTCTGGCACGGTACGCCGAGCCCGTTCCTTGCCAGCCGTCTGGTGCAACCACCGGCGGCCCGACCGCACCAGGTCGGTGGCGGATAGCAGGGGCAGCAGTTGGAAGGAGCGGGCCCCTCCTGCCGCGATGTGCGGAGGAAGGGCCCGCTCTTCACCGGCCGCCGCATCCGGCGCTCCGGTTCACGCCCGGGTCACCGGTTGGCGCAGTAGCCCACGCTGAAGGTGCTGGCGCCCCGCTTCAGGGTTTTGTTCCACCCCTCGCCGTGGATCCGGTAGCTGCCGTCACCCTGGATCTGCCGTGCGAAGTTCCAGGCCGTGTAGATCTCGCCGTCGAGTTCGACATAGCCGTACCAGTCGACGGGCTTGTCGGTCCTGTTCGTGGCGACGATGGTCGCGCAGTAGCCGCCGCCATCGTCCGAGTTCCACTGGGTGAAGTTCTTGACCACGATGTCGACGTTGCCGCCGGCCGGGCCGACCAACCGGCCCACTCCCCAGCGGGAGGTGGTCTGGTAGCCAGTGCCCAACTGGTCGGCCCAGTTCCGGATCGCGGTACGGGTGCCGCCGGTGGCGTCGTTGACCTGGAAGTCCAGGCCGTGGAACGTGCCGAGGCCGCCGTACTCCAGGAGGCTGATCGCCGCCTCGACGGTGTATCCGGTTTCGGTGCGGACCGCCGCGCTGGTCAACCGGCCCCGCTGGAACGCCTCGTCACCGGTGCCGAACGAGACGCCGTTATCCGCGTTGATCCGGATCTGGGTGTCGTCGTAGCGGTAGGGGCCGTTCTTGAAGTTGCCCCCGTCGACGTAGATCTCCACCGAGTCCCGGGTCCAGGGGTCGGACCCGGAGACGTCCACGACCGGGTCGGCGACCTCGGCGAGCACGTAGAGCGTCTGGTCCCGCCACAGGGTACGGACCGTCGCGACCGCGCCGTCCGCGCCCGAGACCGCCTTCCCGGTGGTGACCGCGCGGGCGTCGGCCCAGGCGGTGTCCACCGCACCGTCGACCACCGGCGCCGTACGGGCCTGGGTGACCTCCAGATACGACAACTCCTCGCCCAGGCCCAGGGTGCCCAGCGCGCCCGGGGCGTTCCAGGCTGCCGTGCGACCGTCGTTGCCGACCCGGACGTCCAGGGTGAGCGTGTCGCCCTCGGCCGCATCGGTCAGCGGCAGGTGGGCGACGATGTCGTAGCCACCGCTGCGCTCCTTCGCCACGGCGGGCACGTTCCCGCTGCCGTCCCGCGCCACCGTGTACGTCTGTTCACCCAGCACGAAGCTGACCTGATCACCGGCCGAGGCGGCGGCGTCGGAGACGGTGACGAAGGCCGTCAGGTGGTCCGGAGCCCAGCGGAGCTGGAACCTTGCCAGGTCCTCCACCGGGTGCAGCGGAAGCTTGCTCCAGGTCAGGTCGGAGGTGGCGGTGCCGGAGAGCGGAACGTCGCCGGCGAAGACGTTCGCCGTGCGCAGCCGGGCCGGAAGCTCACCGTCGACCGCGCCGTGGTACGCCGGCTTCGCCCGGAGGTTGTCGTCGAAGACGAGCGGGGCACCGTTGCCGACCCGCCAGGACCGGCCGTCGGTGAGGCCCCACACGGTGACCACGAACAGGTCGTCGGCGTACGCCCGGAAGATGCGGAACGCGTCCCGGAAGTAGTAGCCCTGCTCGATCAGGTTCGCATTAGTCACCGGGGTACCCGTGGTGACGTCGAACTCGGTGACGGCCTGGGTCACCGGCAGGTTCTCGAACGCGGCCAGTGCGGTGCCGAGGCTGGCGGTCGGGGTGGACAGGGAGACGTGGAACTGGTGGCCCACCCCGTCGACCGGTACCCCACGCGAGATCTACGTCCGATGCGCATCAAGGGCTCCCTACCCGGGCGGGACGAGGCGATGGCGGTGTCTCCGAATCGCTTTCGCGGATCCAGTCGCGCGAATGTTAGCCGGGTGACGCGGGCTCGTCGAAATGCCCTGTCCGACCGGGCGTTCCCTCTCCACCGGACGGTCAATTGACCGAAAGTTTCGGTGCATCGGCTGCCGATGTTTCGGAGCCGGGCAGTGGTCGACGGGTGACCCGTCCGCCCGCCGGACGCTGGCGTACCCGAACGGCGGCTCGGTCCGGGCCACGCTTTCGTGATAGCTTCGCTCGCAGCGTCGCGTGCCGGTGGCAGGCCGTGTCAGGCATGGAGGCGCCGGACCGAAGGGATCACGACGTGTCAGTCGTCCCTTCGCCTTCCACCTGTGGGTGAGGGCGAGCAGACCAGGCTGGTGGCCTGG
The DNA here is from genome assembly GCF_002846275.1 of Plantactinospora sp. CNZ320. Classification (NCBI taxonomy): domain Bacteria; kingdom Bacillati; phylum Actinomycetota; class Actinomycetes; order Micromonosporales; family Micromonosporaceae; genus Plantactinospora; species Plantactinospora sp. CNZ320. The sequence goes on from NZ_PJMP01000001.1 coordinate 6,923,445, forward strand.
AGTCGAGAATTACGTCGCGTCCATGAGCGGCTCCGCGAAGCGCTGCGCGTGACCCGGCAGGCCGTGGCCGACGGCGAGCCGGCGGAGCCGGCGACCCGAGAGCTGTTGCTCTTCTGTCACGGGTTCTGCACCGCGCTCACCGCGCACCACGAGGGCGAGGACCGGGACCTCTTCCCGGCGATCGCCGAGCAGCATCCCGAGCTGCGGGAGACGCTGCGCTACCTGCGGCAGGACCATTCGATGATCGGGTACCTGCTGACCGGCCTTCAGACCGCGGTGGCTCGGGGCGCCCCGCCAGCGGAACTGGCTCGGCATCTGGAGGGCGTCGCGGCGATCATGGAGTCGCATTTCAGGTACGAGGAACGTCAGCTTCTGACGGTGCTGGAGACGCTGGCGCTGGACGCGGACCCTGACGCCGTACTGGGGCCGCTGTGACCGTACGCCAGCGTCGCCAACGGTGCAGCGGTCAGTCGTCGTCGATCTGGGTGAAGGTGACGCTGTCGGGGCGGTACTCGGGGAAGCTGAGGGTGATGACGAGGACGTCGTCGACCGTGTCCGGATCCTGACCGCTCCCCAACGAGTATCCCTGCCAGTTGCTCCAGTTCGTCGGAGTGAACTGGAGCATCACCGGCTGGCTGTACCACCTGCCGGTGCCCCGCATCCTCATCTGGAGGAAGGCCGCCTCGGCCGGCCGGTGACTCAGGCGCACCCGGAAGGAGCCGCCGGTGCCCTCCGGGATCAGGGTCTCGGCGGGCTCGGCGATCACCCTCGGAAGTTCGTCGTCGAGGGCACCAGCGGCCTGTGCCGGTCCGGCGGGGGCGACCATCGCGGCGGCGGCGAGCGCGAGCGCGCCGGCCGCACCGGACAGGCGGCGTACGGGAATGACGGGCATCGGAAACCTTTCGGTCAGGAATGGACGTCACGGCGGCACCGCCGGAGTCACCGGCGACGCGGATCCGCGTGCCCTACCCCGTGCGAAGCCATCGATATGATTCCATGTTTTGTGGTCCACCGGAACTTCGACGGTCGCGTCCGCCGGCAGTGCGGGGACGGTCCTGGTCGTGGCTGTGTCGATAGCTGGATGCTCACGTACCGTGCAAGGCGATACCAGGCTCCAGAAAGGTACGCCGCCGGTGTGGATCACTTACGCCTTCGTGCTGTTCCTGCTCTGCGTACCCGTCGCACCGGTGTTTCTGGTCATGGAAGCGGTCGCCCGCTACACGAACCGCAAGCTCCCCGTCACCTACTACCGGGTACGGGCGGGATGGCTCTCTGTAGCTGGGCTGGCCCTTCTCGCGGCCATGCTGGGGGCGGCGCTGGAGGGCGGGAGGACGCAGGACTGGGTCCTGTTCGTCGCTCTCGTCACCTTCCTCGGCGGGATGCTCGCGCTGCGGGTCCACTGGTGGCGGCAGGAGCGCCGGAAGCCGTCACCACTCCGGTACGACGACACCATGGGTCCGCTGCGCCCGTCCAAGTAGGTCGGTCGTCGTCCGAGCCCCTCCTCGCCGGGGCAGGGCCGAGAAGCGTACCCGCGACGAGACCCCGCACCAACAACACCAAGTAAGCCAACTCAATTAGGCGACGGTAGTAGGTGGGTGGGGGAGTTACTCCTTGCTCCATTGCTCGGCAAGCGTGTCAACCTCGGTCAGAAACTCATCAAGGTTCTCGTCATCAAGATCTCCGAGGAACTTCCAGAGGAGCAGCATCTCGTTTTCGATGATTGCCTGTTGGTCCAGTTTCTCAAGCCTCTCTGCTTGTCCGGTCTTGGCGGCGAGTATCAGCGTCTCGGCCGCCTTCGGGTCGAGATCAAACCCTGTACCCTGGATCTCTGCCCTAGCATTGGCAACAAAGCGAATTACGTCGCCGGCTGAGACGTCGGCGGGAAAGGCGCGATCGGCTGCAATGAAGAAGGCGGCGCCGACTACCTCCCCGAGCCCCTCCCAGCCTCTGGCATCAAGTTCTGCGCAGTGTCGGCGATAGCTATCTGCGTCACCCTTCGCTATCAAGCGAATCAGTTCGAGGTGTGCGCTTCGGTTGGTCACGGCTTTCCTCTCGCTTCTGCCTGAACCTGTCAATGAGGTGCAGTGCGCCCGCTAGTAGCACGGCGCTCGTCACTACCAGTGCCTGCGCAGTCTCCCCGTGAGTAGGGGGTGAGGACGCGGCAGGGGGTGGCTCGGGGCGCTGAGTCTGCGATGTCGCGCCTTTCGGGCGGGCTGCGTCGATGAAGTCGGCAAGCTTCTTGGCGTAGTCACCCACCTGCTCTGCATTGTGGGTCGTCGCCCTGGATGCCTTGCGGAAAATCGAGGCGCGTTTGGCTGCGTCCCGAACGATGTCCTCACCCGATGGTAGGGAATCAGTTGCCCGACCTCTTGGCGGTGCGCTTCCGGGTGCGATGACGTTGGCGTAGCTCGCGAAGTGGCCAGCGCCGTCGGCTAACAAGCGGGCGATCTTCCCGGCCTTCGCTCGGGCGGCCTCACTTTCGGCGATTGCCAGGCGGATCTTCGGGTGGTCACTTCCACGTCCCGCGTCGATGAGCGACGAATGTCCAGTCGCCAGGTCCGTCTGGGCGCGGTCCGCTGCCATGGCGGTCCGGTCCAGGTGCTCGATCACCTCGCGGAGCTGAGCGACAACTTCGCCAACGCTGCTCATCCCAGCGCCTTCAAGAACTCGTTGGCCTCCTCGACGGTTGCGTCGATTCGACGGTTTGCGAGCCCCACCTCGCGAGCCGCCTCCCGCAGACAGGCCATTGCTTTTTCGACCTCGGGGTGCTTGCTGTCGTACACGGTGTAGCCGGCGCGACTCGTGACGTCTGCTATGTCAACCCCAACCGTTTCGATCGTGCGCCGTCCCGCGTCAGTCGACTGGAGCCCTCGTCGAACTGTGATCTTCACATCTCCGACGTTCATCGCACCTCACCCGATCGGCTGTTCGGAGCCTTGAAGTCCCGCGTGTTCTGAGCCCTTCCAGGGCGCTGCCCTTGGCCCTCCACCCCGACTGCGTGATACCTCGGGATTGCAGCCTGCTCTCCGGAGCTGTGCATGGGCCAGCAAGGACGGCACCCTTGGACGTATCACTCCTAGGTGGCCGATCGAACACTATCCGAGAGGGGCAAAGGGCGCAGCCCTGCCGGTCGCTCCCTGCCATCGCGTCGTGGCGGCGCCTACTTTGACCCGGTTACGAAGACACCCTTGCCCTGGTGTCCATAGACGAGGCCCTCGGACTTCAGGATGACGATCGCCATGTGGACGGCGTTGTTGCCGACTCCGTACCTGGCTTGAAGCTGCCGGATCGAAGGCAGCTGATCGCCTGGACCGAGCGCTCCAGACTTGATCTGGTCGCGCAGGTCGTCGGCGACACGCTGGTAGTTCGGCGTGACCATGTGTGCGTATCTCCCTAGGTAGCAGGTCGATTCGATCACGCAAGGTCGCCAGGTTCAACTACTTGTACTTCTCCCGCATACCGCGATATGTTGCTGTCCGGGTGATCCCTAGGTAGCACTTTGTGATCATCTTCCATCCGGGACGGCCGGCTCGTACGGGTTGTCCGTCCCGGCTTCTGAGTCACGCCCTGCTGCCGTACGTGTTGCTCGTGCGTGCGGCGGTGGGGCGGGGGTGGCCTCGGCCTGGGTAGGGCGACCCGAAGGTCGGGCCGGGGCCACCCACCCACGTCCTGTTTTCCCGAGAGGCTGGTGAGAGGTCATGCATGCTCTGCTCCGGTGGTTGTTCCGGCGGGGAAGGCGGGAGGGGCAGCCGCTGCGGCGGCTCGGCTCGGCGTACCGGTCGGTGACGTACCGGCCGTTGTTGCCGTCGCAGGTGCGGTTGCGCCGGTTCACCCCGGTCGGCTTCGGTCGGCGGGGAGTCGATCCGGACGAGGTGAACGAGTTCCTTGACCAGGTCGCCGGTGACCTCGCCCGGGCGTACACCGAATTGGCCGGTGTCCGGGAGCAGAACGCCCGAATCAAGGATGCGTTGCGGCGGTGGCAGGCCCGGCAGGCGCCGACGGCGCACGAGTTGGCGCGGCGCTGATGGCCGGGCTCCCGGTGGTGCAGTGCCGGTCGTGTGACGGCCTCTCCTTCACCCTCGACCCGTGCCGCTGCACCTACGGCGGCAACCGCCTGCTGATCAACGAAAGCGACAGCGAGCCGGACCGGCGGGCGGCGGGGGAGGCGTACCAGGACTGCCTGGAGTGTCAGGGGGTGGGCACGGTCGGCCGGCCCTGCCACGACTGCGGGCAGACCGGGCGGCGCCGCGCCCAACTCGTCCTCACGATGGCGAACCTGGACACCGGGGCGGTGGCTTCGGCGAACGTCGTACCCCGGGTGGTGGAACCGGCGCCGTGGACCGGCGACGGCGGTGGGAGTTGGTATCTGCCGCTCGCTCCGCTGCTGCGCGACCTGGCCGCCGCCGTCGGTGTCGGCGCCGGTTCGTGGATGGATGTCCGCCAGCCCGGTGATCCGGACGGCCCGCTCGTCTTCCTGCCCCGCGCCTGGCGGCCGGAGCACTCGGCGACTGTCCGGGAGGTCCTGGAGGCCGAGGCGATCGCGGGAGAGAGCACCGACGCGTGGCGGCTCTATCTCGGCCGGGCCGAGGCCGCGCCGCCCCGAGAGGCGGCGGCCGAGCTGGGCCGGCTCTGCCGACTCGCCGACCTGCTCTGCCTGGACCTGGTGGTCGAGGCCCGCCGTCTGATCGCCACGGCCGGGCTGAACTGGGCGATCCGGTTCGAGATGCCGGGCGGGCCGGTGCCGGCCGAGGCCCAGGGCTACGCCGACGACCTGGCCGCCGCGATCACCACCACGACCGCGCTCGACGCCTGTTACGGGCTGGAGGAGCGCGGCCTGACCGCCCCCGCCCATCACGTGACCTTCGGGCAGCCGCCACCCGACCCACCCACGATCGACCTGGACCAGCTCGAACGGCGGATCCTCGCCGACTGTCTCGACCTGACCACCGGCGACCCGACCGCCGGGGCGCAGGCGATCTGGCGGGACGGCCGCTGGTGGCACACCAGCCTGCGTACCGCCGGGACCACGGAAACCCTCACCGAGTGGTCGACCGGGCAGATCTACAGCCGGCGTGCGACGAAACTGTGCCGAGGTTGGCAGCCGCCGGCACCGTCGTGGCAGGACTCGTCGATCCCGTACGTCGACTGCCCCGACTGCGACCCGCACAGTCGACTCCGGCGCTGCGTCTGTCGACTCGGCACCGATCGTGCCGATCCCGAGTGCCCGAAGTGTGCCGGCTCCGGCCGCAGCCCGTCGCTGCTGCGCTGCTTCACCTGTCGGAGCGGTCGCCGGCTCCACGCCGAGGCGGCGATCACGATCACCGATCTGGCCGGCCGGGTCGTACACCTCAGTTGGCGTAACGACGCGTCCGGCTGGCGTACCGGGGAATTCGCCTGGCAGGACGACCCCGCCGGCCGCCCGGCCGATCGTGCCGGACCGGGCGACGGCCCGGCCCGGCCGGTGGGGGAGGAGACCTGGCGGGCCGGCCGACACGTGCCCGCCCCACACGTGGCGACCCACCCCGGCGGCAAGCCGTTGCACCAGCTCCCCGACCACTTCCGGCTCGCCGGCTGGGCCGACCATTTCGGCGTACGCCCGCAAGACCTGGTCGAACTCGACGGCGGCGGCAGCCTCGACCACGACCTACGGGACGGCACCGTCACCCTGCACCGCCCCGACGCCGACCCGCTGACCGAATACCTGCGCTGGGCTGCCCGGGGCCGACCCGGCGGCCGGCTCTTCATCCTGGCCCGCCGACCCGACGTGCCGCCCCTGGCCGACCTGGTCCGACTCGTCCTCGGGCTGCGCCTGACGGTCACGATCACCCTCACCGACCACAGCCGCAATGCCGGCGACCTCCGCCTCGTCCAGGGCGAGAGCTGGGACGTCACCGTCGACGTCCTCGGCCGGCTCCCCGCCCCGGCCAACCCACCCACCCGATCGACCCCGGAAGCCGCGATCGCGTTCTGTCTCGAATACCTCGAACTCGCCATCGCCGGCAACGTCCCCGACAACCCCGACGAGCCGATCCCGGTGCCGCAGACCCCGATCCCGATCGCGGTCGACGACCCCGTACCCCTGCTGCGCCGAATCGCCCGCCACCACCCCGGCCAACCCGTCGCCGTGCACTACGACAGCGTCACCTGTCAGGTGTGGCTCCGCGAGCACGACGACGTACGCCAGCTTGCCACCGCACCCACCCTGCCCGCCGCCATCGGCGCCCTCGGCCTCTGACCGACCAGCCTCCGTCGGTAGCCGGACCCGGTCGGGACGGACAAGGGCGCCAACCCGCCGGGAAAGTCGCCACGATCGTGGTCGGGATGCTCGCCGACGCGGACAGCATGGACGATCTTGACGTCGCCGGCGTGGGCGAGCCGGCCGGTCAGGTCGGTGACGGTCACGCTCCGGTGGACGCGGTGCTGTCCCGGCCGGCCGCCGCAGGGCTGCGGCCAGCCGGCGATCCCTCGTGGAGTCGACCTGTTCGAGGTCGTTCGAGGTTGGACGAACTTGCGCCCAGACATTGCGCGAACGTTATTCGTACAACGAAGCTCGTCACTGCGTTCCCGGATTCGGCAACCGTAACGGGTGGCTGGGTCGGCAACCTCGTATGCGGGAATAGTGAACAGATATCGGGATGGTCAGAGGAGGGAGCACCATGAAGATGCGACGCGACAGCGTCACCGGCCGGGTCCGGTCAATCAGGTCGAGGCTCATCCGAGCCATGACGGTGGTTGCGGCAGTGGTCATGTGCGCCACTGTCGGTCTGGCCGCTCCGGCGTCAGCCAGCGTGTATGGATGCACCGCCGGAAGGGGTACCGGCTTCGTGTGCGGCAGTGTCTATGGTAGTGGACTCTACGTCTCGAGTGTCACCGTCGAACGGCACAGGGAGACGTGGCCGCCGGATACCAACGTATGCGACCTGCAAGGGGTCGTCACCGTCTACAACAGCGGTGGGTCGCAGATCTTCCAGCGCAAGAGCGCGATCGCCCGTGGCTGCACGGCGTTTCTCGGACACGTCGACATCACCGTGAACGCCTACTTCCCGAACAATTCCAAGATCACACTCTCGGCGTACGAAATCAATGCCTACCAGGGCGCGGTCAGCTTCAGGCTCACCCAATAGCGGAAGGGCGGTTCGCCATGAGGGTACGTGCGTTCGCATCCGCTGTGCTGGTGGCGGCTGTCTTGGTCCTGGTGTCTCCGACGGCTGCTCAGGCGGGAGGAACAGCATGCACCAGACTCCGCGTAGACAGCTACACCGCCGATGTCTGCAAGTCGTGGACCGAGGCAGGCGGTGGCAGGTTTAACGGATATCTGAACGTCACCGCGACGAACTATCGCTACATCGGCGTACAGTTTTCGTTGGATGGAGCCGTCGACTGGCTCTACTGGCCCGAGGACCCGCTGCCACAGACGCGCTACTACTACGGTGTGCGTGGCGCCTACCTCCGGATCTGCCTTCCCCAGCCCACACCGCCGGGGCCACGCTGCGGCGCGTGGTGGTAGATACCGCACAACCCGCCAAGGATTGAACTGGCTCGGAGGCTGAGCAAGATGGTTGGCCGGAGTGGCATGCCGCTCCGGCCAACGCTTTCGCTCAATTCCAATTGGGCGTGCCTACTCGGCCGGTGGGCTGCCGTTCTCCCACACGCAGGGCGAGCTGCCGATCAGAAAGATGTCTGTGCGGCCGCTGTTGCGGGAGTAGATCTCGATGCCGGTCCGGAAGCCGTCGGCCGGATTCTCCACCGAGAACTTGTCCTCCTCACCGGCCTGCTCGTCGGTGATCACCCGATAACCGCGCTGCTGCCAGTACTGCGTCAGCTTCGGCTTCGCCTCGTCGACCGGCCAGCCCGCCGGATAGACGAGCTGGTACTGCTTCTCGGCGAAGACACGTCCCTTGGGGCCGTTGTCGTCCGGGTCGTCGCAGGGCATCGAGCCCTCGAAATGCGACTTGAGTTCGGTGCCGGGCGGCAGGGCCGCCTGCGCCTCCCGGACACTCTCCTCGACGCGTACGGTCGCCTGGGCGAGGCTCATCGTCTCTCGCACGTCATCCCCCGGATCGTCGTCCTGACTACAGCCGGCGACGAACAGGCTGGCGGCCATCACGGTCGCCAGCAGTCGTCGCCCTCGGATAGCGGTCATCGGGTCACATTCCCGTAGTTGCCGGTCACGATGTTGGCGATGTTGTCCCGGGCGATGTTGTTCGGATCCCAGTACTCGGAGTGGGCGCTGAAGTCGGCGCCGAACGGATCCCGCCAGTTCCACAACGGGGTACCGTCGGCGCTCTTGAAGACCTGGCCACCGAAGCCCGCACCGGCCGGATTCTCGCCGTGGATCAGGTTGTCGTCCAGACCGGTGTCCTGGATGAAGTCGTTTTTCGCCGTGGTCGCCCAGACGTGCTGGGTCGGGTCGCCTCCGGTGATGCTCAGGTCCTTGGCGCCGCTGACGTCCACGCCCGGGCTCGCGACCAGGACCACATCGTCGGCGTTCAGGGTGGCGCCGTCCGAGGCGCCGTGCCCGATCACGGTGGTGCCGTAGCTGTGGCCCAGCACGACGTTGTGCGACGGTTCGCCGTCGTGGGTGACCCGCAGCCCCGACTGGAAGTTGCGCAGGTCACCGGAGCCACCCTCGGCGTACTTGTCCAGCATGGCGTCCGGGATGGTGTCCGGGGCGTCGTACCCCAGCCACATGATCGCCGCGGTCTCCTCGTCCGGCGCCTTCTTCGCGGCGTCGGCGGCCATCCGGTCGGCGCGCTCGACGTTGCCGCCGACGGTGGCGAGGTCGGTCCCGGTGCCCGGCACGTACGTCACGATGTTGTCCGCGTAGTCCGGGTTGCCTACCGACACGATCGCCTTGCCGTCATCGGCCGAGCTGAAACCGATCAGGAACGCGGGCGGGCGGCCGGGAGTGTCGTCGAGCCGCTTGGAGATGGCGTCGATCCCGCGTAGCTTGCCGTCGATGCTCTCGCGTTCCTCCTTGAGCTTCTCCAGCTCGGCGAAAGCCATCCCGGCCGGGTTGCCGGCGTTCGGATAGAGTTCGGCCCCCCGCCCCTGGTCGATCATCTTCTTGATGTACGCCTCCCGGTCGTCCAACTCGTCCCGCCGGGCCGTGAGCGCGTCGTGGTCGCGGTCCAGCACGATCCGGTTGGCGACGTCGCGTGAGGCGATCGGGATTCCGTCCAGGTTGCCGACCAGTTCCGGGTACTCCGCGATAACGTAGCGCCGCTCGGCGGGGGACAACGAGTCCCACCAGGCCTTCACCGCCTTCGGGTCGGTGCCCTTGGCCGGCACCGCCGTCCGGTCCACTCGGGACGCCGGGACGCCGGAGCCGGTCGCGGTGTTCTCGCCGATCGTCTTCGCGACCTCGCCGTCCAGCCGGGCGGCAGCCGCCATCAGCTCGTCTCGCTGATGCACCAGGGCGGAGAGCGAGCGAGCGCCGGACTCGTTCCGCGCCGACGGGCCGAGCACCATCGAGCCGTCCGGGTTGATGGTGACGTCGGCCTTCTTGCCGCTGGCCACCAACGCCTGGGCCTGGGAACGCAGCGACTCCACCCCGTCGGCATGCCGGTACAGGGCCTGGGAGATCGTCAGCGCCGGAACGTACGCCAGGTCCAGTTCCTTCCGGACGCCCTGGAGGTGCGTGGAGGCGCTGCTGCCCGCTTGCCCCTCCCAGGCGTCCGGAATCCGCTTCACGGTCGGGTCCAACGCGTCGGCCCGGTCGTCGATGGCCTGGGCCAGATCGCCCCAGGCGACGGCGGCGGCCCGGAAGACGGCAGGGTCGGCGTTCAGCAGCGCTTCGAAGGTCAGTCCGCTCATCAGCTCGGCCGCACTCCGCCGGTACGGCTCGACGCCCGGTCGTCCGACGACCGGTAGTTGTTCGCGGCGTCGATCATGGACTGACCGCTCTTCTCCAGCCTGCCGACCAGCCCGGTCAGATAGTCGTGCCAGCCCTTGGCGGCGGTGCCGGCGGCGGTGGAGGTGGACCAGCCGGCCGAGCCGGGACCCGGCGGCGGGGCCAGTTTCCCCTCGACCGAGGAAGCGTTGTTCTTCAGGTCGCCAGCCACGGCAATGACCTGGCCGCCCAGGCGGCGTACCTCGTCAGGGTTGACCCGGATCGTCATATCAGCCCCCGCTGTGTGCGCAGCACCCATCGAGCAGCGCCACAATAGCAGTGGGCGGATCTCCGGCCTGCCTGCCGGGCGGTCCTCAGATCGAAGGTGTTCTGGATCTAAATCCCCTCAACCAGCCCAGATCCGTGCCGGCCACCGCCCGGCAGGCGCTCGGGCGGGTGCAGATGCTGCCAGCCGTTCGCTACCGATGAACGACACCTGTCGGGCTCGTCGCCCATGCCGATGAACAACGCGGTGAGCATGGAGACGCCGTGGTCGAGCGTCTCGCGGGGCAGCGGACCGTTGGCGACCAGCGAGACCAGTCCATGGCCGATGACCCAGCTCTGGATCGCCACTTCCAGCGGTTCGATCTCGGGGCGGAAGCGGTTGACGTCTCTGGCCCGTCGGGCGGCCTGGACCAGACACTCCAGGGTGGCGTCCGCGGCCTTCAAGTCTTCGAGGTCGAAGCTCGCGTCGAACATGACCCGGTAGAGGTCGGGGTGCTCCAGGGCGTTGTCGAGGTAGGCGGCGACCAGGGCCGCCAGGTCCTGCACCGGATCCTCGGACGTGGCGACCGTGGCGAACCTGGCCGTCAGGCGGGTGAAGCCCTCCTGACGCAGGGCCTTCCACAGGCCGTCCATGCCGCCGAAGTAGGTGTAGACGGCCATCGTCGACACGCCGGTCCCGGCGACCAGGGAGCGCAGGGTGATGGGCTCGCGGGTCCGGAGCATGTGTGCGGCGCGTTCGATGAGCAGTACGCGTACCGCAGGATCCTTCGTCCGCGCCATGCCAACACATTACATAGCATAGCTCTGCTATGGTTTGGGGGAGCTGGACCTGCCTCCAGATGCCGCTGCTGATGGAGGGGGATCAACCGGGCGGCCTCCTGCCGCCAGTCGGCGCTCCCGCCAATCCCGCCAACTCACCGACGCCGGCGCCGATGAGCAGCGGAAATGTCACACTGGATCATGCCGGGTGCGGTGCGGGACGGGGTCGGTGCGAAGATCCGTCCCTGCCGGCGATTCTCACCCACAAGGCGGAATCAGCCGTACCGCGACATGTCGCTACCCAGAGCGACATTATGAGTTTGACGTGGCCGTGGCGGTGTCGGCGATCCGAGGGTCGCCCGACGCGTTGCCGTGCGGCGGCCACGGGTGCAACGCCGAGGAGCATGCGTGTCGGTAGAGGACAAGCTAGAGTCGATCTTCACGTCGGTGGTACGGCGCAACCCTGGTGAGAGCGAGTTCCACCAGTCGGTGCGGGAGGTGCTCGACAGCGTCGTTCCGGCCCTGGTCAGGCATCCCGAGTACGCCGAAGCGAAGATCATCGAGCGGATCTGCGAGCCGGAGCGGCAGATCATCTTCCGGGTGCCGTGGGAGGACGATCGCGGCGAGGTTCACATCAACCGTGGCTTCCGGGTGGAGTTCAACAGCGCGCTGGGCCCGTACAAGGGTGGGCTTCGCTTCCATCCCTCGGTCTATCTGGGGATCGTGAAGTTCCTCGGGTTCGAACAACTGTTCAAGAACGCGTTGACCGGGATGCCGATCGGTGGCGGCAAGGGCGGGTCGGATTTCGACCCCAAAGGTCGCTCCGATCGGGAGGTGATGCGGTTCTGTCAGTCGTTCATGACCGAGCTGTACCGGCACATCGGCGAGTACACGGACGTACCGGCTGGTGACATCGGAGTCGGGGGCCGGGAGATCGGCTACCTGTTCGGGCAGTACAAGCGGATCACCAACCGGTACGAGTCCGGGGTGCTGACCGGCAAGGGCCTCAGTTACGGCGGTGCCCAGGTGCGCCGGGAGGCCACCGGCTACGGGGCGGTGTTCTTCGCCGAGGAGATGCTCCGGGTCGACGGCGGCGACAGCTTCGACGGGAAACGGGTGGTGGTCTCCGGCTCGGGCAACGTGGCGATCTACGCGATCGAGAAGGTGCACCAGCTCGGCGGCACAGTGGTGGCCTGCTCGGACTCGTCCGGCTACATCCATGACGAGAAGGGCATCAACGTCGAGGTGCTCAAGCAGGTCAAGGAGGTCCGCCGGGCACGGATCGGCGAGTACGTCGAGGCCCGGCCGCACTCCACGTTCGTCGCCGGTCGCCCGGTCTGGGACGTGCCCTGCCAGGTGGCGATCCCCGCCGCGACGCAGAACGAACTCACCGCCGCCGACGCGCTCACCCTGATCGCGGGTGGCTGCACCATCGTGGTGGAGGGGGCCAACATGCCCACCACGCCGGAGGCGGTGCGAGCCTTCGCCCAGGCCGGGGTGCGGTTCGCGCCCGGCAAGGCGGCCAATGCGGGTGGAGTCGCGGCCAGCGCGCTGGAGATGCAGCAGAACGCGAGCCGCGACTCGTGGACCTTCGCCCACTCCGAGCAGCGACTGCGGGAGATCATGGGGACCATCCACGAGCGCTGCTACGCCACCGCCGAGGAGTACGGCATGCCCGGTAATTACGTCGCTGGAGCCAACATCGACGGCTTCCGGCTCGTCGCCGAGGCGATGCTCGCCCACGGGCTCATCTGAGCGGAGGCGCTGCCGTCGGGCCGGGCGTTGAGCGGACGGCGGCTGGGGCGGCGGCCGGTGTGTTGGCCGGTGTGCTGGTGTCGCGTCGGGTGGTGTCGCGTCGCGCGGTGTCGCCTCGGGTGGCCAGCACAGAGCCGCAGAGGATCAGCGTGAACGCGGCGACGACCGGGACGGTGAGCGGCTCGTCGAGCAGCAGTACTCCGGCGACGACCGCCACCGCCGGGTTCACGTACGTGAAGACCAGTGCCCGGCTGACCCCGACCTCGCGGATCAGCGCGGCGAAGATCACGAACGCCGCTGCCGTGCAGACCACGGCCAACCCGGCGAGGGCAGCCAGCACCCGGCCGGTGGGCAGTTCCGCCGGCCAGGTCAACGCCGCTGGTGTGGCGTAGACCAGTGCGGCCCCGCCGAGGCAGACGGCGGTCAACGGCAGCACCGGTACGTCGGCCAGCCGCCGCGCCAGGATCAGCGGTGCGATCCCGTAGCAGAGGGCGGCGAGCAGCACCTCGACGATCGAGCGCACGTCTCCGCCGCGCAGGCCGGGCGCGGCCAGCACCGCCACCCCGGCGAGTCCGACGCCCAGACCTGCCCAGCGCCGCCCGCCCAGCCGTTCGACGTCACCGGCCAGCCGCCCGACCAGCACGGCGATGATCGGCGACGCGGCGATCAGCAGCCCGGTCATCGAACTGCTGATCTGCCGTTCGGCGTCGGTGAGCAGCCACCACGGGACGATGATCTCGAGCGCCGCGAAGGCGGCCAGCGGTCGCCAGTGCCGGTGCAGTCCCCGGGCACCGCGCACGGCCAGCGGCAGCAGCACGGCGGCACCCACCGCCGTCCGGACGAAGACCAGCACCGGCACCGGTACGCCGCCCTCCACGGCGATCTTGATCAACAGGTACGGAATGCCCCAGAGCACGCTCATCAGGGCGAAGAGCAGCCAACCCCGCCTGGTCATCGCACCCTCCTCAGTGGAATTCCGGGTCCCGGGTGCGGGTCCGCTTCAGTTCGAAGAAGCCGTCGGTTCCGGCGACCAGCAGCACACCGTCCCAGAGTCGGCCGGCTGCCGCACCGCGCGGGACAGGTGTCACCACCGGCCCGAAGAACGCGATCCGCCGGCCGTCCGGCCCGGGTACGTGGATCACCGGCGTGCCGACCTCCTCCCCGACCGGCTCCATCCCGGCAAGGTGGCTACGCCGGAGTTCCTCGTCGTACTCCGTCGAGTTGGCGGCGTCGGCGAGCTCGACCCCGAGGCCCAGCTCGGTGAGCGCGGCGACGTACAGGTCCCGGCCGATCGGTTGCCGGTCGTGATGGTGCCGGGTGCCGAGGGCGGTGTAGAGCGGACCGAGCACCTCCGCCCCGTACTTCCGCTCGGCGGCGACGGCCACCCGGACCGGTCCCCAGCCGACCTCGAAGAGGTCCCGGTACCGCTGTGGCAGGTCCGTCCGGCCCTCGTTGAGGACCGACAGGCTCATCACGTGGAACCGCACCTCGATCTCGCGCACCCGCTGGACCTCCAGCAGCCAGCGGGAGGTGATCCAGGCCCACGGGCAGATCGGGTCGAACCACATGTCGACGGAGGTCGGCGGCATCGGGATCCCTTCGGGGAGGTTCGCTGTGCTGCCCGTGACGTTAGGTGGCATATTGGCCGTGCTTAAGCTCCAATTCTCGACAAACTGATTGGGCCAATTGGAGGATCGTGGAGGTTCACGTACGGCTGGTCGGCCGGGACGATCTGACCACCCAGATCTACCGACAGTTACGGGAGGCCGTGCTCGACGCGCGACTGCGACCGGGGGAGCGGCTGCCGCCCACCCGCGAACTGGCGGAGCGGCTCGGCGTCGCCCGTAACACCGTGACGGCGGCGTACGACCGGCTCACCGCGGAGGGCTTCCTGGTCGGCCGGGTCGGCTCCGGGACGTACGTCGGTGATCGTCGGCTGATCGGCGAGGCGCGACCCCGGACCGCCCCGGTCGGCCGAGGTGTCCGGCCCCGTCCGGTCTGGGACTCCGTACCGGAGACACCTCGACACCCCGCCCCGAGGTACGACTTCCGGGTCGGCGCCCCCGACCCGGCGCTGTTCCCGCTGCAGACCTGGCGGCGGCTCGTCGCCCGGCAACTGCGGGCCGCGAACGTCCGGTACCCGGCCTACACCGAACCGGCCGGGCATCCCGGGCTGCGCGCGGCCATCGCCCGGCACGTCGGCGTATCCCGATCGGTGCGGGCCGGCGCCGACGACGTCCTGGTCACCCAGGGCGCGCAGCAGGCGCTCGACGTGATCGGTCGGGTCCTGATCGAGCCGGGCGACCGGGTGGCGGTGGAGGAACCGGGCTATCCGCCGGCCCGCCGCCTGTTCCGGAGCCTCGGCGCCCGGGTGACCGGGGTGCCGGTCGACGCGGAGGGACTCGACGTCGCCGCGCTGCCGGCCGACAGCCGGCTGGTCTACGTCACCCCGTCCCACCAGTTTCCGCTCGGCGTACCGATGTCGTTGGCCCGGCGTACCGCCCTGCTGGACTGGGCGCGGCAGCACGGCGCGGTGGTGGTCGAGGACGACTACGACAGCGAGTACCGGTTCGCCGGCCGCCCGCTGGAACCGTTACAGAGCCTGGATCGGCACGGCCGGGTGGTCTACGTCGGGTCGTTCTCCAAAACCCTGCTGCCGATGCTGCGGGTCGGATTCCTGGTCGCGCCGGCCTCGCTGCGGCCCGCACTGCGCACCGCGCGGCAGCTCACCGACTGGCACGGCGACCTGACCACCCAGGGCGCGCTGGCCGAGTTCATCGACGAGGGCCTGCTCGCCCGGCACATCCGCCGGACCAGCCGGGAGTACGGGGCCCGCCGTGAACGGGTCCTGGCCGCCCTCGCCGCACACCTCGCCGGACGGCTGCACCCGGTGCCCTCGGCCGCCGGGCTCCACCTCGCCGTCCGGCCCGGCCCGGACCCGACCGGGGACCCGTCCGCGATGGTGGCGCAGGCCCGTGAGAGCGGGGTCGCGGTGGAGAACCTGGCGCGCTACTACGCCGAAGGCCTCGCGCAGCCCGGCCTGGTCATCGGGTACGGCGGCATCGCGCTGGCCGACATCGACGAGGGAATCCGCCGCCTCGCCGCCGTAATCGTCAAGCGGTAGCCTGCGCAATGCAACAGGTGTGGGCGAAGGTGGCCGCATACCAGCAAAAGCGATCAGAGCTGCCGGACGGAACAAGTCGTGCCTGCCACGAATCCTTGTCGCAGATCTGTTGTATCTGGTCGAGTCGCTTGCTGAAACGGTCTGTTCGAGGCGTGCTGGCCACGTCGTAGCCGATCCCGGTGGGCGCGTCCGTCCAATGTCCAGGGATCGGTCGCGTAATTGACAAAGGGCACCCAACCGGGGCTCGGAACAACGCAGATTCGAGGCATTCTGATCTTGGCGATTGTTGCGTTAACATCTCGCCAACTCCTGAAGTGAGGTGGGTCGATGGCCCAGGATCTGCTGCTGCGTGCGCCGAGCGGAAATGCCCTCCTGCTGGGACTTCCCCCGGATCCCCCGGTGTCCACTTTCAGCATGACGGCACGATTCGTCGGCGGGAGGTTCGCCCGGGTTTTCCAGGTTGGCCAGTCGGGCTTCTTTGCGGCCGGCAACGAGAGCCTGATGCCGGCCGAGGTCCGTGACCGATTCGTCGTGGACGGCCGGGAAGTGCGGATTGCCATCGGTCTCGACGGGGTGAACGCCTCGGTGGCACTGCTCGACCGCTATCACGAGGTAGTCACCATCTACGGCGGCCCGCCACCACGGCGCGAGGAGATCATCTCGCTCTTCGAGCAGTTCGAGTTCAAGGACTCACCCGAGGGCATGGTGCTGCAGCCCCGGGGCGATCTGGAGTTGAGCGCGGAGGCGATTTCGGTCTATGTGGATGGCCGGGGCACCATCACCGTGCCGTCCAACGACAACGCGCGCGATCTGCGACCGGAATACAAGGGCACCCCGACTCGCTACGGGGAGCTGTGGAAGCGGCAGGGCCAGTTGCCGGACAGAAAAGGCGACGGGGTCAACACCTACGTGTACCTGCTCGGCACCAGCCGGGCCATCGCGGAGATCGTATTCCCCGACACCTCCGAACCGCACGAAACGCCACACCCGGAGGTCAAGGACGAGGTCCTGCTCGACTGGCTCTACGAGCTCAACCCGCGCTGGGAGGGCTGATGTCCCCCTGGCTCGCGGTCGCGCTGCTGACCTGGGTCGCGCTCTTCATCCTCTATCTGGGGCTGGCAGCCGTGCTGCACCGGGTCAACCGGCTCAGTGTCGAGCTGGCCGCGATCCGCGCCGACGGCGGCGCCCGAGCCACCGGCGTACGGCTCGCGCTTCCCGCGTTCGCGACCGACCCCGGCAGGACCGTCGTCCTCGCGGTCGAT
Organism: Plantactinospora sp. CNZ320; assembly: GCF_002846275.1. Lineage (NCBI taxonomy): Bacteria > Bacillati > Actinomycetota > Actinomycetes > Micromonosporales > Micromonosporaceae > Plantactinospora > Plantactinospora sp. CNZ320. Next base: position 6,940,462 of record NZ_PJMP01000001.1, read on the forward strand.
TCCACCTGCCCGGCCTGCCAGGGAGCCGCCGCCGAGCTCGGTGAACTGGCGCCGTCGTCCGTACTGCTCACCCACGAGGCGCCGCAGGAGTGGGGCGGCACCCCGTTGACGGTCCGGCAGGACCCGGAGTCGTGGCGGCTGCTCGCCCACCTGTCACCGCCGGTGCTGATGACTGTCGACGCCACGGGTCAGGTGGTCGAGTTGGCCCTGCCCACACAACCCGGGGACGTGACCGCCGCGCTGACGGCCTGGGGGATGGTCCCGGAGAGGAGTGCGACATGAAACTGACCTTGGACAGCATCGTCGACGCCGACAGGGCACCGGAGAACCCTGAGCCGACCACTGTGCTCTCCGCCGTCGCTGGGAAGCGCCATCGGCGATCCTTCCTGCGCGCCATCGGCTATGCCGGGATCACCATCGGCGCGCTCGCCCTGGCGGGGCCCTTCGGCGGGCGCGCCAGGCTGGCCTGGGCGGAGTCCGGGCCCGGCGGGTTGACCGGGCACGACGACTGCGCCGGCATCAACTACAACCCCACCGCGGACACGCACGGCATCTACGCGACCGCCCCGCCGGCCTGTTACGGCGGGTCGTACCGGGGCTGGAACTGGTGCTCCTCCGCCGGCTGGCACCGGTCGACCTGGGCCCGGTCGGCCGACAACAAGTGGTGCTGGCACATGACCCCCAGATCCGACGTCTGTGGCAACCCGGCCCGGAACGCGTGGCGGTGGGCCACCGGCGACGGGCGCCTCTGGCGCTGCTCGGACGGGAACAGCGTCGTCTTCCGGATGTCCGACAACAAGAAGTTCGGCCCGTACCTGACCATCTGTCGGGCACTCGTGTGAACGCCACCCGCCACGTACGGGCATGAGCGCCACTCCGGCGCCCCGGCCCGTACGCCGCCGCTGGCACCCGGTGCTCGTCGCCGGCTGCCTCGCCGGGCTCGCCGCCCTCGCGGCCGTCACGGCGATCCGTGACACCGGTCCCACCTTTCTGCTGTGGACGATGCTCGGCGCGACCGCCGGCTTCGCGACCAGCGGCTCGGTTTGAAGCCGCAACTCGGCGTTCATGCTGAACTCGTCGGTCTGGCGAGGTCGTGAAGCTAGGTACTTCTTCTGCACCGGGCTGGTCCTCGGCGCGCTGACCACCGCGCTCGGCCTGCTCCTGGCCGGGTCGCTGCTCCGGCTGGTCGCGCCGGAGACCCTCTGGCGCTACGTGCTCGCCGTGGCGATCGTCGCCCTGGCGCTGCGCGAGTTCCGGGTGCTCCGATTCTGGCTGCCGCAGAACAAGCGGCTGGTCCCCGAGCACGTCAACCGGCACGGACGGGTCTTCGGGCCGCTCCAGTTCGGCTTCGAGATGGGGACAAGCGTGCGGACGTACACCCCGAGCGCGCTGCCACACGCCGCCGCGCTGACCGTCGCCCTGCTCGCCGGACCGCTCGGTGCGGTGGCGGCGGGAGTCGGGTTCGGGCTGGGCCGGTCCGCGATGACGATCGGCAACCTGCGTTACAGCGACGACAACAGCTGGGATCTGGTCTGGATCGCGCACGAGCGGCTGATCCGCGCGATGCTCGTCGCCGGATTCCTGCTCAGCGCCGGGCTGCTGCTCACCGGCTGATCTCCTGCGCGGCGTCAACGCGACCGCCGCCGACCTGCTCGGTCCGGCAGGCAACGGCAGCAGGATCGTTCGCTCCCATTCCCCACCAGCCGGTTGGTGCGGCCGCAGCCGGTCGGACAACCGGGCGTCCTTGTTTGCCCCTGGAAGCACTATTGGCCAAAGTGACAATTCATCGCTATAGGGATTTTCGATGCCTTAACGCTACAATTACCGTGGACAGCGACGTTCCCCCTCCACAGCCCGACCAGCGCACCCGGAATCGGGACGCGAGCCGGCCCGGCAACAATCCCTCTGCCGTCAGCGCGGCCGGCGGAGCCGGAGGAGGCACCATGTCGCCCACCTCGATCGGCCTGGCCGGCGGCAACCGGAGGGGGCCGATCCGCGCCCCGAGCGCATCCCATCGACTCCGCCGCTGGTTCCGCGACGACGCGCGGTACGACCTGCCGTCCTCGCTCGTCGTCTTCCTGGTCGCGGTACCGCTGTCGCTGGGCATCGCGGCCGCCTCCAACGCCCCGGTGGCCGCCGGCCTGATCGCCGCCGTCGTCGGCGGGATCGTCGCCGGCCTGTTCGGCGGGTCCGCGCTCCAGGTCACCGGCCCGGCGGCCGGGCTGACCGTGGTCGTCGCCGAGTTGGTGAGCCGGTTCGGCTGGGCGACCACCTGCGCGATCACCGCCGCCGCCGGGCTGTTGCAGGTCGGGTTCGGGCTGTGCCGGATCGCCCGGACCGCGCTCGCCCTCTCGCCCGCGATCGTGCACGGAATGCTCGCCGGGATCGGCCTCACGATCGTGCTCGGGCAACTGCACGTACTGCTCGGTGGCGAACCCGGCAGCACGCCGGTACGGAACCTGATCGACCTGCCAGCCCAACTGGCGACCCGGCACGACCACGCGGCCCTGATCGGGCTCACGGTGATCGGGCTGCTGGTGATCTGGCCCCGGCTGCCGGCACCGGTACGCCGGATACCCGGCCCGCTCGTCGCCGTCACCCTGGCCACCCTCGCCGCGCTCGTCTGGAACGACGTCGATCTGGCCCGGGTGGAGATGCCGGGGTCGCTGCTCGCCGCCGTGCACCTGCCGACGCTGCCCGCCGGGGACTGGCCGGCGGTCGCCGCCGCGGTACTGACCGTCGCCGTGATCGCCAGTGTGGAGAGTCTGCTCTCCGCCACCGCCGTCGACCGGTTGGCTGCCGACCGGGCCAGGGACGACCGCCGGAGCAACCCGACCAGTCCGACCAACCTCGACCGGGAGATGATCGGCCAGGGGCTGGCGAACGGCGTCTCCGGGCTGCTCGGCGGGCTTCCCGTCACCGGCGTCATCGTGCGCAGCTCCACGAACGTCAACGCGGGAGCCCGGACCCGGGCCTCCGCCGTACTGCACGGGGTGTGGGTACTGCTCTTCGCGGTGCTGCTCGTCGTACTCGTCGAGCGGATCCCGTTGGCCGCGCTCGCCGGGCTGCTCGTCGTGGTGGGCCTGCAACTGGTGAAGATCTCCGACATCCGACGGGTACGCCGGCACCGTGAACTCGCCGTCTACGTCGTCACCGCCCTCGGCGTGGTGGTCCTCAACCTGCTGGAGGGGGTACTTGTCGGACTCGCCCTGGCGGTCGTGCTGATCCTGCGCCGGGTGGTCTGGGCCAGGGTGCACGCCGAGCGGGTGCGTGGCGGTCCGGCGGGAGGCGAACACTGGTCCGTGCACGTCGAGGGGACACTCAGCTTCCTCGCCATCCCACGGCTCTCCGTCGTCCTCGGGCGGGTGCCGCCGGGCAGCACCGTCGACCTGGAACTGGTCACCGACTTTCTGGACCATGCCGCCTACGACCATCTCGACTCGTGGGTACGCCAGCACGAGACCACCGGCGGACGGGTACGCCTCGACGAGGTCGGCCCGGCGGCCCTGCGCGGCGACCAGCCCCGGCCGTCCCGGCGGATCCACGCGCTGGTGCCGCCGCGCTGGTTCTCGCCCTGGTCGAGCTGGCAGGCCCGGCATCCGGACGGAGCGGGAGAGCCGAGCCACACCGGGCAGGTCGCCGGGTCGGCGCAGGCCGCGCTCCGGCCGCTGCACGTCGGGGTACGCGAATACCACCGTCGCTCGGCTGCCCGGCTGCGGCCGTTTCTCACCGAACTGGACGGTCGGCACAGGCCGTACAGCGCCTTTCTGACCTGTGCGGATGCCCTGATAGTGCCCAACGTGATCACCAGCAGTGGGCCGGGTGACCTCTTCACGGTGCGCAACCTCGGCAACCTCGTCCCCGCCGACCACCCGACGGAGTGCTCGGTCACCGCCGCAATCTCGTACGCCGTGGAGGTGCTCTCCGTGCCGGCGCTGCTGGTCTGCGGGCACTCCGGTTGCGGGGCGATGCAGGGGCTGCTCGGCGGGCGCGACGAGGAGGAGAGTCACGTCGGGCGGTGGCTGCGGTGGGGACGACCGAGCCTGGCGGCGTGGCGGGCCGGTCATCCGGTCGGGTTGGCCGCCGCCGGGGACGGCCGGGCCGAGGTCGACCAGTTGGCGATGGTGAACGTCGCCCGCCAGGTCACCGTGCTCAGGCAGTTCCTCGCCGCCCGTGGCATCGAGTCGGGGAAGGTGTCGGTGCAGGGGCTCTTCTTCGACATTCCGACCGGCCTGCTGCTGGTCCTCGACGAGCAACGGCAGCGGTTCACCTCGCCGCCGGACCACGAGTTGGAGATCAGCGGTGCCGGTTTCGTCCGGCCCTAGCCGGCAGCACCCCAGAGCCAGCCATCCCAGAGCCGACGACCCCGGGCCAGCGACCCCATAGCAAGCGACGCCGGGCCGTGGCTAGCGTTCCGGGGTGCTGGCCCGGGCCCAGAGTGGAATCCAGCCGCCGTCGGTCAGCCACGACGAGGGCAGCAGCAGCCCGTGCGCGGCGATCTGGTCGGCGAACCTGTCGGGTACGGCACCCAGCTCCGTCGCGTCGGGCCAGCTCGACCGCCAGCCCTCGTCCCGGAGCGACGACTGTGGATAGCCCGGCACCCGGACCCGGCGGCGCGGCACCACGACAGTGACGTCCGAAGTGGACGGCTCGGCGCCGGGGTGCCCGGTGTCCGGCAGTCCACCCCAGGTGGTCACGGTCAGCGCGGCGGCCCGGAGCAGTCCGAGGTGTGGCCGGGCCCGTACCGCTCCGGCAAGCTCGGCCGCGTCCTGGCGCAGCAGCGTACCCAGGGCGGCGCGCAGCCGCAGCGCGACCAGATCGGCGGTACGGGCGACGGCGACCTGCCCGACCCGGGCCAGCGGCCGGAGCGAGCCGGGCAGCGGCGAGTCCACCAGCAGCGGGGCGAGCCGCTCCGCCGTCGGCGGTGCCGGTGTGTCGGGCCCGGACGGTGTCAGGGTGCGCACCGCGCGGGCCAGTGGGCGGTACCCGCTCGCCTGCCACAGCGCGGACAGACCGGGCCCGGCCGGATCGGCCAGAGTGAGCCGGCAGGCGCGGGCCAGGGTGGCCGCGCTCGCCCGGCGCAGTGCGGTCAGCGCGTCGTGCGGGTCGGCGGCGGGTGCCGTCGGCGACGCGCCGGCCAACCGGGTCGCGAGGACCGCCAGCAGCTCGGCGGACCGGGCCGACTCCGGCTCGGCGAGCGTCGCCCCCGCCAACTCGTCGAGGTGGCGGCCGAGGTCGCGCAGCACCCGTACGGCGGGTCGGGGCGGGCCGCCCCGGGCCGGCCGATCGGGTCCGGTGTCGGCGTGCCGGGCCACCCGGCGCGGCGCCGGGCTCGCGGGCTCGGGCAGGGGGAGAGTGGCCAGCCAGCTGCCGGTCTGCCGTACGAGCGTCGGGTCGGGATCCGTGTTGAAGCGGGCCTGGATCTCCGCCAGCCGCCAACCTCGGGCGCTCGGCCGCAGCTCGGCGTTGGCCAGGATGCGGCCGTCCGGCGCGCGGAGCGCGATCAGCGCACTGCGGCCCCGGGTCGCGTCGTCGACGTAGTGCGGAGCGGCGATGCAGTTTCCCATGTACTGCGCCCAGTCCGCCAAATGCCGAACGCTGCGGGCCAGCTCGATCCGGGCGTCGGTGCCGGGCAGCACCGTACCGTCGAGGTGCGCCATCGGGGCCGGCACGGCGAAGACACCGGTCAGCGCGGTGGCGATGGTGGTGTCGTCGACCAGCCCGGCGACGAGTTCAGGCCAGGTCCGGCAGCGGGGTGGAACCTTCGCACCGAGGTCCACCAACTGCGCGGCGCCGGCCACAGCCAGTGGAATCGACTGCGACCGGGGCACGAGTGGCTCGTCGGGCTGCGCCGGGTCGGTGTCGGCGATCGGGTAATGCTGCTGCGCGACGAGTACGGCCTGCGGGTGACCGTTGAGCTGGGCGAGCGCGTCGGCGAGTTCCGCGTACCAGAGCAGGTCGCCGGTGGTCTCGATCTCGACCACCGGGCGCTGCGGGTCAGCCCGAAGCCGCTCCGCCAGCGGCGTGGGGGACGGCTCCGCACCGAGGAGCGGATTCTGGTCCCAGCACTCCGCCCGGCCCGGCGACAGGTAGCCGACCCCGTCCCGCCAGTCCCGAAGCGACCGGCCGGCCCACCCGGCGAGCTGCTCCCGCAGCGACAACGAGTCCTGCGTCACGAGCGCGTCGACGAGGTCGTCGGCGGCGTCGAGTACCACCTTGCCGTAGTCACGGGCCAGGGCCAGCCGCTGGCGGATATAGCTGACATCGGCGGGGCTGAGCGGCTCACCGGGCCGGCTGCGGGCGAGGATGTCCCGCAGGTAGGAGCCGGGGCGGGCGGGCAGGCCGGTGAGGCCGGGCTGACGGCGGGCCGAGAGCGCAGACTCCGGTTGGGACATTCCGGCGACGGCCGCCTCGACCTCGTGTCGGTGTCGAGCCAGGGCGGTGTCAAGGCCGTGATCGACCGTGCTGACCGCGAGCCGGGCCAGCACCGTCGCCGCCAGTACGTCCTGGAGCATCCGCCCGGCCCTGTCGAGCCAGTACCCGGCCGGCGGCTGCCACAGTGCGGCCTCCAGCACGGTCGGCTCCGGGCCGAACTGGTAGCGCAACCACACCATCAGGGCGTCATCCTCGTGCCGACGGCGGCGCGCGGTCAGGTCGGCGATGCGGTCCTCCCTGCCCTGGGAGGCGCGCAGCCGCTCCCGGCGCACTCGACCCGATCCGTCGGCGCAGACCCGCTGCCACAGGTCGGTCAGCAGGACGAGGCGGCGTGGTCGGGGCACCTCCCGGAGTACCCGGGTCAGCTGCCCGCCCACCACCGACGGCAGGCCGCCGGGGAAGGGGTCGACCCCGTCCGGGGCACGCAGTTCCAGTACCCGGAGAAGCTGTTCCGGCCCGAGCACGTCGCTCGCCGCGACCGCGAAACGCAGCACCGGCCACCGGCCCTCGTCGAGCGCGGCCTGTGCGGCGGCGCCGAGCGGCTTCGTCGCGTCCGGACCGAAGAGCGCGACGAGTACCGCCCGCCGGTCGCCGAGCCGCCCGGCCGAGCCCGGCACCGTCAGGGCGGCGAGTACGGCGTCCCGGCGGTCTCCGGCGGCACCCTCGGTGCGGGCGGACCGGAATCCGTACCCGAGGTCGACGTCGGCACCGGCGGCCAGCGGGCCACCGGCGGCGACCAGCCGGGCGAGTTCGGTGATCGCCCGATCGGCGGCCTCCGGGCCGGCCGAGCGTGGTCCGAGCACGACAGGGCTGCCAGGCACCAGTTCGGTGCCCGGCTCGACGGCCCGGCCCCGAGGGTCGGGTGCCCAGATCCGTCGGTCCGGTCCGGGCAACACCCCGCCGGCCAGCCGCAACGTCACGCGTTCATGATCCCGCCGCTGTCCAGCCGATTTGTTCCGCGCGGCGCCCGACGGCTCCCCGCCGTTGCCGCCGTCTGCCCGGACGGCCGTCTGCCCGGACTGCCGTCTGCCCGGACTGCCGTGCGCCGCTCGCCGGATCATCGCGTGGCCGGCTCATCGCCCGACCGGATCACCGTGCGGCCCGTCCCGCCCGGATCAGCTGGCGGCGCAGGGGGCGGGCATACCATGCGATGGTGCTGCTGATCATGTGCCAATTCCCGCCGGCCGATCCTGCTCCGGCCGCCCGCCGCGCCGCAGGTGCCGGATGTTGAGCGGCGGCGTCGTCACCGCCTACGCGGGCGGGGCCCTCGACCGTGCGTGCGGGGTGCGACGGGACCCCGACGGGTTGCGCAGGCTCTTCGCCAGCGATCGGGCCCAGGTGGTACCGCTCTGGCGGGACCGCTGTCTGGTGGTGCGGGACGCGGTGTCCCGGTTGACCGGCGGTGACCAGCGCCGGTTACCGGCCGGGCTCGGTGAGCCGGTCTTCCTCGGTCTCGACGGCGACCGGCCGGTCTTCGCGGTCGACCTGAGTGGCGTACCGGAGGAGGAGGCGCTCGACGCGGTCGGTGCCGATCGGACCGTGGACGTACGCCTGCTGGTGCAGCGGCTCGACCCGGCCGAAGCGGCGGTGCTCGGCTACGCCCGGGGTATCTGCTACTGGCACCGCAACCAGCGTTTCTGCGGCACGTGCGGCGACCCGACCCGGTCGGTCGAGGGTGGTGCCGCCCGCGGGTGTACCGGGTGCGGGCAGGTGCACTTCCCCCGGATCAGCCCTGCGGTAATCATGTTGGTGGAGCTGCCCGGATCGCCGGCGCGTTGCCTGCTGGCTCGGCACGCCGGTGCGGACGAGGACTCGTTCGCGTTGCTGGCCGGCTTCCTGGAGGTCGGCGAGAGCCTGGAGGACGCGGTACGCCGGGAGGTGGCCGAGGAGGCCGGGGTCGTCGTCGACTCGGTGCGCTACTTCGCATCCCAGCCGTGGCCGTTCCCGGCCGGCCTGATGGTGGGCTTCCTCGCCACCACCCGGAACGAGTCGACCACTGTGGACGGTGAGGAGCTGCTGGAGACCCGGTGGTTCAGCCGGGCGGAGTTGCGGGACCGGCGGGCGGTACGCGGCCGGCTCGGCAACCCGGACTCGATCGACCGGCTGCTGCTGGAGTACTGGCTAGACGACGCGGCGGAGCGTTCCTAGCAAGCCGCAGCCGCCCGTCACAGACCGAAATACTCCCGAGCCTGGGTAGATCACTCTTGCTACGCTCGCCGCCGTTGCTCACGATCACGGGGGTTTTCGATGAATGTTCGATCTGTCCGGACCGGCCTCGTCGCCATCTCGTTGGCGGCTGTCGCCGTACTCGGCGCCGGCTGCCAGCCGGACGAGCCGGCTACCGATGCGGCCGGCACGCCGACCACGGCTCCGAGTACGGCCGCACCGAGCCCGACCGCCGCGCCGAACACCAGCGAGGTCTGCGAGGCGGTCACCGACATATTCCTGGACGGCAGCGTCAAGATCGCGGACGACTCGGTGAAGGCCATCGAGAAGGGACTGACCGTGGCGCAGCAGAACAAGCAGCTCAAGACCACGCTGTCCGGACTCGCTGGACAGTTGGAGGCCGAGGCCGCCAAGGCGACCGACCCGAAGGTCAAGGCGCTGGTCGAGGGGATCGTCGCCGACATCGAGTCCGGCGCGAAGGCCGATGACCCGGTGAAGTTCCTCCAGGGCGAGTTCGTGCAGGTGGGCACGAGGATCGACAAGGAGTGCGCCGGCTGACCCGTCGGCGCTGACGGCAGGCCGCCACGATGGCAGGTCGTCATGACGGCACGACGGAACGTTGTCATGACGGCAGGTCGTCATGACGGCACGGCGGGCGGAGGGCGGCGGTCGGTCGGGGGCAGCGGGCATGATGGGCGGGTGTCGTGCCGGCCCATCCGGAGCCGGCGACGTACGACCCGGGAGACAGGAAGACATGTCCACTACCGCCGACACGGCCATCGCCGCCCTCCGCTCGGGCCACGACGAACTCGCGGCACTGGTCCGCGACCTCGGCCCGACCGACCTGACCCGGCCGTCCGGGGCCAGCGAGTGGCAGGTCTCGCAGGTGCTCAGCCACCTCGGCAGCGGCGCCGAGATCAACGAGGCCACCCTCGACGTGGCGCTGGGCAGTCGCCCCGCGCTGGAGGCGGACTTCAACAAGCAGGTCTGGGCCCGATGGGACGCGATGACCCCTATCGAGCACGCCGAGGGCTTCCTGGAGGCCAACCGGCGGCTCGTCGAGCGGTACGAGTCGCTCGACGCGGCCACCCGGTCCAGCGTACGGATCGATCTCGGTTTCCTGCCCGAGCCGGTCGACCTGGCGACGGCGGCAGGGATGCGGCTCAGCGAGTTCGCCCTGCACGAGTGGGACGTGGAGGTCGCCTTCAACCGGCACGCGACGGTGGCGCCGGAGGCGGTGCCGCTGGTGCTCGACCGGCTCGACGGCCTGCTCGGCTGGATCGGCCGGCCGGAGGCGGTCGGCGACCGGCCGGTGGAACTGGCGGTGCTGCTGACCGACCCGGAGCGCTCCCTGGGGCTGCGGCTCACCGATCGGGTCGAGCTGGTGGAGCGGCCGGAGCAGCCGGCCGGCGAGATCAGCGGGCCGGCCGAGGCGTTCCTCCGGTTGGCCGCCGGCCGGCTGGCGCCCGAGCACACCCCCGACACGCTTACCGTGACCGGACCGCTCGGCCTGGACGACCTGCGCCGGGTCTTCCCCGGCTACTGACCGGCACCGGCCAGCCGGTCGGCCCGGCGGGCGCTCGGGCGGGTTCTGGTGGCCCTGGGCGGGTTTCTGTGGCCCAGGGCGATTCTGTGGCTCGGGCGGGTTCTGTGGCCCGGGGTCCTCAGTCGAGGCCCCGGCGCCCCGGGGCCCAGAACGGTTTGACCGCGATCTGGCGCCGGGACCAGCGCCGGTCCCGGACCAGATGGTCCCGGACGGCCTGGCAGGTGCGTGCCTCGCCGGCCAGGTAGGCGGTGCCCGGTTCCTCCGGCAGTTCGAGTGCGCGTAACGCCGGAAGCAGTGTCCCGCTGTCGGCCGGGTCGGCGTCGCCCCGGTACACCCAGTGGAGTTGTCGTCCGGCGGGCAGCGGCACCTCTCCGCCGGGGCGGTCGGTGACCAGCACGCCGTACGCCGGGGTCTGCGCGGGCAGCGCTCGCAGCATGGCTCCGAAGGCGACGGCGGCTGTCTCGTCACCGACGAAGAGGTGGTACGCCGACTCCCGCAGGGTCAGCCGGCCCTCGGGGCGGGACAGGGTGATCGACTGGCCGGGCCGGGCGTTGCGTGCCCAGGATGCCCCCGGACCCTCGCCGTGGTCGAGTACCCCGAGGTCGAGGCTGCCCCGATCGCGGTCAAGTGCCCAGACCGAGTAGCTGCGGAGTACGGCGTGCGGAACGCCGCGCTTGTCGCGTTGCTGTTCCACGAGGCCGGCATCGAGGAACGCGACGATCTCGGGCCGATCCGGGCCGGCCTGCTCGACCTGGTCGAGCAGGGAGTATGCGGTGGTGAGCTGGCGGTCGAGGATCCCGCGTTCACCGTCGAGTTCCTGTTGCACGGGCTGCACGGAGTGCTGGAGAGCGCCCTGACCGAAGGTGCGACCGGCCCGCTACTGGCCCGGGTGGACGGGGTGCTCGTCGCGCTGCTCAATCCGGTCCACCGTTCGACAAGTACTTGACAGTGCTCGTCAAGTACTTGACACTGGATGTCAAGTGAGGAGGGTGGCATGCCGCCAACCCGTGACGAACTCGTGGCGCAGCTCCTCCGGACGATGGACGTCCGGCTGCTCGATCCGCTGGAGATCCTGCTCGACGGGGACGACTCGGTCGAGGCGTTGCGCACGGTGGTGCGGGTCCGGGCCGAGTCGTGGGCGCGCCGGCTGCTCGACGGTGACGACCGGGAGGCGGTTGGCACCGCGATGCGGATCGTCTCGACGCTCTATCCCGGCGACGGGCCGTTCGAGCCCCCGCTCGACTGGTGGCGCAGCCCGCTGGGCCAGGTCGTCGCGCGGCGGGTCGGGCACCCCACCGCCGACTCGGTGACGTACGCGGTGGCCGGGGCGATGCTCGGGATCACCCGGCAGGGAGTCCACGACCTGGTCAACCGGGGCAAGCTGGTCCGTCATCCGGAAGGTGGTGTGCTGCCCTCCTCCGTCCGCGACCGGTTACTTGAGGAAGGGCGGCCCCGCCGTGTCTGACGTGTCCCACGACAGCGAAATATCCATCCACTCCGGCCCGGTGCCGATCGTCGCCCGCGACTTCGGCGGCTCCGGCGCCCCGATGCTGCTGCTGCACGGTGCGGGCGGCAACCTGGTCACCATGACCGCGCTGGCCGAGGCGCTGCGCCCGGCGCACCGGGTGGTCGCGGTGGACCTGCGCGGTCACGGCCGCTCCGGCGACGGCCCGTGGAAGTGGGACGAGGTGCTCGACGACCTCGACGCCGTCGCCGACGAGCTGGAGTTGACCCGTCCGACTGTGGTCGGGATGTCGCTGGGCGGCATGCTCGCCAGCCTCTGGGCGGCCAGGCACCCGGACTGTCCCGGCGCGGTCAGCCTGGACGGCAATCCCACCCCGAGCCGGCCGGAGGACCTCGCCGGCCTGGACCCGGACCAGGCGGCGGCCGAACTCGCCCGGCTCCGCGAGGTCTTCGCCGGGATGTCCGCCGCGATGGCCCGGCCGCTCGGCGCCGAGCAGGTCGAGGCGGCGCTCGCCGGGCAGCGGGCGATGGCCCGGCGGTACGACGCCGCGGAGGAGGTCTGGGAGCGGGCGTTCCGGCGCAACCTCGTGCCGGCGGAGGACGGGACGAGCCGGCTGCGCCCCGATCCGGAACTGACCGAGGAACTGCGGGTGGCGATCGAGTCGTTGGACCTCGTACCTGCCTACCGTGCCGTCCGCTGCCCGCTGCTGCTCGTACTGGCCACTGTGGACATGCCCGAACAGCGCCCCTTCGGCGACCTCTACGCCGCACACCGGCGTCGGGTGCTGGAGCGGCTGGCGACCGTCCGGGACAACCCGTGGCTGGAGGTGGTGTCGCTGGACGGTGCCAGCCACGCCATGGTGGCCGAGCGCCCGGCCCAGTTGGCAGACCTGGTCACGGAGTTCCTCGCCCGCTAGGTGCAGGAAACCGGCGACATCGATCCAGCCGGCTCCCCTTGCGGCTAGTGCCCATTGTTCTAGTAGAATGCGAACATGTTGTTTCGGGTGTCACCGGGCAGCGGCGTACCGCTGGCGGAGCAGATCGCCGGCAGCGTGCGCCGGGCACTGGCCGACGGGGCGATCGGCCGGGGAGACCGGCTGCCGGCCGCCCGGGAGCTCGCGGGCACGCTCGACGTGAACATGCACACCGTGCTCCGGGCGTACGCGGCGCTGCGCGAGGAGGGCCTCATCGAGCTGCGCCGGGGCCGGGGTGCGGTGGTGACCGGAGAGGTGCCGCACGAGCGAGCCCGGGTGATCGAGTCGGTACGGGAGTTGGTGACTGTTGCCCGCCGGGCCGGCGTCGGCCTGGACGAGGCCGTCGCGCTGGTGCGGCAGCAGTATTCGAGAGAGGTGAGCGCATGAGGAGTGCCCGGTGGACGATCGGCAGCGGCCTGCTGCCGGCGGCCCTGATCGGCGGTGCGGTGGCGGTGACCCTCGCCTGGCGGAGCCGCCTCCCGGAGAGCCTGCCCAACTCCGGTGGCGTCGGTGACCGGCCGATGGTCAGCACGATCGGTGTCGACACCCTGGCCGGGGTGCTGCTCGGCGCCGCGCTCACCGTCTGGATGGCCGGGCTGCTGGTCTTCGCGCTGTCCCGTCGACTCCCCGGCACCGGGCGGCACTGGCTCCGGCTCGGCGCCCAGGTCGCGGTGAACGGCACCGCCGCGGCGGCCGGCACGGTGCTGCTGATGACGTTGGCCGCCGCACTTGACGCGCCGACAGCCGCCGACGTACGCCTCTCCTGGGGTTACTTCGCCGCGCTGATGGGTCTGCCGATGGTCGCGGCGGCGGTCGCCGGGCTGCTGGCGTACCTGCTGGCCGGCGCGGCACCCCCGGTGTCACCAGGCACCGGCTCCCCGGCGCCGACCCGGGCGGCGGTCGGCTCCGACATCCCGGAGCCGGCGGTCGGACCGGTGCTGGCGGCCGGTGCCGACGAGCGGTTGCTCTGGTGGGAGATCCGGGCGCTGCGCCCGGTGCTCTGGACGACCGGCGTACTGGCCCTGACCGGGGTGCTGATGGTCGCCGTACTGGTGCCGCTGGTCGGCGTCGTCGGCTGGGCGGGTGCCGCACCGACGGTCTCCGCCCTGGCGATGCTGCCGTTCACCCGCTACCGGCTGGTCATCGACGGCGAGGCGGTCCGGGTGGCGGTCGGCCCGCTGCGGCGGCGGGTGCCGATCTCGGCCATCGCCGCCGCCGAGCCGGACCACCTCGCCGTGGAGGACTGGTTGCTCCGCTCGTTCCTGCGCGGCGCCACCGCCGCCGACGTGCCGCTGCTGCCCGGCCCGGCGCTGGCGCTCCGGCTGACCGACGGCAGCCGCCAACTGGTCACCTGCCGGGACGTGCCGACCGCGGTGGCGATGGTGAACACCCTGCGGGCCCGGCTGAGCTGATCTCGACCACCGGGTGTGGGGTCACCGGCCGACCGGAGACCCCACACCCGGCGTAGCGTTCACTCCGGGACGCGCCGGTAGGCGCCGTCGCTGGCCGAGGTCGCCATCGAGGCGTACGCGCGCAGCGCGGCAGAGACCGGCCGATCCCGGTCCACCGGCGTGTACGGCCGTTCCCGCTTCTCCTGCCCGATCCGGCGCGCCTCCAGCACATCCGGCGCCACCGCCAGCTCGATGCTGCGGTTGGGAATGTCGATGACGATCTCGTCGCCCGGCTCGACCAGCGCGATCAGTCCACCGCCGGCCGCCTCGGGGGAGACGTGCCCGATGGAGAGCCCGGAGGTGCCGCCGGAGAACCGGCCGTCGGTGATCAGCGCGCAGTCCCGGCCGAGGCCGCGTCCCTTGAGGAACGAGGTGGGGTAGAGCATCTCCTGCATCCCCGGCCCGCCCTTCGGGCCCTCGTAGCGGATCACCACCACGTCACCGGCGACCACCTGCTTGCCGAGGATCGCCTCGACGGCGGCCTCCTGCGACTCGTAGACCTTGGCCGGACCCCGGAAGGTCAGGCACTCGGCCGGCACCCCGGCGGTCTTCACCACCGCGCCGTCCGGGGCCAGGTTGCCGTGCAGGATCGCCAGCCCGCCGTCGGCGGTGTAGGCGTGCTCCCGGTCCCTGATGCAGCCCCCGGCCGCGTCGGTGTCCAGTGTGGACCAGCGGTTGGTGGTGGAGAACGGCTCCGTGGTGCGTACCCCGCCGGGGGCGGCGTGGAACAGCTCGATCGCCTCCGGGCGGGCCTTGCCACCCCGGATGTCCCAGTCGGCCAGCCAGCCGTCCAGATCGGCCGAGTGCACCGCGTGTACGTCCCGGTGCAGCAGCCCGGCCCGGTCCAGCTCGCCGAGGATCGCCGGGATGCCACCGGCCCGGTGCACGTCCTCCATGTGGTATTTCGGCGAGTTCGGGGCGACCTTGGCCAGGCAGGGCACCCGGCGGGAGATCTCGTCGATGTCGGCGACGCCGAAGTCGAGTTCCGCCTCGCGGGCCGCGGCGACCAGGTGCAGCACCGTGTTGGTGGAGCCGCCCATCGCCACGTCCAGCGCGACCGCGTTCTCGAACGCGGCCCGGGAGGCGATCGACCGGGGCAGTACCGAGGCGTCGTCGTCGGCGTACCAGCGATTAGCGATCTCCACGACGACCCGGCCGGCCTCCTCGAAGAGCGCCTTGCGCGCGGCGTGGGTGGCCAGCACCGACCCGTTGCCGGGCAGGGCCAGCCCGATCGCCTCGGTGAGGCAGTTCATCGAGTTGGCGGTGAACATGCCGGAGCAGGAGCCGCAGGTGGGGCAGGCGGAGCGCTCGATCGCGCCGAGCTGGTCGTCGGTGACCGCGTCGTTGGAGGAGGCGATCATCGCGTCGATCAGGTCGATCTTGTCGTGCACGATCCCCTCGATCGCCACCGTCTTGCCGGCCTCCATCGGGCCGCCGGAGACGAAGACGGTGGGGATGTTCAGCCGGAGCGCGGCGAGCAGCATGCCGGGGGTGATCTTGTCGCAGTTGGAGATGCAGACCAGGGCGTCCGCGCAGTGCGCGTTGACCATGTATTCGACCGCGTCGGCGATCAGCTCGCGGCTGGGCAGCGAGTAGAGCATGCCGCCGTGCCCCATCGCGATGCCGTCGTCGACGGCGATGGTGTTGAACTCCCGGCCGACCCCACCCGCCTCGGCCACCGCGTCCGCCACCAGGCCACCGAGGTCCTTGAGGTGCACGTGCCCGGGTACGAACTGGGTGAAGCTGTTCGCGATGGCGACGATCGGCTTGCCGAAGTCGTCGTCGGTCATCCCGGTGGCCCGCCACAGCGCGCGGGCGCCGGCCATCGTCCGGCCGTGTGTGGAGGTCTTCGACCGCAGGTCAGGCATTCGACAAGTGTGGCACCTCCACCCGCCGCCCGCCGCCCGCCCGTCCCCCCACGTCCAGCCACCGGGACACGACAGGTGTAAGGAAGGGCCCCCGCTACAACAGAAAACGATATGCGGGGGCCCTTCCTTACACCCGATGCCCGAATGGGGGGTCTGTGCCTCTGGTCGATGAACCGGCGCGGGCTCCCCCATGGAGTGCGATCGATCCGGCAGAGTGAACCCGTGCAACTCGCCTCCGGCGCGCCGGCCCTGGCCGTGGTGACCGGCCTCGCATCCTGCTGCGGGCCGGTCATGCTGGCATTTTCGGCACACCGGCACCCGGGTGCGCGCCGGGTCGGGCACTGGCTGCTCGCCGTTGGCGGCGCACTCGCGGCGGTCAGCGCCGCACTGGGACTGTTCGCGCTGGTCACCATGGCCGGGCACTGGCAGCATGAGCAGGTTCAGCGGACCGGTCTGGCCACCCTGATCGCGGTCGGGATGGCGGCCAGCGGGGCCCTGCTCTGCGCCGGCCTGCTCCGGCTGCCCGGCGTGGCCGAGACTCCCGGCGCGGCGCTCCGGCTGGTGCTGGACGGGCTGGTGATCGGGGCGGCGTTCTGGTTCGTCGGCTGGGTGCTGCTCGCCGAGCCGACCCGGGTGCTCGGCGACCTCACCCCGAGCGGCTGCCTGGCCATCCTGGTGACGACCGTCACGGCGGCGGTGGCGGCCGGGCTGACCTTCATCGTCGGCGCCCGGACCCGGGCGCCCCGGCGCGGGCTGCTGCTGGCCGGGGCCGGGATCAACCTGGTGACCGGCTCCGGGCTCGCCATCTCCGCCGGGATCTGCCAGGCCGGCCCGACGGTCGCGCTGGTCGGGGCGGTGCTGCTGCCGTTCGGCCTGCTGATGGTCGCGCTGGCCGGCCGGGCGCCCGATCTGGCCGGCGGACCGGACGCCGACGTGATCCGGCGCGGCACCTACGCCGTGCTGCCGATGGTGGCGATGGCCGTGTCCGCCGTCTACCACCTGCTGGTAGGCGGCGAGTTCACGATCCTGGCGGTGGTGGCCGGCATCGTCGAGGGGTTCGGCCTGGTCGCCCGGCAGTACCTCGCCCTGGCCGACGTACGGGCCTATGCCGGTCGGCTCGCCGAGCGGGAGGCGCACTTCCGGGAACTGGCGCACACCGATCCGCTGACCGGGCTGGCCAACCGCCGGGGGCTGCTCCGGGCGGTGCAGCAGCAGGCCGACTCGGAGACCCCCTGGGTGCTGCTCGGGCTCGACCTGGACGGCTTCAAGAACGTCAACGACATGCGGGGGCACGACGTCGGCGACGCGGTGCTGGTCGAGGTGGGCCGGCGGCTGAAGAGCAACCTGCGCCCCGGCGACCTGGCCGCGCGGCTCGGCGGTGACGAGTTCGCCGTACTGATGCGGGCCCGTCCGGCCGAGGCGCAGCGGATCGCGCAGCGGCTGCTCGGGGTGGTCGGCTCGGCGTACCGGCACGAGGCCGGGTCGGTCTTCCTGTCGGTAAGCATCGGCGTGGCGGACAGCGCCGACGCCGCCGACGTGGAGACCCTGCTGCGCAACGCCGACCTGGCCCTGCGGTACGCCAAGCAGCGGGGCAAGAACCGCGTCGAGCGGTACGACATGACCTACGACAACCTGCTGCGCCGGCGTACCACGCTGGAGCACGAGATGCGCGGTGCGATCGAGCGCGACGAGCTGCACCTGGCGTTCCAGCCGGTGGTGGCGGTCCCGTCGGTCCGGCCGGTCGGCGCGGAGGCGCTGCTGCGCTGGCACCACCCCGAGCTGGGCAACGTCGGCCCGGACGAGTTCATCCCGCTCGCCGAGGAGTGCGGGATGATCGCCAAGCTCGGCGCCTGGGTGCTGCACCGGGCCTGCCACCAGCTCTCCCTCTGGCTCGCCGCCGGGCACGACGTCTGGGTGTCGGTGAACGTCTCGCCCCGGGAGCTGCACAACCCGGAGTACGTCGTCCAGGTCACCGAGGCGCTGCGCGCGCACCGGGTACCACCGCAGCGGCTGGTGCTGGAGGTGACCGAGCACGCCGTGGCGACTGACCTGGACGAGTTGATCCGCCGGCTCCGGGCACTGCGGCTGACCGGGGTACGCATCGCGCTCGACGACTTCGGCGCCGGGTACTCCTCCCTCGGCCAGCTCCGCCGGCTGCCGATCGACATCCTCAAGATCGACCACAGCCTGGTCGCCGGACCGGAGCCGATCCGGCGACCGAAGGGCCGCGCCTTCGCCCCGATGGTGGACGTGGTGATGCGGCTCGGCCACCAGCTCGGGCTGGAGGTGATCGCCGAGGGGGTGACCAACCCGACGGAACTCGCCGCTGTGGTCGAGGCCGGCTGCCGGTTCGGGCAGGGCCAGCTCTTCGGCTGGGGGGTGCCGGCCGAGCACCTGGAGGCGATGCTGGAGGCGGCCAGCCCGCCCGAGGGGAGCGGGGCGGAGTCCCGCCCGAAGGGCGGCGGGGGCAGGTCCACCCCCCGCACCGGCGGCAACAGCCGGAGCGCACCACGGCAGCGCAGGCCGAGCGACGGGCCGGCGGACCCGAAAACCGGCAGTGCCCAGAATGCGGGATCAGTTGACTCATCGCGTGAGATGCGTCAGGCTTAGCCGCATGTCTGCGACCAGGTCCTTCCGAGTACTTATCTGAGCGCACTCTCGACTCCCGAGAGTGCGCAGGCCCCGTGCATCAGCACGAGGGCCGTTTTTATTGGCCACGTATCTCGCGTCGGCAGTGTGGTCGCCTCGGTTGGCGTACCACTCCTGCCGGTTTGGGTGGATCGGCCGCCGGCCGAGGCGGTCGCCGCACCGCCCGTCGTACATCTGGAAAAGATCACTGCTCCGAGCCGAAGGCCTGAATAGCCATGACGAGACCCACACCCGAGACCCTGGCCAACAGCGCGCGGCGACACCGGTCCGCCGCCGCCGAGGGGAGCAACGACCCCGCCGACCAGTTCCCCCGCCGACTCCGGCCGGGCGCCCAGCCGACAGCTGACCAGCCCGGCCCGCTCGCCGAGCCGGGTCGGGGTGCCGCAGGTGGGCAGGTAGTGGCACCGGTCCAGGTCTCCGGGGCCGGCTCGCTGGTCAAGTCGTTGGAGGCGCTCGGCGTCGAGGTCGCGTTCGGTATTCCGGGTGGGGCGATCCTGCCGGCGTACGACCCGCTCTACGACTCGTCGGTGCGGCACATCCTGGTCCGGCACGAGCAGGGCGCCGGGCACGCCGCCACCGGGTACGCGCAGGCCACCGGCCGGGTCGGGGTCTGCATCGCCACCTCGGGGCCGGGCGCGACGAACCTGGTCACGCCGATCGCGGACGCGTACATGGACTCGGTGCCGTTGGTGGCGATCACCGGTCAGGTGGCCCGGCCGGCAATCGGCACGGACGCCTTCCAGGAGGCCGACATCCAGGGCATCACCCTGCCGATCACCAAGCACAACTTCCTGGTGCAGACCGCCGAGGAGATCCCGCGGATCCTGGCCGAGGCGTTCCACCTGGCCGCCACCGGCCGCCCCGGCCCGGTGCTCGTCGACATCCCCAAGGACGTGCTCCAGGCGCAGACCACCTTCTCCTGGCCGCCGACGCTGGACCTGCCCGGCTACCGGCCGACCCTGCACCCGCACGGCAAGCAGATCCGCGAGGCGGCCCGGCTGATGACCACGGCCCGCCGCCCGGTGCTCTACGTCGGTGGCGGCGTGCTCAAGGCCGGCGCCACCGAGGGCCTGCGCAGGCTGGCCGAACTGACCGGCATCCCGGTGCTGACCACGCTGATGGCCCGGGGCGCCTTCCCGGACTCGCACCCGCAGCACCTCGGCATGCCCGGCATGCACGGCACGGTCGCCGCGGTCTACGCCCTGCAGAAGTCGGATCTGATCGTGGCGCTGGGGGCCCGGTTCGACGACCGGGTCACCGGCAAGCTGGACTCGTTCGCCCCGGGGGCGGCGATCGTGCACGCCGACATCGATCCGGCGGAGATCGGCAAGAACCGGGCCGCCGACGTGCCGATCGTCGGCGACGCGAAGTACGTGATCGACGAGCTGATCGAGGCGGTCCGGGCCGCCACGGCCAGCCAGACCGCTCCAATCGACCGGACCGAGTGGTGGGCGCAGCTGGACGACCTGCGCGACCGCTACCCGCTCGGCTACGACGAGCCGACCGACGGCACCCTGGCCCCGCAGTACGTGATCGAGCGGCTGGGCGCGATCGCCGGCCCGGACGCGATCTACGTTGCCGGGGTGGGGCAGCACCAGATGTGGGCGGCGCAGTTCGTCTCGTACGAGAAGCCGTACACCTGGCTCAACTCCGGCGGCCTCGGCACGATGGGGTACGCCGTGCCGGCGGCGATGGGCGCCAAGGTCGGCAAGCCGGAGACCGTGGTCTGGGGCGTCGACGGTGACGGCTGCTTCCAGATGACCAATCAGGAGCTGGCGACCTGTGCCCTGGAGGGGATACCGGTCAAGATCGCGGTGATCAACAACGGCAACCTGGGGATGGTCCGGCAGTGGCAGACGCTCTTCTACGGCGAGCGCTACTCCAACACCGAGCTGGGCACCCACAAGCACCGGATTCCTGATTTCGTGAAGCTGGCCGAGGCGCTGGGCTGCGTCGGGCTGCGCTGCGAGAGCAAGGCCGACGTGGACAAGACCATCAAGGCCGCGATGGAGATCAACGACGTGCCGGTGGTGATCGACTTCGTGGTCGGCAAGGACGCGATGGTCTGGCCGATGGTGGCCGCCGGCACCAGCAACGACGAGATCATGTTCGCCCGTGGGGTCCGCCCCGCCTTCGACGACGACGAGCTGTGAGGCCGGAAAGATGAGCGAGCGTAGTGAGCGAATCAGTCAACTCAGTGCGATTGTGCCTCATGACGGCACGGAGCGAAGCGGAGTGCCGGCATGAGCAAACACACGCTGTCCGTGCTGGTGGAGAACAAGCCAGGTGTCCTGGCCCGGGTGAGCGGACTCTTCTCCCGCCGGGGTTTCAACATCGACTCGCTGGCGGTCGGTGAGACGGAGAACCCGGACGTCTCCCGGATCACCATCGTGGTCAACGCCGAGACCTCGCCGCTGGAGCAGGTCACCAAGCAGCTCAACAAGCTGGTCAACGTACTCAAGATCGTGGAGCTGGATCCGGGCGTCTCGGTGGCCCGGGAGCTGGTGCTGGTCAAGGTCCGGGCCGACCGTTCGCAGCGGGCCCAGGTGCTGGAGACGGTGAACCTGTTCCGGGCCAGGGTGGTGGACGTGGCGCCGGACACCCTCACGATCGAGGCGACCGGCACCGCTGACAAGCTGGACGCGCTGCTGCGCGACCTCGAACCGTTCGGAATCAAGGAAATGGTGCAGTCGGGTCTGGTGGCGATCGGGCGGGGCTCCCGTTCGATCACCACCGGTTCGGCGCTGCGAGCCGCCTGAGCACGGCGGATTCCGCATAACGATTGGCAACGGCGGGCCCGGCCGGGCCGCGCCGCAGGAGAGGAAAGTCATGACCGCTGAGGTGTTCTACGACGACGACGCCGACCTGGGGCTCATCCAGAGCAAGAAGGTCGCGGTGCTCGGGTACGGCAGCCAGGGCCACGCCCACGCGCTGTCGCTGCGCGACTCCGGCGTCGACGTGGTGATCGGTCTGCCGGAGGGTTCGAAGAGCCGGGCCAAGGCGCAGGAGCAGGGCCTGCGGGTGCTGACTCCGGCCGAGGCGTCGGCCGAGGCCGACGTGATCATGGTATTGGCGCCGGACACCGCGCAGCGGTCGCTCTACGCCGAGGCCATCGCGCCGCACCTGACCGCGGGCAAGGCGCTGTTCTTCGGCCACGGCCTGAACATCAGGTACGGCTTCATCACCCCGCCGGCCGACGTCGACGTGGCGATGGTCGCCCCCAAGGGCCCGGGGCACCTGGTCCGCCGGCAGTACGTCGACGGCAAGGGCGTGCCCTGCCTGGTCGCGGTGGAGCAGGACGCCACCGGCACCGGCTTCCCGCTCGCGCTGGCCTACGCCAAGGCGATCGGCGGCACCCGGGCCGGTGCGATCCGCACCACCTTCAAGGAGGAGACCGAGACCGACCTCTTCGGCGAGCAGGCGGTGCTCTGCGGCGGCGCCTCCGCGCTGGTGCAGACCGGTTTCGAGGTGCTCACCGAGGCCGGGTACGCCCCCGAGGTGGCGTACTTCGAGTGCCTGCACGAGCTGAAGCTGATCGTCGACCTGATGTACGAGGGCGGCATCGCCCGGATGCGCTACAGCGTCTCCGACACCGCCGAGTACGGCGACTACTCGCGGGGCCCGCGGGTGGTCGACGCCCGGGTCAAGGACGAGATGCGGAAGATCCTCGCCGAGATCCAGTCCGGCGAGTTCGCCCGGGAGTGGATCGCCGAGGACGACGAGGGTCGGCCCAACTTCACCAAGTGGCGGGCCGAGGGTGCGGCGCACCCGATCGAGGAGACCGGCAAGAAGCTGCGCGGCATGATGAGCTGGGTCGACCGGCCGATCACCGAGACCGCCTGACATAGTGCTGCCCCGGGCCGGTGAGCGTACCGGTCCGGGGCGGCGGTCACAGCCGGTGCGAGATCGATCCCGCGTTACCGGATCTTCCACCGTCGAGTTTCCGGATCATTGCGAATAGACGTCCAATCGCCATCCACGGCGATGGCGTCAGGAAATGGTCGGCGGTTACGCGCGGTTAATGCGTCCACTCGGGTACTGTCGCCGCATGCGTCTGGAGCAATCGCACCGCACCGAGCGTTTCGGCGCCGTCCGTATCCACGAACTCCAGCGTGTCATACAGCTGGACTCGGGAGACGCCACGGGGACCACCGGCGAGGGGATCGTCTCGCAGTCGGCGATGCGCGCGATCGAGCGGCAGATGGTCATCGTCATTCCCTGCATGAACGAGACACGCAGAGTAATCGAAGGTGTGCTCTCGGGGATTCCACACGACTGTCTGATCGTGCTGGTCTCGAACAGCGCTCGGAACCCGGTCGATCGCTACGACATGGAAGCGCAGACCCTGGAGCAGTACTGCCGGGCGACCGAGCGGCCGGCGATCATGGTGCACCAGCGGGACCCGGGACTCGCCGCCGCCTTCAAGGCCGCCGGGATGCCCGAGTTGATCGACGAGGACGGGCTGATCCGGGGCGGCAAGGGCGAGGCGATGCTGATCGGCATGGCGGTCGCCGCGCTGACCGGCCGGAAGTACCTCGGCTACATCGACGCGGACAACTACGTACCGGGCGCTGTGCACGAGTACGTCAAGGTGTACGCCGCCGGCCTGCACCTCGCCGCCAACCCGTACGCGATGGTCCGGATCTCCTGGCACTCCAAGCCGAAACTGCGGGACGGGCGCCTCTTCTTCAGCCGGCGTGGCCGCAGTTCCGAGATCACCAACGAGTTCCTGAACCGGCTGGTCGCCGAATACTCCGGCTTCGGCACCGAGGTGATCGCCACCGGCAATGCCGGCGAGCACGCGCTCAGCCTCGATCTCGGGCTCCGGATGCGGCTGGCCGGCGGCTTCGCGGTGGAGCCGTTCGAGTTCGTGGAACTCTTCGAACAGTTCGGCGGGGTGCTCGACACCGCCCATCCCGAGGTGATGGCGAGTTCCGTACCGGTGCTCCAGATCGAGACCCGCAACCCGCACTTCCACGACAACAAGGGTGAGGACCACGTGCAGGGCATGCGGATGCAGGCGCTGAACGTGCTCTACCACTCGCCGGTCGCGCTGCCCGCGGTCCGCGAGGCGATCCTCGACTTCATGCTCGCCCAGCAGGCGATCGCGCCGGGCGAGGAGCCGCCCCGGGAGCGGATCTACCCGCCGGTCGGCTCGCTCGACCTGGACCTGCTGCGCGACGTACTGGAGACCGAGGCGGGCACCTTTCGCCAGCTCGGTACCCGCTCGCTGCTGACCCCGTTGCGGCCCCGCGCCGAACTGCCCGGATCCGAGGTCTTCACCTCGGCCTGAGCCGTCGACGCCGATCCCGTCACGCCCAGCCGACGGAAGCCCGGGCCGGGCGGCAGAGACAGCAAACGGGAGCCCGGGCGGGCGGTCGGGGGCCCGATCACGCCGCTCGGCGAGGTCCGGATCACGCTGGTTGGTGCGCCTTGTGAGGGCACTCACGCGGTTTGGCAGCGCACCGTGCGCAGCAGGGCGCCTACGATCGGCAGACAGGTGCGTCCGCACCGCAGGGAAGCACCCGAATGGCCGGAAGCGCGGGACGCAGTGCGGCGCCCACGTGGCCGCAGACCTCGCCCGGACGACATATACGAGGACCAATGACTCCCGTCGTACTGATCGCTGAAGAGCTCGCTCCCGCCGCAATCGACGTACTCGCGCACGACTTCGACGTACGCCACGTCGACGGCACCGACCGCCCTGCCCTGCTCAGCGCGCTCGCCGAGGCGGACGCGGTGATCGTACGCAGCGCCACCCAGGTCGACGCCGAGGCGATCGCCGCCGCACCCCGGCTCAAGGTCGTCGCCCGGGCCGGCGTCGGGCTGGACAACGTCGAGGTGCCGGCCGCGACCGCCCGGGGCGTGATGGTGGTCAACGCGCCGACCTCCAACATCGTCTCCGCCGCCGAGCAGGCGGTCGCGCTGCTGCTGGCCGTCGCCAGGAACACCGCCAGCGCCAGCGCCGCGCTGAAGGCGGGGGAGTGGAAGCGGTCCAAGTACACCGGCGTGGAGATCCAGGGCAAGACCGTGGGCGTGGTCGGGCTCGGCCGGATCGGCGTGCTCTTCGCGCAGCGGATCGCGGCGTTCGGTACCCGGCTGATCGCGTACGACCCGTACGTGCAGCCGGCCCGGGCGGCGCAGCTCGGCGTACGCCTGGTCGGGCTGGAGGAGCTGCTCCGGGAGAGCGACTTCATCTCGATCCACCTGCCGAAGACCCCGGAGACGGTCGGTCTGATCGGCGAGAAGGAACTCGCGCTCGTCAAGCCGGGGGTCCGGATCGTCAACGCCGCCCGGGGCGGCCTGATCGACGAGCAGGCGTTGGCCGACGCGATCGCCGAGGGCCGGGTCGGCGGCGCCGGCATCGACGTGTACTCCAAGGAGCCCTGCACCGCCTCGCCGCTGTTCGCCTTCGACAACGTGGTGGCCACCCCGCACCTGGGCGCCTCCACCGCCGAGGCGCAGGACAAGGCGGGCCTCGCGGTGGCCCGCAGCGTCAAGCTCGCCCTGCAGGGCGAGTTCGTGCCGGACGCGGTGAACGTGCAGGCCGGCGGGGTCGTCGCCGAGGACGTCCGGCCGCTGCTGCCGCTGGCCGAGAAGCTGGGCAAGGTCTTCACGGCGGTGGCCGGCGGGGTCGCCGCCAGCGTCACCGTCGAGGTACGCGGCGAGATCGTCGCCAACGACGTCTCGGTGCTGAAGCTGGCCGCCACGAAGGGGCTCTTCACCTCGGTCGTCGAGGAGCAGGTGAGCTATGTGAACGCGCCGCTGCTCGCCGCCGACCGGGGCGTGACGGTGGCCCTGACCACGCACGCGGAGACCATCGACCACCCGAACCTGGTCACGGTGCGCGGTGCGCTTCCGGACGGCCGGACCGTCTCGGTCTCCGGCACCGCCGTGCACACCGGCAACCGTGACGTGCTCAAGCTGACCGAGGTGGACGGCTTCGACCTGGAACTCGGCGCGGACGGCATCCTGCTCTTCTTCCGCTATGTCGACAAGCCCGGCGTGGTCGGCACCATCGGCTCGATCCTCGGCGAGGCGGGCGTCAACATCGCGGCGATGCAGGTGGCCCGCCGGGAGGCCGGTGGCGAGGCGCTGATGACCCTTACCGTGGACTCCGCGACCGCGGCCGAGCTGCTCAGCTCGGCGGCCGACTCGATCGGCGCGGTGGCGGCGAGCGCCGCCGACCTGCGCGACGAGGTGTGACCCCAGCAGGTCAGTCGAGGTGTGACCGGCAGGTCAGCCGTGGCGTGACCGGCAGGTCAGCCGTGACGTGACCGGCAGGTCGGGCACCGGGATCTGACGTCCGGGCCGGACGGGGCGATCGAGGTCGCCCCGTCCGGTCAGCCCTTCACCGGGGTCGGCGGCGGATAGACCGAGCCGTCCTGCGGGTCGAGCAGCATCAGGCCGTGCTGTGCGGCCAACCGCTCGATGTCGAGCAGCACCTGGTCGGCACAGGACTCGTCGAGCTTCATCTCGACGTGGTCGGCGGCGACGTGCAGTGGGGTCACCGCCCACGGCGTGCCCGGTCCCGGCCGGTCCGGATAGCCGGTGGTGAGCGCGTGGTAGAACGCCGAGATCCGCCGGTCCGGCCTCCCCTCGGCATGGACACCCTGCCGGCAACGGCCGTGTGCCGCGCGTACGTCCTCGTCGGCGGCGCCGGCCCCTAGCGCCCATACGATCAGATCGAAACTCACACCGGGCTCCCGTGTCCCAAGAGTGTTGACAGATCAGAACTCACGGGGGTACAGGGTGCCACTGAGTCGGTGACGTTTTCTCGGATACCCCGCCGACACGCGGAAGGGCGACTCTTGCGGGGACTCGCGTCGGGTCGATAGCGTATTGACGCGGATACCCGGTGAGTTCCTGGGCGTGGGCTCGTCTTCGGGTGATGAGGCGTCGCGCCGGCCGGGTAGCCAGCACCCCCGTGTGCGCGAGCCACGCGCACTCGTCGCTGATCGGCCCCCGCGATCGTTGCCGAGATCGCGGGGGCCGATCGCGTTCTTTTCCCGGCCGACCCGCGTCCGTTCCGGCCGATCGCGTTCTTTCCCCGGCCGATCTCGTTCGCTCGGGCCGATTCGCGATCGGGTGAAATTCGCGTTCGCGCAGGTCAGCCCCTGGCCGACCGTGTTGGTTCGGGCCGGCCCAGTCGCGCTGTCCCGCAGGGGAGTTGCCGGGCAGGCTCAGCGAGCGGTGGCGAAGAGGGCCCGGTAGCCGTCCCGGGTGGGGAACCAGTCCAGTCCCGCGCGGCCGGCGGCGAACAGGGCGGTGGCGTACCCGTCGGCGACCGTCAGGTCCGGGCCGGTGACCGTGGCCGCGACCAGTTTGTCGGCCGGCTGCCCGGTGTGCGGGTCGAACACGTGGTCGCGTCGGCCGGCGACGCCGGAGGTGCCGATCGCCCCGGAGGTCATCTCCAGCAGCATCGGCGGCCGGTTGCCCTGGGTCGGATGGTGCACCGCGACCCGCCACGGCCCGCCGTGCGGCGCGTGGCCGCGTACCACCAGGTCGGCGCCGCTGATCACGGCGTAGTCCTCGATGCCGGCGGCGCGCAGCCGGGCGGCGGCCCGCTCCACCGCCCAGCCGACCAGCAGGCCGCCCGGGTCGAAGCCGCCGGGCACCGCCCAGGCGTCGAACCAGCCGTCCGTGGCGGCCCGCATCGCGGCGCACCGGGCGACGATGTCGGCCAGCGGCGGGTACGCGTCCGCGGAGATCTCGCCCCGGCGCAGCCGGGAGACCAGGCTCGCCGGCCGGGCGGGGCTGTAGGTGAGGTCGATAGCCCGCAGTTCGGCGACGGCGTCGCGCAGCGCGTGGCCGACGCCGCGCCAGCCGAGCGCGCCCATGCCGTTGAGCACCAGGGTGTACTCGGCGATCGAGGTCTGCACGGTGTGCCGGGCGACCACCCGGTCGGTCAGGCCCGCGCCGGGCCGGACGTTGCGCCAGCCGGCGCCCAACCGCAGGTCCGGCCGTCCCCGGCCCACGGCGGGCGCCGGCGGCAGGCTCCGGCTACGCTGTCCCCGACTCCGGCCGCCCGGGATCCGCATGTTCGCTCCCTGGATCCGCATGTTCGCCCCCTGGGTCCGCGTCTCGCCCCCTCCGGCCCGGCCACCGTCTCCAGCCCCACGAGCCGTTCTTCGTGCTCACCCTAGGAAGCGAAGATGGCCAGAGCATGAGTGCTGGCTGAGAAGCTCCTGTGCAGTTGACCTTCCAGATGTTGGGAGCGGCGTACCGGGAGCCGGGACGGTCCCTTAACGTTCCCTAGACACGACGGAGGCAAGGGGGCTGGGACGTGGCGGTGGCGCGGATCGCGGTGGTGGCTGGCGACGGCATCGGGCCGGAGGTGGTCGCGCAGGCCCGCAAGGTGCTCGACGCCGTACTGCCCGGGATCGAGGCCACCGAATACGACCTCGGGGCCGCCCGTTACCACCGGACCGGCGAGGTGCTGCCCGACTCCGTGCTCACCGAGCTGGCCGGTTACGACGCGATCCTGCTCGGCGCGGTCGGCGACCCCAGCGTGCCGCCCGGGGTGCTGGAGCGCGGCCTGCTGCTCAAGCTCCGCTTCGAGTTCGACCAGTACGTCAACCTCCGGCCGTCCCGCCTCTGGCCGGGCACCACCGGCCCGCTGGCCAGCGTCAAGCCGAACGAGATCGACCTGGTGGTCGTCCGGGAGGGCACCGAGGGGCTCTACGCCGGGGCCGGCGGCAGCCTGCACCGGGACACCCCGGCCGAGGTCGCCACCGAGGAGAGCCTGAACACCCGGCACGGCGTCGAGCGGGT
Organism: Plantactinospora sp. CNZ320; assembly: GCF_002846275.1. Lineage (NCBI taxonomy): Bacteria > Bacillati > Actinomycetota > Actinomycetes > Micromonosporales > Micromonosporaceae > Plantactinospora > Plantactinospora sp. CNZ320. The sequence continues at coordinate 6,968,789 of NZ_PJMP01000001.1, forward strand.
GATCCGGGACGCGTTCGCCCGCGCGGAGCGGCGGGAGCGCCGCAAGGTCACCCTGGTGCACAAGACCAACGTGCTGACCCACGCCGGTTCGCTCTGGGCCCGGGCGTTCGCCGCAGTCGCCGCCGAGCACCCGGAGATCGAGACCGAATACCAGCACGTCGACGCCGCCGCGATGTTCCTGGTCACCCAACCGCAGCGCTACGACGTGGTGGTCACCGACAACCTCTTCGGGGACATCCTCACCGACATCGCCGCCGCGGTCACCGGCGGGATCGGGCTCGCCGCCAGCGGCAGCATCAACCCCGAGCGGGCGTACCCGTCGATGTTCGAGCCGGTGCACGGCTCGGCGCCGGACATCGCCGGCCAGGGTGTCGCCGACCCGGCCGCCGCGGTGCTCTCCACCGCACTGCTCCTCGACCACCTGGGCCACCCCGACGCGGCCCGCCGAGTAACCGAGGCGGTCGCCGCCGAGCTGGCCTCCCGGGGCCCCGGCTCGGTGCGGCGCACCGCCGACATCGGAGACCGGCTCGCCGCCCACGCGGCCTCCTGAGCCGCCTCACCCCGGTCCGCCCGCAGCCCCGGCAAACCGCCGGATCTGCGCGAAGGCGCGGGTGGTGCGGCCCGCCGGTCGCCCGGAGGGTCGAGGTTGAACGACCGTTCGGGTAAGTTTCAGGCACAACTCCCAGTTCCGGCCGCCCATCCGCGGGCGCCGGTCCACTTCATGGAGGTCAGCACGATGAGCGGTGGTGACAAGCTCGACTTCGAGATCCGTCCGAATCCTCAGCCGGTAGCCGCCGCCGAGCGCGCGGCGCTGATGGTCAACCCGGGATTCGGTCGGGTCTTCACCGACCACATGGTCACGATCCGGTACGCCGAGGGCAAGGGCTGGTACGACGCCCGGGTGGAGGCCCGGGCGCCGCTCCCGATGGACCCGGCGAGCGCGGTGCTGCACTACGCCCAGGAGATCTTCGAGGGGCTGAAGGCGTACTCGGCGGAGGACGGCTCGGTGACGATGTTCCGGCCGGACGCGAACGCGGCCCGGTTCAACGTCTCGGCCCGGCGGATGGCGATGCCCGAACTGCCGGAGACGGCGTTCCTGGACTCGCTGCGACACCTGATCGAGATCGACCGCGAGTGGCTGCCCAGCTCCGAGGAGGCCAGCCTCTACCTGCGGCCGTTCATGATCGCCAGCGAGGTCTTCCTCGGGGTGCGCCCGTCCAACGAATACCTCTTCGTGGTGATCGCCTCCCCGGTCGGCTCGTACTTCGCCCGGGGCGTGCAGCCGGTCGACGTCTGGGTCTCGCCCACCTACACCCGGGCCGCGCCCGGCGGCACCGGCGAGGCGAAGTTCGGCGGCAACTACGCCGCCTCGCTGGCGGCCCAGGCGGAGGCGATCGAGCACGGCTGCGACCAGGTGGTCTTCCTCGACGCCGTGCAGCGCCGGTACGTCGACGAACTCGGCGGCATGAACATCTTCTTCGTCTACGACGACGGGAGCATCGTCACCCCGCCGCTCGGCGGTACGATTCTGCGCGGTATCACCCGGGAATCCCTGATCACGTTGATCGGGCAGTCCGGCGGTACGGTGCAGGAACGGCCGGTGGGCTTCGACGAGTGGCGGGCCGACGCGGCCAGCGGACGGCTGCGTGAGGTCTTCGCCTGCGGCACCGCTGCCGTGATCACCCCGATCGGCCAGGTGCGCCACCCCGACGGGGAGTTCCGGATCGCCGACGGCAGCCCCGGCGAGGTCACCATGCGACTGCGGCAGCAGCTCGTCGACATCCAGCGGGGCCGCGCCGAGGACCGCAACGGCTGGATCCACCGAATCGGCTGACCTGCAGCCGCACGGCGATCCCGCGCGGCGCCCAGTTGAGCGGGCGGCTCTGCACAGGTGGCAGCCACCCGCTCAGCTGAGCGGGTGGCTGCGGTGCTCAGCTGGGCGGGTGGCTGCGGGCGGCTCCCCGCCGCCACCGGGCTCAGCTGAGCAGGTGGGTGCGGAGGGCGTCGATCCGGGCCGGGCCGAGGCCGGCCCGGATCAGATAGTCCGGCACCGAGCCGTGCCGGTCGCGCAGTTCGGCCAGGAACAGGGTCATCGCCTCGGCCGGCGAGGCGAGGAACGGCGCCGGCAGTGGCGGCTCGCCCGGCATGCTGCTGGCCAGCCACTCGCTGAACCGGGCCGAGGCGGCGCTGCTCCGGGCGTAGTCCTCGGCGATGTCGTCGTCGGCGACGCCGAGCACAGACAGGGTCAGCGCGCAGACCACTCCGGTCCGGTCCTTGCCTGCCACACAGTGCACCAGCACCGGGGCGGCCTCGGCGTCGGCGATCACCTCCAGCGCCGCCACCAGGCCGGCCGAGCCGGTGCTGGCCAGGTCGTGGTACCGGTCGGCCAGCCAGCGGGCCAGGCCCACCTCCTCGGCGTACGTCGACGCCTCCCAGAGCGCGTGCTCCGGGTGGATGTGCTGGTAGACCAGGCCGTCGTAGGCGGGTACCCGGCCGTGCCGGCGTACCTCGGCGGGGCGGCGCAGGTCGAGCACGGTACGGATGCCGAGTGCCTCGAACGCCTCCCGGTCGATGCCGTCGAGCCGGTGTGGTGAGTCGGACCGGTACAGCCGCTGCTGGCGGACCAGCCGGCCGTCGAGCCCGGTGACGCCGCCGACGTCCCGGAAGTTGAAGAGGGTTTCGAAGCTGGTCGTACGCGCCGAAGTTCCGTCCACCCGACTACCGTAGTGCCCCGGCGGGTCGGCGGCACCGGTGGAAGTTTTCCGCCGTGCGGTCCGGTCTGGCCGGGGGAGTACCCCGGAAACGCCGCTGGCCGGCGGGGCGGATGCCCCGCCGGCCAGGCGACTGCGGGTCACGTGTCACATGGCGCGCCCCGGCGGAGCGGTCCAGCCCGAAGGGCCGTACGTGCCGCCGTAGTAGCCACCGAGCTTGTCCCGGTAGGCCGGGTCTTCGTGCGTGGCGCCGTCGAACTCCGGAGCGGCCTTGATCTGCTCCTTGCTCCGGTCGACGTACACCTTCTGGTCGTCGTGGTCGACGTGGTTCACCACGCCGGCCGGCAACATGACCTTCTTGCCGAAGATCCACGGGCCGGTGTCCACCACCAGGTAGCTGGCGTTGACCTCGTGACTGGCACTGTCGATCTTGCCAATGCCGCCGTCGGTCGCCTCGACCTTGTAGCCCACCAGGTCGGCACCGGTCACCCCGGCATCGTCCCGGTAGCGCCACGGGTCGAACTCGCCCGCGGGCGTGCCGCCCGCGAACGCGCCGCCACCACCATGGATCAGGGGATCCGGCGCCTGCTGCGGGGTCGTCTGAGGATCGAGCCTGTCCACTGGCTATCACTCCTCTTCTCGACTGTCTCGAACGTTCTCCGCTGTCCCGAAGACACCTACCCAGGGCTGTCGATTCCTACACACAAGAATTCGGCGCCCCCCGTGACCGAGCCCCGGAAACCCGAGCGCCGAGTGCGGGGCGCCCGAGAGCAGGGGCGCCGTGATCCGAGCGCCGAGAGCAGGGCGCCGGGAGCGGAGACCCGGCAGTCAGTCCCGCGATGTGGATTTTCCCTCCCACAACCTCGACGGCGTGGCAGAGTACGGTCCGTGACGTGCTCCGCACTGATTATTGGCAACTAGCGCGCCGGCATCCTTCCCGCCGAGCGCGCAGACCTCCCGCATCCCGCGGGGGGTCATTTTGTTTGTCGGGCCAGGAAGGTAGCGGAGCGGGGTGCGCGCCCAGCTCGAAGGAGATCACATGACGTACCAGGTGTTCGACACGACGTTGCGCGACGGTGCGCAGCGCGAGGGGATCAGCTACTCGGTCGTCGACAAGCTGGCCGTGGCCCGGCTGCTCGACGAGTTCGGCGTCGGATTCATCGAGGGGGGCTGGCCGGGGGCGATGCCGAAGGACACCGAGTTCTTCCGCCGGGCCCGGACGGAGCTGGACCTCAAGCACGCCCTCCTCGTCGCCTTCGGCTCGACCCGCAAGGCCGGGGTGGCGGTCGACGCCGACCCGCAGTTGCGGGCGCTGCTCGACGCGGAGACCCCGGTGGTCTGCCTGGTCGCCAAGTCCGACATCCGGCACGTCGAGCGGGCGCTGCGGACCACCGCGGCGGAGAACCTGGCGATGGTCCGGGACAGCGTCGCCCACCTCGTGGCACAGGGGCGGCGGGCGTTCCTGGACTGCGAGCACTTCTTCGACGGCTTCCGGCACGACCCGGCGTACACCGCCTCGGTGGTGGAGACCGCCCTCGAAGCCGGCGCCGAGGTCGTGGTGATGTGCGACACCAACGGCGGGATGCTGCCCTCCCAGGTGACCGCCGCGATCGGCGAGCTGACCGAGCGGCTCGGGATCTCGCCGGCCCGGCTCGGCATCCACACCCAGAACGACACCGGCTGCGCGGTGGCCAACACCATCGCCGCCGTCGAGGCCGGGGTACGCCACTTCCAGGGCACCGCCAACGGCTACGGCGAACGGCCGGGCAACGCCGACCTCTTCGCGGTGGTCGGCAACCTGCAACTCAAGCTCGGGCTACCGGTCCTACCGGACGGGTGCCTGGAGCAGATGGTGCGCGTCTCGCACGCCATCGCGGAGATCGCCAACATCGCCCCCGACACCCACCAGGCCTACGTCGGGGCCGCCGCCTTCGCCCACAAGGCGGGGCTGCACGCGAGTGCGATCAAGGTGGATCCGGTGCTCTACAACCATGTGGACCCCGCTGTGGTGGGGAACGACATGCGGATCCTGGTGACGGAGATGGCCGGCCGGGCCAGCATCGAGCTGAAGAGCCGTGAACTCGGCCTGGACCTGGCCGACCATCCCGACGCCGCGGCGCGGGTCACCAAGAGGGTCAAGGAGATGGAGGCCAGCGGCTGGTCCTTCGAGGCCGCCGACGCCTCGTTCGAGCTGCTGGTCCGCGCCGAGCTGCCCGGGATGAGCGCGCCCCGGCCGTTCGCGCTGGAGTCGTACCGGGTGCTGGTCGAGCACCGCGAGGACGGCGCGGTGGTCTCCGAGGCGACGGTGAAACTCCGGGTACGCGGCGAGCGGGTGATCGCCACCGCCGAGGGGAACGGGCCGATCAACGCCCTCGACGAGGCGCTGCGGGTGGCGCTGCTGCGGCACTACCCGGAGTTGCGCGGGTTCGAGCTGGCCGACTACAAGGTGCGGATCCTGGAGGGCAGTCACGGCACCGGCGCGATCACCCGGGTACTCGTGGAGACCGCCGACAGTGGCGGCCGGGACTGGACCACCGTGGGCGTACACCCGAACGTGGTGGAGGCGAGCTGGCACGCGCTCGTCGACGCGCTGACGTACGGAGTGTTGCGTACCCCGGCCGAGGTCTGAACAGCGACCCGACGGACGGCCCCGCCGCGGTGACTACCGCGAGCGGGGTCGTCGTGTTTCCGGCCCTGCCCGTTGCCGGTTCCCGGAACTGCGGAACGCGAAAAATGAATGTGAGATCCGAGGGTGGTACGCATTCGCGAAAAGCGAACTCGGGATGACGGGATGACGGGCTGTTGCGCGTCGCCACAGTGGACGTACCCGGGCAGGTGAAACCGCTATTGACCTGCTGCTTTGCCGAATGCTATGTTCGCTCATGGTTGTTGAGTGGCCACTCTAAGTAGTATCTGCTGTTGAGCGCGGGGTGACAATCGCTGTCAGTCGGGCGTTCAGAAACCGAAACAATCGTGCGCAAGGGGCTGCACAGTCCTCATTGTCCGATGACTCGTCGTGGAAACGACCATGGCGTCGTGGAAACGACCACGGCAATTGTCGGGCTGGCTATTCCGGTCGCGAGTCTGGACGGGCGAGGGGCGTACCCGGATCAACAGGGCGACAGTTGGGACCCATCTCCACCGTCGGAGAGACCATCACCATCCTGGGTAAAAAGAAAGAGATGACGTCATGGCCAGAATCTTTGGACGTAAGACGATCCTGCTAGCCGTCGGAGCGCTCGCGCTGACCCTGGCCGGCGGCGGCATCGCCGTCGCCGGCCCGAGCCACCGCGCCGATCCCGACGCGGTCCGGGTGAACGGCAAGGTGGTCCAGCAGCCAGCGGTCACCCAGGCCGACATCGACCTGGCCAAGGCGGCGCTGCTCAAGGGCGACGTCGGCGTGCAGGCGTCGAGCGCGCAACTCTTCGCCGTGGTCAGCGCCAACGGCGGCCTGATCCGTGGCAGCCAGGCCGTCTCGGCGACCTCGCTGGGACTCGGCCTCTACCAGGTGGTCTTCAACGTCCCGGTGGCCAGCGGGGCGTTCGTCGGCACGATCGGGCTGACCGGCAGCGTCGGCACCTCACCGTCCGGTCTCATCTCGGTGGTCGGCCGGACCAACCTGGCCCAGGGTGTCTTCGTGCAGACCTGGAACGCGGCCAACCAACCGGCGAACCGCAGCTTCCACCTGGCGGTGTTCCTGCCCTGACCCCGGTGACCGCCGGCCTCCGTGTCCCCCCGAACGGACACGGAGGCCGGCGGCGTCTGGTGGGGTGGGACGGCGCCGAACCCGGTGTGCGGAGGCGGCCGGATCGGCATGCCCGGCCCGATCGGTGCGCCGGTCGGGTCAGCGCGCCGGCAGGGTCAGCTCGGCCAGCACCGGGCGGTGGTCGGAGCCGGGCAGCCGGAACACCGCCACCCGATCGACCGCGATCCGCCGGTCCACCAGGACGTGGTCGATGGTCACCGGCGGGATCGGATCGCCGTCGTACGGGCCCCAGGTGCCGGTCAGCCCTGCACCGACCGTGTCGGCGGCGTCGACGTACCCGGTGTCGAGCAGGTCGCGCAGCGGGGCGTGGTCGAGGGTGGCGTTGAAGTCCCCGGCCAGGATCCGCACCTGCCCGTCCGGAGTGGCCGGTGGCTGGGCCCGCAGGTCCGCGCGCCAGTCCGCCAGCCAGGCCAGGCTGGCCGGCGCCATCGGATGTGCCGACTCCACCGGCACCACCGGCCCGTCGGGGACCTGGATCGTCGCGTACGCCTGGGAGAAGCCGCCGCCGTTGCGCCGGGTACCCGCCTCGCGCAGCGGATGGCGGGAGTACAGCGCCGACCCGGTCGTGCCGACCTCCGGGTTGACCTGCCGATGCGGCAACATTTCGGTCAGGCCGAGCCGGTCCAGTGCCGCCTCGGCCGCCGGGGTGAACTCCTGGAGAGCGAGCACGTCGACCCGCTCGGTCCGGACCAGTGCGACGAGCGCCCGCGGATCGGCTGCCCCGGCGAGCAGGTTGGCGGTGAGCACCCGCAGTTCCGGCCCACCGGCGGCCGGCTGGTGGTCCGGCAGTGCCCGGGGTGCGACAAGCGCGACCAGGACCAGTGCCGCCACGGCGGCGACGCCCGCCGCCCAGGGCCGCCGGATCGCCAGGGCCAGCCCGAGGGGCACCGGCGCCCAGGCCGCGAGGTACGGCGTGAACGCCAGCAGTTGCACCAACGGCCCCCGTTCCAGCCCGGTGAGGCGTACCGCCGCGACACCGAACGCGGGCAGCACCAGCAGCCAGCAGAGCCCGGTCAACGGGCGTCGACGGGTCGGGGCCGGTACGGCCGGGGACTGCCGCTCCGGAGCGAGATCGACATTCACACCGGCACGCTAACCGTCTTCTGTGGAGAGCCGGTGAAGATCGCGTGCAGGGGTGTGGCCTACCGCGGGGCGGGCCAGGTGTTGTTCAGTACCCCGGTCAGCGCGTCGTACTGGTAGACGGTGGTCCGGTGTGGCCCCGCCGCCTGGTGGTCCTTCACCTGGCTGACCAGTACGCCGATCTTCACGTGGTCCCGGCTGACCACCGAGCGCCACGGCACGCCGTCCTTGGCGACGTCGACCTGGTGCGAGAAGTCCCCGTCCGGCGCGGTGATCGAGTAGCGCGGCCCGGCCGGCGGGTCGATGTCCAGCCCGCCGTCGGCCCGGATGGTGAGGGTGACGACCAGGTTGTTCTCCGGGTCGTGGATCTGCGCCGGGTCTCCGGCGTAGAAGCGGCTGCGGCCCTGGCCCTGGATGTCCATCCCGTTGTAGTAGGTCTTGCCCTGCGCGTCGACCCAGAAGTGCGGCACGTGTGCCCGGGGCGCGCTGTAGGTCAGCCCGGGGTAGTACGCGAGATGCCAGTGCGGCGGGTTGTCCGGGTGCAGCACGTTGTTGGTCTCGAAGCCCATCAGCGAGAAGAAGTGCCCCTTGCGGCGGGCCTCGGCGACCAGCCCCGAGTCCTGGAGCACCGCCTCGCTGGCGATCATGTAGTTGATCACCGAGGCGGCCTGTGTCGCCGGCCAGGCGACGGTGGTCCACGGCCCGGCCACCCGGTCCGGGTCGTTGTGCTCGATCCGCCAGTGCAGCCCGCTCGACGTCTCCGGGCTGAGGATGCTCCAGACCTGCACGGTCGCCTGGTTGGCGTTCACCGACGACCAGGTCACCGGCAGGGTGAAGCTGATCCGGTACGGCGCACCGGCGTGCCGGCGGATCGCCAGCCGGGTGTCGGTGGCGACCACCGAACCGACCCAGGTGCCCGGCCAGTCGACGGTGACGGTGACCGCCTCGCTGCGCGGACCCCGGACGAAGGAGTAGTACTCGGCCCGGCTGGCCACCTGGGTCGAGGCGCCCGGCACGAGTTCGTAACCGTCCGGCAGGGTGATCTGCGGCGTGCTCGGCTCGCCGGGGATCGCCTTGACCAGCCGGAAGCCCGCGTAACTCGGCGGCGGGACCGGATCGGGGGCTGCCGCCGCGGGTGCCGCGAAGACCAGTATCGACGCCGCCGCCAGCAGCATTGCTCCGCACCGTCGCAGCAACACAGTGCCTCCCGGTTTAGTCCCGTCCCGGCCCCGGTGACGGGTTTGTGTGCCGCTGATTTTATTGGTACGCCGGAGGTTTTGTGCACCCCGTGTTGCGCCTGTGACAAAACTTGTCATGACGCCGCGGTGACCTCGGGTTTGTCGCAGGCGAGGTAGGGAAGCCCGCACCGTGACGGACATGTCAGACACCGTGGCCAACCGCCCCAGGGCGGTCGAGACGGCTTCCGCCGGCCCCGAGCTGGAACAGGCCCTCTTCGAGGTCAAGCGGGTGATCGTCGGGCAGGACAGGTTGGTGGAACGGCTCTTCACCGCGCTGCTCGCCGACGGGCACTGCCTGCTCGAAGGCGTACCGGGGGTGGCGAAGACCCTCGCCGCGCAGACCCTCGCCGTCGTGGTCGGCGGCAGTTTCTCCCGGATCCAGTTCACCCCCGACCTGGTGCCGTCGGACATCGTCGGCACCCGCATCTACCGCGCATCGTCGGAGAGCTTCGACGTGGAACTCGGCCCGGTGATGGCGAACCTGGTCCTCGCCGACGAGATCAACCGGGCACCGGCGAAGGTGCAGTCGGCGCTGCTGGAGGCGATGGCCGAGCGGCAGGTCTCCATCGGCGGGCGCAGCTATCCGGTACCGGAACCGTTCCTGGTGCTGGCCACCCAGAACCCGATCGAGTCCGAGGGGGTCTACCAGCTACCCGAGGCGCAACGCGACAGGTTCCTGCTGAAGGTTCTCGTCGACTACCCCAGCGACGCCGACGAACTCGCCATCCTCTACCGGATGAGCGCGGAGCGGCCCACCGCGCGGGCCGTACTCGACCCGGAGCGGCTGCGCGCACTCCAGGACCGGGCCTCCCGGGTCTTCGTGCACCACGCACTCGCCGAGTACGTCGTACGGCTGATCCTGGCCACCCGGGACCCGGCCCGGTTCGGGGTGCCGGAGGTGGCGCCGCTGCTCGCGTACGGGGCGAGTCCCCGGGCCACCCTCGGACTCGTCGCCGCCGCCCGGGCCCAGGCGCTGCTGCGCGGCCGGGACTACGTGCTCCCCGACGACGTACGCGAACTCGCCCCCGACGTGATCTCGCACCGGCTGGTGCTCTCCTTCGACGCGATCGCCGACGGGGTGCCCGCCGAGTCGGTGGTACGCCGGCTGGTCGAGGCGGTACCGCCGCCCCGGATCGCGCCGAGCCGCGAGGAACAGCGGCGCGGCCTGGCGGTCGCGTGAACCGGGTCAGCCGGATCGGTCGGGCGACCCGGACCGGTCGGAACGGGGTACCCGCGGAACGGGACGGCGACGCGCCCACCCTGGGGCAGCTCGCCCCCGAACACCGGCTGCGTCGGCTGGAACTGCTCGTCACCCGGCGGCTCGACGGGCTGCTGCACGGCCAGTACCTCGGCCTGCTTCCCGGCCCGGGCAGCGAGTTCACCGGCGCCCGGGAGTACCGGCCCGGCGAGGACGAGGTACGCCGGATGGACTGGGCGGTGACCGCCCGGACCACCCTGCCGCACGTCCGCGAGGTCGACGCCGACCGGGAACTCACCACCTGGCTGCTTGTCGACTCCACCCCCAGCATGGACTTCGGCACCGCCGAACTGGACAAGCGGGAACTCGCGGTGGCCGCGACGGCGGCGGTCGGCTTCCTCACCGCCGGGGTCGGCAACCGGCTCGGCGCCCACCTGCTCGATGGCACCGGAATCCGCCGCCTGCCGGCCCGGACCGGCCGGAACCACCTGCTGGGCCTGCTCAACCTGCTGCTCGCGGCGCCCCGGCGGGACACCGCCGGCCCGGCACCGTCCCTCGCCGACGCGGTGACCACGCTGCACCGGGCCAGCACCGGCCGGGGCCTGGCGGTGCTGATTTCCGACTTCCTCGACGGGCTGCCCGAGGCCGAGGGCGGCACGCCGGCCTGGGAGCGGGCCGTGCGGCGGCTCGGGGTACGCCATCAGGTGCTGGCGGTCGAGGTGGTCGACCCGCGCGAACTGGAGCTGCCGGACGTCGGACTGGTCACCCTGGTCGACCCGGAGACGGGGCGCCGGCGCGAGGTGTCCACAGCGGACCGTCGGCTTCGCCAGCGGTACGCCGCAGCAGCGGCCGCCCAGCGTGAATCGGTCCGGCAGGCGCTGCGCCGCTCGGGTGCCGCGCACCTGTCGCTGCGTACCGACCGGGACTGGGTCGCGGACATCGTCCGGCACGTACACACCCAGCGGCGGCTGGCCGGCTCGGCCCGCCCGCCCGTGGCAGCGGTACGGGGAGGCGCGGCATGACGTGGCAGTCTCCGGAGCGGCTGTTGCTGCTCCTCGGCGTACTCGGGCTCGGCATCTGGTACGTCGTGCTGCAACGCCGCCGCAGCCGGTACGCCGTCCGCTTCACCAACCTGCGGCTGCTGGACCGGGTCGCGCCGGACCGGCCGTCCTGGCGCCGGCACCTGCCGGCCGGGCTGTTCCTGGCCATGATGGCGCTGCTGGTCGTCGGCTTCGCCCGGCCGGAGGCGGAGGTGCGGGTGCCCCGCGAACGGGCAACCGTGATGGTGGCGGTGGACGTCTCGACCTCGATGCTCGCCACCGACGTCGAACCGGACCGGCTGGCGGCGGCGAAGTCGGCGGCGCACCGGTTCGCCGAGACACTTCCGGACGAGTTCAACGTCGGGCTGGTCGCCTTCGCCGGCAGCGCGGCGGTACTCGTACCGCCCGGCACCGACCGTTCGGTGCTGCACTCCGGGATCAGGCGACTCGCCGAAGGGAGTACCGGGGTGCAGGGGACCGCGATCGGCGAGGCGATCGGCACCTCGCTGGAGGCGATCAGGACCTTCGACGCCCAGGCCGACAAGAACCCGCCACCGGCCCGGATCGTGCTGCTCTCCGACGGGGCGAACACCTCCGGGCGCGACCCGATGGACGCGGCCGACGAGGCGGTGCAGGTGGGGGTACCGGTGCACACGATCTCGTTCGGCACCGCCTCCGGCTATGTGGCCCGGGGTGGCCGGCCGATCCGGGTACCCGTGGACGGCCAGACCCTGCGGGCGGTCGCCGAGCAGACCAAGGGCGGCTACCACGAGGCGGGCACCAGCGCCGAGTTGCGGGCCGTCTACGAGGACATCGGGACATCGGTCGGCTACCGCACGGAGAAGCAGGACATCTCCGCCCGGTTCATCGGCATCGGACTGCTGTTCGCCCTGGCGGCGGCGGGCGGCTCGATGGCGTGGTTCTCCCGGTTGCCGTAGACCGCGCCGGCCCGGCTCGGCCCCGCCGAGTCGCCACCGGCGACACCTGCCCGATCCGACGACGCCACTGACGAGGAGTTGAGCTAATGGCAACCCAGACCGGACTCGGCGAGCCCCGCGGTCCGTGGTTCATCTCACCCGATCTCGAACCGGACGGGCGCGGGGTTCCGGGCGTACCCGGTGCGACGCTGCCGGAGCGGGCGGCCCGGCGGCGGCGGGCGCTGCTCGCCGCGCTGGCGGTGGTCGCGCTCTCCATCGGCTCCGGCGGCCTGGCCGGCGGCTGGGTGGCCAGCCAGGAACCGTCGGCGCAGCCGGGCAAGGCGGCGCAGGCCGCGCTGCCGGCCGACCTGGTGGCCGCGGCCGCGCAGGTGGTGCCCGGCGTCGTCTCGGTGATGGTGGCCGGGGGTGGCAAGTCGGCCAGCGGCTCCGGATTCGCCATCGACGACCTGCAACACATCGTCACCAACGACCACATCGTGGCCCGGGGCGGCGGCGGGGAGCCCGACGGCGCGGTGATGGTGGAGACCTCGGACGGCCGGCAGTACCCGGCCCGGCTCGTCGGCCGGGACTCCAGCAGCGACATCGCGGTACTCCGGGTGCCGCCGTCGGCCAACCTGACGGCGCTGCCGCTGGCCAAGCCCGGCGCCACCCGGGTCGGTGAGCCGGTCCTCGCGGTCGGCTCGCCGCTGGGGCTGGCCGGCACGGTGACCGCCGGCATCGTCAGCGCGCTCGACCGCCAGGTGAAGCTGGGCGAGAACCGGCACAGCGCGGTGCAGACCGACGCCTCGATCAATCCGGGCAACTCCGGTGGTCCGCTGGTCAACGCCCGGGGCGAGGTCGTCGGGGTGAACACCGCGATCGCCACCATCGACGGCAGCGGGTCGATCGGGATCGGCTTCGCCATCCCGATCGAGCAGGTGCAGCAGACGGCGGACACCATAATCGGCAAGGGCGGCTGAGTCGTACGGTTGACGGCATGGCACCCCTGACCATCCGACCGGGCCTCGTCATCCCGGAGGCGGAACTGAACTGGCGGTTCTCCCGGTCCAGCGGCCCGGGCGGACAGGGCGTGAACACCACCGACTCCCGGGCCGAACTCTCCTTCGACGTGGCGAACTCGACGGCGCTGCCCGAGCGGCTCAGAACCCGTGCGCTGGACCGGCTCGGCAGCCGGCTCGTCGACGGGGTGCTCACCATCTCGGCGTCGGAGCACCGGGCCCAACTGCGCAACCGGGAGGCGGCGCTGGCCCGGCTCGCCGCGCTGCTGGCGGACGCGGTCGCGCCACCGCCGCCGCCGAGGCGACCCACCAAACCGAGTCGGGGCGCCAAGGAGCGCCGGCTCGCCGAGAAGAAGCGCCGCAGCCAGCTCAAGCAGACCCGCCGCCGCGACGTCGACTGAGGACCCCGACCGGTCGGCCGGCGGGCTGGGTCAGGAGGCCGACGGGACGGGTCACGCGGCCCGCGGAGCGGGTCAGGAGACCGGCGGAGCGGGTCAGGAGGTCAGGGCGGTCAGGGCCAGGTCCACGTCGTGGTCGCTGGAGTAGAGGTGGAACGAGGCGCGTACCCGGCCGGCCCGGACCGCCGCCCGGACACCCGCCGCCGCCAGCTTCTCCGCCGCACCGGGTACGTCGACGGTGACTATCGCGCTGTCCCGGGGCGGCTGGCCGAGCCCGGCCAGGAACCGGTTGGCGAGCCGCACGTTGTGCTCCCGGATCGCCGGCAGCCCCACGTCGACGAGGAGTTCCAGGGCCGGAGCCGCGCCGACGAAACAGAACCAGGCGGGGGAGAGGTCGAACCGGCGGGCGTCGTCGGCCAGCCGCAGCGGCGGTCCGTAGTAGGAGGCGTGCGGGTCGGAGCCGGCGTACCAGTTGGCGGCGAGCGGGGTGATCCTCTCCCGGATCCGGGGACTCAGGTAGCCGAAGGCCGCCCCGCGCGGCGCCATCAGCCACTTGTACGCGCCAACCGCGACCACGTCCGCCCGGCCGGCGTCGAAGGGCAGCCAGCCGCAGCCCTGGGTGGCGTCGACCACCACCAGCGCGTCGTGCGCCTCGGCGGCGGCCAGGATCTCGTCGTACCGGGCCACGGCGCCGTCAGCGGACTGGACCAGGCTGAACGCCACCACGTCGGTGTCGGCGTCGACCGCCTCGGCGAGCCGGTCGGCCGGCACGGTGCGGACCCGTACGCCGCGCTCGGCCTGCACCAGCCAGGGGAAGAGGTTGGAGGTGAACTCCACCTCCGGCACCAGCACGGTGGCTCCGGCGGGCAGCGCGGCGCCGATCGGGGCGAGCAGTTGCGAGACGGTCGCCCCGACTGTCACGTCCGAGACCGGTACGCCGACCAGTTGGGCGAAGGCGGCCCGGGACCTGGCGGTGGAGGAGTCCCAGCCCTCCCAGGAGGTGTGCCCGGTGCGCCAGTCGGCGAGGGCGGCCTGGAGCGCCTCCCAGGCCGGATCGGGCGGCAGGCCGTAGCTGGCGGTGTTCAGCCAGCCCGGCTCGGGCTTCCACAACTGTCGCGCCTCGACTAGATCCACTCGGCAAGCGTAGTACGCCCGTCGAGGGCGCCTGTAACGACGATTACATCCTGGAAGTAGCAGTGATACGAGGGGAGTGTTATCGTCGTTAACGTGGATACGAGAACACGGATACTGCACGCCGCAGCCGACCTGCTGGCCCGGTCTCCGGAGGCGGATCTGCCCACCCGGGCGGTCTGCGAGGCAGCCGGGGTGGGCGCCCCGGCGCTCTACCGGCAGTTCGGTGACAAGGAGGGGCTGCTCGCCGCCGTGGTCGACTTCGGCTACGAGAAGTACCTCTCCGACAAGCGTGCCGCCGTACCCTCCGACGACCCGGTGGGGGACCTGCGCAAGGGTTGGGACAACCACGTCGCGTTCGCGCTGGAGAACCCGAACTTCTACCGGCTGATGTACTCGCCGGGGCTCTCCACCCCGCCGGCCGCCGCGACCGAGGCGCACCAGCTCCTGCTCGGCGTACTCGAACGCTGCGCGGCGGCCGGCCGGCTCCGGATCACTCCGCAGTTGGCCGCCCAGATGGTGATGCCGGCCACCGTGGGGGTGGCGCTGCTGCTGATCACCCGCCCGACCATCTATCCCGACGCCGCCCAGGTGTCGAGGCGGGTACGCGAGGCGATCGTCACCGCCATCGTCACCCCGGACCCCTCCACCGGCCCGGAGCGCACCGCCGAACCGGGTGGTGCGGTCGCGGTGGCCGCCGCGAGCCTCGGCGCGTTGCTGCCGGCGCTGCCGGACAGTCCACTCTCGCCCGCCGAGACCGGCCTGCTGCTGGAGTGGCTGACCCGACTCGCCGACCGGCCCGTCAACGGCTGACCGGCCGGCTCACCAGCGGATGAGCGACCGGCTTGTCGGCAGGTGGGCGGCCGGCTCGAAACAGCACGAACACCGTCCGAATCAGCAAGGAGAATCTCTGTGTCCAGTCCATCCCTACCCGCGGCTCCGAACGCCCGTACCGCCGTCGTCACCGGCGGATCGCGCGGTATCGGTCGCCGGGTCGTCACCCGGCTCGCCGCCGACGGGTTCGCCGTCGTGGTCGGCTACGCCGGCAACCAGGTCGAGGCAGAGGCCGCGGTCCGCGAGGTCGAGACGGCCGGCGGCCGGGCGATCGCCGTACGGGCCGACGTGGCCGACGAGCACGCCGTCACCGAACTCTTCGACACCGCCGAGCGGACCTTCGGCGGCATCGACGTGGTCGTGCACGTGGCCGCCCGGATGCCGCTCGCGCCACTGGCCGAACTCGACCTGGCCGACCTGGACGACCTGCACCGGACGAACATCCGGGGCACCTTCGTCGTCGACCAGCAGGCGGTACGCCGGCTCCGCCCCGGCGGAGCGCTGGTCAACTTCTCCTCCTCGGTCGTCGGGCTGGCCTTCCCGAACTACAGCGCCTACGCCGCCAGCAAGGGCGCGGTCGAGGCGATGACCCTGGTGCTGGCCCGGGAGATGCGCGGCCGGGACATCACAGTCAACGCGGTCGCGCCCGGGCCGACCGCCACCGACCTGTTCCTGGGGGCCAACAGCGAGGAGCGGATCGCCCAGTTGGCGGCCCAACCACCGCTGGAGCGGCTCGGCACCCCCGACGACATCGCCGAGGTGGTGGCCTTCCTGGTCAGCCCGGCCGGACACTGGGTCAACGGCCAGGTGGTGCGGGCCAACGGCGGAATCATCTGACCCCGAGCGACCCGACCCCGAGCGACCCGAGCCCGACCGTCGTCAGTCGAGTCCGGCCGCCGTGAGCGCGGCGAGCAGCCGGGCGCGGAGCGGGGCGGCCCGCTCGGCGAAACCGCGCTGCGCGGCGGCGTACTCGGCCCGGCCCTCGGGTGTCTCCACCCGTACCGGCGGATAGCCGAGCGCGGCCAGGTCGTAGGGGCTGGCCCGCATGTCCAGGGCGCGGATCTCCCGGGCCAGCGCGAACGCGTCGGCGACCAGCTCGCTCGGCACCAGCGGGGAGAGCTTGTACGCCCACTTGTAGAGGTCCATGTTGGCGTGTAGGCAGCCCGGCTGCTCGTTGTCGGCCTGGGTCTCCCGGCTCGGGGCGAGCAGGTTCAGCGGCCGGGCCGGCGCGGTGAAGAACCGGTACGCGTCGAAGTGGCTGCACCGGATCCGGTTGTCCTCCACCACCCGGGCGGTCTGCTCGGGCGGCAGCCGCAGCGGCCAGGCGTTGTGCCGGACCTGCGCCTGGGTCTGCCGGTAGACCATCGCCCACTCGTGCATTCCGAAGCAGCCGAACTGGCCCGGCCGGCCGGCGGTCCGGGTCAGCAGGGTGCGGATCCAGTCGACGGAGCCGCCCCGGCGCCGGAGTACCGCCTCGGCGTCCAGGGTGAGGCCGGCGTCCTCGGCGCGGTAGTCCCGGCCGAACTCGGTCGGGTCGGCGTCGTGCAGCAGCACCCCGGCGCCGGGATGCCAGCGGCGCAACTGCGCCGGCCGGTGCGAGTAGTAGGTGAAGAGGAAGTCCTCCACCGGATGCCGGGTGCCGCTGCCGCGCCGGGCCAGGTGCGGTGCCAGCCACTCGTCCACCCGCCGCTCGTGGGCCGCCCGCCGGGCGCGCCAGTCCGCCGCGTCGAGCACGACGGTACGGGTCACGGCAGCGGTCACCGCCCCAGGGTACGGCGAGGGCCGGACGCCCCGGTCGGGCCGGCAGGTCGACGTGGTGAGCACCTCGTCCACCCCGCCGGGCTAGTGCGGCACGTCGACGCTGACCCCGGCGGAGAAGACGGCACTGCGCAGCTCGATCCGAGTCGGCTCCACCCCACCGGTCGACGGAAAGACCAACGGCATGATCATGCGCCGACCGGCCGGTACGGGTTCGGCGAACGGGTCCTTCCCGGCGTTGGCGATCTGCGTCGCGGGTACGTCGGCGCCGACCCAGTCCCCGCTGGGCAGGTACGCCCGTTGCAGCGTCCCGTGCCACTGCTGGCTCTTGTCGGTCAGGTTGCGTACTCCGAGGATCGCCTGGCAGCCGTCGCCGGGTGCCGGTGGGCAGACCAGCCGGTAGACGGTGAACTCGAAGGCACTCTCCCGCAGGCTCGTACCGACCGGCCCGGCCACGGTTTTGCCCACCCACGCCCCGCTGGACGGCTGGCGGTCGGCGTTGATCGCGCTCACCTGGCTCGATCCGGTCCACGCGGTGAGCGCGGCCAGGGCCACCGCGAGCAGGGCGGCCGAGCCGACGGCCACCCACGCGGGCGGCCTGGCACGCCGTCGGGGCGGCCGGTAGGTGGCCGCCGGGTGCGGTGCGGGGCGGGCCCGCCCGACCACCGGGGCGAGTTCCTCGGCGGTCGGCTCCGGCGGCTCCGGTACCCGCTCCTCGGCCGGCTCCTCGGCGTCGTCCGGCACCGGCGTGCGTGGCGGTATCGGCGCCCGTCCGACGTAGCGGGCGCCGCCCGCGATCCCCACCAGGCCACCTGGTCCGCCGGCACCCGGTTCCGGTCCGGCAGCCGGTCCGGCACCCAGTTCGGCAGCCGGCTCGACCGGCCCGTCGGTCGTGGCGAGCCCGCCGTCCCGGAGCAGCCCACCGCCGTCGACCGCGTCGCCGGCCATCGCCTCCGCGCCGTCCGGCACCCGCTGGGTCAGCGCGGCACCGCCCGCGCTGCCGTCTCCGGCCGGCTGGGCGGCCGCACCGACCTCCCCGGCGACCGGATGTTCCGCCGCGCCGCCGATCCGGGGATGCGCGGTGGCCCGCCGTACGCTCTCCGGCACCGGGATCTTGTGGTCGCCGCGTACCCGTGCCCGGGCCCGGGCGATCGGGCTGCCCGAGCGGCGGATCCGGCGTTGCGCGGCGGCTGCCTGCCGTTCGGCTTCGCGTCGCTGTGCCGCCTCTCGCTTGGCGGCCCGTTTGGCGGCCCGTTTGGCGGCCCGCCGGTCCGTTCCGTCCACCGGCGTGCTGTTGGCCTGGCCGGCGGCGCGTCGCCGGCGCAGGCGCCGCCACCAGAGCGCGCCGCCGGCCGCGGCGAGCAGCGCC
Organism: Plantactinospora sp. CNZ320; assembly: GCF_002846275.1. Lineage (NCBI taxonomy): Bacteria > Bacillati > Actinomycetota > Actinomycetes > Micromonosporales > Micromonosporaceae > Plantactinospora > Plantactinospora sp. CNZ320. The sequence goes on from NZ_PJMP01000001.1 coordinate 6,987,248, forward strand.
AGTGCCGCGATGGCGGTACCCAGCAGGGGGCCGCTGCGCCACCAGGGTGGGGCGGCGGTTCCCTGCGCCTGTACCGCGTCGTCCGGGCCGGGGCCGGCGGCTGCCGCTTTTGCCCGGTTCCAGGTAGCGGTCGCGCAGTCGTACGGCATGTTGCCGCCCGCGACGAAGGCGCAGGCCGGGGCGGTGACGTCGGCCCCGCGCGCCGGCGGTACGAGGGTGGTGCTGAGCAGCGCGGTGCTGCGGCCACCGAGCTGGACCTGCCAGACCACCTCGGTACCGTGCTGCCCCGGCATGGTGCCCGGCGCGCTGGCCGTGCCGCCCTGGCTGATCATCGACGGGGTGGCGCCCGGCGGCAGCTCCTGCCGGACCGTCGTCTTCACCATGCCGTCGGTTCCGTTGCGCACCCGGATCTCGTAGCGGGGAGCCGGATCGCCGGACGTGGCCATCGCGACGGTGATCAGCGGACTGGTCGGGGCGGGGGCGCCGGCCGCCTGGGCGGGGGCGCCGGGCGCGGTGGCGACCAGCAGGTAACCCGCGATCACCGCCCCCACCGCACGTAGTCGGATCGATGCAGGCATCACGAAGTCTCCTCCCGCCCAGACGCTAAGCCGGACGGCTGGCCGGGCGGTGCGGAAGGAACGAACCACCGCCGCAGGCCGGCCCGCTGCGGTATGGTGCCGCCCTGCCGCAGGTCGCACCGGCACAGGCCGCACCGGTACCGGCTCCCGGTGGGGATAGATTGGCGGCGTGCGTATCGCTCGTTTCGCTCATGCAAAGGGAATGTCGTTCGGCGTGGTCGAGGGTGACCCGGAGGGCGGCCCCGAGGGGCTGACGGTGGCCGAGATCGAGGGCCACCCGTTCGGCCAGATCCGGTTCACCACCGCCCGCTGGGCGCTGGCGGACGTCCGGCTGCTCTCGCCCATCCTGCCGAGCAAGGTGGTGTGTGTCGGACGCAACTACTCCGAGCACGCCGCCGAACTCGGCAACGACGTACCGGCCGAGCCGCTGCTCTTCCTCAAGCCGTCGACCTCGGTGATCGGGCCCCGGGACGCGATCCGGCTGCCGGCCCAGTCCAAGCAGGTCGAGCACGAGGCGGAGCTGGCGGTGGTGATCGGTCCGCCGGGAGCCCGCCGCGCCGACCGGGCCGCCGCCGCCCAGGCCATCTTCGGCTACACCTGCGCCAACGACGTCACCGCGCGGGACCTGCAACGCTCGGACGGGCAGTGGACCCGGGCCAAGGGCTTCGACTCGTTCTGCCCGCTCGGCCCGTGGATCTCCACCGGGATCGACGTCAGCGACGTCGAGGTCCGCTGCGAGGTGGGTCGCGGTGCCGACGAGATGGAGGTACGCCAGCTCGGCCGGACCAGGGACATGGTCTTCGACGTGGCGACCCTGGTGTCCTACGTCTCCCACGTGATGACGCTGCTCCCGGGCGACGTGGTGCTGACCGGCACTCCGGCGGGGGTTAGTCCGATCGTCGACGGGGATACGGTCACGGTCCGCATCGGCGGGATCGGCGAACTGTCGAACCCGGTGGTGGCCCTCGACTGAGGTCAGGCGGGCGGCGGTGGCGACGCCGTCGCCCGGTACCGACCCGATTTGGTCTCCACCACCGGGTCCGGTAAAGTTCGCTTTCGGTGCGACGAGCACCGATGGGGTATGGGGTAATTGGCAGCCCGACTGATTCTGGTTCAGTTAGTCTAGGTTCGAGTCCTGGTACCCCAGCCACCGAAGCCCGAAAGGGCGCCGGTAGCTGGTCTCTGGTAGAGTTCAGCAGCGTTGATCGCAAGGTCAACAAAGGAAAGTCCTGGCCCCGTCGTCTAGCGGCCTAGGACGCCGCCCTCTCAAGGCGGTAGCGCCGGTTCGAATCCGGTCGGGGCTACGATCGACGGCCCGCGTCACTCAGGTGGCGCGGGCCGTTACCTTTGCGCGTACCTTCGCACGCCACCCTGGGACGCGCCCTTGCGCATGTGGTCGATCGACCTGCCCATGGTGTCGAGCATCGCACACCGCCCCCGATCTCGTACCCGAAACGAATCACCTGCGCCGCTGGCGTTCGGGCCGCGCCGTGTGGTCTGGGTAGCGCCGATTCGCTTTCGGTCAGCGCTCTCCCGCCGACGGAGGTCGGTTGCGGTCGGCTGGTGCCAGCTGGCGGGCGGAGCGCGTGCCGGCGGCGGGGATCGCCGCCGGCACGCGACAAATCACAGGCCGCTGAGGCGTTGGCCGGCTCGTACCACGGCCATCGCGTGCCGGTCGCCGGGGCGCCGGCCGAGCCGCTCGATCGGCCCGGAGATGCTGATCGCGGCGATCACCCGGCCGGTGCGGTCCCGGATCGGCGAGGAGACACTCGCCACACCGGCCTCCCGTTCGGCGACGCTCTGCGCCCAGCCCCGGCGGCGTACCTCGGCGAGGGTGCGGCCGGTGAACTTGCACCGGGGGAGGAGTGGCATGACCGCCTCCGGTGGTTCCCAGGCCAGCAGGATCTGCGCGGCGGAACCGGCCGTCATCGGCAGTACCGAGCCGACCGGCACGGTGTCCCGCAGCCCGCTGGCGCGCTCGGCGGCGGCCACGCAGATCCGCTCGTCGGCCCGGCGTAGATAGAGCTGGGCGCTCTCACCCGTCGCGTCGCGCAGCGCCGACAGCAGCGGCTCGGCCGCGGTCAGGAGTACGTCCGGGGCGGCGTTCGCCAGTTCGCCCAGGCGCGGCCCGGGGCGCCAGCGGCCCTGGGTGTCCCGGACCAGCATCCGATGGATCTCCAGGGCCTGGGCCAGGCGGTGGGCCGTGGCCCGGGGCAGCTTGGTGCGATCGACGAGTTCGGCCAGGCTGGCGCCGTCGACGCAGGCGGCCAGGATGACCACCGCCTTGTCGAGAACGCCGACACCGCTCATACTGTGTCCCACAAGCCGAAACCTACCTCCCAGAATTTAGGATGTCCAGATGGTGGGAGTCACTCCAGAGCCGTCCTCGCCCAGGACCTTGGCCGAGAAGGTCTGGGATGCTCACGTGGTGCGATCCGCTGACGGTGAGCCGGATCTGCTCTATATCGACCTGCACCTCTTGCACGAGGTGACCAGCCCGCAGGCCTTCGACGGGCTGCGGATGGCGAATCGCAAGGTCCGCCGGCCCGACCTCACGCTCGCGACCGAGGACCACAACACCCCGACCGGGTACGACGATCCGTCGTTCCGGTCCCGGCGCGGTGACCTGCTCACCATCGCCGACCCGACCTCGCGGACCCAGATCGAGACGCTGCGCCGCAACTGCGCCGAGTTCGGCGTCAAGCTGCATCCGCTCGGCGACGACAACCAGGGCATCGTGCACGTGATCGGGCCGCAGCTCGGCCTGACCCAGCCGGGCCTGACCATCGTGTGCGGTGATTCACACACGGCCACCCACGGCGCGTTCGGCGCACTGGCCTTCGGAATCGGCACCAGTGAGGTCGAACACGTCCTGGCAACCCAGACCCTGCCGCAGATCCGCCCGAAGACCATGGCGGTGACCGTGATCGGCGAGCTGGCCCCCGGGGTCACCGCCAAGGACCTGGTGCTGGCGCTGATCGCCCAGGTCGGCACCGGCGGCGGTCGCGGCCACGTCGTGGAGTACCGGGGCGAGGCGATCAGCGGGCTCTCCATGGAGGGCCGGATGACCATCGCCAACATGTCCATCGAGTGGGGCGCCAAGGCCGGGATGATCGCGCCGGACGAGACCACCTTCGCCTACCTGAAGGGGCGGCCGAACGCCCCGCAGGGCGCGGACTGGGACGCGGCGCTGGAATACTGGCGCACCCTGCCGACCGACGAGGGCGCGACCTTCGACAGCGAGGTGGTGCTCGACGCCAGCCGGATCAGCCCGTTCGTCACCTGGGGAACCAACCCGGGCCAGGGCACCCCGCTGAACGCGGCCGTCCCCGACCCGGAGGACTTCGTCACCGACGCCGAGCAGACCGCTGCCCGGCGGGCCCTCGAATACATGGACCTCAAGCCCGGCACCCGGCTGCGGGACGTACCGGTGGACGTGGTCTTCGTCGGCTCCTGCACCAACGGCCGGCTGGAGGACCTCCGGGCCGCCGCCGACGTGCTGCGCGGCCACCGGGTCGCCGACGGCGTACGGATGCTCGTGGTACCCGGTTCGGCCGCTGTTCGCGAAGCGGCCGAGCAGGAGGGGCTGGACCGGATCTTCACCGAGGCGGGCGCCGAGTGGCGGTTCGCCGGCTGCTCGATGTGCCTCGGCATGAACCCGGACACCCTCAAGCCGGGCCAGCGCTCGGCCTCGACCTCCAACCGTAACTTCGAGGGCCGGCAGGGCCGGGGCGGGCGTACCCACCTGGTCTCGCCACCGGTCGCCGCCGCCACCGCCGTGGTCGGCCGGCTGGCCGCACCGGCCGATCTGTGAAGGGGCTGACCTGAGATGGAGAAGTTCACCGTGCACACCGGTACGGCGGTTCCGCTGCGCCGGTCCAACGTGGATACCGATCAGATCATCCCCGCCGTGTACCTCAAGCGGGTGACCCGGACGGGCTTCGCCGACGGCCTCTTCAGCGCGTGGCGGGAAGACCCGACATTCGTACTCAACGATTCTTCATATTCCGGTGCGTCGATTCTCGTGGCCGGCCCCGAGTTCGGCACAGGCTCCTCCCGGGAGCACGCCGTCTGGGCGTTGCGCGACTGGGGGTTCCGGTCCGTCATCGCCCCGCGCTTCGGGGACATCTTCCGGGGGAACGCGCTCAAGGAAGGGCTCCTGCCGGTCGAGCTTGAATTGAAGGCCGTCGAGGCTTTGTGGGAGTTGACGGAGTCCGACCCGACGGCTCGGATCACGGTCGACCTGACCGCCCGGGAGGTCCGGGCCGGGGAGGACACCTGGTCCTTCCCGATGGACGACTTCAGCCGGTGGCGGTTGCTGGAGGGCTTGGACGACATTGGACTGACCCTCCGGCACGAGGCCGACATCACCGCGTACGAGGGCCGGAGATCCACCTTCCGGCCTGTGGTGGCATAGGCCGAACCGCCGACCGCACAGCCGATTTCGCCCCCGCCGGTTCGCCCGACGGGGGCGAATCCGTTGCGACACAATGGGTTTTTTCGAGCAGATGTTTGTGTCCCGGTGGCACAGGGCATACCGTGCGCGCAGAATGGCTCGCGTTGAGTCCAGTTGCACATTGGGAGGGAAGTCGTGAACAAGGCCGAGCTCATCGAGGCTCTCGCCGCTCGTCTGGGAGACCGGAAGACGGCGACGTCGGCGCTCGACGCGGTCCTCGCGGAGGTCCAGGCGGCGGTCACCAAGGGGGACCGGGTCGCCATCACCGGGTTCGGGGTGTTCGAAAAGCGCGTGCGCGGTGCTCGAACAGCCCGCAACCCCCGCACCGGAGAGTCGGTGAAGGTGAAGAAGACATCGGTTCCGGCCTTCCGGCCGGGCGCCGGGTTCAAGGAGATGGTGGCCAGCGGCAAGGCCCCGAAGAACACCGTGGCGGCGAAGAAGTCCACCACGGCGTCGACGGCCAAGTCGACAACTGCCAAGAAGACGACGACCAAGAAGGCGGCACCCGCCAAGACGACCGCCACCAAGGCGGCGGCGAAGAAGACGGCTCCGGCGAAGAAGGCCACCGGCGGCACCAAGGCCACCACGGCCAAGAAGACGACGACGGCCAAGAAGACGACGGCGGCGAAGAAGTCGACGGCGGCAAAGAGCACCTCCACCCGCGCCACGGCGACCAAGAAGGCCAGCACGGCCAAGAAGGCTCCGGCCAAGAAAGCCGCCAAGCGCTGAGAATCTGGCACCACCAGGGCGCCTCCGGACTGTCCGGGGGCGCCCTTCACGTTGTCCGGTAGGCAGATCCGGGGCGTACCAGGGCGTCCCGAGGCGCAGGCAGGGCGTTTGGTGCCGCTGTGCGGCCCGTGGACGGCCCGAAACGGCGTACCCGCCCTCCGTGGTACCCGTCGGTCGTTTCCGCAGCGTCCGGGCTGTGGGGGCCGGACGCGGGCCGGTCAGGGCGCGATGGCGGCGAGGCGCTCCGCGCCGTCCAACCGGCTCGCGCCGACCAGCCGGTCACCGCCGAAGGCGAGCAGCCAACCGGTGCCCTTCCCGGTCCGGAACTCCCGCGCAGACCCGGGAAGCGCGACGGAACCGGTCGAGGCGGTCGGACCGCTCGAACCGACGGCTGCGGCGGCCAGCCCGGCCAACGCCTCCGGGATCACCTTCCCCTGGCTACAGACCGCCGCCGGCTCGCCGGCCCGGGCCAGTTCGAGCAGGGCTCCGGCGGCGGCCAGGGCGTTCTCCTCGGCGTCCTGCCCCGGCTTCGGCTCGTCGTACGCGGAATCCACCTCGATCGGCAGGTCGAGCAGTTCGGCGAGGGGGCGCAGTGTCTGCACACAGCGCCGGGGCGCCGCCGAACGCAGCAGTACCGGGCGGATCAGCGCGAGCAGTCCGGCCAACTCCCGCGCCTGGGTCTGCCCGGCACCGTCCAGCGGCCGGGCGGTGTCCGGCCCGGACCAGGTGCCGCGGTTGCCCGCCCGGGCGTGCCGGACCAGCCCGAGTACGGCAGTCACCGGTGGCAGGGCGGCGAAGTCCTCCAGCACCCGGACGTCGTGTGGATAGCTGACCAGCCGCAGCGCCTCGGCCAGCGGCAGCCAGCGTACGGCGTCGACCTCGGTCTCCGGCTGGAAACCGCCGCTGCCGACGGCCCGCATCGACCAGAACTCGACGGTCTTCGGCGCGCCGTCGCGCATCCGGTAGTGCACCGGCGGGAGCCGTACCTCCGGCACCCCGAGTACGTCGGCCTCCTCGGCCACCTCGCGTACCGCGGCGGTGAGCGGATGCTCCCCCGGATCCAGCTTGCCCTTCGGCAGCGACCAGTCGTCGTAGCGGGGGCGGTGCACCAGGCAGATCCGTACGCCGTCGTCGCAGTGCCGCCACACCACGCCGCCGGCCGCCCGGACCGGGGTCACCCCAGCCATGCCGTCCACCGTCTCCGGCTCGTCCGGCGCCACGCGTCGGGGAAGGCCGCCCGGGCTGCCCGGACGGCGGCCCGTTCCCGTTCCGCCAACCGGCCGGCGGTGACGGCGACGGCGTGGTCGTCCGGGTGCTGTGCCGCGATCGACAGCCACGTCTGCGCGGCGACCGCCGCGTCCTGGTGCTGGCCGAGCAGGTTCTGCACCTTCGACAGTGCTTTGGCCAACCTCGCCGCGTCGCCGCCGAGCACCCCGGCGACGGCGTCGACGGCGTACCGGGCCCGCTTGCCGTTGACGCGTACCGCGTGCCAGCGCTCGTCCGGGGCGCCCGGGTCGAGGTCGGCGGCGCCGTCGACATCGTCGTCGCCGTCGGTCAGCCGGTGCCAGGGGCGGGCGACCAGCCGGGGCAGCACCTTGGCGGCCGGCCCGTCGGTCCGGGAGGTCAGTTGCGGGTTCCGGGCGGCGTCGACAAGCGCCTCGACCAGGGCGTGGTAGCGCGCCGAGCGCAGCGCCTCGTCGACGGCGGACAGCGCCTCGGCGTGCCGGTCGGCGAGTACCCGGTCCATCCGGGCCACCGCCGCCGGGTCGAGCGGGCTGAGTGGGTCGGCGTTGGCCGTACCGGAGAGTCGGGCCCGCAGCACCTCGGCGTCCCTGGCCTGTCCCAGCACCCCCGCCAGCCACCTCAGCTCGTCGCGCAGCGACCTGGCCCACGCCTTGCGGACCAGCGGACCGAACGTCCGCAGGTCGCTGCGGAGCCGGCGGCAGCCGACCCGCATCTGGTGTACGGCGGTGTCGTCGTCACCCACCGGTGCCCGCAACCGGACCAGCGGGTCGTGTCCGAGCACCCGGCCGACGCCCCTGCGGATCGCCGCGGCGACCACGTCACCGGCACTGGGCCGCTCGGGCAGTTCGCCGGGCGGCACCAGGTCGGGCGCGGCCTCGGCCGCCGGACCGAGCGCCCGGACGTGCTTCGGGGTGAAGTCACCGCGTCGGGCACCGGCGCCGGTCAGCGCCGGCTCCAGAGCGTCGAGCAGGTCCGGTCCGCCGTCCTTGCGTTCCACCTCGATCTCGCGGAACGTCGACCGGACCTGCTTGCCGTCCAACACCCGCACCGAGTCGTCGGCGATCTCCACGAGTACCCGGTCGGACTCGTCGCGCAGCTCGTAGGCCCGGCGCACGGTACGGACCACTGCGGCCGGCCGGAGTTGCGCCCCCCGGGAGTACGCGGTGACAAGTGCCACCAACTCGTCCGGGGCCCGCTTCGGCCGGCCGGTACGGGAGATCTCGTGCCGTACGCCGGGACTGTCGGCGGGAAGTTTGACCGTCCACGGCAGCTCGTCACCCCTGCGGTGCCGCAGCGACACCCCGGCCCGGGCCAGCCGCAGGTCGCTGGTGTCGAGGTAGGTCGCGGTGAGCGTCACCGGCGGCCGTTCCACCACCCGTACGCCGTCCGGCACGATGCCGGCGAGGTCGGGCAGGGTGAACCCCTGGTCGACGTCGTACTTCCGCTCCTCCTCCAGCATCGGCCAAGCCTAGTCCGGAATGTCGGCTCGGCCGGTGCACCGCCGCTGCCGGGCGACCGGCCGGCGGGTCACTTGGCGGCTCCGGCGACCCGGGCCAGCAGCGCCTCCTGGAGCTGCACGAGTGGTGCCTCGGGGCTGCCCTTGCGCCGGGTCCAGCAGCCGTCCCCGGCCAGGTCGAACGCTTCGACATCCGGGCTCATCGCGGCGGTCAGCAACTCGTCGAGCGCGGCCCGGGCGGCCGGATCGGTGACCTGGACCAGCGCCTCCACCCGACGGTCCAGGTTGCGGTGCATCAGGTCGGCGGAGCCGATCCAGAACTCGGCGGCGCCGCCCGGCCGGTCGGCTCCGGCGTCCCCGCTGCCGAACCGGAACACCCGGGAGTGTTCGAGGAACCGGCCGAGGATGGAGCGGACCCGGATGTTCTCCGACAGCCCCGGTACGCCCGGCCGCAGCGTGCACATCCCCCGGATCAGCAGGTCGACGCGGACCCCGGCCCGGGAGGCTCGGTAGAGGGCGTCCACGATCGCCTCGTCGACCAACGCGTTCACCTTGAACTGGACCAGGGCCGGCCGGCCCTCGCGGGCCCGCTCGATCTCACCCTCGATCCGTTCGATCAGCCCGCGCCGGATGCCCTGCGGCGCCACCAGCAGCCGCCGGTACGACGTCTGCCGGCTGTACCCCGTCAGCACGTTGAACAGGTCGGTCAGGTCGGCCCCGATCTCCGGGTCGGCGGTGAGCATGCCGAAGTCCTCGTAGAGCCGGGCGGTCTTCGGGTGGTAGTTGCCGGTGCCGATGTGGCAGTACCGGCGGATCTGGTTGCCCTCCTGCCGGACCACGAGCGCGGTCTTGCAGTGCGTCTTGAGCCCGACCAGGCCGTAGACCACGTGGCAGCCGGCCCGCTCCAGCACCCGAGCCCAGCCGATGTTCGCCACCTCGTCGAACCGGGCCTTGATCTCCACGAGCACCACCACCTGCTTGCCGGCGGCGGCGGCGTCGATCAGCGCGTCGACGATCGGGGAGTCTCCGCTGGTGCGGTAGAGGGTCTGCTTGATGGCCAGTACGTTCGGGTCGGCCGCGGCCTGCTCGATGAAGCGCTGCACGCTTGTCGAGAAGGAGTGGTACGGGTGGTGCACCAGGATGTCGCCGTCGCGAAGGGTGGCGAAGACGCTGCGCGGCACCTCCCCCTCGACGAGCCGGGGATGGGTGGCCGGCACGAACGGCGGATCCTTCAGCTCCGGCCGGTTGGACTCGTTGTAGACCTGCCAGAGCGCGGTCAGGTCGAGCAGCCCCGGCACCCGCAGCACGTCCTGGCTGTCCATGTCGAGTTCCCGGACCAGCAGGTCGAGTACGTGGTCGGAGACGGATGCGGCGACCTCCAGGCGTACCGGCGGGCCGAAGCGGCGCCGGGCGAGTTCGCGTTCCAGGGCCTGTAACAGGTCCTCGTCCCGGTCCTCGTCGACCTCCACCTCGGCGTTGCGGGTGACCCGGAACAGGTGGCACTCCACCACCTGCATCCCGGAGAAGAGCTGGTCGAGGTGGGCCGCGATCAGGTCCTCCACCGGCAGGAACCGGTGACCGGGCAGGTCCCGCTCGACCCGGACGAACCGGGGTACGTTGTTCGGCACCTTCACCCGGGCGAAGAGTTCCGAGCCGCCGTCGGGGTCGCGTACCACCACCGCCAGGTTGAGCGACCGGCTGGAGATGTACGGGAACGGGTGTGCCGGGTCGACGGCGAGCGGGGTGAGCACCGGGAAGATCTGCTCCCGGAAGTACGTCCGCAGCCGCTGCCGCTCGGCGACGGGCAGCTCGGCCCAGTGCAGTACCGCGATGTCCTCGGTGGCGAGCTTCGGCCGCACCTCGTCGACGAAGCACGCCGCGTGCCGGGCGACCAGCTCGGCGGCGCACTGGGAGACCCGTTCGAGCTGGGTGCTCAGCGGCATCCGGTCGCCGCCCCGGACCGGCAGCCCGGCCTGCAACCGTCGCTTCAGCCCGGCGACCCGGACCATGTAGAACTCGTCGAGGTTGTTGGCGAAGATGGCGAGGAACTTGGCCCGTTCCAGCAGCGGGGTGTCCGGGTCCTCGGCCAGGGCCAGTACCCGGGCGTTGAAATCCAGCCAGGAGAGCTCCCGGTTGAGGAACCGGTCCGGTGGCAGCGGCTCGGTCGGCCCGCTGTCGGGCTCGGCGGCCGGCTCGGTGCTCTCCGGGCGGGCAGCCAGGCGGCTCTCCGGGACGGCGCTGCCCGGTCCGGTGGCCGGCACGCCGCGCCGGAGCTGTTCCGGGTTGCCGGTCAGGCCGGCCGCCGGGCTGCGGGCCGGGCCGGCGGCCGAGGCCCGCGCCGAGTCGGCCGCCTGGTCCGGCGCCGCCGCCCGGTCCGGCCCGGTCGCGGCGTCCGGTTCGGCGGTGACCTGCGGCTCGGCGGCGGTGGCCTGCGGTTCGGCGGTGGTGTCCGGCTTGGTGGCGGTGGCGTCCGGTTCGACGCCCGCCCGGCCATCCCGACGGGTACGGGAGGTGGCGGAGCCCGGCTGCGCCTTGCGCTCCGAGCGGGGGCGTCGGGACGGTGGGGTGCTCACCTCCCCATCATTCCCCGGCGATGGTGAACCGAAAATGAACTTTGACCGAGCGGATCAGCCGAAGAACGGCCGGGCGGCTCAGGGAAAGGTCGGGCGGGTCAGGGGAGGATCGGGCGGGTCAGGGGAAGGTCGGCAGTGTGATCCGGACCAGTGTGCCGGTGTCGTCGTGCTCCAGCCGGACCCGTTGGCCGAGCCGGAGCAGGCGCAGCCCGGAGGCGTCGAACGCGGTCGCCGGAAAGGTGACCCGGGAGCCGTCGTCGAGCAGCAGCGTGCCGGTCCGGGTCTGCGGGTCGTAGTCGGCCACCGTGCCCTGCATGCCCAGCACCGTACACCGGTCGGCTCGGCGGTGCGTCGGCCTTGCGGCGGCGGCAGCGGCTCAGTGCTGGGCGGCGGCCGGGGTCGCCCGCCCGGTCATCGCGGCGGTGTGCCGGCCGAGGCCGAGCGCGATCGCGGCCCGCAGGTCCGCCGGGGTGTCGACGTCGCGGCGCAGCGTCGGCCAGGCGGCGGTGAGCGGACGGGCCCCGGAGGCCGCGTGCGCGGCCGCGGAGCGGGGACCGAACAGGGGGTCCAGCGTCGTGCCGGCGGTGGCGGTGAGCAGTACCGTGCCGGTGCCGGGGGCGTCTGCGACGAAGCTGCGTACCCCGGTCGGCCCGGTGGCGGCCAGCAGCGCCTCGGCCAGCTCCGTCGGGCGCAGCGCCGGCAGGTCGGCGGTGAGCGCCGCGACCGGACCGTCCGGGACGGTCGCCGCGCCTCGGGCGAACGCGGCGTTCAGCCCGCCAATCGACGGTTCCGGCACGATCCGGGCGCCGAGCCGGCCCAGGGTACGGGTCGCCTCGGGGTCACCTGTCACCACGAGTACCTCCCGGACGGCCGGGCAGCCGAGTACGGCCTCGACGGTGTCCTCGGCCAGCGCCAGGGCGAGCAGTTCGTGCGGTACGCCGTCGAGCGCCCCGCGTAGCCGGCTCTTCGCCGACCCGAGGCGCTTGACCGGCACCACCACGGTCCAGTTCCGCTCTGCCACGCGACAATCCTGCCAGTTCACCGGCGACAGCCCGGTGGGGTGGCCCGGTCGGCCGGCGGGACACCCCCTGGCTGGCCCTACCCGGGGCGAACAGGCATGATTTCGCTGCGGGCGGCGGCACCCCGGGCCCGGGTCGGTGGCGGGCCGGACCGGGGTGGGCACGGGCGGTGTCACCTCGCCACCCGAGCCGGGACGCCCGGTTGGCGCGCGCCGGCCGGGCCGCGCCGGGTTGGACGACGAGGAGGCACAGTGACACGGCGCAGGCTCGGGTTCTGGCGACGGTTCGCCGTCGCGGTGGTCAAGCCGGTGCTGACCGTCTGGACACGTCGTGAGTGGCGCGGCATGGAGCACCTCCCGTCGTCCGGCGGCCTGATCATCGTGGTGAACCATCTCTCCCACTTCGATCCGCTGGTCGCGGCGCACTTCATCTACGACGCCGGCCGCTGGCCCAGCTATCTGGGCAAGGCGAGCGTCTTCAAGGTGCCGGTGATCGGCAAGATCCTGCTGAAGTGCCGGCAGATCCCGGTGGAGCGCGGCACCGTCGACGCGGCCAGGTCGCTGGACGCGCTGGACCGGGCGGTCCGCTCCGGCGCCGCCGTGGTGATCTATCCCGAGGGGACCACCACCCGGGAGCCCGAGCTGTGGCCGATGCGCGGCAAGACCGGCGCCGCCCGGCTCGCCCTGGCCACCGGCGTTCCGGTGGTGCCGGTGGTGACCTGGGGACCACAGCGGATCTTCGACCCCCGGACGAAGAAGGTCAGCCTCCGGCCGCGTACCCCGGTGACGGTGGTCGCCGGTCCGCCGGTGGACCTGGGCCGGTGGGCCGGTGCGGTGCCGAGCAAGGCGGTACTGGACGAGATGACCGATGCCATCATGCTGCGGCTGCGCGACATGCTGGCCGAGATCCGGGGCGAGACGCCCCCACCGCTCTGGTCGGCCCCGCACCGCCGTACCGAGGACCGGGCATGAGCGAGCGCAGCGAGCGAATCAGCCGGCTCGGTGCGGATGTGCCTCATGACGGCGCGGAGCGAAGCGGAGTGCCGGCATGAGCGAGCGCAGCGAGCGAATCAGCCGGCTCGGTGCGGATGTGCCTCATGACGGCGCGGAGCGAAGCGGAGTGCCGGCATGAGCGAGCGCAGCGAGCGAATCAGCCGGCTCAGTGCGGATGTGCCTCATGACGGCACGGAGCGAAGCGGAGTGCCGGCATGAGCCACGTCGCGGTGCTCGGTGCCGGCTCCTGGGGTACCGCCTTCGCCAAGGTGCTCGGCGACGCCGGCCGGGACGTGGTCCTCTGGGCCCGCCGCCCGGCCGTCGTCGAGGCGATCCGCACCACCCGGACCAACCCCGACTACCTGCCCGGGCTGCGGCTGCCGTCGGCGGTACGCGGCACCGCCGACGCCGCCGAGGCGATCACCGGTGCCGACCTGGTGGTGCTGGCGGTGCCGTCGCAGACCCTGCGCGGCAACCTCGCCGAGTGGACCCGGCACCTCGAACCCGACTCGACGCTCGTCTCCCTGATGAAGGGGATCGAACTCGGCACCACCAAGCGGATGAGCGAGGTGATCGTGGAGACCGCCGGGGTGGCGGCGGACCGGGTCGTCGTGGTCTCCGGCCCCAACCTGGCGGCCGAGATCGCCGCCGAGCAGCCCGCCGCGACCGTGGTCGCCTGCACCGACACCGACCGGGCGAACCTGGTGCAGGCGTCGGTAAACACGCCCTACCTGCGTCCCTACACCAACGACGACGTGATCGGCTGCGAGCTGGGCGGAGCGGTCAAGAACGTGATCGCGCTCGCCTACGGCATCACCACCGCGATGGGGCTGGGCGACAACACCCGGGCGACCCTGATCACCCGAGGGCTGGCCGAGACGGCCCGGCTCGGCGTGGCGCTCGGCGCCGACCCGCTCACCTTCGCCGGCCTGGCCGGCCTCGGCGACCTGGTCGCGACCTGCTCGTCGCCGCTGTCCCGGAACCGGACCTTCGGCGAGCACCTGGGCCGGGGCGAGACCCTGGAGCAGGCACAGGCCGCGACCCGGCAGACCGCCGAAGGGGTGAAGAGCTGCCTGGCGATCCGGGACCTGTCCCGGGCACACGGTGTGGAGATGCCGATCACCGAGCAGGTCGAGCGGGTCTGCCACGAGGGCGCCGACCCGCAGAGCGCGATGGCCGCCCTGATGAGCCGGAAGCCGAAACCCGAGTGACCGCGCCCGAATCCCGGAGGGACACGATGCCCGACCAGCCGAAGCACGGCGACGGTACCCGCCCGGACCACGGCGAGGGCACCCGACCGGAGTACGGCGACGGTACCCGGAGTGTGCACGCCGGACTGCCGGAACCCGTACCCGGACAGCCGTTCCTGCCCGGCCCGGTCTTCGCCGCCCCGTACCACCTGGACCCGGCGATCGGTCCCGAGGCGAGCCCGAACGGGTACGGTCGGCCGGACAACCCGACCCGGCGCCTGCTGGAGGCGGCCATCGGTGAGCTGGAGGGTGGGCAGTGTCTCGCCTTCTCCAGCGGGCAGGCCGCGATCACGGCGGTACTCCTCTCGGTGCTGCGCCCCGGCGACACGGTGCTGCTCCCCGCCGACGGGTACTTCCCGGTGCGGGCGTTCGCCGCCGAGACGCTTCGCGGGATCGGGGTACGCGTCGACTTCGTACCGACCGCCGGCCCGTACCCGTCGTTCGACGGCGTACGCCTGGTGCTTGTTGAGACGCCTGCCAACCCGGGCCTGGACGTCTGCGACATCACCGAGCTGGCGGACCGGGCGCACGCCGCCGGTGCGCTGCTCGCCGTCGACAACACCACCGCGACACCGCTCGGTCAGCGACCGCTGGAACTGGGCGCCGACCTGGTGGTCGCGTCCGGCACCAAGGCGTTGACCGGGCACTCCGACCTGCTGCTCGGTTACGTGGCCAGCCGGACCGCCGGTCTACTGGAGACGATCCTGGGCTGGCGGACCACCACCGGCTCGATCCCGGGCGCCTTCGACGCCTGGCTGGCTCACCGGTCACTGGCCACACTGGACCTGCGGCTGGCCCGGCAGAGCGCCAACGCGGCGGCGGTGGCGACGGCACTGCGGGCCCGTTCCGACGTGACCGGACTGCGCTGGCCGGGGCTCGACGACGACCCCGCGTACCCGATCGCCAGCCGGCAGCTCCGGCGGGTGCCGGGGATCGTCGCGTTCGACCTCGGCGACGCCGACCGGGTGGCGCGGTTCCTGACCGCGAGCCGGCTGATCTTCGCGGCGACCTCCTTCGGCGGCCTGCACACCAGCGCCGACCGCCGCGCGCAGTGGGGCGACGACGTCTCCGCCGGGTTCGTCCGGCTCTCCTGCGGGATCGAGGACGCCGCGGATCTGGTCGCCGACCTGACCGCCGCACTGGACGCGGCCGGCGGCGCATAGCGTTCGTCGGCGCCCGCCGGCCGGTCGGGGGGTGCGGGACTGCTCCGCGTGCGGCAGGGTATGCACATCGGTCGGCTGGCGACGCAATCGAGGTCCGGGGCCGGCCGGCGTACCGGGAGGCGCACCATGACGAACTCCGAAGTACCGGTGGTGGTCGGACTCGACAACGGCGGTAACAGCAACAACGCCACAGTGCTGGACGCGACCGGGCGGTTCCTGGTCGACGAGTTGGTCGAGACCCCGTGCCGGGTGCTGGAGGGGCCGGAGGCGGCGGTCGAGGCGTTGGCCGAGGCGATGGCACAGGTGCTGGCGCGCACCGGCACCCGGCCGGAGCGGGTCCGGGCCGTCGGGTTGGACACCCCGGGGCCGGCCAGCGCCACCGGGGTCATCTCGTCGAAGGGCTCGACGAACTTCTCCCAGCCGGCCTGGCGCGGCTACGACATCCGGGGCGCACTCGAACGCCGGCTCGGCCTGCCGGTCGTCTACTACAACGACGGCAACGCGGCGGCGCTCTACGCCCACCACTCCTACTTCGGTGCCGACGCCGCGCAACGGTCGTCGATCTCCGCGATCGTGGGTACCGGACTCGGTGGCGGGGTGGTCGTCCGTGGGCAGGTGTTGACCGGCGCCGCCGGGATGGCCGGTGAACTCGGGCACGTGCACATCCCGATGTTCGGCCTGCTCGCCGAGGGGCAGCCGGTGCCGGCGTGCAACTGCGGGTTCGTCGGTGACGTGGAGAGCGTCGCCTCGCTGACCGGTATCCGGCGCAACCTGCTGCCCTACTGGCTCGGCCGGTACGCCGGGCACCCGCTGGCCGGACTCGACCCGGTGAGCGCGGCGAAGCAGGTCCGGTCGTACGGGGCGGACGGCGACCCGATGGCGTTGCGGATCTTCGAGCAGCAGGCGATGGCCCTGGGCCGGCTCTTCACCATCGTCGCCAACGTCACCGACCCGGACGGGTACTTCGTCGGCGGCGGTGTGGTGGAGGCGACGCCGGAGTTCCGGGACTGGTTCCTGGGCACCGTCCGGGAACACACCACGCTCCGGACCGAGCAGGCCGAACGCGCCCGGTTCGCGCTGGTGCCGGATCTCGACATGGCCGGAGCCCGGGGCGCCGCGATAGCCGCGCTGAAGCTGCTGGAGGGTGCGGCCACCACCCTGACCATCCCGTGAACGCGCCCTGCGCGCTGTCGATGGTGCAGGGGGGAGTGTCCGGGGTAGGGGCAACCCGACCCTGATCGACTCAGGGTCACGGAAGCCCGGGACGGGTCCGGGATCGCGCCGGATTCGGCGCCGCGATGGCGCGACGACGCTGGTCACATGATGTCCGGATCTTCACCGCAGCCATGGACCGCCCGATCGCTGACCCTGCTCGCGGGGGCCGGCATCTCCCTGACCGCGACCCTGGGCGTCGCGGCGCACCTCGCGCCCGACCCCGGGATGAGCCCACTGTCGCTCACCATCAGCGACTACGCCGTGTCGAACAACGGCTGGCCGATGAACCTCGCCATCCTGATCCTCGGGGTCACCTCGCTGGCCGTACCGCTGGCGTTGCGGGCCGCCCGGGTCAGGGTGGGACGCGTCGCCGAGGTACTGCTGCTGGTCTGGTGCCTGGGGCTGATCGCCTCGGCGCTGGTGCCGACCGATCCACTGGGAACGGTCGAGCTGACCACCCAGGGCTACGTGCACAGGTACGTCTCGGTCGCCGCCTTCGTCGCCCTGCCGCTCGCGACGCTACTGGCGATCCGCCGGCTCGCCGTCGACGTGCGCTGGCGGGATGCCGTACGCCGGCTGCGGGCGCTGGCGGTGACAAGCGTGCTCGCGCTGCTCGCGCTCTACTACGTCGCGTTTCCCGGCGGCCGGGTGATGATGGGGCTGGTCGAGCGGATCCTGGTGGTGGTCGAGTTGGCGCTGCTGGCCGTCCTGGTGGCCCGGCTGCACCGGGTGGCCCGGCAGGCGCCCCACCACGCCCCCTGACCGCCGACCCGGAACGGCGGAACAGGGGGCGTGGGGCACCGGAGCTGGGCGGGCCGAGCCTTGCCGGGGGGACGCAGCTCGGTGACCGCCGACCTCCCCCCAGGTCAGGGGAGAATGGGGGAGGTGGGCAGCGCGGTGGTGAATGCGGTCCAGGCGGCCGGTGCGAAGATCAGCACCGGCCCAGTGGTGTCCTTGGAGTCGCGGACGGCCACGACGTCGTCGGCTTCCCCGGCGAGCAGGGCGAACTCGACGCAGGCGCCCTGGTCTCCACTGTGGCTGCTCTTGAGCCAGGGGGCCCGGCCGAGCAGGTCGGTCGTCGTCTCCGGTGACATGTCACAGTCCTTTCAGGAGGCGGTTGATGGTGTCGCGGCTTTCCGCGGGACTCAGCGCGACGGCCCGCAGGTGTTCCATGATCTTCGCGCAGGTGCGCAGGTCGTGCGGACGGTCCAGGATGAGCTGCCCGGCGACGGTCTCCACCGAGGCGAGGGTCGGGTCCTCCGGGTCGGCGAACTCGAGGATGTGCAGGGAACCACGGGTACCGCGGTGGTAGCCCGCCTTGAGCGGGATGACCTGGACGGTCACGTTCGGTAGCTCGGACATCTTGAGCAGGCTCTTCAGCTGCGCCGCCATCACCGCCTCGCCGCCGACCGGCCGGAGCAGGGCGCCCTCGTCGACGATGGCGTCGAAGATCGGCGGGTCGGTCTCCTTCAGCCGCTCCTGCCGGCCGATCCGGATCTGCACCCGTTGCTCCACCTCCTCGTCCCCGAGGGTGTGCGGACCGCCGCGCATGATCGCCCGGATGTACTCCGGAGTCTGGAGCAGACCCGGCACGACCGAGGGCTCGAAGTTCGCGATCGCGGTGGCCTCGGCCTCGACCGCGATGAAGTCGATGGTGCGGCGATCCAGGATGTACGAGTAGGAGACCCACCAGCCCGGCTTCCGGGCCTCCTTGGCGAGCTGCACCATGTCCTCCAGTTCGCTCTCCGGCCGCTTGTAGAGGGTGAGCAGGGCGCGTACCGAGGCTGGGCTGACCATCGTCTGCGCGTTCTCGTACCGCGAGAGCGTGCTTCGGGTGCTGTTGATCTCGTCGGCGGCCTGTTCGAGGGTGAGCCCGGCCGCCTCGCGGGCATGGCGCAGGGCGATGCCGAGGCGGCGGGCGCGGAACGACTTCGGAGCCATGCATCGATCCTGTCACATGCAACCGGGAATGCGTGCATGAGAGAACGTACGTGAGAGTTGCATTCATGCCTTCCACGCTGGCAGTCTGTCATCACGTCCTCACCGCCGGTGGTCGTGTCGACGGTGGCTGTGGGTGACCGAAGGGGAATGAGGCGCACGGCGATCGGGCCTTCCCGTACCCGATCGCCGTGTCCCTCCCGCCAGTCAGCGGACCGGGAGGTGACAGATGACCGCGACCCCGTGCTGGCCTCGGGTCTCCCGATGTCGTTGGTGCGCGCGACCGGTGTTGCGGGACAACGAGGACGCGTGGATCCACGCCGACCTGGCCTACGTGTGCCGGGACAGGTGGGGTGGACTGGCCGGCACGACGGCCGAGCCCGAGGTGGCTCGCCGTGGGCTCTGACCAGCACGGACTCCCCGGTGGCCGCGCGTGGCGCCGCCATCCGCGACGGTGGCCGGGGCGGTCACGGTGACCCGGTTCCTCGTGGTCCTCACCGACGTGCGACCGCTGACCAAGGAGGGCCGGGACGAGCGGATCGAGCCCGAGCGGCGCCGCCAGGTCGTCGGCGCGACCAGCCGGGAGGCCGCCGACCGGATCGCCGCCGCGTTCGCGGCCCTGGGCATGGTGCGGGCCGGCCGGCAGCGGGTCAAGGTACTCGCGGTGGGCCGACGGCGATCACTGGCCGGCTGAACCGCCGCCTCGCCCGGCGTTATCGGCTCGCCCGGCGCTCAGCGCCCCTTCGTCAGCGCGCCTGGTCAGCCTGCTTGATCGGGTTGCTCGATCAGCTTGCCTGGTGAGCTCGCCTGTCAGCTCTCCGTTCGGTGCCGGAGATGAGGCGGCGCAGCCGGAACCAGTAGCGGCGGACCAGCAGAGCCACCTCGACGGCGGCCCGGCTGCGCCACCGGAAGATCAGTGTCACCAGCGGCACGATCAGCGACGCCCCGCCGACCACCTCGACCACGGTCGGCGGATACGGGCCGACCGTGATCAGCAGCATGCCGAGCACCAGGGCGACCAGCCGCAGCGGCGCGGTGACGAAGGTGAACCGGTAGCGGTTGGCCAGCACCAGCGCACGGGTCGGCGCGGAGAGCCGGTTGAACCGCCAGCGCAGCAGTGCGAAGACGGCCGCCGCACCGGCCAGCGCCACGAACACCCCGCTGGCCGCGGCGAGCGGTCGGGGGTCGACCACATCCTGCAACGTGCCCACCAGCAGTGTGACGAGCAGGAGAATGACGCAGCCGAGGTCGGTGAGCAGCCAGAGCGCCAGGCGGGCGTTCCGGGTGGCGGCCCCGATCGCGACCGGATCGGTGGGTACCGTGCCGAGCATCCCGGCCATCGCCGGGGAGGCACGCACCGCCCGGCCCCGATCACTGTCCAGTGTGGCCAGATGAAAGAGGGCCTGCGGGTCGTCGGGGGCGAGCCGCAGCGCCTCCAGGTACGCCGCGCGGGCCCGACCGAACTCGGCCATCCGGCGCTGCACCCTGCCCTCGGTGACGTGCGCCCAGACACTCTCCGGATCGAGTTCCCTGGCCCGTCGGGTCGCGGCCAGGGCGGCGAGCACCGTACGGGTGCCGCGACCGCTCAGCAGCGCCTCGGCCCGGACGAGTTCACTGCGGGCGTCGTCCGGATCGAGGGTACGGGCCAGTTCGGCGGCGGCGAGCGCCTCGGGGATCCGGCCCAGCTGGCGCAGTGCCATCGAGCGGTTGCGCTGCACCTGCGGACTGGCGGGCATGCTCTGAGCGGCCATGTCGAGCGCTGCCAACGCGTCCGCCCAGCGACCCTCCTGCTGGTGGCAGAAGGCGAGCACCTGTAGCGCGTGACCGTCGGCCGGGTCGGCCCGGAGCGCCTCACCGACCAGCGGGTACGCCGCCTCGACCCGGCCGATCTGGGCGAGGTGCAGTGCCCGCTCCAGCAGCGACTCTCTGGAACCCGTACTCGGGCCGGCCCCGGCCGCACCGTCCCCGGAGTCGACCCCGGCGGTCATCAGAGCAGCTTCCGCCGCTTCAGATAGCCGACGAGGTCGTCGTACATGCCACCCTCGTTGGCGAACATCGCGACGTTGCGAGCGGTGGCGAACCACGGCTTGGTGGAGGGCCGGACGTCCTTCAGTGCCCGGTCGAAGTCGCGCTGCTCGATCATCCGTACCTCGCCGCGCCGGATCGAGTCGGCCATCGCGTACTCGGCGGCCGACTCGCACAGGTGTGCCAGGTCCGCGCCGGAGAAGTCTTCCGTGGCAGCGACGATCCGTTGCACGTCGATGTTCGCGATCGGCCGCTCCCGCAGGTGGTACTCCAGGATCGAGGTCCGGGCCGGCGCGTCCGGTGGCAGTACCAGGACCACCCGGTCGAGGCGGCCGGGCCGGCGCAGCGCCGGGTCCACGTCCCAGGGGGTGTTGGTGGCGGCCAGCACGAAGACGCCCTCGTTGTTGCCCTCCACACCGTCGAGTTCGGCGAGTAGCTGGTTGCCGATCGTCCGCATCCCGCTGGAGGTGACCTTGGAGCGCTTGTGCCCGAGCGCGTCGACCTCGTCGAGGAAGAGTACGCACGGCGCGCTGCGCCGAGCCGTCTGGAACAGCTCGTGCAGGTTCCGCTCGGAGTTGCCGATCCACATGTCCAGCACGTCCACGATGGAGAGTGAGATGAACTTCGCGCCCATCTCACCCGCGATCGCCTTGGCCAGGAACGTCTTGCCGCAACCGGGCGGGCCGTACAGCATCAGGCCGCCGCGCAGGCTCTTGCCGTACAGCTTGCGCAGTTCCGGGTTGCGCAGCGGGCCGAGGAAGGCCAGTTCCAACCGCTCCTTGACCTCGTTCATCCCGCCGACGTCACCGAGCCGGATCGTGGAGACCTCGACGTCGAACATCCGGTCGGCGTCCCCGGTCACCGGCTCGGGCTGGTCACCGGCGGGCGAGAAGCGCGGCGGCACCACGTCGGCGAGTTCCTGCTCGTAGGCGGCGAGCGGGTCTTCGCTCGGTTGGCCCGGTCCACCGGGTCCGCCCGGCTGGCCCGGCGTGTTCGGCTGACCGGGTGGGTTGGGGTGGCCGGCCGGGCCCGGCTGGCGCGGCGTGTTCGGCTGGCCGGGAGGCGCGGGGTTGGCCGCCCCGCCGGGCGCTGGTGCGCCGCCGCCCAGGGCGCGCTGCATCAGCGACTGTGCCTGCGGATTGGCCGGGTCGCGGGCCAGGGCCTGCCCGACGTGCGCGATCGCCTCGGCGGGACGTCCGGCATCCAGGAGCAGCCCGGCGAGGTGCAGCCGCAGCGGGACGTCGTCCGGAGTCGCGCCAACCGCCGCGCTCAGGCTGTCGATAACCGAATCGGAAGTCACAAGACGAGCAGCCTAGACGGCGGGCGTCACCGGGGCGACACACCGGTAACTCCGGTCTCTGCCGTCCCGCCCGATCCGGTACGCCACCGGTTACCCGTTGTGCTCGGCACTTACCCACTGTGCTCGGTACTACCGGCTGTGCTCGACACGTTCACGTCGATGGAGGTTTCCCAACGCCGAAAAGGGGTGTGGACCCGGGAGTTGGCCACGCAGAGTAGGGTCACCCGGTGAGCGCACGGGGAGCGACGGCAACATCGTCGGGTCTCCCCACCGGGCGGCAACCCCCGACCAGCGATGACACCGATCAGCGGTGACGCGAGGACAGCGGCGACGCGAACGAAAGGTGACCGGAGTGACCACCCCAGGCAAGACCCGTGTGGCCCTCGTCTTCGGCGGCCGCAGCACGGAACACGCCATCTCCTGTGTCAGCGCGGGCAGCATCCTCGCCGCCCTGGATCCGGACGAGTTCGACGTGGTACCGGTCGGCATCACCCGGGCGGGTCAGTGGGTGTTGACCGACGGTGATCCGACCCAGTTCACCATCACCGATCGGCGCCTGCCGGAGATCACCGCCGCCGCCGGATCGACAGTGGTGTTGCCGGCCGACCCGACCGGCGACGGCCTGATGGTGCTGGACCCGGCCCAGGGTCCCCAGGCACTCGCCGGAGTCGACGTCGTCTTTCCGGCACTGCACGGCGCGTACGGCGAGGACGGCACCATCCAGGGGCTGCTGGAGATGGCCGGCATCCCGTACGTCGGGGCGAACGTCTTCGCCTCGGCGGCGGCGATGGACAAGGAGTTCACCAAGAAGCTGGCGGTCGCCGAGGGCATCCCGGTCGGGCCGTACGTGGTGCTGCGCAGCGGGGTCAGCCTGACCGAGGAGGACAAGGAACGGCTCGGGCTGCCCGTCTTCGTCAAGCCGTCCCGGGCGGGTTCGTCGGTCGGGATCAGCAAGGTCTCCGACTGGGCGGATCTCGACGCCGCCGTCGCGCTGGCCCGGCAGGTCGACCCGAAGGTGCTGGTCGAGGCGGCGATCGTCGGCCGGGAGATCGAGTGCGGGGTGCTGGAGGCCGAGGCCGGAGGCGGCCCCGAGGCGTCCCTGCTGGCCGAGATCCGGGTGGCCGAGCACGACTTCTACGACTTCGAGGCGAAGTACCTCGACGCCAGCGACTACGACATCCCGGCCGAGCTGCCGGACCGGGTGACCCGGCAGGTGCAGGAGTACG
This sequence comes from Plantactinospora sp. CNZ320, assembly GCF_002846275.1. NCBI lineage: Bacteria > Bacillati > Actinomycetota > Actinomycetes > Micromonosporales > Micromonosporaceae > Plantactinospora > Plantactinospora sp. CNZ320. The sequence goes on from NZ_PJMP01000001.1 coordinate 7,010,413, forward strand.
CCTGCCGTACCTTCACCGCGCTGGACTGCGCCGGTCTGGCCCGGGTCGACTTCTTCGTCACACCGGAGCTGGACGTCTATCTCAACGAGATCAACACCATGCCGGGGTTCACGCCCACCTCGATGTTCCCGCAGATGTGGGCGGCGACCGGGCTGGAGTATCCCAAGCTGGTGAACCGGCTGATCCGGACCGCGCTGCGTCGAGGCACCGGTCTGCATTGACCAGCGTCTGTTCGCCGCCCGTCTCGGGGTGGCCGGCTCGCGGCGGTGGTCAGCCCCCGGTGCAGCCGCTCGGCACCTGCGGTAACGAGGGCACCGAGGCGACCAGGGACTCGGACACCGGTGCCGCCCACTGCACCGTCTGCTCCTGCCCGGCCGGCACGCTGAGCCGGACCGGCACCTCACGGTCCACAGTGGTCAGCACCAGGCCGCCGTCGCGGTGCTCGGTGATCCAGCAGACGTTGTTGACCATCCACAGGTCGGGTACGTCCGGAACGGCGGGCGGAGTCACGCCGCAGGCGACCGTGATCGCCGGGTCGCCGTACGCGGCGTTCTGTTCCGGGCCGGCGGTGACCGGCCGCTGGCCGAGGCCGCGGAGGCTGTCGGGCAGCCGCGACAGCAGTGCCCGGCAGACCGTGGCGGGTCGGTCGGCCAGGGCCGGCGCGGCCATCTGCACCGGGGTGGTCACCTGCGGCGCGGCCGAGGTCGGTGTCGGCGCGGGCTTCTCGACCGGATCCGGGCTGAGCTGGCCGAAGACCAGCACCGCGACGAGGGCGGTCAGCGGCAGGGCGACCACGGTCGCCCAGAGCGCCGCCTGCCGGGTGGTCCGGTCCGGTCCGACCTCGCTCGGCCGGTCCGCCGCTCCGCCGGTTGGCGCCCCGTCGGGCACCGTTCCGCCGGACGCCGCTCCGTCGGTCTCGGCGGCCTCTGGTCGTGCCTCGGTGGTCTCCGGCGCGTCCGGCCGGCTGGACCTCGTGTTCCGCGCCATCTACAACCGGACCACGGAGCAGGTCAGCGTGCGGGTGATGCCGGGCACCAACTGCACCTTGCTGACGATCATTTTGCCCAGCTCGTCGACGGTGTGTGCCTCGGTGAGCACGACCACGTCATACGGGCCGGTGACGGCGTCGACGCGGACGACTCCGGGAATATCCGAGATGTGCGCGGCCACGTCACGTGCCCTTCCGACCTCAGTCTGGATGAGGATGTACGCCTGGACCACGACCCGCCTCCCGTCCGCCGCCGAGCGGCTAGACCGTGAAAATACCGTACGGAGCAGGTCGGATCCCGATCGGTGGTCGGAGGAGGCACGATGAGCGATCGAATCGGCCGGCCGGGTGCGGGTGCGGTGCCGGCTCCGGCCGTACCCGTGGATTGGTTGCCGCGACCGGCGACGGGCCCGGCCGGTCCGGACGTCGAGCGCACCGAGCGTGCCCGGAGGTGGGTGTGAGCGTCGCACGGGCCGGCGAATTCGGCCTGATCGCCCGGGTCACCGCCCGGCTGGGCACCGGACACGCCACGCTGCTCGGCCCCGGCGACGACGCGGCGGTGGTGCACGCACCGGACGGCCGGGTGGTCGCCTCCACGGACGTACTGGTCGAGGGCCGGCACTTCCGCCGGGACTGGTCGAGCGCGGTGGACATCGGGCACCGGGCCGCCGCGGCGAACCTCGCCGACGTGGCGGCGATGGGCGCGGTGCCGACCGCGCTGCTCGTCGCGCTCTGCATGCCGCCCGATCTGGAGGTGCAGTGGGCGGAGGAGCTGGCCGACGGCCTGGCGGCGGAGGCCGCCCGGGTCGGGGCGAGCGTGGTCGGCGGGGACATGTCGGCCAGCCCCACCCTGACCATCGCGGTGACCGCTCTCGGCGACCTCGGCGGGCAGGCCCCGGTGGTACGCAGCGGGGCGCGGGCCGGTGACGTCGTCGCGCTCGCCGGCCGGCTCGGCTACGCCGCCGCCGGCTACACCGTGCTGTCGCGCGGGTTCCGCACCCCGAAGGTACTTGTCGAGGCGTACCGGCGGCCCGAGGTGCCGTACGGGGCGGGGCCGGCGGCGGCGCGGTTCGGTGCCACGGCCATGATCGACGTCTCGGACGGGCTGCTGGCCGACCTCGGCCACGTGGCGACGGCCAGCCGGGTCGGCATCGACCTGCTCGGCAGTGCGTTCGAGGTGCCGGAGCAGATGCGGGACGCCGCGCACGCGCTCGGGGTGGATCCGCTGGCCTGGGTCCTCGGCGGTGGCGACGACCACGCGCTGGTGGCGACGTTCCCGGAGGACCTGCCGCTGCCGGGCGGCTTCCGGCTGATCGGACACGTCGTGCACGGCGCCGGGGTGACCGTGGACGGGCGGGCCTACAAGGGATCGAGCGGCTGGGACCACTTCCGCCGACCGGCGTCGACCTGACGCCGGGTCCCCGACGTCGGGGACGACGCTGGGCGGTGCACGTCACGTCGGGGGCCGATCGGTAACGGGTGGGCAGGGGTCGTACCCTTCACCGCGTGAGTGAGCTGGACATCCGCGTCGGACCCTACGACTCCCCGGTCGCCCGTGAACTGGTCGATGCCGCGCTGGCCGACCTGGCCCAGCGGTACGGTGGCGATGGCGACGAGACCCCCGTGGCACCGACCGAGTTCGAGCCGCCCACCGGGGCTTTCCTGGTGGCGTACCTGGACGAGGTTCCGGTCGGCTGCGCCGGATGGCGTACCCACGGAAGCACCGACGACGTCGCCGAACTCAAGCGGATGTACGTCTCGCCCTCGGCTCGCGGTCGCGGTGTCGCCCGCCGGGTGCTGTCGGCGATCGAGGGCTCCGCCCGGGAGTACGGGCGGAGCCGGCTGATCCTGGAGTGTGGCGACCGGCAGCCGGAGGCGATCGCCCTCTACCAGCGCAGTGGCTACGAGCGGATCCCGGACTTCGGCTACTACCGGAACGAGCCGGGAGTCCTCTCGTTCGGCCGCGCCCTCTGACTCCGACCGGCAGGGCCGGTAGACACAGCGCGATACATCGGTACACCGGTACGCACAGCGAACAGCCGCCGGAGTGGTGCTCCGGCGGCTTTCAGTGCTTCAGGGTCTGCCCGGGGGTCGGGTCAGGCGCGGGCGACCTTGCCGGCCTTGATGCACGAGGTGCAGACCTTGAGCTTGCGGGTCGTGCCGCCACCCGCCGGGGTACGCACCGACTGGATGTTGGGGTTCCAGCGACGGTTGGTCCGCCGGTGCGAGTGGGACACGTTGTGGCCGAAGCCAGGCCCCTTGCCACAGATGTCGCACACGCTAGCCACGGGATACTCCTGGGATTGATCGTCGTCAGGTTGCCGGCAGGATGCTGCCCGGGCAACCTGGCCAGGGTACCCGATGTGCTGGCCGGCGTGCGAATCGGCTCCACCGGTCCCGACCGGCCACCGGGGCGGACCCACCACCGGTCCCGACCGGCCGCCTGGGCGGACCGACCACCGGTCCCGACCGGCCACCTGTCCCGACCGACCGCCCGGTCCCGGCCGGCGGCCGTGCCCCCGCCACGGCCGCCGGAATCGCGGCGGAGCTGCTGTCCGGTGCCCGCGTCGGTGCGGCGGTGTCAGCGGGGCGTCGGGGTCCGCCAGTAGGCTTCTGCCGTGCTGGAGACCCTCGACGCCGCAGCCCTGCGTCGGTGGTGTGCGGGCGGGCTGGCCGCGCTCAGGCGGCACCAGGAAGAGATCAACCAGCTGAACGTCTATCCGGTTCCCGACGGCGACACCGGCACCAACCTGGTGCTCACGATGACCTCCGCCGAGCAGGCGCTGCGGATGGAGCGGGACGATCCGGGCGTTCAGGGGCAGTCGGCGCACGCCCGGGTGTTGCGGCTGCTGGCCCGGGGCGCGCTGCTGGGTGCCCGGGGCAACTCGGGGGTGATCGTCTCGCAGATCCTGCGCGGCCTGGCCGACGCACTCGGCGACATCCCCGAGGTCCGGGGCCGGGCGCTCGCGGCGGCGCTGCGGGCGGCCAGCACGGCGGCCTACGGTGCGGTGGCGGAGCCGGTCGAGGGAACACTGCTCACCGTCGCGGTCGCCGCCGCGACCGCGGCCGAACGGGCCGACACCGACGATCTCCCGGCGGTGGCCCGGGCCGCCGCGACCGCCGCCGACGAGGCGCTGGCACGTACCCCGGAACAGTTGCCGGCGCTGGCCCGGGCCGGTGTGGTGGACGCGGGCGGGCGCGGCCTCTGCGTCCTGCTGGACGCCCTGGTCGAGGTGGTCACCGGTGCCGCACCGGAGCGCCCGGAAGTCGCACCGGCACCGCCGAGCCGGCCGCTGGCGGCCGCCCGGGAGACCGGCTCGACCGAGTACGCCTACGAGGTGCAGTTCCTGCTCGACGCCGACCTGCCGGCCGTACGCCGACTCCGGGCCGAACTCGCCCGGCTGGGCGACTCGCTTGTGGTGGTCGGGGACGAGGCGGAACCCACCGGCCCGTCGACCTGGAACGTGCACGTACACGTGAACGACGTCGGAGCGGCGATCGAGGCCGGGGTGGTCGCCGGTCGGCCGTACCAGATCTCGGTCACCCGCTTCGACGACCAGCACCCGGAGGTGGCTCCGGCGGAGCCGGCCGGGCCGGACACCCCGGACCGGGCGGCGGTGGTGGTGGCCTCCGGTCCCGGCCTGGCCGCGATCTTCACGGCCGAGGGCGCGACAGTGGTGGATGGCAACCCGTCCGCCGGAGAGCTGCTCACGGCGGTCCGGTCGACCGGCGCGTCCCGGGTGGTGGTGCTGCCCAACGACCCCAACGCGCAGGCGGTGGCCCGGGTGGCGGCGGAGGAGGCGCAGCAGTTCGGGATATCGGTGAGCGTGGTGCCGACCCGTTCCCCGGTGCAGGCGCTGGCCGCGCTCGCGGTCCGGGATCCGGCCCGCCGGTTCGCCGACGACGTGATCGCGATGGCCGAGGCGGCCGGCGCCTGCCGGTACGCGGAGGTCTGCCACGCCTCCCGCGAGGCGCTGACGGTGGCCGGCCGCTGCCAGCCGGGTGACGTGCTCGGGCTGGTCGACGGCGAGGTGCACCTGATCGGCGGCGACCTGGTGCAGACCTGCGCGGCGCTGCTCGACCGGTTGCTCGGCGGCGGCGGTGAACTGGTCACCCTGCTGCTCGGCGCCGACGCTCCGGAGGAGTTGGCCGAGACCCTCCGGGCGCACCTGGCCCGGCGCTGGCCCTTCGTCGAGGTGCACCACTACTCCGGCGGCCAGCCGTTCTATCCCCTGCTGGTGGGAGTCGAATGACGCTGCCGGGGAAGCCGGTCGAGGATTCCCGGGGAAGGCCGACCGGGACGGGGTACGTGCTGCTGCCCGGGGAGATCGACGACGGCGGCCGGCCGGGCCGACGAGATCGCCGCCGCGATCGTCCGGCTACTCGTGCGGCGCAGGGGCGAGCTGACGGCGGTGGTGACGGCAGGATGAGAGCGCTCGTGGGGGGCCGATGACAGCGAACCGAACGACCCCGGCCGGCACCGAGTCGACCTCGGCCGACCTGGAGACACCGCTGCGCAAGCTGGTCGGCGAGAAGACGGCGAAGGCCCTGGCCAGCCACCTCGACCTGCACACGGCCGGTGACCTGCTCTATCACTTCCCCCGCCGCTACGACGAGCGGGGCGAGCACACCGACATCCGCTCCCTGGAGGTGGGGGAGCAGGTGACCGTGCTCGGCCAGGTGCAGCGTACGGCGGTCCGGCCGATGCGCCAGCGCCGGGGAAACCTGCTGGAGGTGACCGTCGGGGACGGCTCCGGCGGAGTACTCACGCTCACCTTCTTCGGCAACCAGGCGTGGCGGGAGCGGGACCTCAAGCCCGGCCGGTGGGGCATGTTCGCCGGCAAGGTCACCGAGTTCCGGGGCAAGCGCCAGCTCAACGGCCCGGAGTACGTCCTGCTCGGCGACGGCAGCGGCGGCGGTGAACCCGGTGCCGGCGAGGTGGGCGAGGAGATCGAGGAGTTCGCCGGGGCGCTGATCCCGGTCTATCCGGCCGCGGCGGCGGTGCCGACCTGGGTGATCGCCCGCTGCGTCCGGGTGGTGCTGGACACCGTCACCCCGCCGGAGGATCCGTTGCCGGCGACGCTGCGGGCCACCCGCAACCTGGTCGGGCTGGCCACCGCGTTGCGCGAGATCCACCGGCCGGCGAGCAAGGAGGAGCTGTACCGGGCCCGGCACCGGTTGAAGTGGGACGAGGCGTTCGCCCTGCAACTGACCCTGGTGCAGCGCAAGCACCGGGCGGCGGCCTGGCCGGCGAAGCCCCGACCGCGCCGCGAGGGCGGGCTGCTGACCGCGTTCGACGCCCGGCTGCCGTACGAGCTGACCGCCGGGCAGCGCGCGGTAGGTGAGGAGGTCGCGGCCGACCTCGGTACCGCGCATCCGATGCACCGGCTGCTCCAGGGCGAGGTCGGCTCCGGCAAGACGGTCTGCGCGCTGCGCGCGATGCTCCAGGTGGTCGACGCGGGCGGCCAGGCCGCACTGCTGGCCCCGACCGAGGTACTCGCCGCACAGCACTACCGGGGCATGCTCGACCTGCTCGGCCCGCTCGGTCGGCGTGGTGAGCTGGACGGCGACCCGGACGGTACCCGGCTGGCCCTGGTCACCGGTTCGCTCGGCGCGGCGGCCCGGCGGCGTGCCCTGGAGAGCGTCGCCGCCGGAGAGGCAGGAATCGTCGTCGGCACGCACGCTCTGCTCTACGAGGGTGTCGACTTCGCCGACCTCGGGCTGGTGGTGGTGGACGAGCAGCACCGGTTCGGGGTCGAGCAGCGGGACGCGCTGCGGGCCAAGGCCGAGCAGCCGCCGCACGTGCTGGTGATGACGGCGACGCCGATCCCGCGCACCGTGGCGATGACCGTCTACGGCGACCTGGAGATCTCCACCCTCTCCCAGTTGCCGCGCGGCCGGTCGCCGATCGCCTCGCACGTCGTACCCGCGGCGGAGAAGCCGGCGTACCTGGACCGGGCCTGGCGCCGGCTGCGCGAGGAGGTGGCCGCCGGCCACCAGGCGTACGTCGTCTGCCCGCGCATCGGCGACCAGGCCGCGACCGCCGAGGAGGTCGGTGCGGTCGGCGAGGACGGCCGGCGTCCCCCGCTGGCGGTGGCCGAGGTGGCACCGCTGCTCGCCGAGGGCCCACTGCACGGCCTGCGGATCGGGGTACTGCACGGTCGGCTGCCCGCCGACGAGAAGGACTCCGTGATGCGTACCTTCGCGGCCGGTGACCTGGACGTGCTGGTGGCGACGACGGTGATCGAGGTCGGGGTCGACGTGCCGAACGCGACAGTGATGATCGTGCTCGACGCGGAACGGTTCGGCGTCTCCCAGCTGCACCAGTTGCGCGGCCGGGTCGGCCGGGGTTCGGCGGCCGGGCTCTGCCTGCTGGTCACCGAGGCGATCGAGGAGTCGCCGGCCCGGGAGCGGCTGGACGCGGTCGCCTCCACCACCGACGGTTTCCGGCTGGCCGAACTCGACCTGGAGCAGCGGCGCGAGGGCGACGTACTCGGGGCGACCCAGTCGGGCCGGCGCTCCCACCTGCGGCTGCTCTCGCTGCTCAAGGACGCCGAGGTGATCCGGGACGCCCGGGTCGAGGCGATCGCCCTGGTCGAGGAGGACCCGGAGCTGGACCGGCATCCGGCACTGGCCGCCTCGGTCGCCGCCCTTGTCGACGAGGAACGCGCCGAATACCTGGAGAAGGGCTGACCAGCGGTACGCCGCAGAGACGCTGACCAGCGGTACGCCGCAGAGACGCTGAGGGCGCGCCGACCGTTTCCGGTCGACGCGCCCTCAGGTGCGTTGGTTCAGTTGGTGCGTTCGCTACCGATCAGGCGGTGAAGGTCACCCGACGGCGGCGGGCCACGATGTAGAGCACCACACCGGCGCCGAGCAGCAGCACGGCACCAGCCGCGATGCCACCGGCAGCGGCACCGGTCAGCGGCAGTTCGCCACCGCCGCTGCCACCGCAGTCGGCCGGCTGCTCGTAGACGATCGGGTCGCCCTCGGTGCCGTCACCGCTGGGGGTGACGGTCAGGCCCTCCTCGGCGGGGAACGTGACGCTGCCGGTCTTGCCCGGGGCAACGGTCAGGGTCTGGGCCTCGCCCTTGTTCGGGGTGAGGACGACGCTGATCTCCTCGTCCGTGGTGTTCTCGAGCGAGATGATCAGCTCGTCACAGGTGGACTCGTAGGTGCCCACCGGCTCGACCGGCTCCGGGGTGACCGACGGGGTCGGTTCCGGGGTGGCCGGCGGGGTGGTGGCCGGAGGAGTCGCCGGCGGGGTGGTGGCCGGCGGGGTCGCCGGAGGCGTGGTGGCCGGAGGAGTCGCCGGCGGCGTGGTGGGCGGCGGGGTGGTGGGCGGGGTGTCGCACTTGCCCTTGTCCTTGGCCTCGACCGTGCGCTCTTCCCGGATGGTCCGGCCGTCCCGCTTCCACTTGGCCTCGACCGTCAGCTTCTTGTTGAGCTGGAACTTGTTGGCCGCGGTGCGGGTCTCGGTCCCGGTTAGCGGGGAGCCGCCCTTCGGGTTCAGCTCGGCACCCTCGCGGATGTCACCGACCGCACCGGGGCGGACCTTGGTGACCTCAGCCTTGATGTTCTCGCTGTTGCCGACCGTCCACTTGAACTCGTAGTTGTTGCTCCCCTTGACCTGGCAGTAGTTGCCGTAGATCTCGGGGTGGTGGGCGCTGGCCGGTGCCGCAATCGCGACTGCCGCGCCGATGCCGAGGAAGGCGGCTCCGAGAACGGCAGCCGATCGCCGGAGCGACAGCTTGGAACGGATCACGCGTACTCCTGAGAGATGAGGGCGTCATGGGACGACGCGGGTAGGAGGCGAGCGGGGGTGCCATGGGTTGGCGCTCTACCTGCGAGAACCGCCTCCCTGACGTCGTGGGTGCCGGCAAGTGGCAGCCGGGCACAGCGCCAGACCTTAGCGATTGGGGTGGTACAGGGACACCCTTCAGGCTCCTCTAACGATGATGTGGCCAACTTGAGATTTTTGATCAACAGGTGGTAGTGAACAAAATTCGCTCAGTGTCCTTAGCCTGCCCGTTCGTCCCTCGCTGTTTCAGCGAAAGAGTCTCCCCACCTGTCCGAACCGACATGACCCCGGTGTCGCGTAGCGTCACCGTCATGCAGGAAACGGCCATGTCAGAGAGGTCGGCATGACACGGATCGTGGCGGGCGTACTCGGTGGACGCCGCATCTCCGCCCCGCCCGGTGGGCGGACCCGGCCGACCAGCGACCGGGTCCGGGAGGCGCTGTTCAGTGCCATCGAGGCGGCCACCGAGCTGGCCGGGGCGCGCTTCGCCGACCTCTACGCCGGCTCGGGCGCGGTGGGCCTGGAGGCGCTCTCCCGGGGCGCGTCCCAGGTGCTGCTGGTCGAGTCCGATCCCCGGGCCGCCCGGACCATCCGGGAGAACCTGGCCGCACTGCGGTCGACCCCGGCCAGCCCGGTGACCGGTACCGCCCGGCTGGTGACCGGCAAGGTCGCCCAGGTACTCGGCTCCCCGCCCGAGGGCGGCCCCTACGACGTCGTCTTCGCCGACCCGCCCTACGCCGTACCCGATGCGGAGCTGGCGGTGGTGCAGGCCGCGCTGCGCGACCAGGGCTGGCTGGCCCCGGACGCCCTGCTGGTGATCGAGCGGTCCAGCCGGTCCGGCGAGGTCGACTGGGTGCAGGGGATCACCGCCCAGCGCAGCCGCCGCTACGGCGAGACCACTCTTTGGTACGGTCGCCGATCGTGAGACGTGCGGTCTGTCCCGGCTCCTTCGATCCGGTCACCAACGGTCACCTCGACATCATCGGCCGGGCGAGCCGGATCTTCGACGAGGTGATCGTCGGCGTGCTGATCAACGAGTCCAAGCGCGGGCTGTTCACCGTCGACGAGCGGATCGAGATGCTCCGCGAGGTGACCGGCTCCTACGGCAACGTCCGGGTGGAGTCGTTCCAGGGCCTGCTTGTCGACTTCTGTCGGACCCAGCGGGCCGGCGTCGTGGTGCGCGGCCTGCGCGCGGTGAGCGACTTCGACTACGAGTTGCAGATGGCCCAGATGAACATCGGGCTGGCCGGCGTCGAGACACTCTTCATGCCCACCAGCCCGCTCTACTCCTTCCTCTCGTCGAGCCTGGTCAAGGACGTGGCGAAGTGGGGCGGCGACGTCTCGCCGCACGTACCGGACGTGGTCCGCGAGCGGCTGCGGGAGCGGCTGCTCCGCCCCGGCTCCTGACCGACGGCGTCCTCGCGGCCGTGCTCGCCCGGGCGCCGGCCGGCACCCGCCGGACCGGCGGAGAACCGGGCGGCGACCCGCTCCGGTCCAGCTCCGCGGCCCTGCGACGCGCCGGTCTCCGGGTCGATCACCGTTCGGGTACGGACCGCACCGCATCATTGGTTGAGCAGTAATCCGGTCCGACGCCCCATCATGTATGTCGACCGAAGTAACGACGGGAGTGAGGTACCGGTGGACCCGCTCGATCGCATAGACGAGATCATCGCCATGGTGGAGACGGCGCGATCCGTCCCGATGTCCCGCAACAACGCCATGGTCGACCGCGCCGAGATGATCGGCGCCCTTGAGGAACTGCGTGTCGAGCTGCCTGTCGAACTGCGCCGGGCGGCGGCGCTGCTGGAAGAGCGCGACAAGATCATGGATGCCGGCAAGCGCGAGGCGGACCGGATCATCAGTGAGGGCGAGGCGGAGCACGCCCGGCTGGTCTCGGTGAACGAGATCACCGTCTCCGCCGAGCACGAGGGTGCGCGGATCATCGCGGAGGCGAGGGCCGAGGCCCAGCGGCTCCGCGAGGAGGTCGACGACTACGTCGACACCGCGCTGGCCAACTTCGAGCAGTTCCTGACCCGGGCGCTCGCCTCGATCGAGCGCGGGCGGGACAAGATGCACGCGTTGCGCGAGATCGGCACGTTCGTGGGGGAGGAGAACGAGCGCCCGCTGCCCTTCTGAGCGTACTGTCGCATTTCGCCGGGGCGGGTCGCCGTACCCTCGCGGGGTCGGCCGACTCGCCCCGGTTCGACGCTAAGCCCCCTGCTCAGGTAACCTGTTTCGTCGGCCCCGCACAGGCCGGAGTCTGATTATGCCCAAACATCTGCCGACCCATCTCAACCCCAGGTCGCCGCTGGTCCTCGACACGAGGGAGCTGCCGCGCCGACCTGGAGTGTTGCGTACGGTCAGTCGGACGGTGGCGGCACCGGCGGACCTCGGCGTGGAGCTGATCGGCGTGCCGGAGGGCGCGGACCTGAGCCTCGACCTGAGGCTCGAGTCGGTGTCCGAGGGTGTGCTCGTCACCGGGACCGTCACCGGTCCGATCAGGGGCGAGTGCGGCCGTTGCCTGCGCCCGATCACGGACTCGCTTGTCGTCACGATCCAGGAGCTGTACGCCTACGAGCACAGCACCACGGTCGAGACGACCGACGAGGACGAGGTCGGCCGGATGCAGGGCGACCTGATCGACCTGGAACCGGCACTGCGGGACGCGGTGGTGCTCGCACTGCCGACCAACCCGGTGTGCCGGGAGGACTGCCCAGGACTGTGCCCCGAATGCGGGGTGCTTTGGGACGAGCTGCCGGCTGAGCACAGCCACCAGCAGGTCGACCCGCGCTGGGCGGGCCTGTCGCAACTGACCCGTCAAGAGGAGTAGGAAGAACCGTGGCCGTCCCCAAGCGCAAGATGTCGCGCAGCAACACCCGGTCCCGCCGGGCGCAGTGGAAGACCACGGCGGTCGCGACCGTGGCCTGCCCGCAGTGCAAGTCGCCGAAGCTGCCGCACGCGGCCTGCAGCGTCTGCGGCACCTACAACGGCCGCCAGGCCATCGAGGTCTGACCTCCTGGACACCGAGTGACGCCACCGACCTCCGGTCGGACGGCGCACCCGCCCTGGCGACTGCCCGGTGCACCGGCTCCCGCCGACGCCGACCGACCTTGGACGGCCGGCGTTCCCGTGGAGCCGGGCACCGTGCGGATCGCCGTCGACCTCCTCGGCGGGGACGAAGCTCCCGCCGTCGTGGTTGACGGCGCTCTGCGGGCGTTCCGCGCTGATCCCGACCTGCGTCTGCTGCTCGTCGGCCCCGTCGAGGTGGCCGACGGGCTGATCGCTGCGCTCGGCCCGGCCGACCGGGACCGGGTCGCCGTCCAACCGGTTCGCGACGCCGTCGTGATGAACGGGGACGTCACCGCGATCGTCCGCTCGGACAACACCATCAAGGCCGCTGTGGCGGCGGTGGTCTCCGGCGCCGCCGACGCGGTCGTCTCGGCCGGCTCGACAGGTGCGACGGTCACCGCCGCCGTACTCGGCTTCGGCCGCTGGCCCGGCGTACGCCGACCGGCGCTGGTCGCCACCCTGCCCGCCCTGGACGGCCCGGTGGTACTCCTCGACGTCGGCGGCTCCCTGGAGGCCCGGCCGGCAACCCTGGCCCGGCACGCCGTACTCGGGGCGGCATACGCGGCGGTCACGCACAGCGTTGCGCAGCCGCGGGTGGGACTGCTCTCGATAGGTACCGAGCCGGGCAAGGGCGACCGGATCCGCCGGGCAGCCGACCCGGCCCTGGCCGAGCAGGAGTTGCCGGCCGGTGCCCGTTACGTCGGGTTGGTCGAGGGATTCGACGTGGCGTCCGGCGCCCGGGCCGACGTCGTCGTCACCGACGGGTTTACCGGAAACATCCTGCTCAAGGGCATCGAAGGCGCGTACGCGATGGCCGGCGGGCCGCCCGCCAACGGTGGTCCGCCCCGGGCTGCCACCCTGCTCGGGGTCTGCGGTGCCGTGGTGGTCTGCCACGGTGCCGCCCGGGACGACGACATCGCCTCGGGCATCGCGCTCGCCGCCCACCTGCACCGCCGCCGGACCATCCCGGCGGTGTCCGCGCTGCTCGCCGAGTCGACCGAGACCGTTCGGGTCACCGAAACCGAGGGGACCGCAGTCACCGACACATCGGGAACGGCGGTCACCGACACCGGGGTGACGGCATGAGCGAACGAGGTGCCGGCATGAGCGAAGACACCAGCCAGCGCGCACACACCAGCCAGCCCAGCCGCCCGGGTCGTGGCGGCGGCGGGCGAAGCGAGGAGACGGCATGACCAAGGACAAGCGGCGGCGGCCACCGATCACCCATCTGGAGGCGGCGTTCGGGGTCGCCCTCGACGCGGATCTGCTGGAGCGGGCCCTCACCCACCGGTCGTTCGCCTACGAGAACGGCGGCCTGCCGACCAACGAGCGGCTGGAGTTCCTCGGCGACTCGGTACTCGGCGTGGTGATCACCACGGCGCTGTTCCACAACCATCCGGACCTTCCCGAGGGGCAGTTGGCGAAACTGCGGGCCAGCGTGGTCAACATGCGGGCGCTGGCCGACGTCGCCCGACGGCTCGGCCCGAACGGCCTGGGGCCGTACCTGCTGCTGGGCAAGGGCGAGGAGAGCACCGGGGGACGGGACAAGGCGAGCATCCTCGCCGACACCCTGGAGGCGCTGCTCGGCGCGATCTACCTCCAGTACGGCCTGGACACGGTCGCCATCGTCATCCACCGGCTCTTCGATCCGCTGATGGCGGAGTCGGCCGGCCGGGGGGCCGCACTGGACTGGAAGACCAGCCTCCAGGAGCTGACCGCCGCGCTCGGGCTGGGCGTGCCGGAGTACCGGATCGACGAGGCCGGGCCCGACCACGCCAAGACCTTCACGGCCTGGGTCGTGGTGGCCGGCCGCAAGTACGGCGGAGCCGACGGCCGCAGCAAGAAGGAGGCCGAGCAGCGCGCCGCCGAGGCCGCCTGGCGGACCCTCTCCGAACAGCAGAACGAATCCGCCGCTCGGGCCGATTCGACGGACTCCGCGGTGACCGTGGTCGATCCGGCACCGGACGGGGCCGGGCCGGGCGTCGGGGCCGACAACCGGCCGGTCGTCGCGGCCTCCGGCGGGCCGGCCGACGTCGACCGCCGCAACCCGGGTACGGCCGGCGACGCCGTCCCGAGCTGACCAGGGACGCCGTCGGCGAGCTGAAAGGATGGTGGTACATGCCTGAGCTGCCCGAGGTGGAGACGGTCCGGGAGGGGCTGTCCCGCTGGGTCACCGGTCGGCGGATCGCGGCCGTCGAGGTACGCCATCCGCGTGCCGTACGCCGACACCTGCCCGGCGCCGCGCACTTCGCCGCGGTACTCGCCGGGCGGACGATCCTGGACGCCCGGCGGCGCGGCAAATACCTGTGGCTGCCGCTGGACAGCGGTGACGCGGTGGTGGGACACCTCGGGATGTCCGGGCAACTGCTGGTCCGGCCGACCGAGGCGGCCGACGAGATCCACCTGCGGATCCGGTTCACCTTCGACGACGGCGGCACCGACCTGCGCTTCGTCGACCAGCGCACCTTCGGCGGACTGGCGGTCTCGGAGGGCGGTGCCACCCTGCCGGCCGAGATCGCGCACATCGCCCGGGACCCGATGGATCCGGAGTTCTCCGAGACCAACTTCGTGGCCGCGATGCGGCGGCGGCGTACCGAGGTGAAGCGGGCGCTGCTCGACCAGACCCTGATCTCCGGGGTGGGCAACATCTACGCCGACGAGGCGCTGTGGCGGGCCCGGCTGCACGGCGCACGGCCGACGGAGACGCTCACCGGGCCGGCGGTCACCCGGCTGCTCGGCCACGTCCGGGACGTGCTCGGTGAGGCGATCAAAGAGGGCGGGACCAGCTTCGACGCGCTCTACGTCAACGTCAACGGCGAGAGCGGCTATTTCGACCGGGAACTGAACGTGTACGGTCGGGAAGGGCTGCCCTGCCGCCGCTGCGGCACGCCGATCCGCCGCGAGGCGTTCATGAACCGGTCGTCGTTCAGTTGCCCCCGCTGTCAGCCCCGGCCCCGTTCGGTGGCGCAGCCGAGCCGCTGACCGGTCAGGACGGACAGAGTTCCCGGCGTACCCCGAGGTCGCGGTCCTTGCGGATCGAGGTGAACCCGTACCCGACGGTGGTGACGCAGAAGTCGGCGGGGGAGGCGTTGTACTCGACGTGGAAGACGGGCTTTCCGGCGTTGGTGAACGGCAGCAGCCGGTCGCACTCCCGGCGCCGGAAGCACTCCTCGGCGACCACGAAGTCGAAGTACGGCTCCAACGCCAGCACCTGATCGATGTCGTTGGCCAGGCCCGGCGCCAGCCCCGTACGCCGGGCCAGCTCGGCCACCCGCCGGTTGAAGGCCAACTGGTCGTCGAAGGTCAGCGGAAACCCTGACCGCTGCCGGTAGCCGTCCATCCCCACCGCGAGTACGGCGACGAAGCCCTTGCCCCGGCACAGCCGGAACCGGTCGGCGAGCACAGGTTCGAGCGCCGACCACTGCCGGATGTCCAGCCACCGACCGCGCGGTGCACCCGCAGGCTGGCCGGGCAGCCGGGCCGGCGCACCGAGCAGGGTCGCCGGAAACCGTTCCGCGTCGGGCCGGGACTCCTGGTAGACGCCGACCTCGACGTGGCAGACCAGGCGCCGCCCCTCCGCCCGCAGCCGCCGGGTGGTCTCCAACGACAGCCGGAAGCCGTCGAGCACGTACACCTGGGCGTCGACGGTGGGATCGAGCTGACCGCTGACCTGCCACTGCCAGCTCGGCGTGGGGCCACCCGGCCACGGCGGCACCACGGACCGGTCCGGCGGGAGGCGGCACCCCTGTGCCGGGGTCAGCAGTGCGACCGCGAGGACCAGACCGGCGAGCCGGCGTACCCCGGGCACCTCATCGAGCAGCGCGGAACACGGCTGCACCCCCTCGTACCGCCCAACGAGCCAGTCCCCGGCTCGGGCACGGCGGTGGGCAGCGGCGTACGGGTCAGGCGACCGCGCCGAACATCTGGGTCCAGTAGAGCCGGCCGTCGGCGCCGGTGGCCACCCCTACGCCCATCGCCTTCGCGTCGCAGTTGAGGATGTTCCTCCGGTGTCCGGAGCTGTTCATCCAGCCCTCCATCACGGCGGCGGCGGTCTCGTAGCCCATTGCGACGTTCTCACTCATCGGCCGGTCGTAGCCGGCTCGGCGGGCCCGCACCACGAAGTCGCTGCCGTCGCTGCCATCGTGTGACATGTTGGTGTGCTCGCCCTGGTCCTGGCTGTGCAACTGGGCCGCCTCATTCAGGTCGCCGTTGAGCGTCACGGTGCCGCAGCCGTTGGCGGTGCGCTCCCGGTTGACGATCGTGAGGACCTGACTCGCCGCCTGGCTGCCGCCTGTCGCGCCGGCACCCGACCCCGACCGGGCCGGCGTACGCCGCGCGGCCGGGCTGGTCGTCCGGGGCGGCTTCGGCGCGCTCGTGCTGGCCTTGGGCTTCGGGGTCGGCCGGGTGGCGGTCGCGGTCGGCGTCGGAGCGGCGGTCTGCTCGGGGGTCCCCGTCGGGTCCGGCGTCGCCGTATCCGTGCTCTCCTCGGGACCGGCCGCCTCGACCGCCGGCTGGCCGCCCCGGTTGCCGGCCGGCGCGTCGGTGAGGCTCGGCGGTAGCAGGGCCGCACCGACGCCGAAGACGCCGAGCAGTGCGGTCACCGCGACGCCCAGGCCGACCGGGCCACGTAGCGGGGTCGGCCGGCGGTGCCGGCCGGAGCTGCCTCGGTCGGAAGCCTCGGCGTCGCGCTGGCGGTCGGCGGTGGACAGCCGCCGCCCCGGGACAGTGTCGGTATCCCGACCCAGCTCGAACGCGCCGAGGTCCGCCGGCTCGTCCGCCCAGCGCGCCGCTGCCTGTTGCCGCCGCCCGGCCGGCTCGTCCACCGGGTCGAGCCCGGCACGTCGCCAGCGTTCGGTGACCCCGTCCACCCAGCCCGCTGCACCGGGCTCCGGACCCCGACCCGGCTCGTCGCCCCAGCCGGTGTCGCGAGCCGGCTCGTCGCCCCAGCCGGTGTCGCGGGCCGACCCGTCGACCCAGTCGGTGTCGCGAGCCGGCTCGTCGCTCCTGCCGGTGTCGCGGGCCGATTCCTCGCTCCAGCCGGTGTCGCGGGCCGACCCGTCGACCCAGTCGGTCTGCCGGGTGGCCTCGTCGCCCCGGCTCGTGCTGTGCGCCAGTTCGTCGCTCCAGGCGGCCCCGGCGGAGGGCGAGAGGTCGTCCGGCTCGTCGGCCCAGCGGGCGTCGCCGTGCCGCTCGTCCCGGTCGTCGCCGCGGCGCGCTTCGGCGGGATGCTGGTACGACCCGGGCCGAGCCTCCGGATGACCGGCGTGGGCGGCCGGGAAGGCAGCACCGTTGTCGGGCCGGTCGGCCCAGTCGCCGCCGTCCTCCCAGCCGGTCTGCTCGTTCCACCCCTGCACGCTGCGCCTCCACTGCTTCCGGGTCCGGCTATGCCCTGGTCGTTGACCGTGCGGACGCTACGCGGGCCGACCAGCAGGGGCAACGTGGCTAAGGAAGATATAAGGGGGGGACCCGCCGGTGGGATCGCGCCGGCTACCAGGGCCGACAGCTGTCGGGACATCGACGGGGGATAGACTCCGGTCGTCCGGACAGCGACCTGGTTCGCGCCTGCGCGGCAAGCTCTCGCCCACGAGTGGTTGACAGCACAGGTGGCCCGTGCCCGGTAAAACTTGACTCAGCCGGGACATCGGCACACTATGTAAGTGTCGCCAGTCGCGCCCGACCATGCCTGCGTTTTCCTGCGGGCAAGTAGTCGCGTACGAGTTGGGCGCGCGTTGGCCGGCCTTTCCGGCAGCGCATTACAAGGAGACGATATGGCGAAGGCCCTCTACGGCCACGTTGGTGCGGCGCCTGACCGGCGCCTCCTCGACGAGGTCACCCGACTGCGTGCCAGGGTTCAGGCACTGGAGTTCGAGACGACGCGGTTGCGTGCCGAGAACGATCGGCTCGCTGCGGCGGTCGCCGAGGCAGACGATCTGCTGCGGCTGGCCGAGCCCGCGCTGACCTGAGTTCCGGGCGTCGGGTAACCGGCGCCCCCGCCTGTCAACTGAATCGCAACCAGAAAAAGCGCGCCGACACACCTGTGGCGGCGCGCAGTTCTGTTCCCGGGCCCCCGCCGCCCCGGCCTGAGTGCCGGTCGGGTCCGTCTTGGCGCCGGCGGGGCCTGTGCGCTGCCCGGCCGGTGGGCTCGGATGATCCGATACGCTGGTCGGCGCGTGCCGCGTCGCGCAGGACGACCGCCGCCGGGTTACCCTGCGGGTTGACCAGGCTCCCACCGCCGGGGGCAAGCAGTCTCCGCCGACTCCTGGGGCGTGGCCGACCGGCCGACGACCCGGTCGCCGGTGGTGCCGGACCGGAAGCGGGACGGACCGGGAAGCGCTGGGGCCGCCCGGCGGTCGCGCCGGACGAGGATCGGGAACGTGTATCTCAAGAGCCTGACGGTGAAGGGCTTCAAGTCCTTCGCCTCCAGCACGACCTTCAAGCTGGAGCCGGGGATCACCTGTGTGGTGGGCCCGAACGGCTCGGGCAAGTCGAACGTCGTCGACGCGATCGCCTGGGTGCTCGGCGAGCACAGCGCCAAGGCGCTGCGCGGCGGCAAGATGGAGGACGTGATCTTCGCCGGTACCGCCGGCCGGGCGCCACTGGGACGGGCCGAGGTCACCCTGACGATCGACAACACCGACGGGGCGCTGCCGATCGACTACACGGAGGTGTCGATCACCCGCCGGATGTTCCGGTCCGGCGAGAGCGAATACGAGATCAACGGCGACTCCTGCCGGCTCCTCGACATCCAGGAACTCCTCTCCGACTCCGGCATCGGCCGGGAGATGCACGTCATCGTCGGGCAGGGCCAGCTCGACGCCGTACTGCACGCGAAGCCGGAGGATCGGCGGGCCTTCATCGAGGAGGCGGCGGGCGTACTCAAGCATCGCAAGCGCAAGGAGAAGGCGCTGCGCAAGCTCGACGCGATGCAGGTCAACCTGAACCGGCTGACCGACCTCACCGCCGAGCTGCGCCGTCAGCTCAAGCCGCTGGGCCGGCAGGCCGAGGTGGCCCGGCGGGCCCAGGGCATCCAGGCCGACTTGCGGGACGCCCGGCTGCGGCTGCTCGCCGACGATCTGGCCACGCTCCGCTCGACCCTGGACAAGGAGATCGCCGACGAGGCGGCCCTGCGTCAGCGCCGGGAGCAGGTCGAGGCGGAGCACGCCGAGGTGCAGTCCCGGCTCGCCGAGCTGGAGGAGGCGCTCGCCGAGGACGCCCCGCTGCTGGCCAGGGCCCAGGAGACCTGGTACAAGCTCTCCGCACTCACCGAGCGGTTCCGCTCCACCGAGCAGCTGGCCCGGGAGCGGCTGCGGCACCTGAGCACCACCCCGGACGACGAGCGCCCCGGCCGGGACCCGGACCGCCTGGAGGCCGAGGCCGAGGAGGTTCGCGCGCACGAGGAGGAGCTGCGGGCCGCCCTCACCGAGGACCAGATCCGGCTGGCCGAGGCGGTGGAGAGTCGCCAGCAGCTCGAACGCCAGCTCGCCGAGGCGGAACGCGCCCTCGTCGCGGCGGCGAAGGCGATCGCCGACCGGCGGGAGGGGCTGGCCAAGCTGACCGGGCAGGTCAACTCGGCGCGGGCGCGTACCGGTTCGGCGGCGGAGGAGATCGAACGGCTGGCCGCCGCGCACGCCGACGCGCAACTGCGGGCCGAGCAGACCCAGAACGAGCTGGACGCCGTCGCCGAGCAGTCCTCGGAGGCGGACCGGGACAACGCCGAGCTGGACGCCAGGCACGCCGAGGCGGTCGCCGCGCAGGAGGAGGCGGCGGCCCGGGTGCGTACCCTCTCCGACGCCGAACGGGCGGCGGAGAAGGACGCGGCGACCTGGAAGGCCCGGGAAGAGGCGCTGTCGATGGGGCTGCGCCGCAAGGACGGCGCCGGGGCGCTGCTGGCCCGCGCCGACCAGGTGCCGGGGCTGCTCGGCAGCCTGGCCGGGCTGCTGACCGTCGCGCCGGGTCACGAGGCCGCGCTCGCCGCCGCGCTCGGCTCACTGGCCGACGCGGTCGCGGTGGCCGGGGTCGACGAGGCGGCCGAGGCGATGCGGTGGCTGAAGATCCAGGACGCCGGCCGGGCCGAGCTGCTGGTCGGCGGTCAGGCCGGGCCGGGCATGATCGGCTCACCGGACGCGCTCCGCCCCGCCCTGCCCGACGGGGCGCGCTGGGCACCCGACCTGGTCGGCTGTCCCGACGGGGTACGCCCGGCGGTGCACCGGGCGCTGCGCGACGTCGTACTCGTCGACACGCTGGAGGCCGCGACCAGGCTGGTGGCCGGCAACCCGGAACTGCGCGCGGTGACCGCCGACGGTGACGTGGTCGGCGGCTACGCGGCGGCCGGCGGTTCGGCCAAGGCACCGAGCTTCCTGGAGGTGCAGGCGGCGGTCGAGGAGGCTCGGGCCAACCGCCTCGCCGCCGAGCAGACCATCGCCGAGCTGCGTGAACAGCTCGGTGAGGCCCGCGAGGAGGTCGCCGAGCGCAAGCAGGCGGTGGCCGCCGCCGCGGCGGTGAAGCGGGACGCGGAGGGGCAGCGCAACGCCGCCGCCCGCCGGCTGGCCGAGCTGGGCGCCGCCGCCCGGTCGGCAAAGGCCGAGATGGACCGGCTCGCCGAGTCGCGCAGCCGCGCCGAGCAGGCCCGGGAGCGCGACCTCGCCGGCCTGGCCGAGCTGGAGGAGCGGCTCCGGCTGGCCGAGGCGACCCCGATCGACGCGGACCCGTCCACCGAGGAGCGGGACGAGCTGGCGGCGTACCTGCCGCAGGCCCGGCAGAACGAGATGGAGGTCCGGCTCGCGGTGCGTACCGCCGAGGAGCGGGTCGCCTCGATCGCCGGCCGGGCCGACTCGCTGGCCCGGCAGGCCGCCGCCGAACGGGCCGCCCGGGAGCGGGCCGCCGCCCGGCGGGCCGCCCGGGCCCGGGGCGCCGGCATCGCCCGCGCCGTCGAGTTCGGCGCCCGGGAGGCGCTGACCCGGCTCGCGGTCTCGCTGGCCACGGCCGAGCAGACCCGGGACGAGGTCGCGGCGGCCCGGTCCGCCCGGGAGGCCGAACTTCAGGAGGTACGCGGCGCGGCCAAGCGGCTCGGTGCCGACCTGGAGCGGCTGACCAGCGCGGTACACCGGGACGAGGTGGCCCGGGCCGAGCAGCGGCTGCGGATCGAGCAGCTGGAGGCGAAGGCGGCCGAGGACTTCGGGTTGGACGTGGAGACGCTGATCGCCGAGTACGGCCCCCAGCAGCCCGTCCCGCCCAGCCAGGCCGAGATCGCCGCCGCCGAGCGCGACGACCGGCCGGCGCCGGAGCCGGTACCGTTCGAGCGGCCGGTACAGGAGAAGCGGGCAGCCAAGGCGGAACGCGAACTGGCCCTGCTCGGCAAGGTCAACCCGCTCGCCCTGGAGGAGTTCGCCGCCCTGGAGGAGCGCTACAAGTTCCTCTCCGAGCAGCTCGAAGACCTCAAGGCGACCCGCCGTGACCTGCTCACCGTGGTCAAGGACGTCGACGACCGGATCCTGGAGGTCTTCGCCAGCGCCTACCACGACACGGCCCGGGAGTTCGAGCAGGTCTTCACCGTGCTTTTCCCCGGCGGCGAGGGGCGGTTGGTGCTCACCGACCCGGAGGACCTGCTCACCACAGGCGTAGAGGTGGAGGCCCGCCCGCCGGGCAAGAAGATCAAGCGGCTCTCGCTGCTCTCCGGCGGCGAGCGGTCGCTGACCGCCGTGGCGATGCTGGTGGCGATCTTCCGGGCCCGGCCCAGCCCGTTCTACATCATGGACGAGGTCGAGGCGGCGCTTGACGACGTCAACCTGGGCCGCCTGATCACCCTGATGGCGCAGTTGCGGGAGAAGAGCCAGCTCATCGTGATCACCCACCAGAAGCGGACGATGGAGGTGGCCGACGCCTTGTACGGCGTGACCATGCGCAGCGGCGTGACCCAGGTGATCAGCCAGCGGCTCAGCAACGACGAGGAGAACTGATGCCCCGGGAACGGGCGACCGCCCTGCTGGTGGACCTCGACGGGGTACTGCGGCGGTGGGATCCGCAGACCAGCGCCGCCATCGAGCGCCGGTACGGGCTGCCGGCCGGTGCGCTCTACGACACCGCGATGCGCTGGTCACTGCTGCAACCGGCGGTGACCGGGCAGCTCAGTCACGCCGACTGGCTGGTCGCGATCGTCGACGCGCTCGCCGAGCCGGCCGGTGGGCAGGACCGGGCCCGGGCGGCGGTGGACGAGTGGCAGGCCGACCGGGGCACGGTGGACCAGGACGTCCTCGACTTCGTCCGCCGGGTGCGGGCCGCCGGGATCCGGGTCGGGCTGGCCACCAACGCCACCGACCTGCTCGACGCCGACCTGGCGCTGCTCGGCCTGACCGACGAGGTGGACGTGGTGGTCAACTCGTCGAAGCTGGGCGTGGCGAAGCCGGCCAAGGAGTACTTCCGCGAGGCTTGCCTGGCCGTCGGCGCACCGCCGGCCCAGGTGCTCTTCGTCGACGACTCGGACCGGTCGGTGCGGGGTGCCAGGGTGGCCGGGCTGTCGGCGTACCGGTGGAACGGGCCGGCGGACCTGCGCTACCTGCGCGCCGCGTTGGCGTACTGACGGTCGGCCGGCCGATCCCCCCGCGCGCTATTCGCCCGTAGTGCCGTCGATGCGTTCCCGGATCAGGTCGGCGTGGCCGTTGTGCCGGGCGTACTCCTCGATCATGTGCAGGTAGACCCAGCGCAGGCTGATGTCCTTGCCGCGCGAGCTGACGTAGGTCTCGTCCAGGCCGCGGCCGGCGACGGCCTGGCGGCCCAGTTCGATTTCCTCCCGTAGGGTGTCGAACTCGGTTGCTGGATCCGCGTCGGCGACGCCTTCGAGGTCGCCGTCGGGCTGCTCCGGGGTGTAGTACAGCCACGGCACGTCGAGCTGGGCGAACTGCTGGCGGAACCAGTACCGCTCGTTGTCGGCGCAGTGCCGGACCAGGCCGATCAGGGTCAGTCCGGAGGGTTCGACGCTGGCGGTGCGGAGCTGTTCGGCGGTCAACCCGGCGCACTTGTGCAGCAGGGTCTGCCGGTGGAAGTCGAGCCAGCCCTCGAGCATTGTGCGCTCGTCCGCGACCACTGGTGCGCGCTGTCGGTCGATGTCGGGTGCGGTCCAGGTCATCGCGTCATGATCGCATGTGCCTAGCCGCCCCGCCGCCCCGCCGTGCGGTGGCGGCGTTGGACGTGGGCCGGCGCTTTGCCGGAGAGAGCCACCGGCCCCTCGATCAGCGCGTCAGGGTACGCCGGGCCACCGTGCGCAGGGTGCCGTCCGACGCGGTGCCCTCGATGGTGACCTCGGCGGTACGGCTCTCGTGCCGCAGCGTGCTCACCGCGTTGCCGAAGTACGGGCCGTCGAGCTTGCGCCAGCGCACCGGCGGCCGCCTGACCCCGGCTGTGCGGGCCAGCGCCCGGGTCGCCACGGACGGGGCGCGCCACCAGCCGAGCCGGAGCAGCGGCCGCATCGGCCCGGGGATCTGGTTGTGGATCGGCGAGCAGGTCAACTGGTGTACCGGAGTGGTGGTCGGGGCGCCGGGGAAGCGTGCCCGGGCGACGTAGGAGTGGTGCACGTCGCCGGAGAGCACACTTATCGACGCCGGTGGCGGGTACGCCGGCCCGGCACCGACCCGGTCGCCGGGTTGCCCGGCGGGACCGCTGCCGAGCCGGACGAAGACCTGGGCGAGCGCGTCGAACGACCGGCGGAACGCCGCCCAGTGCTCCAGGTCCAGCCCTCGGCGCAGCCGTTCGGAGAACGCCGCCACCCGGGGCCGGCCCGAGTCGGCCAGCCGCTCGTTCCAGGACTCCAGGTGGTGGATGCCGGGCGGCAGCAGCCAGGGCAGCGAGGAGCCGACCACCAGGTGGTCGTACTCGCCGTGCACCTGGTCGGTGAACCAGGCCCACTCGGTCGGCGGCAGCATCGCCCGGTGTGTCGGGTCGAGCACCCGGCTGCACCTGTTGTCCAGCACCACCAGCCGGGTACGGCCGACGTCGAGGGAGTAGCTCCACTGGTAGCGGCCGGCTGGGGCGGCCTCGGCCGGGGTCTTCCCCTCGCCCAGCGCGGCGTCGTAGCCGGTCGCCTCCGCGTCGACCCGGGCGCCGAACTCGCGAAGTACCGAGGTCGCGTCCTCGGCGGCGACGACCTTGGCGTAGACGGGGTCGGCGGCGATCTCGTCCGGTTCGAGGTTGCCGAGGTGCTGGTAGACCCAGTACGACGCGAGCCCGCTGGAGATCCGCTCCGACCACCAGGGCTCGCGGTGCGTCTCGGTGCGCCACGGGTTCGAGGTGTTCCAGTCGTCGATGATCTCGTGGTCGTCGAAGATCATCACGCTCGGCACGGTGGAGAAGAGCCAGCGGATCTCCGGATCCCGCCACGACTCCAGATAGAGCTTGGTGTACTCGTCGAAGCTGACCACCTGGTCGGCCGGGGCGCCGGCACTGCGGTCGCGGCGGCGGCGCAGCAGCTTGCGTACCGTCGGCGAGGTCTGGTCGGCGTAGACCTGGTCACCGAGGAGCACGAGCAGGTCCGGCCAGCCGTCGGCGGCGTCCGCGGGCCCGCCCTGTTCGCCCGACCTGCCGGCCCCGACCGACGCCATCAACCGCCGGGCGTACGCGTCGAGCGCGTCCGGCGGCAGCTTCCGCGCCGTGGAGTGCTGGGTGGTCTCCCGGCACGAGCCGAAGACCAGCCGTGCCCCGAAGTCGTCGGCCGGACGGGTCCGGATCACACTCGGCGGGAACTTCGCCCCGGGCTCCGGCCAGACCTGCTCGTCGTCGAGAAAGACCTGGTAGGGCGTGCTCTGCCCCGGCTCCAGCCCCTCCACCACCACCAGCGCGTAGTGGTGGTCGAACGCGCTGAAGGTGACCGCCTCGCCGGCCGCGCCGTCCGGCGTGGTGACCCGGACCAGGGTCGGGGCGCTGGTCTCCACCCAGACGGTGGCCCTGGAGCCGACGACCCGGCGCAGGACCGGGCCGATCAGGAGCCGGGCGGTGGACATGCGACGACCTCCGAGCGAGGTAAGGGGTGGTGGACACCCGGTTGCCCGCGGTGCTTACCGGAGCTTCGCGGCGAGCCTACTCGGGTGTAACACCCCGGCACAGGTGCGGCGCCCGCGCCAACCCGTCCGGCGTCTGACAGGATCGCCCGTATGGACAACCTCGTCGTCATGCTGGTCGTGGCCGGCGTGCTGGTGCTCCTCGCGGTGGGCCTGATGGTCGGTCTGGTGGTGACCCGCCGAGGTGGCCGGGCCGCGCCGCCGCTGCCGCCGATCCCGCCCGCTCCGCCGGTGCCACCGGTGCCACCCAGTCCAACGGCGGCACCGCCGACAGACGTGCTCACCCCACCCGCCGAGGCGCCGCCGGCACCGACCGAGGTCGAGGCGCCGGTGGTGGTGGAGCGGCCGGAGCCGACCGCCGGGCGGATGGTCCGGTTGCGGGCCCGGCTCTCCCGGTCGCAGAACGTCTTCGGCAAGGGCCTGCTCAGCCTGCTCGCCCGGGACCACCTGGACGAGGAGGTCTGGGAGGAGATCGAGGACAGCCTGATCGGCGCCGACGTCGGGGTCGAGGCGACCCGGGAGATCGTCGACCGGCTGCGGGAGCGGACCGCGGTACTCGGCACCCGCAGCGCGACCGAGTTGCGGGCGCTGCTCGCCGCCGAGCTGGTGGGCGTACTCGACCCGACGCTGGACCGGTCGCTGCGGGCGACCCGGGACGGGGAGACCCCGGCGGTGCTGCTGGTGGTCGGGGTGAACGGTGCAGGCAAGACCACCACCTGCGGCAAGGTGGCCCGGGTGCTGATCGCCGACGGGCGTACGGTGCTGCTCGGTGCCGCCGACACGTTCCGGGCCGCCGCTGCCGAGCAGCTCACCACCTGGGCCGGCCGGGTCGGCGCCGAGGTGGTCCGGGGTCCCGAGGGGGCGGACCCGGCCAGCGTCGCCTTCGACGCGGTGCAGCGCGGCATCGAGGCGTCCGTCGACACCGTGCTGATCGACACCGCCGGCCGGTTGCAGAACAAGGTCGGCCTGATGGACGAACTCGGCAAGATCAAGCGGGTGGTCTCCCGGCACGGCCCGGTGGACGAGACCCTGCTGGTGCTGGACGCCACCACCGGGCAGAACGGCCTGGAGCAGGCCCGGGTCTTCACCGAGGTGGTGGACGTCACCGGCGTGGTGCTGACCAAGCTCGACGGCACCGCCAAGGGCGGCATCGTGATCGCGGTGCAGCGCAAGCTCGGCATCCCGGTGAAGCTGGTGGGGCTCGGCGAGGGCCCCGACGATCTTGCGCCGTTCGATCCGGCGCAGTTCGTCGACGCGCTCCTCGGCACCGAGCCACTTGGCGTGGACGCGTAATCTCGGGGGACTGATCGCTTACCCCGCCCCGCACCCGGGCGCGGGCCTGGTGACGCTGTTCCGGCGCCGCTGCACAGGAGAGACGTACGTGACTTCGCAGGAGATCCCGCTGCATGGCGGGAACGTCAGCACCGTCGTGCGGGTGGGCGACACGGTCCGGCGCAACGCCGGGCCGTGGACGCCGTCGGTGCATGCCCTGCTCCGGCACCTGGAGTACGTCGGCTTCACCGGCTCGCCCCGGGCGCTCGGGATGGACTCGCGCAACCGTGAGGTGCTGTCCTACCTGGAGGGGGAGTGCGGGGAGTACCCGCTCGCCCCGCACTGGGTCACCGACGAGGCGCTGGTCACCGTCGCCACCATGCTGCGGATGTTCCACGACGCGCAGTACGGTTTCCAGCCGCCGCCGAACGCGGTCTGGCGCTCGTTCGGGCCGCCCCCGCCGGACACCGAGGTGATCTGCCACCACGACGCCGCCCCGCACAACGTGATCTGGCGGCCGGACGGCACCCTCGCCCTGATCGACTTCGACCTCGCCTCGCCGGGTGCCCGGATCTACGACGTGGCGTACGCGGCCTGGACCTGGGTGCCGCTCTTCTCCGACCGGGACTCCTACACCCTGGGCTGGCAGCGGCCCAACCGGCCGCGCCGGCTGCGGCTCTTCGCCGACGCGTACGGGCTGATCCCCCGGGACCGGCATCGGCTGGTCCGGACCATCCGGAAGCGGATCGTGGACCACGTCGAGGGGATCCGCCGGATGGCGGCGGCCGGTGACCCGGCATTCGTCCGGATCGTGCACAAGGGTCACCTCCGGCGCCCGATGCGCGATCTCCGGCTGCTCGACTACGAACGGCACACCCTGGAGTACGCGCTCCGGTAGCGCTTGTCGCTGTCCGTACATCCACCACGGGCTATTCGGTTGGTATGCCCCTGTCCGTTCCATCGATAGTGCGAGCTTCTTCACACGTTGGAAACAACCCGTGACGCCGTGGAAACCGGGCGGGCACCACGCGTGAAACCTCCAGCCAGGAAGCTTCCGCGCAACCGGCGTACGGGCGATGCTGCCTTTCGTGGGCCGGGAAGGAGGGAAACCAACTTTAGGAGGCCAGCGTGCCTGAAGCACCGACGATCGACTCCGGCAACACCGTGTGGCTGCTGGTGTCGACGGCGCTCGTGTTGCTCATGACGCCCGGTCTGGCGCTGTTCTACGGCGGCCTGAACCGGTCCAAGGGCGTGCTCAACATGATGATGATGAGCTTCTCCGCGATCGGGCTCATCTCTGTTCTGTGGTGGTTCTACGGTTTCAGCGTGGCGTTCGGTACGGACGTGAACGGCTTCTGGGGCGACCCGGGCCAGTACCTCGGCACCAAGACCTTCCTGGCCGAGACGGACCTGTGGGGTGCGACGGCCGAGAACCCCAGCGGCATCGGCGTACCGCTCTACGTCTTCATGGCGTTCCAGATGGTCTTCGCGGTGATCACCGTCGCGCTGATCAGCGGCGCCATCTCCGACCGGGCCAAGTTCGCCGGCTGGCTGCTCTTCGCGTTCGGCTGGGCGACCCTGGTCTACTTCCCGGTCGCGCACTGGGTGTGGGGCGGCGGCATCATCGGCGGCGACATCCACGCGCTCGACTTCGCCGGCGGTACCGCGGTGCACATCAACGCCGGTGCTGCCGCGCTCGCCGTGGCGCTGGTACTCGGCAAGCGGCTCGGCTGGCCCCGCGAGGTCATGAAGCCGCACAACATCCCGCTGGTGGCCCTCGGCGCCGGTCTGCTCTGGTTCGGCTGGTTCGGCTTCAACGCCGGCTCGGAGCTGACCGTCGACTCGGTCGCCGGCCTGGCCTTCATCAACACCCAGCTCGCCACCGCCGCCGCCGTGCTCGGCTGGATCATCGTCGAGTGGATCAGGGGTGGCAGGCCGACCCTGGTCGGTGCCTCCTCTGGCGCCATCGCCGGCCTGGTGGCGATCACCCCGGCCTGTGGCTTCATCGCCCCCTGGGCGGCGGTGCTGCTCGGCCTGGTCTCCGGTGCGGTCTGCGCGCTCGCGGTCAGCCTGAAGTACAAGCTCGGCTACGACGACTCCCTCGACGTGGTCGGCGTGCACTTCGTCGGCGGCTGGATCGGCTCGCTCTGGCTCGGTCTCTTCGCCACCAACAGCGTCAACGGGGCGATCACCGACGTGATCGGTGCCTCCGACGGCCTCTTCTACGGCGGCGGCGCCACCCAGCTCGGGCGGCAGGCCCTGGCCGGTGTGATCGTCACCGTCTGGTCCTTCGGCGTCGCCTGGCTGCTGGCCTTCGTTATCCAGAAGACCATCGGCTTCCGGGTCTCCCAGGAGGCCGAGGTCGACAGCATCGACATCGCGGAGCACGCGGAGAGCGGCTACGACCTCTCCACGGCTTCCGGCAGCGGCGGCGGCGCCTTCGCCATGGCCGGAATCGGCACGTCGAACAGCAGCACCCCGGCGGCCGAGCCCGCCGCCCCGGTCAGCGAGAAGGTCGCCGGCTAACGTTTCTGCGATGGAGGGGTTGGATATGAAGCTGGTGACCGCGGTCATCAAGCCGTACCAGCTGGACGCGGTGAAGGAGGCGCTGCACGCCCTGGGCGTGGCCGGCCTGACCGTCAGCGAGGTCCAGGGGTACGGACGGCAGAAGGGCCACACGGAGGTGTACCGGGGTGCCGAGTACACCGTCGAGTTCCTGCCGAAGATCAGGGTCGAGGTGCTGACCGACGAGATCGACGTCGACAAGGTGGTCGACGCGGTGGTCACCGCCGCCCGTACCGGCAAGATCGGTGACGGAAAGGTCTGGGTGACCGGCGTCGAGGACGTCATCCGGGTCCGTACCGGCGAGCGCGGCCTCGACGCGCTCTAGGCGATCGTCACGATGACCAGGGGATCCATGCCGCTGACCACCGGTCAGGTCGACCCGAAGCCCCTGGTCGTCCCCGGCATCGGCGCCGCCGCCCGCGAGCAGCGGGCGGCGGCGCTGGACGCCTGGCTGACCGGGCTGCTCGCCGACGGACTGCGCAAGACCGCCGGCAGCCGGGGCGGCACGACCGCGACCTCGGCCGACGGGGTCGCCCTGATCGCGGTCGGCGGACTCGGCCGCCGGCAGTGCGCGCCCTGCGGCGACCTGGACCTGGTCCTGTTGCACGCCGGGGTGCCCGGCACCGACGAGCTGGCCGCCGCGCTCTGGTATCCGATCTGGGACGCCCGGCTCGGCCTCGACCACTCGGTGCGCACCATCCCCGAGGCGCTCTCCGTCGCACACGACGACGTCAAGGTCGCGCTCGGCCTGCTCGACGCCCGGCACGTCGCCGGGGACCGGGCACTCTCCACCCGGCTGATCGAGGCCGCCGCGGACCAGTGGCGGCGGACCGCCGTACGCGTGCTGCCGGCGCTGCGCGAGATCACCGCGACCCGCTGGCAGGCGCACGGCGAGCTGGCGTTCCTGCTGGAGGGCGACCTCAAGGAGGCGGCCGGCGGCCTGCGCGACGTGGCGCTGCTCCGGGCCATCGCCTTCGCCGGGATCAGCGACACGCTCCGTCCCGCCGTCCGGGCCGCGCACCTGCGGATGCTGGACACCCGGGACGCCCTGCACACCTCGCTCGGCCGCCGTGTCGACCGGCTCCTCGCCCAGGAGCGGGCCGCCGTCGCCGAGCTGCTCGGGCTACGCCAACTCCGGCGCGGCACCACCGGCCCCACCCCTCGACAGCTTCCGCCGCACGGCGACGGGTCGGCCGACGACGGCGGCGTGCCGGCCCGGGATGGCGCCCAAGCGGCGGCAACGCCTGCCGTCGCCGAGCCCGGTGACGCGCTGCTGCGCCAGGTCGCCGGAGACGCCCGGACCATCAGCCACGCCCTGGACGACGCCTGGCGGGCCGCCGACCGGCTCCGGTCCGGGCGACGACGGGGCGCCGACGGCCGGCCGCTGCGCCGCCCGGTCGCCCGGGACGTGGTGGAGCAGGACGGCGAACTGGTCCTCGCCCGGACCGCCATCGGGGCCCGCCCCGACCCGAGCCTGTCGCTGCGGGTCGCCGCCGCCGCGGCCAGCGCCCGGTTGCCGATCGCCCGCGCCACCTGCGAGTGGCTCGCCGCCTACTGCCCGCCGCTGCCGACGCCCTGGCCGCCGGCCGCCCGGGCGGCGCTGATCACCCTGCTCGGTGCCGGCCCGGGGCTGGTCGGCACCTGGGAGACCTGTGACCGGTACGGCCTGGTCGACGGCTGGCTGCCGGAGTGGCCCCGGATGCGTAGCCTGCCGCAGCACAACCCGGTACACCGCTACACACTCGACCGGCACCTGGTGCAGACCGCCGCCGAGGCGACCGGGTACGCCCGCGAGGTGGACCGCCCCGACCTGCTGCTGCTCGCCGCCTTCCTGCACGACGTCGGGAAGGGACTGGGCGGTGACCACAGCCTCGTCGGTGCACCGATCGCGGCCCGGATCGCCACCCGGATCGGGCTGCCGCCGGCCGAGGTCGAGCTGATCGAGCGGCTGGTCCGGCTGCACCTGCTGCTGCCCGAGGTGGCGACCCGACGGGACCTCGCCGACCCGGTCACCATCGCGGGGGTGGCCGAGGCGGTGCGGGACACCGGCACGCTGAGCCTGCTGCACGCGCTGGCCCGAGCCGACGCGCAGGCGACCGGACCGGCCGCCTGGTCGGACTGGAAGGCCCGGCTGGTCGCCGAACTGGTCCGCCGGGTGCACACCAGGCTCGACACCGGCCGGCTTCCCGAGCCGCCGACCCCGGATCCGGCGCTGGTGGCGGGGCCGCTGCCGGCCGTACACCTGGAGGGGGACCGGGTGGCGGTGGCCGCGGCGGACCGGCGGGGACTGCTCGCCGCGGTCGCCGGCTGCCTGGCCCTGCACCGGCTGGAGGTGCTCGCCGCCGACGCCAGCATGGTAGGCGAGACGGCCCTGGTCGAGTTCCTGGTCCAGCCCCGCTACGGCATCCCGCCCGAACCGGTCGCGCTCGCCGCCGACCTGCGCCGGGCGGTCACCGGGGACGTCTCGGTGACCCAGCGACTGCGCGGCCGCGCGCTGGCGGCCCGGGGCGGTGGCTCGCCACCCCGGGTGGTCTGGCACCGGGCCGCCGCCACCGACGCCGTGGTGCTGGAGCTGCGGGCCGCCGACGCGGGCGGGCTGCTCTACCGGGTCACCAGCGCGCTCGACGAGGCCGGCGCCCAGGTGCGGGCGGCCCGGATCTCCACCCTCGGCGGTGACGTCGTCGACGCCTTCTACCTGGTCGGAAGCTGGCCCGACGAGGCGGAGCGGGACCGGGTCGAGGCCGCCGTGCTCGCCGCCGCCGGCTGAACCGCCCGCTGCTGACTGAACCGGTGCCGGCTACGTCAGCGGACGTAGCCGGAAGGCCGCCCGGCGGGCGACGCCGCCGGGGCCGTCGGGCGGGATCGTCGGGGGCATGGCGGACATCCACCCACGGTCAGCCGACCGTGGTCGTCGCCGGGCACTCCGACGGACGCGCCGACCGGTGCACGGCGGCCGGACAGGAGTGCCGGCATGACATCCTCGGCACAGATGACGACGCGGGGACGGGAGGCGACCGGCGGGCTGCGCCGGGCCGGTGGGCGGTGGGGCAGTCTGCTGGCCGACGCCGCGCTCGCGCTGGTGCTGCTGCTGGTCGGCTATGTCGGCACCCGCGGCGCGACGCAGAACTTCCCGGACGCCGCACCTGTCGACGGTACGGCCGACCTGCTGGTCACCGTGGCGGCGCTGGCGCTTGTGGTACGCCGCCGCTGGCCGCTGGTCACGTTGGCGCTCGGCACGGTGGCCACCTCGGCGTACCTGGTGGCCGGTTATCCGTACGGTCCGATCCTGGTCTCGTTCTTCGTCGCGGTCTACACGGTCGCCCGGCATCTGCCGATCCGTCGGGCGGTGTTCGGTTCTGTTCCGGCACTCGCGGCGCTGCTGACGCACGTCTTCGTCTCGCTGCGCGAGCCGGTGGGGCTGTCCGGCCTGCTGCCGGGTGCGGCGTGGATCGTCGTGCCGTTCGCGGTGGGGGTCACGGTGCGCAACAACCGCCAGGCCGCCGCCCGGGACCGGATCGAGCAGGCCCGCCGGCTGGCCGACGACGAGCGGCTGCGGATCGCCCAGGAGGTGCACGACGTGGTCGGGCACGGGCTGGCCGCGATCAACATGCAGGCCGAGATCGCCCTGCACCTGCTGGCGAAGCGCCCGGAGCAGGCGGAGACGGCGTTGACCGCGATCAGCCGGACCAGCCGGGAGGCGCTGGACGAGCTCCGGGTGACCCTCTCGGTGGTCCGCCGGGACGCCGCCGTCGATCGGGCTCCGGTGCCCGGACTGGACCAGGTGGCGGCGCTCACCGGCCGGCTGCGCCAGACCGGACTGCCGGTGACCTTGGAGTACGACGGCGACCGCCGGCCCCTGCCGCTGGCGGTCGACCTGGCCGCGTACCGGGTGGTGCAGGAGTCGCTGACCAATGTGCTGCGGCACGCCGGCACCGCCGCCGCGACGGTCCGGATCGGGTACCTGCCGGACGAGGTGACCGTTGAGGTGGTCGACACCGGGCACGGCGGTTCGGGGGCGGCCGGTCCGGGGGAGGGGCACGGGCTGACCGGGATGCGGGAGCGGGTCGGTGCGCTCGGCGGCGCGCTGGAGGTCGGGCCGCGTCCGGCCGGCGGGTTCCGGGTCTTCGCCCGACTGCCCCTGCGGACGTGGGACTGACCGGCGGAGGCGGGAGTGGCCGGGTGACGCCTGAGTGACCGGGGGAGGGCAGAGATGACCGCGGAGGAGGCTGGGATGACCGGGCGGAGCGCGCCGATCGGGGTACTGATCGCGGACGACCAGGACCTGGTCCGGCTGGGGCTGCGCGCCCTGGTGGAGAGCGAGTCGGACCTGCGGGTGGTCGGTGAGGCGGCGGACGGGCTGGACGCGCTGGCGGTGACCCGGCGGGAACGCCCCGACGTGGTGCTGATGGACGTCCGGATGCCCGGGATCGACGGCATCGAGGCGACCCGGCGGATCGTCGCCGACCCGGAACTGGCCGGTACCCGGGTGGTGGTGCTGACCACCTTCGAACTCGACGCGTACGTCTTCGAGGCGCTCCGGTACGGTGCCAGCGGTTTCCTGACCAAGGACACCAGGCCGGTCGAGCTGCTCCGGGCCATCCGGCTGGTCGCCAGCGGCGAGGCGCTGCTCTCCCCGTCGGTGACCCGGCGGGTGGTCCGGGAG
Organism: Plantactinospora sp. CNZ320; assembly: GCF_002846275.1. NCBI lineage: Bacteria > Bacillati > Actinomycetota > Actinomycetes > Micromonosporales > Micromonosporaceae > Plantactinospora > Plantactinospora sp. CNZ320. The sequence goes on from NZ_PJMP01000001.1 coordinate 7,043,817, forward strand.
TTCGCCACCCGGCCGTCCCGGGTGCTCCGGCCGCATCCCCGGTTGGACACGCTGACCGAGCGGGAGCGGCAGGTCGTCGGGCTGGTCGGCGAGGGGCTGAGCAACGACGAGATCGGCAGCCGGCTGCTGGTCAGCCCGGCGACGGCGCGTACCCACGTCAGCCGGGCAATGGTCAAGCTCGGCGCCCGGGACCGGGCCCAGTTGGTGGTGTACGCCTACCAGTCCGGCCTGGTCGAGCCCTGACCGCCCGGCACGGCCGGGCGCGGCACCTCGGCCGGGCGATGGACGGTCGTCCCGCGTGGCTCGGCAGCCGGGCGAGGATGGCCGTCCCGGCAGACTGTCGAGCTGCCCCGGTTGTGCGCCCGCCGCCGGCCCTCCGGGTCGGGCGGGGCGGAAGCGGCGGGGGATGCGGGCGGCTACCCTTGCGGTGGCCGGGCACCCGTGCCTCGGCCACGCCATGCTCGGGTAAATACGACAAACGGGATGCTGCGCCGTGTTTGACACTTTGAGTGACCGCCTGTCCGGGATCTTCACCAAGCTGCGTGGCAAGGGTCGCCTCACCGACGCCGACATCGACGCCACCGCCCGGGAGATCCGGCTGGCGCTGCTGGAGGCGGACGTCGCCCTGCCCGTGGTCAAGTCCTTCATCGCCAGTGTGAAGGAGCGGGCCCGGGGTGCCGAGGTCTCCCAGGCGCTCAACCCGGCCCAGCAGGTAATCAAGATCGTCCACGAGGAACTCGTCGCGGTGCTGGGCGGCGAGAGTCGCCGGTTGCAGTTCGCCAAGCAGCCGCCGACCGTGATCATGCTGGCCGGTCTGCAGGGTTCCGGTAAGACGACCCTCGCCGGCAAGCTGGCCGGCTGGCTGAAGGGGCAGGGGCACCAGCCGCTGCTGGTCGCCGCCGACCTCCAGCGACCCAACGCGGTCAACCAGTTGCAGGTGCTCGGTGGCAGGGCCGGGGTCGAGGTCTTCGCGCCGGAGCCCGGCAACGGGGTCGGCGACCCGGTCCAGGTCGCCAACGCGTCGATCGAGCACGCCCGGCGGGCCGCCCGGGACATCGTCATCGTCGACACCGCCGGCCGGCTCGGCATCGACGCCGAGATGATGGCGCAGGCCGCCGCGATCCGGGACGCGGTCAACCCGGACGAGGTCATCTTCGTGATCGACGCGATGGTCGGTCAGGACGCGGTACGCACCGCCGAGGCGTTCCGGGACGGTGTCGGGATCACCGGTGTGGTCCTCTCCAAGCTCGACGGTGACGCGCGTGGTGGTGCGGCGCTCTCGGTACGCCAGGTCACCGGTCAGCCGATCCTCTTCGCCTCCACCGGCGAGAAGCTGACCGACTTCGACGTCTTCCACCCGGACCGGATGGCGAGCCGGATCCTCGGCATGGGTGACGTGCTCACGCTGATCGAGCAGGCCGAGCAGGCCTTCGACGCCGATCAGAAAGAGAAGATGACCGCCAAGCTGATGGGCGGCGAGCAGTTCACCCTGGAGGACTTCCTCGACCAGCTCATCGCGGTACGCCGGATGGGTCCGATCGCCAACGTCCTGGCCATGATGCCCGGGATGGGGCAGATGAAGGACCAGCTGGCCGAGGTCGACGACAAGCACTTCGACAAGGTCACCGCGATCATCCGGTCGATGACCCCCGGCGAGCGCACCAACCCGAAGATCATCAACGGTTCCCGGCGGGCCCGGATCGCGAACGGCTCCGGCGTCACCGTGATGGACGTGAACCAGCTGCTCAACCGCTTCGCCGAGGCGCAGAAGATGATGAAGCAGATGGGCGGCATGATGGGCCTGCCCGGCGGCCGGCGCAAGGCGACCAAGTCGCCGAAGAACAAGCGCAAGGGCACCAAGGGTGGCGGCCGGCCCCGGGTCGGCGGCCCGGCCGGTGGCTTCCCGGGCGGCATGCCGCAGTTGCCGCCGGGGCTCGACCCGAACGCGTTGCAGGGCGGTCAGGGCCTGCCGCCCGGGTTCAAGCTGCCGAAGCTCGACTTCAACAAGCTCGGCAAGCGTCCGGACGAGAAGTGACGTCGACGGACACGATGTCCGTCGTCCTTCCGGGACATGTACGCCAAGGCCCGGGTCTACGCCCACGCCGGGGTGCCGACCTACTGGGTGGTCGACCCGCTGCACGAACGGATTACGCTCACCGAGTTCGTACTCGGGCCGTCCGGCGAGTACGAGCCGGCCGTGCACACCGACGACATCTTCGGCACGGAGCGGCCGTGGAAGGTGACTGTCGACCTGCCGGCGCTGACCGCTCGCTGGGCCGGGCTGCGCGGGCGCGCCGAGGCATAGGTTCCGGTTCGGAGGTGAGCCTCGGCGGGGCGGGCCGGGGTGCGGCGGGTGGGCCGTCCTCGATCGGGTAGGAATGTGCGCATGGCGCTGCACGTACGAGGGGTCGTACTCCCGGACGATGAGGTCCGCGACCTGTGGCTGGTCGGTGACCGGGTCACCTTCACCCCGGTTCCCGGAGCGGTGACGGTGGCAGACGGCGGCTTCGTGCTGCCCGGTCTGGTCGACGCGCACTGCCACCCGGGCATCGCTCCCGGGTCGGTGCCGATCACCTCGCTGGACCAGGCCCGCGAGCTGGCCCGGATCGACCGGGACGCCGGGGTACTGGCGATCCGGGACGCCGGCTCGCCGTTCCCGTACCCGGAATTGGAGGACGAGCCGGACCTGCCCCGACTGGCCCGCGCCGGGCGGCACGTCGCGCCGCCGAAGCGGTACCTGCGGGGCATCGCGGTCGAGGTGGAACCCGCCGACGTGCCGGCGGCGGTGACCGAGCAGGCCCGGGCCGGCAACGGCTGGGTCAAGCTGGTCGGCGACTGGATCGACCGGAACGTCGGCGACCTGGCGCCCTCCTGGGATCCGGAGACCGTGGCCGCCGCGGTGGCCGCCGCGCATGCGGCCGGGGCGCGGGCCGCGGTGCACACCTTCTCCGAGGTCGGTGTCGAGCTGATGGTCCGGGCCGGGGTCGACTCGGTGGAGCACGGCACGGGGCTGAGCGTCGACCTCGTCGACGAGATGGCCCGGCGCGGCACCGCCCTGGTACCCACGATGATCAACATCGACACCTTCGGCGAGATCGCCGAGCGGGCCGCCGCGAAGTTCCCCGGGTACGCCAAGCACATGCTCGCGCTCCGCGACAATTTCCCAGCCGTGGTCGGCGCGGCGTACGAGGCAGGGGTGCCGATCTACGTCGGCACCGACGCGGGCGGCGGGATCGACCACGGGCTGGCCGCCGAGGAGATGTTGCTGCTGCACGAGCGGGCCGGCATGTCCAGCGTCGACGTGCTGGCCGCCGCCTCCTGGCGGGCCCGGGCCTGGCTCGGCTTCCCCGGCCTGGTCGAGGGAGGCCTCGCCGACCTGGTGGTCTACCCCACCGACCCCCGGACCGACCTGCGGGTCGTACGCGCACCGCAGCGCATCGTGCTGCGCGGCCGGGTGGTGCGCTGACCGTCCCCGATGTCGCCCCGAGCCGCCCCGCAGGGTTGTTAGGCGGGGGCCCTTCTACAACAGAAAGCGATAACAAGGGGCCCTTCCTTTCCCCGGCCCGCGCGTGTCGGCTTCGGGGTGGACGCATAGGATGTGCCCTCATGGCACGCGTGCTCACTCCCCGTGCGGAGGACTTCCCCCGCTGGTACCAGGACCTGATCGCCAAGGCGCAGCTCGCCGACAACGGCCCGGTGCGGGGGACCATGGTCATCCGACCGGCCGGCTACGCCATCTGGGAGCGCATGCAGGCCGAGATGGACGCCCGGATCAAGCTGGCCGGCGCCGAGAACGCGTACTTTCCGCTCTTCATCCCGGAAAGCTACCTGCGTCGCGAGGCGCAGCACGTCGAGGGCTTCTCGCCCGAGCTGGCGGTGGTCACCCACGGTGGTGGCAAGCAGCTAGCCGAGCCGGTGGTGGTCCGGCCGACCAGCGAGACGGTGATCGGCGAGTTCATGGCGAAGTGGGTCGACTCCTACCGGGACCTGCCGCTGCTGCTCAACCAGTGGGCCAACGTGGTGCGCTGGGAGCTGCGGCCCCGGATCTTCCTGCGGACCAGCGAGTTCCTCTGGCAGGAGGGGCACACCGCGCACGCCGACGAGGCCGACGCGCGGGCGTACGCCCGGAAGATCCTGCACGAGGTCTACGAGGACTTCATGGTCGGGGTGCTCGGCATCCCGGTGCTGGTCGGGTTGAAGACCGCCCGGGAACGCTTCGCCGGTGCCACCCGCACCTACACCCTCGAAGGCATGATGGGTGATGGCAAGGCGCTCCAGATGGGCACCTCGCACGAGCTGGGGCAGAATTTCGCCCGCGCCTTCGACATCACCTACACCTCTGCCGAGCGCAGCGTCGAGCACGCCTGGACCACCTCCTGGGGCAGCTCGACCCGGATGCTCGGCGGGTTGATCATGTGCCACGGCGACGACAACGGGCTGCGGGTGCCGCCGAAGCTGGCGCCGGTGCAGGCGTACGTGATGGTGGTGAAGGCCGGCGACGGCGTCGCCGAGGCCGCCGCGAAGCTCTGCGACGCGCTGCGCGACGCCGGGGTCCGGGTCGCCCTCGACGACCGGGTGGACACCCCGTTCGGCCGCCGGGCCGTCGACGCCGAGCTCAAGGGCTATCCGGTACGCGTCGAGCTCGGTCCCCGCGACCTCGCCGCCGGCAACGCGGTGCTGGTCCGCCGGACCACCGGCGCCAAGACTCCGGTCCCGGTGCCGGACGTGGTGGCCGGGGTGCTCGCCGCGCTCGACGCCGACCAGAAGGCGCTCTACGACGAGGCGCTGGCCCGGCGGAAGTCGCACACCTTCTCGGTGGACTCGCTGGCCGAGGCGATCGAGGCGGCCGGCACCGGCTTCGCCCGGGTGCCCTGGTCGGCCGTTGGTGCCGAGGGGGAGGCGGAGGCGAACGCCAAGGGCGTGACCGTCCGCTGCCTGCGTCGGGCCGACGGCTCGGTGCCGGACTCGGAGGACGAGCCGGAGCTGACCGCCATCCTCGCCCGCTCCTACTGACCCGGCCGGACCGGGATCAGCATGCGCTTCGCGCCGGGCCGTGTCATCGTGCACCGCAACGTGCGGCGGGGCCGGATCGGTTGGGTCCGTTCGGCCCGGGTGGTGAGCGACGACGACCGTGGCCTGCTGCTCTGGATCGCCCGGGACTCCCGGGTGGCCAGCGAGGTCACCGCGGACGGCCGGGGGATGCGGGCGCTGCCGTTCTCCGAGTGGGTCGGCTCGGACTACCGGCTGCACGTCGGCACCTGGCACGGCCCGCCGGTGCTGAAGTTCCTGCCGGCCGGGGCCGACCACTCGGTCTGGTTCTTCCGGGACGCCTCGGAGCGGTTCGTCAACTGGTACGTCAATCTGGAGGAACACGGCATCCGCTGGGACGACGGCGACCTGGCCGGGGTCGACATGGTGGACCAGGACCTCGACGTGGTGGTCTGGCCGGACCACACCTGGGAGTGGAAGGACGAGGAGGAGTTCGCCGAGCGGCTCGCCTTCCCGGAGCACTACTGGGTGCCGGACCCGGCTGCGGTACGGGCCGAGGGGGAGCGGGTGATCAAGATTGCCGAGGCGGCGCAGTTCCCGTTCGACGGCACCTGGTGCGACTTCGTCCCCGATCCGGCCTGGACCTCGCCGGATCTGCCACCCGGCTGGGACCGCCCGCCGGTGCGCTGACCCGGTCCGGGCCGAGCATCCTGGGCGGGGGAGGGTGCGCAGAGCGCCGGGGGCGGGAGAGGGTGCGCCGAGCGGCGACGGGAGTCAGTCGCCGGTCGGGGTGACGGTGGCGGGCAGCGGCAGGTCGGTCTGCTGGCCGGCGCCGTAGGGGCGGCAGGACGCCCGGACGACCAGTTCGGTGGGTAGCCGGATGTGCGTGTCGCGTTCGACGCCGCTGATCAGGTCGATGAGCAGGCGCAACGCCTCCGCGCCCATCCGTTGCAGGGGCTGCATGATCGTCGTCAGGGGCGGGTTGACCAGGGCCGACTCCGGTACGTTGTCGAAACCGATCACCGACAGGTCGTCGGGCACCCGCAGTCCCATGCTCTGGGCGACGTCGAGGGTGGAAATCGCGGAGAGGTCGTTACCGGCGAAGACCGCGGTCGGCCGGTCGGGAAGGGCGAGCAGTTCGGCGGCGGTACCGGCGGCGCTCTCGATCCGGAACCCGCCGACCCGCACCAACCGCTCGTCCACCGGTACGCCGGCGTCGGCCATCGCCTTGCGGAACCCGGCCTCGCGCAGCCGGGCCGACTCGAGGTCGTAGCGTCCACTGATGTGCCCGATGCGACGGTGACCGAGCGACAGCAGGTAGTTCGTCGCGAGCACGGCGCCGGCGAAGTTGTCGGAGTCGACGGTGGGCAGGCCGGAGGGGCCGGTGTGCGGGTCGACGGCCACGACGTGGAAGCCCTGGTTGGTCTCGACAACGGTCGGGGTGACGATCACCGCTCCGTCGATCAGGGTTCCGGAGAGCCGGGCCAGCGACCGCCGCTCCCAGCCGATGGCCGTGTGGTCGCCGTCGCCGCCGGAGTAGGCCAGCAGTTGGTAGCCGGTGCCGGCGACCTCCCGGGACGCCCCCTTGAGCAGCTCGGTCGAGAACGGTTCGAACTCGGCGACCAGGATGCCGAGCACGTTGGTGCGGTGGCTGCGCAGGCTCTGCGCCCCGAGGCTGGCCTCGTACCCGAGCTGGTGGATGACCTGCTGGACGCGCTCGACGGTCGCCTGGGCCACGCCGTACCTGCCATTGACCACCTTGGATACCGTCGCGACGGAGACGCCGGCCGTACGGGCCACGTCCGACATCTTGACGCGCTGCGGAAACGCCACGCCGACGATGATAGAGGTCTGCCAGGACCCCACGACAGGGGAGTCGAAACCGTTATCGACAACGGTTGACACCGCGTTACGCGGCTGTAAAACTCCCCGTTCAGGTTGAGTACCGCGACTGACTAGTCGAGGAGACATTCGATGGCGATGAAAGGCCGCGCGGGCACCGTCCTGGCGCTGCTTACGACCAGCGCACTCCTTGCTGCCGGATGTGGCGGCGGCGAGAGCGAAGAGCCCGCTGAAGAGGAACTCTACAAGAACCCGGTCACCCTGACCTGGTGGCACAACGCCTCACAGGACGGTCCCGGCAAGACTTACTGGGAGAAGGTCGCCAAGGACTTCTCCGCGCTGCACCCGACCGTCAAGATCGAGATCGAGGCGATCGAGACCAACCAGCTCCAGCGCACCCGGCTCCCCGCCGCCCTGCTCACCACCGACCCGCCGGACATCTTCAACGCGTGGGGCGGCGGCGAGATGCGCGAGCAGGTGGAGGCCGACTACCTCAAGGACATCACCGAGTCGGCCAAGGCTGAGATCGAGAACATCGGCAGCGCGGCCGAGATCTGGGCCGTGGACGGCAAGCAGTACGGCCTGCCGTACCGGATGGGCATCGAGGGCATCTGGTACAACAAGGACATGTTCGCGCGGGCGGGCATCACCGCCCCGCCGACCACGTTCGACGAGCTCAACGACGCGGTCACCAAGCTCAAGGCGATCAACGTCATCCCGATCGCCCTCGGCGCCGGTGACAAGTGGCCCGCCGCGCACTGGTGGTACAACTTCGCGATGCGCGCCTGCTCGGTCGACACCCTGAAGAAGGCCTCCAAAGAGACCGTCTTCGACGACCCGTGCTTCGTGAAGGCCGGCGCGGACCTGAAGACCTTCATCGGCACCAACCCGTTCCAGCCCAACTTCATCGCCACCCCGGGCCAGAACGACCCGACCAGCGCCAACGGCCTGCTCGCCAACGGCAAGGCCGCGATGGAACTCATGGGTGACTGGAACAAGGGCACCCTGGAGACCGTCGCGGAGGACAAGGCGGCGCTGGCCAAGTTCCTCGGCTGGTTCCCGGTACCGGCGATCAGCGGTTCGGCGGGCGACCCGAAGGCCGCCCTCGGCGGTGGTGACGGGTTCTCCTGCGCCAAGAACGCTCCGGCCGAGTGCGTCGAGTTCCTCAAGTACATCGTCAGCCCCGAGGTGCAGAAGGCCTACGCCGAGACCGGCACCGGCCTGCCTGTCGCCAAGGGCGCCGAGGGCGGCGTCGCGGACCCCGCCCTGAAGTCCATCCTCGAGGCCACCTCCAACGCCACCTACGTGCAGCTCTGGCTGGACACGGCCTTCGGCAGCACCGTCGGCAACGCGATGAACGACGCGATCGTCGCCATCTTCGCCGGCAGCGGCACCCCTGAGAAGGTCGTCGAGGCTATGAAGGCGGCCGCACGAAAGTGACCTCCACCAACTCAACCCTGAACCCCGCCGGCGGCGCGTCCGCGCCGCCGGCGGGTGTCCGGCCCGCCCGGAGACAGAGATCCTCGCGCGGGGCCGAGAACCGACGTAAGTGGTACGAGATCATCGGGCTCACCACGCCGGCGGTCATCGTCTACGTGATGTTCGTGCTGGTGCCGATGGGGTTCGCGGTCTACTACAGCCTCTTCCGCTGGCGTGGGGTCGGACCGCCCACCGACTTCGTCGGGTTCGACAACTACATCCTCGCCTTCGAGGACCCGATCTTCCTCGACGCGCTGCGCAACAACGCCATCATCGTGGTCGGGTCGTTGCTGATCCAGGGCCCCATCGCGCTCGGCGTGGCGCTGTTGCTCAACCGTCGCTTCCGGGGCCGCACCGTCTTCCGCCTGCTGGTCTTCGTGCCCTACGTGCTCGCCGAGGTCACCGTCGGCATCATGTGGAAGCTGATCCTCACCGACGGCGGGACCGTCGACGCGCTGCTGCGGTCGCTGGGACTCGGCAGCCTGGTGCAGGCGTGGCTGGCCGACCTCGACATCGTGATCTGGACGCTGCTCTTCGTCCTCACCTGGAAGTACGTCGGCTTCGCCATCATCCTGCTGCTCGCCGGCCTGTCGAACGTGCCGCACGAGCTGACCGAGGCCGCCGCGATCGACGGCGCGAGCTGGTGGCAGGTGCAGCGGCACATCACACTTCCGCTGCTCGGCCCGACGATCCGGATCTGGATGTTCCTGTCGATGATCGGCTCGTTGCAGGTCTTCGACGTGATCTGGGTGACCTCGGTCTCCTCGGTCCGGTCGCTCGGCGCGTCGGCAACGATGGCGACCTACATGGTCGACAACGGCTTCTTCGCCCGACTGTGGGGCTACGGCAACGCGGTGGCCGTGATCCTCTTCGTCATCTCCTTCGTCGCGGCGCTGCTGTTCCAGCGTTTCCTCCTGCGCCGTGACATCCAGGGTGCCATCACCAGAAGGGTGAACTGACCGTGGCCGCGAACGCTGTCCTGCCCCCACCGTCCAAGCGCCGACCGGTGTCCTGGGGCAACCCGCTCACCTACGCGCTGGCGCTCGCGGTCGCGGCCGTGTCGATCGCCCCGGTCGTCTACGTGATCGTCGGCGGATTCCGTACCACCCCGCAGATCGTCGCGAACCCGGCCGGGCTGCCCGACCCGTGGGTCTTCGACAACTACGCCAGGGTGCTGACCCAGAGCGACTTCTGGGGCCAGGCCTTCAACAGCGCGGTGATCGCCCTGGGTACGACGCTCGGCGTCGTGGTGCTCGGTGTCTGCGCCGCGTTCGTGCTCGCCCGGTACACCTTCCGCGGGCGCGAGGCGCTCTACACCTTCTTCACCCTCGGCCTGCTCTTCCCGGCCGGGGCGGCGATCCTGCCGCTCTACCTGATGCTGCGCGACCTGAACCTGATCAACTCCTACTACGCGGTGATCCTCCCGCAGATCGCCTTCGCGTTGCCGCTCACGATCGTGATCCTGCGTCCCTTCCTCGCCGCCATCCCGCGCGAGTTGGAGGACGCCGCCGCGATCGACGGTACGGGCCGGCTCGGCTTCCTCTGGCTGATCGTGCTGCCGCTGTCCCGGCCCGCGCTGGTGACGGTCGGGATCCTCGCGTTCGTGGCGAGCTGGAACGCGTTCCTGCTGCCGCTGCTGGTGCTCGGCGACGTCAGTCTGCACACCCTGCCACTCGGCGTGCAGAACTTCTCAAGCCAGTACACCTCCGACACGGCGGGAATTCTCGCCTTCACCTCGCTGGCGATGCTGCCCGCACTGCTCTTCTTCACCTTCGCCGAGAAGCAGATCGTCGGCGGCCTCCAGGGCGCCGTGAAGGGCTGAGCGGCGGCGGTACGAGCCAGGAAGGGCCGGTACAGCCGGATCAGGTCCGCGGTACGGCTGTTCTGTCGGCGGACGTCGGCCGGATGATCAAGGTCTGTGCCGGATCACGGCCCGGCCGGATGATCAGGGTCCGCGCCGGGCGTACCGGCCGGGCCAGGTGTCGGGAAGGGCCCTCGCACAGAGCTTTCTGTCGCAGCGGGGCCCCTTCCTGGCGGCCCGCCGTGACCGCCAGCGCCTGCCCTGCCGGCGAGGCCGTCGGCGAGTTCGCCGGCCGGTGTGAGGTTCTCCGGTCGGGTCTGGCAGAATGGGTCGCTGGTATCCGGCGCGCGTCCGGCGCCCTCTAACCCGGGCGTGTCGCCAGTCCATCGAGCAGTCTCCGGCTCAACCCCACTGTGCCGGTCGGCTCTCACCCGCGCACCGCCCGTGTCCGGGACGGTGAGAATCGCAACAGGAGCGAACACACTGTGGCCGTAAAGATCCGGCTCCTGCGGATGGGTAAGATCCGCAACCCGCAATACCGCATCGTCGTCGCCGACTCGCGCACCAAGCGTGACGGTCGGGCGATCGAGTTCGTCGGGATCTACCAGCCGAAGGAGCACCCTTCGGTGATCGAGGTCAAGTCGGACCGGGTGCAGTACTGGCTCTCTGTCGGCGCCCAGCCGAGTGAGGCCGTCCAGCGCCTGCTGGAGAAGACCGGCGACTGGCAGAAGTTCAAGGGCCTGCCGGCCCCGCCGCCGCTGCTGGTGGCGCCGGAGCGGGCCGACCGCACGGCGGCCTACGAGGCCGAGGCGAAGGCGGCGGCCGGGCTGACCGAGTCGGCCAAGCCGGCGAAGAAGGCGGCCAAGGCGGCGCCCGCCGAGGCGAAGGCGGCACCCACCGAGGCGAAGGCGGCACCCGCCGAGGCGAAGGCGGCACCCGCCGAGGCACCCAAGACCGAGGAGCAGGCCGGTGCGGGCTCCGGCGAGCAGGCCTGACGTGGCGCTCCGGCCGGCGCTCGAACACCTGGTCAAGGGCATCGTCGACCACCCGGACGACGTACGGGTCCGGATGGTCGACTCCCGGCGCGGCAAGCGCCTGGAGGTGCGGGTGCACCCCGAGGACCTGGGTACGGTGATCGGCCGCTCCGGCCGCACCGCGAAGGCGCTGCGCCAGGTGATCGGGTCGATCGGTGGTCGTGGGGTACGCGTCGACATCGTCGACTCGTACTGATCCGCGGATCCCGATGCTCCTGATCGTCGGCCGGATCGGCCGTCCGCACGGCATTCGCGGTGAGGTGACCGTGGAGGTGCGGACCGACGATCCCGAGGCACGGTTCGCTGCCGGGGCGGTGTTGCGCACCGACCCGGCGGCGGCCTCCGGCACCGGCCCGGCCGCACCCGCCCCGGTCACCGAGCACGGCGACCTGGTCCGGGTGCCCGAGCAGTTGACCGTCGAGGCCATCCGCTGGCACCAGGGCAAGCTGCTGGTCACCTTCGACGGCGTCTACGACCGTGACGTCGCCGAGGCGCTGCGCGGCACCCTGCTCTGGGTCGACAGCGCCGGGCTGCCGGCCCCGGCCGACCCGGACGAGTTCAACGACCACCAACTGGTGGGTCTGGCGGTGGTCACGCCGGCCGGTGAGCCGCTCGGCGAGGTGGCCCGGATCGACCACGCCCCCGCCTCGGACCTGCTGGTGCTGCGCCGCCCCGAGGGGCGGACCGCGTTGATCCCGTTCGTCAAGGCGATCGTTCCCGAGGTGGACCTGGCCGCCGGCCGGGTGGTGGTGGACGCACCGCCGGGGCTGCTGGATCTCTGAGCGGCGAGTTCTGTTAGGAAGGGCCCCTTCCTATACAGAATGCGATAAGAGGGGGCCCTTCCTTACATGCGCGTCGACGTGGTGTCGATCTTTCCCGAGTACCTGGCCCCGTTGGGGCTCTCGCTGATCGGGCGGGCCCGCGCGGCCGGCGTACTCGACGTGAGTGTGCACGACCTGCGGACCTGGACCCACGACGTGCACCGTACGGTCGACGACACCCCGTACGGCGGCGGGCCCGGCATGGTGATGCGACCCGAGCCCTGGGGTGAGGCGCTGGACGCCCTGGTGCCGCCCGGTCGGGAGTCCGGCAGCCGACTGGTGGTGCCCACCCCGGCCGGGATCCCGTTCAGCCAGGCGATGGCGCACGAGCTGGCCGCCGAGTCCCACCTCGTCTTCGCCTGTGGCCGGTACGAGGGGATCGACCAGCGGGTACTCGAACACGCCGGCACCCGGATGCCGGTGACCGAGGTCTCGCTCGGCGACTACGTGCTCTTCGGCGGCGAGGTCGCGGTCCTGGTGATCATGGAGGCGGTGACCCGCCTGCTCCCCGGGGTGCTCGGCAACGCCGACTCGCTCGCCGAGGAGTCGCACGCGCACGGCCTGCTGGAGGCGCCGGTCTACACCAAGCCGCCGAGTTGGCGCGGGCAGGACGTACCCGAGATCCTGCGCTCGGGTGACCACGGCCGGATCGCCCGGTGGCGGCGGGACCAGGCACTGGTCCGGACGGCCCGGCGCCGGCCGGACATGCTCGCCGCACTGCCGGCCGAGCAGTTGGACAAACGGGACGTCGCCGCCCTGGCCGGGGCCGGATTTCAGCCTCCGGCCGGCGATATGGCAAAGTAGGGGGGTTGCCGCAGTCGCCCGTGCCACGGACGGCTGCGAGGATCTCCGCCGGGGTTGCCGTGCCGGGCCCCGCCGTGGAGATCAGAATCACCCATCCGCGTGCCGACGCCCGGTGCGCCGTGAGTCTTCAAGGATGCAGCGATGAACACCCTGGACGCCCTCGACGCCCAGTCGCAGCGGACCGACGTGCCCAATTTCCGTGCCGGTGACACCGTCAAGGTGCACGCCCGAGTCATCGAGGGCAGCCGGTCCCGGGTCCAGGTCTTCGAGGGTGTCGTCATCCGGCGCCACGGAGCGGGCCTGCGGGAGACCTTCACCGTACGCAAGATCAGCTTCGGGGTCGGGGTGGAGCGGACGTACCCGATCAACAGCCCGGGTATCGACCGGATCGAAGTGATGGTCCGGGGTGACGTGCGCCGGGCCAAGCTCTACTACCTCCGTGAGCTGCGCGGCAAGAAGGCCAAGATCAAGGAGAAGCGCGAGAAGCGGGTCGGCTGACCTCCCGCTGACCGCGCCGACGTCGATCGTGGGGTGCCGAGCCGGCGAACGCCGACTACGCTTGCCGCACGGGCAGACGCGAGACGCGGCGACCCCGGCGACTGCCGGGGTCGCCCGTTCACCCCGCGCTTCGGCTCGCGGTGCCCGTCGCCGACCAGTGGGTGATGGCGCTGTATCTCGGGACCGGGGAGTTGCGTGGTGCGTAGGGTGGACGACGAGGACGATGTCGAACCGTGGCGTCGTCGGCCCCGCCGATCCCGCCGTACGCGTAAGCAGATGCCACTGTGGCAGGAGCTTCCGCTACTGCTGATCGTGGCGTTCTGCCTCGCGGTCCTGATCCGGACCTTCCTGCTCCAGGCGTTCTTCATCCCCTCGGGGTCCATGGAGGACACTCTGCTGATCGGCGACCGGGTCCTGGTCAACAAGATCGTCTACGACGTCCGCGATCCGGACCGGGGCGAGATCGTGGTGTTCCGGGGTACGGCGGCCTGGGCGCCCGAGGTCCGCGAGCAGGCCGATCCGGGGTTCGTGGCCAAGCTCGGCCGCACCATCGGAGACCTGGTCGGAGTGAGCCGCCCCGGCGAGAAGGACTTCATCAAGCGCGTGGTGGGGCTGCCCGGCGACCGGGTGCAGTGCTGCGACGACCAGGGTCGGGTGACCGTCAACGGTGCCCCGATCGACGAGCCGTACGTGCTGGAGAACTCCCCACTGGACGTACCGCCCAACCGCCAGGAATGCCGGTCGCGGCGCTTCGACGAGGTGGTGGTTCCGGCCGGCCAGATCTTCGTGATGGGCGATCACCGACTGGTGTCGCAGGACGCGCGCTGCCAGGGCCCGGTACCGATCGAAAACGTGATCGGCCGGGCCTTCGTCGTCGTCTGGCCGTTCGGGCACTGGAGTTCGCTGCCGGTGCCGGACACCTTCGACAAACTGCCGAAACCGGTGGCGGCTCCCGCCCCCGGAGAGGCGCCCACCGACAGTCCGCAAAACAGCGCAGACACGGGAGAAATGGCAATTGCTATGCCAATCTTGGGCTCTCTGCTCGTTACCGCGCGTTCCCGGCGCTCTCGCCGGACCCGGCATCGTAGGCTCCACCAGTGATTGACGAGCAGACCGACAAGTCCAAGCCCCGCAGTTCGTTCTGGCGGGAGCTGCCCATCCTGGTGGGCGTGGCTGTGCTGGTCGCGGTGCTGGTCCGGGCGTTCGTGCTACAGACCTTCTACATCCCGTCGCCGTCGATGGAGCACACGCTCGACATCTACGACCGGGTGCTCGTCAACAAGCTGGTCTACGATTTCCGCGCACCGCATCGGGGCGAGATCATCGTGTTCAAGGCACCCACCGAGTGGACAGGCAAACCCGAGGGTGAGGACTTCATCAAGCGGGTGATCGGAGTCGGCGGCGACCGGGTGGTCTGCTGCGACGCCGAGGACCGACTGATGATCAACGGTCAGTCGCTGGACGAGCCGTACATCTTCACCGAGAACGGGGTGCAGGACCCGGCGGCCGACGAGGAGTTCGACATCACCGTCCCGGAGGGGCGACTCTGGGTGATGGGTGATCATCGATCCGCATCCGGTGACTCGCTGGAGCACTGGCAGCAGAGCCGCAAGGACATCCAGGTGGCGACGATCCCGGAGGGCTCGGTGGTGGGGCGGGCCTTCACCGTCTTCTGGCCGGTCGGCCGGGCCACCTGGCTCTCCGTACCCGATTCCTACGGCGCGATTCCCAACCCGCAGGGCTGAGGCGTCGCGGTCGGCGCGCGGCCGGCGGCGGGCCGGACGCGGACGCGGTTAGGCTGACCGGGTGACCGTGTTCAGCCCCCGCCAGGCCGCCCGGGTGCTCCTGGTCGACGCCGACGGTCGGGTGCTGCTGTTCCACGGTTGGGATCCGGCCCGCCCCGAACACCGCTACTGGTTCACCCCCGGCGGCGGCCTGGACTCCGGCGAGACCCCGGCGGCGGGAGCCGCCCGCGAGCTGGCCGAGGAGACCGGCCTGCGGCTGGGGCCGACCGACTTCGGCGAGCCGATCTGGCAGGAGACCACCGAGTTCAGTTTCGCTGGCCAGTGGTACCGGCAGGAGCAGCACTTCTTCCTCGTCCGGGTCGCGGCCTGGGCGGTGGACACGGCCGGGTTCGACGCGGTCGAGCAGGCCACGATCGACACCCACCACTGGTGGGCGATCGGGGAACTGGAGCGGACGACGGAACGGTTCTATCCGACCGACCTGCCCGAGCTGTTGCGCCGGGCGCTGGAGAGCGAGTAGTGGTGCTGACCCCACCCCGTACCGTGATCCGCCGCGAGGGCGGCATCTACGCCATGGAGCGCGCGCTGCGGCGACGCGGCTTCCCACAGGTCGCCGGGGCCGACGAGGCCGGTCGGGGAGCCTGTGCCGGCCCGCTGGTGGCCGCTGCGGCGGTGCTGCCGGAGGGCCGGCGCGGCGAGATCGAAGGGCTCGCCGACTCGAAGCTGCTCACCCCGGCCACCCGGGAGCGGATCTACGCCGAGGTGGTGGCCCGGGCCTTGGCCTACGCGGTGGTGGTCATCCCGGCCGCGGAGGTGGACGCCCGGGGGGTGCACGTGTGCAACCTGGCGGCGATGCGCCGGGCGCTGGCCTCCCTCCCCGTGCTGCCGGACTACGTGCTGACCGACGGCTTCGGGGTGGACGGGCTGGGCGTGCCGGGGCTGGCGGTCTGGAAGGGTGACCAGGTCGCCGCCTGTGTGGCGGCGGCGAGCGTGCTGGCCAAGGTCACCCGAGACCGGATCATGGTGGAGTTGCACGACCAGTACCCCGGGTACGGCTTCGCGGAACACAAGGGATACATCACCGCCGAGCACAGCGCAGCACTGGAACGTCACGGTCCGTGTCCGGAACATCGCTTCTCGTACGTCAACGTCGCAACCGTCTCCGGACGGGTGGGTCGGCCGCCCCGGTCCCGGCGTCCGGCGCAGCTAGGTGGGTTCGAGTCGATGGCGCACGGGGGCCGGGCAGGGAGTACCGTCGGCGTGGCGTTGGGCGAGCGGCTACGGCCGTCAACGTTGGTGGGGGAAGATGTGGCCATGGAAGGCGGAGTGGGATGAGCGCGGAAGATCTCGAGAAGTACGAGACCGAGATGGAGCTGCAGCTCTATCGGGAGTACCGCGACATCGTTCGCCAGTTCTCCTACGTGGTGGAGACCGAGCGGCGGTTCTATCTGGCGAACCAGGTTGACCTGCACGTCCGCAACTCCGACGGCGAGGTCTACTTCGAGGTGGAAATGCACGACGCCTGGGTGTGGGATATGTATAGGCCAGCGCGCTTCGTGAAAAATGTCCGAGTAATGACCTTCAAGGATGTCAACGTCGAAGAACTCGAAAAGCCGGACATCTCCCTTCCCGCTGATTCTGGATTCGGCGGTTGACGATCACCGGCATTTCGATGGCCCCGGGAACCGCCGGCTGACCGCCGCCCCCTGACGGCGGACCATCCGGCAGCCGGAGCTGTAGCCAGACGCAGGAAAGGACCGGCGGGGTCGACCGCCTAGTGGTCCTCGGTGACCACGACCTCCACCCGCTGCACCAGATTGTTCGCGAACCCACCACGGTTCCACGGCTGCTCGACCGGCTGGGTACGCCCGGACGCGTCGGTGGCCCGCGCGCCGAGCGTGTACCGGCCCGGGGTCGCCGGCCACTCGTACCGCCAGCGGCGCCACGCCCAGTGCTCGTCCACGATCGGCTCAGCTGCGGCGTACTCCCGCTGCCCCGCCGAACCCGGGGCGGATCCGCTCGCCGGTTCCTCCGCCCCGGTGCCCGGTTCGAGGGTGGCCGGGGCCCAGCTCTGCCCGCCGTCCGTGGTCACCTCGACGGCGGTCACCGGAGCGTGCCCCGACCAGGCCCGGCCCTCCAGCGTGCACAGTCCGGGGCGTAGCACCCGGGTCCGGGACATGAAGTCCGGGAAGCCGGGCGGCTGGACCAGGGCCCGGGGCTCGATCCGGGTCACCGGAACGCCCGGGTCGTCCGCGGAGGTGCGCAGCCGGTAGGCCACCGCGTTCTGGTAGCCGTCGAACTCCCGGTCCAGCACCGTGATCCGGGTCAGCCACTTGACGTGTGCCATGCCGTACCAGCCGGGCACCACCAGGCGCAGCGGGGCACCATGCTGTGGGAGCAGAGGGAGACCGTTCATCTCGTACGCCAGCAGCACCTCCTCGCGCAACGCCTCGGCCAGCGGCAGCCCACGCTGGTAGTCCTGCTCGACGCCGCGCTCCACCCCGTGGTCGGCGCCGGTGAACACCACGTCCACGGCGTCCTCGGCGAGCCCGGCCTCCCGCAGCAGTGGAGCGAGCGGGGTACCGGTCCATTCGGCGGTGCCGACCGCCTCGGAGAGCCACGGCTGGCTGACCGGTCGCGGCGTCAACAGGGCCCGGCCGTTACCGGCACACTCCAGGGTGACCCGCCGGGTCACCCTCGGCCGCTCCCGCAGGGCGGCGAGATCGAGAGTCAGCGGGTGGTCGACCCGGCCGTCGACGGTGAGCAGGTGCCGGCCCGGATCCAGGTCCGGAATGTCGTAGTGGATGAGCAGGTAGTGCAGGCCCACCGGGGTGACGTCGTAGCGGAGCGCTTCCAGCGGCAGCGCGTGGTTGCGCGCGGCGAGCCCCAGCTCCTCGATGCTGATGCCCTCGTCGGGGTCGGCAACCCGGGAGGGCCGGCTCACATCGTCCACTGTGGTCATCGCCGCTCCGCTCCTCCGTCGTCCCGGCGGCGGGTGGGGACCGCCTCCGCTCGTCCAGCCTAGGCGAGCAGGATGAACCGAGGCGAAGCCGCCCAGCTCACGGGGGACGCTGCTCACGGGCGGACGCTCGCCCGTCACGAGCCGCGAGCCACGAACCGCGATTCCGTGGTCCGGCACGGAACCGAGCGAGCCACGAGATTGCATAGCAGATCATCGTGGGACGTGGGGGTTTTCCACAGCCGTGCTGGTTGTGCACAGCCCGCGAGTCGGGGCGTTGTGCGGGACCGCGCGGGGCGCGACGCTGCACGACCATGACGAGAAGATGGTCCGGCGCGGGACCGGCGCTCCTGCTTCCGGTAGTGCTGCTGGCGCTGGCACCGACACCCACGGTCGAGGCAGCACCGAGCGACAGGTCGATCCGGGGCGCGGGTACCCCGGCCCTGGTCGCTGCTCTGCCCCGTCGGCCGCCGTCGACGTCGCAGCCGGTGTCGGTGCTGGTGCCGCCGCCGCAGCTGGTGTCGGTGCCCGGGAGGTTCCGGTGGCCGCTTGACGGGGTTCCGCCGGTCGTCCGCCGGTTCGACCCGCCGCCGCGACCGTGGGCGGCCGGGCACCGGGGCGTCGACCTGGCCGCGCCGTCCGGGGCCACCGTGCGGGCCGCCGGGCCGGGGGTGGTGTACTTCGCCGGGACGGTCGCCGGCCGTCCGCTGGTCAGCGTCGCCCATCCCAACGGGCTACGCACCACCTACGAGCCGGTGCGGCCCGGGGTGGCGACCGGCGACGAGGTGCGGGCCGGAGACCCGCTCGGCGTACTCCTGCCGGGCCACCGGGGCTGCGTGTCCGCCGGGTCGGCCTGCCTGCACTGGGGGCTGCGCCGGGGCGACGAGTACCTCGATCCCCTGCTGTTGCTCGGCCTCGGCCGGGTCCGCCTGCTACCGGTGACAGCAGGTCCTCCGGCCGGTGCCGTCGGGCGATGACACGATCCGGACCGTTGTTCAGGAGAGCCTGCCGAGCAGGCCCGGCAGGCGCTCGGCGAGCCGGTCGTACTCCTCCGCCCGGTTGTAGACCTGACCGGAGAGTCGCAGCCAGCCCCGGCCACGCCAGGGATTGACGTTGACCTCGGCGCCCAGCTCGTCGCTGATCCGATGGCGCAGCGCCACCGCGTCGGGAAAGGTGGTCGCGACCCCGGCCGGCAGCGGAAGAATCCGCATCGACACCGTCGGCCCGCCGGGGTCGAGCAGGTCGGCCGGCGCGACCCGGAGAGCTGTCCCGACCACCCGCTGCCCGTACGCGGCCAGTTCGGCGTTGTGTGCCCGCACCCGATCCAGCCCGAGGGTGCGAAGCGTGAACACGCCGACCGGTGCGGCGAGCCAGGCGGTGTAGTCGAGTGTCGCCTGCCATTCGACCCGGGAGGGAAAGCCGCTCTCCTGCTCCCAGGAGACGGCCAACGGTTCGATCCGGTCACGCCAGCGGGGCGCGACCACCAGCGCGGCGGTACCCCGGGGGGCGTAGCCCCACTTGTGCAGGTTGCCGATCCAGAAGTCGGCGTCGATGCTCTGCACCGGCGTCGGCAGCATCCCGGGCGCGTGTGCACCGTCGACGAGTACCGGGACGTCCCGTTCCCGGGCCACCGCGGCGATCGCCGCCACCGGAAACAGCCGGGCGGTCGAGGAGGTGAGCTGGTCGACGATGAGCAGCTTGGTACGCCCGGGCCGGATCCCGGCCCGGACGATCTCGACGATCTCCTCGTCCGTGGCGGTCAGCGGTACGGCGAGGGTGCGCCGGACGGCTCCGGTCCGGCGTGCCTCCCGCTCGACGGAGAGGGCGACCGAGCCGTACCCGTGATCGGTGTCGACCACCTCGTCGCCGGGTTCGAGCCGCAGTGACTGGAGCACGACGGCGGCACCGAGGGTGACGTTGCCGACCAGGGCCGTTCCGTCCGGGTCGGCACCGAGAAAGCCGGCCAGGTGTCGACGGGCGTGCGTGATCCGGTCGACGAGTCCACGGTTGAAGAACCGCATCGGGTTGGCCTCGGTCTCGTCGCGCAGCCGCTGCTGTGCGCGCTGCACGCCGATCGGCACCGCCCCGTACGAGCCGTGGTTGAGGTGGGCGACGCCGGGATCCAGCGAGAACAGCAGTCGTGCGCCGGGGATCGGCACGGGCGGCTGCGGCCCCGCGGTGCTCATTCGGCGATCGTAGCCCGGCGCCGATCGACCACCGACCGGGAACTGGGATCCGGGCGATGGCCACTGCGCCGCCCGGGGCCACTTCACCGGCCGGGGCCACTGCGCTGGCCGGGGCCACTGCACCGGCCGGCGGGATCGGCTCAGCTGGGGGAGTCGGCGCGCGGGTGTGCCTGGCGGTAGGCAGCTCGCAACCGCTCCACCGAGACATGGGTGTAGATCTGTGTGCTCGACAGCGTTGCGTGCCCGAGAAGCTCCTGCACCGTACGCAGGTCGGCACCGCCCTCCAGCAGATGGGTGGCCGCCGAGTGCCGCAGCCCGTGCGGGCTGATCCGGGGCAGGCCCGCCGCGCGGGCGTAGTCGGCGACGATCCGGCGTACCACAGTGGGTTGGAGCCGCCCGCCGCGTACCCCGAGCAGCAGCGCGGTACCGCTCTCCGGGCCGGCCAGGCGTGGCCGGCCGATCCGGAGCCAGTCGTCGAGTGCCCGCTGTGCCGGCAGCCCGTACGGCACCGTGCGTTCCTTGGCGCCCTTGCCCAGGACCCGGACCACCCGCCGGGCCGGGTCGACGTCGCCGAGATCCAGCCCGCACAGCTCACCGACCCGGATACCGGTTGCGTAGAGGAGTTCGAGCACCACCCGGTCCCGTGACGATTCCGGCGACCCGGCCTCGCCGGGCGCGTCCACCAGCTCGCTGGCCTGGTCGGGCCGGAGCACGGACGGCAGTTCCCGGTGCGCCCGAGGGCTGGCGAGTTGCGCGCCGACGTCGGCGTCCAGCAGCCCGGTCCGGTACGCCCAGCCGGTGAAGGTACGGGCGGACGCGGCGCGACGAGCCAGCGAGGCGCGGGCTGCCCCGAGAGTACGCAGTTTCGCCAGCCAACTTCGCAGCATGCCGATGTCGAGTTCTCGCGGCTCGGCGCAACCCATCCGGTTGGCATGGTCGAGCAGTGACACCACGTCTGCGACGTACGCCCGGACGGTGTGCGTCGACCGGTTCTCGACCGAGGCGAGGTGCTGGGCGAAGTTGTCGACGCTCTCCCGGAAGGCCGGTGTCAGGGCCTCATGCCGGGCGCGGGTGGTTCGACTGGGCTCGCTCATCACTGCGACGGTGGGCCCCGAACCTCGGTTACGTCAAGCCGGCTCGCCGCAGCTCACACCCCGCCACCGGTGCTCCCCGCCCACCCCCGGTGGCTTCACGCCCGCCACCGGTGCGCCACACCCGCCACGCGCGCTCACAACAGCTACCGGTGCTCACCGGCCAGCTGGCTCACCCGCAACATGTGCTCCGTCCGGTCGAGTGGACGCTGTGCGTGCGGACCGGGTCGCCGCCGGTGCGAGAAGGTACCCGTCGTCGCGGCGGAGCACCAGGCCGAGCTGCTCCAGCAGGGAGAGCTTGCGCAGGGTGGTACGCAGCGCGAGTCCGGTCCGCGCGGCGAGAGCGTCCGCACCGAGTGGGCCGCGTCGCGGAACCGACTCCAGGATCAGCGCGGAGTCGTCGTCGAGCCCGTCCTGCGGCCTTTCCGGACCACGAACCGGCGGTGCGAGGTCGGCACCGATCCGCCCCACCTCCTCCAGCACGTGCGGGACGCCGGTGACCAGTCGCGTCTCGGAGTATTCGCGGAGCAGTTCGTGCGCCCCGACCGACATGGCGGAGGTGACCGGCCCGGGAACGACCATCGCCGGTCGCTTCATGGCGATCGCCCGACGCAGCGTCTGGGTCGCGCCGCTGCGCGCCGCCGCCTCGACCACCAGGGTGCCGACGGTCGCGGCGGCGATCACCCGGTTGCGGATCAGGAACCGGGGCCGCAGCGGCTCCGACCCGGGGGGCCATTCGCTGACCAGCAGGCCCACCTCGGCGATCCGGTCGAAGAGAGAGGTGTTTCCGACCGGGTAGGGCCGGTCGACACCGCAGGCGAGTACCGCCACGGTCAGGCCACCGGCGTTCAGGGCGCCCCGGTGCGCCGCCGCGTCGATGCCGAACGCACCGCCGGAGACGACGGTCCAGTCCCGCTCCGCCAGGCCGAAAGCGATCTCGGTGGCGACGTGCAGCCCGTACGGGGTGGCCGCCCGGGACCCGACCACCGCCACCGATCGTTGCAGCGCCTCCCCGAGCGGCCAGGCCCCGCGTACCCAGAAGCAGAGCGGCGGGGCCGTCTCCTGGTCGACCCTGCGGTCGGCGCTGGGCAGGGTCAGCCGGTCCAGGCTGCTCAGCCGGGCCGGCCAGTCCGGGTCGGTGGGGGTCACCACGCGCGCACCGAGCCGTTCGGTCTGCTCCGCGGCGTCGAGAGCGACCTTCCAGGGATCCCCGGCGGCGAGCCGGGACTCGACAGTTGCCCGCAGCCGGTGGTCGGAGATCTTGCCGGCGAGCAGGCGGTGCAGCGCCCCGACCGCCCCGTACTGCCCTACCAGCCGGTACACCGCTCGGGTACCGGGCTCGAAGAGCCAGTTCAGAGCGATACGTGCCAGCCTGTCCTCGTCCATCGCCACCGCCTGCGCCAACTCAGGGACCGGTGGTACGCGATCACGGCCCGGGATAGCCGAAGTGGGGTGTACGGGGCTGGTCATGTGAGGCTCCCGGTGCGGAGTTGGGTCGCTTCGTCCACGTCTCCGGCGTCCGGGCGCTGCCTGCCGTCGAGGTCGGCGATGCTCCAGGCCACCCGGATCACCCGGTCGAAGCCACGGGCGGAGAGGACGCCGCTGTCGAGCAGTCGGCGCAGTGCGTGGGTGTCGTTCGCCGGCAGCCGCCACCGGGGATGCCGCAGCTGCGGGCCCGGCACCTCGGCGTTGACCCGCCAACCGCCGCCAGCCCAGCGGGCAGCGGCGGCGGCCCGCGCCTTGCAGACCCGTTCGGCAACAACGGCGGACGACTCGACGGTCTCGGCGGCCATCAGTTCCGCCGCCCGCAGCGGGTTCACCCGCACCTGTACGTCCAGCCGGTCCAGCAGCGGCCCCGAGAGCCGACCGAGATAGCGGCGGCGGGCCAGCGGCGTGCACTCACAGGAGATGTCGCCGGAGGGTTTCGCGCAGGGGCACGGGTTCGCCGCCACCACCAGTTGCACCCGGGCGGGATATTCGGTGCCACCACGAGCCCGGGCCAGCACGATCCGGCCACTTTCCAGCGGTTGGCGCAACGCCTCCAGCGCACCCCGGACGAATTCGGGAACCTCGTCCAGAAAGAGCACTCCGCGATGAGCCAGGGAAACAGCACCGGGCCGGGCCAGCCCGGATCCGCCTCCGACAAGCGAGGCGATCGTCGCCGTATGGTGCGGTGCCTGGAACGGCGGCCGGCGCAGCAGTTGCCCGTCCGGCGGCAGCAGACCGGCTATCGAGTGCAGCGCGGTCACCTCCAGCGCGCCCTCGTCGTCGAGTTCGGGCAGGATCGAGGGCAGCCGCTCGGCCAGCATCGTCTTGCCGGCCCCCGGTGGCCCGAACAGGGCCAGGTGATGACCGCCGGCGGCGGCCACTTCCACGGCACGCCGCCCGAGCCCCTGCCCGGCGACATCGGCGAGGTCGGGTCCGGGTCGGGGCGGCGTCGCCGGTGCAGTCGGCGGGTCGAGCAGCGGCGCGCCGTCCCGGATGAAGGCCACCAGCCGGTGCAGGGTGTCGACCGCCCTGACCCGTACCCCGGGTACGACCGACGCCTCGGCGGCGTTGTCGAGTGGTACGACCACCCGGGTTATGCCGGCCCGGGCCGCCGCCACGACCATCGGCAGTACGCCCCGGACCGGTCGTACGGTCCCGTCGAGGCCCAACTCGCCGAGCACGGCGACCCGGTCCAGCGGAGCGAGTGGCATCTCACCCGAACCGCCGAGTAGCGCCGCCGCGATGGCGAGATCGAAGGCCGAGCCGTGCTTCGGCAGGGTCGCCGGCAGCAGGTTGACGGTGATCCGGCGATTGGGCCAGCGCTGACCGGAGTTGACTATCGCGGCACGTACCCGATCCCGGGCCTCGTTGAGGGCGGTGTCGGGAAGCCCGGACAGTACGACGGTGGGCAGGCCGGTGGCCAGGTCGGCCTCGACCTCGACGACGTGCCCGGTGACCCCGACCAGTCCTACGCAGAGCACTTTGGCGTAACTCATCGGCGGGGCCCGGGGAAGCTGTCTCGCGGCATCGGCATGGTCTCGACCGTGCCCCGGACGCCCTCGACGCACCGGCCCGACATCCTCGCCTGTGGACAACCGAGGGCCCTGTGGACGACCGGACGATCAAGGCGTGATCGTGCTATGTGTGCCCACCGGCCGGTTCAGGCACCGCCAGCGGAGACGCAGGTACCCGTCCGGCCGCCCGTTCGAGTAGTTCGTGCAGGAGCGCGACCACCTCGTCCGGGGTGAATTCCATGGCGTGCTCGCCCACCGTGACCTCGAAGCTGCACCGCGTCGGGTCCGGCGCGGAGCGCACCCGCGCGAAGAGCTGGACGCCCTTCTCGGCGACCATCTCCGCCCCGGCCCGTTCGACGTCCTCTCCGGACGCGGGGAGGTGGACGTGGAAGATCGGCGTCTGGGGCGGGGCGGGCCAGGCCAGCGCCACTCCGTCGCTGTTGATCGCGCTGGCGATCGCGATCGCGTGCTCCCGGAACGCCGGCATCCGGGGCAGCAGCCTGTCCAGGCCGGCGAGGCCGGCCAGCGCCAGCGGCCAGGCGTCGTGGATGGCTCCGCCGAGCCGGCTCCGCCACACCGTCGCCTCGGCGATGGTCGCGGCGTCGGCGGCGAGGACGGCACCCCGGATGCCGAGCAGTGCCTTGTAGAGCGAGGTGTAGACGGTGTCGAACAGCCCGGCGATCTCCGCGAACGGTCGCTGGTAGTAGGTCTGCGCCTCCCAGATCCGGGCGCCGTCCAGATGTGCCGCCGCGCCTCGGGCCCGGACGGCGGCGACCTGCGCGCGCAGCTCGTCCCACTCGGGGAGCTGCCCGCCGATGTCCCGTTGCGGCAGCTCCCAGACCACTGCGGCCAGCGGCTCCCCGACCGCCGCCAGCGCGGCGTCGGTCATCAGCCGGTGACGGTCCCCGACCGGATGGAACCGCAACCCGTGCACGACGTGGTAGCCCCGCTGCTCCCAGACGTCCAGGTGGCTCTGCGGATGCGCGGCGAACGCGTGCCGGCCGCGACGTTCGGCATGGATCCGCAGTGCCACCTGCTGGGCCATCGTGCCGGTGGGGAAGAAGAGGGCCGACTCCGTACCGAACAGGTCGGCGATGCGCCGCTCCAGCCGGGCTACCGGTCCGTCGGGCCCGCCCGGTGGAGTGTCGTCGTCGACCAGGTCGAGCAGCTGCCGCAGGACCGCCCGGGGCATCCGGTGGATCGGCGAGTGCATGAACAGGGAGCGTCGGACCGACGGGGCGGTAGCGGCGTTGGCCTGGGGCTCGACCGAGGGCATGGCACGAGTCTGGCCTTGTTGCCAATCTTTGGCAACAAGGCCGAACGCTTGTCGGGCGTACTCAGAATGCCGATCGCAGGTGCTCGACGCGTGCCGGCCCGCTGCGCGCCGGGTAGACCTCGATCACGTCGAACCGGATCTGCTCCGGATGCACGCCGCTGGTCCGCAGCCATTCGGCGGCCAACTGACGCAACCGGCGTGCCTTGTTGCCCACCACCGCCTCGGCGGGTGTGCCGAACGCGTCGCCGCGCCGGGTCTTGACCTCACAGAAGGCGAGGACTTCCGCCTCCCAGGCGATGATGTCGATCTCGCCGTGGGCACATCGCCAGTTGCGGGCCACGACCCGCAATCCCGCCTCGACCAGGTGCCGTACGGCACACCGCTCCCCGTACGCGCCGACCGCCTGTCTCGCCGCTGTCATGGCTGGACCCTGGCTCCGGCCGACGCTCCCGGCAACCGTCGACCGCGATGGTTGTGGATATCAGGGGGTGCTGTGGACAACCGGACGATCATGCCCTTCGTCTGATATGCGAACCACTCGAACGGCCGGTGGCGATGCGGCCGACTGGCGGGCACCCGGGCAGGTCACATACGGTGCGTGGCCGTGGAGCAGCAACGCAACTATCCGGAAGAGCAGGGGTCCGGCTGGCGGGCCGAGGACCGTGGTTACCCCGACCAGCGATGGCCCGGCGTCGGCGAGGACCGTTACCCCGGTACGGATCAGCCGGCGGCCCCGGCCCAGCGCGGCGGCCCGGCATCCGACACCCCGTACGGCCAGCCTGCCGACGCCGGCACCGGGCGGTACGCCGACCCGACCCCGTTCGGCGTATCGGAGGGTGCCGGCAAACAGGCCCAGTACGGGCTGGACCCGCGTGGCAGGCCCCTGCCGGGCGGCGGGTACCCGGGGTTCGTGCCGGTGGGCGCTCCTGAACCCGCCCCGCCCTCGCTCGAGGTCCCGTTGCCGGGCTTCGCCGCCGCCCCGACCGGCAGCGGCGCCGGGTATCCGCCCGGTGGGTGGGCGCCGGATCCGACCGGCCAGCGCGATGCCACGGCGGTCGGCGCCGCTGACCTGCCCGGTCCGGTCCACTCCTCGGACGACACGAGCCGCCTCCCCGCCGGCCCGCTCGCCTCGGACGAGGGCTGGGGCGGTGGCCGGCACAGCGTCCCGGCCGCCGAGCCAGGACAGCCGGCTGTCACGGGCAACGATTCGGGGCACCCGTCCCTGCCCGTCGACCCGGGGCGGTCGCCGCTGTCCGGGTACCCGATCGTCCAACCGGCCCGTGGCAGTGAGACCGGGCGTGGCGGTGAAGCCGGCCGTGGCGGCGAGATCGGGCGTGGCGCTGAAAGCGAGCGCGGCGGTGAGGCGGGGCGTGGCGGCGAGCCCGGGCAGCCGGGGCAGCATGGGCAGGATGGTGAGGCCGGGCGGCCGGGACACGGCGCCGACCAGACTGGGGTACTGGACCAGCCGACCAACCTGGTGCCACAGATCGATCCGCGCGGCCCGGGTGGCGTACCGGGCGCTGCTGGTCCGTCGAGCCAGCCGGGTGAGCCGTTCGACCGGACGGCGACGCAGCGGCTGACCACGCCTGGAGCGCCGGGGCTGCTCGCGTCGGGGCTGCCGGCGTCGGGTCCGGCGGGATTGCCCGGAGGACTCGGCCTGCCGGCCGGCGACGGCGTGTACCGGACCCGGCGGCCCGCCCTGGCCGTGATCCTGGCGGTACTCGCGGTGATCTTCGAGGTGCCGGCCGTACGCCTGCTTCTCGACGGTGCGCTCGGCGATCCGGTCCTGCCGTCGGCGGTGCTCTCCGGGACGTTCCTGGTACTCGGGTTGCCGATCTTCGCCACCGGGCTGTACGGCCTCGCCACCAGCGCCGTCGCGCTGGCCGACCCGGCCCGGGCCTGGCTACGCCCACCGACCGGCTATCTGACCATCGGTCTCGTGCTCTTCGTCGCGGCGGCCCTCGCCGCTGGCTGACCGCTGACAGGGCACACCGAGCGGGCGAGAGGGCGCACCGTCGGGCGACAGGGCGACAGGGCGACAGGGCGACAGGGCGGGCGACAGGGCGACAGGGCGGGCGAGGCGCGACAGGGCGCACCGGGCTTGCAATCAGGCGTCGGTGGGCCAACGGGACGCCGGTGCCGCAACGGGTCGCAGCAGTGGAGAACGGGCAGCCCGTCGGCGGCGGCACCTGCTGTGCGCCGCAGGGTGTCGGCGCGGTCGGGCTGACCCGATTTGCCGATCGGCGGCGGTGGTGGGGGTTTGTGTGTTGCTGGGCGCGGCGGGGCGTACACTTGGCGATTGGCGACCGCCCCGCGCGGTCGACCTCGCGTGCCCTCTTCACGGTCCGTCCGTGGAGCGACGGCCCCCTGGTCCCGATTCTCGTCGGGTCCGTCATGGCCGGCGATCAGGCGCCAGGACGCCAGGCCGCCGGCCCGGCGTGACAACCAGGGACAACTGAGGAGTACCCCACCATGGCCGTAGTGACCATGCGCCAGCTGCTGGAGAGCGGTGTCCACTTCGGGCACCAGACCCGGCGCTGGAACCCGAAGATGAAGCGCTTCATCTTCACCGAGCGCAACGGTATCTACATCATCGACCTGCGCCAGACCCTCGACTACATCGAGAAGGCCTACGAATTCGTGCGCGGGACCGTTGCCGAGGGCGGCAGCATCCTCTTCGTGGGTACCAAGAAGCAGGCCCAGGAGGCGATCGCCGAGCAGGCGACCCGGGTCGGCCAGCCCTACGTGAACCACCGCTGGCTGGGCGGCATGCTGACCAACTTCCAGACGGTCTACAAGCGGCTCCAGCGGATGAAGGAGCTGGAGGCCCTCGGCGACCTGTCGGGCACCGCGCAGGGCTACACCAAGAAGGAGACCCTGCAGCTCTCCCGCGAGAAGGTCAAGCTGACCCGTACCCTCGGTGGCCTGCGGGACATGCAGAAGGTTCCGGCCGCGATCTGGGTGGTCGACACCAAGAAGGAGCACATCGCCGTCGACGAGGCCCGCAAGCTGGGCATCCCGGTGATCGCCGTGCTCGACACCAACTGCGACCCGGACGAGGTCGACTTCCCGATCCCGGGTAACGACGACGCGATCCGCTCCGCCGAGCTGCTGACCAGGGTCATCGCGGCGGCCGTCGGTGACGGTCTGATCGCCCGTTCCGGCAAGCGCCGTGGCACCGACGAGAAGCCCGAGCCGGGTGTGGTCGGCGCCGACGAGCCGCTCGCCGAGTGGGAGCGCGAGCTGATCGAGGACACCGAGAAGAAGGCGGCCGGCGAGGCGGAGCAGAAGGCCGGCGAGCCGGCGGGCGTCGCCGCCGAGTGACCGCTGTGTCGGGTACCGCCGGCTGGTCGTCGCAGCCGGCGGGCCCGATCCGGTACGAGGCACGGCGGACCCCGACGGGGTAGTCCGCAGAAGACCACGAATCAGCCGCGTTACACACCGAAGAGAGAGTCATGTCCAACTTCACCGCCGCGGACGTCAAGAAGCTCCGGGACCTCACCGGCGCCGGCATGATGGACTGCAAGAAGGCCCTCACCGAGGCCGAGGGCGACTTCGACAAGGCTGTCGAGGTCCTGCGCGTCAAGGGCGTCAAGGACGTCGGCAAGCGGGCCGGCCGGACGGCCGCCAACGGCCTGGTGGCGCACTCCGGCAAGGCCCTGCTCGAACTCAACTGCGAGACGGACTTCGTCGCCAAGAACAGCGACTTCATCGCCTTCGCGCAGCTCCTGGTGGAGCACGGTGCGCAGGCCGGAGTCGCCGACGCCGAGGCGCTGCTCGGCAGCACGCTGCCGGACGGCCGGACCGTCGCCGACGCCGTACAGGAGCAGTCCGCCAAGATCGGCGAGAAGCTGGTGCTCAACCGCTTCGCCGCGGTGGACGGGACCGCCGCGGTCTACCTGCACCGCAAGGCGCAGGACCTGCCGCCGCAGGTCGGCGTGCTGGTGGAGTACACCGGCAAGGCCGACGAGGCGGGCGACGCCGACGCGCGCGCGGTCGCCATGCAGATCGCCGCGATGCGTCCGAAGTACCTGACCCGGGACGAGGTGCCGGCCGAGACCGTCGCCTCCGAGCGGCGCATCGCCGAGCAGACCGCCCGCGAGGAGGGCAAGCCGGAGGCCGCCCTGCCGAAGATCATCGAGGGTCGGGTCAACGCGTTCTTCAAGGACTACGTCCTGATCGAGCAGGCCTCGGTCGCCGACAACAAGAAGTCGGTCAAGCAGGTGCTGGCCGAGGCGGGCATCGAGGTGACCCGGTTCGTCCGGTTCGAGGTCGGCCAGGCCTGAGCCGTCGCCACGGGCCCGGATCGCCGCGACCCAGGCCCTCGGCGCAGTCGACACGGACGGGAGGCCGCAGGTGTACGTGACGGACACCGCGGCCTCCTCGTCACGTAGGGTCAGCAGCGGCAGGTTGGCTGAACTGGGCGCCGGCGAACCGGCGCGGGAAAGGCGGGTCGGATGACGCAGGTTGTGAATGACCGGACCCTGGCGGCGGACGATCCGACAGCACCACCGCCCGGGCGGGCCCGCCGGGTGGTGCTCAAGCTCTCCGGCGAGGTCTTCGGCGGTGGGGCGATCGGCGTCGATCCGGACGTCGTCCAGGCCATCGCCCGGCAGATCGCAACCGTGGTACGCCGGGGCGTGCAGGTCTCGGTCGTGGTGGGCGGCGGGAACTTCTTCCGCGGTGCCGAGTTGCAGAAGCGCGGCATGGACCGGGCCCGGGCCGACTACATGGGGATGCTCGGCACCGTGATGAACTGCCTCGCCCTCCAGGACTTCCTGGAGAAGGAGGGGATCGAGACCCGGGTGCAGAGCGCGATCACGATGGCCCAGGTGGCCGAGCCCTACATCCCGCTGCGGGCCATCCGGCACCTGGAGAAGGGCCGCGTCGTGATCTTCGGTGCGGGCGCCGGCATGCCGTACTTCTCCACCGACACCGTCGCCGCGCAGCGGGCCCTGGAGATCCGCGCCGACGTGGTGCTGATGAGCAAGAACGGGGTGGACGGGGTCTACACCGCCGATCCGCGTACCGACCCCGACGCCAGCAAACTCGACAAGATCACCTTCTCCGAGGTGCTGCGTCGCGGCCTCCGGGTCGCCGACGCCGCCGCGTTCAGCCTCTGTGAGGAGAATGGCCTGCCGATGCTGGTGTTCGGCGCCGAGGGCGACGACACGATCATCCGGGCGGTCGCCGGCGAGCCGATCGGCACACTGATCACGACGTGACCGATCGGCACATCGATCACGACGTGAGTCGGGCAGGGTCCCGGGCCGACGGGTGGGGCCGGGTGGAGTATTTCGGGAGCAGTAGCAGCAGAGGGAGGCGAAGGAGCAGGTGATCGACGACACCCTCCTCGAGGCCGAGGAGAAGATGGAGCGCGCGGTCGAGCACGCCAAGGAGGAGTTTGGCGCCATCCGTACCGGGCGGGCCACTCCGGCGATGTTCTCCAAGATCATAATTGACTACTACGGCAGTCCGACCCCGCTGACCCAGATGGCCTCCGTCGGGGTGCCCGAGCCGCGGATGGCGATCATCAAGCCGTACGACGCGTCGCAGTTGCACGCCATGGAGAAGGCGATCCGCGACTCCGACCTCGGCGTGAACCCCAACAACGAGGGCACCCAGCTTCGCATCGTGCTGCCGCAGATGACCGAGGAGCGGCGCCGGGACATGATCAAGGTGGCCCGGCACAAGGGCGAGGAAGCCAAGGTGGCGATCCGGAACATCCGTCGTCGCGGCAAGGAGGAACTCGACCGCATCGTCAAGGACGGCGAGGCGGGCGAGGACGATGGCCGGCGGGCCGAGAAGGAACTCGACGACCTGACCCACAGGTACGTCTCCCACGTCGACGAGCTGGTGAAACACAAGGAAACCGAGTTGCTCGAGGTCTGATGTCCCACGTCGACCCCTACGGCGGTACCGCGGAGCCACGTGGCCGGCAGCGGCCGGAACAACCATCCGGCCCGGAGTGGTCCCGTGGCCCGGGGTACCAGGACGGTCCCTCGGGCCGACAGCGGCCCGCCGGCGACGACGACGCCTGGGCTCGGGCGCGGCACGGCGGTGCCGCGCCCGACGCCTATTCGGCCCCGACGGACTCGTATCCGGTCACCTCGGACGCCTATCCGGCCACCGCGGCGGCGTACCCGTCTCCGGCCGACGCGCACCGGCCTCCGACCGACACGTACCGGTCCGAGGCTGACGCGTACCGGCCGCCGGCCGACACCTACCCGGGCGGCGCACCGAACGGCTATCCGGATCCGGGCGCGGTCGGCGGCTACTCCGGCGCCGATCGGGGGCCGGACAGGGCGACCGCGCAGCGTAACGGTCAGCCGGGCGGTGGCGTACCAGATCCGGCGGGACAGTGGCGTGCTCCCGAGCCGGCCGACGGGCCGACGGGTTCCGAGCAGGACGCGGCGGCGTACCTCGATCGGACCGACCACCTCGGCGGCCGAGCCGTCGGGGCCGGTGCCGAGCCGGCGGCGGACGCCCCGACCAACCCGGTCGGCTGGCCGCTCGTCGATCCGCAACCGCAACCGCAGGCGGAATCGCAGTCGGAGCCGGAACCGCAGTTGCAATCGGAGCCGGGTCGCGATGCGGCGCCGCCGGCCCGGCCCGGCCGTGGCCGGCGTCGGGCGACCCGCTCCGGCAAGCCGGCCGGGCAGTCCCGGGCCGGCCGGAACCTGCCGGCCGCGATCGGCGTCGGGCTCGGGCTCGGTGCGGCGATCGTCGTGCCGCTCTTCCTCTTCCGGCCGGCGTTCCTGCTCGTGGTCGCCCTGGCGGTCAGCGTCGGCATCTGGGAGATGACCCGGGCGGTACGCCCAGCCGGGATGCGCCCGCCGCTCGTGCCGCTGATCGCCGGCGGACTCCTGATGGTGGGTCTGGCCTGGTGGGCCGGGCCGGACGCGCTCAGCCTGGGGCTGCTGGTGACGGTGCTGGCCACCATGGTCTGGCGGCTCGGGGACGGGCCGGCCGGCTACCAGCGGGACATGACGGCCGCCACCCTGATCGCGGTCTACGTGCCGTTTCTCGGCGGCTTCGCGGCACTGCTCGCCGCCGAGCCTGTCGACGGTGACCTGCGGGTGCTGGCCACCCTGGCCGCGGTGGTCCTCTCCGACACCGGCGGGTACGCCGCCGGGGTGGCCTTCGGCAAGCATCCGATGGCCCCGTCGGTGAGCCCGAAGAAGTCCTGGGAGGGTTTCGCCGGCTCGGTGCTGGCAGCCGCCGTCGGCAGTTCGCTGCTGCTGGCGTACCTGCTCGACGTGGAACTGTGGTGGGGCGCCCTCTTCGGGGTGGCGGTCTCGATCGCGGCCGTCCTCGGTGACCTCGCCGAATCCATGATCAAGAGGGACCTCAAGGTCAAGGACATGAGCAATCTGCTGCCGGGGCACGGCGGGCTGATGGACCGGCTGGATTCGATCCTCTTCGCGGTGCCGACCGCCTACCTGCTGCTGGCGATCTTCGCCCCGGCCGGCTGAGAGGCGAGATGAGCCCGCAGAACCGCGAGTCGCCTGCCTGGTCAGGGCCCCGCCACCTCCGGCCAGGTGCGTTGTCGCGCCGACGTGGGAGACTGGACAGGCCATGACGAGCCTGCCCTTGATCCAGATCACGCCGGACGATTCGCCCGGCTCACCGTCGCGTCGTGCGGCGATGCCGCCCCGACACCTCGCCGACCTCGACCTGCCCGCGCGACAGGCGGCCGTCGCCGAGCTGGGTGAGCCCGCGTTCCGGGCCCGGCAGGTCTCCACGCACTACTTCGGGCGGCTCGTCAGGGACCCGGCGCGGATGACCGACCTGCCGGCCGCCGCCCGGGAGCGGATCGCGGCCGAGCTGCTGCCGAGCCTGCTCACTCCGGTACGCGAGGTCGCCACCGACGACGGCGCCACCCGCAAGGCGTTGTGGCGGCTACACGACGGATCGCTGGTGGAGAGCGTGTTGATGGGTTACTCGGATCGGGTGACCGTCTGCATCTCCAGCCAGGCTGGCTGCGGCATGGCCTGCCCGTTCTGCGCCACCGGCCAGGCCGGGCTGACCCGGAACCTCTCCACCGCCGAGATCGTCGACCAGGCCGTCTACCTCGCCGGGGTCGCCGCTTCCGGTGTGCTCACCGGGTCCCCGTCCCGGCTGTCCCACGTGGTCTTCATGGGCATGGGCGAACCGCTGGCCAACTACTCGCGGGTCGTCTCCGCCGTCCGACGGCTGACCGCTCCGGCCCCGGAAGGGCTCGGCCTGTCGCAGCGGCACGTCACCGTCTCCACGGTCGGCCTGGTCCCGGCGATGCGCCGGCTGGCCGACGAGGGACTGTCGGTAACTCTTGCGTTGTCGCTGCATGCGCCCGATGATGAGCTGCGCGACGAACTGGTTCCGGTCAACCAGCGGTGGAAGGTTGCCGAGGTGCTGGAGGCCGCGTGGCACTACGCGGAGCGTACGGGGCGTCGCGTGTCCATTGAATACGCGATGATTCGAGATGTGAACGATCAGCCGTGGCGTGCCGACCTCCTTGGTCGGCTGCTGGCCGGTCGACTGACCCACGTGAACCTGATCCCGCTCAACCCGACTCCGGGGAGCCGCTGGGACGCGAGCCCGAAGCCGGTAGAGCGGGAGTTCGTCCGGCGGCTGCGCGCGGCCGGTGTCTCGACGACCGTTCGGGACACCCGGGGGCGCGAAATCGACGGTGCGTGTGGCCAACTGGCTGCCGCGGCGGTGACGCGGTGAGCGACCGGGTCGACAGGCTTAGTAGTGCCGCTTGCGGCGCCGACGCGTGTGACGCCGGCGGCGGCGTGAGCGAGCGAAGCGAGCGAGCGAACCAGGAGACATAGTGGCGAGTCAGGGTCAGCGTTTCCGGCGCAAGGCGCTCCGGCGGGGCTACAAGGTCGATGAGGTGGACACGTTCCTGGATCGTGTCGAGGCCACGCTCGCCGGTGAGCCGCTGGGCGCGCCCGTCGCCTCCCAGGAAGTCCACGATGTCGTCTTCCGGGTGCGCTTCGGCGGGTACGACGAGTGGCAGGTGGACCTGCATCTCGACCGGGTGGAGCGGCAGATCGCCGAGCTGGAGGAACGCGGCGGCGGTCGCGGCGGGGACCCGAGGCTCGCCGACCGGGGTGCACCGGACCGGATGGGCCCCCCGGACCGCATGGGACCGCCCGACCGCATGGGGCCGCCGGACCGGATGGGGCCGCCGGACCGGATGGGGCCGCCGGACCGGATGGGGCCGCCGGACCGGATGGGGCCGCCGGACCGGCTCGGCCCGCCAGACCGGGTGGGACCGCCGATGCGGGACGACCGAGGTCTTCCGCCCAGCCAGCTTCCGCCGCGGCCGATGCCGGCCCAGGCTGGTCCATCCAACGACCCCTACGGGCAGTACGACGAGCCGACCGGCACCTTCGGCGGCGGGTTCGGCGGACAGCGGGGCGGCTTCGACCCCCAGCGCGGCGGAATGGACCCGCAGCGGGGCGGCTTCGAGCCCCAGCGCGGCGGGTTCGAGTCGCAGCGGGGTGGCTTCGACCCCCCGCAGCGCGGAGGCTTCGAGCCGCAGCGCGGTGGTTTCGACCCCCCGCAGCGGGGCGGGTTCGATCCGCAGCGCGGTGGAGTGGACCCGCAGCGGGGTGGGATGGAACCGCCACAGCGCGGCGGGTTCGACCCGGAGCGGGGCGGCCCGCCCGAGCCGCAACGGGGCGGGTTCGAGCCCCAGCGGGGCGGCTTCGACCCGCAGCGCGGCCCGGGGGCAGCGCTTCCGCCGCGTACCCCCGGCGGTGCGGGCAGTCCCGGTGGTCCGCCTGGAGGATTCGGCGCGAACGAGCGCTTCGACGGGTTCGAGGCGGGCCGGCCGGCCCGGGCGGACATGACGGCCGAGATCCGGATGCCGGACCGCGACCTTCGCGGCCCCGGACGCGGTATGGGCGACGCCCTGCCGCCGATGCCCAACCCGGCCGGCGGGCCGCCGATGGGAGGCCCACCGGCCGGCGGCCCAGGGCTCGGCGGGCCGCCGTTGATGGGTCCGCCCGGTAGCGACATGGCCAGGATCGACCACATTCGGCGCTCGTTCCAGGTCCGCCGGTTCGGCAGCGGCTATGACCCGGACCAGGTCGACCGGTTGTTCGAGGGCATCCTCGGCAGCATGGCGGGGCGGGGGCCGATGCCGGTCAACCCCTCCGACCTCGACACCACCCGGTTCGGACTGGTCCCCGGGGGCTACTTCGAGGCTGAGGTCGACGCCGCGCTCAAGGAGGTCAAGGACCTGCTGCTCGGCCGGTAACCGAGGAGGCGGCCGGTAGCGGCGAACCCGGTCCGTTGCCGTAGGAGGCCGGGAGAGTTGCCAGAGCACGCCGGGAGAGTTGCCGGAGCACGCCGGGAGCCAGGAGTACGTCGGGCGGCCGGAGTGTGTCAGGAGGCCGCCCGACGGCGTACCACCAGCGGGGAAACGCCGGTGGAGATGAGGTCAGGAACGCAGGCCGTTGCGGCGCAGGATCGCGTCGCCGACGACGGCGAGGACCAGCGCGGCGGCGATCGAACCGAGCCAGAGCTTCGCCGTGCCGCTGACCTCGTTGTTGTTGAACATCATCAGTACCAGCGCGGCGGCGGAGAGGATCGCGCCGATCCGGCCCGCCCTGCGGTGCCCGGGCTTGCGTTGGTCGGGTGACGTCACCGGCTCGCTTCCAGCCACTTTCCGGTCCTTCCTCACGATCGGATGCTGGTAAGTCTGGCATGTGCCGCCCGGCGTACGGCGCACGGGCTGGACCTTCCACCGCAGCCCTGGCCGCGAGCAGCAGCCCGGGTGCGGGTACAACGTCATTTACCCCGGGCCGGGCTGTGGCCGGGCCGGGTTGTCCGAGGCGCGCTCCGGCTGGGTTCCGCCGGGGTCGCGGCATCTGCCGGGGCGGGTCGCTGGCGCTCCGGTACTGCCAGCGGGCGGGATCGGGTGCGATCGGGTGGCACAACCCGGCGTCGCGGGTCGGCCGGTACGGGGCCTCCGGTAGCGTTTGGGGGTACGCCTCTGATCGCCTGTGGCGAGGGACGGGATTGGCTATGTGGAGGGGGACTGTGCGGTGCGTTTGACCGGTACGGGACACGCGAGCATGCGGATCGACACCGGTGCGGGCAGCATCCTGTGCGACCCATGGGTCAACCCGGCCTATTTCGCCTCATGGTTTCCTTTTCCGGACAATTCACAGCTCGACTGGGAGACCCTCGGCGACGTCGACTACCTCTACGTCTCGCACCTGCACCGGGACCACTTCGACGCGGCGCACCTGAAGCGCTTCATCTCGAAGAAGGCGACGGTGCTGCTGCCGGAATACCCCACCTCCGAGCTGGAGGACGAGCTGCGGGAACTCGGCTTCACCAGCTTCCTGCGTACGAAGAGTGACGAGGTCGTCGAGCTGGACGGCGGACTCAAGGTGATGATCCAGGCGCTGACCAGTCCCACCGACGGCCCGATCGGCGACTCCTCGCTCTGGGTGGAGTACGACGGCGTACGGCTGCTGAACCAGAACGACGCCCGTCCCACCGACCTCGGCGTCTTCGCCGAGCTGGGACACGTGCACGCGCACCTGCTCCAGTTCTCCGGCGCGATCTGGTACCCGATGGTCTACGAGCTGCCCAGCGCGGCGAAGACGGCGTTCGGCAAGCAGAAGCGGGACCGGCAGATGGACCGGACCATCCGCTACATCGACGACCTCAAGGCGTCCTGGGTCTTCCCGATCGCCGGCCCGCCCTGTTTCCTCGACGACGAGCTGTGGCAGTTCAACGACATCCACGGCGACGAGGGGAACATCTTCCCCGACCAGCAGGTCTTCCTCGACCACTACAACGGGCTCGGCTACGACAACGGGGTGATCCTGCTCCCCGGCACCGTCTCCGAGATCGGCCCGGAGACCGTGCACACCACCCAGCCGGTGCCGGACGTGCGGGAGTTCTTCGCGCGCAAGGAGGAGCACCTGCGGGAGTACCAGCAGCGGGCGCGGCCGGTGATCGAAGCGGCGAAGGCGTCCTGGCGGCACCCGGAGATCGACGTACTGGCCGAGATGAAGCGTCGGATCGAGCCGCTGCTTGACGAGTCGATCTATCTCGCCAAGGGTGTCGGCGGGCCGGTCCGGTTCGACCTGGTCGGCTACGACGGCGAGAGCGTCGAGTCGATTCTGGTGGACTTCCCGGGCAAGGAGGTCCGGCCGTACGCGGACGAGAAGGTGCGCTACCGGTTCCGTACCGAGCGGGCGCTGGTCGAGCACCTGCTGCACATCGAGGAGGTGGACTGGGTCAACTCCCTCTTCCTCTCCTGCCGGTTCTCGGCGGCCCGGATCGGCCAGTACAACGAGTTCGTCTACGCCTTCTTCAAGTGCCTCTCCGAGGAGCGCCTCCAGTACGCCGAGGGCTGGTACGACGAGCACGAGCGGGCCACCGACGCCGAGGACATCACCCTCGGCGACTGGGTGGTGCAGCGGCGCTGCCCGCACCTGAAGGCGGACCTGACCCGGTTCGGCATCGTCGAGGACGGCCAGCTCACCTGCCAGTTGCACGGCTGGCGGTTCGACCTGGACAGCGGGCGCTGCCTGACCAGCGTCGGGCACTCGATCCGGGCACACCGGGTCGACGACTGACGACTGAGCCGGTCGCCTCGATCGTCTCGCCACGGGCGGCGTCGGGTGGGGGCCGTTACGCCGGGCCGAGCCGGCCGAGGTCGGTGAGGATACGTCGGGCCGCGTTGTGGCCGGCGGCGCCGATGACACTGCCGGCGGGGTGGCATCCGGCACTGCCTGCATAGAGCCCGTCGACGCCTGTCGCGTACGGCATCCGGTCGGTGAACGAGACGGTGTTGTCGACGTGGTGGATGTGCCCGCCGGTGATCCCGAAGTGCGTCTCGATGCCGGGCGGGGTCAGCGGCACCGCGTCGGCGACGAGTTCGCTGGTGCCGGGGGCGTACCTGTCGCAGATCTCCAGCAGCCGGTTCACGTACCCGGGCAGCAGTTCGTCCCAGCTGCCGTCCGTCGGGGCGTACGGGACGGACTGCACGAAGAGTGCCGACGAGTGGTGCCCGGCGCTGTCCTGCAACGACGGGTCGACGGTGGTGTGCAGGTACCACTCGATTGTCGGCTCGTCCGGCAGCCGGCCGGCCTGGACGTCCGCCCACATGCCGCGCAGCGCCGCCATCGGCGAATCCCCGGCCGAGCCCGCCGAGCCCGCCGAGCCCATTGAGCCGACCGAGCCCGCCGAGGCCGTTGCGCCGGCCGCGCCGGACAGCAGTGATGCCGAGCCGGGCAGCAGGTGGATGGTGGCGCCGAACGGGCTCGGCGACCCCTCGGGCAGGCAGGAGAAGTCCGGCAGCCCGGCAAGCGCCAGGTTGACCTTGAGGGTGGTGCCGGTGCGCCGGACCGCAGCCATCCGCTCGGTGAGCGCGGCCGGCAGCGCGCCGTCGGGCACCAGCTCCATCAGCCGGTACGGGTCACCGGCGCCGAGGACCACCCCGGTGGCGACGCTCCGCCCGTCTTCGAGTACGACCCCGCTGGCCGC
Source organism: Plantactinospora sp. CNZ320 (assembly GCF_002846275.1). Taxonomy (NCBI): domain Bacteria; kingdom Bacillati; phylum Actinomycetota; class Actinomycetes; order Micromonosporales; family Micromonosporaceae; genus Plantactinospora; species Plantactinospora sp. CNZ320. The sequence continues at coordinate 7,082,847 of NZ_PJMP01000001.1, forward strand.
CCCGCCGTCCAGGGTGATCGCGGCGACCGGCGTACCGGTGCACAGTTTCGCCCCGGCGGCCCGGGCGGCGTCGGCGAAGGTACCGCTGACGGTCCCCATCCCACCGGCCACGATCATCCAGGTGCCCCCCGCCCCGGGGAGCCGGCACATGTTGTGGGCCAGGAAGTTGTAGCCGGTACCCGGGTCGTCCGGTCCGGCGTTCAGTCCGGAGAGGCCGTCGGTGACCGCGTACATCGAAACCAGCAGTTCGGAGCGGAAGTCGAACCGGGCGAGGTAGTCGGCGACCGAGCCGGTTACCAGGTCGACGAAGACCTGGCGCAGCGCGGGCCGGATGTAGCGGTCGGCGGTCTCCGGCACCGGCAGCGGCTCGGCCAGCCAGGCCGGCGCCAGGTCGTCGCGGAGCGCGGCGAGTTCGGCCTGCATCGCGTCGTCGGCCGCCACGTCGGCGCGGGAGAAAAACCGTTCCATCTGCTGCCGGGTTGCCTCCCGGTCGGCCCCGAACAGCAGGTACGGCGAGCCGGGGCCGCCCGGGGTGGGCAGGAAGTAGTGCGGGTCGCGGCGCAGCACCGGCAGCTTCACGTCGAGCAGCCGGATCAGCTCCGGCGGCATCAGGCCGAGCAGGTACGAGCCGGTGGAGTGCCGCAGCTCGGGGACCTTCGGGAACGGGTGCTCGGTGCGGGCGGCTCCGCCGATCGTGTCGGCGGCCTCCAGCACCAGCACGTCCAGGCCGGCCCGGGCCAGCAGGATCGCGGATACCAGGCCGTTGTGGCCGGCGCCGACGATCACGACGTCGGCCCGGGTGGGTAGCTCGGCGGTCATCTCGGGAAGCCTAGTTGGGTCGGGCCGCCCCCGGTGCGGGCTTTGCCCCTGCCGCTGCCTGTGCCTGTGCCTGCGCCGGTGCCGGTGCCGGTGTGGGTGACGGTGCTGGTGTCGGTGTGGGGCAGGCCAGGCCGGGGAAGTCCGGCAGTGGGAATGGTGAACGATGTTCCCGAAGGAACGTTGCTACTGCCGGAATTTCAGCGGTGGACGGGGGAGCGGGCGATGTTCGGGTGGTGGGGTAGGGCGGTCGTCCGACTCCGGTGGGTGGTGCTCGCCGCCGGCCTGGTGTTGGCCGCGGTGGGGGCGACCTGGGGGACCGGGGTGTTCGGCTCGCTGACCGGCGGTGGCTTCGAGGATCCGGGCAGCGAGTCGGTCCGCACCGCGGAGCGGATCAGCGCCGAACTCGGCAACCAGGGCGCGGACCTGCTCGTCCTCTACTCCAGCCCGACCAGCACCGCCGACCAGCCGGCGTTCCGGGACCCGGTCACCGCCACCCTCGACCGGCTCCGCCAACATCCCGAGGTGGCCGGCGTGACGAGCTGGTACGACTCGCAGTCCCCGGCCCTGCTCTCCACCGACCGGCACGCCACGTACGCGGCGGTGCGGTTACGGGCGACCGACCCGGACGAGCAGGCCGAGGCGTACCAGAAACTGCGGCCGGCCCTGGACGCGCCCGGTGTGACCACGGAGCCCGGCGGCACGGTGGCCTTCCTCGCCGAGGCGAACGAGCAGACCAAGCGGGACATCACCCGCGCGGAGACGCTCTCCCTGCCGGTCCTGCTGGTGCTGCTCATCCTGATCTTCCGTGGACTGGTCGCCGCCGCGACGCCACTGCTGGTCGGCGGTCTCGCCATCCTCGGCGGCTTCGTGGCCGTACGGCTGCTCGGCATGGTCACCGAGGTCTCCGTCTTCGCCATCAACATCATCACGTTGATCGGCCTCGGCATGGCCGTCGACTACGCGCTCTTCATCGTCAGCCGGTTCCGGGAGGAACTCGCCGCCGGCCGGTCGACCCCCGACGCGATCCGGCGCACCATGAGTACCGCCGGCCGGACGGTGATGGTCTCCGGGCTCACCATCGCGACCGCGCTGGCCAGCCTGCTGATCTTCCCGCAGTCGTTCCTCCGTTCGATGGGACTGGGCGGGATCGCCGCCGTCCTGGTCGCCATGCTCGCCGCGTTGACCGTGCTGCCCGCCCTGCTCGCGGTACTCGGACCGCGGATCAACTCGCTGGCCGTACGCCTGCCGTGGCGTCGTCGGCGGGGCGGGGCGGATCCGGCCGGCGGGGCGGGCATCGGCGGCTCCGACGCCTGGGCCCGGCTGGCCCGCAGCGTGATGCGCCGACCGGTGCTCTACCTGCTGGGTGTCGTCGCGGTCCTCGGGATTCTCGCCGTCCCGTCGCTGCGGATGGAGGCGGGTGGCTTCGACGAGCGGATACTGCCGGCCGAGGCGGTGCCCCGGGTGGTGGCCGAGCGGATCGAGTCGGACTTCCCGGGTGGCAGCGTCGGCCCGATCGAGGTATTCGTCTCCGGTGCCTCCGCCGCCGACACCCAGCGTTTCGCCGACGACCTGACCCGGATTTCCGGGGTGACCGGGGTGCAGGTGACCGCGAACCGGGGCGAGACGACGCTGCTCTCGCTTACCTATCCCGGGGAGCCGACCGGCCCGGTGGCGGAGCGGGTGGTACGACTGGTCCGGGACATGCCGGCACCCCCCGGCGCGGAGGTACTCGTGGGCGGGCGGCCCGCCTTCGACGTGGACCTGCTGGAGAGCCTCACCTCGCGGCTGCCGTTGATGGCCCTGATCATGGCCTCGGCAACCCTGGTGCTGCTCTTCCTCGCCTTCGGGTCGGTGCTGCTGCCGATCAAGGCGGTGCTGATGAACCTGGTCTCGATCGGCGCGTCGTTCGGCGTGGTGGTCTGGATCTTCCAGGACGGTCACCTCGCCGACTGGCTCGACTTCACCCCGACCGGCTTCATCGAGCCGAGCAACCCGATCCTGATGCTGGCGGTCCTCTTCGGACTCGCCACCGACTACGAGGTCTTCCTGCTTTCTCGGGTACGCGAGGAGTGGGACGCGACAGGTGACAACACCGCCTCGGTGGCCGCCGGACTCCAGCACACCGGCCGGATCATCACCGCCGCCGCGCTGCTGCTGATCGTGGTGGTCGCCGGTTTCGCCACCGGTGGCGTGGTCTTCGTCAAGCTGATCGGGATCGGGATGATCGTGGCGATCGTGGTCGACGCGACGCTGGTGCGGGCGCTGCTGGTACCGGCAACGATGCGGCTGTTGGGCCGGTGGAACTGGTGGGCACCGGGTCCGCTGGCCCGGGTCTACCGCCGGTACGGCATCCGCGAGTCAGCCGCCGACCTCGCACCGGCGGCTGTGACGGACGCATCGGCCTCCACCGAGACGGCCCCGACCGGACCTGGCAAAGCCTGATTCATCGAGGCGCAGGATCGTTTCCTCGATCTCCGCGTTCCGGCCGTTGGCGAAGGAGGTCTCCGTGCCGGTGATCACAAACCCTGCCCTCTGCAGCACCTTCAGCGAACCCGCGTTGTCACTCGCTGCGCGAGCGAACAAGGGCCGGACATGGACGGACTCCAGGAGGAGGGCCAGCGCCCGGGAAGCGATGCCCTGCCCCCAGAACGATCTGTCGATCCAGTAGGTGACCTCGGTGTCGCCGTCGATCACGAAGCTGGCGATACTACCGACCAGCCGTCCATCGAGCGTGATGACGCGGTTGGTGGCCTCGGGTGAGGTCCTGACCTTCGCCATGTGGGCATCGAAAGCGGTGCGATCGTCGGGATCCTTGGCGGTGAAGGCTGCCATCCGGAGCGACTCGGGATCACGCATCTGTTCGAACAACGCGTCAAGGTCGGAGTCATCGACAGGTCGCAGCGCCACCTCAGCCACAGGCGTCCCCAAGATCTGGTCCAAGCATCGATCAGCAGGGCGAACCTACCAGTGGGGGCCGACACTTCGATGGAAGTCGACGTCTGCATCTGCTGTCGACCGGGCGCCCACCAGTCACGGCCCGTACCCCGGACGGGACGCCTAGCATCGTCCCGGTGAACACTCCCGAAATGCGCCGCGACGACGTCCCTACCGATGAGGCCCGCGCCACCGAGGCCCTGCGCCTGCTGTTCGGCACGCCAGTCGGACTCGACGTCGCCGTCAAGCGACTCAGCCGTGGCAGCGGTGTCTACGCCTGGTGGGCCGCGCCTTCGATCCTTCCCGACCTCCCCGGGCCGCCGAACGGGGACGTCCCGTCGCTACGACTGCTCTACCTCGGTCGGGCGACCAGTCTGCGGGGCCGGATCCTGCGCAACCATCTCCGGCGCTCGGGCAGCTCGACGCTGCGCCGCACACTGGCCGGGCTCCTCGTGGCCGAGGGCTACCGGACGACCTGGACCGACCGCGTTGTCCTGGTCCCCGAGGACGAGGCACGGCTGACGGCGTGGATGTACACGCACCTGCGCCTCACCTGGGCCGAGGACGCGGAGCCGGCGACCATCGAGGCCGAACTCGTCCGGCGCCTGCACCCACCACTGAACGTGCACGGCGTCGACCCCGAACACGTCCAGCCGGCCGTGGTCGCCGCGAAGAACGCCTACAACACCAGCAGCCACCCGGCCGAGCCGATGCGGGCGCCGTGACCGATTGCCCGGCGCGGGCAGGTACCGATACGCACCCACGTCGATGAGTGACTCAGCGGCTCGGCTCGCCGTTGTCTACGGTCATGACCATGAGCGCTCCCACCCTCACCGAGCACCGGTCGCCATGGGTCGTCGTCACAGCCGCGGACGACCCGTGGGTGAGCGCCGAGGTGGCCAGGCTGCGGAAGCAGGGCGGGAGCGTGGTGCGGCTGGACGCCCGGGAGCTACGAGAGCCGGCGTCGCTGTTCGCCACCTTCGCTCGTGAGCTGTCGTTCCCCGACTACTTCGGCCACAACTGGGATGCGCTCGTGGACTGCCTGCGCGACTGGCACGGTCACGGAGCCGCCACGAGGGACCTGGCGGTGCTGATCGACAACGCCGACGAACTGGTTGGCGCGGACTTCCTGGGTGTCTTCGTCTCGGTGCTCTGCCAGGCGGCGTGGCACGCGAACCTTCAACTCGACGCCGACGGCTGCCCGCAAGAGCCCTGGACGCCGTTCGCTCCGCACTTCGTCCTTCTCCTCGCGGAGACGACACCCGTTGCCTTCGCCGAGCCGGCGGCGACTGGTAAGGATGTCGGCGTAGCTCTCACCGACGGGCGCTTGACCGCGACCCTCACCGGCACCGACTGGCCGGGTGCTGACACAGTGACGCCGTTCCCGACGACAACGCCCCAGCCATGATCAAACGCCCCAGCCGTGATCACCTGCATGCCACGCTCGCAGTGGCGTCAGCGTTGTTCCTGCGGTAAGGGCTGGCTCAATGATCGGGCCAGTCGCTGGCCGTCGGGCCACGCGCCGAACCCGGTTTTGGAGTCCAGGTGCCCGACCGCGCCTGCGTCGAACAGTTCCGAGCCCCAGTCGCGCGCGTACGCCTCGAACTGCGCGAACGTGGCGTGTGGGTCGTTGTGGCTGGCGACCAGGATCGAGCGGAAGGGCAGTGGCTCGCGTGGCACATGGTCGATGATGACATCGACGGCTTCCTGAGGGCCGGGAGTCCAGTCCGGATCCAGGTACGGTGGCGTGACCAGCAGGGCGGCACGGACGGGACCGACGTGCTGGCTGGCCCAGACGGCAACGGTCAGACATCCCGCGCTGTGCGCCACAAGGATCACCGGCTCGCTGCGGGCGCTTATCGCAGCGTGCAGCGCGGCGACCCGCTCGGCGGCGACGTACGGTGGTCCGGGCGGTTCGGGCGCCCACTCGTACTCCGGGTTGTCCCTGACCAAACTGCGCGACCAGTGGTCGGGCAGCGGCACTCCCCGACCGGGTACGACCAGATAGCGCGTCATGCTCGGGAGGGTAGCCGACGATACTTCGGATCCGTGCAGTGCCAACGGCCGTGGTGGAGCTGACGGCCGGAGCGCCATGTCCAGCCCGTTGAACGGCTGGACCGTGCTGGTCCCTCCGCGACACGGTCACGGACCGTCCGGCAACACGGCTCTCCACAACCGGTCCCCGATAGGGAATCAGTCGTCGAACTCGAAGCCGCGAGCCTTGGCGACCTCCACGAGTTGCCGCATGCGACCCCCGTCGCTTGCAACGGCACGCAGCCGGACGGCCAGTTCGTCGAGCGCGGTGCGGTCGCTGCTGTGGGCGAGGAACGCGCCAGCCTCCGAATCGGATGAGAAGCGCCCGTCAAGGGCGGGTGCCTCGGTCGCGACAAGCAGCTCTACGATCCCCTCCCAAAAGACCCCGTTGGGCTCGTGGCCGAGTTCGGAGATCACGTCGTCCACGTCGGTGGTCCCGGCCACCAGATACAGGCGATGTTCGCCGGGCGCGACTTCGGCCACCTCGATCGGATCCATCAGCGGATGGTGGCAGGCCGATGCCACGCCCACAAGGCACCGAACCGGGCACAATGCTGAAGTGCCTGCCGACGACACCCCGCTGTGGTCTCTGTTGCGCTCCCTTGACGACCCTGATTGTCTCGAGGTGCCGGCGAACTACCAGCACCGCCAGGCCAGGGCAAGGTTCAACCAGCTGGCACAGCGATTCGACCGCGACTTCGGCTGCCAATGCGAGGTCGACCGGATGGTGGAGGACGCTAGTTTCCACGGCCGCATCGACGTCCCCGCCGCAGCCACCGGCACCCTCCGGCCTCTCGTCATCGTCATCAGCAACTTCGGCGACCTGGCCGTCCTGGCCATCGACAATCCTGGCGTGTGGACCGACAAGGAAGCGGGCCAACTGCTCCACCCGGACGACGACACCCGGATCCGTCGGGCACTTGAGGACCTGGGCTACACCCTCATCCCCGAAGAACCCCTCTGGCAGCGTTACGACGGCACCTGGAGCAAGGACAAGCTCGCCGCCCGCGTCAACAGTTGGTGGGACCGCTACTTCGACTACCTCTGATCAGCCAGCCCAGACTGTGACCAGTGCTCTCTGAGCGGTCCCACCACACTCCTGCTCACCTGGACAAGAACAGGCCATGGGCGAGAGCATTAGTGACCTGTCTTGGTGCCATCTCCGGAAAGCGTTCGGCGATCGCTGCGATGGCCTGCTCTTTCGTCACCCGCCGGTGACCGGGACGCGGCCGTGCGGATGTGCGACGCGATGATCGAGGGTGCCGATCCACTGCTGCGTGAGGGAGCCGCTCAAATTCGCGACGCACTGCTGGAAATCAATCCGATCCTCCGTCCCGTAACCGAAAACTGAGCGCACAGCGACACAGTCCGCGCATCCTCGACTGCCGTCGACCGTGAACTCCGGCGACCGGGGCCGGCGGACAGCCGGTCAGTGCGGCGCCGCGGCGAGCAGCCGGCGTGCCTCGTCCGATCCGATTCCGGTGCGCGCGCCGCAGAGCGGGTTGGTGCAGTAGAGCACGTGCTTGGTCCGAACCCGGAACAGCGGTACGAAGAAGAGGCTGAACCGGGTGATCTCGCGTACCACAAGCATGCTGCCGGACTGCCCGCAGACCCGGCAGGCCATCGGCACCAGTCCCAGCCGCTCCGACTTGGTACGCAGACCGAAGATCAGAAACATGCGCTACCCCTCCGCTCGTCTGGATCGCGTCCGGTGTGGGTTCGCCGCCGGACTTCCACGGTGATACCCCGATCGCAGCCGGGCCAGCCGTGGGGCGATTCGGCGCGGCCGAAAATGGCTGGTCGGCCGGGTACCCGGGGACTAGCATCCGGCCGCGTGACGATCTACGAGACCGAGCGGCTGGTGATCCGCGACTGGACGCTGGAGCCGGACGACCTCGCCCGTGTGTTCGACACGTACTCCCGGCCGGAGGTGGTGCGGTTCCTCGGTGCGCCCACGTTTCCGCTCCGCGAGCCGGCCGACGCCGCCGGGACGGTACGCCGCTGGCACACCCGAAACGCCGAGTTCGACCCGGGGTACGGCATCTGGGCCGTGCAGCGCCGGGAGGACGGCCTGGTGGTCGGCACGGTGATGTTGAAGCCGCTGCCCGGACGCGACGAGACGAAGCTGACCGACGACATCGAGGTCGGCTGGCACCTGCACCCCGACTCCTGGGGGCACGGCTACGCCACCGAGGCGGCCCGGGGCGCGCTCGAGCGCGGCTTCGCCGCTGGCGTACCGGAGATCTACGCCGTGGTGGCTCCCGGCAACGAGGCGTCGATGGCGGTCGCCCGGCGGCTCGGCATGGCCTCGATCGGCCGGCGCACCGACTGGTACGGCGGCGAGGAGTTGGAGACCTTCCGGCTCAGCCGGCCCTGACCGGTTCCGGCCCGCCGGTCCGTGACCGCTTCCAGCCCGCCGGTACCCGGACCGGTCCCGGACTGGTTCCGGACCGGTCAGGTTCGGCGTGGCCGGGCCCAGCCGAGGAACCGGGCGAAGAGGGCTGCCGGATCGGGGCCGGGGTGCGGGTTGAGCCGGTACAGGTCGGCGGTGGCGGCGAAGAGCGCGGCACCGAGGTACACGTGCAGCCCGACCCGGTCCTCGCGGTAGTCGGCCAGCAGCGTCAGCCGGGCCACCGCGCAGGGCCAGGGCTGGCCGCAGCTCCGACAGATCCACAATGGGCGGAGCGGCAGGTGCGGCCGGGGTGATGGCGGGCGGGTCGCCGGGTTCACGTTCGAAACCGTGAACTGTCCCCGGTTCGTCGGGCGTTCCCGGGGATGCTGGGGCGGCAGGTTCGAGTCGATCCGAGGCACCGAGGGGTACGGCGGCACCAGCGGCGGCGGGTTGAGCCGGTCCGGGCACGGCCACCGGTCCCCACAGCGGCAGTGCCGCCACCAGAGGCGGCGCCAGTTCCGCTGGTGCACCGGGGCGTACCGCACGGGTTCGGGTTGGCGCCGGAACACCGACCACATCGGAATCCACCTCCTCAGGGCTGGAACCAGGGGACCGGCTCGGGCAAGGACGAGTTGCGAGCCGGTCCCCTGGGCGGGGCGCCCACCGGGTGGGGGATCCCGGTCTGCCGTCGGGCGCGTTTCCCGGGTTCCAGTCTGGTGATCGGATGACTACTCTCGGAAGTGTCGACCCGAGCACCCGGCCCGTTGTCCGGGATGCCCAATCCGCAGGTAAGGAGCCTGTCCGTGGCTGAAGCCGGCACACCCACCACACTCGGTCTGTTCGCCGGAGAGTTACGCCGCTTCCGTGGCCTGGCTGGGCTCTCCCAGGACGGCCTGGCACAGCGGATCAACTTCTCCTCGGCACTGGTGGCGAAGATCGAGCTGTGCCAGCGCCGCCCGACCCGCGAGTTCGCCAAGCGTTCTGACGACGTTCTCGACACCGGTGGCCTGCTGGAACGCATCCAGGCGGTGCTCGGCCCGGGGCCGGTGATGCCGTGGTTCCGGCACTGGGTGGTCGCCGAACAGGAGGCCACCGACATCCGCTGCTTCGAACTGTCGGTGGTGCCGGGTCTGTTGCAGATCGAGGCGTACGCCCGGGCGCTGCTGGCCAGCGGCGGGCTGCTCACCGCCGAGCAGGTGGAGGAGCAGGTGGCGACGCGGCTGGCCCGGCAGGAGATCCTGACCCGGCCCGACCCGCCGATGTTCACCGCCGTGATGGACGAGCGGGTGCTGCACCAGCCGGTCGGCGGCGCCGAGGTGATGCGTGACCAGCTGCGGCACATCGGCAGGCTCTGCACCGAGCAGCCTCGGGTACGGGTCCAGGTCGTCCCGACCAGCGTCGGCGCGTACGCTGGCCTGAACGGCCCCTTCGTGATCGTGACCTATCCCGGCGGCGACGACGTCGCCTACCTCGACGACCAGCTCGACGGACGGTTCGTCGAGCGGGTCGGGGACGTCAAGACCGTCCAGCAGCTCTGGGACTCGGTCCGGGCCGAGGCGCTGTCCCATCAGCAGTCGATCGAGATGATCCGGGAAGTGGCGGAGTCATGGAATTGAGCGGTGCCCTCTGGCGCAAGAGCAGCCGCAGCAACGGTCACGGCGGCAACTGCGTGGAGGTGGCGGGGAACCTGCCGGGCGTGGTCGGGGTGCGGGACAGCAAGGATCCGGCCGGTCCGCTTCTCGCCTTCACCCCGTCGGCCTGGCGTTCCTTCGTGGGTATCCTCCGGGAGATGCGTACCCTCCGGGAGAGCTGAGCAAGCCGGAGCGGGCTGCGGTGCGGCGGCGGGTCTGAGTAGGGTCTCGCCGTGCACATCGAGTTCACCCCAACCCGGGACGGGACGTACGCCCGGCAACTCTTCGCCGTCACCATGCTGCGCAACCGGATCTTCACCGGCCTGGCGGGGTTGGCGTTGGTCTCGGCCGGCGCGCTGACCTACCAGCCCGACCGGATCGGGGCTGCCTTCGGCAGCGCTCTCCTCCTCGGCCTGGGGATCTGCTGGGTGATCAAGCCGTTCATCATGGCCCGGCAGGTGGTGGCCCGGCTACCCGCGACCTGGTACGCGGACCGGACCTACCGGTTGACCGACGACGAGTTGGCCTGGCAGTCGACGCAGGCGCGGACGGCGCTGAGTTGGGGCCTGGTCGCGCGGGCCGGGAGTTACCCCTTCGGCTTCGTGCTCTGGCAGCCCGGTGGCCTGGCGTGCTGGGACATCCCCCGGGCCGGCCTGACCGACGGGCAGGCCGACGAGCTGACCCGCTTCCTGATCGACCGGGGCCTGCTCCCGGGTGACCGGGCAAGGCTCCCAGCGGACGCCCAGAACCGGTCAGGGAGAATGGTCGGGTGAGTTCTCCCCGCGAGATCGTCCTGCTCGGTTCGACCGGCTCGATCGGTACCCAGGCGATCGACATCGTCCGGCGCAACCCGGACCGGTTCCGGGTGGTCGCGCTCGGCGCCGGTGGCGGCAACGTCGCCCAACTCGCCGCCCAGGCCCTGGAGCTCGGTGTCGAGGCGGTGGGTGTCGCCAAGGCGTCCGCCGCGCAGGACCTGCAACTCGCCTTCTACGCCGAGGCCGGCAAGCGCGGCTGGGCGAGCGGCGACTTCAAGCTTCCCAAGATCGTCGCCGGGCCGGCCGCGATGACCGAGCTGGCCGAGTGGCCCTGCGACATCGTGCTCAACGGCGTCGTCGGTTCGCTGGGGCTGCCGCCCACCCTGGCGGCACTGCGCGCCGGGCGTACCCTCGCGCTGGCGAACAAGGAGTCGCTGGTGGCCGGGGGACCGGTGGTCCGGGCCGCCCTCCAGCGACCGGACCAGATCGTGCCGGTCGACTCCGAGCACTCGGCGCTGGCCCAGTGTCTGCGCGGCGGCACCCGGGCCGAGGTACGCCGGCTGATCCTCACCGCCAGCGGCGGCCCGTTCCGGGGGCAGCGGCGGGAGGAGCTGACGGCCGTCACCCCCGAGCAGGCGCTCGCACACCCGACCTGGAACATGGGGCCGGTGGTCACGATCAACTGCGCCAATCTGGTGAACAAGGCGCTGGAGGTGATCGAGACCCACGAGCTGTTCGGCGTGCCGTACGACCAGATCGACGTGGTGGTGCACCCACAGTCGATGATCCACTCGATGGTCGAGTTCGTCGACGGCTCGACGCTGGCCCAGGTCAGCCCGCCGGACATGCGGCTGCCGATCGCCCTCGCCCTCGGCTGGCCGGACCGGGTCGCCGGGGCCACGCCCGCCGTCGACTGGACGGCGGCCCAGAGCTGGCGCTTCGAGCCGCTGGACGAGGCGGCGTTCCCGGCGGTACGCCTGGCCAAGCAGGCCGGTGTGGCCGGCCGCTGCCGTCCGGCGATCTACAACGCGGCGAACGAGGAGTGTGTCGCCGCCTTCCTCGCCGGCCGGCTGCCGTTCCTCGGCATCGTCGACACGCTGGAACGGGTGTTGGAGGCGGCCCCGGATTTCGCCGAACCGGGTAACGTCGAGGAGGTGCTCGCCGCCGAGTCCTGGGCGCGGGCGCACGCCCAGGAGATCATCGCGGAAGCGGTGGAAGGAGCCTGATGCTGTATCTGCTCGGGGTGGTGGCGTTCGCCCTGGGGATCCTGATCTCGGTGAGCCTGCACGAGGCCGGGCACATGCTCGTGGCCAAGCGGTTCGGGATGAAGGTCACCCGCTACTTCGTCGGCTTCGGCCCCACCATCTGGTCCTTCCGGCGCGGTGAGACCGAGTACGGCATCAAGGCGATCCCGCTGGGCGGCTTCTGCAAGATCGTCGGCATGACCCCGCAGGACGACGACGTCGACCCGGCGGACGAGCCCCGGGTGATGTGGCGGTACCCGCTCTGGAAGCGGACCGCGGTGATGGCCGCCGGCTCGGTGGCGCACTTCACCCTCGCCATCGTCACCCTCTGGTTCGCCGCCATCTTCATGGGGCTGCCCAACCCCGACTATCCGACCACCACCGCCGAGATCCGCAACGAGCCGGCCCGGATCGAGATCGCACCCTGCGTGGTCCAGGAGAACGCGGCCCGGGCCTGCCAGGCGGGCGACCCGGCGAGCCCGGCGGGCCAGGCCAGCCTGCGCGACGGTGACGTGATCACCGGCATCGGCACGATCCCGGTGGCCAACTGGGGTCAGATGCTGGACGCGGTGCGGGCGACCAAGCCCGGCCCGGTGGAGGTGACCTACCTGCGGGACGGCGCGACCCAGAAGGCCCAGGTCAACCTGGCCGAGGTGCAGCGCCCGCCGCAGGACCAGGCGGACGGGCCGGCCGGTCCGGTCGCGGCCCTCGGCGTCGGGCTCGGCACCCCGCCGACGATCACCTACAGCCCGATCGGTGCCTTCGGCGCCACCGCCGACTTCACCGGCGAGATGGCGGTCAACACCGTCAAGGCGCTCCAACGGATTCCGCAGAAGGTTCCGGCCCTCTGGGCGTCGATCACCGGCGAGGAGCGGGACATCGACACCCCGATCAGCGTGGTCGGGGCGAGCCGGCTCGGTGGCGAGGCGGTGCAGCACGGCCTCTGGGAGGTCTTCGTCCTCCTCTTCATCTCGCTGAACTTCTTCATCGGCGTCTTCAACCTGCTCCCGCTGCTGCCGATGGACGGTGGGCACATCGCCATCGCCTGGTTCGAACGGGCCCGGTCCTGGGTCTTCGCCCGACTCGGCAAGCCCGATCCGGGGCGGGTCGACTACTTCAAGCTGATGCCCGTAACGTACGCTTTGATCCTGATCGGCGGCGCTTTCACGCTGCTCACCATCACCGCCGACGTGGTCAATCCGATAACCCTGATCCAGAGGTGAAAACAGAGTGACCGCCGTCAGCCTCGGCATGCCCGCCGTACCGCCGCCACCGCTGGCGACCCGGCGGGCCAGCCGGCAGATCAAGGTCGGTTCGGTACTGGTGGGCGGCGGAGCGCCGGTCTCGGTGCAGTCGATGACCACCACGCTGACCTCCGACGTCAACTCGACGCTCCAGCAGATCGCCGAGCTGACCGCCTCCGGCTGCCAGATCGTCCGGGTGGCGGTGCCGTCCCAGGACGACGTGGAGGCGCTGCCGGCGATCGCGAAGAAGTCGCAGATCCCGGTGATCGCCGACATCCACTTCCAGCCGAAGTACGTTTTCGCGGCGATCGACGCCGGCTGCGCGGCGGTCCGGGTCAACCCGGGCAACATCCGGCAGTTCGACGACAAGGTCAAGGAGATCGCGGCGGCGGCCTCGGCGGCCGGGGTACCGATCCGGATCGGGGTCAACGCGGGCTCGCTGGACAAGCGCCTGCTGGCCAAGTACGGCAAGGCCACCGCCGAGGCGCTTGTCGAGTCGGCACTCTGGGAGTGCTCGCTCTTCGAGGAGCACGGCTTCCGGGACATCAAGATCTCGGTCAAGCACAACGACCCGGTGGTGATGATCCGGGCGTACCGTCAGCTCGCCGAGCAGTGCGACTATCCGCTGCACCTCGGGGTGACCGAGGCGGGCCCGGCGTTCCAGGGCACCGTCAAGTCCGCCGTGGCCTTCGGGGCGCTGCTCGCGGAGGGGATCGGCGACACCATCCGGGTCTCGCTCTCCGCGCCGCCGGTCGAGGAGATCAAGGTCGGCGCGGCGATCCTGGAGTCGCTCGGGCTGCGCGAGCGCGGCCTGGAGATCGTCTCGTGTCCGTCCTGCGGTCGGGCCCAGGTCGACGTCTACAAGCTGGCCGAGGAGGTCACCGCCGGTCTGGAAGGGCTGCCGGTGCCGCTGCGGGTGGCGGTGATGGGCTGCGTGGTGAACGGTCCCGGCGAGGCGCGGGAAGCGGATCTCGGGGTGGCCTCCGGCAACGGCAAGGGGCAGATCTTCGTCAAGGGCCAGGTCATCAAGACCGTGCCCGAGGGCCAGATCGTGGAGACCCTGATCGAGGAGGCCGTCCGGCTCGCCGACGAGATGGGCGCCGAACTCCCCGAGGAACTGCGCGACCTCGTCGCCAAGCCCATCGTGACGGTGCACTGACCCCGCCGCCCCGCGAGGAAACCCCCACCGGGGTGTGACGGCACGCGCCCGGGACAGGCGCGTGCCGGCGTACCTCGGGCTACTCCGACTCGGCGAGGATGGCGTAGAGCTTGCGCCGGGTCTCGTCGAGCACTTGGGCGGCCCGCTCGCGCTGGTCGTCGGTGCCGGTCGTCATCACCTGGCGCAGCGCGTTCATCGCCTGGAAGCCGGCTTCCCGGATGTCGTGCCAACTGTTGATGGTGTCCTGGGCGAACTCGGCCCACGGCGGCTGCGCGGCCGCCTGGGCGGCCTCCTCCTGCCCGGCGTCGGTGAGCCCGAAGCGGCGCCGGCCGCCGCCCGACTCGGTGCTGCCGGCGATCAGGCCCTCGTCCTCCAGCAGTTGCAGGGTCGGGTAGATCGATCCCGGGCTCGGCCGCCAGGCGCCGCCGGTGCGCGAGTCCAGCTCCTGGATCATCTCGTAGCCGTGCATCGGCCGCTCGGTCAGCAGGGCGAGTACGGCAGCGCGGACGTTCGGGCGTCGTCCCCGGCCACCGCCGCGTCCGCGACCGCCGCCCCGGCCGTAACCGTGACCGTGGCCGCCGGGCGGGAAGCCGAAGCCGCGCATCCGGGCCTCGTGCATGCCGTGGAACCCTCGGTGAAAACCCATCTGGGCCTCCTTCAGACTGTCGTTGATAGTTCGACGATATATCGGGAAACTATCGACGACAACACGTCTTCGTCGGTTGGTGTTCCACCGGTGACCCCGGAACACACTGCCGGCGCCGGCCAGGAAGGAGGCCGACGCCGGCAGAGGCGTGCGCTTACAGGACGGTGTGAGTGGTCAGGACGCCGTACAGGTGGGTGTGGGCAGGCTGTTGCTGCCGTTCCAGGTGCCGAGGAACCCGAATGTGGTGCTCGCCCCGGCACCGAGCGCCCCGTTGTGTGCGACGTTCGTCGCGGTCACCGCCGCACCGCTGCTGGTCACGTTCGCCTCCCAGAACTGGCTGACCGTCTGCCCGTTGGCGTACGTCCAGTTGACCCGCCAACCGGTGATCGCGGCCGAACCGGCGGTGACCCGTACGCTCCCCTGGAAGCCGCCGGTCCACTGGCCGACGACGCTGTAGGTCGCCGTACACGTCCGACCGGAGGCCGGCGGGGTGGTGGCCGGCGGGGTCGGCGGCCTGGTGGTGGGCGGAGTGGTCGGGTTGGTCCCGCCGGAGCCCCAGCCGCCGGTGGTGTCCAGCCACGTCGCCCGCTGGAACATCCAGTCCCGCATGAACTGCACCTGCCCCTGCCAGGTCGGCGCGGTCGGGGTGTAGAACGGGCCGACCATCCGGGTGCTGAGGTTCGGCCAGCGCTGGAAGTTCCGCTGCGCGGCGGCGGTCAGCGGGGCGGTCAACCGGTCGATCCGGGCCTGGAGCTGGGCGTTGGAGAGCAGCCCCTGGCGGAGTTGCTGCCAGCGGGTCCGGACCCGGTCGACGAAGGCCGGATCCTGGAGCAGTCGCTGGAACCAGTCGTTCGCGCTCGGGCTACGGGTCTGCTGGTGCTGCCAGCCGGCGATCTGGTCGTTCTGGAAGAAGCCGCCCACCCCGAAGGTCAGGTCGAAGTCCCAGAGCGGGCCGGCGACGATCTTGCTGTCCCGGTCCTTGTGGAAGTACGCGCTGCGCAGGTAGGCGTCCATCCCCCGACCGAACTCGTTGATGATGAGCTGGTCGACGAAGGAGTCGACGTCGATGAAGGACGAATAGCCGGTCACCGGGTCGGCGAATCCTGGACTGCGCAACAGGTCGTGGAACTGTTGGATGTGCTGGCGCAGCCAGTCCGCCTGCGCGGGTTGCAGCGGGTCGGGGTCGACCACCTCCAGGTAGTGCCAGCAGGTCGCGTCCGCACCCTGGCACGGCAGGGTCGGCTCCTCCGCGGCCATCCACTCGAACTTGAAGATGTATCCGCCGGTCAGCTTCGGCAGCGTGATGTCGTCCTCGTCGAGCTGCTTCAGGTCGAGCCGGTTCTTCGAGTTCTTGATCGTCTCCACGATGAGGTAGACCCCGAGGTAGTCGTTCGCGGCGACCGGGTTCGCGTCGGTGTTCACGTACACCTCGGCGAAGGCGTAGCGCGGGGCGTACAGGCCCATGTCCTGGCCGAGACCGTGCATGAAGGCGTCCCGGATCAGCGCCTTGTCGCTGTACGGGCCGCGCAGTACCCAGTCGGAGTCGGCCGGCATGCCCAGCAGCGGCAGGTCGACATCGTCGTCGGCGTTGTCCCGCAACTCCAGCCGGTACGGCGTCTTCGGGAACATCGCACTGGACTGTCCACGCAGGTGGAAGCCGCCCCGGCTGACCAGGCTGGGTGCGGCGGAGAGCGAGGTCGACCCGTTCACCGGGGAGAACTGCATGACGGCGGTGTCGATGTAGTCCCGCCCCGGTGCGCCCCGCCCGTACGCGTCGAGCAGCAGTACCGGCAGGTCGTGGTTGGTGTTCACCGCGCGGGCGACGTACATGGCGGTGCCGGGCTCACCGGTCGGGGTGCCGTTCTGGTACGCCTGGGCCCGCACCTGCGTGGTACGGGTGAACCGCAGCGGGGTGCCGGAGAAGACCGGTGAACTGGCGCTCGGCGGCTGGCCGTCGGTGGTGTACCGGACCTCCGCCCCGCTCACCGTGCTGCCCAGCGTGACCGATACCTCGCCCTGGAAGGTGCCGCTCGGCACCGAGAAGGTGATGTCGCCGGTCGGGTCCGCCTGGGCCTGCGCCGCCGCGCCGCTGCCGCCGTCTGCCGTTCCGTGGGCGACCGACACCGGACGGTCGGAGTTGCCGTTCCGCTCGGGGGCGGGTGCTGCCGCCGGGCCGATCGCCGCGGCGACCAGGATCCCCGCCAGGTAGTAGCCGAGTGTGCGCATGTTCCCTACTCCGTTCCAGAGCTGTTCGCGGGGCGGACCGCGCTCGCCACGAGGCGGAGGCCGGACCGGTCGACGTCGAGGTGGGACCGGTGGCCGTCGGTGGCCCCGATACAGGTGAAGTGCCGGCGCAGGGTGCGGCGCCAGGGTGCGGACGGCAGGTCCGGCCGGAGCGCGGCCAGCCCGGTGGCGTACTTGGAGATCCGGGTCGGCCGGTGCCCCCGTGCCCAGAGCAGGCGATCCACGCAGGAGGCGGTCGAACCGGTCTTGGTCTCGACCACCGCCAGTCCCGGCAACCGGAGCGGCCCGTCGTCGCCCTCCCAGGTCAGCTCGGTGTCGATGGTCACCCGGCTCACCGTCGCGGCCAGGAAGAGGGTGCTGCGCCGGTACCTGGTGACGAGTACGGGGGCGAAGGCCCGGTCACCGACCTCGATCGATTCCCGCGCGAGTACGTCGTCGACGAACTGCCGCCCGGGGGAGAGGCTCGTCTCGTGGTCCGCCCGGTAGGGCAGCCGGTCCTTCACGGTGTTGCCCCGGGGACCCTGTGTCTTCACCTCCAGCCAGCACTCCGCCGAGTCGAGATAGGTCCGGGTGCGTACCTTGAACCGGCGACGCCGACGCTGGGCGGTCAGCAGGTAGCTGGTCAGTTCCGGAGTGTCGAAGTAGACCGACCGGTACTCGAATGAGCGGCGTCCGTCGATCTCCAGGGCCAGGGTGTCCGGACCGACCATGGCGACGACGGCCCGCGCCTCGTGCAGTGGCAGCACGTATTTGCGGTCCACCCGGGTCTGCAGGGCGGCGCGTTCGGTGAGTTCGTCCAGCCCGATCGGTTCCAGGTGCCCGGGGAGGATGCGGTCGATGGCGGTGCTGGTCATCGGGGCACCCCACCGGTGGAGACCGTGACGTTGCGGACCGCCGTGTGCACCGACGGGTGCGAGTAGCGCACGTCCACCAGCGTGGTGTCGTTGACCAGGTCGAGGCGCTGGACACTGGCCGAGTGCACCCGGGCGCCGAGCTTCTGTTCGAGATAGGCGACCAGCGCGACGTGGTCGGTGATGGCCGAGTCGAGGAACATGCTCTGCCGCTGGTAGCTGCGGAACAGCCGGGGGTGGTCGCCGACGAACATCACCACCAGGATCAGGCCCATCATGGCGGGTACCTGCCACGCCGGGCCGCCGCCGAGGGCGGAGAGGATGCCAAGCGCCAGCGCCGAGAAGTAGTACGCCACCTCGTGCTGGTCGAGTTCGGTGGAGCGGAGCCGGATGATGGAGAGCACCCCGAAGAGTGCGAGACCGAGACCCAGGCCGGTGCCGGCGCTGCTGGTGCCGAGCGAACTCGCCACCGCCATCACCCCGATGTTGACGCCGAGGTACGCGGCGACGAGGTCTCGACGCCGGTGGCGGGGAAAGTAGAGCCCGAACACGAGCAGGGTCACTGCGACGATGTCCGCCGCAAAGAGGGCGAGTTGGGGCATGGACCTGTCCTCCTGGTTACATCCGGTGGCCGGTGGGTAAACGGACGCCGACCACCAGATTACATTGAAGGACATCGATCCTGAGTCATACCTGTCGCTAACAGCTTGTAACAGGTTTTATTTGCGCCTGTCAATCTTAGGGCGGTGTTGCCGGACAGCCGGCGGCGGCCCCGGCCCGGATGGTCCGGGCCGGGGCCGCCGTGGGTTTGGCGCAGCGGGCCGGCGTGTCACGCCGGACGGCCTGCCACGTCGAGTGGTTCAGCCCGGCGTCACACCGAGCCGAAGACCGCCAGGCCCGGCAGCGCCCGGTCGGCGTAGTCGAAGAGCGCCTGGTTCTCCCAGCCGTTACCCGAGGACGGGTTGGTCGGGTCCCAGCCGTTGCCGGGCACCGCCGTCCAGGTGGGCTCCCAGTAGAAGACGCCCAGGCCGCGACCGTTCGGCACCGACCGGACGACGTTGAAGACCGCGCGCAGCGCGTCGGCCTGACCCTGTGGGGTGGCCGGATAGCCACCTGCGGACTGCAACGAGGAGTTGAAGATGTTCGGCTCGCTGTCGTCGGCGTTCAGGGTGAAGCCGTACGCGGTCTCGGCGACCACCACCGGCCGGCCGTACCGGGAGGCGAGGTCGTTCAGGTTGGCCTGGAGACTGCCCAGCGAGCCGTGCCAGTAGAGGTAGTGCGACACCCCGATCACGTCGAACGGCACGCCCCGGGAGGTGGCCTGGTCGAACCACCATCGGTGCTGTGAGTTGTTGCCGCCCTCGGCGAGGTGCAGCATCACCTGGGTCGAGCCGTTCACCGACTTCACCGCGTTGCTGCCGGCGGTGAGCAGGGCGGCCAGGTTCGCCCAGTTGTTGCTCCGCCCGTCCGGCCAGAGCATGCCGTCGTTGATCTCGTTGCCGACCTGCACCATGTCGGCCGTCGTACCCTGTGCCTTGAGCGCGTTGAGCACGTCGTAGGTGTGGTTGTAGACCGCGTCCCGGAGCTGGTTGAAGGTGTAGCCGCTCCAGGCGGCGGGTTTGTTCTGCTTGCCCGGGTCGGCCCAACTGTCCGAGTAGTGGAAGTCGACGAGCAGCCGCATCCCCTGCGCCTTGATCCGGCTGGCCATGGTGAGCACCCGGGCCTTGTTGTTGTAGCCGTCGGCCGGGTTGACCCAGACCTTCAGCCGGGCGTAGTTGACCCCGTTCGCGGTGAGCAGTTGCAACGGGTCCCGCTGGGTGCCGGTGGAGTCCCGGTAGACACCGCCCCGGTCCTGGCTCTTGAGCAGGGTGGAGATGTCGACACCGCGGATCTGGACGTTCCCGCCCGGATTGCTGCCGCCGCCGGTGAACTCGACGTCGTCGACGTTGATCCAGTTTCCGGCCCGGGCGTCGGAGACCACCGCGACCGTGCACTGCCCGGCGGTCACCTGGGCGGTCACCGACACCTGCGTCCAGTTCGAGGTGGTCGGGATGCCGGCCCGCTGTTCGGCGCCACCGCAGCCGCGCAGCGCCAGGTAGGCGGCGACCTGGCCGCCGCCGGAGCGGACCCAGGCCCGCAACGTGTACGCCCCGGCGGTCAGCCCGGTGAGCTGCTGGTGGGTCTCGACCCGGTAGGCGCCGGAGGCCCAGTGCGACAGGCGATAGTTGCCGGACCGTCCTCCCGCCTCGGTGTAGCTGGCACTCTGCTGTCCCGAGCTCGACGACTCGGACCAGCCCGGTGGGTTCTGGGTGGCTCCGGAGGACTCGAAGCCCGGGTTGGTGACGGTGGCGGCGGCGCGGACGGGGGACGGGGCGGGGCCGGCGACCAGGCCGGCGGCGAGCAGTACGGCGCCGAGAGCGGCGGCGGCCGTACGGAGCGGATGGGACGGACCGCTCATGGGGGTTCCTTCCGTCGAGGGGATGGGTGGCCGGCGTACCCGCGCTGGTACGCCAGCCAGCCAGGTCGACCGCCGTCACCGCCTGGCGGTACGCCGGCGGCGACCTGGAGCTATCGGGCGGCGCCGCCGAGGACCCGCAGTCCGGGCAGGGCCCGTCCGGAGTAGTCGAAGAGCGCCTGGTTCTCCCAGCCGTCCCCGGAGGTCGGGTCGGCCGGATCCCAACCGGCCCCGTCGACCGCGGTCCAGGTCGGTTCCCAGTAGAAGATCCCGAGCGCACCGGGTACGGCGGAGACGGTGGTGACCATGTCGCGGATCGCCTCGGCCTGACCCGACGGGGTGGCCGGATAGCCGGCGATCTGTTGCAGCGAGGCGTTGAAGATGTTGGCCTCGTGGTCGTTCTCGGCGAGTGTGAAGCCGTACCCGGTCTCCACCACCATGACCGGCTTGCCGTACCGGTCGGTCAGGTCGAGCAGGTTGGCCTGGAGCGAGCCGAGCGGGCCGTGCCAGTACGTGTAGTGCGAGACGGCGATGAGGTCGAACGGCACGCCCCGGCTGACCGCGTTGTCGAACCACCACCGGTGGCCGCCGTTGTTGCCGCCCTCGGCCAGGTGCAGCGCGACCCTGCTGCGCGGCGAGGCGTCGGTGACCGCGGTGCTGGCGGCGGTGAGCAGCGCGGCCAGCCCGTCCCAGTTGTCCCAACGCCCGTCCGGCCAGAGCATCCCGCCGTTGATCTCGTTGCCGACCTGCACCATGTCGGCCGGGGTGCCCTGCCGGCGGAGGCTTGAGATTACGTCGTAGGTGTGGTCGTAGAGCGCCTGCCGGAGCTGGTCGAAGGGGAGATCGGCCCAGGCGGCCGGCTTGAACTGCTTGCCGGGGTCGGCCCAGGTGTCGGAGTAGTGGAAGTCGACCAGCAGGCCCATGCCGAGCGCCTTGGCCCGGCGTGCCTTGGCCAGCACGTCCGCCTTGTCGCTGAAGCCGTCGGCCGGGTCCACCCAGACCTTCACCCGGGCGTAGTTGACGCCGTTGTCGGCGAGGATCCGCAGCGCGTCGCCGGGCCGTCCGGTGCGGTCGCGGTAGACCGCGCCGTGGTGCTCGTTCTTGGTCAGGTGCGAGACGTCGGCTCCGGCGATCCGCAGCGCGGGGGCGCCGGCCGGCCGGGTGGCCGGGTGGAGCGTGAGGTCGTCGAAGTGCGCCCAGTCCCCGGCGTCGCCGTCCGAGACCAACTCGACGGTGCAGTGCCCGGAGCTGACCCTGGTGGTGAGGGAGACCTCGACCCACCACTGGTCGCCGGTGCGGGGCAGTTCGACCCGCCGGCTCGGGCCGCCGCAGCCGCGCAGCGCCACGTACGCCTCGCGCTGGCCGCCGCTGGCGCGTACCGACACCCGCAGCGTGTGATCGCCGGGGCGCAGCCCGGTGAGTCGCTGGACGGTCGCCACCCGGTACGGCCGGTCGGCCGAGTGGGTGAGCCGGTTCCCGCCGGACCGGCCGCCCGGCTCGACGTAACTGGCGGACCGCTGCCCGCGCTCGGACCAGCCGACGGGTGAGCCGTCCGGGCCGGCCGTCTCGAAGCCGGCGTTGTGCACGGTGGCCGCCGGCATCACAGTCGTGGCGTCGGCGGCCACCGGCGTCGGCTGGGCGACAATGGCGACGGCCAGCGCGACGGCGCCGGAGGCGACTCTTCTCTGCTGCATCGACAACTCCTCGGCTCGACCCAGGTGCCCGGACGGCTACGCCAGGGCACGCTCACCGAGGCCAGATCTGGGAGCGCTCACAGGTCGAATTGGACCGATGCTAGCTGCGATTACGCTCGACTCGGGCATCTGGTGAGCGATTGATGCTGTGAGCGCTCACAGAACCATCCGTGTCGAACGATGTCAAGAGGGTGCTCCGGCGGCCGGCTCAGCTGCTCGGGCGGTAGGTCGCGATGATCACCCCGGTCGTGGTCGGCACCGACTCGACCAGCTCCAGCGTGGCGTACCCCGTCTCGCCCTCGGTGAACAACCTCGCCCCGGTGCCGAGGGTGAGCGGGTGGATCGACAGCGTGTACGCGTCGACCAGGCCCGCGCCGGCCAGCGACCGCACCAGCTGTCCACTGCCGAGCACGACGATGTCCGCCTCGACCTCCTGCTTGAGCGCGGCCACCGACTCGGTCACCTCACCCTTGAGCAGAGAAGAGTTCTGCCAGGACAGGGGTTCGGTCAGGCTGCGCGAGACGACGTACTTGTGCTTGCGGTTGAGTACCTCGGTGTACGGGTTGCCGTCGGTCTGCTTCGGCCAGAAGCTGGCGAACTGCTCGAAGGTACGCCGACCGAACAGCATCGGACCGTCGGCGCTCATGCCCCGGCCCATCGTCTCCGCCATGACCTGATCGGCGTACCCGGTGGCCCAGCCGCCGTGCGTGAAGCCTCCCCTGGTGTCCTCGTCGGCCCCGCCCGGCGCCTGCATGACCCCGTCCAGGGTCACGTTCGCCACCACCACCAGCTTGCCCATCGTGCTCTCCTCGCGTCCACGGCCGGCCCCTCGCCGGCCCGTCACCGGTTACACGAACGGGCAGCCGAAAATCGACACCGCGTCGGCGCCGACTTCCCCGGCCGGCCGCTGCTTCCGCGGTCGGCTGGTCCTTCCCTGGTCAGCTGGTGCGCAGCACCCTTACGCCGCCGGCCGGCACCCGGAGCACGCCGTCGTGGACGGTTCCGTCGAGCAGGTCGGTGCCGGTGGCCGGCAGTTCCGCGTCCCGGTCGGCGTGGTTGACCGCGATCAGGAACCGGCTGCCGTCCGCACCCGCCCGCCGGACCAGTTCGACGCCGTCCGGCACCCCGTCCGGCGGGACCAGGCCGGCGTCCCGGTACGCCGCCCGGAGCACCGGGGCGAGCCCGGCCGCGTCCAGCCGGGTGGAGACGTACCAGGCGTGGCCGGCGCCGAGAGCGTGCCGGGTGACGGCGGGGCCACCGGCGGCCGGACCGTCCAGATAGCACAGCACCGGATCCGCCCCGTGCGGCACCACCGCCTCGGCCCAGACGTCCCCGGTCAGCGGGGCGGCACAGGTCTGCGAGCCGTCCGCACCGGCCGGACCGAGTCGCACCGTCTCGCCGGAGCGCAGCGGCAGGAACTCCTCCACGGTCAGGCCGAGCAGGTCCCGCAGCGCCCCCGGATGGCCCCCCGGGTGTACGGCGTCGTCGGCGTCCACGATCCCGGAGAAGTACGAGACCAGCACCGTCCCGCCCCCGGCGACGTACCGGCGCAGGTTCTCGGCGGCGGCCGGGGTGGTCAGGTAGAGGCTCGGCACCACGACCAGCCGGTAGTCGTCGAGCGGCCGTTCCGGATGGGCGAAGTCGACGGTGAGCCGGTCCCGCCAGAGCCGTTCGTAGTACGCCGCCATCCGCTCCCGGTAGTTCAGGTCGACCGAGGGCCGCCAGTCCAGTTCCACGGCCCACCAGGACTCCCAGTCCCAGAGCACCGCCACGTCGGCCACCACCCGGGTGCCGCGCAGCGGTTCGAGGGCGGGCAGCTCGGCGCCGAGCGCCACCACCTCGCGCCAGATCCGGGTCTCGGTCCCGCCGTGCGGCAGCATCGCGGAGTGGAACTTCTCCGCACCGAACCGGGCGGCCCGCCACTGGAAGAAGAGCACCGACTCGGCACCCCGGGCCAGGTGGGTCAGGCTGTTGCGGCGCAGCTCGCCGGGGCGCTTGGCGATGTTGCGCGGCTGCCAGTTCACCGCCGAGGTGGAGTGTTCCATCAGCAGCCAGGGCCGGCCCCGGGCCACCGCTCGGGTCAGGTCGGCGCACATCGCCAGTTCGATGTGGTTGTCCGGCTCCTCGGCCCGCAGGTAGTGGTCGTTGGCGACCACGTCCACCTCGTCGGCCCAGCGCCAGTAGTCGATGGTCTTGCAGTTGGCCAGCATGAAGTTGGTGGTCACCGGCACGCCGGGGCAGAGCCGGTGCAGGATGTCCCGCTCCCGGCGGAAGTTGCCCAGGTGCGCGTCGGCGGAGAAGCGCAGGAAGTCGAGCTGCTGGGCCGGGTTGACCGCGGTCGGTGCGGCGAGCGGCGGTTCGATCTCGGCCCAGTCACCGTACCGCTGGCCCCAGAAGGTGGTGCCCCAGGCCGCGTTGAGCCGGTCCAGGTCGCCGCCGTGGCGCTCACGCAGCCAGTCCCGGAACGCCTCGGCCGAGGTGGCGCAGTAGCAGAGCGCGTTGACCCCGCCGTACTCGTTGTGCGAGTGCCACAGCACCAGCGCCGGGTGGTCGCCGTAGCGGCGGGCCAGCGCCTCGGTGATCCGCGCGCTGGCCTCGGCGTACGCGGGTGAGCTGGGGCAGAAGGACTGCCGGGCCCCGCCGCCCAGCGGTACGCCGTGCCGGTCGACCAGCCGGGCCTCCGGATGACGCCGGCGGAACCAGGCCGGGGGTACAGCGGTCGGGGTGGCCAGGTCGACGGATATCCCGCCGTCGTGCAGCCGGTCGAGCAGCCGGTCGAGCCAGCCGAAGTCGAACTCTCCCTCGGCGGGTTCCAGCAGGGCCCAGGAGAAGATCCCGACGCTCACCAGGTTCACCCCCGCGACCCGCATCAACTCGATGTCCTCGGCCCAGACGTGCTCGGGCCACTGCTCGGGGTTGTAGTCGCCGCCGTACGCCAGCCGGCCGAGCCGGGGCAGCGGCCCGGCCTCTGCGTTCGTCGCGGCTGCCACCAGATGCGGGGTCTGACTCATACGGGATCTCCGAACTGTGCGCGCTCCCAACGGTAGTGCGCATGATTGCACACGCCTCCACAAGGAGAACAAGCACTTAAGAGTCCCTTGACATGATCGATCGTGGGTCCAAGACTGTGAGCGCTCCCAGTTGTTTCTGTCCGATCAACAGCAGATGACACAGCGAAAACTGTGAGGTTGAGATGACCCGTTCGCTCGGCGCGAAGGTCCTGGCGTTGCTGCTCGGCGCCAGTCTCCTCGCCGCCTGCACCTCGAACTCGGACGACGAACCGGAGGCCAGCGGGCCGGTCGAGCTCTCCTTCTGGTCCTGGGCCCCCAAGATCGAGGCGCTGGTGGACCGGTGGAACGCCGACAACCCGGAGATCAAAGTCACGCTGAGCCGGCAGGCCGGCGGCGGGGACATCATCACCAAGCTGCTCACCGCGGCGAAGGCGGGCAACCCGCCGGACCTGGCCCAGGTGGAATACCAGGCCCTGCCGACGCTGGTCAGCAACGACGTCCTCGCCGACATCGCCGAGCAGGCCAAGCCGCTCAAGGACAAGTTCGCCGAGGGCACCTGGCAGCAGGTCACCCTCGGCACCGACGCCGTCTACGCGATCCCGCAGGACGCCGCGCCGATGATGCTCTACTACCGCACCGACCTGTTCCGGCAGTTCGGCCTGACCGTGCCGAAGACCTGGGAGGAGTTCGCCCAGGCCGCCCGGACGCTGCGGAGCAAGAGCAGCAAGCACCACCTGACCACCTTCTCCGCCACCGATCCCGGATGGTTCGCCGGCCTCGCACAGCAGGCCGGAGCGTCCTGGTGGGGGATCGACGGCGAGTCCTGGCGGGTCACCGTCAACGACGCGGCGACGAAGAAGGTCGCGGACTACTGGGGCGGGCTGGTCGCCGAGGGTGTCGTCGACGGCAAGCCGATGTACACGCCGGAGTGGAACAAGTCCCTCAACGACGGCAGCCTGCTGGCCTGGCCGGGAGCCGTCTGGGGGCCCGGCGTGCTGAGCGGCAACGCCCCGGACACCAAGGGCAAGTGGGCGATGGCCCCACTTCCACAGTGGAGCACGGGTGAGAACAGGACCGGCAACTGGGGTGGCTCCTCCACCGGGGTCACCGCCGCGTCGAAGCACAAGGCGGCGGCGGTCAAGTTCGCCAGCTGGCTGAACACCGACCCGGCCGCCACCACCATGCTGGTCCGGGAGTGCGCGGTCTATCCGGCGGCCCGGGACGCCCAGACCGGCCCCGCCCTGGCCCAGCCGCCGGACTTCTTCGCCGGGCAGGCGGACTTCTATCCGCTGGCCAAGCAGATCGCCGAAACCGCCGCCGGGGTCACCTGGGGACCGAACGTGAACGTCGCCTACCAGGCCTACCAGGACGAGTTCGCCAAGGCGATCACCTCCCGGGCACCGTTGCGCACCGCCGTCGAGGCGATGCAGGCGGCGACGGTGGCCGACATGCGCAAGAACGGTTTCACCGTCGCCGGCTGACCGGTGGGCACCGGCTCGCCAGTGGCCGGTGCGGTGCGATGACCACGACCGGCCGAGATGACCACGACCGGCCGACCTGAACGGAGCGTCGATGTCCACGGCCACCACCCGGGTCGGCCGCCGGGGAAGGCGTACGGCAGCCCCGTACGCCTTCCTCGCCCCGGCGGTGATCCTCTTCGTCCTCTTCGTCATCCTGCCGATCGGCTACGCGGGATACCTGAGCCTGCGCAAGGTGCAGGTGAGCGGGCTCGGGCTGGGCCGGGGCGCCCGGAAAGAGGTTTTCGCCGGGCTGGAGAACTACCGCGACGCGATCGGCGACCCGGAACTCTGGTCGGGCGGGTTGCGGGTGCTCGGCTACGGCGCACTGCTGGTGCCGACCATGCTCGGCCTGGCCCTGCTGCTGGCCCTGCTGCTGGACCGGCCCCGGGTCCGCTACGGCCGGTTCGCCCGTACCGCCATCTTCCTCCCGTACGCGGTGCCCGGGATCATCGCCAGCCTGCTCTGGGGCTTCCTCTACCTGCCGGCGACCAGCCCGGTCAACGACCTGCTGGCCCGGATCGGGCTGCCCGAACCGGACCTGCTCGGCCGGAACTCCGTCTTCTTCGCGGTGGTGAACATCGCGCTCTGGGGCGGCGTCGGGTTCAACATGATCGTGCTGTACACCGCGCTGCGGGCGATCCCGCTGGAGCTGTACGAGTCGGCCCGGCTCGACGGCTGTTCCGAGGTGCAGATCGCGCTGCGGATCAAGATCCCGTTGCTGGTACCCGCGCTCGTGATGACCACGGTGTTCAGCATGATCGCCACGCTCCAGGTCTTCGTCGAACCGATGGCGCTCCGGCCACTCACCAACTCGATCTCGTCGGCCTGGACCCCGCTGATGAAGGTCTACCGGGACGCCTTCGCCACCGACGACCCGTACGCCGCCGCGGCCACCTCGGTGCTGATCGCCGCCGTCACCCTGGTGCTCTCCTTCGGCTTCCTGCGGCTGGTGCAGAACCGGGCATTCGGACAGGAGCGCTGAGATGGCCACCAGAACCGCCGACACCCTCACCCCGGGCCGGGCACCGGCCAACCCCGGGAGCGGACCCGCCGACGGGCCCCGCTGGGCGCAACTGGTGCCCACCGCCGTACTGCTGATCGGGGCGGTCTACTGCCTGCTGCCGGTGCTCTGGGTGCTGGTGGCGTCGACCAAGAGCGGGTCGACGCTCTTCACCAGCTTCACCTTCGCCCCGAGCACCTCGATGCTGGACAACCTGATCGACCTGTCGACGTACGCGGACGGGATCTTCTGGCGGTGGATGCTCAACACCGCCTTCTACGCCGGGGTGGGTGCCGCGCTCTCCGCGCTGGTCTCCGGGCTGAGCGGCTACACCCTGGCCAAATACCAGTTCGCCGGCCGGTCGGTGGTGTTCAACGTACTGCTCGCCGGGGTGCTGGTGCCGGGGATCATCCTGGCCGTCCCGCAGTACCTGCTGCTGGCGAAGGTCGGGCTCACCGACACGTACTGGTCGGTGCTGCTGCCCAGCATCGTCAGCCCGTACGGCATCTATCTGGCCCGGATCTACGCCGCCTCGGCCGTGCCGGACTCGGTGATCGAGGCGGCCCGGGTGGACGGCGCCAGCGAGTTCGGGATCTTCCGCCGGGTGGCGATCCCGATGATGGTGCCCGGACTGATCACCGTCTTCCTGTTCCAGTTCGTGGCCATCTGGAACAACTTCCTGCTGCCGTTCATCATGCTCGCCGACGACGACCGGTTCCCGGTCACGCTCGGGCTCTACACGCTGCTCAACCGGGGCTCGACCGAACCCGCGCTGTACCGGCTGGTGATCATCGGGTCGCTGCTGTCGATCATCCCGCTGGTGGCCCTCTTCCTCTCCCTCCAGCGGTACTGGCGGGTGGACCTGATCTCCGGCTCGGTCAAGGCGTAGGCGAGGTGTGTCACAAGCACCGGTGCCGCCCCAGGCCGCCGACCCGGGGACAATGACAGCGTGACCGCGCCCGACCGCAGCCGTAGCCGTACCCACCGGACGAGGCCCCGCCCGACCATGGACGACGTGGCGGCGGTGGCCGGCGTCTCCCGGGGCACCGTCTCCCGGGTGCTCAACGGCGGGCACAACGTGAGCGGCCCGGCGCTGGAGGCCGTGCGGCGGGCGATCCGCAAGACCGGGTACGTCCTCAACCAGCACGCCCGGAGCCTGGTCACCCAGCGCTCGGACTCGGTGGCGTTCATCCTCTCCGAGCCGCAGGACCGGCTCTTCGAGGACCCGAACTTCAACATCCTGCTCCGGGGCTGCACCCAGGAGCTGGCCGAGCACGACATCACGCTGCTGCTGACCATCGCCGGTACCCAGGAGGACCGCAAGCGGGTCGGCCGGTACGTCACCGCCGGGCACGTGGACGGCGCGCTGGTGATCTCCACCCACGCCGGCAGCCCGCTGCTTGACGAACTCGACTCCCGGGGGCTGCCCTTCGTCGCCGTCGGCCGCCCGCTCGGCCGGGACCGCGACGTCAGCTACGTCGCCGCCGACGACCGGGGCGGCGCCCGGCAGATGGTCAGCTATCTGCGCTCCCGGGGCACCGCACCATCGGCACCATCACCGGTCCGCTGGACACCTCCGGCGGGGTGGACCGGCTCGCCGGCTACCACGACGTGCTCGGCGAGGTCGATCCCCGGCTGGTGGTGACCGGCGACTACACCTCCGACGGTGGCGAGGCGGCGATGGAACAGCTGCTCCGCCAGGTGCCGGAGCTGGACGCCGTCTTCGTCAGCTCGGACCTGATGGCCAGCGGTGCGATGGCCGCGCTGCGCCGGGCCGGCAAGCGGATCCCCGACGACGTGGCGGTCGGCGGCTTCGACGACTCGAAGGTCGCCACCACCTCCGTGCCGCGGTTGACCACCATCCGGCAGCCGTGGGAGCGGATCAGCGCCGAGATGGTCCGGCTGCTCCTCGGGCACCTGGCCGGCGACTCGCACGCGGCGGTCATCCTCCCCACCGAGCTGGTGGTCCGGGAGTCGGCGTAGCGGGTCGCCGATCCCGGGACCCGCCCGGGGGCGGCGCGGTGATCCGGCCCGCTCCCCGGCCGATGATCTGGCACGCTGGTAGGCGTGCTGATGGTGCCGGTACGCCAGCTCGGGGAGGCCGAACGCGGCGCGGTGGAGCGGATCCTCGACCTCGACCCGTACGCCGCCGCGCAGGTGGCCGAGCGGATCGCCGCGAACGGCCTGTCCTGGTGGCGGGCTGACGGTCGGGTGCTCGGCTACGGCAACCGGGACGGGTTGGAGTCGCTCTGCTGGCTCGGCGGCCAGGTCACCCCGGTCTGTGCCGGCCGGCCGGCGATCGCCGCCTTCGCCGAGGCGCTCGGTGCCGAGGAGCGCACCTGCTCGTCGATCGTCGGGCGGGCCGACGGGGTGCTCGGGCTCTGGGAGCGGCTCTCCGGCCGGTGGGGACCGGCCCGGGACGTACGCCCGAACCAGCCGCTGCTGGCGACCGGGACGGCGCCGCAGGTGGCGCCCGACCCGGACGTGCATCCGGTACGCGCGGGTGAGGTCGACGCGCTCTTTCCGGCGGCGGTGGCGATGTACACCGAGGAGGTGGGGGTGTCGCCGCTGGCCGAGGACGGCGGGCGGGCGTACCGGCAGCGGGTGGCCGAACTGGTCCGGGCCCGCCGGGCGTACGCCCGGATCGTCGACGGCCAGGTGATCTTCAAAGCCGAGCTGGCGGTCGTCACCCGGCGCACCGCGCAGATCCAGGGGGTCTGGGTCGACCCGGCCTGGCGGGGGCGGGGGATCGGTGTGGCCGCCATGGCGGCGGTGGTCCGGGACGCCCTGGCCCGGGTGGCGCCCACGGTGAGCCTCTACGTCAACGACTACAACGCCCCGGCCCGCCGGGTCTACGAGCGCTGCGGGTTCCGTTCGGTAGGCACCTTCGCCACAGTGCTCTTCTGACCGGCGTCGCCCGGAGCATCGGCTCGCTCACCGACGCGCCCGCCCGGCTCACCAGGCCCGGAGGTACTGCTCCGGGGCGTGCACGGCGGCGCCGAGCCGGTCCGCCGCCCGGCGCGGCCAGTACGGGTCGCGCAGCAGTTCCCGGCCGAGCAGCACCAGGTCGGCGTCGCCGGCCGCGACGATCGCCTCGGCCTGCTCCGGCTCGCTGATCAGCCCGACCGCGCCGGTCCGCACCCCGGCGTCCCGGCGCACCTGGGCGGCGAGCGGCACCTGGTAGCCGGGGCCGAGCGGGACCTCGACGTCGGGCAGGTTGCCGCCGGAGGAGCAGTCCACCAGGTCGGCGCCGGCCTCGGCGAGCAGCTTGGCCAGCAGCACGCTGTCGGCCGGCGCCCAGCCGCCCGGCACCCACTCGGTGGCCGAGATCCGGACCAGCACAGGTACGTCCTCGCCGACCGCCGCCCGGACCGTACGGGTCACCTCCAGGACGAACCTGCTGCGCCCGGCCAGGTCACCGCCGTAGCCGTCGGTGCGGGTGTTGACCAGCGGGGAGAGGAACTCGTGCAGCAGGTAGCCGTGCGCGGCGTGGATCTCGACCGCCCGGAAACCGGCGTCCAGCGCCCGCTCGGCGGCCCGCCCGAACGCCTCCACCACCCGGTCGATGCCGGACCGGTCCAGGGCGGCCGGAGTCCGGTACGCCGGCACGAACGGCTCGGTGCCCGGGCCGACCGGAGTCCAACCGCCCTCCTCGTCCGGCACCCCACCGGTGAGCTTCGACCAGGGCCAGTACGTCGACGCCTTGCGGCCGGCGTGCGCGAGCTGCACCGCCGGCACCGCACCGGCGGCGGCGACGAACGCGGTGACCGGCCGCCAGGCGTCGACGTGCGCGGCCGACCAGAGGCCGGTGTCCCGGGGACTGATCCGGCCCTCGGGTACCACCGCGGTCGCCTCGCTGATCACCAGCCCGACCCCGCCCACCGCCCGGGAGCCGAGGTGGACCCGGTGCCAGTCGGTGGGCAGCCCGTCCGGACCGGCCGAGTACTGGCACATCGGGGCCATCGCGATCCGGTTGGGCAGCGTCACGTCGCGCAGCGTCAACGGGCTGAACAGCACGCTCATCCGCTCCCCTTCGGTCAGGCCGGTTGTGGTGCCGGATCCCGGTCCCGGGCCGGCTGTTCGGCCGGCGGCTCCTCGTCCAGGATCTCGCGCCGGCCGGCGGAGTCGTACGCGGCCCGGTCCAGTACGCCCTCCCGGGCGGCGACCACGGTCGGCACCAGCGCCTGCCCGGCGACGTTCGTGGCGGTCCGGATCATGTCGAGGATCGGGTCGATGGCGAGCAGCAGACCCGCTCCGGCCAGCGGCAGGCCCAGCGTGCTCAGGGTCAGGGTGAGCATCACCAGCGCGCCGGTCAGCCCGGCCGTGGCGGCCGAGCCGACCACCGAGACGAAGGCGATCAGCAGGTAGTCCAGCGGGCTCAGGGCGACTCCGAAGACCTGGGCCACGAAGATCGCGGCGAGCGCCGGATAGATCGCGGCGCAGCCGTCCATCTTGGTGGTCGCGCCGAACGGCACCGCGAACGAGGCGTACTCGCGGGGAACGCCGATCTGCTCCACCGAGCGCTGGGTCACCGGCATGGTGCCGACCGACGAGCGGGAGACGAAGGCCAGCTCGATCGCGGGCCAGGTGCCGGCGTAGAACCGCAGCGGGTTCAGCCTGCCGGCGACGATCAGCACCAGCGGGTAGACCACCAGCAGCACGATCGCGCAGCCGACGTAGACCGCGGTGGTGAACTTGGCCAGCGGCGCCAGCAGGTCCCACCCGTACGCCTCGACGGCGTGGCCGATCAGGCCCAGCGTGCCGATCGGGGCGAGCCGGATCAGCCACCAGAGCGCCTTCTGGGTGATCGCCAGCAGCGCCCGGTTGAAGTTGACGAACGGCTCGGCGGCGGCGCCGACCAGCAGCGACGCGATCCCGGCGACCACGGCCAGGAAGACGATCTGGAGCACGTTGTTCTCGACGAAGGCGCCGACCGGGTTCTCCGGGATGATGCCGGTGAGGAAGTCGGTCCACGAGCCGGTCCGCTCCGGCGCCTTGGCCCCGGCGACGTCCAGGGTGACGCCCCGGCCGGGGTTGACGAGCAGGCCGAGCCCGATGCCGACGCCGACCGCGATCAGCGCGGTGATGCCGAACCAGAGCAGGGTCTTCAGCGCCAGCCGGGCGGCGTTGGCCACCCCGCGCAGGCTGACCACGCTTACCACCAGGGCGGTGAAGACCAGCGGCGGTACGGCGAGCCGCAGCAGTTGGACGAAGATGCTGCCGATCTGGTCGAGGGTGGTGCCGAGCCAGGAGAGGTCGGCGGCCCGGGCCAGGTAACCCAGGGCGACGCCGAGGACCAGGCCGGCGAGAATCTGTGCCGAGAAGGGAATTTTGCGAAGAACCGATGTCATAGGAGAAGTCCCAGGTGTCTGGGATCCGGCGGGCGGTTCGGTGGCGCATGCCGGATCGGCGGTCTGCGGTCGACGGAGCAGGGGTCAGTCGCGACAGCAGCCGCTGGCCTGTAGTCGGAGATCGACATACAGGCGCACGGTGAGGAACCAGACATTGGTCATCGTCAGCAGACGATACGACGACTCCGCCGGTAATGAAAGGACGGACCGTCGTGAGGCGCCTTACAGCCGGCTCGACCCGGCGGGCGCCCGGGACAGCCCGAGGGTGAGGGCGGTGGCGATCGCCCAGGCGGCCAGGTCGAGCAGGAGGAGCCGCTCGACCGCGCCCATCAGGACGCTGCGGCCGACCAGCAGCATGGTGAGGCCGGCGACGGCCGACAGCGGCAGCGCGAACACGGCGGCGACCGTCGAGATCCAGCGCAGCGGCCGGGCCGCGTCGGTCGTCGCGGCCACCGCCAGCATCGCGAAGACCGTGCCGGCCACCGCCGCGATGCTGGCGCCGCCGTGCACCACGTCGGCCAGGGTCACCCGTTCGAAGGGCGGCAGCGGGCAGGTAGACCGGCAGCTCACCCCGGCGGAGAGCAGCGTGGCGGCAGCGCTCGCCAACAGCAGCCCGGTCGCCAGCCGTGACACGGCGGGCAGGGCCGCACCGAGGAGTACCTGCCCGGCGGCGGTGGCCAGCAGGCCGATCCGGTACGCCCAGACGGTGGTACTGCCCGAGGCGCCGGCCTCGCTGACGTACCCGGCGAGTTCCGGGGCGGGGCCGGCGAGTACGGCGAGGGCGACCGCGACCGTACCGAACAGCACGCTGGCCGCAGCGGCGTACGCGACGGCGGGGTGTCGGACCGTGGTGGCGCCGGTACCCGTGGTCACCGGGCGGGTGACCTCGGGGTCGGCCACCTCCGGGCGGGTCACCACCGGACGGGCCGGGGTCGGGCCGGGCCGCCGATCCGGTGCGGGCACCCGCCGACCGCTCCGACGACCAGGCCATCGATGCCAATCTTCCGGACGACCGCTGCCTGCGCCATGCGGGCAAACCTATCCCGGCGCCATACGGCCGGTAGAAGATCCGCTGCACAGGCCCTAAAGTGTGGGTCGATCACCACGACCCCGCCGGGTTCGTCGGCGCTTCCCGCCGGCCGCAGGTCGTGGCCGACCAGCCCCTGCACGGGCCGGAGTGACGAAGCTGAGGCGGACATGCGACTTCCGGACGGGCTACCCGCGGACATCGATCTGACCAGGCCCAGCGCCGCCCGGGTCTACGACTACTTCCTCGGCGGCGCGCACAACTTCGAGATCGACCGGCAACTCGCCGAGCAGATCGCCGGGATGACACCGAACCTGGCCGAGACGATGCGGGCCGGCCGGGCGTTCCTGCGCCGGGGCGTACGGATGCTTGTCGGCGAGGGCATCGACCAGTTCCTCGACATCGGTTCGGGCATCCCCACCGTCGGCAACGTGCACGAGGTCGCCCAGGCGCTGAACCCGACCGCCCGGATCTGCTACGTCGACATCGACCCGGTGGCGGTGGCGCACAGTCGGTCCATCCTGGCCGGCAACGAGTACACCGGAGTGATCCACGCCGACCTGCGGGAGCCGGAGCGGATCCTGACCGAGGCCGAGAAGCTCGGCGTGATCGACCTGAGCCGCCCCGTCGCCGTACTGCTGGCCGGGGTGGTGCACTTCATCCCGGACTCCGACCGTCCACAGGAGATCCTGGCGACGCTGCGTGCCGCCACGGTCCCCGGCAGCTACCTGCTGCTGTCGCACTCCACCCACGAGGACCAGCCCAGGGAGATGCTCGACGCGCAGCGGCTCTCCGCCCGGACGTCGACCGAGATCACGCTCCGCTCCCGGGCCGAGATCACCGCCTTCTTCGGCGACTTCACCATCGTCGAACCGGGCGTGGTGCACATGCCGCTGTGGCGACCCGACGAACCGACCGATCCGGGGGAGCATCCGGAGCGGCTCGGCGCGTTCGGCGGCGTGGGCCGGCACGACAACGGCGTGGGTTAGTGGTGTCCGCCCCCGTCGCCGCCCCGGGATACGACGCCGCCGGTGCGCGGCTGTACGCGCAACGCTGGGCGCGGGAGGCGGCCCGGTGCGGCTTCGTCGCGCGGAGTGCCCCGGAGAACGAGGGGCTGCTGCTGGCGCAGAGCGTACGACTCGCCGAGGCGGTACTCGCCGAACCGTTCAGCACCCAGCCGGGGTACGACGTCGGCCAGGCCCTGGTCGACGCCCACCTCATCGAGCCCGGCGTGCTGGACTGGTCGGTACGCGCCCTCGGCGAGCAGTTCCGGGCCGTCGTGCTGCCCGGCCTGCCCGAGGCGACGGTGGCGCCCCGGGTCGCCGCCCTCCAGGGTGCCCTGTCGGCGGGGTTCGCCGCCGCGCTGCGCCGACGGACCCTTGGTGAGCAGCAGCGGATCGCCCAGGCCGTGCTGGAGGCCCGGGACAGGACCGGGCAGGCGCTGCGGGACAGCGAGGCGCGGTTCCGGGCGGTTTTCGTCGACGCCGCGATCGGGATCGGCATCGCCGACCTCGACGGGCAGATCATCGACGTCAACCGGGCCTTCGCCGAACTGCTCGGCTATTCCGTGGCCGAGTTGCGTGAGATCAACGTGGCCGCGCTCTTCCACCCCGAGGACGCGGCCGGGATGTGGGAGCTGTACCAGGAACTGATCGAGGGCAAGCAGGACGCGGTACGGATCGAGAAGCGCTACTACCGCAAGGACGGCAGCTCGGTCTGGACCGATCTCGCGGTCTCGCTGATCCGGCACGACGACGGGCGGCCCCGGTTCACAGTGGCGATGGTGCAGGACATCACCGAACGGCACCAGCTCCAGCAGCGGCTGCGCTACCAGGCGTCGCACGACCCGCTGACCGGGCTGCCGAACCGTACCCTCTTCTTCGAGCGGCTCGGCAAGGTCTTCGCCGCCGGCGGGCCGGACGACCGGGTCGGGATCTGCTTCCTCGACCTCGACGGCTTCAAGGCGATCAACGACAGCCTCGGGCACGACCTCGGGGACAACCTGCTGGTCACCGTCGCCCGGCGGCTCGCCGACTGCGTCGCCGATCAGGGGCACCTGGTCGCCCGGATGGGTGGCGACGAGTTCGTGATCCTGATCGACCACAACGCCGGCTGCCGGGCGGTCAAGGCGGTGGCCGACCTCGCGCTGGCGGCGGTCGCCGAGCCGGTCCAGCTCGGCGAGCACCGGCTGTCGGTGTCGGCAAGCATCGGCGTGGTCTCCGGTCCGCTCGCCACCACATCGGTCGCCGAGCTGATGAAGGCGGCGGACGTCACCCTCTACTGGGCCAAGGCCGAGGGCCGGAACCGGTGGGTGAGCTACGACCCGGCGCGGCGGGCCCGGGAGCAGACCCGGTCGGCCCTGATCGCCGGCATGTCGGCGGGGCTTGCCCGGGGCGAGTTCACCGTCGACTACCAGCCGATCGTGACCCTGGCCGACGAGACGATCTGCGCGGTGGAGGCGCTGATCAGGTGGCGGCATCCGGAGCTGGGGCTGCTCGGCCCGGACGAGTTCATCGGCCTGGCCGAGGAGAGCGGACTGATCGTCGAACTCGGTCGCTGGGTGCTGACCCAGGCCTGCGAGGCGGCCAGCCGGTGGCACCGCGAGTTCACCGACGCCCGGCTGGTGGTGAGCGTGAACCTGGCCGCCCGGCAGGCCCGTGACCCGGAGATCGTCGGCACGGTCTCGGAGGTGCTGCGCCAGACGGGACTCCCGGCCGAGCTGCTGCAACTCGAACTGACCGAGAGTGCGGTGATGGCCACCGCGGGCGAGCCGCTGCCCGCACTGCGCCGGCTGGCCGCCCTCGGGGTACGGCTGGCGATCGACGACTTCGGCACCGGCTACTCCAACCTGGCGTACCTGCGCCGGCTGCCGATCCACAACCTGAAGCTCGCCGGCCCGTTCGTCGAGGGGATCCGGTCCAGCGACCGGCAGGGCCTGGTGGACGGGCGGATAGTCGACGCGCTGGTGCGGCTGGCGCACGCCCTCGGGTTGACCGTCACCGCCGAGGCGGTGGAGACGCTCGGCCAGGCGGACCAGCTCCGGGCGCTGGGCTGCGACGCCGCCCAGGGCCG
This sequence comes from Plantactinospora sp. CNZ320, assembly GCF_002846275.1. Taxonomy (NCBI): domain Bacteria; kingdom Bacillati; phylum Actinomycetota; class Actinomycetes; order Micromonosporales; family Micromonosporaceae; genus Plantactinospora; species Plantactinospora sp. CNZ320. Next base: position 7,119,930 of record NZ_PJMP01000001.1, read on the forward strand.
CTACTTCGCCGCGCCGGCCCCGGAGGACGAGATCACCGCGCGGTTGACCGCCCGTGCCGCCCGGCGCCGGGAGGACGCGGTCTGACCCCGAAGATGCCGACCGACGCCGCAGGTGATGCCGTCGGGCGTCCGCAGGGTACCGTCGGGCATCCGCAGGGTACCGGCCGGTGTCCGGGGTACCGGCCGTTGTCCGGGGTGGCGGATGCGGTGTGGATTGGACCGGTAGGGCACCCTGGGAGGCGTGGACATGACCGACACCGAGTCAGTGGTGACCCTCCTGTGTGGCGTGACGATCCTGATCGGCGTCTGCGGGGTGATCGTGCCGATCATCCCCGGGCTGATCCTGTGCTGGCTGGGCGTGGCGGTCTGGTCGTTCTTCGGCGACGGCGAGGGGTTCGGCCGCTGGGTGGTGCTCGGCCTCGCCACCGTGATCGCCGTACTCGGCACCGCGGTCAAGTACCTCTGGCCGGGGCGGAACCTCAAGCGCAGCGGGGTGCCGACGATGTCGCTGCTGGCCGGTGGCGTACTCGGGCTGGTCGGGTTCTTCGTGGTGCCGGTGGTCGGGCTGGTGCTCGGCTTCGTACTCGGGCTCTGGCTCGCCGAACTGGCCCGGCTCGGGGACGCGAAGCAGGCGTGGCCGTCCACCCGGCACGCGCTCTCGGCGGTCGGGCTCGCCCTGCTGGTCGAGTTGGCGGCGGCGCTCGGCATCACCGGCGTCTGGCTGGTCGGCCTCGTCCTCACCTGAGCGTGCCGCGCTTCGCGCGCACCTGAGCGTGGCGGCCTCGTGCTCAGCGCAGCATGGCGGGACAGGGCGGGGTAGTTCCGGCCGGTCGGCCGGAGGGTGTGGTGCGGCGGCGCGGGGCGGGCGCTGGCACGACCTGCGTCGTACCCGATGAGAGAGGTGACCGCGCCCCGCGCCGCCGCGGGAGGCCGGGTTGTCCGAGAACCCGGCGTCGGGCCCCGGGCGGGGCCCCCTCGGGTCCGGCGGTTGCCGGACCGGCGCGCCGAGATCGCGCGCGATGCCGTCCGGTCAGGCCAGGGACCCGGTACGCCGACGACGGCGGCGTGCGGTGTGCTGCTCCTGAGTCACGCCTTAGATCATGCGGTCGAAAGGCCAGGTGGGCAACGCAATTACCGGCCTCCGGAGCCGACGGCGGGACGGATCCGAGCGGCTCAGGGCACGGCGATCTCCAGCTCGGGGACGTGCTCGGTGCCGGCGTCCAGCACGGCTCGGGTGAGCCCCGGCGGCAGTCCGGCCCGGGCCGCCAGCCGGTCGACGGTGACCTGCTGCCCGGCGAGGAGTTCGACGGCCTTGCCGAGCAGTGACGGCTGCTCGCGGGGGCCGAGGTCGCCCGGCTCCGGAAAGCCCCACTGGGCGAGCAGCGCCATTCCGCGCCGGTAGGTGTGCTCCCGGTAGATGCCGAGGTCGTGGCCCCGGTAGACCAGCGCCTTCAGGCTGATCCCCCAGCGGCGCTTCAGCTCGTGCAGCCGGTCGAAGTCGAGCCGGGGCGGTAGTTCGGAGCGCAGTACGCTGCTCGGGGCCAGGAACTCCGAGGCGAAGGCGGTCGCCTGGCGTTCCAGGAGTTGGCTGCCCGGCTCGGCGTCGTGGTGCATCAGCAGGTGCCCCAGCTCGTGTGCGGCATCCATCCGGGACCGGGCGTGGTCGTCCTTCTCCGGGTTGAGGAACACGAACGGGCGCTGGCCGTACCAGTGCGAGAAGGCGTCGACCCGTTCGGAGACGTCCGGCAGGGCAAGCACGATCACCCCGGCCGACTCCAGCAGCCGGACCATGTGCGGCAGCGGGGCGGCCCCGAGACCGAACGCCTCCCGGGCGGTCACGGCGGCGGCGCGTACGTCGTCCGGGCCGGTCGGCTCGGCCAGCTCCAGGTGCGGCAACCGGAGCCGGGGCAGCCGGAGCTGTTGCTCGACCGCCTCCACCACCCGCCAGGCGAGTTCGCCGAACGCCTCCGCCTGGTCGCGTTCGGCCTGGCTGGTGATGCGCAGGCTGCGGAAGTGCGCCTGTCCGGAGGTGACCGGCACGCCGAAGCCGGCGGCGAAGAACTCGACGGGCATGGAGAGTGCCAGGGCCAGCCGGGCCAGGGTCGCCGCCGACGGGCGGGCCTGGCCCAGCTCGTACTGGCTGACCGCCGCCGCGGTGACTCCGACCTGCCGGGCCAGCTCGTTCTTGCGCATCCGTCGCCACCGGCGGGCCAGGGCGAGGGCGTGTGGTGCGAACGCGGCGGCGGCTGCGGCGGCGGGTACCGGCGGTCGGGGCCGGCCCGTCACGCGGACCGCTCGGCCGGACGGCCGAACAACCGGGCGGCAGAGGACCGGGACTCGGCGGCGGTGCCGGACGACCGGGACCCGGCGGCGCCGAAGCCGCTGCCCGGGTCGGCGGGCTGGAGGGCGAGCAGGTCCAGTTCGGGGATCGGCAGCTCGTCGGTGCGGGGCTGCGGCACCGCCCCGGCCACCACCGGCAGCGGCGCCCCGGTGATGGCCGGCTCACCGAACCAGAGGCGTACCTCGAACCAGGGAGATCCGCTGTCCCGGTTGTCCCGGGGCAGCCCGATGTAGGCGACCGCCTCGCCGGTGACGATGTCCCCGGTGTGCGCGATCCGGATGTGCCGTTTCGGCGGCACCACCCCGGCGAAGACCTCGGGGAACTGCCCCTCGTCGTCGAAGGCGAGCTGCCCGTCGCGGCTGTTCTCCACGGCACCGCCGAGCCGGGCCTCGCTGCCCTCCCAGCGGATCGACTCGATCCCGCCCTGCAACGAGTAGAGCCGGACGACGTAGCCGGCGCAGATGACCTCCAGCGAGTTGTCCTCCAGCCGGACCCGGATGCCGTCCAGCCCCTCGAACTCGGCCTTGCCGAGGTTCGTCAGGTTGCGCCAGACGGTGGTGCCGAAGCTCATCGCGTCGTCGCCGAGTTCCGGCTCGTGCCGGTCGGCGGCGCGCCGGTAGACCTGCTGGATCAGTCGACCCAGCCGGTCCAGCACGCCCCGCTCGTCCAGCACCGCCACCGCGTCACCCAGCAAGCTCATGCGGGAAAACCTAGCCGAAACCCCGGATGATATTGCCGAAATCAAGTGCCGACACGCCACGGCGGCGCCGGACCGACCGATCGCCAAGCCGTGCCGGCGAGGCCGGGTCGTGTCCGGCGGTGCCGGCTCGTGTCGGCGGTGCCGGGGATCGTGTCGGCGGTGGCGGCTCGTGTCCGGCGGTGGCGGGTCAGCCGGACTTGACGGCGGCGATCGCGGTCGGGGCGTCGGCGTGCACCCGTTCCCGCAGCAGGGCCAGTACACCCAGCGCGGCCAGCGCCCGCCGATGCTCGGGCCGGATTCCGGAGAGGTGCACCGTGATGTTCCGGTCGTGCAGGTCCTCGACCGCCTCGCGCAGCGCCAGCGCGCCGGAGGCGTCGATGGCGGTGACCCGGGAGAGGCGCAACAGCACCACGTCGACCCCGTCGATCCGGGCGAGCGCCTGACGCAGGTGGTGCGCGGCGGCAAAGAAGAGCGGTCCGCTCGGCCGGTACACGGCGAAGTGCGGCAGGTGCTCGTCGTGCGGTACCCGGTCGACCCGCATCGAGCCGGCGACCTTGCGCAGGGCCAGTCCTCCGGCGACGATCAGGCCGAGGAGTACTGCGGCCACCAGGTCCAGCAGCACCGTGGCACCGGCGGTGAGCGCCAGGACGAGCGCGTCGGAGCGGCCGGCTCGGGCCAGCGACCGCAACGTACCCAGGTGCACCATCCGGACGGCGGTCGCCAGCAGTACCCCGGCGAGCGCCGCGATCGGGATGCCGGCGACCAGCGGGGCGGCCGCGAGCATGATCACCGCGAGTACGAGCGCGTGTGACAGCGCGGCGAGCCGGGACACCGCTCCGGCCCGTACGTTGACGGCGGTGCGGGCGATCGCCGCGGTGGCCGGTACCCCGCCGAAGAGCGGCGTGACGATGTTGGCGATGCCCTGCCCGAAGAGTTCCCGGTCGGGGTGGTGCCGCTCGCCGCGGCGCATCCCGTCGGCGACGGTGGCGGAGAGCAGCGATTCCAGGGCGGCCAGCGCCGCGACGGCGACCGCCGAGGTGAGCAGCGCGCCGATGGCGTCGAGCCGGAGGAATGCCAGCGACGGCTGGGGCAGTGTCGCCGGCAGCGCGCCGATCCGCGCGACGTCGACGTCCCACACCCGGGCGCAGACGGTTGCCGCCCCGACCGCGAGCAGGGCGGCCGGCACCTGGGGTCGCCACCTCAGCACGAGCAGGACCAGGGCCGCGACGCCGGCCGAGAAGTACACCGACGGCCAGTGCGGCTGCGCGGCGAACGCCGCCACCGCGCGCACCGCGACGGTCAGGACCTGTTCGCCGTGTGCCGGCACGCCGAGTGCGGACGGAACCTGCTGGAGAAAGATGATCACCGCGATGCCGGCGGTGAAGCCCTCCACCACCGGGGCGGGCACGAACCGCGCGTAGCGCCCGGCCCGGGCGACGGCGAGGCTGACCAGGATCAGGCCGGCGAGCAGCCCGACGGTGAGTACCCCGCCGGGCCCGTACTGCGCGACGATCGGCACGAGTACGACAGTCATCGCCCCGGTCGGCCCGGAGACCTGGAGGTTGGAGCCGCCGAAGACGGCGGCGAGCGAGCCGGCCACGATCGCGGTCGCCAGTCCGGCCGCGGCGCCGAGTCCGGAGGCGACACCGAAACCGAGCGCCAGGGGGAGCGCGACCACCGCGACGGTGAGTCCGGCCAGCAGGTCGGCGCGGGGATTCCGGCGTACGGCGGCCAGGTCGGCCCGGCCGGGCAGCAGGCCGAGGAGAATCCTCCGGCCCGCGCCGTCACCGCTCGACCGGTTTTCACCGTCGGTGGCGCTCACTCGGGTTCCACCGTCAGGGACGCCAGCAGTTCGGCCTGGCCCTGCAACATCTCGGTGAGGATGCGCCGGGCGGCTCGCATCAGGTCCGCCACGTCCGGGCCGGCTAGGGCGTAGACGACCGTGGCGCCCTCCCGGGTGGAGACCACGATCCCGGCCCGGCGCAGCACCGCGAGCTGCTGGGAGAGGTTGGAGGCCTCGACCTGGGTCTCGGCGAGCAGTTCGCGTACCGGCCGGGGGCCGTCGCCGAGGAGTTCGAGTACCCGGATCCGGATCGGGTGCCCGAGCATCCGGAAGAACTCTGCCTTTGCCTGGTACAGCGGAACCTGCATATGAGCAATTGAAGACTTCTTCAAATCGCCTAGTCGACGCCCCCGGTGAGATCGTGATCCGGGTCACTCGGCCGGCATCGGTTGACGTGGATCTTCGGTAGGCGGACGATCTCGGACAGAGGCGTGATGCCGGTCACACTCTGCGTCCCATCCCCGGAGCCGGACCAAGGAGACGCCGATGAGCACAGCTGTCCCGCCGCCGCGTACGCCGGTGGACCCCGGGGTCGACCTCGACGAGCAGCGCCTCGCCGAACTCGGGTACCAGCAGGAACTGCGCCGGAAGCTCTCCGGCTTCTCCAACTTCGCCGTCTCGTTCTCGATCATCTCGATCCTGGCCGGCGCGATCACCTCGTACGGCATCGCGATGAACTCCGGCGGTCCGCTCGCGATCACCCTCGGCTGGCTCTTCGTCGGCGGCATGGTGACCCTTGTCGCGCTCGCGATGGCGGAGATCTGCTCGGTCTACCCGACGGCCGGGGCGCTCTACTGGTGGGCGGCGGCGCTGGCCAAACGGAACAAGGCGGCCTGGGCCTGGTTCATCGGCTGGTTCAACTTCCTAGGCGAGGTGGCGGTCACCGCCGCCATCGACTTCGGGGCGGCGATCACCACCTCGGCGTTCCTCAGCCTCACCTTCGACGTCGAGGTCACCCCGGAACGCACCTTCGTGGTCTTCCTGGTGATCATCATCGCGCACGGCCTGCTGAACACCTTCGGGGTCAACCTGGTCCGGCTGCTCTCCGACGTGAGCGCCTGGTGGCACCTGGTCGGGGTGGCGGTGATCGTCGGGGTACTCGCGGTCGTGCCCGACCAGCACAAGCCGATCTCCGAGGTCTTCTTCGAGGTACGCAACGCCACCGGCTTCGACTTCTCCGGCGCGGCCGTCTACGCCGTACTGATCGGGCTGCTGATGGCGCAGTACACGTACACCGGGTACGACGCAAGCGCGCACGTGGCCGAGGAGACCCACGACGCGGCCCGGGCGGCTCCCCGGGGCATCGTGATGTCGGTGGTCGTCTCGGTGGTCGCCGGTTTCTTCCTGCTGGTCGCGATCACCTGGTCGATCCGGGACTACGACGCCCAGCGGCAGACCGAACTCGGGCTTCCGCCGGCCCAGATCTTCATCGACGCCACCGGCCACACCACAGGCACCTTCCTGCTCTTCATCTGCGTGGTGGCGCAGTTCTTCTGCGGGATGGCCTCGGTCACCGCCAACTCCCGGATGGCGTACGCGTTCAGCCGGGACGGCGCGCTGCCCGGCTCGGCGATCTGGCGCCGGGTCAACCCGCGCACCGGCACCCCGACCAACTCGATCTGGCTCTGCGTCGCCTGCTCGACCCTGCTGGTACTGCCGTCGCTGTGGAACACCACCGCCTACCTGGCGGCCACCTCGATCGCGGTGATCGGCCTCTACATCGCCTACGTCGGGCCGGTCTTCCTGCGCCGCCGCAGCCCGGACTTCCGCCCCGGCCCGTGGCACCTCGGCCGGTGGAGCCCGCTGGTCGGCTGGCTGGCGATCGGCTGGGTCGCGGTGATCTGCGTACTCTTCGTGCTCCCGACCACCGCGCCGATCACCGCGACGACCTTCAACTACACGATCGTGGCGGTCGCGGTGGTGCTCGGCGCGGCCGGGCTCTGGTGGCTGCTCGGCGCCCGGCACTGGTTCACCGGCCCCCGGCAGAACCTGGTGCCGACCGTCGCCCAACCCGACCCGGACGTCCCCGACCCGGTACCGGACGCCCCGGCCCCCGGCACACCCGCTCCGGACCGGGCGGTCGCGGCGGACGGGGACGGCGCATGAGGGCCCGGGTTCCGTCGCTGAGCCTGGAGGCGCTCCGGGTGGCTGTCGACAGTGGAGACATCGACACCGTGGTCCTCGCCCTGGTCGACATGCAGGGGCGGCTTCAAGGGAAGCGGTTCCACGCGCCGTACTTCCTCGCCGAGGTGCTTCGGCACGGCAGCGAGGGCTGCGACTACCTGCTCGCGGTGGACGTGGAGATGAACACCGTCGACGGGTACGAGATGTCGAGCTGGGATCGCGGCTACGGCGACATCGCGATGGTCCCCGATCTGAGTACCCTGCACCGGGTTCCCTGGCAGCCCGGCAGCGCGATGCTGCTGGCCGACCTGCGTTGGCCGGACGGCCGGGGGGAGGTGGCCGCCTCGCCCCGGCAGATCCTGCGCCGCCAGCTCGACCGGCTCGCCGCGCACGGGCTGACCGCGTACGCCGGGACCGAGCTGGAGTTCGTGCTCTACCGCGACTCCTACGAGGACGCCTGGCGCCGGGGCTACCGAGAGCTGACCCCGGCGAACCTCTACAACGTGGACTACTCGCTGCTCGGCACCGCCCGGGTCGAACCGCTGCTGCGGCGGATCCGCACCGAGATGGCCGGCGCCGGGCTGACCCCGGAGAGCGCCAAGGGCGAGTGCAACCTCGGCCAGCACGAGATCGCCTTCCGGTACGCCGATGCGTTGACCTGCGCCGACAACCACGTCGTCTACAAGAACGGGGCGAAGGAGATCGCCGCCCAGGAGGGCATGTCGATCACCTTCATGGCCAAGCCGAACGAGCGGGAGGGCAACTCCTGCCACATCCACTTCTCGCTGCGCGGTGTCGACGGGCGGTCGGCGATGCTCGGCGACGGCCCGGCCCGGCTGTCACCGATCGGCACCCGGGTACTGGCCGGGCTGCTGGCGACGATTCCGGACCTCAGCCTGCTGATGGCGCCGAACGTGAACTCGTACAAGCGCTACCAGCCCGGCTCGTTCGCCCCGACCGCACTGCGCTGGGGTACCGACAACCGCACCTGCGCGCTTCGACTGGTCGGGCACGGCCAGGGGATGCGGGTGGAGAACCGGCTGCCCGGGGCGGACGTCAACCCGTACCTGGCGATCGCGGCACTGGTGGCCGGTGCGGTACACGGGATCGAGGCGGAGCTGGAGCTGGAGCCCGAGTTCGCCGGCAACGCGTACGCCGACGAGTCCGCGCCCCGGGTGCCGCGTACCCTGCGGGACGCCCTCGACCGCTGGACGGCCTCGCCGCTGGCCACCGAGGCGTTCGGGGCCGAGGTGGTGGCGCACTACGCCAACCAGGCGCGGGTGGAGCTGGCCGCCTTCGACGCGGCGGTGACCGACTGGGAGTTGCGACGTGGCTTCGAACGACTCTGACCGCACCGGTGCCGCCGCCGGGGACTCCGACGTCACCGAGGTGGTCAACCCGGCGACCGGGCTGGTGGTGGCCACGGTACCGCGGACGAGCGCGGCCGGGACGGCGGCGGCGATCGACCGCGCGGCCAGGGCGTTCGATTCGTGGCGGCAGGTGTCACCGGGAGACCGGGCCCGGCTGCTGCGCCGGTTCGCCACGGTCGTCGACGCACACGTCGAGGAACTGGCCGAACTGGAGGTGCGCAACGCGGGGCACACCATCGGCAACGCCCGCTGGGAGGCCGGCAACGTCCGGGACGTGCTCGACTACTACGCCGGGGCGCCGGAGCGGCTGACCGGGGCGCAGATCCCGGTACCGGGCGGGCTGGACGTCACCTTCCACGAGCCGCTCGGCGTGGTCGGGGTGATCGTGCCGTGGAACTTCCCGATGCCGATCGCCGCCTGGGGGTTCGCCCCGGCACTCGCCGCCGGCAACACGGTGCTGCTCAAGCCGGCCGAGCTGACCCCGCTCACCGCGCTCCGCCTCGGCGAACTGGCGCTCGACGCCGGGCTGCCACCGGACGTGCTCACCGTGCTGCCGGGCCGGGGGAGCGTGGTGGGCGAGGCGTTCGTGACGCATCCGGCGGTTCGCAAGATCTGCTTCACCGGCTCGACCGAGGTGGGTACCCGGATCATGGCCGGCTGTGCGGCCCAGGTGAAGCGGCTGACCCTGGAACTCGGCGGCAAGAGCGCCAACCTGGTCTTCGCCGACGCGGACCTGGCGCGGGCGGCGGCCACCGCGCCCTACGCGGTTTTCGACAACGCCGGCCAGGACTGCTGCGCGCGGTCCCGGATCCTGGTGCAGAGTTCGGTGTACGACCGCTTCCTGGAGCTGTTGGAGCCGGCGGTCAAGGCGTTCCGGGTCGAGGATCCGGCGCTGGAGACGGCGGAGATGGGCCCGCTCATCTCGGCCGGGCAACGGCGATCCGTCTCGTCCATTGTCGACGGTGCCGAGGTCGCCTTCACCGGCGGCTGCCCCGAGGGCCCCGGCTTCTGGTACGCCCCGACAGTCCTGCTGGCCCGCTCGCCGGCCGAGCGGCACTGGCGGGAGGAGATCTTCGGGCCGGTCGTCTCGGTGCTGCCCTTCGACGACGAGGCCGAGGCGGTGGCGCTGGCCAACGACACCGAGTACGGCCTCTCCGGCTCGATCTGGACCCGGGACCTGGGCCGGGCGATCCGGGTGGCCCGGGGCGTCGAGTCCGGCAACCTCAGCGTCAACTCACACTCGTCGGTGCGCTACTGGACGCCCTTCGGCGGGATGAAGCGCTCCGGCCTGGGCCGGGAGCTGGGCCCGGACGCCCCGCACGCGTTCACCGACGTCAAGAACGTCTTCCTCGCCACCGAGGAATAGGCGCGGCCGGCCTTCCGCACCGGTGATCGGCGAAAGGGGCAACGGTCGGAGCTGGCCCGCGGCCAGGATCCGGCCACAACTGGGCATAACCTCGTGGTCATGGAGACGACGCGGACGCGGGAGAAGGCGATTCGGATCAGGGGCGCCAGGACCAACAACCTCCGGGGCATCGACATCGACATCCCCAGGAACGCCTTGACCGTCGTCGTCGGGCTCTCCGGATCGGGAAAGTCGTCACTGGTGTTCGACACCATCGCCGCCGAGGCGGGATTCCAGTGGAACGAGACGTACCCGCCGTTCGTGCGCAACCGGCTACCGCGCTACTCCCGCCCCGAGGTCGACTCCATCCACGGACTGTCCCCGGTCGTCGTCATCGATCAGCGCCGGCTCGGCGGGAACGCCCGATCCACCGTGGGTACCAGCACCGACACCTGGACCTACCTGCGGTTGCTGTTCTCCCGCGTCGGCCAGCCACAGATCGGCGAGTCGAACCGGTTCTCGTTCAACGATCCGAAGGGCATGTGCCCGGGCTGCGACGGCATCGGGGAGGTCGTCGTCAGCGACGTCGACCGGATGCTCGACCTCGACCGGTCGCTCCAGGACGGGGCGATCCTGCTGCCCGGGTACGGGGAGGGGCAGTACTGGTACCGGCAGTACGCCGACCTCGGCCTGCCCGACCCGGACGCCCCGTTGAAGGCGTGGACGGCGGAGCAGCGTCAGGCACTGCTCTACGGCGGTACGGTCGCGGCGCGGCTCGGTGGCGCGCCGGCGAAGGCGTACGAGGGTGTGGTGGAGCGCTTCGAGCGCATCTACCTGCACACCTCCGACGCCATCTCCGACCGCAAGCAGTCGATCATCGACCGGTTCACCCGTTCGGAGGTCTGCCCGAAATGCGCAGGGGAACGCCTCAACGAGCAGGCGAGGTCCGTCCGGGTCGCCGGGCACAGCATCGCCCAGCTCGGCCGGATGGAGATCCGTGACCTCGTCGCGTTCGTCGCCACCATCGACGACCCCCGGGTGCGCCCGGTGGTCGAAGGGATGCACGCCAGGCTCTCCGCGCTGGACGGGATCGGCCTCGGCTACCTGTCGCTCGACCGCCGGACCACGACCCTGTCCGGCGGGGAGTCACAGCGTCTCAAGACGGTCCGGCATCTCAACAGCAGCCTCACCGAAGTGCTCTACGTCTTCGACGAACCGACCGTGGGGCTCCACCCGCGAGACGTCCGCAACATGATCGCCCTGCTGCGGCAGCTTCGGGACAACGGCAACACGGTGCTCGTCGTCGAGCACGACCCCGACGTGATGCGCGAAGCGGACACCATCGTCGAGATCGGTCCCGAGACGGGCGACCGCGGCGGTGAACTCGTCTTCCAGGGCGGATTCGTCGGGCTCCTGTCCGCCGACACCCCCACCGGGCGAGCCCTCCGCACGGCTCCCACCAGCGGATCCCGTCGCAGGCCGGCGCGCGGCCACCTGCTGGTCTCCAACGCCGACCGGAACAACCTCCGGAACGTGACCGTCGGCATCCCGGTGGGGGTGCTCACCGCCGTCACCGGCGTCGCCGGCTCCGGCAAGTCGAGCCTCATGGCCGAGTTCACCGAGCGGTACTCGGCGACAAGCATCGACCAGCGACCGGTCTCCGCGACCGGCCGCTCCACTCTGATCACCTACAGCGGCATCGGACCGCGGCTGCGCGCCATCTACGCGCGCGCCAACGGAGTACCCGCCGCGCTGTTCAGCGCCAACTCCACGGGCGGGTGTCCGGAGTGCAAGGGTGCCGGCACGATCCGGACGGACCTGGCGTTCATGGACGACCAGACCGTCGTGTGCGAGACCTGTCAGGGGCGGCGGTACTCCGCGGAGGCGCTCGCGTACTCGGTACACGGGCTCACCATCGCGGACGCCGAGGATCTGACCGCCGCGGAAGCGGTCGGCATCTTCGACGACCCGCAGATTGCCGAGGCACTGGCCGGGATGATCGACGTCGGCCTGGGCTACCTGCGCCTCGGTCAGGCCCTGCCCACGCTCTCCGGCGGCGAGAACCAGAGACTCAAGATCGCCACCGAACTCCGTGGCGGGTCGAGGTCGAACCGCTACGTCCTCGACGAACCCACCACCGGTCTGCACCTGCGCGACGTGGACACCCTCGTCGACAACCTGCAACGCCTCGTCGACGCGGGCAACACCGTCATCGTTGTCGAACACAACCTCGATGTCATCTCCCGGGCCGACTGGATCATCGACATCGGCCCGGGGGCGGGACGTGACGGAGGACGACTCGTCTTCGAAGGAACGCCGGAGGCGATGATCGCCACCGGCTCGACCGAGACGGCGGAACACCTTCGCCGTCACCGCGGTGGCGTCCGTGACGCCGAGGCCCACCGCTCGGGTACGGCCCGGGGATAGCCGGCGCCAGGCCAGGGCGCCATCGCGTCCGGCGGCACTCGACCGTCGGTCGCCGCTTCCGCGAGGATGCCGGGGACGGATCGGTGACGGAAAGGGAACCGCGATGGTGAGAAGTGATCGACTGGCCGGGCGGGTGGCGGTGGTGACCGGTGCCGGCAGCGGGATCGGGCTGGCCACCGTGCGCCGGCTCACCGCCGAGGGCGCGTACGTGGTCTGCGTCGACATCGCGGCAGAGGCCGGACGGGCCGCCGCCGACGAGGTGGGCGGCGAGTTCGTGGCCTGCGACGTGGCCGACGAGGCACAGGTACGCGATCTCTTCGACCAGGTCGCGGCCCGGCACGGCCGGATCGACATCGCCTTCAACAACGCCGGCATCTCGCCACCGGACGACGACTCGATCCTGGAAACCGGCCTGGACGCCTGGGAGCGGGTGATCCGGGTCAACACCACGAGCGTCTACCTCTGCTGCAAGTACGTGCTGCCACACATGCTCCGCCAGGGCCGGGGCTCGATCGTCAACACCGCCTCCTTCGTCGCGCTGATGGGGGCGGCCACCTCGCAGATCGCCTACACCGCCAGCAAGGGCGGCGTGCTGGCGCTGACCCGGGAACTCGGCGTGCAGTTCGCCCGGCAGGGGATCCGGGTCAACGCGCTCTGCCCCGGGCCGATCGGCACCCCGCTGCTGCGGGAACTCTTCGCCAAGGACCCGGAGCGGGCCGCCCGGCGGCTGGTACACGTGCCGATGGGGCGGTTCGGCGAACCGGAGGAGATCGCCGCGGCGGTCGCCTTCCTGGCCAGCGACGACGCCTCGTTCATGACCGCCGCCCAGTTCGTCGTCGACGGGGGGATCACCGGTGCCTATGTGACCCCGCTGTGAGCGTCGGCCGCGCGGCGGCTGTCGTCCGGGTCACCGAAGCGTGAGCGCCCGAGGGCGGCGACGTTAGGGTGGAAGTCATGACCGTCCGTGCGCCGTTGACCCCCGGCACGCTCTCTCCGTGGCGCCAGGTGCCGTCCCACATCGTCCGCCCCGAGTACGTCGGCAAGAAGCGGCCGAAGGAGTGGCGCGGTTCACACGTGCAGTCCGCCGAGACGATCGAGAAGATGCGGGTCGCCGGCCGGCTCGCCGCCCAGGCCACCCAGCTCGCCGGCGAACACTGCAAGCCCGGCGTCACCACCGACGAGATCGACCGGGTGGTGCACGAGTTCCTGATCGACCACGGCGCCTATCCCTCCACCCTCGGCTACAAGGGCTTCCCCAAGTCGTGCTGCACCAGCCTCAACGAGGTGATCTGCCACGGCATCCCGGACTCCACGGTGCTGATGGACGGCGACATCATCAACGTCGACGTGACGGCGTACCTCGACGGGGTGCACGGGGACACCGACGCCACGTTCTGCGTCGGCGAGGTGGCCGAGCCGGTCCGGCTGCTGGTCGAGCGGACCCACGAGGCGATGATGCGGGGCATCCGGGCGGTCGCACCGGGCCGGCAGATCAACGTGATCGGCCGGGTGATCGAGTCGTACGCCAAGCGGTTCGGGTACGGGGTGGTCCGGGACTTCACCGGGCACGGCATCGCGGAGGCGTTCCACAGCGGGCTCTACGTGCCGCACTACGACAGCCCCCGGCCGACTGACGTGATGGAGCCGGGGATGACGTTCACGATCGAGCCGATGATCACCCTCGGCACCCACGAGTACGACGTGTGGGACGACGGCTGGACCGTGGTGACCAAGGACCGGCGCTGGACGGCGCAGTTCGAGCACACCATCGTGGTCACCGAGGACGGCCACGAGATCCTCACCCTGCCGTGACGGACGGGCACCCGTGACGGACGCCTCCACCCCGATCAGCGAGCACCACCACGCCGACGTCTCCGGCGGCTGGCTGCGCCCCGCGGTCTTCGGCGCGATGGACGGCCTGGTCACCAACATCGCGCTGATCGCCGGCGTCGGCGGGGGCGGCGTCGCGCCGCGCAACATCGTGCTTACCGGCTTCGCCGGGCTGGTCGCCGGGGCGATCTCGATGGGGCTCGGCGAATACACGAGCGTGCAGTCGCAGAACGAGCAGGTGGCCGCCGAGGTCGCCAAGGAACGCCGCGAGCTGGAGCGCAACCCGGCCGGCGAGGCCCGGGAACTGGCCGAGGCGTGGGTGCAGCGAGGGCTGCCCCGGGATCTCGCCGAGCAGGTCGCCGAGGTGCTCCGGCACAACCCGGAGGAGGCGCTCCGGGTGCACGTCCAGGAGGAGTTGGGCGTCGACGCCGACGAGCGGCCCAGCCCGTGGACCGCCGCCTTCTCGTCGTTCCTCTGCTTCTCGGCCGGCGCGGTGGTGCCGTTGATCACTTATCTGCTCGGCTTCACCAGCCTCTGGCTGGCGCTCGGGGTGGGCGGTCTCGGCCTCTTCGTCGCCGGTGCGGTGGTCGCCCGGTTCACCAAGCGCAGGTGGTGGGTGAGCGGCGGCCGGCAACTGCTGCTCGGCGCGGCCGCCACCGCCGCGACGTACCTGGTCGGCCGGCTGATCGGCGTCGGCGTGAGCTGACGGCCGCCTCCCCGGCCGGGCTACTCCCCGGGGTGTGGGCCGGGTTCGAGTCGGAAGACGCGGATGTTGCGGCCCCCGGCCCGGCGTACGTAGGTCCGGTACGCCGGCCACTCGGCGACCAGCAGCGCCCAGAGCCGCTCCCGTTCGGCGCCCTGCGCCAGCCTGGCCCGGACCGGTATCCGGGTGCCGTCGACGGTGACCGTGGCGGTCGGGTCGGCGAGCAGGTTGAGCGCCCAGGCGGGCTGCTCGGGGCGACCCCAGTTCGAGCCGGTCACCACGAACGCGTCGCCGTCCCGCACGTAGAGCAGCGGGTTGCTGCGTGGCCGTCCGGACCGCCGCCCGGTGGTGGTGATCAGCAGTGACGGCACCAGCCCGAGTGCCACCACCCGACCCCGGGTCAGCTTGGCGACCAGCCGGTCGGCCGGGACCAGCAGCGGTGTGCAGGCGGCGAACCAGCGCGCGTGACCGAGCCGGCGTACGGCCCGGCCGAAGGCGGAGACCGGTCTTTCCAGAGCGGACATCGGTACAGTGTGCCGGCTGGCCGTCGCCGCCGCCCGCCGACACCCGCAGATCCGGGCCGGGCCCGCAGATCAGGGCCTGCGGATCCGCGCCGGGCCTGCGTGGTCGGGTCCGGGCTGGCGGCGGCGGTCAGGCCTGGCGGCCCGGGAACGGCACGGTGGCCGGGCTGACGCCGGCCGCCCGGCGCCACCGGGTGGCCCGGACCGACGCGTCGGTGAGCCCGTCCAGCGCCCGGGTCCGCTCGGCGCCCTCGGTCGCCGGCAGCGCGGCCCGCCACACCGCCGCGGTCCGCTCCTCGACCTCGACCGCCAGCCGCAGCGCGCCCGCCTCGTCGGTGACCGCGAACGGCAGCGCGTACGCCGGCTCGGCAGTCGGCACCGGACCGCCCCGCTCGGTGAGCAGCAGCACCAACCCGTCCCGCCGGCCCCGGTGTGCCGCCTCGGCGGAGCGGGCCTGCTCGGCGGCGCCACCGGAGAGCCGTACCCCGATCAGCCCGTACGCGTAGATCGCCGCGTGCTCGGCGGCCAGGGCCGCCGCCAGTGCCTCGGACATCACGCCGCCCCTTCCGACGCACCGTCGCGCCCGCTCACCGCAGTACCTCCAGATGGGTCGCCCGGGCCGCGGCGATCGAACCGACGAGCGCGGCGCGGTTGGCGGGCGCCTCGGCGCAGGCCTTGGCGGCGGCCTCCCGGCCCTGCTGCTCGGCCTCCCGCAGTTGCCCCAGGGTCTCCGACAGCACGCCGGCCCCGGCGCCCGGGGGCGGGGCGGTGGCGGTGGCGGTGGGCAGCGCGGTGCCGGTCACCCGGGACAGTTCGGCGGCGTGCGCCCGGTGCGCCTCGGCGACCGGCCGGAGCCGGTCGGACAGCTCCGGAAAGGCGGCTATCGCGGCCTCGTGACGGGCCGCGAGGTCGAGGGCGCCGCTGATCAACGGGGCCAGCGGGTCCGGCTCGGGCGGCGGGTCGGGTTCGCCGCCGAAGAGGCCGCAGCCGGTGAGCGGGCCGGCGGCACCGACCAGTGCCGCCAGGCCGACCGCCCGGATCATCTCGCGCCGGGACCGCCCCGCCGCGCCGATCGTCTGGTTCGTGTTGCCGGTCCGCACCCGGCAAGTCAACACCATCGGTGCGGCCGGCGGGGCCGGCACGGTCACCACGGCCGGTCGTCGGTGCGCCGATCGGGCTCTCGGGCGGCCAGCGCGTTACGCTCTGCGCAGCCGCCGGACGCTTCGTCCGGTGGCGCGCCGGTATGGCCGCCGGGCGGAGCCGGCGATCACCAGAGAGGGGCGGAGATGACGCAGCGTGGCCGGAACGCCGGTCGGCCCAGGTCGGGCCACCGGGCTCCGGACCGTCCCCGCGAGGACCCGTCCGCGCGTCGGCTCCGGCTCCGTGCCGTGATCGAGCCCGTGGTGACCACCGCCGGCTACGACCTGGAGGACCTCTCGGTGTCCCGGGCCGGCCGGCGGTACGTGGTCCGGGTGATCGTGGACGGCGACGGCGGGGTCAGCCTCGACGCCGTGGCGGACGTCTCCCGCCTCCTCTCCAAGGCACTCGACCAGGCGGAGGAGACCGGTGGCGACCTGGTCGCCGGTGAATACCAGCTTGAGGTGAGCTCGCCAGGGGTGGACCGTCCGCTGACCCAGCCCCGGCACTGGCGGCGCAACGTGGGCCGGCTGGTGAAGGTGACCGTGCGTGGCCCGGGTGAGCGCCCCGAGCAGGGCGACGCTGCCGAGCAGCGGCCGCCGGCACCCGCGGACCGGCAGTTGACCGCCCGGGTGGTCGCCGCCGACGACGAGCGGGTGGTGCTGGAGACCGACGCCGGACCGCTCGGCTGGGCGTACCCCGACCTCGGGCCGGGGCGGGTGCAGGTGGAGTTCAGCCGGCTGGACGAGATCGCCGACGACGATCTGACCGGTGCCGGCGATGATGACTATGACGACGTCGACAACGGCGACGACGAAGATGTGGAGGGCGAGGAGAGGTGAACATCGACCTCGCGGCGTTGCGCGCCCTGGAGCGCGAGCGGGAGATCCCGTTCGACACGATTCTCGCGGCGATCGAGACCGCGTTGCTGACGGCGTACCGGCACACCGAGGGGGCCCAGGCGCACGCCCGGGTCGAGATCGACCGCAAGACCGGTGCCGCCCTGGTCTACGCCCAGGAGCAGGACGCCGAGGGCACGGTGATCCGGGAGTTCGACGACACCCCGCACGACTTCGGTCGGATCGCCGCGATGACAGCCAAGCAGGTCATCCTGCAACGGCTCCGGGAGGCCACCGACGAGGTGCACTTCGGTGAGTACGCCGGCCGGGACGGCGACCTGGTCACGGGGGTGGTGCAGGCGCACGAGGCGCGCAGCGAGAAGGGCATCGTCTCGGTCGACCTCGGCAAGGTCGAGGCGGTACTGCCCCAGGCCGAGCAGGTCCCCGGCGAGCTGTACGAGCACGGCCAGCGGATCCGCTGCGTCGTCGTACACGTGGTCAAGGGTTTCCGTGGTCCGCAGATCACCCTCTCCCGGTCGCACCCGGGCCTGGTGAAGAAGCTCTTCGCCCTGGAGGTGCCGGAGATTGCCGACGGCACGGTGGAGATCGCCGCGATCGCCCGGGAGGCCGGCCACCGCACCAAGATCGCGGTCCGCTCCACCGTGCCGGGCGTGAACGCCAAGGGCGCCTGCATCGGCCCGATGGGTCAGCGGGTCCGGGCGGTGATGAGCGAGCTGCACGGCGAGAAGATCGACATCATCGACTGGTCGGAGGATCCGGCCCAGTTCGTCGGCAACGCCCTCTCGCCGGCCAAGGCGCTCCGGGTCGAGGTGGTCGACGCGGCGACCCGGACGGCCCGGGTGACCGTGCCGGACTTCCAACTGTCCCTGGCGATCGGCCGGGAGGGGCAGAATGCCCGACTTGCGGCCCGGTTGACCGGTTGGCGGATCGACATCCGACCTGATACCGAGCAGATGCCGACCCAGGCGTCCGCCGGTCGGCAGGGCGGTACTGATCACGCAGCCGAGGCGGACGGAGCGATCTCGGCCGGGTAGGGGTAGACTTTCCCAGTGGTACGACGCGCGGAGCCGGAGCGCACCTGTGTGGGCTGTCGGCAACGAGCGCCGGCCGGCCAGCTGCTGCGGATTGTCGCGGTCGGCAATGAGACTGGTCACAGCCTCCGACCCGATCCGACCCGTAAGCTGCCGGGTAGGGGAGCACATCTGCATCCCGATCCGGCCTGCTTGACGCTGGCAGTGCGGCGTCGCGCCTTCGGGCGGGCGCTGCGAATCGCTGGCGTACCTGACGCGAGTGAGTTGGCCGAGCACGTCCAGGGCGTTGACGACCATGACCGGCCATCCGGCCGGGCGGGATCGACGCTACGGAACCCGAGCAAGGTAGGACGACCGACATGAGCACACGATGAAGTCCCAGAAATGACCAGGCTTCAAGTGCACGAGTGAGGTCGCTGCGGGTGCTGCCCGCACGACCTCGGAGTGAGGAGTGCAGTGGCAGGCAAGGCCCGCGTACACGAGCTGGCTAAGGAGCTCGGGGTCGAAAGCAAGACCGTTCTCGCCAAGTTGAAGGAAATGGGCGAGTTCGTCAAATCAGCGTCGAGCACCGTCGAGGCCCCGGTGGCCCGTCGGCTGCGCGGCGCCTTCGTCGCGTCCCCGGAACCGGCGGCACCCGCCGCCCCGACGCCACCGCCGGCCCCCAAGGCGGCTCCGGCGCCGGGTCCGGGCGAACCCAGGATCGCCGCGAAGCCCGGACCGCCGCGTCGGCCGACGCCGCAGGCGAAGCCGAAGGGTCCGGTGCCCGGTCCGCCGCAGCCGGCGGCTCCGGTCGCCAAGCCGGCGAGCGCGCACGACATCGAGCTGGCCGCCGCCGAGGCGCGTGCGGCAGCCCTCAAGGCCGAGCAGGAGGCGACCGTCAAGGCCGCCCAGGCGGCTCGGCAGCAGCGCAACGACACCGTTCGGCGGGAACCGCCGGCCGACGGCGGCCCGACGAACCGGCCGAAGCCGGGTCCGAATGCCGCACCGCCGCGTCCGGGTGCCCCGTCGGGTGCCCGTCCCGGGCCGCCCGGTGCCCCGACGCCCGGCCCCGGCCGGCCCGGTGGCCGTCCGCCGGCGCGCAGCGGCGGTAACAACCCGTTCGGCATCACTCCGGGCGGTCAGCGTCCGGCTGCCGCGGGTGGACCGCGGCCCAACCCGGCCAACATGCCGCCGAGGCCGAGTCCGGCCTCGATGCCGCCCCGGCCGAGCCCGGCGTCCATGCCGACGCAGCGGCCAGGTCGTCCCGGTGGTGGCCCCGGCCGTCCCGGTGGCGGTGGCGGTGGCGGTGCCGGTCGTCCCGGTGGCGGCGGTGGCGGCTTCCGCGGCGGCCCCGGTGGCGGTGGCGGCGGCGGCTTCCGCGGCGGTCCCGGTGGCGGTGGCGGCGGTGCCGGTGGCGGCTACCGCGGCGGCCCCGGTGGTGGCGGCGGTGCCGGTGGCGGCTACCGCGGCGGCCCCGGTGGCGGTGCGCCGGCCGGTGGTGCCGGTCGCCCTGGCGGCGGCGGTCGCGGCCGTGGCGGCGGTGCAGCGGGTGCCTTCGGGCGTCCGGGCGGCAAGCCGACCCGTGGTCGCAAGTCGAAGAAGCAGCGCAGACAGGAGTTCGACAACCTGTCGGCGCCGACCATGAGCTCGGGCGCCCCGCGCGGCCAGGGCCAGGTCATCCGGCTGCCTCGCGGTGCGTCGCTGTCGGACTTCGCGGACAAGATCAACGCGAACCCCGGTTCGCTGGTCCAGGAGATGTTCAACCTGGGCGAGATGGTCACCGCGACCCAGTCCGTCTCCGACGACACGCTCCTGCTGCTCGGCGAGCACCTCGGCTTCGAGGTCTCGATCGTCAGCCCGGAGGACGAGGACCGCGAGCTGCTCGCCCAGTTCAACATCGACCTCGACGCCGAGGTCGCCACCGAGCGGCTGGTCAGCCGCCCGCCGGTGGTGACCGTGATGGGTCACGTCGACCACGGTAAGACCAAGCTGCTCGACGCGATCCGCAAGGCGAACGTGGTCGAGGGCGAGGCCGGTGGCATCACCCAGCACATCGGCGCCTACCAGGTGCACGTGCCGCACGATGGTGTGGACCGGGCGCTGACCGTCATCGACACCCCGGGTCACGAGGCGTTCACCGCCATGCGTGCCCGTGGTGCCCAGGTCACCGACATCGTGGTGCTGGTGGTCGCCGCCGACGACGGCGTCATGCCGCAGACGATCGAGGCGCTCAACCACGCCAAGGCGGCGGACGTGCCGATCGTGGTGGCGGTCAACAAGATCGACAAGCCCGAGGCCAACCCGGACAAGGTCCGGCAGCAGTTGACCGAATACGGCCTGGTCGCCGAGGAGTACGGCGGCGACACCATGTTCGTCAACGTTGCGGCCAAGCCGGGCATCGGCATCGAGGACCTCCTCGAGGCGGTCCTGCTCACCGCCGACGCGTCGCTGGAGCTGACCGCTCCGATCGACGGGCCGGCCCAGGGTGTGGCGATCGAGGCGCACCTGGACAAGGGACGCGGTGCGGTGGCCACGGTGCTGGTGCAGAAGGGCACCCTGCGGGCCGGCGACTCGATCGTCGCCGGTGGGGCGCACGGCCGGGTCCGGGCCATGCTGGACGAGAACGGCAAGCCGGTCACCGAGGCCGGTCCCGCGCGTCCGGTCATGGTGCTCGGTCTGACCGCGGTGCCGGGAGCGGGTGACACCTTCCTGGCGGCCGAGGACGACCGTACGGTCCGGCAGATCGCGGAGCAGCGGCAGGCGCGGCGGCGGGCGGCGAGCTTCGCCAACTCCCACCGGCGGCCGAGCCTCGAAACGATCATGGAGCAGCTCAAGGAGGGCGAGAAGACCTCGCTCAACCTGGTGCTCAAGGGCGACGGCTCCGGCTCGGTGGAAGCGCTGGAGGACGCGCTCTTCAAGCTCGACATTCCGGCGGAGGTCCAACTGCGGATCATCCACCGGGGCGTCGGTGCCATCACGGAGAGCGACGTCATGCTGGCCAGCGCCTCGTCCGAGGCGGTCACGATCATCGGCTTCAACGTCCGGGCCTCGAACAAGGTCCGGGAGATCGCCGACCGCGAGGGCGTGGAGATCCGGTACTACACCGTCATCTACCAGGCCATCGAGGAGATCGACGCCGCGCTCAAGGGCCTGCTCAAGCCGGAGTACGAAGAGGTCGAGCTGGGCAGCGCGGAAATCCGCGACGTCTTCCGCTCGTCCAAGATCGGCAACATCGCCGGTTGTATCGTCCGGTCCGGTGTCATCCGCCGCAACGCCAAGGCGCGGCTGCTGCGTGACGGGACGGTCGTGGCCGACAACGTCACGATCAGCTCGCTCAAGCGGTTCAAGGACGACGCCACCGAGGTCCGCGAGGGCTTCGAGTGCGGTCTGACGTTGAGCAACTTCAACAACGTCCAGGTCGGGGACATCATCGAGACGTTCGAGATGCGCGAGAAGCCGCGCGCCTGAGCGAGTTCGATGCCGGTGGCCGGAGCTCTGTGGGGTTCCGGCCACCGGCCTGTCCGGGGACGCCCGGGAAAGGCGGTGAACGGCGCGGGTGCGATGGCGTACCCTTCCCGCCGTGTATACCGGAACCGCCCTGTTCGACCTGCTGCTGCCCGGAGACTCGCGCTCCCTGAAGGCAAAGCGGTCCTACGTCCGCCCCATCGTCGCCGCACTGCGTAAGTTCGAGGTCTCGGCCGCCGAGGTGGGCGCGCTGGACCTGCACGGCCGCGCCCAGATCGCGGTCGCGCTCGTCGCCTCCGAACCCGAACACGTCGGTACGGTGCTGGACGCCTGCGAGCGTCTGGTCGCCGGCCGGCCGGAGGTCGAGTTGCTCTCCGTACGGCGTCGGTTGCACGGAGCGGATGACTGAATCGGCCGCCCACCATGGGGTAATCAGCCGGTACGGCCAATGGCGACGGCGGCGGCGAGGCCGCAGGATGCGCGAGTAGTGTTTCCCAGGTCGGCCGGTCCGGCCGCGGCGCCCAGCGCCGCCGGTCCGGCCCGGAAGCGCAGATGGGCGTGGAGGTGTGCGGAGATGACGGACCAGGCCAAGGTGCGTCGGCATGCGGAGCGGGTACGGGAACTGGTGGCATCGGTGGTGCGCACCCAGATCAAGGACCCCCGACTCGGCATGATCACCATTACCGACGCCCGGATCACCCCTGACCTGCGGGACGCCACGGTCTTCTACACGGTGCTCGGCGACGCCTCCGACCAGGCGGCCACCGCCGCCGCGCTGGAGAGCGCCAAGGGACTGCTGCGGAGCACCGTCGGCAAGGCCCTCGGGCTGCGTCACTCGCCGAGCCTGACCTTCGTCCTCGACGACGTACAGGATCAGGTGAAGCAGATCGACGAACTGCTGGCGGCGGCGCGTACCGCCGACGCGGAGGTGCAGCGGCTGGCCGCCCAGGCCGAGTACGCGGGTGAGCCGCAGCCGTACAAGCTCGACTCCGACGATGACGACGAGCTCGACTCCGACGACGACGCTCAGGACGAGGACCGGCCGCCGGCCGGGGACGGCGGAGACCGGCGGTGAGCGGGGCACTGCTCACCGACGTGTCCCAGCCGCCCGCCGGAGGGCCGACCGACGCGGAGTGGGCGGCGGCGGTCTCCGCCATCACCCGGCTCTCCGCCGACGGGCGGATCCTGCTGATCTGCCACGTCAACCCCGACGGGGACGCGCTGGGCAGCATGCTCGGCTTCGGGCTCGGGCTGCGCCGGCTCGGCGTACGGCAGATCCAGGCCACCTTCCCCGGGCGCCCGGAGGTGCCGGAGCCGCTCCAGGCGATGCCCGGCCAGGACCTGCTGGTCCCGGCGACCGCCGCCGACCCGGACCCGGACCTGGTGATCTGCTTCGACGTCGCCGCGGTTTCCCGGCTCGGTGACCTCGCCGACCGGCTGGACCGGGCCGAGACCGCCGTCGTGCTGGACCACCACGCCTCGAACACCAGGTTCGGCGGGATCCACCTGGTCGACCCGGACGCCGCCGCCACCTCGGTGGTGGTGGAGCAGTTGCTGGTCCGGCTCGGTGTGCCGCTGGACGCGGGGATCGCCGAGTGCCTCTACATCGCGCTGGCCACCGACACCGGCTCGTTCCGGTTCGACATGACCACCCCGGCGGTACACGAGATGGCCGCCCGGCTGCTGGCCACCGGCATCCGCCCCGGGGAGATCTCCCGGCGGATCTTCGACACCCGGCCGTTCGGCGCGGTCCGGCTCTACGGTGACGTGCTGGGGCGTACCCAGTTGGAGCCGTTGGCCGCCGGCGGGCTGGGGATGGTCTGGACGTACGCGACCCTGGACGACCTGGAGCGGCACGGGCAGCGCCCGTACACTCTGGAGCCGCTTATCGACTCGGTGCGCTGCACCGCCGAGGCGGACGTGAGCTGCGTGCTCAAGCAGGTCGCCGAGGGGGAGTGGGCGGTCTCCATGCGCAGCAAGGGCGCCACCGACGTGAGCCGGGTGGCGGTGACCCTGGGCGGTGGCGGGCACCGGCTCGCGGCCGGGTTCACCGGCTACGGCTCGGCGCCCGAGGTGGTCGACGCGATCCGGGCCGAACTGGCCCGGGGTACGGCCGAGGGCGGGCACTCGCCGGTCGAGCCACGAGATCAGGCGTGAGCCGCAAGATCGGGGGCAACGGGGCGGGCGTCACGCTTTCCGCTGGACGGTGACCCGGGGACAATCGGTTCATGGAACAGCAGCCGGAGCTCTCTGCGTATGTGCCCCGGGCTTGGGACAGACCGGTCGTCACGGTTCCGAGCCTCACCGTTCTGTCCCTGATCGGCGGGCAGTTCCCGTCGTTCTCCACGCAGGCGAACATCTACGCCATCGGCACCGGCGGCGCGTTGGTCTGGCTCGGGCTATCCAACCGGGTGCCCCGGCGACCCGTACCGCACCGGTTGCGGTCCGGTGCGTCCTGGTGGCTGCTGCCCGTACTCGTCTTCGGGGTCTTCGAGGCCAGCACCTTCATGCTCGGCTCCCGGGACGACTTCCCGACCTTCTCCAAGATTGCCGACCCGCTGCTGGACGACTCGCTGGTCCGCTCGGTCGCCTACTTCGCGTGGCTCTCCGCGTTCTGGGGGTTGGTGCGTCGATGAGGTACGTCGCGATCGCCGGGTTCACCGTCGCGCTGCTGCTCTTCGTGGTGGTCGAGTGGGCCGCCCGCCGGGAGGGGTCCCGGATCCCCACCTTCGGCGACGTCTGCGCCTACGTGATGCGCTACGAGGTCGGCCCGGTGCCGGTCGGCCGGATCGCCCTGTTCGGCTTCTGGTGGTGGATGGGCTGGCACTTCTTCGCCCGCTGACCAGCCTTCGAGCCCTGAGCCCTGAGCCCTGAGTCCCGATCCCCGAGCCCTGAGTCCCGATCCCCGAGCCTTCGAACGCTGGTGCGGTCGCGCCGGCCTGGGTAACTGTTGATACCTGACGGTTCGTGTGTCCCGAATGACGGGAATGCTGCGCAGGATATGGAACTGAACGATAGCTTGGGTAATGGAACTGAACGATACCTAGGGTTGTGGTCGCACCCGTCCCACCCGTGACCGGGTGTGGCAACCCCCCGAGAACGCCTGCCTCCCAGGGTCAACCGACCCGGGCGTCACGCCGTCCCGGCCGCCTCGTCCGGAAGATCCCGGACCCCGCCGTCCCGGCCGATCAGCAGGACCCCCTGTCGCGGTGGAACCGCGCCCTGCGGTGCCACCCGCCCTGGAAGGAGCCACGTCATGGCCAGCAAGCCGACCAAGCCCAAGCCGGAGAACACCGACGACTCCCGGGAGCAGGCACGCCGCGCGCTCCAGACGTCGATGGACACCCGCCAGTGACCCAGCGCAAAGCTGCGTGAGCGGGCAGAGCCCGGCCGCCGGCCGGAAGCGTCGGCGCCGTCTCCGATCGGACCATCTCCGATGGCACCGTTCCCGATCGCACCGTCTCCGATCGTCCGTCGACTCCGCCTGCCCCGCGTACGCCGCCCGTCCCGTGCCGGCCGACGAGCCGGAACGTTCCGCCCGCACCGGTCTGCCGGACGGCCCCGATCCGTCCCGGACAGCCGGTGCGGTCGCATGTCGGGCGCCGCTGGCGCGGACCGTCGACAAGAGCTGATCCGCAAATCGGCGTCGGTACACATCAGTGACCCACCCCGTTCGTGGCGGCGGTGGATCTTCCCCCGGGGCAGTGCCGACGGGTCGGCAGTGGACGGTCGGCACGACGGACCAGCGGCTCGACGTTGGTATATTGCTTCCCCAAACGGGGCCCGGACGGCCGGGTGGTAGCCCCCTAGGTGCGACGGGGAGGCGTGATGACGCAGCCGGTACGGGTGAACGTGCCTGGATTGCGGACGTTGGGCGGCGAGATCGTCGGCCACGGTAACGAACTCAAACGCAACATCACGGCGGTTGAGGGGCAGCTCGTGCCGACGGGTGGGCCCGGGGTCAACGGATGGGCCACGCTCGACGCGACGACCAGGGCCTCGGACGGCTGGGAAAACTACCTCAACGGCCTCGGCGGCCGGATCGAGACGGCCGGGCAGTCGTTGATCGACGCCGCCAACAACTACCAGGGCTCCGACCAGCGCGCGGGGCAGCGGCACGGCGGGCCGCAGGCGGAATGAGCGGGCGTTCGACGGAGGTCCTCAACCAGCGAACCGACCGGCGCGCGGCTTCGGCGGGGTGCGGCGAGGAGATGCCGTGCCGGGGATGACGTTCGAGATGGTGCTGAAGGCCGACCCGGAGGCGTGGCGGAAGGCCGCGGCCGGCTGGGACCGGCTCGGCAGGTCGACCGACGAGCGGGCGGACGCGTTGGCGTTGTCGACGCGTCGGCTGCCGGACGTCTGGGAGTCCGGTGCGGCGTCGCAGGCGGCGGGTACGCACTGCGACGGGCTGCGCAAGGAACTCGACTCCGCCTTCCCGCCGATACTGCTGATCGCCCAGGCCCTCGCCCAGCACGGTACCGACGTGGCGGAACTGCGCGCACGGGCCGAGGAGTTGGTCGAGCAGGGCCGGGCCGCGCACGTCACCATCCACCCGGACGGGTCGATGACGGTGGACCCCGCGCACTCCAACGAGTGGACCGCGCGGTCCATGTCCAGCCTGGTCTGGCAGCGGGATGCCCTGGTCAGGGAGGCTGCCGAGCTGGACGCCCGGACCGCGAAGGCGATCGCGGAGAACACCGCCACCGCCTCCGGCACACCGTCGGCCAAGGTGGACCGGACCAGCGTGCCGGCCAAGGGCACCAACCCCGTCGATGTGAAGAAGTGGTGGGACTCGCTCTCCCCGGCGCAGCGCCGGTACGTCATGTCGGAATATCCGGAGCTGATCGGCTCCCTCGACGGGGTACCGGTGGCGAGCCGGGACATCGCCAACCGGATCGTGCTCGACCGCGAACTGGACGGGCTCACCCAGCGCCGGGCCGACCTGGATGCCCGGGAGGCGCACATCCGGGCCATGGTCGAGCAGGGGCGGGGCGCCGAACTCTACCCCGACGCCGGTAACCCGGCCGGGGCCGCGTACGCCGAGCTTCAGAAGATCAAGGAGGAGCGGGAGCGGATCGACGGCAACCTGCGCGGGCTCAACAAGATCGACGACCGGCTGGAGGATCCGGCCAAGCCGCGGGCGTACCTGATCGGGCTCTCCTCCGCGGACGACGGCCGGGCGATCGTCTCGGTCGGCAACCCGGACGCCGCCGACAACGTCCTGACCTACGTTCCCGGCACCGGTGCCGAGCTGTCCAAGGTGGGCGGTGACCTGGACCGGGCCGACCGGATGGCCCTGGATGCCAAGGAGGCCGACCCGAGTCAGGAGACGGTTTCGCTGCTCTGGCTCGGCTACGACGCGCCGGACTCGATCGCCTGGAACGCGCCGTTCGACGGCTCCGCCGAGAAGGGCGCCCCGGAACTCAACCAGTTCCAGAACGGCCTGCGGGCCACCCACGACGGCGAACCGTCCCGCAACGTCGTACTCGGGCACAGCTACGGCTCGACGGTGATCGGGCACGCCGCCACCGGGGCCGGGATCAACGCCGACGCGGTCGTCTTCGTCGGCTCCCCGGGCGTGGACACCAACTCGGCGTCGGATCTGAAGGGTGTGCACCCGAGCGAGGTGTGGGCCAGTCGGGCCGAGCACGACATCATCAGGCGGGTACCGGACTGGGACATCGCGCACGGCAACGATCCGACCCGGGAAGACTTCGGCGGCCAGGTGTTCCGCAGCAGCCCCGGCAACCCGGACGACGAGGGCGGCACCCACTCGGCGTACTGGGACGACGGCAACGAGGCCCGGCGTAACATCGCGTACATCGCGACCGGGCAGACGGAGAAGGTCAGATGACGGGCCTGCGCCGGCGTCGCAACCTGGCGCTCGCGGCGGTGGTACTGGTCGCCGGCCTGATGACCGGAGCATGTGGAGAGGACGAGGAATTGCAGCCCACCGTCACCGCCGTACAGGCCGCCCAGCGGGTGGAGGAGTTGCTGCGGGAGACGTACGCGCAACTTCCGCCCGGTGCCGAGCTGAAGCCGTTCGGCCCCAGCGGCACCCTGCCGTGCGACGACCCCACCGACGGCGGGCCGGCCGGCCGGATCTTCGTCGAGCAGCAGTACGAGGTGAAGTTTCCGGCTGACTGGCCCACCGACCAGGCGATGCCGAAGCTGGCCGACTACTGGCAGCAGCGTGACTACCGGATCGTCAACGACCTGCGGGACCACAGCGATCCGAAGCTGACCGTCGAGGAGCGGGCGGAGGGCTACCGGGTCAGCATCACCGTCTACAACAGGGGCGCGGGTTCGATCGACATCTACCTGACCGGCAGTTCGCCGTGCGTCTGGGAACACGGCACGCCCGACCCGCAGTGACCAGGTAGCGACCGGCGCAACCCGGTGCCGTGCACCGGTCTGGGCTCACGGTAAAAGTTTCCTTCACTCGGCGCTGTTAACTTGCAAGGTCTCGACATAGATGACCTTTGGCGGTTACCGTACGGCCACCAATCCCCGCCCCGGGACATCTCGCGCGCTCTGGAAAGGAGTGACCGTGACTGCTCGGACCCGTCGAGACCGCCTCGTCCGCCTACTCGGTGCCGCCAGCCTCGGCATTGCCGTCGGTCTGACCGGCCAGCCCGCACACGCCGCCCCCGACACCGCCCCCACGACAAGCGCCATCCCGCAGCCCAGCCCGCTCGCCGCCGCCTTCGCCGCCGCATCGGCCCGCTACGACGTCCCCCGGGACCTGCTCGTCGCCCTCGGCCAGTCCGAGACCCGCCTCGACGGGCACGCCGGAGCGCCGAGCGCCTCCGGCGGTTACGGCGTCATGCACCTGACCAGCAATCCGACGGTACGCACCCTGGACGAGGCAGCCCGGCTCACCGGGATCGACGGTGCCGTACTGCGTACCGACTCCGCCGCCAACGTCGCAGGCGCGGCGGCGGTGCTGCGGTCGTACGCCGACGACGCCGGCCTGACCGCGACCCAACGCGCCGACCTCGCCTCCTGGTACGCCCCGGTGGTCCGGTACGGCGGTGCCACCGACCCGCGTGTCGCCCGGCTCTACGGCGACACCGTCTACGACCTGCTCGCCACCGGCCTCAGCTCATCCGCCGGGGTCGCCGTCGCCGGCCGTTCGGTGGCACCGCGACGCGGCCCGCTGGCCCGGGTACCGGCGCTCGGCTCGACCGACCCGGCCAACGGTGACGTCGGCACGATGAGCACCGACTACGGGCCGGCCGCCTGGGTGCCGGCGTACTCCGGCAACTACACGGTGGCCAACCGGCCCACCCAGTACCGGATCAACTACGTCGTCATCCACATGACCCAGGGCTCCTACGCCGGCTCGATCAGCTGGTACCAGAACCCGGCCTCGAAGGTCAGCGCCCACTACACGTTCCGGTCCTCGGACGGCGCGGTCACCCAGTCAGTCCGGGAGAAGGACATCGGCTGGCACGCTGGCAACTGGACCTACAACACCCAGTCGATCGGCATCGAGCACGAGGGGTACGTCGACAACCCGAGCTGGTTCACCGACAGCATGTACCGGGCGTCGGCGGCGTTGACCCGCAACCTGACCAGCAAGTACGGCATCCCGAGGGACCGCTCGCACATCATCGCGCACTCCGAGGTGCCGGGCGCCACGCACACCGACCCGGGCGTCAACTGGAACTGGACCTACTACATGCAACTGGTCAACGGGGTGACCGGGACCGCTCCTGGGACGGTGATCACGTCCAGCGGCTCGCTCAACGTCCGTTCCGGTCCCGGCACCGGGTACGCCGTTGCCGGCTCACTGGCCAGCGGCAGTGCCGTCACCGTCTACTGCCAGACGAACGGCACGACTGTGACCGGCTACTACGGTACGAGCAGCGTCTGGAACCGGATCGGCACCGGTCGCTGGGTCTCCGACACGTTCGTCAACACCGGGCACAGCGGGTTCATCTCCGGCGTACCCCGCTGCTGAACGTCGCGCGCGCCCCGTCCGGCCGTGGGCCGGGCGGGGCCTTGACGGCGGGCGGTGACGCTGCGCAGACTGTCGAGGTTGGGTCGAGAGGCGCTGCGACGGACCGGTGTCCGCCACGCTCGGCCCCCACATCCCATCGGGACAAGGGCGCCTCCGCGAGGAGGAGCCGTCGATGTCCGACCCTGTCACGTCCCGCGCCCCGCACGGCGTCGTCCGAGAACTGATCACGTACCCGATCAAGGGTTGCGCCGGGACGTCGGTGGCCCGCAGCCAGGTCACCCCGGCCGGCCTCGCCCACGACCGCAGCTTCATGGTCGTCGGCCCGGGGGGCGTCTTCCGCAGCCAGCGCCGGGACCCCCGGCTGGCGCTGATCCGCCCGACAATCACCGCCGACGGTACCCGGCTGACGCTGCGTGCACCCGGCACCGATCCGGTGGATCTGGCGGTGGACCTCGACTCGGCCCGCCGCGACGTGGTGCTCTTCGGCGCCCGCTTCCAGGGCATCGACCAGGGTGAGGCGGCCGCAGGCTGGCTGTCGGAGGTGCTCGGCGCGCCGAGCCGGCTGGTCCGGGTACCGCCCGAGCACGACCGGGTCAGCGACGGCGAGATTCCGGGTACCTCCGGGTACGCCGACAGTTGCGCCGTGCACCTGCTGTCCCAGTCCACGTTGGACCTGCTCAACGAACGGCTGCTCGGCCGAGGCGCCACACCGGTGCCGATGAGCAGGTTCCGGCCGAACATCGTGGTCGACGGCTGGGACGTCCCGCACACCGAGGACCTGGTCCGGCGGGTCTCGGTGGGTGGCGTCGCACTGGCGTACGCCAAGCTCGCCGCCCGCTGCGCGGTCACCATCGTCGAGCAGCGCACCGGGCAGCGGACCGGCCCGGAGCCGCTGCGTACCCTCGCCGGCTACCGCCGGATCGCCGGCACGATCGCGTTCGGAGTCAAGTACGTCGTGTTGGCGCCGGGCGCGCTCGCGGTCGGCGACGAGGTGGCCGTCGACCAGTGGCAGCTGCCGCCCCGGCCCGACCGAATCGAGCAGACCGCTACACCAGCGGCTGGCGTGGTCTCTGGCGCGGACCTGGTTCCGCTTGGTTCGCGACCGACGCCGTCGGCCGAGGGATAACCTCCCACACACTGTCGAGCTGGGTGCAGAGGCGGGGCACGACAATCAGGACATTGCTGCGCCTCGCCCCGGTCTCACTAACGAGGCAGCTCGACAGTGTCCGTGCGGACGACTGTCTCTCCGAACCGTCGCGGACCACCGTCCTCGCCTGGAGAATGCGGCGACGATGGCGGAGGCTAGATTTCGATGATCGGCTCGTCTTCGTCCTCGGGAAGTAGCCACTTTTCGCGCGGCTCGACGAACGTCCCCTTGCCCTGATGGCGGCGGACGAGCCGGCGGGCCTCAAGGCGTACGAGCACCATTTTGATGGTCGTCGCGCCGACGCCGTAGCGCTTCGTCATCTCGGCGATCGAGGGCAGCTTGTCTCCAGGCTTCAGCTTTCCCTCAACGATCGCTGACGCGTAGGCGTTTGAGATCCGAACGTAGTCCGGCTGTGTCGGCATGGGGCACTCCTTGCATGGCACCCCGATTTGATCACGAAGAGCGAGATCCCGACAAGCTTTCGTTGACATAGGCGCCTATCGCGCCTATGTTCGGTTCCTGAGCGCTCCTTGCATGGCACGCGGGGCGTTCACCTCCCGGTCGGGGTGGTCGGCCTGCGTGTTGTCCGCCCCGGCCCCGAGTCACGCCCTGCTGTCGTACGGCGCCTCCGGCTGCGTCGGCGGGGCGGGGTGGCGCCGGTCCGACAGCAACCGGGGATCCGGGCCGGCGCCACCCATCCACGTCCTGACCTGCTGCGGAAGAGTCCTGACCTGTTTAGGAGAGGTTGGTGGTGTGTCGTGCGGGTTCTTTTTCGGCGGCTGTTCAGACGGGATCGGAGGCCGCCCCGGCGACTCGGCCAGGTGTACCGGTCGGCGACCTGTCGCCCGCTGCTGCCCTCGCAGGTCAGGCTGCGCCGGTTCACCCCGGTCGGCTTCAGACGACAGGGAGTCGACCCGGTCGAGGTGGAAGCCTTCCTCAGCCAGGTCGCCGGTGACCTGGCCCGGGCCTACAACGAACTCGCGACCCTGCGGGAGCAGAACGCCCGGATCAAGGACGCGTTGCGCCGCTGGCAGTCCCGACAGGCGACGACGGCACCAGAGTTGGCGGACCGCTGATGGTTGACCGCTACGTCGTACACGTGCCCTTCATCGCGCCGGACCCGGACACGGCCCGGCAGGTGGCCCGGATGCTGGCCCGGACTCTGGGCCGGCTGCCGCAGGTCGACCAGGCCGAGGCGACCGTCTCGGTCGAGGACGACCAGACCGTGCAGTCCCGACTCTTCTGCGACCGGCTGCTGGCCGCCGGCAGGCGCTGCGCACTGCGCGCCGAACACGAGACGCCGTGCGCGAGTGTGGAGCTGGACAGGTGACAGGACAGCCGGCCCCTGACGCCGGGTCACCGCTGCTCGACCGCCATGCCGGTGTCCTGGCGAGCTCAGTCCGGGCTGCTGGTCAGGCTGACGATCCGCAGCGCGAGGGGAAGCGCGCCGGAGCGGAGTTGGCCGACCAGGGCCTCCGCTGCGGACCGGGTGAGACTTCCGGAGATCTGGGCGTCGCCGGTGACCACGGTCGTGACCGTCGGCGCGGAGAGCACCACGTTGTCCACGACTATGGCCACCTGGTTGGCGCCGTCCGGAGCGCTGGACGCCGCCCGGGTCAGTTCGGTGAACCGCTGCTGCCCGGCTGCGCTGAAGCTGAGCGTGACCAGCCAACCGCCGGCCTGTTCGCTCATTGTCGCCTTTGCATCCCCGATGTCCGCAGACGAGAGTGCGGCGGCGTCGAGCAGATATTTGTACGACGGCTTGCTCTGGTCGCAGGTGACGGACCGCTCGTTCGGGTCCCGACCCACCTCGGCCGGACGCGCCAGTAGTTGTGCGCAGGTCAACTGCGGGACGACGGCCAGCACGTCCGCCGGCAGTACGGCCAGCTCGGCGGGCGAGAGCGTGGTGAACGGGAGAAGTGCTTCCCGAGTCTCCGGGGCGAGCTGGGCCAGGGTGGCGCGGTCCGGAGTCAGCGACTGGGCGACCTGGTACGCGGGGCCGAGCTTGGTTATCACCTGATCCCGGCTGGGCAGCGGTCCGTTCGACGGAGCCGCTGTCGCCGGGGCGCCGGTGGCTCCGTCACCGGATTCCGGTGTCGTGGCGAGCACCCGGCGGAATTGGAGGTCGCCGACGGCCACCAGCGCGCGAAGGTCCGTTTCATGATCGGTTCCGGCTACCCGTATCACGATCCTGCGGTCCCCGGAGAGCCGCACCGACGGCTCGGCCAACCCGACGGCTTCGGCCCGGTCGGCGAGCATCTGCCGGGTACGTTCGATCGCTGCCTTGCCAGGGGCCGTCTCGCCCGGTCCCACCGCCTCCACGGTGATCGTCGTGCTGCCGGGTGGGCCACTGAGGAACCGATCGCGGACCACGAAGGTCAGCACCACCGCCCCGGCGCAGCAGAGTACGGCCAGAGCCACCCCGCCCGCGACCAACCGCCAGCCAGGTTTTCTGCGGCTGCCGGAGACCGGCCCGGGCGGAGTGCTGGAGGGCTGTCCGGTAGGGGAGTGCCCCACAGCCGGCGTCGATGGGGGGTGGCCATGATCCATGGGGTACACATTAGACACGTCAGGGACATTGTCGGGTCCATCGATGACGGCGCCGGGAACGCCGGCGATCCGATTTCCGACCTTGTTACGGGTGGCATTGTCACGACACGTGCGAATAACGTTGCCGTGTGTCGCAATCAGGCAGCGCACAGTGGCGGGCGTGCATCCGGGACGATCGCGCCGCGATCCGTGGCGCCGGCATCGTCCTCGGTGACCGGCACGTGCTCACCTGTGCGCACATCCTGCTGCCGCAGAACCCCAGTGTGGAGGGAGGGCGGCCGGAGCAGGAGTTCCAGGTGGAGCTGGTCGGACGCCGTACCGCCGGACCGGTGGCCCTGGGCCGGGTGGTCGACGGCTGCTGGAAACCGCCACAGGACGACCAGCGGGCCGACCTGGCCCTGCTCGGGCTCGCCGAGCCGTTGCCGTACGCGACCGGTCCGGTGCTGCGCCGGCTGCCGTCCGGGGCGCGTCGCGCGGTACGGATGTTCGGGTTCCCGTCGACGGTCCCGACCGGCGTCTGGGCCAGGGCCCGGCTCGCCGGGGACGGTGGGCCGGGCGGCGAGTGGATCCAACTCGACTCCGAGCCGACCGGTCCCGCCGTGGAGCCCGGGTTCAGCGGTACGGCGGTCTTCGACGAGGAGACCGAGCACGTGCTGGGAATCGTGGTCAGCTATCTCGCCGGCCGGGGTTCGGCGCTCTCCTGGATGATTCCGGTCGAGACGATCATCAGATACCTGCCCCTGGTGCGCGACTGGGTCAGCGGCGACTCGGCGGTCGACGCGAGTTTCGCCACGCCGATCGGACCGGTGGCCACCGACGAGTCGGTGGTCCGGCAGCTCACCGACTTCCTCGCCCCCGGTGCCCCGCCGGATTCCCGGATCATCGTCACCGCCCCGGGCTCGGCCGCACACGCCGCCCTGCGCGAAGTCGTGCTGCGGACCAGCCGCGAGTTCCGGCCCGCCGGCACCGGACAGGGCGGGCCGGCGCCGGCCGCACCAGGAGAATCCCCGCCGGGTCGGGTCGATCCGGCGCTCGACGTGTCGGGCCGGATCGACCTGGCACTCGACGTGTCCGGCCGCACGGTGGCGGAGGTGGCCAGCCGGATCGTCAACTGGATGAGCGTCGGCGCCGACCCGGAGAAGTCGCTGGCCGACAGCATGGCCGGCGAGCCGCCGCCGATGAACCTGGTCCTCGACGGCGTGGACCGGGCCATCGACCCGGAAGCGCTGGTCGCCGAGGTGGTACGACCGATCGCCGACCAGGTCGCCGGCCGCGACCTACGACTGCTGCTCGCCTTCCACGACGACCGGGCGCCGAGCCTCGACTACGCCGCGCTCGAACTGCTGGCCGCCCGGATCGCCGAGGTACGGGCCGCCGAGCAGGCCGCCCGGGAGCGGTACGCGTACGTCGCCGCCCGGATCAAGCCGGTGCCCGCCCCGCCGTCGCACGAACCGGGGTTACGGCTGCGGCTGGCCGCGCTGCGGGCGGCCGCTGCGCAACCCGGTGACACGCCGCTGCTGCCGACCATCGAGTCGTGCCGGCGGAAGGCGGATCGGGCCCTCGACGCCGCCAGGCGGGCCGGCCGGGAACTGGGGGCACTCCTCGACGAACGCGACCGGTTGCGGGACCGGATCGACGGGTACCGGGCGGCTGTGCCGGCACCGCTGCGGGAGGATCCGGAGCTGACCGCGCTCTATCGCGAGGCGCACGAGGCGCTCTGGCGCGGCCCGTCCGACCTGGCGGCCTGCACCGTGCTGGTCGACAGGTACGGCGTGGCGATCCGGCGCCGCTCCGCGAGAATGGACGACCGTCCTGCGGCGAAGGCGGGCGACCGTTCTGCGGCGAAGGCGGGCGACCGTCCTGCGGCGAAGGTGGACGACCGTCGTGTGGCGGGGCCGGACGATGCGGGATCGACCGGTGGTCGGGACGATAGTCCGGGGGCGGCGTGATGACGAGCAGGTGCAACCGCCCGGGCTGCACCGGGACGGTGGACGAGACCAGATTCTGCGACACCTGCGACCGCCGGCCGTTGCCGAGCCCGTCCGGAGAGTCGTCCGGCGAGCCGTCGGCCGTCGTCCCCGGCTCGACGGCCTCCAGCGGCTCGTCCTGGCTGGTCGGCGGCCTCGTGCCGATGCCGGAACTGGAGCCCGCCGACCCGGTCAGCCGGCTGCGCGGCGACACCGAGGTCCCCGAGTCGAGCCGGTTCTGCGGCAACTGCGGTGCGCAGGTCGGCCGGAGCTTCCGTGGCCAGCCCGCACTGCCGAAGGGATTCTGCGGCCACTGCCAAAGCCCGTACTCGTTCGTGCCGGAGCTGCGTCGCGGTGACCTGGTGGCCGACCAGTACGAGGTCGACGGCTGCCTCGCCAGGGGTGGACTCGGCTGGGTCTACCTGGCCCGGGACACCCACCTGGACGGCAACCCTGTCGTCCTCAAGGGACTGATCAGCAACGACGCGGCGGCGCTCCGGCTCGCCGTCGCCGAACGCCGCTTCCTGACCACCCTCGACCACCCCAACATCGTCCGCATCTTCAACTCGGTCACCCACCGCGACCCGCGCACCGGGGAGCAGGCGGGCTACATCGTGATGGAGTACCTCAACGGGCAGTCGTTGCAGGACGTGCAGGAGGCCGCCGCCCGGCGCACCGGGCCGTTGCCGATCGAGCACGTGCTCGCGTACGGGCACGAGATCCTCGCGGCGATGGAGTACCTGCACGGCCGGGGTCTGCTCTACTGCGACATGAAGCCGGCGAACGTGATCCGCTGCGCCGACCGGATCAAGGTGATCGACATCGGCGGCGTACGCCGGCTCGACGACGACAAGAGCCCGAGGGTCGGTACCGACTTCTTCCAGGTACCGCCGGACGAGATCGGCCGGCACGGACTGACCGTCCGGTCGGACATCCACACCGTCGGCCGTACCCTCCAGGTGCTCTTCGAGGTCAGCGACGAGGGGTGCCGGGCTGCCCCGGCCGGCGCCGACGGGATCGCCTTCGGGGTGGAGTCGTTCGTCCGCCTGGTCAACCGGGCCGTCGCCGGGCACGACCGCCGGTTCGCCACCGCCGCCGAGATGTCTGGGCAGCTCAAGGGGGTACTCCGGGAGGTGCTGGCGCTGCGGACCGGCCGGCCCCACCCGGTGCGCTCGACGGTCTTCGCCCCGACCCCGGTACTGCTGGACGGCGGGCTCGGCGCCGTACCCGGACTGGACCTCTGGATCAGGGGCGCGACTGACACACTCGACGTCACGCCGCCCTCGCCTTCCTGGGCGGCCGCCGGGCTGCCGCTGCCGATCGTGGACCCGGACGACGAGGCGGTGGACCTGCTCGCCACCGCCGGGGCGGCGGACCCGCGCGGACTGATCGAGAAGCTCGCCAACTCCGGGCTGCGCTCGGTCGAGGTCCGGCTCGCGCTCTGCCGGGCGTACCTGGAGGCGGATGATCCGGGCAGCGCGGACGGTGCCCTGGACGCGGCGGTCTCCGACCTCGGCCCTCGGGCCGAGCACGACTGGCGGATCCGTTGGCACCGGGGCCTGCTCGGGCTGGCCCGCGCGGACGTGCCGGCGGCCGAGACCGAGTTCAACGCCGTCTACGCCGACTGCCCCGGCGAGATCGCCCCGAAGCTCGCCCTCGGCTTCTGCGCCGAGCACCTCGGCGAGTACGACTGGGCGGGTCGCTGCTACCGGGCGATCTGGCGACGTGACCGGAGCGAGGGCAGTGCCGCGTTCGGGCTGGCCCGGCTGCGGCTGCGCGACGGCGACCGGGCCGGGGCGGTGCGGATCCTGGACGAGGTGCCGAGGGAGACCCTGCACTACGAGCGGGCCCGGGTCGCGGCGGTCCGTATCCTCTGCGGCCGGCTGCCGGCCGGCGGCCCGACCCGGGCCGACGTCGCCGAGGCGGTACGCCGACTGCCCGCGCTGCGCCTCGACGGCGGCAACCCGACAGGTGAGGCCAGGGACCGGCTGACGGCGCTGGTCCAGGCGGCGGCGCTCGGCCTGTTCCACACGGGTTCGGTCGCCGGCACGCTCACCGGCGCCCGAGACGGGAACGGGTTCGGTGACGGTGACGGCGACGGGGGCGGGTTCGGTGACGGTGGTGAGGTGCTCGGGCCGGAGCCGACCGAGGACGACCTCCGGCGGCGGCTGGAGCGGTCGATGCGGGTGCTCGCCGCACAGGCCCGGACGCTCGACGACCACGGCGCGCTGGTCGACCTCGCCAACGCGGTACGGCCGAGGACCCCGTGGTGACGGCCCGACGGCCGCGACAGCCCGACGGCCCCAGCAGTCCGGCGGCCGCGACAGCCCGACAGCCCGGCGGCCCGTTTTCGGGGGCGGGGCCGGGGGCGGGGTCGGATGAGAGGTGGTGAGGACTCGATGGGGATGGGAGATGCCGGGGTGACACCAGGACCGGGCGGAAGCGGCCCGCCACACGCCTTCGAGCTGGAGATCGTGCAGAACCCGTACCGGTCGACCTCGGACACCGGGATGTCTGTCGTGCTCAGGGTGACCGCCCGGTCCCCGGCCCAGGCGGTGATGCCGGCGCCGACCTCGGCCGGTGTGGTGGTGCTTGTCGACTGTTCCAGCTCGATGAGCTACCCGCAGGCCAAGATTGCGGCGGCGAAACAGGCCACCCGGGCCGCGATCGACGCCATCCGGGACGGCAGCAGCTTCGCCATCGTCGCCGGCACCGACACCGCCCGGATGGTCTATCCCGAACGGGCGACCACGGCGGTGGCCAGCGACAGCACCCGGGCTGAGGCGAAGCGGGCCACCGGACACCTCTACGCCAGCGGCGGCACCGCGATGGGCCGCTGGCTGCGGCTCGCGGACCAACTGCTGGGACCGCACCCCGATCTGGTACGGCACGTGATCCTGCTGACCGACGGCCGCAACGAGCACGAGACACCCGAACAACTGGAAGAGGTACTGACCGGTTGCGCGGGCAACTTCGTCTGCGACGCCCGGGGCATCGGCGACGACTGGGACCACCGTCAGTTGTTGCGGATCACCTCCGTGCTGCGCGGCAGCGCCGAGGCGATCGGCAACGTCGACGAACTCGCCGCCGACTTCGAGTCGATTATGGACAAAGCAATGGGCAAGCAGGTGCCCGACCTGCGAATCCGGCTCACCACCGCCCCCGGCGTACGGGTCCGGTCGGTACGCCAGGAGACGCCGATCCTGGCCGACCTGACCGAGCACGCGACGACGCTCGACAACCGGACCACCGAGTTCTACACCGGCTCCTGGACCGGCGACGAGAGCCGCGACTTCCTGGTGGACCTGTCGATCGGCTACGGGTCGAACGGTGACCGCCCGCCGCTTGAGGAGGAGGTCCGGGCTGCCCGGGTGGACCTGCTGATGGCGGGTGAGCGGTGCGCCGCCCCACGGCCGATCGTGCTCTGCTGGACCGACGACCCGGTCGCGCCGACCCGGATCGAGCCGTTGCTCGCCCGGCATCTCGGGCAGGAGGAGTTGGGCGATGCCGTCGCAGCCGGCTGCAACGCCCTGGAGGCGGGGGACCGCAGCACCGCCGAGGCACAGCTCGGGATCGCCGTCGCGCTGGCGGAGCGGCTCGGCAACGCCGAGGTCCTGCACCGGCTGGCCGGGCTGGTGGAGGTCACCGGCGACCCCGACCGGCCGGTACGGCTCAAGGAGAGATGGACCCGCAGCGCGCTGCTGCGGGCCGCGGTCAGCTCGGTGATGGTCGGCGGCGCGGAGTCGCCGTGGGACGTTCCCCAGCCCCGACGCACGCCCGTGGCCCCGGCCCCGGCGTTGGCTGAACCGTCGCCGGACGCCCCCGCCCAGGTCTGTCCCTGCGGGCGGATCTCACCGGCCGGTGCGGCGGGGTGCGAAGCCTGCCGCCGCCCGTTCGGCGAGGCGGCCGCGGTTGGCGAGGGGGCCTGATGGCGGAACCGGCGGCGGGTGACGTGGTGCGGCCGAGCACCACCCGGCGTACGCTGCTGCGCCTGCTCGGCTGCCTGCTCGGTGCCACGGTACTGGTGCTGGCCAGCTCGCTCGCCGTGATCTGGGGTGCCCATCGCACCGCCGAGACGGTACGCACCCGGAGCCTGCCCTCGGTGATGGAGCTGGCGGCGGTGCGTACCGCCCTGGTCCGGGCCGACACGGCGGCGATCACCAGCTTCCAGAGCCGGCAGGCCGTACTGGTCGGACCCGGCGA
Source organism: Plantactinospora sp. CNZ320 (assembly GCF_002846275.1). Lineage (NCBI taxonomy): Bacteria > Bacillati > Actinomycetota > Actinomycetes > Micromonosporales > Micromonosporaceae > Plantactinospora > Plantactinospora sp. CNZ320. Next base: position 7,159,439 of record NZ_PJMP01000001.1, read on the forward strand.
GGAATACCAGAACCAGATCGCCGCCGCCAGCCAGAGCCTGGCGCAGGCTGCCGAGGACATCGGGTCGGGCAACAGCAGCAGCCGGCAGATTCAGGTCGTGGAAGGGCTGCTGGTCACGTACATCAGCCTGATGGGGCAGGCGCACGCGCACTACCGGCAGAGCGGGCCGGACGGTCTCGCCACCGCCTACGCCTGGTACGCCTCCCGGCTGCTGCACTCCGACGGTGGAATCCTCGCCCAGATCGACGCGATGGTGGCGGCGGAGAGCGCGACGCTTCAGGCGCGGCTCTCGTCCGGATGGCTCCATCCCGGGGTGACGCTGGTCTGGGCGGTGCCGGTGCTGCTGCTGTTCCTCCTGCTCGTCGGCGCGCAACTCTTTCTGCGCCGACGGTTCCGCCGGGCGGTCAACTGGGGCCTCGCCGCCAGCACCCTGCTGCTCGTCGGGCTCGCCGCCGGTACGTCGTTCGTGCTGGTCGCGAACGAGGAGCTGGCCGGCGCCCACGCGGAACTGTCGGAGGTCCGCCGGCTGTCGGGGGAACAGTCCACCAGTGCCGACCGCCAGGGCGTCGTCGCGCTCGACGAACTCGTCGCGGACTTCTGCCGGCGGCAGGACGGCTGCGAGGTGAGCAGCGACGTGTTCCGGACCGGCTCGGGTGCCGGAGCCCCGGCCGCCTCCCCGTCCCCGCCCCCGTCGCCGGTGCCGGTGGCCGACCGTGACGTGCTGCGCCACGCGGCGGAGGTCGACGAGCAGGCGGCCTCGGCCACCGGGGCGACGTCCGGCGCGTTCGTCGTGCTGCTCCTGGCCTCGCCGATCGCGCTGCTGGTCTGGCTGGGGCTGCGGCCGCGCATCGAGGAATACCGGTACCGGTCGAAATGAGACTTCCCATGCGACGCAAGCTCGCCCAGCTGACCCTGCTGCCCGTGCTGGCCGTCGGATTGGGCCTCGGCGGCTGCCTGGGTCAGTCCGACGCGGAGACGGTGGACGTGCTCGCCTCCTGGACCGGTGCCGAGGAGGCGAGCTTCCGGGAGGTGCTGGACGCCTTCGAGAAGCGGTACGACGTCGAGGTCGACTACCGGGGCACCCGGGCCGTACGGCAGATCCTCCTCGCCGAGGTGCAGAAGGGCACCGCACCGGACGTCGCGGTACTGCCAACCCTGAGCGAGATGGCAGCCTACCTGCGCCGGGGCGTACTCCGACCGCTGGACAGCGATCCCAGCTCGTCGATGGGCGCGCAGTGGCGTCGGCTGGCCCAACTCAACGAGGGCGACGGGCTGGACGTGCTGCCGATCAAGGCCGACCTGAAGAGCCTCGTCTGGTACGTGCCGGAGCGGGAGCCGTTCGGCGCGGCGGGAGCACCGCGAAGCTGGGAGGCGCTGGTCGAGACGAGCCGGTCGCTGGCGACGGCGGGCAGGACCCCGTGGTGTCTGGGGATGAGCGCCACCCCCGGCTCCGGGTGGCCGGGTACGGACTGGATAGAGGACATCCTGCTGCACCGCTCCGGGACGGCCGCCTACGACGCCTGGTCGGCCGGCCGGCTGGGCTGGACCGCACCGGAGGTACGGGCGGCCTGGAAGGCCTGGGGCGACCTGGTCGGCGCGCCGGGGATGGTACGGGGAGGTAGCGCCGCCGCCCTGCTGACCGAGTTCACCGACGCCGGCAGGCCGATGTTCACCAGCCAGCCCGGCTGTCTCTTCGAACACCAGGCGTCGTTCGTGATCGGCATGCGGGCCGGCTATCTCGCAGACGAGCCGAGCGGCGCCATCCGGTCGGCGGACGTCCTCGGCGCAGACTATTTTCCCTTCCCGACCTTCGACGGCACCGGCCCCGGCGGCACCGGTTCCGACAATGCCGGCCCCGGTGGCACCGGTCCCGGTGGTGGCGGACGACGGGACGGCTCGATGGCGTCGGCCGACTTCGCCGGGCTGTTCAGCGACAAGCCGGGCGCCCGCCGCCTCATCGAGTTCCTGGCCACCGACGAGGCCCAGCGGATCTGGCAGCAGAGCAGCGCCGGGAGCTTCTTCTCGGTCAACCGGGACGTCCGGCCCGGCGACGGGGACGCGCCAGGCGGCCGGGACGCGCCGGGCGACGGGGGAGTGCCGGGCGGCGTCGACAGGCGGCCAGAGGTGACCAGGAGAATCGCGGAGACACTGACGGCGAGCCCGAGTCCACTGTGTCTCGACGCCTCCGACGTGATGCCGGCGGAGATGGCGAACGCCTTCCAGCATGCGGTACTGGAGTACCTGCACGACCCGAAGCGGCTCGATCCGCTCCTGAGTCAGCTTGAACAGGTGCGAGCCGACACCGCTGGGGACGAGTGGCTGCCGGGCGCGTGCAGCGACCCGGAGTAGCCCGGTTCAGCCGAGGACGCTTGCGTACTCGCGAGCCGCGACGGCGCTGCCCTGGATCATGGTCGCGGCCTCGGTGAGGCGCTGCTTCGTCTGCTCGGCGCGGGTGATGGCCTCGGCGATCTTCGGGTGACCCGTGCCGGCGGCGACCGCCCGGAGCCGGGTGAGGACCTGCTCGGTGTTCTCGATGGCCGACCTGATCTGGTTGAGGGTGCTGTTGCCCTGGTCAGCAGCCTGAGCAAGCGCGGCTTTGACTTCCTCGATGCTGGCCATCGCGGTCCTCCCCGGTTGCCGGCGGTGCTCCACCAGCACAGGGTGGACGCCGTCACAGTTGCGTGGTCGATCGAACACTATCCGAGAGGGGTAGGTGGCGCAGCCCCGCCGGGGTCATCGCACCATCGGGAGTGGCAGCGCTTCTGGGTCCGAGTGGTGGACGCACAGCCGGGGCAGCTCGACAGTGCGCGGGTGAGACTCCCCGCAGCGCCGATCGGTAAGCTCTCTTGCGCCTTGCGTTCCTTACAGGTGTCGTGTCAGCATCGTTCCCGATGAGCCAGCCCAGCGTCCCGACCCCGGACGTCGACCCAGCACCGACCGAAGCCGCCGCACCGGCGTCGAGAGCGGTCGACGCCTCCGCGCGGCGGATCTTCGGACTGGCCCTGCCCGCCCTGGTGGTGCTGGCCGCCGAGCCGCTCTACGTACTCGTCGACACCGCCGTGCTGGGGCACCTCGGCTCGGTGCCGCTGGCCGCGCTCGCCGTCGGTGGCCCGGTGATGACCATGGTCGTCTGGATCGGCACGGTCACCGCGTACGGCACCACCGGGCGGGCGGCCCGCCGCTTCGGGTACGGCGACCGGGCCGCCGCCGTGGCCGAGGGAGTCCAGTCGTCCTGGCTCGCCCTCGCCGCCGGAGTGCTGCTGGCGGTCGCCATGCAGTTCGCGGCCGGCCCGCTGGCGCGTACCGTCGCGGGACCCGGATCCCCCGAGGTGGCCGACGGCGCGGCACTCTGGCTGCGGATCGCGGTGCTCGGCGCTCCCGGCCTGCTGCTCGCGGCGGCCGGCAACGGCTGGATGCGCGGCGTGCAGGACACCCGGCGACCGCTCTGGTTCGTGCTCGGACCGAACCTGCTCTCCGCGCTGCTCTGCCCGTTGCTGGTCTATCCGGCCGGCCTCGGCCTGGCCGGCTCGGCGATCGCGAACGTGGTCGCGCAGACCCTCTCCGGACTGCTCTTCGCCGCCGCGCTGGTCGCCGAGCGGGTGCCGCTGGCGCCCCGGCCTCGGGTGATCAGCCGGCAACTCGTGCTCAGCCGGGACCTGCTGATCCGGGGCGCCGCCTTCCAGGCCAGCTTCCTCTCCGCGACCACCGTGGCGGCCCGGTTCGGGGTGGCCGCCGTCGGCGCGCACCAGATCGCCCTGCAACTCTGGTTCTTCACCGCGCTGCTGCTCGACGCACTGGCCATCGCGGCCCAGGCACTGGTCGGGGCGGCGCTCGGGGCCGGCGACGCGGCAAGCGCCCGGCTGCTGGGCCGGCGGATCGCGATCTACGGCGGCATCTGCGGCATTGCCTTCGCGGTCGTCATCGGTGCGGGTGCCGGGGTCGTGCCCACCTGGTTCAGCGACGACCCCCAGGTACGCGAGCAGGCCATGATCGCCTGGCCGTGGTTCGTCGGGATGCAGCCGCTGGCCGGCGTCGTCTTCGCCCTCGACGGGGTGCTGATCGGCGCCGGTGATGTCCGGTTCCTGCGCAACCTGACCGTGGTGAGCGGCTTCGGCGTCTTCCTGCCGGCGATCTGGCTCACCTTCGCCCTCGATCTCGGCCTCGGCGGCATCTGGGCCGGGCTCACCCTCTTCATCGTGGCCCGACTGGTCGGACTGCTGCTCCGGATGCGCTCCGGCCGCTGGGCCGTACTCGGCGCCACCCGGTGAGTACGGCCACCGGCGGCTCCTGCCGAAACATGCCCACTGACCGAGAACCGTCATAAGTGACAGGTGCAGGTAGCCTGCCAGGACGAGTGGGACCCTGAGTCGGGGGAGTGACGGTGCCTGGCGGCCCGGGCGCGCCCCTCGGACAAGCAGCAACACCTGTGCGTCTTCGACTTCTCGCTGTCGGCGACCCCGACCGACCAGGTCTCCGCCGGCACCGTCACCTACCTGGACCCGTTCCTCGGGCCGCCGCGCCGGCTTCGCTACGACGCCGCCGCCGAGCGGTTCGCCGCCGCGGTGACGCTCTACGAGATGGCGACCGGCACCCTGCCCCAGTGGGGCGACAGCTGCGGGAGGGCGGCCAGGGCGGAAAGCTCTTCGTGGACGACCGGACGGAGGTGCTGGCCGAGCGGCTGCGCGCCTTCGCCGCCGATGTCGGGGTGACCCTGACCGACGGTCTGGTCGGCATCGCCGACGAGGACACCGAATAGCACGGCTGGTCAGCGGCGATTCACGGCCTCGGGATGCGGGTGCCGGGCTTCCAGCCGTCCCCCCGCCACTCGTTCGACGGACTGGAGGGTGGCAGCGCGAGTGCGTGGTTGTGGTTGTTGAACTCGGGCGATCGGTTGATCACCTTCTCGGTTATCGACACAGTGGCCGCCGCTTTCGCGGCCGCCGCCTCCCAACTGGTGATGAGCGACTTGGTCAACGCGTTAACTGCATTGGCCAGGCCGTTGAGGGAAGCGCCGACGTCTTTGCTGAGACTGCCCGCCACCTCGTTGTAAGTCCGGAGCTGGGCGGAGATGGTGGCGATGTGAGCGAATCCCAGGTTGGCGAACTCCAGCTGCAGATCATCGAGCGTCTTGGACGCTTTGACACCCTCGTCGCCGAGCCACTGAAGATTGTCGGCGAGCGCCTCGTGGTGCCGGCCCAAACTACTGGCGTAGATCACGTAGGCGCTGGCCGCACCGGGTGAGGCCCAGTACTGCTGAAGGTCCTTGACCTGGTTGGCCATGTTTTCCCGTAGGGTCCGGTAGGCGTTCGCCCCGAGTCGCAGGAGGTTGGCGCGGTTGGCGATGATGCCGGGCCAGGCGGCGCTGGCCTGGTCGATGAAGCCCGTGCTGGATTCGGCCGGGGCGAGGCCCCACTGCCAGACGATCTTCTCAGCGGTTTTTAGCTCGCTGTACCACTCGGTGATGAACTCCCAGAGTTTGCGGCGGCCCTCGGTCGTGAGTTCGGCCCGTCGTAGGGTCTCTGGCGTCTTCGAGAGGTCGGTTCCTGTCGGGTAGAGGTCCCGCTCGTTGATCGAGCCGTCCCGCCGCAGGATGTTCAGGTCATGGTTGACCGGGGTGTCATCGGGGATGGTCGGAATGGAGACGCTGGCGTGGCGATCGGGAAACTTCAGGTCCTCACCGGGACGGGCAACGGCACCGGGTGGGTTGCCCAGTGCCTCGACGAAGGGCATGAGCGGCCCACCAGTCAGAGCAGAGAGGTCCGCAGCGACCCTGATGTCAGCATCAGCGTAGTTGGCAGCCACCCGATACAGGGTTTGGCCGACGTCATCGAACCGTTCACTGGCGAGAGTGGCCTCTCGGACACGGTCATTGCAGGCTTCGTCCCACTCGGTCCTCCACTTCTGAACCCACTCCATCGGGCCCCAGGCGAGGTCGGGGATCGCACCGACGTGCCGGACGTAGCGCCCGATGGCCTCACAGGCCATCGCGTCGCCGTAGCGTCCACTGGCATGCCGGACCAGGGCGGCGGTCTCGACGTTGATTGTGCTCACAGGTTGCCGCCCCATCGCTGAAAGAGTCGTTCCGAGGTCCGGGCGTAGTCGGCGAGCGCGGTGGCCAAGGCACCGTGCACCTCGTCGGTGAGTTGCCGGTGGGTCAGTTCCTGGAAGGCGCCAGGCTCGATCGACACGCTGATCTCGCCCTTGGCGTTGCGGCGTGCCTCGACGTATCCCAACGGGGAGCGCCCGTGTACCGGACTGCCGTCGAGTTCGGTGCGGAAGCGGTCGTACTGGGTTTCCATGACGAAGTCCTCACAGCAGCGCGATCAGGTGTGTGGCCAGAGCCTCGGCCTTCTGCTCGGCGTCCGCGCGTAGCGTGGTCTGGTCGGCCTCGGGATCCCACCATTGCACGCGCACCTCGATCCCGATGTCGTCAGGGAGGCCCACCAGGTCGGCGGATCCGCTGTCCGCGCTGACGGCCGTGTAGCAGAACGTGCCCTGGGCTATCGAGGAAGCGGGACGTTTGAGGCCCTCGCAGGGTTTGTCGACCCACATCTCCCCCCACCGTTTCACCGTCACGCCCTCGTCGGGGTCGACACGCGGCAGAGCCACACTCACCGTGGTGCTGAGGATGGCCGGCGGGGCGGCCCGCTCGGACGGCTCGAACGAACAGACGCGCTGTGCCGGCGTCACGTCGCTCGACGGCGACGGCTGGGGGTCGAGCCTGCTCATGCCGAGGGAGGTCAGCACCGGTACGAGAGCGTCGCAGGTCGGCAGTGGTTTGTCGTGCGGGACCGGCTTCGGGTCGGGTGGTCCGAGCGAGCAGCCGGGAAGCGAGAGGGCGGCGAGCAGCAGGGTCAGCAGGGGGTACGACAGGCTGCGGCGGGCGCTCGTCACGCCGCCTCCGCTTCCTCGACGGCTTGAGCGATGGCGCGGGCCTGCTCCTGCTGGAACGCGGCGATCGCGATCCGGGCCGCGCCGGCGATCTGACGGGCGAGTTGGGCCTCGCTGTGGGTGAACCGCACATCCGGGTCAAGCTCGACCTCGATCTGACCCCGGCCGGTCAAGGTCAACGTCACGGACCGGTCCGGTGACCGTCCGACCGCGCGCATGGCACCGTAGGTGTCGGCAATGGATCCCATGTGTACCCGTCTCCGGTTGACAGCCGTTCGCGGCGGGCCGATGGACCGCATCGGCTGGTGGTTCGACTACGCAACTCACCGCTTTGATTACGCTGAGCGCCCTTCAGGATAGGGGTGGGCGACCAGGTCGTGGGGGCGGGTGGCTCAGTCGGGGTCGGGCATCAGGCCCTGGGCGCGGAGGTCGGCGACGTGTCGGGCCGGTGGTGGTTGGGAGTCGTGGTCGGAGGGGCGTGGCCCTTCCGGGCCGTCGGGGCCGACCCGGACGAAGGTTTCGACCCGGGTGACCCGGCACTGCACGCCGTTCAACTCGAAGTCGTCGGTCGTCGGCGGTGCGTGCGCCGCCTTGGCGCGGTCGTACGCCGCTCTGAACTCCTCGATCGTGGTGCTCTCGGCCATCCGGGGCCGCACGATGGAGAAGGAAACGGCGTCCCGGGCAGCCTGTGGGGTCGGGTAGGCGTCGAACGATCTGGGTCGCCAACTGCCGTCGACGTACCCGCCGATGGTGAAACCGACCGGGAGCAGCACCACGTTGGGGTGGGTGTCCAGTGCCCGGTAGGAGTCGGCGCGGACCTCGTTGGGGACTGTCTCCGCGCGGTGGAAGGCGGAGGTCATCTCGATCCGGACGATGCCGTCGGTGAGTCCGGTGCCGGCGGTCGGGTCGATGAGGAACCCGTCCATCTGGGATGGAGCATTTTCCGCCTGCCCGGGCGGGTACAGGTCGGGGTCGGTGGGTCGGGGCGGCTCCGGGCCGTCCGGCCCCATCCGGATGAACGGTTGGGCGCGGATGATCCGGTACCGGCGGCCGTTGACTGTGAGGTCGTTGACGGGTTCCCAGTCGAGCAGTTCGTACGCGGTCTCGCACTCGGCCCGCTCGGTCGCGTACTCGGGGGTGTCCGGTGTCTCGTTGTGCCGCTTGCGGAGGTGGTGGGCGAGGCTGTCCCGGGCGTACTGCGGCTCCTCAGCATCGAGCCGGATGATCCGCCACCGGCCGGCATCCAGTTCCTCGGCGAGGCCGAAGATCGGGGCACCCCACATGGTCTTCGGGTAGGCGAGCGAACGACGTCGGGCGTCGTCCTCCGAGATCATCGAGACGGGGTCGTCCCGCTGCTCAATTTTGATCAGCAGGTGATCAGGCACTGACCTGTCGTGATTGGTCATGTGCACATTGTGTTGCCTCGGAGGCGGAACCACAGCCCCGCCACCGCCACAGTTCGTCCACAAATCTCAGCGTCTTCCCCACAACGCTCCACAAAAGCTTGACAAAGCCGGGATCGCTGCGGTCCGATGCCGGCTCAGGCGGGCGGCAGGGACGCGACCGGGCGTACCGCGGTGAACTGGGCGTGCTCCTCCCTGGCGGCGGAGAGCAGCAGCAGCCACTCGTCGCAGCCCTGCCAGGGAGAGATGTCGGCGGCGCCGCCGCGTACGGTTCGAGGGCCGTCGCCGGTCCGGGGCCGGGCGTCGGAGGGGGCGTCCGCATATCCGGGGACCCACACGTCGGCGCAGAGTTCGCCCGCCGACCCCATCGCGGCCAGCCCGAACGCGTTCTCCGACGCTGCCGTCCGCTCCTCGTCAGCGAAGTCGTCGAGCAGTTGGTCCTCGTCCGGCTTCCCGTCGCCACGGAAGGTCAGCGTGGTGGTGCCGGCTCGGGCGGCGTACTCCCACTGGGCCTCGCTGGGCAGCGCGAACGGCAGCAGGCCGAGCAGCTCGTCCAGGTCGTCTTCGAGCCGGGCGGTGGCGGTGTCGGTCTCGGCGTACTCGTCCTCGTAGTCGGGAAGCCAGTGCCGGACCTGGGCCACCGTCAGCGGATGCCGGGCGATCAGGAAAGGCTCGACCCGCACCTCGCGCACCGGCTGGGCATCGCCGGCAGTGGCGAGGAACGGCTCGACGGTGTCCTCGACCTCGCCGGCGCGCTCGATGGCGCGTACCGCGTCCAGTTCCGCGTCGGACAGGCCCATCCGGAAGGTACCGCCGGGAACCTTCCGGAACACCACCCCGGACGGGATGTGCCGCCATGCCGGGCGCCCGGCCACGATCTCCTCGCTCCACATGGCGTCGAACGCTACGGCAGCCGCGATCGAGCCACGTCGGGGTGGTCGGGCGACGCGAGTCGGTGCCGGTGTACGGGTTGACCTGCCCCGTCCGCTCGTCATCGCGGCCCCTGCCCGCCGCGATCGGCGCCGTGGGCCTGGTCCCGTGCGGGTGACCCGCCGGGCAGGTCAACCCCGCCGGAACTGCCGGACGTCAGAGCCGGTCGATTCCGGTGAGGTCGATGTCCAGATCGAAGGGCTCGGAGAGCTTCAGCCGGCCGTGGAAGATACCGGTCGGCCGGTAGGCGCGGGACGACGCACCCAGGGCGTGGACGTAGACTGTGGGTTGCCCGGAGGTCTCCTCGACCCGCCAGAAGTGCGGGATGCCGGCCTGGGCATAGATCTGCGGCTTGCGTTCCCGGTCGCGCAGCACGGAGTCGGGCGAGACCACTTCCACCGCGAGCACCACCGCGTCCGCCGGATACCAGGTCTGGTCGTTGTCGACATCGGCGTCGGCGTGCACCACGATCAGGTCCGGCTCGGGGCGCTGCTGCGGGCCGAGCACCACCGACATCTCCCGCCGGACCCGGAACCGGTCCGCGGGCGCGGCGAGGGCCAGCGACTGCTCCAGCAGCCGGAGCACCTTCATGTGGAAGAGCTTCTGCGGGCTCACGAAGACGAGGCTCCCGTCGATGAGCTCGGTGTGCGGGGGGAGGCCGGGAATCCGGTCGAGATCATCGGCGGTGAAGCCACCGGGCGGCGGGCGGAACCGTTCGTACACCGGCTCGGCACTCATCGCCTCACCCCCTGCGGTCGACGTGCCCGTGACGCTCAGCATAACGAAGAGTGCCTTTCCGGCGTGGTGCTGCGCGCGGCAGCCCCTGGCCGGGGCCGGACCGGCGTGGGCGGAGCGGCTGGCGGTGGCGGTATCTGGCAGGCTGGTTGCCCGTGAATGCTTCCGCAGGCGCCGACGGTCTGATCGTGGTGGACAAGCCCGGCGGTATGACCTCGCACGACGTGGTTGCCCGGATCCGCCGGCTGGCCCGGACGCGCCGGGTCGGGCACGGCGGCACGCTGGACCCGATGGCCACCGGAGTGCTGGTGATCGGGGTCGGCAGGGCGACCCGGCTGCTGACGTACGTGATCGGGGCCGGCAAGAGCTACACCGCGACGATCCGGCTCGGCCAGTCGACGGTGACCGACGACGCCGAGGGCGAGGTGGTCGCGGCCACCCCGGCCGGGCAGGTCACCGACGACGCCGTCCGCGCCGGGCTCGCCGCGCTGACCGGTGAGATCGACCAGGTACCGAGCGCGGTCAGCGCGATCAAGATCGACGGGCAGCGGGCCTACAAGCGGGTACGCGACGGCGAGACCGTCGCCCTCGCCGCGCGCCGGGTAACCGTCTCCCGACTCGATCTGCTGGCCATCCGCCGACTCGACCTGCCGGCGAGCGCTGTCGGGGCGGGGACGGTCGTCGGCGACGAGGGACTGGCCGTGCTCGACGTGGACGTGGCGGTGGACTGCTCGTCCGGGACGTACATCCGGGCACTCGCCCGGGACCTCGGCGCCGCGCTCGGGGTCGGCGGGCACCTCACCGCACTGCGGCGTACCGCCGTGGGTGGCTTCACGCTGGCCGAGGCGGCAACCCTGCCCGAGCTGGAGGAACGCGCCCCGGACGTGGTGAACCTGAGCGTCGAGGCGGCGGCCCGGCGGTTCTTCCCGCAGCGCCAGGCCAGCTCCGACGAGGCGAAGGTGCTCTCGCACGGTGGTCCGCTCGACCCGGCCGGCATCACCGGGCCGTACGCGGTCTTCGATCCGGCGGGTGGCCTGATCGCTATCGTCAGCGACCGGGACGGCCGGGCCCGGGCGGAGATCGTGCTCGCCCCGGCCTGAGCGAGTGGTCGGGCCGGGAAGGTGAAGGGATCAGGGATGCAGCGGTGGCGGGGGTACCACGGGGCGCCGGTCGGCTGGGGTCGGTCGGTGGTCACCATCGGGGTCTTCGACGGGATACACCAGGGGCACCAGGCGATCATCGGGCACGCGGTGAAACGCGCCCGGGACATGGGCGTGCAGTCGGTGGTGGTCACCTTCGACCCGCACCCGGCCGAGGTGGTCCGGGCCGGTTCGCATCCGGCGGTACTGACCGAGCCGGCCCGCAAGGCGGAGTTGATCGAGGCGCTCGGGGTGGACGTACTCTGCGTGGTGCCGTTCACCCCCGACTTCTCCCGGCTCTCGCCGGAGGCGTTCGTGCACGACGTACTGGTCGAGCAGTTGCACGCCGCGCTCGTGGTGGTGGGGGAGAACTTCCGGTTCGGCCACCGGGCGGCCGGTGACGTGGCGCTGCTGGAGCGGCTCGGGCGCACCTTCGGTTTCGGGGTGGAGGGGGCGCCGCTGGTCGCCGACGCCGACACGGTCTTCTCGTCCACCTACATCCGGGCCTGTGTCGCCGCCGGTGACGTGAGCGCGGCGGCGGCGGCCCTGGGCCGGCCGCACCGGCTGGAGGGTGTGGTGGTCCGGGGCGACCAGCGGGGGCGGGAGATCGGCTTTCCGACCGCCAACCTGCTCTGCCACCGCTACGCGGCGGTGCCGGCGGACGGGATCTACGCGGCCTGGCTGATCCGCCGGGGCGGTCGGGCCGGTCAGGGCGACGAGCGGCTTCCCGCCGCCGTGTCGATCGGTACGAACCCGACGTTCTCCGGCCGGGAGCGTCGGGTCGAGGCGTACGTGCTGGACTTCTCGGGTGATCTCTACGGGGAGCGGCTCGCCCTGGACTTCGTGGCGTACCTGCGGGAGACGCGCAGCTACGACGGCATCGAGCCGCTTGTCGCGCAGATCGAGGCCGACGTCGAGCAGACCCGCCGGCTGCTCAGCTGACAACCACTCCACCGTCGGTTGCGGCACTCCGGGCGCGATCAGACCCGTGCTGGGCAGCCAAAACCCGCCCAAGCGGAACGATCCGACCAGCTCGGGCGTGCCCTTGACTCGGCCGTACCGGTGCAGGCTGGTAGCCTGACGGGGACGTCGGGTTACCGGCGTGGCCTCGCGTGCCTGCACGACGCCGCGGGTGCGAGGTCGCCCCGACCCGGTCCACCGACCGGGCGAGGGCGGACACGACAATTCAGGAACAGGGAGACATGGCGCTCGACCAGGAAAGCAAGGCCAAGATCCGCCAGGAGTACGCGACCGCCGAGGGCGACACCGGTTCGCCCGAGGTGCAGGTGGCGGTGCTGACCAAGCGGATCGCCGACCTCACCGAGCACCTCAAGGTGCACAAGCACGACCACCACAGCCGTCGTGGTCTGCTGCTGCTGGTGGGTCGCCGTCGACGGCTGCTCAACTACATGCAGAAGAAGGACATCAGCCGCTACCGGTCGCTCATCGAGCGACTCGGTCTGCGGCGCTGAGCTGAGCGGGGGAGCGGCCGCCCCGGCGGCAATCCGGCGACACCAGGTCGCCGACGGCATCGCCGGGCAGCCGCTCCACCCGCCCATCTCGCCACACCCGTAACCAGGGGCCAGCGCGACCACCCGTTGGGGAGCCGGTCGACGCACCGGTCCTCGGTAGTGGCCCCCGGGCCGGCCGGCACATCCGGCGCCCCGGGCGCTTCGATCGAAGACCGGTTGTCTGAGCAGCTCCTCTGGCCACGGTCTCGTACCGGTGGGATACCGGCACGGAGGGCAGTCGCGGGCCCCCGATCGAAGGAGTGCTACCGCACTATGACCGAAACGTCCAACCCCAACAGCAGCACGCTGGGTACCCAGCACCGCACCGCCGTGATCGACAACGGGTCCTTCGGCACCCGTGAGATCACCTTCTCCACCGGGCGGCTCGCCCGGCAGGCCGCCGGTTCCGTCCTCGCCCAGCTCGGCGAGACCGTGGTCCTCTCTGCGACCACCGCGAGCAAGCAGCCCAAGGAGCAGTTCGACTTCTTCCCGCTCACCGTCGACGTCGAGGAGCGGATGTACGCGGCGGGCCGGATCCCCGGCTCGTTCTTCCGGCGTGAGGGTCGGCCCAGCGAGGACGCCATCCTCACCTGCCGGCTGATCGACCGGCCGCTGCGCCCCTCCTTCGTCAAGGGCCTGCGCAACGAGGTGCAGGTCGTCGAGACCGTGCTCGCGCTCGACCCGCAGCACCCGTACGACGTGGTGGCGATCAACGCCGCGTCGCTCTCCACCCAGCTCTCCGGCCTGCCGTTCTCCGGCCCGGTCGGGGCGACCCGGATGGCGCACGTCGACGGCCAGTGGGTCGCCTTCCCGACCATCGAGGAGCTGGCCCGGGCCACCTTCGACATGGTGGTCGCCGGTCGCGCGCTGCCGGACGGCGACGTCGCGATCATGATGGTCGAGGCGGAGGCGACCGAGCACACCGTGGCGCTTGTCGCCGGTGGCGCTCCGGCACCGACCGAGGAGGTCGTGGCGAGTGGCCTGGAGGCCGCCAAGCCGGCCATCCGGGAGCTGTGCCGGGCGCAGAGCGAGATCGCCGAGGTGGCGGCCAAGCCGGTTGCCGAGTTCCCGGTCTTCCTCGACTACACCGACGACGTCTACGAGGCGGTCGCCGGGGCGGCGCGTGCCGAGGTCTCCGAGGCGCTGAAGATCGCCGGCAAGGCGGACCGCGAAGAGGCCCTGGACCGGATCAAGGAGCGGGTCGTCGAGCAGCTCGCCGGTGACTTCGAGGGCCGGGAAAAGGAACTCAGCGCGGCGTTCCGCTCGCTGAACAAGTCCGAGGTACGCGCCCGGGTGCTCCGCGAGCAGGTCCGGATGGACGGTCGCGGGCCGCGCGACATCCGACCGCTGACCGCCGAGATCGCGGTGCTGCCCCGGGTGCACGGCTCGGCGCTCTTCGAGCGTGGCGAGACGCAGATCCTCGGCGTCACCACCCTGAACATGCTCCGGATGGAGCAGGCGCTGGACACCCTCTCCCCGGAGAAGCACAAGCGCTACATGCACAACTACAACTTCCCGCCGTACTCGACCGGTGAGACCGGCCGGGTCGGTGCGCCGAAGCGGCGCGAGATCGGGCACGGCGCGCTGGCCGAGCGGGCACTGATCCCGGTGCTGCCCAGCCGCGAGGAGTTCCCGTACGCGATCCGCCAGGTTTCCGAGGCGCTCGGCTCGAACGGCTCCACCTCGATGGGTTCGGTCTGCGCCTCCACGCTGGCCCTGCTCAGCGCCGGTGTGCCGCTGAAGGCGCCGGTCGCCGGCATCGCGATGGGCCTGATCTCCGACGAGGTCGACGGCAAGACGCAGTACGTGACGCTTACCGACATCCTCGGTGCCGAGGACGCCTTCGGCGACATGGACTTCAAGGTCGCCGGCACCAGGGAGTTCGTCACCGCCCTCCAGCTCGACACCAAGCTCGACGGCATCCCGTCCGACGTGCTGGCGGCGGCGCTGCAGCAGGCGTACGAGGCGCGGCAGGTCATCCTCGGCGTGATGCAGGAGGCGATCGAGGGTCCGGCCACGATGTCGGACTACGCGCCCCGGGTGACCACTGTGAAGATCCCGGTCGACAAGATCGGCATGGTGATCGGGCCGAAGGGCCAGACCATCAACGCCATCCAGGACGAGACCGGCGCCGAGATCTCGATCGAGGACGACGGCACCATCTACGTCGGCGCGACGAACGGCCCGTCGGCCGAGGCCGCGGTCGAGCGGATCAACGCGATCGCGAACCCGACGCTGCCGAAGATCGGCGACAAGTTCCTCGGCACGGTGGTCAAGACCGCCGCGTTCGGGGCGTTCGTCTCGCTGCTGCCCGGCCGGGACGGCCTGCTGCACATCTCCAAGGTGGGCGACGGCAAGCGGGTCGAGCGGGTCGAGGACTTCCTCAACGTCGGCGACAAGGTCGAGGTGTCCATCGCCGACATCGACGCCCGGGGCAAGATCTACCTGGACAAGGTGCGGCCCGAGGGCGAGGAGGCGCCGGCCGAGCCGGCCGGTGGCGAGCGTCCGGCCGGCCGGGACCGGGGCGACCGTGGCCCGCGCGACCGCGGCGACCGGGACCGGGGCGACCGTGGCCCGAGCCGGGGCGACCGCGAGGGTGGCGAAGGTGGCGGCGAGGGCGGTGGCGGCGAGCCGCGCCGCCGGCGCAACCGGCACAGCTGATCGATCGCGCCGCGCTGGCCTCCGCCGCACCTGACCGGGTGGCAGAGGCCGGCGCGGCGCGTGTGGCACCATCGCACCCATCCGGGGTACGCGTGCCGCACAGTCCGCTGCGACGTCTGCCGTTCGGTCGGCCTACAGGTAGGAGCCAGGTCCCTTGAGTCGGGCGAAACGAGTGTCGGGCGCCGATGGCATCGGTGGTGGCGCCGCTGCGGCGGCCAGGGCGGTGACCCGGGTGATGGACAGCGACCCGCTCGGCGGCACCGTACGCCGTACCGTGCTGCCCAGCGGGCTGCGGGTGCTCACCGAGGCGATCCCGACGATGCGCAGCGTCTCGTTCGGCATCTGGGTGGCGGTCGGCTCCCGGGACGAGACGGCGACCCAGTCCGGGGTCTCGCACTTCCTGGAACACCTGCTCTTCAAGGGCACCCGCAAGCGCAGCGCGCTGGACATCTCGGCGGCGATCGAGGCGGTGGGCGGCGAGACGAACGCGTTCACCACCAAGGAGTACACCTGCTACTACGCCCGGGTGCTCGACCAGGACCTGCCGCTGGCCATCGACGTGATGTGCGACCTGATCGCCGACTCGGTGCTGGCCGCCGCCGACGTGGAGACCGAGCGCGGGGTGATCCTCGAAGAGATCGCCATGCACGACGACGAGCCCGGCGACGAGGTGCACGACCTGCTGGCCAGGGCGATCTACGGCGACCATCCGCTGGGCCGGCTGATCTCCGGCACCGAGGAGACCATCTCCCCGATGTCGCGCCGGCAGATCCAGAGCTTCTACCGCCGTCGCTACACCGCGCCGTCGATCGTGATCGCCGCCGCCGGCAACCTCGAACACGCCGAGGTGGTCAGGCGGGTCCGGCAGGCGCTGGACGGCACGGTACTCGACGGTGAGCCGGCGGAGCCGGCACCGCTGCGCCCGGCCGGGACCCGGGTACGCACCAGCCGGCCGGGCAGCGTCGTCGAGCACAAGGAGACCGAGCAGGCGCACGTGGTACTCGGCTGTCCCGGCATCGGCCGGCTCGACGACCGGCGGTTCGCGCTCGGGGTACTCAACAACGTGCTGGGCGGCGGCATGTCCAGCCGGCTCTTCCAGGAGATCCGCGAACGGCGTGGCCTGGCCTACTCGGTCTACTCCTACTCCAGCCAGTACGCCGACACCGGCCTCTTCGCCGTCTACGCCGGCTGTGCACCGGGCAAGGTCGACGAGGTGCTGGAGCTGGTCCGGGCCGAGTTGGCCGAGGTCGCCGCGCACGGGGTGACCGAGGCCGAGCTGGCCCGGGGGAAGGGCATGGCGAAGGGCTCCTACGTGCTCAACCTGGAGGACACCGGGTCCCGGATGAGCCGGCTGGCAAAGGGCGAGCTGCTCTTCGGCGACCTGCTGCCGGTCGACGAGCTGCTGGCCCGGGTCGACGCGGTCACAGTGGACGAGGTGAACGCGCTCGCGGCCGACCTGCTGGCCCGACCGATGTCGCTGGCCGTGGTGGGGCCGTTCAACGCCGACGACTTCTCCATCGAGCTGCGGTAGGAATCCCGGGGTGCGGGCGTTCGGCGACGAGTGCCGCGGGCCGGCTGATATCGAACGAGCCTCGGGTTCGTCTCGCCGACGTCGTCCGGCTAGGGTCTGACGACCGTAGGCGGGGTCGCGGCGAGGGGGAAGAGACCGACATGAGCATGCCGCTGCTGCCGGGGGAGCGGACCCGGCTCGGCAGGTACGAGCTGCTGGGGCGCCTGGGCGAGGGCGGCATGGGCACCGTCTATCTCGGACGGGACCAGGACGGGCGCAAGGTGGCCATCAAGATGGTCCGGCCCGAGTTGTCGTACGACGCCGAGTTCCGTGGCCGGTTCCGCAGCGAGGTCAACCGAGCGCGCCAGGTGCCGCCGTTCTCCACCGCCGAGGTGCTCGACGCCGACCCGGACCACGATCCGCCCTACCTCGTCGTCGAGTACGTCGACGGCCCCAGCCTCGCCACCGTCGTCCGGGAGCAGGGGCCACTGTCCCCGTCCGCGCTGCACGGGGTGGCCGTCGGCATCGCCACCGCGCTCACCGCCATCCACGGAGCCGGGGTGATCCACCGCGATCTCAAGCCGGCCAACGTGTTGTTCGCGATGGGCGGCATCAAGGTGATCGACTTCGGTATCGCCCGCGCCTTCGACGCGACGAGCCAGCACACCCGTACCGACCAGATCGTCGGCACTGTCGGCTACATGGCACCGGAGCGCTTCGAGCCGGGCAACGGTCGGCAGGTGACCTCGGCTGCCGACATCTTCGCCTGGGGCGTGGTGATGGCGTACGCGGCAACCGGGCGTACGCCGTTCGCCGCCGACTCCGCGCCGGGCACCGCGATGCGCATCCTGACCCAGCCGCCCGACCTCTCCGGACTGACCGGGCGGCTCCGTGAGCTCGTGGAGCGGGCCCTGGTCAAGGATCCCGACGAGCGCCCCACGGCGCGTGCGCTGCTCGACGCGCTGCTCGACGGCAACACCCCGCCGGCCGGAACCACCGCCGTGATCACCCCGGCGGCGCTGACCGCCCGGGACAGTGGCCAGGTGGCGACCGGTGGTCCCGTGGCGGCGCAGGGCGCGCCCCAGCCCGAGAACAGGCGCCGGAGCCGTCTCCTGGCCGTCGGGGCCGCCGTCGTGACCCTCGTCGTGCTGCTCGGTGCGGGAGTCGCCACGCTCAACGCGCTCGGCCCCAGCGGCCAGCAGGCCGGCGGTTCTCCGGCGCCGTCCGCGCCGACCGGCCCGAGCCCGACGAACGCCCGGACGACCACCCCGGTGGCCTCGGACCCGGACACCGCGATCCTCCAGGGGACCCGGCGCACGCTGATCCACATCGCGGAGATCGACCGCGATCTGGCGCTTGACCTGCACGACTTCCAGGTCGAGGCGTCCGACGGCACCGGGGCGAAGTCGCAGTTCGTCCTGGTGCCGATGGGGGTGGACTATCTGATCAGGTCGCTGCGGAGCGACGGTCGCGCCGACGACCAGGAGACCTGCCTCGGGGTGAAGATCTTGTTGGAGGGGCCGTCGGTACTTGTCGCCGCCGCGTGCCAGCCGACGCAGGCGACGATCTTCTCGCTCGATCGCACCGGCGCCAAGGACGAAAAGAACCGGCCGACCTACTACATCTACAACGACACACACGGCTTCGTGCAGTGGAGCACCTCCCGCAAGACGATGATCGTCGAGCAGGTCGGCGACGCCACCCCGAGCTCGACCTTCAGCCTGGTCGACCGCGGCGCACTCTGACCCGGGATCCGCGCAGGAGGTCGGGATCGCACCTGTGCGGAGCGCCCCGCTGAGCATGGTCTCTCTACCATGCCGGTAGGGAGGTGGCTCGATGGGTTGGTTCACGCCTCGCTGCCCGGTCGTGCCGGAAGAGCAGCGGTGGATCGAGGAGAACCTGGCGTGGTTCGTCCGCGAGTTCGGCGACTCCTGGCTGCGCTCGCCGGTGGTGCTTCCCACCGACGACTTCTTTCCGGGCGGATACTCCGGTTCCGAGGAGGACATGCTCCAGGTCGTGCACCGGCTCTGCGACCACCTCTCCATGGACCCCGACCGGATCCGGGTTGAGCTGCATGCCGATCGGGCGGGTGGGCGGGAGTTGCCGGAACTGGTTGGCGGGTATGCCAGCTGGTCCGGGGCGGCCGGGCATTATCGGGTGGTGGCGGGCAGGGCGGTCGTCTCGCTGGAGGAGTCGCTCGGTAGCCGGCCGTTGGCCCTGGTCGCCACGGTCGCACACGAGCTGGCCCACGAACGGCTGCTCGGCGAGGGGCGGGTCGATCCGCAGCGGCGGGATCAGGAACCCCTCACCGACCTGCTCACGGTCTATCTCGGGTTCGGGATTTTCACCGCCAACGCCGCTCTGGAGTTCGCCGGGCGGCACACCGGTTGGTCGGCGGCCGGCTGGGATACCTGACCGAGCCGATGTACGGCTACGCGCTCGCCCGGTACGCCTGGCTGCGCGGCGAGACCGCGCCCGATTGGGCCCGCCACCTCGACACCAACCCGCGTACCTATCTGCGTCGAGGTCTGCGTTTCCTGGGCCGGGCCGGAGGTCCGCCCGGCGCGGCGGGGGATGCCTGACGCCGGAGATCTGACGGGGATGCCGGATCGGGCTGGGGCGGGTCGCCGGCCGACCGGGTGGTCTGGCGGTGGCCACCTGCGGTTGCCCGCGTTGGGATAGGTTGTGGCCCGTGAGCGACGAGCGTGAACCAGGGAAGAACGCGTCGACCGGGCCGCTGCGGGTCGGCGTACTCGGCGCCCGCGGCCGGATGGGCCTGGAGGTGTGCCGGGCGGTGGAGGCCGCCGACGGCCTCGAACTGGTGGCGACGGTCGACGAGGACGACAGGCTCTCCACCGCCTCCGACGCGGGTGCCGAGGTGGTGGTCGACTTCACCAACCCCGGCGTGGTGATGGACAACCTGCGGTGGTGCGTCGAGCAGGGCATCCACGCCGTCGTCGGCACCAGCGGCTTCACCGGGCAGCGGCTCGACCAGGTGCGTGGCTGGTTGGCCGACAGGCCCGGGGTGGGCGTGCTGATCGCGCCGAACTTCGGCATCGGCGCGGTGCTGATGATGCAGTTCGCGGCGCGGGCGGCCCGCTACTTCGAGTCGGTGGAGATCATCGAGCAGCACCATCCGAAGAAGCTCGACGCGCCCAGCGGCACCGCCACGCACACCGCGCGGCTGATCGCACAGGCCCGGGCCGAGGCGGGTCTCGGCGCCGTGCCGGACGCCACCAAAGACGAGCTGCCGGGCGCGCGCGGTGCCGACGTCGACGGGGTACGCGTGCACGCGGTCCGGGCCACCGGGCTGGTCGCGCACCAGGAGGTGCTGTTCGGTACCGCTGGCGAGACGCTGACGATCCGGCACGACTCGTACGACCGGGCGTCGTTCATGCCCGGCGTGCTGCTGGCCGTGCGGGCGATGCCGCACCGCCCGGGGCTTACCGTCGGCATCGACGCGCTGCTGGACTGATCTCCGGTCGGGACTCCGGGTTGCCGGGGAGCCTTGATCCGGTTAACGGTAAGTGCTAGCTTACCGTTCGTGGCTACTTACCAAACCGCTGACGGCTGGGACGCGTTGGGCGATCCCACCCGACGCGCCATCGTCGCCTGCCTGGCGGAGCGGCCGAGGGCGGTCGGCGAACTCGCCCAGGAGCTGCCGATCAGCCGGCCCGCCGTGTCGCAGCACCTGAAGGTGCTCAAGGACGCCGGACTGGTGACCGACCGCACGGCCGGCACCCGCCGGGTCTACCGGCTCAACCCCGCGGGCGTCGCCGCGCTGCGGGATCAATTGGACACGTTCTGGAACCGCGCACTGGAGGGCTACCAGGACATCGTCGAACAACCGACCGAGGAGAACTCATGACCCAGGGGCCCGAGGTGGTGGTACGCCGGCAGGTCGTCGTGAACGCGTCGCTGGAGCGGTCGTTCACCGTGTTCACCGAGCGCTTCGGAGACTTCAAACCGAGGGAGCACAACCTGCTCGGAGTGGCGATCGCCGAGACCGTGTTCGAGCCGAAGGTCGGCGGACACATCTACGATCGCGGTGTCGACGGCACCGAGTGCCGCTGGGCGCGGGTGCTCGTCTACGACCCACCGGTCCGGGTGGTGTTCAGTTGGGACATCAGCCCGCAGTGGCGGGTCGAGACCGAGCCCGACAACACCAGCGAGGTCGAGGTCCGGTTCATCGCCGAGACCCCGCAGCGCACGCGGGTGGAACTGGAGCACCGCCACCTCGACCGGCACGGCCCCGGCTGGGAAGCCGTCCGAGACGGCGTCGCAGGCGACGGGGGATGGCCGCTCTACCTGAACCGCTACTCCGGCCTGTTCGGCACGGAGGCCTGACCGGCGCGCACGTCTGACCGGCACGGAGGCCTACCAGCACGGAGGTCTGACCGGCACCATCGCCACCCGTCCGGCGGCCCGGGGAGCACCCACACCGCTGTCGGGCCGCCGGACGACCGGCATGGTGCGGCAACAGGGCCGCTACCGGGCGACGGGGCGGTTCGGGCCGGCTTCAGTCGGTCGGCTCGGCGGCGAGCGAGACGTGCAGCCGGAGCTGCGGGACGAGCAGGTCGTCGACGTCCAGCGCCCGCGCCGCCCCGTCCGGCTCCCAGCCGGCGGTGCCGAGGAACTTCCGGGTCGCGGCGTCGCCCTCGAAGGCCCAGGCCACCGCCGTGTCGAAGCCGTCGCCACGCCACAGGTCGACGCTGGCGGCGAGCAGCCGGCTGCCGTGCCCGCGCCGGCCCCACCTCGGCTCGACCAGCAGGTCGGTCACCGCGACGACACCGGTACCGAGCGCCTCGGCCGGTTCCTCCGGGGCGAGCGCCTGCTCGTCGGGGGGGCCGGATGCGGCAAATCCGACCAGATACGATTGTTCGGCCTGCTCGACGGCGACCAGGACGCGGTGCCGTTCGGAGGGTGGTGCCTCGACCGCCGCACTCCACCGGCGACCGAGCCACTCCTCGTCCAGGTTGTCGAGCACGTGCTTGGGCAGCATCCTCCGGTAGGCGACCCGCCAGGTCGCGAGTTGGATGCGTGCGATCTCGCCGGCGTCTGACGGACGCGCCGGGCGGACGTACCCGAGAGCCATGAGTGGCAAGCCTACGCAGGGCAAGGGGGGCGGTAATGGCGCAGGGTGCCGGTTGGCGTACCCGGTACCAGGTGCTGTTCGTGATCGCGCTGGCGGTGCTGGTCGCCGGATTCCTCTCGGTGGCGGCGGCCCGGCACGGTTTCTTCGATCTGCGGGTCTACTACGGGGCGCTGCACCACTGGGTACGCGCCGACGGCGAGATCTACGACTGGCTCAAGCCGGACAGCAAGTACGGCTTCACCTATCCGCCGTTCGCGGCCCTGACGATGCTGCCGCTGGCGTACCTGAGCTGGCCGGCGGCGATGGTGATCAGCGTCACCCTGACCGTGCTGGCCAGCGCGTTGCTGATCTGGTGGCTCGTCGACCCGATCGCCCGCCGGACGGGGTGGACCCGGTGGTTCACCCTGGCCGTGGCGCTCTGCCTGGCGGCGGCCTTCGAGCCGATGCGCGAGACGGTCAACTTCGGCCAGGTCAACATGCTGATGCTCTTCCTGGTCGGCGCCGACCTGCTCTGGCTGGTCGCCCCGGTGACCCCGTTCGGGCGCCGGCTGCCGCAGCGCTACCGCCGGTTCGCCGGGGTGGGGATCGGGCTGGCCACCGCGATCAAGCTGACCCCTGGCATCTTCATCGTCTATCTGCTGGTCACCGGGCGCTGGCGGGCGGCACTGGTGGCCAGCGGCACGGCGGCGGCGGTCACCCTCTTCGCCGCCGGGGTGGCCCCGGACGCGTCCCGGGAGTTCTGGACCACGGCGCTCTGGGACACCGACCGGGTCGGGTCGCTGTCGTTCATCTCCAACCAGTCGTGGCAGGGCGTGGTCGCCCGGCTCGACCCGGACCATCCGAACACGCTGCTCTGGTTGGTGCTTGTCGCGGCGACGGTGGGGGTCTGGATCTGGCGGTCCCGCAGCGCGGCGGCGGTGGGGGACGAGGCGACCGGGCTGGCCCTGACCGGCGTGGTGCAGAGCCTGGTCAGTCCGGTCACCTGGGTGCACCACCTGGTCTGGTTGATCCCGGCGCTGATCCTGCTTGTCGACAACGCGTACGCCGCCCCGGCCGGCAGCGGGCGGCGGCGTTGGCTGCTGCGGTTCGCGGTCTTCGCGTACCTGGTGCTGATCAGTCGGCTGGTCTGGATCTGGGAACGCCGCTTCGACGGCCTGCTCGGCTTCCTGGGTAGCAACTTCTATGTCTGGATCAGTGTCGCGCTGCTCTTCGCGCTACCGATCCGGGGTCCCAGCCAGCTCGCCGAGTCGGGCGGCGTAACGGAGCTCGGCCAGCCCAAGCGGCGACCGTCCCCCCGACCGTTGTAGTTCGTAGGTCGACCGCTCACCATCCGCGACTAACCCGGCCCGTTCGTAGAACCGGCGGGCCCGCCGGTTGTCGGCGAGTACCCAGAGCCGCAGTTCGGTCCAGCCGAGTGCGCTCAACTCGGCGACGGCGGCGGCCAGGAGCCGCCGGCCGATTCCGGCGCCCCAGTGCCCGGGCCGGACGTAGAGGCCGAGAATCTCGGCGTACCGGTGATCGAGGCGCTCCGGATCCTGGTCCGTCCGGTACGGCCCGATGGTGGTGAAGCCGAGCACCGTCTCGTCGTCGGCCCGGGCGACCAGGGTCCGGAACGGGTGGTCGGGTTCGGCGGTGCCGAGGTCGCGGCGGCGCTGCGCCCAGGCGGCGACGTTCAGTCGGGCCAGCACCTCGGCCGGCATGATCTCGGCGTAACCCGCCTGCCAGCCGCTGACGTGCACCTCGGCGATGGCCAGGGCATCGTCGGGGCACTCGGGACTGACGACTAGCATCAGGACTGTTTTATCCCGTTTTGCTGGTCAGGTCCAGGCCCGACGTGTCGTGTCGGACCGGTCGGCTAAGGTCCGGGGCGATGGCCGTACCCGAATCGTTGTCAGTGTCCCAGGCCCGGCGGATCGCGTTGGCCGCCCAGGGCTTCGCCGATCCGGCGCCCGCTGCCGTGCCGGCCCGTCGCCACCTGCGCAGGGTCCTCGACCGGCTCGGGCTGCTCCAGATGGACTCGGTGAACGTCCTGCAACGGGCGCACTACCTGCCGCTCTACAGCCGCCTCGGGCCCTATCCGGTCGAGCTGCTCGACCGGTCCGCCTACCGGCGTCCCCGGGACCTCTTCGAATACTGGGGGCACGAGGCCTCGCTGGTCCGGGTCGACCTGCAACCGGCGCTGCGCTGGCGGATGGCCGCCGCGCACACCGACGCCTGGGGCGGGATGCGCCGGATCGCCGTCGAGCAGCCGGCACTGGTCGCCCGGGTCCTCGACGAGGTGCGGGCCGGTGGCCCGATGACGGCCGCCGAGATCGAGCACGACGCGCCCCGGGAGACCGGCAACTGGGGCTGGAACTGGTCGGCCGTCAAGCGGGCCTGCGAGTACCTGTTCTGGGCCGGCGAGCTGACCGCCGCCTCCCGGAACAGCTCCTTCGCCCGGGTCTACGACGTACCCGAACGGGTGCTGCCGGCGGAGGTGCTGGCCGCGCCGACCCCGGAGCCGGCCGAGGCGCACCGCAGGCTGGTCGGGATCGCCGCCCGGGCGCTCGGGGTGGCGGCCGAGCCGGAGCTGCGGGACTATTTCCGGCTGCCGGTCGCGGGCGCCCGCACCGCCCTCGCCGAGCTGGTCGAGGCGGGCGAGTTGCGGCCGGTCACCGTGCAGGGCTGGCGACTGCCCGCCTATCTGCACCGGGACGCCCGGCTGCCCCGGTGGATCCGGGCCAGCACCCTGGTCAGCCCCTTCGACCCGCTGATCTGGGAACGGTCCCGCACCGAACGGCTATTCGGGTTCAGCTACCGGATCGAGATCTACGTCCCCGCGCCGCAGCGGGTGCACGGCTACTACGTGCTGCCGTTCCTGCTCGGCGACCGGTTCGTCGCCCGGGTCGATCTGAAGGCCGACCGCAAGACCGGCATGCTGCTGGTGCCGGCGGCCTGGGCTGAGCCCGGCACCGACCCGGTGGAGACCGCCGGGGCGCTCGCCGCCGAGCTGCACCGGCTGGCCGGCTGGCTCGGCCTCACCTCGGTGGCGGCCCCCGCCGGGGGAGACCTCGCCGGGCCGTTGCGCGCCGCCCTCGCCGGCATGCTCGCGGTACGGTGAGACGGGCCGCCCGGCAGCGCCAGGGAGGGCGGGGCAGTTTGTCGGACGGTTGCCGGAGAGTCGAGTCGGACGGGTGAGGGCGGGATGACGAGCGTTGACGAGAACCGGTCCGGCGGGCCCGACCCGGCGCCGGGCGACGCCACCTCGGCCTCGGCGCCTGCCGCCACCGGCTCGACAGTGCTGGGTGCCGACGCCTCGCCTCCGGCTGGTGCCACCGGAGTGCTGGGTGCCGACGCCTCGCCTCCGGCGGGTGCCACCGGCTGGCCGGCCGAAGCGGCAGGGTCCTATCCGGGCTATCCCGGCTATCCGGTACCGCCCTACCAGTATCCCGAGCCCGACCGGCTCACCCGGTGGGTGAACCGTTTCCAGGCGTGGGCGCCCCGCTGGCTCGCCCCGGTGGCGGCGCTCGGCTGCATCGCGGGAGCGGTCGGCTACACCCTCATCGCCGACCCGACCCGCAGCGCCCCCGACGCGGCACCCTCCTGCATCCTCAAGCTCACCACCGGGCTGGACTGCCCGGGCTGCGGCGGCACCCGCGCGCTCTGGTACGTCCTGCACGGCGACCTGCCGGCGGCGGCCCGGCACCACCTGCTCTTCGTCTTCGCCCTGCCGTTCCTGCTCTACCTCTACGTCGCCTGGGCCGGGCGACAGATCTTCGGCTGGCGACTGCCACAGTTGGAGATCACCCCGAAGACGATCGGCATCTTCCTCGCCGCCTGGGGAGTCTTCTCGGTGCTGCGCAACCTGCCCTGGGCACCGTTCGACATCTTCTATGTCTGATTCGGCCGGCTACGGCTTCGGCAGCCTTGGCTTCGGCGGCTACGGCTGAGGGGCCTGGCCCTGGGACTGGGCGCGGCTCGGGGAGCCGACCCGGTGCAGTGTGCCGTCCGGGTCGACGAAGGCGAACTCGCGCAGGCCGTAGGGGGTCTCCCGCACCTCGCCCAGCCGCCCCTCGACCCCCGACTGGGCCCAGCTCGCCCGCAACGCGTCGGCGTCGGAGACGTAGAGGTAGACCGCCGACGCCGTCCGGGCGGGGTCGTACTCGGCCCACTCCGTGAGGTGCAGCGAGACCGTACCGCGCTCGACGAAGCCGTACCGCTCGCCGCCGTCGTACGCCCGGACGGCGAAGCCCAGCCGTCGGTAGCGGTCCAGCGCGGAGTCCAGGTCGCGTACCGGCACCACCGGGGCGATCCGGTCGAACGTGACTTCCTCGGCCATCCGCTCCTCCACCTCGTCAACGCTGCCTGCCTGCCGGCTGTGACGTGCGTGCCTGCCGGCTGTGACGTTCGGGACCGTACCTCGCCGGGCCGACATCACCGCTAACCACATCCATCAGCCGATCTTGTACGCCCGGATCACCGTCTGGGTCACCGTGTTCCCGGCGGTGTCGGTGGCGCTGGCCCGCAGCGAGACGTACCCCGGCTCGGCCGGGTGCCGCAGTACCGCCTGTCCCGCTGTCACCTCCGCCGGAGCCCAGCTGACCCCGTCGTCGTACGACACCTCCACGGTCAGGCTCTCGTTGGCACCGGCTCCCGACTCGGGCTGCGCCGTCACGGTCACCGGGATGGTGCCGGTCTGCCCGGCAGGCGTGCTGTTGTCGTTGTCGACCCGGGGCGAGAAGCGCACCGTGGAGATCGGCAACCGGGCCGGCGACTCCCCGTCGACGTGTCCGGAGCGGAAGGTCCAGGTGACGCTGACCCGGGTGGAGAGCGTCGCCGGCCCGCCCCGTTCCGCAGTCATCGTCAGCCGGTAGTCGCCGGTCTCCGGTGGCAGCTCGATCGTCCCGTGCACGCCGTCGAATCCGGCCAGTACCTTCCCGTCGCGTTCCAGCGTGATCCGGCCGGTGGCGATCGACGAGAAGCCGGCCCGGCCGACGCCGTCGCCGTAGAGCGGGGCCTGCACGGTGAGGGTGTCGCCGCGCCGGGTCACCCACTGGTGCTCGTACGGCGGTGCCGCCACCGTCGGCCCGAAGACCCCGCGACTCCACTGCTCCTGGTACGACTGCCCGGCCCGGTACGCCACCGGTGGCGCCACCAGGCTGGTCAGGTACGCCTGTTCCGTCCCGGAGCCGGTCGTCTCGTCGACCGACCGGAACCACTGGGTCCGGCCGTCGGTGTTGTAGTACTCGGTCCGGGTCGACGGCAGCGGGAACGTCATCGCGTGCGCGAACCCGCCCATCACCGACTCCGGCAGCACCGCCCAGGCGAGTTTCCGGCCACTGCTGCCGGTGGACTCGTGACCGTGGTCGGCCCGGACGGTCGCCAGGTCGGCGGCGGTCACCGCTCGGGTGAAGCCGCTGCCCATCCGCCCCTCGCTGAGCCAGCAGAGCAGGTACGCGTACGAGTGGTCCGCCGCGTCCGCCGGGGCGAAGGTGGCGGTGGTCCGGGAGACGAAGCCGTCGACCGCCCGGTCCGGCCCGACCCGGCCGCTGCGCAGCCGCTCGAAGGTGCTGCCGAGGGTGCCGACCTCGACGGTGCGGCCGGCGGCCAGCACGCTGGTGGCCAGTTCGGCGAAGACCTGCCGGGCCCCACTGTTCGGCACGGTGACCGAGAGCGGCCGACCGAGCCGGGCGTCGAGGACGACCGACCGGTCGCCGCTGACGTCCAGCTCGGGTTGGGCGACGACGCTGGTCAGGTAGACGCCGTCGAGCGGGCTGGTGATCGCGGTGAGCGCCGAGTAGCGCCCCTTCGGCACCCGGAGGGTGGCCGTGCCGTCCTCGGTGACCGGCATCGAGATCGCGTGCGCGCTGTCCAGCCCGGCCAGCATGGTCAGGTAGCCGGTGGTCGGCTCGCCGGCCTGGCCGAGGTGCGAGACCTTGACGTCGTAGCTCTCCACCTCGCGGTCGACCGCCAACGGGGTGGGTACGCTCCCGCCACCGGCCACGGTCGCGGTGAGGTGACCGGTGAGCTGCCCCAGCGGGCCGCCGCTGCCGGCCGTGTCGGCGGTGACGGTCGCCTCGGCGGTGCCACCGGCCGGCACGGTGACGCTGGTCGGGGTCACCGAGAACATCCCGGTCGGCACGGCGGTCCCGTCGGGTGCGGCGGCCCGTACCCCGAGTTGCAGGGTCACCGCCGCGCTGCCGGCGTTGTGGTAGCTGACCGTACGCCGGACCGGGGTGTCGTCGTCGTGCGGCCAGGACTGCCGGCCGAAGCTCAGGCTCGGCGGGTCGGCGGTGATCCGCTGGTCGAGTGCCCGGGCGATGTCCAGCCGCCCGGCGCCCTGGGCGAAGACGCTGAGTTCGGGGTGGGGTCGGGCGGTGGCCATCAGCGCGGCCTTCAGGGTGGCCGCCGGCAGGTCCGGCTGGCGCTGCGCCAGGATCGCGGCGGCCCCGGCGACGTGCGGGGTGGCCATCGATGTGCCGGACATGCTGATCCCACTGCCCACCGGGATGTCCACCCCGGAGTCGCCGCTGCGGGCGGCAACGATGTCCAGGCCGGGCGCGGTCAGGTCGGGCTTGATGGCGCCGTCGCCGAGCCGGGGTCCCTGGCTGGAGAAGCCGGCCAGGTCGTCGGACTTGCTCACCGCGCCGACCGCCAACGCCGCGTCGGCGGTGGCCGGCGAGCCGATGGTACTGGTGCCCGGGATGTTGCCGGCCGCGACGACGAAGAGCGTGTCGTGCTCCTCGGTCAACTCCCCGAGGGCCTGCTCGATCGGGTCCACCACCGGACTGTCCACGCCGGTCAGGCTCATGTTGACCACCCGGGCGCCCGACTCGGCCGCCCACTGCATCCCGGCGATGATCGCCGACTCGGGGCAGCCGTTGGTCGCGCAGACCTTGCCGTCCAGCAGCCGGGCACCGGGAGCGACGCCCTTGAATCGGGCCGCACCGGTACCGGCCACCGTGGAGGCGACGTGTGTGCCGTGTCCGGCGATGTCCCGGTCGTCCTCGGCGCCGTCGGTGAAGTTGCGCGCTCCGACCACCTGTCCGGCGAGGTCGGGGTGGGTCTCGTCGATCCCGGTGTCCAGCACCCCGACGGTGACCCCGGTGCCGTCGAAGCCGGCGGCCCAGGCGACCGGCGCGCCGACCTGGGGGACGCTCTCGGCGAGGGCGGGCCGGCGCTGGCCGTCGAGCCAGACGGTACGCACTGTCGCGGCGATGCCGCGCCGGTCCGGGTCCGTCCCGGTCAGGTCGGTCCAGAAGCGGGCCAGCCCGACCCGGTCCACCGCGACGGCCTGCCCGGCGACCGGGGGCAGGTCGCGGACCAGTCGCGCGCCGGCCCCGACCAGCGCGCGCCCTCCCTGCACCCGGGCGTCGGCACCGGTGTACGTCACCAGCAGCGGGAGGTCTCCGCGACGGTCGTAGCCGAACTCCAGCAGGGCGGTGACGTCGAAGAGCCGTTCGTCCAGCCGGCCGCTGCGGAGCAGGGCGAGGGCGTCGGTCGGGATCACGTGCAGCCGGTCGGCGACCCTGCGGGTCAGGAACTCGATGCCGACCCGGCCGGGTCCCGGCTCCACGCTGGCCCTGAGGTCGGTGGTGACGGTGACCCTGTCCCCGGTGACCAGGCTGACCGTCCGGGCACCGGTACCGGCCGCCGGGTCGGGTCCGGGGGCACCGGGCGGGGTGGACGCTTCGGCAGGTACGGCGTATCCGGCGAGGCCCGGCGGTCCCGCCATCGCGGCCGTTTCCGCCGACGGTCCCGGTACGGCGAACGCGAGCAGCAGGGCGAGACCCGTTACTCCGTACGTAAGCCTTTTAACTGGATTCATGGTGTGCCTCCCCTGGATACCGGTCATACCGGCACTCCTGTACACCGACCGAAGCACATCGGCGGAGAGGCGGCAACATAGACGTCCATAGATTGAGATGCGGCGCCGAGCAGGGCGTGCCGAGCGGGGTGTGCCGAGCGGGGCACGCCGAGCGGAGCGTGTCGCCGGAACCGTCGGGTGGAGCGTCGATCAGCCGGCGGTGAGCGCGGTACGGAACCGGCGCAGCGTCGGGGACGGATCGTCGGCCCGCCAGGCGACTCCGGAACTGACCTGCGGCACCGACTGGCGGATCGGCAGGTAGGCGATCCCGTCGCCACGCAGGAGCCGGGCGGACTCCTGCACCAGGGCGACACCGACGCCGGCGGCCACCAGGGTCAACTGGGTGCCGACGCCACCGGCCTCGTGCACCACCCGGGGAGTGAAGCCGCCCTGCCGGCAGACCTCCAGCACCATGTCGTACCAACGTGGACAGAGGTCGCGGGCCAGGAAGGCGAAGGATTCCGTCGCCAGGTCGACGAGGTCGATCTCCGGCTTGCCGGCCAGCCGGTGGTCGGCCGGAACCGCCGCCAGGAACGGCTCCCGGGAGAGCTGCCGGAGTGCGATGTCGTCACCCAGCCAGGCGCAGTCGAACTCGCCGAGGGTCACCACGAAGGCGACGTCGACGACGTCCTCGCGCAGCGGATCGGCGATCGAGCCGATCGGCAACTCCGCGAGGCTGAGGTCGACCTCGGGAACCCCCCGCTGGAAACCGCCGAGGATCTGGAGGAACGGCTGGGACGAGGCGGTGGGGGTGTAGCCGATCCGCAGCCGGCCCAACTCGCCGCGCTGGGCGCGTTCGGCCACCGTCTGTGCCACCCGGGCCTGGTCCAGGGTCCGGCGGGCCTCGACCAGAAAGAGTCGACCGGCCTCGCTGAGCGCCGTCCGGCGGCGCTGCCGGACCAGCAGGTCCGCCCCGAGTGCGGCCTCCAGCCGGAGGATCTGCTGGGAGAGCGCTGGCTGCGCGATGTGCAACCGGGCGGCGGCCCGGCCGAAGTGCAGCTCCTCGGCGACCGCGACGAACGCCGCCAGCTGGCGCAGCTCGAAGTTCATGCGCTGACGTTATCAACTCATGCGAACTCAGTCTTTGACCGCGATGAAGGGCCGCTCCTAGCGTCGAGGCATGAGTGATCGCGAACTGAGCGGCAGGGTGGCGTTGGTGACCGGCGGCACCGGCGGGATCGGCGCGGCCATCGCCCGGGTACTCGCCGGGGCGGGTGCCGCCGTGGCGGTTGTCGGCCGCCGCACCGAACTGGGTACGGCGGTGGCGGCGGAACTGGAGGACGGACTCTTCGTACCGGCCGACCTGACCCGGCTGGAGAGCCACGGCGAGGTGCTCCGGTCCACAGTCGACCGGTTCGGCAGGTTGGACATCCTGGTGAACAACGCCGCGGCGTACACGGCTGGCCTGACCCACGAGAGCACCGAGGAGGAGTTCGACCAGGTGGTCGGGCTCAACTACAAGGCGACGTACTTCCTGACAAAGGCCGCGCTGCCGCACCTGCTGAGCGAAGGCGGCGGCCGGATCGTCAACATCAGTTCCATCGGTACGACGAGGAGCTGGGCCGGTTCCTCGATCTACAACTCCTCGAAGGCGGCCCTGGACAACCTGACCCGCACCTGGGCGATCGAGTACGGGCCGCAGGGCCTCCGGGTCAACGGCGTCAACCCGGGCATCGTGGCGGACGGGCCGATGTCGTTCCCGGTGCAGGCGGCGGTGGACGTCGAGGCGCACGTCCTGCCGACGATTCCAGCCCGCCGGCTCGGCACCGCGGCCGACGTGGCGGCGGCGACGCTCTTCCTGGCCGGGCCCGGCGCCGACTATCTGAACGGCGTGACCATCGCCCTCGACGGTGGACTCACGGCCTGACGACCGGCGGTCGAGCGCGGCACCGGGGCGTGATCGGCGTCGGCGAGGGCTGGCGTCGCCTCCCGATCGTGATCGCTGGCGTCGCCGCTACTGGCGGCTCTCCGGCACCCCGGTCCGGAGGGCCCTCGCCTGGGCGGCGAGCTGCCAGAGGACCACTGGGTCCACGCCGAGCACGGCACCGAGGTCGCGCAACTCGGCCTCGGTGGGCATCCGCCGGGCGGCGAGGATCTCGGCCACGACGGCCGCGTTCCGCCCGGTCCGGACGGCCAACTCGGTGACCGTGCTGCGGCCGAGTTCGGCGTACGCACAGAGGTAGCCGGCCAGCGCCCGGTGCGCCAGTGCCGCGCCCGGATCGATGTGCCGGGAGAGTTGCCCGAGCGGGCTGTCCTGCCGCCGTTGCAGCGCCGCCGACAGCTCGGCGATGCGCTCCGGGTCGGTGCCGTGCTCCCCCAGCAGTAGCACCTGTACCGTCAGCCGGGCGCAGTCGGCCCGCAGGTCCGCGATGTCGACGGTGATGTCGTACCCGGGCCAGCCCCGGCCGGCACCGCGCTCGTACTGGCCGCGGGGCTGGTTGGCGTCCGGCCGGGCGTCGGCGATCGGTGCGCTGTTCGGGGTACGCCCGCGCTGCGGCGTGCCGGGTCGGACGCCTCCCGCGGCGTTCGGTCGGCGTACCGTCCACCCGCCCGGCTGGTCGCGCAGCGGGTGACGGCCGGCGGAGTTGTCCTGACCGGTGCGGCTGTCCGGACCCCGGTTGTCGGAACCGCTCCGACCCGGACCCGGCGTCTGGACGGCCTGTCGGACGGCGGCCTGTCGGATGGCGGCCCGGTGCAGGGTGGCGGCCTCGGCCCGGATGCGGTCCCGGGGTGCGTTTTCCGGCAGGCACCGGATGATCATGTCGGTGGTGGTCCACGGTGGCCCGTGCCGGTACCGCCCGGAGAGGTGCTCGGAGAGCGTCTGCCGGTTGAACCGGGCCGGCAGCAGGCCACGGGCAGCGGCGGTACGCAGGACCTCCGCCTGCCCGCCGGTCAGCTCCGGCCGGTCGAGCAGGCGCCGGACGTAGAGGGTGTACGCCGCCGCCTCGGGACTGGCGCAGCGCGCGCGGATCGTGCCGTCGTCGATGCCGGGGGGTCCGGGGGGCATGTCTGTCGTCCTTGCCGAATGGGCGTTCCCGCCACAGCGATGCAGCCTGTCGGGAACACGGGGGGTAGGGCGGCGGTGCTCTTTTCCGACAGTCGACGAGCCGGCGAGAGTACCTGCGGTTCCTCGCCGGCCCTCCCGGCTGGCGGGCGAGCCGTGGTCCTCCGTACCGGCCGGTCGGCAAGCCCGGATCGGTGCGGAGGACCACCATCAGGAAGATCGCTGATCGTGGAAGGTCGATGACAGAATGCCTCATCGCGCCCGACTGTGCAGGACCGGGTTGTTGGTCCTCGGTACCGTCCTGCTGACCGCGACCGCCCGGGCCTGGATCCGCCGACGCCGTTCGCGAGCCGGCCACCCGCCCTGGCCGAGCGGTCCGACCCGGGGTGGGCGGGCCGGCCGGCCACTGCCCCGGCACCGCCGCCGAGCCGGCGCGCCACGCCCTGACGCGCCCCGAGCCGGCGCGCCGCGTCCCGATGTGTTCCGACCCGATGCGTTCCGGCCCGGCGACCGGTGAGTCGGCCGCCGGGGCGGAGGTGGTGCGGCGGAGGTGGTGCGGCAGGTCGGTCAGGCCGCCCGGCGTACCTCGATGTCGCCGCTCACCGTCCGGACCTCGAGGCTCAGGTCGGGGCCGCCCGGGGTGGTGGGTGCGGTGCCCGGGTCCAGCCGGTTGCGGGTGGTGCCGGAGACGGTGTTGAGGTCGAGCCAGACCCCGGTGCCGGGACGTACCCCGACACCCACGTCACCCGAGGCGGTACCGATCCGCACCCGGCCGCGCCGGGTCGCTCCGAGGCGTACGGCACCGGAGGCGGTTTTGATCTCGACGGCGTCGCCGGCCTCGGCGATGTCGACGTCTCCGGAGGCGAGTCGGGCCCGCAGCGGCCCGCCGACGTGCCGGGCGACGAGGGCACCGGAGGCTCCCTTGACCTCCAGCCGGCCGTCCACCCGGGACACCTCGACGTCACCACTCGCCGTGTCGACGTCGGCGTCGCCGGTGACGTGCTCGATCTCGACGTCGCCGGAGGCCGAGCCGACGGTCAGTTTCGCGTAGCGGCCCCGGCAGCGGACGTCGGCGGAGGCGACCTTGATCCGGCCGGAACTGTCCAGCGGGACCCGGACCTGCACGCGTACGCTGCCGCTGCGCAGCCGGAACAGCCCACCGGCCCGGTCCGGTACGACCACCGAGAGCACGTCGCCGTCCAGCC
Organism: Plantactinospora sp. CNZ320; assembly: GCF_002846275.1. Lineage (NCBI taxonomy): Bacteria > Bacillati > Actinomycetota > Actinomycetes > Micromonosporales > Micromonosporaceae > Plantactinospora > Plantactinospora sp. CNZ320. Next base: position 7,193,369 of record NZ_PJMP01000001.1, read on the forward strand.
CGACCTGGGTACGTTCGGCCTGCTCGCGGGACTCGGCGCTGCCGTCGTACGGGTGCACCTCGACGACTGCCGAGTCGCGCTCCTCGGCGACCATCTCGAACGCGCCGGACGGCAGGTCGACGACGACCGTGACAGGTGCGGTACGGGGAAACTCGGGCATGGCTCCTCCAGGGGTGGGTCTCGGGTGGCTGATCGGGGCCGGGTACCCGTCGGTGGGCACCGTCGGGGTGGTCAGGCCTGCGCCCAGCCGGTGACCCGGCGGCTGGATCCCCGGCCGGTGCGGCCGGTCGGCGGCGGGGCGGCTCCCGGCACGGCGGCGGTGACCGCCCGCACCAGCCAGGCGTTCACCGAGATCCCCTCGGCGCCGGCGGCCCGCTCCACGGCGTCCTTGAGGCCCTCCGGCAGCCGCAGGGTGATCCGGGTGACGTCACCGGCTGGTTCGGCCGGCGGGGGCGGTGAGCCGGGCGGGAGGGTTGCCGGCTGTCGCGGTGCCTCCCGGTGCACCACCAGATCCGCCTCCCGGGCGCGCAGCCGCACCTCGACCGTTGGTCCGTCGAGCTTGGTGGTGATCTCGGCGGTCGCGTCGACCAGCACCTCCAGCAGGCAGAGCCGGGCGGAGACGTCGAGCGAGCCGGCGAGCAGTTCGGCCGCCCGGCTGATCTCCGGGCCGCCGGGCGCGGCAGCGGTGGTGAGGTCGCGGCGGAGCGCGGCCAGATAGGGAGCCAGATCCATGACGACACTATGACATCATCTGACGTCACACACAACCGGCAGTATGGCGTCACTGATTGCAAGATGTGCCGTCACCGACGCCCCCGCCCCGGCGACTTCTGTCCGGGCGGGGGGTCGTCAGGACGACGCCGGGGGCGACTAGAGTCCGAGGAATGCCGGAGATGGTGGTCCCCCAGGTCAAAGTCATCGCGTGGACGCATTTCGAGCCACCGGAGGACGTGCCGTGGTCGACCGACGCGGAGGGCGGCCAGGCGCTCGCCGAGTTCGCCGGCCGGGCCTGCTACCAGTCGTGGCGCAAGCCCAACCCGGCCACCGCGACCAACGCCGGCTACCTGGCGCACATCCTGGAGAGCCAGCACCTCTCCGTGCTCGAACACGGGACCGTGACCTTCTACTTCACCGGCGTGTCCCGCTCGTTCACCCACGAGCTGGTACGGCACCGGCACTTCTCCTACTCCCAGCTCTCCCAGCGGTACGTGCCGGAGCGCGAAGCCGCGATGGTGGAGCCCTCGGTGATCGCCGAGGACGCCGAGCTGCACAAGCGGTTCGTGGAGGCGAGCGAGGCGAGTCTGCGGGCCTACAACGACCTGCTGGAGGGGTTGGAGCGGCGCTTCGCCGACGTCGAGAACCCGACCCTGCGTCGCAAGCAGGCCCGGCAGGCGGCGCGGGCGATCCTGCCGAACGCCACCGAGACCCGGATCGTGGTGACCGGCAACTACCGGGCCTGGCGGCACTTCGTGGCGATGCGGGCCACCGAGGGCGCCGACGTCGAGATCCGTGAGTTGGCGGTCGAGTGCCTGCGGCAGCTCCAGCGCGTCGCGCCGAACGTCTTCGGCGACTTCACCATCAGTGCGCTGCCGGACGGTACCGAGATCGCCAGCAGCCCGTACGCCCAGCTGTCCTGAACCCTTCCCCGCCGACCGGGCGGCGGCATTCCGATAGGTTGTTCGCATGACCCACCACCCTGCCAACGCCGAACGGGCGGCACCCCGGCCGTTCGGGCGCCTGCTCACCGCGATGGTGACGCCGTTCACCGCTGACGGTTCGCTGGACCTCGACGGCGCGGCCCGGCTCGCGGCCTATCTGGTGGACGAGCAGGGCAACGACGCGCTTGTCGTGAACGGGACCACCGGCGAGTCGCCGACCACCACGGACGCGGAGAAGGAGCGGTTGGTCCGCACGGTGGTCGAGACGGTGGGCGACCGGGCCCGGATCGTCGCCGGGGTCGGCACCAACGACACCCGGCACACCGTCGAGCTGGCCGGCGCCGCCGAGAAGGCCGGCGCACACGGGCTGCTGGTGGTGACCCCCTACTACAACAAACCGCCGCAGGCCGGGCTGGTCCGGCACTTCACCGAGGTGGCCGACGCCACCGCACTGCCGGTGATGCTCTACGACATCCCGCACCGCAGCGGGGTGGCGATCGCGACCGAGACCCTGCTGCGGCTCGCCGAGCACGAGCGGATCGTCGCGGTGAAGGACGCCAAGGGCGACCTGATCGCCAGCTCGACGGTGATCGGCCGCACCGAGCTGGCCTACTACTCGGGCGAGGACGCGTTGACGCTGCCCGCCCTGGCGATCGGCGCGGTCGGCCTGGTCGGCACCTCGACCCACCTGACCGGGGCGCTCGCCAAGCAGATGATCGAGGCGTACGACCGGGGTGCCGCCGCCGAGGCGCTGGCCCTGCACCGGCGGCTGCTGCCCCTGTTCACCGGGATCTTCCGTACCCAGGGCGCCATCCTGGTCAAGGCGGGCCTGGCCGCGCAGGGACTGCCCGCCGGGCCGGTACGCCCACCGCTGGTCGAGGCCACATCCGACGAGACGGCCCAGTTGCGGGCGGACTGCGCCGCCGCCGGGCTGGAACTGCCATGACGGGAGTCGAGAACACCTGTGGGAAACGGGTTCGGAGCGACGGGCGGAGATGCGGAGTGCGGGCATGAGCCAGCCGGGGATTGAGCTGGAACTGCCGCCGCCGCTGCCCGAGGGCGGGTTGCGGATCATGCCGTTGGGCGGCCTCGGCGCCATCGGACGGAACATGACCGTCTTCGAGTACGACGGCAAGCTGCTGATCGTCGACTGCGGGGTGCTCTTCCCCGACGTCGAGCAGCCCGGTGTCGACCTGATCCTGCCGGACTTCGCGCCGATCCTGGACCGGCTCGCCGACGTACAGGCGATCGTGCTGACGCACGGGCACGAGGACCACATCGGCGCCGTGCCGTACCTGCTCGCCCACAAGCCGGACATCCCGCTTGTCGGTTCGCAGTTCACCCTGGCCCTGGTCGAGGCGAAGCTGGCCGAGCGGCGGATCGAGCCGTACACCTTGACGGTGCGGGAGGGCGGCCGGGAGCGGCTCGGCCCGTTCGAGTGCGAGTTCTTCGCGGTCAACCACTCGATCCCGGACGCGCTCGCGGTGGCGATCCGGACCCCGGCCGGGCTGGTGCTGCACACCGGTGACTTCAAGATGGACCAGCTTCCGCTGGACGGCCGGATCACCGACCTGGCCGGCTTCGCCCGGCTCGGCGCGGAAGGCGTCGACCTGCTCCTCTCCGACTCGACGAACGCCGAGATCCCCGGCTTCGTCAGCTCGGAGCGGGAGATCGGTCCGGTACTCGACTCGATCTTCGCCAAGGCGCGCGGCCGGATCATCGTGGCCTCGTTCGCCTCGCACGTGCACCGGGTGCAGCAGGTGCTGGACTCCGCCGCCGAGCACGGCCGGAAGGTCGCCTTCATCGGCCGGTCCATGGTCCGCAACATGGGCATCGCCCGCGACCTCGGGTTGCTGCGGATCGAACCCGGCCTGGTCGTCGGGCTGGACGAGGCGGCCGCGCTGCCGCCGGACCAGATCGTGCTGATGTCCACCGGTTCGCAGGGCGAGCCGATGAGCGCGCTGGGCCGGATGGCCACCGGCGACCACCGGCACATCACTGTCGCCCCTGGTGACACGGTGGTGCTGGCCAGTTCGCTGGTGCCGGGGAACGAGACCTCGGTCTACCGGGTGATCAACCAGCTCAGCCGGGCCGGCGCCACCGTGATCCACAAGGACGTGGCGAAGGTGCACGTCTCCGGACACGCCCCCGCCGGTGAACTCCTCTACCTGCTCAACGTGGTCCGGCCGAGCAACCTGATGCCGGTACACGGCGAGTGGCGGCACCTGCGCGCGCACGCCCGGCTCGGCATCGAGTCCGGAGTCGCCACCGACCGGGTGGTGCTCTGCGAGGATGGCGACGTCGTGGACCTGGTCGAGGGGCACGCCCGGGTCGTCGGTCACCTCAGAAGCCGGTACGTCTACGTCGACGGTCTCGCTGTCGGTGACGTCGGCGAGTCGCTCCTCACCGAGCGGCGGATCCTCGGCGACGGTGGCTTCATCTCGGCGACCGTGGTGGTCGACTCGGTCACCGGCAAGGTGGTCGGCGGTCCCACCGTCTCCGCCAAAGGCTTCTCGGACGACCCGGACGCGTTCAACCCGGTCATTCCGTTGATCACCGAGGCGCTCGGTCGGGCGGCCACCGAGGGGATCACCGATCCACACCAGTTGCAGCAGATCGTCCGGCGTACCGTCGGCCGCTGGGTGAACGACGCGTACCGGCGCCGCCCGATGATCGTCCCGACCGTGGTCGAGGTCTGACCACTCCGCCTTCAGGTGTTAGGAAGGGCCCCCTCTACAACGAAAAGCGATAAGAAGGGGCCCTTCCTTCTACGTATCCGGGGCGTTGGTGGTTCAGGTGAACCGCTGTGAGATTGCCCATCACCGATCCGTTCATCGCCGGCCGATCGCCGGCCGTACCTTCTCGCGGGCTGCCCGATGGTGAAGGAGGCGATCGATGGATCGCGGACGCGCGACGCGGAGCCGGCGAGGCACGGTCAGTCGGCGGAGTACGGCACAGCGGCGGGGAATCGCGATCGGCGTGACGGTGGCCACCGTCGCCGGGCTGGCGGCGGTGACCTGGCCGGCGCTGGCCGGTGAGGACCCGCCGCGATCGGAACCCGCCCCCGCCGGGCCGTCCCGCCAGATCGTCGACGCGCTGCGCCGGGACCTGTCGCTGACCGAGGCGCAGGCGCGCGCCCGGCTGGACCGGGAGCGGTGGGCCCGGGGTACGACGCAGCGGCTGCGTACCGAACTCGGCACCGGGTACGCCGGCACCTGGCTCGCCGCCGACGGCGACCGGCTGATGGTGGCGGTGACCGACGAGGCGGCTGCCGCCCGGGTCCGTGCCGCCGGAGCCGAACCGAAACTGGTCACCCGGAACGCCCGGCAACTCGACACGGTCAAGGCAGGTCTGGACCGGATCGCCGACCAGGCCACCCCGGACGTCGCCGGCTGGTACGTCGACGTGTCGAACAACCGGGTGGTGGTGCGTGCCCAGCCCGGTACCGAGGCCGCCGTGCGGCGGTTCGTCCAGGGCAGTGGCGCCCCGGCGGGCGCTGTCGAGGTGGTCGCCTCGGCGGAGGCGCCGGTGCCGCTGATCGACGTACGCGGCGGTGACAGGTACCTGATCGACGACCGGGCGGCCTGTTCGATCGGCTTCTCCGTCGTCGGCGGGTTCGTCACCGCCGGGCACTGTGGAGCGGTGGGCGCCACCACCAGCAGTCCGGACGGGGTTGTCCAGGGCGTCGTGTCGGCCTCCTCGTTCCCGGGCGACGACTGGGGCGTGGTGGAGACGAACGACGACTGGGTCCCGCAACCGGTGGTGAACGACTTCGACGGCGGCACGATCGCGGTGGCCGGCGGTGCGGAGGCGCCGGTGGGCAGCTCGATCTGCCGGTTCGGTGCCACCACCGGCGCCCGCTGTGGGGTCGTCGAGGCGCGCAACGCCACAGTCGTCTACCCGGAGGGCACGGTCACCGGGCTGACCCGGACGAACGTCTGCGCCGAGCCGGGGGACTCCGGCGGCTCCTGGATGTCCGGCGACCAGGCCCAGGGGGTCACCTCGGGAGGTTCCGGCGACTGCACCGTGGGCGGCATCACCTTCTTCCAGCCGCTTGCCGAGATCCTGCAGGTGAACCAGCTCACCCTGGTCACCACCGCGAACGCCCCGGCCGACCCGCCGGCCGCCACGGAACCGCCGGCCGCCACCGAACCGCCGGCAGCCACCGAACCCCCGGCCGCGACCGAGCCGCCGCCCGCCGCGACGGAACCGCCTGCCGCGACCGAGCCGCCGAGCCCGCCGCCGGCGGAGTGCGCCGGGCACAAGGTGCGCAAGTCCGCCACCCTCGGGGCCGGGCGTCGCCAGGTGCAGCCCGCCGGCCGCTACTTCCGGGCCGGGCACGGTCGGCAGGTCGGCTGCCTGGACGGGCCCGCCAGGGCCAACTTCGACCTGGTACTCCAGAAGTGGAGCCGGGGCGGCTGGCGTACCGTCGCCGTCTCCGCCGGGCCTACCGCTGACGAACAGATCTCCTACAGCGGCAGCGCCGGCTTCTACCGCTACCGGGTGGAGTCCCGGCGTGGCTCCGGCGACTACACCCTCGGCTTTTCGGTGCGATGAGGGACGAAACAGCCGATCCGGGCTGAGACAGCCGGGCGCTCCGCCGAGTCGAGAGCGCCGGCCGGCGGGCTGAGTATCCGTACCCGGTCCGCCGGCCGCCCGGTTGGGTAGCCTTTGCCCGGGAGGCGGCAATGGGTTATCAGTTGTTGATCGTTTTCGTCCTGACCTTGCACTTCGGCTTCCTGGCCTACCTGGTGCTCGGCGGGTTCCTGGCCTGGCGCTGGCCGAAAACGGTCTGGTTGCATTTCGGTGCCGCCGCGTGGGGCGTGCTGGTGATCGCCGCCCAACTGGTCTGCCCGCTGACCTACCTCGAACACTGGGCCCGGCGCCAGGCCGGTGAAACAGACGTCGGGCGCGGCTTCATCGACCGCTACATCGAGGGTGTCTTCTATCCCGAGCGGTACGCCCTGCTCGCCCAGGCACTTGTCGCGGTGCTGGTCCTGGCCTCCTGGCTCGGCCTCTTCCACCGGCTCGGCCTGTCCGAGCGGCTCGGCCTGTCCGGCGGCGGACGGGTCGGGGCGGTGCGTTCAGCGCGGCCGCGAAGGCGGCTCCGCTGACCAGGGCCGCGTCGACGGGTACGGCGAGCTGACCGGCGGCTCCGGCCCGGGGTCGGTCGTCTGCTCCGGCTCGGCCGGCGGCTCCGGCGGTAGGGGCAGCTGGCCGGGCAGCGGGCGTTCGGCCAGCCAGGAGGCGAGCCGGCCGGACTGGTGGCTCGTGCCGTTGCGGGCGTCGAACCGGCCCGCCAGGTCCTCGGCGGTGGCGGTGAGTTCGGCGCCGAGCGCGGCGACGGTCAGCTCGGCGGCGTGCCGCCCGGCGTACCCGGGGCGGTGGATCGGGTGGCGTGCGAAGCCGGCCGGGGCGGCCAGCCGGCAGAGCAGCGCACCGGCGGTGGCGAACTCCAGCGCCGACGCCTCGTCGTAGGGGCGGTCCAGCCCGGGCAGGTGCCGGGCGAGGATCTCCAGGCCGCGCTCGGGGTGACCGGCCAGCGCACAGAACCGCAGGTGGTCGGCGAGGAACGGAAACCCGGCCCGCTCCCACCGGTGCCGCCGGTAGGCGCGTACGTGTGCCTCGGCGGCCTCGGCGTACCGCCCGAGTCGCAGGTACGCCAACTGGATGGTGCCGAGGGCCCGCTCCGGCTGGTCGGGGCAGTGCAGCGTGCCGGCGAGTACCGGCTCGACCAGTTCGACCGCCTCGGTCCACCGTCCCCAGCCGACGAGCAGCCTCGCCTGGTCGGCCGGCTCGCAGGCGGCACAGCCGCTCCACTCGTCGGAGGGCGTCGCCCGCCACCGGGCCAGCCAGCGTCGGGCGGTCGACTCGGCTCCGAGGTGGTCGGCGATCCGGCAGCGCAGCGCGTACGCCGGCCGCCGGCTCCGCCCGGCCGCCCCGAGCCGGCGTTCCAACTCGTCGAGGGCGGACCCGACCCGGGCCAGCCCGGCCCGGGAGGTGCCGCAGAACGCGGCCACCGCCCGCCGGTGGTGGTCGGGCAGTCGTGCGCTGTCGGCGGCGTCGACCGTCCGGGGCGCCCGGTCGACGAGGTCGAGACACCACAGCACCGGCGAGAGCATCCGCCACGGTTCGATCCGCTGGTACGCCTCGATCAGGGCGAACCGGGCCGCGAAGCCGAGCCGTTCGTCCCGACCCGCGTCGGCGTACGCGACGATCCGGTCCAGTTCCGCGACCTTGGCGATGTCGTCCGGCCGGTCCCTGGCGTCGGCCAGCGCGGCGAGCAGTTCGTCGCGGGTCACGCGGTCGCCGGGCGGGGGCGGGGCGAGTGCGCGTTCATCGGCGGGGTCTCGCTTTCCATGGATCCGGAACGGCTGCCACGCGATCCGCGACGGCCGCCGGTCAGTTTACTCAGCGTCGCAGCTCCGCTACGGCGGCGCACATCCGCCGGTCGTCGAGATGCCGAAGTCGAGCGGTAGCTGGTCAGACACGACGCGCAAAAGCGGGGAATCCTCAGCGCGCGCGGCTAACGTGTGAACTTATGGCGGGCCGTGCCTCCTCTCAGGCGAACCGGCGCCGGAGTGGGTCGACGACCCGTTCCGGCGGTAGTCGCGCGGGCAACAGCCGGACGCGGCAGCCGGCCCGGGGCCGGGCGGCGGCGGCACGCCGGCCCGCCCGGACCAGTCCGGCGGTGTACGTAGGCCGGGCGATCGGCGCGACCTGGATGGGGCTGGCGCACGGCGTCGGCTGGGCCATGCGGGCGGCCGGCAGGCAGGCGGCGACCGCCCGCGACCTCGATCCGGAACATCGCCGCGACGGTGCCGGCCTGCTCCTGCTCGGCCTGGCGATCCTCAGCGCCGTGGCGGTCTGGTTCTCCTCGGCCGGGCCGCTGGGCGGTCGACTCGCCGACACCATCCGGCTCTTCTTCGGCGCGATCTCGATCGTGCTGCCGATCCTGCTGCTGATCGGGTCGGTCCGGCTGATGCGGACGCCGACCGAGCCGGAGCACCGGGGCCGGGGGCTGGTCGGCTGGACCGCGCTGATCGTCGGCACAGCCGCGCTGCTGCACATCGGACAGCAGCCGGCGGACAACAGGGAGCGGGACTACGCCGGTGGCCTGATCGGGGCCGGGGTCGGCGGTCCGCTGGAGAGCGCGGTCAGCGGGTGGGTCGCCGTACCGCTGCTGGTGCTGTTGCTCCTCTTCGGCCTGCTCGTGGTGACGGCGACACCGATCAACAAGGTGCCGGAGCGGCTCGGGCTGCTGGCCGGCGCGGTGCTGGGCCGGCCGGAGTCCGAGGAGGAGTCCGGGTCCGCCCCGGCGCGCGGCACCGAGGGTCGACGGCCGCGCCGCCGCCCGTCGCCGCTGCCGCAGCCGGGTGACGAGGACGAGCCCGGCTACGAGATCGACACCCCGGTGCACGAGGACGTGCCGCTGCCGCGCAAGGCGAAGGGCAAGGTACCGGCCGCCCGGAAGACGCCGGAGCCGCCGGAGCACTCACCGGCACCGACCCGGGCCGAGCAGTTGGCGATCACCGGGCTGGCCGGCGACTACACGCTGCCACCGGCCAACCTGCTGCGCCCCGGCGGTGCGCCGAAGACCCGCAGCCGGGCCAACGACGAGGTGATCGCCGCGCTGACCGGCGTCTTCGACCAGTTCGACGTGGACGCGGCGGTGACCGGCTTCACCAGGGGCCCGACCGTCACCCGGTACGAGGTCGAACTCGGGCACGGCGTGAAGGTCGAGCGGATCACCCAGCTCTCCCGCAACATCGCGTACGCGGTCAAGTCCCCGGACGTGCGGATCCTCAGCCCGATCCCGGGCAAGAGCGCGGTCGGGGTGGAGATCCCGAACAGTGACCGGGAGGACGTGGCGCTCGGCGACGTGCTCCGGTCCCGGGCGGCGGCGAGTGACCACCACCCGATGCTCGTGGCGCTCGGCAAGGACATCGAGGGCGGCTTCGTGGTGGCCAACCTCGCCAAGATGCCGCACATCCTCATCGCCGGTGCGACCGGTGCCGGCAAGTCGAGCTGCCTGAACAGCCTGCTCGTCTCCATCCTGACCCGGGCCACCCCGGACGAGGTGCGGCTGCTGCTGATCGACCCGAAGCGGGTCGAGATGACGAACTACGAGGGGATCCCGCACCTGGTCACCCCGATCGTGACCAACCCGAAGAAGGCGGCGGACTCGCTGGACTGGGTGGTCCGCGAGATGGACATGCGCTACGACGACCTGGCCGCCGCCGGGGTACGCCACATCGACGACTACAACCGCAAGGTACGCGCCGGCCAGATCAAGCCGCCGCCGGGCAGCGAGCGGGAGATCCGGCCGTACCCGTACCTGCTGGTGATCGTCGACGAGTTGGCCGACCTGATGATGGTGGCGCCACGGGACGTGGAGGACTCGGTGGTCCGGATCACCCAGCTCGCCCGGGCCGCCGGCATCCACCTGGTACTGGCCACCCAGCGCCCCTCGGTCGACGTGGTGACCGGTCTGATCAAGGCGAACGTGCCGTCCCGGCTCGCCTTCGCCACCTCGTCGCTGGCCGACTCCCGGGTCATCCTCGACCAGCCGGGCGCGGAGAAGCTGATCGGCCGGGGCGACGGTCTCTTCCTGCCGATGGGCGCCTCCAAGCCGGTACGCATCCAGGGCGCCTGGGTCACCGAAAACGAGATCAACGACATCGTCAAGTTCTGCAAGGACCAGCGGGAGCCGGAGTTCCGCCCCGACGTGCTCACCCCGGCGCAGGACACCAAGAAGAAGGTCGACGAGGACATCGGCGACGACCTCGACCTGCTGGTGCAGGCGATCGAGCTGGTGGTCACCTCGCAGTTCGGCTCGACCTCGATGCTCCAGCGCAAGCTGCGGGTCGGCTTCGCCAAGGCGGGCCGGCTGATGGACCTGATGGAGACCCGGGGGATTGTCGGGCCGTCCGAGGGCTCCAAGGCCCGGGACGTGCTGGTCAAGCCGGACGAGCTGGAGGAGGCGCTGGCGGCGCTGCGGCCGGACGAGTGACGGGGCGCGGACACGCCGGCTCCCGCTCCGGGCCACCCGCCGGGCACCGGCGGTTGACCTGAACCACGGTTGACGTATCAGAATCGGTTGATGACCCACTTCATCACCGACGCCGAGGTGGCGGCCCGGCTGGACGCCGCGACGGCGGTACGGGCGATCCGGGACGCGCTGCTGGCGGCGTACCGGGGCCGGCTCGTCGCCCCGCCCCGGGTGGCCGCACCGCTGGCCGGCGGTCGGCTGGTCCTCACCGCCGGACAGCTCGTCGACGAGTGGTACGGCTTCCGCTCCTACGACACGTTCGGGCGGGCCGAGGGCGAGCAGGTGGTGGCCCTGCACGAGGCGGCGACCGGGCGGGTCCGGGCGGTCGCGGTCGGTTCGGAGATCGGCTCCCGGCGTACCGGGGCGGTCGGCGGGGTGGCGGTGCAGGTGCTGGCCCGGCCGGACGCGGCCACGCTCGGGGTGGTCGGTGCGGGTGGCCAGGCGTGGGCGCAGGTCTGGGCCGTCGCGGCGGTACGACGGCTGCGCGAGGTGAGCGTCTTCTGCCGTACCCCGGCCGGGCGGGAGAAGTTCGCCGCCCGGGTCCGGGCCGAACTCGGCATCCCGGCGAGGGCGGTGGAGACCGCCCCGGAGGCGGTACGCGATCGCGACGTGGTGGTGCTCGCCACCACCAGCCCGACTCCGGTGATCTCGGTCGCCGACCTGAGCCCCGGCAGTCACCTCAACACCGTCGGCCACAAGCAGGTGGGCCGCTCGGAGTTCGGCACCGACCTGCTGGACCGGGCGGATCTGCTGGTCACCGACTCGCTGGACCAGGCCGGGGCGTACGACCCGCCGATGCTCGGCACCGTCGGTGCGTACGCCGGGCGGTTCCGGGCGCTGGGTGCGGTGCTGGCCGGCGAGCAGCCCGGCCGGACCTCGTCGGACCAGGTGACGGTCTTCTGCTCGGTCGGGCTGGCCGGCAGCGAGGCGTTCCTGCTCGACCGGCTGACCCGGCCGGAGGTCGAGCCGGCCGGCCCGACGCCGCCAGGCCGGGGGGACGCGCCGGGGTGACGGGTCGGGGCGACCGCGCCGGGGTGACGCGTCCGGCGCCGGGCAGCCGCCGTGCCGGGGCGGTGCGGCCCTCCCGGTAGGCTCGGATGGTGTCTGCCGCTTCCTCTTCCTCCTCTACCGCCGGCCGTCGGGTCGCGCTGCTCACCCTCGGCTGTGCCCGTAACGAGGTCGACTCGGAGGAGTTGGCCGCCCGGCTGCACGCCGACGGCTGGCAGGTGACCACCGACGGCGAGGGCGCCGACGTGGTGCTGGTCAACACCTGCGGCTTCGTGGAGAAGGCCAAGCAGGACTCGATCCAGACGCTGCTGGCCGCCGCCGACACCGGGGCCAAGGTCGTGGCGGCCGGCTGCATGGCCGAGCGGTACGGGCGGGAACTCGCCGACGGCATGCCCGAGGCCGGCGCGGTGCTCAGCTTCGACGACTATCCCGACATCTCGGACCGGCTCGACGACGTGCTGGCCGGCAAGCAGTTGCCCGCGCACACTCCCCGGGACCGCCGCGAGCTGCTGCCACTGACCCCGGTGGCCCGGCAGGGCGGCACGGTCGTGCTCCCCGGGCACGGCGGAAGCACCGCCCGCCCGGCCGGTGGCACCCTGGTGACCGACGCGCACACCCCGGCGCACCTGCGCCAGGTGCTGCGGCACCGGCTCGACTCCGGCCCGGTCGCCTCGCTGAAGCTGGCCAGCGGCTGCGACCGGCGCTGCGCCTTCTGCGCCATCCCCACCTTCCGGGGTGCCTTCGTCTCGCGTACCCCTGACGAGCTGCTCGCCGAGGCGGAGTGGCTGGCCCGCTCGGGCGTACGCGAACTGGTGCTGGTCAGCGAGAACTCCACCTCGTACGGCAAGGATCTCGGCGATCCCCGGCTGCTGGAGAAGCTGCTGCCGCAGCTCGCCGCCGTCGACGGCATCGTCCGGGTCCGGGCCAGCTATCTCCAGCCGGCGGAGACCCGTCCCGGGCTGGTCGAGGTGATCGCCACCACCCCGGGGGTGGCGCCCTACTTCGACCTCTCGTTCCAGCACTCCAGCGAGGCGGTGTTGCGCCGGATGCGCCGGTTCGGCTCGACCGACCGGTTCCTCGAACTGCTCGACTCGGTGCGCCAGTTCGCCCCCGAGGCCGGCGCCCGGAGCAACGTGATCGTCGGCTTCCCCGGCGAGACCCGGGCGGACGTGGCGGAGCTGGAGCGCTTCCTCACCGCCGCCCGGTTGGACGCGATAGGCGTCTTCGACTACAGCGACGAGGACGGCACCGAGGCCGCCGGCCTGTCGGGCAAGGTCTCGGCGGCAACTGTGAAGCGGCGGTACGACAGGCTCTCGGCGCTCGCCGACGAACTCTGCTCGCAGCGTGCCGAGGAGCGGCTCGGCTCGGTCGTCGAGGTGCTCGTCGACTCGGTGGACGACGGCGTGGTGGAGGGCCGGGCGGCCCACCAGGCGCCGGAGGTGGACGGCTCGACCACCCTGGTCGCCCCGGTCGGCGGCGAGGTCGACCTGGCCGCGTTACGCCCGGGCGACCTGGTCCGGGCCAGGGTCACCGGGACCGAGGGTGTGGACCTGGTGGCCGTACCGGAGGAGATGGTGTCGGCGGCGCCACGTGGGGCGGGGTGACCGGGGTGGCGACGACGGGCACGCCGGGGGCCTACCAGCGCTGCGCCGATCTCGGCGGCGGGACGCCCTCGTGACCGAGGCGGCGGATTCGGTACCGGCCGCGACGGGTGCCCCGGTGCCGGCCGGCGCGGTCGGATCCGGGGTGGGCGCGAACGCCGAGCCGGGCCGGGCGGCGACCGTGGAGCCGGCGCGCGCCGGCCGGGTCGGTCCGGTACCGGTGGTCAACGCGGCGAACGGCCTCACCGCGCTCCGGCTGGCCCTGGTACCCGTCTTCGTCGCTCTGGTGGTCAGCTCCGCGATGGTGCACTCCGGCTGGCGGGTGGCGGCCTGCCTGACCTTCGCGGTCGCCTCGGCGACGGATCTCGTCGACGGCTGGATCGCCCGGCGCTGGGCGCTGGTGACCTCGTTCGGCAAGGTGGCCGACCCGATCGCCGACAAGGCGTTGACCGGCACCGCCTTGGTCCTATTGTCGTGGTATGACCGAATTCCCTGGTGGATCACCCTGCTCATCCTGGTCCGGGAGTTCGGCATCACGCTGATGCGCTTCTGGGTGATCAGGTACGGCGTCATCGCGGCCAGCCGGGGAGGCAAGGTCAAGACCGCCGTCCAGATCCTGGCCATCGTCTGGTACCTCTGGCCGGTGCCGGAGAGCGTGGCCTGGGTCGGGCCGTGGATCCTCGGCGTCGCCGTGGTGGTGACAGTGGTGACCGGGCTCGACTACGTGGTCCGGGCACTGCGGCTGCGCCGCCCGGCACCCTGAATCGTCGCCCGCGCCCACGGGCAGGGCGGGCACAGATCGGCGGGCGACCCGGAGCGCCTCGCCGCCAGACCGGAGGAGGATCGGATGGACGACCCCGCGCGGGCGGCGGACAACGGGGCCGCGGCGGTCGTGCACGCGCTCGTCGACCGGGGCGCCACCCTGGCCGTGGTGGAGTCGCTCACCGGTGGCCTGCTGGCCGCGACGATCGTCGACATCGCCGGGGTCAGCGGCGTGTTCCGGGGCGGCCTGGTGGCGTACGCGACCGAGTTGAAGTCGTCGCTGGTGGGCGTACCGGCCAAACTGCTTGACGAGCGCGGCCCGGTCGACCCGGACGTGGCGGTGGCGCTGGCCGAGGGCGGCCGGGAGCGTTGCGAGGCGGACTGGTGCCTCGCCACCACCGGTGTCGCCGGCCCCGAGCCGCAGGACGGCAAGCCGGTCGGCCTCGTCTACGTGGCGGCGGCCGGACCGACCGGCACCGACGTACGCCGACTCGACCTCGACGGCAACCGGCTGCGGATCCGGATCGCCGCCGTGAGTGGTGCCCTGCACCTGCTCGCCGAGCGCCTGCACGCCGAGGCCGAGGACGGTTCGACCAAAAACGCCGAGGACGGTTCGACCGAAAAGGCCGGGGACGGCACGACCGCCGAGGACGGTACGACGACCGACCGCACGTCCTGACTTTCCGCCATCCGTGAACCCGACGGCGCAGCACGGGCAGCTCGCCGGTCGACGGGTGATCGGGGCGGGACCGGCCGCCACCAGCAACGATCCCCCCGGCTACCCGGGCACCGCCCCCGTGGACGGCTCGGTGGCGGCCGGCGACGGGAAGATCGGACTGGCGGGGCGGGATGTCGTCGGCGGCCGTACCGGGTACGGTTGCGGGAAGGCTCGGACAGTCGACGTCGCGGTCAACCGCCACCTCGCGGCCGGATCCGTGCCGCATCGCGGCCGGATCGACGCCGCCGAGACACGGCGAGGCAGGTGTCGCCGCATCGCGGCGAGGTGGGGATGACGGCGCCGGTCCGACGTCCGGGAGGGTCTGAGCCCGCGACACTGGAGGTGCGATGGTCCTGCTACGCCGGGTGATCGGTGACGCCCTACGGGCCCGTCGGCAGGGGCAGCACCGAACCCTGCGCGAGGTCTCCTCCGCCGCCAACGTCAGCCTGGGCTATCTCTCCGAGATCGAGCGCGGTCAGAAGGAAGCGTCGAGCGAACTGCTCGCCGCCATCTGCGACGCGCTCGGCGCCCGCCTCTCCGAACTGCTCCGCGACGTCAGCGACACCGTCGAGGTGGCCGAGGGGCTGCCCGGCGTGCTGGTGCCGGTCCAGGAGAGCCCGGTCTCCGGGCGGAACGGGGCGGGGCGCCGGGAGACCGGTGGACCGGCCGAGGAGGCCGGCCGGGCCGCGACGACGTACCAGAACCCGGTTGGACAGCCCGGTGCGGCCGAGCCGGCCCGCCAGCCGGTCAGCGCCGAGCCGGTACACCAGTCAGGCACCGCCGAGCCGGCCCGGCAGGCCGCTGCGGCCGAGCCGGCCCGTACCGAGCCCGCCGCACAGTCGGCGCTGGTCGAGGCGTCCCTGGTCGGGCCGGCACTGGCCGACCGGGCGCTGCGTACCCTCACCGAGGGTGGCGTGCACCAGCTCGGTACCGAGCCGGTACGGCAGATCACGACCGACGGGGCCGTTTCGGTGACGGTACGGCAGGAATCGCCCCTCAAGGCGACCCTGCGGACCACCCGCCGGATCCGCCCGACCACCGATTCGGAGCGGGACGTCGTCTGCGTCGGCTGATTCCACAGCGGTTCCGCGTCCTGCCGGCTCGCCACCGCCGGTGCCCCGGGTCGCGTCTGCTCCGGCGGCGGTCGAGCCGGCCACGCTTCCGTGGCTCCGGCTGACCCGGCCGTCAGGAGCCCAGCGCCGATGAAGTGTGGCTCGTCGGGGGCTTACCGCGTTACGGTGGGCCCCTGGCGGCATATCCGGTGGATATCCCCCTGAGGTCGTACGCCGGGGTGGCGCGATCCTGGGACGATGGAGATCCTGTCGCGCGGGCGCCTTTCCTGGGCCGGCGGCACGGCCACCGGACTGATGACACTGAGGGGATACCGGGAGATGGCGAACCCGTTCGTCAAGGGCTGGCGCTACATGATGGCGCTGTTCGGCGCGAAGATCGATGAGCATGCCGATCCCAAGGTGCAGATCCAGCAGGCTATCGAGGAGGCGCAGCGCCAGCACCAGGCGCTCGTCCAGCAGGCCGCGGCGGTGATCGGCAACCAGCGTCAGCTCGAGATGCGGCTGTCCCGGCAGATGTCCGAGGTCGAGCGGTTGCAGGGGATGGCCCGCCAGGCACTGGTGCTCGCCGACCGGGCCAGGGCCGCCGCTGACGAGACCGAGGCGACGAAATACGAGCAGAGCGCGCAGACCATCGCCACCCAGCTGGTCGCCGCCGAGCAGTCGACCGAGGATCTCAAGAGCCTGCACGACCAGGCGATCGGTGCCGCCGCCCAGGCGCGTCGGGCGGTCGAGAACAACTCGATGATCCTCCAGCAGAAGCTCGCCGAGCGGGCCAAGCTGCTCAGCCAGCTCGAGCAGGCCAAGATGCAGGAGAGCGTGGCCAAGTCGCTGGAGTCGATGTCCGCGCTCGCCGCACCGGGCAACACCCCGTCGCTGGACGAGGTGCGGGACCGGATCGAGCGGCGCTACGCCAACGCGATGGGCCGGGCCGAGCTGGCCGGCAACTCCGTCGAGGGCCGGATGCTGGAGATCCAGAAGTCCACCCTCGACCTGGCCGGCGCGTCCCGGCTGGAACAGATCAGGTCCAGCATGGCCGGCGAGCAGTTGGCCGGCGGTGCCGCCAATCCGGCGGTCGAGCCGGCGGCTCCGGCCGCCGACCCGGCCGGGGTGGCCCGGCTGGACGAGATCCGGGCGAGCCTGGGCCGGGACAAGCAGGCCGGCGGCGGCAGCGCCGCTGGCTGATCCGGCGAACGCGGAGCAACGCCGGCTCCGGCCGGCGACCATAGGGGAGCGGAGCTGCCGGTCGGACCGGCGGGGGGAGTGAGGTCGAGATGGCGGATCTGCGAACCCGTCACCTGCGCCGGCTGCGGAGCCTGCGCCGGTCGGTGCGGCGGTGGAGCGTGCTGGCCGGCGGCCTCGGCGGCGCGGCGGCGGTCCTCACCCCCTACCAGGGGCTGGGGCTGCCGGACGCGGCCTGGGCGGCGGCGGCCGGCGGTTCGGTGATGCTCGCGGTGTGGCGCTGGGCGGACCTGCGTGAGCTGGCCGCGCAGCCGGTGCCGCCACCCCCCGAGCCGGTGAACGGCGAACAGGTCCGCGCCCGGCTGGTCGCCGCGGTCGAGCGGCTTCCCGCCGGGCGTCAGGCCCTCACCGAGGTACGCCGGCAGCGCGCCCGGATCGCCCTGCGCGGCTCCCTGGCGGCGCAGCCGTGGGCCCGGCTGGATCGGGCCGCCACCACGATGGCCGGGCTCGCCGGTCGGCTCACCGGGCCCGCCGGTCCGGCCGTGCTGGAGGCGGCGGTGGCGGAGCAGTCTCTCCGGGACCTGGCCGAGCGGGTGGCCAGTGTGGACCGGGCGGTGGGGGTCGCGCCCCCCGACACCCGGCCGGAACTCGATGCCGCGCGGCGGCACCTGGCGGCGCAGCTCGACGACGGGGTCGGCGCGTACGAGCGGCTGGTCGCGGCGGCGGCGGGCTTCGTGGCCGAGGAGGGGCACGAATACCCCGACAACTCCTCGGTGACCCGGCTCACCGAGGCGACCGACCTGCTCCGGGGCGTGGCCGGTGGCCTGGCGGACCTGCGCTCCCGTACCGGCCCGACGCAGGCGATGTCCTAGCGCCGGGCCGGACAGGTCAGGCCGGGGTACGGATCGAGACCGCGGCACTGGCCGCCGAGATGCCGGCGGCGTTACCGGCCTGGACGCGGTAGTGGTAGACGGTGTCGCGGGCCAGCCCGGTGTCGGTGAACGAGCGGGCGCCACCCGGGACACGTAACGTCGCCACCCCGGTGGTGAAGCCGGCGTCGACCGCCCGGTGCAGCGTGAAGCCGCCGACCACGCTGGTCAGCGGCACCGTCCAGGTCAGCACCACCCTGACACCGTCCCGCCCGGGTACGCCGTCGAGCCTCGCCACCAGTTCGGTAGGCGTCGCCGGCACCGCCGGGGTGACCACGGTCGAGACGTTCGACCACGGCGAGGAGGCGCCCAGATAGCAGGTGCGCACCCGGTAGTAGTAGGTGGTGTCCGGGGCGACCCTTGGGTCCGCGCAGCTCGCGGTGACCGGGACGGTGGAGGTGACGAGCCCGCTGGTGAAGGTCGGGTTGGTGGCCCGTTGCAGCTCCACCGAGGTGGCGAAGGAGCGGTTCACCCAGCCCCGGTTGACCCGCAACGGCGGCCCGCTCGGCACCGTGCCGACCAGCCCGGTCGGTGCCCGCAACTGCACCAGCGCGCTGGTGATGTTCGAGTACGCCGAGTGGGCGACGCTGTTCTCGGCCCGGACCCGGTAGTAGTAGGTGAGTCCGGGGGTGACGGTCGAGTCGACGTACCGGTTGTCGCCGGCCGGCACGGGGAAGTCGCGCGGGTCCCGGGTGAAGCCGGCGTCGGTGGCCCGCTCCACCAGGCAGCGGGTCGCCCTCGGTCCCGGCGTACCCGTGCCCCGGGAGTTGTCCGTCCAGGCCAGGACGATCGCCGGGAGCACGGTCGCCGAGCCGGGTTCCGGCTTCGCGGCGAGTCCGGTCGGCGCGGCCGGCGCGAACCGCAACACCATCGGCCGGGCCATCTGGGCGTCGGCGTGGCCGAGCAGTTGACAGTGCCAGACGTACTCCCAACCGAAGTTGTGCGGCCGGTTGGTGACCGCCGCCGGCTCACCGGTCCCCGGGTCGACCTGGGTGTACCCGTCGGAGGTGCCGGCCGGTCGGGTCGGGTCGTGCAGCCGGACGCTGTCCGGGACGGTGAACGGCAGCGGCTCGGGCAGCGTCGGCCGGAGCGCCACGACCGTCGCCTCGAACGGGTTCATCCGGAGGGTTTCCTTCCAGCCGACCTCGTTCGGCTCGGGCGGCTTGATCGCCCCGTCCCGGCCGACCCGGTTGACGAGCTGGACGTTGACGTGGTGGAAGTGGATGGACTGGGTGTCCATCCCGTTGTGGGTGATCTTCCAGAGCTGGGTGTTGTCGCCGGGGGAGCCGACCGGGGCGGCCGGGTCGGAGGGGAGCAGCACCTCGGTCGGCGGGTCGACCCGGGTCAGCGGGATGGTGGTCTGGATCAGCGAGGACGTCTTCGGCAGCTCGGTACCGAGCAGGTAGCTCAGCCGGCCGTACTCGGGGTCGAACTCGGCCACTATCGCCTTGCTGTGCAACGGCAGGGTCACCGGCGAGTCACCGCCGTACGGGACGAAGGTGATCGAGGTGTCCTCGATCGGGGCGTACGTGTTCCGGGGCGTGGCGGTGCCGAACGCGGCGTCGTACGCCTGCTGCGGCACGATCGGCGGCGGCTGGCTCTGCCCGTACGCCCGGGGAAGCGCGCCCCGGAGCCGCTCGGTGTCGAACGGCGGAGCCGGGGTGCCGGCCACCTGGATCTGCATCAGGGTCCGGGTGTTCGGGCCGTAACCGGGGCGGGTGGTCGGCGGGCCGCCCGACGAGGTCCGGTCCGGGGCGCCGGTGTACTGGTCGTTGCGGGGGTCGAAGCCCGGCATCGGGGCCGGAGCGTCGTTGTAGAGGATCAGGTTCGACCCCGCCGGCACGGAGGAGAAGTCGACGACCACGTCGGCGCGCTCCCCGGGGGCGAGCAGCAGGGCGTGTCCGGTCACGTTGAGCACCGTCACGTCCCGCCGGTTGTACTGGTAGTCGATCGGCTGGTTCGGCAGCACCGCCACCGCCGGCAGCAGCCCGCCCTCGGAGCCGACCTGGATCCAGTCCGGCCCGGCGGCGTTCGGGTCCGGCACCCCGCCGCAGCGGCCGTCGGTCGGCCAGGCCGGCGGGAAGTCCGGGTTCGGCCGGGCCGCCACCATCGGCACCTCGCCGGCGTCGCCGTCGGCCAGGGTGCCGTCCGGATGCCACATCGGCCCGTCCGAGGCCGCGTAGTAGAGCTGGAGGTTGAGGCTGCGGTCGTTGCAGGCGTTGAGGATCCGGAACCGGTACGCGGCCGGGCGCAGCCGCAGGTAGGGATAGGCGGCACCGTTGACCAGCGGGGTGTCGCCGAAGGCGTCCGGCACCGCCGACGGTACCGGGGTGCCCGGCTGGACCGGCGGCTCCCACGGCCGGGCGACCGGGTCGTAGTACGGGTTCGGCGCCGCCGGATGGGTGATGCCGGTGAACGGCGGCCAGAACCAGGGCCCGTAGTCCCACCGCCCCATCGGGTTCGTCCCGGACTCGTTGTAGGGGTTCTGGTTCGGCATGTAGACGTGCGGAAACCAGAGGCTGCCGGTGCCGCCCCAGCGGGCCACGTCCCAGGTCGGGTCCTGGGCGGCGAGCTGCGGCTCGTCGGGTACGAAGGTCTTGTCCTGGAGCACCAGCACGATCTCCTCGGCCGGCAGTACGCCGTCGTCGACAAGTTGCCGCTGCACCGGGTCGTCGAGCCGGTAGAGGCCGAGTTGTCCGGAATAGACGGTGAGTCGGGCGATCCCCTCCGCCTGGTCGTGGAACCAGAGCAGCCGGCCGCTCTGCTGGTTGGGGTAGTAGGCGGTGCTCGCCCCGGCACCGGGGGCGGGCATGTCCGGCACGCTGGCGTGGCCGGCGCCGCACGGGTACGGGGTCGGCTCGCCGGCCGGGGTCGTCCACTGGGCCGGACCGCCGTTGCTGATCCACGGGGTACGCCCGCCGTGCAGGTGGACGGCGCAGCGGTTCTGCGGGTAGTGCTCGGTGCCGCCGAGCGGGCCCGTACCGGCACCGGGCAGGGTCGGGTCCACCGGCAGGAACAGTGCGCCCGCCTCGCCGACCGGCAGCCGGTTGACGTACTTGACCCGCACCGGACGGTCCCGCTGGGCCAGGATCATCGGCCCGAGGTGGTACGGCCGCAGCGGCGGGCTGACCGTGTTGTGCCCGGTGGCGTCGGTACCGTTGTTGAGCTGCCGGTACCCGCGCAGCCGGGTCGGCGGCAGGTCGGGATGCAGCCGCTGGTGGAACTCCTGCACCCCGATCTCGTAGTAGTCGCAGCCCGGGTAGGTGGTGGTGTCCGGCACCGCCACCGGGATCAGGTTGCCCAACTCGTTTGGTGTGTCGCCGGTCCGGGGCAGCGCGGTGACGAACTTGCGGATCCCGGTGCCTGGGATCACCCGCCCGGTGGGGTCGCAGACCGGCAGCGGACTGTAGGCGAAGTTGGGCACGAAGCCGAAGTAGTCGGGCGCGGCGGTCGGGTCCGGGGTGGCCGCCGGCAGCGGGTCGGTGCTGGTCCGGGCGGCCGGCACCACCGTACCCGCCACCCGGCCGGTGCCGGTCGCTCCGCTTCGCTCATCCTGTCGCCTGGCCTGTTCCGCCCGGGCCGCCCGGCTTGCCGCGAACCTCTTGAACATGACCGCACCCCTTTCCGGGAAGATCAGCTCAGGACCGCTCCGCCCGTCAGTGCCCGACGATCCGTGGCCGGTCCGCGCTGACCCGCCCGGCGAGCTGCTGACGATCCGTAAGCAGTCAACCGCGTACCGCCAGTGTTGGATACGCTCGCCAGGCTGGTGAAAGTGTCTCGACTTCGGATTGGCACATCCGGTACCGCCGGGCCCAGGAGTGACGGTGGGTGCTGCCTGGACCCAACGCACATCCGCGCGGGGTGCGGTTCAGCGGGTGGGACGTCCGGGGCCGGTGCCGGGACGGTGGCCCGGCTCGGGCTGGCAGGCCGGGCACCAGTAGGTGACCCGGTCGTCCTGCTCCCGCTTGCGGATCGTCGAGCCGCACCGGCGGCACGGCTCGGCCCGGCGACCGTAGACGTAACTCGTCCGGCCCCGGTGCAGCGAGCCGGTCGTGCTCTGCGTCCACCGTCCCCGGTTCGCCATCAGCAGCCGGTGTGCCAGGGCCACCAGGCCGGGCAGGTCCGGTACCTCCCGGACCGGCGTCCACGGCGACACCCCGCGCAGGAAGAGCAGCTCGGACTTGTAGAGGTTGCCGATCCCGGCCAGATTCGTCTGGTCGAGCAGGGCCTCGGCGATGCTCCGGCCCGGCTGGGCGGCGAGCCGGCGTACCGCCTCGGCCGGGTCCCAGTCCGGGCCGAGCAGATCGGGCCCGAGGTGCCCGACCAGCGTCGCCTCCTCGGCGGTGCGGATCAGGGCGATGTCGTGCAGGTGATAGCCGACCGCCACCGCCGTGGCGGTACGCAGCACCACCCGGATGGTGTGCGCGGGACGGGCCGCCCAGCGCTCCCCCGGGGCGTACGTCCGCCAGGCGCCGTCCATCCGCAGGTGGGAGTGGAGGGTGAGCGGCGCCTCGTCCGGGGTACGCAGGCGCAGCAGCAGGTGCTTGCCCCGGGCGGCGGACTCCAGCACCGTCGCGCCGGTCAGGTCGGTGGTGGCGAGCCGGGGCACCCGGAAGTCGCTGGCGGTCAGCCGGTCACCGGCCAGGGCACGGTGCAGCGCACGGGCGGTGTTCCACACGGTGTCGCCTTCGGGCACCCGTCCATCCTCCTCCAGCCGTGCCGCGGCGTCGCCGTGATCGGCGACGCCGCGGTCGACGAACCGGATCAGAGCGCCCAGTCCTGCCGTTTCGCCCAGGCCCGGACGGTGGTGGAGCCGCGAACGACGAGGGCCGGATCCGGTGCCGGCGCCGGATCGAGGTACGCCGCCGCGACCCCCTCCGCAGCCGCCCGCCCCACGTGTGGCGCGAGCATCTCGGCGTACTCCCGGGGCTTGATGCTGTGCCAGCGGACCCGGCGGCCGGTCGCGGCCCCGATCTCGGCGGCGACCTCCGGGCCGGTCAGGCCCGCCGGGCCGGCCACGATCCGGGCGCCCGGTGGGGTGGCCGCCACGACGAGGTCGGCGACGACCGTGCCGAGATCGTCGGCGGCCAGCCACGGATTCGGTAGCCCCGCCGGTAGCGGGTAGCGCACCTCGCCCCTGCCGTGCACCAGGGTTCGTGACCAGACGGCGACGAGATTCTCCAGATAGGTGCTGGCCGGCCCGACGATCGAGACCACCGGCACCGTGCTCGGCAGGTGATTGGCCAGCCGGATCCTGGCGTCGAGGAACGGCATCCCGACCGGTTCGGCCGGCGGCACGCCGCCGCCGGTGTTGAAGATCACCCGAGGTACGGCCGCCTTCGCGAGGGCGGCCAGGATGGACGGCGTTGGTGTCACACCGGTGACCGACGGTTGCCCGTCGGATGGACGGCGGGTCGGACGTGGTGGGACCCGTCTACCGCCGCCCATCCTGGGTCAGGGCAACTCCTCCGGGCGGGGCTGGCGTACCGCATCCTGGTAACGCGGGTGGCTCGCGCCGTAGATGGCGTAGTTGAGCCGGGCGTCGGACAGGCTCAGGTCACCGTTGGGGCCGCCCCGGGCGATGCCGGCATTCTGGTCGGTGGAACCGTCGTCGGTCCAGAAGCAGACCGGGCAGGTGCCGCCGCCGGTCCGGTGCGCGCAGCATGGGCAGGCGGCGACATCGATCGTGTGTTTCCCCACACGGGTAAGCATTTCACAGCAGCCCGGCGTGGGCACAGTAGACGGTTTGGCACTGCGACCTGCCCGTCACTCCAACCGCAGCACGTCACCCGGGGCGACGCCGAGGAGGTCGTCGGCACGACCGCCGTTGACCGCGACCGCCAGTTGACCGGCCGAGTCCGCGAAGACGACGAGTTCACCGGCCGGGGCGTCGCCGAACGTACCGCCCCGGGCCGCCCGCCGCGCGCCGATCCGGACCACCGGACCGAGGCGGCGCAGTGCGGAGCCGGGTGCGGCGAGCTGGACGTTGCCGAAGTGGTCGACGGTAAGCACCTCCGCCTCCAGCCAGCCGTCGCCCTCGACCAGCACCGGTTCGGCCAGCCGCACCAGGGTAGCCGGGTCGATGCTGGGCCCGGCGTCGGTCAGCGGTGCGCCGAGCGCGAACCGGGCGGCGGCCGGGGCGAAGACGTCCCGGCCGTGGAAGGTGCGGGACGGCTCGGGAAACCACTGCGGGCTGGTCAGCTCCACCGCCTCGGTGATGCCGCCGAGCACCGTCGCGGCCCGGGGGAGCAGCCCGTTGTCCGGCCCGACCAGCAGGCCGCCGGGGGTACCCAGCGCCACGCCACGCCGCGCGGTCCCGACGCCCGGATCGACCACCGCCACGTGCACCGCCGGCGGAAGGTGTCCCACGGTCTGGGCCAGTACGGCGGCACCGCGACCGACGTCGCCGGCCGGGACCAGATGGCTGACGTCGATCACCCGGACGGCCGGCGCGATCCGGGCGACCACCCCGTGACAGGCCGCCACGAACCCGTCGGAGAGGCCGTAGTCGGTGGTCAGGCTGAGCCATGCGTAACCGGGCACAGCCGCCAAGGGTAGTCCGGTCACGGACCCGTGTTCGGGATCCGGGTCACGGAGCTGGACAGCCGAGCCGGTCGAGGATCCGTGCCGCGACGTCGAGGGTGTTTCCGGCGGGCTCGGCGGAGTAGCCACCCACCGAGTTCCGCCAGGACTCCTCGTGCGCGACGACGCGGGCCCGCAGAACGTCGACGTCCGGCTCCCGCCCGGCCCGCGCCGCGTCGGCCAGCCAGCCGCCCCACAACTCCCAGCGGGGCAGGTAGTAGTCCCGGACGAGACCGGACCAGTGGCGTCCGGAGTAGTCGTGCAGCCCGCTCGACTGGTGTCCCCAGACCGAGACGAGGCTGCGGGCGTCCCGCTCCAGCACGTCGGCCTCGGCCGGCGACCCGCCCCAGGCACGGGCGGCGGCGATCCACCCCCCGACCCGGGACTCCGCCCGGGTGCCGGCGAGTTCGTCGAGGTCGAGCAGGTCGCTGCGGAACCGGGCGAGATGCGCCAGGATCGCCGCCGGATCCCGCTCGGCGAAGGCCGCCACGATGCCGCGGATGTGCACCCGGGCGCCCTGCGCCAGCACGTGGCCGACCAGCTCGGCGACGTCGCGTTCCAGCGGATCCCGCACGGTCACCTCGGCCGCCCGCCGCAGCAGCAGCCGCGCGGCGGAGGCGATCCGGGGCAGGTCGCCGAGCACTGCCGGATCGTTCTCAGCGTCGATGTTCGCCGACGGCCGCAGCACCGACGGGTCGCCGTCCGCCGGTGGCTGTGCTGGTCCGGCGTCGACGCCTGCCGACGGCTGTGGCGGTCCGGCGTCCTGCGGCACGAACTCGCCGGCGAGGCGCTGCGCCGCGAACGGGGTACCGGCCGACCAGGGGCGGGCGATGACCGGAGACGGGATCGAGCGGGTACGCCCCGGCCCGTACAGCGTGTCGGCCAGGATCTGCCACGCCTGTACGACGTCGTCGTGCGTGCTCGCGTATCGCTGCCGGGCGAACGAGTCGACCCACCCGGCAACCGGCGGTACCCCCCAGGTGAGATCGGTGGCCAACTCGTAGAAGACTGTGTTGTTCTCGATCGCCTCCGGAGCCAGCCCGATGCCGGCCAGCCCGGACGGCCGGTGTCGCCGCAGCTCTTCGACGTCCCGGGCCAGCCCGACGAGGTCACCGAAGAGCGCGAAACGGCCGCCGAAGTTGTGGATCGCGCACCAGACCCAGCGCCGCCCGTACATGCCGTCGCGGCGCCACATCGGCGCGTACTCGCCCCAGAGGTCGAGCAGGAGCAGCCGCTCGGTCGGTACGTCGGAGAGGAACGCGCGTACCCGTTCCGGCGTCCAGAACTCGCGCTGGTAGTGGAAGGGCCAGCCGGCCAGTACCCAGACCGCCTCGGGATCGCGCCGCACCATCGTCCGGTAGACCGCCCGACCCACCGACGCCAGATAGCCGGGCTCCCCACTCGGCGGCACGGACTCGATGAACGGGTCGACGGCGTAGTGGTGGTCGGTGCCGAACAGTTCGCGTTGGATGCCGAGGAACTCGGCGGCGAGCCGCCCGAACGACGCGCTGTCCGGCCCGAGGAACGGGGTGCGCCAGCCCTGCCATTCGAGTTCACCGGCTGACGCGTCGGCGAGTTCCGGCGGCACGTGCCCACCGAACATCGGCAGCACCGGCGTCATCCCCAGCGCCCGCTGGCGGTCGAGGATCCGGCGCGCCAACTCGACGTGCCGATCGATCCAGGTCGCCGGCAGCGGCCCGCCGAACGAGTTGGTGTTTCCCATCCAGGTCCACGGGAAGTGCGCGGCGCTGCCGATCCACTCGTCGATCCGGGCCCGGTCGAGCCCGGCCCGCCGGTACAGCTCCGCCAGTACCGCCTCGTGCCCGACCTGCATGAGCGGATGGGTGACGCCGTGCAACGCCATCCAGTCGATCTCCCGCTCCCAGCGGTCCCAGTCCCAGTACGCAGTCGAGTATCCGTAGGTGACGGAGTTGAGGTGGTAGCGGACCGGGAACGGGGTGGCCAGCCGGGTCGACGGGGCCGCCGGCCAGCTGGCCAGGGGCGGATCGAGGCTCGGGCTGTCCCAGGTCACCTGGCGGCCGGCGTACGCCTTCAGGTACTGCCCGAAGGCGGCGGCAGCGGCGACCGGATCCGAACCGCGCAGCGTGAGTACGCCGTCCCGGCACTCGTACCCGGCGACCGTCGTGCCGTCGGCGGCGGCCGGCACCCGTTCCACCCGTACCCCGTCGGCGCTGCCGGCGACCCGTGCCACCAGGTCCCGCAGAAGATCCTGCATCGCCTACAGCTCCTCCACTGTGCGGTTGCACCGGGACCGTTCGGCGGCGAAGGCGATGAGGTGGCTCTCCAGGCTCTCCGCGAGCGAACTCGGGGCGTCCGCTACGTCGTCGCCGTCCAGCCGACGCCGGACCCGCCGCACGAAGTCGCTCATCAGCCCGGAGTCTCCGCCGCCGTGCCCGGTGAAGGCCTCGGTGACCTCCTCGGCGACCCCCTGCGCGGTGCCGACCTCCAGCGTCGGGTTGGCCCGTCGCCCGTCCACCTGGGGCGGCGTCTCCAGGAACGGGGCGACCTCGATCCGGCCGGAGCGCATGTCGGCGGTGATCTGCCCGTGGCTGCCCATCAGCACCAGGGTGCGGGTGTTCTGGGCGGTGAACGCGGAGACGACCAGCGACGCCGTGACGCCGTTGCCGAACAGCAGCGTCGACGTCTGGTGGTCGACGACGTCGTTGTCCATCCGGTAGACGCACCGCCCGTAGTCGGTGGTCCGTAGCGCGTGGCGCCGGCCGGCGACGCTGGTGTCGTTCGTGATGACAGTCACCGGTGGTCCGTCGACGGTGGCGAGCTGGTCGACGTAGAGCCTTTCCGCGTTGTACGGGCAGGTGTCGGCGGCGGCGCAGCCGTCGATGCAGCGTTCCGTCGACCCCGTCGGTGCGTGCTCGGCCCGGAAGTGCCGGCGTTCGCCGAACGACGAGACCGCCACGCACGGTGCGCCGACCAGCCACCGGAGGATGTCGATGTCGTGGCACGCCTTCGCCAGCAGCATCGGGCTGGACTGGTCGGCGCGGTGCCAGTTGCCGCGTACGTAGCTGTGCGCGAAGTGCCAGTAGGCGATGTTCTCGATGTGCGAGATGCCCTGTAGCTGGCCGATGCGCCCCTCGTCGAGCAGGCGGCGGAGGGTACGGAAGAACGGGGTGTAGCGGAGCACATGGGCGACGGTGACCGTGCCGCTGCTGTGCCGGGCCGCGACCGTGAGCCGGTGCACCTCTTCCGGCGTCGGTGCGATCGGCTTCTCCAGCAGGACGTGCCGGCCCAGCTCGAGGGCGCGGAGCGTGGGTTCCACGTGGTCGCGGTCCGGTGTCGCGACGATGACCCCGTCCCACGGTCCGGGCACCGAGAGCGCCTGCCGCCAGTCGGTGAACCGTCGGGAGTGCGGGACGGCGTGCGCGTCGCCCAACCGGTCGCGGCGCTCCAGGTCGGGGTCGGCGACCGCGACGACCCGGGCCTCGGTCGGGTGCTCCAGGCACCACCGGGCGTACGCGTGCGCGCCCCGCCCTCCCGCGCCGAGCACCAGCAGTCGTAACGGACGTGTTCCCGACGGCACCGGGCCTGCCACGTCGATCATCCTTTCCGAGGTCACCGGGTTCCTTTCCGAAGTCACCGGCATGCTTTCCGGGCTCACCGGTCCGCTCCCGAGGTGAGGCCGGTGACGATGTAGCGCTGGGCGAGGAAGAAGATCACGATGACCGGTACGGTCACCGCGATGGAGCCGGCCAGCAGCACGGTCACCGGCACCTGGAAGTCGGTGAGCTGGGACAGCCCGAGTGGTGCCGTCCACAGCGGACGGTCCTGGACGAGGAAGAGCAGTGCGTAGAAGTACTCGTTCCAGGCGATCATGAAGACGTAGATTGCCGTCGCCACGACGCCGGGTAGGGCGATCGGCAACACCACCTTCCGCAGCATCGTCGGCAGCGAGCAGCCGTCGAGCAGGGCCGCCTCCTCGACGCTCTCCGGCAGGGCGAGGAAGTAGTTGCGCATCATGTACAGCGCGACCGGGACGGTGGCGGCGACGTAGACGATCAGCAGTCCGACCAGTGACCCGGTCAACCCGAGCCGGCTCAGGATGACGAACTTCGGGACCGCGAGCACGATGCCCGGGAACAGATAGACACCGAGGATGATCGCGCTGGTGACGCGGCGACCCCGGTACCGGAGCCGGGCGACCGCGTACGCCCCGAAGATGCACGCGACGATCGACACGACGACGGTGGCGACGGCGACCAGCAGCGAGTTGAGCGCGAACCGGCCGAGCCCGAATCCGCCGGCGGACTCGTCCTTCATCGCCGTGACGTAACTGGACAGGTCTATCTCGGTCAGCCCGGGAACGACGTCGAGCGGGTCCAGCAGGGCGGTCGAGTACGGGCGCAGCGACAGCAGTACCCCGTAGAGCACCGGTCCGACGCTGCAGGCGACGGCGACCGCGATGAGGGTCCACCGCAGGACGGTGGCCGGACGTGACGGCCGCATCGGTGAACTCACCGGGAGCCTCCTCGGTTCGTGGCCGTGCCGCGGGGCCCCGACGGGCCGCTGCCGTTCACATCGGCTCCCTGCGTCGGGACAGCAGCACGTAGCCGGCGAGCAGCACGCTCAGGATCAGCGACATCAACAGCCCGTACGCCGCAGCGCTGCCGATGTCGGCCCTGGTGACCAGCTCCGTGTAGACCTTGATCGCCATGACCTGGGTGCCGCCGGCACCCTCGGTCAGCAGGTAGATGTCGTTGAAGTTCTGGAACGACCAGATGAAGCGCAGCAACAGCAGGAGCAGGATGACCCCCCGCAACTGGGGGAGGACGAGGTGACGCAGGCTCTGCCCGCCGGAGGCACCGTCCAGCGCCCCGGCCTCCTCGATCTCGCCGGGCACGCTCTGCAGCCGGGCGGTGATGAACAGGAAGGCGAGCGGGAAGGACTTCCAGATCTCGAAACAGATGACGACGAGCAGCGACACCGGCACCGGTATCCCGGCCAGGTCTGCCGACGTGGTGCTGAGGAAGCCGATCGGGTTCTGCCAGCCGAGGTACTCCTGGCCCACCGCGTTGACGATGCCGTACTGCGGGTTGAGCATGGTGCGCCAGATCGTCGCCGCCGCGATGACCGGCAGCACGTACGGGATCAGCAGCAGCGCCCGGACCAGCCCTCGCCCGCGGAACGGGCGCCGCAGGGCGAGCGCGAGAGCCAGGCCGACCCCGATCGATCCGACGGTGGTCAGGCCGGCGTAGGCGATCGTGGTCCAGAGCGCGTCCCAGAACGACTCCGAGCGTGCCGCGTCCCGGAAGTTGTCGAGGCTCCATTCGATGCTGGACGGCGACAACCTCGGGATGTCGATCAGGCGCGTGTCCGAGAGGGCGAAGACCACGACCAGGACGAACGGGAGCAGGACGACCAGGGTGACCAGCAGCAGTGACGGGCCGGTCAGGAGTTGGCCGTTGAGGTTCTCCCGTTGGGAACGGCTGAGCCGCTCCCAACGGGAGGTCCGGGCTGTCGGTGTCTTCACAGCTCGGACTGGACCTTCCTGACCTCCTCGGCCATCGCCTTGGTCACCTCGGCCGGCGGCGTGCCGCCGTAGAGCCGCTCCAGGAACTGCGCGAGGGTGCCCTGCGCGGTGACCGCGCCGGCCAGCGGCGAGTCCTTGGTGCCCATTCCCCACAGCCGGATGGCGTTCACACCGTCCCGGATCGCGGTGACCATCTCCGGGCCGTACAGCTCGGCGACGGACTGCTTGCGCTGCGGACCGATTCCGAGCTTGCCCCACGCGTCGAGATAGGCGTTCGGTTCTGCGGCGGTACCGTTACGCAGCGGGATCCGCCCTTCGGTGGCCGAGCCGAGGGTGTCGGCGTAGCCCTCCTCCAGCACGAACTTGATGTACTGCTGCGCCTCGGACGTGTGTGCGCCCTCCGGGATGCCGTAACCGAGCGTCGCACCGTACTGGGCGGGGTGGTTGCGGTCGAGCACCGTGATGAAGCCGGAGTTCTTGGCGAGGAACGCCGGGTCGCCCTTGCACTGCGGGCAGGTCGCCGGGTTCGCCGGGTCCAGGCCCGCCAACTCGTCGAGGATGTGGGTCGAGAAGAGCAGCATCGAGGCGCGCCCGGCGAGGTACGCCGCCCGCGCGCTGGTCACGTCGAAGTCCCCCTGCACGCTGGAGTCCCGCAGCACCTTGAACAGTTCGGCCGCCCGGGTGCACTCGGCCGAGTCGATCGTGACCTTGCCGTCGCTGACCAGTTCGCAGCCGGCACTCTGGAACATCGAGTAGATCGCCTCGGTGCCCGAGGCGGTGCCCGTCTGGGTGCCGAGGGCGATCCCGGTCACCCCGGTCCCCTTCATCGTGGTGGCGGCCTGCGCCACCTCCGCCAGGTTGGTCGGCACCTTGACCCCGGCGGCCTGGAAGAGGTCCTTGCGGTAGACGAGCAGGTGCGCCCAGCCGTCACTCGGCACGGCGCCGACCTCGTTGTCGAGACTGAAGGCGGTCAGGGCGTTCTGGTTGAAGGTGGCGGCACCGAGGTCGTCGACGACCTGCTGCGCCGCCTTCGTGTCCAGCAGCCCCTGATTGCGCCAGGCGGACGTCGAGGCGGAGCTGTGCAGGATCACGTCGGGTACGTCGCCGGAGGCGGCACCGGTCACCAGCGATTGCCCCTGGTCGGCTTCGGCCAGCGGTACGACCTGCACGGCGATGCCGGTCTTCTCGGTGAACCGGGCCGCCACCTCCTGCTGCGCCGCGACCCGTTCCGGGGTCGTCTGCGGCGTCCAGACTTTGATGCCGTCGCCCGCATCCGACTCGTCGGAGCCGCCGCAGCCGGCGACCAGGGTGAGCGCGACCGCGGCGGCGACCGCCGCCGCGTACCCGCGCCTGATCGGCTGGGTCATGTTGTCATCTCCTAGATCTGCGTTGGGATCGGAGCCGGGTCGGCGGCAGAGCCCGGCCCGGTCAGTACCGTTCGAGTGCTCGGCGGATGGCTTGCCCCTGGGAGGTCGTCGGCGGCCGCACGCCGAGCAGGGCACTGATGGTGGCGGCCACGTCGACCAGGCCGACGCCGTGCAGCGGGACACCGGCCCGGATCCCGGCACCGGAGAGCACCAGCGGCACGCGCGCCTCGGCCAGGCCGCCGTGCGAGGCGCGGGGCTCACCGTCGGTGAGCGTGGAGAGGTGGTACGGCTCGATCGGCTCGACGACCAGGTCACCGAGCTTGTCACTGGCCCTCATCCGGCGCAGGTCCCGCTCGTCGTAGACGGCGGCGATGCCGGGAATGGCACGGATGATCCGGGCGATGTTCCGGGCCTGCGCCGGGGTGTCCGCCCGGCCCCGGAGGGTGATGTCGGCGGTACGCGGCGCCGCCGCGACGACGATCTCGCTCGCCGGGTCCGGTACGCCGCCGGGAGTGGGGATGACCTCGACAGTCAGCCCTGTCCCGGTCAGCCGGTCGACGACCTCGGGCAGCAGCGGGACGGTCCAGTCCCGGGCGCCGTGGTCGGCGGTCAGCACGAACGCCGTCTCGTCCAGGATGCCCGCCTCCCGGACGGCTTCCCGGACCCGCCCGATCTGGGCGTCCACCCGGGCCAGCGCTTCCGGCAGGCCGGCGGCGGAGAACCCGTCGGCGTGCAGCGCCGCGTCGACGTCGTCGCAGTAGACCGTGATCAGATCCGGGATCCGCACCGGGTCGACAATCGTGCCGCCGGAGTCGACCGGCTCTCCACGCAGCAGCGCGATCGCCTGGTCGGCGCGGGTCTGGCAGTTTCCGCCCGGCTGGGTGTAGAGGGCGGCGGGGTCGCCGAAGGTGGCGCCGTAGTTCTGCACGACGTACCACTGGAGGTAGGCGGCGGTGCGGTCCTGGCGCCGCAGCGACTGGGCGATCGTCTCGACGCCGGGCTCGATGTGACGCTCCTGGGAGACGGTCCGACCGGTCTCCACGTTGTAGTAGTAGCCGGTGTTGCGGTGGGTGCTCGGGTACGTGCCGGTGGCCGTCGTCGCCCGTGACGAGTTCGAGTACGACGAGAAGGAGCCGTCGGCGACGCCGTACGAGCCCTCCTCGATCAGCGCCCGAAGGTTCGGCAACTCCGCCAGTCCGGCGTACCGGCCGTGGATGAAACGTGGGTCAAATCCATCGAAGTCAAACAAAACAACGTGCTGCGCGGAGCGCGCCAGCGGTGCCGACGAGGACGGGGACGGGGATGCCGGTGTCGGGGTCGCCGGCACCGCGACGGCCGCGAGCAGCGCGATCGTCGCCGCCGCAGTGGCCCGGACCGCGTACCGTCGCTTGACGGGAAGCGCCATTCGCTGTCTCCTCACCCGTTGGAAGGTGAGCGCGAGTCTGCGGAGCCGCGAGGTAGAGTGTCAACTTTTCGAGGCTGAATGCAAGACTTCAGCATGGCATCGCGTCAAAGTGATGGGTATGGGGCTTTGTTGGACGCACTCGATCGACGGATCATCGGCGCTCTGCTCGCGCATCCGCGGGCTACCCACGCGCAGATCGGCGAGGCGGTCTTCACCTCGGAGGCGACCGTCTCCCGCCGGCTGCCGCGACTCATGCGCAGCGGGGCCGTCCGGGTGATCGGGGTGATGGACAGCGAGACGACCCGGCGGGCGCGATCGCTCTTCGTCCGGCTGCGCTGCCGGCCGGGCACCGCCAACCGGTCGGCCGAGCACCTGGCCCGGTGGTCGGAGAGCGGATCGGTCAAGCTGGTCACCGGCAGCGTCGAGTGCGTGGCGGAGGTCTCCTACACCTCGAACGAGCACCTGCGCAGGCTCATGTTCGACCAACTGCCCGGTTTGGACGGCATCCTCGCGGTCTGGAGCAACCAGGTGATCCGCAGGTTCTCCACACCGCACGGCTGGAGCCCGAGCCTGCTCCCTCCCGACGTGGTCGACCGGCTACGCGACCAGCGGATGGACCAGTGGAACGAGCAGGTGCCGACCGTACCTCCGGCCCGGCTGAGCCCGTTGGACGAGGCGATCGTCGCCGGTCTGACCCGGGACGGCCGCCAGGGCTGGCAGCAGTTGGCCGAGCGGTGCGGCGCGAGCCCGGTCACGGTACGGCGGCGGGCCGAGGCGATGATGTCCGCCGGCTTCCTCCGGATGCGGACGCTTGTCGAGCCCGCCGTGGTCGGGCTCCCGGTGAACGCCTTCGTCTCGCTCAACGTGAATCCCACCCAGCTCGGGCAGGCCGGTGAACTCCTCGCCGCGCACCCCGCCGTACTCATGATCGCCGCGACGACCGGAGACCGGAACCTCTGCGGCGAGATCGCGCTGGCCAGCGACAGCGGCCTCTACGACTTCCTTTCCGAGACGATCGGCCAGCTCCCCGGCCTCCAGCACGCCGACGTCGCGGTCGCGCTCCGTTCCGTCAAGCGGGCCGGGATGGTGTTGCCCGCGCCGGAACCCGAGCACGGCCAGGCCGGAACCTGAAGCACTGCCGCACCCCGGCCCTGAAGCACTGCCGCGCCCCGGCCCTGACGGACCGCCGCACCCCGGCCCTGAAGCACTGCCGCGCCCCGGCCCTGACGGACCGCCGCACCCCGGCCCGCCGAGCCGGTGACCGGCGCGGATGCAAGGTGCCGACACCCCGCCGGCCATGTTTGACGGTTTCCGACGAGATCGTCGTCGGTTCGCCCGGCAGACCTTGATCGGTAACTCGGGCCCGTGCCAGGCTCACCGGCACTTTGGAGGACGGCCGGAAGGAACGGACCATGTCATCGATGCCCGCCCGCGACCATGACCACCTCCGGCTGGACCGCCGCCGGATCCTCCGGCTTGGCGCGGGTACGGCAGCCGCGGTGGCCGCCGGGGCTGCGGTCGGCGGCTCGCCCGCCCTCGGCGCACCGACGGCCGCCGGCCCGTCCCGGCCAGGCGGCTCCGCACCGTCCGGCTTCGCGCTCCTCGGCGACACCCAGATCGATGTGGACATCCCCGAGCGGACCGGGATCGTGAGTTGGGTCTACCAGCACATGGCCGCGGCGAACCCGCCGATCGTCTGTCACGTCGGCGACATCGTCGAGCACGGCTCGGTGGCCGAGTACGACACCTATCTGAGCACCATCCCGGCGGCCCTGCGCCCCCGGATCCGGCACGTTCCCGGCAACCACGACTGGCGGTGGGACGGCACCGCAGGTGCGCGCTACCGCGCGCTGTTCGGGCCGAGCCGGTACTCCTTCGACCACGCCGGCCTGCACTTCGTGGCACTGGACCCCAGCCACCTGCTCCAGGAGCCGGGCGGTTTCGGCGAGTCCGGTATCGCCTGGCTGACCCGGGACCTTGCCCGGGTACCGGCCGGCGTGCCGATCGTGCTGCTCTGCCACTTCCCGTTCGGCGGTGACAACTACTTCGTCAACGACCAGGAACGGCTGCTGGGGCTCCTGGACCGCTACAACGTACGGGCCGTGTTCGCCGGGCACGTGCACGCCGAACAGGTCCAGCGGTTCAACGGGTTGACCCAGTTCGCGGTCGACGACACCCGCGGGGCACCGATCTACTACTGGGTGGAGCGTACGTCCGGACGGGGCGGCTCGGCGCTGCGGATCACGGCGGTGCAGCGGGCAGCCGACGGCAGTGCCGAGACCCGGCCGGTGCTGGAGATCCCGCTCGACGGCACGCGGACCGCCCTCGCGCAGCGGCCCCAGGCACTCTCGCTCACCCCGGCCGCCTCGACTCTGGCGGTCTCGGTGCGCCTCTCGCGGCATGCCGGGGCGGCCAGCGTGCAGGCACAGCTCTATCCGCAGCACACGTACGGGCTCAAGGACCCCGGCCAGTGGCGGGACCTCGCCGCCGACGACTCCGGCCGCCGGTTCAGCGCCGGCCTGGACATCGCCGCGTTGCCGCCCGGCGAGCATCGGATGACCGTACGGGTCACCGACCCCGGCGGTGCCTGGTACGAGCAGACCCGTACGTTCGCCCTCCCCGACCCCCGGCGGCGGCTGCGCTGGCGCGAACAGCTCGGTGCACCGGTGCAGGCCGGCCTGGCCGCCCGGGACGGACTGCTGATCGCCACCACCACCGACGGCACCGTGCTCGGCGCCCGACCCGACCGCGACGGACTGCGCCAGAGCTGGCGGACGATGCTCGGCCCGGTGCACGGCCGTCCGGCGTTCGCCCCCGACGGCCGGACCGTCTACGTGCCCTCGGACGACCAGCACCTCTACGCCCTCGACCCGTTCACCGGCCGGCGCAGGTTCGCCTACCGGGCCGGCGCCCCGGTGCTGGGCAGTCCGCTGGTGACCAGCGTGGCCGGTCGTACCCTGGTCGTCTTCGCCGCCGGCGAGACCCGACAGGCGATCGACGCCCGCACCGGCGCCCGGGTGTGGAGCGTGCCCGGTGCCGGCATGTTCGCCGGGCGCGCGGCAAGTGACGGCATCCGGGTCTACGCCGGCGCCGGGGACGGCAACGTCTACGCCCACGACGCCGCCACCGGCGCCGTCCGGTGGTCGTTCTCCACCACCGAGCGCGCCACCGCCTACAGCCGGCTCATCTACGGCCCGTGGGCGGACAACCTGGAGGTACTGCCGAACGGGCTGGTCCTGGTCTCCACCGTGGCCGGGGCGTTCGCCCTCGATCCCGTCACCGGGCAGCAGCGCTGGTCGATCAACGGCTCCTACATCTACGCCCCCAAGCTGCTGCTCGCCGACGGCGACGTGCTGATGTTCGACGACGGAGGGCGTACCGCGGCCCGGGTCGACCCGGACACCGGAGTGGCCCGGTGGACCACCGCACTCGGTGCGCGTCCGGTCAGCACCGGCGCGGCGATCCACCGCTCCGTGGCGTGGACCCCGACCACCACCGGCCTGCTCGTCGCGTTCGACCTCGACACCGGGTCGGTCCGGACCCGCCTGCAGTTGACCACCACCGGGTACTGCTACAGCCCGCCGGTCGTCGTCGGTGACCTGCTCCTGGTCGGCGACCAGGACGGGCTGCTGCACGGCGTCGACGTGCGCTGACGCGGACTCGCCGGCCGGCCAGGCGCAGTGCCCGCCGCTTGATCGGCACCGCACACACCTCGTCGTCGACGGCCTCGTCCGAACCCCGAGGCGACCGCGACGGAGGCGGACGGACGGAGGCGGGCGTCAGGCCGGTGTGCCGGCGCCGGCCGGCGCCAGCCGGAGTTCGAGGCGCAGCTCGTCGTGCAGCGGGATGCCGTCGGCGCCGATCGTCGGGATGCTCGGCTTGCGCAGCCGGGCCCGGTCGACAGCGCCCGGATCGACGGCGACGATCCGCAGGCCGCGCCGCTGATAGAAGCGCAGCGCCCGCAGGTTGTCGTTGCTGGTGATCAGCCAGAGGTGATCCGCACCCTCTGCCCGGGCGGTCTGTGCCGCGCCGGCCAGCAGGGCGGTGCCGATCCCGGTGCCGGGCCTGTCGGCCACGATGCTGACCACCTCCAGCCCGGTGCCGTCCAGGTGCCAGGCCAGGGCTCCGCAGACTCCACCCGCGCCGTCGACCGCGACCAGGACGGGCAGCTCGCGCAGGTCGTAGCGGACGTCGTGGCCGATCACGTACGGCCCGCCCCACTCCCGGTCGTGCAGCGCGTCGATCGCCGGCCGGTCGTCCGGCCCGGCGGGGCGTACCCGCAGTTGCGACACCTGTCCGTCCCTCCCCCGAGGCGCCTGGCAAGGTAACTGTATGCGCCTGTGTATCTTCACCGAACCGCAGCAGGGTGCCAGCTACCGGGATCTGCTCCGGATCGCCCGGCACACCGAGGAGTGCGGGTTCGACGGCTTCTTCCGCTC
This sequence comes from Plantactinospora sp. CNZ320, assembly GCF_002846275.1. Taxonomy (NCBI): domain Bacteria; kingdom Bacillati; phylum Actinomycetota; class Actinomycetes; order Micromonosporales; family Micromonosporaceae; genus Plantactinospora; species Plantactinospora sp. CNZ320. Next base: position 7,230,648 of record NZ_PJMP01000001.1, read on the forward strand.
CGACCACTACCTGACGATGGGCGGCAGCGGGCTGCCCGGACCGACCGACGCCTGGCTGACCCTGGCCGCCCTGGCGGTGCAGACCTCCCGGATCCGGCTCGGCACGCTCGTCACCTCGGCGACGTTCCGGCTGCCGGGACCGCTGGCGATCAGCGTCGCGCAGGTGGACGAGATGAGCGGCGGCCGGGTCGAGCTGGGTCTCGGCACCGGCTGGTTCGAGGAGGAACACCAGGCGTACGGCATCCCGTTCCCGTCGCCCGCCGAGCGGTTCGACCGGCTCACCGAACAACTGGAGGTGGTCACCGGGCTGTGGGCCACCCCGGTCGGCGACACCTTCGACTACTCGGGGAAGTACTACCAGCTGGCTGACTCACCGGCGCTGCCGAAGCCGGTGCAGTCGCCGGCGGTACCGGTGATCGTCGGTGGCAAGGGGCTGCGGCGTACCCCGATGCTGGCCGCCCGGTTCGCCGACGAGTTCAACGTGCCGTTCAGCCCGGCCGACCAGGTGGCCCGCAGTTACACGGCGGTGGCCGAGGCCGCCGAGCGGGCCGGTCGGGCGGAGTCCGGGCGTGACCCGCTGGTGCTCTCCGCCGCGCTCTCCGTGCTCTGTGGGCGGTCGGACGCCGAGGTACGCCGCCGGGGCGAGGCGATCGGCCGCGATCCGGAGGAGATGCGGACCTCGTACGGCGTCGCCGGCACCCCGGAGCAGGTCGTCGAGCAGATCCAGAGGTACGCCGAACTCGGCGCCAGCCGGATCTTCCTCCAGGTGCTCGACATCGCCGACCTGGACCACCTCGACCTGATCGCCGCCGAGGTGGCGCCCCGGCTCTGAGCCGGGGCGCGCGCGGATCCGGCGCCCGGTCCGCTCGAACTCCTGCGATCGCAGGGCGCGGCGGTGCGGCGGTGCGGCCGTGCTCAGGCCGCGTCGTCCGCCCTGCCGAGCCGCCAGTAGCCCATGAAGGCGACCGACTCGCGGTCGAGACCACGCTCGGAGACGAGGTACCGGCGCAGCGTCCGGATCACCCCGGACTCGCCGGCCAGCCAGGCGTAGTGCCCGCCGCCCGACAGGCCGACGGGTACCTCCCAGAGTTCGTCGTCGACGGCCTCGTCCGAAGCGTCACGCTCGGCCGGCCGGTCCGTCGGCAGCAGCCGTTCGGCGGCGGCCCGGACGGCCGGAACCAGCAGGCTGCCGTGCGCCGCACCCGAGCGGGGCAGCCAGTGCACGTCCACCAGCGGCGGGGCCGGCAGGTCGAGTACGTCCGCCGGCTCCGGCACCTCCAGCAGTACCTCGCCCCGGCTGTGTGCGGGCAGTCGTTCGACGATCGCGGCGATCGCCGGTACCGCCGTCTCGTCTCCGACCAGCAGCAGGGTGCGGGAGGCCAGTGCGGGCTGGAACTCCCGGCCGCCGTGGTCACCGAGGTAGCCGTGGTCCGGCCCCATGATCATGATCTGGTCGCCCGGAGCGGCGGCGAACGCCCAGCGGGCCGCGGGACCGTGTGCGCCGTACGCGCCGCCGTCCGGGTGCAACACGATGTCCACGTCGACCTCGCGGGCCTCCCGGCGTACGGCCCGGGTGGTGTAGGTGCGGAACGGGTTGCGCAGCTCGGTGGGGAGGGCCCGCCAGCGCGGGTACCAGTCGGTGCCCTCCGGCAGGTGGCGGAAGCCGTGCACCGGTACCGGGAAGACGAGTTTGATCCGCTGGTCGTAGCCCGGGTCGGCGAAGGTGTCGAAGTCGTCGCCGGTGAAGGTCACCCGGAGGAAGGACGGGCTGAGCCGGTGCAGCCGGACGACCTCGGCGGGGAAGAGCCGCCACGGGGCGACGAGCGACGGTGCGGTGGAAAGCTCGGTCATTCGGCCAACCTCTCGGTACACGACGCCGACAGGTACGTACGGCGAGCGACGTCCCGTTAGGTTAGCCTAACCTGCTCAGAATGTCAGTGGGGGTGGGTACGTCCGCCCGCTCGCTCGTCCCGATCAGCCGCGCAGCCGCAACCCGCGCGGTGTGGCCCGGAAACCGGCGGAGGTGAGCGCGTCGCGCAGCGGCGAGGCGTGCACCGAGGCGCCGTCGGCGCGCTCCACCGCCAGGGCGCCGAGCGCGCCGGAGCCGACCGCCGAGGCGAGCGCCTGGGCGGCGGCGGCCAGCGCCCCGGTGTCGGCACTGAACGAGAGCAGGGTCCGGCCGCCGCGTTCGACATAGAGCACCAGCGTGCCGTCCACAAGCACCACAAGCGCACCCGCCTTACGCCCGGCCCGATGCCCGGTCGCCGAACCACCGTGCCCCGAGCCGCCGTGCCCCGAACCACCGTGCGAGGCGGAGCCGTGCGCCGAGCCGCCGGTCGCCGCACCGCCGGGGCCGGCGTCGGGTACGACAGTGCCGTCGCCGGAGTCGACCACCCGGGCCGGCCAGGGCAGCGCGGCGCCGTACGGGTTCGCCGGGTCGGTGGCGGCAAGCACCCGTGCACCGCCGCCCCGACGGCGCAACTCCTCCGGCTCGGCGAGCGCCCGCAGCCGGTCCACCGCCCCGGGTACGGCGAACTGTGCCGCACCGAGCCCCTCGACGAAGTAGCCACGGCGGGCCGCTCCGCGCTCCTCCAGCGCGGAGAGCACCGGATAGACCGCGGCGAAGCCGCCGGAGACGCCCTCGGCGACCACCGCTCCCCGGGTCACCACCCCGTGCCGCTCCAGCAGTACGTCGGCGAGCGCGGCAGCCCGACGGGTCGGGTCGACGTCCCGCTCGGGAAGCCGGGACCAGCGCCCGGCGACCGTCGGTGGCCCGCCCCGGGCCGGCAGTGCGGGGCGACCCGGCCGCCGGTAGCGGGTCCGGGGCGCACCGGTACGCGGCCGGTGCGCACCCCCGCCGCCGAGTACGGCACGCAGCGGTGCGAGGGTGTCGTTGGTCAGCCAACCGGCCCAGACCAGCTCCCACACCACCCCGATCAGCGCCGCGTCGTCGATCGGGCCGGCACCGGAGCCGGTGACCCGCTCGTCGGTGGCGACCCGTTCGGCAAGCGATCGGAAGAACAGTGCCTGCCCCTCGCCGAGGGCGCTCAGCACCGCCTCGTGCAGCGGGGTCAGCGCCAGCGCCTCGTCCGGCGGTGGCAACAGCAGGGCGGCGCTGTCGGCGTAGGCCAGGGTGACCCAGCCGTCGCCCCGGCCGATCGCGCCGGAACCCGCCCACACCACCTCGCCGCTGGCGCAGAGTTCGTCGAGATAGCCGGGGGAGTAGTCGGCGACCCGGGCGGGCAGCACCAGGCTCTCCAGCGCGGACGCCGGCACGGCGGCCCCCTGCAACTGTTCCACCACGGCGGCGACCGCCTCGACACCCCGGGCCGCCGCGCCGACCTGCTGCCAGCGCGGCAGGAAGGTGGCCAGGGTCCGGGCCGGCACCGGCTCGATCTCCCGGCGCAGCGCGGCCAGGGATCGGCGGCGCAGCAGGCGCAACACCTCGGCGTCGCACCACTCCGGCCCGGCACCGGTCGGGGAGAACTCGCCGGAGACGACCCGTCCGTCGGCACCGAGCCGGCGCAGCGTCTGCTCCACCACGAAGACCCCGAGGCCGAACCGGGCCGCGCAGGTGCCGGCGGCGAAGGGTCCGTGCGTGCGGGCGTACCGGGCGACGAGATCGCCGAGCGGGTCGGCCACCGGTTCGAGGTACGCCTGTGCCACCCCGACCGGCAGTGCCACCCCGAGCGCGTCCCGGTAGCGGCCGGCGTCCTCGACGCCGATCCAGCGCTCCTGCCCGGCGACCCGGACCCGGAGGATCCGCCGCGTCTGCGCCAGCCCGGTCAGCCAGTCCGGAACGACCCCGCGCTCGGCCAACTCGTCGTCGGAGAGGTCACCGAGCAGCCGGAGCAGTTCGACCGCGTCCTCGGCGTCCCGGGGGCGGCGCTGCTCGGTCAGCCAGCGCAGCTGCCGCTCGGTCTCGGCCACCACCGTCGGGTCGAGCAGCTCCCGCAGGTCGACCCGACCGAGCAACTCGCCGAGCAGGGCCGAGTCGAGCGCCAGGGCGGCGGCCCGCCGCTCGGCCAGCGGGGCGTCGCCCTCGTAGAGGAAGGCGCCTACATAGCCGAAGAGCAGCGAGCGGGCGAACGGCGACGGCCGGGGAGTCTCCACCTCGACCAGGCGTACCTTGCGGGCGGCCACCTCCCGCATCAGCGCCACCAGGCCGGGCAGGTCGAAGACGTCCTGGAGGCACTCCCGCGCCGCCTCCAGGGTGATCGGGAAGTCGGCGTACTCCCGGGCGACGTCGAGCAGTTGGGCGGCGCGCTGGCGCTGCTGCCAGAGCGGCTGACGGCGGCGCGGGTCGCGGCGGGGCAGCAGCAGGGCGCGGGCGGCGCACTCCCGGAACCGGGCGGCGAACAGGGCGGACCCGCCCACCGACTCCTCCACCAGCGCGGCTATCTCGTCGGGGTCGAAGGCGACAAGCTCGGCGCCGGGCGGATCGTCGGCGGTGTCCGGCAGCCGGACGACGATGCCGTCGTCGGAGGGGACCACCTGGGCGTCGACCCCGTAGCGCTCGGCGAGCCGGCGGGCGATGGCCAGCGCCCACGGCCCGTTGACCCGGGCGCCGAGCACGCAGTGCACCGCCAACCGCCAGTCGCCCAGCTCGTCGCGGAAGCGCTCCACCAGCACCGTCCGGTCGTCCGGTACCGAACGGGTGGCGGCCTGCTGCTCGCGCAGGTATGCCACCAGGTTGCCGGCGGCCCAGTCGTCCAGCCCGCCGGAGCGCAGCGCGGCGCGGGCCCCCTCGTCGTCGGCCCGGACCAGGCCGCGCAGCCGGTTGCCGAGCGCCCGGCCCAGCTCCACCGGGCGGCCGAGCTGGTCGCCCTTCCAGAACGGCATCCGGGCCGCCTGCCCGGGTGCGGGTGAGACGAGTACCCGGTCCGGGGTGATGTCCTCGATCCGCCAGGACGACGAGCCGAGCAGGAAGACGTCGCCGACCCGGGACTCGTAGACCATCTCCTCGTCCAGCTCACCCACCCTTGCAGCTCGTTCGGCACCGGCCAGGAAGACCCCGAAGAGCCCCCGGTCGGGGATGGTGCCGCCACTGGTCACCGCCAGCCGCTGCGCGCCGGGACGGCCGGTGAGCAGGTCGGCGGCGCGGTCCCAGACCAACCGGGGACGCAGTTCGGCGAAGGCGGTGGACGGATAGCGCCCGGAGAGCATGTCGAGTACGGCGTGCAGGGCCGAGTCGGGCAGCTCGGCGAAGGGTGCGGCGCGCCGGACCAGCGCGGTCAGGTCGGCGACCCGCCACTCGTCAAGTGCGACCATCGCCACGATCTGCTGGGCGAGCACGTCCAGCGGGTTGCGCGGATAGTGCAGCTCCTCGATGGCGCCCTCGGTCATCCGCTCCGCCACCACGGCACAGGAGAGCAGGTCGCCCCGGTGTTTCGGGAAGACCACACCCCGGGAGACCGCGCCGACCTGGTGCCCGGCCCGACCGACCCGTTGCAGGCCGGCGGCGACGCTCGGCGGGGCCTCGATCTGCACCACCAGGTCGACGGCGCCCATGTCGATGCCGAGCTCCAGGCTGGAGGTGGCGACCACCGCCGGCAACTGGCCGGACTTGAGCGCCTCCTCGATGTGCCGGCGCTCCTCCCGCGAGACGCTGCCGTGGTGCGCCCGGGCGATCACCGTCGCCGCCCCGGTGGCCGCCCCGGACTGCGCCATGATCTCCGCCGGCAGCCGGGCCGGCGCCCCGGGCCGGGCCGGCGGTTCCGCACCGACGCGACGGGTCGCGTCGCCGCCGGTCGCGCCCCGGTCGCCGCCGGTCGTGCCGCCGCCGTCGCCGCCGGTGGCCAGCTCGGCCTCGTCGGCGGCGAGTTCGTTGAGCCGGGCGCAGAGCCGCTCGGCACCGCGTCGCGAGTTGGTGAAGACGATGGTCGACCGGTGCGACCGGACCAGGTCGTAGACGCGTTCCTCGACCGCCGGCCAGATCGACGCCCGGCGCGGGGTGCCGAACTCGTCCTCCGGCGCCTCCTGCTCGTCCAGCCGGGTCATGTCCTCGACCGGCACCTGCACGCTGACCTCGATGGTCTTCGCGGTCTCCGGCTGCACCACGGTCACCGGCCGGGCGCCGCCGAGGAACCGCGCGGTGGCGTCGATCGGGCGTACGGTCGCGGAGAGCCCGATCCGCTGTGCGGGAGCGGGCAGCAGGGCGTCGAGCCGCTCCAGGGAGAGCGCCAGGTGGGCGCCGCGCTTGGTGCCGGCGACCGCGTGCACCTCGTCCACGATCACCGTCTGCACGCCGCGCAGCGAGTCCCGGGCGGCGGAGGTGAGCAGCAGGAAGAGCGACTCCGGCGTGGTGATCAGGATGTCCGGCGGGGTACGCGCGAACGCCCGCCGCTCGTCGGCCGGGGTGTCGCCGGTGCGCATCCCGACGGTGATCTCGGGCGGCGGAAGCCCCAACCGGGACGCCGCCTGCCGGATGCCGGTGAGCGGGGTGCGTAAGTTGCGTTCGACGTCGACGGCGAGCGCCTTGAGCGGGCTGACGTAGAGCACCCGGCAGCGCTGCCGGGGGTCGGCCGGAGCCTGCTCCCGGGTCAGCCGGTCCAGCGACCAGAGGAACGCGGCCAGGGTCTTGCCGGAGCCGGTTGGGGCGACCACCAGGGCGTTCTGGCCGGCGCCGACCGTCCGCCACGCTCCGGCCTGCGCGTCGGTGGGTGCGGCGAACGCGGCGTCGAACCACTCCCGGGTCGCCGCGCCGAACCTCGCCAGCACATCGCTCACCGACCCATCGTGCCCGGTCGGTCCGACAGGTTCACCGGAACGGTTGTCCGCATGACCGGTTGATCGTTGTTTTCGCCTGAGATGAGGGCTAAGTCTCACTTAACTGCTTGCGAATGATGTGCAACCTACAGTAACTTCTCCGAAACCCAAGCTCGGCGCCAAGGGGGTACGGATGACCGGCGACCCGCGCGACGTCCCCGCCGCAACGGATGTGTTGACCCGCCGGGTCGACGCCTACCTGACCGTGGCGCGGGCCGGCCTGCGCGGCGCCGACCTCGAACTGGCCGAGCGGCTCGTCGACTCCCTCCGCCAGTTGGTCGCGGCCACCGCCACCGCCAGCGCGGCGGACCGGGCCCGGGTCCGGGCCGCGGTGCACGCCCTGGTGCTGCGCCGCCAGGCGCACGGCCGGGTGCTGCCCCGGCGATCCCTCGCCGCCGCCCAGCAGGTGATCAACCAGGTGGTTCGGCAGCTCGGGCGGGCCGACCTGGTCGTACCCTCCACACCGGAGGTGCCGGAGGGGACCGCCGCCCGCACCCGCCGGGCCCGGGGCACCGCGCCGGCCCTGCTCGATCCGGCTTCGGCGCAGAGCGCCGACTCGCCGTGCACCGTCGGCTGACAGCGATCATGTTCGTGATCACCACTCGTCCGGGTTCCGACCCGTCGACTGACTGACTCCGGATCTTTCACCGGATCCGCCGGCCCCGCTCGGGTGGTTTCGGGCGATTTCGCACGTCCAGCCCGGCTCTGGCGTGTGATCTGTCTGAGCCCGCGTCCTCGCGGCCGGACCGTGTCGACACCACCTGGAGTACGCATGCTGATGCTGCTGGCGCTGCACCTGGTGGCTGCGGCGCTGGCACCCGCGCTGGTGCGTCGGTGGGGACGTCGGGCCTTCCTGGCACTGGCGCTCGCCCCGGCCAGCGCGTTCGGCTGGGCGCTCGGGTACGCCGACGCCGTCCGGGACGGCGGTGCCGTCGTCGAGGCGTACCCCTGGGTGCCGGAACTGGGGCTCGGCCTGGCGCTGCGGGTCACCACCCTGTCCTGGTTGCTGGTGCTGCTGGTCGGTGGGATCGGCGCGCTGGTGCTTGTCTACTGCGTCGGCTACTTCGATGCCGACGAGCCCGGGCTCGGCCGGTTCGGCGCCGTCTTCGTCGGCTTCGCCGGAGCCATGCTCGGGGTGGTGCTCGCCGACGACCTGCTGCTGCTCTACGTCTGCTGGGAACTGACAAGCGTCTTCTCCTACCTGCTGATCGCGCACCACCCCGAGCAGCAGGCCAGCCGGCGGGCGGCGAACCAGGCGCTGCTGGTGACCACCCTCGGCGGCCTGGTCATGCTCGTCGGCTTCATCATGCTCGGCCAGCACGCCGGCACGTACCGGTGGTCCGAGATCGCCGCCCGGCCGCCGCCCGGCGGGTACCTCGGGATCGCGGTGGTGCTGATCCTGGTCGGGGCGCTGAGCAAGTCGGCGATCTTCCCGGCCAGCTTCTGGCTGCCGGCGGCGATGGCCGCACCGACCCCGGTCAGCGCGTACCTGCACGCGGCGGCGATGGTGAAGGCCGGCGTCTACCTGGTAGCGCTGCTCGCCCCCGCGTACGCCCAGGTCGGCCCGTGGCGTCCGGTGATCTACGTGACCGGGATCCTCACCATGCTGGCCGGTGGCTGGGCCGCGCTGCGTCAGGTGGACCTGAAACTGCTGCTGGCGTACGGCACGGTCAGCCAGCTCGGGCTGCTGGTGGTGCTCGCCGGTACCGGCACCCCGGACGCCGCGCTCGCCGCCGTCGCGATGCTGCTCGGGCACGCCCTGTTCAAGGCGACCCTGTTCCTGGTGGTCGGGATCGTCGACCGGCGGGCCGGAACCCGGGACCTGACCGTGCTCTCCGGGCTGTGGCGGCGGATGCCGCTGGTCTTCGCGACCGCCGTCCTCGGCGCCGCCTCGATGGCCGGGATACCGCCGCTGATGGGGTTCGTCGCCAAGGAGTCGGCCCTGACGGCGTTCACCGGTGACCCGGTGGTGCTCTCGGCGCTGTTCCTCGGCGCCGTACTGACCACGGCCTACAGTGCCCGGTTCGTCTGGGGGGCGTTCGGTCGCTCCGGCACGGAGGCGACCCCGACCCGCCCGGTCGAGACCGTCCTGCTCGCCCCGACGGCACTGCTCGCGGTCGCCGGGCTGGTACTGGGGCTGCTGGCCGGGCCGGTCGGCGGGATGCTCGCCGGTTACCCCCGGCTGTTCGGGCCGATCGGGCACCCGCTCACCTTCGTACCGGTGCCGGGGCTCGTGACGGGCCTGTCGATCCTGGTCCTGTTCACCGGTCTGCTCGTCTTCGTGTTGCGGGACCGGGTGGGCGCGGTGCAGGCCCGGCTGCGGGCACCGTTCGACGGGGACACCGCCTACCAGGTGCTGAGCCGGGGCTTCGACAGGTTCGCCGTGCTGCTCACCGGTGCGACGCAGCGGGGTTCGCTGCCGCAGTACCTCGGGATCATCCTGATCGCCCTGGTCCTGGTGCTGGGCGGCGCGCTTGTGCGCGTGTGGCCGGACAGGATCGGCCTCCCGGACAACCCGGTCCAGGCCGTCGTCGGGGTGGTGCTCGGGGTCGCCGCGGTGCTCACCGTCCGGGCCCGGCGCCGGCTCACCGCGGTGATCCTCGCCGGTGTCACCGGCTACTGCACCGCGATGCTGTACGTGCTGCACGGTGCGCCCGACCTGGGGCTGGCCCAGTTCCTGGCGGAGACCGTCACCATCGTGGTCTTCGTGCTGGTGCTGCGCCGGCTGCCGCCCCGGTTCTCGGTGCGACCGCTGCGGCGCAGCCGGTGGACCCGGCTCGCCCTCGGGGTGGCGGTCGGGGTCGTGGTCACCGCGATGGCGGTGGCCGCGACCGGGGCACGGCGGGCGCCGCCGATCGCGGAAGAGTTCCCCGGGCCGGCCCTCTCCTTCGGGTACGGCCGCAACGTCGTCAACGTGACCCTCGTCGACATCCGGGCCTGGGACACCGTGGGCGAGATCTCGGTACTGGTGGTCGCGGCGACCGGGGTGGCGAGCCTGATCTTCCAGTGGCGACGCGGTCCGGACCGGCCCCGGCGGGACGACCTGGCGCCGCCGTCCGGTGCCGAGCGGATCTGGCTGCGGGCCGGGCCGACGCTGCGGACCCGGAGCCGTTCCATCGTCTTCGAGGTGGTCGTTCGGCTGATCTTCCACACGGTGGTGCTCTTCTCGCTCTTCCTGCTCTTCTCCGGGCACAACGCCCCCGGTGGCGGCTTCGCCGGTGGCCTGGTCGCCGGGCTGGCATTCGCGGTCCGCTACCTCGCCGGTGGCCGGCACGAACTCGACCAGGCGGCGCCGGTCGACGCCGGAGTCGTGCTCGGGGTCGGCCTCTTCGTGGCACTCGGCACGGGCCTGCTCGCCATGTCCACCGGCGGGGAGGTGCTGCGCAGCACGCTGCTGAAGCCGGAGTTGCCGCTCATCGGCGACCTGCACCTGGTCACCTCGATCTTCTTCGACATCGGCGTCTATCTGGTCGTGGTCGGCCTCGTGCTGGACATCCTGCGCAGCCTCGGCGCCGAGGTGGACCGGCAGATCGAGGTGGAGGACGAGCGGGGCACCGGGCTGCGCACCGACCGGCCGGCGGGCGGGCCGGGCCCGGCCGGTACGGGCGGCCGACGATGACCCCGAACCTGGTGCTGGCGCTCGTCGTCGGGGTGCTCTTCGGCAGCGGGGTCGTACTGCTCCTGGAGCGCAGCCTCAGCCAGGTGCTGATCGGCACCATCCTGCTCACCAACGGCGCCAACCTGCTGATCCTGCTCGGCGGCCGGTCCGGCGGGGCACCGATCCTGAGGGTCACGCCGGAGGCGCAGATGAGTGACCCGCTGGCCCACGCGATGGTGCTGACCGCCATCGTGATCACCCTGGGGCTGACCGCGTTCCTGCTGGCGATGGCGTACCGGAGTTGGCAGCTGACCGGGCACGACGAGGTACGCGACGACCCGGAGGACCGCCGGATCATGCGCCTTGCCGAGCGGGGCGAACTCGCCGGCCCGGACGACAACGTCAGCGAGCGGCCGCGGCAGCGGGGCGGCGGGGTCGCGGGTACCGATCCGGAGCAGGTCGACCCCGAGCCGCCACCGCGCCGGCTCGACGGCGGGGGCGGGACATGACCTACCTGGTACCGCTGCCGGTCGTCGTACCGCTGCTCGGCGCCGCGCTGACCCTGGTGCTGGGTCGGCGGCCGATCGCGCAGCGGGCGATCAGCGTCACCACCCTGGTGGTCACCCTGGCGGTCGCGGTCCTGCTGCTCTGGCACAGCCACCGGCACGGTGCGCTGGTGGCGCCGATCGGCGGCTGGCCCGCCCCGATCGGCATCGTCCTGGTCGCCGACCAGTTGGCCGCGCTGATGCTCGTGGTGTCGGCGGCGGTGACGCTCTGCGTGCTGCTCTACTCGATCGGCGAGGACCGGGCGGATCCGGGCGAGCACGGCCCGGTGGCCATCTACCACCCCACCTACCTGGTGATGACGGCCGGGGTGACGAACGCCTTCCTCGCCGGCGATCTGTTCAGCCTCTTCGTCGGCTTCGAGATCCTGCTGTCGGCAAGCTACGTGCTGCTCACCCTCGGCGGCACCGAGGAACGCATCCGGGCCGGTACCACCTACGTGGTGGTCGGCCTGGTCTCGTCGCTGATCTTCCTCACCGCGATCGGCCTGGTGTACTCCTCCACCGGCACCCTGAACCTCGCCCAGTTGGTGGGCCGGCTCGACGGGCTGCCGGCCGACCTGCGGTTGGCGCTGCACGGGGTACTGCTGCTCGCCTTCGCGATCAAGGCGGCGGTCTTCCCACTGGCGGCCTGGCTGCCGGACAGTTATCCGACCGCACCGGCCCCGGTCACCGCGGTCTTCGCCGGCCTGCTCACCAAGGTCGGCATCTACGCGATCATCCGGACCGAGACGTTGCTCTTCCCCGACGGCCGCGTCGACGGCGTGCTGCTGGTGCTCGCCCTGCTGACCATGCTGGTCGGCATCCTGGGCGCTGTCGTGCAGTCCGACATCAAGCGGCTGCTGTCGTTCACCCTGGTCAGCCACATCGGATACCTGCTCTTCGGGGTGGCGCTCGCCTCGCGGCCCGGACTGGCCGCCGCGATCTTCTACGTGGTGCACCACATCACCGTGCAGACCACGCTCTTCCTGGCGGCCGGGCTCGTCGAGCGGCGGGCCGGCAGCACCAACCTGGACCGGATCGGCGGGCTGGCCAGGGTCGCGCCGCTGCTCGGCGGACTGTTCCTGGTGCCGGCGCTGAACCTCTCCGGCATCCCGCCGTTCTCGGGATTCCTCGGCAAGCTGGGGCTCTTCCAGGCCGGAGTGTCGGCCGGCGGGGTGCTGCCCTGGATGCTGGTGATCGCCGGCACCCTGACCAGCCTGCTCACCCTGTACGCGACGACGAGGGTGTGGAGCCTGGCGTTCTGGCGCGCGCCCCGGCTGGCCGAACCCGAGACCGAGCCGACCCGGCTGCCCCGGCTGATGGTGGGCGCCACCACCGTACTGGTGCTGCTCGGGGTGGGGCTGACCGTGGCCGCCGGCCCGCTCTTCCAGGTCAGCGCCGAGGCCGCCGGCGATCTGCTGGAGCGTGCGCCCTACGTCCGCGCGGTGTTCCCCGGTGGCCCGCCGTGACCGGCGACGCGCGGGCGTCCGGCCCGGTCCCGTCCCGCCGGGCGGTGCCGGGCTGGCCGGCGCTGCGGCGCCGATTCACCGGGCGGCGCCGCTGGCGGAGGCTGTGGCGCCGGCTTCCGGACCGGCGACGCTGGCGGGACCAGTTGATCACGGTCGGCTGGCTGGTAGTGGTCTGGAGCCTGCTCTGGGGCGAGTTCACCATCGGGAACCTGATCGGCGGCGTACTGGCGGCGGTGGTGATCCTGGTCTTCCTGCCGCTGCCCCGGGTCACCTTCGGGGGCCGGATCCGGCCGATCGCGCTGATCTGGTTCGTCGGGCGCTTCGTCGTCGAGCTAGTGGTCGCCAGCGTGCACGTCAGCTGGGTCGCGCTGAGCCCCGGGCTGCCCCGGAACGCGATAGTCGCCATCCGGCTGCGGGTGCGTACCGACCTGAACCTGGCGATGACCGCCGAGGTGCTGTCGCTGGTCCCGGGCACGTTGATCGTGGAGGCCGACCGGGAGACCGGCACCCTCTACGTGCACGTACTTGACGTACGCGGTGTCGAGGACCTGGACCGGAGCCGGCAACGCATCCTGGCCCTGGAGGCCCGCCTCATCCGCGCCGTCGGCTCCGCGTCGGAGCTGCGGCTGGTCTCGTCGCCCAGTGGAGACGCCGAACCGGGAGGACCGTCATGATCGTCGCAGTGGTTGTCGTCGCCGTACTGCTCTCGGCCGCGGCGGGGCTGGCCCTGGTCCGCGTCGTACGCGGCCCGGCACTGCTGGACCGGGTGGTCGCCGTCGAGGTGCTGATCTCGATCATCATCGGGGCACTCGGTGCCGAGGCGGCCGTCAACAGGCACGCCACCACGCTGCCGATCCTGGTCGCACTCAGCCTGCTGGGCTTCGTCGGCTCGGTGGCGCTGGTGCGGTTCGCGGCCGGGGAGGAGGCGTGAACGCGGTACTCGACGTACTGGCCGGGATCTTCCTGGTCGCCGGAGGGCTGCTGAGCCTGGTCGCCGGGATCGGGCTGATCCGCTTTCCGGACGTGCTCAGCCGGATGCACGCGGCGACCAAGCCGCAGGTGCTCGGGGTACTGCTGATCCTGCTGTCGCTGGCGGTGAGCCTGCGCAACGGCGCCGACCTGGCCACCCTGGTGCTGATCGCCGCCTTCCAGCTCACCACCGCACCGCTCGCCGCGCAGATGATCGGCCGGGCCGCGTACCGGACCGGGCGGGTCCACCGCGAGACGCTCGACGTCGACGAACTCGCCGAGTACGGTGGCGACTCCGGTCGTGCCGAGTGAGTGGACCCGCCGGGGCCTCAGCCGAGTTCCTGGGCCAGTCCGACCACGATGCCCTCGGGGCCGCGCAGGTAGCAGAGCAGGTAGCTCTGCTCGTACCGGGCCAGTTCGCCGACGAGTTCGGCGCCGTGGGTACGCAGCCGGGCGACGACGTCCTCGATGTCGTCGACGGCGAACATGATCCGCCGGATTCCCAGCGTGTTCGCCGGAGCGTCCTTCGGCTCGGCGGTGATCGCTCTCGGCGCGTGGAACTTCGCCAGCTCGACCCGGCCGTGCCCGCCCGGGATGCGCAGCATCGCGACGTCCTGCCGCACGCCGTCGATGCCGATGACACGCTCCACCCACCGTCCCTCGATCGGCCCCCTGCCCTCCAACTCCATGCCGAGTTCGACGAAGAACGCGATGACAGCGTCGAGGTCGTCGACAACGATGAGGACGTTGTCCATCCGCTGGATCGTCATGCCGGGTCTCCTTCTGGTCGGGGTACGGCCACGCTGGCCGCATCGACCCCTGGGACGGAGTCACCGGCTGGTTCTCGACACTTCCGTCGCCGGAGATTCGAGGATTTCGTCCGGCGGAGATTCGACGACTCCGTAGCCGGAGGTTCGCGGAATTCACCGGCACCTCAGGAGTCGGCGGGGAAGGCCATCGTGCCGGTCAACCCGACGGTGCCGGGCAGCCGGGTGTCCTGGCGCAGGAACTGCACCACGACCGGGACCGGCGAGCGGACGACGCAGCCGAACCGCCGGCCGAGCGCGATCGCCTCCGGGGCGACCAGGTCGTTGAGGCGTACGTGCCGGATCCGCCGGGCGCCGACGCTCACCGGGTACGGGCCGACCGGCTCCCGGTCCTCGTAGTAGACGGTGATCTCCAGGTCGGCCGGCTCGTCACCGGTGTTCAGCACCGCCAACTGGTCGAAGCTGGTGAACTCCGGTTCCTCGCCGCTGCTGGGGAACGGGATCCGGCCGCCGGGTACCACCCAGACCCGGCCGCCGAGGCCGACCATCAGCCGTCCCTCAGCAGCCGGGCGAGATCGGGGGCCAGGAACACCTCGTCCGGGTCGAGCCGGCGGCGCACGTCCTGGAACCTGTCCCACTGTGGATAGACGGCGCGCAGTTCCGGTGCGGCCATCGAGTGTTTCTTGCCCCAGTGTGGGCGGCCGTCATGCTGCCGGAACACCGCCTCCACATCGGCGAAGTACTCGTCGTGCGGCAGGGAGTTGTTCTGTAGGCAGGCGATCGTGGTGGTGGCCCGGCCGTACGCGGGACTGAGCCAGATGTCGTCCGCGGCGACGGTACGCACCAGGACCCGCCAGGCCACCCCGGTACGGTGCCGGTCCAGGATCCGGCGACGGATCTCGGTGAAGCAGGCGTGGAAGGCCTCCGACGGGATGGCGTACTCGATCTCCTCGAAACGCAGCTCCCGGTGCCGGGGGATGGTCCGGTGGCTCGGGCCGGACTCGGTGACCCGGGGTTCGCCGACCGAAATGAGTTCCGGCTCCTCGCCGCGCCGGTTGAGGGTGCGGATCTGGGTGGTGTCGGTGCGCGGATACCAGTAGAAGTCCATGTTCCGGTTCTGCCGCTGCAACTGCGGCAGGTGGTCGAGGGTCCAGGCGATCGACGAGCACCAGTTGCGCCGCCGCAGCTGGTAGGTGGGGGTGAGCCGCAGCGTCAGCGCGGTCACCACGCCGAGCGCGCCGAGGGAGAGCCGCGCCGCCGGCAGCAGGTCACTGTTGCGCCGTGCGGAGATCTCCAGTACCTCGCCGGTGCCGGTCACCATGCGGACTCCGGCGACCTGGGTGCAGAGGTTGCCGAATTCGAGGCCGGTGCCGTGCGTACCGGTGGCGGTGGCGCCGGCGATCGACTGCACGTCGACGTCACCGAGGTTGTCCATGGCGAGCCCCGCCTCGTAGAGCGTCTCGCCCAACTCGCCCAGCGGCACCCCGGCGCCGACGGTCGCCAGGTGCGGGTCGTCGTGCCGGCGCACGGTCCGGGGCAGTCCGGCCAGGCTGACGAGTACGTCGTCGGTGCGCACCAGCGGGCTGGACGAGTGACCGGAGCCGACCGGCCGGAGCGTGGTTGAGGTCTGCCGGGCCCGCTCGACGAGGCTCCGTACGGCGTCCTCGTCCCCGGGCCTGGCGTACTCGCGCGGGGTGAACCGGAGGCTCCCCGACCAGTTCCGCCACTCCCGTCCCAACGCGTCCCTCCTCGACTGCCCGCCCCGGCGCCAACCGGCACGTCCGGCACCCGGCGGGACGGATCGGACAGGCGTCTCTACCCGGTCGACGGTCCGGGAAACGGCCGCCGGGGCGGTGGTGGTTGTCCCGGCAGTGGTAAGCGGTCATCGGTAGGATGGCCTAGTGATCGACTCATCTGTCCAGGAGGGCAGCTGTAGCCAGCCGGGTCGGACCCGGCATCTTTCGCACCAGCCGCGACGACAGGGAGCGCTGAGCGCCCCGTGCTGATCGCGATCGGTCTCCTCCTGATCATTCTGCTCACTGCGGCGACGGGATATTTCGTCGCTCAGGAATTCGGTTACGTCGCCGTGGACCGGGGCAAACTGCGCCAGCTCGCCGAGGAGGGCGACGCCGCCGCGCAACGCGCCCTCACGGTCACCGGTCGGCTCTCCTTCATGCTCTCCGGCGCCCAACTCGGGATCACCGTCACCGCCCTGCTCGTTGGTTACGTCGCCGAGCCGTACCTCGGCGACGGCCTGGCCGACCTGCTCGGCGTGGCGGGTGTCTCGGCCGCGATCAGCACGCCGCTCGCGGTCGCGCTCTCCCTGGTGATCGCCACGGTCATCCAGATGGTCTTCGGGGAACTCGCCCCGAAGAATCTCGCCATCGTCCGGGCGGAGTGGCTGGCCCGGATCCTGAGCCGCTCCACGCTGATCTATCTGGCCGTCGCCGGGCCGGTGATCCGGCTCTTCGACGCCGCCGCCACCCGGCTGCTGCGCCGGCTCGGCATCGAACCGGTGGAGGAACTGCCCAGCGGGGCGACCCCGGAGGACCTGGAACAGATCATCGCCGAGTCGCGCGAGGAGGGGCACCTCGACGCCGAGATGTCCACCCTGCTCGACCGGGGACTCGACTTCCGGCAGCTCACCGCCGCCGAGGCGATGGTGCCCCGGGTCGACGTCTACACCGTACGGCCCGACGAACCGCTCAGCCGGCTGGTCGAGCTGCTCGACACCGGGCACTCGCGCTTCCCGGTACGCGGCTCCGAGGGCGTGGACGACGTCGTCGGGGTGGTCGGCATCGCCGACGTGCTCGGGGTGCCGCCGGCGGAGCGGGCCACCACCCCGGTCGAGGCGGTCGCCGTACCCCCGTTGCTGGTGCCGGCGACGCTGCCGCTGCCGACGGTGCTGGACCGGCTCCGGGCCGGGCACCGCCAGCTCGCCTGCGTGGTCGACGAGTACGGCGGCTTCGCCGGGGTGATCACCCTGGAGGACATCGCCGAGGAACTCGTCGGGCCGATCCGGGACGAGGACGACCCGCCCGAGCGGGCCCCGGTCCGGCAGGCCGACGGCTCCTGGGTGGTGCCGGCCCGCTGGCGGATCGACGAGGTCGCCGACAGCACCGGGATCACCCTGCCGGAGGCACCCGAATACGACACCCTCTCCGGTCTGGTGATGCGGGAGCTGGGCCGGATCCCCGAGGTCGGTGACCGGCTGGAGATCAGGCTCTCCGCCGAGGGGGAGCCGGACCAGGAGGCGACGCTGCCCCGGGCCCACGTCGAGGTGCTGGCGGTCGACCGGCACGTCGCCGACTCGGTCCGGCTCCGGGTGCTGGTGCCGCAGGGCAAAGCGGAGCGGGCCTCATGAGTACCACCTGGGCGTTGCTGATCTCCCTGTTGCTGCTCGCGTTGAACGGCTTCTTCGTGGCCGCCGAGTTCGCCCTGCTGGCCGCGAAGCGCTACCGGCTGGAGCAGGCCGCCGCCTCCGGTGGCCGGGCCGCCCGGGCCGCGCTGGACGGGGTACGCGAGCTGACCCTGATGCTCGCCGGTGCGCAGTTCGGCATCACCGTCTGCACCCTCGGGCTGGGCGCGCTCGCCGAACCGGCGATCGAGCATGTGCTCAGCCCGCTGCTGCACGCGGTCGGCCTGCCCGACACGGCCAGTCACGTGATCGCGCTGGTCTTCGCGCTCGCCCTGGTCACCTTCCTGCACCTGGTGGTCGGCGAGATGGCCCCGAAGTCGTGGGCGATCACCGACCCGGAGCGGTCGGCCCTGCTGCTCGCGCTGCCGTTCCGGGCGTTCGCCCGGGTGGCCCGGCCGGTGCTCTACGCGCTGAACGGGCTGGCCAACGTGACGCTGCGGCTGGCCAAGGTGCGCCCCGAGGAGCAGTTGGCGGTGGCGCACGGGCCGGAGGAGCTGCGGATGCTGTTGCAGCAGTCCCGCGAGCACGGCCTGCTCGCCGCCGACCAGCACGAGATGCTGACCAGCATGCTCGAACTCCAGGGCACCACCGTCGCCCAGGTGATGGAGCCGGTCGAGACGATCGTCTCGGTACGCCCCGACGACTCCGCAGAGCGGATCGAGGAGGTGTGCCGGTCCAGCGGCCGGTCCCGGCTGGCCGTCTTCGACGCGCCGGGCGAGGTTGCCGGGCTGGTGCACGTCCGGGAGGCGGTCCGGGCCACCACCGCCGGGCGCTCCGCGACGGCCCGGGAGCTGATGACGGCGCCGTTCACCCTGGAGGCGACGGCGACGGTCACCGAGGCGGTGGCGGCGATGCGGGCCGAGCAGGCGCAGTTGGCGCTGGTCAGCAACGGTGCCGGTGCCGGCCGGCCGGTCGGGTTCGTGGCGCTGGAGGACCTGCTGGAAGAGGTAATCGGGGAGTTCGACGACGAGACCGACCCGATCCCCCGGGGCCGCCGGATGCGCTGACCGTCCGCCCTGTCCCGCCCCGCCCGCCCTCGCCCCCGCCCTCCGACAGCCGATCCCGCTGCCGGTCGGGTCGGAGGCCGATCCCCCTGCGGGGTCGGCTCGGGGCGGGGCGGCCACGGTCGGGTCGGAGGCGTGCCGGGCGGCCACGGTCGGGTCGGAGGCGTGCCCGGCGGGTGCGGGCCCGGCCGGGGCGGGCACGGGAGGGGGCGACGGTGGGCTTCGGGATACTCCCGCCGGGTGCGGGGCTGACCGTGCGGACCACGCTGGCCAATCCGAGTACCCGGCCTGGCCTGACGCTGCCCGGCCGGGTCACCCTCACCGCCGGCCGGTCGCCGGTGACCGTCGACGGCGTGACGCTCGGCCTGGTCACCCGGGTCGAGCCGGCCGGCGGGGAGGTGGAGTACCAGCCGGTGGAGTTCCACCGGGTCCCCGCCGCCGGGGCGTTCGTGCTGGCCGGCGGAGAGCGCCGGGTACTCGACTTCGGCGTGCCGGTGCCCTGGGAGACGCCGGTGACGGTGGTCGGCGGCCACTGCCTGCTCAACCTGCGGATGGGGTTGCGGACCGAGGTGGCGGTCAGCGAACTGCTCGACCGGGGCGACCTGCGCCCGGTGTACGTACACCCGCTCCCCGCCCAGGCCGGCGTGCTCACAGCCCTCGGCGAACTGGGCTTCGAACTGCGCCAGGTCGGGCTGCTCGCCGAGCGGCTGCCCGGGATCGACCAGCGGCTGCCGTTCCACCAGAAGATCGCGTACTGGGCGGCACCGCTGTACGGCGGTCCGTTCAGCGAGCTGGAGGTCTCGTTCTTCACCGACGCGTACCGGGTGGAGGTGCTTTTCGCACTGGACCGCCGGGTGGCGCTGGCCGGCGCCGGGCACCTCAGTTTCAGCCGGTTCCGGGTGGCGCACCAGGGCGCGGCGGAACTCGACTGGATCACGGTGGTAAACAGTTGGCTCCGGTACGCCGTACAGCGGCACTCGGCGACCGCCGCCGGCTACCAGGTGCGTACGGCCCGGGGTCCGTCGCCGTCACCCCGCCCGACCGACCCCGACCGGTCCCACCCCGGCCCGTCCGGCACCAACACTGCGGACAGCGATCCGGCGGGGGAGGAGCCCCGGGGTGCCGCGCCGGCCGCCGGCCACGATCCGGACCGGGGACTGCGACCGATCGGCGGTGGCGAGGGCGGCATCGGCGGCGGCTCCGGCGGAGCCGCCGGCGGGGGCGGCGGCAGCGGAACCTGAAAGGAAGGGCCCCCTCTTATCGTTTTCTGTTGTAGCGGGGGCCCTTCCTTACACCTCAGCCGGTGGTGGCGGTGGCGAGCTTGACGCCGAAGCCGAGGAAGAGCGCGCCGATCCCGGTGGTCACCCCGGCAGCGAGCCGACGGCGGCGGCGGAACTGTGCCGCGAGGAAGGTGCCGGTGAAGATCAGCACGGTCAGGTAGAGCGCGCTGGTGACCTGGGCGATCGCGCCGAGCAGCAGGAACGAGAGCGCCGGGTAGGGGTACGCCGGGTCGACGAACTGGATGAAGAAGGAGATGAAGAAGAGGATCGCCTTCGGGTTGAGCAGGCTGATCACGGCGGCCCGCCGGAACGGGCGGTCGGCCGCCGCCGGCCGGGTGTCGACAAGCGGCGCCACCGCCGGGTCGTTGCGGGTACGCCAGCGCCGCCACGCCCCGAGCAGCATCATCAGCCCGACGTAGCCGAGGTAGGCGGCGCCGGCGTACTTGATCACCAGGAAGATCGGCGGGTACGCCTTGAGCAGCGAAGCCACCCCGGCGGCGGAGAGTGCCATCAGCACCGCGTCGCCGACGAAGACCCCGGCGGCGGCCCGGTAGCCGGCGCGTACCCCGGTCTTCGCGGCGGTGGTGAGCACGTAGAGCGAGTTCGGTCCGGGCAGCAGGATGATGGCGACCGTGCCCAGCACGTAGGTCCAGATGTCGGTGATCCCCAGCACGCCGGTCATCATCGCCCCGCCGGGGTGGCGCGCTGAAGGCTTTCCCGGAGCCTGACCTGTGCTTTCGGCCACTCGTCGGCGAGCATCGCGTACTGCACGGTGTCCCGCCACGAGCCGTCCGGCCGGATCCGGTGCCGCCGGAGCACCGCCTCCCGGGTCGCGCCGAGCCGCTCGATGGCGCGCTGCGACCGCTCGTTGCGGATGTCGGTGTGCCAGACCACCCGCTCGGCGCCGAGTTCGTCGAAGGCCCGGGTCAGCAGCAGCAGCTTCGCCTCGGTGTTCACCCCGGTACGCCACCAGCGCCGGCCCAGCCAGGTGTACCCGATCGCGACGCGGCGGTGTTCGGGGTCGATCTCGTAGTAGGAGGTGGTCCCGATCACCTCGCCGGTGGTGGCGTCGAGTTGCGCCCACGGCACCCGCACACCGCGCCACTGCGCGTCCAGCGCCACCCGGACGATCTCCGCCAGCTCTGTCGGGTCGGCCGGCTGCGGGTCACCGAGATGGGTCCAGACCTCCGGGTCACGGGTCGTCGCGAAGAGGCTGTCGACGTGCGACTCGGCCAGCGGGACGAGCCGGACGTGCACGCCGGTCATCGGGGCCGGGGTGTGCCAGGGGGAGCGGTCGAAGCGCAGGTACGTCGGCAGCGGGGCGGTCACCCCGGCGTCCGGCTCGGGCCGCCCGGCGACGGTACGCAGCGGCAGCACACCGGCCCAGTGCGGCAGCTGGTGGTCGTCGGGTTCGTCGCGTACGCCGCCGGTGCGGGCGCGTACCGACACCTCCCGCAGCGGCAGGGCCAGCAGGGCGGTCTCGGCCAGCTCCCGGCGGTTCGGCGGTCGGCTGTCGGCGCTGCGGCCCGCCCCGACCTTCTCGACCAGCGCGGTGAGTGCCCTGCGCTTCTCCGTCTCGTCGGTGACCAGGTGGGCGGTGCCGTGCGCGACGAGCGAGCGGTAGTTGGCGCTGTGGTGGAACTGGGAGCGGCCGTAGACGAGACCGTCCAGTTGGGTCACCGCGACGCAGACCGGCAGCCCGGAGTCGCCCCGGGCGGCGAGCAGTGGTCGGCTGCCGGTGGAGCCGTGCAGATAGAGCGTGTCGCCGAGCCGGACGTGCAGGGTGGGCAGGATCCGGGGTTCACCGTCCACAGTGAACCCGAGGTGGCAGTGGTACGCCTCGTCGAGCAGCTCGTGCGCGGTGTCGCGCTGGTAGCTCATCCTCGACCGGTCGCGGCTGGCGATGGTTCGGTGGGTCTGCCGGTAGGTCTCCGCCGCGCCGTTCGGATGCGTCTGGTCAGCCATCTGGCGTCCGCCCTTTTGTGATAGTACAATCTCTTAACTGTGACAGCACATTATCAGATCACCGGTACGACGGCAGCCGAGATATCGGCCAGTGTGGAGACGGGAGTCCGCACCGGGGACCTGCCGGCCGGAGCCGCGCTGCCCGCGGTCCGGGCCCTCGCCCAGCGGCTCGGGGTCAGCCCGGCGACGGTCGCCAAGGCGTACCAGGGGTTGCGGCAGCGCGGAGTGGTGGAGACCGCCGGCCGCAACGGCACCCGGATCCGCGAGAAACCACCGGTCGCCGGCCGCCGCGCCGCACTGCGGCTGCCCACCCCACCCGGCGCGCTCGACCTCTCGGCCGGCGAACCCGATTCCCGCCTGCTCCCGCCGATCGGCCCGCACCTGGCCGCGCTGGCCGAGACCGCGACCGGGGTGGTGAACTACCGGGACGGCGGCGTGCTCCCCGAACTTCTCGCCGCGGCCCGGCAGCGACTGGCCGCCGACGGGGTGCCGGCCGACGCGGTGACGATCACCGGTGGCGCCTCCGACGGCATCGAACGGCTGCTGGTCGGCAACCTGAGCCCCGGTGACGCGATCGCGGTCGAGGACCCCGGCTGGGCCAACACCAGCGACCTGGTCGCCGCACTCGGGATGCGGGCGGTGCCGATGCCGATCGACGACGCCGGCCCCACCCCGACCGGGCTGCGGGCCGCGCTGGCCGCCGGAGCCCGGGCGGTGCTGGTGACCAGCCGGGCACAGAACCCGACCGGGGCGGTGGTCACCGCGCAGCGGGCGGCGGCGCTGCGGGCGGTGCTGGCCGACCACCCCGAGGTACTGCTGATCGAGGACGACCACGCCGCCGAGTTGGCCGTCGAGCCGCTGCACACCCTGGCCGGCGCCACCCGCAGCTGGGCCTTCGTCCGCTCGACGAGCAAGCCGTACGGGCCGGACCTGCGGCTCGGTGTGCTCGCCGGGGACGAGGCGACCGTGGCCCGGGTGGCCGGCCGGTTCCAGGTCTGCTCCGGCTGGGTCTCCACGGTGCTGCAACGGCTCACCCTGGCGCTGTGGCAGGATCCGGCCGTCGCCGAGCGGATCGCACTGGCCCGGGCCAGTTACGCCGAGCGACTCGCCGCGCTGCGCGCCGCACTCGCCGAGCGCGGGCTGACCGGCTACGGCCGTGCCGGGATCAACGTCTGGCTGCCGGTACCCGACGAGACCCGGGCGGTCGCGGTGCTCCGCGACGCCGGTTACGTGGTGGCACCCGGCTCGCTGTTCCGGTTGGCCAGCGGGCCGGGAATCCGGATCACGGTCAGCCCGCTCGCCGAGGCCGACATCGCGCCGCTGGCCGACGCCCTGGCCCGGGCCGCCGCTCCCGCCACGCCGGGCACCCTGAGTGCGTGACCCCGGGGACACCGGGTAGAACATGCGCTATGTCTGAGACGGAGACCGCACCGGGAGCACAGGAGTTCATCCCGCCCGACGCCGGCAGCCTGGCCGAGCTGCGCGAGGCCGCCGGCGGTTGCCGGGGCTGCGAGCTGTACCGGGACGCCACCCAGACGGTCTTCGGCCGGGGCGACGAGCGGGCCCGGGTGGTCTTCGTCGGCGAGCAGCCCGGTGACATGGAGGACCAGAAGGGACTGCCGTTCGTCGGGCCGGCCGGGCACCTGCTGCGGCGGGCCGTGGACGAGGCCGGCATCGACCCGGCGCAGCTCTACATCACCAACGCGGTGAAGCACTTCCGGTTCGAGATGCGCGGCAAGCGCCGGCTGCACAAGACCCCGGACCGGGTGCACATCGTCGCCTGCCGGCCCTGGCTGGTCGCCGAGTTCGCCCGGCTGCACCCCGAGGTCGTGGTGGTGCTCGGCGCGACGGCGGCCAAGGCGCTGCTCGGCCCCTCGTTCCGGGTCACCCAGTCCCGGGGCGTGCTCCTGCCCTGGCCCGAGTCGGCGCAGCGCCCCCAGGACTTCGCCAAGGTACCGGTCGGGCCGACCGGTGAGCGGGAGACCGTCGCCCCGACCCGGCTGGTCGCCACCATCCATCCCTCGGCGGTGCTCCGTGCCGACGACCGGGACGCCGCCTACGCCGGCCTGGTCGCCGACCTGTTGGTGGTGGCCGGGGCGCTGGGCTGACCCGGTGACCCTGGCCGGTGGCCTGGGCGGCCGGCGATCGGTCCCGGTGGTGCCGACCGGCGACGGTCGGCACCACCGGCGGCGTCAGAGCCGCTGGAGCTGGGTGACCACCATCGCGATGGCGAAGAAGCCGTAGAAGCCGATCGCCAGCAGCATGCCGCCGAGCCGCCAGCCGCGCATCCGGATGGCCGCCGGCAGGTCCCGGGTGTTCAGGCGGACCAGCAGGATCGAGTAGAGCAGCGTGACCACCGAGGCCGCACAGGTGGAGACGATCAGCAGACCGAGCGGTTGGCTGAAGCCGGCGAGCAGGATGACCGAGCCGAGCAGGATCTCGGCCCAGACCACCGCGAGGTAGAGCCGGGACTCGGTCCACCGGGCGGAGGTGCCGAGGTAGTTGCGCCGGAGGAAGTCGCTGGCGACCCGGCCGATGACGTCGAGCAGTCCCATCGCGGCGGCCCAGAGTGAGACGACGGCGATCGCGAAGAAGAGCAGCTTGAGCCAGGTGCCGACCTCGGCGGCCAACACCTCGCCCTCGATCCGCAGGAACGACGGGTCGTTCGTCAGGTCGTCCCGGCCGAAGAGGGTCTGGTAGGCGAGCAGGCACATGATCGTGATGGTCACGAAGCAGACCAGCGCGAAGGTGAAGAAGTGTTCCAGGTTGGCGCGCCGCCACCAGGTCGCCCAGCGGGCCAGGCTTCCCTCGTCCTGTGGGAAGGCGTACCGGTCCGAGCCGGCGGCCTCCTCCTGGCCGGTTATCGGCGAGATGAGCCGGGGTACGTGCGCACCCATCCCGTACCGCTTGTCCCGGATCCAGTTGCTCAGCACCAGGTTGTGCACCCCGCCGGCCCCGGCCGCGCCGATCGCGCTGAGCAGCAGGGTGAAGGTGATCCCGGCCGGTACCTGTCCGAAGCCGACGACCGTCTCCTTGGCGCCCTCGCCCCAGGTGCCCAGCGAGATCACGAAGACAACCACCACGGCCAGGAAGAAGAGGGTGAGCGCGACCTTGACCGTCTCGACGCGTTCCACCGTCCGGTAGACCACCCTGGAGACCGACAGCAGGACGCCGATGGCGACGAGTACGCCGACGGTGATCCAGACCGTGTCCCCGCCCCCGACCAGATAGGTGAGGACGACGGAGCCGCTGGTGGCCCAGCCCGGCCAGACGTACTGGAACGCTCCGGCGAGGCAGATCAGGATGCCCCAGCCCTTCCACCAGCGGGAGAATCCGGCGACCACGGTCTGGCCGGTGGCCAGGGTGTACCGCTCGATCTCCATGTTGATGACGAACTGGACGGCGAGGGTGGCGATGGCCAGCCAGAGCAGGCCGAGGCCGCCGAGCGCGGTGAGGTACGGCCAGAGGATGAGTTCGCCGGCCGCCATCCCGATGCCGACCGCCACCACGCCGGGGCCGACCATCCGGCGCAGTGGCATCGGTTCGGGCAGTTCACGGGTGACCGGGTCGTCGGGGGGTGCGGTGGTGCCGGGGGTGGTCGCCTCTCGGCTCATCGGATACTCCGGGGGTGGTGTGGGGGTGTTGGGGGAGGACTGCCCGCACGGGACGGTCGGTGCGGACGCGCCGCGCGGGGTGACCGCGCGGCACCGGTTCAGGCGTGGTGCCGGGGCCGCCCGGCGAGCAGCAGGTCGAGGTGGCGCAGCATCCGGCCGGTGTCCGGGGTCCGGCCGGTGAGCAGTTCGAACGCGGCGGCGGCCTGGAAGACGCACATGCCGGCCCCGCCGATCGCCGGCAGGCCGGCGGCCCGGGCGGCGGCGAGCAGTTCGGTCTCCACCGGCATGTAGATGACGTCCAGCACCCACAGGCCGGGATGGAGCAGCCCGACCGGCAGCGGTACCCCGGGATGCGCCCGCATCCCGACCGGGCTGGTGTTGACGAGACCGTCGGCGGCGCCGACGGCGGCCGGCAGGTCGTCCAGACCGGCCACCGCGATCCGTTCGGCGTCGAACCGGAGGCTCAGGGTCTCGGCGAGCAGACCGCGCCGGTCCGGATCGGGATCGACCACGGTGAGGTGTCCGACGCCGGCTTCGAGTTGGGCGTACGCGCAGGCGGCGCCCGCACCACCGGCCCCGAGCTGCACGACCCGGCCGGTGGCGGCGCCCGGCAACTCCCGCCGGAACGACTCGGTGAAGCCGTACGCGTCGGTGTTGTGGCCGATCCGTCGCCCGTTCCGGAAGACGACGGTGTTGACCGCGCCGATGCCGTCGGCCGGTGGGGCGAGTTCGTCGAGCAGGTCGATCACCTGTTGTTTGAACGGGTGGGTGATGTTCAGCCCGGCGAATCCGGCCGCCTCGGCGTCGTCGAGCAGCCGGCGCAGCCCGGTCGGGGTTTCCGGCCGGTCGACGTCGAGCAGCGAGTACGACAGGTCGAGGCCCTGTTGACGCCCCTCGACCTCGTGCAGCGCCGGTGACAGCGAGGCACCGATGCCCGCTCCGATCAATCCGTACCGGTAGCTGCGCATGGTGCTCCGTCCTGGTGCGATGCGGCCGGTCCGAGGGTGCGAACCGGGGGCCGCGTCGACTAATGTACGAACTGGTACGTTAGTTATCCGCTTCGGCGCCGGGCCTGTCAAGGGCATGCCGGACGCACGGCAGACTGGTCCCGTGGCGGAGGTTCGGAGGGACGAGGCGATGACCCTGGGAGCGGCACCGGAGGTCGCGGCCCGACCCGCACCTGAGGTGCAGGCGCGATCCGACCGGAGCCCGGCGCCACCTGAGGTGGAGCGGCGGCGGGATGCGGAACGCACCCGGGCCGACATCATCGAGGTCGCCACCGACGAGTTCGCCAACCGGGGCTACAGCGGGGCCCGGGTCGACGAGATCGCGGCCCGGACCCGCACCACCAAGCGGATGATCTACTACTACTTCGGCGGCAAGGAGCAGCTCTATCTCGCCGTCCTCGAACGCGCGTACGGCGAGATCCGGGCCGCCGAGCGGAGCGTCGACGTCGACCACCTGGAGCCGGTGGCCGCGGTCCGGCGCCTCGCCGAGGTCACCTTCGACCATCACGAAGCACATCCGGCCTTCATAAAACTCGTCGGCGTGGAGAACGCCCAGCAGGCGGCACACATGACCCACGTCGCCCGGCTGGTCGACCTGAACAGCTCCGCCGTCGACCTGCTGCGCGGCGTACTGGAGCGGGGGCAGCGGGCCGGCACGTTCCGGTCCGACGTGGACGCCCTGGACGTACACATGATGATCAGCGCCTACTGCTTCTTCCGGGTCGCCAACCGGCACACCTTCGCCGCGCTCTTCGACC
Source organism: Plantactinospora sp. CNZ320 (assembly GCF_002846275.1). Classification (NCBI taxonomy): domain Bacteria; kingdom Bacillati; phylum Actinomycetota; class Actinomycetes; order Micromonosporales; family Micromonosporaceae; genus Plantactinospora; species Plantactinospora sp. CNZ320. Next base: position 7,257,810 of record NZ_PJMP01000001.1, read on the forward strand.
GTGACCTGCTGGATCCCACCAATCGCCTGCACTACCGGACGATGCTCGCCGAGATGGTGATCGGCTACCTCCGGCGCCGCTGACCGGATGTCCCCCGGACGCCGCCGCTCACCGCCGAGCGGGGAAGGAAGCGCCATGACCAGCAGTCACCGCTCCATCCCGAATCCGCGGCCCGGCGCACTGCGCCGGGCCATCGCGACCGTCTGCCTCTCCGGCACCCTGGAGGACAAGCTCGTCGCCGCCGCGGCGGCCGGGTTCGACGGCATCGAACTCTTCGAGAACGACCTCGTGGTCGCAGCGTGGTCGCCGGCCGAGATACGCGCCCGCTGCGCCGACCTCGGCCTCGCCGTCGAGCTGTACCAGCCGTTCCGGGACTTCGAGGCGGTCCCGGCCGACCTGTTGCGCGCCAACCTGGACCGGGCCGAGCGGAAGTTCGACGTGATGGCCGAACTCGAGGTCGACACCCTGCTGGTCTGCTCGTCGGTCACGCCGGCGGCGGTCGACGACGACGCGCTCGCCGCCGACCAGCTCGGACTGCTGGCCGACCGCGCGGCGGCCCGGGGCATCCGGATCGCCTACGAGGCTCTGGCCTGGGGCCGGCACGTCTCCACCTGGGACCACGCCTGGCGGATCGTCGCCCGGACCGACCACCCGGCGCTCGGCCTCTGCCTGGACTCGTTCCACGTGCTGTCCCGGGAGGTCGACCCGGCGGGGATCGCCGGGATCGCCCCCGGGAAGATCTTCTTCCTGCAACTCGCCGACGCCCCGCAGTTGCGGATGGACGTCCTGCGGTGGAGCCGGCACCACCGGCTCTTCCCCGGGCAGGGCGCGTTCGACCTGGCCGGCTTCGTCGGGTTGGTGCTCTCCGCCGGGTACGCCGGACCGCTCTCCCTGGAGGTCTTCAACGACGTCTTCCGGCAGTCCGACCCGGCGCGTACCGCCGTCGACGCGATGCGCTCCCTGGTCTACCTGGAGGATGGCCTGCACCCGACCGGCCGGCCGGATCGGCGACCGCGCCGGCTGCCGGTGGCGCCCGAGTTGACCGGGCACGCCTTCACCGAGTTCGCCGTGGACGGCCGGTCCGGCCCGGTCCTTCAGGACGTGCTCCGGGGACTCGGCTTCACACACACCGGGCAGCACCGCTCCAAGCCGGTCCAGCTCTGGGAGCAGGGCGGTTGCCGGGTGGTGCTGAACAGCGCGGTGACCCGGCCGCAGGGATCCGGCACCGCCGCGATCAGCGCGTTCGCGCTGAGCACCGCTGATCCACACCGCTGCGTCGACCGGGCCGGGGCACTGCACGCACCGGTCCTGCCCCGGCGCCGTGGCCCGGGCGAGGCGGAACTCGCGGCGATCGCCGCCCCGGACGGAACCTCGGTCTTCTTCGCCGAGCCCGACGACGGCTGGCGGGCCGACTTCCTGCCGACCGGGAACGAGGTCACGGCCGGGGCGGGACTCCTCGGCACCGACCACCTCGGGCTGGCCCAACCCTTCGACCACTTCGACGAGGCGGGCCTCTTCTACCGCTCGGTACTCGGCCTGCACCGGCTCGGCACCGAGGAGTACGCCGCGCCGTTCGGGCTGATCCGGTCCCGGGGCTTCACCGACCGGGGGCGGGCGGTCCGGCTGGCCCTGAGCGTCGCCGTGCTGCGCCGCGGTGACTGGGCGCCGTCCGTCGCCGACCCGCAGCACGTGGCCTTCGGCACCGACGACATCTTCGGCACCGCCGCCGCCCTCGACCGGCTCGGCGCCGCCACGCTGCGGGTCTCCGACAACTACTACGCGGACCTGGTCGCCCGGTTCGGCCTCGCCGAGGAGACCGCGCAGCGGCTCCGCCGGTACGGCATCCTCTACGACCGCGATCCGCGCGGCGGCGAGCTGTTGCACCTCTACACCCCGGTCTACGGTGGCCGGATCTTCTTCGAGGTGCTGCAACGTCGGGCTGGCTACGACGGCTTCGGTGACACCAACGCGCCGGTCCGGATGGCGGCGCACCGGCACCAGCGACTCGCCGGGCCGTGAGTCCGGCCGGAACCGCTACGCCGTCGGCGAATCGGGGTTGAACCGGGCCCGGATGCCGTGCTTCGATCCGCGGGTAAGGATGGCCCTGGGTCACCGTTCCTTTCGGTGGGCGACGCGGCCACCGCCGGAGACGGCGGGTCCGAACGGGGACGGGAGCGGCTGTCATGACGGCGGAACTCACCACAGGAGTCGAGGGCGGTCCCGGGCCGGCACCGGTCGACGTCGCCCGGGTCCAGCGGCGCACCCTGTTGCTGCTCTGCCTCACCCAGATCGTCGGCGGCACCGGGATGACCATCGGGATGACCGTCGGTGTGCTGCTCGCCGCCCGGCTCGGCGGTACCGGGATCTCCGGTCTCGTGCAGAGCGCCTCGGTGGTCGGCGGCGCGCTGCTCGCCGTACCGGTGAGCCGGATCATGCGTAACGGTGGCCGGCGACCGGGGCTGGTCACCGCGTACCTGGTCGGCGCGGCGGGCGGTGTCCTGATCGTCCTGGCGGCGGTCACCGGCTGGGTACCGCTGCTCTTCGTCGGCGCGCTCCTCTTCGGCGGCGGGACCACCGCCGGGCTCCAGGCCCGGTACGCCGCCGTCGACCTGGCCGAGCCGGCCCACCGGGGTCGACACCTGTCGATCGCCGTCTGGGCCACCACCATCGGTGCGGTGACCGCCCCGAACCTCGCCGCGCCGGCCGACCGGGCGCTGGCCTGGACCGGGGTACCCCTGCTCGCCGGCCCGTTCGTCTTCAGCGTGCTCGCGTTCCTGCTGGCCGCCGGCGTACTCCTGGTGTTCCTCCGGCCCGACCCGCTGCTGACCGCGCGTCGGCTCGCGGCAGCCGAAGCCGCGCCGGTGGCCGGCACCCCCGGGGCCCGACGGGACGACGGCCTGCGCGGCGCCTTCCGGGTGGTCCGCGACCTGCCGGCGGCCCGGCTCGGCATCTCCGCCGTGGCGATGGGGCACCTGGTGATGGTCGGGGTGATGGTGATGACCCCGGTACGCCTCGGCGAGTGGCACTCCGACGCCCACCTGCTGCGGGTGGTCGGCCTGGTACTCAGCCTGCACATCGCCGGGATGTTCGCGCTCGCCCCGGTGGTCGGCTGGCTCACCGACCGGGTCGGCCGGCGGGCGGTGATCCTCGGCGGGCTCGGCCTGCTCCTCGCCGCCTGCGCGGTCGCCGGGACGGCCGGGCACGACACCGTCCGGATCTCGATCGGGCTCACCCTGCTCGGGCTCGGCTGGTCCGGCACGATGGTGGCCGGCTCGACCCTGCTGTCGGAGTCGGTGCCGGCATCGGTGCGCCCGGCGGTGCAGGGGCTCTCCGATCTGACCATGGGGCTGGCCGGGGCGCTCGCCGGGGCGCTGAGCGGGTTTGTCATCCAGGTCGCCGGCTATCCGGTGCTCAACCTGCTGGCGGCGGTCGCCGTGGTGCCGCTGCTGGCGCTAGCGTTGCGGACGGCGCTGCCGAAGGTGCGGACCGGCGCCTGAGGGCCGGGCGGGTGCCCGTCGGGGAAGGGGATTGGTTCGGTGCGGCTGACAGACTTCTGGGCGCGGCTGGAGCAGACGTTCGGTCCGGCGTACGCCGGCAGCATCGCCGCCGACCAGGTGTTGCCGCAGTTGGAGGGCCGGACCATCCGGCAGGCGCTGGAGGCCGGCGAGGAGACCGTGGTGGTGTGGCGGGCGGTCTGCGCGGCGTACCCGGACCGGGTGCCGGCTCGGCTACGCTGACCGTCGATCGACGCGCGTCTCACAGTGATCGATTGGGCACTTACGGTAGTTTGGCGTGTCGTGTGCCGAGTCGTACACCTGTTCGGCTATTGTCCACAGCGGGGCGCACATCCACAGGTCGCGGCCAGCCGGCTGTTTTCTGTCGGACCGAGCGCCTAGCGTGTGCGCGTGACGAAAAGCTCAGCGAAGATGCCGGCGAAGGCAGGGGTGGCGACGATGGCGGCAGGACCTGACCGGGAGAAGGCACTCGACCTTGCTCTCGCTCAGATCGACAAGCAGTTCGGCAAGGGCTCGGTGATGCGGTTGGGGGAGCGGCCGGTCATCCAGACCGCCGTGATTCCGACCAGTTCCATCGCGCTCGACGTGGCGCTCGGCGTGGGGGGCCTGCCGCGCGGCCGGGTCGTCGAGATCTACGGCCCGGAGAGCAGCGGTAAGACGACAGTCGCGCTGCACGCGGTGGCCAACGCGCAGAAGGCCGGCGGCATCGCCGCGTTCATCGACGCGGAGCACGCCCTCGACCCGGAATACGCGAAGGCGCTGGGCGTGGACACCGACGCGATGCTGGTCTCCCAGCCCGACACCGGTGAGCAGGCGCTGGAGATCGCCGACATGCTGATCCGGTCCGGCGCGCTCGACATCATCGTGATCGACTCGGTCGCCGCGCTGGTGCCGCGCGCCGAGATCGAGGGCGAGATGGGCGACAGCCACGTCGGCCTCCAGGCCCGGCTGATGAGCCAGGCGCTGCGGAAGATCACCGGTGTGCTCAGCCACACCGGCACCACCGCGATCTTCATCAACCAGCTCCGGGAAAAGATCGGTGTGATGTTCGGCTGCATGTCGTACTCGACGAGGGTCACCCTCGCGGACGGCACGCAGGAGAAGATTGGCAAGATCGTCAACCAGCGGATGGACGTCGAGGTGCTCTCCTACGACCCGGAGACCGACCGGGTCGAGCCCAAGCGGATCGTCAACTGGTTCAACAACGGCCCGGCCGAGGAGTTCCTGCAGTTCACCGTCGCCAAGTCCGGCGGCAACGGGCGGGCGCAGTTCGCCGCTACCGCCAACCACCTCGTCCGGACCCCTGGCGGCTGGCGCGAGGCCGGCGAGCTGATCGCCGGTGACCGGGTGATGCTGGCCGAGCAGCGCCGGCTCGGTGAGCAGCAGTGGCAGGTGGTGCTCGGCTCTCTGATGGGCGACGGCAACCTCTCAGCCAACCGGCGGGACCGGTCCGGAGTGCGGTTCCGGCTCGGCCACGGCGCCGATCAGGCCGGCTACCTCGACTGGAAGGTGTCGCTGCTCGGCAACATCCCGCACTCGCGCCGCACCGACGCCCGAGGAGCCGTCTTCGCGGACTTCACCCCGCTGCCGGAACTGGACGAGTTGCGTCGGGCGGTCTACCTCGGCGACGGTAAGAAGCACCTGAGCTGGGATTACCTCAAGGCGCTGACGCCGCTGGCGCTCGCGGTGTGGTACATGGACGACGGGGGCTTCACTCTGCGCTCCAAGGGGCTCCAGCAGCGCAGCGCGGGTGGCTCGGGTCGGATCGAGATCTGTGTCGAGGCGATGGCCGAGGGAACGCGCGAACGCCTGGTCGAGCACCTGCGGGACGCGTACGGGCTGGATGTGAAGCTGGTCGCCCAGGGTGCGCGGCAGATGCCGCTCATCCAGTTCACCACCGCGGCCTCGGCACGATTCCAGGAGATCGTCGCGCCGTACGTGCCCGTGGTGATGGAGTCCACGCTGCTGCCGCGCTTCCACGGCCAGTGTGCCGTCCGGCCGGAGTTCGTGTCGGCGGAGATGACGCCGGTGCCGGCGCGGATCATCGACGTGCGGGTCAAGCCGAAGACCCGCTCGATGAACCGGTTCGACATCGAGGTCGAGGGCAACCACAACTACTTCGTCGACGGGGTGATGGTGCACAACAGCCCCGAGACGACCACGGGTGGCCGGGCGCTGAAGTTCTACGCCTCGGTCCGGCTCGACGTGCGCCGGATCGAGAGCCTCAAGGACGGCACCGACGTGGTCGGCAACCGGACCCGGGTCAAGGTGGTGAAGAACAAGGTCGCGGCCCCGTTCAAGCAGGCCGAGTTCGACATCATGTACGGCAAGGGCATCTCCCGGGAGGGCTCGCTGATCGACGTCGGCGTCGAGCAGTCGATCATCCGCAAGTCCGGTGCCTGGTACACCTACGACGGTGACCAGCTCGGCCAGGGCAAGGAGAAGGCCCGGGAGTTCCTCCGGGAGAACCCGGACGTGGCCGCCGAGATCGAGAAGAAGATCCTGGAGAAGCTCGGTGTCGGGATGGCGGCCGGGACGGACGCGGCCGGCGGGCCGGAGCTTCCGCCGGTGGACTTCTGACGGTCGACCGGATCCACATCGACGTGGCAGGACGACGTGGTGCCCGTACGGGCCGGGGGTGGGATGCCGCCCCGTCGGCCCGTACGGGCGGCAGTGGCACCGGCCGCTCACGCCGGGGGCGGTCAGGTGGCTCGGCCACCCCGTCCGGCAGGTGGCCCGCAGCGGCGACCGGACCGGACGAGGCGGATCCGGACGGGTCGCCGACCCCCAGTACTCCCCGTGACGAGGCGGAGCAGGCCCGGGAGATCTGCCTGCGCCAACTCGCCGTACGCCCGCGCACCCGGGCCGAGCTGGCCACCGCACTGGCCCGGCGGGGCATCTCCGCGGAGGTGGCCGACCAGGTCCTCGACCGTTACGACGAGGTCGGCATCATCGACGACGCCGCCTTCGCCCGAGCCTGGGTGAGCAGTCGTCACCAGGGTCGGGGACTGGCCCGTCGGGCGCTCGCCAACGAGTTGCGCCAGCGGGGCGTGGACGCCGACATCGCGACCGAGGCGCTCGGCGAGCTGGACGAGGCGACCGAGGCCGAAACCGCCCGGCAACTGGTCGACCGGAAACTGCGTAGCGCCACCGGCTCTCCCGAGGCGGTCTTCCGGCGGCTGGTCGGGATGCTGGCCCGTAAGGGCTATCCGCCCGGGGTGGCGATCCGGGCGGTCAAGGACGCGCTGGCCGAGCGCGATGCCGAGACGGCCGAGTTCGCCGACCAGATCGACGCGGACGCGCTGGCCGAAGCCGGCGCCGAACCCGATCGTGACGTTCTCTAGGGTCGTCTCGTGCTGAAGGCATGTCTCAACGGCGGCGTGAGCCGTGACGAGCACCCTGCGGTGCCGATCGATCCCGCCGAGCTGGCCGCCGACGCGGACCGGTGCCGGCGTGCCGGTGCCGTCGCGGTGCACGTCCATCCCCGGGACCGGCACGGGCGGGAGTCGCTGGCCGCCCCCGACATCGCGGCGGCGGTCACCGCGATCCGCCGGGCCTGCCCGGGGCTGCCGGTCGGGGTCAGCACCGGCGCCTGGATCGAGTCCGACCCGGCGGCCCGGCTGGCGGCGGTACGCGGCTGGACGGTGCTGCCGGACTTCGCCTCGGTCAACGCGCACGAACCGGGTGCCGAGCTGGTGGCCGAGGCGCTGCACGAGCGCGGTGTCGGGGTCGAGGCCGGGCTCTGGACGGTCGAGGCGGTGGCGGCGTACCGGCAATGGCGGGTGCCATGCCTTCGGGTCCTGATCGAGTGCATGCGGCCGGAGCCGGCCGACGCGCTGGCTGATGCCTCCGCGATGCTCGGCGCGCTCCCGGCCGACAGTCCACAGGTGCTACTGCACGGCGAAGGTCCGGCAAGCTGGGCGGTACTCGTCGAGGCGGTCCGGCGTGGACTCGCCACCCGGGTGGGTCTGGAGGACATCCGGACGCTGCCGGACGGCTCTCCCGCGCCCGGCAACCCGGAGTTGGTGGCGGCGGCGGTGACCCTGGGCGCCGGCTGAGCCGCCGAGGGATTCGGGTTGGTTGGTCGGGGTGCCCGCGATGCGGGATGGGAGCGCTTCCGTATTGGTTGCCGGACCTGTCTCGTCGTGGTCGCAGGTCGAGTCGGATTCCGGACTCGCCCCCTTATGCCCACCCTGGGATCAGCGCCTCGTGAGCGTGTCGTCGCCCTACGTCAGGCACCTGGCCGGATCATGAGTTTCTTGACCGAATGCCCCATCGCGACCTAGCCTCGCCTTAGACGAGTTTTCCCGACCATCGCAGGCTAAGCGCACAACATAGATCGCGTAACAGTACGGCATCACTTCAGGCCAGCTCATCGGCCAGATTATTCGGTCACCCGACGGGCCGGTCGGGTGACCGCGCAGCACCAGCACCCGGTCGTCGGCGGTGTCCCCGGGGGGCACTGCCCGGTGGCCGTACCCTCGGCCAGCCGCCTAGGTCGGGCGTCGTGACAGCCGTAGGACACGCCTCACCCACGGGCGTGGTCCTCCGGCGCTTGACGGCACAGGGGAGGCGGCCATGACCGAGCGGGCCAGCATCGATAGCGGATCCAGTCACGCCGGAGCACCGGCATGAGCGAGCCAAGCGAGCGAATTGGGCGGCTCAGGGTGGTTGTGCCTCATGGCGGCACGGAGCGCAGCGGAGTGCCGGGGTTGAGCGAGCTGGTCGAGCGAATTGGGCGGCTCAGGGTGGTTGTGCCTCATGGCGGCACGGAGCGCAGCGGAGTGCCGGGGTTGAGCGAGCTGGTCGAGCGAATTGGGCGGCTCAGGGTGGTTGTGCCTCATGGCGGCACGGAGCGCAGCGGAGTGCCGGCATGAGTGGCCTGGAATGGGTGCTGCTGGCCGCCATCGTCGGGCTGGCCGCGCTGGTGCTCGTCGCGATCAGCCTTGGCACCCGGGCGCTGCGCCGGATCGGGACGGCGGCCGCCACGCCGCCGCCGGACGACCCTGCCTTCGTCGCCGAGAAGGACCGGCAGGAGCAGTCGCTGGCGGCGTTGCGTACCGCCGCCGACGAGGCGTCGTCGAGCGTCGACACGGCCAAGTCGGCCGCCGCAGCGGCCCGGGCCGACGCCGCCGCCGCGAAGGCCGAGGCGAGCGCCGCCCGCGCCGAGGCGCAGCGGGTGCTGGACGCCGCCCGGGCCGAGGCCGACACGGTACTGGACCGGGCGCACCGGCAGGCCGAGGCGGATGCCGAGCAGGTACGCGCGGCGGCCCGACGCAGCGGCGAGCGGGAGATCTCGCTACTCGCCTCCACCACCCGGGAGCAGGCGGCGGAGGTGGAGCGGCGGGCGCAGCGGATGGACGAGCGGGAGCGGCTGCACACCGAGGAGGTGGAGCGGCTCGCCGAGCGGGAGCGCCAGCTGACCGCCGCGACCGCTGAACTGGCGGCCCGGAAGGCGGCGCTGGTGGCCCGGGAGGCCGCACTGGCCGAGGCGGAGGAGCGGCAGAAGCGGGAACTGGAGCGGATCGCCGGGTTGACCGCCGACGCGGCCCGAACCGAGCTGGTGGAGGCGATCGAGGGCCAGGCGAAGCGCGAGGCGGCGATCCTGGTCCGGGACATCGAGGCGGACGCCCGGAACACCGCCGAGCAGCGGGCCCGACACATCGTTGTCGACGCGATCCAGCGGGTGGCCAGCGAGCAGACCGCGGAGAGCGTGGTCAGCGTGCTGCACCTGCCCGGCGACGAGATGAAGGGCCGGATCATCGGCCGGGAGGGTCGCAACATCCGGGCCTTCGAGTCGGTCACCGGAGTCAACCTGATCATCGACGACACCCCGGAAGCGGTGCTGCTCTCCTGCTTCGACCCGGTACGCCGGGAGATCGGCCGGCTGACCCTGGAGAAGCTGGTGCTCGACGGCCGGATTCACCCGCACCGCATCGAGGAGGTCTTCGAGACCGCCAAGCACGAGGTGGAGCGGCTCTGTCAACGGGCCGCCGAGGACGCCCTGGTCGAGGTGGGCATCACCGAGATCCACCCGGAGATGGTCAGCCTGCTCGGCCGGCTGCGCTACCGGACGTCGTACGGGCAGAACGTGCTCAAGCACCTGGTCGAGACCGCGCACATCGCCGGGATCATGGCTGCCGAGCTGCGGCTCGACGTGCCACTGATCAAGCGGTCGGCGTTCCTGCACGACATCGGCAAGGCGCTCACCCACGAGGTGGAGGGGAGCCATGCGCTGATCGGCGCCGACCTGGCTCGCAAGTACGGCGAGGCCGAGGAGGTCGTACACGCGATCGAGGCGCATCACAACGAGGTGCAGCCGCAGACCGTCGAGGCGGTACTGACCCAGGCCTCCGACGCCTGCTCGGGCGGCCGGCCGGGTGCCCGCCGGGAGAGCCTGGAGGCGTACGTCAAGCGGCTGGAGCGGATCGAGGAGATCGCCGCAGGCAAGTCGGGCGTGGAGAAGGTCTTCGCGATGCAGGCGGGCCGGGAGATCCGGGTGATGGTCAAGCCGGACGACGTCGACGAGATCGGCGCAGCGGTGCTGGCCCGGGACGTGGCGAAGCAGATCGAGGAGGAGCTGACCTATCCGGGGCAGATCCGGGTGACCGTGGTACGCGAGTCCCGGGTAACCGAGATCGCCCGCTGACCGCTTCCTGAAGGACGGACGGAACCGGGCGAAGACGACCGGGCGCGCCGCCTGCCGAAGCCGCCCGACCAAGCAGCTACCACTCCCGTACTACGCAGCGGAAACGCCGGTCACGACCTCAGGTCGTGACCGGCGTTTCGTTGTCACCGCCTGGCTGGCCCGCTCGTTCCGCCGCTACCTACCTGGTCGCGGGGTGACCGGAACTCATCTCGGGTTGCCCGCTCCGGCGTCCGTACCCACGCCGACCCCGGCCGCTGCGGTGCCGGGCTGCCCGGCCTGCGGCATGATCGACGGCGGTGCGGCCTGTGTCGGCAGGCCACGGGTCTTGCGGGCCCGGCCCATCCGCCGCTGCACGTACTCGGCGAGCTTCGACAGCAGGTAGTTGATCAGGATGTAGATGGCGCCGACCACCGCGTACACCTGGATCGGGTTGTCCAGGTTGTCGATGATGATCCGGCTGACCCGGAGCACTTCCTCGTAGCTGATGATGAAGCCGAGCGAGGTGTCCTTGAGGACCACGATGAGCTGGCTGATCAGGGCGGGCAGCATGATCCGGAACGCCTGCGGCAGCAGGATCATCCGGGTGGTCTGGAACGAGCTGAATCCGACCGCCTGCGCCGCCTCCCGCTGACCGCCGGGCAGGCCCTCCATCCCGGATCGCAGGACCTCGGCGATCACCACGCCGTTGTAGATGGTCAGACCGATGACCAGGTACCAGAGGATGTCACCGAGGTCCACGCCGAGGTCGGGTAGGGCGCTGGCGACGAAGAAGATCGTGATCACGACCGGCAGGCCGCGGAAGATCTCCACGCAGAACCGGGTGATCGCGTTGAGTACCCAGCCGAGCCCGCGCAGCGTCCAGGCGACCGGACTGGGCAGCCCGACGAACCGCCGCTGCTTGAGCGTCTTGAGCTGCACCCGGAGTACGGCGAGCGCCGTACCGAAGATCAGTGAGCTGACGATGGCCAGCCCGGCCGCGATCAGGGTGGCGGTGAAGCCGTCCCGCAGCCGCTCCCAGACCAGCGGGAACACCTCGTTGCCGGGGTCGATCAGCGGACCCCACTTCTCCATCGTGAACTGGCCCTTTTCGTCGAGGGGCCGGTAGATGAGGAAGTATCCGAAGACGGCGATGCCGACGGCCGCCAGCAGGCTCACGATCAGGGTGACCCGGCGAGCCCGCGGTCCGGGGGCGTCGTAGAGCACCGTCTGCTGCTGGCTCATGCCGCCCCCTCGCTGTTCGCCGCGCCCGTGCCGGCCCCCGCCGGCCCGTTCTCCGACAGGTTCACCGGGCTGTTCTCCGACACGTTCGCCGGGCTGTTCTCCGACACGTTCACCGGGCCGCCACCGCCCGGCGCCGCTCGATCCGGTCGAGCAGGATGCCCAGCGGAACAGTCATCACCAGGAAGCCGACGGAGGCGCCGATGAAGACCGGAATGATCGGCTCACCGAGTGCGGTGGTGAGGTTCTGTGCCGAGTTGGAGAGGTCGCCGACGACTCCGAAGAAGCCGGCGAGCGCGGAATTCTTGATCATGGCGATGATCACCGAGCCGAGCGGCACGACCGCGGACTTCCAGGCCTGCGGCAGTACGACGTACCGCAGGTTCTGCCCGAAGGTGAGCCCGATCGCCCGGGCCGCCTCGGCCTGCCCCGGCGGTACGGCGTTGATGCCGCTGCGGATCGCCTCGCAGACGAAGGCGGCGGTGTAGACCGCGAGTGCGATGACGGCGAACCGGAAGTACGGCAGGTCGATGCCGAGCCGGGAGAAGATGCTGGACAGCCCCGGGATGCGCAGGAAGTCGGCGTTGGAGCCGAGCGCCGGCAATCCGAAGGCGGCGAAGAACATCACGATGGTCAGCGGACTGTTCCGGAACACCGTCACGTACGCCGTGCCGATCCAGCGCAGCGGCGGCACCGGGGAGATCCGTAGCACCGCCACCAGGGTCCCCAGCACCAGTGCGCCGATCGCGGAGAGGATACAGAGCTGGAAGGTGAGCCAGAACCCTCCAACGAAGACGTCGAAGTGGTCGACGAGCACACTCACGGGCACGCCTCTCTCATGGTCACCTTCCAGCTCCTACCTAACCGCGCCTGTCGATGCCGGCGCTATCAGTACCGGTTGACCGCCGGACCCTGCGGCACGTTCGAGTCGAACTTGCCAGCGGTGTCCTGCCACGCCTTGGCGTACCGGCCGTCGGTGTAGATCTTCTCCAGGGTGGCGTTGATGAACTCGCGGAAGGCGTTGTCGCCCTTCTTGACGCCGATCCCGTACGGCTCCTCGGTGAACTTCTCGCCGACGAGCTTCAGCTTGCCCTCGCTCTTGGCCACGTAGCCGAGCAGGATGACGTTGTCGGTGGTGACCGCGTCGACCTGCTTGTTGTTCAGAGCGTCGACGCACTTCTGGTAGCCGTCGAAGACCACCAGCTGGGCGCCGGGGCTGGCCGGGTTGGCCAGGTACTTCTTGATGTTGTCGGCCGGGGTCGAACCCTGCACCGAGCAGACCTTCTTGTCGCCGGCCTTGAACGAGTCCGGGCCGGTGATGGAGCTGTCGTCGGCGCGGACCATGATGTGCTGCCCGGCGACGTAGTACGGACCGGCGAAGTCGATCCGCTCCTTGCGCTTCTCGTTGATGGTGTAGGTCGCCACCACGATGTCGGCCTTGCCCTGCTCCAGGACCTCTTCCCGGACCGCGGACGGCGCCTCGATGTATTCGATCTTGTCCTCGGGGACGCCCAGCTCACCGGCGATGATCTTGCCGATCTCGACGTCGAAACCGGCCGGCTTGTTGTCCAGGCCCTTGAGCCCGAAGCCCGGCTGGTCGAACTTGGTGCCGATAATGATCTTCTGCGCCTTGTTCAGGCGCTCCATCGTGGTGCCGGCCTCGAAGGTCTTGCTGCCAGCACCGGTCCCCGTGCCCTCTCCATCGTCACCGCCGCAGGCGGCCACGGTGAAGGCCAGTGCCGCGACCGCGGCCACCGCCGCCACTCGCGTGATGCGCATTGATCTCTCCTTCTTCGACGGAGCGGCCAGACCCGGGGGCGGCGCGCTCCACTGTGGATACCTAATGGGTGAGGATTTTGGACAGGAAGTCCTTCGCCCGCTCACTACGGGGGTTCGCGAAGAACTCGTCCGGTGCGGCGTCCTCGACGAGCTGACCGTCAGCCATGAAGATGACCCGGTTGGCGGCATGCCGGGCGAAACCCATCTCGTGGGTCACCACCACCATCGTCATGCCGTCACGGGCCAGCGAGGTCATCACGTCCAGCACCTCGCCGACCATCTCCGGGTCGAGGGCGCTGGTGGGCTCGTCGAAAAGCATCGCCTTGGGCTGCATGGCCAGGGCGCGGGCGATCGCCGCCCGTTGTTGCTGTCCGCCGGAGAGCTGTGCCGGGTACTTCTCGGCCTGGTTGGCGATGCCGACCCGCTCCAGCAGCTTCATCGCCCGGTCCCGGGCGGAGGCGGGCTTCTCCTTGCGGACCTTGATCGGGCCGAGGGTGACGTTCTCGAGGATCGTCTTGTGCGCGAAGAGGTTGAACGACTGGAAGACCATGCCGACCTCGCTGCGCAGCCGGGCCAGGGCCTTGCCCTCGGCCGGCAGTGGTTGGCCGTCGAAGGTGATGGTGCCGGAGTTGATCGGCTCGAGCCGGTTGATCGCCCGGCAGAGCGTCGACTTGCCCGAGCCGGAGGGGCCGATCACCACGACGACCTCGCCACGGGCCACCGACAGGTCGACGTCCTGCAACACGTGCAGCGGGCCGAACCACTTGTTGACCCCGTCAAGCCTGATGAGCGGTCGGTCGGTCGTCGCACCGGCCACTCCGCCCGTGTCGCTCCGCTCGGTCATGCCCCCACCTGTCTCGTCCATGATCTGTCGCACCGGATTCAGGCTGAATCGGTTACGCAACTCTAGGGGACCTGACGTGCTGGAATGTAATCGAGTTCATCACGGGGCGATAACACCGGCAGTCGTGATCGTGACTGTCCGCTAGAGTCCGTGAACACTGAGTATTGGGGTCCTGCTCTTCGTCCCGGTCCCGACGGTCCAGCCCCGACGAAACCAGGCAGGCGGCCCGGGACGGGGTCGAAGTTGGCGAGGCGTACGGGGCGACGGCGCGGAGCCGAAGGTTGGCGGAGGCGTACGGGAATCGAACCCGCCCGACCGAGATGCTCGGTCGCATCGGTTTTGAAGACCGTGAGGACCACCAGGCGCCTGCCCGCCTCCAGGTCGGACTATAGCCGTGCCCGAACTGTCCGGTGCCCGACCGCGCCGACCCGAACAGACCACGCTGGGTGAGCGTGTCCGGCGAGCTGCGCCGGGGCGAGGGGATCCTCCGACTACAATAGGTAGTCAAGCGCCGTCTATTTCGGCGGATATGGTCACAGACCGGTAACTTAGCCGCTCTCGACCCGGTGTGCCCGGCACCATCGTTGGTGAGGCCGTTACACCCAGGCACCCGGGGTGCCCGGCCCGACGGGGGATGCCCGACCGAGACCCGGCATCCAGCCACGAACGATTACGGCGAGGAGGCGGCAATGATCGAGCTGTGGAACTGGAGGACGGAGGGGCGCGTCACCGCCTCGGAGATCCGCCTCGCGCTTGCCGACGCGCTCGACGTACCGGTGCTGCCGCTCGGCGGGGTCGACCCGGCCCGGGTACCCTCTGGCGCCCTACTGGCCGACGTCTGGCACCGTCCCGGGGATTTCCCCACCTCCGTCGACTGCTACGGGGTGCCGGTCGGGCTGCCGGAGGTGAGCGCAGTCGCGGCCTTCGCCCGCCGACTCGGCCGCGCCTGCCTGCTGCCGGACGACACCCTCGACGCCGGACGGCACCTGCTGGTCGCGGCCGACGGCACCATCCGCCCCGTGCACCACGACGTGCGGGACACCGAGGACGGCGAGATCCTTTCCGAGCAGCGACTCTGCACGATGCTGAGCCCGCGCTGCCGGGGCTGGTCGCCCTGTCAGCGTTCCCGCTGGGTCCCCGACTCGGTCATCCCGGCGCTCGCCGCCGCCTGACCGCCGACCCGCTGGCCTGGCGCCCGGGTCCCCCTTCCCGGGGGTGACTCCGGCCCGCCAGCCTGCCGGCCGCTGGCTTGCGTGGCCGCTAGCTTGCCGGCTGACCTTGCGCCGGCTGGCCGCCCTTTGCCGGCTGGCTGGACCCCTTCACCACGAGCTGGTCGAGCAGGGTCCGGGTCGCCTCGGCCACGGCGGCCACCGCGGCGTCGAACGCCGCCGCGTTGTGCGCGGCCGGGGCGCGGAACCCGGAGATCTTCCGGACGTACTGCAGCGCCGCCGCCTCGATGTCCGTCTCGGTGACGACCTCGGCGTACGGCTGGCGAAGGGTCTTGATGCTCCGGCACATGGCGCTACCTTCCCGTCGACTGGGGAGTGGACGTCCCGGGGGAATCGGCTCCCCCGGCCCTGCGGATACTCTGTCACTGTCATGACTACCGCAGCCCTCGGCAGCCCCCGCACCTACCAGGTGCGCACCTACGGCTGCCAGATGAACGTGCACGACTCCGAGCGGATCTCCGGACTGCTGGAGCAGGCCGGCTACGTGCGCGCGGCCGATTCCGACGACCCGGACGTGGTGGTCTTCAACACCTGTGCGGTACGCGAGAACGCCGACAACCGGCTCTACGGCAACCTCGGCCACCTGCGCCCGGTCAAGGACAAGCGCCCCGACATGCAGATCGCGGTCGGCGGCTGCCTGGCCCAGAAGGACCGGGGCGAGATCGTCCGCCGCGCACCCTGGGTCGACGTGGTCTTCGGCACCCACAACATCGGCGCCCTGCCGGTGCTGCTGGAGCGGGCCCGGCACAACGCCGCCGCCGAGGTGGAGATCCTGGAGTCGCTGGAGGTCTTTCCCTCCACGTTGCCGACCCGGCGCGAGTCGACGTACGCCGGCTGGGTGTCGATCTCGGTCGGCTGCAACAACACCTGCACCTTCTGCATCGTGCCGGCGCTTCGCGGCAGGGAGAAGGACCGCCGTCCCGGCGACATCCTGGCCGAGGTACGCGCCCTGGTCGCCGAGGGTGTGCTCGAGGTCACACTGCTCGGCCAGAACGTCAACTCGTACGGCGTGGAGTTCGGTGACCGGCTCGCCTTCGGCAAGCTGCTCCGGGCGACCGGTGAGATCGACGGGCTGGAGCGGGTCCGGTTCACCAGCCCGCACCCGAAGGACTTCACCGACGACGTGATCGCGGCGATGGCCGAGACTCCGAACGTCTGCCACTCGCTGCACATGCCGTTGCAGTCCGGCTCCGACGACGTGCTCCGGGCGATGCGCCGGTCGTACCGGGCCGACCGCTATCTCGGGATCATCGAAAAGGTCCGGGCGGCGATGCCGGACGCGGCGATCACCACCGACATCATCGTCGGCTTCCCCGGCGAGACCGAGGCCGACTTCGCCCGCACCCTGGAGGTGGTCCGGGAGGCCAGGTTCGCCTCCGCGTTCACCTTCCAGTACTCCAAGCGCCCCGGCACCCCGGCCGCGACCATGCCCGACCAGCTGCCCAAGCAGGTGGTCCAGGAGCGCTACGAGCGGCTGATCGCGACGGTGGAGGAGATCACCTGGGCGGAGAACCGGAAGCTCGTCGGTACCCCGGTCGAGGTGCTGGTCGCGGTCGGTGAGGGGCGCAAGGACGAGCGCACCGGACGGCTATCCGGCCGGGCCCGGGACGGTCGGCTGGTGCACTTCGCCGCCGGCTCCCACGAGGGAAGTATCCGGCCGGGCGACATCGTGCACACCACTGTCAGCTACGCCGCGCCGCATCACCTGAACGCCGACGGGGAGCCGCTCGCGCACCGACGTACCCGGGCCGGTGACGCCGCCGAGGCGGGGCGCGCACCGCGTACCCCCGGGGTGTCGCTCGGGCTGCCCACCGTCGGCGTGCCGCCGCCGCTGCCCGCGTCCGCGGCGGCCTGCGACCGCTGAGGTGTCCTGACCCGGCCGGTCTCCGCACGGAGACCGGCCCGGATCGGTGCCGGTGTCTGACCGGTCCACACCGCTGCGCGGCCGCCTGTCGCGGCCCCGGGGCGGGTGCGCCCGCCCCGAGGACCCGATCAGCTCGCCTGTTCGGCCAGTTCGAGGAAGCGGCGCTTGGCGGCGAGAGCCTGCTCGGCCTCGCGGATCCGCTTCGCGTCGCCGGCCGCCTGGGCCCGGGCCAGCCGCTGCTCGGCCTCGGCGACCTGGTCACGCATCTGCGCGAGCAGTGGGTTGGCCGACGGCTCGGTCCGCCGCCACGCCGAGTCCATCGCCTGGCGGACCCGCTCGTCGACCGCACGCAGCCGGCGATCCAGATTGGCCGCCGCGTCCCGGGGAACCCGGCCCGCCTCGTGCCACTGCCCCTGGATCTCCCGCAGCTTCGCCTGCGCGCCGCGCGGATCGCCGTCCACGTCGAGCGCCTCGGCCTCGGCGAGCAGCGCCTGCTTGCGCTCCAGGTTGCCGCGCTGCTCCGCGTCCCGAGCCGAGAAGACCTCGCTACGCCGGGAGAAGAAGCTGTCCTGGGCGCCCCGGAACCGTTCCCAGAGCCGCTCCTCGGCCTCCTTGGAGGCGCGCGGCGCGGCCTTCCACTGTGCCATCAGCTCCCGCAGCCGGTTGGCGGTCGCCGCCCAGTCCGTCGAGTCGGCAAGCGACTCGGCCTCGACCACCAGTTCCTCCTTGGCCGCCTGGGCCTGCTTGCGCTGGGCGTCCAGGGTGGCGAAGTGCGCACCACGGCGTCGGGTGAAGCCGTCCCGGGCGGCCGCGAACCGCTTCCACAGCTCGCCGTCGGTCTTCTTGTCGACGCCCCGGATGGTCTTCCACTCGTCGAGGATCTCCTTGAGCCGGTCACCGGCGGTCTTCCACCCGGTGGACTCGGCGGCCAGCTTCTCGGCCTCCTCGACCAGGGCCGTCTTCCGGGTCACCGCCTCCGCCCGGGCGCTCTCCCGGGCCGCCCGCGCCTCGCCGGCCTTGCTCTCGGCGAGGGTAGCCAGCCGGTCCAGCCGGGCGGCGAGCGCGTCGAGGTCACCGACCACGTGCGCGTCGGCGAGCGATGCCCGCAACCGCCGGATCGTGGCGAGCGAACCCGATGGGTCCGCCGCCCCCGAATTGAGTCGGGCCTCGGTCAGGTCGACCTCGGTGACCAGGTCGGCGAAGCGGCGGGCGAAGTGGGCCAGACCTTCCTCCGGCGCACCGGCCTGCCAGGAACCGACCACCCGCTCACCCTCGGCCGTCTTGACGTAGACGTTGCCGTCCGCATCCACCCGTCCAAAGGCAGTCCAGTCACTCATGAGCCCATCCTCGTTCTCCCGGCGCTGCCGGGGATGGGGGTCCCCGGCGGTCGCCGCCACGGCGCAGCGAAGTTTCTCCCGGCATTGTCACAGGTCCAACCCCGTCCGCGTCGAGCGCCTATCGTCGACCGTGACCATACGGTGTCCTAGACAGCACCCGGATCGTCTGGCCAACGGGTGTAAGGTCCGCTGCCCGCTACGGTGGTGGCGTGCCACTGGTCGCCGCCGCGGTCTGCCCGCATCCCCCGATGATCGTTCCCGAACTGGCCGGCGCTGCCGCCGGTGAGCTGGACGATCTCCGTCTCGCCTGCCTCGACGCGGTCCGTCGGCTGCTGGTGAGCCAGCCGGACGTCGTCGTACTGGTGGGAGGCGATGCGCAGACCCGACGGTACGGGCCGGGCGACTCGGGCAGCCTCCGGCCGTACGGGCTGGACCGGGTGCTGCGGCTGGGTCCGGGCGGCCCGGCTACCGACCGGGCGGAACTGCCGCTCAGTCTGCTGGTCGGCGCCTGGCTGCTGGACGAGGCAGGCGCGACCGGACCACGCCGGGGGCAGAGCGTGGCCACCGACGCCCCGGTGGACGAGTGCCGGCGGATCGGTGCCGACCTGGTCGAGGAACCCGCTGACCGGATCGCGCTGCTGGTGCTGGGGGACGGGTCGGCGTGTCGGGGCGAGCGCTCCCCCGGGTACGACGACCCGCGGGCCCGCCCCTACGACGACCAAGTCGCCGCGGCGCTCCGCGACGCCGACGGCCCGACCCTGCTCGGACTGGAACCCGAACTGTCGAGCCGGCTACTGGTCGCCGGACGGGCACCCTGGCAGGTCCTCGCCGCGGCGGCGGGCCAGAGTGGCGGTGCCTGGCGGGGCGACCTCGGCTACTACGCGGCGCCCTACGGCGTCGGCTACTTCGTGGCCACCTGGACACCCGGTGCGTCGGACGGAGCGTCGGCGTGAGCGCCCGAGCCCGGGTCGTCGCTGTCGTCGGCCCCACCGCCACCGGCAAGTCGGGACTGAGCATCGATCTCGCCGAAGCGCTCGGTGGCGAGGTCGTCAACGCCGACTCGATGCAGCTCTATCGCGGGATGGACGTCGGGACCGCCAAGCTGACCCCGGCCGAGCGGGCCGGAGTACCGCACCATCTGCTGGACATCTGGGCCGTGACCGAACCGGCGAGCGTGGCGGCGTACCAGCTGCTGGCCCGGGCGGCGGTCGACGACATCCTGGCCCGGGAGCGGGTACCGCTGCTGGTCGGCGGTTCGGGGCTCTATGTCCGGGCGGTGGTCGACGAATTCGAGTTCCCCGGAACGGATCCGCTGGTCCGGGCCCGGCTGGAGGCGGAACTCGCCGAGTCGGGACCGGCCCCGCTGTACGCCCGGCTCCGGGCAGCCGACCCGGTGGCCGCGGAGAACATCCTGCCCAGCAACGGACGGCGGATCGTACGGGCACTGGAGGTGATCGAGCTGACCGGAGCACCGTTCACCGCCTCGCTGCCGCGACCGACGCCCTACTACGACGCGGTGCAGATCGGGGTGGACCGGGAGACGGCGTCGCTTGACGAGCGGATCGCCGTACGGGTGGACAAGATGTGGGCGGACGGCCTGGTCGCCGAGACCCGGGCGCTGGCGGAGCGGGGCCTGCGGGAGGGCCGGACCGCCAGCCGTGCCCTCGGGTACCAGCAGGTCCTTCGGCTGCTCGACGGCGAGATCTCCGAGCCGGAGGCGCGGGCCGACACGATCCAGGCGACCCGACGGTTCGTCCGGCGGCAACGCTCCTGGTTCCGCCGCGATCCCCGGATCCACTGGCTGGACGGCGCCCGGAACGACCTGGCCGAGGCGGCCCTGGCCCTGATCGCTGACGCCGGCCCGCCGCCGGTCGCCGCTGTGCCTCCGATGCTGTGATTACTGGGACGCCAGAAGCCGGTTGTGGTTGGCGGGTCGACGGAGCCGCTCGTGGTTGACGGGTCGAGCGAAGCTCCCGGGCGTACCGGTGCGGATGGTGCGGGATCCCGGTGAGGGTGCCCTGCGGGACCGGCGGGCGCTCGGGGATGATGGAGGGGTGCGGTTCACCAAAGGCCACGGCACCGGTAACGACTTCGTGCTCCTGCCCGACCCAGATGGCCAGCTCGACCTGACCCCGTCGATCGTGGCGGCGCTCTGCGACCGTCGGCGGGGGATCGGCGCGGACGGGGTGCTGCGGGTCGTCCGGTCGGCCAAGCACCCGGACGCGGTCGGGCACGCCGGTACCGCCGAGTGGTTCATGGACTACTGGAACTCCGACGGCTCCCTCGCCGAGATGTGCGGCAACGGGGTTCGGGTCTTCACCCGGTACCTGATCTCCAACGGGCTGGCCGAGCCGGTCGACGGCGGCCTGCCGATCGCCACCCGCGCCGGAGTGGTCCGGGCCGAGGTGACCGCCGGGGAGATCGCTGTCGACCTCGGCCCGCCCCGGATCACCGGAGGCGCCGTAGCCGCGCTCGGCGGGCTGACCTTGGCCGGTACCGCCGTGGACTGCGGCAACCCGCACCTGGTCTGCGTACTGCCGACAAGCATCGAGCTGGCCGGACTCGACCTCACCCGTTCACCCGACTTCGACCCGGCGGTCTTCCCGACCGGCGTGAACGTCGAGTTCGTCGCCCCCGGAGAGTCGGTGGAGGGTGCCGACCTGCATGTGCGGATGCGGGTCTACGAGCGTGGTTCGGCGGAGACGCTCTCCTGCGGCTCCGGCGCCTGCGCGGTCGCGGCGGTGGCGTTGCGGGACGCCGGGCGTACCAGTGGAGCGGTCGCGGTGGACGTGCCCGGCGGCCGGCTGACCGTGACCCTGGACGAGGAGAGCTGCTGGCTTGCCGGCCCGGCGGTGCTGGTGGCACAGGGCGAGCTGGACCTGGCCGCTCTCGCCGGCTGAGCCTCTCCGCCCGCCCGCCTGCGGGCTCGGCCCAACTGAACGCGGCCCGGTCGACGTGAATCGTGGACGGCCGGGTCAGCTGGACAGCGGGCTGGCCGGCGCGGCGGCCTCGGCGGCGATCTCGGGCAGGTCGGCCGGCCCGGGATCTGCGGCCGGCGGGGGAGCGGGGTGCTGGGCGGCGGCCCGGACCGCGGCCGCTACCGCCGGTGCCACCCGCGAGTCGAAGACGCTGGGCACGATCACCGTAGGGTTGATCTTTTCTGTGCCCACCACGTCGGCGATCGCCCGGGCGGCCGCGATCGCCATCTCCTCGGTGAACTCCTCGGCGTGCGCGTCGAGCATGCCCCGGAAGACGCCCGGGAAGGCGAGCACGTTGTTGATCTGGTTGGGCTGGTCGGACCGGCCGGTGGCGACCACCGCCGCGTGCCTGCGCGCCTCCCGGGGGTCCACCTCCGGATCGGGGTTGGCCAGTGCGAAGACGATCGAGTCGGGGGCCATCATCGCGATGTCGTCCCCGGTGAGCAGGTTGGGGGCGCTCACCCCGATGAAGACGTCGGCACCGTGCATGGCCGCCTTCAGGTCACCGGAGAAGGCCTCCCGGTTCGTGTTCTCGGCCAGCCACTGCCAGGCCGGGTTCAACCCTTCGAGGTTGCGGTGCAGCGGGCCCTGACGGTCGTACGCGATGATGTCGCCGACGCCCTGCCGGAGCAGCAGCTTCATGATCGCCGTACCGGCGGCACCGGCGCCGGAAACCACCACCCGGACGTCCGCGAGCTTCTTGCCGACCACCCGTAGCGCGTTTGTGAGCGCGGCGAGCACCACGATCGCGGTACCGTGCTGGTCGTCGTGGAAGACCGGGATGTCGAGGAGTTCACGCAGCCGGTTCTCGATCTCGAAGCACCGGGGCGCGGCGATGTCCTCCAGGTTGATCCCCCCGTACTGCGGGGCGATCGCCCGGACGATCGAGACGATCTCGTCCGGGTCCTGGGTGTCCAGTACCACCGGCCAGGCGTCCACCCCGCCGAAGCGCTTGAAGAGCGCGGCCTTGCCCTCCATCACCGGCAGTGCCGCCGCCGGACCGATGTTGCCGAGCCCGAGTACGGCGGAGCCGTCCGTCACCACCGCGACCGTGTTGCGCTTGATGGTCAGCCGCCGCGCGTCGGCGGGATTCTCCGCGATGGCGAGGCAGACCCGGGCCACCCCTGGGGTGTACGCCCGGGAGAGCTCGTCCCGGTTGCGCAGCGCCACCTTCGGGGAGACTTCGATCTTGCCACCGAGGTGCAGCAGGAAGGTCCGGTCGGAGACCTTGCGGACGTCCACCCCGTCCAGTGCGGTCAGCGCCTGCACCACCTGGTCGGCGTGGGTCGCGTCGGCGGTGTCGCAGGTCAGGTCGACGACCACCGTGGTGGGGTCGGAGTCGACCACGTCGAGTGCGGTGACGATGGCACCGGCCTCACCGACACAGGTGGTCAGCCGGCCGATGGCCGAGGCGTCCGCCGTTACGCCGATCCGGATGGTGATCGAGAATCCGGCACTCGGCAGTCGGGTGATCGCCACGTGGTCCTCCGTCGTCTTCCTGCGGCCTCGCTGCCGCCGTCAGCATTCTCGCCTGCCGGCCCCGGCCTACCGTCGGCCGGGCCCGGCCCCGGTCGCCGCCCGGCGACCCGCACCACCCTAGGCTGGCTCGACAACGCCGCCGACGCCAGCCTGCCCGGTTCGACGTCACCGGCTGACGTCCGCGACCGCCGCCAGCCCTCATCCGCCGCACGCGCCGCCCTCCACCGCCGCCCTCCGGCCACCGCCGCACTCCGGCCACCGCCGCCCTCCAGCCATCGGCCGACCTCGCGGAGGGAATTTCCGGTCACCAGGGGACGTTGACCATGCCGGTGGCGGTGAACCGTCCGCCCTTTCGCGGCTGGAGGGTTCCGGTTTCTGTCGCAGGCTGGAGGGTTCGGCCTCCCTCGCGGGCTGGGACCGCTCACCGCTCTGCCCGGGTGGTCGAGTCCGGAGGAACGGACGGCACCGCCGATGACGGGGCCACCAGCCCGAGACGGGCCACCGGCCGAGAAGGGGCCACCGACCGCCAGGCACCGTGCTCCACCGCGTTGCCGGCCGAGAACCGGGCCGCCGCGTGGCCCGCGACCCGTGAGGCGTACGTACGTCCGGCGGGTGTCCCGACCGGTGAGCTCACCGGCTGACGGGTATATAGCGGGTGCGTCCGACCGGCGCACGTGTCACGATTGATTGCCACCAGCGCGCAGAGCGTAACGAATGCGACGAGCATTCGCAGAGCGCGCAGACCGGCGCAGGAGGCGTCGGCGGTCCCAACCGGGGGCGGACAACGCAACCCGGGACCGGCTGGGCCGGTAAAGAAACCAGACCAGGAGGATCGGCTTGCGAGACCAGGAAAGCTTCGTTCGGCTGGCGGACGAGGACCTTGACGCCATCGTCATCGATGGCGACGTCACCACCGGCGAGCTGGAGCTGGAGGATCGCCAGGCGCTCCGCCGGGTCGCCGGCCTCTCCACCGAGTTGGCCGACGTCACCGAGGTCGAATACCGGCAGCTCCGGCTGGAGCGGGTGGTCCTGGTCGGCGTCTGGACGGACGGCACGGTCACCGACGCGGAGAACTCCCTCGCGGAGCTTGCCGCGCTCGCCGAGACGGCCGGTTCACAGGTGCTCGAGGGCCTGATCCAGCGACGTAGCCGGCCCGACCCGGCCACCTATATCGGTCGGGGCAAGGTCGACGACCTCGGCTCGGTCGTGTTGGCCTCCGGCGCCGACACGGTGATCTGCGACGGTGAACTCTCTCCGTCACAGCTGCGCAACCTGGAGCAGCGCACCAAGGTCAAGGTGGTCGACCGGACCGCGCTGATCCTCGACATCTTCGCCCAGCACGCCAAGAGCCGGGAAGGTAAGGCGCAGGTCGAGCTGGCTCAGCTCGAATACCTGCTGCCCCGGCTGCGTGGTTGGGGTGAGAGCCTCTCCCGGCAGGCCGGTGGTAGCGGTCGCGGTGGCGGCGCCGGGGGTGGCGTGGGGCTGCGTGGTCCCGGTGAGACCAAGCTGGAGACCGACCGTCGCCGGATCCGGATCCGGATCTCCCGGCTCCGCCGCGAGATCAAGAACATGCGGACCGCCCGGATCACCAAGCGGGCCCGTCGGGCCCGCAACAACGTGCCGGCGGTGGCGATCGCCGGCTACACCAACGCGGGCAAGTCCAGCCTGCTCAACCGGCTGACCAATGCCGGGGTACTGGTCGAGGACGCCCTCTTCGCCACGCTGGACCCGACGACCCGCCGGGCGTACGCGGCAGACGGTCGGGTCTACACCCTGGCTGACACGGTCGGGTTCGTCCGGCACCTGCCGCACCAGATCGTCGAGGCGTTCCGCTCCACGCTGGAGGAGGTGGCCGACGCCGACCTCGTGGTGCACGTCGTCGACGGAGCGCACCCTGATCCCGAGGAGCAGGTCCGGGCGGTACGCGAGGTGTTGGCCGAGGTCGGCGCGGACAAGCTCCCCGAGCTGCTGGTGGTCAACAAGACCGACGCGGCAGACGAGGAGACCCTGCTGCGGCTGAAGCGGGAGTGGCCGGACGCGGTCTTCGTCTCGGCGCGTACGGGTGGCGGGGTCGAGGACGTCCGGGCCGCGATCGAGGCTCGGTTGCCCCGGCCGGCGGTCGAGGTCCGCGCCGTGCTCCCGTACGACCGTGGTGATCTTGTCGCCCGGATACACCGCCGGGGCGAGGTGCTCGGTACGGCGCACCTGCCGGAGGGGACGAAACTCCACGTACGGGTGGACGAGGCGCTCGCCGCGGAGTTGGCGCCGTACCGGGAGGTAGTGGCATGATCGACCGCGTCGTTGACCGGTGACGGAGCGTTGATCACGCCGCTTCCCCGGTTGGCGGCATCAGCATGCGACACTGAGCGGATGCGGCGAGTCCTCTCCATGGTGCTGGTTGCCTCTGGCGTGCTCGGGTTGACCCTGGGCCTGCTGGGGGCCAGCCTCGGTTTCGGAGCTGTCGCGGCCTCCGCCGCTGCCGGCAAGAAGGTCTGCACCATCACCGACGAGCGGATGACGGAACTCTCCGGCATGATCGCTACCTCCACCGGCTACGTGATGGTCAACGACGGAAGCGACGACGACAGCCGGGAGCGGGTCTTCCTGCTGGACACCAAGTGCAAGGTAAAGAAGGCCGTCCAGTTCGCGAGCAACCCCCGCGACCCGGAGGACCTGGCGCTCTCTCCCGACGGCAAAACGGTCTGGATCGGCGACACCGGTGACAACGACACCGAGCGGCGGACCAGCATCGTGCTCTGGAGCATGCCGATCACCGGCGCCTCGAAGCCGGTGCTGCACCGGTTGACCTTTCCCGGCAACAAGCGGCACGACGCCGAGGCGCTGTTGATCGGATCCGACAACGTACCGTTGATCATCACCAAGTCGACCGGCAAGGCGGAGATCTACCGGCCGACGGCGGCCCTGAAGAAGAACAACGACGAGGGCGTGCCGCTGGCGAAGGCCGGCGAGATCAGCCTGCCGAAGACCTCTACCGCCAACCAGTTCGGCGCGGCGGGGCGGGTGACGATCACCGGTGCGGCCCGGTCACCGGACGGCACCCGGGTCGCCCTGCGCACCTACGCGGACGCCTTCGAGTGGGACGTGAAGGACGACGATCTGGTCAAGACCCTGACCACCGGAAAGCCTCGGGTGACGGCCCTGGCCGACCCGTTCGGTGAGGCGATCGCCTACAGCCCCGACGGGAAGAGCTTCCTCACCGTCTCCGACGTCGCCTCGCTCGATCAGGAGCAGGACGTGACGGTGCTGAGCTACACCCCGTCCAAGGAGGTGGCGGCGGCAGCGACCGACGGCTCCGGGGCCGACACGAAGAAGTCCGCGAAGTCCTGGACGGACTCGCTCACCCTCAACGACATCACCTATCTCATCGCCGCCGTGGGTGTGCTCGGCGCCCTGCTGGTCGGGCTCGGCATCTTCGGGATCGTGCGGGCCCGCCGCCGGCCCAAAGACGACGGACTGGGCGCCGTCGGGCCGGACGGTGACGACGTCGATCCGAGGGCCGGCCGGGAGGGGACGCCGGGCGGCGACCGGGACCGCTCCGGCGGTCGGCGGCCGGACTACGACGACGGGTCGAACTGGGGCCCGGCCCGCTCCGGCGGGTACGACGACGGCTACCGCTCCGACCGTCCGGCCGACGACTACGAGCCGGCCGGCCGGGGCCGAGCGGCGGGCGGCGGCGTGTACGGCGGAAAGCCGGCCGGTGGCGGCGTGTACGGCGCCAAGCCGGCCGGCGGCGGAGGCGGCGTGTACGGTGGCCGCCCCCAGGGCGGTGGCGGCGGACGCCCCCAGGGCGGTGGCGGTGGTGGCGGACGTCCCCAAGGCGGCGGTGGCCGTCCCCAGGGCGGTGGCGGAGGCCGCTCCCAGGGCGGTGGCGGGCGCCCACCCGGCGGTGGTGTGTACGGCGGTGCTCCGGCTGGCGGCGGTGCTCCGGCCGGACGCCCCCGGGCCGGTGGTGGCGTCTACGGCGGCCAGCCATCCGGCGGCAACGGCAACGGGCGTGCCGGCCGGCCGGGCCCGGACGACCAGTGGGGTGACCAGCGTGGCGGGCCGGCGCCGCGGACCGGCCAGGGTGCCGGACCCCGTGGAGCTGGTCCACGAGGTCCCCAGCCCGGCCAGCCCCGGCAGCGCTCCGGCGGCCAGCCCGACGACTACGACTACCGCTGACCCGGCTCCGACTGTCGCTGACCCGCCATCCGGCCAACCGCCGCTGACTCACCGCCGGCCAACACCGCTGATCCACCCGCCGGGCTAACGACTCGTCGCCGGGTCAAGCGGGCCAGGGCGGGGGACGTCGCTGGTCAGATCCGGCGGAGTACCGCCACCACCCGGCCCATGATGGTGGCACTGTCACCGGCGATCGGGTCGAAGGCGGAGTTGGCGGGCATCAACCAGACGTGCCCGTCCCGGCGGCGGTAGGTCTTGACCGTCGCCTCGCCGTCCAGCATCGCGGCGACGATCTCTCCCGAGTTCGCGGTCGGCTGCTGGCGAACGACCACCCAGTCGCCGTCGCAGATCGCCGCGTCGAGCATCGAGTCGCCCTTGACCTGGAGCATGAAGACCTCGCCCTCGCCGACCAGTTCGCGGGGGAGCGGGAAGATGTCCTCGACGGCCTGTTCGGCGAGGATCGGGCCACCGGCGGCGATCTGACCGAGCAGGGGCACGTAGGCCGGGGTGGGCCGCTGGGCCCGGGCGGTCTCGTCGTCGATCATCTCGCTCGGCGGACGCACGTCGACGGCACGGGGGCGGTTCGGGTCGCGCCGGAGGAAGCCCTTCCGCTCCAGCTCCTTGAGTTGGTAGGCCACGCTCGACGGGGAGACCAGGCCGACCGCCTCGCCGATCTCCCGCACGCTGGGCGGGTAGCCGTAGCGCTCCACCCAGTCCCGGATGAACTCCAGGATGCGGCGCTGCCGGGCGGTGAGGTCCGCGGAGACCAGGTCGGGGAAGGTGCTGACCACCGGAGTGACCGCGCGCAGTGCGGGGGCACCCTCGCGGGTGCGCGGCCCGGCCGTGCGTCGGGCGGCCCGGCTGCCCGTAGCGGCGCTCTTCTGGGGCTTCTGCCGGCTCGTCCGGTCGTCGGTCGACACGTCGTCCTCCTGGTGGCGGTGGTGCCTTGGCGGCTCGTGGTGCGTCGTGGCCCGGCCCGGTCCCGCGTGTCACACGGTCCCGGAGTCGGTGTTCAAAACCGTATAGGTGAGATCACATAGTTTCAAACATCTGTACGACATTCCCTGCGGCGTGTCGTCTCCGTCGGCTCGACATCGAACGCCTGTTCTGATAAACCATCGTACGTCCGTTCGTTCGAACTCCTGTTCGATCTTGGAGGTCACGATGGGTGCGACGGGATACCCGAGGACTTCCCGGGGCGGTGGGCGGCTGCGGCTGACCCGCCGGGGGCGGCTGGTCGTGACGCTGCTCCTGCTGCTCCTCGTGGCGGGGTTGGCGGCGATCCTCTCGCCGGCCTCCCGGGCCGCCGACCCGTCCCGGTCGCCGGAGACGGCGGTGGTCCTCCCCGGTGACACCCTCTGGTCGGTGGCCGAGCGGCACCGGCCGAGCCAGCGCCCGTTCGCGGTGATCGACGAGATCCGCCGGCTCAACGACCTCGACGACCACACGGTGCACGCCGGTCAGCGCCTGATCCTCCCGGCGAAGCGGTAACCGCCGCGCCGGTGTCGCGGTTGGAAGATTTGCGGGCCGCGCCACGCCCTGTTCAACTTGACCTCGGCTGTTCGGCGACATACCGTCGACCCCTAGATGTAGTAGTGACAAGGGTGTAAGTAGCCTAGAAGTTGGGGTTCCGTTACCCGTAGCTCTCAGGTACGCACGGCACTGCGGGAGCCGCCGGAAGGTGGCTGACCGCCGGTGCCGGCTGCCTTGCGGGCGGGCGCCTTTCCGGCGGGCCGCAGGCGCGGTGGTCCCGGCGGTGCGAAGGAGGTCGGCGATGCGGTGTCCGTACTGCCGGCACGCCGACTCCCGGGTGGTCGACTCGCGGGAGGCCGACGACGGCCAGTTGATCAGGCGTCGGCGGGCCTGCCCGGAATGCGGCAAGCGGTTCACCACGGTCGAGGAACCGGTGCTCGCGGTGGTCAAGCGCAGCGGCGTCACCGAGCCGTTCAGCCGCACCAAGATCATCGGTGGGGTACGGAAGGCGTGCCAGGGTCGTCCGGTCGACGACGACGCGATCGCCCTGCTGGCGCAGCGGGTCGAGGAGACGGTCCGGGCCAGGGGTGCGGCCGAGATCCCCAGTCACGACGTGGGGCTGGCCATCCTGGGACCGCTGCGCGAGCTGGACGAGGTGGCCTATCTGCGCTTCGCCAGCGTCTACCGGTCGTTCGAGTCGCTTGACGACTTCGAGCGCGAAATCGAAACGTTGCGGGCGGCGGCGGTGGCGCGGAGTCGTCCGGCAGTGGACGGCGTCGAGGCGGTCCAGCCGGCGGGCGGGCCGCCCAGTTAGTTCGTTCTGGTAACAGATCAGCGAAGCCGTACGACGGGAAGAGTCGTGCGTGCGTAAGGGGGCGGATGAGATGTCGGGGGAAGGTGTGACAGCAAGTAGGTCACGTACCCGGGCGGCGGCGACGGCCGGCCTGAAGGTCGAGCGCGTCTGGACCACCGAGGGGGTGCACCCGTACGACGAGGTGACCTGGGAGCGTCGGGACGTCGTCATGACGAACTGGCGGGACGGCTCGATCAACTTCGAGCAGCGGGGCGTCGAGTTCCCGGACTCATGGAGTGTCAACGCGGCCAACATCGTCACCACGAAGTACTTCCGGGGCGCGGTCGGTACCCCGGAGCGCGAGTGGTCGCTCAAGCAGCTCATCGACCGGGTGGTGAAGACGTACCGGGCGGCGGGGGAGCAGCACGGCTACTTCGCCAGCCCGGCCGACGCCGAGGTCTTCGAGCACGAGCTGACCTGGATGCTGCTGCACCAGGTGTTCAGCTTCAACTCCCCGGTCTGGTTCAACGTCGGCACCGCCTCGCCGCAGCAGGTGAGCGCGTGCTTCATCCTCGCCGTCGACGACTCGATGGACTCGATCCTCGACTGGTACAAGGAGGAGGGGCTGATCTTCAAGGGCGGCTCCGGCTCCGGGGTCAACCTCTCCCGGATCCGCTCCTCCAAGGAGCTGCTCTCCAGCGGCGGCACCGCCTCCGGTCCGGTCAGCTTCATGCGGGGCGCCGACGCCAGCGCCGGCACCATCAAGTCCGGCGGGGCGACCCGGCGGGCGGCCAAGATGGTCATCCTGGACGTGGACCACCCCGACGTCGAGGAGTTCGTCCTCACCAAGGCGCGGGAGGAGCACAAGATCCGCGCGCTGCGGGACGCCGGCTTCGACATGGACCTGGGCGGCTCCGACATCGTCAGCGTGCAGTACCAGAACGCCAACAACTCGGTCCGGGTCTCCGACGAGTTCATGCGGGCGGTCCAGGACGGCGGCAAGTTCGACCTGCGCGGCCGGCTCGACGGTTCGGTGATCGAGACCATCGACGCCAAGGGGCTGTTCCGGACCATCTCCCAGGCCGCCTGGGAGTGCGCCGACCCCGGCCTGCAGTACGACGACACGATCAACGACTGGCACACCTGCCCGGAGACCGGCCGGATCACCGCCAGCAACCCGTGCTCGGAGTACCTGCACCTGGACAACTCCTCGTGCAACCTGGCCTCGCTCAACCTGATGAAGTTCCTCCGCGCCGACGGCGGCTTCGAGGTGGCCAGGTTCGTCAGGTCGGTCGAGCTGGTCATCACCGCAATGGACATCTCGATCTGCTTCGCCGACTTCCCGACCGAGAAGATCGGCGAGACCACCCGGGCGTACCGGCAGCTCGGCATCGGGTACGCCAACCTCGGCGCGCTGCTGATGGCGACCGGCCACCCGTACGACTCGGAGAGCGGCCGGTCGGTGGCTGCCGCGATCACCTCGCTGATGACCGGCACCGCCTACCGCCGCTCCGCCGAGCTCGCCGGGGTGGTCGGCCCCTACGAGGGCTACTCCCGCAACGCCGAGCCGCACAAGCGGGTGATGCGCAAGCACGCGGCCGCGAACGACGCGATCAAGCCGGCCGGCGCGGTCGCGGGTGAGATCGTCCGCGAGGCCACCAGGCAGTGGACCCAGGGCAACAAGATCGGTGACAAGTCCGGCTGGCGCAATGCGCAGGCGTCGGTGCTCGCCCCGACCGGCACCATCGGGCTGATGATGGACTGCGACACCACCGGGGTCGAGCCGGACCTCGCGCTGGTGAAGTTCAAGAAGCTGGTCGGCGGCGGCTCGATGCAGATCGTCAACCAGACCGTACCCCGCGCCCTGCGCAGTCTCGGCTACCCCGAGGAGCAGGTCGAGGCGATCGTCGAGCACATCTCCGAGCACGGTCACGTGGTGGACGCGCCCGGGTTGAAGCCGGAGCACTACGCCGTCTTCGACTGCGCGATGGGCCAGCGCTCGATCGCCCCGATGGGGCACGTCCGGATGATGGCCGCGGTGCAGCCCTTCATCTCCGGTGCGATCTCCAAGACGGTCAACATGCCGGAGTCGGCGACCGTCGAGGAGGTCGAGGAGATCTACTTCGAGGGCTGGAAGCTCGGCCTCAAGGCGCTGGCGATCTACCGGGACAACTGCAAGGTCGGCCAGCCGCTCTCCGCAGCCAAGAAGGAGAAGGAGAAGGCGGCCGAGCCGGCTGCGGTCGAGAAGGCGGCGGAGAAGGCGGTCGAGAAGGTCGTCGAGTACCGGCCGGTGCGCAAGCGGCTGCCGAAGAAGCGTCCCTCCGAGACGGTCTCGTTCTCGGTCGGCGGGGCCGAGGGCTACCTCACCGCCTCGTCGTACCCGGACGATGGTCTCGGCGAGGTCTTCCTCAAGATGTCGAAGCAGGGCTCGACGCTGGCCGGGGTGATGGACGCCTTCTCGGTGGCCATCTCGATCGGCCTGCAGTACGGCGTGCCGCTGGAGACGTACGTCAGCAAGTTCACCAACATGCGGTTCGAGCCGGCCGGGATGACCGACGACCCGGACATCCGGATGGCGGCCTCGGTGATGGACTACATCTTCCGCCGGCTGGCACTGGACTTCCTGCCCTACGAGCGCCGGGCCGAGCTGGGCATCTTCACCGCCAAGGAGCGGGCCGCACAGCTGCGGGCCGAGGCCGAGGCGGAGAGCGCGGTGGATCTCGCCGCGATGGCCGCGTCGGCACCGGTGGAGACGGTGAAGCCGGAGCCGGCGGCGGAGCAGCAGGTCGAGGTGGCGGCGGATCGGCCGGCGCCGAAGGTCGGCTCCTCCACCGAGCTGCTGGAGGCGGTGCTCGGCACGGCGGCGGACGCCCCGCTCTGCTTCACCTGCGGCACCAAGATGCGCCCCGCCGGCAGTTGCTATGTCTGCGAGGGCTGCGGTTCGACCTCGGGTTGCAGCTAGTACCGAGCCGGATCGGATCGCCCGCGACATCTGGTGCGTGGGTCGGTCGGGAATCGTTGTGACAGAAGGGGAGCCGGCGCGAGCCGGCTCCCCTTTCCCATCAACCCGGACGGGGACCGGCGACCGCCGGGCGAGCTGGCCTCACGCTACGGCGGTTCCTTCGAGTTCGACCAGCTGACCGGGGATCGCCAGCCGTGTCACCCCGAGCAGTGTGCTGGGCGGGGCCACCCCAGCGGCGCCCAACCGTGACGCCAGCACGCCGTAGTGCTGGAGAAGGAGGTCGACGTCGGTGGTGTAGACGTTGAGCCGGACGAGGTTCGCCAGCGACATGCCGGCCTCGCCGAGTACGGCCACCAGGTTGTCGAGGCTCAGCGCCACCTGCCCGGCCATGTCCCCGGCGTGCTGGGGCTTGCCGTCGCCGTCCATCGCGGTCTGTCCAGAGCAGTACAGGGTGCGGGTGTGTCCGGAGACGACCTCTCCCTGGTTGAATCCCAGCTCCACCGACCAGCTGACCGGGTTGACTGCCGTTCGTTCCATTGCCACATCAGCGCCATTCGTCGAAAGTGTGGCACGCGGATTCGAGCCACCCGGTGAGCCTGTCAGCCAATCACGACATCCTTTGTCATGTATTCCTGACATGATCGCCACATGCGAGCTGACCGGTTGGTCGCGCTGGTGCTGCTGCTGCGCCAGCGCGGTCGCCTCTCCGCAGCCACCCTTGCCCGCGAGCTGGAGGTCTCCACCCGCACGGTGTTGCGCGACATCGAGGCGCTGTCCGCGGCCGGCGTTCCGGTCTACGCCGAACGTGGCCGGCACGGCGGCTTCGCGTTGTTGCCTGGCTTCCAGACCGAGCTGATGGGGCTGACCCACGACGAGGCACTCGCCTTGCTGATCGTCGGGTCGCGCCGTGCCGAGCAGGCGTTCGGCCTCGGCTCGGCGCTCGCCTCGGCCATGCGAAAGGTGGTCGACGCTCTGCCGGAGAGCCATCGGGAGATGGCGGCCGGCGCCGCCCGGCGCCTGCTCATCGACCCTGAGACCGACCTGCTGTCCCAGCGGCTGGTCACCGAGGAGGTACGCGACAGCGTGCTGACCGAGGTTCGGCGCGCGGTACTGGCCGGACACAGGCTGCGCATCCACTACGCGGCCATGGACCAGGAAGCACGGTGGCGCACGGTCGATCCGATCGGGATGGTGACCGTGCGCGACCGGGGCTACCTGCTGGCCACGAGGTCCGGTGCGGACCGTACCTACCGGCTGTCCCGGGTGCTGGCCGCCGAGGAACTCCCCGAACCGGCGCAGCGGCCGAGCCAGGTCGATCTGGACCGGGCCTGGCAGGAACGCTGCGCGCGGTTGCTGGCCGGCGGCGACCCGGTCACCGTGCGGGTGCGGGTGACCACGGCGCGGCGCGAGGAGCTGGTACGCACCGCGGTTGCCGTGCGGGCCGAGGAACCCGAAACGGACGGTTGGCTGCGGCTGGAGGTGACCTTCAGCGAGGCGGAACATGCCGAGTGGACACTGTGGCAGCTCGCCACCAACGCGGAGGTGCTGGCCCCGCAGTGGCTGCGCACCGCCCTGCGGGACCGGGCCGCCACGATCGCCGCCCGCTACGGAGCCTCGTCCGAGAGCTGAGCCTCCCGGACGCCAGCGCGGGCCGGAGTACGCCGGAGCCCAGCCGCCCCGACCCCGCACGGCTGCCGGAGGGTGAGCAGCCCCACGCCGACGCACCGGCGTTGGGGCGGTACGTCGACCGGGTCCGCTGGCATCATCGGCAGATGACGATCGCCGCCCAGTACGTGGAGTTCGGTACCCGGGAGACCCGGGGCGTCTCGCCCGCGTACGAGCGACTCGCCCTCGCCGTATCCTCCGACGACGAGTTGCTGCACCTGATCGGTACGCTGCCGCCGGCCAAGCAGCAGCCGAATCTGCTGTTCGGGGTGGTACGGCTGCTCGGCGGTCCGGTCGAGGATCCGGCCGCGTTCCGCGAGTACGCGCTGGCGAACTGGCCGGCGATCGCGGCGCAGCTGCGTACCCGGGCCACCCAGACCAACGAGGCGGGCCGGTGTGCCCTGTTGCTGCCCGTACTCGCAGCGCTGCCGCAACCGCTCGCGCTGCTGGAGGTCGGCGCCTCGGCCGGGCTTTGCCTCTATCCGGACCGTTACGCCTACCGCTACGGCGACCACCTGCTCGGCGACGGCGAGCCGGTGCTCGACTGCGCGCTCACCGGGGTGACGCCACCGGCCCGGCTGCCCGAGGTGGTGTGGCGGGCCGGCCTGGACCTGAACCCGCTTGACGTGACCGATCCCGCGGACGTGGCCTGGCTGGACGCCACCATCTGGCCGGAGCATGCGCATCGGCGGGCCCGGCTGCGCGCCGCGGCGGCCGTCGTCGCCGCCGAGCCGCCGCTGCTGGTCCGGGGGGACCTGCTGGAGGACCTGCCGGCGCTTGCCGCGCAGGCGCCGCCGGGGGCGACCCTGGTGGTCTTCCACACCGCCGTGCTCTATCAGGTGCCGGCGCCGCGCCGGCAGGCCTTCACCGAGCTGGTACGCGGGCTGCCCGGCCACTGGATCGCGAACGAGGCTCCGGAGGTACTGCCCTACGACGGGTTGCCGGAGCCGCCGAGCGACGTGTTCTACAACGTCCTCGCGCTGGATGGCAGACCGCTCGCCTGGACCCGGGGACACGGCCAGTCAATGGTCTGGTTCGGTTAGCGGACGTTCCGGCGCCGGGTCGACGTCGCGAGTCGACCGGTGACCGTGGCGGTCGACGGGTTGTCGTCGAGTCTGCGGGTTGTCGTAGGGTCGGCGCGATGGACGACGGTGCGGGCGAGCGGGGCGGGGGACGGCGGCTGCCGTTGGCACCCCGACCGCTGGAGCAGCCGCATCCGTCCCGGCTTCCGCCGACGCATCCGGAGCGGGAGCGGATCCTCGCCGCCCACACCGCCGCGCTGGCGGCCGACGAGGCGGGTTATCCCGACCCGGCGACCGGGCTCTTCGTGCTCACCGCCGGTTTTCTGGCCCGGCGGGGTACCTGTTGCGGGCGCGGTTGCCGGCACTGCCCGTACCTGGACGACCCGGTGCCGCCGCATCTGGACGACCCGGCCGGCTGAGCTGGGGCGTAGCGCTGCACGGTCACCCGGTGGGTGGAGCGGGGTTTCGCCGCGCGGGTGTGACCCCGTACGGTGTCCGACGGATTCCCCGGCGCTCGGGCCGGGCGGCTGGGAGGTGCTAGGTGCGCGGACGACTCTGCCTGATTGGTGCCGGTTTGCTGCTGCTTGCCGGCTGTGCCGAGGAGGCCGCACCGCAGGCGGTCGGGCCGCAGGCGGTCGGGCCGACGCCGAAGGTGGTCCGGCAGTCGGCCTCGGCGGCCGGCGGTGCCTGTCAGCTACTGGAGTACCCGG
Source organism: Plantactinospora sp. CNZ320 (assembly GCF_002846275.1). Lineage (NCBI taxonomy): Bacteria > Bacillati > Actinomycetota > Actinomycetes > Micromonosporales > Micromonosporaceae > Plantactinospora > Plantactinospora sp. CNZ320. The sequence continues at coordinate 7,293,509 of NZ_PJMP01000001.1, forward strand.
CGGTCGAGCAGGCCATCGGCGCCCGGTTCGAGGTCGCCGCGGCGAGCCGGCACGGCAAGACGGACACCTGCGTGCTGCGCGGCGAGGCCGAGGCCCGCCCCGAACTCGCGCTCTCGGTGACCCCGACCACGGCGGACGCGTCGATCTTCGCCGACGAGGTGGTGCCGAGCGGCGGCAAGAGCGTCAAGGGGCTGGGCAAGGCCGCCTACCGGGCCACGACCGCCCCGGCGGAGGGCGCCGGCAGCGCCGTCGAGGTGGGCTGGCTCACCGGCAACGGCCGGCTGGTCAGCCTCCGCTTCACCTTCCCCACCGGCGAGGACCGGGCCCAGGCCGACGCACTGGCCCCCAAGTTGATCAACCTGGCGAAGAAGATCGACACCAGCAGCCTCTGACGCCGGGCGAGCTGCGTGCGGGCCCCGGCCAGCGGTCGTGGCGACCTATGGCCGGGGCGGTCGGTGTGCGGCGACCCAGTATGTGGCGACGACGACTCAGTGTGCGGCGACGAAGACCCGGGAGGCGACCTCTCGGGGGAGTCGCACCTTGTCGCCGGAGCGGTCGATGGTGACAGCGTCCCGCTCCTGCGCGACCGTCACCATCGCGCCCGGGTCGACCCCGGCCGCGTGCAGTTGGCGCAGTACGTCGCCGTCCTTCTGGACGCTCTCGCAGATCCGTCGGACCACCACAGGGCCGCTCAGGCCGGGGAAGGCGAGGTTCCGCTCACCCTCGGTGACCGTTTCGACCAGTACGTCCGGGTGGGGGCTGAACGCCTCCAGCCCTGGGATCGGGTTGCCGTACGGCGACCGGGTCGGGCGGTCGAGCAGCTCGTAGACCTTCTTCTCCACCGAGTCGCTCATCACGTGCTCCCAGCGGCAGGCCTCCTCGTGGGCCTCCTCGTAGGGCATCCCGATCACGTTGACGAGCAGGAGCTCGGCCAGCCGGTGCTTGCGCATCACCGAGATCGCCTGGGTGCGGCCGAGCGCGGTGAGCTGGAGGTGCCGGTCGTCCTCGACGGTCAGCAGGCCGTCGCGCTCCATCCGGGCCACGGTCTGGCTGACGGTCGGACCACTCTGGCGTAGCCGCTCGGCGATCCGGGCACGCAGCGGCGGCACCCCCTCCTCTTCCAGTTCGAGGATGGTGCGTAGATACATCTCGGTGGTGTCGACTAGGTCGTTCACGTCAGTGGTCCTCCCGATGACGATGGTACCTCGGGGTACCGATATTCAGTGCCACCGAGCCAGGCGGTTCAGTTCCGGATGGTGTTGACTGGACGCCGTGTCCGCCGTACCCGATGACCTGCTCGTCGACCCGACCGGGCTCGCCGCCGAACTGGCGTCCGCCGAGCCACCGGTCGTCCTCGATGTCCGTTGGCGGCTTGCCGGGCCGCCGGGTCGCCGGGACTACCTGGCCGGGCACCTGCCGGGCGCGGTCTTCGTCGATCTGGACACCGAGCTGTCCGGGCCGCCCGGCGCGAACGGGCGGCACCCGCTGCCCGACCCGGCGGCGTTGCAGCGGGTGCTCCGCACGGCCGGCGTCCGCACCGGAGGCCGGGTGGTGGTCTACGACGGCGGCGACCAGTTGGCGGCGGCACGCGCCTGGTGGACGCTGCGCTGGGCGGGACACGAGCAGGTCCGCCTGCTCGACGGCGGCTTCCCGGCCTGGGCCGGTGCCGGGCTGCCGGTGACCACCGAGCCCTCGTCGCCGACCCCGGGAGACGTCACCGTACGCCCGGGTGGGATGCCGGTGCTGGACGCCGGTTCGGCCGCCGAGGTGGCGGCGGACGGGGTGCTGGTCGACGTCCGGGCGGCCGTGCGCTACCGGGGCGAGACCGAGCCCATCGACCCGGTGGCCGGGCACATTCCCGGCGCGGTGAACGTGCCGGCCACCGAGTATGCCGGCCCGGACGGCCGGTTCCCGGCCGCCGAGGCGCTGCGTGCCCGGTTCGCCGAGGCGGGCGTCCGGCCCGGGGTGCCGGTCGGGGCGTACTGCGGCTCCGGGGTGACCGCCGCGCAGGCGGTGCTCGCGCTGCACCGGGCCGGGCACACCGGGGCGGCCCTCTACGTCGGATCGTGGAGCCACTGGATCACCGACCCGCGGCGACCGGTCGCGCTCGGCCCCGAGCCGGGTGACCCCGCACCGCTGCCCGGCTGAGCCTTCCCGGCTGAGCCTGGATCCACCGGCCGGAACGGCGCGCGGCGCTCCGGGTACGCGGTCGCGGCCGGCCGCCTGCCGCCGTGCGACGATGAACAACATGTCGGACGACACCGTGGTGGTCTGGGACGAGAGTCTGCTGACGTACGACCTGGGCGACCATCCACTCGATCCGGTACGGGTGGAGCTGACACTGGCCCTGGCTCGGGAACTCGGCGTACTGGACCGCCCCGGCGTACGCCTGGTGGCTCCCACTCCGGCCGACGACGCGGCCCTGGCCCGGGTGCACCGTCCGGACTACCTCGACGCGGTCCGGGCGGCGCCCAGCGACCCGCTCTTCTCCGGGTACGGCCTCGGTACCCCGGACAACCCGATCTTCGACGGGATGCACGAGTCGAGTGCCCTGGTGTCGGGGGCGAGCCTGGCGGCGGCCGAGGCGGTCTGGCGGGGCGAGGCCCGCCGTGCGGTGAACGTGGCCGGTGGGCTGCACCACGCCATGCCCAGCCGGGCGGCCGGGTTCTGTGTCTACAACGACCCGGCGGTGGCGATCGCGCGCCTGCTCGACCTGGGCGCCGAGCGGGTGGCCTACGTGGACGTGGACGTGCACCACGGCGACGGGGTGCAGGCGGTCTTCTACGGCGATCCCCGGGTGCTGACGATCAGCCTGCACGAGACGCCGCTGGCCCTCTTCCCCGGTACTGGCTTCTCCGACGAGATCGGCGCTCCGGGGGCCGAGGGGAGCGCGGTCAACCTGCCGCTGCCGCCCGGTACCGGCGACGCGGGCTGGCTGCGGGGCTTCCACGCCACCGTTCCGGCGCTGCTGCGCGCGTTCCGGCCGCAGATCCTGCTCACCCAGTGCGGTGCCGACAGCCACCGGCTCGATCCGCTGGCCGACCTGCGGCTGAGTGTGGACGGGCAGCGGGCGAGCTATCTGGCGCTGCGGGCGCTCGCCGACGAACTCTGCGAGGGGCGCTGGGTGGCCACCGGTGGCGGCGGCTACGCGCTGGTCGAGGTGGTGCCCCGGGCCTGGACGCACCTGCTCGCGATCGCCACGGGGGAGCCGGTCGACCCGGCCGCGCTGACCCCGCCGGCCTGGCGGGAGCTGGCCAAGGCCCGCCGTCCGGAGCGGGAGGTGCCGTTGCGGATGACCGACGAGGCGGACGCGTCGTACGAGCCGTGGCAGCCGACCGGCGAGCCGGACGCGGTGGACCGGGCGATCATGGCGACCCGCAGGGCGGTCTTTCCGCTGCACAACCTCGATCCGCAGGATCCGTCTCTCTGATCGGCGACTCGTCCCGGCGGCGGCGCGACACTCGGGCCCCCGCCCACCCGTTAGCGCCCCGGCTGTCGCAAAATCGTCTCGAATTAGTATCAGAAACCGTCTCGTTATAGCTCTGGCCGACTCGACTCGGCGACCCGCAGGTGCCGGTAGAGGGTGGCCCGGGAGACGCCGAGGCTCGCCGCGATCTGGTCCACCGTGTGCAGGCCGGCACCGTGCATCGCCCGGGCCGTGCGCACCTGTTCGGCACTGAGCCCGGGCGGACGCCCCGCCCCCCGCCGACGGCCCGGCCGGACCCGCTCCGGGCCCGCCTGCCGCTCGCCGACCCGGTCCGTACCGGCTGCCGGTGGCGGCGGCTCGCTGAGCAGCCGGACCGCGCCGTCGAGCAGCGCCGCCCGCAACTCGTCGTCCGGCATGTCGGCGTAGAAGACGATCGGATCGCCGAGCATCCCGGTGGCCTGGATCGCCCGGATCCGCTCCAGCCGGGTTGCGTCCGGGCCGGCGACCAGGCCGTACGCCTTGGTGGCGAGCCGCATGATCCTGGCGTACGTGCTGCCCCGGGCCAGCAGCGTCATGTCGTGATAGAGCGTCCCCAGTGGACGCCGGTGCCGCAGCAGGGTGTCCACCCAGCCCTCCAGCGCCGCCCAGCGGGCCGCCGGCCAGGGCAGCCGGGCGGCCCGGTCCAGCGCCGCCTCCAGGTCCGAGACGAGCGGCTCGGCCAGCGCCACCAGCAGGTGCTCCTTGCTGGGGAAGTGGTAGAGGATGCCCGCCTTGGTCAGCCCCGACCGGTCGGCGATCTGTCGCAGCGAGGTGCGCTGGTAGCCCTGCGCGCCGAACAGGTCCAGGGCGGTACGCAGGATCCGGCTCCGGGTGTCGAGAGCGGGTGGCTCAGCCATCCGCCCAGCGTACCGGCCCCTGACCGATGATCAGGAATTTGTGGCCGTCGTCCTACCATCGGTCAGTACACTGGCGTCGAGACACTGTCACGATCCGGCTCGACCCGTCGTCCTGGTTCTCGGACGACACGGAATCGACAACTGGCGAGTGGAATCGGCAACTAGCAAAAGGGAGCGTCATGACCGCGATCTCGGTGGCCGGCCTGGTGAAGACCTTCGGGGCCACCCGCGCGCTGGACGAACTGGACCTGACGGTCCGGTCCGGCGAGGTGCACGGGTTCCTCGGACCGAACGGGGCGGGCAAGTCCACCACCATCCGGATCCTGCTCGGCCTGCTCCGCAAGGACGCGGGCGAGGTGCGCGTGCTCGACGGCGATCCCTGGCGGGATGCCGTGTCGCTGCACCGCCGGCTGGCGTACGTGCCAGGCGACGTCAACCTCTGGCCGAATCTCTCCGGCGGGGAGGCGATCGACCTCTTCGGCTCGTTGCGCGGCGGGCTGGACCGGGCACGCCGGGACGAGCTCTTGCAGCGCTTCGACCTCGACCCGACAAAGAAGTGCCGCACCTACTCCAAGGGCAACCGGCAGAAGGTGGCGATCGTCGCCGCGTTCGCCTCCGACGTGGAACTGCTGGTGCTCGACGAGCCGACCTCCGGGCTGGACCCGCTGATGGAGGCGGTCTTCCGGGAGTACGTCACCGAGCTGCGCGACGCGGGCAGGACCGTGCTGCTCTCCAGCCACGTGATGTCCGAGGTGGAGGCGCTCTGCGACCGGGTCAGCATCATCCGGGCCGGCCGTACCGTCGAGTCCGGCACCCTGGCCGAGCTGCGCCACCTGACCCGGACCCCGATGACGGTCGAGACGGAACGCCCGGTGGAAGGGCTCGCCGAGCTGGCCGGGGTGCACGCGGTGACCGCCTCCGGCTCGACCACCCGGTTCGAGGTCGAGGCCGGCACCCTCGACCCGGTGCTCACCCACCTCGCCCGGTTCGGCGTACGGGCCCTGACCAGTACGCCACCGACCCTTGAGGAACTGTTCATGCGGCACTACGGCGACGGGTCCGAGACCACCGCCACCAAGCGTCGGGTCCCGGCGGGTGCCCGGTGACCGGGCTCACCGGCACCGCCCGGCTGACCCGGCTCGCGGTGCGGAGGGACCGGGTGAAACTCCTGGTCTGGGTAGTGGCCCTGCCCGGGGTCGCCGCCGCGGTCGCACAGAGCGTCGCCGGCATCTACGGCACCGAGGCCGACCGGATCGGCTACGCCACCACAAGCGCCGCCAGTGTGGTCGCGCGGGCGTTCAACGGCCCGGTCTCCGGACCGAGTCTCGGGTCGGTGGTCACCGCCGAGTCGTACACGATGCTCGCCCTGCTCGCCGCGTTGCTCAGCACCTTCGCGGTGGTCCGGCACACCCGGCAGAACGAGGAGACCGGCCGGGCGGAGCTGCTCGGCTCGGCGGTGGTCGGCCGGCACGCCCCACTCACCGCGGCCCTGCTCACCACGCTGGTGGCCAACGTGCTCAGCGGCGTACTGCTCGCCCTGGTCCTGGTGGCCGGTGACCTGCCGGTGGCCGGCTCGTTCGCGCTCGGCGCGGCGATCGCCGGGATCGGGGTCTCGTTCGCGGCGATCGCCGCGGTGACCGCCCAGATCTCCGGTACGGCGCGCGGCGCGAACGGTATGGCCGCGGCCGTCGTCGGGTTCGCCTTCCTGCTCCGGGCCGCCGGAGACGCCTGGGGGACCGTCTCCGCCGACGGGATGCGGGTGGTGAGTGCCTGGCCATCCTGGCTCTCCCCGCTCGGCTGGGCCAACCAGGTGCAGGCGTTCGACGGCAACCGCTGGCCGGTGTTGGCCCTGATGGTCGGCTTCGCGCTGCTCGCCGTCGGTACGGCGTTCCTGCTGACCGCCCACCGCGACCTCGGCGCCGGGCTGCTGGCGGTCCGTCGGGGCCCGGCGGTGGCGGCCCGGAGCCTGCTCAGTCCCGGCGGCCTGGCCTGGCGGTTGCAGCGCGGTGTGGTGCTGGGCTGGGCCGTCGGCATCGTGGTGATGGGGCTGTCGATGGGTTCGGTCGGCGAGGAGGTCGACAGTTTTGTCGGCGAGAACGAGGCGGCCAGTGAGATGATCGCCCAACTCGGCGGCACCGAGCGGCTGGTCGACGCGTTCCTCGGCACCATGATGGCGATGTTCGCACTCGCGGTGGCCGGCTTCGTGGTCCAGGCCGTGCTGCGGCTGCGGGCCGAGGAGGCCGCCGGCACCCTGGAGGGGGTACTCGCCACCGCCGTCAGCCGGCCCCGCTGGCTGCTCAGCCATCTGCTCTGGGCCGCCCTCGGCGCGGTCGTCCTGCTGGCGCTGGCCGGTGCGAGCACCGGGCTGGGCTACGGACTGGTCAGCGGCGACGTGCCCGGCGAGGTGGGTCGGCTCACCGTCGCCGGACTGGTCCAGGTGCCGGCGGCACTGGTCCTGGCCGGCCTGGTGGTGGTGCTCTTCGGGCTGCTGCCCCGGCTCGCGGTTGCGTTGTCCTGGACGGCCTTCCTGCTCTGCGTCCTGCTCGGGCAGCTCGGCGCGCTGCTGGAGTTGCCGCAACCGGTGTTGAACCTGTCGCCCTTCACCCACCTGCCGGCGGTGCCGGCCGCCGACCCGAGCGCCACGCCTCTGGTGGTGCTGCTCGCGGTCGCGGTCGCGCTGGCCGGGCTCGGGCTGGTCACGTTCCGCCGCCGGGACCTGGCGATCGGCTGAGCCGGACCGGCGACTGAGTACGACGCGAAGCCCCCGCCACCGAACCGGTGGTGGGGGCTTCCGCGGGTACGACGTCAGCTCGCGTACGCCTCCAGCCGGTCGGCCCGGGACGGGTGGCGCAACTTGAGCAGGGTCACCTTCTCGATCTGGCGGATCCGCTCCCGGGAGAGGCCGAACTCCCGGCCCACCTCGTCGAGGGTGCGCTGCCGCCCGTCGTCCAGGCCGAAGCGCAGCCGGATCACGGCCTGCTCGCGGTGCGAGAGGGTGGCGAGGACGATCTCGACCTCGTTGCGGAGCTGTCCCGCCGAGACGGCGTCACCGGGCTCCTCACGCGGGTCGACGGCGGCGACGAAGTCACCGAGGGCGCTCTCCCCATCCTCGCCGACGGCCTGGTCGAGGCTGACCGGCTCCCGGTCGTACGAGATGAGTTCGATGACCTGGAACTCCGGTACGCCCAGCGCGGCGGCCACCTCGGCGACGGTGGGCTCCCGGCCGAGCTGGGTGGCCAGATCCCGGCGGGTCCGGACCATCCGGTTGACCTGCTCGACCATGTGCACCGGGATGCGGATGGTGCGGGCCTGGTCGGCCATGGCCCGGGTGATGGCCTGCCGGATCCACCAGGTGGCGTAGGTGGAGAACTTGTAGCCCTTTGTGTAGTCGAACTTCTCGACGGCGCGGATCAGGCCGAGGTTGCCCTCCTGGATCAGGTCCAGGAACGCCATGCCCCGCCCGGTGTACCGCTTCGCGATGCTGACCACCAGCCGCAGGTTCGCCTCCAGCAGGTGGTTCTTCGCGGCCCGCCCCTGCACGGCAATGATCTCCAGATCCGCCCGAAGCTCTGCCGACAACGCCCCCCGCGTGTCGGAGTTCAGCTTCTCCTCGGCGTAGAGCCCGGCCTCGATCCGCCGGGCCAGATCCACCTCCTGGACGGCGGTGAGCAGCTTGGTCCGGCCGATGCCGTTGAGGTAGGCCCGGACCAGGTCGGCCGAGGCGCCGCGCTCGTCGGTGGCGTCGAGGTCGACCATGACCTGCCCGCCGTCCCCGGTCGGCTCGGTGTGCACGCCGGCCGCGCTGGCCGGGTGAGTGTGGCTCTCGCTGTGTTGCAGGACCATCATCTGTCGCCTCCCCGCTTCGACAATGTGGCGCGTCCCAGCGGACAACCGCGCTGGTGACACATAGCTTGGCCGGTAGGGCGTGAAGCCGAGGTGAGGAGAGCGTCGGGTTGGCATGAAACAGGGAGAGCACGGGGAGCTGGTTCGTCCCGATTTCCTGGCCTTGATCCGATTGATCATCGCCTTTCGGTACCGGGCCGTGTCGCCGGTACCCGGGCGCTACTTGCCGGGGACGGTTACCGTGCGGGACGGAACGGAGATCGACAACGGATGGAGGACGTGGTGGTCTTCAAGCGGTTGATGCAGGCGATGGGTGTGGGCGGGCCGTCGGTCGAGACGGTGCTCGCCAACCCGAACTGCCGGCCAGGTGGCTATCTGGAGGGCCAGGTCCACGTCGCGGGCGGCGACCATCCGGTGGACGTCGAGTACGTCGCGCTCGGCCTGGTGACCCGGGTCGAGGTGGAGAGCGGTGACAGCGAGTACAACACCACCCAGGAGTTCCAGCGGCAGCGGGTGACCGGCCCGTTCCGGTTGGAGAGCGGGCAGCGTCACGACATCCCGTTCCGCTTCGAGGTGCCGTGGGAGACGCCGCTCACCGAGGTCGCCGGGCACCACCTGCACGGGATGACGATGGGGCTGCGTACCGAGTTGGAGGTGGCCCGCGCGGTGGACAAGGGTGACCTCGACCCGGTGGCGGTGCATCCGCTGCCGGCGCAGGAGCGGGTGATCGACGCCCTGGTCCAGCTCGGCTTCCGGTTCAGCCGAGCTGACGTCGAGCGGGGGCACATCTACGGCGTACGGCAGAGCCTGCCGTTCTACCAGGAGATCGAGTTCTACCCCGGGCCGCAGTACGCCCGCGCGATCAACCAGCTCGAACTGACCTTCGTGGCCACGCCGCAGCAGTTGCAGATCGTGCTGGAGATCGACAAGCGGGGCGGACTCTTCACCGAGGGCCGGGACGCGTTCGGCCGGTTCACCGTCGACTACGCCTCGGTGGACCGGACCGACTGGGCCGGCCAGCTCGACGGCTGGCTGCGTCAGTCCATGCAGAAGCGCGGCCTGTTCTTCTAGGCCGTCCTGCCGCGACGGGCCGGGGTGCGGGCGGTGCCGGCGGTGGGCGCGGGTGCCGGCGATGGCTGCGGCGCGGGTGGCAGCTAAAGCTCCAGCAGCACGGTGTGCGGGCCGACGTTCACGCTCTCGACCAGCATGTGCGTCCGGAACCGGCCGGTGGAGACCTTGGCACCCCGCAGCCGCAGCGCCTCGACGAACGCCGTCACCAGCGGTTCGGCCACCTCGGCCGGGGCCGCCGCGCTCCAGGTGGGCCGGCGGCCCTTCCGGGCGTCGCCGTAGAGGGTGAACTGGCTGACCACCAGCAGCGGCGCCCCCACCTCGGCGGCGGACCGCTCGTCCGGGAGGATCCGCAGCTCGTGCACCTTCCGGGCCATCGTCTCGGCGGTGGCCCGGGTGTCGGCGTGGGTCACCCCGACCAGCACCAGCAGCCCGTCGGAGATCGCCCCGACCACCTCGTCGTCCACCGTCACACTGGCCCGGCTGACCGTCTGCACCACCGCACGCACGGCGGTCAGTCTGCCACGGGCGCCAGGACGCCGCGTTCCACCAGGTGCGCGATGATCGGCGCGGCCGCCTCGGCAAGGTCCGACTCGGGTACGTCGTGCGCCAGCGCCAGCACCGCGAGCTGCTCGCGCAGTGGCACCTGGCCGTTGGCTCCGCCGACCAGGGCCAGCACCAGCGGATCCACCTCCTCTGTCCAGCGCAGCCCGTGCGACTGGACGAGAACCTGCCGGTCCACCGCCCAACCGTCGTCGCCCATCGACGCCTCCTGGCGCAGCTTCAACCCGTCGACCGCCCGGAACCTGGTCGCCAGCAGCGCCTCGTCGTCCCGGGCGCGCAGCCAGTCCTGCCGGTCGAACCAGGCCGCGACCTGCTCGCCCATCGGTGGCTGTACGGCCTGCCGCAGGTCCTCGATCCGCAGCACCGGATCGCTGTGCCCGCCCCGGCGCAGGTTCACCAGGCCGAAGCCGATCGCCTCCACCTTCTGCGCGTCGAACCAGTCCAGCCAGGCGGCCACCCGGTGCGGGTCGGCTGCCTCGCCGGCGTCGGAGAGCCACAGGTCGACGTACGCCATCGGGTCGGCGACCTCGCGCTGGATCACCCAGGCGTCCAGTCCGGTACCGGTGAACCAGCCGGCCACCCGCTCGCCCCAGTCCTCGCCGGCCACGTGCAGCCAGTTCGCCAGGTACTGCATGGTGCCGCCCTCGGTGAGCAGGCCCGGCGCGGCGGCGGCCAGTTCGGCGGCGATCCCGTCACCGACCCGGCCCGAGTCGCGGTAGCTGTGCGTGGTGGTGCCCGGACCGACCACGAAGGGCGGGTTGCTCACCACCAGGTCGAAGCGGCGACCGGCCACCGGGCCGACCAGGTCGCCCTTGAGCAGCTCCCAGCGGTACCCGTTGAGCGCGGCGGTGGTCGCGGCGAACCGCAGCGACCGCTCGGAGACGTCGGTGGCGGTCACCGAGCGGGCGTGCTCGGCCAGGTGCAGGGCCTGCACGCCGCTTCCGGTGCCGAGGTCGAGCGCGCTGCCGACCGGGCGCCGGATCGTCGCCCCGACGAGCGTGGTCGTCGCCCCGCCGATCCCGAGCACATGGTCCCCGGCGAGTGGTTGGCCGGGCCGGGCACTGGCCGGTACGTCGGAGAGAACCCACCAGGAGTCCCCGTACGGCTCCAGGTCGACGCCCTGGCGGAACCCGTCGCCGACCCGTTCGAGCAGCCCACCGGCGAGTGCCTCGTCGAGTGGCAGCGGCGCGAGGGCCGCCCGCACCGCCGCCTCCGGCTCGGTCTGGGCGCAGACGAAGAGTCGGATCAGCGTGCCGAGCGGGTCGCGGCCCTCGGTGCTGCGCAGTGCGGCCCGGTAGTCGTTGCGGGTGAGTCCGCTCGTCGCGGCCGGGCCGAGCCGGTCGGCGATGCCGCTCGAGGTGTAGCCCGCGCTGGTCAGTGCCGTCCGGAGCTGGTCCACCCCAGCCGGGGACAGCAGCATCTCGTTCCCGTCCACGGCGTCCATCCTGCCCGCCGCCCGAACCGGGCCGACCCGCAACCCCCGCAGTTGGCGCTCCGGAACCACCCGTCGGGTGCAGCGGCCGGAACAGCGCCGTTCAGTCGCTCGGCCCGACCGGCGTTTCACCAGCCTCGATAGGGCGCCGCTCGGTCGCGGGCAACGGCTGCCCGTCACCGGGGGAGGGCTGCCCTGACGACGGTTGCCCCGCCCCGGGGAACGGTTGCCGCAGCCCGGGGAGCGGTTCCCCCGGCGACGGTTGCGCCGCCCCAGGGAACGGTTGCGCCGCCCCAGGGAACGGTTGCCTCGGCCCAGGGAGCGGTTGCCCCGGCCCGGGGAGCGGTTGCCTCGGCCCGGGGAGCGGTTGTGCCGGGCCGGAGGACGGGGATCCGGGAAGTGGGCTCGGGTAGCCGGAAACGGGGCTCGGATAGCCGGGCGGGGAGAAGGGAGGGCTGGGAACGGGGCTCGGGTAGCCGGGCGGGGAGAAGGGAGGGCTGGGAACGGGGGCCGGATAGCCGGGTGGTGGGAAGAGGTGTCCGCCGACGGGGGCCGGGTGGCCGGGGGGTGGGGTGGGCCGCTCGGGCGAGACGGTCGGCAGCTGCCGGCGGCGGGCCAGCCGGAGTACCACCACGGCGTAGCCGGCGTTCACCAGCAGGCTGACCACGAACATCTCCCAGGGAGCGTCGGCGGCGGTCTCGTCGATGCCGAGCTGGCCCAGCGCCGCCGCGCCGACGAACGAGACGAGGTTGTTCACCACGTGCAGCGCGACCGCCGCCTCCAGGCCGCCGGTACGGACGGTCAGCCAGCCGAGTACGCCGCCCATGATCACGAGGTCGGTGAATCCCCACGCGGTGCCCCAGCCGTGCGCCAGGGCGAAGAGCACCGCCTGGAGGGCGATACCCGGCCACGGTGTCCGGAGGAACGCCCCGACGAGCTGCACCAGCCAGCCCCGGAAGAGGTACTCCTCGCTCGCGGCCTGCAACGGCACCAACAGGAGCAGCAGCACCAGCGTGCCGAGGAAGCCCGCCCAACCCGGCCAGCCGGTGCTGACCGCCTCGTCACCGTCGGCGCTGCCGGTCAGGGCGAGCAGGCCGATGCTGCCACCGAGCAACAGCAGGATCGCCGGTACGGCGACCAGCGCACACCAGCCGAGCCAGCGCCAGCGGATCCGGCCGAGTACCGAGGAGACCGTACCGGCCGGACGAGCCTGCACCCAGCGCGCCGCGAGCAGGACGAATGGCAGTGCGGCGGCGATGGTGATCAGCATCAGTACGAGATCACCCAGCGCGCCGAGCGTCGGCAGCCCGTCCGGGCCGGTAGGACGCCCGGCGACCGCGGCGATCGCGCTGGCTGTGCCGACCAGCATGCAGAGCACCACGAAGGTGCCACCGAGGATCAGCAGGGTTCCGAGCACCGGACGCCACCAGCGGTGCCGGTCGGTCCGGGCCAGCCGATGGTAGGCGGTGCCCGGCGGGGGTGCGGTCGTCATGTGCCAAGGGTGCCGGTTCGATGCCAGTGCGGCATCGGCGGGGCAGTCGGCTGGAGTGCGGCTCAGGCCAGTTGGAGTGCGGCTCAGGCCAGTTGGAAGTCGGCGAAGTCGAAGCCGGGCGCCACCACGCAGCTCACCAGGACCGGCTCGTCGCCCGCCGGCTCGGCAGACTGCCAGACGCCGCCGGGAACCAGCACCTGCGGTCGCTCACCGGCGGTCACGTCCGGGCCGAGCCGGGCCTCGGTTGGTTCCTCCGCCGGTCGCTCGGTCGCGCCGCCGAGCCGCAGCCGCAGTGGGCCGCCCGAGTGCCAGAACCACAGTTCGTCGGAGCGGACGACGTGCCAGCGGGACCGCTCCCCGGGGTGCAGCAGAAAGTAGATCGCGGTCGCGGCGGCGCGCGGCCCGGCGTACCCGTCGGGGGTGAAGGCGTGCGTCGAGCGCCAGGTCTCGCGGAACCAGCCGCCCTCCGGGTGCGGAGCCAGGTCGAGCCGCTCGGCCAGCGGAGGTCGCTGCGGCGTCGTCACGGGTCGACCTCCATTCGGGTACGCCGGCGAAACCCGACGGACCGGAAGTCTACCGAGCGGGGTACGCGCCGGCGGCCGGACGGAATCGCGTGCTGCCTCGCCGCCGGCCGCCCCGGCGGATCAGAGCCCGGCCGCCTCGTCGTACCGGCGGCGCAGACTGGCCATCTCGGACTCGTCCAGTGCCTCCTTGACCGCCAGTTCCTCGTACTTGTCCGGGAACATCTCCCGGAGCCGGTCGATGAACCGGACGTCGGCGGTCGCCTCGACCACCTGGATGCCGGGCGGTTCGGTGGTCATGTCAACGATCACCGGACCGGCCAGTTTGACCGCCCAGTCCCAGGGCCGGTTCTGCTCGGCGACCCCGCAGAGGTGGAAGCCGTAGACCGTCTTCACCTCGGCGAGCGTGGTGACCTCGCTCGGCTCGAAGCCGTAGACGCGGACCCCACAGACGACCGCCGGCTTCTTGCCGTCCTTACCGGCGGTCGCCTGCGCGTCGTGGCCCGCGTGCTGGTGCTGCGCCGGGTCGGCAGACTCCAGTGTGGTACGCAACCGGGTCATGATCTGCCCCCGCAGATCCGGCGGCCTGGCCTCCGAACCGGCCGTGTTGATCAGTACGACCGTGCCGGCCGACACCGCCAGCAGGATGACCGCCACCCACAGGAAGCGGTTGCGGTACCAGCCCGCGAAACTGTTCCGGATATTCATGATCGTTTCTCGTCTCGTCGCCGGTCTGGTGCTTGGCAGATCTGGTGCTTGGCAGATCTGGTCGGACGCGCCGACCCGAGGTGGGGTGGGTGGGTCCGGCTCGTGGTTGGCGGAAGTGGCCCGGCGGACGCGGTGCGAATCCCGACGCGCGCGGCGATTCCGACGGGCGCCCGATCCCGCGGATCTGGCGTCGGGGCCGGCGCGCTGCGGGCACTGCGAGGCTCCCGTGCTGACCGTTCTCAGTGCGGTTGCCCCCGCACTGCGGCGATATGAGTCATTCCAGCACGCCGCGCCCCGCCCCGGCAACATCGACGATCCTCAGCGGCCGGCCCGATCCGCCGTCGCCGCCGGCACCCCACCCGTTCGATACTGCTTGCCCTGCCGGTCCGGGTTGCGTACGGTGCCACGCGCGCAGGTAGATGATCAATACGTCGTGAACGGGGAGTGTTGTGAACGAGGTCGATATCCAGCCGCTGAACCCGGCCGTACTGCCGGCGTCGACGGGCAACTACACCCACGGCACGCTGGTCACCGGCGGCAGCCGTACGGTCTTCGTCAGTGGTCAGGTGCCGTGGCGCGACGAGGCGGGACAGATCCCGGAGGACTTCGACGCGCAGTGCCGGCTGGTCTGGCGCAACGTCCTGGCCGTACTCGCCGAAGCGGGCATGGGAGTGCGCAATCTCGCCAAGGTGACGACGTACCTCTCGGACCGGCGCTACCGGGAGGCCAACTCGCGGATCCGCGAGGAGGTGCTCGGCGACCACACTCCCGCGCTGACGATCATCATCACCGACATCTACACCGAGGAATGGTTGCTCGAAATCGAGGCCGTCGCGGTCGGCGACTGACACCTCTCCGGCTGGTGGCGGTACGAGCCAGCGAGGCCCGTCGGCCCGGTCTGACTCCTGGCCGAGACCGGCCTGACCGTGGCGGGCACCTGTGGATCGGGGTGGCGCGGTTCTTCCGCTGCCCCGACCCGCCCATCCGCACCGATGCCGGGCCGCTGGTTGATCCGACCGCCCGCTGACAGTTCTTCCGGCCTCGCCGAGGTTTTCCCGCCGTACGAACCCGCAGCGTACGGCCTTTTTCCGTCCTTCCTTCCCGTCTCCGTACCGATACACGATTCGTATTTGCGATACGGAAAATCCTCCTTCCGAAAATCGGAACAAGAACGGACTCATTTCGCGTCTTGACGAATCCTGTTCGCCTGCACATGATCCCTCCAATCGAGGAGATCAGCGGGCGGGCTGCAGACCGCCCGGCAGATCCTGCTCTCGTCGTGACCATTGGACCTGCGGTCGGTGTGCACGCTCAGGTGCCGCCGTCGGCGAAACTGAGGAAGGCCGAGATGCCTGCGAAGAAAGCAGACCCGGATTCCGGGTCTGGAGGGAAATCGTCGGAACGGGGCCGCCTCGTTGCCGGCGTCGCGATTGCGGCCGTACTGCTCGTCGCCGTACTCGCGATGTTGATGGGTTGCCTGCTGCTGTTGCTGTGGTTCGGAGTACCCCTGTGGCCCGCCCTGGCGGTCCTCGTCGTGCTCTGTGGGGTGGCGGTCGCGGTGGTCCGCCGGGTCACGGCGCCGGCGGCGGGCCAGGGGCGCGAGGGCTGGGTAGGCCGGTTGCTCAAGGTGGCGATCATGAGCGGGATCGGCGTCGGCCCAGGGCAGTGAACTGCGGTTTCCGGGCCGGGGCGGCGCTGGAGGAGTCGATGGTGAATGGGGGCCTTCCGCTGCAACGGAAGGCCCCCGCCCGACTCCGCTGGACCCATGGAAGGCCGGATCGGGAACCTGTGATCACCCGGTCACGACTCGTACAGACTTTACCGTAGGTAGTCGAGTGGCGACAGTCTACTTTGGCCTCGGGTCGGTGGGCGTCGCCACTCAGGCGGCCGGACTTAGGTGAAGCATTTTCAGATTGACTGGAAAACTTTCTTGATGGTGCGATTGTTGTCACGACACATAGGGATTGACCGATTTATGGGCGGATCGCGGCCGAAGTTTTGCTTTTTGTGGACTAGCCTCGGCCGCGACACGATGAGATGATCCGAATTGTCGTTCGAGATCATCGGGCCGGCTGCAACCGGTCCGGGCGGGAAATGATCTCCGACGATGGTCTGGAACCGCTGGACCCGGCGGGTGACGCATCGCGCCGCGAGGCGTTACCCGCCCCTCGAAAGGCCACGAGAACGTGCAAGACAGCGACTGGCATCGTCGCCAGCAGTCGACCGAACCCGGTGTCGTGCCCAGACCGCTCGGGCACCCCCGCCCGCTCCGACAGCCGGGACACCCCGATCGGCTCGGACAGCCGGGACGCCCCGATCCGCTCCGACAGCCGGGACGTGCCGATCCGCTTCGACAGGTGGGGCAGCCGGCGGCCTCGATCGGTGTGGACGGGGCTGGGAAGGGTGAGGGCGGGCGACGCCGTACCGAAGGGGCGCGGACCGGCCGCCCGAGCAACGAGTTGCAGGGCTTCGGGCCGGTGGCTCGGCTCGCCTCGGTGCTGCGCAGGGTTCACGAGCAGGCCGGCAGCCCGCCGCTCGAACAGATGAGGCTCGGCCCCAGCAGCAGTACCGCCAACCTGTCCCGGGCGAAGAACGGTCAGGTGATGCCGACCCGGGAGTGTGTCGAGGCGTTCCTCCGAGGGTGTGGCATCACGGACGGCGACACCTATGACGAGGTCCTCCGGATCTGGGAGGAGGCGGCCGCGGCGGTCGTGGCGTTCCGGCCGGACCTGGCGAACTGCGAGACCGACGACGACCTGGTGGATGCCCTGCTCGCACTTGCCTCAGGGCAGGGACTGACCGTTGACGAGCGACTGGACACCGCCGTGCTGGCCGGGCGGTTGGTCGAGGCGGCCGGGAGCGTCATCGGCGAGACGAAGAAGGACCGGAAGAAGTGGACGGTCCGGCCGGTACCCGAGTCGGAGATC
This sequence comes from Plantactinospora sp. CNZ320, assembly GCF_002846275.1. Classification (NCBI taxonomy): domain Bacteria; kingdom Bacillati; phylum Actinomycetota; class Actinomycetes; order Micromonosporales; family Micromonosporaceae; genus Plantactinospora; species Plantactinospora sp. CNZ320. The sequence continues at coordinate 7,310,387 of NZ_PJMP01000001.1, forward strand.
GTCGCGGAGTTCGTCGACCGGAGCCGCCCGCCGACCGAGGCGGTGTTCGACCACGTCGTCTTCGCCTGCGGCGGGATCGACGGCGACGTCCGGTACTGGCGGAAGCACCTTGCGCGGATCCGCGAACGGTGCCGCAGAGACCACCTGCTCGCCGAGATCGCATTGTCGCGACCGGCGAGCCCGGCTCGTGCGCAGCTGCTACCGGGGGCGACGTCGCCGGTCATTCCCACCCCTCGAAGGCCCGAGTCCGTACCCTCGATCCCCGAGCCCGTGGCCCCGGCTCCCGCGTCGTCCCTGGAACCGCCGTCCCCGGTTCCGGCCCGGTTTGCCGGCATCGACTGGACCCGTCGCCGGGTGTTTGGCGTGGTGGTGGCCGGGGTCGTCGGGATGATCCTCGCGGGTGGCGTGCTGGTGGCCGTCCGGGGCGACTGGGAGCGTCCGGCCGTCCTCAACGCGCCGTCGAGTCCACCGGTCGGGTCGGGCACACCCGCGCTCCCCGAGGCGAGCAGTGTGCGGGATCGGCTGTACCACCTCGCTGAGCTGGTACGGCACGGCTCGGACGCGCCGGCGACCGGGCGGTACGCGTACACCCGGATCCAGTTCTGGTCCCGGGAGACGACGCCGGCAGGGCAGGCCGGGGCGCCCGCCGTCGAGGAGGAACGGCTGTGGTGGGCCGAGGACCTCTCCGGGTTGCGGATCGTGATCCGGACGGATCAGGGGGCCGAGGTACGCACCTCGGCTCCGTCCCCGCCCGGCGGGATGACGATCGTCATCAGGTATCCCTCGGTGGATCCGACGATCCTGGCCGGACAGCTCGACGGGGAGCAGCCACACAGCGGGCCGGTGGGCCGGCTGCGCGCCGTGGCCAGCGTCAACATGTTCCACCCGCTCGACCGGCAGCAGCGGGCCGCCGTCCTGACGGTGCTCGCCGAGACGGAGGGCCTGAGCTACCAGGGTGCGATGCAGGACCGGGCCGGCCGGGAGGGCATCGCGATCAGCGCTGACGTCACCGGGGGCGGCCCGCTTCTCGAACGGGTCACCCTGATCTTCAGTACGACGAGCGGCGAGCTGCTCAGCCAGGAGACGAGCAGGTTGCCCGGTCCCGGTGGACCGGATCCGGCCTACGGTGCCACGAGCGACTGGGCGCTCTTCCTCGAACGGACGCGTACTGATCGCCTGGGTTGAGGCGTAAGGTGCCGATTTCGCGGCAGGCTGTCAATTTCGCGTCACGAGTGACCGGTGCGTTGCTGATTCACGGCGCATTCGCGTACCAGATCGGGACGATATCGCCGTGAACAGCCGCGACCGGCCGGCGGACCTGGTGGATCGGCGGACAGTCTAGAACGTCCTCGCCATTAGCTGCTTTCCGACAGCGATTCACTCACGTCACTTGCCTGGCACGAGTGGCGATCAAGTGCGCCTCGTTCCTACTCTGGGAGCAGCGGTGACAGCGGAGAGTGTTGACGCGGATACTTGATCGTCCGCCTCCTCGACGCTCTCCGGGTGACCGCGTCGCCGGCGTTTCTCTGTCATGCATCCACCCCCGTGAGGCCATCCATGACACCAATTGTCAGACGCTGCTCAGCCATCCTGCTCAGTCTGCTCGGTGCGGCCGTCGTCGCATTTCCCGCGACCCCGGCCGCGAGTTCGCCGGCCCGGCCGACCGATGTGCCGAAGGTGATCTCGGACTATCTCGCCACGCATCCCGGTGGCGTGGTGCTCAACGACAACGAAATCGCCTACGACGGCGGGCGGTTCGTCGTCACCCTGACCCGCCCCGCACACACCCGCGCCGCGGTCGCCGACTGCCCGCGGGACTGGTACTGCTTCTACGACCGCACCAGCTACGGCTACCCCCGGGGCAGGCTCTCCGACTGCGGCGGGCAGAACCTCGCGACCTGGGGCTGGCAGTACCGGGTCGAGTCCGCGCACTACAACCTCACCAGGGGATCGGTGGCGTTCCTCTACAACGGCACTCGGCTCTTCTCGGTGGGCGTCGCCGCGCGGGCCCTCGGCGACGTCGCGCCGTACCGGAACTGGGCCACCCAGGTTTACCGGTACTGCTGACCCCGTTTCACCGGTCCGCTGCGATTCCTGACCCCGGAGGTAGCCGGGGCGCCTGACCTCGGAGGTAATCGACAGCCTCCCGGGCTCGGTGGCAGGTTCGACGGCGTCGGCGGCACTCACCTGCGCCGCCGGCGCACCTGCACCGTCGTCCAGGAAGGACATTCGCATGACCGACTTCAACGGGCTTGTCGACCGGTACATCGACCTGTGGAACGAGCCGGACAGCGCCGCCCGGTCGGCCGGAATCGCCGCCATCTTCGCCGAGGACGCCACCTACACCGATCCGCTCGCCGACGTCAGCGGACATGACGGAATCGACGCGGTGATCGGCGGCGCTCGGGAGATGTTCCCGGGGTTGCGCTTCGCGCCGAGCGGGGCGGTGGACGGGCATCACGGCATCGTCCGGTTCGGCTGGCAACTCGTACCCTCGACCGGCGGTGAACCGGTCGCGGTCGGCTTCGACGTCGCAGACCTCGGCGCCGACGGGCGGATCCGGGCGATCTACGGTTTCCTGGACAAGGTCCCCGGCTGACGGGAGGCTCCGCCGGCCCGAGGTTTCCCGGCGGCTGACTGCCGGTAGCCGGCTACACCACTGCCGGACCTGGCCAGGCTTCCGGCCGGGGTGGTCGATGCTGCGGGTGTGGTCCGTGCCGTCCGGCTCGGACCACACCGCCGTCCGGGCAGGTTGCCGGTCGTCATCGACCCGGCGCCGGACCGGGCGGCGGACGATGACCGGGGACCAGGCCCCGAGTCGCGCCAGCCAGGAAGAGCAGCGCCGAGGGCAGGAACGCGATACCGAGGCCGCCGAGGGCCAGCAGCAGCCCCCAGCCGCCGATCGCGACAGCCGCGACGAGATCGGGGTACCCGCCGACGCGCGGGAAGAACCGCTGGGCCAGTGCTGGCAGGGCGGCTGCGAGCACCGGTACGCCGAGCAGGAAGATGGCTGCCACACCGGAGTCCTCGACGGTGAGCGGTGCCAGGATGACCGCCACCAGTCCGGTGATCACCAGCCCCGACCAGCGGACCAGCCGCTGCCCGTCGCCCCTCGACCGACCATCACCAGTACGCCGACCGCCAGTACGGCGGCGAGCGCACCCAACGTCGTCACCAGGATCAGAGCCACGGCCCTCCGAGACATCCGCGAAGATTTGGAAGCGACGGCCCACTCGACAGGAAGCACTCGACTGGTAACACAAGCGTCTCCGTCGCAGATAGGGCGCCTGGCTAGACTACGGCAGTCCGGTGAACAGGGGGGCGTAGCGGCGAGGCCCGTCCGTCCGCAGGGGAGTCGACCCACGGCAGCGGGCCGGCAGGCGGCGCGGACGGAGGACGGCCGAGATGATTCCTTCTCGTGCGATCGCCGAGGGCGTGGCGGCCGGGAGTGACCCTCGTGTTTCGGCGCTGGGCCCGACCTGACGTCCGGGCCGGTGACACCCTGGTCACCGCCGCCGGGGTTGTCGCCGTCGAGTCGATCACCGAGGTCGATCCGGCAGCCGTCACCGACGCCGAGGCGCAGAGCGCGGCGTACCATCCGCCGCCGCGCTGCTGGCGGCACTCCGCGGTACACCGGGCCAACCGACGTACCGGATCGGGGTCCGGTGGGTCGGCCCCGACCCCGGGTGGCGTTGCGGGCCGACCGCCAACTCTCGTCCGCGCAGCATGCCGACCTAGCCGCCCGGCTCGACCGGCACAGCCGGCTTCGCCGTGACCTGCTGGCACTGCTCATCGGGCACGACCCTCGAGCAGTACATGCGCTGAGTATGGAGAGTGGTCTGCACATTCTTACCCCGGCAGAAGGTCCTGCTCCAGAAGGCGACTGGCGGCTACCCGCACATGCTTGTCCGTGAACATGCGCGCTTTACGGAGGCTCCAAGAAGCTACCCGGTCGGTTAGCTCGGCGGGGTCAGCCGTTGGGGGAGGCTGCACGGAGGCGAAGTGCACAGTGGCCAGCAGTTCGAGGCTGTACGGCGTCTCGAAACCATCGACCAGTTGCAGCAGGTCAGTTACGCGCTGAAGGAATCCAGGCTCGTCTCGAAGGGCCGCGTCGGAGGCTTCGACGCTGCCGGGCAGCGGGTTCACCGGTACGAGATGGGTAACTTGTGCTGATCTGTCACCGATTCCGGTCAGGTAATGCCCCTCGAGCGTGTCCAGAGTGTGGTTCAATCCAGCGGCGTAGGGGCCGTAGGTTCCGCGTACGAACGTCAGCCTGAGCGGGGCGCCGAGTACCTGCAGGAAGTAGGCGAGCTTCTGGATTTCGAGCTCGCTGATACCTTCACGCACTTCCTGGAGCTTGGCGCGGTCGAGGTAATGGGCGATCGCGATCAACAACATCGCTCGATGAGGGGTCAGATCAGGGCGAGGCGTCGCGTTGGGCATCGCGTTCGGCGCCGGAGCCCCCTCGGGAGGGAAGACCACAGCGCGGACCTCGGCATCCGCGCACAGGCTTGCTCGATGAGGGGACGGACATCGCTCCACGGCAGTCCACCGTTGCCGCAGCCCAGCGCGGGGATGGCGAGCGATTTTATCCGGTGCTCTCGGACGACCTCGATCAGTGACTCGAGGCCGGACGCGATGTCCTCCAGGCGGGCGCCGGCGCGCCAGTGCTGCTTGGTGGGGAAGTTGAGGATATAGCGTCTAGGACCCAGGACACCGTTATCGAACGTCCAGACCTCTCCCGTACGGACCTCGCCCCGTGCGCAAGCCTCACGGTATGCGCGGAAGTTCGCCGGATATGCCCGCTTGAACTGCAGAGCGATGCCTTTGCCCATGACACCGAGCGTGTTGACGGTGTTGACCAGAGCTTCGACATCAGCAGTGAGCAGGTTGCCGTGGCCTTCCTCGATCATGCTCCTCACCCCCGTTCGTATCCGTAGTACCAGGTGGTCTGACCCCCCCGGGTAGCAGTTCGGCCGGCCATCGCGGTGCTCACAGGCTATGCGGTACATCATCGGAGACCGGGTCGCGAAGTAGAAGGGGACGTAGTCACCTACCTGTCCGCCAGGTCCGGCCAGTACCGACCGCTGACGGCGGGACTGCTTGATTGCCGGATCGCCGACCTCGGTTCGTGTCAGGCCTGCTCGTGCCAGGAGATCGCAGGTGAGATGACCGGTCGCGAAGATAGCTCCGATGTTGTCGAGATGGGTGAAGTGGTAGATCCACCGATCCCTCGGCGTCCGGCTGACCGCGTTGTCGTGACTGGGGTGGCATCTCCTGGTCCGCCACGGCCTGAGCGCGACGTACGTCCCTCGTTCATCGGAAGCGATGGCTCTATCGTGTGATGTCGTCGTCACCCATCAACATGCCGGAGCTGCTCGTCCGACGAACTGCGGCATTATCAGAGCATGGCACTCTCCCTTCCGATCGATCCTGCGGCGAACGAACTGCTTCGCCGTGACCCGCTGGCACTGCTCATCGGCATGACCCTCGACCAGCAGGTCAGCATGGAGAAGGCCTTCGCTGGACCGCATGAGTTGGCCAAGCGGCTCGGCCACATGCCGGACGCGGCCGAACTGGCCGGATTCGACCCTGAGACGCTGACCGCGATCTTCGCCGAGCGCCCCGCCCTGCACCGGTTTCCCAAGGCGATGGCCGGCCGGGTGCAGGAGGTGTGCCGGACCCTCGTCGAGCGGTACGACGGTGACCCGAGCCGGCTCTGGGCGGAGGCCGAGGACGGCCGCGAGCTGCTCAAGCGGATCACCGGGCTGCCCGGGTTCGGTAAGCAGAAGGGGCAGATCTTCCTGGCCCTGCTCGGCAAGCGCTTCGGCGTCCAGCCACCCGGTTGGCGCGAGGCGGCCGGTGACTACGGCGTCGAAGGGGCCCACTACTCGGTCGCCGACGTGGTGGACGACACGTCCCTGGCGAAGGTGCGCCAGCACAAGCAGCAGATGAAGGCCGCCGCCAAGCCCGCGGCCGGCTGACCCGCCCCGCCCCGCTCCCTGCCCCGGCGCGACGCCGGCTCGTTGCGTCCGGGGCGTCGCTGGCTCGTTGAGTGTTGAGATCCTCGACGCTCAGGGGGCGAGTGGTGGTTGTGACGGCTCGGGCCCGGGTACGCCCAGGATCGCCGACCGGATCCGTCGGGCTGGTGCCCAATGGCTGACCCGCCAATTGGCCGGGTGTTGCGCGCCGAGGCCAGTTCCCAGCGGGCGACCTTCCTGGAGCTCTTCCTCGACCTGGTCTTCGTCTTCGCGCTCACCCGGGTCTCCCAGCGTCTGGTCGCGGACTTCACCACTGATCAGCGCATTGTGTTCCCGGAGGCCAGTAAGACCCTGCTGCTCTTCCTGGCGCTCTGGCTGGTCTGGGCGTCGACGGCCTGGGTCACCAGTGCCGTGGAGCCCGAGGCGTTCGCCGTGCAGGGCTTTGTGGTGATCACCATGGTCGGCAGCATGGTGCTGGCGGTCGCGTTGCCGCAGGGGTTCGGCGAGCGGGCTCTCATCTTCGCCGTGGCCTATCTGGCGATCCAGCTCGGCCGGATGGGGTTCTTCCTGTCCGCCACGCGCACCTGGACCAGCAGGGGCGATCGATCGTCCCCACGACGGGTGTTCCTGTGGGCCGCGCTGACCGCCGTGCCGTGGATCGTCGGCGGCCTGGCTGGTGAGAACGTCCTCCGGGCGGTGCTCTGGAGCGTCGCGCTCACCGTGGACTACCTCGGCTTCACGTTGCGCTGGCCGGCTCCCCGGCTCGGCCGCCTGTCCTACGGTTCGCAGAGCAGCGCGTTCGGCGGGGAACATCTGGCCGAGCGCTACCAGCAGTTCCTGTTGATCGCGCTCGGCGAGGTGATCCTTGTCACCGGATTCACCTTCACCGCAGGTGGCGATTCTTTTACGTTGGGTCGGACCAGCGGCCTGGGGATGGCGCTGTTGACCACCGTGCTGCTCTGGCGGATCTACTTCTACCGGGCCGGGCACGTGCTCCCGCTCGCGATCATCGGGGCTCGCAATCCGATCAGGCTCGGCCTCTCGACCGCATACACACACCTGATCATGATTGCCGGGATCGTGCTCACCGGGGTCGGCTACGAGCTGACCATCAAGCACCCGTTCGACAATGTCGTAGCGGGCTGGCTGATCCCCATCCTGGGCGGGCCCGCGCTGTTTCTGGCCGGGCGGGCCGGCTTCGAGTTCCAGGTGTTCGGGCGGGTCTCCCGACCTCGGGTCGCCGGTCTGTTCATGCTGGGAGCGGTGGTACCGGCGACCGGCCGGTTGCCGCTGCTTGCGGTCGCCGCCGCCGCCGCCGCGGTGCTGCTCGGGGTGGCCCTCTTCGACCTGCGCCGCGCGCGGGGCCAGGCACTCGAGGAGCCGGCGCCGCCGGTCTGACCGGTGCCGGCCTCCGCCGGGCTGACCGGGGGCGCCCCAAACAGTCGACCGTCGGCGGTCGGCTCAGGCCGCTGTCGGGTGGGCGAGCGCAGCCAGGGCCCGGCGTACGTCGGCCAGCGACACCGTTGCCGAGTCGTCCAGGTCGGCCAGCCCTGCCTCGATCCACTGCCGCATCAGGGTGGTCACCCCGATGCCCCGCGCCTCGGCGGCCGAGCGGACCCGTTCGTAGGTGTCCAGCGGCAGGCGTACGGAGCGGCTGACCATCGGCACGTCCGTGTCCGGGGTGGGCAGCTCGACCGGCTGCGCGTCGTTGATCAGGTCCGCGATCTGGTCGTCTCCGGCGTCGAACCGCTTGATGGCATCGTCTCGGTGCATCGTCACCGCCTCCTCCTCGTACCCGTGCTCGATCTCGTGGTCGGTCCCGGTCTGCTGCGCGCGACATCCCGGTGGGCGATCCTGGGCCCGCCGCTGGGGGGGACGGGGTCATCCCCGCCGCCCCTGGATCGCCTCCTCGTAGCGCTTGGACTCGATGTCGGTCAGGTCGCGCGCGGAGAGGATGTCCCAGTCGTTGTCGTTCTGTTCGGCCTCGGCCAGCAGGATGGCCAGTCGCCGCCCACGCCGTGCCACGGCGTAGACGACCATCACGTCGTCACCGAGGTGGCGGATCACCCGTCGGGCGCTGTGCAGCGCCTCCCACACCTCGCCGGGAGTGACGTCGTGGACCCGCAGATTGCCCAGTGCCTCGTCGGTGAAGCTGAACCTGCTGCCCACCGGGGGAGCGTACCACGTACGTAACACGCAGCGCGGGGTATGCCGGGTACGTCGGATCCGCCCTGGCCCGGTGCCGCCGCCAACGTGAAGGTGCGAGGATGGGGGTGGCATCCCGGGACGGGAGTTCGGGGGTGGACCGACCGCATCCCTTCCGGAGGCCGTGGTGAAGCGTCAGGCGTACCAGCCGATCCTGATCACCGACGCCTCGCGCAGCCAGGACGACCAACTCCGTACCCGCCAGCGCCGGTACATCGTGATGATGTTGATCCGGGCGCTCTGTGTCGTCATCGGTGCGATCCTGGTCGGCGCCAAGGCCCCGCTGCTCTGGCTCTGGCTGCCGCTCTGCGCCGTCGGCATGGTGCTGATCCCGTGGCTGGCGGTGCTGCTGGCGAACGACCGCCCGCCGAAGGAGCAGCACCGGATCGGCGCCAAGCTGCGCCGCAGGAACCTCGTCGAGACCCTGCCCCGGGCGCTGCCCGCCGAGGAGCGGCCGCACCGGGTGATCGACGCCGAGCCGTGACCCGCACCTGACTCGAAACGGATTCGCACCGCAAGGCCGCGTCGGTAGTCTCACCGGGCCGACCGGTGATCCACTTCGGGTGCCGGTCGCCCCTGTCGCGACGTCGAACGGTCAGAAGGAGCAGCGGTGGGCAACTGGGGCTTCGGAAACTTCGACAACGACACCGCCGCCGACCACCTGTCGATCGTCACCAAACGCCTGCTGGACGAGGTCGCCGAGGCGATGTCCGGCGACCCGGTCGAGATCGAGCCGGACGAGTACTGGGGCGTCGCGGTGCCGTGCAACCTCGAACTGCTCTACCGGCTCGCCGAGCTTCCCTACGTCGGCGTGGTGCTGCCCGAGCCGGGCGTCGCCACCGAGTGGAAACGGCACTACCTGGCCGTCTGGGACGAGAGCATCGGCGGGCTCGTCGAGTCCGCGCAGGCCCGGGAGAGTCGCCGGGCCGTACTCGTGGAGACCTTCGACCGGTTCATCGCGGCGGCCCAGCAAGCGGCCACGGACTGAACCCCGCCCGGTCGCCGACCAGCCCCGCTGGACCGTCAGCCGCCGGTCCCGCCGGTCCCGGCAGACTCGGTGCGTTCGCCGGCTGTCGGGCGGGCACCGAGGGTGCCGACCGCCGCCGCGCCCAGTTCGGCCGCGTGCGCCAGCGCGTCCGCCGGGGACGCTCCGGTGACCCAGGCCGCCAGCAGGCCGGCGGCGAAGGCATCACCGGCGCCGGTCACGTCCCGCACCGGCACCCGGCGGGCCGGCGCGGAGACCAGCTCGCCGTCGCGCCCGGCCCAGACCGCACCGGCGGCGCCGTCCTTCACCACCACGCGCCGGGTCGCCTCGGTCAGAGTGCGGGCCTGCCCGGCCGGTGAACCCGGGCCGGCCAGCACCGCCGCCTCGTCGGCGTTGGCGAGCAGCAGGTCCGCATCGCGTACCCAGGACAGGAAGGCCGCCGCGCCGACCCGGCGCAACGGTTCGGCGGAGGCCGCGTCGACGCTTGTGGTGAGGCCGCGCCCGCGCGCGACGGCCAGCGCCCGCCGCCCGGCCTCCCGCGACCCGGCGTCCAACAGGGTGTACGCGGACAGGTGCAGATGCCCCGCGTCCACGCTCGCGCCCAGCGCGGCCTCCACGTGCTCCGGGCTCAGCCGGAGGTTCGCACCGCGCTGGGTGACCATGGTCCGTTCCCCGTCACCGGCCAGCACGATGACGGTCCCGGTCGGTACGTCCGGATGCCGCCGCACCGCGCACCGCACGCCCAGCGCGGTCAGTTCGGCGAGCCGCGCCGTGCCGGCCTCGTCGGCGCCGACCTCGCCGACCAGGGTGACCGGGCAGCCCTGCCAGGCCAGCCAGGCGGCGGTGTTGGCGGCCTGACCGCCACCGGTGACCCGGATCTCGGCCGAGGTGTCCGAGCCGGGCGCCACCGGCCCGGCCAGCACCGCCAGCACGTCGGTGACGATGTCGCCGACGACGAGGATCCTGGGCCCCGTCCCGGACTTCGGGGTGGTCATCAGCGGTTGGCGGCGGCCACGGCGATCCGGGCCGCCAGGGCCGCGTTGCGCAGGATGATCCGGACGTTCACCGCCAGGCTCGCGCCCTCGGTGGCGGAGTGGAAGTGGGCCAGCAGGAACGGGGTCACCGCCTTGCCGGTCACCCCGCCCTCGGCGAGCCGGGCCAGCCCGTCGGCCAGGGTGCGGTCGTGCAGGGCCGGATCGAGTTGCTCGTCGGTGGGCAGCGGGTTGGCCACGATCAGCGCGCCCGACTGCACCCCGTGGGCGGCCCGGGCGGCCAGCACCGCGGCGACCTGTTCCGGCGAGTCGACCGACCAGTCCAGGTCGAAGCCGCCGTCGGTGACGAAGAAGCCGGGGAACCGGCGGCTGCGGTAACCCGCCACCGCCACACCGAGGGTCTCCAGCCGTTCCAGCGTCGCGCCGACGTCGAGGATCGACTTCACCCCGGCGCAGACCACCGCGATCGGGGTACGGGAAAGTGTGGTGAGGTCGGCCGACTCGTCGAAGGTCTGCGCCGCCTCCCGGTGCACCCCGCCGAGCCCGCCGGTGGCGAACACCCGGATTCCCGCTGCCGCCGCGACGGCGCTGGTGGCGGCCACCGTGGTCGCGCCGTCCGCCCCGGTCGCGGCGGCCACCGCCAGGTCGCGTACGGAGAGCTTGGCCACCCCGTCCGAGGAGGCGAGCCGGGTCAGCCGGGCGTCGTCGAGGCCCACCACGAGTTCGCCCTCGACCATGCCGATGGTGGCCGGTACGGCGCCTTCGGCGCGTACCGTGGCTTCGATCTCGCGGGCCACCCGCAGGTTGTCCGGGCGGGGCAGGCCGTGCGAGACGATCGTGCTCTCGAGGGCGACGACGGGACGTCCGGCGTGCAGTGCCTCGGCCACCTCGGCGCCGTACCGGATCTGGAAATCGTTCACGGCTGACCACCGTACGGGTCGGAGCCGGCGGGTGTACCGGTGGACCGCTCGGCAGTGACCTGCCAAACTTGAGCGTTGGCGGGGTCACTTAGGGAGGAATTGCTGCCGTGAGCACAGAGGTTCTCGAGCGTCCGGAGCTGAAGGACGCGGACACCGGGCCGGAAATGTTCCACTACGTCCGGAAAGAAAAGATCGCCGAGAGTGCGGTCATGGGAACCTTCGTGATCGCGCTCTGCGGTGAGACGTTCCCGGTCACCAAGGCCGCCAAACCCGGCTCGCCGGTCTGCCCGAAGTGCAAGGAGATCTACGACTCCATGCGGGACTGAGCCGAGCCGAGGCCGCCCCCGGGCGCGTAACATCTTGCGGTGACCGCCGCAACCGCCCTGCTCCTCGCCGACCTCACCGGTGTCGCGATCTTCGCCGCCTCCGGTGCGTCAGCCGCGGTCGTGAAACGCCTCGACCTGTTCGGAGTGGTCTTCGTCGGCTTCGTCGCCGCGCTCGGCGGCGGGCTCTTCCGGGACGTGGTGATAGGTGACGGGCCACCGCTGGCCCTCGCCGACTGGCGATACGCGGTCACCGCCATGGTCACCGCCGCGGCGGTCTTCTGGCTGCACCCCCAGTTGGCGCGGCTGCGTACCACCGTCCTGGTCCTCGACGCGGCCGGGCTCGGCCTCTTCACCGTCACCGGTACCCTCATCGCGCTCGATGCCGGCCTGCCGCCACTCGGCGCCGGCATGATCGGCATGATGACCGGGATCGGTGGCGGTCTGGGTCGGGACCTGCTCACCGGCGAGATCCCGGTGGTGCTGCGCCGGGAGATCTACGCGGTGGCGGCGCTGGCCGGCGCTGTCGCGGTGGTCGGCCTCGACCGGGTCGGCCTGGCCACCCCCGGGCCGCTGATGGCGGCGGCGCTATTCGTCTTCGCCCTCCGGCTGGTGGCCCTGCGCCGGCGCTGGTCGGCCCCGGTCCCGGCCGACCGCGTCGCCGCCCCGGCCGACGTCTCCGCCCTGGGCAACCGCGTCTCCGCCCCGGCCGAGCACGCTCCCGTTCGGGCCGAGCACGCTCCCGCCCCGGGCGACCTCTCCGCCCCGGGCGACCTCTCTGCACCGGCCGAGCACGCTGCCGCCCGGGCCGACGACGGCGCCGGCCCCGCGGACCGGCCGGCCGACGACGGACGGCCGGCGGACCGGGGCCGCTGACCTCTGGCCGGCCCGCGCCGGGCGGGCATCGTCGAGGTCCGCCGCGACGTGTCAGGTGTGGTCGCTGTGGCGTCGGTGTCGCCTGGGTCGAACGGGTCCGGCTGGTTATGCTGGTACGGCCTTCGCGCTCGATCCGGTCGCGGGGGCGTTTTCGTGTGGTCGGATACCTGGCCGTCGGAGGGGAGTGTTCTGGGTGGGAGCCCCACTGCCGGTTCTCGAGTCGTTCCCGGCGCTGCGGGCGTGGCAGCGTAAGGCGCTTGTCGAATACCTGCGACGCCGCTCGGAGGACTTCCTGGCCGTCGCCACTCCCGGTGCCGGCAAGACCACCTTCGCCCTGCGGATCGCCGCCGAACTGCTCGCCGACGGCACGGTCGAGGCGGTCACCGTTGTCGCACCGACCGAGCACCTGAAGACGCAGTGGGCCGTCGCGGCGGCCCGGGTCGGTATCCAGCTCGACGCCGCGTTCCGCAACGCCGACCTGCACTCCTCGGCGGACTTCCACGGAGCGGTGGTCACCTATGCCCAGGTCGGCATCGCCCCGCAGGTGCACCGCCGGCGGACGATGACCCGACGAACCCTGGTGATCCTCGACGAGATCCACCACGCAGGTGACTCCCGCTCCTGGGGCGACGGGGTCAAGGCTGCCTTCGAGCCCGCCGTACGCCGGCTGATGCTGACCGGTACCCCGTTCCGTTCCGACGAGAACCCGATCCCCTTCGTCAGCTACGAGCGGGGCGCCGACGGCCTGCAACGCTCCCGGGCCGACTCCGTGTACGGCTACTCCGACGCGCTCACCGACGGCGTGGTCCGCCCGGTGATCTTCCTGGCGTACTCGGGGGAGACCCGGTGGCGGACCAGTGCCGGTGACGAGTTGGCCGCCCGGCTGGGCGAGCCGATGACCCAGGACCTGATCGCCCAGGCGTGGCGTACGGCGCTGGATCCGGCCGGGGACTGGATGCCGCAGGTGTTGCGGGCCGCCGACGCCCGGTTGGAGGTGCTCCGGGCCGGGGGAGTCTCCGACGCCGCCGGTCTGGTGATCGCCACCGACCAGAACGCCGCCCGGTCGTACGCCCGGCTGATCGAACGGATCACCGGCGAGCGGGCGGTGGTGGTGCTCTCCGACGACCAGGGAGCCTCGGCCCGGATCGCCGCCTTCGCCGCCTCCGACCAGCGCTGGATGGTCGCGGTGCGGATGGTCTCCGAGGGGGTCGACATTCCCCGGCTGGCCGTCGGCGTCTACGCGACCAGCGCCTCCACGCCGCTCTTCTTCGCCCAGGCGATCGGGCGGTTCGTCCGGGCCCGCCGCCCCGGCGAGACCGCGTCGGTCTTCCTGCCGAGCGTGCCGCACCTGCTCGGGCTGGCCAGCGAGATGGAGGTCGAGCGGGACCACGTGCTGGGCGCGCCGAAGCGCGGTGAAGGGTTCGACGACGACCTGCTGGAGCGGGCGCAGCGCAACGAGCAGGCCAGCGGGGAACTGGAGAAGCGGTTCGAGGCGCTCTCCGCCACTGCCGAACTCGACCAGGTGATCTTCGACGGGGCGTCCTTCGGTACCGCCGCCCAGGCGGGTACGCCGGAGGAGGAGGAATATCTCGGCCTGCCCGGACTGCTCACCGCCGACCAGGTCGCGGTGCTGCTCAGCAAGCGCCAGGCCGAGCAGCTGGCCGCGCAGCGTCGCCGGAAGGCCGCCGAGCCGGTGCCGGCGCCCCGGCCGGAGAGCCGGCCGCTCAGCGCGGCGGAACGGCGGGTCAGCCTGCGCCGCCAGCTCAACGCGCTGGTCGCGGCGCACCATCACCGGACGGGGCTGCCGCACGGCAAGATCCATGCCGAGTTGCGCCGTCGGTGCGGCGGACCGCCCAGCGCCCAGGCCACCATCGAACAGCTCGAGGAGCGGATCGCCACCGTCCAGACGCTCTGAGGACGTGACGGCCATGCGGACGTGACGGCTGGTGCCGGGAGCGCCCGTTGTCGGGAGTCTGCCCCGCTGTCGACAAGTCGGCCGTGCTGTCGCGAGTTCGCCGAGTGTCGGCAATAGGGCAGTGTCGGGGAATAGACGACCGGAGGCGCCCACTCGGGGCACCTCCGGTCAACTATGTCCTGGTTAGGTTAGTTCGCCATCAAGTCGGCGCCACGCCAGCTGAACTCAGGGTCAACCGCGTACCGAACCGTGATCTTCACCAGATCCTCGGCGTACTTGTTCGCGTGATGCCCACAGAACACCAGCTCGCTCCCACCCGCGAGGGTGATCCGGAGCTTGCCGGCGGCGTTACAGCGGTCGCACCGTTCATCGGCGGCTGGGGGAGCCACCGTCTCGGGCGGCGGCGTGAGGGTCGGGGTCATCGCCTTCCTCCTGCGGTCGTCACCGATGAACACTCTCGTCGTTCATTGCTCACCTATCGTGCAACACCCTTGTGGGGTGTGGCCTTCCCAGTGTGCCCCCGGGGGACCGATGTCACACGTGGTAGAGACAGTGTGCCGTCCCACCAGGGTGCCACGTCAACGATCATAAGTGGGGAACCACCAATCACCGCGCGCCCGATGTACGTGTGGTGATCAGATGGACACGACTGGTTGACTTTTGGGGTCAGTCAAGATAATCGCGCAGTACCTGCGAACGGGACGGATGGCGCAGCTTCGACATCGTCTTGGACTCGATCTGCCGGATCCGCTCGCGGGTCACGCCGTACACCTGGCCGATCTCGTCCAGGGTGCGCGGCTGTCCGTCGGTCAGCCCGAAGCGCAGCCGCACCACGCCGGCCTCCCGCTCGGAGAGCGTCTGGAGCACCTGCTGGAGCTGGTCCTGCAACAGCGAGAAGGAGACCGCGTCGACCGCGACGACCGCCTCGGAATCCTCGATGAAGTCGCCGAGCTGACTGTCCCCCTCGTCGCCGATGGTCTGGTCGAGCGAGATCGGCTCCCGGGCGTACTGCTGGATCTCCAGTACCTTCTCGGGTGTGATGTCCATCTCCTTCGCCAGTTCCTCCGGGGTGGGCTCGCGGCCCAGGTCCTGGAGCAGCTCGCGCTGGATCCGGCCAAGCTTGTTGATCACCTCGACCATGTGCACCGGGATGCGGATGGTGCGGGCCTGGTCGGCCATGGCCCGGGTGATGGCCTGTCGGATCCACCAGGTGGCGTAGGTGGAGAACTTGTAGCCCTTTGTGTAGTCGAACTTCTCGACGGCCCGGATCAGGCCGAGGTTGCCCTCCTGGATCAGGTCCAGGAACGCCATGCCCCGCCCGGTGTACCGCTTGGCCAGCGAGACCACCAGCCGCAGGTTCGCCTCCAGCAGGTGGTTCTTGGCCCGCTCGCCGTCGCGGGAGATCCACATCAGGTCGCGCTGCATCTCCCGGACGAGCTTCTCCTCGCCCTCCTCGGCGGCGCGCAGCCGTTCGGCGGCGTAGAGCCCGGCCTCGATCCGCTTGGCGAGCTCGACCTCCTGCTCGGCGTTGAGCAGCGGGACCTTGCCGATCTGCTTGAGGTAGGCCCGGACCGAGTCCGCCGAGGCGGTCAGCTCGGCATCCCGGCGCGCCTGCTTGAGCGCCTCGGACTCCTCGTCGTCCCACTCGAAGTCGTTGTCGGTCGCGGCGTCGGCGGCGTCCGCCTCGGCGGCCTTGGCCAGCTCGGCCGGCTCCTCGACCACCACGTCCTCGATCTCGGCGGCGAGCACCTCCGGATCGATGTCGTCGCCGGGACCCTCCGACTCGCCGCCCTTGGTCGGGGCGCCGGCCTTGGTGGCCTTGGCCGGGCCGGTGCCGGCGGCCTTCGCCCCCGCCCGGCCGGCCTTCGCCGGAGCCTTGGCGGCCGGCTCAGCGGCCTTCGCGGCCGGCTTGGCGGCACCGGCCGGCGACGCGCCGTCGGCCGCCAGCGTCGGCTTGCGGGCCGCCGGCTTGCGGGCCGCGCCCGCCTCGTCGGCGGCGGGCGCCTGCTTCGGGGCCGGCGGCGCCGACTTCTTGGTCGCCTTGGCGGTGGTCGCCCGGGACGCGGGGGTGGCGGACCGGGCGGCGGCGACCCGGCGACGGGTACTCGCCGAGCCGTCGACCACGACGGTGACCCCCGCGTCCGAGAGCGCACGCAGGATCTTCTTGGCCTGGGCCGGAGTCACCTCAGCAGACTCGACCGTACGCGCCAACTCCGCCGACGTGAGCTGGCCGCCAGCGTTCTGCGCGTGGGCGATCAGGGTGTCGGTGAGCGAGCGTACGTCGGCGCCGATGTGGCGGGGTTCTGTCACGAATGACCTTCCGGAGGCGATGAGCGAGCACGGCCGGGATCGGCCGGCGCAGCGCTATGCGTTGTGTCGGGCCGATGTGGTTGAGGGACCCCCGTGTCCCGGGCCGGCCGGGCTCGGCGGTCCGTGGCGCGTGGGTAGGCGTGAATTGTAGCGCCGTCTGCGGCGATCATCCCGCGCCGCACGCCGGAGACGTGGTCCGGGGCCACCGACTCGATACGCGTGTTGACTTTGTAAGGATGATACTCGCGCCGGAGGCTGGACGTCACAGGCGTGCGGGAAGGGGACGCCATGCACGGCACGACACCGGCTCCGGAGGAGCTGCTCAAGATCGCGGTCGAGGTGGCCCGGGAGGCGGCGGGGACCGCGTACCGGATGCGCGCCGAGGGAGTCGCCGCGGTGGCGACCAAGAGCACGGTGACCGACGTGGTCACCGCAGCGGACCGGGCGGTGGAACGGCAGGCGGTCGCCACCCTGCGGGCGGCCCGCCCCGACGACGCCGTACTCGGCGAGGAGTACGGCGACGCCGACGGTGCCGGTTCGGCCGGTGACAGCCGGGTGCGCTGGATCCTCGACCCGATCGACGGCACCGTGAACTACCTCTACGGGCTCCCGCACTACGCCGTCTCGCTGGCCGTGGAGGTCGACGGCGAGGTGGTCGCCGGAGTGGTCCGGAACGCGGCCACCGGGGACGAGTGGACGGCGATCCGGGGCCGGGGCGCCTACCGGGCCGGCCGGCGGCTGAGCGGCTCTGTGGAGACCGATCTCGGGCAGGCGCTGGTGGCGACCGGGTTCGGCTACGATCCCGCGCGTCGGGCACACCAGGCCGGCGTGCTGCACCGGCTCATCCCGTACGTCCGGGACATCCGCCGGTTCGGGGTCGCCTCGATCGACCTGTGCCTGGCCGCCGAGGGCCTGGTCGACGGCTACTACGAGAAGGGCCTGAACCTCTGGGACCACGCGGCCGGTGGGCTGGTCGCCACCGAGGCCGGGCTCCGGGTCGACGGGCTGGCCGGTGCCGTCCCGGGGCCGGACCTGCTGATCGCCGCCCCGCCCGCGCTCTTCGGCCCGCTGCACGACCACCTGGCCCGGCTGGACGCGGCCGGCGGCCCCTGACGGCTGCGGCCCCTGACGGCTGCGGTCCCTGACGGCTGCGGCCCCTGACGGCCGGAGCCGTCGGTTCGGCTCGGGCCGCCGGCTCGGGCCGCCGGCTCGGGCCGGCGGCCGGAGACAGTGCCCGGTCAGCTCAGGTTGGGGTCGGCGCAGGTCCGCGGCGGCAGCTGGGTGCTCTCGCTGTCCCGCTGGGTCAGCGCCTGGTTGACCTCGGTGATGGTCGCGAGCTGCTTGAACTCGCCGCCGATGACCACGTCGACCACGTCGTCCTCGCGTTCGAGCTGGAACTCCGGCTCCGCCTCGTTCAGGAAGTACGCCTTGAGCACGTGGTAGGAGCCGACACCCTTCGGCCCGTACCGCAGCACCGCGACCTCGTCGTCGATGCCCTTCTTGTTGGGCTCGTCGCCGGCCTTGAGAACCTGGAACTGCCGGTTCTGGAAGTCGGTCTTCACCGTGTTGGCCAGGCCGATGGTCTCGGTCGCGTTGTAAACGTTGATCTTGATGTCCTTCGGCAGCCGCAACCGGGTGTCGGCGAGCTTGTCGCCTTCCTGGCAGTCACTGGCGACCTCTCGGCCGGCCTGGGTGTCGCGGACGAGCGTGACGGCGACGAACACGATGGCGATCACCGCGAGCACGCCGACGACGAGGAGGGCTCGGACGCGCGCGAAACTCATCTGCTTGGCTCCTGCGAAGGTGGTGTGTGGAACGCGCGACCGCACGGGTCGCCGTGGCTATCGAGTATGCCGGTGAGACCAGCCGTTGTCCGACCGGGTGCTGAATCCGCCAGATCTGTCGGCGCGGCGACGACGATCGGCCGACCACTACCCCTATCTTCGTGTCGCCTGAGTCACATTGGGAACAACTCCGCGCGCTCGGACGTACATGCATGCCGCAGGGACGGTATACATGCCTCGCCCGAAGGGGGGTAAGGTACCCCGCTCGCCGGGGCAGTTCCGCCCGGCGGCCGCGACCCGGAACGTGCGCCGGGTCGGGCGACCGGAAGTAAGGCCGGCCAGCGGGAACCGAAACAGCGTCCTCCGGCGTTACAACCGGAAGCGACTATATCGATATGGGAGAGTGAGACCGATGGCCACCGACTACGACGCCCCGCGTCGCGACGAGGTCGACCTCGGCGAGGACAGCCTGGAAGAGCTCAAGGCTCGGCGGGTCGACTCACAGTCGGCCGCCGTGGACGTCGACGAGGCCGAGGTCGCCGAGAGCTTCGAGTTGCCCGGCGCCGACCTGGCCGACGAGGAGCTCACCGTGAAGGTGCTGCCGATGCAGTCGGACGAGTTCCGCTGCGCGCGCTGCTTCCTGGTGCACCACCGCAGCCAGCTCGCGGTGGAGCGCAACGGTGACCTGATCTGCCGCGAGTGCGCCTGACCGCCGAGGCCGGAGCGGTCTTCCCGGGCAGGGGAGCCCGTCCGGCGGGTGCGGGGTGAGTCTTCCGGGACCGGGGGAAGCGGCGGCCTCCACCGCTGGAGGTCGCCGCGCGTGATTCGACATGCGGGGTTGGTGGGTAACTGCTTGACTCGATGCGCGGGATGGCAAGCCAAACCGACGACACGCGCTGGAGGTCATGATGAGCCGCTCCGACCGGGCATCCGACGCGTCCTCGCCGGGACGGCAGGCTGACGCCGTCACACAGGGACGGCAGGCCGACGCGTCCTCGCCGAGGGCGACCGACGCTCCGCCGGTACCGACTGACCGGGTCGGGCCGGCAGTTGCGCCGGTACCGGCCGACCGGGTCGGGCCGGGCGACGACACGACCTCGGCCACGCCCGCTGCCCGGCGGCCGGCGGATGCCGCGCGCCCGGGTCGGGACCTCGTCTCCGCTGACGGTGGACGGGAGCCGGCTTCCGGGGACGACGACGAGCTGAGTTCGACAGTCGCCGCGCTCACCGCCGACGAACTCAACAGGTCCCGTCGGCGACGACTGCTCGGCCGGTTGGTCAGCCAGGTCCGGACCAGTCGACCCGGCAACCTGTTCAAGCCGAAGGCGGCGGTCCGCTGGCTCACCGACACGGTGACCGAGATCGCGCCGCACATCCCGATACGCGACCGGGAGACCCTGCACCGGCACTTCGACGGCCTCGACCCAGACGCGCTGGCCGAGCGGCTGATCCGCAACGCCGTACGCTCCACCGCCGGGGTGGGCGCGGCGGGCGGCGGGGTCGCGGCGGTGGAGTGGGTGGCCACCCCGACCCTGCTCTCGGCACCGGTGCTGCTGGCTGCCGAAACCGTCGCAGTGGTCGCCATCGAGCTCAAGCTGATCGGCGAACTGCACGAGGTGTACGGCGTCCGGCTGCCGGGCGCCACCAGCCAGCGCGCGGTCACGCTGATCCGCTCCTGGGCGGCCCAGCGCGGGGTCAATCCGTTGCTGCCCGGGGTCGGCGTCGGCGCGGTGCTCGGCACCGCCGCCCGCAAGGAGCTGCGGGACCGGCTGCTGCGGCGGTTCGGCCGTAACCTGACCACCCTCGGGCCGTTCCTGACCGGTGCGGCGGTGGCGGGTTTCCTCAACGGCCGGGCCACCCGGGCGCTCGGCGAACGGGTCCGGGAGGATCTCAGCCAGGGACCGAGGGCGCTCGACAGGTGACCAGGCGCTCCGCGGGCCGCGTTCCCGCCCCGGTCCGCTGTCCGGCCGGGGCGCGGATGATCAATCCGGATCGCGGGTGACAGTCCCTGTCGACGGGTGGATCAGTCCGGGTGGCGGGCGGCGAGGATCGCCTCGGCCAGGCGTACCGGGTGACGGGAGCTGACCACCCAGTAGGGCGTCGGGTCGGCCGGATCGTCGAGGACCACCTGCACCGCACCGGAGACCCACGGACGCTGCACCACGAACGCCAGCGGGTCGGCACCGACCCCGAGCACCTCGCGCCGGCCCTCGGCGTCCAGCGGGATCGCGTCGGCGACGAACCGCACCGGCAGCCGGGCGTCGTCGACCAGGAGTTCGCCGTCGCGTACGGCGATCCGGATCCGGCCGAGCCAGCCGAGCCCGACGGCGGCCAGCGGCAACAGGATCACGAAGGGCAGCCAGGCGCGCATGCCGGTCGAGCCGAGCCAGATCTCGGCGGCCAGCAGTCCGGCGACGGCGAACCCGGCCAGCCAGAGCCACCAGGGCAGGGTCAGCCGCTCGGCGTACCCGGCACGGGCCGGGACGACGGTGGGCTCGGAACTTGTCGGGGCCACGCTGGAAGGGTACGACCCGATGCGGCCGGTCGACCCGGCAGGATGGGGGCAGCACCCGGTGGATCCGCGAACCTGCCAGGAGAGTGAGAGCGTGACGCACGTGCTGCCCGTACCCGTCCAGCGACTCGATCCGGACCTGCCGCTGCCGGCGTACGCCCATCCCGGCGACGCCGGAGCCGACCTGGTCGCCGCCGAGGAGGTCGAGATCCCGCCCGGCCAGTGGCGGCTGGTCCGCACCGGTGTCGCGCTGGCGCTGCCGGTCGGGTACGTCGGGCTGGTCCATCCGCGATCGGGCCTGGCGGCCAGGCTCGGTGTGACGGTGCTCAACGCGCCCGGTACGGTCGACGCCGGCTACCGGGGCGAGATCCTGGTCAACCTGATCAACCATGACCGGGTCACCCCGGCGAAGATCTCCCGGGGCGACCGGATCGCACAGCTCGTGGTGCAGCGGGTGGAGCGGGCGGAGTTCCTGCCCGTCGACGAGTTGCCCGACTCCACGCGCGGTGCGGGCGGGCACGGCTCCACCGGCGGGCATGCCGGACTGGTCGACGTCGACCGCCGCGACGATCGGGTCGAGGGGGCGGGCAGCCGGTGACTCGGCTGGAAACGGCGAGTCGGCCCGACACGGCGAGTCGGCCGGAAACGGTCAGTCGGCCGGAAAGAGGTGCCCGGGTCGGTCGTCGCCGTACCCCGTGGCCGACAATGCGAGTGGGATCCGCCCATCCGGCACCCGGAAACGGAAGGTAGCAGGTACGCAAGATGATCTTCTCCCGAGGACGCGGCGGGCGCCACTCCCGCGACGAGCGCTCCGGTCGGCAGTCGGCCGACACCCAGGACCTCGCCGCGGCGGCCGATCCCGAGGGGCCCAGGCGCGGGCCGTACGACATCGGCGACGCGCCGCCCGACGTGCAGCGGCTCGACCTGGGCAGCCTGCGCATCCCGGCCGTCCAGGACGTGGAGGTACGCGTACAGGCCAACCCCGACGGGGTGATCCAGCAGGTCGTCCTGGTGCACGGGGAGAGCGCCCTCCAGCTTGGGGTCTTCGCGGCACCGCGTACCGACGGGATCTGGTCGGAGTGGCGGGAGGAGATCCGCACCTCGCTGGCGGCCGACGGGGTGGTGGCCGACGAGGTGGACGGCGAGTACGGCATCGAGTTGCGGGCCCGGGTCCGTACCCCGGACGGCGGCATCGCCGACCTGCGCTTCGTCGGCGTCGACGGGCCGCGCTGGATGATCCAGGGCGTCTTCCAGGGACGCGCCGCCAGCGACCCGGCCGCCGCCGGTCCGCTCGCCGAGTGCTTGAACGGGCTGGTGGTCGACCGGGGTCAGGAGGCGAAGCCGGTCCGCGAGCCGCTGCCGCTGCGGTTGCCGCGCGACGCCGCCGCCCCAGCCGAGCAGGAGCCGGACGGTCACCAGCCCGGCGGTCCGGTCAACGGCGTCGTCTCGGGCCAGCAGCACCCGCCGCGCTCCGAACCCCGGCCCCGCCGCCGCGACGGCTCCTGACCGCGGCCAGGTCCGCGACGGCTCCTCCCGGCCCGGGTGACCGGGGTCGGGGTCGGCAACCCACCAGCGGGCGGCCGGTGCAGGGGTGCCGAATCGGCGTACGCTTGCGGGACGGCTGCACGCCAGTCGTGGTCGAGCACGCGCCGGGTCGGCGCGTCGAGGAGGGTGACACCGGGTCATGGCGACCGACCAGGGCCGAATCTCGTGGCGGGGCTTCCTGCAACGGCTGACCGCGAGCGAGGCCGAGATCGAGGCGGAGGAACTGCTTCGGGAGAGCGCCGAGTGCGGCAGTACCCCTGCCGGGCAGTGCATCCGGGGGCAGGTGGTGTCGGTCTCGGGCCGGCTCCGTACCGTGGTCTACACCCCCCGGACGAACCTGCCGACCCTGGAGGCGGACCTCTACGACGGCAGCGACATCGTGACCCTGGTCTGGCTGGGGCGCCGGCACATCGCCGGGATCGAGCCGGGCCGGCAATTGACCGCGCGCGGTCGCATGGCGGTACGGGATGACCGTAAAGTCATCTACAACCCGTACTACGAGCTGGAGTCGGCACGGTGAGCACGGACACCGGCACCGCCGGCCGCGACCGGAAGACATGCAGATGACCGCTGGACAGCCCCGCACCGACAGCACGGGCAGCGACCCGACGGCCCGCCGGACCGAGGACGACGAGCAGCTCCCCAGCCTGACCGAGCAGATGGCGGAGCAGCTCGGCGGCTGGCGGGGGATGGTCGAGTCAAGCGTCCCGGTGATCGTCTTCGTCGCCGTCAACATCATCACCGAGCTGCGCCCCGCGGTGATCGCCTCGGTGTCGGTCGCGGTGCTGATCGCGATCGTCCGGCTCTCCCAGCGGCGACCGGTCCGGCACGCCGTAAACGGCCTGGTCGGGATCGGCATCGGCGCCATGATCGCCTGGCGTACCGGCGACGAGCGGGACTTCTACCTGCCCGGCATCCTCTACGGCATCGTCTACGGGTTGGTGCTGCTCGGCTCGGCGGTGGTCCGCCAGCCGCTGGTCGGCTGGATCTGGTCCATCATCGCTGCCGGTGGCCGCTCGGAGTGGCGGCAGGATCCACGGCTGGTCCGCACCTTCACCCGGCTCACCGTGCTCTGGGGCGTCGTGTGGCTGGCCAAGGTGGGTGTGCAGGCCGGGCTCTATCTGGCCGACATGGACACCGCGCTCGGCATCGCCCGGCTGCTGCTCGGCTATCCGCCGTACGCGCTGCTGTTGGTGATCACCATCTGGACGGTCCGCCGGGTGAACCGGGTGCCGACCGTACCGGCACCGCTCGGCAGCTGACCACAGCACCGGCAGCACCGGCAGGCAGGATTCCGACCGGTCGGCCCGGCCCGGCTCAGCTACCGCTACCGCTACCGCTGCTGCTGCGGGTCCGCTCGACGCTGTCCGGACCGAGGATCACCTTGCGGACCTCGTCCTCGACCTCGGCGGTGCAGACGAAGATCAGCTCGTCGCCGGCCTCCAACGGGTCGTCTGGGGTCGGCACCAGCACCCGCTTGCCGCGCAGGATGGCGGTGAGCGCCGAGTCCCGGGGCAGCGGCACGGAGTGGATCGGGTGACCGACGTACGGTGCGGTCGGCGGCAGGGTGATCTCGACCAGGTTCGCCTCGCCCTGCCGGAACGTCATCAGCCGGACCAGGTCGCCGACGGTGACCGCCTCCTCGACCAGGGCCGCCATCACCCGTGGCTTGCTGACCGCCACGTCGACGCCCCACTGGTCGGTGAAGAGCCACTCGTTCTCGGCCCGGTTGATCCGGGCGACCACCCGGGGGACGGCGAACTCCGTCTTTGCCAGCAACGAGACCACCAGGTTGACCTTGTCGTCGCCGGTGGCCGCCACCACCACGTCGCAGCTGGCCAGGTCGGCCTCCTCAAGGCTGGCCAGCTCGCAGGCGTCGGCGAGGACCCACTCGGCGGCCGGTACCCGTTCCGGGCGGAGCATCTTCGGCTTCCGCTCGATCAGCATCACCTGGTGCCCGTTCTCGATCAGCTCCTGGGCGATCGAGCGGCCCACGTTGCCGGCGCCGGCGATGGCGATCCGCATGTCAGCGCCCTCCTTCCGGCGGTGAGCCCGCCACCGTGGTCACCTGGTCGGCGATGTCGTCGGTGACCAGCATGGAGACCTGGTCGCCCTCCTGGAGCACGCTGGAGGCGGTCGGCAGGGCGGCGATGCCGAACCGGGTCAGGTAGCCGACCCGGGCACCGGTGGCCTCCTCCAGCCCGCGTATCGGCCGGCCGATCCAGTCGTCGTGCACCGGTACCTCGATGATCGAGACGGTGCTTGTCGGGTCGCGGAAGATCTCCACGTGTCCCTCCGGCACCAGGTGCCGGACGATCCTGTCGGCGGTCCACCGGACCGTGGCCACGGTCGGGATGCCGAGCCGCTCGTAGACCTGGGCCCGCTTCGAGTCGTAGATCCGGGCCACCACCCGGGAGACGCCGTACGTCTCGCGGGCCAGCCGGGCCGAGATGATGTTGGAGTTGTCGCCGCTGGAGACGGCGGCAAAGCCGTCGGCCCGCTCGATGCCGGCCTGGCGGAGCACCTCCGCGTCGAAACCGGCGCCGGTGACGGTGATCCCGCCGAAGTCCGGGCCGAGCCGACGGAACGCGTCCGCGTCCTGGTCGATGACGGCCACCGAGTGGCCGCGCGACTCCAGATTGTGTGCGAGGGTCGAACCGACCCGGCCACAGCCCATGATCACGACGTGCAAGGCAAGTCCTCCCGGAGCACCGCGGGACCGACCCGTCCGGTGGGGTGATGTCACCATGAGCGTAGCCATCCGGCCCCCGGCCCGTGGTGCCCGACCTCCCCGCTGCCCGGTCACCTCACCTGCGGGACGCCAGTTAGCCGGATCACCGCGAGGACCGGCCGCACCGGCCGACCGGGCGAATCCGGCAGCCGTACCCTTAGCGGTTGTGGCCAGACCCACCTCGCTAGTCAAGCGCCTGCTGCTGGGCCGACCCTTCCGGTCCGACAAGTTGCAGCACACCCTGCTGCCGAAGCGCATCGCGCTGCCCGTCTTCGCCTCCGACGCGCTCTCCAGCGTGGCGTACGCACCGGACGAGATCCTGTTGACGCTCTCGATCGCCGGCGCCTCGGCGTACCTCTTCTCGCCGTGGGTCGCCCTGGCGGTCGTGGTGGTGATGCTCACCGTGGTGGCGAGCTATCGACAGACCGTGCACGCCTACCCCTCCGGCGGTGGGGACTACGAGGTGGCCACCGTCAACCTCGGACCGAAGTTCGGCGTCGGGGTGGCCAGCGCGCTGCTTGTCGACTATGTGCTCACCGTCGCCGTGTCGGTCTCCTCCGGGGTGGCCAACCTCGGTTCGGTACTGCCGTTCGTCTCCGAGCACCGGGTCGGGGTGGCGGTGACCGCTGTGGTCGTACTGAGCGCGATCAACATGCGCGGGCTGCGCGAGTCGGGTACCGCCTTCGCGATCCCGACCTACGGCTTCATGATCGTGATCATCGGGATGATCCTCACCGGACTGGTCCGGATCTTCGTCCTCGGCCACGACCTGCGGGCGCCCAGCGCCGATCTGGTGGTCAGCGCCGAACACGCCAACCTGACCGCCTTCGCGATGGCCTTCCTGCTGCTGCGGGCCTTCTCCTCGGGCTGTGCCGCGCTGACCGGGGTGGAGGCGATCTCCAACGGCGTACCGGCGTTCAAGCCGCCGAAGAGCAAGAACGCCGCCACCACGCTGCTGATGCTCGGCTCTGTGGCGATCGTCATGATCATGGGCATCATCTGGCTCTCCCGGCTGACCGGCCTCCAGTTCATGGAGAACCCGGCCCGGCAGCTCGAACACGGCCCGCTCGACTACGTGCAGAAGACCGTGACCGTCCAGCTCGGCGAGGCCATCTTCGGCAACGGGGTACTGCTCTTCGTGGTGGCCGGCGCGACCGCGC
Source organism: Plantactinospora sp. CNZ320 (assembly GCF_002846275.1). Classification (NCBI taxonomy): domain Bacteria; kingdom Bacillati; phylum Actinomycetota; class Actinomycetes; order Micromonosporales; family Micromonosporaceae; genus Plantactinospora; species Plantactinospora sp. CNZ320. Next base: position 7,336,626 of record NZ_PJMP01000001.1, read on the forward strand.
TGATCCTCTTCCTGGCCGCCAACACCGCCTTCAACGGCTTCCCGGTGCTCGGCTCGATCCTGGCCCAGGACCGCTACCTGCCCCGGCAGTTGCACACCCGGGGCGACCGGCTGGCCTTCTCCAACGGCATCGTCTTCCTCGCGCTGACCGCGATCCTGCTGATCGTCGCCTTCCAGGCCGAGGTGACCCGGCTGATCCAGCTCTACATCGTCGGCGTCTTCGTCTCGTTCACGCTCTCCCAGGCAGGGATGATCCGGCACTGGAACCGGAGGCTGCGTACCGAGCGGGACCCGGTGGTACGGCGCAGGATGGTCCGCTCCCGGGCCATCAACACCTTCGGGATGGGGCTGACCGGGGCGGTACTGGTGGTCGTCCTGCTCACCAAGTTCCTGCTCGGCGCCTGGATCGCCATCGCCGCGATGGCGGTCATCTACGCCATGATGCTGGCCATCCGCCGGCACTACGACCGGGTCGCCACCGAGCTGACCCCGCCGGAGGGACGCCCGGTGCTGCCGGCCCGCAACCACGCGATCGTGCTGGTCAGCAAGGTGCACCAGCCGACCCTGCGGGCGATCGCCTATGCCCAGGCGACCCGGCCGGACACCCTTACCGCGCTGACCGTCAACGTCGACGAGGCGGACACCCGTGCGGTGCAGGCGGAGTGGGAACGGCACGGGGTGACCGTGCCGCTGACCGTGATCGACTCGCCGTACCGGGAGATCACCCGGCCGATCCTCAACTTCGTCGCGTCGGCCCGCCGGGAGTCACCCCGCGACGTGGTCACGGTCTTCATTCCCGAGTACGTCGTCGGGCACTGGTGGGAGAACCTGCTGCACAACCAGAGCGCGTTGCGGATCAAGGGCCGGCTGCTCTTCGAGCCCGGGGTGATGGTGACAAGCGTCCCGTGGCAGCTCGCCTCGACCGCCCGGAAGAACCTGGACCGGTTCGACGCCACACTCAGCCGTGGACCGGCCCGCGGGCCGCGCGGCGGCGCCCCGGTCGGCGGCCTGCTCGGGCCACCCCCACCGTCGAACACCGCCGCCACGGCACCGCCGCCGTCGCCGCTGGCCGGTACCGACCTCGACGAGCCACCGCCCGCCCCCGGGCGGGACGCGGCGGGTCCCCGATGAGCGCCGGTCAGCGGTCCCGGGTCGCCTCGACGGGTCCGGGCGAGGCCGAGCGGGTCGAGCTGACCGTCGGGCCGGTGGCGCACGGCGGGCACTGCGTGGCCCGACTGGACGGACAGGTGGTCTTCGTCCGGCACGCGCTGCCGGGCGAACGGGTGGTCGCCCAGATCACCGAGGTACGCCGGGACTTCCTGCGCGCGGACGCGGTGACCGTACTCGACGCCTCGCCGGACCGGGTCGTCCCGCCGTGCCCGTGGGCGGGGCCGGACCGGTGCGGCGGCTGCGATCTCCAACACGTCGCACCCGCCGCGCAGCGACGCTGGAAGGCGGAGGTGGTACGCGAGCAGCTGCTCCGGCTGGCCGGCCTGACCCCGGAGGAGGTCGCCGAGCTGGATGTCCGGGTCGACGAGTTGCCCGGCGGCCCGCTCGGCTGGCGTTCCCGGGTCCGGTACGCCGTCGATGCCGCCGGCCGGGCCGGACTGCTCAAGCACCGCTCGCACGAGGTCGTCCCGATCGACAGGTGCCGGATCGCCCGCCCGGCGATCCAGGAACTTCCGGTGCTGACGCCCAGTGGTCGACTCTGGCCCGACGCCGACCTGGTGGAGGTGGTCGCCTCCTCCGGTGGCGACGTGACGGTGCACGAGCGGCGCTCGTCGGGGACGCTCGTCGGTGGCGATCTCGGCGAGCCGGCGGTCCCGCCCTCCGGCGGCCCGACGGATGCCGCCGTGCGGAACGGGGCGGGGGAGCGGGTCCGGGAGGTGGCGGCCGGCCGGACGTGGCTGCTACCGCCGGAGGCGTTCTGGCAGGTACATCCGGCGGCGGCGGAGACGCTGGCGACGGCCGTACTCGACCTGCTGGCGCCGATGGACGGCGAGTCGGCCTGGGATCTCTACGGCGGCGCCGGGCTCTTCGCGGCGGCGTTGGCCGACCGGGTCGGTCCGGCCGGCCGGATCACAGTGGTCGAGTCGGCCGAGCCGGCGGTCCAGGCCGCCCGGGAGAACCTCGCCGACCTGCCGCAGATCGAGGTGGTCCGGGCCTCGGTCGGACCGGCGCTGCGGCGGCGCCGGATCGTCGGGCCGGTCGACCTGGTGGTGCTGGACCCGCCGCGTGCCGGTGCCGGTGCCGAGGTCGTCCGGGCGGTCGCCACGGCCACCAGCCGGGCGATCGCCTATGTGGCCTGCGACCCGGCCGCCTTCGCCCGGGACGCCCGGACGTTCCGGGAGGCGGGCTGGCGGCTCGCCGCGCTGCGCGGCTACGACCTCTTCCCGATGACCCAGCACGTGGAGCTGGTCGCGCTGCTGCTGCCCGACGAGAGCTGAGTCGGGTCGGCGGCGGAGGTCGAGCCCGTCCGGGTGTCGACCTCCGCCGCCGGTTCACACGGTGACCTCCGGCGCCGGCTCAGCGGCCGGTACGGCGCCGCTTCAGGGTCCGCTCGTAGTCCTGGAAGCGCGCCTTGGCGATCACCGACCGGGTCTGCGAACGCAACACGATGCCCTCGGCCCGGCCCGGCGTACCGTCCAGGGCCACCGTCGTGGCCGGTAGCTGCTCGGTGAGGAACCGATGGGTCTTCTCCAGGTCGGTCGGCAACTCGGCGGCGTCGACCGTGTCGAGCCGGGGCACCGTCGGCAGCCCGGCGGCTGCGGCCCTGGCCAGCAGCTCCGGCTCGGCGAGGAACGGCTGACCGCCCGACTCCCGCCAGGACGAGATCCGCTCGACCGGCCATTCCAGCAACTCCGGGTAGTCCTCCAGCACCACCACGTCGAAGAGCCGGGCGCCTACCGTGCGGGACTCGGTGTAGTGCTTCGACGCACGGTCTCGTCCAGCAGTCCGCCGTTGCGTGGGTCCAGCGCGTGGTAGGTCGGGATCGACGGGTACTTGGTCAACGAGTTGATCGTGATCAAATTCGCGGTACGAACGTTGAAGTCGGACACGTCGCCTCCTCACCAGCCGTGCGGCCGTCCACCCGCCGCGGTGCCGGCAACTCTGCCGGGGTCACCGACGGGCGGGCAAGGAGTTTCCGACGAACCGACCGGCACGGCGATGGTCGATCCCGGGCAGCCGCTCGGCGAGCAGCGCGGCGGTCGCCGGGAGAGCGGGTGAGAGGCGACGCGGGGTCAGGGAGTGACGTGCAGGGCGGACCGGGGCGGGGTGGGGACCGCCTCCGTATCCCGGCGGGCGGCCCGGGCGGCGGCCCGGTCCCGGAGCCGGATCCAGGCGACGATCAGCAGAATCAGCGGGAGCAGCGGCAGGGCGACCAGCAACACGATGCCGACCGCGAGAACCTGACCGGCGGCGTACCGGCCGGATGTCGGGGTGGTTCGGGCGCGACCGGCAGACCGGTCGGGGCGGGAGCCAGCAGGCGACATGTCGAGACCTTAGGGGAGGGCGGGATTACTGGCCATGCTACGGCCCTTGGCGGCATCTGCCCGATTTTTCGTTCGTTCGGCGGAACCCCGACCCGCCACTCGCGGTGTGGAATCGTCGACTGTCCGCGACCGCGGCACCGTCCGGTCAACGGGACTCTGCTGATCGCCGACCGCCCGCAACCGGCCGGCGCGGCTGTTAGCCGGCCGGCGCGGCTGTTAGCCGGCCAGCGCGGCCTCGATCGGTTACCCTGGCCCGCCGGGTCGAGCACCTACCCCGCGACCGGACGCCCGGAGCGCGATCGGTGGCCCTGCTTCGGCGGCCCGGCTGCGAGTCGGCCCGGCCCCGATAGACTCTGCGGCTATGAGCCTGTGTAGGGAGCGAATCAGCCAGCCCAGTGCCGTGCGGCCCGATACCGCTGCCGAGCGCGGCGAGGTGACGGCATGACCGTGCAGGAGCCGGAGGCGTCGGCCGGACGACTGTTGAACACGGTCCGTGGGCCGCAGGACGTCAAGCGGATGTCCGCCGAACAACTGGCGTTGCTCGCCGCCGAGATCCGGGACTTCCTGGTCGCGAAGGTCTCCCGGACCGGCGGGCACCTCGGCCCGAACCTCGGGGTGGTCGAGCTGACCCTGGCCATGCACCGGGTCTTCGACTCGCCCCGGGACCGCTTCCTCTTCGACACCGGGCACCAGGCGTACGTGCACAAGATGCTCACCGGGCGCCAGGAGGGCTTCGACCAGCTCCGCCAGCGCGGCGGCCTCTCCGGCTATCCCAGCCAGGCGGAGAGCGAGCACGACCTGATCGAGAACTCGCACGCCTCGACCGCGCTCTCCTATGCGGACGGGCTGGCCAAGGCGTACGCGCTGCGCGGCGAGTCGCGCAACGTGGTGGCGGTGGTCGGCGACGGGGCGCTGACCGGGGGCATGTGCTGGGAGGCGCTCAACAACATCGCCGCCGCCCGGAACCCGCTGGTCATCGTGGTCAACGACAACGGCCGGTCGTACGCGCCGACGATCGGCGGCCTGGCCGACCACCTGGCCACGCTGCGGCTGAACCCCGGCTACGAGAAGGTGCTGGACGCCGTCAAGGAGGCGCTCGGCTCCACCCCGCTGGTCGGCAGGCCGATGTACGAGGTGCTGCACGCGGTCAAGAAGGGCATCAAGGACGCGGTCGCGCCGCAGGCGATGTTCGAGGACCTCGGCATCAAGTACTTCGGTCCGGTCGACGGGCACGACGTGGCGGCGATGGAGTCGGCGCTGCGCCGGGCCAAGGGCTTCGGCGGGCCGGTGATAGTGCACGCGGTGACCCGCAAGGGCCTCGGCTACCGCCCGGCCGAGGAGGACGACGCCGACTGTCTGCACGGCCCGAGCAGCGCTTTCGACGTGGAGACCGGCAAGCTGCTGGCCGCCCCCACGGTGAAGTGGACGCACGTCTTCGCCGACGAGCTGGTGGCGATCGCCGACGAGCGGCCGGACGTGGTCGGGATCACCGCCGCGATGGCCGAGCCGACCGGCATCGCGCCGCTGGCCCGCAAGTACCCGGAGCGGGTCTACGACGTCGGCATCGCCGAGCAGCACGCGGCCACCTCGGCCGCCGGTCTCGCCATGGGCGGCCTGCACCCGGTGGTCGCCGTCTACGCGACCTTCCTCAACCGCGCCTTCGACCAGGTGCTGCTCGACGTCGCGATGCACAGGCTGCCGGTGACGTTCGTGCTGGACCGGGCCGGGATCACCGGTCCGGACGGGCCGAGCCACTACGGCATCTGGGACATGTCGGTCTTCGGAGTGGTGCCCGGGCTGCGCATCGCCGCTCCCCGGGACGCCGCCACCCTGCGGGCGGAACTGCGCGAGGCGGTCGCGGTCGAGGACGGGCCGACGATCCTGCGCTTCCCGACCGGTTCCGTCGTCGCCGACCTGCCGGCGATACGCCGGGTCACCGCCGCCGACTCGGTCACCGGCGGTGTGGACGTACTCGCCGAGTCCGCCCGTACCGACGTGCTGCTGGTCGCGGTCGGCGCCTTCGGGCAGCTCGGCGTCGAGGTGGCCACCCGGGTCGCCGAGCAGGGGTACGGCGTGACGGTGGTCGACCCGCGCTGGGTCCGGCCGATCCCGCCGGAGCTGCTCACACTGGCCGGCAGCCACCGGCTGGTGGTAACCGTCGAGGACGGCGTACGCGCGGGTGGGGTCGGTGACGCGCTGGCCAAGGCGATGCGCGACGCCGACCTGCGGGTGCCGGTACGCGACCTCGGCGTACCGTCGGTCTGGCAGCCCCACGGCACCCGGGCGCAGATCCTCGCCGACCTGGGACTGACCGCGCAGGACGTGGCCCGGGACGTCACCGGCTGGGTCTCCCAGCTGGACGACGAACCGATCGCCCCCGTGCGGATGACCGCCCCCAACGGCGACCGCGCCGCGAAGGGCCGCAACGGCCGGGGCGTCGCCTGATCCCGCTACTTCCCTGACGTGGTGGCCTCGTCGTCAGGCGAGGCCACCACATCACGCCGGAACAGCCGCGCTGTCAGTGGAACAGCCGCCCTAATCACTGGGATGCCGCTGGAGCGACTCAGTTGCCGCCGGCCGAGCGGTCGGTGGTCTTGTCCGGGGTGATCAGGCTGAAGGTCTCCCGGGTGGTCGGCTTCGGCACCACCACGAGACCGGGGCGGTCGACCAGCCGGGTGGTGTTCGGCGGCACCGCGAGACTGGTCTCCGAATTCGGCTGCCAGGCCAGCACCACGACAGGGCTGGAGAGCGGCAGGACGTACGCCTGGAGCGGTTCGAGCCGGTCGGCGGCCGACACCACAGGCGGGCCGTCGGCGGGCCGGAGCAGGGCGGCAGTCATCATGCCCTCGTCGGTACGCCAACTGAGCTGTTCGAGCCTGGCCGGCTTCTCCCCGGCACCCACCAGCTCGACCTCGGCCAGCTCCTTCGCCGACAGCCGGTCGATCGGCCAGGAGACCGGCACCGATCCGGCGTGGACCTCGCCGTGCACCCGGTGCGGGATGCTGCCGAACGGCCCGGTCTTGGCGGCCAGGGCGCAGGTGTCCAGGCCGTCCAGCACGGTGGCGCCGGAGCCTGTGTCGTCGCCGACCAGCGGATAGCGCGGCCCCTCGATCCCGGTGCCGAGGTCGATGAGCCGGTCGGCGGCCTTGCCGCTGGGCAGCGACTCGCTGGGGCGCAGCCGCGCGGTGACGGTACGGGCGGCGCAGGCGGGCACCGCGACCGGGCCGGTCAGGCCGTCGGTGACGGCCAGCGGCTGGCGGTCCGGCCCGAGGAGCCGGTCGACCCGGGCGGAGACGAGGTAGCGCCGGCCGGTGGGCAACTGCACCGGCAGTACGTCGGAGTAGACCAGGTAGCCGGGCTCGGTGTACTCCACCGCCCGGTCGACGCGGAAGTCCGACCCGTCGCCGGTGAGCTGCAACAGCCAGGATCCCGCCTCGCCGGGCACGTCGGCGGCGACCAGGGCGAGCCGGCCACCGTCGACCTCGCCGAGCCAGAGGATGCCGGAGGAGGGCAGGTGCACCCGGTCCTCGACCGGGGAGCGCCACTCGTCGACGGCCCGGGCCACCGCCTCGGTCGCCTGTGGATCACCGGCCAGGGTGCCCCGCGAGGGCCAGACCTGGAGTGTTCCGTCCAGTGTGTCGTAGCCGACCCGGAGCGCGACCGGAGGTTCCTTAGGAACGGTGCCGCAGCCGCCGGTGAGCAGGGCGAGGGTGAGGGCCGCGCCGACGATCCCGCTACGAGGGAGTGAACCCACCGCTGTGCTCCCGATCCGCCTCAGTCGTCAACAGAAGCCACATCCTACGAGATCTCGGACGCGCCTCGGGCGTGACCCGGAAAAGCCGACCGATCGGGGACGGCCGGCCGGGCAGCACGACTCGCACTGCGGAAACCCGCGGCCCAGGCAACTGGGACCAATGGGGTACTCCTGTAGACTCCGCCGACTGTGACGCTTGCCCAGCCACGCCTGCACAGCACCCCGGACCCGGAGGGCCCCGAGTCCGGAGGCAGAACGGCGACCGGAACCGACGGGGGCGCGGCGGAGCCGGCGGGTTCGGGCACCGGTTCCGAGACCGGCTCGGAGATCGCGCCGGCGGCGGCCGCCGCCGACCGGGAGCCGGCGCCGCGTTCCGGTGCCGTGGGCGAGGACTCGGGTACCCCGGACCGGAACACCGGCGAACCGGCCACCCGGCCGGCCCGTTGGCCCACCTGGCGACGTGACCTCGCCGTCTACGCGGCATTCCTGGTCGCCGGCTTCTGGGTGACCAGCCAGATCTGGCTCGACCCCGCCGGCCGGGTCGCCTCGCTCTACAGCAGCGACCCCGCACAGGTGCAGTACTTCCTCGCCCACTCCGTACGGGTGGTGCTGCACGGCGAGTTCCCGTTCTTCACCGACCGGCTGAACTATCCCGACGGCGTCAACCTGATGGCCAACACGGCGATCCTGGGCCTGGGCATTCCGATGGTGCCGGTGACGCTGCTGTTCGGGCCGGCGGTCTCCTTCGTGGTACTCGTGACGATCGGTCTGGCCGGCACCGCCTCGGCCTGGTACTACGTGCTCTCCCGGCACCTGGTCAGCGCACCGATCGCGGCTGTCGTCGGCGGCTGGTTCTGCGGCTTCTCCCCGGCGCTGCTCTCACACGCCAACTGGCACCCCAACATCATCTCCCAGTTCCTGCTGCCGTTCATCGTCTGGCGGGTACTGGTGCTCACCCGTTCCACCCGGCCGGTACGGGACGGCGTGATCCTCGCCCTGCTCGTCACATACCAGGCGTTCATCAACGAGGAGATCCTGCTCTTCACCGCGATGGCCTGCGGGGTCTTCCTGCTCGCCGTACTGGTGCAGGAGCCGTCCCGGTGGAGGGCGGCGTGGCGCCCGCTCGGTGCCGGTCTCGCCGTCTGCGCCGTGCTGGCCGGTGCGCTGCTGGCGTACCCGCTGATTGTGCAGTTCGCGGGCCGGCAGGCGTACCACGGGCTCAGCGACGCGGTACGGGACTACGGCAACGACCTGGCGGCGTTCTTCGTACCCGGCTCCACCACGCTCGGCGGCAACCAGCGGGCCAACCTCGACCTCGCCCCGAACTACTCCGAGGAGAACGCCTTCTTCGGCTGGAGCCTGGCGCTGCTGACCGTGGCGATCGTGGTCTGGCTGCGCCGCGAGGTGGTGATCCGGGCGCTCGCGGTCACCGGGCTGCTCTTCGCGATCCTCTCGCTCGGCGAGCGGATCTCCTGGTGGAACCGGGGCGCCTTCTGGGGGCCGTGGGACATCCTGGTGAAGGCCCCGCTGCTCGACGCGGTGGTGCCGACCCGGTTCGGCCTGATCACCACCGTGGTGATCGGCCTGCTGCTGGCGCTCGCCACCGACCGGGCCTGGAAGCTGGAGATCGCCGACCGGCGGGCGCTGCGTACCGTGGTGGTGACCGCGTTGGTGATCGCGCTGGTGCCGATCCTGCCGCTGCCACTGCGCGAGGTCAGCCGGCCACCGGTGCCGCACTTCATCACCTCCGGCCAGTGGCGGCCCTACGTCGGCGCCGACCAGACGCTGGTGCCGGTGCCGATCCCGGCGATGGGGCACACCCACGGGATGCGCTGGGCCGCCGCCGTCAACCTCGACTTCAAGATCCCGGGCGGCTACTTCCTCGCTCCCCGCAACGGCAACACCGGCGACCCCGGCCGGTTCGGTGGCCGGCCAAGCGGGCTCAGCGCGGTACTCGACCGGGTCGCGACCAGCGGCCAGCCGGCGACGCTCACCGACCGGCAGCGCCGGCGGGCCCTGGACGAGTTGCGGCACTGGCGGGCCGCGATTCTGGTACTCCCGGTCCGGCAGGACAACGCCGAGGCGCTGCGCAGCACCGTCGACCAGCTCGCCGGCCCGGCCCGGCGTACCGCCGACGTGTGGGTGTGGGACGTGCGCGCCCTGACCGACCGCACGGCTGGGTGAGCGCGTCGGGACGACCCGCCGAGACCGCGCCGGACGTCGCGGTCCCGGCGGCCGTGCCGTCGAGCACCGCCGGGCGCCGGGCGGCGCTGCGGCGGGTCGCCGCCGAGCGGCTCGGCGCGCTGCGGGGCTGGGCGGCGCGGCGGCGGGCGGCACTGGTCGACGTGGCGGTGGTGCTGCTCTACCTGGCCGCCGCCGGTTACGTCACCTCCGGGATGTGGCTGCACCGGGACCGGATGACCTACGCCAGCAACGACATGATGCTCTTCGAGTGGATGCTGGCTCGGGCAGCCCGGGCGGTGACCCATCTGGAGAACCCGTTCTACAGCACCGCGTTGAACGCGCCGGACGGGATCAACCTGATGGCGAACACCTCGGTGCTCGGCCTGGGCGTGCCGCTGACCCCGGTCACCCTGCTGGCCGGCTCGCAGGCCAGCTATCTGCTCGCGGTGGTGCTCTCGCTGGCCGGTACGGCCACCGCCTGGTATCTCTTCCTGTCCCGCCGGATCGTCGGCTCCCGGCTCGGCGCGGCTGTCGCCGGCCTGTTCTGCGGGTTCGCGCCCGGGATGATCTCCCAGGCCACCGGGCACCTGCACATGATCTCGCAGTTCCTGGTGCCGGCCATCCTGGCGGTCGTCTTCGATCCGCGCACCGACCGGGTGCTCCGGCGCGGGGTACTCCTCGGCGTGCTGGTCAGCTACCAGGTCTTCCTCGGCGAGGAGGTGCTTGCCTTCCTGGTGCTCGCCTGCGGCCTCTTCACCGTCGGCTACGCGGTCTCGGCCCCGCGCACCGCCCGACGGCTGGCTCCGGCGTTCGTCGGCCGGCTCGGCGTCGGCACGCTGGTCGGGGTGGTGCTGCTGGCGTACCCGCTGTGGTTCCAGTTCTTCGGGCCGGGGCACTATCGCGGGCTGCCGTTCGACCCGAAGGCGTACCCGCTGGACCTGGCGTCGTTCACCGCCGCGTCCCGGCAGTCGATCACCGGTCACGACTCGGTGCCGGGGATGCTCTCGCCGAACCTGACCGAGGAGAACTCCTTCTTCGGGCTGGCGCTGATCGTGCTCTGCGCGGTGGTGGCGGTCTGGCAGTGGCGGCGGCCGCTGGTGCGGGCACTGGTGCTCTGCACACTTGTCTTCGCCGCCCTCTCGCTCGGCGAGGACCTGCGGCTGAACGGGGAGGTGCTGGACCTGCCCGGCCCGTACCGGCTGGTCTCCGGGCTGCCGCTCATCGACCTGGCGGTGCCGGCCCGGTTTCCGCTGATCTGCGTACCGGCCCTGGCGATCCTGCTGGCGCTCTCCTTCGACGGGGTCTCCCGGCGTACGGCGGGCGGCGTGTCAACGGGCGATGGCACAACGGGCGGTGGGCGGGTGCCGGTCCGGCTGCTCTGGACCGGGGCGGTGGTCGCCGTACTGCTGCCGCTGGTGCCGACACCGTTGCAGACCAGACCGGTCTGGCCGGTACCGGAGTTCGTCGCCAGCGGCGAGTGGCGGTCGTACGTGCCGCCGGGCCGTACCCTCGTGGCCGTGCCGCCGACCCGGGGCTCCGAGGCGACCGCCGGGATGTACTGGTCGGCCCGGACCGGCCTCGCCTTCACCACTCCGGGCGGCTACTTCATCGGACCCACCGGACCGGACGATCGGCAGGCCCGTTGGGGTGCGCCGGACCGGCCGACGGCGGTGCTGCTCGACCGGGTCGCCGCCACCGGCGAGGTACCGCCGATCGGTGAGGCCGAACGGCGGCAGGCGGTCGAGGACCTGCGGCACTGGCGGGCCGCGATCGTGGTGCAGGGCGGGCTGCACCGGGGCGTGCCGGTCCGGGACGCACTCGACCAGTTGCTCGGGCCGGGCCGGGAGATCTCCGGCGCCTGGGTCTGGGACGTCCGCGCCCTGGTCGGGTGAGCCGCGACCGGGTGGGTAGGGGACGGCGCGGTAGATACCGGTGAGCGTGATGCCTGGTAGTCATCGTGATGACACCCAGGCATCACGCGCGAACGGGTGATGCCCCGCAACCCACGCCGCGGGTGGCCGACAGATTCGGTTGAAGAGCCGGAGTCGGTCAGTCAGGCGCTGTGGCGACGGTCAGCCCACGAGCGGCCGGACGTCCCAGAGCCAGACGTCGTCCACCCGCTGGCCCGGGCCGAGCAGCCCGGCGAGCAGGACGTGCAGGGCGGGCTCGGCCGGGTGGTCGCCGAGCACCACCACCGAGGCCTTCCAGAACCGTAGGTCCTCGATCGCCTGGCGCCGGTTCTCCTCGGTGACCAGGGGCGCGGCACCCCGGTCAATCGTTCCGTAGATCAGCAGGCTGGTCGGCCGGGACGGGGCGCCGAACACCCCGAAGCCCTCCGTGTCCGGCCCGATGAAGTAGCCGGCCGGGATCGGGAACTCATGCCCGGTCAGCGCGCTCCAGCGCAGCGTGGAGAGGCCGTGCACGTTGCTCGGGATCGGCACCGGCACCAGGGTCCGGCCCTCCGGCACGTACGGTCGCCAGGCCCCGGAGGTGATGAAACGCGGCGGGGAATCGATGTGCATTGCCGGCAGCGGGCGCGGGATGATCGGCAGCAGCGCGAGGGCGATCGCGGCGTACGCCATGATCCGCAGTCGTGGCCTGGCCGGCTCGACCTCCCCGGGCGCGTCGCCGTTCGGGGCGGCCGGTCCGGGCCGGCTCTTCGCGACCTCGTCCCAGCCGAGCGCGACCAGGATCCCGACGGCGGCGACCGTGACCAGACTCAGCCGGGTCGGCATCATCATCTCGATCAGCGGCAGGTCCTCCGGCAGCAGACGCCACGGCCCCTCGTACTCGGTGAGCCGGCCGTCGTAACGGATCTGCCGGCCCAGCGAGGCGAGCGCGAATCCGGCACCGAGCAGCGCGGCGATCCGGGCGACCACGGAGGTCCGCCAGAGCAGCACCGCGACCAGCACGACCAACCCGACGAGCGGCCAGCCCAGCCAGGTGTTCTGCTCGGTGACCCCGATCGTCTTCTCCACCTCCGGGGAACCGGCGATGGTGTCCCGGGAGTAGGTGACGAAGGCCCGCAGGTCCTCGCCCCAGTTGTGGAAGACGCCGCCCTGCAAACCCCGGTAGGACTGCGGACCGTTGAACTGGTACCAGATCGGGTAGCCGGCCAGCAGCAGCGCCACCGCGCCGCCGACGCCGAGGCCGCGCAGCAGGTTCCAGACCCGGTGGCGCATCACCGACCAGCGGAAGGCGGCGTAGAGCGGTACCGCCACCGCGCAGGCCAGCGCGGTGAGCAGCAGCATCTCCTCGTTGATGAAGATCTGGTACGCCACCAGCAGCCCCAGCACCAGCCCGTTGCGCAGCCACCGCCCCGGCTCGCCCAGCCGGAACACCCGGACCACGATCAGCGGGAGGAGGAAGTTGGAGACGAAGTTCGGCTGGCCGTTGGCGTGGTGGATGATGCCCGGGGCGAAGCCGAGGAAGGCCCCGCCGACGAATGCGGCACCCCGGGAGGAGACCAGGTGCCGGGAGAGCATCCAGTACGAGGTGGCCGCCGTCGCCGCGAGCGCACCACCGAGATAGAGCGCGTACGTCACCTGCGGGCCGAACAGCCAGGTGAGCGGGGCCAGTGGCAGGGTGACGCCCAACAGCGAGGTGTTGGCCATCATGTTGACCCCGTCCGGGGCGTTCTGCCGGGCGGAGAAGAGCGGGTTCTCCAGGTGCTGGACCGAGTACGCGCCATGCGCGAAGAGCCACTCGAACCAACTGTGGTCGGTCGGCAGGTGCGAGGAGACCCGGTGGTTGATGTCGACCCAGTAGTTGGCACACACGAAGACACCGAGCAGGACGTACGCTCCGATGGCCAGTACGTCGACCCGCGCGGGCGTTCGGAGGAACCGCCACTGTCGAGAGCGACCGACCTCGGTCGAGCCGGCTTCGGCGTCCGAAGAATTGTCCACCACCGGAACTGCCACGAGGCGCCATCGTACAGGTGGGTTCGCGTCCGAATTGCCGCTACCCGCTCCGGTGTGACCGGAGTGTGCCGGACCAGCGCGGCAGCCCATACCGGACCATCCGGGCGGCCTGAGAGGGAGGGGAATGCCCACCATCGAGCTGGGTGAGTTGACCGCCGGGGCCGCGGCGGAGGTGTCCGGACCGGGCGGGACCGCGCGGCGGCGGACGAGCCGGCGCCGGGTGCCCCGGTCGGCGTTGCTCGCGGCGGTGCTGGCCGGGCTGCTCGGCACGGTGGTGGCCGGCGATCCGCTCCCGCGCGGCTGGCCGGAGGTGACGGTACCGGCCAGGCTCGGTGCCACCGTCTTCGCCGACCGGGACCGGCTGTTCGTCGCCGAACCCCGGCAGGCCGGTGAGCCCGGTCCGGAGCTGGCCGCGTACCGGCTGCCGGAGGTGGAGCCGGACTGGCGGGTGGCGTTGCCGACCGACGAGGTCGACAGCCTCCAGTCGGTCGGCGACCACCTGCTGGCGCTGACCTATCCGCGGCCGTCGGGCAGACAAGCCCGGCTGACGGTGCTGGACGTGCCGGCCGGTGTCGTGGCCTGGACCCGCGACGTGAGCCTGATGGCGGTCAGCACCGGTGACGACCTGGTGCTCTGGGCGTCCGTCGAGCAGCGGCGGCCGGACGGGGAGAACGGGCCGGGCACGCTGGAGGTGGTGGATACGGCCTCCGGCGCCGTCCGGTGGTCACTGCCGGTGCCGGCCGGTGCCCAGCCGGCGCTCGACCTGTCGGGAGGTGGCCCGGCGGGCCCGGTGCGCGCCTCGACCCTGGTCGTCACCCTGCCGACCGGTCGGGTCGAGGTGCGCGACCTCGGCACCGGCGCCATTCTGCGGACCATCCAACTGCCGCCGCCGGGTGCCGGGTCGCGGGTCGACCGGCGGGCCGAGGTCGCCGCCGGGCTGTTCCTGGTGTACGACGAGAGCACGGTGTCCGCGTACGGCCTGCCCCGGCTGGACCGGCGCTGGTCGGTCCCGTTCCAGCCCGTCGTGGAGTACGGGCCGGTCGCCTGCGGAGTCGACCTGTGCAGCATGCGCCCGCAGCACGGGGTCAGCCTCCGGGACAGGCGGACCGGCGTCATCCGCTGGTCGGACGAGCGCTGGACCGGCGTCTGGGGTACCGGTGGCGTGCTGTTCGGCACGCGGGCCGATACCGGCGCGGCCGAGTCGCTCTCCGTCCTCGACCCGGCCACCGGGCAGGCCCTCGCCGACCTCGGCCCCTGGGCCTTCGTCGTGCCGCGCGGATCGCGGTTCGTCGGCCTGCGCTACGGCGCGGACCAGCGGGCCTGGGTGGTGGAGTTCGACACGGCGACCTGGCGGAGCCGACTGCTCGCGGTCCTGTCCGGGGTGTCCGGGAACTGCGGGCTGACCGAGACGGTGCTGTACTGCCGCCGGCCGGACGCCTCGGTCGGGGTGTGGCGACTGCCCGGACAGCCGGCCGGGCCGCGCCTGGCAGAGTCACTTGTCGGGCACGGATAGGTTGTCCCCTACAGGCAGCCGGGGAGGTCGTGGTGCGGGTACTGGTGGTGGAGGACGAGCGCAACCTGGCCGACGCGATCGTCCGTGGGCTGCGCCGTCGGGGCATGGCGGTCGACGTCGCGTACGACGGTTCGACAGGGCACGAGATGGCCTTCGTCACCCGGTACGACGTGGTGGTGCTCGATCGGGACCTGCCCGGCATGCACGGTGACCAGATCTGTGCCGACCTGGTCAGCTCGGAGGCGCTGACCCGGGTGCTGATGCTGACCGCCAGCGGCACGGTCGCCGACCGGGTGGAGGGGCTCCAGCTCGGTGCCGACGACTACCTGCCGAAGCCGTTCGCCTTCGACGAGCTGGTCGCCCGGGTGCAGGCGCTCGGCCGCCGGGCCACCCCGGTCACCCCGCCGGTGCTGACCGTCGCCGACCTGGTGGTCGACCCGGCCCGGCGGGTGGCGACCCGGGGCGGGATGCCTATCGACCTGACCCGTAAGGAGTTCGGCGTGCTGGAGGAGTTGCTCAAGGCTCGCGGGGCGGTGGTCTCCAGCGAGGAACTCCTGGAGCGGGTCTGGGACGCCAACACCGACCCGTTCACCACCACCGTCCGGGTGACAGTGATGACGTTGCGGAAGAAGCTCGGCGATCCGCCGCTGATCGAGACGGTGGTCGGCGCCGGCTACCGGGTACCCGACCCGTACGTGCCAGGGCAGGTGAGTGCGTGACCGTCTATCTGACCCGTCGACGGCCCCGGGTACGGCCCACCCTGCGGCTGCGGCTGACCCTGCTCAACGGCATCCTGCTGATCGGCGCCGGGGCGATCCTGGTGCTGCTCGCCTGGCTGCTGGTGGCCGACGTGCTGACCCCGGAGATCCGGCTGCGGTCGAACCCGACGCTCGAACTCTCCGACGGTCGGACGGTCGGCGCTGTCGAGTGGCAGCGGGAGATGGCACAGGCGGCGACCCGGGAACTGCTGGTCAAGGCGCTGCTGGCGCTGCTGGTGATCAGTGTCGTCGGGGTGCTCGGGGCGTACGCGGTGGCCGGTCGGGCGCTGCGCCCGCTGCACCAGGTCACCTCGACCGCCAGGCGGCTCGGCGAGGCCACCCTCGACCAGCGG
This sequence comes from Plantactinospora sp. CNZ320, assembly GCF_002846275.1. Lineage (NCBI taxonomy): Bacteria > Bacillati > Actinomycetota > Actinomycetes > Micromonosporales > Micromonosporaceae > Plantactinospora > Plantactinospora sp. CNZ320. Next base: position 7,352,604 of record NZ_PJMP01000001.1, read on the forward strand.
ATCCGCTACTCGGGCGCGGACGACGAGGTGGCCGAGCTGGCCGGCACCTTCGACGCGATGCTGGACCGGATCGCGGGTGCCTTCGAGGCGCAGAAACGCTTCGTCGCCAACGCCTCGCACGAGCTGCGTACGCCGCTGGCGGTGATGCGTACCGAGATCGACGTCACGATGGCCGACGACGAGGCGGACGTCGCCGAGTACCGGCGGATGGCCACGGTGGTCCGGGACGCCTCGGAGCGGGCCAACAACCTGGTCGACGCGCTGCTGGTGCTGGCCCGCAGCGAGGCGCAGGCCGGTCGCCGGCTGGCCCGCAAGGCGCCGACAGATCTGGCCACCGGGGCCAGCGCGGCGCTCTCGGCGGTCCGCAACGAGACCGCCCGGCTCAAGCTCCAGGTCGAGACGGCGTTGTCGCCGGCACCCGTGGTCGGCGATCCCGGGTTGCTGGAGCGGCTGGCCGGCAACCTGATCGAGAACGCGGTGCGCTACAACCACCTGCACGGCCGGATGTGGGTGCGGACCGGGTCGGATCCGGAGCAGGCCTGGCTGGTGGTCGGCAACACCGGTTTCGAGGTGGAGCAGGCGGATGTGCCGGGGCTCTTCGAGGCGTTCCGGCGGGGCGGCCGGGAGCGGACCGGTGCCCGGGGCTCCGGGCTGGGGCTGTCGATCGTCCGGGCGGTCTGCGACGCGCACGGCGGCACGGTCAGCGCGATCGCCCAGGACGGTGGCGGCCTGGAGGTGACGGTGACCCTTCCGGCGGCCGAGACGACTCCGGTGGTGGCCGCCTCGGCGGTGGTCGGCGGCGGTCCGGGCACCGGGCCGGTCCGGCCGGTGCCGGCGAACGTCACCGCCAGTGCCGCCAGCCCCGCGAGTGCTGGTGCCGCCAGTCCTGCGAACGCTGGTGCCGCCAGCCCGGCGAACGCTGGTGCCGCGAGTGCCGCCAGCACGGTTCCGCTGGGCTCGGCGTCCAGCCGGGCGACCCCGGCCGCCGTGCCGGTTCCGGGTACCCCGCCGGCACAGCCGACCGCCGGCGGCGCGGGCGACCTGGCGCAGACCCGCCCGGGCACCGATCAGGTACCCGGTTGACCGGCGGCTCCGGAAGGGCGGCGTCGCGGTTACGCCACGAGGTCGAGTTCGCGTACCTCGCGGCGGATCGCCCGCAGGCGGGCGGTGGTGATGCCGAGTTCCTGTGCCACGTCGGCGTCACTGGCCTCCGGGCGCTCGGCCTGGATCGCCGCCGCCAGCGCGGCGGTCTCGGTGATCGGGCGGCGCGGCCGTGCGGTAGCACCCGACCTGGCCGCCCGGCTGGTCGAGGCCCCCTTCCGGGCCGGAGCGGTCGCGGTCTTCCGGGTCCGGCCGGACGCGCCCGTGCCCGTCCCGTTCACCGTTCCAGTCCCGTGCACCGTCCCCGTCCCGTTCACCGCGCCCGTCCCCGTCCCGTTCACCGCGCCCGTTGCCGACCCGTTCACCGTGCCCGTTCCGTTCACCGTGCCCGTTCCGTTCACCGTGCCCGTTCCGTTCACCGTGCCCGTTCCACCGGTCCGCCGGGGGAGGGCCTGGCCGTTCACCCGACCGTCCGGTTCGACCGCGCCGACGGGTTCGACCGCGCTGATGGGTTCGACCGTGCCGGCCGGTGGGGCTGTGCCGGCCGGTTCGACCGCGCCGAGTGGCTGGCTGTCGGGTGCCGGAGCGGCCTGAGCGGCCTGGGCGGGGTCGACTGTTGTCGCGGCCTGTGCGGTGGCGATCCGGCCGCCCAGCTCGACCAGGCAGATGCTGGCCACCACGATCAGGCCGTCGACCGAGAGCGGCAGCAGGTACGGCGACGCGCCCGTCTCGCCGTACCGGGCGGCCACCCCGACCATGTGCCAGTACGACACCCAGGCGGCGATCCCGGCGATGGTGGCGGTGGCCGCCATCCGGGCGAACGCGAGGGAGCGGCGGTGCACGGGTACCCGTGAGATCAACTCGACGGTGAGCAGCAGGGCCAGTGGCGGCCAGGCGGCGATGGCCTGGCTGATCGGGTTGTCCCTGGCGTGCAGGATGTTGGCGACCACCGAGGCGGCGACCCCGAGCGCGAGGGTGGCGCGTACGGCCCAGCGGACCCGGCGAAGCTGTGGGAGGGGCACCGTCGCTCCTTGCCTGTCGTCGTGCTTCCTCTCGGCCCAGCGGACCAGCCGGCCTGACCGCTCATCCTTACGGCCGAAGCGGCCCGGCCGGTGTACCGGCTGGATTTCCGGCGTGTCGCTCACCGCTTGGTGGCCGTCCATGTGCTTGGCGTTGTCGTCGCGCCATGCCCACGCCGAGGGGCAGGGCCGGGCACGGTGTGAATCCGGGTTGCCGATCCCGGCGCCTCGTGCGAGGCTTGCCGCCGTCAGCCCGGATCATGGGAGGAGGTGCGGTAGATGGTTGCGCTGTCCTGTCCCGCGCCTCGCATCGGCCACCGCTGACCGATCCGCGTTCCTCCGCGAGGCGCACACTCCAGCATGGAGGATCCGTGAGTTCCGTCATCCACAACGTCAGCTTCGACTGCGCCGACCCGTACCAGCTCGCCAGCTTCTGGGCGAGGGTGCTGGACCGGTCCCTGCACCCGGAGGACCAGCCCGGCGACGAGGAGATCGCCCTCGTGTCGCCGGACGGCGTCAGCCCGCAGGTCTTCTTCCAGCGGGTTCCGGAGGGCAAGTCGGGCAAGAACCGGCTGCACATCTGCCTGCAACCGAATGACCGTACCCGGGACGAGGAGGTCGAGCGACTCTTCGGGCTCGGTGCCACCCTGGTCGCCGACCACCGGCGGCCGGACGGTACCGGTTGGGCGGTGCTCGCCGACCCGGAGGGCAACGAGTTCTGCGTCGAGCGGAGCGCCGGCGAGCGCGCCGGCTGAACCACGACGTACCGGCGCTGAGTCGGTGACACGGACCTGGCCCGGTTCCCCCACCCGCAGCGGGGTGGGGGAACCGGGCCAGGTTCCGTCTCGGGGACACCGCCCACCGCCAGCCGGCTGCGCTGAGCGGATCCGGCGTTGTGGGCGCGGCTGGTCCGAGTCGAGGCTGGTGTTCAGTGCGTCGCAGGTTCGTCGGGTGATGGCGACCGCAGCTGGGAGTTGTGCCGACGGGCCAGGTGACTGATGCCGGTCAGGATGACAGCGATCACCGTGATGAGGATCGCCAGTGGTAGCGGCTGACCGTCGAAGTGCCGCATCGCCGTGTTGGAGAGCAGCGGATCGGGGATGAGCCATCCGGCGACGAAGCCGGTGAGTCCGACGCCGACGACGACGGCGGGCCGGTGGCGGCGGACCGCGAGGGCGGCTACGCCAGCGGCGGTGGCGGCGGTGAGGATCCCGAGGATCGTCGGCACGGCGTCGACAACGTACACGCCGTGGCGTCCCCATTCCCCGGTGCCTTTCCAGGCGAGGATCCCGAGCGGGACGAGGGCCCACCAGAACAGCTGCGGCCGGGGCGCGGGCCACCGCTCGCGGACGGCGATCGCGAGCAGTACGACGATCAGGACCGGTACGACGTACGCGAAGAGCCGTTGGCCGGGGTTGATTCCCAGGCCGGCACCGCTGAGCATGTCGACGACCAACCAACCGACCATGACCGTCAGGAGGATCGCCTGCACGGTCAGGGCGGTCCGGGTCGCGCCGCACAGCCAGGCGATCAGCGGCGCGAGGGGCAGCAGGCCGAGCGCGACGAGTCGCGGCCAACCGGAGATGACGGCCGGCATGTCGGTGGCGAGGACGGCACCGGTGAACAGATCCAGGACGCTGCCGGCGGGCTGGGTGCCGACGGCGACGAGCAGGGCGCTGAGTGCGGTGCTGAGGGCTGCGGTGGCGACCGGCGTGCTGAGTCGTAGCCGGATCGCCAGGGCGATGATGTGCAGTGTCTCCTGCCAGCTCGGGTGTCGGCGGCCGTGGTCGAGGTCCAGCAGCAGGCCGAGCAATTCCTCGCCACGGGCGCTGCGGTGTGCGGCCGGCAGCAGCCGCAACAGCCGCCGATATCGTCGCTCCAGCGGGCTCACGTCCGGGTTCATCCGCTGGTCCCGAAGCGCGGGGCGGTGCGGGCGGCACGCTTGTTGAGGCGTTCCTCGGCGAGCCGGACCGCGGTGGCCATCCGCCGGCTCTCGGCGCGGATGGCCTCTGCCCCCGCGTCGGTCAGTCTGTAGAAGCGGCGTAGCCGGCCGTTCTCCACCTCGTCGTGGTCGGGGGCGATGAGTCCCTGGGTGACGAGACGGTCGAGGGCTCCGTAGAGGGTGCCGGCGCGCAGCCGGATCCTGCCGCCGGTCATCTCGTCGACCTCCGTCACCACGCCGTAGCCGTGCCGAGGCTGGTCGGCGAGGGCGGAGAGGATCAGGAACGTCTGCTCGCTGATTTCCATGCTCTATATATATCGCAGCACGATATATATAGCAACGGCGTCCGGTCGACCTGGCTAGCCCGGCAGCCGAGCCAGCAGGGCGTACGTGTTGGGCAGCCGACCCTGCCAGGCGGCCGCCGAGACCCCGCCCGGCCGCCAGAACGGTTCGGGGAACTCGGCGAGGTGGCGCAGTTCGAGGCCGGCCCCGAGTACCGCGTTGACCACCTCGCCCAGCGTCGACTGCCATTCCACGGCACCGTGCCCGGGGAAGGTGTCGTTGACGTGTGACCGGCCGAAGTAGCTGCGGTCCGGCCGGATCCGGGGCTCGTCGGAGTCCCAGCTCCACAGCGGTACCGCCGGATGACCCTCGTAGACGAAGAGGTGGCCACCGGGGCGGAGCAGCCGGGCGACGTCCCGGGCCCAGGCCGCCAGATCGGGCATCCAGATCAGCGCGCCCTTGCCGGTGTAGACGAGGTCGGCGCAGCCGTCCCGCAGCGGGGCGCCGGGCAGCCGGGCGACGACGTACCGGCAGGGGAGCGCCAGCTCGGCGGGTCGTTTACCGTCTCGAAACCGACGAAGAGGCTGCGCAGCCCCGCGTCGACGGCGCGTTCGAGCAGGTCCGGTGCGAGTACCGCGTCGACGGTGCCGGCGGCCTGCCAGAGCCGGCCCATTCCGGCCATCCCGTCGAAGAGGGCCCGGGCGAACCGCCGGTTGCCGAAGAGGTGGTCGTCGAGGAAGTAGAGGTGCCGGCCGGGGAGCCGCTCGATCTCGGCCAGCGCGTCGTCGACCGCCTGGGTGTAGAACGACTTCCCGCCCTCGAAGAAGGCGTCCTTGTAGCAGAAGTCGCAGTGGTGTGGGCAGCCCCGGGAGACCACTATCGAGTTCGGGACCAGGTAGCGGTGCCGGGCGATCAGGTCCCGGCGTATCGGGGGGAGGCCGGCGAGGGTCCGGGTGGTGGAGACGTACCGGGGCTTCGGCTCGCGTCGGCGCAGGTCGGCGAGGAACTTCGGCCAGGTGTCCTCACCCGGGCCGAGGAAGATCGTGTCGGCGTGTGCCGCCGCCTCGTCCGGCAACGCGGTGACGTGCAGGCCGCCGAGGACGACGTACGCGCCACGGGCCCGGTAGTGGTCGGCGATCTCGTACGAGCGGCGGGCCGAGGTGATGTAGACCTGGATCACCACCAGGTCCGGGACCGGGTCGTCGGTCAGGTCCAGCCGCTCGACGTGCTCGTCGTGCAGGCTCACCTCGGTGTCCTCGGGCAGATAGCCGGCGAGGGTGGCCAGGCCCAGCGGCGGGAACAGCGAGTACTTGATCGGTCGGAAGAACGGGCTCGTCGCCTCGGTCAGGGCCGGCAGGATCAGCTTGACGCGCATGCCAGCGACGGTAGGCAGCCGGTGCGGGGCGAGTGTGTTCCCGCCGTGGAGACTCGGTGAAGGATCCCGCCGGGGGTGCTCCCCAGTCCCCCCGGCGGGACGAATCCAGTGCACGTCCAGTGGCAGTTCAGTCCGGTACGCGAATCTTGAGCCCTGTCCGGCCGGCGCCCCCGCCCGGTCGGGCAGACAGATCGCCGGACGCGAGCGGCGTCCGGCGGATCGTGGTGGTCAGGGACCAGGTCGCACAGCGCGCCGTGCGACTCGCCGGGACAGGTCCCTGACCACCCGCGATCGAGGGCCGGATCAGGCGGGCAGGCTCGCCAGCCCCGGGGGCAGGAACCGGCGGCCGGTGACCCGCTCGGTGGTGCCGGTCCGGTCCAGGTACGGCGTGACGCCGCCGAGGTGGAACGGCCAACCGGCACCGAGGAGCATGCAGAGGTCGACGTCCTGCGGCTCGGCGACCACACCCTCGTCAAGCATCAGCCGGATCTCCTCGGCGAGCGCGTCCAGCGCGCGCCGACGTACCTCCTCGGCATGCAGCGGTGCGGAACCGACCTCCAGCAGCCCGGCCACCTCGGGGTTGACCTCGCCGTCGACCACCAGCGGCTTGCCCGACTCGGCGATCCGGCGCAGGTTCTCGCTGACCCCGAACCGGTCCGGGAAGGCGGCGTGCAGCGTCCCGCCGACGTGGTACGCCACCGCCGGCCCGACGAGTTGCAGCAGCGCCAGCGGGCGCATCGGCAGGCCGAGCGGGTCGAGTGCGGCGTCCGCCACCTCGGGTGGGGTGCCGGCGTCGACGGCCGCGAAGATCTCGCCGAGGAACCGGGTCAGCACCCGGTTGACCACGAACGCCGGGGCGTCGGCGACGAGTACGCAGGACTTGCGCAGCTCCCGGCCGACCGCGAACGCGGTGGCCAGGGTGGCGTCGTCGGTCCGCTCGGCCCGGACGATCTCCAGCAGTGGCAGTACCGCGACCGGGTTGAAGAAGTGGAAACCGACCACCCGCTCCGGGTGCTCCAGGTCGGCGGCCATCGCGCTCACCGAGAGCGAGGAGGTGTTGGTGGCGAGTACCGCCTCCGGGGAGACGATCTTCTCCAGTTCCGCCCAGACCTGCTTCTTCACCGTCAGGTCCTCGAAGACGGCCTCGATCACGAAGTCGGCGTCGGCGAAGACACCCTTGTCGACCGAGCCGCTGACCAGGCCGCGCAGCTTGGCGGCCGTACCCTCGGGGAGCCGGCCCTTGCCGACCAGCTTGTCGATCTCGGCATGCACGTAGCCGACGCCTTTGTCCACCCTGGACTGGTCGAGGTCGGTGAGCACCACCGGCACCTGGAGCCGGCGGGCGAAGAGCAGCGCGAGCTGCGACGCCATCAGGCCGGCGCCGACGATGCCGACCTTGGTCACCGGCCGGGCCAGGCTCTTGTCCGGCGCCCCGACCGGCCGCTTGGCCCGGCGCTGCACCAGGTCGAAGGAGTAGAGCCCGCTGCGCAGTTCCTCGCTGAAGATCAGCTCGGCCAGCGCCTCCACCTCGGCGGCCATCCCGGCCGGCAGCCCGTCCGGGTCGCCGTCGGCGGGGGTGTCCGGCGCCTCCCGGGCCCGCTCCAGCAGCTCCAGCGCCCGGTACGCGGCCGGGACCGCGCCGTGCAGCCGCTGGTCCAGCGTCTGCCGGGCGAAGTAGAGCACGCCGTCCCACATCTCCCGGTCGACCTCCGGCCGGGTCACCTGGACCTCGCCGCGGACCACCTGCGCGGCCCACTCCAGCGAGCGCTCCAGGAAGTCGGCCGGTTCGAGGAGTACGTCGGCGATGCCCAGCTCGGCGGCCTGCTTCGGCTTGAGCATCCGGTTCTGCATCAGCGGGTTCTGGATGATCACCTGGGCCGCACCGGCGATGCCGATCAGGTTGGGCAGCAGTTGCGTGCCGCCCCAGCCGGGAACGAGCCCGAGTGAGACCTCGGGCAGGGCCAGCGCGGCGGCGCCACCGGAGAGCGTCCGGTAGTGGCAGTGCAGCGCCAGTTCCAGCCCGCCGCCCATCGCGGCGCCGTTGACGAAGGCGAAGGTCGGCACGGTGCTGGTGCGCAGCCGGCCGAAGACCCGGTGGCCGAGCCGGCCGATCTCGCGGGCCTGGTCCCGGTCCGCGAGCAGCGGCATGCCTGTCACGTCGGCGCCGACGCAGAAGATGTACGGCTTTCCGGTCACCGCCACGAACGCCGGATCGGCGGCGAGCGCCTCGGTGATCGCGCTGTCCAGGCTGGACAGTCCGGCCGGACCGAAGGTGTTCGGCTTGGTGTGGTCGAAACCGTTGTCCAGAGTGATGAGTGCGGCGGGCCGGTCCAGCCCCGGCACCCGCACCAGGCGCAGCAGCGACCGGGTGACCACCTCTTTCCCCGGCTCACTCCTCGTGCTCACTTCTCGCCGCCTTCCCAGTTCGGGTTCTCCCAGATGACCGTGCCGCCCATGCCGATACCGATGCACATCGCGGTGATGCCGTACCGCACCTCGGGGTGCTCGGCGAACTGCCGGGCGAGCTGGGTCATCAGCCGTACCCCGGAGGAGGCGAGCGGGTGGCCGATGGCGATCGCCCCGCCCCACGGGTTGACCCGGGGGTCGTCGTCGGCGATGCCGAAGTGGTCGAGGAAGGCGAGCACCTGCACCGCGAACGCCTCGTTCAGCTCGAAGAGGCCGATGTCGTCGATGGACAGACCGGCGATCCGGAGCGCCTTCTCGGTGGACGGGATCGGGCCGTACCCCATCACCTCGGGCTCCACCCCGACGAAGCCGTACGACACCAGGCGCATCGACACCGGCAGCCCGAGTTCCCGGGCGACGTCCTCGGCGGCGAGCAGGCTGGCGGTGGCCCCGTCGTTGAGCCCGGCCGCGTTGCCTGCGGTGACCTTGCCGTGCGGGCGGAACGGCGTCTTCAGGGTGGCCAGCTTCGCAAGCGACGTCTCCCGGGGCGCCTCGTCGGCGGTGGCGAGTCCCCAGCCGCTCTCCGGGTCGCGGGTCGCCACCGGCACCAGGTCGGGCTGGAGCTTGCCGTTGGCGTACGCCTTGGCGGTCTTGACCTGTGAGGCGAGCGCGTACGCGTCGGCACGCTCCTTGCTGATCTGCGGGAGCCGGTCGTGCAGGTTCTCGGCTGTGGAGCCCATCACCAGGGCGGAGGGGTCGACGAGCTTCTCGGCCAGGATCCGCGGGTTGGGGTCCACGCCCTCGCCCATCGGGTGCCGACCCATGTGCTCGACGCCACCGGCGATCGCCACGTCGTAGGCGCCCATCGCGATCCCGCCGGCCACCGTGGTGACCGCGGTCATCGCCCCGGCGCACATCCGGTCGATGGCGTACCCGGGCACGGTCTTGGGCAGCCCGGAGAGCAGCGCGGCGGTACGGCCGATGGTCAGGCCCTGGTCGCCGATCTGGGTGGTGGCGGCGATGGCCACCTCGTCGACCCGCTCCGGCGGGAGTTGCGGGTTGCGCCGCAGCAGTTCGCGGATACAGCGGATCACCAGGTCGTCGGCGCGGGTGTGGGCGTACATCCCACCCGCCTTGCCGAACGGGGTGCGGACGCCGTCGACGAAGACGACGTCCCGGACTTCACGGGGCACTGGAGCCTCCTTGCCGCAGGGGCCCGGGTGGGCGGTACCTCGGATGCTACTAGCCAGTAACTACTGTCGTTCGCGCCCCCCGTGTGGCTCGGACCACATATCGTCCGGCTGAAGTCTCCGTAATCCCGCTATTGGCGGCTAAACACCGAGCAATAGCGAAAAAACTTCCGAATCGGCCAGGAGTGCGGGTGAAGGTGCTGATCGCCGGTGGTGCCGGCTTCATCGGCAGCACCATCGCCTCGGCCTGCCTGGACGAGGGCATCGAACCGGTCATCCTGGACAGCCTCTGCACCGGACGGGTCGAGTTCACCCGGGGACGTACCTTCTACCGGGGCGACATCTCCGACGGCACGCTGGTGGACCGGATCTTCGCCGAGCATCCCGAGATCGGCGCGGTGGTGCACGCGGCAGCGCTGATCGTGGTGCCGGAGTCGGTGAGCGAGCCACTGCGCTACTACCGGGAGAACGTCGCCAAGTCGCTCGACTTCCTCGAACACGTGCTCCGCAACGGGATCACCCGCTACGTCTTCAGCTCCTCGGCGGCGATCTACCGTGCCGGCGCCGACCTCTCGGTCGACGAGAACTCACCGCTGGAGCCCGCCAGCCCGTACGCCCGGACCAAGGCGATGATGGAGACGGTGCTCGCGGACACCGCCGGGGCCACCGGGCTGCGGGCGCTCTCGCTGCGCTACTTCAACCCGATCGGTGCCGATCCCCGGTTGCGTACCGGCCTCCAGCTGCCCCGGCCGACGCACGCGCTCGGCAAGCTCATCGACGCCTGGACCGACGGCGGGGAGTTCCTGATCACCGGTACCGAGTGGCCCACCCGGGACGGCTCGGGAATCCGCGACTACATCCACGTCTGGGACCTGGCCCGGGCGCACGTCTGCGCGCTGCGCCGGTTCGACGAGATCCTGCCGCCCGGCGGCGGCCGGTCGGTGGAGGCGGTCAACCTCGGCACCGGGGACGGCACCACCGTCCGGGAACTCGTGGCCGCCTTCACCGAGGCGGTCGGGCCGGTACGCACCCGCGACGCCCCGCCCCGCCCCGGCGACGCGGCCGGCTCGTTCACCCGGAGCACCCGCTCCCGGCTGCTGCTCGACTGGAAGCCCGAGTATTCCGTCGCCGACGGCATCCGGCACGCCGTGCAGTGGTGCCGGATCCGCGACGAACTCCTCGGCCTCCGCCGGCCCGCCCTGCACCTGCACCACTCCGCCGGCCGCTGACCCCCGCCCGCCGGCGGGGCGTGCCACCGCTCCCGCCGGTCGACGAGCCGTGCCACCGCCACAGTCCCGCCCCCGCCCGCCGGAGGCTGTGCCGCCGACGGGCCGGAGTGGGCCTGAGCGGGCCCGAGTCAGTTCTTCGGCTCGGCGAGCGCCACCGCCAGCTCCTCGGCGATCAGGCCGACCTGCCAGCCCCGGGCGCCGTACCCGCGCAGGGTCTCGGCGACCGTGTCGGGGGTGATCTCCTCGGGCGGGATCCACGCCAGCCGGCGGACCGAGTCGGGAGTGATCAGGTTCTCCGGCGGCAGGGTGTGCGTCGCGGCGATCCGGGTCACCACCTCGCGGCACCGGGCCAGCCGGGCCGCTGCCACCGGGTCCCGTTCGGCCCAGCGGTGCGGCGGGGGCGGCCCGTCGACCGTCGGGCTCACCGGCAGCGCGTCGTCGGGCAGCTGCCGGGCGTCGGCGAGGGCGTCCAGCCAGGTCCGGACGAGCCGGCGTACCGAGCGGCCACCGAAACCGGGCAGCATCAGCAGGGTCCGCTCGTCCTTCGGGTCCATCTCGGCGGCGGCGATTATCGCGGCGTCCGGCAGTACCCGGCCGGGTGCCGAGTCGCGGCGGGCGGCGATCTCGTCCCGGGCGTACCAGAGGGACCGCACCCGGGCCTGCGCCCGCGCCCCCCGCACCCGGTGGATGCCGGAGGTACGCCGCCACGGGTCCGGTCGCTGCCGGGCCGGCTGTGCCCCCCAGGCCACAAGCGCGGCGAACTCCTCGGCCGCCCACTGCGCCTTGCCCTGCCGCTCCAGCTCGGCCGCCAGCCTGTCCCGCAGCTCGGTGAGCATCTCCACGTCCAGTGCGGCGTAGGTCAGCCAGGACTCCGGCAGCGGCCGGCTGGACCAGTCTGCCGCCGAGTGGTGCTTCTCCAGGGTGAAACCGAGCAGTTGCTCGGTCAGCGCGGCCAGGCCGACCCGTTCGAAACCGGCGAGCCGGGCGGCCAGCTCGGTGTCGAAGAGGCGTCTCGGCCGGAGCCCGAGGTCGGCGAGGCAGGGCAGGTCCTGGCTGGCGGCGTGCAGCACCCACTCGGCGTCGGCGATCGCCTCGTCGAGGGTGCGCAGGTCGCCGAGGGGGAGTGGGTCGATGAGCGCGGTGCCGGCGCCCGCCCGGCGGAGCTGGACGAGGTAGGCACGCTGGCTGTAGCGGTAGCCGGAGGCGCGCTCGGCGTCGACGGCGACCGGGCCGGTCCCGGCGGCGAATCGGGACACCACGTCGGCCAGGCCGGCGGATGTCTCGACCGGGGCCGGGGTGCCGTCGCGAGGGGTGAGAAGCGGTACGGGCCCGCCGGGCGTTGGGTCGGGCCCCACTGTCTCGGAGTCCGGCGCGGACGCCGGAAGGCTGTGCGGCTCGTCCCCTGCTCGGCGTTGCGCGGCCCGACGGCGCAGGGGTGGTTCGTCGGTCACCTGACAACCCTAGTCTTCGCCGAGATTCACCGGCGCGCAGCCGGTACGGCGAGTCGGCTCCGGGGACGCCTGGGGCTGGTGAAGCGATTGGGGCGTACGAGGTTCGGCGCGGGTCCGGCTCTGTCAGCGGCGCAGGTCCGGCCCTGCCAGCCAGCCGCCGCCGCCCGTGTCGAGTACGCGCCGCCGCCCGTGTCGAGTGCGCGCCGCCGCCCGTGTCGAGTGCGCGCCGCCGCCCGCGTCGAGTGCGCGGCGCCGGCCGGTCGTCAGGCGGCGCCGGCCGGCCGGGAGTGCGGCAGCACTGTCACACCGGGCGGCGGCAGGCCGGCGGTGGAGGCCAGCAGCGTGCACCAGGCGAGCAGATGTGCCCGCAGGTCGTCGTCGACAGGGGTCCAGGAGGCGCGGATCTCGATGTCACCGGCAGCCGGCGGGCCGGCCAGCTCACCGAACCGGGTCGACATGGTCTGCGTCACCGTGCCGCCGAGCGCCCGGTAGGCCGCGTCCCGCGCGTGGAGCGCGTCGGTGAGCCAGGTCCAGCCGACCCCGGGAAGCAGCGGGTCGGCGGCGAGGTCGATCTCCAGGTCGGCGGTGACGTAGGTGACCAGGCGCAGTGTCCCCTCCCAGCCCTCGTGTCCGGCCGGGTCGTGCAGCAGGATGAGCCGGCCGCTGGCCACCTCCTCACCGTCGCGCCGCACGGTCGCGGCCAGCGCGAAGGCGTACGGGGCGAGCCGCTGGGGGGCGCCGACCTCCTCCAGTACGATCTCCGCGCGCGGCGCCGCCGACCGCAACCCGGCCACCGCACGGGCGAAGGTCTCGGGCTGGACGATCGGGGAGGCCATATCCGCAGCCTAAGCCGATCGTCGGCGCCGTGGTGGGGCGCCGCGCCGGTCGGTCCGGCCCGTCCGCCCGGCGCCGGCCCCACCGGAGTACGTCCGGCAGGCCACAAAACCCGGCGGTGCGCGTCGGCGGGATCGGGGCGCGTGGCACGATTGCGCCGATGAGCACCACGACTGCGGGCAACGCGGCCCGAGACGACCAGCCGGCCAGCGGTGGCCCGGCCGATTCGCCGTTCGTCCGGGCCTGCCGGCAAGAGCCGGTGCCACACACCCCGGTCTGGTTCATGCGGCAGGCCGGTCGATCGCTGCCGGAATACCGGCAGGTGCGGGCCGGGATCCCGATGCTGGAGTCGTGCCGCCGGCCGGAACTGGTCACCGAGATCACCCTCCAGCCGGTACGCCGGCACGGCGTGGACGCCGCGATCCTGTTCAGCGACATCGTCGTACCGGTCGCCGCCGCCGGGGTGGACCTGGACATCGTGCCCGGCACCGGCCCGGTGGTGGCCGAACCCGTGCGCACGCTCGCCGACGTCGACCGGATCCGCCCCATCGACCCGTCCGACGTGTCGTTTGTGGACGAGGCGGTCCGGTTGCTCGTCGCCGAACTCGGCGACACCCCGCTGATCGGCTTCGCCGGGGCGCCCTTCACCCTGGCCAGCTATCTCGTCGAGGGCGGGCCGTCGCGCAACCACGTACGCACCAAGGCGCTGATGCACGGCGCACCGGACGTCTGGCACGCGCTGCTGGGCCGGCTGGCCGAGATCACCCTCGCCTTCCTGCGGGTGCAGATCGGTGCCGGTGTCTCGGCCGTGCAGCTCTTCGACTCGTGGGCCGGTGCGCTCTCCGAGGCCGACTACCGCCGGTTCGTGCTGCCGCACTCGACCACGGTGCTGCGCGGGCTCGCCGGCGCGGGCGTGCCGCGGATCCACTTCGGGGTCGGCACCGCCGAGTTGCTCGGCGCGATGGGCGAGGCCGGTGCGGACGTGGTCGGGGTGGACTGGCGTACCCCGCTGGACGCGGCGACGGTGCGGATCGGGCCGGAGAAGGCGGTGCAGGGCAACCTGGATCCAGCCGTGCTCTTCGCGCCCTGGCCGGTGGTCGAGGCTGAGGTGCGCCGGGTGCTCGGCGAGGGCGCTGCCGCCGCCGGGCACGTCTTCAACCTCGGGCACGGCGTGCTGCCGGAGACCGACCCCGAGGTGCTGACCCGGGTCGTCGCCCTGGTCCACGAGGCGTCCGCGAGCTGACCGGGAGGCGGGCACGGTGAACGACACGACACGCTCCGGCGGGCCGCGGATCGCCGTGGTCGGCGGCGGGATCACCGGGCTGGCCGCCGCGCTCCGGCTGCGGGACCGGCTCCCCGCCGACGCCGAGATCACCGTGTACGAGCAGTCCGGCGCGCTCGGCGGCAAACTGCGTACCGGGTTGCTGGCCGGATCGACGGTCGAGTTCGGTGCCGAGGCGTTCCTCACCCGTGACCCGGCCGGCGGGGACTCGGCGGCGGTGGCCCTGGCCCGCCGGGTGGGCCTGACCGACGCGCTGGTGCACCCGGCGATCGGGCGGGCCGCACTGGCGATCGGCGGCGTACTGCGGCCGATGCCCCCGGGCACCCTGGTCGGGGTACCCGGTGACCTGGCCGCGGTGGCTCCGGTGGCCCGGCCGGCGGCGGAGCGGGACACCGACGAGGGCCGTCCGCTGCTCGACCCGGACTCCGACCCGACGGTAGGCGAGCTGGTCCGGCGGCGGCTCGGCGACGAGGTGGTGGACCGGCTCGTCGACCCGATGCTCGGCGGGGTGTACGCCGGCCGTGCCGACGAGCTGTCGCTGGCCGCCACGATGCCGGGGCTGGCCCGGGCGGCACGCACCGAACCGACCCTGACCGGTGCGGTCCGGGCGGCGATGGCGGCGGCTCCGCGACCGGCAGGCAGCCCGGTCTTCGCCACTGTCTCCGGCGGGGTGAGCCGGCTGGTGGCCGCCACCGCCGAGGCGGCCCGGGCGGAGATCAGGCTGAACGCGGCCGTCCGGGAACTGCTGCCCGTCCCGGGCGGCTGGCGGCTGGTGATCGGCCCGACCCGCGACCCGGAACTGGTCGAGGTCGACGCGGTGCTGCTGGCCCTGCCGGCCCGGCCCGCCGCCCGGCTGCTCGGCGGGGTCGACGTGGCGGTCGGCGCGCTGGTCGGCCGGCTCGACTACGCCAGCGTGGCGCTTGTCACCCTCGCCCTGCCCGGCCCGACCGGCGGGCCGGCGGCGGTTGACGGTGCCGGCGGGCCGGCGTCGGCGGTGCTGCCGGCCGGTGCGGCGGTGCTGCCGGCGGAACTGTCCGGGTTCCTGGTGCCGGCGGCCGAGGGCACGCTGGTCAAGGCGGCCACCTTCTTCACCAGCAAGTGGGCGCACCTGCGCCGGCCGGACGGGACGCTGCTGCTGCGCGCCTCGGTCGGTCGGCACGGCGAGGAACACCTGCTGCAACGCGCCGACGACGAACTCGTCTCGGCGGTGCACCGGGAGCTGTCCGGGCTGCTCGGCGCCGCACTGCCCGAACCGGTCGACAGTCACGTGCAACGGTGGGGCGGCGCGCTGCCCCAGTACGCCCCCGGTCACCTGGACCGGGTCGCCGCGGCCCGGGCGGCGCTGCGGACCTCGCATCCCACCCTGGCGCTGGCCGGCGCCGGCTACGACGGGGTGGGGATTCCGGTCTGCGTACGCTCCGGCGAGACCGCGGCCGAGGAGATCATCAAGGTGCTGGGAGTATCGAGGGCATGACTGCGGAACAGACCGGTGACGCCCA
The DNA here is from genome assembly GCF_002846275.1 of Plantactinospora sp. CNZ320. Lineage (NCBI taxonomy): Bacteria > Bacillati > Actinomycetota > Actinomycetes > Micromonosporales > Micromonosporaceae > Plantactinospora > Plantactinospora sp. CNZ320. Next base: position 7,368,214 of record NZ_PJMP01000001.1, read on the forward strand.
GCGGGCCGACGTGGAGCAGACCAACGCGGCGCGGCTGCGCGAGCTGAACGAGAGCATTCGCTACACAATGTGGTCGGTCTTCCGGGTGAGCGGCCCGCTGCCGGAGGCCCGGGACGGCATCGCGGCCGAGGTCGACTCGCTCTTCGAGGAGCTGGCCGGCAAGGACGTGGTGGTGCGGGGCAGCTACGACGTCTCCGGGCTGCGCGCCGACGCGGACCTGATGATCTGGTGGCACTCGTCGTCGAGCGACGCGCTCCAGGACGCGTACGGGCGGCTGCGGCGTACCGCGCTCGGCCGGCAGTTGGTGCCGGTCTGGTCGCAGATGGCGCTGCACCGGCCGGCGGAGTTCAACAAGAGCCACGTACCGGCGTTCCTGGCCGGTGAGCCGGCCCGGGGCTACATCTGCGTCTACCCGTTCGTCCGCTCCTACGAGTGGTACCTGCTGCCGGACGCCGAGCGCCGGGAGATGCTTGCCGAGCACGGCAGGATGGCGCGCGGCTATCCGGACGTCCGGGCGAACACCGTCGCCTCGTTCGCGCTCGGCGACTACGAGTGGCTGCTCGCCTTCGAGGCCGACGAACTGCACCGGATCGTCGACCTGATGCGCGACCTGCGCGCCTCCCGGGCCCGCCGGCACGTCCGCGAGGAGGTGCCGTTCTACACCGGTCGGCGACGGAGCATCGGCGAACTGGTCAACGCGCTGCCGTAGCGGCCGGCCGGCTGTCCGAGCACAGTGGACGGGGCGGCAGCGGCCGGCGGTGGCGTCCTGAGCACAGTGGACGGTGCGGCGCCGGGGGTCAGGCCGGCTCCCGGCGCATCGGCACGTGCGCGATGCCGTCCTCGAGATACTCCGGCCCACTGACGGTGAAGCCGTAGCGGGCGTAGAAGCCGAGCAGGTGAGCCTGCGCGTCGAGTACGCAGGGGCGGGCGCCGACCAGGGCCAGCGCCTCGGTCATCAGCCGTACGGCGTACCCGCCGCCCCGGGCCTGGCTGGCCACCACCACCCGGCCGATCCGTACCACCCCGTCCGGGTCGGCGAGCAGTCGCAGGTACGCGATGGGTGCGCCGTCCCGGGCCAGCCACAGGTGCCGGGTGCCCGGCTCGACGTCCCGGCCGTCGAGTTCGGGATAGGCGCAGTCCTGCTCGACCACGAAGACGTCGACCCGCAGCTTCAACAGGTCGTGCAGGGTCCGGGCGTCGAGGTCGGCGAAGGACGCGACCCGGAGTTCGACCTGGTCAGCGGGATCCGCCTCCAGCGGCGGCGACTGCGACTGCTGCATCCTGAGATGGTAGGCCCCACCCATCCCCCCAGCCCCGCTGAGGTGTAAGGAAGGGCCCCCGCATCTACAAAATCCGCTAAGAAGGGGCCCTTCCTTGCAGCTCAGGCTGGGCGGGCGCCTACGGCGTCCCGGATCTCCGCTCCGCGCTCGCCCTCGACGACCCGGGCGCAGTGGCCGCAGCAGAAGAACCGGCCGGAGACCTCGACACCGTGGCCCATGATCCGGATGCCGCAGTGCTCGCAGACCGGTGCGAGCTTGTGCGCCGCACACTCGAACGAGTCGAAGGTGTGCACGTCTCCGCTCGTCGTGCGTACCTCGAACGCCATCCAGTAGTCGTTGCCGCAGACCTCGCAGGTGGTCGCCATGTCGAATTCCCCCGTTTCACCGCTTTTGCGGTGATACTACGTCGCCGACGGGTCGAGGCGCATCGAGATCGAGTTGATGCAGTACCTGGCGTTCGTCGGGGTGAAGCCCTCGCCGTCGAACCGGTGCCCGAGGTGCGAGTCACAGTTGGCGCAGCGCACCTCGATCCGGAGCATGCCGAGCGAGCGGTCCTCGAGATAGCGGATGGCACCGGGCAGCGCCTGGTCGAAGCTCGGCCAGCCGCAGTGCGAGTCGAACTTGGTGTCGCTGGAGAAGAGGTCCGCCCCGCAGGCCCGGCAGCGGTAGGTGCCGGCGGTCGTGGTCTGCACGTACTCGCCGGTCCAGGCGCGTTCGGTGCCCGCCTGGCGGAGCACCCGGAACTCCTCCGGGCGCAGCCGCGCCCGCCACTCCTCCTCGGTGGTGGGCAGCCTGTCTGCCTGCTCGTTCAGGACCCTGTCGTCAGCCATACCCCTACGGTACGACGGAGATCCTCCGGCGGCTAAGGCCGGCGGAACCGTCGGAAAACAGCGGGAAACCGCTGGTCAATCACCGCCCGGCGGTCGAGTCGTTGAGAGGACATGCGGACCGCCACCTGGCCGGGCGGGAGTAGACGGCGACGCGAGCACCGGCCGGTGCTGGCCGAGTTCCGGCTGACCTGGCGGCAGGCGGTGGTCCGGGGACTGCGTTGGGGTGGCCTGGGCAGCGGCGCGCTGATCGTGCTCGCGAGTGCCCTGCCCGGCCAGGGAGACCTGACCGAGCTGGCCTGGGTCGCCGTGCTCGCCCCGCTCCCGCTCGGGGTGCTCTGCGGTGCCGCCGACCGGCTCCGGACCCGGGTCCGGCTGGACGAGGTGGGACTGTCTGGCCGGGCGTACCGGACCAGACCGTTCGTGGCCTGGTCGCGGGTGGCCGACGTGCGGGCGGAGCGCCGTCGTGGCCGTACCGTCGTGGCGGTCTATCTCGTCGAGGCCGCGCCGCTGCGGCTGCCCGCCCCCTACGACGGTGGCCTGCTCGACCGTGATCCCCGGTTCGAGCAGAAGCTGGTGCTGCTCTGCCAGGTCTGGGAGGCGCACCGGCACGGCAGCCGGGAGCCCGAGGCGCGACCCCTGGCCTGACCGGCCCGGGTCCTGAACGACCCGTCTCCTGAGCGGCTTCTGCCCGAGCGGCCCGTGTCCTGAGCGGCCGCGTTGGCCGGCGGCGTCTCCGTGTCGGGTCACCTTCGTCGGACCTGTGGCATAGGGTCGGCGCATGGCTGGTGGGAGCGCTAAGGCGAAGCCCCTCGAGGTCGAGGTGGCCGGGCACACGGTACGGCTGAGCAGCCCGGACCGGGTCTACTTCCCCCGTCGCGGGTTCACCAAGAAGGACATGTTCGACTACTACCTCGCGGTCGGCGACGGGATCATGCGGGCGCTGGGCAACCGGCCGACGGCGTTGCAGCGCTTCCCCGAGGGCATCGAGGGGGAGATGTTCTATCAGAAGCGGGTGCCGGCCCGGGGCGTACCGCCCTGGATCCAGACCGCGAAGATCCAGTTTCCGAGCGGCCGGAGCGCCGACGAACTCTGCCCGGCCGACCTGGCGCACGTCGCCTGGGCCGCCCAGATGGGCACCGTGGTCTTCCACCCGTGGCCGGTCCGGGGCAACGATGTCGACCGCCCCGACGAGCTGCGAATCGACCTCGACCCGCAGCCCGGCACCGACTTCGCCGACGCCGTGGAGGCGGCCGGCGAGGTGCACGGACTCCTGGACGAGCTGGGCGCGACCGGCTGGCCGAAGACCTCCGGCGGTCGGGGCGTGCACGTCTATCTGCGGATCGAGCCCCGCTGGACCTTCACCGAGGTACGCCGGGCGGTGATCGCGTTCGCCCGGGAGGTGGAACGGCGCCGCCCCGACCTGGTCACCACCTCCTGGTGGAAGGAGCAGCGCGGCGAGAAGGTCTTCATCGACTACAACCAGATGGCCCGGGACCGGACGATCGCCTGCGCCTACTCGCTGCGGGCCAACGCCCGGGCCACCGTCTCCACCCCGGTCACCTGGGACGAGCTGCCGGACGTCGAGCCGGACGACTTCGACCTCAGGACGGTGCCCGAGCGGGTGGCGAAGATCGGTGACCCACACGCCGGCATCGACGACGCCCCCTGGGACATCACCCCGCTGCTCGAGTGGGCCGATCGGGACGACCGGGAGGGCTCCGGCGACCTGCCCTACCCGCCGGACCACCCGAAGATGCCGGGGGAGCCGAAGCGGGTGCAGCCGTCCCGGGACCGCGACCGCAAGGAGTGAGCGGCTGGCGGGTGCCGGCCGGATCCAACCGTGCCAGCACCCGCTTTCCGGACCGCCTCCGGCTGCGCCGAGAACGGCGGTTACGGTCGGACCCCGGAGGGCCGGCGGAACTGCTCGATCATCGCGGCGTAGTCGCTGCCACCGTGCCCGTCGGCCACGGCCCGGTCGGCCAGGGCCTTCACCAGTCTCGGCAGGTCGGCGTTGACGCCCAGCGACTCACTCTCGTGCACGAGGTGCTCCATCGCGCCCAGGTGGGTGTCGATTGTCGAGTCCCGGGCGGTGTAGTCGGCACTGTCGACCTGACGTGCCAGGTCGGGCAGCCAGTCGCGTACGGTCCCGGCGAGCGGGCCGGCGATCGAGGCGAACGTCGAGGCGTCCACTCCGGCCGTACCGACGAGGGCGGCACCGGAGAGGAAGCTGTTCAGCACGCTCCACATCACGCCGAGCAACGCCACGTCGTAGAGCGCGGAGAGGCCGTGGTCGGGACCGAGGTAGCTGGTACCGGCGCCGAGCAGTCGTAGCGTCGACTCGTGCCGGTCGAAGGCGGATCGGGGTCCGCTGTAGAAGAGGGTCGCCTCGGCCGTACCGATGGCCGGCGGAACAGCCATGATCGCCCCGTCCAGGTAGCTGCCGCCCCGCCGGGTCACCCGGTCGGCGGTTTCCCGGGCCGCGGCCGAGGTACCCGAGGTCAGGTTCACCACGACCCGACCGTCGAGGGCGTCGCCCAGCGGGTCGAGGAGTTCGTGTACGGCGTCGTAGTTCGAGACGCAGACGATCACGAGCGGGCTGGCTGTCACCGCGTCGGCGGGGGAGTCGGCGAGCCGTGCGCCCGCGTCGACGAGTTCAGCGGCCTTGGCCGCCGTCCGGTTCCACACCGTCGTGGGGTGCCCGTTGCGCAGGAAGGTTCCGGCCAGCGCCTGGCCCATCAGGCCCAGCCCGACGACGGTCACCGGGGTTGTCTTGGTGGTCATGGCAGAATCGTCAACCTTCACATCGGTATGAAGGTCAAGGAGCGGTGGGTCACATGCTGATCGGGGAGTTGAGCCGGCAGACCGGGGTCAACACGCACCAGTTGCGCTACTACGAGGCACAGGGCCTGCTCGAACCGGCGCGGGCAAGCAGCGGCTACCGCGAGTACGGCGCCGACGACGTCACGACCGTCACCCAGATCACCCGCCTGCTGGAAGCCGGACTCTCCACAAAGGAGATCGGATACCTGCTGCCCTGCGCCACCGGTACCGCCCCCGACCTGGAGCCCTGCCCCGAACTCCTGGAGATGCTGCGTGCCCGCCTGCACGGGCTGGACGAACGCATCGACACGCTCGCCCGGTCCCGGCAGGCCCTGGTCGACTACATCGCGGTCACCGAACGACTGGGCACCGAAGGTCCATGATCGAGCATTGCGTCGGGACTTCACCCCAATGATCGTCACCGTCCTGAAACGACCGGCTACGCTCTCTTCATCCGATTCCTACTGGAGGGAGTACCGTGCGCCGCATCGTCAGAAGTGTGGTGACACCGGCGACCCTGGTCCTCGCGCTGGTCACGACCCCCGTAGTGGCCCAGGCTGCCAGCCCGTTCGACAGCTATCTCGACCAGGAACTCAGCTGGGGTGACTGCCTCTTCCCGCCACCGGAGCAGGCCCGCCCGATGGAGTGTGCGCTGGTCACCGTGCCCCGCGACTGGGCGGACCCCGGCGCGGGCGTGGACCTGTCGGTCTCGATCAGCCGGACGAAGGCCACCGGCGAGCGATTGGGCGCCATCCTGACCAACCCGGGTGGCCCGGGGGCACAGGGCAGCTCCCTTGCCGGAGCACTGGCCGCGCTCCAGCCGGCCGTGAACGAGCGGTACGACTTCGTCGGCATGGACCCGCGCGGCACCGGTCACGAGGGCGGCACGGCCCCCGGGCAACTCGGACTGGTCTGCGAGATCCCGACCGGCCGGCTCTCGACCCGGACCGACCTGGACGCCCGGGACCGGTCACCGGAGAGCACCGCCGAGCACCAGAAGGCACCCCGGGCCGTCGCCGAGGCCTGCCAGAGCAAGGCGTTGACCCCGTACATCACCACCTGGCAGACCGCGTACGACATGGAACTCATCCGGCAACTGCTCGGTGACTCCACCCTGCACTTCCTCGGCTACTCCTACGGCACCTGGCTGGGTGCGAAGTACGCCTCGCTCTTCCCGGCCAGCACCGGCAAGATGGTGCTCGACTCCAGCGTCAACTGGCAGGGCCGGCTCCAGGCGGCCTTCGAGGCGTTCCCGATGATCGGGCAGCGGCAGCTCGACGACGTCTACCTGCCCTGGGCGGCGCGGCAGTTCCCCGAGATCGTCGGTGACACCCCGGCCGAGGCGGCGCGGACCTGGGAGGCGGCCCGGGAGTACGCCAAGACTCTCGGCATCGCCGGTGACAACTACGACGCCCTCTTCGTCGGCATGGGCGGCCAACTGCAATGGCTGCTCGCCACCCTGGTCTTCACGGTCGCGGCGCAGGAGATGAACGGCGAGACCCCCGAGGCAGGGGTGTCGGCTGCGCTGCGTACCGAGCTGGACGCCCTGGCCCGGTCGGAGTACGGCGTGCCACTGGCCGAGATGACGGTACGGCGGCTCGCGACCGAGGTCCCCGAGGACTACGTGACGTTCCCCGGTACCCGGGTCTCCGTCGCCTGCGGCGACCAGCCCACCCGCTCCGCCACCTGGTACCGGAAGCTCAGCGACCGGCAGGGCCCCCGATACCCGCTGTTCGGCTGGGCGTACGGGCTCTCCGAACCGTGCGGCTTCTGGTCGGACGCACCCCGGCAGACCCTGCCGAACCTTCCCGCGTCGGCCGCCTCGAAGATCCTGGTGGTGCAGGCCGAGTTCGACCCGCAGACCGGCTACGAGCAGGCGCGGGCGGCGGTACGGGCGGCGCCCGGCGTCAGCATGGTCTCGATCGACGACGCCACCTTCCACGGGCAGTACGCGCTCGACGGCAACCCGTGTGTCGACGGCATGGTCAACGTCTTCCTGCTGCACAACTCGCGGCCGTCCGATGTGACCTGTCCCGGGGTGCCGCTGCCCGCCGAGAGCGAGGTCCATCCGGTCGCCGGCCCGGTCAAGCGGGACAACCGCACGCTCGACCCGTGGGCGCGGCTGTCGGCCGAGAGCCTGCCCGAGCTGCGTGAGCGGGTACGGGACCGGATCGCCCGGGCCAACTCGGTGCGTACCGTCCGCTGACGGCTCACCCCGGTCGCCCGGTGGCCTGCTCCGATGGCCACGGGGCGACCGGCGGTGGTCGGCGTCAGAGTGCCAGTTTCATGCCTTCGTGACTTGCCGCGAAGCCCAGCGAGGCATAGAAGCGGTGCGCCTCGGCACGGCGTTTGTCGGTGGTCAACTGGACCAGCCGGCAGCCGCGTTCCCGGGCCTGGTCCACCGCCCAGTGCATCATCCGGCGGCCGATCCCCTTGCCCCGCAGGTCGCGCCGAACCCGGACCGCCTCGATCTGCATCCGTTCGGCGCCGCGCCGGCTCACCCCGGGAATGAAGGTGAGCTGCATCGTGCCGACCGGTTCGCCGTCGAGTTCGGCGACGATCAACTCGTTGCGCGGGTCGGCGTCGACCGCCTCGAAGCCGGCCCAGTAGGCGGCGTCCACCTCCTCGCCGGTCGGTTCCGCCGGATCCCGGCTCGCCGCCACCGCGTCGTCGACCAGCATCGCGACGATCGCCGGTACGTCGTCCCGGCGGGCGATCCGGAAGATCAGCTCACTCATGACCCCACCCTGGCACATCGGCCTCGGCCGGCCGCCGCCCCCGCCGGCGTCAGCGGGCCGGACAGGTGGTGCCGGCGCTCGGCGGCTTGAGGTCGATCAGGTAGTCGTCGACGGCGTTGTTGATGCAGCGGGTCTGCGGATAGGCGGTGTGCCCCTCGCCCTGCCAGGTCAGCACCACGCCGACGTCGAGCATCTCGGCCAGCTTCGGCGTCTGCTCGTAGGGAGTGGCCGGGTCGCCTGTGGTGCCGACCACCACGATCGGCGGGGCGCCGGTCGCCGGGCCGGTCGGGTACGGGTCCCGCTGGCCGGGCCAGAACTCGCAGCTCAACATGCCCACCGCGAGCGGGGCGCCGAAGAGCGGATATTTCTTGCGCCACTCCGACTGCAACGACCGGATCCGGTCGACGCCGATCTTGCTCTCCTCGTCGGCGCAGTTCACCGAGAGGTTGGCGTCGAAGAGGTTGGTGTAGCTGCCGTCCTCAGCCCGCTCGGCGTACGAGTCGGCGAGTTCGAAGACCTCCTTCGGGTCCCCGTCGGCCAGCGAGTCGATCGCGGCGGCGAGCTTCTGCCAACCGGACTCGGTGTAGAGCGAGGAGATCACCGCGTAGAAGATCCAGCCGGCGGTCGCCTCCCGGCCACCCTCGCCGCGTACCGGGGAGACCCGGGCCTTCTCCATCGCGTCCGTGACCGCACCCCGGGCATCCGGGGCGATCGGGCAGCGGCCCGGGTTCTTCCCGCACCAGTTGGTGAAGTTGGTGAAGGCCCGCTCGAAGCCCTTGGCCTGGCTCTCCGAACCGGCCACCATGTCCTGCTTCGGGTCGACCGCGCCGTCGAGCACCAGCGCCCGGACGTTGCGCGGGAAGAGCTGGGCGTACGTCGCGCCGAGCAGGGTGCCGTAGGAGTACCCGAGGTAGCTCAGCTTCTCGTCGCCGACGGCGGCCCGGATCGCGTCCATGTCGTGCGCGGCCTGCTCGGTGGAGTAGAGCCGCAGCCGCTCGCCGTACCTGGCCCCGCAGGCGTCGCCGATTTTCCGGTTCAGCGCCACCAGCTCGTCGAACTCCTGCCGGCTCGCCGGGTCCGGCTCGAAGCCGAAGGTGCTGTCCAGGTCGGCGTCGGAGACACACTTGACCGGGGAGGAGCGGCCCACGCCCCGGGGGTCGAAGCCGATGATGTCGAACCGCCGGGTCACCTCGTCGGGCAGCCCACCGAAGCTCGCTCCGAACGACAGGTAGACCGCCGAGTCGACGCCGGAACCGCCCGGCCCGCCCGGGTTGATCAGCAGCGACCCGATCCGGTCCTGCTGCTTCGTCGACCGGATCCGCAGTAGCGAGACCTCCAGCTTGTCGTCGCCTCCGCCGGCACCGCCGGCCCGGCTCCAGTCCGCGGGTACGGCGATGGTGGCGCAGTCGTACCGCATGTTGGCCGCGCCCCGGCCGACCAGTTTGCGGGGTACCTCCGGACAGGGCTTCCAGTCGGCGGTGCCCGCGCCGTTCGACGAGCCCTGCGGGCCACCGCGCTCGCTGCCGTCGTCGGACCGGAAGATCGGGATGGTGCAGCCGGCGACGAGCATCACGACGGCGAGGAGACCGGCCAGGGGCAGCCGGCGAAGGTGCGAGCGGGACAAGAGAGATCCTCCGTGATCGTATCGACCGTCAGGCTACGCGCCGGGGGCGAGCGGGTCGCCGCGGAGCACCTGGTCGACATCGAACCGGATCGGGCGGTCGAGTTGGTCGTACCCGCAGGAGGCCGGCTCCCGGTCGGGCCGCCAGCGGACGAACTGGGCGGTGTGCCGGAACCTGTCGCCCTCCATGGCGTCGTAGCCGACCTCGGCCACCAGTTCCGGGCGGAGCGGCTCCCACTCCAGGCTCTTGGTGCCGGACCACCGGCTCGGCCCGCCCGGGATGCGCTGCCCGCTGGTGTGGTCGCCGTGCACCCACGGGTGCTCCTTGACGCCCTCGCGGTAGGGGGCCAGCTCGTCGAGCAGCTCGGCCCGGCGGGCGGCGCTGAACGACGCCGACACGCCGACGTGGTGCAGCGTTCCGGCCTCGTCGTGCAGGCCGAGCAGCAGCGAACCGACCACTGGACCGGACTTGTGCCAGCGGAATCCGGCGACCACCACGTCGGCGGTCCGGGTGTGCTTGACCTTGAACATCAGCCGCTTGCCCGGCTCGTAGGGGATGTCGGCGGGCTTGGCGACCAACCCGTCCAGCCCGGCCCCCTCGAAGATCTCGAACCACCGGGCCGCCGTCTCCGGGTCGGTGGTGGTCTGGGTGACGTGCACCGGGGGTACGACCCCGCGCAGCTCCTCGACGAGCCGGGCCCGGCGCCGCTCGTAGGGCAGGTCGACGAGCGACTCGTCGCCGATGGCGAGCAGGTCGAAGGCGACCAGGTCGGCCGGGGTGGTCTCGGCCAGCATGTTGACCCGGGACGCGGCCGGATGGATGCGCTGGCTGAGCAGCTCGAAGTCGAGCCGGGGCCCGCCGTCCGGGCCGTCCCGGCGGATCACGATCAACTCGCCGTCGACCGCGCAGCGGGTCGGCAACTGCGCCCGGGCCTGCGCGACGACCTCGGGAAAGTAGCGGGTCATCGTCTTGCCGCCCCGGCTGGCCAGCTCGACCTCGTCACCGTCGCGGAAGACGATGCAGCGGAAGCCGTCCCACTTCGGCTCGTAGCTCATTCCCGGCCCGGTGGGAATCTTCGGCACGCTCCTGGCCAGCATCGGCTCGACGGGCGGGTTGATCGGCAGTTCCACCCGGCCAAGTCAACCAGATGGGTGGCGTACCGGGGTGCCCCGCGCCGGTACCGGCCGTCCCATCAGCCCCATCCGGCCCACCAGTTTCGCGCCGACCGCCTCGGCTGAGCTGTTTCCGCAGGTCAGAGCTATCTTCGCCGGATGCGGGGCTGGGTGTGCGTCTGCTGCGGCCGGTGGCAGGTGAGTGTGGAGCGGATCGCCGGGAGGTACCTCTACCGGCTGGCGTACCGCTATCGCGCCGAGGTCGGCGGGGTGGACGTACTCGGGGAGGTGGGCACGATCGCGGCGCTGGAGCGGCTGCTGGTGGCCCGTACCCCGGTGACCCTGGCCGACCTCCGCGAACGTCCGGCCGGCCGGGCCTGGTGAACCGATGCTGCGTTATCGGGGTCGTCGCTGTGTTACAGCGCCTTCGCGATCTCGGCCAGCACGTCGGCCGGGACCTCCACCGCGGTCTCGTGCGCCGGGATGTCGAGCTGGGCCAGCGCCTCCGGGTCGGAGACGCGCCAGCCCTGCACGATGAAGGTGTCACGGTCCGTGCGGTACAGCGACGGGCAGTTGTTGACCTGGGACTGCGCGGTCTTACGAATGAAAGTGAGCTTCACGTTCGGGCCTTTCGCTCCTTCTGTGCCGCTTTGGGCCGGATGCCCCTGCGACCTGTGCAGCATTATGCGGCTAATCGGGACGTTCGGGCGTGCGACCACGGCAACATGGTGGGTGAATGTAGGTGAATGGTCGATTCATCTCGCGTCGGATATGGGGCTTTTTCTGGTATTGCCGCCCCCGAGGCCGCAGCTCAGGAAGCTGTCTCGGCGGGCGGGCGCCAGTCCGCGTACCGGGCCATCGAGCGAAGCGCGACCCGGGGTGGAGTCAGCCGTATCATCACGTTGCGTAGTCCCACCGCCAGCGGATTGCGCAACTGCTGGCCGAACCGACCGATCAGGTACGAGGCCCGGGCAACCTGCTGGCTGCGGGGGCGCCGTTCCGCGTCGTACCGGGCCAGCCCGCTCGACACCGCCGTCCCACCGGCCAGGCTCAGTCCAAGTACCACCGCGTCCTCGATCGCCTGGGCGGCGCCCTGGCCCAGGTTCGGCGTCATTGCGTGCGCGGCATCGCCGAGGAGTGCGACGGCTCCCGTCACGTAGCTGCCCAGCGGGGTGCCGAGGTGGTAGAGGTCGTTGCGGAGCACCCCATGTGGGCTGGTCGCGTCCAGCAGTTCCGGGATCGGTCTGTGCCACGCCCCGAAGTGTTCCCGGACCGTCTCCATCTCGTCGGCCTCACGCCGGCCCGCAGGGGCGTGCACCGCGCCGAACCAGTAGACCCGGCCGTCACCGAGTGGCACCATCCCGAACTCGACGCCCGGCGCCCAGGTGATCGCCACCAGCAACTCGCCGGTCCAGGGCTCGTCCGTCACGCCCCGCCAGGCGGTGCTGCCGACATAGGCCGGTGGCGGCGCGTCCGTCGGCGCCGGTTCGCTCACCGCACCGGCTCCGGGGAGCGAACAGAGCCGGCAGGACCTCTACCAGGCGGTCCGCGTCGTACTGTTCGCGATGGTCGCCGGCCCGCCGGAGATCGACGCCCCGGCCACCAGCGGTGCCTGACCGAGCCCGACGGCCGGCCCCGGCGTGGGGTTCAGCGACGGCGGCCGGGCCGGCGCGTCGGGACCGTCCGGCGCCGCCCGGCGAGGATGGCCGCCGCGCAGGTGCCGAGCACGATGCCGGCGAACGGCAGGAACCTGGTCACGGCCCTCATGACCGGCGCCCCCGCCGGCCGGTGCGGGCCGCCAGCCGCTCCCGCTGCGGCTGCACCGTGTATTTCGGATCCCGGGCCGAGGCCATCCCCGCCTCGAAGATCCCGAACCGGAGGCAGATAGAGCCGGCCAGCAGCGCCGCCGCGCCGGCCGCCGTGACCGCCCGGTTACGCCCGCCGCCGCCGGCCGCCGCCGCCAGCGCACCCGCCGTGCAGAGCAGCTTGCCGGCCCGCAGCAACCCGCCGGACAGGCCCTGCCGCAGCGGTTCGCCGACCATGCCGAGCCGGCGCTCCATCCGGTACGCCGCCACGAGTTCGGCGGCGGTGCCGAGCAGTGCCGCCCGGCGGGCCGGCCCGGTCTCCGCCGCCGGAGCGGCGAGCAGGCCCAGCGCCCCGGCCGAAGCCGCCGCCGAGCCCACGAAGAGCACCGGCAGATCCCGGTACCCCTCGTGCCAGACCGGTACGGCGGTGTCCGCGAAGAGCGTCGCGGTGTACGAGGCGATGGTCGGCCCGAGCGCGGCGGCGCCGAGCGTGCCGAGCATGCCGAGCCGGGGCAGCCGACCGGTGACCGCGCTGCCGGCGGCGAGCAGTGTCAACGGGCCGTACCCGGCGAGCAGCCAGGAGCCGACGCTCATCGGCGAGGTCACCTTGACCACCCGCAGCATGTGCAGGAACCGTTCCGGGCGGCCGAGGTCGTGCACCAGGCTGTAGAGCGAGCCGCCCAGCGCGACCGCCGCACCCGCCTTCAGGCCCCGGGCCAGCCCTGGCCGGCCGGTGAGATCGGCCGCGGCGGCCAGGGTCGAGGAGGCGCCGGCCAGCCCGCCGAGGAAGAGGTAACCGGCGATGTCCGACGCGTGCCAGGTCGGCGGCTTGAGCACCGGCCGGCCGTAGTACGACCGGAACTCGGCCCTCGGCACCATCAGCCGCTCGCCGCGCTGCCGCCGTTCCGGGCGGCCGGCGGAGCCGATCAGCGCGTCCCGCTCCACCGGCAGGTCGGGTGTGTTGTCGAGGCGTACGTCGGTGTGGGTCATCGGCGGGCTCCGGGAAGTGACACGGCGACCAGGGTGGCCAGCAGCCCGGCGGCGACAAGCGCGGTCCGGCGCCACATCGCCGGCAGGTCCCGGGTGGTGACGACCGGGTCGGGTGGCAACCCGTACACCTCGGGCTCGTCGAGCAGCAGGAAGAACGCGCCGGCCCCGCCCACCCCGTCGTACGGGTCGGCGCCGTAGAGCCGCGCGCTGTCGACCCCGGCGTCGTGCAGGTCCGACACCCGGGCGGCGGCCCGGGCGCGCAGTTCGGAGAGTTCACCGAACTGGATCGAGTCGGTGGGGCAGCTCTTGGCACAGGCCGGTTCCTGGCCGACCGAGAGCCGGTCGTAGCAGAGGGTGCACTTCCAGACCCGGCCGTCGCCCTCGCGCACGTCGAGCACCCCGAACGGGCAGGCCGGCACGCAGTAGCCGCAGCCGTTGCAGATGTCCTGCTGCACCACCACCGTGCCGAACTCGGTGCGGAAGAGCGAGCCGGTCGGGCAGACGTCCAGGCAGGCGGCGTGCGTGCAGTGCTTGCAGACGTCGGAGGACATCAGCCAGCGGAAGTCCATCCCCGGTACGGCGTCGACGTGCCCGTCCGGCGGTGCCGACCCGGGCATGCCGAGCGAGACCGCGGTCCGGCCGCCGGCCGCCCGGCGCAGTGCGGTGGGCACCTCGGCCGGGGCGAGATGCGTCTCCTGCCGGCCGAGCCGGCGGGGCTGCTCGACGAAGGCGACGTGCCGCCAGCTGTTCGCGTCGAGCTGGCCGGTGTTGTCGTACGACATGCCGGTGAAGGTCAGCCCGTCCTCCGGGATCGCGTTCCACTCCTTGCAGGCCACCTCGCACGCCTTGCAGCCGATGCAGACGCTCGTGTCGGTGAAGAAGCCGACCCGTTCCGGCGGCTCGGCGTACCCGCCGGCGGTGGCCGGGTCGCGCTGCTCCCCGGTCGCCTCGCGCAGGTCGGCGGACATCGGCTCACACCTCCGTTCCGGTCGCGACGGTGATCCCGGCCCGCCGCTGGTAGTCGCGGACCAGCGCCACCCGCTCCGGCCCCCGGGGCCGCCGCCCGGGGCGGATGTCGGCGGAGAACGCCTTGCTCTCCTGGATGTGCGAGTTCGGGTCCAGCACGATCGAGCTGAGTTCGTTGGCCGCGTCGCCCCGGCTGTGGCCGTTCGGTCCCCAGTGGAACGGCAGGCCGATCTGGTGCACCACCCGCCCGTCGACGCGCAGCGGTGCGATCCGCTCGGTCACCAGCACCCGGGCCTCGATGGCGCTCCGGGCGGTGACGATGGTGGCCCAGTCGCAGTGCACCAGCCCGCGTTCGGCGGCCAGTTCGGGGGAGACCTCGCAGAAGAACTCCGGCTGCAACTCGGCCAGGTACGGCGCGTTCCGGCTCATCCCGCCGGCCGTGAAGTGTTCGGTGAGCCGGTACGTCGTCACCACGTACGGGAAGGTCTGCGCGCCGCGCTGCGAGCCGTTCGGGTGGTACTTGTTCTGCTCGTGTGGCCGGAGCAGCCGGGCCGGGTTGCGCTGCTGGCCGTAGAGCGCATTGTCCACAGGGGAGTCCTGCGGCTCGTAGTGTGCCGGCAGCGGGCCGTCGGAGACCCCGGTCGGCGCGAAGAGCCAGCCGAGCCCGTCGGCCTGCATGATGAACGCGTCGGTGCCGCGCAGCGCGGCGATGCCCCGGGCGTCGTCCGGTGGCACGTAGTCCGGTGGCTTGGTCGGCTCGAAGTCGGCCGTGTCGTACCCGGTCCACCGGCCGGCGTCGGCGTCCCACCAGACGTATTTCTTCCGCTCGCTCCACGGCCGTCCGTCCGGCCTGGCCGAGGCCCGGTTGTAGAGCATCCGCCGGTTCGCCGGCCAGGCCCAGGCCCACTCCGGGGAGACCCAGCTCTGCTCCTGCGCCGGCTTGCGCCGGGCGGCCTGGTTGATGCCGTCCTTGTACACCCCGCAGTAGATCCAGCAGCCGCAGACCGTCGACCCGTCGTCGGCGAGTTCGGTGTACGCCGACAGCGGCCGTCCGTCCGCGTCCCAGCCGTTGATCTCGGCGAGCACCGCCTCGGCGTCCGGCTCGGCCGTCCGCCCGATGGTCGGGTAGTCCCAGGTCAGATCGAGGATCGGCCGATCCTTCGGGTCGGTCGAGCCGGCCAGCTTCTGCCGGATGATCCGGCCCAGGTGGTACATGAACCAGAGGTCGCTGCGCCGGTCGCCGGCCGGCTCGACCGCCTGGTGGCGCCACTGGAGCAGCCGGTTGGTGTTGGTGAAGCTGCCGTCCTTCTCGGTGTGCGCCGCCGCCGGCAGCAGGAAGACCTCGGTGCCGATCTCCTCGGTCACCAGTTCGCCGGAGGCGATCTCCGGCCCGTCCTGCCACCAGGTGGCGCTCTCGATCAGGTGGAAGTCCCGGACGACCAGCCAGTCCAGTTTGGCCATCCCGAGCCGCTGCATCCGGGCGTTCGCCGAGCCGACGGCCGGGTTCTCGCCGAGCAGGAAGTAGCCCTTGCAGTTGCCTTCGAGCTGCTCCAGCACGGTGTCGTAGTGCGAGTGGCTGCCGGTCAGCCGGGGCAGGTAGTCGAAACAGAAGTCGTTCTCCGGGCGGGCTGTCGCACCCCACCACGCCTTCAGCAGGCTGACCGTGTAGGCCCGCATGTTCGCCCAGAACCCCTTCCGGGCGGTGTCGGCGACGATGAAGTCGGCGAGGGTCTGGGTCTTGTGCGCGTGCGGCATCGGAATGTAGCCGGGCAGCAGGTTGAACAGCGTCGGGATGTCGGTCGAGCCCTGGATGCTGGCGTGCCCGCGCAGCGCCTGGATGCCGCCGCCGGGCCGGCCGATGTTGCCGAGCAGCAGTTGCAGGATGCTGGCCGAGCGGATCACCTGCGAGCCGTCGGAGTGCTGGGTCCAGCCGACCGCGTAGACGAACTCGCTGGTCCGTTCCGGGCCGGAGTTCTCCACCAGGTGCCGGCAGACCTGCGCGAAGACGTCCGGTGGGATGCCGCAGACCCGCTCGACCATCTCCGGGGTGTAGCGGGCGAAGTGCCGCTTGAGGATCTGGTAGACGCAGCGCGGGTCCGACAGCGTCGGGTCGCGGTGGGGCCTGCCGTCCAGGGCGGCGCTGCCGGAGCCGAACTTCTCGCCCCGGCCGGCGCCCGCCCCGTCGTGTTCCGTCGCCCGTTTCGGGTCGTCCTGGAGGCGGTGCCCGCTGGCGACCCTGGCCTCGAACTGGCTGTCCCGCTCACCGGTCGCCGAGACCAGTTGCACGCCCTCGTACTGCCAGCTCTCCTCGCGGTAGGTGTGGCTGTCCGGGTCGAAGCCGGAGAAGAGCCCGTCCAGGTCCTCGGTGTCCTGGAACCGCTCGTCGATGATCGTGGCGGCGTTCGTGTACGCCAGCACGTACTCCCGGAAGTCCTTCTCCTCGGTCAGGACGTGGTTGATGATCCCGCCGAGGAACGCGATGTCGGTGCCGGCCCGGATCGGCACGTAAAGGTCGGCCAGCGCACTGGTCCGGGTGAACCGGGGGTCGACGTGGATGACCGTGGCGCCCCGGGCCTTCGCCGCCAGCACCCACTGGAAACCCACCGGGTGCGCCTCGGCGAAGTTGGAGCCCTCGATCACGATGCAGTCGGCGTGCTGGAGGTCCTGCATGAAGGTGGTCGCGCCGCCCCGCCCGAAGGACGTGCCGAGGCCGATCACGGTGGAGCTGTGGCAGACCCGGGCCTGGTTCTCCACCTGCACCACCCCGAGTGCGGTGAGGAGCTTCTTGATCAGATAGTTCTCCTCGTTGTCCAGGGTGGCGCCGCCGAGGCTGGCGATGCCCATCGTCCGGGCCACCCGGACCCCCTCGTGCTCCTCCTGCCAGGTCTCCCGCCGGGTCCGGATCACCCGCTCGGCGATCATCTCCATCGCGGTGTCGAGGTCGAGGTCCTGCCACTGCGTGGCGTACGGCGGGCGGTAGCGCACCCGGTCCAACCGGCCAGGGTCGGTGGTCAGTTGCAGCGAGGCGGCGCCCTTCGGGCAGAGCCGTCCCTGGCTCACCGGCGAGTCCGGGTCCCCCTCGATCTGCACCACCCGGTTGTCGCGGACGTAGACGTTCTGGGCGCAGCCGACCGCGCAGTACGGGCAGACCGACTTCACCACCCGGTCGGCGTCGGCGGTCCGGGCGCGCAGTTCGGCGCTGTGCCGCGACTTCACCGAGGCCGCCCGCCCGGTCCGGTCCGGACCGGTGAGCTGCCGCCAGACCGGCCACGAGCCGATCGGTAGACCCCGCACCTGCGCCTCCTGTCCTCGATGGCCCCACCGCCGGCGCTGACCCGCCGCGGCGGACCCGTTCGCTACCGGCCGGGTCGGCCCAGTCCGTCGACCCGGGCCCGCTCCCGCATCCAGTCGTGCACCTGGGACGACGACGTCGGGTTGAACTCGCGCGGGTTCACCAGGGCCTGGGTGCGGGACTGCAGGACGCCGGGGCGCCGCCGTTGCGCCCGGGTCACCGTGCCGCCGCCGTCGGCCGGGATCCCGGTGCCGATCAGGTACGCCTGTCCGGCCGGGATGCCCAACTCGGCACCGATCTCCTGGTAGCTGCGGCCCAGGCCGACCAGGTGCAGCACCGCTTCCTTGCTCGCCACGCCGCCCCCGCTCGCCGTGCCGGCCGGCTCCGCCCGACCGATCGCCAACACCGACAAGCCTCTCATTTCACACATCCCGCCGAAGCCGCTTTGCACTGCAAGGAAGGGCCCCCGCTTATCGCTTTTTGCATAAGCGGGGGCCCTTCCTAACGCGTCAGCCGGCGAGTGGGGTGTGCCCGGCCGGTACGGTCTCGTCGGCCGGCGGTGGTGGCGGCGGGGTACCGTCCCCGAACGGGCGGCCGCCGAGCGCCTCCCGGCCGTGCGGCTCCAGCCAGTTGCGCAGATCCGGCCCGGCCGGCACGATCCCGGTCGGGTTGATGTCCCGGTGCACCTCGTAGTAGTGCCGCTTGATGTGGTCGAAGTCGATGGTGTCGCCGAAGCCCGGCGTACTGAACAGGTCCCGGGCGTACGCCCACAGCACCGGCTGCTCGGACAGCTTCTGCCGGTTGCACTTGAAGTGCCCGTGGTAGACCGCGTCGAACCGGACCAGGGTGGTGAAGAGCCGGATGTCGGCCTCGGTGATGGTGTCCCCGACCAGGTAGCGCTGCCCCTCCAGCCGCGCCGAGAGCCAGTCCAGCCGGTCGAAGAGCCGCCGGTACGCCTTCTCGTACGCCTCCTGGCTGCCGGCGAAGCCGCACCGGTAGACCCCGTTGTTGACGTCGGTGAAGACGACCGCGTTCACCTCGTCGACCTCCGCGCGCAACGCCTCGGGATAAAGGTCGGGCGCACCGGAGCGGTGGTACGCCCGCCACTGCGTCGACAGGTCGATGGTCATCTGGTCGAAGTCGTTCGTCACCACCTGTCCGGTCGGCACGTCCACGATCGCCGGCACCGTGATCCCGCGCTCGTAGCCGGGGAACCGGGCGAAGAACGCCTCCTGGAGCCGCTCGATACCCAGCACCGGGTCCCGGCCGTCCGGATCGAGGTCGAACGTCCAGCTCCGGGCGTCGTGGGTCGGCCCGGCGATGCCCATCGACAACACGTCCTCCAGGCCGAGCAGCCGGCGGACGATGATCACCCGGTTGGCCCACGGGCAGGCCCGGCTCACCACCAGCCGGTAGCGGCCCGGCTCCACCGGATAGCCGTCCCGCCCGTCGGCGGTGATCCGGGTGGCGATGTATCGCTGGTCCCGGGTGAACTCCCCACCCGGGTTGACGTAGCTGCCCTCGGTGGCGTTGCTGGCGTCGCTGGCGGTGCCTGCGCCACTCGCCTTGCTGCCCTCTGCGGTGTTCGACATTCCACCATCGTTCCCCATCCTCCGCGGGGATCCACCGCCGAGCGGCGGCGAACCCCCAGCTGGCCCGGCGGCGGGCAGCGGTACCGGGGTCAGCGCCGCATCAGCTCGTTCACCGCCCCGTAGTCCAGGGCACCGGCGAGGGCGTCGTAACCGCCCGAACCGTACGCCGCCTCGGCGGCCCGCCGGACCACCGCGTACGCCGCCTCGGCCACCGCCGAGCCGAGGCTGACCCGGGCCACCCCGAGCCGGGCCAACTCGGGTACCGCCGGTGCGCCGGGACCGGCGAGGATGTTCAGCGGTGCCGGAATGCCGGCGACAAGTGCCGCCACCGTCTCCGGGTCGACGACGCCGGGCACGAAGATGCCGTCGGCACCGGCCCGGAGATAGTGGGCGGCCCGGTCGAGGGTCTCCGGCACCCCGCCGGTACCCCGCAGGAAGGTGTCGATCCGGGCGTTGACGTACAGCGGAATCCCGACCTCGTCCGCGACGGCCCGGGCGGCGGCCAGCCGGGCCGACTGGTCGGCGACCTCGCGCAGTCCCGGGGCGCCACCCGGCGCCGCGTCCTCGAGGTTCACCCCGACGGCACCGGCGGCCAGCACTTCGCGGACGGTCTCGGCGACCTGCTCCGCGGTGGCCCCGAAACCGGACTCGATGTCGGCGGTGACCGGCACCGGAACCGCCGAGGCGACCCGCCCGACGAGTTCGGTGGCCGGCTGCCGGCCGAGGAGGTCGCCGTCCGGGGCGCCGAGGCTCCACGCCACCCCGGCGCTGGTCGTCGCGACCGCCCGCGCGCCGGCCGCCGCCACGATCCGGGCACCCGCCGCGTCCCAGACGTTGACCAGCACCACCGGATCGGCCGGGACGTGCAGGGAACGGAACAGTTCGGCGCGGGAACGTTGATCAGTCATGGTCGGTAGTCTCCGCCGCCCGCGCCGGTCGCCGTATTCTTTCAGTCCTGCCTAAAACGAGAGGTCGACGTGGTCTCCATCGGTCTGCCGGGCGGTGCCGTTGCCCGGATCCGCTTCGCGGTCTCCTGCCTCTGGGAGGTCGCGACGAGCGTCCGGGTGCTGCGCGACGCCGGCGACCACGCCGTGCACCTGCCCTGGGCGACCCGGGTACGCCCCCGGCTCGTCGACGCCGGCCTGATCCCTGCAACCGGCTTCCCCGGCCCGGCCGGCGGTGGCAGGTTTCCCGGCCCGGGCAGCGGAACGGGCTTCCCCGGCCCGGCCGGCGGAACCGGGTTTCCCGGCCCGGGCGGCGCTGCCTCGACGGCCCAGGGCGGGCTGCTCTGGCAGTTGATCCCGGGCCGGCCGCACTACCTGCCCGACTTTCTCACCCCGGCACCCGGGGGACTCAGCCCGGACCTCGACACCGAACTCGGGATGCTGCTGGCCACCCCGGCCGAGGTCGTCCGGGCTGACCTCGACAGCTACCCCGGCCGGGACGCCCCGGCGGTGCGTGCGCTCTACGCCGACCCGGCCGACGGGCTGCGCCGGATCGCCGACGAGATCGTCCGGTACTGGCGGATCGCGCTCGCCCCCGACTGGGCCCGGATCCGGCTGCTGCTCGACGCCGAGGTGCACCACCGGGCCCGGCGGCTCGCCGCCGACGGTGCCGCCGGACTCCTCAACGACCTGCACCAGCAGGTCCGCTGGGAGGGGGAGACGCTGGCCATCGCACAGCAGCACTGCACCGCCGCCGACGTACCGGACGGGAACGGACTGGTGCTGATCCCGTCGGTGTTCGTCTGGCCGTCGGTGGCGAGCGTCGCGGCCGGGCCGGCGCCGCAGCTCGCGTACCCGGCCCGGGGCATCGCCACGCTCTGGGAGACACCCCGACAGGCGCCCGACAGCCTGGCCGCGGTCCTCGGCCGGGGCCGGGCCCGGGTACTCGCCGAGATGCGGTCACCGCTCTCCACCACCGAACTGGCCCGGCGTACCGGACTTACCGCCGGGGGCGTGTCGCAGCACCTCGCCGTACTCCGGGCCGCCGGTCTGGTGACCACGCACCGGACCGGCCGGACCGTGCTGAACAGCCGTACCACAGTCGCCGAGGCGCTACTCTCGGTCGCCGGCTGAACCGTCGGCGGGGCTGCGGTACTTCTCCAGGTAGACCAGTCCGGGGCCGGTGTCCAGCGGCCGGTGCGCGTAGTCGACGTACCCGTGCCGGCGGTACAGCCGCAGGTTCTCCGCGCTGTCGGCGCCGGTGAACAGCTCGAACCGGCGTACCCGGTCCGGGCAGGCGCGCTCGACCGCGTGCAGCAGCCGGCCGCCGATTCCCCGGCCCTGCAGATCCGGGGCGACGGCGAGCCGCCCGACCTGCCCGGTCCCGTCCTGGAACCGGGCCCGGACGGCGCCGACGAGCCGGGCATCGAGCCGGGCGGCCAGCACCACGCCGGTCCCGGGCGGCTGCGCCAGTACGGCCCGGATCTCGGCCAGCGTCTCGGTGAGCGGCGGCAGCCACGGATCCGCGTAGCGCTGCGCCTCGCTCAGATAGGCGGCTCGCTGCACGGTGAGGATCTCACCGGCGTCGGCGACCGTTGCCCGCTGCACGACGATCGGGCCGGGTGGGGCGGTGCTCTCCGACAGGGGAGGCGGTTGCGCGGACATCCCCGCAGGCAACCAGCTCCGCCCAGGCCCCGGCCGCACCGGCCGGTGGGTGTCCCACCGGTTAGGCTGCCGGGCGGAACCGACACCGTACCCGTGGCGAACCGACGGGTACCCGAGGAGGGCCAGGCGATGCCCGGACTGACCTATCCGGAGGTCGGTGCCACCCGTACCGGCCAACTGCCGTCCGGATACCGGCACCTGCGCTACCGCGCCGTGCTGCCCCCGGACGGGTTCGAGGCGGCCGGCGAGGCGGTGCTCACCTGGCGGATGCACCGGGCCATGGGGGTGCGGATCGACGCCAGTGCGCCCCGGGCCGAGCCGGGCTGCACGGTCACCGCCGGCCTCGGGCTGGGTCGGCTCCGGCTGGCCGCGCCCTGCCAGGTGGTCTGGACGGTACGCGACGAGCACCGGGCCGGCTTCGGCTACGGCACCCTGCCCGGACACCCGGTACGCGGTGAGGAGGCGTTCCTGGTGGAGCGCCTCGACGACGGCGGGGTGTGGTTCAGCGTCACCGCGTTCAGCCGGCCGGCCACCCCGCTGACCCGAGCCGCCGGTCCGCTGCTGCCGATCTTCCAGCGCGGGTACGCCTGGCGCTGCGCCTCGGTGCTCCGCCGGCTGGCCGCCACCCGCTGACGTCCGGTCGGGCGGGTGCCGGGGGTGCCGGTGACTCGGCGGTCAGAACCGGGCGAAGGAGCGCAGCGGCATCCGGGGACCGAACCGGGGCGCGTGGTGGCCACCGGCCTCCAGCAGCCGGCAGACCCGACCACGGTGGCCCCGGAACGGCTCCAGCAGGGCAAGCATCCGGGCGTCGTCACCGCGTACCTCGCCGGCCAGCGCCCAGGCGACCATGTTCGGGATGTGGTAGTCGCCGACGCTCACCGCGTCCGGGTCCCCGAAGGCGATCCGGACCACCTCGGCGGCCGTCCACGGGCCGATCCCGACGATGGCGGTGAGCCGACGGGTCGCCTCCGCCGGGTCGGCGCAGCGCTCCAGTCGATCCGCCTCGGCCGCCGCCCGGCGCAGCGTCTCCGCCCGCCGCTGCTCCACCCCGAACGGGTGGAACACCCAGTACGGCTGGACGGCGATCACCGCCGGCTCGGGCGGTACCCAGAGTCGGGGCAGCGGCCCGGGCGCGGGTACCCCGAACCGGCGCACCGTCGCGGAGTACGCCCGGAACGCCTCCTTGCCGGTGACCTTCTGCTCCAGGATCGCCCGCAGCAGCCGGGGGAAGATCTGTCCGGTGGCCGGCAGCCGCAGCCCCCGATGGGTGCCGGCCAGCCGCGCCACCAGCGGGTGCCCGGCGGCGAGCCGGTCGAAGCCGGTCAGGTCGTCGCGGAACCCGGCCACCGCGTCGGCCCGGTCCACCACCCGGTCACCGCCCGGCCCGTAGCCCTCGGCGACCAGGTCACCGCCGACCCGGCGCAGCGCCAGCGTCCCCGGCCCGTCCGGGGTGTTGCTGGCCCACCAGAAGGTGCCGTCGACGAACCGGGCGCAGGGATCGTGTGCCCCCATCGCCAGCGATCCCACCGAACTTTCGAGGTGGTAGCGCTCCGGCGGGCGGAGCAGCCGGCTCGCGGTCGGCCCGGTGGCGGTCACCCGGACACTCTGCCACGCGGGACCGGGCGGTCCGCAACGGCTGGCCGGCCGCCGGAGCGTCCCGGCCGGGGGAGTGACCGGACTACCCCATCCGCCGACCGGCGCCAGCCCGAACCGACACCGGAACGGGAAAGCGCCGCAACCGGACAGCGCCGCAACCGGACAGCGCCGCAATCGGGACAGGCCGCAAACGGGACGGCACCGGAACGCCCGTGCGCGTTCCGGTGCCGTCCGGCCTGTAGCGGTGTCAGGTCGGTCCGATCCGTCCTCCTCCTCTCGGCTCTCTGGTCGTCGGACTTCCCTGGCGGCGGCGGGGTTGGGGACCGGTTACCGCCGCTGGTGCGGGATGTGGCGGGAGCGTTTCACCGCTGCGGCCGCCGGCCGGCCGGGGCCGGCCGGGATCACCTGACGGTGATCCGCACAACGTCGAAGGCCGGCACCTGGTTGGCGCGGGTCATCATCGGGATCCGGTGCGAGCCGTCACCGGCCCACACGGCGCACTGCGCGATACCCCGCTGGGTCAGCCCCGGCACGGTCACCGTGACGGTGTCCGGCTGGGCACCACCCCGGCCGTCCTCGGTCGCCACGAAGAACGCCGGGACCGGCGCCGGGTCCGGCGCGGCGCGGTTGCTGCTCAGCATCCGGCAGGCGGAGTGGAAGTGGCCACGGACCAGGCCCTCCTCGGTGAGGAAGGAGCTCTCCTTGTAGTAGCCACCCTGCCCGGCCGGCAGGAACCGGTCCCGGACCAGGTTGCGGGTGCTGACCCGGAGCGTGAACTGCTGGTTGACCCGGACCGAGTTCGGCGCCTGCGTGATCAGCAGCGACGGGTTCTGCTCGGGGGCACCGACCTCGCCGAACGCGGTGCCGACGCAGCGGGGGCCGTTCTGGAAGCCGTCGTGCGTCTGGAGGTCGCTGTCCGAGCAGTCCGCGCCGAGCGGCTCCAGCGCGGCCGGGTTGCCCGGTGCGGGGCTGCTGCTGGTACCCGGGCTGGGGGTGCAGTTGGCACCGCCACCGCCCGGCCGGCCGCGCTGGGCCAGGGTGCCCGGCTCCTGCCCGTCACCGGGGTGCTGCACGGCACCGTGGTCGTGGTACGACCGGGTCTGCGGCTTCGCCGCCGTGCCCGGACCCTCGGCGGCGGCCGAGGAGGACGGGTTCGCCGTGCCGGGGGTGCCGGTCGGCGCGCTCGTCGCCGGGGCCGGGGCGGTCGGGCAGGGCTTGGCCGCGGAGGGCCGGTTACGGCCCCAGGTGCCGGCGTTCGAGACCTGGGTGACCGTGACGATCGCGCCGAACACGCCCAGCGTGGCCAGCACGGCGATCAGGCGCTTGTTGCGTGGTGGTCGGTTCGAGCGCCGCCGTGAGGAGCGGACGGGGGTGTTCTTCACGTGGTGCCACCTCTTCCTTAGAGGACTTGGTCAGCGAGGTCGGATTTCAGCGGGACCAGGCTGGTGGCGCCGACGACCGGAGGGTCCTCGGCGGGGGTGGGATGCTGGGCGGGCCGGTGAGGAGGCGGGCCCGGATGCCGGCGATCGGTGCGCTGTCGACCCGGCGGGGGTCACCGGGCGCGGCGCCGGCCACGGAGATCGGCGAAACGGAGGGACGATCGTAGTCGCCGCGTGGCAACGCGTATATCGTCTCCATCTTCCCGCCTTTCCTGATATTCAGCCGGTAACGGTGCGAAAAAAACCGTACGGAATGCGTTGGCTGAGAGTCAAACCGTGGTAGGGAAGATAGGGATCTCTTGAGGTCCACTTAAAAGGAAATTATGTTTCGGAGGGCTAACCATCGGCGGGGCGGCCGGTGGCTGTCGCCGACGGTCGGGACGACCCTCCTGTGTGGCCTGTCGAACCGGCCCGGAAAGGCCGCGACACCGACCCTTCACCGGGTCGGCGTCGCAGCCGGACAGCGACGGTTGCCGCGCGTCACGTCCGGGATCATGGCGGCGACCGACCGCGCCTACCCTGGCAACGGCCGGCCGCCGGGTCTGTGGGACAGCACCCGTGGTCGGGTGGTCAGTAGCCGGGCCCGGTCTGAGCCTCGGTCTCGGCCGGCGGCGGGGCGACCGGCTTCGGCTTGCCGGTCGGCAGGCAGCTGAGGTTCTTGGTGCCGGTCGGGGTCACCACGAACCAGGTACCGCCGACGCCCTGGCCCTTCCACTGCCCGGGCAACTTGTCACCGATGTAGCGGTACACCGGCCAGCCGCCGATGGTGATCTGCCTGGTGCCGTCGGGCCGGACGACCGTGCCCACCCTGTCGGCGGGAACGCCCTTGAGCTTCGGCGTGCCGTTGGTGAGCGCCGGCGGCCACACCCGGGCACACTCGCCCGAGCAGTTGGTCTTCGGCGGCTTCGCCGAGTCCCGGTCGAAGCGGTAGAGCACCCAGCCCTTGTCGTCGGTCACCACCTGACCCATCCGGGAGACCCGCTTGCCGACCAGGCCGGCGGTGATGTCCACATCGGCCACCTCGACGGGTGGCGAGGTCGGTTCGGCGGCGGGGTCCGGGGTCGGTTCGGCGGCCGCGTTCACCGCCGGCCGCACGTTGCCGGCGGCACTGGTGTTCGGGGTGGTTCCCGCTGGTGCGCAGGCCGTCAACGCGGCCAGCGCCGCGCCGGCCAACACCACACCGGTACGCTTCGTCGGTGCCACGTCCCCTCCTCTGTTGGACAGGTTGCCGGTATGTACGGCCACCTCGGCCGCCCGGTTGAGCCAATTCGTGGTGGACAATTTCACAGCGAAAACCCTGAACTTCTGCCCCGCGCCGTACGTACAAAATCAGAAGCCGTCGTGACCACGTGCTTTTCGCCGCCCGGCAAAACCTCTGCGGCTTCGGCCGGGCGCGATTCGGGCGCGCAATTATCCGAGCCGTGGCGGCGCCGGGGCACGCTCGGCCCTGCGGTGTGGAAAACTCCCGGGCCCCGCGCCGGAAGCTCGACTCCCAGACCGTGTCCGGTCAGGCCGGGACGGTCACCAGCGCGTCCACCGACCCGTCGTCGTCGATCACCTGCACCTGGAACCCGACGATGTCCTCCAGGCCGCTGGCCATGGCGGTCTCCAGGGTCAGCGGGTTGGGCTGGCTCTTCGTGCCGTAGCCACCCGGTGGCACCTTCCAACTGGAGAGCGCCTCGGTGGCCCCGGTCTTGTGGATCGCCACCAACCGGCACATCTTGGGGCCGGACAACCCGCTCAGCGCGTACGAGATCCGGGTGCCCCAGGGCGTCGAGCCGAGGACCAGCTCCATGCGTACCCCGGTTTCCGGGTCGGTCGCGGTGAACCGCTCGCCGGTCGGCGCGGGCCGGCCGGTGGCTCCCGGGCTGCCGGTGACCGTGCCGGCACCGGGCGGCTGCGCCGTGGTGGTGCCCGGGCCGGCGATCCGGGTCCCGGCGAAGAGCGCCAGGCCGGTCAGCAGCGCCACCAGCACCACACCGGCCGCGAGGCTGTAGAACCGACGGCTGCGGGACTGCCGCCGGTCGGCGTCGACGGCCGCCACCACCCGCTCGAAGAGCACCCCGTCGGACTCGGTCCGCTCGGCCACCATCAGGTCGTGACCGTCGACCTCGCCCAGCAGGTCCACCACCGGCAGCAGCGACTCCAGCTCCCGCCCGCACTGCGAGCAGCTCGCCAGATGCTCCTCGAAGCGGAGCGTGTCCCTCTCGTCCAGGACGCCGAGCGCGTACGACGCGACGTCCCAGTGGATCTCGGCGCTCACTCGGTCACCCCCCGCTCCACAAGCGCTGCCCGCAGTGCCCGGAGCGCGTAGTAGACCCGGGACTTCGCGGTGCCGAGCGGCAGCCCCAGCTCCTCGGCCGCCTCCGGCACCGTGCGCCCCCGGAAGTACGTCGCCACCAGCACCTCCCGGTGCGGCTGGCTCAGCGTGCGCAGGGCGTCGGTGATGGTCATCATCCGCAGCACCCGGTCCGTGTCGTCCGACTCGGAGAAGCCCTCCAGATCGCGGTCGTACGTCTCGGCGGGGCGGGCCTGCTCGCTGCGGTGGTCGTCGATCACGATCCGCCGGGCGACGGTGACGAGCCAGGGACGCAACGACGACTGACCGTGGGTGCCGAGCCGGTGTGCGTTGCGCCAGGCGCGTAACAGCGTCTCCTGCACGACGTCCTCGGCGCGCTGGCGGTCGCCACCGGTCAGCCGCAGGACGAACATCAGCAGAGGTTTGGCATGTTCCTCGTAGAGCACGCGAACGAGCTCGTCGGAGTGCCTGGTCTCGGCGGGGGTCGAGTTGTGGCGGCCGGCAGCCGGTCGCGGTGTCACCGGCCCATCATTCCGTTCGGTCGGCCGCGCGTCGAGACTTTTCCGGTACCGAATTGACCGGCGTTGCGAGGTGGCGCACATTCGCCCCGGCATGACCGTGTCGCCATACCATCCACCGGCTACCGCCTGCATCCCACCCATACCTCCGCGTCGAAGGCGCGCGAACCGGCCCCCGCCTGGGGTCCGGTCGATCCGCCGCCGAGAAGTACGGATCCCGGGCCGGGCCGGATCAACGCAGCGCGAAAGTTGTGCCACAGCGGCGCGCCCCGGCGGAACGGACCGTCCGATGTGTCCGGCTACTGGGTGATGTTGAAGCTTCCCGGCGGGGGCGGTGCGGAGGGCCGGGCGGCGGTGTCGACGACCACCCGGGCACCGTCGGCGAAGCGGTTCAGGTCGGCGCCGGCCAGCACCCGACCGGGGAACCAGTCCCCGGCGGTACGCCGGACCAGCTCCGGCACCGGCAGTTCGGCCCGGCTGGCGGCGAGCACCAGGTTGCCGTACCGGCGGCCGCGCAGTACCGCCGAGTCGGCGATCAGGCAGACCTCGGGCAGTACGGCCCGTACGGTGGCGACCTGGGCGCGGGCGTACCGCAGTGGCGGGCCGTCCGCGACGTTCACCAGGTGTACGCCGCCGGGGCGCAGCACCCGGGCCGCCTCGGTTGCGAACTCCACCGAGGACAGATGCGCCGGGGTGCGGGCCCCGGCGAAGACGTCCGCCACCACCACGTCGAAGCTGCCGTCCCGGATCGTGCCGAGCACCGCCCGGGCGTCGCCGACCCGGATCCGCAGCCGGGGGTCGGCCGGCCAGGGCAGCTTCTCCCGGACCAGCTCGACAAGCTCCGCGTCGACCTCGACGACCCGCTGTGTCGAGCCGGGCCGGGTGGCGCTGAGGTAGCGGGGCAGCGTCAACGCGCCGCCGCCGAGGTGCAGCACCCGGAGCGGCTCACCGGCCGGCGCGACGAGGTCGAGCACGATGGCGATCCGGCGGACGTACTCGAATTCCAGGTGGGTCGGGTCGGTGAGGTCGACGTGCGACTGCGGCGCCCCGTCGAGGAGCAGGGTGTACGAGCCCGGCCGGTCCGGGTCCGGGCGCAACTCCGCCAGACCGCTCGCCACCTTCACCGCGAGCGCGTCGACCCGCCGTTTTCGCCCCACCGCGCAAGTATCGCCGCCGGGCCCGCAGCTCCGGGCGGGGGTCGACGGAATGATCCGTCGGGTCAGACCCGTGGAGGATCAGCTCGGCGCCCTCGGACTAGTGATCAACTGTATAACGTCGTGGAGCACCGTGTACCTGGAAGCGATCCTCGACCAGTTGCGTGCCGAGGGCTCCCCGGTACTGGACCTGGACGTGGCCCGCCTGTCGCCGTATATGTACGCCCACATCAATGTCCAGGGCCACCACACCTTCCAGCCGCCCAACTTCGGCGGCGGCCGGCGGCCCCTGCATGGCCGGGCAGCGCCGCACAGGAGTAGAACACTCGCCATGGACACCGCTGCCCCGTTGGCGCGGCGTCCACCTGGCGGATGTCAGCGCGTTGACGGCCTCCCGGATTCGCCGGTAGCTCCCGTGTCGGACAGGAATGTGGCGACCTCGTTGTGGCCGAGTTCGCGGGCGATGGAAAGCGGCGTGTGGGACCGCAGGTCGGGCAGCAACGCGTGCGGGTCGTCGAGCCGGGCGTCGACGTCCGCCCCTGCCTGGACCAGTACCTCGACCGGACCCACCTGGCCACGGCGGACGGCACAGTGCAACGGCGTGAGTCCCGCGACGGTACGGATATCCGGGTCGGTGACCCGGTCGAGTATCAGCCGCAGCGACTCCTCGGGTGCCCAGTGCACCAACGCGGCGTGATGCATTGCGGACAACCCTGATGTGTCCCACAGCCGAGATCCGGTCAGACGCGCAGGGTCTGCGCCCGCGTCCAACAGCACGCGTACAAGGTCCGGCTGGCTTGCCGCGTTGATCAACGGAGTGTTGCCGTGTCCATCCTCGTCGTCGGGGTCGCAGCCGGCGGCCAGCAGTGTCCGCACGGCCTCGATCTGGTCGGCCTCGGCCGGAGCGCTCCCGTCGCTCCAGGCAGCCAGATGCAGCGGCGTGCGGTGGTTCTCGTCGCGTGCAGTCGGGTCGGCGCCAGCCGCGAGCAGTACCTTCACGACGTCCGCAACGACACGTGGCATCGACCGCAGGCGGGGACCGTGGGCATCGGCGGCGTAGTGCAGCGGTGTCGCGCCGGGAACCTTCGACCCTGTGATGTGCCAGTCAAGATGGATGTAGTTATGGCCGATGTCGCCCCGTGCCACGATCTCCGCGTTCGGGTCGGCGCCTGCCTCAAGTAGGATCCGGACCACCCCGGCCGAGCGTGAGATCGCGGCCAGATGCAGCGGTGTCAGGCCCGATTCGTCGACCGGCCCCACTGGGGCCCCCGCGCTCAGCGCGTCGCTCACGGTGCCGAGGTCGCCGCGGGCGCAGGCCTGCGCGAACCGTGCCTGGGGAGGCGGCTGGGCGACGACGAGACCGCCGAGCATCTGCGACAACCGCTGTGGATCGTAGAAGGGGTCCTCGTCGTCGGGCACGTCGTGGTCTATCTCGTACACCATGGGATCGTCAGGACGCTCGTCGTCGAGATCAATGACCCAGTAATACTGGGTGCTCTCGTTGAAGGCGATTACGAAACAGGCACGTTCATCGGCGATCGGGTCCCCGCCGACCAACTGTGGGAACGTCAGCCTGTATTCGTCATCCTCGGTGACCAGCGTGTGCCCTGCCGGCCACTCGACCGACAGCACCGCCTGCACGGGCGCGGGAACCAGCCGCTCACCCAGCGGAGTCTCCTCCCGCCAATCGGCGGGCTCGAACTGTTCATCGACCACCCCACCCAGCCGTGCGACCTCTCGCAGCACGTCCGGATGTGGACGGCGGTTGGTTGGAACATCTGCCGACTTCAACGCTCTCCTCGCAGCCACAACCCTCGACGTCGAGAACCTCGATCAACGTAACCGGTGCACGAAGGTCCGCCGCAAGGGCAACGCCGTCGATGTCATCGTCTGGCAGACCGGCACCGCCCGACTGCTGCCCCGCCTACTCGAAGGCCGTGCCAGCGGCCCGGTGTTGCCGGTCAACCGGTGTAGGCCGGCGGGGCGGCCCGGGTGGTGGCCATGGTCAGGGCGCGGTGCAGCAGCCGGCCGTCGCCGAGCCGGGCCCGCAGCCGGCGCTCCAGCCCGGCGATCGGGATCAGGTTCTGCGGGGCCCGGGGGTCCTTGTAGGGGGTGGAGGCGAACCTCGGCAGCGTGACCAGAGAGAGGTTCGCCAGCTCGATCGCCTGCTGCTCGGCCAGCTCGGCCGAGCACTCGACCCGGACGATCCCGGCCCACGGGCCGCGCCCGGAGCCGGGCAGTCGCAGATACCAGGAGTAACCGCCCCAGGCGGTACCGAGCCGGAAGACGGGGGAGCGTTCCCGGGCGGCCAGCCCGGTGACCAGCGCGGTGTGCCGGGCGTCCAGGTATTGGCTGTGCTGGGTCTTGATGTAGCCGAGAGTGCGCGGCAGTTGCCGCCGGCTGCGCAGCGGGCCGTCCACCACCAGCAGGTCGCCGTCGTCACGGACCGCGCCGGAGACCTTCACCTCCAGCGCGGTCAGCGGCCCCTGGACCGCCGCCGGCAGCTTGCTCAGCTCACCGCTCCCGCTGAGCCGGTGTACGGCGTACCGGATCTGCCCGGCGACCACGTCCTGCGCCGACGGGCTGGCGGTGAAGAGTCCCCGTTCCACCTCGGCACCGGCGAGTTCGGCGGCACCCCGGCGCAGGTCGCAGCGGACCACTCCGGCGGCGTACGAGGCGGCCAGGCCGGGGAAGGAGGTGCCGTCCGGCTCCTCGGTCCAGACGCTGGCGTCGATCCGGCGTACCCCGTCGACCAGCAGCACCACGTCCGGCGGCTCGATCGTGTCGAGGGCGGCGATCGGGCGCCACTGGTCGGCCGGCAACTCGACGTCGGTCTGCACCTGCGCGCTGCTCGGCGCCGCCGGGCCACCGGCCGCCTCGAACGAGGCACCGTAGGCCGGGTCCCAGGCGTCGACGAAGAGCCGGGTGCTCACCGGCCGGTCCGTTCGACCCGGGAACTGCGGGCGTCCTTGCGTACCTCGAACCGGACCGGGATCCGTTCGGCAAGTGCCGGTACGTGGGTGACCACCCCGACCATCCGGTCGCCCCGGGCGGCGAGATTTTCCAGCGTGGCGGCGACGGTGTCCAGGGTTGCCGCGTCCAGGGTGCCGAAGCCCTCGTCGAGCACGATCGACTCCAGGCTGGCGGTGGTGGTCGACAGCCCGGCGAGCTGTTCGGAGAGGGCCAGCGCCAGCGCCAGCGACGCCTGGAAGGTCTCGCCGCCGGACAGCGTCCGGACCGCCCGGCGCAGCCCCGCGTCGTGGTGGTCGAGGACGAAGAACTCGCCCTTGTCGTGGGCCAGGTCGTATTGCCCGCCGGTGAGTTCGCGCAGGATCCGGGAGGCGCCGTCGACAAGCATGTCGAGCGCCTCGGCCAGCAGCCAGCGTTCGAAGTTGTTGGCCCGCAGGTGCCCGGCGAGAGCCTTGGCGACCCGGCTCTCCCGTTCGTGCCCGGTGCGCCGTTCGGTCAGCTCCCGGGCCTGCTCGCGGCGCTCGACCAGCCGGCGGTGTTCGGCTTCGGCCCGTTCGACGGCGACCACCGCCAGCCGGACCGGGTCGGCGTCGGCGGCCGGCCGGTCGAGCCCGACGGCGGTGAAGAGCGCGGCGATCCGTTCCGCCACCGCATCGGCGTTGCGGTGTGCCTCGGTCACCGCCGAGGCGGCGCCGGCCCGGCTCGCCCGGCGCTCTTCGCCGGCCCCGGCCGCCCAGTCGGCGAGCCCGGCCCAGGCGGCTGTCAGGTCCGCCCGGTCGGCGGCCGGCGGGCCGAACCGGGCCACCCCGTCCCGGACCGTGTCGAAGCCGTGCCAGGCGCCGCGCAGCCGCTCCTCGGCCGCCTCCACCCCGGCCCGGGTCCGCCGGGCCGTCTCCCGGGCCGCCCGTACCGCCCCGCCGGCCGCCTCCAGGTCGCGCCGGAGCCCGGCGAGCAGCCCGAGCCGCTCGCGCAGCGCGGCCGGGCCGGGAGAGTCGGCGAGCCGGGCGTCGAGGTCGGCCAGCCGGGCGGTGAGCTGTTCGTGCCGGGCCCGGGCCTGGTCGAGGGCGCGTTCCAGGTCCCGGGCGGCCCGGTCCCGCCCGGTGACCAGCCGGTCGGCGGCGTCGGCGGCGGCCCGGGCGGCCTCGCCGGCCTGCTTCGCGGCGGCCACCGCCGAGCCCTCCGGCAGCGGTGGCACCTCCGTCACCGGCTGCGTGCAGACCGGGCAGGGCGCCCCGGCGTGCAGGTGGGCCCGGAGTGCCGCAGCCCGGTCGGCGGTCTGCGCCTCCTGGTAGGCGGTCCGGGCCGCCTCCAGCTCGGTCCTGGCCCGCTCCGCCGCGGACCGGGCCGTCGCCAGTGCGGCGGCCGCCGCCTCGTGGTCGGCGCCGGCCGAGTCGAGCGCGCCGGCCAGCGTCGCCGCCTCGCCGGCCACCTGTTCGCGTTCGGTGTGCGCCTGTTGCAGCAGCCGCAGCGCCGCCGGGTCGCCGGCACCGGCCAGCTCGCCCCGGAGCTTCTCCTCGCGCTCCTCGGTCACGGTCACCGCAGCCGACGCCTCGCTCGCGGCTTCCCGGGCGGCCGCGACCGCCTCGGCGACCACGGCGAGGTCCCGGGGCGGCCGGACCCGGGCCAGCTCGGCGAGTTCGGCGTCGAGCGCGGCGAGTCCGCGCTCCGCCTCGGCTGCGGCGGTACGGGCGGCCCGCAGCTCGGGTACGGAGGCGTCCACCCCGTCGGCCAGTTCCCGCATCGCCGCCACCCGTTCGGCGGCGATGGCAAGCGTCTCGTCGTCGACCCCGGTGAGCCCGTCCAGCATCCGGTCGACCGCCTCCAGCGCGGCGTCGGCCCGGGCCGCCCGCGCGGTCGCCCGCTTCTGCACCTCCTCGTAGACGCCGAGGCCGAGCAGGTTGACCAGGATCTGCTGCCGGGTCGCCGGCCTGGCGTGCAGGAAGTCGGCGAACTGCCCCTGTGGCAGCAGTACGCAGCTGGTGAACTGCTCGTACGGCAGCCCGACCGCCTCCAGCACCGCCTCGTCCATCTCGGCCGGGGTACCGGCGACCACCTCGCCGAGGTCCTCCGGGCTGAGCCCGGTATCGAGTTTCGTCACGTCGAAGCCGGGCGGCATCAGTTGCAGCCCGGCGTTGCCGGTCTTGACGTTGCCCCGGCTGTCCCGCCGGACCACCCGGGTCGCCACGTACCGGGCACCGGCGGACTCGAAGACCAGCCGGACCCGGGCCTCGTTGGCCGACGGCGCCAGCGCGTTGGCGATGCCCCGGGCGCCGCCCCAGCGCGGCACCGTGCCGTAGAGCGCGAAGCAGATCGCGTCGAGCACGCTGGACTTGCCCGAACCGGTCGGCCCGACCAGGGCGAAGAAGTCCGCGTCGGTGAAGTCGACTGTGGTGGCATCCCGGAAGGCGGTGAAGCCGGCCAGGTCGAGCCGGAGCGGACGCACTATTCGGTCGCCTCCTCGTCCATCACGCCTTCGGTCTCCTCGTCGGTCACTTGGTCGCGTCCTCGTCGCTCACTTGACCGCCTCCTCGTAGAGCTCGTCGAAGAGTTCGCGTACCCCGTCGTCGGCCTGGCCCCGGCTGGTCAGGTAGTCGGCGAACAGCTCCCGGGGGGAGCGCCCGGCCCGCTGCGCCGCCCGGCCCGCACCGGAGGCGGGCAGCATCTCCGGATCGATCCGCACCTCCAGGGCCCGGGGGAGCAGCTCCTGCACCTCCTCGCGCAGCCCCGCTCTCGGCGCCTCCCGTACGTAGACCCGCAGCCACGCCGTGGAGTCGTCGACCTTGGCCAGTTCGGCAAGGGTGCCGCGTACGGTGCGCAGTGGCGCCGCCGCCGTGATCGGCACCTCCCGGACCCGGGCGGCGGTCCGGGTGCTCACCTCGACGATGCTGACCGAGGGGCGGTTCTCCTCCTCGCCGAAGTCGACCGCGAGCGGGCTGCCGCTGTAGCGGATGTGGCAGGGGCCGAGCACCTGCTGTGCCCGGTGCAGGTGACCCAGCGCCACGTAGTGCGCGTTGCTCGGAAAGACCGAGGCCGGTACGGCGTAGTTGAGCACCGTGTGCGCCTCCCGCTCGCCGCCGCCGGTGCGGGCACCCACCACGGTCAGGTGCCCGGTGACCAGGTGCACCCGGTCGGGGGAGTCGAAGCCCTCGGTCAGCCGGCCGAGCACCCGGCCGACGTGGTCGGCGTACGTCTGCACCGCCTCGGCGGCGGTCAGCTCGTACATCTCGACGGCGCGGACCGCGTACCGCTGGGAGAGGAACGGCAGCGCGACCAGCCGCCACGCCTCGCCGTCGGCGGTGCTGCCGTCGATGACGTGCTCGGCCGGGTTGTCCCGGACGCTGCCCCGCAGCGCCACCCCGGCGGCCTCGGCCCACGGTCGCAGCGCGTCCAGGGCCGGTCCGTTGTCGTGGTTGCCGCCGATCGCGACCACCTGGGCCCCGGTGCGGCGCAGCGCGGAGAGTGCCCGGGTGACCAGCCGGGTCGCCTCCGGGGTCGGCGCGGCGGTGTCGTAGAGGTCACCGGCGACGATCACCAGGTCGGGAGACTCGGCCTGGGCGACCTCGACCACCTGGGCGAGGGCGTCCCGGTGCTCACCGACCCGGGACTGTCCCTTGAGGACCTTGCCGACGTGCCAGTCGGAGGTGTGCAGGATCTTCACGGCCCGACTCCGTTTCCGTTCGTTCGCGACTGCGGGGCTCGCAGAACCGGCTCACTCCTCGCGCTCACGGGTTTTCCGTTCGTTCGCGACTGCGGGGCTCGCAAATCCGGCTCACTCCTCGCGCTCACGGGTTGCTAGAAGGGGATGTCGTCGTCGGTGAGCGTCCCGGCCCGGGAGCCGACCACGGCGAACGGGTCGGCGGACTGGGTGATCGAGCGGAGCGTGCCGGTCGGCGCCGTCCCGGCCTCGGAGACCCGGGTGGCCCAGGCCGGGAAGGGGAAGTCCAGGCAGAGCGGCACCGGGATGTCCGGCTGGTTGACGAACATCGTGCCCGGCTTGGCCAGCAGCGCCCGCTGCCGCTGCGCGGCGGGGAGGAAGCCGTACTCCGGGCGGGACGCCTCGGCCGGGTCGAGCCGGCCGACCACCCGGATCGCCGAGTTGGTGACGATCCGCCGCTCCACCTCGCTGGCGGTCTGCTGCGCCCCGATCAGGATCACCCCGAGCGAGCGGCCCCGCTCGGCGATGTCGAGCAGTACCTCCTTGATCGGCGAGGAGCCCTCCCGGGGGGCGTACTTGTTCAGCTCGTCGAGTACGACGAAGAGCAGCGGCTTGGCGGTGCCGGCCTTCTCCTTGCGCTCGAACTCGGTCTTCAGGGTCACCCCGACCACGAACCGCTGTGCCCGGTCCGGCAGGTTGTGCAGGTCGACCACTGTCACCTGGGCGCTCTCGGCGGTGTTCACGCTGTGCGGCCGGCGGGTGGCCAGGTCGCCCCGGATCAGTCGGGCGAGATCCTTCTTGCTGCCGATCAGTCGCCGGGCGAAGGCGTTGACGGTGCCCATGTTCACCGCGCTGCCGGCCCACTCCGAGCGGGTCTCGTCGTCGGTGAGCTGCTCCACGATGTGGTCCACCAGGTCGGGGTAGGAGTTGATCCGTACCCCGTCGACGCTGACCCCGCCGTCGGCGGGCTGGGCGTACCTGGCCAGGTGGGCGGCGACCGAGTGCACCACCATGGTGTATTGCTGGCGCTCGTCGTCGGCGTCGGCGAAGACGTAGGGCAGCAGGCGGTCGGCGCAGAACTCGGTGAGCGTCCAGTAGAAGCTGTCGACCCCGGAGAGCCGGCTGCTCACGTCGGGGGTGCCGGAGGAGTCGCCGGCCCGGGGTGGGGCGTAGACCCGCACGTCCGGGAAGGCGCCGGCATCGAGCCCGAGCTTCGCGTACGTCTCGGTGGTGGCCGCGTCCAGCCGGCTGTTCGGGTGGTCGAGGAAGAGCAGGTCCTCGCCCTTGACGTTGAAGATCAGTGCCTTGGCGTTCACCGCGTCGCCGCCGAGCACCCCGGAGCGGAAGACCGAGTAGAGCAGGAAGGTGGCGAAGCTGGTCTTGGTGGCCACCCCGGAGATGCCGGAGATCGAGACGTGCGCGCCCCGGCTGCCGTCCAGGAAGTCGGCGTTGAGGAAGACCGGCACGCCGTCCCGGCCGATTCCCATCGGCACCCGCCGCTCCATCCGGTCGAAGTGCAGCGCCGCCGACCGGGCCTCGCCCTCGGCCCGGTAGACCACCGCGCCGGGGGAGGGCGGAACGTAGAACTCCGGATCGACCCGGGTGGTGGTGATCTCGGCCGCCTCCTGCACCATCGCCGGCAGGGTGCCGTCGGCGATGGCGAAGACGTCGGAGTCGAACTGGGCCCCCTCGTGCCGGGCCCGGACCTGGGTGACCACCCCGGCGATGGTGACCGGTTCCCGGTCGGGCAGCTCCCGGCGGGTCACCACCACGTCGTCGAGCTGGAGGTAGCTGCCCGGGGTGACGGCCGTCCAGAACTGCAACGGGGTGGCGTCGGCGGTGCCCAGCACCCGGCCGACCACCGCGCCCGGACTCTCCGGGAGGCTGTCTGTCACCGTGCCACTCCGCTGGGTGTCGCCCCTGGGGGCGTGGCACCGGTCAGGGTGGGAATCTGGTCAAGACACACGAGTCGCATCCTGCCTCACTGGTACGACACCGTGCCAATGCGGCGCGGCGGTGCGGTACGGCTGGCGGTCGGATCCGTCCCGCGCTCGGTCGCCCCGGCTGCCCTGCGGCCATGATGACCCTCGATCCACCCATCGGCCGGGGCAACACGCCGGCACCGGTCGGGTGCGGCGCCGGCCGGCTCAACCGCGGGCGTACCGGAGCAGCAGCTCGTCCCCGGCGGCGAGGACGTGTCGCAGCGACATCCCGCGCGGTGTGGTGGTCGGGCCGGCGGTGATCCGCCCGGCCCCCGGACCGGTCAGCATCGGCGCCACCGTCAGGCAGACCTCGTCGACCAGGCCGGCGGCGGTCAGCGAGCCGAACAGGTGCGGCCCGCCCTCGCAGAGCACCTGGCCGTGCCCACGGCGGTGCAGCTCGGCCAGGCCGGCGGCCAGGTCGACCTGCTCCTCGCCGCGGCGCAGCAACTCGGCGACGCCGTCGAGCCCGGCCGGCGCCTCGGCCCGCCCGGTGGTCAGCACCACCGGCCGGACCGGGGCGTCCGCGAAGGCCGCCGACTCCGGGTCGAGGTTCAGCGCCCGGGAGACCACGACCATCGTCGGGTACTCGGCCAGCCCGTGCTCCCGGCGCCAGGCACGGCGCCGCTCGTCCAGCCGGAGTGCTCGGTACGCCTCGTGTCGCAGCGTTCCCGCGCCGACCAGCAGCACGTCGCAGACCATCCGCAGCAGCCCGAAGACCCGCTTGTCGGGCGGGGAGGAGAGGCCGGCGGAGTGGCCGTCCAGCTCCACGGCGCCGTCGATGCTGGCGACGAAGTTCATCCGCAGGTGGGGCCGGTCGAGGCGCGGATAGAGCGCGATCAGTGTCGACTCGTCCAGGGCATCCGGCGCCGGGTCAGGCCACAGCCGGGTTATTCCGACATTACCGGTCATTCGCTGGCCGGACCGGTGACCGGAGGGACGGGTGCGGGGGTACGGTGCTGGCAGTCGCACCAGTTGCGGCCCCGGCAGTCGTCGTGCCTGTCGTCCCGGCAGGCTCGGCAGATCATGCCGGTAAGCCTATGCCGAGAGGGTGGGAGACGATGCGCCGTCAGATCTTCCAGCTCAAGGTGTCGCTCGCCGACGTCACACCGCCGGTCTGGCGGCGGGTGCTGGTGCCGGGCGGCTACACCCTGGACCGGGTGCACCGGCTGTTCCAGTCCGTACTGGGCTGGCAGAACTGCCACCTGCACTCGTTCGACATCGACGGGGTGCAGTACGGCGTACCGGATCCGGAGGGGGAGCTGACCCTCCGCGACGAGCTGGACACCAGGCTGGACGCGGTGGCTACCAAGGGCGGTCGCTTCCTCTACACGTACGACTTCGGCGACTGGTGGGAGCACGACGTGATCGTCGAGGACGTCTTCGGCGCCGATCCCGACGAGCGGTACCCGGTCTGCTCCGCCGGTGCGGGTGCCTGCCCGCCGGAGGACGTCGGCGGCCCGTACGGCTATCGGCAGTTCCTCGCCGCGATGGCCGACCCGGACCACCCGGAGCACGAGGCGCTGCGCGACTGGCTGGGTCGACCCTTCGACCCGGCGACCTTCGACCCGGGGCGGGCGAGCACCCTGGCGCGCTGGCTGAGCTGACCGGGGCAAACGCCCCGGCCGTCGCGTGCGGGTACCCCGGTCGTCCGGGACGAGACGCTGCCGACGATGGCCGGCGGGTGACCGGCGACGGCCACTGTGGAGGGCTGGCCGGCGCTGCGCGGGTACCCCCTGATCCGTCACCTGTCGCGGCGGTGCCGTGCCGGTCGGACGCTGCCGCGGTCGGCTGTCCGACGGGTGGACGTCGGCCTGCCCGTTACCTCGGGGATAACGTCCGCTTTGCGGGTGAGTGACCCAGCGCCGACGGTAACGAAATGGGAACGCTCCCAGATGCCCATTGACACCCCCGAAACGCGCCGGCAATCTCATGGGAGCGCTCCCGGCGGTTTGTGGCCAAGGCCACACAACCGTTGAGGTGGCGTCAAACCGAATCCCATGGCACGGCGCCGGGCGCACCCGCCCGGCGCCGGTCGGCGGGCGGACACACACGCACCCTCGCGCCACGAACGACGATCCGGGCGACCGGCATCGGCACCAACTCGACACACATGAATCTCCGACACCACCACAACACGAGTTACCCACCTGAGAGGGGTCAGGGATGAGCGTCATCAGGCGCCGGCTCCGCACCGTCGCGGTCGCCGCGCTCGCCGCGGGCGTGGCTCTCGGCAGCACGGCGTGCAGCAAGAGCGACAACGACGGATCCACCGGCGAAGGGGGAGAGGTCAAGCTTGTCCTGCAGACCTTCTCGAACTTCGGGTACGACCAAGCGATCAAGGACTTCGAGGCCGCCAACCCCAAGATCAAGGTCGAGCACCAGAAGATGGGCGAGCTGCGGGACTTCCAGCCCAAGCTGGTGCAGTGGCTCGCCGCGGGCAGCGGCGCCGGCGACGTGGTCGGGCTCGAAGAGGGCGTGCTGCTCGGGTACGTGCAGAACCACGACAAGTTCGCCAACCTGCTGGAGCTCGGGGCCGACGAGCTGAAGTCCACCTTCCCGGAGTGGAAGTGGAACAACGCCCTGACCCCGGACGGCAAGAAGCTGATCGGGCTCGGCACCGACGTGGGTGGCCTGGCCATGTGCTACCGCAAGGACCTCTTCCAGCAGGCCGGTCTGCCCACCGACCGCGACGAGGTCTCGAAGCGGATGAGCACCTGGCAGGACTACATCGCGCTGGGCAAGGAGTTCAAGGCCAGTGGCAAGGCCAAGGCCGCCTGGCTGGACAGCGCGACCAGCCTGATGCAGCCGCACGTCATGCAGAACTCCGAGACGTTCTTCTTCGACAAGGACAACAAGTTCATCGGCGACACCAACCCGATCGTCAAGCAGACCTGGGACATGGGTCTGCAGATGGCCGCCGACGGGCTGACCGCCAAGGCGCAGCGCTGGAGCGCCGACTGGGACGCGGCCTTCAAGAACTCGGCGTTCGCCACCCTCCCGTGCCCGGCGTGGATGACCGAGGGCGTCATCGCCCCGAAGTCCGGCCCGGGGAACGCCGGCAAGTGGGACATCGCCAAGATCCCCGGTGGCGGCGGTAACTGGGGTGGTTCCTACCTCGCGGTGCCGGCCCAGACCAAGCACCCGAAGGAGGCGTACCTGCTGGCCAAGTACCTGACCAGCAAGGAGGGTCACCTGGCGGCGTTCAAGGAGGCCGGTGCGATGCCGTCGGACATCGCCGGCATCGAGGACCCGGCGTTCAAGGACAAGAAGAGCGAGTACTTCAGCGGCGCCCCCACCGGCGTGATCTTCGGCGAGAGCGTCAAGAGCATGAAGCCGGTCTTCCTCGGCGCCAAGCACCAGCAGATCTGGGAGACGGTGGTCGAGCCGCAGATGCAGGCGGCCGAGCGCGGCCAGCTCAGTTCGGACGCCGCCTGGAAGAAGGCGATGGACGAGGCCAAGAAGCTGACCAGCTAGGTCGATCGGTGACCTGCCGCGCCCACGGGTGAGGAGTGCCCGTGGGCCGGCGGCGGTGCCCACACCCGCGGAGGGTGTGGGCACCGCCGCGAGGTCACCGGCCGGTCCACCTCCCGGAAGGACCCCCGCAATGAGCTCTGTCGTCGGCGCGGCACCACCACGGCACGCTGCCACGCCCCCCACCCAGGAACCGACGCACCGCCGGCGGTCGTACCGCCTCGGGCGCTGGGACATCAAGTACTCGCCATACCTCTACATCGCCCCGTTCTTCCTCCTCTTCGGGGTCTTCGGCCTCTTCCCGGTCCTCTACACGGTCTACGTCTCGCTCTTCGACTACGACCTGCTCAGCGGGAGCAAGGAGTACGTGGGGCTGGAGAACTACCGGGTCCTGCTCGACGACGCGCAGTTCTGGAACGCCGCCTACAACACCTTCGGCATGTTCGTGCTCAGCACCGTGCCGCAGCTCGTGGTGGCGCTCATGATCGCCAACCTGCTGAACCGGCAGATGCGGGGGCGCACCCTGTTCCGGATGGGGATCCTGATCCCCAACATCACCTCGGTGGCCGCGGTCGGCATCATCTTCGCGCTGATCTTCGCCGACCGGTACGGCCTGGTGAACTGGCTGCTCGGCACGGTCGGGATCGACCCGGTCGCCTGGCGGGACAACCGCTACGCCTCCTGGTTCGCGATCGCCTTCATGGTCGACTGGCGGTGGACCGGCTACAACGCCCTGATCTACCTCGGTGCGATGCAGGCCATCCCGAAGGACCTCTACGAGTCGGCGTCCCTGGACGGTGCCTCCAACTGGCGGCAGTTCTGGCAGATCACCGTGCCGCTGATCCGGCCGACCATCCTCTTCACGATCATCATCTCCACCATCGGCGGTCTGCAGATCTTCACCGAGCCCCTGATGTACGGCTTCGGGCTGATCCGGGGCGGCGCCTCGAACGAGTTCCAGACCCTGGCGATGTACATCTACGAGCGGACCTTCACCGGCAACTTCGAGTACGGGTCCGGCGCCGCGATGTCCTGGCTGCTCTTCCTGATGATCGTCATCTTCGCGCTGATCAACTTTGCGATGGTCCGCCGCTCGGTCAAGGGGGAGCAGAAGTGACCACCATCCAGACCCTGCCCCGCACCGTGAGCCCGGCACCGCATCCGCCCCGCCGACGTCGTGGCCGGGGCGCGCCCGGAGCCCGGCTCTGGGAGGCCAGCCCGCTCACCTACCTCGCGTTGGTGATCGGCTCGGTGCTCTCGGTCTTCCCGATCGTCTGGTCGTTCATCATCGCCTCCCGGGACAACAGCGCGGTCTACGAGATGCCGCCGACCCCGGGCGGCAAGCTGTTCGAGAACATCGAGCGGATGCTCGCCAACGAGGACGCGGCGTTCCTCTACGGCCTGGTCAACTCGGCCGTGGTCTCGTCCGTGGTGACCATCTCGGTGATCTTCTTCTCCACCCTGGCCGGTTTCGCCTTCGCCAAGCTCAAGTTCCGGGGCAGCAACGCGCTGCTGCTGGTGATCATCCTGACCATGATGGTCCCGACCCAGCTCGGCATCATCCCGCTCTACCTGATGATGGTGGAGCTGGGCTGGACCGGCACCCTCCAGGCGGTCATCGTGCCCTTCCTGGTCCAGGGCTTCGGGGTCTTTATGATGCGCCAGTACGCGATGTCGGCGATCAGCGACGAGCTGATCGAGGCGGCCCGGCTCGACGGCTGCTCCACCTGGCGGGTCTACTGGAACGTGGTGCTGCCGGCGCTGCGCCCGGCGGCGGCCGTACTCGGTCTGCTGACCTTCATGCAGACCTGGAACGAGTTCCTCTGGCCGTTCGTCGTGCTCACCCCCGACACCCCGACGGTGCAGTACTCGTTGAAGATCCTTTCGTCCGGTCTCTACCAGACGGACTACGTAGCCCTGTTCGCCGGCACCGCGCTGGCGACCCTGCCGCTGCTGATCGTGTTCATCATCTTCGGCCGCCAGATCATCGGCGGCATCATGGAAGGCGCCGTCAAGTCGTGAGCAACTCCACGAGCCCACTGTCCACGCAACTGCTCGAGGAGGGCCAGGGCGCGGCCTTTCCCCCCGGCTTCGTCTGGGGCGCCGCCACGGCGGCGTACCAGATCGAGGGGGCGGTGCACGAGGGCGGTCGAAGCGCATCGATCTGGGACACCTTCAGCCACACCCCGGGGCGGGTCGTGCAGGGGCACACCGGTGACGTCGCCTGCGACCACTACCACCGGTACCGCGACGACGTGAAGTTGATGGCCGAGCTGGGGCTGAAGGCGTACCGCCTCTCGGTGGCCTGGCCCCGGATCCAGCCGGACGGACACGGTCCGGGCAACCAGGCCGGGCTGGACTTCTACCGGCGGCTGACCGACGAGTTGCTGGAGCACGGCATCGAGCCGTGGATCACGCTCTACCACTGGGACCTGCCGCAGGCGATCGAGGACGCCGGCGGCTGGCCGAACCGGGACACCGCCGCCCGGTTCGCCGAGTACGCCGAGCTGACCGTCGCGGCCCTCGGTGACCGGGTCAACCACTGGATCACCCTGAACGAGCCGTGGTGCTCGGCGTTCCTGGGCTACGGCTCCGGGGCGCACGCGCCGGGGCGTACCAACCCGGGCGAGGCGGTCCGGGCGGCGCACCACCTGATGCTCGGGCACGGCCTGGCGACCCAGGCCATCCGGGCGGCCCGGCCGGAGGCCGAGGTCGGGGTGACCCTCAACCTCTACGCCGTCTCCCCGCAGACCTCCTCGGACGGCGACGCCGACGCGGCCCGCCGGATCGACGGGCTGGCCAACCGGATCTTCCTGGACCCGGTGCTGCGCGGCAGCTACCCGGCGGACGTGGTCGCCGACCTCGCGGCGGTGACCGACTTCGATCACGTCCGGGACGGCGACCTGGAGACCATCTCCACCCCGATGTCGTTCCTCGGCATCAACTACTACAGCCGGCACGTGGTCGCCGCCCCGATCGAGGGCGTCGAGCCGGAGCCGTACTGGCGGGCCCAGTCCTGCTGGCCCGGCAGCGAGCAGGTCCGGTTCGTCACCCGGGGCGTGCCGGTGACCGACATGAACTGGGAGATCGACGCCCCGGGGCTGGTCGAGACCCTGGAGCGGGTGTACCGGGAGTACCCGGAACTGCCGATCTACATCACCGAGAACGGCTCCGCCTTCGTCGACGAGGTGGTGGACGGCCGGGTCGACGACACCGACCGGCTCGGCTACTTCGACGCGCACCTGCGGGCCTGCCACGCGGCGATCAGCACCGGGGTGCCGCTGCGGGGGTACTTCGCCTGGTCACTGCTTGACAATTACGAGTGGGCGTGGGGCTACACCAAGCGCTTCGGCATGGTCTACGTCGACTACGAGAGCCAGCGCCGGATCCCGAAGTCGAGCGCACGGTGGTACGCCGAGGTGATCCGACGTAACGGTTTGGCCGCACAATGAACCATGTTCCACCTTTCCGCGCGGTCGGTCGTGCCCTCGGATGAGGGTCGCGCCGCCGGCACCGCGCTGTGCAGGTTGAACGGGGTTCAATAGGCGTGGTCAGCCAGTATTGGGGGTGCCCGGCACCGGCCAGTGGGTCGGTGCCGGACATCCGACGTCGGAGGGACAGACGATGACAACCCAGCGCACCCGCTCGCTCGGGCGGCCCACCCTGGATGCGGTCGCCGCCCGCGCCGGAGTGGGGCGGGGCACCGTGTCCCGCGTCGTGAACGGTTCACCCCAGGTGAGCCCCGAGGCCCGGGCGGCGGTGCAGCGGGCCATCGCCGAGTTGGGCTACGTGCCGAACCGGGCGGCCCGGGCCCTG
Source organism: Plantactinospora sp. CNZ320 (assembly GCF_002846275.1). Taxonomy (NCBI): domain Bacteria; kingdom Bacillati; phylum Actinomycetota; class Actinomycetes; order Micromonosporales; family Micromonosporaceae; genus Plantactinospora; species Plantactinospora sp. CNZ320. Next base: position 7,412,770 of record NZ_PJMP01000001.1, read on the forward strand.
GTGACCCAGCGGACCGACTCGGTGGCCCTGGTGGTCTCCGAGTCGGAGGAGCGGGTCTTCGGCGAGCCGTTCTTCGCGGGCATCGTGCGGGGGATCAGCTCCGCACTGCTGGAGACCCCGATGCAGCTCTGGCTGGCGATGGCGCAGTCGCCGGCCGAGCGGGAGCGGGTCGAGCACCACCTGACCAACCAGCACGTGGACGGGGTGCTCCTGCTCTCGCTGCACGACGCCGACCCGCTGCCGACCCTGCTGGAGCAGCGCGGGTTGCCGACCGTGCTCGGCGGCCGGCCGGCCCGGATGCTCGGCGACCCGTCCGGGGCGTACTTCGTCGACGTGGACAACGCCGGTGGCGCCCGGCAGGCGGTCGAACACCTGGTCGGGCAGGGGCGCAAGCGGGTGGCGACAGTCGCCGGCCCGCAGGACATGGGCGTCGGCGTGGCCCGGCTGGCCGGCTACCGGGAGGCGGTACGGGCCAGCGGCGGGCTGGTCAGCGACGCCATGGTCGCGTACGGCGACTTCAGCGAGGCCAGCGGCGCGGCGGCGATGCGCCGGCTGCTGGACAGCTGCCCCGATCTCGACGCGGTCTTCGTCGCCTCCGACCTGATGGCCTGCGGTGCGTTGCGGGCGCTGCGCGAGTCCGGTCGGCGGGTGCCGGAGGACGTGGCGGTGGTCGGCTTCGAGGACGCCCCGATCGCCCGGCAGACCGAGCCGCCGCTGACCACCGTCTTCCAGCCGATGGAGGAGATGGGGCGGCAGATGGCCCGGCTGCTCGTCTCGCGGATCCGCCGTGAGGAGCGCGAGGTGCCGTACGTGCTGCTCGACACCCATCTGGTGCACCGCCAGTCCGCCTGACCCCGGGGGTACGGCGGCAGCACGGCGCACGCCTTCAGTCTGTTGTCCAGCGCCGCAGTTCGCGGCGGGCCAGCGCGGCCCGGTGCACCTCGTCCGGGCCGTCGGCGAGCCGGAGGGTACGGGCGCCGGCCCAGAGCGCGGCCAGCGGGGTGTCCTGGCTGACCCCGGCCCCACCGTGCGCCTGGATCGCCTTGTCGATCACCCACTCGGCCATCGCCGGAGTCACGATCTTGATCGCCTGGATCTCGGTGTGCGCGCCCTTGTTGCCGACCGTGTCCATCAGCCAGGCGGTCTTGAGCACCAGCAGCCGGGCCTGCTCGATCCGGACCCGGGACTCGGCGATCCACTCCTGCACCACGCCCTGCTCGGCCAGCGGCCGGCCGAACGCGACCCGACCGGCGACCCGCCGGCAGAGGAGTTCCAGGGCACGTTCGGCCATCCCGACCAGGCGCATGCAGTGGTGGATCCGGCCCGGGCCGAGCCGCGCCTGCGCGATCGCGAAGCCGTCACCGGGCCCGCCGATCAGCTGGTCCGCCGGCACGCGTACGCCGTCGAAGCTCACCTCGGCGTGCCCGCCGTGCGCGCCGTCGGAGTAGCCGAAGACGGTCAGCCCGCGCCGCACCGTCACCCCCGGGGCGTCCCGGGGCACCAGCACCATGGCGTGCTGCCGGTGCCGGGGCGCTGCCGGATCGGTCTTGCCCAGCACGATGAAGATCCCGCAGCGCGGGTCCATCGCCCCGGTCGACCACCACTTCCGCCCGGTGACCACGTAGTCGTCGCCGTCCCGGACGATCCTCGTCTCGATGTTCGTCGCGTCCGAGGAGGCCACCTCCGGCTCCGTCATGCAGAACGCCGAGCGCAGCTCGCCGTCGAGCAGCGGGCGCAGCCAGCGTTCCCGCTGCGCCGGGCTGCCGAAGTCGGCGAGCAGTTCCATGTTGCCGGTGTCCGGGGCGGCGCAGTTGAGTGCCTCCGGGGCCAGGTGCGGGCTGCGGCCGGTCAGCTCGGCGAGCGGGGCGTACTGGAGGTTGCTGAGCCCGGCGCCGTACTCGGGATGGGGCAGGAAGAGGTTCCACAGGCCCCGGCGGCGCGCCTCGGCCTGGAGTTCCGCCATGATCGGCGGTCGGCTCCACGGCCCGGCACCGGTCGCCGGGTCGGCGGCGGCGGCGACCTGCTCCGCGTACACCGGTTCGGCCGGCAGGATCCGGTCGGTCAGGAAGTCGTGCAGCGCCTCGTGCAGCTCGGCGGTGCGCGCGTCGAATCCGAAGTCCATCGGTACTCCTCGGCGGTCTGCGGTGTGCCTGTCTGGGTCTGCCTTTTCCCGGTGGCGGTGAACGTGTGGGTGCGGTACGCCGGGTCAGTTCCGGCGCAGGGCGGCCAGGCCGTACCCGACAAGCGGCTCGACGAGTGCCCCGATCCGGTCGAAGCCCTCCCCGACGGTCTGCCCCAGGGTGTGTCGGTAGTGGATGCCCTCGCAGATGACGGCGAGCTTGAAGCAGCCCAGCGCCACGTGCCAGTCCAGCGGGCCGACGTCGACGTCGCTGCGGGCCGCGTACCTGTCGATCAGCTCGGCGCCGGACGGGAACCCGGCGCGCGGGCCGAGCCCGTCGGCGACGGGGTTGCCGTCGGCGGCGTCGGAGTCGCCGAGCACCTGCCAGTAGGTCAGCAGCAGGCCGAGGTCGGCGAGCGGATCGCCGAGGGTGGCCATCTCCCAGTCGAGTACCGCCCGGATCGTCACCGCCGGGCGCTGTGCGGTGTCGTCCGGCGCGGGACCGCAGTCGGCGATCAGGTTGTCGAGGCGGTAGTCACCGTGCACGATCCGGCCGGCGTTCAAGCCGTCCGGCGCGGTCGCGGCCAGCCGCCGGTGCAACTCGTCGATGCCGGGCAACGGCCGGCTGCGGGACCTGTCGAGCTGCCCGCCCCAGCGGCGTACCTGCCGGGCCAGGAACCCCTCCGGCCGGCCGAAGTCGGCCAGCCCGACGGCAGCCGGATCGACGGTGTGCAGCGTCGCCAGCACGTCCATCATCACCAGCGCCAGCTCGCGGCGCTGGGCCGGCGTGAGCGGGTCGGTCTGGGCCCGGCTGCGGTAGACCATTCCCGGCACCCGCTGCATCAGGTAGAACGGCGCACCGAGCACCGCCTCGTCGGGGCAGAGCAGCAGGGCCGCCGGCACCGGTACCCCGGTCGGGGCGAGCGCCGAGATCACCCGGTACTCCCGGGCCATGTCGTGCGCGGTGGCCAGCACGTGCCCGAGCGGGGGCCGGCGGAGTACGAACTCGTGCTCGCCGGCCCGGACCAGATAGGTGAGGTTCGACCGGCCGCCGAGGACGAGTTCCGCCCGGAGCGGTCCGGCCAGCAGGTCGGGCCGGTGTGCCGCGAGATGCCGGGCCAGGCGGTCCAGGTGCAGCCCGGACGGCGACCCGGCGGGTGGCTCCGGCCGGACGGCGTCGGCCGGCGGATCGGTCATCCGGACAGTTGATGGCATCTGGGCTGTCCAGTCAAGCCCGGGGCCGTCTGAACGCCGACGGTTCTGCCGACGGGAACGTGCCGCGGTTTTGCTGCCGGGACATGCCACGGCAACAGGGGCGAAATGGTCATCGGGCAGCCTGGTTGACAGCTCGCCGGCGGAACGCGCGCCGGTCCGCCGACGGAGGGGACGGACATGTTGCTGAGGGTTCGGGTGACCCTGCCGGATCGACCCGGAACGCTCGGTCAGGTCGCTCGTACGCTGGGCGTCGCCGGTGCCGACATCGTGCAGGTGGTGGTGTTGGAGCGGCTTGGCGGCCGGGCGGTGGACGACTTCACCGTGGTCTGGCCCGGTGCGTCCCGGGTCGACCGGCTCTGCGCCGGGCTCGGCGCCATCCCGGGGGTACGGGTCAACGGCATGTGGCGGGCGATCGGCGCGCCGAACGGCGGTGGGCAGGATGCCGAGCTGCTCGCCCAGATCGCCGCGAACCCGGCCGACGGGCTGGCCACCCTTGTCGACGCGGTACCCGGGCTGCTCGCCGCGGACTGGGCGGCGGCGGCCGTGGTACCGGCGGACTGGGCCGCGCGTACCGGTGCTGGTGCGGGGACGGCCCGGGGCGGCGGCTCGCCCGCGGTGGCGTACGCGAGCTGGCGGGCACCGGCACCGCTGGAGCTGCCCGAGGTGACCCCGCTGCGGGCCCGCGCCATGAACGGGCCGGTGGGCACCCACTACGCGGTCGCCCCGTTCGGCCGGGCGGGCCTGGTGCTGATGCTGGCCCGGGTGGACGGCGACGGGCTGTCGGCGGCCGGTTTCCACGTCACCGAGGTCGACCGGATCGCCCAACTGGTGCGGGCCGCGGCGACGATCCTCGACGACCGGCTCGACCTGGTCAGCGCCCCACCGGCGGAGACCGGGCCACCGGCGGTGATGACTGGTCACGGCTGAGCAACCGGCGGGTAACAGCGGGCGGGCAGGCTGGGACCGGGAAGGGGGAACAGATGACACTGTGGCGGATCAGGGCGACCGTTGTCGATCGGCCGGGATTCCTCTCCGTACTCACCGCGAGCCTCGCGCTGCGCGGGGTGAACATCCTCGCCGTGCAGGTGCACACCACCGAGGCGGGAGCGGTCGACGACTTCCTGGTGGACGCGCCGCCCGGGTTGACCGCGGAGGACCTGGTGGCGGCGGTGGAGCGCGGGCGTGGCCGGAACTGCTGGGTGGCCCGCAGCGAGGCGCGAGGGCTGGCCGACCAGCCGACCCGGGCGCTCGGCCTGGCCAGCCGGCTGGTCCGCGACCCGGACGCGCTCGGCGAGTCGCTGCGCAGCCTGCTCAGCGCCGACTCGGTCACCTGGCGGCCGGTGGCGTCCGGCCCGGCTGGTCCCGGGCACGCGGCCGAGACGATGTTGCTGCCCGACCCGTACGGCGGCTCCTTCGAGGTGCTGCGGAAAGCGCCGAGCTTCACCCCGGCCGAGTACGCCCGCGCGCAGGCGCTGGTGGACCTGGCCGGTGCGGTGGCCCGGCAGGCCGTCGACCGGGTGACCCTGGTGCTGCCGGACGGCGCCGAGGTGGCCGTACGGCCCGCTGTCGGCGACGACCTGCCTGCGGTACTCGAGATGCACCGGCGCTGCTCGGCGCGGAGCCTGCACCGGCGCTATCCGGGGCGGGGCGGGGTGGCACCGCAGCGGTTGCGCCGACTGCTCGCCCCGGCGCGCGGGGTCACCCTGCTGGCGTTGACCGGTGGCGTGGACGGCAGCCCCGAACGGGTGGTGGCGATGGCGAACCTCGCCACCGAGGGGGTGCTCGGCGAACTCGCCCTGCTGGTCGAGGAGGACTGGCAGCGCCGTGGCCTCGGCGGCGCCCTGTTGCGCCGCCTGGTCGGGTACGGCACCCGGGCCGGCTGCGCCGCGCTGCTCGCGCACACCTCGGCCGGGAACGTGGCGATGCTGCGCCTGCTGGACCGGCTGCGCCGGCCGGACTCCGTCGACCGTGACGGCGACCTGCTGACCGTCACGGTGCCGCTGCACGACCGGCCGGCCGTACCGGTGCCGGCCGCCACCGAGACTCCGGCCGCTACCGAGACTCCGGCCGCTACCGAGACTCCGGCCGCTACCGAGGCGTAGCGGCACGGACCAGACCCGGCGGTCCGGTCCTGGTGCAGGACCGGACCGGCGGAACCGCCTGTCTGGGGCACGGAAGAGGGGTCCCTCCGGTAGGACGGCCGGAGGGACCCCTCTTCCGTCGGGGTCCGACAGCCCGCTCTCAGGTGGCCGGGTAGCTGGTGTAGTCCGGGAAGTTGCCGTACAGCCGCTGGGCGGAGGAGTTGACGGTGACCGCCTGCACCAGCAGGTCCCCGCCGACGAAGGCGCCCTTCCAGGAGGCGCCCCGGCCGCCGAACGGCTCGTCCCGGTCACCCCGGGACCGGGGCTTGTTGATGCCGACCTTGAACGCCTGGAGGTCGACCGCGAGCTTCGCCGCCGTCTCCTCGTCGTCGCAGGCGAGGCTCGCCACCAGGGCGCCGTTGCTGGCGTTCATCGCGGCCAGCAACTCGTCCGGGGTGTCCACCACCACGATGGTGTCGACCGGGCCGAACGGCTCGGTGTGCATCAGCCGGGACCGGCCGGGCGGAGCCAGCAGCACCGACGGGGCCACGTACGCCGAGGTGTCCTGCCCGGACAGGAACGGCGCGCCGTCGAGCCTGCCCCGGTACAGCGGCACGGCACCGCCGCGTACCGCCTCGTCCACCTTGCGGCGCAACTCGTCGGCCTTGGCGGCGCTGATCAGCGGGCCGAAGTCGAGGTCGGGCAGCGGATCGCCCTCGGCCCAGGTCCCGTCGACGGCCAGCGGGTGGCCGAACCGGACGGAGCGGACCACCGGCAGGTACATGTCGAGGAACTGGTCGACCAGGTCCCGCTGCACCACGAAACGCGGGTACGCCGTACAGCGCTGCTTGCCGTACTCGAAGCCCTTCTTCAGGTGCTTGGCGAGGGCTTCCCAGCCGGAGAAGTCCCAGATGCCCCAGGCGTTCAGCCCCTCCTGCTCGATCATGTGCCGCTTGTCGGTGTCGAGCAGCGCTGCGGCGACCTTGCCACCGTTGGAGCGGCCGCCGACGAAGGCCACCGCGCCGATCTCGGGTGCCCGGACGAGTACCTCGGAGAGTTCCTCGCCGCCGCCGCTGAGCAGGGTGGCGGGCAGCCCGGCCCGGCGCATCAGCGCGTGCGCCACGGTGAGGCAGACCGCTCCGCCCTGGGACGGCGTCTTGGCGATCACCGCGTTGCCGGCGAGCAGCTGCACCAGTTCGGCGTGCACCAGCACACTCATCGGGTAGTTCCAGCTCGCGATGTTGCTGACCGGGCCGGCCAGCGGCTCCCGGCCGTCGGCGAGCATCCGGTCGATCTCCTCGACGTACCACCGCACGCCGTCGAGCGCCCGGTCCACATCGGCGCAGGCGAGCCGCCACGGCTTGCCGATCTCCCAGACCAGCAGCAGGGCCAGCAGGTCCCGGTGCTCGGTCAGCGCCTCGAGTGCCTCGACGACCCGGGCCTTGCGGTCGGCCAGTGGGGTGCCGGCCCAGTCGCGGTGCTCGTCGGCGGCGAACGCGACGGCGGCCCGGGCCGACTCCGCGTCCAGCCGGGCGAGGTTCACCAGTACGGTGTTGTCCACCGGGGTACGCACCGGGCTCGGCGTACCGAGTGGTTGCCAGGCACCCTCGATCAGGTTGCGCAGGGTGACGGTGCCGCCGGACGGGTCGGTGTCGAGAGTGAACGCTTCGGGGGTCGCCCGCACCGCCCGGGTCAGGGTCCCCGACCAGTCGGTGCCGTCGGCAAGGCGCAGTGCCATCGCTGTCTCCTCGGAGTTGTCGGCCGGCTGACCCGTCGCTGTCCTCGCCGAAGGCCGGAGCCTCGCCGAAGCCCGAGCGACTCGCCAGGGGCCGGAACGATCAGCGCGCGGCGGCGTCGATGGCACCGCTGATCTGGGGTTTTGTCTCCCTAATCTGGCCGTACCTTCTCCCGGGGCGAGCGGCGGCGGCAACCGTACGCTCGTATCCCAGGACACCGGTTCCGCCAGGTGGCCCCGATCTCCGGCCGGTTGAGTCGCGACTCAGCGCGCTGAGCTGCCAGAACGCTCGAATCTCATCGAGGCCGTTGGATGGTGTGAGTATCGTCAATCGACAGGAAAGGGCTTTCCTCTGGACTTCCCGGTGACCCGATGCTTGACGTACCGACGGCAGGTGTCGCCGGTTTGGGTCCTTCACAAACCGGCAATGGCGCGGTTACATTGTTGGCTATCCATGGGAGCGCTCCCGGGGCTCCGATGGACCGAGCTCCAACCCCCTCGCCCCGGCACCACCGCAGCACGGTTTTCCCAGCCCAGCACCCGCGTCGTGCACCGCGCAGGGAGAGGGGCGGATGCGCCCACATCCGCCCCTCGTGTCCTCCGCTACGCGTCGCCGCGCGCGGCTCCACGGACAGGAGCAATTCTAGTGCGCGACCGCATCGCCCCGGCCCGGCCGAACGGGCAACGTCCCCGGCCCGGTCCCCGACCCAAGCCAGGCGCCCGGCAACGCCTCGACGGTCGGCAGCGACCAGACGGCCGGCAGCGGCCCGACCGCGGCCAGCGGCCGGGCCGCTGGTACCTCCGGGCGGTGGCCGCCGGCGCCACGGCGCTGGCCGCCGCCGCCGCGCTGGTGCTGGCCGGGGCCGCCCCGGCCGCCGCCATCCAGCCCGACGGCACGACGAGCGGGGCCGGACCGGCGCTGGCCGCCGCCCCGGCCTTCAACTACGCCGAGGCACTCCAGAAGTCGCTCTTCTTCTACGAGGCACAGCAGTCCGGCCCGCTGCCCGAGTGGAACCGGGTCTCCTGGCGCGGCGACTCGGCGCTGACCGACGGCTCCGGCGTCGGACTGGACCTCACCGGCGGCTGGTACGACGCCGGTGACCACGTCAAGTTCGGCTTCCCGATGGCGTTCAGCACCACCATGCTGGCCTGGGGCGCCGTCGAGTACCGCAGCGGCTACCAGGCCGCCGGCCAACTCCCGCACCTGCTCAACAACCTGCGCTTCGTGAACGACTACTTCATCCGGGCGCACCCGTCGGCGAATGTCCTCTACGGACAGATCGGCAAGGGCGACGACGACCACAAGTGGTGGGGACCGGCCGAGGTGATGCCGATGGCGCGGCCGGCGTACAAGATCGATGCCAGTTGTGGCGGCTCGGACCTGGCCGGCGAGACGGCGGCGGCGATGGCCGCCTCCTCGATGGTGTTCCGACCCACCGACCCGGCCTACGCGGACCGGCTGGTCACGCACGCCCGCCAGCTCTACACCTTCGCCGACACCGTGCGCCGGGCCTACCACGAGTGCATCACCGACGCCACGAGCTTCTACCGGTCGTGGAGCGGATACCAGGACGAACTCGTCTGGGGCGCGATCTGGCTCTACCGGGCCACCGGGGACGCCAGCTACCTGACCAAGGCGGAGACCGAGTACGACCGGCTCGGCACCGAGCAGCAGTCCAGCACCCGGATGTACAAGTGGACGGTGGCCTGGGACAACAAGCAGTTCGGCGCGTACGTGCTGCTGGCCAACCTGACCGGCAAGCAGAAGTACGTGGACGACGCCAACCGCTGGCTCGACTACTGGACCGTCGGGGTGAACGGCGAGAAGGTGCGTACCTCACCGGGCGGGATGGCGGTGCTCGACACCTGGGGCGCGCTGCGGTACGCCGCCAACACCGCGTTCGCGGCCCTCGTCTATAGCGACAAGACCACCGACGCGACCCGGAAGGCCCGCTACCACGACTTCGCGGTCCGGCAGATCGACTACGCCCTCGGCGACAACCCGCGCAACTCCAGCTACATGATCGGCTTCGGGGCCAACCCGCCGCGCAACCCGCACCACCGCACCGCGCACGGCTCCTGGTGGGACAGCATGCAGGTGCCGGAGGCGACCCGGCACACCCTCTACGGTGCCCTGGTCGGCGGCCCGTCCTCGCCCAACGACGCCTACACCGACAGCCGGAGCGACTACGTGATGAACGAGGTCGCCACCGACTACAACGCCGGACTCACCTCCGCGCTGGCCCGGCTCGTCTCCGAGTACGGCGGCACGCCGCTGGCCGGCTTCCCGCCGACCGAGCGGCCGGACATCGACGAGATCACCGTGGAGACCACCGTGATGCAGGCCGAGCCGAGGGCCACCGGGATCAAGGCGATCGTCTACAACAAGTCCGCCTTCCCGGCCCGGGCGCTCACCGACTCCTCGTTCCGGTACTACTTCCGGCCCGAGGGAAGCAGCGCGATCCAGGTGACGAGTGGCTACACCCAGGGCTGCCCGGCACCGACCGCCGCCCGGCAACTCTCCGGCGACATCTGGTACGTCGAGGTCGACTGTTCCGGTCACACGATCGCCCCGGCCGGCCAGTCGGCGCACCGGATGGAGGTGCAGTTCAAGATCGGCGTACCCGAGGGGGGCACCTGGGATCCGAGCAACGACCCGTCGTACCAGGCCACCGCCGGGCCGAACCCGAAGGTGGCGCTCTACGAGGGCGGCTCGCTGATCTGGGGCGCCGAACCGGCACCGTCCACACCGGACACCACCGCGCCGAGCACCCCGGGCACCCCGACCGCCAGCGCGGTGACCGCCACCGGCGCCACCCTGAGCTGGGCCGCCTCGACCGACAACGTCGGGGTCGCCGGCTACGACGTCTACCGGGAGAACGGCGCCACCGACGTCCTGCTCGGCTCGGCGGCCACCCCGACCTTCGCGGTGACCGGGCTGGTCGCCGAGACGGCGTACCAGTTCTACGTGGTGGCCAGGGATGCCGCCGGCAACCGCTCGACGGCCTCCGCGCCGGTCTCGGTGACCACCAGTCCGGCCGGGACCGGCGACACCACCCCACCGGGTACGCCCGGCACCCCGACCGCCTCGGCGGTGACGGCGACCGGCGCCACCCTGAGCTGGACCGCCCCGACCGACGACGTGGGCGTCACCGGCTACCGGGTCTACCGGGAGGCCGGCGCCACAGATGCCCTGCTCGGCTCGCCGACCACGCCCACGTTCGCGGTCAGCGGGCTGACGGCCGGCAGCACGTACCAGTTCTACGTGGTCGCCGTCGACGCGGCCGGCAACGTCTCGGCGCCGTCACCGCCGGTCTCGGTGACCACCCCGAGCGCACCGGCCGGCGGCTGCCGGATCGGCTGGACCGGCAACGACTGGAACACCGGGTTCAGCGGCACCGTCACGATCACCAACACCGGGACGGCCACTGTGAACGGCTGGACGCTCGCCTTCGCCCTCACCGCCGGGCAACGGATCACCCAGGCCTGGTCAGCGACGGTGACCCAGTCCGGTACGGCGGTCACCGCCACCAACCTCGGCTACAACGGCACGCTCGCACCGGGCGCCTCGACCAGTTTCGGATTCAACGGCACACACACCGGCAGCAACCCCCGGCCAACGTCGTTCACGCTCAACGGCGTGGCCTGCGCGACCGGCTGATCCGTCCCACGGCCGGTCCCCGCCGGGGCCGTCGGGCGGTAACCAGCAGGCTGCCCGACGGCCCCGGTCCGGCGGACGACCGCCCCGGTCCGGTTGCACGGCTGTCCGGTTCGTGGATGCGGTGGCTCGGTCCGGGGCACTGCTGTCCCGGTCCGTGGGTGCGGCTGGCTCGGCCCGGTGGGCGGCTATCCGTGCAGCGGTTCGGCGGCCTTGGCGGTCGCCTCGTCGAGCCAGTCGAGATACCACCGGGCGAAGCCGATCCGCTCGCCCTGCGGCCCGGCCAGCGGACTGAAGCCGCCGTCGTCGGCAGTGTCGTCGGCCCACATCCAGCCGCGCTCCGGGCCGCTGACCACGAGCATGTGCCGGTACGCGCAGCCGAGGTGGCACAGGTAGACGGCGCCGACGGTGTGCTTCGGGTCGTACGCCACCCGGTCGTGGTGCTCCCAGTAGGCGTCCTCGGCCGCGTTGAACTCCTCGACGCTGTCGAAGTCCTCCTCGTCCGGTGGCTCCGGCAGGTCGGCGGCCGGGTTGACCGCAGCGGTGTGCGGAAACGGCTCGGTGAGAGTGTCGATCTCGGTGAGGTTGCCGCCGTCACCCTCCCAGTGCCAGCGGCCGTCCACCCGGCGCAGCGGGAACAGCCCGTAGAACGGGCCGGCACCGCCCCGGCTCACCTCCAGCAGGAAACCGCGGTAGTCGTCCGGCAGCCGTACGCCGAGCTGTTCCTCGACCTCCGCCAACTCGGCGGGCCGCAGGGGCGGTTCGAGCAGCCAGTGGTGGCCGTTGGCGCCGAAGACTTTGGCCTCGGGCGTGGCGGAGAGTGCGGCCACCCGGTCGCGTACCCCGGACCAGTCGATGTTCGTCACGGCCCGGACCCTACCGGGGCGGTCGGACGGGATCCGTACCCGCTGCCGCCCCGGACGGCGACGGCCCGGAGCCGGTCAGAGTCCGCGCTCGGCGGCGAGTCGGTCCACCGCCTCCTTGGCCTCCCGCAACCCCTCGCCGGTCGCCTCCCGGTACGCCTTGACAGCGGCGATCCTCTGCCCCCGTTCGAGGTGCGCCACCACCTCCGGCAGCGCCGGCTCGGGCAGGGTGAGGCCGAGGTGTGCCACGACCAGGTCGAGTTTGGCCTCGACCCGGCGGAGTCGGGCGGCGGTCTCCCGCTGGCGCCGCCCCGCCGACGACAGCTCCGTCATCAGCAGCACGAGGAGCGGGACAGCGACGAGGAGAACCAACCAGGAATCCATGGCAGGTCATTCAAGCAGGTGGCCTCGGATGCGTGCGCGCGGTGCTGTCTCGGCTCCGGGCGGCCCCGCCGCCGGTGCCCGGTGAGGGGAACCGGCGGCGGGGACTCGTCGGACCGGTCAGCGGGTACGCAGGCCGTACCCGTACGGGAAGAGCGGGCGGTAGTTCCGGTCGCCGATGTTGATCGGCACCTGCGCCTCGCTGCGCGGCCAGCTCACCGAGAGCTTGCCGGTGAACGGGCGCCTGCCGAAGAGCACGTCGGCGACCCCGGCCCCCTCGCTGCCGGGCAACCAGGAGGCGACGAGCGCGTCCATCTGACCGAGCTGGTCGGTGACCACCTGCGGCCGGCCCGAGACGATGAGCACCACGCAGGTGTCGATCGCCCCGCAGACCTTGTCGACGACCGCCTTGTCACCGGGCTGGAGGGAGAGCGACTTCTCCTCCTGCTGCGGCGTGGTGCACCAGCCGCACTCCGGCCCGCCGACGTCACCGAAACCCTCGGTGTACGGCGTCTCGCCGACCACCACGACGGCGACGTCCGAACCGGCGGTCGGGGCGGAGCCGTCCGCGCTGTAGGTGACCTTCGCGCGCGGCGCCACCTCGCGGATCCCCTCCAGGATGGTGGTGCCCGGGATGATGTCACCGGAGGCGCCCTGCCAGGTGATGGTCCAGCCACCGGCCTGGTTGCCGATGTCGTCGGCATTCCGCCCGGCGACGTAGATCTTGGCGTCCTTACGCAGCGGCAGCGCCCGGTTGCTGTTCTTCAACAGCACCTGCGACTCGGCCACCGCCTGTCGGGCCAGTGCCCGGTGCTCGCGGCTGCCGACCTCGTCGACGTCGTCGCTGGAGGCGTACGGGCGCTCGAAGAGGCCGATCTCGAACTTGGCGCGCAGGATGCGGCGTACCGCGTCGTCGATCCGGGCCTGGCTGACCCGGCCGGCCCGTACCTCGGCGAGCAGCAGGTCGATGAACTGCTTGGCGTTGTTCGGCACCATGAACATGTCGATGCCGGCGTTGACCGAGGTCCGCACCTTGTACGCGGTCAGCCCGGCCACTGTCGGCTCGTCCGGGTCGGGGATCTGGTGGATGCCCTCCCAGTCCGAGACGACGAAGCCCTTGAACCGCTGCGCCCCCTTGAGCACGTCGGTGAGCAGCTCCTTGTGCGCGTGCATCTTGACCGGGTTGCCGACGCCGTCCTCGATCCAGTCCACGCTGGAGAAGGAGGGCATCACGCTGTCCACGTCGTACCGGCGCAGCGCCGTCCAGAACGGTGCCAGGTTGGTACGGGCGAAGTCGGCCCGGGTGGTGACGGTGACGCCCTGGTCGATGACGTACCGCTGGGAGCCGGGCGGGAGGCTCTCGTTGGCGTCGGCGGCGGCCTGGTCGTACTCGGTGTCGCCGTCTCCGGCGTAGTGCTTGATGGTGGCGAGTACGCCTGCGTCGCGCAGCCCGTCGACGTAACTGCTCATCTCACCGACCAGCTTCGGTTCCTCGCTGAACGCCTCGTACGCCCGGCCCCAGCGCTCGTCCCGGGAGACACAGAGGCAGGGGGCGAAGTTCCACGGGATGCCGGTGGCCTTCACCTCCTCGCCGGTCGCCTTGCCGATCTGCCGGACGAGTTCCGGGTTGCGGGTCGCGCCGAGGCCGATGTTGTGCGGGAAGACGGTGGCGCCGTAGACGTTGGAGTGTCCGTGCACCGCGTCGACGCCGTAGATGATCGGGATGCCCAGCCGGGTGCTCAGCGCCTGCCGCTGGAAGTTGTTGATCATCGACACCCAGGCTTCCGGGGTGTTCGGGGTGGGGACGGAACCGCCGCCGGAGAGCAGCGAACCGAGCCCCCACTGGGCGACGAGCGTCGGGTCGGCGTCCACCGCCAACCGCTCGGCCTGGGCCATCTGGCCGACCTTCTCTTCCAGGGTCATCCGGCGGAGCAGGTCGGCGACCCGTCGGTCGATCGGCAGCCTGGGGTTGCGGTAGTCGGGCTTGCCGCCGTGCCCGGCCGAGGATCCGGTGGCGGTGGTCTCCGGCGCCGCCGCCGCACCGCCAGCGGGGAGCAGGGAGACGACCAGTAGCCCGGTGAGCAGGGTTATCAGTGGTGTTCGGGATCGCCAGTGTGGACGCATGTCGTGCCTCCAGAACGAAGTCGGGGTGCGCGCCACGCCCGATCCTTCCGGTGAACATAAGGCGGCGTCAATATCAAATTGTAAAGGTTCCTTCCTGAGAGCGCTCTTTCCGGGAGTGTTCGTCCGCCTTAGTGGTGATTTAGTGGGGTGAAACGGCAACTGATCGGTAGCCGTGACGGTGACCCGCGTTCTCCGGTGCGGGGATTCCCGAGGTGCACGGTCTCGGCACGGTGGACCGGGCTACCCCGGCCGGGCCGGCCGGGGACTGAGTGATCGGCCGCCGGCCGTCGCAGCCAGTTGATGGACGGTTGACAGAACGTCGGCGCTCTATCAAGATCTACTTTGTGCGAAGCGCCTTTCTGACCAAGCGGGGTCACATCGACCTCCTGCGCGTCGCCAGCGCCGCCTGTCGACCGTCCCTCTGACGCCGGGCTCCAGTCCGTTCCCGCCATGCCGGCGGCGTTTCCCGACCCGTAGGTCTCCGGCCCTGCGTGGCGCGTCCGTCTGTGCGGCAACCCCGCTATTCCGATAGGAGAAGTCTCCTTCATGCTCAGACGTTCGCATCCCCGACCCGCCGCCGCGGCGCTCGCCGCCGCGCTGCTCGGCACACTGGTCTGGACCGGCCCGGCGGCCGCCTCCGCGCTGCCGGACGTACCGGCCCGGCCCGGCAACCTCTCCGACATCAAGGGCTACCCCCGGCAGAACGTGCTGCCGGTCTGGCCGGACAACCCGAACGACGCGTCGATCCCGATCGGCGTCACGCCGTACGACGAGATCGCGCCGAAGCTGAACGCGTTGCAGAAGGCCAGCGACCGGGTCTCCGCCCGGGTGGCCGGGAAGTCCTCCGGCGGGCACGACCTCTACGCGGTCACCGTCACCGCGCCGGAGAGCCGCGCCGAGGCACGCCAGCAGGAGGAGTGGAAGCGCCTCATCGAGGAGGAGCCGGTCCGGGCCCGCACCGACCGCCGGCTGCTCCGCGACTACAAGACCCCGCTCTTCGTCAACGCCAACATCCACGGCAACGAGTGGGAGGGCACCGACGCCGCGCTGCGGGTGATCGAGGAGTACGCGACCAGCACCGACCCGGCGGTCGTCACGCTGCTTCGGCGCAACCGGCTGGTCTTCAACATCACCTCCAACCCGGACGGTCGGATCGCCGGCACCCGGCAGAACGCCGCCGGCTACGACCTCAACCGCGACCTGACCATCGTGGCGCAGCCGGAGACCAACCTGATCCGCGAGCTGATCGTCGACACCAAGCCGATCATCACGCTCGACCTGCACGGGTACGTCAACCCGACGCTGCTGCACCCGAGCACCCCGCCGCACAACGTCAACAACGAGTACGACCTCTACATCAAGCACGGGCTGCCGAACGCGCTGGCGATCGAGGAGGACCTGCGTGCCCTCGGTCACCCGGAGACGCAGCGTGCCCGGATCCCGTTCCGGGACGACGAGCCCGGTGTCTGGGACGACTTCCCGCCGATCTACGTACCGTCGTTCGCGATGTTGCAGAGCAGCATCCCGTACACCATCGAGGCGCCGCTCAACCCGCGCGGCAATCTCACCCCGGAGGAGCGGGTACGCCGCTCCGGGATCAACACCGACGTGCACGAGGTGGCGATCAAGACCTCGCTGCGGTACATCCAGGAACATCGCGACCAGGTTATCCACGACCAGGCCGAGGTCTACCGGCGCGGCTGGGCCGGTGAGCCGCTGCGCGACATTCCGGACGGGTACGTGCCGGGCTGGGGTCCGGAGGACGACTACCGCACCACCTTCCCCCGGGCGTACGTGATCCCGACCGGTCCCGGCCAGCACTCCGAGCCCGCCGCGGCCCGCCTGGTCGACCTGCTGGTCGGCAGCGGCGGCCGGGTCTGGCAGGCCAGGCAGGACTTCCGGGTGGACGGGAAGTCCTACCTGGCCGGCTCCTACGTGATCGACATGCACCAGCCCAAGCGCGGACTGGTCAACTCGCTGCTCGAACCCGGAATCGACCTGACCGGACGGGTGGACGACCTCTACGCCGGCCCGGCCGCCTGGAGCCAGGGGCTGACCTGGGGCGCCACCGTCGACACCCTGTGGAAGCGGCTCCCCGACGTACGCCTCGTGCGGACCTACGACGGCACCGCCGACGGCGACCTGCCGGCCGGCAACGGCGACCTGCGACTGGACATCCAGGACGGTGCCGACCTGCTCGCGGTCAATTCCCTGCTCGACAGCGGCGTCAAGGTCTACCGGCTGGCCGACGGTTCGGTGGTGGTCCCCGGCACCCCGGTCAACCGCAGGCTGGCCCGGGCCGAGGTCCGCGAACACGCCGTCACCTTCACCCGCGCTCCGGCCCGCTGGCAGGGCACCCTGCTGGACGAGGTGGTCGTCGGCTACCTCGGCACCGTCGAGGAGCGGGACACCCTGCTCGACACCGGCTTCGAGGCCCGCGCGCTCACCGCGACCACGCTGGCCACGACGCTGACCGCCGACGTCGACGTGCTGCTGGTGGCGAGCACCGTCAGCCTGGCGACCCTGACCCCGGAGAACCGGGCCGCGCTGGACGCGTTCCTGGCCCGGGGCGGCGGGGTGGTCGGGCTGGGTACCGCCGGGGCGGGCTTCGGCAACGCCACCGGACTGCTGGGCGTCACCGCCACCGCCGGGGCGAGCCTGGCCAGCGGGGTGGCGAACATCGTCAACCGGGGCGGGCCGGTGACGGCGGGTGCGATCCCGCACGCGTTCATCAGCCAGCCGGTCTGGTTCACCGAGCTGGGTGCCGGGGTCACTGTGGAGCAGTCGTACGCCGCCGACCCGCTGCTCGCCGGCTGGTGGGCGCCGAACGCGGCCGGCACCAACGGGCAGGCCGCGGCGGCCGGGCAGGCCAGCATCGTCCGGGCGGTGAGCCCCGCCGGCAACGGCGTGGTGCTCTTCGGTACGGACCCGACGTTCCGGCTGCACCCCAAGGGCCTGCACTCGCAGTTGGGCCGGGCCCTGCTCTGGGCCGCCCAGCGCTGACCCGCGCCGGCCCGTTCGTCTCCGGTCCGGGGCCGGTCGGCACCGGCGGGTCTGCCCCGCAGCTTCGCAGACCCGCCGGCCCCGGCCGGCTCCGGTGCACAGTGGCCGGCACCGGGAACGTCGCACCCGGCACCGGAAACGTCGCACCCCGGCGCCGGGGACGTCGTACCCTCGGCAGTCAAGCGGACCGGAGCGCCGGTGGGGTGGAAGCCGCGCCGCGATGGCACGAAATCAGGAAAGGGTGAGAATCCCGTGCGGAACAGACTGCGGCGGCTCTACGCCCACGACCGGCAGTTCACCTGGACGGCCCGGATCGGCGAGGTCCGGGCCGATCAGGGGCTGAGCCGGTGCATCCGGGTACGGGTCTGGGGCGCCGGCAAGAACAGCCAGGTGCTCCAGGTTGACCTTCTCTCCACGGCACCCCGCTCGGCCTGGGGCGACCCGGCGGTCGTCGATGGGGCGTACCCGGCGTCGGCGCACGTACGGGCGGTGATCGACCACGCCCTCGCGCACGGCTGGCGGCCGGACGAGATCGGCGGCACCTTCGTGCTGGCCGGTCCCGGGCACGCCGAGGCACTGTCGCTGCCCGGATTCGTCGTCACCGACCTACTGCTGCTCGCCCAGCGGACCTGACGCTCCCGCCGGGCGGCTCGCGGCCCGCCCGAAGGCCGACGGTGCGGCCGCTGACGCTACTCAGCGGATCGGCAGTGGCGTCGATTCGACCACCGCCGGTCGGGCGTTGTCGATCAGCCCGGATTCGCCGGCCGTGGCCACGGCCAGCCGGATCAGGGTCGTGCCGGCGCCGACCCGGGCCGGGTCCCGCCCGGCCGGGACCGGCGGTGTCACGAGCAGGTGCAGTCGGGGCGCCAGCAGCGCCGTGACGTACCCGGCGTCCCGAACTGCACCGGGGGCGGCTGCCGCGACGGGATGGCCGATCAGCCCGGCGGTCAGCCAGCCGGCCGACCGGTACTGGTCGAGTCGCCGGGTGAGCCAGTGCAGTTGCGCGTCCCCGACCATCCCGTGGTGGTCGGCCGGCCGATGGCTCAACGCCATTGTCGAATTGATTCCGGCGACCACCAGATTGAGGTCCGGCATCTCGAACACGCTCCACGGCTGATGCCGATCGAATGCCGGCCCGGCCACCCCGTCGTACAGTTCCGCGAAGAACCGGAAATAGTGCCGCCACTTGTCCCAGTACGGCGGCTGCGGCAGCACCTCGTCCGCCTCGCAACTGGCGAAGTACGCCCGGCAGGCCGCCAGGTTGACGTCTCTCGGGCCGGGTACCACCGCGATGCGGTGCGGGTCCAGGTCGAGGATGCCGCGCAGTCGGGTCAGGAAGGTCAACACCTCGTCGAACTCGCGGATGCCGCCGGCTGCGGTCAGGTCGCCGCTGATCAGCAGCGCGTCCGGCCGGGTCCCGCCGGTGGCGACCAGCCGGTCGAGGCCGACGCTTAGCGCTTCGAGCAGTTCCTTGGCCTGCTGGTGCGGGACGGGTTCCCCGGCGGGCTGACGGGCGAACCGGGGGCCGGGCAGGTGCAGCACCGTCACCTCGGCGTTCCTGGTCCGGGTGGCCGGCCGGTCCGGTGGGTAGTGCGGCGGATGGCGTACCCGCAGCCGGGGATGGTGCGCGGCGACCTGCGGCGGTGGTAGCCCGGTCGACGGGTCGGGCGTACCGGTCGGGGGCTTCGGGCGGGCGCCGGGAGTCGGCGGAAACCCCGGCCCGACCGAGGGTTTGGCCCGCCCGCGTACCGCCTCGCCGACCCGGCGCAGCAGCCGGTGCCGGGCGTCCCGCTCGTCGGCGGCGCCGACCAGGTCGACGTAGGTGATGGTGGCCAGCAGGCCGTCCGGGTCGAAGTCCTCGATCCGGACGGTGATCAGCCGCCGCTGCGGGTCGTCCGGCGAGCTCCGGAACGCCGCCTGCCATTCCAGCCGGCCGTAGCGGGAGTGGAGATAGTTGTTCGAAAGCACCGCGATGACGGCGGCGGACTCCCGGATCGCCCGGTCCATGAAGTCGATGAAGTTCGTTCCGGGCACGAAATCCCACGCCTGGAGGATCGTCCGGTAGCCCGCGAGTTCCAACTCCCACGCGATCCAGGTCGCCCACCGCTCGTCCGCCGGTGAATAACTGATCAGAAAGTGAGCCGCACCGGGGGGGCGTCCGAAGTGGGCGGTCATACGGCCAAGTCTGCCCGGCCGCCGGCCGTCAGGTGAACGCCATTCCGGATCGACGTCGATGTCTGCTGCGCGGATGGTGCACGGCCGCCGGCCGCATTGTGCCGGGGACCGGTTGTCGGTCGCCGGGAAGTGCCCGTTTCCCTGCCGGAGGCGGTCAGAGATCGTCCGCGGCCGGGCGCCGGGCGGTGGCGATCAGCGAGCCGCCGAGACTCGGGAAGAGCCGGGCCAGCAGCCGGGACTGGAGCCAGCGGCCCCGCCCGACGCAGACGCCGACGTAGTTCGACCTGATCGAGACGTCGACGAAGCCGGCGGTCCGCAGCATCCGGCGCAGCAACTGCGCGGTGAACGGGCGGATGTGCAGGTGCAGGTAGTGGTGCATCGGATCGATCTGCCGGGGGGAGCGGCCGAAGAGGAACCGGATCCGATCCTGCAGGGTCGCCAGGTTCGGGGTACTCAGCACCAGCGCGCCGCCGGGCCGGAGCACCCGGGCGATCTCGGCCAGCAACTGCCCCGGGTGGTACAGGTGCTCGATCAGCTCGGCGGCGACCACCCCGGCCGCCGAGCGGTCGGCCAGTGGCAGCGGCTGACTGACGTCCAGCCGGATCGGGTGGTGCCGGCCGTCCTTCAGCTCCGCCAGGGCCGACCAGGACAGGTCCGCCACCACTGTCGGCCGACGCAGCTCGGGCAGCCCGTCGAAGACGCTCTGCGCGCCGCAGCCCAGTTCCAGCAGGATGCCGACCCCGGAGGTCCCGGCCGGGCCGCCATACGCGTCGACGGCCCCGGCCGGGCCGCCCCCGCCACCTCCGCGACCGGCTCCGTGCGCGTCGACGGCCCCGGCCGCGTCGAGCTGGTGGACGGCGTCGATCAGCGCCTCGCCGACGAGCTGGCGGCGTACCGCGTGGTAGGGGTCGTCGAGGTAGTCCCGGGTCGACCGGCCGTCGCCGTAGCAGCGGCTGTTCGCCTCCCGCGCGGCGGCGGGACCACCGCCGGTCATGGTCGGCCGGAGGACACCAGCCGGTCCGCCACCGCGTCCACCGCCAACCGGTCGAGCGCGGTCCGGGCCAGCGAGATCGTCTCGGTACGGCTGTGCAGCCGCCGGGTCAGTCGGTGCGCGGGTGTGTCCAGGCCGCCGAGGGTCAGGTCCGGCCGGTCCGGGTGGTGCCTGCCGAGTACGACGGTGGCGGCGGGTGCCCCACCGGCGACCGTCGACGCGTGGAACAGCCCGGCGGCCAACTCGTACGCGTTGCCGGCCGTCCAGTAGTCCGGTGCACCGGCCACGGCGTCCACGGTACGCGCCGTGGGGACCAGCCGGTCCCCGGTCGACGTGCTGCGGGTGTCGAACACCCGGTACGTGCTGCCGGGCGACACCGTCACGTGCTGGTTGCCGACGGCTCCGTAGAGGACGTGACTGAGCAGGTCCCAACTGTGGCAGTGGAACGGCGAGACGGAGAGCCGTACCGGCGTGCGGCGCTCGCCGAACAGGTGCACACAGATCCCGTACGCGCCGTCGCGCAGCACCGGCAGGCAGGCGAAGCCCAGCGGGTGGCGTACCGCGTACAGCGTCGACTCGCCGTCGGCGATCGGATCCAGCCAGATGGTCCGGACCAGCTCGGCGACCCGTTCGGGTGGCTCGGTCCGGATCGCCCGCTCCAGCGTCGCGTAGTTCATCGCAGTCACTTCCTCAAAAAATGCAAATATTGTTCATGTTCGATCGGGGCAGGGTGTCCCGGTATCGTTTCCGCAGGTCCGCCGGCGCTAGTCGTGCAGCGGCGCCCCGGCGGGCACCCGCCCCACGTCGGCCAGGTACGGGTCGAGTTCACCGATGTCGAACCGGCACACCCCCGCCACGTGCCAGAAGTCGGCCGAGACCTCGCCCTCCGACTTGTGCCGCCCGTTCGGGGTGAACGCCGCCCAGCTCTGGTCCGGCAGGCCCAGCAGCGTGCAGCGGTGTGTGGCCGTACCGTCCGGCGCAAGCTGCCACAGCCGGACCGTACCGTCGGTGCTGCCGCTGGCCATCAGGTCGCCGTTCGGGCTGAACGACACCGACCAGATCCGCCGGGTGTGCCCGGTCAACTCCTGCACCCGCTGGCCGGTCTGCACGTCCCAGATGTCAACCACCTCCTTGTCCCCGGCGGTGGCGAGGAGCCGCCCGCCGGGATGGAAGGCCGTCGTCCACAGCTTGCCCCGTCCCGGCTGGAGCACCTGCAACCTGGTCTGCGCCTGCGGATCCCACAGCACCACGGTGCCGTCGACACTCGCCGAGGCGAGCATCCGCCCGTCGGGGCGGTACGCCAGGGAGAAGATGCGTCCACTGTGCGCCTGCGGCAGTACCCGCACCCGGTCGGTCGCCAGGTCGTGCAGGCGGACCAGTTCGTCGTCCGAGCCGCTGGCCAGGGTGCCGCCGTCCGGGGAGTACGCCAGCGCCCGTACCCGGCCCCGGAAACCGCGCAGCCAACCGACGGTGCGCCCGGTGGTGCGGATCAGCAGTTGCACCGAATCGTCGTCGTTGGCGGTCGCGATGTGCTCCCCGTCCGGGCTGAACACCATGGCCCAGACCGCCTCGCTGGCCATCTCCAGCTGCCGGCCCTCCACCCCGGTCACGGCGTCCCAGAGGTACACCCGCCCGTCGTTGCTTGCGGTGGCCAGCAGGTTCGGTTCGGCACCGAAGACCACTGAGGTGAGCCGGTCCATCCGGTTGGATGACAGCACCCGCCGGCACTCCCCGGTGACCGGGTCCCAGAGCCGGACCAGCCCGTCGTTGCTGCTGGTGGCGAGGAGCGTCCCGTCCTGGTTGAAGGCGACCGCCCGCATCTGCCGGCCGTGCCCGCGCAGCACGGCCGCGGATTCGCCGGTGCGGGTGCTCCACACCTTTGTGGTGAAGTCGTTGCTGCTGCTGACCAGCCGTTCACCGTCCGGGCGGAACGTGATCGGCCAGACCGAGGCGTAGTGCCGGTCCAACTCGTGGCGCACCTCGCAGGTCTCGTCGTCCCAGAGTTTCACCCAGCCGTCGCTGTCGCCGGTGGCGAACATCGTGCCGCGCCGACTGAACGAGACCCGGTAGACGGCTCCGGTGTGCCGGCCCAGTTCCCGGCCGACCGGCGGCCCGCCGTCCGGTGGCAGGTCCCAGCGCCGGACGGATCCGGAGACGTCGGCGCTGACGATGCGCCGGCCGGACGGGTGGAAGTCGAAGGTGTAGATCGCGGCCTGGTGCCCGGTCAGCCGGTGCAGCAGCCGGCCCGTCTTCGGATCCCACAGCCGCAGCATCCCGTCCTCGGCGCCACCGGCCAGGCAGGTGCCGGCCGGGTCGTGCCGCATCCAGTACGTCAGCTTCTCCTCGGATTCGACGCGCTTGTGCAGCTGGCCGGTACGCAGGTCCCAGAGCCGTACGACGGCCCCGTCGTCACCGGTGGCCAGCATCGAGCCGTCGGGGTTGAACGTCCCGGTCCAGACCGGTGCCCGGTGGCCGGGCAGTTCCCAGCGCAGCCGCCCGGTCCGGACGTCCCAGACCCGGACCACGCCGTCGGCGTCGCCGGTCGCCAACAGGTCGCCGGTGCTGTTGAACAGGAACGGCCACACCCACTCGCGGTGCGGGGCGAGCACGTGCCGGCATTCGCCGGTGGTCGCGTCCCAGAGACGTACCACACCGTCCTGGGCGCCGGTGGCCAGCAGCGGCTCGGTGGGGCTGAAGTTGACCCCGTAGGTGCGCCGCTCGTGCCCGGTCAACGTGCGCAACGGCCGGTTGTCCCGGGCGTCGCAGATCAGTACCGAGCCGTCCTCGCAGCCGATCGCCAGCAACGCGCCCTCGGCGTCGTACCCGACCGGACGCGGCAGCCGGCCCTCCTCGAAGCCGAAGAGTACGCCCAGCGCGGCGGGCCGGACCGCGGTGGTCAACTGGCTGCCGGGCAGTACCACCGCGCCCGCCTGGCGCAGCCGGTCGAGTGCGGCCGGTTCGGCCTTCGCGGAGACGACCGCCGCGCGCCGCCACCGGATGCCGGCCAGCGTCGTGCCGGTCAGGTCGGTGGTGAGGATCCGCGCGTCGGTCAGGTCGGCCCCGGTCAGGTCGGCGCCGGCGAGGTTGCTGCCCACGATCCGCGCACCGGCCAGGTTCGCGTCGGTCAGGTCGGCCCCGGACAGGTCGCTGTTCTCGATCGCCACCCCGGCCAGCCGGGCCCCGCGCAGGGTGGCACCGGTCAGCACCATCTCCGCCAGCCGGGCACCGGTCAGGTCGGCGTCGGTCAGGTCCGCCTCCGGCCACGACCGTTCGGTCAGGTGCAGCCCGCTGAGCAGCGCGGAGCGCAGGTTGAGCCCGGGTGACGCGCTGAACCGGGCGATGATCCGGCCGGCGTTGGTCCTGGCGGCCGGGGTGGCGTCGGCGTCGTTGAGCACGCTGTCCGCCCAGTCCCGGCAGAGCGACGGCTCGGCCAGGTCACACAGGAAGTCGATGGTGAGCTGGGAGAGCGGGTGTGCGTGCAGTCGGTCGCCGTGGGTGTGACCGGCGGCCAGGTCGTCGGCGAGGTGCCGGGCGACCAGCCACTCCGTGACGGAGTCGTGGATGAAGCTGAAGACCCCGTCGTCGGTGCGGATGAGCAGGCTGCCGGCGCCGATGGCGTGGGTGATCTGCTCCGCCGACAGGTGCCGGCCGGCGAGGTCGGTGAGCGTGCCGGCCAGGTCCTCGATCTCCTCGATCCGGATCAGCGCCTCGCCGCGCTCCCACAGTCGCAGCGCCAGCGCGGTCACCGCCTCGAACAGGTCGGTGGCGGCCAGGCCGACGGGTACCCCTCGGATGTCCTGGGTCCGGTCGCCCTCGTAACCGAGCCAGGCGCCGATGATCTCCTCGTAGAGCCGGGCCGGGCTGATCGTGCCGCTCGCCGCCGAGACCGCGCGCAGCCGGTCGGTCGGCAGGTCGGCGATGAAGCCGAGCATCCGGGGGTTGGTGGCCAGCGGCATCAACCCGGGGATGCTGGCCAGCAGTTCCAGTCGCCGCTCGACCTCCTCGACCTGCCCGCCGAACCGCTGGATCAGCAGGGTGCGGATCTGCTCGACGGAGAGGTGCGACAGGCTCAGGACGCGCCGCTGCGGAAGGCTGCCGATCTGCGCCTCCATCGCGGTGGCGACCTGGGAGTGCGCGGCGAAGTGCTGGGTCCGGCTGGCCACGATGATCTTCGCCTGGCCGTGGGCGGCGGTGAGCAGCGTACTCAGGTGGTCGGCGGCCCGGGCGTAGGTGGCCCGGGCCACCAGCTCGTCGAAGCCGTCGAAGATCAGCACGATCCGGCCGTGGTCCAGCATGTACCGGAAGGCCGGCAGGTCGATCTTGTCGTGCCCGTGGTTCGCCAGGTGTGCGGCGACGTGCCCCTCCAGCGTGTTCGCCTTGTCCGACGCCCGCAGGTCGATGAGGATCGGCAGTACGTGCGGCAGCTCGGTGCTGATCCGCCGGCTCAGCTCCCGCAGTGCGAAGGTCTTGCCGCGCCCGAAGTCGCCGAGCAGCAGGATGAACCGGCCCTCGTCGCCGCCGACCAGCTCCAGCAGTTCTCCGACCACGTCCTCGCGGGTCTCCTCGTCGGCGTCACCACGGCGCCCGTCGGAGTGGGTCTTGTCGACGAACCGCTGTGGGACGTACCCGTCGGGGGGGTAGCGGGGGTCGGCCAGCAGTGTCTCGGCCTGCGCCCGCAGGTAGCCGGTGAGGTCGAGCAGCCCCTGGAACTGGAGGAAGCTGCGCAGCCGTACCTTGCGGCGTCGGGCGTAGTCGCGCAGTGCCCTGGCCGGCTCCGTCCCCTGGTAGACGAGTTCCGACTCGACGTCGGGGTCGGCGCCGTGCACCTGCTCCAGGAAGGTGTCCACGTCGTGTTCGGTGACGGCACGAACGCAGGCGCCGATCCGCAGTTGCCGGGCGCGTCCGGCGTCCGCGTAGGTGACCCGCAGGTACGGGAAGGGTCCCCTGATCCGGTGCACCACCGCGCCGGGGTGCCGGGCGAGGCAGACGTCGGCGATCCGGTCCAGCAGCAGGCGCCGGGAGTCGAGTTCCTCCCAGTCCGAGTCGGCCCGTGCCCAGCCGTCCCCGAGCCGGGCCACGACCCGGTGCGCCGACGAGACCGGGAAGGTGTTGTCGGCGGCGTGCCAGGTCACCGCCACCGGCTCCGACCAGCGGGCCGGCTCGGTGTCACCCTGGTCGGCCAGCCAGCGGCCCTCTTCGCGGTCGAAGCGGCGGCCGAGCCGGACCAGACCGTCCTCGGTCAGCCGCAGCAACTGGTAGCGGCCGGCCGCCTCCGGCCCGGGCGCCGCGCCGAGCCCGAAGGTACGCAGTCCGGACCGCAACCGGCCGCCGGCCGCCGCCTTCTCGTCGCCGTTACCGTGCAGCAGCAGGTTCAGTCGTTGGCCGAGATGCTCGTCGAGCAGGTCGGCGTCGGCGAGCCGGTCGTGCCCGAGCGCGGCACGGCCGTGTGGATCGTGGTGCAGTACGCCGATCCGCAGCCAGCCCCGCTCCTCGTAGGTGGCCAGGGACTCCGCCAGGTGCTGCGCCTGCTCCGCGCCGATGCGCCCGGGCCCGGGCCCGGGGCCGCCGCCGGAGCCGGCAGGCTCGGCGTCGATCGTGGAGTTGAGGCCGGCGACCGCCACCCGGAGGTCGGGTAGCTCGAAGAGGCTCCACGGATGTTCCTTCTGCATCCGGACCACCTGGTGCCGGTCTTCCGGCCAGGCGTCGAAGAGGGTGGCGAAGTGCCGCCAGTTGTGCCAGTACGGCTTCACCGGCGGGACGTCGTCGGCCTCGCACTGCGCCAGGTAAGCCCGGGCTGCCGCCTCGTTGACGTCGTGCTCGCCCGGCACGATCGCGATCCGGCCGAAACCGACGCCGAGGTGGTCGACGAGTCCTTCCAGGAAGGACCTGACCATGTCGAACTCCCGGGGTCGGCCGGTGACGGCGAGGTCACCGCTGACCACGACCAGGTCGGGACGGGCTCCGGACAGCTCCCGGGTCAACAGGTCGAGATCGGCACACAGCGCCTGGAGGACCTGCTCGTGGAAGCCCGGCCGGGCCGGGGAGCCGAACGCCTGTCCGGGCGCGATCCGCAGCTGGGACAGGTGGAGCACGGTGATCGAGGTGTCGGCGGTGAGCTGGTCGAAGGTGACCCCGAGCGCCATGGCCAGCACGTGCAGTTCCTCGACGTCGATGCCCCGCAGACCTGCCTCGATCTTGGCTATCGTGCTCCGGGTCAGCGAGGGCATGCCCAACTCGGCACACTGCTCGGCGAGCCGTCGGGCGGACCATCGGCGCTCGTCGCGCAGCCGACGGATCCGGGCGGCGATGATCTTCGTCAGTTCCGGCCTGGTCATGCCACCGACACCTCCTCCGGACGAGTTCCTCCACTGTAACGGTCCCTTGCTCCATCAGGGAGCAACTATCTGGGTGGTTTTTACTAGCTCTCCCCGGACGGGTGACCGTAGGCTGTGGTAAGTGGCGAAAGGACACGCGAGGTGACCTACGCCGTTACGTTGTGCAACAGCGTTGCTCGTCGTAGCCTTAACGTGTTGCTCCCCCACAGAACAACCTCCGATCCCCCGGGAGGAGGCACAGTGAGCGCTCCGGCGACCAACAGCAACGATCGGGAACGGCGCGGCCGGAGCGCCGTCGGGCGTGGGCGGCCGAATCCGTACGACGGCAGGCCGCCGAAGAACGAACTCGAACTGCGGGACCACCACCTGCGCCGGGCGACCGAGGACGAGACGACCAACCGGCTCTACACCCGACTGCGCTGGCACCAGGCCGCGATAGCCGTCGTCTACACCGTCGCGGCCCTGCTGCCGGTCGTCGTGGTCATCGGGATGTCCAAATGGGCCGGCCTCTCCGCCGACCAGATCATGCAGCTCGCCCTGCTCGCCAGCGGCAGCGCCGGAGCCGGCGCGACGCTGGGCTGGCTGATCCGGCGGCGGGCCGGCGGCACACCCACCGACGGACGAGCACCCTGACCGAGCAGATCGGGCGGGGCCGACGCCGGGCGCGGAACCGACCTGGGCGGACGCCTTCGGAAGCTGGTTGTCGGTCCGTGGTTGGTTGTCAGTCCGTCGACGAACGGCTGCCGGCGCGCGGGGCGTGCCGGGTCAGCAGAGGCACGGCGACGAGCCCGCCGACGGCAGCCACCAGCAGTGTGACGACGCACATGGTGGCGAAGGAGCCATCGTCCCAGAGGAGGCTGCCCGAGACGCCGGCCGCCATCGCGACCGAGCCGACCACCGAGACGCCGGCCAGTACGGCGACCAGCCGGGGGCGGCTCGGGCTTCTTTGCGGCACACGACGACGATACGCCCGCCGACGCCCGTCGAGACAGGGCCTTTGTGCCCCTGCACGCCGACGGAACCGGCAGGGGCGGCACGAGAGCGTACCGACGCGGGCGGTTGGTCCGGGGAGTCAGCGGGTGGAGGCGGTCTCGCCGTGCTCGACGCAGACCGCCGCCCAGCCGGAGGGGAGCACCTGCACCTTCATCCTGCGCCGGCAGGCGGTGCAGTAGCGCGGCGGCTCCAGCTCGCGGGCGGCCCGGCAGGCGGCATGGCTGCCGGTGTCGGCGGCCTCGCCGCACCTGTCGCACCAGTTGGCCGCCCCGATCGGCATCGTCACAGGGTCGCCGAGAGCGCCTTGACCGGCATCTTCAGCTCGTCGAGCAGCGCCAGATCGTCGCCGGCCGGCCGGCCGAGCGTGGTCAGGTAGTTCCCGACGATCACCGCGTTGATCCCGCCCAGCAGGCCGTCCCGGGTGCCGAGGTCGCCGAGGGTGATCTCGCGGCCGCCCGCGTACCGGAGGATGGTGCGCGGCATGGCCAGCCGGAACGCGGCGATGGCCCGCAGCGCGTCGCGCGGTGCGACCACCGGCTGGTCGCCCAGCGGGGTGCCCGGCCGGGGGTTGAGGAAGTTCAGCGGCACCTCGTGCGGGTCCAGCTCGGCGAGCTGTGCGGCGAACTCGGCCCGCTGCTCGACGGTCTCGCCGAGCCCCAGGATGCCGCCGCAGCAGACCTCCATGCCCGAGGCGCGGACCATCCGCAGCGTCTCCCAGCGCTCCTCCCAGGAGTGCGTGCTCACCACGTTGGGGAAGAAGGAGCGGCAGGTCTCCAGGTTGTGGTTGTAGCGGTGCACACCCATCTCGACCAGCTCGTCGACCTGGGCCTGGGTCAGCATCCCGAGCGAGGCGGCGACCTGGATGTCCACCTCGGCGCGGATCGCGGCGACGCCGTCGCGCATCTGCTTCATCAACCGCTCGTCCGGGCCCCGGACGGCCGCGACGATGCAGAACTCGGTCGCCCCGGTGGCAGCGGTCTGCTTCGCCGCCTCGACCAGCGACGGTATGTCCAGCCAGACCGACCGGACCGGCGAGGCGAAGAGCCCGGACTGCGAGCAGAAGTGGCAGTCCTCCGGGCAGCCGCCGGTCTTCAGCGAGACGATCCCCTCGACCTCGACCTCCGGGCCGCACCAGCGCATCCGCACCTCGTGGGCGAGCTGGAGCGCCGCCGACAGGTGCTCGTCGGGCAGCCGCAGCACGGCGAGCACGCCGGCCTCGTCGAGACCGACACCACCGTCGAGCACCTGGTTACGGGCCCGGTCGAGGATTTCTGGCATGGGTCGTACCCTACAAGCGGACCGTCCGTCGATGTGGGCCCACCCGGCGCGGCCACCCGGAGCCGCTGACGCGCCGCCGCCGGCCCGGTCGGCCCGGCGGGCGGCCACCGGCTGCGGCGGGTGGTATTTTCGCCGGTCGGGGCCGTCACGCGGGCGACGCCGCAGCCCCGGGCCGGGGTCCGGTGCGAGCCGACGCCGGGCGGGCCGGAGCCGCGGGACGTGCGGCGATCGGGTTTCCGACAGCGCCCGGAGGCGGACGCAAACCAAATGGGGGTGGCGGTGCCGAGCTGGCTGGAGGTGCTGGACCGGCGGGCGCGGCTGCGCGGCAAGGCCGGGCTCACCCGGCGGCTGCGGCCGAGGAGCGCCACCGAGGAGGTGGTCGACCTCGCCGGCAACGACTATCTCGGCCTGGCCCGGCACCCGGCGGTGGTCGCCGCCGCGACCGAGGCGCTGGCCGGGTACGGCCTCGGCGCCACCGGCTCCCGACTGGTACGCGGCTCCACCGAGGCACACCACGCGCTGGAGTCCACCCTCGCCGACTGGCTCGGCACCGGGCGGGCACTGGTCTACTCCTCCGGCTACCTCGCCAATCTCGGCGCGATCCGCGCCCTGGTCCAGCCCCGCACCCTGCTGCTCTCCGACGCGCACAACCACGCCTCGCTCATCGACGGCTGCAAGCTCTCCGGTGCGGAGACCCGGGTCGTCCCACACCTCGACGTCGACGCCGTCGAGGCGGCCCTGGCCGGGGCGCCGGGTCGGCCGGCGGTGCTGGTCACCGAGTCGGTCTTCTCGGTCGACGGCGACCTCGCCCCGCTCGCCGAGCTGCACGCGGTGACCCGCCGGTACGGCGCACTGCTGCTGGTCGACGACGCGCACGCGCTCGGCGTACTCGGTCCGGCCGGGGCGGGCGCGGTGGCCGGCGCCGGACTGGCCGGCGAGCCGGACGTGGTGGTGACCGCCACCCTCTCCAAGTCGCTCGGTGGCGCCGGCGGGGTGGTCGCCGGCCCGGCGGAGTTGATCCGGCACCTGATCGACACCGGCCGCACCTTCATCTACGACACCGCTCCGCCGCCGGCGGTGGTCGCCGGGGTCCTCGCCGCCGCCGGGCTGGCCCGCTCCGGCGACGCGCTCCGGGCCGAGCTGGCCGACCGGGCCGGCACGGTGGCCCGCCGGCTCGGCGCGGCCGGGCTGGAGGTCTCCGCCCCGGCCGCCGGGGTGGTCTCGGTGACCGCACCCGGCCCGGAGACGGCGGTGGCCTGGGCGGCCGACTGCCGGGACCGGGGCGTCGCGGTCGGCTGCTTCCGGCCGCCGTCGACCCCGGACAACCGCTCCCGGCTGCGGCTCACCATGAACGTCGGGATCGAGCGGGCCGACTTCGACCGGGCCCTGGAAGTGATCGTGGAGTGTGCCCCGTGACCGCGACCGGTGAGACGAAGTGAGCGCCGTGGCGTGGCGCGGGCCGATCCTGGTGACCGGCACCGACACCGACGTGGGCAAGACGGTGGTGACCGCGGCGATCACCGCCGCGGCCCAGGCCGCCGGGCTGCGGGTCGCGGTCATCAAACCCGGCCAGACCGGTACGGCGACCGGGGCGGAAC
The DNA here is from genome assembly GCF_002846275.1 of Plantactinospora sp. CNZ320. Taxonomy (NCBI): domain Bacteria; kingdom Bacillati; phylum Actinomycetota; class Actinomycetes; order Micromonosporales; family Micromonosporaceae; genus Plantactinospora; species Plantactinospora sp. CNZ320. The sequence continues at coordinate 7,443,319 of NZ_PJMP01000001.1, forward strand.
CCGACGTCGACACCGTCAACCGGCTGGCGGCACCGATGACCGCGCGCACCCTGGTCAGCTACCCCGATCCACTGGCGCCACTCGCGGCGGCCCGGGTCGCCCAGGCCGAGCCGCTGGAGCTGTACGCGGTCGCCGACGAGATCAGGGCCGACGCGGAGAAGCACGACCTGGTACTCGTCGAGGGGGCGGGCGGGCTGCTGGTGCCGATGGGTCTGCGCCCGTCCGGTGAGGCGTGGACGCTCGCCGACCTGGCGGTCTCGATCGGCGCCCCGGCGGTGGTGGTCACCCGGGCCGGGCTCGGCACGCTCAACCACACCGCGCTCACCCTGGAGGCGCTGGACCGGCGCGCGGTGCCCTGTGGCGTGGTGCTCGGCGCCTGGCCGGCCGAACCGGAGCTGGTGCACTGGGCGAACCTGCGCGAGCTGGTACCCAACATGGTCGGTGCGCTGCCGGACGGGGCGGGCACGCTGGAGCCCGGCGTCTTCCGGCGCTCCGCACCGGGCTGGCTCACCCCGGCCCTGTACGGCGTACTCGACGACTGGCGGGCCTGGGCCGAGGACGTCAGCTGACCGGACGCCGCCGACCTGGGTGATCCGAGCGGGGTCGTCGACTCGGGAGGTTCGGGCAGGGCTGCCGAGTCGGGTGGTCCGGGCAGGGGCGCCGGAGGTTCGAGCGGGGCCTGGCCGGTTACTGACTTTCGGTGGTAACCGGCTGGTGGGGCGGCTTGTAGCCTGGCCGGGTGATGGACCAGCTCGGCGACGTACGGCGGTGGCGCCGCCTGCTGCCACCGGCCGGCTGGCGCGTCGCACCGGTCGGACCGCCGCGATCCGCCGGGGCGGTACCGCCGCGACGGCGTGACCGCCTCCTCGACCTGGTGCTCTGGCTCGTGATCTCGGCGCCGATCGTGATGCCGCTGACCACCCCGCCGTACCCGTCGTGGTTTTTCGGCAGGTTGGCCGGATCGCTGCTGGTGACCGGGCTCGCGGTGCTGGCCAGCCGGTCGGTGCCGCTGCTCGGCCTCCTGCTGGTGGTGCTGCCGACCGCCTGGGACGGCAACTTCCTCTTCGGCATCCCGGTGCTGAGCTATCTCGTCGGGCTGCGCGAGCGCCACACCGGCCCGGCCGCTGTCGTCTTCGCCGGGATCGGGCTCGGCGGCACGGTGCTCAACCTCGGACTGCTCGGCACCGAGGCCGAGGTCTGGTTCCTGCTCGCCGGCACGCTGCTGGTCGGCGGCGTCTTTCCGTGGCTGGTGGGCCGCTACCACCGGCAGCACCGGGCCCTGGTGCTGGCCGGCTGGGAGCAGGCCGACCTGCTGGAGCGGGAACAGCGCGGTGCCGCCGAGCGGGTCCGGATGCGGGAGCGGGCCCGGATCGCCCAGGACATGCACGACTCGCTCGGGCACGACCTGAGCCTGATCGCGCTGCGGGCGGGTGCCCTGGAGGTGGCGGCGGACCTGGACGAGCGGCACCGGCGGGCCGCCGGTGAGCTGCGGGCCAGCGTGGCGCTCGCCACCGACCGGCTCCGCCAGGTCATCGGGGTGCTCCGGGACGACGCCGAGCCGGCGCCGACCCGGCCGCCGGGGGAGCTGGTCGACGACATCGTGGCCCGGGCCCGGGCCGCCGGGATGGCGGTACGCCTGGTGGTCGAGGGGGAGCCTCCGGCGACCGGGCCGGGTGCCGCCGGGCCGCCGATGGTGGAGCGGGCGGTCTGCTCGGTGGTGCAGGAGGCGCTGACCAACGCGACCCGGCACGCGCCCGGGGCGGCCGTGACGGTGGCGGTGCGCCGGGGCGCCGACCGGACCACTGTGCGGGTCGGCAACGACAGGCCACCGGCGGGACCGCTGCCGGGGATCCGGGGCGCCGGGTCCGGCCTGGTCGGGCTCCGTGAGCGGGTACGCCTGGCCGGTGGCATCCTGCGGGCCGGCCCGGCCGGCGACGGCTTCGAGGTGTACGCCGAGCTGCCGGCCGTACCCGCGGCGGAGGGGGGACGGGCCGGGCCGGTCGAGCTCGGGCACCCGGCGGGACCGCCCGAGCCGGGGTACCCGAATCGGCGGCCGGTGGCGGACGTCGCCGTACCGTCCGGCGACCCCGTGGTGGCCACCGCGCACCGGCTGCGATCCGCCCGGCGGCGGGTCCGGCGCAGCCTGCTGGCCGCGGTGACCGTGCCGGTCGCGATCGGCGCCCTGCTGGTGCTCGCCTACTATCCGATCGCCACCTTCGGGGCGGTGCTTGACTCCGACCGCTACGAGCAGCTCCGGATGGGGCAGGACCGCACCGAGCTGCGCGGCCTGCTGCCGGACCGCCAGGTCGTCGCGCCGGCCGGTGCCGCCGACCGGCCGGTGCCCGACGGCGCGACCTGCGAGTTCTACTCCGACGGCTCCTTCCCGTTCGGCCAGGCGGTCTACCAGGTCTGTTTCCTGCACGGGCGCCTGGTGGTCAAGGACCGCCTCGGCGGTTGACCCGTCCCGTCCGTCCCGCCCGTCCCGCCCGTCCCGCCGGCACCGGGCCGATCCGCCCGCGCCGGCCCGGTAACCGAACCCGAGGAGTACGAGTGATCTCCGTCCTGCTGGCCGACGACGAGGCGATGATCAGGGCCGGTGTCCGGGCGATTCTCGCCGCCGACCCGGAGATCGAGGTGGTCGCCGAGGCCGTCGACGGGCGCGACGCCGTCGAGCTGGTCCGGGCCCACCGGCCCAGGGTGGCGCTGCTGGACATCCGGATGCCCCGGCTCGACGGGCTCGCCGCCGGGGCGGAGATCCGCCGGCTGGTACCCGGGACCGCGGTGGTCATGCTGACCACGTTCGGCGAGGACGACTACATCGCCCGCGCCCTCGGCGAGGGGATGAGCGGTTTCCTGCTCAAGTCCGGCGATCCCCGGGAGCTGATCGCCGGGGTGCGGGCGGTGGCGGACGGTGCGGCGTACCTGTCGCCGGAGGTGGCGCGCCGGGTGATCGAGTTGGGCGGCGGGCTGCTGGCCCGGGCTCCGGCCGCCCGGGAGCGGATCGAGGGGCTCACCGTGCGGGAACGCGAGGTACTGGCCCTGGTCGGTGCCGGGCTCTCCAACGCCGAGATCGGCCAGCGGCTGTTCCTGGTCGAGGGGACGGTGAAGAGCTACCTGAGCAGCATCTTCAACCGGCTCGGGGTACGCAACCGGGTGCAGGCGGCGATCATCGCGTACGAGGCGGGGCTGACCGGCTGAGCCCGTACCGGCGGAAGCTCGGGGCTGGCATCCCGGCCGGGCGACGTAGGCTGGGTGCCGTTCGGGCAGCCGTCGGTGCTGGAGGTCCTCTGTCATGCAGCAGGTCGAGGCGGATTCCTCGATGTCGGAAGAGACGGACCGGGTCACCGGCTCCGTCCGGTGGTACCCCTGGGTGCTCACCCTGGCGGTCGTGATCGTGCTGGTGGACCAGGTCACGAAATACCTGGCGGTGGCCGCGCTCTCCGACGGCGGGGTTGTACCGGTCCTCGGCGACCTGCTCAGCCTGCGACTGCTCTACAACCCCGGCGCGGCGTTCTCGATCGGCACCGGCGTCACCTGGATCTTCACCATCGTCGCGGCCGTCGCGGTGGCCGCGATCACCCGGGCCGCCTGGAAGGTCCGCAACCGGGCCTGGGCACTCGCCCTCGGCCTGGTGCTGGGCGGTGCCACCACCCACCTGCTGGACCGGCTCTTCCGGGAGCCCGGCTTCGCCCGGGGCCACGTGGTCGACTTCATCGACTACGCCGGCTTCTTCGTCGGCAACGTCGCCGACATCTGCCTGGTGGTCGGCGGCGCGCTGATCGTCCTGCTATACCTGCGCGGCATCGACATCGACGGCCGGCGCGACCGGGCCTGACCGGGCCGGGCGGAGCCGGGCCAGGCCGAGCACGGTGCCGAGCCCGGCGAGCGCCATCAGCACCATCGCCCAGGCGATCGCCGTCGGGCCGGCCAGGCCGACCGCCACCCCGATCGCCGGGGGCAGGGCGATGCCGCCGGCCATCGACACCGCGACGACGGTCGGGGTCAGCCCGGGGCGGTACTCGGCCAGCCAGGCCAGCCCGGTGGGGAAGAGCGGTCCGACCGCCGCACCGAGCAGCGCGTACCCGACCGGTGCCAGCGGGTCGACCAGGGTGGCCGCCGCGGCCAGCACGGTGAGCCCGGTGCAGGCGAAGACGATCACTCGGGCCGGGTAGCGGCGGCAGAGCGGCACCACGGCGAAGCGCGCGGCGGTGAAGGCCAGCCAGAATCCGGCGGTGGCGGTGGCGGCCGACGATGCCGACCAGCCGGTCGCGATCAGGTGGGTGGTCTCCCAGCCGGCCGCCCCGGTCTCCAGCCCGACGTGCAGCACGAAGAAGAGCAGGAATCCCAGCGACAGCGCGGTGCCGACCGGGAACGCCCGGCGCCGGGTACCGCCGCCGACGGCCGTGCCCGGGGTCGGCTCGGCGCTGCCGTCTGCGGTCTGGGCCCGGCGGGCGGGGCGTGGCGAACCGGAGAGGGCGCGCAGGCCGGGCAGAGCGAGGAGGGCGAGCAGGGCACAGCCGGCGAAGGACCAGCCGTAGCCGGGCAGCAGACCGACGGCGATCGGCCCGACGACCGCCCCGGCACCGAAGCAGCCGTGCAGCAGGTTGAGCATGCCGTGGCCGCCCACGGCGTACACCTCGGTGAAGACCTGGTTGACGCCGCCGTCCAGCCCGCCGAATCCGACCCCCGCGACGAAGGCGGCGAGCAGGGCGTACGGCCACTGCGGGGCGAGCGGGAAGGCCAGGGTACCCACCGCGAAGGCGACCAGCGAGCAGGCCAGGAAACGCCCGTCCGGTACCCCGAGACGGCGGGCCAGCGGCATCGCGAGTACCCCGATGATCGCCCCGGCGAAGTGCACGCTGAGCGCGATCGCCGCCCCGGCGGCGGTGATCCCGTGCGCCTCGCGCAACTGCGGGATGGCGGGGCCGTAGAGCGCCTGCTGGAGGCCGATCATCGCGAAGGCGGTGACCGCGCCGAGCACCGCCAGCCGGGGCAGCCGGGCGGGGCCGGGCCGTCGGGTCGCCGTGCTCATGCCAGCACCACCGTCAGCCCCGCGTCGCGCAGCGCCGCCACCTGTTCCGGGTCGGCCCGGTCGTCTGTGACGAGGACGTCGGCGAGCTGCACCGGCCCGATCCGGGCGAAGGTGGCCCGGCCGAGCTTGGTCGAGTCGGCCACCACCACCCGGCGGCGGGAGGCGCCGATGGCGGCCCGTTTGACGCGTACGTCGTCGAGGTTGAAGTCGGTCAGTCCGGTACCCGGGTCGGCGCCGCCGACGGAGAGTACGAAGGTGTCGAACCGCAACTCCTCGAAGATCCGCTCGGCGAGCGGGCCGACGAAGCAGTGCTCCCCGGCCCGGATGTCGCCACCGGCGGCGATGAGCCGGATCCCGGGTTCGTCGGCGAGGGCGGTACTGGCCGGCACGCTCAGCGCGCACACCGTGAGTTGCCGGCGTCCGCGCAGTGCCTGGGCGGCGGCAAGTGCGGTCGTACCGGCGTCGACCACCACCGTCTCGTTGGCGCCGACCAGATCGGCGGCGGCGGCACCGATCCGGGCCTTGACGTCGGCGTGCTGCCGGACCCGTACCGCGAACGGCGGCTCGTAGCTGCCCGAGACGGTGCTGACCGCGCCGCCGTGCACCCGTTGGAGCAGGCCCTCCCGTTCGAGCAGCTCCAGGTCGCGGCGGATGGTCATCTCCGAGACGCCGGCCCGACCGGTCAACTCGGCGACCGTCACCCGGCCGGAGGTGAGCAGCATGTCGATGATCGCCTGGTGCCGTTCCTGCGCAGACATGCGTTCGATTAGAACATCTCTCGTGTTCGATTCACAAGATCGTTTGTTCGTTCGATGGCGCGGCTCACCCCCGGTCCACCACCTCGGCCCACTAACCCTCGGGAAATCGCCGCAGCTCAGCGGCGCGCGACCACCAGCGCGTCCGGCATCCGGAAGGACAGGTTGTCCGGATACCAGGGCGCCCGCAGCACCGTCACGTCGGCGAGCAGCGGCGCCGTCTCGGCCACCACCACCGCCGCCTCCAGCCGGGAGAGCTGGGCGCCGACGCAGCGGTGTGCCCCGGCCCCGAACGCCAGGTGCCGGCGGGAGCCACGCTGCCCGGGGACGAACTCCTCCGGCTCGGCGACCACCGCCGGGTCGCGGCCGGCGCGAGCCAGCCAGAGCACCAGGCTGGCCCCCTCCGGTACCCGGGTACCGGCCAACTCGGTGTCCCGGGCGGCCACCCGGCGCCAGGTGACGATCGGCGGCTCCAGCCGCAGCCCCTCCTCGACCACGTCCTCCACCCGCACCGTGCCGGCCCGCACCCCGGCGACCACCTCCGGGGTGCCGGTGAGCCGGTGCAGCAGCAGGGTGAGGAACTGCGAGGTGGTCTCCTGCCCGGCGACCAGCAGGAAGAACAGCGCCCCGACGACGACGTCCGGCGGATGCCCGGCCGCCCGCAGCGCACCGGCCAACCCGGCGCCGGTGGCGGCGAACTCCCGCAGTACGGCGTGGAACCGGCCCACCACCTCGGCCAGTACCCGCTGTCGCGCCGGGTCGACAGGTGCCCAGAACAGTTCCAGAGCCGCCCGGGCGAACTCCTTGACCACCTCGGCCGGCGCCTGGGGCAGCTCGACCAGCCGGGCCAGTACCAGCAGTGGCAGGTCCGCGGCGAGGTCCGCGTACAGGTCGATCGCGTCACCGGCGTCGAGCGCGGCGCCGAGCCGGCCGACCCGCTCCCGCACGACGGCGGTCAGCCAAGGCCGCTGGGCCGCGACCCGGTCCGGATGCAGCGCCTCGGCCACGATGCCCCGGATCTGTGGATGACTCGGACCGCCGTTGTTGGCCAGGGTCGGGGGCAGCCGGAAGCCGTGCCGGGCGAGGATCCGCAGCGCACCGACCGGGATCGGGGTCATCGCGTCCAGCGCGTTGTCCGGGCGGAACGTCTCGGGATCGGCGAGCACCCGACGGACCAGCGCGTGCCGGGTCACCACCAGGTGCTCGACCCCGGCATGGTCGGGTACGGCGACCACGTCCGGCCACGACCGCTCGACCGGTTGCCAACTACGGAACAGCACCCGCCCACGCTAGCCAGTACGGCCGACGGGACGGCTGTCGCCGGTCGCCGGGGTGACCTTCGTCAGTTCCCAGACCCGGCTGTGCTTGACCGTGACGCTCTCCAGGGCGACCGTGACCGGGATGTCGTAGCCGGCCAGCGGCTGGAACCGCCCCCGGGGCAGGTACGCCCGTTCCGGGTCCCCGACCAGCACCCGGGCGCCGGACCGGGCCGCCCGGATCAGGAACCGCAGCACCCGGTTCGCCATCGCCTGGCTGTAGAAGACGTCGCCGGCCAGTACCACCTGGGCGTCACCGGCGTCGCCGTCAAGTACGTCGCCGAGTTCGCCGGCCACCACCACCCCGTTGGCCTCGGCGTTCACCTCGACGGCGGCCAACGCCATCGGGTCGATGTCGACGGCCCGGACCCGGGCGGCACCGGCCCGGGCGGCGGCGACCGCCACCAGCCCGGAACCGGACGCCAGGTCGAGTACCCGCCGGCCGGCGACCGTCTCCGGATGGTCGAGCAGATAGCGGGCCAGCGCCTGGCCGCCGGCCCAGGCGAAGGCCCAGAACGGTGGCGGCTGCTCGCTGCGGAACTCGCCCTCGGTCAGCTCCCAGAGGCCGATCGGCTCGGCCGCCTGGTGCAGCCGGATCTCCGGTACCGCCGACACCGGGCTCAGTTGGGCGTAGGTTCGGACGAACTCCGCCGGGCTCTCGGACACAACCGCCGATTCTGCCGGTCAGCCCGCCGGATGTTTCGGCCACCCCCGGTGCCCCGTACCCGGGCGTGTCGCGAGGACGTGGTAACCGGTTCAGCACTGCGCGTCAAAATCGCCCCCTTCATTGCTGAATGGTGCTGATACGCCAGTCTTCCGCCCGCCCATCGGCGGCCATAGCGTCGATCCGTACGCGATCGGCGTGGACTACGCGGTCGACGTCCCGACCCCGGCGATTGGGTGGTGGTTACGGTGTGGCGGCTCGCGACCCGGTTCGGGTCCACGCTGGTCTGTGCGACGGTGGGCTGGACGATGCTGCCGGCCGCTCCAGCCGGCGCGGCTCCCGGCTTCGACACCGCGCTGACCCGGCTGCCCGGCCAGTTCGTCGCCGGAGCCGGTGCCGAGACGATCACGGCGGTCGTCTCCACCACCCTGGACGGCGGATGCCGCAAGGTCCGCTGGTCACTTGTGCTGCGGGCGGACGGGCTGCGGCTCGACCAGATCGGGATCGACCGGATCGAGCAGCCCGGCGTGGTCCCGACCGAGGTCCGGGGCGAGGGCGGTGGCGCCCGGATCACCGACCGGGACCTGGACCCGGGCACGCTGTGCCGGAACCGGACGGTCACCGCCCAGTACCGGCTCGCCGTCGACCAGGGGGTCACCGACGGGCGGATCGAACTCACCGTCGAGGCGTTCGACGCCCAGTCCCGGCTGCTCGACCGGGCCAGTGCCACCCGCGAGGTGGGAAGCGAGCGGGGCGGGCCGCCGCGACGTCGTGCGCCGGCACCCACCACACCGGAGCGGAGCCGGGCCACTCCGACCGAGGCGGCGCCGAGCCCGACCGAGTCGGTCGAGCCGGAGCCGACCGAGTCGGTCGAGGACGACTCTCCGGTACTCGCCGAAGGGCCGGACGGAGCCGCCGGGGCGGACGAGGGCGGTGCGGGCGGCGGTGCGACAAACGCCACCGCGGGGCGGGGCGGTACCGGGCTGACCGGGCTCGGCTTCGTGGTCGGCGCCGTGCTGCTCTTCCTCGGTGCCGGCCTGCTGCTCCGGCTGCGTTCCCGAGACCGGTTCGCCGAGGCGGCGCCGCTTCCGGGGCCGGCTCGCCGGGGCCACCCGCCCGCCGCCCGACGCGGCCATCCGGAGGCGGTACGCCGACGCACCGGCGCAGCCGAGCACTACCCCGACTGGTGATCGGTCCACCCGGCGCGACTCCGTCCGATCCTGGCCCCGATCGGACCGGGCTAGGTCCCGTTCGTATAACGGTTCGGCGCGACGGGTCCGTTTTCCGGCGTTCTCGCAGGTCCCACCGGTCTTGGGCGCGGTGGCGTCTCTTGACAAGCGGCCCGCGTCACACCTAGCGTCCGGTTCTGTTGGATCGTTTCATTGCCGTACCGCACAACCTGCCGCCGCAACTACCGCCCCCGCGACCCGGCCCACGTCGAGAGGGAGGATTCACCGCTGTCCGCCCAGGCATCCCTGCGCCCGCTCAGGCAAGCGGTTTCCTGCTCCCGGCTCACCGCACCACCACCGCCGGTCGCCCTTGGGAAGGAGAATGTCCATGGTGCACACCCGCCGGGTCCGCCGAGCCGCGAGGGCCGCAACCCTCGCCGCGGCGGTCCTGCTCGTCCTGCCACTGGCCGCCTGTGGTGGTGGTGACGACGCCTCGGACGGCCCGGTTACCCTCGACTTCACCTGGTGGGGCAACGAAGACCGAGCCAAGGTGACCGAGCAGGCCATCGACCTGTTCGAGAAGAAGTACCCGAACATCAAGGTGAACACCTCGTTCGGGGCCTTCGACGCGTACTTCCAGAAACTCTCCACCCAGATCGCCGGTGGCGACGCGCCGGACGTGGTGCAGATGGACCGTGCCTACCTGCGGGAGTACGCCGACCGGAACGCGCTGCGCGACCTCACCGAGTACATCGAGGACGGCACCCTCAAGGTCGACGACATCACCAAGACGCTGCTGCCGGCCGGCAAGGTCGGCGACGCGACGTACGCGATCCCGATCGCCCAGAACACCCAGGGGGTCGTCTACGACCCGGCGCTCTGGCAGAAGGCCGGTGTGGCCGCCCCGAGCCCCGAGTGGACCTGGGCCGACATGCAGGCCGCCGGGCAGAAGCTGAGCCAGTCCAGCGGCGGCAAGGTGGCCGGCTTCGGCGACTTCGGTTTCGCCATCGACTGGTTCGACATCTGGCTGCGCCAGCGGGACAAGGCCATCTACACCGACGACGGCAAGCTCGGCTTCACCGAGGCGGAGCTGACCGAGTTCTGGACGATGACCGGTCAGATGCGCTCGGTCGGCGCGCTGGCGCCCCCGGCGCTGACCACCCAGCTCGACGGCTCGATCACGAACTCCTCGCTGATCAAGAAGGGTGTCACCGGCGAGGTCAACTACGACTCCGGCTTCACCGGCATGGTCAGCGCGTACGGCGCGCCGCTGGCGATCGCGCCGATGCCGAGCGACACCTCGAAGCGGGGGATGATCGCGGCGATGTCGATGGCCTACAGCGTCGCCCAGCGCAGTGAGCACCCGAAGGAGGCGGCGATGCTCGTCGACTTCCTGATCAACGACGTCGAGGCCGGCAAGGTGCTGGCGGTCTCCCGGGGTATGCCGGCCAACGCCAAGGTGCGGGACGCGATCGCCCCGAGCCTGGCCCCGAACGACAAGCTGGTCTACGAGTTCGAGAAGTCGGTCGTCGACAAGCTGCTGCCGACCCCGCCGCCGCAGCCCAAGGGCGGCGGCGCGGTGAAGGCCGAGTTCCAGCGGATCTACGACGAGGTCATCTTCGGCCGGATCCCGGTCGCCGAGGGTGCCAAGCGGGTCATCGACGAGGCCAAGAGCCAACTCGGCTGACGCCCGCGACAGTTCCACCGGTGCCCCCGTCCCGCCCGGGACGGGGGCACCGGTGCGTTTCCGGCCGTCCCGCCGGCGGCGCGCTCAGCACCGCCCGCCCGGGTCAGGGAGCGGGCCGCACCGCGAAGACGTGTGCCGGGGCCGGCGACAGCGGGCCGACCGCCAGCACCGGGCCGTCCGGGCCGGTGCGGACCGGGGACTCCGCCGCCGCCTGGCCGACCACCCGGAGTCGGGCTCCGGGCGGCAACGACAGTCCGGGTACGCCGAACTCGGGCCCCGGGTCGCCGAGCACTACGAGATAGCCGACGTCGTCGCGTCGGGTGAACCGGACCGGTACGCCGCTGCTGGTGACCGCCGCCGGCACGGGCCAGGGCCGGGTGCCGTAGATCGCCTCGCCGTACTCGGCCAGCCACCGTCCCACCTCGTGCAGCACCGTACGCTGCGCGTCCGGTACGACGCCCCGGTCGTCGGGAGTGATCCCGAGCAGCAGGTTCCCGTTCCTGCTCACCACGTCGACGAGCAGGTGCACCAGTTCGGTGGCGGAGAGCAGGTGCTCCGCCGTCTCCTGCCGGTTCCAGCCGAACGAGAGCCCGAGCGCCCGTACCGTCTCCCAGGGCGCCGGGTCGATCTCCGACCGGATGCCGTACTCCGGGGTGCGCACGTCGGCACCGTCGCGGGAGAACCGGTCGTTGACCACCCCGTCCGGTACCGCCGCGTAGTAATCCGAGACCAGCCTGTCGGCATCGCCGGCCGACGGATAACCGATGTCGTTCCAGAGCACGCTCGGCCGGTACCTGTCGATCAGCTCGCGCCAGTGCGCGTCCACGTACCGGGCGTAGCCGGGGGAGTCGGGGACGCTCGTCGCCACGTCGGCCATCCGGCGGATCGGCAGGTTGCCGAAGGTCCAGTCCAGGCCGCCGGAGTAGTAGAGGCCGTAGCGCAGCCCCCGGTCGCGCACCGCCGTGCCCAGTTCACCGACCACGTCCCGCCCGGTCTGCCAGTGCGGCAGGTGTGGGTTGGGGTGTGCGGAGGGCCAGAGCAGGTAACCGTCGTGGTGCTTGCTGGTCGGTACGACGTACCGGGCGCCGGCCGCCGCGCAGAGCTCGGCCCAGGGCGCCGGATCCCAGTCCCGGACCGCCGCGACGAACTCGGTGCGGAAGTCGGCGTACGGCCGGTCACCGTACACCCGCCGGTGGTGGGCCCGGGTCGGGCCGTCCAGCAGGTGGGTGTTCTGGTACCACTCCGCGTAGGAGTGCCGGGCCAGTGGATCGGACAGGTGCACCGCCCCGACCGCCGCACCGCAGTCGGCACCGCCCGAGCCCGATCCTGAACCGTCCGGAGTGGAACGGTTGGGGGAGGTCCGGCCGGCGCCGAGTAGCCGTACCACCTCGTCGTCCAGGGGCGCCCAGGCCGGGATGGAGTACAACCCCCAGTGGATCATGATGCCGAACTTGGCGTCCCGGTACCAGGCCGGGGTCTCCCGCTCCGGACGCACGTCAGTCGATCTCCAGCCGGATCGCGTCGTACGCCGCCTCGTTGCCCAGCTCCGGCGGAGTCCCCTCGTTGATCGTGAAGGTGATCTCGTTGCCGGTCCGGCGCAGCGCGCCCGCGTCGAACCGGAACTCCCGCCGGTAGTGCCGACCGCCGCAGGCGCTGCGATAGGTGGCGCCCCGGGCGTCGTCCGGCGCGAACGTCCAGACCAGCCGCAGGTCGTTGACGCCGATGGTCAGGTTGCTCGGCACCGGCGGTACGTCCCGGGCGGTGTCCATCGCCCAGGCGGCGAGCGCGACGGTCAGCGTGGCGGTCGCGCCGGGGCGCACCGCGCGGTCGAGGTCGAACCGGATCCGCCACGGCGGCACCGGTTCACCGTCGACCCGCTGGAACTGGAGGTAGTTCCAGTCCTCGTCACCACTGCGCCCGACGGTGTAGACCACCCCGGCCGGGAAGTCGGCCTTGAAGAACCGCGCCGTGCCCCACTGCCGGAACTCGTCGCCACGGCGGAACTCCGCCGAGGTGCGGTCGGGGTTGCCGAGTTGGAGGACCGTCCGGCCGTTGCGGGGCGGCTCCCAGTGCAGCTCCCCGAGGTCGATCCGGCCGCCCGCCGGCACCGTCACGTCGTCGCGGACGTACTCGCCCCAGGTGCCGGGCCGGTAGACGGTGAGCCGGTACGTTCCCGGCCGTACGTCGGGCAGCCGGAACACGCCGCCCGGGTTCACCCCGGTCCAGTACGCGTAGCCGAGCGCGGTCCGCTGGAAGTCGAGCCGGTTGTCCGAGAGCACCGCCACCGCGCCGCGCAGGTGCGGCTGGCCGTCGAGCCGGATCCGGCCGTGCACGGTGCACCGCTGCGCGCTCGGTGTCCAGCCCGGCAGCGCCACCCGGTCGTAGAACTTCCGGTGCGCGTCGAGGTGGGCGTAGCCCAGCGCCTCGGCACGCATCCGGGCCGGGTCGTCGCCCCGGCTCAGGTAGACGAAGTACGGCCCGTACGTCTTCTCCCACGCCTGGCCGGCGGCCACCCGTACCGGTGGTGAGCCGTAGTGCGTCGCCTGTGGCTCGACCAGCAACACCGGCCGGCTGGTGGTCTGGTGCAGGGTCAGGTCCTGCCGGACCGGTCCACCGCAGAACGCCTCCCGGTTCGGCGTGACGGCCCAGATGCCGTACCCGTTGCCGTGGAGGCCGTGCACCACGTGGTCCTTGAGGTAGGTGGCCCAGTCGTACTTGGTGTAGTAGCGCCGGGGGTAGGCCGAGCCGAGACCGGCGAGGTCGTGCGTGGCGTCCATCACCACCGGCGCGGCGGCCAGTTCGGCCGGGGTGGGCATCCGAGCCGCCTCGGCCCGCCACGGTTGCCCGATCGGGTCGTCCTCGACGCTGGCGTGCGTGAAGAGCGCGGGGTCCAGATAGCAGACGTACCGGTGCTGGTCGGAGCGGAACCCGTGCAGCTCCGGCGGGTGCTGGAAGACGGTGGCCAGGTGGAAGCCGGGCTCACCGGCCCGGACGATGTGGTGGCGCTCCAGCCAGAACGGACCGCCGTTCGTCGGGCTGTACCGGAAGGCGATGTCGACGAAGTCGTCCCCGCGCCGGATCTCGTAGGTGTTCTGCGCCGGTGGCAGCGGCAGCGGATCGCCCTCCCGCGCGTTGTTCATGTCGTAGTTGCCGCGTCCGCCCGCGCCGAGCAACTCCTGGCCGTACAGTCGCAGCGAGGTCAGCCGGCTGGCGCTGGTCTTGCTGACGGTGATTTGGACCGGGCCGTTGTCGACGACGATCTCGGTGTCGGTCTCGACGACCTCGCACTTCGGCTGCGCCCCGCCTGGGGCGGCACCGAAGGCCGCGCCGCTGGTGCCCGCGCCGATCCCGGTGCCGATTCCGGTACCGATTGCGGTCGCCGCGCTGATCCGGTGGAAGTCCCTGCGTGCGATCACGTCGTCTCCTCCCGACCAGGAGCATCGGATGTCTGTCCACGATGTCCAGGCGCAGCGGGTCCAACCGGTACGGCAGGACGTCCCGTGTGCCGACGTCTGGTCGTAGTTGAAACGAATCAATTAGGATCCGACGCTATTGCGGTACTGCGACGCCTGTCAAGATGGCTCCACAGACATCCGATGTAAGCGGCGCCCTCACTTCGTCCGTCGCCCCGCTAACTCGACGCGGCTACCTGACGTCTCGGCGCACCGCTTCTCCGACGTCCCGCCGCTCGCTACCCCCGACGTGCCGACCGGTTGATGCGGGGCGTGGGGTAGAAATGCCGAAGGCGGTGCCCGGACCAGCCGCTTTCTGGTCCGGGCACCGCCGCCTTTCGTGCGGATATGGCTCAGAGCACGCCGTCGGTGAGCAGGTCGGTGGTGCCACCGAGGTCGGCGGCGCCGCCGACCAGCCCGGTCACGCTGCCCAGGGTGCCGTCCACGGCACCGGTGACCCCGACGGTCCCGGTCAGGTCGGTCACCCCGCCGACGGTGTCGGTGACCCCGTCCAGGCCGACGGTGCCGAGCGTCCCGTCGACGGTGTCGGTCACCCCGCCGACCGTGCCGGTGACGCCATCCAGGGTGCCGTCCAGGTCAGCCACGTTGCCCAGGTCGGTGACGTTGCCGAGGTCGGTGACGTTGCCCAGGTCGGTGATGGTGCCCAGGTCGGTGATGGTGCCGAGGTCGGCCACGTTCCCCAGGTCGGTGAGGTTGGTCAGGTCCGTCACGCTGCCCAGGTCGCCGGAGCCGACCAGGCCGGTGGTGCCGGTGACGGTCGAGGTCACGGTGGTCGCGGCGAAGTCGGCGGTGCCGAGCACGCCGTCGACGGTGTCGACCCCACCCGTGGCGCCCAGCACCGCCGAGTCGAGGGTGTCGGCCAGGTCGTGCACGCCGGAGAGGTCCACGTTGAGGCCGCTGTCCAGACCCAGCACCGGCAGGGCGGAGCCGACACCGACCTCCAGGCCGTTCGGGTCCACGCTGACGGAGCCCAGGCCGGCCAGGTCGGCGTCGACGTCGGTGCTGTAGACCCCGGCGGTGAACTGGTTGGCGACCGTCTGCACCTGGCCGACGACGCTGGTGGGGCTGAGGCTGAGCGAGCCGAGACCCAGGCTCTCCACCGCGCCGAGGTCGGTCAGGCCCTGCAGCGGTACGGTGTCGACGACCAGCGGAACGACGTCCGCGACGTCGCCCGGAACCACGTCGCAGAGCCCGACGCTCTCCAGCGTGCCGGTCGGGTCCAGCTCGTACGCCGTCCGCAGGTCCACGTCGGTGAGCAGGTTGACCACGAACTCGTGCAGGGTCTGGGTGGTCTCCACGGCGGGAGTCGCCTCGGGGGCGGGCGCCGGAGCGGGGGCCGGAGCCGGAGCGGGGGTCTGCACGGTCGGTGCCGATTCCACGGTGACGATCTCCTCAGGAGGTTGGGCGGGATGATCTGGACATGTCGTTCCAGACCTGGCGCCGACCGTACGGCGTTGCCGACGTACCGGACATCGGGGACGAGCCCCGGTTCTCGCCCCCACCGGTCGGGTCCGAGACCCCGCCCAGGGTTAGGGGAATAGGGGCTGGCTCGGCCGACCACCCCGACCGCGTCCGGGTCGCAGAGCCGGCGAAACGGTCCAGGGCGACGGGTCCGCCCAGTTCACTCGATCGTCCCGGGTGGATCGGGGCACCCCGGGGTGCTACTCGGGCCGCGCCGACCGGGACCTGTCCCGCGCCCGGTCCAGCCGCCCGGCCAGGCGGCCGAGTTCGTCGGCCAGTTCGGCGGGTTCGAGCACGGTGAACTCGGGGCCGAGCAGGGCCAGGTGCAGCGCCAGCAGGCCGAGCGAGTCCGCTCCGGTGCGCAGTAGGCAACTGTGCCGGTCGACCGCCTCCACCAGCCCGGCGGTCGGCGGGATCCGTTCGGCGACCTCGGTGGCCGGCGCGTGCACGAGTATCCGGGCACGGTACCGGTACGGTGCCGCACCGACCGAGTCCGCGACGAAGGCCGCCGGATCGGGCGGATCGTGCGGGGTGAACCGGGGACCCGTCGAGTGGAGTTCACCGACCCGGTCGGCCCGGAACGTACGCCAGGCGTCCCGGTCGGTGTCCCGGGCCACCAGATACCACCGCCGGCCGGTGTGCACCAGCCGGTACGGCTCCACCCGGCGGATGCTGGTCACCCCGTCGCGGTCGCGGTAGTCGAAGGTGAGCCGGTGCAGGTTCTGGCACGCCTGCGCGATCACGGTCAACAGGTCAGGGTCGACTGTGGGCGCGCCGCCGGTCAGCGGGACGGTGGTCAACCGCAGCGCGGCGGCCCGCTGGCGGAGCCGGGGCGGCAGGATCCGCTCCAGTTTGGTCAGGGCGCGCAGCGAGGTCTCGGCGATGCCGGTCACGCTCTGGCTGGCCGCGGTACGCAGGCTCAGCACGACCGCCACCGCCTCCTCGTCGTCGAGCAGCAGCGGCGGCAGCGTCGACCCGGCGCCGAGCCGGTAGCCACCGGCGACCCCCGGGGTGGCCCGGACCGGATAGCCGAGGTCGCGGAGTCGAGCCATGTCCCGGCGCAGGGTACGCACCGTCACGCCCAGCCGCTCCGCCAGTTCCGGACCGGTCCACTCCGGCCGGGTCTGCAGGATGGCGAGCAGGCGCAGCAGCCGTGCCGAGGTGTCGAGCATTTCCCGAGTCTGTCAGCAAACCAGGAACGATCCTGTCCGCAATTGGGGCTAGCGTGCCAGAGATGAAGACGCACAACGACACCGACGTCGACTGGACCGGACAACTGGTCGAACAGTTGCAGTGGCACTGGCAGTACCAGTTGCGACCCCGGCTCGACGGGCTCACCGACGACGAGTACCACTGGGAGCCGGTCGACGGCACCTGGGGCGTACGCCTCCGCGACGAGGTCGACCCCGGCCTGGGGCACGGCGCCGGTAGCCACGTCATCGAGTACGCGATGCCGGAGCCGACGCCGCCACCGGTCACCACGATCGCGTGGCGGCTGGCGCACCTCATCGTCGGAGTCTTCGGGACCCGTAACGCGGCACACTTCGGCGGTCCGCCCGTCGACTACGACAGTTTCGACTACGCCGGCACCGCCGCCCGGGCACTGGACCAGCTCGACACGGCGTACGCCACCTGGCGGGACGGGGTGCGCGGGCTCGACGCGGCGGGACTGGCCCGGCCGTGCGGCCCGGCCGAGGGCCCGTACGCGGAGTTCCCGCTCGCCACCCTGGTGCTGCACATCAACCGGGAGACCATCCACCACGGCGCCGAGATCAGTCTGCTCCGTGACCTCTACCGGGCTCGGAGGTGACCGCGGTGGCGTACGAGTTCCAGGTGACCCAGGACAGCACCGACCCGCACGTGCTCGCCGACTGGTGGGCCGAGACGCTGGGCTGGCAGGCGGAGCCCTCCGATGAGGCGTTCATCCGCCAGATGGTCGAGCAGGGGCACGCCACCGAGGACGACACCCGGATCCACCGTGGGGTACTGGTCTGGAAGGCGGGGGCGGCGATCCGACACCCCGAGGGGGTGCAGCGGGCGCCCCGGGTGCTGTTCCAGCTCGTTTCGGAGCCGAAGACGGTGAAGAACCGGATGCACCTCGACGTCCGTACCGGTGCCGAGGACCTGGCGCCGGTGGTCGAGGCGCTTGTGGCGCGGGGCGCGAAGTTCCTGCACGAGGGACGGCAGGGCCCCTTCAGCTGGGTCACCCTGGCCGATCCGGAGGGCAACGAGTTCTGCGTCTCCCGCTAGGCGCCCCGATTTCTCCCGCACCGGGGCTCAGCGGACGCCGTCGGTGAGCAGGTTGGTGCCACCGAGGTCGGCGGCGCCCAGACCTGGCGCCGACCATACGGCGTTGCCAACGTACCGGACCTCAGGGACGATCCCCGGTTCTCGCCCTCACCGGTCGGGTCCGAGAACGCGATCCGGGTTAGGGACATAGGGGTTCGGCCCACCGCCCGCCGGGACCGTCGGTCCGGATTCGGCCCGGGGCGGGGGCCGGGCCGGCGGGTCCGCCCAGTTCATCCCGCCTGCCCCTTCGGGGAGGGGCGGCCCGGATGCCCCCACAGCCGGCCGGCCTGATCCCCCGGGACCCCTGCAGTTCGGCCGGTGGCCGGTCCCGTTCCCACCTGTCACCGCGCCGAGAGGTTCCTACTCCTGCTCGCGCCAGGTCTTTCACAGACCCCAGCCGACGCGGCCGGCGACCAGCCATCCGCCGATCGTGACCAACGGGCTGCTGCTGTCCACCTCGCCGATGACGATCCCGATCGACAAGGTCAGGGGCAGGGTCGCATGCCGAGGGCGGCCAAGCCGAACACCCCGACTCGCAGGTGCCGGCGGGTCAGCCTGCGGCGCCGTGGCACGGGCCGGGAGTCTCGTCCGCGTCCTGGGCCGGCAGCGGGATCCGGGCCTGCGGTGGCACCAGGTGGTTGACGCGTACCTGGGTGGCGTTGCGGTGGAGGGTGGGCTCGACGCGTACCACGGCGGTCACCTCGGCTCGTTGATCCGTCCCACCCGCAGCTCCGCCAGTACGTCGACGAACCGCCGAGCACCGCGTCCTGCTTCTCCGGCAGCGTGTCGGCGAGCGCGGTGATCACGGCGAAGCCGTCCCCGCGTGGCTCGTAGTCGCCCGTCGCGATGTAGAGAGACCAGCCTCCTGGCGCAGCCGCCCGGAACAGCCTCCGCTCCAGTGTCCCGCTGAACACGCTGGCCGCGGCCTGCCGGGGTACGACGGCCCTGCTACCCGACCGCCGAGCCTCCCCGGCGACGACTCGGGCCAGTCCATGCCAGGTAGGCGTATCGAAACACCTATCGGAAAGATATCTACCTCATATCGATCGCTTCAGTAACTTTCCTCGCTGTGGCGCGCCAATCGAAGGTCGACACACGGTGGCAGGTGAGGGCCGTCCATCCATCCTTCGACTCCACCGTGCCTATGACTGGCGCACCAAGTATTGAGGCGGATCGAGGTGAAGGAATGAGACCTTCGAATGTTGGTCCACTGGTCGACCTGACCTGGCTCAGTGCGCGCTCGACGAGGTTGGTCCGACCACCTGGCCGAGATTGTTTTATCCAAGCGAGTGACGACCGGCGTTCCGGAACGGTGCCTTCTCGGTGCCTACCGGATGCCGGTCGTTGCCAGAGAGGAGCTAGATGTACCTGTTGACGCGCCTGTCCGTAACCGCACGGCTGCTGACCCTGTCAGCTCTTACCGTGGTTACGGTCGCCGCTTCCGGCGCGCTTTTTGGCGGTGCCGCCACGGCGGCTCCGACGGATCCCACTGGTGACGTCGAGCCGTTTGCGGCCCTCGTGACCGAGGAGTCCACGTGGCTGATGGGGGAACTCCTGAAGCTGCAACCCGGATCGAGGAACGGGGGAATGTACGACAACAAGCCCGGATACCACAACACCCGGGCGGGAAACAGCCCGGACAACTACTCCGTCCGGGACGAGGAAGACAAGGGTGGCCCGTCCGACAAGGCCGCGGCGTACGACTGGACCTTTCCCGAGGCTCAATCAACGTCGAACCCGGACTACAGCAACATAATCAGGTACTCCAATCGACTCCTCGCCTCTGGCAGGGATCCGGGAGATCCTCGACTGAACGGGTGGAAGGAGTTCTTCGGGCAGATCGACAACGACAACGTGGAGGAAGGCTACGACTTCCGGGACGACCACCCGGCTACGCCAGGGGATAAAGACAAGTCCCACTTGTGGCATATTCACCTGAGCGAGGACCGGAACAAGGTCACGAGTCTCAATAACAAGAAGGCCCTGCTCAGCGTTCTTCGAGGCGAAACTGTCGAGGAGTGGCTGAATGGACCCGGAGTGGACGAGGACGATCCTGCGCGGGTGCGGGCCGATGTGACGGGTGATGGTCTGACCGACCTGGTGGTCCTGTACGACTACGGTCGGTCGACCAGCGCGTTGATGGTGTTTCGGGCCAACGGGTCGGGCTACGACCCACCCGTACGCTGGTGGGGGTCCGAGCCCGGCAACTGGGCCTGGTCGAGCAGCAAACTCGTCGTCGGCAACTTCAACGACGACAAGCAGGCCGACGTCGGCATCCTGTACGACTTTGGCAACGCGAACACCAAACTGTTCGTGTTCCTCGCCCTCGAGAAAACTTTTGCCGGCCCCATAGCGTGGTGGGAGTCCGGCGCGGGCAACTGGGCCTGGTCGAGCAGCAAGCTCGCCGTCGGCAACTTCAACGACGACTCCATGGATGATGTCGCCATCCTGTACGACTACGGCAACGCGAACACGAAATTGTTCGTGCTCCGCTCCCTCGGCAACAAGTTCACCACGCCCGAACCCTGGCACACGTTCAACCCCGGCAACTGGGCCTGGTCGAACAGCAAACTCGTCGTCGGTGACTTCGCCGCCGACGACAAGAAACTGGCCGACATCGGCATCATGTACGACTACGGCGGCGCGACCAGCAAACTGTTCGTGCTCCGCTCCCTCGGCAACAAGTTCACGCCACCCGAATCCTGGTTCACGTTCAACCCCGGCAACTGGGCCTGGTCGAACAGCAAACTCGTCGCCGGCGACTTCGCCGCCGACGACAACAAACTGACCGACATCGGCATCATGTACGACTACGGCGGCGCGACCAGCAAACTGTTCGTACTCCGCTCCCTCGGCGACGCATTCAGCGCACCCGAACCCTGGTTCACGTTCAACCCCAGCAACTGGGCCTGGTCGAACAGCAAGATCACCGTCGGTAACTACAACACCGGCGACACGATTTCCGACATCGCCATCATGTACGACTACGGCGACGCGACCAGCAAACTGTTCGTGCTCCGCTCCACCGGAAGCCAATTCACCGCACCAGATCCCTGGTGGAACTCGATTCCGGGCAACTGGGCCTGGGCGAGCAGCAAAATCAGCTGACGACAAACACGACACTCGACTACTAGCATTGTTGTCCGAAAACAGTAGGGGTGCCGGTCGATGAAAATCGGCAGGCACCCCTACCAGTTCCCCGGCCAGGTCCTGGAGCTGGCGAGCCGACGGATCAGCGGTATGGAGTCGTCGAGCACCATCGGGACCGGGTCTGCGGCACCGGAATCGGCCGGGCGGATGACCGCCGGGTCAGGAGGCGGGTGGCGCGAGGATCCGGTCGAGCGCGCTGCGCAGCCGAGGTGCGAGCGTGGCGGCGTAGGTGGCGGTGAGGTGCTGGTTGTCCCGG
Organism: Plantactinospora sp. CNZ320; assembly: GCF_002846275.1. NCBI lineage: Bacteria > Bacillati > Actinomycetota > Actinomycetes > Micromonosporales > Micromonosporaceae > Plantactinospora > Plantactinospora sp. CNZ320. The sequence continues at coordinate 7,464,571 of NZ_PJMP01000001.1, forward strand.
TAGACGAGCACTCCGCCGATGACCGGAGCGCAGCGTCGCCCGGGGCAGATCGCCGCGGTCAGGTCGATCAGGCCGACCTGCGGCAGGTCGTCCAGCGCCGCGAGCTGCGCCGCTCCGGCTCCGCTCGCCAACGCGACCTCCCGGTCCGCCGCGCACCGGGTCAGCCGGCGCGGGTTCGCCGAGACGCACTTCGCGCTGTCGCCGGGAAGGATCGGGGTGCCCCGGAGCACCACGGTGGGCACCCGGGCCGAGACCAGGTCCGACCAGGTCCGCCGCATGCCGGCCACCAGAGCGTCGTGCGCCGGCCTGCCGTTCAGGCCCCGGCCGCCGGCCATCGGCTGGTACCGGGAACTCGTGGTCAGCAGCAGTCCGGGCCGCTCGGGGCCGGTGAGGGCGGCCCGGACGTTGCGGTACCACTCGGCGCAGGCCTCCCGATGTGGCGGCTCCCCGGTCATCAACTCCAGTCGCAGGAACGGGCAGTTCGGCTTGAGGTACGTGACCAGCCGCCAGCCCTTCGCCACCGCGACCGCCTGGAGCGCGGGTACCCAGCTCGCGGCGTGGCTGTCGCCGGCCAGCGCGACGGTGAACGCGGCGTCCCGGTCGCCGTACAGGCAGGACCGGGCGAGGCTGCTGGAGACCGGGGAGAAGCAGTTGTGCCGGTAGACGTCGGGCAGGTCGTCGCGGGCGTCGGCGGGGACCGGGCTGATCGACCGGACCCGGTCGACCGGAACGCCGGCCCGGCTGGTCCGGGGTGACCGGCCCAGCGCGACGGCACCCGGCGCCGCTGGTGCGGGCGGGCTGGGCAGCACCGACACCGGTGTGGCGGCCGGTGGCGGGGCCGGCTGCTCGGGTGGCCAGGCGGCGAGCTGGAAGAGCAGCCCGGCGAGTACTCCGGCGGCGGGGAGCATCGCGCCGACCCGGAGTACCTGGCCCGGTGACCAGGCGTCCAGAGCGCCGGTCCGGGCGGGAAGCTCGACATACCGGTGGGTGAGGGCGGCGAGCAGGACGCCCCCGCCGAGCACGCCGAGGTCGACCGCCGGCCCGAGGTCGCCGAACCGGGTGTGCGCGGCGACCAGCAGTGGCCAGTGCCAGAGGTAGAGCGGATAGCTGATCCGGCCCAGCGCCCGCAACGGCCGCACACCGAGTACCCGGTTCACCCCACCGGGTCCCGCCCCGGCGATACCCGCTCCACCGGGTCCCGTGGCACCGCCGGCCGTCGTGCTGCCGGCAGCAGTCGTGCTGCCCGTACCCGTGACGCCGGCTGGCTGGCCGATCATGCCGCCGGCGATGATCGCGGCCGTGCCCAGCGCGGGCAGCAGGGCCGGTAGCCCGGGAAAGCCCGAATCCGGTCGCAGGGCGAGTACGGCGACCGCGACGGCCGCCGCTCCGGCCCAGCCGAACAGGGTGCCAAGGCGTCGGGGCAGCTCGGCCAGCCGGGTCGTCCCGAGCAGCGCGAGTGCGGCGCCGAGGCCCGGCTCCCACGCTCGGGTCGTGCTGACGAGGAACGCCGACCCCGGTTCGGCGGCGGTGTACCAGACCGACCAGGCGAACGAGCCGAGCCCGAGCAGGCTGGCGGCGAGCAGCAGCGGGCGGATGCCGGGCCAGCGTCTCCGGCGTGCGGTCCAGGCCGCCACACCGGCCACCAGCAGCGACCAGAACAGCAGGAACTGCGCGGTGACCCCGACCAGCCAGAGGTGGGCGAGCAGGCTGGCACCGGCGTCCGGGACGATCGCCTGGGCGTGCTCTGCCGCGAGCCGCCAGTTCAGCAGTTGCCCGGCGCCGGCGAGCAGGTCCCAGCCGGTCGCCGACCAGCGGTCCCGGGGCAGCAGAGCCAGGGCCAGCGGCAGCGACGCGGCGAGCACCAGCGCGCCGGCCGGCAGCGCCCGCCGGACCCGCTGGGCGAGAAATCCGGCAAGGTCGATCCTTCCGGTACGCCGCCAGGTGTCGAGCAGGGCAGCGGTGACCAGGAAGCCGGAGACGACCAGGAGGATGTCGACGCCGACGAAGCCGCCCGGGACGGCGCTGACCCCGACGGTGCCGAGCAGCAGCGACCCGACCGCGAGGGCGCGCAGGCCGGTGAGGTCCGCCCGGTGACCGGGTCGCTCGGCGACTTCCGTCCGGGACCGTGGCCGCGCCTGCGTCGCCATCTGCCAACCTCCGGTCCGGCCGCCGTCTGTCCAGTTAGCCCCTTCTTAACAGATAAAGACTTTTATAGGCGTGTTTTGCCGCTCACGAGCGGCATTCACGAGCAGCATTCACGAGTGCCGTCGACAGCGGCGAGCGGCGCTGACGGTGGTGAGCGGTGCCGACGGCGGCGAGCGGTGCTGACAGTCGCCAGTGGTGCCGGCAGTCCGGCGCAGCCCGCCGGAGACCGCCTGGCCGGGGGAGTGGGCGGTGGCTACCCGTCGGCCAGGCCGGCCCGCTCCGCCGCCGCCCGCCAGGCGGCCTCGCCGCCGGCTCGCGGCCGGTAGGTCCGGGTCGATCCGGTACGCCGCAGCAGCGCCCGCAGCTCCGCCAGCCCGCCGTCGAGTACGCCGAGCGCGCGGGCCTGCACGAGCGCGTTGCCCAGCGCGGTCGCCTCCACCGGCCCCGCCACCACGGGCAGTCCGCAGGCGTCGGCGGTGAGCTGGCAGAGCAGCTCGTTGCGGGCACCGCCACCGACCACGTGCACCACCTCCACGTCCCGGCCGGAGAGCTGCCGCGCCTGGCGCAGCGCGACCCGGTGGGCGAGGGCGAGACTGTCCAGGATGCACCGGGTCAGCGCCGCCGGGCCCTGTGGTACCGGCTCGCCGCGCCGTTCGCACGCCTGGGCGATCCGGGCCGGCATGTCACCCGGGGGCAGGAAGATCGGGTCGTCCGGGTCCACCACGGCGGCCAGCGAGGGCGCCTGGGCGGCGGCGGCGAGCAGTTCGGTGAGGTCGTCGGCGAGCCCCTGGGACCGCCACACCCGCAAGCACTCCTGGAGCAGCCAGAGCCCCATCACGTTGCGCAGGTAGCGGACCGTCCCGTCCACCCCGGCCTCGTTCGTGAAGTTGGCCGCCCGGCTCGCCTCGGTCAGCACCGGCGTCGGCAGTTCGACACCGACAAGCGACCAGGTACCGCAGGAGATGTAGCCGAACCGGTCGTGCTCGGCGGGTACCGCCGCCACCGCCGACGCGGTGTCGTGCGAGCCGACCGCGGTCACCGGTACCGGCCGGTCGGTCCCGATCGCCTCGCGTACCTCCGGCCGCAGCTCGCCGACCCGGTCACCGGGCTGGCGCAGCGGGCCGAAGAGCCGGGCCGGCAACCCGGCCCGGGCGATCAGGTCGGTCGACCATTCCCGGGTACGCACGTCCAACAGCTGCGTCGTCGAGGCGTTGGTCACCTCGCTCCCGGCGACCCCGGTCAGCCAGTAGCCGAGCAGGTCCGGGATGAGCAGCATCGTCTGCGCCCGGTCCAGGGCCGGGGTGCCGAGTTCGGCGGTGAGCTGGAACAGCGTGTTGAACGGCAACAGTTGCAGCCCGGTGGTCCGGTAGAGGTGGTCGGCACCGAGCGTCGCCACCACCTTCTCCGGCACCCCGTCGGTACGCCGGTCCCGGTAGTGCACCGGGTTGCCGACCAGCGCGCCGGTGGCGTCCAGCAGCCCGTAGTCCACCGCCCAGGAGTCAATGCCGATGCTGGCCAGGTCGGGCCGGCGGTGCAGCGCCGCCCGCAGCCCGGTAAGCATCTCGGCGTAGAGCCGGGGCACGTCCCAGTGCAGGGTGTCGAGGAGCCGCACCGGCCCGTTGTCGAACCGGTGCACCTCGGTCAGCGTCACCCCGTCGGCGGCGACCTCGGCGAGCATCACCCGGCCACTGGCCGCGCCGAGGTCGACGGCGGCGACGGCAGTCGAGCCGGTCATCGCGGGAACGCCGTGCTCGGTCGAGCCGGTCGTCGCAGGAACGCCGTGCGCAGTCGAGCCGGTCGTCGCGGGAACGCCGTACTCATCGGAGGAACGCCGCGGCCACGCCGGAGTCGACAGGTACGTGCAGTCCGGTGGTCTGGGACAGCTCGCCGCCGGTGAGCGCGAAGACCGCGTTCGCGACGTGCTCCGGCAGTACCTCCCGCTTCAGCAGGGTACGCCGGGCGTAGTAGGCGCCCAGTTCCTCCTCCGGTACCCCGTACACGGCGGCGCGCTGGGCGCCCCAGCCGCTGGCGAAGATGCCCGAGCCGCGTACCACGCCGTCCGGGTTGACCCCGTTGACCCGGATGCCGTGCTCGCCCAGCTCGGCGGCGAGCAGGCGTACCTGGTGGGCCTGATCCGCCTTTGCCGCGCTGTAGGCGATGTTGTTCGGCCCGGCGAAGACCGAGTTCTTGCTGGAGACGTAGACGATGTCCCCGCCGAGCCCCTGGTCGAGCATGAGCCGGGCGGCGGCCCGGGAGACCAGGAAGGAACCCTTCGCCATCACGTCGTGCTGGATGTCCCAGTCCGCCTCGGTCGTCTCCAGCAAGGGCTTCGAGATGGAGAGCCCGGCGTTGTTGACCACCAGGTCGACCCCGCCGAAGGCGAGCGCGGCCTCGGCGAAGGCCGCCTCGATCCCGGCCGCCTCGGTGACGTCAACCGACACCGCGACCGCCCGGTCGGCACCGCCGATCTCCGCCGCCACCGACGCCGCGCCCTCCAGGTTGCGGTCGGCCACCACCACACAGGCACCCTCGGCGGCCAGCCGCCGGGCGATCGCCGCGCCGATCCCGGAGCCGCCGCCGGTGACCAGCGCGATCCGGCCGGCCAGTGCCTTCGGCTTCGGCATCCGGCGCAGCTTCGCCTCTTCGAGCTGCCAGTACTCGATCCGGAACTTCTCCGCCTCGTCGATCGGGGCGTACCTGGAGACCGCCTCGGCACCGCGCATCACGTTTATCGCGTTGAGGTAGTACTCGGCGGCCACCCGGGCGGTCTGCTTGTCCCGGCCGAAGCTGAACATCCCGACCCCGGGCACCAGCACGATCGCCGGGTCGGCGCCCCGGATCGGCGGCGAGTCCGGCTCGGCGTACCGCTCGTAGTAGGCCCGGTAGTCCTTCCGGTACTCCTCGTGGAGCTCCCGCAGCCGGGCCAGTACGTCCGGCAGCGGCGCGTCCGGCGGCAGGTCCAGTACCAGCGGCCGGACCTTGGTCCGCAGGAAGTGGTCCGGGCAGGAGGTGCCGAGCGCGGCCAGCCTCGGGTGCTCGGCGCGGGAGAGGAAGTCCAGCACCGCCTCGTCGTCGGTGAAGTGTCCGACCTGGAACTGCCCCTGCTGCCGACTGTCGGTGCTGGCCAGCCCGCGCAGCGTCGGGGCGAGCGCGGCGGCCCGCTCCCGTCGCTGCTCGGCCGGCAGTGCCTCGTACCCGGGCAGCACCGCGCCGAACGGCTCCGCCCGGCCGTGTTCGGCCAGGAACCGGGTGGCGGTTTCGATGATCTCCAGCGACCGGGCCTCGCACTCGTCGCTGGTGGCGCCCCAGGCGGTGATCCCGTGCCCGCCGAGGATCACGCCGATCGCCTGCGGGTTGTCCCGGGCGATCGCGGCGATGTCCAGGCCGAGCTGGAAGCCGGGCCGGCGCCACGGCACCCAGAGCACCCGGTCGCCGAAGCAGCGGCGGGTCAGTTCGGGACCGTCGGCGGCGGTGGCCAGCGCGATCCCGGCGTCCGGGTGCAGGTGGTCGACGTGCGCGGCGTCGACCAGGCCGTGCATAGCGGTGTCGATCGACGGTGCCGCGCCGCCCCGGCCGTGCAGGCAGTAGTCGAAGGCGGCGACCATCTCGTCCTCGCGGTGCACCCCGGGATAGACGTCGACCAGGGAGCGCAGCCGGTCCAGCCGGAGTACGGCCAGCCCCGCCTCGGTCAGGGTGCCGATGTCCCCGCCGGAGCCCTTTACCCAGAGCAGTTCGACGGGACCGCCGGTGACCGGGTCCGCCCCGGTCGCCTTGGCCGAGGTGTTGCCGCCGCCGTAGTTGGTGTTGCGCCGGTCGGCACCGAGCCGGTGACCCCGGCCCAGCAGCGCGGCGACCTCCGGATTGGTCGGTGCGGTACCCATCTTCACGCCCCCCAGCCAGCCTGCTGCCCGCCGACCCGCTCGGCGGCGATCCGCTGCGCGTAACCCGAGCGGGCGTACGCGGCCATCGGGTCCGGATCGAGACCCATCTCCTCGCGTACGCTCGCCAGCAACGGCCGTACGTCGGTGTTGTAGGCGTCCATCAGCACCCCGTTGGCGCCGAGCACGTCCCCGGCGGCCTGTGCGGCGGCCAGCGCCTCGGCGTCGACAAGCAGCGCCTTGGCGGTCGCCTCCTGGACGTTCATCACCGAACGGATCTGTGCCGGGATCTTCGGCTCGATGTTGTGGCACTGGTCGAGCATGAAGTTGACGCCGGAGTCGGCCCGCAGCGCGTCGGCCCGGACGATCTCGTGCATGATCCGGAACAGCTGGAACGGGTCGGCGGCACCGACCATCAGGTCGTCGTCGGCGTAGAACCGGGAGTTGAAGTCGAAGGCGCCGAGCTTCCCCTCCCGGAGCAGGAAGGCGACGATGAACTCGATGTTGGTGCCGGGCGCGTGGTGGCCGGTGTCGATCACCACCTGGGCCCGCTCACCGAGCTTGAGGCAGTGCGCGTACGCGGTGCCCCAGTCGGGTACGTCGGTCAGATAGAAGGCCGGCTCGAAGAGCTTGTACTCCAGCAGCATCCGCTGCTGGGGCCCGAGCCGCTCGTAGGTGGCGGCGAGCGCCTCGGCCAGCCGGTCCTGCCGGGCCCGGATGTCGTCCTGGCCGGGATAGTTGGTGCCGTCGGAGAACCACAGCTTCAGGTCCCGCGAGCCGGTGACGTCCATGATGTCGACGCACTCCAGCAGGTGGCCGAGGGCCTTGCGCCGGATCCGGGGGTCGGGATTGGTGACACTGCCCAGCCGGTAGTCGTCGTCCTGGAAGACGTTGGTGTTGATGGTGCCGATCCGCACCCCGCGCTCGGCCGCGTAGGAGGCGAGCTTGCCGAAGTCGTCGACCCGGTCCCAGGGGATGTGCAGCGAGACCACCGGGGCGACTCCGGTGAACGCGTGCACCTGTGCCGCGTCGGCGATCTTCTCCTCCGGGTTGCGTGGCACGCCGGGCTGGCTGAACACCTTGAACCGGGTGCCCGAGTTGCCGTACGCCCAGGAGGGCACCTCGATCCGTTGCGCGCGCAGCGCGGCCCGGACGTCGGTCTCGGTCATTGCAGGCCTCCGTGGTGTCGAGCGTGGTGTTGTCCAGCGCGGGTGTCGTCGGGTCCGGTGTCGGTGGGCGCGGTGTCCGCGGGCGCGGTGTCGTCGGGCCGGCTGTCGTCCGGTCCGGTGACTTCCGGTCCGGTGTCGGTGGGCGCGGTGTCGTCGAGTGCGGTCTCGCCGAGTGCGGTGTCGTCGAGCGCGGTGAGTTGGGCGTCCAGGTTGAAGATCTCGTCGAGGACGACGAAACCCTCGTCGGGGCGGCGGCCGTCGAGCCCGACGAAGAAGGGGGCCATCTCGGCCTGCCACCGGGCGTTGACGTCGGTGGCCTCCATCGCGGCGAGCGAGGCGGCCAGGTCCTCGGTGCGGAAGTGCCCGACCAGCAGCCCGTCGTCGTGCAGGAAGAGGGAGTAGTCGTGCCAGCCGGCCGCGTGCAGCGCCCGGAGCATCTCGGGCCAGACGGCCGCGTGGCGTTGCCGGTATTCGGCCAGCCGGTCGGGCCGGACCCGCAGGACGAAGCACACTCGCCGCATCGGCGGGCCTCCCAACAAATGAACCGTTTCAACAAACCGCACTCAACATACGAGCGCCGTCACGCAACTGTCAAGAAACCGGGGCGATCCGTAGGGTCAGCCCGGGGTACGGGCGTACTGGCTGGACTCCCGGACCACCAGCTCCGGTTCGAAGATCACCTGCTTGTGCTGGTGGTTCTCCGGGTCGTTCGCCTCGTCCAGCATCAACTGTGCCGCGGTCTGGCCAAGCCGCTGCCGTGGCTGGCGTACCGAGGAGAGCGGCACCGCAGCCGCGGCGGCGAAGTCGATGTCGTCGTAGCCGACCAGCGCGATGTCCTCCGGCACCCGCACCTGCTGTCGGGTCAGTTCCTGGAGTACGCCGAGTGCGAGCAGGTCGTTGGCACAGAAGACCGCGGTGGCCCGGGCGGAGCGGGGCAGCCCGAGGATCCGCGAGGCGGCGTCCCGGCCGGCCGCCACTGTCGGGCTCGGCGTCTCGAACCGGCGCAGCGTCTCCTCGGCGAGTCCGGCCTCGCGCAGCGCGTGCACGGCGCCGTGGTAGCGGTCCCGCACCTGCGCCAACCGCCACGGGCCGCCGACGAAGGCGATCCGCCGGTGCCCCGCCTCCACCAGGTGCCGCATCGCCAGCTCCCCACCGAGCCGGTCGTCGACGGCAACCGAGCAGACGTCCGGCCGGGTGGAGCGTCGGTCCAGCAGGACCACGAGTACGCCCCGCTCCCGGAGCCGGACCAGCCGCTCGTTGGCGTCGTCGACCGGGGTGATCAGTACCCCCTGGACCCGCTGCTCCTCCAGCAGGTCCAGATACCTGCTCTCCTTGGCCGGATCACCGTCGCTGTTACAGAAGATCACCGCCATGCCGGCGGCGCCGGTGGCGTCCTCGACGCCCTTGGCGACGTCGGTGAAGAACGGGTTGGCCACGTCCAGCACCACCAGACCGAGGGTGCGCCCCCGGCCCCGGCGCAACTGCCGGGCGGCGTCGTTGGGGACGAAACCCAGCTCGCTGATCGCGGCGAGTACCCGGTTACGGGTCGACGCCGCGACGATGTCGGGGCGGTTGAGCACGTTGGAGACAGTGCCCACCGACACGCCCGCCTGGCTGGCCACGTCGCGGATGCTCACCGCTGGTCCCGGCACCACCGTCTCCTCCCGCAGCCCGGACCACGGTCGGGCTGAAACGTGTCAAGGTTATCCGGTCGCGCACCACCGTGCGCCCGCCCGCACCGCACGCGGCGGCCCGGCTACCGCATGAGATCGACAGTAGCCTCCCGGCGCACCGCACCGGGTGCACCTCGCCGGGGGCCGGGCCTGAGCTGATCCGCCGCCCAGTCGCGTTCCGGTCCGCCCACGACGCCGGGGGTCCGCGTCAAGGGTTCGCGTGGCGGTTCGCCCATGACGCCGGGTTCCGGCCCGTCGTACGGGCCCGCCGGCGGTTTTCCGGCAGCGCCGCCCTCGCTACCCTGTCCCGTTGTGGGAAGCGCTTTCCAGTGTCGCCGATCGACACACCCCGGAAGCGACGGCGAGAGGACGGCGAACATGGGCGAGGACCTGCACGGCGTACGGCTGCGGGTGCGCGGCGAGACCGTGGCGCGGTACGTCCTCGACGACCCGCACGTCGACCTCCGCTGGGGGCGCCGGCCGTACCTGCATCCAGTGCGTACCCTCGGCGGAGTCGTGGTGACCGACACGCTGCCCGAGGACCACCGCTGGCACCTCGGGGTGTCGGTCGCCATGCAGGACGTCTCGGGTACCAACCTCTGGGGCGGCCGGACCTACGTCCGGGACGCCGGCTACACCTGGCTCGACGACCACGGCCGGATCGTGCACGACGGCTGGCTGCCCGACCCGCCCGCCCCCGTTGCCGGTCCCGGCGACGGTGGGTTCGCCGAGCGGTTGCGCTGGCTCGACCCGGCCGGCGCGACCCTGCTGACCGAGGAGCGGCGGGTCGCCGCCATCGACCTCGCCGGCCGGACCGACGCCTGGCTGCTCGACTTCGGCTACACCCTGACCGCACCGGCTGACCGGGAGATCGTGCTCGGCAGCCCGGCCACCAACGGGCGTCCGGACGGCGCCGGTTACGGCGGCTTCTTCTGGCGGGTCGCCCCCGGCCCCAACCGGGCGTTCACGGCGGGCGCCGAAGGGGAGGAGCGGGTCAACGGCAGTACCGAACCGTGGCTGGCGATTGTCGGCGCGGCCGACGACGGTCGGCCGTACACGCTGGTCTTCGCCGGTCTGGCCGACGGCGACCACTGGTTCGTGCGGACCGGAATCTATCCCGGGGTCTGCGTCGCGCTCGCCTTCGAGCGGACCCTGCCCGTGCCGGCCGGCGGCTCGGTGCGGCGCCGGCACCGGATCGTGGTGGCGGACGGCGAACTGACCCGCGACGAGGTCGGGGCGCTGGCCCCGGTCCTGACACCCTGACCGGCCCCAGCGCCCCGAACGATCCCGACTCCGATCCTCGATCCCGACTCCGATCCCGACTGTGACCGCGATTCCGCTGCGACTGCGATTCCCGGACGGTCAGCCCTTCAGGCCGGAGGTGGCGATTCCCTCCACCAGATAGCGCTGGAAGGCCAGGAAGAAGAGCATCACCGGGACGATGCTCAGCACCGACATCGCGAACATCGGGCCGTAGGCCGACTCACTGGTCTGGTCGATGAAGAGCCGCAGCGCCAGCGGCAGCGTGTAGGTGTCCGGGTCGTTGAGGTAGACGAGCTGGCTGAAGAAGTCGTTCCAGGTCCAGATGAAGGTGAAGATCGCGGTGGTGACCAGGGCCGGCTTGAGCAGCGGCAGGATCACGTACCGGAAGGTGAGCACCGGGCCGCAGCCGTCGATCTCGGCGGCGTCGTCCAACTCCCGGGGCAGGCCCCGGATGAACTGCACCATCAGGAAGACGAAGAACGCGTCCGTGGCGAGCAGCTTGGGCAGGATCAGCGGTACGAAGGTGCCGACCAGGTCCAGCTTCTGGAAGATCGTGTACTGCGGGATCAGCACCACGTGGTACGGCAGCATGATGGTCAGCAGGGTGAACGCGAAGAGTGGCCCGCGCAGCCGGAAGCGCAGCCGTGCGAAGGCGTACGCGGCCAGTGCGCAGGAGATCAGGTTGCCGATCACCGCACCGACCGCCACGATCACCGAGTTGGTGAAGAACTGCCAGATGCTGATCCCGGCGATCCCGTCCAGCGCGGCCGAGTAGTTCTCCGGCGCCAGTCGGGTCGGCAGCAGGCTCAGGCTGGAGAGGATCTCGTCGGTCGGCTTGATCGAGGTGGCCAGCAGCCACAGCACCGGATACAGCAGCAGAGCCAGTACGCCGATGATCAGCACGTGCCAGCCGACCGTACGCAGCCGGGCCCCGGTCGCGCCCGGCCGGCGAGTCCCCGGAGTGCGGGTAGCCGGAGTGCGGGTCGACAGGCCGTCGGAGAGCGTGCTCACCGGTCCTCCCCGGAGTAGAACACCCAGCGGCGCGAGGTGCCGAAGAACAGCGCCGTGATGATCGCGATGACGAGCAGCAGAATCCAGGCCATCGCCGAGGCGTAGCCCATCCGGAACTGCGAGAACCCGCGCTCGTAGAGATAGAGCGTGTAGAACAGGGTCGAGTTGCTCGGCCCGCCCCGGCCACCACTGACGATGAACGCGGGGGTGAACGCCTGGAACGCGTGGATCGTCTCCAGCACCAGGTTGAACAGGATGATCGGGGAGAGCATCGGCAGCGTCACCGACCGGAACGTGCGCCAGGTGCCGGAGCCGTCCACCGCGGCGGCGTCGTAGAGCTCGGTCGGAATCTGCTTCAGACCGGCCAGGAAGATCACCATCGGCGCGCCGAACTGCCAGACGGCCAGGATGATCAGCACGTAGATGGCGTAGTCCGGCTCGTTGATCCAACCGCCGGTGTCCCAGCCGAAGTTGCCGGTGACCGAGTCGACCACCCCGGCGTCGGTGAACATCGCCCGCCAGACCAACGCGATCGCCACGCCCGTGCCGAGCAGCGAGGGCGCGTAGAAGGCCGACCGGTAGAAACCCTGCCCGCGCCGGTTGCGGTTGAGCAGCAGGGCCACCGCGAGGGCGGCGGCCAGTTTCAGGGGTACGGAGACCAGCACGTACATCGCGGTGACCTTGGCCGAGGCGAGGAACCGCGCGTCGTCGGCGAAGAGCCGCTGGTAGTTCTCCAGCCCGACCCACTCCGGAGAGGTGAAAAGGTCGTAGTCGGTGAACGAGAGGTAGAGCGACGCGAGCATCGGGCCGACGGTCAGCAGCAGCGCCCCGACGACCCAGGGGGAGAGGAAGAGGTACGCGATCCCGGGTCGGTGGCGTCGGTATCGGGGCCGGGCTCCGGCGGCGGTACCGCCCGGTGTGGCGGGCCGGGGCGGCGGCCTACGCAGGGTCCCAGTTGTCATGCTCAGCTTTCCCATCGGCTTCTGGCGGCCACACCCTCGCCGGGGTGTGTGCACGCGCCCCGGTGGCGGGCGGTGATGAAACCATTCAACAAACCGCCCGAAGGTACCGCCGCCGGGCGGGGCCTGTCAATGGAGGACATGCCGACCGGGCCGGGGCGGCACCGTCAGGGCGGATGACAGGCAGTTGATGAATCGATTCAGGCGCTGAAATTGGCAGTACTCAGTACGGACGCCAACCCGGATCCCGGCCGAACCCCGCGATCAGCCGATCCTGCTCACTCGCCTCCGGCGACACCGGTACCTCCGGCGCGGCCAGCCCGCTGTCCCGGTACATCGAGGTACGTTCGGTGAACCAGCGGGCACACTCCCGTACGCCGTCCGGATCGAGCCGGGGCTCGACGCCGATCGCGACCGCCAGGTCCCAACCGTGCACCAGGTGCTCGGCGAGCAGTTGGTGCAGGTACTCCCCACCTGGTGTGGGGCCGGCCGACAAATCCACCACCCGGTCCAGTACGCCCGGCTCGGCGACGGCGCGGCACGCCTGCTCGGCCGCGTCCCGGGCCGAGGCGGCAGCATCGGCGCCCAGCAGGTCACCGGCGAACCGGTCCCCGATCTCGGCCAGCGACGCTCCGGCGAAGAGCGGCACCGACCAGCGCTCCTCCCAGACGACATGGTTCGCCAGGGTCCGCACGTCCCAGTCGGTGCAGGGCGTCGGAGCCGCCCAGCGGTCGGCATCGACCTGAGCGACCAGGTCAGCGAAGTTGGCCACCGTGCGCTGGTACGTCATCACTAGATCCACGACCCGATTCTGCCCCGGGCAGAGCACCGACCGCCGGGGAAGTCGCCGCGAGCCGGCAAACCTGTTGTGCCCGAGCCGGCGGGCCTGTTGTGGTCAGTCGAGTTGGTCTGGGTGTAGCCCCAGCTCGCGGGCGACCGAGAGCCGCACCCACTCGGTGAGCTGGCGGCGTGGGATCACCCGGTCGTGCACCGCCAACTGCACGGCGAGCCCGTCGATCAGGCCGTTGATCCGCCATGCGGCCCCGGCCGGATCGTCGCAGCTGAAGACCCCGTCCGCGACCCCGGCCGCGATCACCTCACCGAGCCCCTCCCGCCGGCGCAGGTCCAGCCGGCGCGACACCTTCTCCAGCTCCGGCGTGCGCAGGGACTCCGACCAGCCGTCGATCCACATCGCCCAGGAGCGGGACCGGCCCGGCGGAGCGTAGAGACGGAGCAGTTTCTTCAACTTGACCAGCGGGGTGGCCGGCGAGCGGAGTACCGCGTCGAGTCGGGACAGATCCTGCTCGGCGGCGTACGCGAACGCCTGCGCGACAAGTCGCTCCTTGGTGGCAAAGTGGTAGAAGACCAGCGCCTGGCTCACCCCGGCGGCCTGGGCCACGTCGGCGGTACGCGTGTTCGCCAGGCCCCGCGTCGCGATCACGTCGCAGGCGGTGCGTAGTAGCGCATCCAGGCGCACCTCTGCCGCACGTCTCGTCACGCGGTTACGTTAGCCCATTCCGGCGGAGACAATAAGCTATCAACACGTCGGATAAGTTACTAGCGGGTCAGACTGTCCACTAGCGCATCAGAAGCCGCAGCTCCCGCCCTCGCCACCGGGCCAACACCGGCTCCGCCGCACGCCGCCGAGCGGTGTTCCGGCGGGCGTGTCGACCGGCCGTCGCAACCGGTCAACCGCCCGGCCCGGCAAAGCGACCACCGGGCCGGCAAAGATCGGCAACCATCGGTACCCCGTAGTAGTGTCCGCACATGCCAGACGGTGTGGCCAGGATCCCTCCGTCCGCCCGGGTCGGGCGGGAGGAAACCTCCGCCCTCGCCGCCCCGGACGTCGCCACCGCTGTGGTGAACTACGACGACGAGGAGCGGCCGGCCCGGCAACTCACCGGCCCGGTCGAGGTCGGGGTGGCGGTGGTCGCCTTCGTCGTCGCGCTGCTGGTGCTCTGGCAGGTGTTCCGGCCACTGCCCCAGGGCAGCCAGTTCTATCTGATCGTCTTCCTGGCCGGCGTACTGCCACTGGTCTTCCTCGGATACCGCTCGGGCCTGCGACTGCCGAACCGGCTGGCGGAGCGACTGCCGAACGGGCTGGCGAGCCGACTGCGGAACGGGCTGGCGGAGCGGCTGCCGGCGGGCGCGCGGCGGCGGGTACCCGAGGATGCTCCCGGCGGGGCGCGCCGTGACCTGCCGACGGTGCCGGACTGGCTGCTGGCCGGGTTGGCCCTGGTCGTCTGCCTCTACCCGGTGCTGCCGCTCGCGATCGGCGACGCCGGCGGCGGTTACGACGCCTTCCTCGACCGGCAGGGGCTGCTGGCCCCGGTCGACGTGCTGATGGGTGCGCTGCTGCTGGTACTCCTGGTCGAGGCGTGCCGGCGCACCACCGGCTGGATCCTGCCGGTGGTCTGCCTGCTCTTCCTCGGCTACGGCTACTACGGCGGGCTGCTGCCGCAGAGCTGGGCGATCGCGCACGCCGGGCTCGACTTCGGACAGATCGTCGACGCGCTCTACAACTCCGGCAGTGGCTTCTACGGCACCCCACTCGACGTCGCCGCCACCTACATCGTGCTGTTCACGATCTACGGTGCGGTACTCGACCTCTCCGGCGCCGGACGATTCTTCGTCGACCTGTCGGTGGCGGCGTTCCGGCGCTCCCGCAGCGCCGCCGGCCGCACCGCCGTCGCCTCCGGCTTCCTGCTCGGCACCGTCTCCGGCTCCGGCACCGCGACGGCGGTCAGCGTCGGCGCGGTCACCTGGCCGATCCTGCGCCGCGCCGGCTACCCGGCCGAGCACGCCGGGGGCATGCTGGCGGCGGCCGGGGTCGGGGCGATCCTCTCACCGCCGACGCTGGGCGCGGCGGCCTTCATCGTCGCCGAGTACCTCGAGGTCTCCTACCTGACCGTACTCGGCTGGGCGGTGATCCCGACCCTGCTCTACTACCTCGGCATCCTGCTCGCCGTCGAGATCGACGCCCGGCGGTTCAAGGTACGCCCGGTCGAGATCGCCGCGGCCTCCGTGTGGCGGCTGCTGGGCCGGTTCGGCTACCACTTCTCGTCGCTCGTCGTCATCGTCGTCCTGCTGGCGCTCGGGATGAGCGCCACCCGTGCGGTCGTCTACGCCACCGGGCTGGCGGTGCTGCTCAGCTTCCTCGACCGGCGCAGCTGGCTGACCCCGAGACGGCTCTTCACCGCGCTCTCCGCCGGGGTCCGCGGGGTGCTTCCGGTCGCCGCCGTCTGTGGCGCGGCCGGCATCATCACCGCCACCACCACCAAGACCGGACTCGGCGCGCAGTTCGCTTCGCTGCTGGTCCGGGGCGCCGAGGCGCTTACCGACAACCCGACCGCAGTACTGGCGCTGACCGTGGTCTTCGCGGCGGTGGCACTCTCGCTGCTCGGCCTGGCCGTACCGGTCACCGCGTCGTTCATCATCGGCTGGGTGATCATCGGGCCGGCGCTGCTCGCGCTCGGCGTACCGGCTCCGGCGGCCGCGATGTTCGTCTTCTACTACTCGGTACTCTCCGAGGTCACCCCGCCGACCGCGCTGGCGGCGGTGGGCGCGGCGGCGATCACCGGCGGCCGGACCGTCCCGACCATGTGGCAGGCGCTGAAGTACGCCCTGCCGGCGTTCCTCGCCCCGATCGCCTTCGTGCTGACCGGGCCGGGGGAGTACCTGCTCGGCCGGGGCTCCCCGGTCGAGGTGCTCTGGGCGGGGCTGGTCGGCTGTCTCGGGGTGGCCGCGCTCGCCGTGGCGACCGGTGGCTGGCTGCTCGGCGTCGGGCCGGCCGGCGTGGTCGAACGGACCCTGAGCGCCGTCGCCGGCCTGCTTTTGCTCTACCTGCACCCGGTGTCGATCGCGATCGGCGGCGGACTGGTGGTCGTCGCCGTGCTGACGGCGCTCGCCCGACGTCGCCGTACCTCCCGGGCGGGTGTGGTGATCGAGGGACCGGACCCGACCGTGCCGAGTCCTCGGGATGGCGTTGCTGGAGACGTGGCGGCCGTGCCGGACGGGAATGACCCGCAGCGGCCCACCCCGCCCTCGCCCTCGCAATCGCCCTCGACTTCGCAGTCGCGATCGACACCAGCGCCGATGCCGGATGGCACACCGGGAAGTACGCCGGACTCGCCCGACCCCGATACGCGGACGGGCGTGGGAGAGGATGCGAGATGAGACGTAGCACGAGAATCCTGGCGGTGGTCACCGCCGCCGGTCTGGGCCTGACCGGTCTGGTCGGCTGTGGCGGCCGGCAGGACACCGCCAGTACCGACGCGGGCGGCGAGGTCACCTGTGAGGTGGGTACGGAGACCCGGATCGGGATCGCCACCGGCAACGCGACAGGCGTCTACTTCGCGCTCGGCAACGCCTACGCCGAGCAGGTCTCCAACGCACCGGGCAGCAAGGTCAAGGCCACCGCGGCCGAGACCGGGGCCTCGGTGCAGAACATCCAGCAGCTCGTCGCCGGTACCTACGCGGTGGCGTTCTCGCTGGCCGACACCGCCGCCGACGCGGTGCAGGGCACCGGCAGCTTCGAGGGGCAGCGGCAGCCGGTGCAGGCACTGGCCCGGATCCACACGAACTTCACCCAGGTGATCGTCCGTAACGGTGCCGGGATCAACTCGGTGGCCGACATGCGGGGCAAGCGGGTCTCCACCGGCTCACCGAAGTCGGGTACCGAGGTCATCGCGAACCGGCTGCTCCAGGCCGCCGGGCTCGATCCGGCGAAGGACGTACAGGCGCAGCGGCTGGACCTGGGCAAGACCGTCGACGGGATGAAGGAGGGCTCCATCGACGCGCTGTTCTGGTCGGGAGGCCTGCCGACACCGGGCATCACCGACCTGCTGACGACCGCCAAGGGCCAGGTCAGCTTCCTCGACATCACCCCGCTGCTGTCCGAGATGAAGAAAATCAACCAGGTGTACGAGGAGAGCTCCATCCCGGCCGCCACCTATGGCACTCCGGCGGACGTCAAGACGATCGTGGTACCCAACTTCCTGCTGGTGAAGGACGATCTCGACGCCAACCTGGTCTGCGTACTGACCAAGGCGCTCTTCGACCGGAAACCGCAGCTCGAACAGGCCAACGCAGCGGCCAAGGAGATCAGCCTGGAGACCGCCCGCAAGACGGACCCGGTGCCCCTGCACCGCGGCGCCGCCAAGGCCCTCGACGACCTGAAAGCCGCAAAGTAACCCGTTCACCCCAAGCCGTCCCCCACCGGCTCCCACCCCACCACTCCCTACCTCCCAGGTTCCTAGGATGGTTTAGGGGTGTGAGGTGGGACGCCGGAGCGCACTGAGTGAGCAGGACGGGGCGAGCAGCGGAGGGCGATGGCGGGTACGTACAGCTGGCGGGCACTGACCCGCCGACCGGACCCCCGAGTTGGCATCTGTTCGCGGCCTCGGCTAAAGTTCTCATCCGTCACCAGGAAACACCGGATGACAAGCGGACGTAGCGCAGTTGGTAGCGCATCACCTTGCCAAGGTGAGGGTCGCGGGTTCGAGTCCCGTCGTCCGCTCGGAGATGCCGCCACATGTCGGGGGCTACCTCGGTGGAGTGGCCGAGAGGCGAGGCAACGGCCTGCAAAGCCGTGTACACGGGTTCAAATCCCGTCTCCACCTCGGCTACAAGCGAGGGCGATTGGCGCAGTGGGAGCGCGCTTCCTTGACACGGAAGAGGTCACTGGTTCAAACCCAGTATCGCCCACCAGGTATATAAGCAGGTCAAAAGCCCGCTATCAGATCTTGATAGCGGGCTTTGTTGATCTCATGAGTTGCCGGTGAGTTATGACCTTGAAGATGACCCCTATTCGGGGATCGGCCAACCTGTCCAAGTGTCATGGGTCAACCGGATAGGCAGGGGACGATAACCGCCTAGAACTTCCACGCGAGCCCGGGTCGGTCTGGCGCGTGAAGAGCGGACTGAAGATCTGAGGCGCATCCACCAATGCCGTGATTACCGTGGCGGGACAGCACGGTTACAACGAGGTAGCCGGCCCTCCCCGCCAAAGGAGCAAAGGTGCTGCACACCCCTTTCGCCGAATACCACGAAGCCCCGACGACCGAGCCGTTCCACCGTCAGCCCAGCACGATTCCGGCCGTCGCTGCCTGCGGCGTGTCCGCCCTGGTCCTGCTGGTCGCTGACATGCTCGCCGCGCAGTCGTTCGTCTCGCCGCAGATGCGCGGGCTCGTCCTGGTCGTCATGGTCTCCGCCGCCGTCGTCGGCGCCACGGTGTGGATCGACCGCCGGCAGGTCGCCCGGCACCGGGAGATCCTCGCCATGCGCAAGCCCGGCGACTGCTGCGCCATTGCCTGGGTAGAAGGTTTGGCGCACCGGCCGTTCCCGGGAATGGACGACATGCAGCTCCCGCGCGGCTGATCCATTCGGAGGTGGTGGAGGGCGGGAAAGGCTGGGGATCGCTGGGGCTTCAAAATTCTCATCGATGCCCCCCCCCCCGATCGGTAGTTAGTTCGATTACACGGCCTGTGATCAGGGCCAGGACGGCGGACCCCCGGGAGCGCGGGGAGCCGCCGTTTCCGCGTTTCCGAGCCTGCCCGGTGTACCGTCCGAAGTGGTGGCCCGGGGTAGGGCCCGGGCCGCCACCACCCCAGCCCTACCTGGGAGGCCCGATGGAACCGACACTTGGCGACAACATCGCCCGACACCGCCGCCGGCAGCGGCTCACCCAAGAGCAGCTCGCCGAGCGCGCCGGCCTGAGCGTCGAGACGATCCGCAAGCTGGAGACGAACAGCCGCACCAGCAGCAGACTGCCCACCATCGGCCGGCTGGCCAGGGCGCTCGGCGTACGCACCACCGATCTACTCGGCGACGCGACCAGCGCTGCGGCCCGCCGGGAGCCGGACCACCTGCCGCTCAGCCTGATCGACATCCGCCAGGCGCTCACCCCGGCACGCGGGCCCGGCGGCACAGTCCGGCTCCCTGACGGGCCGCCGCCGACCCTGTCGACGATCCGCACCCGGCTCCGGACCGCCGACCAGGCGTACCACCGAGGCGACTACGCCACGGTGCTCGGCATCCTGCCCCAGCTGGTGTCCGCTGGCCGGCTCGCCGTCGAGACCTCATCCGCGAGCGCCCGGCCGCAGGCGCACGCCGCGCTGGCGGACGTCTGCTACCTCACCGGAGAACTGCTGATCCAGCTGCGGGCCGGCGACCTCGCGTACACCGCCATCAGCAGCGCGCTCGACGCCGCCGAGGCGGCCGGCGATCCGATCCTCGGGGCGCTCACCGTCAAGGGCTCCAGCTGGCTGCTGCTGCGGCAAGGCAGGCTGGCCGAGGCCGAGCAGCTCGCCGTGTCGACGGCCGACCGGATCGAGCCCCGGATGTCCCGGGCGCGGCCGGAGGAACTCGCCGTCTGGGGGTGGCTGCTGTTGTTCGGGGCCGCGGCTGCCGCCCGGGACCAGCGGCCGGATGACGCCACCGAGATGCTGGACTCAGCGGCGGCTGCCGGCGCCCGGCTCGGCGACCGGCCGATCCCCGGCCGGCTGGCGATCGTCGGCGGGTTCCGCTCCGCGCGGGCCGAGATGGCGCGCGTCGAGGCGGCGGCGGTGACCGGCGACCCGGCGGCGGTACTGCGGCTGTCGGAACGGATGCCGGTGACCGCGACGGTGCCGACCAGCCAGCGGCGGCATCAGCTGGACGTGGCCTGGGCGCACGTGCAGACCGGGCAGTACGCGGACGCCACCCAGGTGTTGACGCGGCTGAGCCGGCAGGCGCCGGCGTGGCTGCGGCACCAGCGATACGCGCGGGACATTGTGGCCGACCTGGCGGCGGCACGCCGACGCGCGATGGGCGCGGAGTTGGCGGAGCTGGCGGCGCTGGTCGGCTGCTGACCGGTACGCGCCGTACCGGTTTCCCGGTCCGTCAGTGAACGTCGGACGCCCCGCACATTCACTCACGGTAATGGCCGGCGCACCCTGAAGTCGGGTCGCCGGTCGGGAGCCCGTACCTGCCCCGGCGCCCGGCCGGTCCGGGGTCCCGTCCCCCGGTTGCCCCGGACCGGTTCCCGATTCGCCCACATGAGCGGCGCTCCGTGACCTGTGCTCCGGAGCGCCGTGGCGTACTGGAGGTGACCCGTGCTGATGTGGCGTACCCGAGGCTGGATCTGGCGCCAGGCGAGCAAGGTCCGCGACTACCGTTGGGACGGACGCCGCTGGCGCCGAGTGCCGGGACCGACGCGGTGAGCGTGCCGGAAGGGCCGCCCGGACTCGCCGTGGACTGGGCGTGGGCCACCATCACCACCCACGCCGAGGGACGGCACTGCGGCGGCTGCAGGGGCAACTGGTGCCCAACCGCCGAATGGTCTCTGTGGGTCGTCATCACCGACCGGCTCGTCGGCCCGGACCCGGACCGGCGGCGGATCGTGACCACGGTGGCCCGGCAGGTGCTGACGGCGCACTGGCCCCGGACTGTGGACGGGTGCCGGCCGTGTGGGCTGCCGTCGTGCGGCCGGGCCGAGCTGGCGGGGACGTGGCTGGCCGTGGTGGGTGAGGACGCGGTGCCGGACAGCGTGCTGATCCTGCGCCCGTCAGCGACGCCGACAGCGGATGATCTGCGGCGGCTCACCGGCATGGGCGGGCCGCCTACCACACCGGAGGCTTGATCAGGCGTCCGTCCACAGGACGCGGACTTATCCACAGTGCGGCAGCCTGCCGTCGACTGGCGGCAACCGGAGCGGGCAGGCTGCTGGTGTCGGCGCGGCCACCCTCCGGCCGCCGGCCACGGCTACGGCAGGTGGGGCAGGCCGGTTCGGAAGGCACCGACACGCAGAGAGCGATACCCTAGGGTCTTGCGCAGCGCAGGACCCTAGGGTATCGTTTTGGACATGACGGAGACGCGCCAGATCATCCGAGACATCACCCGGTACGCCAACCAGGACGAGCCGGCCCACCGGTGGTCCCTGGTGATCAATGGCGAAACTGTCTCCGAACTGTGGGTCGCGATCGAGACCGGCGAGATTATGCAGGTCGAGACCCCCGCCGAGCACCAGGGCAACGGCTACGCCAGCGCGCTCTACCGCCAGGCCGCCAGCGAGATCACCATCTACCACGCCCCCGAGGCGCACCGCACCCCCGAGGGTGACCGGTTCGCCCACAGCGTCGGAGGCGATGCCCTGCCCTGCCTGCACGGCTGCTGCGACGACGGGCCCGACTTCGATGACGAGGACTGAGACATGACGACCACCACGACGACGTACGGCGCCGAGTACGGCGTCGACGCCCAGACCGATGGCATCCGCGCCTACATCCGCGATGGCGGATACACCGCCGACCAGCAGGACAAGCTGGTCGAGGCGTTGCTCGCCGAACTGCGGGCCGAGGTCGACAAGCGGCTGCCCGAGGATGCGACCTGGCAGCCGGCCCTGTCCGAGTTCCTGCACCCGGTCGACGTCGAGATGCCCGACGCGGAGGAGGTCGGCGCGATCTTCGCCGCCGCATGGTCGGCCGTCGAGGACCGGTACGAGCAGATCGAGCGGCGGCTCTTCGGGGAGTTGCCGGCGACGGTGGGGGATCTAGAGGCGGCGCTGCGGGCGATCGAGTCCCCGGTGCACCGGGCCCGGGTGGCCGGGCTGCTGGTTGACGCGGGGATGCGGGCTATGGCCGGCCGGGTGCGGGCGGAGGCGATCTACGAGGCAACGCGGGAGCGGGGTGGCGCAGTGCGGGTGGCCGAGCTGCTCGGCACCGGGGAACCGGCGGTGCGGAAGGCGATCAAGGAGCACAACGCCCGGACCTCCTGAACTCGATACCCTAGGGTCTTGCATTATATGGGACCCTAGGGTATCGTTATTGATGTGAGGGAGAGCGAGAGGGGAACCGAGATGCAGACCAAGACCACCGGCCAGATGACCCGCCGGGCCCGCGCCATCGCCACCGCCTACGCCCAGGCCAACCTCGACAGCCCGGAGGCACAGGCGATGCTCAAGGAGTACGAGGAGATCGTCGAGGACCTCGGGTACGACCCGGCGCAGTGACGCGAAAGCGGCCCGGCCAATCCCCGCGAGGGGACGGACCGGGCCGCCGTGGGTACTACGTGCTGGTGGACTGGACGGTGATCGCTGAGCGGCACGGCCGCAGCGACCAGGATCCCCGACGCTGCCGGGCCTGCGCGGCACTCTGGCCGTGCTGGTACCGGCTACACGGTGAGCCGCCAGCCACGATCCCGGAGTTGGAGCAGCAGAAACCGAGCGCGGCTCTGATCAAAGTCGCGGTGACGCGGCTCGGATTGGCCTTCCCGACGGCAGAGCAGAAGGTGTAGTTGATCCGCCAGCATGTCGACGGCGGCCGGATCCAGCCCGGTCCGCTGCTCTGCCGGACCTGGTGCCCGGGTCACGCGCTACGTACCTGCGGGTTCTTGCTGCCGATGCCGTTGTCCGACACCGCCGGGGCGGTGCCGACGCCGAGGACCGTCGCGGCGGCGATCGCGAGCGCGATCCACTCCGCCGAGTCCAGCCCGCCCAGGATCACCGTCGCGAGGACCTGGAGCACGGCGAGGACAGCGGCGACGGCGGTCTTACCCCACCGGTACTGCGGGGCGAGCGGGACGAGGTAGACGCCGACGGCGGTCGCTCCGGCGATCGCGATCTGCACGGCCTCGTCGGGCTCGATGCGCTGGTCGCCGGACAGGGCGCCGTACGCGACGGTGAGCGCGGCGCCGATGACGGCTACCAGGGACTTGCCGTACTTCTGGAACATGGGTGACCCCTCCTCAGGAGTCTTGGGGACCGACCCCGGGGCCCCGGGGCCGGCGTAGGGTGGCCGGCGTGGTGCGCGGCTACTGGACAGACCGCGGCGGCCGGCAAGAGTGGGTGGAAGAGACCCCGGACCGGTGCTGCGGCCGGTGGATGCCGAACTGGGGAGCCTGCCCACGCTGCCGGGTGATGGGCCGGCGGTGGAAGTGCTCTACCTGCGGACGGACCGAGTTCGATCCGGAACACGCGTGCGCTGCGCCCAGTGCATCAGGAACACCCGATGCCAGATCTGCGCCACCAGAGCGGCGAACGCCACCAGCGTGACCACTGCCCTGCCGGTGTAGTCGGGCCAGATCCGGGCGACGACGATCAACGTGAGCAGCAGGCCCAGGTTGGCGGTGAACTGCATAAGGTGGCGGCCGCTGCGGTTGTGCCACCAGTCGCCGCGGGTCAGCCACCAGAAGACGGCGACGAAGTACCAGCAGCCAGCCGCGCCGATCCCGGCCAGGATGGTGGTGGCGTCTCTCATTTCGAACCCCTCAACGCTTCGGTGATCATGGGGCCGAAGTGGTTACGGTTCCCGAGCTCCTGCAACGACCGGGCGACCTGATCCACGGGTACGTCATCGGCGCGGGCTCTCGCCAACTGCTTCCGTGCCCGCTCCAGCCGTCTCCGCGCCTCGGCGGTCTCCGGGGAGGAGGTACCTCTACGACGCCAGATCCCCACGGGCCCCCGCCTCCCTGGCCAACGACTGCAACAGTTGCACCGTCAGATCCGACTGTGTCAGAAGCTTCTCGACCTGCTGCCCGCGCACCTTCAGCTCTTCGTCTCGCACCTGCAAGGTTTGCTGGAGGTATGTGATCTGTGCGTCCTTGTCGCGGATCCGGTCTTCGTGGGTGGGTCGCGGTATCAGCCGGCTCGTGATGATGAGCAGCACGACGAAGAGCAGGATCCCTACGGGTCCGCCTGTGCCGATGAGCGCCGGGGGGATCTCCGGCATCAGCCGCCCGCCGGGGTGACGCCGTCGACGGAGCCGATTACCTTGCGCAGCACCCGCTCGAGCTGCTCGTCGGTGACGGCTACCGTGCCGGGCGGGGTCGCGGCCAGCGCGTCGAGCCGCTGCTGGATCTGGCTCAGCGCCACCGCCAGCGCGTTCGTCTCCGTCGTTGCGGGCTTGCCGGCGGCCGGGAACGCCGGCACCGTGTACTCCCGCCGGCCGGCCCGCAGCGCCTCTACCCGGTAGTTCATGACGTGCTGCACGTACGCCTCTGACGGGGTCATATCGTCTCCCTCGGTGTCGATCAGTCCGATGCTGGTCAGGTACCGCACGAAGAGCGGCGTCAGGTCGCGGCCGGCCCGCGTGGCGTCCCGGTGGTACGAGATGTGGGTGTGCCAGCGGTGCGAGCTGTCGCCGGACGACCGCCGGCCGAGCCGGTCCCAGCGGCGCACCGTCGACCCGTCCGGGCTGTAGATGACCTCGCGGATGTCCCGGCTGTCGGCCGTACCCGCCCGGCACTGCGCGACCAGCCAGATCGACATGCTGCGCAGGTCGTGCCGCTTGCCCCGTACTGTGGTCGACCAGTCGCCGATGTCCAACGCCGACGCGGCCTCGGTCAGCCCGTTCCGGTCCCGGCTCGACTCCCGCACCGAGTAGTCGTCGTCATCGACCCGATCCCGGCCGCAGTGATAACCACCCCGGTGAGCCGGGTCACCGACGATCCCGACCTCATCGGGGTCCAGGTCGGTCGGGTACGCGCGCGAGTTCTCGTGGATGTCAAGGTGATCGAGCAGCAGCCGGCGGAGTTGCTTCAGGTTCTCGGGTGCGTAGGTCACCGTCACACCACCTCGTAGATCGTGACCTGGATCGAGCTGTTCACGCCCTGAACCGTCTGGTTCGCCTGCGTGGTGACGATGAGCTTGAGGGTGTGCGCGCCGGCCGACGCGAGCGTGCCCTGATAGGTCTGGGTGATCGTCGACCGGTCCGACGTCACCTCGGCTGCGTACGTGGACAGCGGGTTCTGCGCCACCCCGTCGACCGACAGCCGGCCTACCGTCAGCGCCGTGCTCGCCCCGGAGCGGGAGAAGTCCCACGTGCACGTCGCCACGTAGACGGCGTTCGCGCCGACAGTCGTCGGCGTCACCACCGCGCTGGGCACGTCCGCGTTGGTCTGCGATGCGGCCACGCTGCCGGTGCCGATCGCGTAATACGGCGTCGGCTGCAGCAGCCCGAGCCGGCCCGCCGACACGATCTCGCCCGCCAGGATTGCCATACCTACCTCACAGGGCCAGTCGCCACGGGGTGGCGAGGGACAGGGCGGTGCCGGCCGGGATCGTCCTGGCGACGCCGTTCACCGGCGCGGCGTCGACCGTGAAGGTCTGGATGCCCGGCACCTCGAAGTTGTCGACGTCCACGTTCGTGCTGCCGTTGGTGTTCCCGGTCTCGCGGCGGGTACCGACCCCGACCCGGGTACCCGAGGTCAGAGACGTGTCGGTCGCGGTGAGGTGCCAGCCCCGTTCGGCCGGCTGGTCGGATCGCCACGCCCGGGCCCGGATCGTCGACCCGATCGCCGAGCACTGCACCAGCCACCGGTTACCGGCCGCGTGGGTCTGGCCGAGCGTCACCGTGCTGCCGAGCTGGGTCGCGGTGCCGGCGACGCGCTTGAGTAGCCGCAGTTCGGCCGCCGCGCTGGAGGTGATCGACAGGGTGGCGTAGTAGTAGTTGTTCGTGTCGGTGAACCGGGTGATCGCCCAGAACGAGAACCCGGCACCGGTGGGCACCACCGGCAGCACAACCTCGAACCGGGGATCGGCATCGGTGCTGCCGACGTCGATCGTGCGCAACTCCAGCTGGTTGATGGTCGCGGTCGCGATTCGCCCCACCGAGCCGGTCACCGACCAGTTCCCGGCGGCGCCGGAGTTGAGCGCCCACGTCTGCCCGGTGGTGGCGTTGCCCCAACTGCCGGCGGCAACGCTGCGTGTGTAGGTGTCGCGGGCGAGGGTGGCGATCCCGGTCACGGTCAGTACGACGCCGCCGGAGCGGATGTTGAACGGGAACTGACTGGCGTGGCTGGCGGTTGTGATCCACGGCGGGCCGGCCGTCACCAGCACCAGCGCGGACGTGTCGGTGCCGGCGGCGACCGGGCCGACCCAGCGGGAGCCGTCGGTGTCAGCGCGGCCGTACGTCGAGTCTTCGACGACACCCACGTCCCACGGCCGGGCCGGGGTGCCGACGATCGACCCCGACCAGGTGCCGAGACGGTTCAGGGTTTGCGAGATCCCCCCGGCGATCTGGTCCACATCCTCCGGCGGATGCGGTGCCGGGACGTTTGTCTGCATCACCCGGTCGCCGGGGATGAGGTTCAGCCACGGCTCGATCAGTTCCGGCTGGCCGGCGAGGTCGACGGGGATCCCCGGGTACCGCATCTCTTCCCACGTGCCGAGGTGCACCCGCCAGCCGGCGTGGTGCGCGGCTTGCGCGTCGGCGGCGAGGCCGAGAGTCACGGAGTCGTCGTAGGTGCCGTGCCGGTCGGCGTGGTCGTGGTCTATCACCCGGGCCGACGATCCGTCGGCCCGGGACACGGTGACGTCGTTGCGGGTGCCCTGGTCGTCGTACGTCGGAGCAAGAACCGACTCCGGCCGAATCTCCTGCGAGTGCATGTACGTTTCGAGATCGACCGTCAACGCCGGGACCTGGTTGTAGCGGGCGGAGCGGGGCCGGTATGCGAGTCCCCACCCGTGCTCGTACAGGATCCCCATGTCCGCCTGTTCGGCGTCGCGGAGTACGTCGAGGTCGCTGCCGGTTGGCTGCACCCCGAGGGGTTCGGAGTCGCCGGCCCGGATGTAGACGGGGATGCCGCGCTCGGCGCACACCCGCTCGATCCGGTCGGATGCGGTTTCGCCAGGAAAGCCCAACCCCTGGTTGTACTGGGTGACCTGGCTGGTGGCGAAGTCGTGTAACACCAGCTGGGACAGCCAGATGTTGCGGACGTTCAGGGACACCTGGCCGATGACTCCGGCGAACGCGCCGATGGCGTTGACCCGGATCGGGGCGCCGAGGTTCACGCCGACCCAGATCGCCGAGTCGACGAGCCTGCCGTTGACCCACAGGAACACGTCGAGCTGCCCGCCGGCCGGGCGGGCCATGAAGTGCACGTGGATCCACTCGCCGGTGATGCCCGGGTTGGTGTGTGGGGTCACCGCGTCGTCGAGCCAGACCGTGAACGTCGGCGACGTCTGCGACTCGCTGGAGAAGTAGGAGACGCCGATGGCGCGGTCTTCTTCCCACTGCATCGCCATCCGGAAGATCCCGCCCGTACTGGTCCGGACCTCCCACGGGATGTAGTAGGCGGAGCCGGCGGTGTCGTCGATGACCTCGCCCTTGGTCCACACGCCGACCTGGAAGCCGTTGCTGCTGGCGCCGTCGATGAGGCCGACCATCATGTTCGCCGCCGTCGGCAGCGGGCGTGCGGATCCCGACGCGCCGGGCGGAGCGTCGGAGTCGAAATCCATCGTCCCGTTGCGGACGGTCATCGCCGCACCGCCGGGGATCCCGGACGCGGCAACCGTCGAGTCGGCGCCGTCCTCCAGCGGGTGGTAGAAGACCGGGCCGCTGTTGGCGAGGTAGCGGGTCAGCGGGGACCGGGGCGTTGATCCCTGGCTGAGGCGGCGCAGAATCCCGGACGCGGTGAGCCGGACGATGCTGGCCATGCCGTCGGTGGAGGGGATGAACTGCGGCTGCCACTGGTCGGCGAAGCCGTTGAACAGGTTCGCCGACACCCGATAGTTGTCGAAGGCGATGGTGAGCCCACCGGCGTTCGTGTTGCCGGGCACCAGCCACGTCTGTACCCCGACTCCGCCGGGTTCGGTGAGCGGGTCCGGGTCGGTGACGTCGAGCTGCCATCCGGCCGGCTCCGACCCGGACGCGGTCCACACCTTCATGCTGATGCGGTGCCCGATGACAGCGACCCGGGTGCGCAGCGGTACGCCCGCCGCGTACGACAGTCCGGGGACGATGACGTCGCCGAGGTCGGTGTGTACGCCACCGACTACGCGGGAGATCTTCGCCATGACGGTGGTCGAGCCGGAGTTGAACTCGGTCCGGCACCAGTAGTAGTCGAAGCCGTTGTATCGGGCCATCACCCCAGTCACCGCCGCCGCGCCGGTAGCGACGGCGGAGGTGGCGGTGTCGATGAGGTGATGGGTGTCGAGCAGATACACCGGTGCCGTCACCTGCCGGAGCGCATTGACGGTCGGGTTCGCGATCCGGGCCTGTCCGGCCGACACGCTGTAGTTGGCCGAGGTTCCCCCCGCTGTCGTCCACGACTGGCCCGAGTCGGCGACGCCCCACCCGTTCGACACGGCGCGCCCGAAAGCGTCGTCGAGCCGGCGGAGGGTGAGCCAGATCGGGGTACCCAGGACGACGTGCGGCCAGTACTGGGACTGCGACCGCAGTGGCGTCAACGCCCCGTCGTCGTTGAGCAAATGGATGGTGGCGCTCGACGGGGACACGAGTCCGTCGCCGGACGCCGACCCCTTCCGCAGCGGGATCGGGTTCGTCAGCAGCCGGCCGGTCAGGTCGGTCCACGTCCAGTCGCCCTGGTCGCCGTCCGGGTTGGCGCCGAACGCGGCCCACGCCTCGACGGGCAGGTCGGTGTTGTCGTCTGGCCACATCAGCGGCTCACCGTCGCGAACGCCTCGTCAGGGTTCCCGCCGTAGTCGGTGCGGATGTTCTCCTTCACCCACGCCATGAAGCTGCCGGGGGCATCGCCGGCGAACCGCAGCGTCGGTACCGCCGGCTGCACCGCCGCGGCCGGTGTACCAAACCCGGCCGGCGGGGTGGTCAGCGGCGTACCGGCGATCAGCGACGTCACCGAGCCCAGCTCCGCCTCAAGGGCGCGGCGCTCGCCGTGGATGCCGCGGATGAGCCCGCCCATGATCTGCTGCCCGGCCGGCTCCAGCAGCACCCGGTCACGATCCTCCGGGCCCTTCCACGACGGGATCATGTTCGTCACCCAGCCGAGGACACCTTGCAGGTTCGGGATCGCCGCCCGGATCCCGGAGACGAGCCCGTTGATCAGTGCCCGGCCGGCGCCGCGTAGCAGGTCGCCGAGCCCGCCGAGGGCGCGGAGGATCCGGCGCGGGATGTCCATCACCCACCGAACCCACGCCTCGGGCTCGTTCCGCATCGAGCGGAACACCGCCGCGACGATCTCGGAGAAGCGGCGGAACGCGGCCGCGCCCTGCGACGCCAGCCCACCCACCGCGTCCCGGGTACGCCAGATCGCCATCGTCAGCGCGATGAACGCCCCGATCGGCGACAGCATCACCACAGTCCGGAAGACCGGGTACAGCTCGGTGAAGACGCGGATCAGGACACCGAGCCCGAGTAGCAGCAGCCCCACGAAGTTGATCAGGTCGGTGAAGAACATCGACGCTTCCGGGCCGCCGCCGTCGATCAGGCGGAAGAATCCGCCGATGTACTCGCCCAGCTTGGGCAGGTCATCGGCGAGCCGGATCAGGAACGGCGTCGCCTCCCGGATCAGCTCGACAATGCCCGGCAGCATGTTCGAGACGAAGCCGATGAGCCCTTCCGTCAGCGGCTGAATCGCCGGGGCGATCAACTCGAACATCTGCTTGAACTGCGGGCCCCACTCCACGACAGCGAAGCGGATCGTGTCCATCGCCTTGACGAGCGGTTCGATCAGCGGCGTCGCGACACCCCGAAGCTGCGTCCGGACGGTGAACGCCAACCGCTCCGCCGCAGCGGCAACGTCCGGCTGTTCGCGCAGGATCAGCGCACCGATCCCGATCAGCCCGATACCGGCGCCGCCGAGCAGACCGCCGGTGATCGCCGCGGTGATCGCGGGCAGGATCGCGGTACCGATCGCAAGACCGGCCGCCCAGATCCACGGGGAAACGCCGGTAGCCGACTTGATCGAGTCGGCGAACGCCTTCAGAAACCCTTTGCCGGCGTCGTCGCCGATCTTCCCGCCGGCTCGCCGACCGACCTCCGCGTCAATGGTGGTGTGGAGCCGGTCGAGCGATGGCTTGTTCACCTCGACGTCGGCGTGAATGGTGGCCCGTACCCGGCGGGCAACCCGGGCGACCATCCCCCGCAGGCCATGCTCATACCCGGCTTCGCCGGCTGGTTCGGTGTCGATGTCCGCCGACTCCGACGATTCCACTGCCGCAATCGCGGTGGTGATCTCGTTCCGCAGCGAACTGGTGTCGGCGCCGACCGGCACTTCGACGGTGACCTGGTTCGCCACCAACTCCCGCCGAAGTTCGTCCTCGAACGCCGCCATCAGCGGGTCAAGCCGGACCGGTAGCTCCGGCTCGCGGCCGCGGAGCTGGTCGGGGACATCCGACGTGTCGAGTTCAGCCCGGGCCGGGATCGTCACCCGCGCACCAGCGAGCGCGTCGGAGATCATCCGATCCAGGTTGGAGCCCCGGAACTCCTTGGCGATCGCCTTCTGAAGTTCCTTCGCGAAGCCCTTCGCCGAGGGGATGATCGTGACCCACGCGGTGCCGACCTCGGTGTTCGCCACGGCTCACCCCCCGGTCTTCATCAGGCCCAGTCGAGTCAGTCGGGCGACGTACTCCCGGCGGCGCTTCTCGGCGCGCGGATCGGGTCGCTTCAGCGGCTTCGGCTTCGCGCCCTTGCCGCCGCCGCGCTGCCAGTTCGCCGCCGCCAACACGTCGATCTGCGTCGCGGCCAGGTGCTCGGCGATACCCCACCGGGCTGCTTCGCCGTTGATCGCGATCCCGAGCGGCGAATTTGGCGGAAGGTGTCGGATGTAGTTCAGGAGTTCCCGGGCGCCGACTTCGCCTGAGAGCGCCGCTCGGAGCGAGAACCCGTAGTAGCGGCGGAGCGACGCGTCGACGGCCCCGCCGTGCTCGTCGACGAGCCGGACGAGGCCAGTAGTTCCCCCGGGTTCACGCCGCCGTGCTCCATCCACGCCGACAGCAGTTTGATCATTCCGATCATTGGCTGCGGGTTCTGCTGCCATTCCTTCCACTGGTCGCCGAACCCGTCCCGGAACAGGTCGAAGACGGCCTGATGCTGGCCTTGTTCGGCGGCTGACGCAGTGCGCATGTCCATCTCGAAGATGTGCGCCAGCTGCCATTCCCGGCCGTACGCGGTGAACCGGAACGGCTCGCGGGCCGCTTCTGCGACAGCGGCGTCGAAGTCGAACAGCTCGGACATGACTCTCCTTGCGGGCATTTGCGGGCTTGAGCACCGGTGGGCACGCGCCCGCGTGCGGCCCACCGGTGCGATCAGGTGGACCATCTGGCCCAGTCGGACGATGAACGGGTTGCAGTGCGCTGCCACGATGACCGAATGCACCCGGACCCGTACCGGCCTGTGATCTTCGCGTCGCCGCCCACCTCGGGGCTGGCAGTCGCATCCGGAGTGATGGGGATCCTCAGCGCCCTCGGCGGCTGCTTCCTCGTACTACCGCCGATCGCCGCCGTCGTACTCGGCCACCTGGCAACCCGCGAAACCCGCACCGGAGTGCGGGGCGGCCACGGCTGGGCGATCACCGGTCTGATCATCGGCTACCTGTTCGTGGTGCCGATGATCCTCGGCGTCTTCTGGCTGATCCTCGGAGCAGCGTTCTATCCGGTCAGCTGACTACGGCGTCGCCATGTCGTCGTCGATGTAGTACCGGTACGCCCACACCCCGTTGGAGTCGACGTACGCGTTCAGCGTCCACTCGTAGACGGTCGGGCCGGCTCCGGACCAGACGACGTCACCACGCTCCCCGATCTCGGCGATCGGGAGGTAGACCCGCTGTTCCCGGTTGCCGTCGATGCCGTGAAGGACCCACGCCCGCCGGTCGCCGGTCGGCGGCTTCTCCTGGACGGCCGCGCCCTCGCTGGTGGAGGTCACGGTGCTGCCGGCGTACTGAAGGCCGAGGTTCGCCAGCGACGTCTCCGCCGCCGCGAACGTGAACGTCTTCACGCTCTCGGTCCGGGTCTGCCGGCCGAGGGCGCCACGCTGCCAGATGTAGTAGTTGTTGATGCTCTGCGACGTCGCTTCGGTGAGCCCGTCCGGGCCGACTGCGCCGACCTCGAAGAAGTCGACGTCGAGCGGCGTGGACGCGTCGGTCGGCGGGGTGACGGTGGCGCCCGGGGCGTGGGTGTAGACCGCGCCGTCCTCGTACGCCCTGATCAGGTCGATGTCGACCGCCATGGGTCAGCCTCCTTGGGCATGGTGATGGCCCGGCGGTCGCCGGGTGGCAGAGTGCGGGCGTCAGGAGATGCGGTACGCGGACAGCTTCAGGTCGGCGTGCTCCACGTCGACCTGCATGCTGCTGCCGTAGTCCGACGGCGGAAACGGGCCGATGTACCGGCTCGCCGCCGCCGGGATCGAGTAGGTGCGCGGGGTGATGCTCTGCCCGTCCCGGCCGCCGGCCAGTCGCACGGTCAGGGTGCGGGCGGTCGCGGACCCGTTGGCGTTACGCACCAGCAGGAACGTCTGACCGTCGTTCGCGACCGTGTGATGGTTGACGGCGTCCCCGTTCGTCTCCGCCGCCGGGGCGACACCGGTACCGGTGCGGACGATGTTCGTGATGGGCACAGCTACACGCGGCATGGCGTACTCCAGGTGGTCAGGCCGCGCGGATGCGCATGCCGATCTCAACGGTCAGAGCGGTGATCGTCTTGGTGTCGTCGGCCGGGTCCGGTTCGGCGTGCGGGCCGGCGAAGTCCAGCACCCGGTAGCAGGTCACGGCGGCGGTGTCGGTGACAACGACGCGGCCGCGGATGTCCTTCAGCAGTGCCCAGATGAGCAGCGCTAGATCGTTGCGGTTCTTCTCGTCACCGACGGCGCCGGTGCCGTACCAGACCTGCGCGTCGATCCGCGCCGAGTCCTGGACCCGGGAGTACGGCACCCCGCCGACCCGCCGGATCCGGACGTGCCGGGTGGGGGATGTCTTCGGCCGCAGCTTCGTCGACACGACGACGCCGGCCGCGTGCGGTTCGCTGCGGCCGGCGAGCGCCGAGGTGAGGTAGGTGACCACGACGTCTTCGGCGTCCGGCGGCAGTTCGATCACGGCACGTTCCGTGCTGCGTCGATGTTGGTCGCAAGCAGCTTGTGTTTCGCTTCCACGGCCAGCCCGGACGGGTGGTCGAGCACGACAACGGTCCGGGCGCGGATGCCGCGCCCGGTGGTGCGAACCTCCACCGGTAGCGGGATCTCGCCGGGGTCGCCTTCGACCCGGATACCCGCCGACTTGATCGCGTCCGCCACCGCGAGCCCTTTGGCGTGCAGGGTCTCCTGTGTTTCGGCGCGGGTCAGGATCTCGCGGATGCCCTCGCGGGAGTGCTTGAACCGGATCCGCATCGACATGTCAGCCCTCCACGCGCATCAGTCGGGCTTCGATGTGCGCGAGGGCGCCGGTCGGGGACGGCCACCGTTCGACTGAGCCCTCAATGTCGTAGGTGACGCCCTGGTGCACGATCCGGTCGGAGTCTTGGATGTCCATCCCGTCGGGCCCGAACAGCCGCCAGCGGGTCACCACGGCGTCGCGGTCGATGGTGTACTCGGAGCCGCGTTCGGGCTGCACACGACAACCGGTCACCTCGGTCGGTACGGCGTTGGCCCAGTCGGGGACGTCGTTGTTGTAGTCGTCCTGCACGATCGGCGCCCGCAGCACCGTCACGGTGTCCGTGTGGAAGCTGATCATGCCGGTAGTGGAATCCGGTACTTGCGGTCGAGGATCCGCAGTTCGGCGTCGGCGAGCACCGAGCGGGTGCCGCGGTCGACGTGCGAGTAGGTGACGGACTCGCCGCCGGCCCGTTCCTGCACCACACCAGTCGGGTTTGACAGTCCCCGGGCGACCGCACCGCAGATCAGCGCCACGAGTGCCGGCGGCGTGTCCGTGTAACCGTGCTCGATTTCGGCGACGACCCCGCGCAGGTCGCACGTCCACCGCCCGGACCGGCGCATCCAACCGCCCTCCGACCACTGCACGTCCGCGACGTCCAGCGCGGTACCGGACTCGGTCACCGCGATCAGGTCGAGCAGCTTCAGTGTCGGCAGGAGTTGCACATGCCCGCCGGAGCCGTCGACGGTGACCTCTTCGGTGACGACGGGTGCGATGTGCCAGCCGCAGTAGTCCTGCACCTCGCCGGAGACGGCGTCGAGCAGCATCGCCGCTGCGGCAGTCTGGGCAGCGGACATCGGGCGCTGGTACCAGGTCGCGAACTGCTCCGGGGTCACCAGCGCCATCGGACTACTCCGCCGACTTGTTCTCGGCAGTACGCGCCTTGTTCGGCGCCCGACGCTGCTTCGCCGCCGGCCTGGCCGCCGGCTCGGCGTCGTCGAGGAGTTCGGCGTCCGGGTAGTTCTCCGCGTCCTCCGCCGACAGCTTCATCGTCGTCGGGTGCCCGTTCACGGTCACCCGGTACTTCTGGGTGTAGGTGCCCACTGTCCGCTCCTTCAAGATGTCGACGGGTTGGGACTCGGACGGCTGCCCGCAGGTGGCGTGGTTGGCGCCGCACAGCGGGCAGCCGTCCGACCGGGTCACGGGAGAAGGATCCCGGCCTTGCGCAGCTCGACCAGGACGGCGTTGAGCTTGGTCTTCAACTCGTTGATCAGATCGGCTTCGGGCTGCCCGTAGGTCGCGTCCGCGTTCGCAGTGGCCACGGCAGTCACGGCGACCTCGGCGTAGTCGGACCTGCGGGCACCGGCGGCGGGGTTCAGGTAAGCCATGTCGATCAGCTCGCCGACATGTCGATCTCGACGAACGCGGACGGCTGGATCACACCGAACGCGGCCCGCATCTCGGCGAGGATCGCCACCATGTTCCGGATGAAGAAGTTGGCGTGCGAGTTCGACACGGTGATGCTGGCCTGCTCCCGGTCCCACAGGACGGCCTTGCGCCAGTCGCCGACGTACGCGGTGCCGGCGGCGACCGCCTCGGACTCGATGACCGGCAGACCCCACAGGGTCGGCTGGCCGAGCCGCATCGGACCGCCGAAGTAGTAGCGGTTCTCGTTGTCCTGCAACAGGTCGATGGTCTCCCAGTCGGCGGGGTTCATCACGTACGCGGTCGGGATCGACCGGCCGACGGTCCGGACCAGGGTCCGGGCCTTCCGGGTCGTGGTGAGGACGTTCGTGTCCCACGCCTGCGACTGGGTACCGGAGACGGTGCCGATGCCGGTGAAGTTCTCACCCGAACCCGACCCGTTGATCATCTGGTCTTCCAGTTCCTCCTCCAGGCCGTAGCGGAGGAAGGTGTCGATCAGGGTCCGGATCTGCCCGGCGTCGGACAGGGCCCGGGTCGTCGCCGGGAGCCAGTGCGCGATCGTCTTGACCGTCTCGGTGACCTTCTGGAGCGCCAGCGCCGACTCCGGCTTGACGCCGTTCGCCGCGTTCATCGAGCCCGGGTCCGCGGTCGTGGTCGACTCGGCTACCGGCGACGCGTTGTTCGTGATGCCGGTGACCCGCACGTACTCGACGGTGTCCGAACTGGTGGTGCCGTTCGTGACCAGCGACCGGATCGTCAGCGGACGCTGGAACACGTCCAGCCCGACCTGAAGACCGCGGTAGTCGTTCTCGACGAACGCCCCGGCGGAGGTGTCGCTGGATCCGGTGACGAGCGCCTTCGCGGCGAACGGCTCCGACGAGATGACGGCCCGCTCCGGGATCCGCCCGTTCGGGTACCGCTTCAGCAGTTCCCCGAGCTGGCGGGACTTCGCGAACGCGGCACCGATCGTCTCGCCCTTGCGCGGCGTCCACAGTGCGGCGCCGTCGGAGCCAACGTCGTCGCGGCCCTTCGCCGCTTCGGGCAGGAGCCCGATGCCGTCGCCGAGTTCGCCGAGCTGCTTGGTCAGGTCGGAGTCCGCCTTGGCGGCGTCCATCCGGGCCTTGACGGCGGTCGCGGCCTTCACTGCGGCCTCGATCTGGCCACGCTCCTCGCCGGTCAGGTCCCGGCCTTCGGCTTCCGCCTTCGCGGCCAGGTCCCGGGCCGGGGTGAGCGCGTCGGTCAGCTCCTTGCGGAGCCGTTCCAGGGTTGCGGTACTCATGAGGTGTTTCCTCCGGTGTCAGATGTCGAGGTCGTACGCGAGTGCGTCGACCTGGAGCGACAGCAGGACATCGGCGGGGCTCAGGAAGGGCGCGGTGGACTTGGCTTCCGGACCGTCGCCCGGTTGCTCCTCGTCTCCGTTGGCCGGTGCTGGCTTGGCCTGCTTACTGTCGGAACCGTCCCCGCAGGTGCAGGTACGGCAGTGGTGCGCGGACTTCGCTCCGACCAGTTCGGTCGCGGCGTTCATCCCAATCAGGGTGGGGCCAACCTCGAACAGGTCGAGGTCGCGAAGCTCGTACACGTCGCGCCCGTCGCGCTCACCGAGCGCGCCGTCGCGGATGTCGTAGCTGAACGAGAACTGCTTCACGCGGCGCCCCTTGAGGAGCCGGTGAACCGTCGCGGCGCGGGGCGCGTCGAGGTCGAGTTGCCCTCGGACCCACAGCCCGCCGTTGTTCTTGAGCTTGTCAGGAAGCCGCTCGTCGCCGGGAAGCAGCTCGGCGGCGTCGAGCACGTACCCGACGTGGGACTCCGGGTCGCCGATCTGGTGCGACCAGATGACCGGGATGGGGTCGCCGCTGGACTTCCACTCGTTGAGCGTGCGAGAGAACGCGCCGGGAAGCACGACGTCACCGCCGTGATCCACGTTGCCGAACACCGAGACAACGGCGTCGAACTGGCCGTCCGCGAGCCCATCCTGGCCGTCCGCCTTGACGTGGGCCCGGAATGCCTTAGTCCTCATCGTCGTCCTCCACGCTGATCTCCAGTTCGCACTGGCACCCGGCAACCTCATCGACGGGTAGGGCGGCGTCAGCGGGCCATTCCGCGCCGTTGCTGAATCGGGCTTCGATGTCGACCGTCTGGCCGTTCATGACCAGGTGCGTCGGTCGCGGGTTGTTGCTCGTGACGAGCCATGTCTTCGTCGCCCGGCGGCCGGTCTGCTTCACCGCTTCCTGTGTCCCGAACCCGCTGGCGGCAGTAACGGAGGTGCGGGCGATCTCTCCGGCCCGCTGGGACTGCGCTCGTTCGAACACCTTCGCCACGGCGGGGCCGGGGTCGTCGGAGTCCAGCGCCGTCTCCAGCTGGGTGCGGGTGACCTCGTTGATGCTGCGCGCGGCACGTTCGGCGACGGCGCGCTGGAACGCCAGCGTCCGCGGCTCGTCGTACCGTTCCGGGTCGAAGCCAAGCGCGGCGAGGATCGCCTGCGCTACCGCCTTCGCGGCCGACAGCGCCAGCGCCAGGAGGTCGTCGGCGAGCTCCCGATCCCAGCGGTCGGCGTCCCACGCTTCCCCGAGCGAGGCCTTACCGCGGGCCTTGCCGGCGCCGAGCCGGCTCGCCACGGCGGCGGACTGTCGAGCGAAGAACGACTTCATCGTCTGCTCGCCGGACGCGTCCAGCATCGCCGGGGCGCGACCCTTCACCCGGGCCCGGTACGCCTTCACCCGTCGGGGCAACGCCTTCGGGGCGGTGTCCTGCGGTGACGCCAGCCCGCCCTCGAGGACGTTCAGCGGCACAATCAGTTCGTCGCCGCCGTCGATGCTCGGAAGGTTCTGGGTGGCCCGGGCCTCGTTGCGGGTCATGTACGGCGCCCCGACGGCGGCCTGCAACTGCTGGGCCTGTTCCTCGAACGAGCCTTGCAGCTTCTCCCGCATGTTGAACTCGACGTACACCCGGCCGGAGTCGGGCAGGTCGGGGATGAGCTGAAGCCCGATCTCCTGTTCGATCTCGGCACACCACGGCCCAAGCGTGTCCTGGTACAGGGCTTTGTGCTGCTCTTTGATGTTGGAGAAAGTGGCGTGATCCAGGATCCCGACCAGCGGCGGGGCGATGTGGTACGCCGACGCCGCTTCTTCCCGGGTCAGCTTCCGCGACTCGACGTACTGCGCTTCCTTCGGGTTGATGCTGGCGGGGACGAACGTCATGCCGTCTTCGAGGATCGGCGTCCCACCGGCCTGCGGCCCGTCGCCGGTGTACTGCGCCTGCCAGTCGGCTTTGAAGCCCTTCTTCGCCGGATCGGACCACGGCGGGGCGTCGACCGGACGTTGCAGGTAGCCGGAGACACGGGCACCGTTGGACCACATCTGCTCCCGCCACTGCGCCGCCGCGTACTCCTCCGCCAGGGTTTGGCGGAGGGCTTCGATCGGCGAAGAGCCGTGCCGTGAGTCGGTCGGGTTGTAGCCACGGAAGTGCACCACCGACGTCCGATCGACGTCCAGATGCCCACGGGAGCCGTGGATCCGGTACGTCTCCGGGTCGGTCCAGTCCGGGCCGAGTGCTTCGACCCGCCACGGGGCGATACGCCGCAACCCGATCGGCTCACCGGACGCGGCGCGGAGCTTCACCCAGTACGCGTCGTCGTACACGGCCTTGTCGGAGACGAGCGCCCGGATGAGCCGGAACGTGGTCGTGGTCGGGTTCGGTGCGCCGAGCAGACGCGACAGCGGGTGGTCGGTGAGCCGTTCCCGGTCGGTGTCGGAGATCCGCCGGTACGAGTGCAACCCGAGCTGGGCAAGGTTGCGGGCCAGGAACTCGACGACAGTCCGGACCGCCGGCTGCGCTCGGTAGATCTCCCCGTACGTCAGGGTGTGGTAGCGGGAGATCGTGGCGGCGTAGCCGGGCCACGACGACACCAACTGCCGGTTCGGCTCCAACGCCTGTAGCGAGCCGTTGCTGACGATGAACGCCACTCAGCCCACCACCTGTACGAAGTCGATCCGGTGCCGGGGGACGATCGCTTTGCCGTCGATCGGCACCGAGTCCCCACCCGGGCGGGCCAGGTGGGCAGCCGAGACGACGACCTGCCACGGCCACGACCAGTGCCGGTCGCCGACGATCGCCCGCCCGTCGATCAGGTTCACAACGACCTTCCTGCGGCGCACGGTGAGCACTGGCACCTCCACGCCTCAGACGACCATCAGGCCGGCGCCGGACTCGTACGCGGACACACGGACCTTGGGACGGTTGATCGCCCGATCCAGGGCCATCACGGCAGCCACGAACCCGTCGATCTTGTCGCCGGCTTTCGACTTGTCCGGCTTCAGGTTCCCGGCCGGATCCATCGACACGGCCAGGTTGTCGACACACCAGCGGGTGATGGGGTTACCGCCATGCCGGTACATCCCCGAACGCAGCAGCCGCAGGATTTCCTTCGTCGGCGGGGACATCGACACGTAGCCCTGCCGCATCTGCGTCATCGTCGCGCCGTCGTCGGTCAGGTTGTTCACCAGCTGGGTCGAGTTCCACGGGTCGTACGCGATCTCCCGCACGTCGAACCGTTCCCGGTCGGTGTTGATGTCCGCCCGGACGAAGTCGTAGTCGGCGACGTCACCAGGGGTGGTCTGTAGCCAGCCCTGCCGCACCCAGACGGTTGCCATGCCCGCGGTGCGTTCGTCGAGCCGGCGGATGTTGTCCTCCGGCGTCCAGTACCGCCAGATCGTGTCGTACGAGCCGTCATCGGCGGGGAACGTCCACGCCATCGCCAGCAGGTCGGAGGTGGCGGCCAGGTCGAGCCCGCCGTACGCCGGCTTGCCGTGGAACGCGGCCGGGTCGATCACGGTGGCGTTCTTCGGCCGGTCCCACACCGGCATTTCGATGTACTTCTCGGCCTGCTTCGTTCGGATCCCGAGATGCAGCCGTTCGAACGACGCCAGCTCGGCCGGGCTGTTCTGCGCCCGGCGGGAAGCCCGCTCGATGTACTCCTTCGTCGGCGAGATCCCGTAGCCCGGGTTCGCTTTCCGCCACGTCGACTCTGCAAACCGGTCGTCGTCCTTCTCGGCGCACCAGACGACGCCGTACGTCGACGAGTCCTTGATGACCTTCCGGGCGAGCTGCTCGACGTACTTCCGCTTCCGGGCGTAGATGGTGTCCATCCGGCCGTCGTCGGCGGTGGTGATGATGGCAACCAGTGGTTGCAGCCGCGACCCGGTGCCCGTCTCCACCGTCTCCACCAGGTCCGGCTTCTTGTGTACGTGCAGCTCGTCGATGACCGCCCCGTGCACGTTCGCGCCGTGCATCAAGTCCGCAACCGACGACACGACCTGGAAGAACGAACCGGACCGCTTGTGCACGATCTTGTCCGCGAGACACTTCACGTTCGGGCCCACCGCCGGGGACTTCTCCGCGATCGCCTTCACCGGGTCGAACGTCTTCCGCGCCTGATCCTTGCCTGCGGCGAGCGCGTACACCTCAGCGCCGTCTTCCCCGTCCGCGCAGGTCAGGTACATCGCCAACCCGCCGGCAAGGGTCGTCTTCCCGTTCCGTCGAGGAATGTCGACGTACAGGTTCGAGATGATCCGCGCCCAATGCCCCGACGACTCCCGCACCCACCCGAACACCGGGGCGATCACGTACGCGACCTGCCACGGATCCGGCACCAGCGGCCGCCCGGCGAACTGCGAACCCTTCGTGTGCTTCAGGTGCCGCATCGCCCCGATGACCCGGTCGACCCGCTCCGGATCGAACCGGGCGCCCTTCAACGCCCGCGGCTCCGGCGTCTTCCACCTCGGCGGACAGTCCGGCAGCGGGATCCCCCGCGACAGCAGATACCACGCCACCTCAGGGCTGAGCTTGAGCCGGTCGAGATCCGCCTTCGGGGGAAGCGTCGGCCCGGCGGGCTTACGCGTACGGGTTCGAGTCGTCCCCGTCATCGCTCGACCCCTTCGCGACCTTGTTCTCCGCCGCCGGAGTCAGCCCGAACTCCGAACACCACGCCCGGATCGCGGCCTGCGCATTCCGCTGCACCGCGACGGCGGGGTTGGCGGTGTACCAGGTCGACTCGGTCCCGTCCTTCTTCACCGACTTGTTCTCGACCACCAGTCCGCGCTCGTGGACATCCTCGGTGGCCTTCACGAACGTCTCGTACATCTCGCAGTACGACGCGAGCGCCGCAGCGTCGACCTCCTTGACGAGATCAAGCCGGGACAGCTCCGGAACGACGCGATCCCATTCGGCCCGGGCCAGCTCGCCCAACCAGGTCGGCGGAGACGGCGGAAGCCGCTTGAACGCCGGCGGGGTCTTGACCGGCCGGCCGCCCGAATCCGTCCCCGGGGAACGGCCGGTCACCAGCCGGAGAGCCGGAGCGGCAGGGGTACGACCCGCGTTAGCAGCCACGCACAGTCACCCCCCATTGATCGATTGTGAGACGCCACGCGCTTCACCACCGGCGCGGTGTCCCTATGTCCGATTCCTAGCGATTTCGACTCCCCTACCCGCTGCGTGCCGCTTGGG
The DNA here is from genome assembly GCF_002846275.1 of Plantactinospora sp. CNZ320. Lineage (NCBI taxonomy): Bacteria > Bacillati > Actinomycetota > Actinomycetes > Micromonosporales > Micromonosporaceae > Plantactinospora > Plantactinospora sp. CNZ320. The sequence goes on from NZ_PJMP01000001.1 coordinate 7,505,631, forward strand.
ACTCGGCTTGAGTCGCTTCTGCGTGGCACGGCGAGCAGAGTGCGCGCAAGATGTCCCACCGGTACCGGTCGGCGGGGGTGGGCATGCCGCCCTCGTGGTGAACCTCGACGGCGAGTCGGCCGCAGGACCGTTCACACAAGCCGTCGTTGTGCTCGATGTTGTGATCGAGCTTGGCCTGCCGGAGCCGGCGCCAACGCCGGGTGCTACCCCCCGCCCACGATTGCGGCTTACGTACCCAGCTTTGATCGCAGGTGGGGCAGCGGCCGGGTGGGATCGACTGTCGGCAGCCGGGGCAGACGCGGGAGGTTCGGGTGGGCATCAGTCCTGTGCGGCTTCGCTCTCGAAGTACTCGGCAGCAGCGCGCAGCAGAGCGGGTAGCCCGGCAGGTTCGGTGATCGTGCCGATCTCGCACTCGTCGTTGTCTCCGACCCGCATCCGGATCGGGACGTCGCCGTCGTCTCGGGTGCCGGCGTTGGGGCAGACGTAGGACCGGAGCATGCGCACCTCCGGGTAGCAGAACGCCCCGGCCGTGAAGGTCCGGGGCGGGATGCTTGGGAACGCCGACGATCAGACAGTGCGGCGATGATGGTCAGTTCAGCACGCACACGCGTCAACGTCAAGTTGACTCGCCGCGAGTAGATCCGCCCGCGCCCACAGGGTGACGGTGGAGCGGCCGATCCGCATCCGACGGACCGGTTCGATCCCACGCTCCCGAGCCCAGCGGACGAACGAGCGCGCGTCGACGCCGGCCAGGAAGGCGGCTTCGGTGGTGGTGAAGGTGGTGCGCTTCACGGCGCCACGTCCTTGCGCTCTTCGCGGCTGGGCTTGTGCAGCCACAGTCCGGCCCACCGGTACGCGCACGTGACGTCGCCGTACCGGTCCCGCCAGAGCCAACGGCGACGGTAGATCCGCCGAGGGCAGCCGACGCACCACGCTTCCCGAGCCTTCACGCTGCTGCTCCTTCGCCGTCTCGTACATCATCCTGTGCGGCGGCGAGAGCAAGCCAGCTACGGCGCGGCCAGCCAGTCGAGCAGCGAGGGCAGGTGATCAAGTCCAGGTACGGGTCTGCGTACAACCCCGTTTGACAGCGCGACTCGTCGCGCAGCTTCGCTGGACACCTACCGATGTACTCACCCGAACGGTTCGACTCGGTCACGCCCCGGATCGCACGGAGGGTGTCGCGGATCTCGCGGGCGAAGTCGTCGACGGCCGGATGGTGGTCGAATGCCCAGTCGAGTCGGGCCAGCAGCCAGCCTGTCAGGGTCGAGATCGTCGGCACGGGTCGGTGTTCGGCCTGGTCGCGGGTGGAGATCCAGTCCGCCACCCACTGGTCGAGTACGACGACTGGTGGGATCGGGCCGTGCTGGTCGCCGTGCGGGTCCGCGACGTGCCCGGGCGCGCCGACAAGCAGGTTGAGTGCGTCGAGCCGGACCGGGATCGGCGCCGTGCGGGTGCCGGACACCTTCACCCCGGTACCGGTGCCTGGCTCCAAGCTGGCGGGGATGAGCGCGTACGCGTCCGGGATCTCGGTCAGCTCCGACTGGACCCGGTCCCGGCACGGGGTGCAGACCGGGGCGAAGTCGGGGAGTCGGGGCCGGCCGGCGGGGCGGTAGACGGGGCACACCACACACAGCACTGATCCGCGGTTCATACGGGCATCCTTTCGTCCCGGGTTGCCCCGGCTTGCGGTGAGACATCGCCGGTGTTCGGGCCCGAACCCCGGATGGGAGCGACGGCCCACGGCGGCAACTGTCCGTCGCCGGTGAGGAGAATCCCGTGCTCCAGTCGAACGCGGCCGATGTGCTCCATCAGTACGGGCGCCTTGCGGAACCACTCGCCGTGCACCCGCAGCGTCCGAAACTGACGGTGCCGTTTTCGCTCCAGCGTGCGAGATCCTGGCTCTGTCGCCAGCAAGACGACCTGTCGGCGGAAGCTGGCGAAGGTCATAAAGCGGTGCCGAAGTCGAGTCGTGGTGCCGATCTTCACCTCGCGCGACTCCCGGTCGCCGATGTAGTAGACGACAGCCTGAGCCACGACGTGGAATCCCTCGGCGGGATCCGCGATCGGACCCTTGAGCGCGGTGATTGCTTCCTCAATCAGCCGCAGGTGTTCCGCGCAGAGCGGGATGCTCTCCAGCTGGACGTGCACCGGAGCCCAGCACTGCATGCCGCCGGTGCGGCCGACGCACGCACGGAGTCGGGCCGGGAGGGTCACTGCGGGCTTGGTCGGCGTGGGAGTCTGCGCGTCGAAGACCTCGGCCACGATCCGGGCTATGTCCGGCTTCGGGACGATCCGGCGGCTCACCGGGTCGGCTCCGGAGCGACCTCGCCCGCCTCGACCGCGGCCGCCAGCAACTCCTCACCCACCCGAACCCGCGCCGCCTCGGCCAGCTCCGGCGGCATCCACCGCATCGCCGTCTTCGAAAACGTCGACGGCACCCAACCCTCGATCGTCTCGATCACGTGCTTCACCGGGTGTCTCCTTCGCAGTTGTCGTGGACCAGGCCGGTCATCCGGCCCGTCTGCCACCGATACGGCTGGGACTTGAAGATCCCGAGCCGGCACCGCTTACACGTCGAGACGCGGTTGTTCGGATCCGCCGTGTTCGCCCGGCGGCCCGGCAGCGAGACCACCGGACGAACCCGCGTACTCACGACGGATCCCCGGCCTTGTCCAGGTTCTTCAGCCGGTGCTCGACCCGCCAGCGGGCGTTGGAGTCGGCCTCGGCCCGGACGTACGCGGTGATGTCGTCGAGCTGCGACCGGACGTGCCGCAGGCTCATGCACGCGTCGTGCCACACCCGATTGGTGGACTGGTAGGAGTGGCGGGCTTCCTTCCAGCGAAACCGCTGGCCGCAGCCGTCGCACCGGTCGACGATCCAGCGTCGGACGTTCAGGTACGGCCACCAGCGGTAGTGCAGGTGCCGGCGGTGCCGGAGCGCCCACATGATCCGGCGGGTGCCGTGCGGGGCGTGGCCGCAGACCTCGAACGCGTCGTGGCCGTCAGGCTCGTCGTGCCACACGTCGAGCCGGATCGGGCGGACGTCGAAGAGCAGGAACGAAGGATCATGCATGGGGTGTCTCCTCAGGAGAAGAAGGAACCGGCGGGGTGGTGGGGACGGGCACCCACGGGCCAACCGCCGCCAGGACGGCTACTGCCAGATCCCTCGCCGGAAAAACCGGCAGCCGCGCGGCCAGAGTGATTCGGCCATCGTCCAGCGTCAGCTGCACACCAACGCCGGGCTGCCCCGCGCCGTACTCGTACGCGGTCGCACGAACCTGCACATCCACGACGTCATCCAGGTAGTGCATCGGCAACACGGACGGTCGGGTGCCTGAGGGAAGCAGTCGACCCGCCTCGGTCAACGCTGCGGCGATGGCTCTGGCGTCGTGGCGGAAGGACTCGGCGGTGGCCGGAGCCGCGTCGGCCACCTCGCAGATACCGTCCCAGCAGTGAGTGCGGGCGAGCGCGTCGGCGACGAGTTCAACGTCGGCGGGGTCCGGGGCGAACTCATCAGCATTGGTTACAGGTTCGGGAGTCGGGGCGGTCACTGGTCGGCTCCCGCCCGGCTCGGGGCCTTGACCTGACAGATCACGCAGCGCACCCGGCCGTCGCCGACCTCGTACACGGTCTCCGTCGGCCAGATGGTGTCTCCGCAACCGCCGCAGTCGATCGCCACCTGGGCAGTTCTCTGGACCGACGGTCGGTCTGCTCCGTTCTCTGCAACACGAGCAGCCGTCCGGTACGCATTCACCACGGCGCCGACCTGTCGACGGACCTCGCCGGCCGATGGTCGCTCCTTCGCCGCCCGCTCCTGATCGTCGGCGTACGCCCGGATGTCTGCGGCTGCTGCGGTACGACCCTCGACCCGCCCTGTTCGCAAGCCGAGTAGGTAGACGCAGGTCTCGGCATGGGTGTGCCCGTCTGAATCGACGGCGTCCTGGCAACATCCCGATGCGGTACGACCAGCAGCCAGCCCTTCGACGAATCCGTGTGCCGCCCAGTCGTTGACGGGGTACGAGTGCTCGATCCGGTCCGCGACCTCTCGGACTTCGGCGGGGATCGGGGTCTGCTCGGCTCTCTCAGCCTCGTATGCGGCGCGCACCTCGGGGTTCTTCAACTGCTCGGCGAGGTACGGGGTGAACTCGTCCGGGCCAGCGTGCGGCCAACCGGCGCTCGGGGTCTGGTCAGACATCGTCCGCACCTTCCATCCGCTCCATCTCCTCCGCCGACACCCAGCCGGCCGGCTGCACCCACCCGGGACCGCCGACCGTGTACGTCGGACCGTCGTAGGGCGTCGTGACGGGTTGGGGGTGTCCGGAACCCTCGGCGGACACCACAGACGCGCCCACGGACGAAGGGAAGCCCTTTCCAGTCCCGTTCCGCTCGATGGCGTCGGCCATCTCTCGCAGCCGGCCGAACATCGCCACCCCAAGCGGGTACGCCTTCATCTCGTCGGCGGCCCACCGCAGGACGACCGGAGCGACGACGGCTGCGACGCCGTCCCACTCGTCGGTGCGTTCCGGCGGCGACATGTAGAGCGCGTCCGCGCACTCGGCGATCAAGTCGCGCGGGTTGGGGTGGGGGTTGGAAGTACTCACCGGCCGCTCGGTTGGTTCGGTGGTCAAGGTGCTCACTCCTTCTCGGTGATGCTCTTCAGGGCTTTCCGGGCTTCGAGATACGCGGCCGACGGCGGATCACCGGAGCGAAGCTCCCGCCACGTCGCCGGATCCTGCGCGTGCCGGCACGGGTGCGGCCGGATCGCATGCGGTCCCGCGTCCGGTGCGTCAACGAACGCGACCCACACCCCACGCCGGGCCGAGTACAGCCAGATGAGTGGGGAGCCGCAGGGGGCGCAGCCGGTGATGTTCGGCGGCTCCACGATCTCGATCACGACGGATCCCGTCCCGCGAGCCGGCCGGCCTCGGCCAGCAGCTGCTTCGCGTGCCGCTCCCGAGCTGCTTCGTCTTCCCACCACTCGCCGGCCGGCGGGTTCTTGCTGCGGTTCCACTCCGGCACCGGGCGCATCGACGGGTCGTAGTCCGGGTTCGGTTCGGCGGTCTCCTGCCGCGTGAACGCCCGGTGTTCCCGCTCCCACGCCACCATGCGGGGCTTCAACGCCTCCCGGTCGCCCTCCGGGAGGACGTCGCGGACCTGGCCGACGAGTGCGCGGATGTCCGCAGACCGGTCGGTGAGCGGGCCGGCTGTCGCGGCGTACGCCTCCAACTCGCGGCGCTGTTCGAGTTCCCGCTCGATCCGGTGCCGCTCACGTCGTATGTCGGCGGCGAGCCGGCGGACGTGGACCGGCATCAGGTACTCCGTCGACTCCCGGAAGTGCGCGCTGACCGCGTCACGGGCGTCTTCGAAGTCGAGATCCCCGATGTCCTGATGCCAGGCGCGTACGTCGGTCTCTCCGACGGTGCGACGGTCGCGGGTGGCGGCGAGCGCAAGGATGGTGGCGACTTGGGACAGGTTCATGACGCTTCCTCCTGAGCGAACCGGGCGGCGAGTTGCATCGCGTCGCCGAACCGCTGATCGGCCGTCGACGGCTTCCGGGCCTGTGATCCGGCTCCGGCGTTCATGACCTCGTTGACGACGGACGGAAGGGTCGACGGGTGCAAGCCCTTGCGCGCCCACTCGGCGAGTCCGCGCCGGACGTGCGGGGCGGCGATCCCTTCGCCGAGCATGTTCTTGATCAGCTTCGAGACTTGGCCGATGACGTTCCCGGGTGGCCGGTTCGGGCAGTGCTCGATCCATTCGCCGATGAGAGCTTGGGTCGTGTCGGGCGCGGCGAGCGTCAGCGCGCCCGCCGTAGGCGGAACTCCCTGATCCCCTGTTCCCTGATCCCTGATCCCCTGTTCCAGGCGCGGGGATCTCGCGACGGTCTCGCGAGACTCTCGCGAGGGTTCCGCGACGACTTCGAGAACCGGTGGAGAATCCCTGTTCACGGCAGGTGTCGGCACAGCTCGCGGGTCATCGGGCTGCGGATAGCGGGGCTTGCCCGGCTTGTCGATCTTCTGATGCTCGCGCCAGTTGACGATGGCCAGGAACGACTTCCCGTCGACGGTGTAGCGAACGATTCGGCCGGCTTCGGAAAGCCTCGCGAGATCCTCGCGAACGTTCGCGAGAGCCTCGCGAGGGTCATCCTCCAACGCGAACAGCTCGGCCGCGATCAGCTTCGGGTTGTCGATCCCGACCCCGTTGTCGTCGACGTACGTCCAGAGCCCGATGAACGTCAGCCGGGTCCGGAACGGGTGCGCGGCGATCGCCTCGCTCTTCCAGAACTCCGGCTTGATGGATCGAATACGTGGCACGGGTTGGGGCTCCATTCGTACGTCTGTGCTGTGAACTATGTTCGCGGAATGACTTCTCATCCGCAATGCGACACGCCGTCGCGAACCCGGTTCGCGCTATTGCTTCACCCCCTGCCGCGTGTCACACTCGGCGACGTGGCCGACACCCTCGAAGAAGCGACGCGGGCGTTCCGTCGCGCCGAGCAACAGTTGGCCAAGCGCCGCACCGAGCTGCACGCCGCCATCGTCGACGCCATCAACGGCGGCATGTCGAAGAGCGAAGCCGCACGCCGCACCGGGTACACCCGCGAGTACGTGGCGAAGATCTACAGCGAGTAGCCGGCTCACTTCGACTCCTTGTGCTCTTGCTGGTTGTGCCGTTGTAGGACTTGCACGGCGGCGTCGAGCGGATCCCCAACCCACGTCCGCAACACCTGCCACCGGTTCGCCGGACAGCCGGGTACGGTGCACCGCCAGCGAGGACGCTGCGGAGTCATGCCACGTCCCGCTGATGCGTCGACGGCACCCCAGCCGCAATCCCGTGCTTCCGACGCACGTAGATCACCGAATCCCGAGGGATCCCCAACTCCCGGCCGATCTGCCGATCGCTGAGCCCCTGATCGGCGTAGAAGGAAATGACCTGCGGCATCTGCTCCCGGGTCGGCCGCAACGGCACCGCGTCCGCGACCGCAACCAACGTGAGTGGGGTGTGCGGCCACTCGTCGGGGTCGTCGTGCTCGACCATCCGGAAATCGGCCGGACCGACGATCTTCGCCCCAACCTCGGCCGCCCGTTCCTCAAGCTCCGCTTCCGCGATCCGGACCGCGGTCTTGTAGCCGAGTTCGTCGTCGTTGACGGGCCACACGCATCGGAACGACCACCCGGTCACGGCTGCTCCTTCTCGACGATCGCCAGGTCCAACCCCAACTCATCGAGCACGTGCCGGAGCTTCGACAGGTGCGGACTCTTCCGGCCGCACTCCCAGTACGACAGGGACGCCGGGTCGATGCCCGCAGCCCGGGCGACGTCGACCGACCGGCGGCCGGATGCGAGCCGGATGAGCCGCAGTTCGGCGAGGATCGGATCGGTCATGGCGTTCTCCGGGCTGCTTCGATCGCGGACCAGCCGGCTCCGCAGGTCGGGCAGCGGGACGGGGCCGGGTCCGGGACCGGCTCGAACCGCCGGCAACCCGACTGCGGGCAGCCACCCCGCCGGCCGTCGGTGAGGGTGTGTACCGTCTCCGTCTCACCGCACACGCAGCGCCGGATCGGCGGGTACACGCCCCGACCTTCAGCGGCTCCGGGATCTTGCCGGCTCACGACAGCCCCGCCTGAGCCGCCTGGGCAAGCGCCCGCCGGGACCAGTAGCCCCGGTCCACGTCGACGCACTCCGGGCAGTAACACGCCGGACTCCCGTACGGGCGGCCGATCCGCCACCCGGCGGCCCGTACCGTCTCCTCGATCGACACGCCCGGGTACGGGCTCGGCCAGTAGTCGGCGGCCCGCTGGCAGTTGTCGCACCGGTAGCGGCTGCTGTCGTCGGTGGTCTCCTCAACGGCCATCGGTCGACTCCTTCGGCGGCAGCCCGGCACCATCGCACCGGTACTGCCGTTGGCCGGCGTACCAGCGGTCCCCGGCGTGGTGCCGGAGTACGCCCGCCTTGGTCAGGTTGCGGAACTCGCCGCACACAGAGCACTCGCCGCGCTTCGGCTTCTCAACGCCCATCGGGCACCCCCAGCAGTACCCGGGCGACCGCCAGCGGCCACGACAGGTACCCATCGGGAGACTCGGCCATCTCGGTGCCGACGGACTCGGCGATGAACGCTTCTCGCTCCAGCCAGCCAGCGAGGGGTCCAGCTATCCCCGGATGCACCAACGCGATCCACTGCGTGTTGTCGTACGTCACGCTGCCACCAGAGATCACGTACTTCGCCGACGTGTCCGGCATCGCGTAGACGCCGGAGTCCCAGTCCGGGTACCACTCGCCCGGGGTTGCGTTCCCGGCCAGCGTCCGCAGCTTCTCGGCGGCTGCTCGTAGGGTCTCTACCGGGGACAGGTCAGCGGGCATTGCGCATCACCGCCAACGCCTGGCGGATCGCGTCGTTGCGGTCTTCGCGCTCGGCTTCGTAGTGGTCGTCGCAGACGGGCCGGTAACCGAACCCGGCCGGTCCGTCGCCACCGAGTAGCCGCCACCACTTCGTTGCCGGCTTCGCGCAGTGCGCACACTCCCCGGTCGGCGGGTCGGGCATCTCGTCAGCCATGGTGGGTTTCCTCTCGGGTAGTGGGCTGGAACCAGCGGGCGTAGTACTCGACGGCGGTCATCAGTCCTTGCTTGACTGCTGGCGGGTTGTGCCCGCCGTGGAACCAGCCGCACCGGTGGCAGCGGTAGGCGCGGAGCTGCTCGCCGGGGTGCTTGCTGCGGATGGCTCGGCGGGCGGTCTTCCGGGACGCGTAGGCGACCTTCTGGCAGCCCTTCTCGATCTCGCCCATCACGCACCTGCCGGCGGTTCGTCGGCGTACCGGCCATCGACGGTCAGGTACACCCACCGGTCCCGCTGCACCAGCACAGCCACAGTCGCCGGGTCGGCGGACTGGACGACAAGCCAGCCCATCGACTGCGCGATCGCCCGATGCGACTCGATCTGCGCATGGCAGGGCGGGCACAGCAGCAGCAGGTTGCTGGGCAGGTTCGTGTCCGGCCGTTTGCTGCCACCGGCGCCGCGCGGCCGCCGGTGGTGGATGTGGTGGTCGATCCCCCGCCGGTCCCCGACTCCCTCGGTGCACACTTCGCAGGACCAGCCGGCCCGCTCGTACACCGCGTCAACGACCTCCGAGGACGGGCCGGTGGCATTCCACCGCCGGGCGAGCATCGTCCGCTTGATGGCCTTCTTACGGCTCGGAGTGAGGTTCCTACGCAGCACCCGGCACCTCCGGGTGGTCGCAGGTGCACCGCACCCGCCAACACCTGACGTGCCGCCCCTCGGTACACGCCCGGCACAGGACCGGCTGCACATCCGCACCGAGGATCCGCACCGCGGCGATGGCGCGGCGGATCCCGTCGAAGATCGGGAACGGACGCCACTCCAGGGCGCAGCCCTCGCACACTTCGCGGGCGCCGTCGCCGTCGACCTGCGCCACGACGGGCCAGCCGCAGGCGTCACAGTCCGGAAGCACCGGCATCGACAGCACGCTCATCCCTGGCCCGCTTCCACCGGTGCGGCTTCGGCCGGCTGCTCTTGCTCGGCCCGCCGAAGGTCCGCGATCCGGTCACCGGCACGCTGGTCGAGCGCGTCGTACTGCGCCTGAGTGATATCCCCGGCGGTGACCGCGGCCTTGCACTTCTTCCCCACCGCCCCGATACCGGCCCGCTCCGTCACCGCGACGAGCTCGGCCAGCAGCGCGTCATACGCCGCCGTCTGCGCTTCCGTCGGCGGTGCCGCGGCCTTCCACTCGTCGTCCCGGGCACGCTCGTACGTGTGCGAGTCCGCGTCCGGCTCGTCGGTCGGAATGCACAAGGCCTGGAGCAGAGCCACCCGGAACGCGACGCTCATCGCCTTCGCCGTGCCCTTGTCACCGAAGTCCATCGCCTCACCAGGAGACACGCAGTCGATGAAGTCCCCCGCCGGGCCGTAGAACCGGTACCTGACCCGGACCGTGCACTCCCGCGACGGCTTCCCGCGGGAGGTCAAGACATCCCGATAGCCGACGTCGAGCAACTCCGGGATGACAAGAACCCCGTGATTCCGCAGCTCCGGCCCGACGGCGTTGACGACGGCGTCGATGCCACGGAAGACGTAGTTCTGTTCGGTGTTCCGGTCGGCCTTCCGCACCGACTGGACCGCGGCCATCACGGACGACAGCGCGGCGTAGATCGTCGGCTTCTCGGTGCTCACTTCGGTTCTCCTTGCTGTGCTTCGAGCGCGTTCCGGGCGATGGACTGCCACCGTTCGGTGATCTGCCGCAGCGCGGCGACTGCGCGCTGTTCGGCTCGTAGCCGCTTGTCCAGCCGGCGGGCTTCGGCCCGGGCGGCATCCCTCGCGGCGATGGCCCGTACGAGTTGGCGGCGGACGATCGGGTCGGCGAAGCGGCGGAGCAGACGGCCGATCACGCGACCCACCCCTCACGGGATTCGGTCACATCAGCGAGGACCCGACCCCGCGACCGGAGCAACGCCCGGACGGTGGCGCGGCGGGCACGCTCCCGCCGCAGCCACGACACCACCTCCACCGCGACGTACGCGGCGAACAGTCCGGCCAGCACCAGCGCGCCGGGGAGCCGGCCGGCGCGGGCCAGCGCCACCACAGCGGGCGGCACCAGCACCGGAGCGGCGGCAGCGAGAGCAGCACGACGACCGGAGATCACTGCGCACGCTCCCCGACGTAGCGGGCGTACACCTTCGATGACGAGCCGCCGGCCGGACCGACCACCTTGGCCTGGAAGTGCCGCTCCGGGGCGAACGGCCCGACGCCCTGCCGGATCCGGTACGCCAGGCTGCCGGCCGATCCCGGAGTCTTGTTCTCCGCGACCACCGCCCACTCACCCGGCCGGCCGCGCAGCGCGTCGGCCAGGACCTGGAACTTCGACTCCTTCGGCCTGGCGTTGCCGTGCCGCTCCGGCGGGTCTTCCCAACGCAGGACGCCGCTCACCGGATGTACCTCCGGGCCCGGTCGGCCAGGTCCCGCAGCTCCGGCGTGTCCACCAGACCGTCGAACAGGGCCCGGATCTCGACGTCCTGCATCAGCTCCAGCTCGACCTCGAAGCAGCCCCGGCACCAGCAGCCGTCTTCGTCGGCGTCTTCGTCATGCTCCGGCCAGCTGTCACCCGAGGTGGCGTGCCGGCCGTCGAGGTTCCACACGTGCAGCGGCACCCCGACGACGGGCGCGCCGTTCACCTCCCGCGCTGCGGCGAGCCGATCGGCGATGGTGTCGGACAGGTCCCGGGGCCGGGACCGCCACACCTTCACCAGCGCCGCGACACCGACGGTCAGACCGGCGACGACGAAGAGCAGCAGCGACGCGTAGAAGACGGCTTCACCGACACCCATCACGCACCCCCGGGGCAACGGTCGGCGCGGTGGATGTTCCGCATCGTCTTCGAGTGCCGGGCCGGATGCTGGTCGCAGTCCGGATGCGCCCGGGCCGTGTCGACGGCGCCGCACGGCTCCTTCGGGCACGGGCAGTTCGCTTCCAGGGCACTCGGGCCGGTGCCCCGGGTGACGTGGTATGCGGGTGCGATGCCGGACAGCACGGCCTGGAACCCCTCCGCAGCGAACTCGTCGGCTTCGTCGGCGGCGTCGATGGCTTCTGCGTCTCGGTCATCCAGTTCGGCGCGGAGCCGTTCCACCTCGGCGATCAGCGCCGGTACGTCCCGGCTCGACTCGATCGACGCGGCCATGTAGCCGGACAGCGACACCTGTCCCGGGTCGCGCTGGCACTGGTCGGCGTTGTCCTGAACCCACGCCCACCGCTGCTTGATCGCATCCAGGTCGAATTTGCTCATCGGGTCACGGCCTCTCGGGGAACGGTGCGATGCTCGGGGCACAGGTCCGGCGCCGAGCGCGAGCCCTTGCCACGGGCCGGGCGGGTCTGCCAGCCGGCACGCTCGGCGATCTGGCCGATGTGCCACTCGCCCAACCAGCTCTGCTCGCGCAGCTCCGCAACGCACCCGTCTGCGTCGCACTCGATCGCGTAGACCGGGGCAAGAACTCCACGGACGGTCATCGGGTGGCCTCTCGGGGAACGGTGAACAGCGGCGACTGGAAGCCGGTGGGCCGGCGGTAACGGGCGCGCTCGGCTTCGAGCCGGCGCACAATCCGCGTGCACCGGACGCCGTGCCGATGCCGCGGCGGATGCACGGACCCGGGTTGCAGCAGGATCCCGAGCGCCAGCAGGACGGCGGCGGGGGCGATCGTCGACCCCCAGATCGGGGCGGTCTCCACCAGACGAGCGATCACGACTCCACCTCCGCCGGCTCTTCCAGCGTCGGGAACTCGCCCTGGTCGAAGCCGTAAATGAACTCGGTGATCTGCGGCGGGGTGTCGATCGCCGTCCCGTCGAAGAACGTGATCTTCTCGTCGCCGACGTCAGCCACCGGAACGCCCTTGCTGGCGAGGTAGTTGAAGATCGGGCAGGCGCAGCCGTCTTCCTTCACACCCTTGATGCCGAGCCGTTCCAGTTCGGCGGCGACCTGGTCGGCGGTGTCTCCGAGGGCGTCGAGTAGGTCGATGACGTCAGTAGTCAGGCTCACGACGACACCTCGGCCAGCGGAAAGCCCCACGCGGACCGCTCCGGCTTGTCACCCTCTGCCGGCAGCACGATCTCCCACGGCCCACGGAACAGTCCGTACGCAGCCCAGTCACAGCCGCGCTCGCCCCGCTTCTTGCCGCCCTTGGTTCCGTCGGTGCGGCGCGTCAGTCCGCCGAGCACACGGCCGATGCACTCCTGGCCGGCCCGTGCGCCGTCGCCGGCGTCGACAAACTCTTGGATGGTGGCCACGTCGCCGCAGCGCGGGCAGCGGAAGGCGAACTTCAGCGGATCGTTCCCGAACCGCTGCGTCGCTTCGGCGTACAGCTCGGCTTGGGTGAGCTTTCGGTATTCGGTCCTCGCGGTCATCGGTGCGTCCTTCCGGGGACGATCACGGGCAGCAGGGTGGTGTTGGCGGTCCAGAACCACGGGTCTTGGGGTGGGGAGACTCGACGCCAGATCTCGGCCAGCACTGCGGCGGCCGGGGCGTGGCGGAGCATGTCGGCGAGGGACATCAGCGGACCGCCATCCGGTAGATCCACACCTCGTCCGGGTCGGCGAGCGGCGCCATCCACACGCCCGGACGCTGCTGCCGGGGCGTCACCTCGTACTGCTCGATGACCCACGCGAGCGCACGGGGCAGGGTCGAGATGACCGCGACCGGGTCGGCGCCCTCGTCCTTCTCACCGGCACAGATCACGTACACGTAGATCTGGCTGGTGCCGCAGTCGCAGGGCTCGTTGATGATCAGCCCGCAGCAGGACTTCACCTGCACCGTCGACGGGATGGCGTTCACAGCGCCGGCCCGTCCGTGACCCGGGTCCCGATGACGTGCGTCTCCCGGTCGATCAGCACCAGGCGGATCGACCCGAACGGTTCCGTCGGCGGCCGGTTCCCGTACGCGGCGGCCCGGGCGGCGAGGTAGCGGCGCCACGCCTCGTACGACTCCAACGCCCGATCCCGGTCGTCGTGCGACGCGGACGCCAGCACCGCCCCGTTACGGGCGCGCTCTTCGATCCGCCACCGGGCTTCGGATAGTGTCGTGGTGACCATGAGGGACTCCATTTCCTTCGTTGGTCTGGCCGGCCCGGGTGCTCGAATCACCTGGGCCGGTTCTGTCGTTTCGGGGTGGGGGTCGTCCCGCCCCGCCAGACGGGACGACCCCCGGGGATGGGTTCCGGCTGACCCCCTCGCCCCTGCCGGAACCCGATGGCTTACGCGGCGCGGCCGTCTTCCTCGCCGAGATCGATCTCTCCGATGTCGTGGCCGTCCATCTCCCACGCCTCCCGCGCCGTCTTAGCGGTCGGGTTGCGGTCCCACGCGGCGAGAATCAGCGCGAACGCGGCGACGGCCTCGTCGATTCGTCCACGCTGCGCCAGCAGCTCGACGTGCTTGTCGGTGAACGGGGCACGCTCGTAGTCCCAGAACGACCGTTGTTCGAAGGCCACCTCGCCGGACTCGGCGGAACGGGTGGGCAGGGAGTACGAAGTCGTCTTCCGCTTCCGGCGCCCGTCGCGGGTGATGTACGTCGTCGTGTTGAGCTGACCGTGAGCCTTCTCGTAATCCCGCTCAGCGCCCTCGCGGTGCCACCGGGCCAGCACGTCGCCGGCCCACGGTTCGCCGTCAGCCTCGGCAGTCTGGACCAGATGCACGATCTCCTCACGGATATCGCTCTTCGGCCGGTTGTTCGTGTGGCCGTTTGACGCCAACTCGTAGACCATCTGCCGGTAGGTGCTCTCGCTCATTTCCCGCCCCCTGAAACCAATCGCAATCCGGACCGCTGTCGGCGGCACGCCGTCGATACCTGCTCGCACCAGCGAGACATCTGCTCTAGCCAGGGGCGAAGCTCGCCGTCGTACGTCGCGGCGTACACCTCGGCGATCCGCTCAGCGTCGAATTGCCACACGTCATCTGCTCGGGACATTGCGGCGAAGAAGTTCTTGCGAAACCGCACGTCCGAGTCGGCGATCAGGGCCTCGAGTTCGGCGTCTCGCCGGTCGTCAGCGTCAGGGTCAGCGGACGAAGGAACGGGCCGCGACCGGCGGTCGATACCGGCAACGACCGCGTCGCCTTCGGCTTGTCGAGCCGGGAGTGCCGTTGACTGTGCGGCACTCCCTCCGGACTTGGGGCGGGACTGCGCGCGTGGCTGCTCTCGGCCGAGGCTGTCCGTCCGCGTCTGCGGAACAGGGACGCTACCAATTTTGGTAGCGTCAGCCAGATCATTGGAGACGGTCTGCTGCGATACGCCGAGCGTCTGGCCAATCTGCTTCTGGCTCAGCCCTTCACTGGCCAGCCGTGCGGTCAGTTGGGGACGGTCGGCACGCGGAACGATGACGGCAGCGCCGCTGTACTCAGCTTCCCGCATCTCGTCCCACGACTCGTATCCGAGTGCGAGCCACGCCCGACCACTGATCTGTCGAACGATCTCATCGCCGGCCGCAGCCAGACTCCGCTTGGCCCGGCTTACCGATTCGCGCGCTTGATCGACAGTCAGATCCGCGCACGCAATCTCACTCACCGAAGCACTTCCCGTTTCGTTGGTGGGGGTTACCGGGTCCGCGTCCGTCTCTGGTCTGGACGCGGACCCGGCTGCGTCAGCGCCGGGGACCCAAGCCGATCCCTGGCCTGTCGCATCCGCCGGCCCAAGGTCAGAGCCGACGGCCGTCTCGAAGCTGCTCACCGCTGCACCGCCTCGATGTAGGCCAGCGCCAACTCCGCAGACACCTCAGGGCAGGACAGTTCGTGGGGCATGCCGGGCGGGGTGCAGCAGTCGGCGCAGAAGCCGTTCCGCTTCGGCTGGATCGGCAGGGCCGGCGCCCGCTTCCGTCCGGCCCGCCAGTGCAGAACCCCGACGGCCACCACCCCGAGCACCAGCACGGCGACGCCGGTCAGGGCAGACCACATCTCGACGTCGGCGGCGCTCATCGCAGGTACCCGAGTTCGGCTGCCTGCGTGACACCGAGCAGCAGCATCAGCGCCCACGTCGGGCCGCAGATGTTGAGCAGCGACGTGGCGAAGTTGAGCCAGAACCGGCGCCGTCCGCTGCGCCGCTTCGGGCCGATGCGGTAGCCGACCACTGCCGAGGGCGGGTTCGTGCGGAGAGCGGCGTCGCGGGGCGGAGCCCAGCCGTCCGAGGCCGGTCCGAACTCGGCGGTCAGCCGCGAGCTGATCTGGCCGTGGATGCGCGGCATCACGCACCGTCCCGCGCCAGGTCGAGCGCGGCCAGCACGGTCCGGACGGCGTCCCGGAACTCCGCGTCCGACACGTACTCGCTGTCGACGCCGGCCCGGATGTAGCCGATCGCGTACGCGAACTTGTTGTCGACGTCGCGCATGTCGTCGGCGAGGGCACGCACCTTGGCGGACGGCTGGGTGGGGGTCTGTCCGGTCATGTCGCTGCCTCCGTTGTCTTCGGCCCGGGCGGCGGGGGAGGGGTTAGGGGTCCGGCGGGGCGGACGGGTGGCCGGTTCGGCTGGCCCGGTGGGTGGGCCGGCTTCGGCACGGGCTTGCTCACCGGTTGCTGGCGATGTACGTGTCGAGCGCCGACTCCGGGATCCCGATGCCGGGGCGCTTCGTGCCAGTGCCGCGTGGGCGGGCCGGGAGCTTGCGGGCGTAGACGAGGCGGCGGATGGTCTTCTCGGAGCAGCCCATGCGCCGGCCGGCTTCGGCGGGGTGGAGCAGTCGGTCGGGCATCACGCGGCCCCACTGGCCCGCTCGAAGATGACCTCGATGGTGGTTCCGGCGAGTGCTGCCATCCGCATGGCGAGTTCGAGGTTCGGTGCCGTCTCGCCGGCCCGCATCCGGAAGAGCGTCGACCGGTGGACGTCGAGTGCCTTCGCCTGGTCGACCACGCTGCCGTAGCCACGGGCGGACATCAGGGCGTCGAAGACGGCGACTCGGAGGCGAACGTCGGTTCCGTCCGTCGCTGCGTCGGATTTTTGCGTCGCTGTCATGCGAGCAACAGTAGGCGTCGGATTATTGCGACGCAAGGGCGTCGGGTGGATGCGTCGGTTTCTGGCCGAACGGATGAGTGACGTGGTGCCTACGGACTACCTACCGTCGCAGGTATGCAACGCATGATGACGATCGATGGACGCCGCCAGAAGCGCCGCACCGACCGCCGACAGCGACCCGTGAGCGACGCAAAGATGCATCGCACCGTCGCCTATCGTCGCACGTCACAGGGCACGTACCGTGTGCATGTGAGCGACGCCGGACGCGGAACCTGGGCGACCTTCCTGACCCAGATGACCGCACGCCCCGGATGGTCCGTTGCCCGACTCGCCCGCGAAGCACACATCCACCGCTCAACGATCTTCCGGTGGATGAAGGGCGACGGCGGGCTCACGTTGCAGAGCGTCCGGGCGATCGCCGACGCGCTCGACGTCGACCTCGAGACGGCGCTGCTCGCCGCCGGGAACCTCATCGGCCGACCCAAGGCCGGCGAGCACGACGAGGAACGAGAGCTCATCCTCGCGTCGGCGGCCACCCCGGCGATGAAGGCCCGGATGCTGGCGCGGCTGGAGGAGTTCCGCCAGGAAGACGAGCGCCGGATCGAAGAGCTACGAGAGACGAACAAGCAGCGGCGAATGGAGACGATCAAGCTTCTGCTCGAACAGGACGCGTGATGGCCTGGATCCGGCAACTGCCGTCCGGAGTCTGGGCCGGCACCGTCTACACCCCCGCCGGCCGGCGCACCTGGTCGGATCCGATCCGGGGCATCGTCGAGAAGTGGGCCGGCGACCTCGAAGCGAACGTGCGCCGAGGCGAGTTTCTGGACCCGAAGCTGGCGAAGCGAACCCTGGGTCAGGCCTGGGAGCAGTTCGAGCCGAGCCGTCGGATCGAGAAAGCCACCCGGAAACGCGACCAGTCACACTGGCGGGTCTGGGTCGAACCTCGATGGGGAAGAGTCCCGGTCGGGGCGATCCTGAAGCCGGACGTGCAGACGTGGGTCAACGAACTCGAAGAGGATGAGGTTGGGGGCTGGACGATCATCGCCGCCCTGAACGTCGTCAAGGCGGCGCTCGAGCTCGCCGTCGACGCGGGATGGATCCGCGCCAACCCGTCCCGGCGGGTACGTCCACCGATGCCGCCGAAGCACGACGACCGGGTGATCCTGCCGCACGAGGAAACGACGATTCTGGATCGGCTCGACGAGCTGTTCCCCGGCCGGCGAGATGCGCGGTTGTTCGTCGAAGCGATGCTCGAAACCGGCGCCCGGTGGGAAGAGGTTGCCGCCGTGAAGCGGGAAGCGGTCGATCTGCGGCATGGGCTGATCGAGATCGGCCCGGTGATGGAGCGAGACGGCACGGTCCGGGACTATCCGAAGGGCGCCCGAACCCGTCATGATGCGGCGTTCCGGTCGGCGCCGATCGGTGACGGGTACCTTGCCCGGTTGAAGCCGGTGGTGCTGGCGACGAAACCCGGCGGGTTGATCTACACGGCGCCGCTGGGTGGGGCGCTGCTGTATCCGACGTGGCTGCGGCGGGTGTGGAAGGTGGCGCTGCGGGTGCCGGTCGTCGACGACGCGGGGAGGCCGACGGGGGAGTGGGAGCCGCTGATCAACGAGCCGCTGCCGACGCCGCACGACTGTCGGCACACCTACGGCACTCGGCTCGCGGACGCGGGGGTGGCGCAGCACGACCGGATGGCGTTGATGGGGCACAGGGACGTCCGGTCGGCGATGCGGTACACGCACTCGGGGGAGACCCGGTTCGACGCGGCGAGGGCGGCGTTGAAGCGCGCACGCGGGTTGTGATCTTGTGAGTTCCTCATGAGTTATGATCTTGACTCTTGCTGTCCCTTAGTGACCCTTACTGTCCGCTGTTCTCGCAGGTCTGACCGGCGAGCCGCCGATCTCCGCAGCCCACGACAAGTGCCCGAAGTTCCTTGACACGGAAGAGGTCACTGGTTCAAACCCAGTATCGCCCACCAGCTATATGCGCAGGTCAAACGGCTCGTCACCGGATCATCGGTAACGGGCCGTTTTGCTTGTGCTCCTTACTTTGGGAGCAGACTGGGAGCACGTGATTTGCGCCGGATCCGGGTGGGGGTTGTCGTCGTGGCCCGGTGGGACGGAGCCCCGCGGCAGTTGGTTGTAGAAGGCGGCGCATGTGTACCCGGATGACCAGGGGTGGGGCGTCAACGGAACGTTCGCGAGAGTTCGTTGGTGGTACCCGTGCGGCCGACAAGGCCGCGCAGCCCGGACAGGCCACCTTCCCGCTGGGGTTCTGGGCCTGCACGAGGGTCAGCCCGTGGCGTGGGTATCGAAGTTGCATCGAAAAAGTAGGTGCTTACAAACTTATCCGACGATCTGCTCGTGGGCGGCGATCGTCGTGGCGAGCAGCATTTTGTCCGCGCGCATCTCGGCGTCGTCGTTGCCGATGTCGAATCCCGCTCGCCGTCCCGAGGCTATGAACCGGTCGAGCCAGTTGAGTATCGGCTACGGCCGCACTTCGTCCGCCACAACCCGCTCCGTTTGTGATCGTCTGAGGCCGTTGAGGCCGTAGCGCTCGCGATCCTCGGCGCTCAACGTCCGCGCCGCGTCAGCGGCGGCTGGGGGCGTCGCGAAACCGGCGGGGGCATCCCAAGCGAGGATCGTGCCGTCGGTGGTGGTGACGGTGAGTCGGGTATCCCAGTGGAGGTCGACGATGCTGGCGCGCGGGCAGTCGACGACGGCGAGGGGGCGGCCGTCGAGGGCGCGCCAGATGGACAGAACGCCGTGGAGGCCGACGCCAGCCAGGTACAGCGCGTCCGGCGACCAGCACAAGTGTTGCACCGTGTCGTCGTGGCCAATCCACCGCAGTTGGGACCGCTGCTCAATGGCATCCCAAATCTCGACCTGCGATCCGAATGCCGCAGCCAACCGCTCCGAGTCTCGTGACCACGCCAGCGCGGAAATCCGCTCGGACCTGTCGGTCTGCCACCGGCCAGCCGACGAGTAGTCGTCGCCACGCCAGAAGGCGATGTCGTGCTCGACCATGGTCGCCGCGATGAGCCGGCTGTCCGGGGACCAAGCGAGGAGACCGCTGCTACGCTCCCCGCCGGTCAAGGTCGCGAGTTGGCATGCCTTTGCAGCGTCCCAGACGGTCAGCGACCGGTCGGTCCGCTCGTAGAAGTCCCGGTTCCAGACCAACAGCCGGCGGCCATCGCCGGACCAGGCGAGCGAGTAGGCCCACGGAAAGGTCATCCATGGCTGGATCCGCTTGGGTACGCGCCGAGGTGGCCGACCCCAACGTGCGCGCAGACTACCCGTGGCGGCATCCCACACACTGACCTGTTCCTGGAAGCTGCCGGCAATCAGTCCGCCCTGTGGCGACCAGGTCAGGGCATGTGTTCCGGTCCCACCGAGGCGCTGCGGCGCATCCCCCGACGCCTCGATGATCTCCAATGGCATCCCCAGACGGCCG
This sequence comes from Plantactinospora sp. CNZ320, assembly GCF_002846275.1. Taxonomy (NCBI): domain Bacteria; kingdom Bacillati; phylum Actinomycetota; class Actinomycetes; order Micromonosporales; family Micromonosporaceae; genus Plantactinospora; species Plantactinospora sp. CNZ320. Next base: position 7,525,572 of record NZ_PJMP01000001.1, read on the forward strand.
ACGGCGGCCTGCCGTCGATCCGGCGACCAGGCGATTTTGGAAATGTCGCCGGTCGTTAGCCGACGGAAGCTCCGAGCCGGCAGGTCCCAAATCTCGACGTTGTCGAACGAACTGCCCAGAACGATCCTCGCGCCATCCGCGGACCAGGCGATCTCGGTGACCTGGTGCTGGCGGGCCCGCCGTTCAAGGGTTTTGCCCGTGTCAAGGTCGAACAGTGCGACCCGGTCGTGACGCCGGGTCCGGTCGACGGCGAAGGCGATCACGTTGCCGGCAGGTGCGAACGCAAAGGCCTTTTGCAACCCGGCCGGTGACCTTGATACGACCGTGCCTCGGTTGGTGTCGTAGATGCGCAGCGTGCGTAAATCTTGTCGGAACACGTTGAGCTTGCGCATGTTGAATGCGGGTGCCACGCTGACGGCTAGATGGACGCCGTCGGCAGACCAGGACAGCGTGGGCGCCGACCACGATGCGTCGATCTGGAGGATCAGCTCTTGCTGCCCGCCGATCGCGAACACCCGTAGCTGGTCGTTGGTCGCCACGGCGAGCCGGTCGCCGTGTGGCGACCAAGCGGTCGTCCGCGCGTGGTCGACCGCCACGCTGGCGATCAGCTCCGGTACCTCGTCGGCCAGGCGGTAGACGTCAACGGTTCCCCAGTCGAACTGGCCGGCGAAGAGACCGTTGGCGCCCCAGGAAATGGTATCGAACGAGGCGCCGAGACTGCCCTTGCAGCTTGCGAGGAAGCAGCTGTCGTCCACCCGCCACAGCCCGGCGCCTCGGTCCCGTTCGGTCAGCGCGTAGCGGGCATCCGGACTGAGAAGGGTCTTGCCGGTGAGTCCTGCCTCGACGGCGAAGCTAACGGCAGTCAACTGTCCGTCTGGATCCCAAGTACAGACCCGCCCGGCCCGGTCCGCGGTGCGCAACCGACGGTCGTCTTCAAGCCAGACGACCGAGGTAATCCCAGTGGTGTGGCCGATGGCCAGGTGGGACGTGTCCGGCGTCGTCGTCAGGCCCCAGAGCGTGGCGTTCGCCGCTATCGACGGTGCCAAGTCGCTAATCGCCGCATGCACCAGGGCCACGGCCAGCTCTCGGTCCTGGTCGCGCAGGTGCTGGGCCGACTCCGCAACCCGCTCGGAGCGGCTGATGCGATCCTTCCGGTCGGCCTCTCGGGACGTCTCCAGCAGACGGTGGGCGGCGTCGGACAACGCGGCCTCCTCGGCCAGTGCCACGGCGTCGGCCAGGGCCCGACCGCGGAGTAGGTCATCGTCGTGCGGCTGAGCCTGCCACGCGATGGCACGGTGCTCTAGGTGTAGTGACCATGAGCGTTGTTGACGGCGTGTCGGCTTGATTGATGGAGAGACCTCCGGCGAGGTGTGAGGTGCTGACGCCCATACCTACCGGAGGTCTCTATGGCCCACCGTAACGCCCGGCTGACCGTGTACGCCCGCCGCCTGCTCATCACGCGTGTCATCGACCAGGGCCGTCCGGTCGCGCACGTGGTCAAGGAGCTGGGCTGCTCACGCGCCACCGGCTACAAGTGGCTGGCCCGCTGGCGAGCCGAAGGCGACCCGGGTCTGCACGACCGGCCCAGCACCGCCCACCGGCTGCCTCGCAAAACCCCGCCCGAGGTCGAACATCTGGTCTGCCACCTGCGGACCACCCGCAAACTCGGCCCCCGCCGACTCGCCCCACTGCTCGGCCTTGCCGCCTCGACCGTGCACGCCGTCCTGACCCGCCACGGGCTGCACCGCCTGGCCTGGCTGGACCGGCCCACCGGCCAACCCGTACGCCGCTACGAACGCGACCACCCCGGCGAACTCATCCACGTCGACGTCAAGAAACTCGGCCGCCTCCGCGACGGCGGCGGCTGGCGAGCCCACGGCCGCGACAGCCTCGAACACCGCCGCACCCGCTACGGCACCCGAGTCGGCTTCGACTACGTCCACTGCGCCGTCGACGACCACACCCGCCTCGCCTACGCCGAAATCCACCCCGACGAGAAGACCACCACCTGCGCCGACTTCCTCCGCCGCGCCGCCAGACACTTCGCCGCCCTCGGCATCACCGGCATCGAACGAGTCATGACCGACAACGCCCTGGCCTACCGACGCGGCCGAGCATGGCACCAAGCCCTGACCGACCTCGGCGCCCAAGCCCGCTTCACCCGCCGCTACCGGCCACAGACCAACGGCAAAGCCGAACGCTTCAACCGCACCCTGCTCGACGAATGGGCCTACCAACAGCCCTACACCAGCAACCAACACCGCGCCGAGGCTCTACCCGCCTTCCTCCACACCTACAACTACCATCGCGGGCACACCTCACTCGGCGGCCAACCACCCATCAGCCGCGTCAACAACGGTGCTGGTCCCTACATCTAGGCGGGTGATCCGCCGTAGGCGGTCCTTGTTGTCGGCGATCAGGATGGCGAGATGGTCCCAATGCCGGAAGAGGGCGTCATGGGTGAGCTCGAGGCAGTCGCCGTCGCTCACGTCAATCACCAGTCGGGCCGCTCGGAACTCCTCCAGGATCCGCACCTCGGCCTCGTCGAGCGAGGAGCGCAGGATCGGCCGCCGGACCGCTTGATCTTCCTCCAGGCTGATGCCCCGCAACAGCGCCCGGTCGATCGAGTCGGGCCGGAACACCGCAGCGAGCGACTCGTACACCTGCCCGGCATGGGTGGCTATGGCTCCGCCGACCTCGCCGGCACCCTCATATTCGGCGATGGTGATGCGCCGGTCGGCCGAAAGACGCTGCAGGAGGTGGCCAAGTAGCGGCAACGCATCGCCAACCGTCGCGTCAGCGACTATCCGATCCACGAGGTCGTCCTCGAACGTGATCCCGGCGGCCCGGGCCGGCCGCACGATCACCTGCCGGATACCGGCCGTGTCCAGCGGCCCCACCGCTATCGGCCGTATGACGGGGGCACCGGGCTGGTCGGTCAGGCGACGCCGGAACTCGGGGCGCACGGCCACGAGCAGCCGCAGCTCGGGCAGCAGCGCCAACGCTTGACCGATCATGCACCACCAATCGTCCCTGTCGGCGGCGCCGGTCATGGTGTACAGGTCCTCGAGCTGGTCAACGACGAGCACGGCCGGCCCGGCAAGCCGCGCGAGAAGTTCATGCGCGTGGGCTTCGTCGCGTAGCAGCCGGGCGGCGCGGGCCGACTCGTCCGGCCCCACCAGCGCCATGGCCGTGGCCAGGAACGGGTCAGTCGCCGGCCGGATCGGGCCGACTACCCGCCACCGCTTCGGCAGCCGGGGGAGCACGCCCGCACGCAGCAGCGAAGACTTCCCGACCCCGGACGGGCCGACGATCGCAACCACCCGTTGCTGGGGAGCGATGGCGGCCCGCTCCAGCCGATCGAGGATCTCGCTCGTCTCCCGCTCCCGTCCGAAAAAGACAGTGGCCCGGTCTTCATCGAAGGCGGACAGGCCGGGATACGGGCTCTCCGGACCGCGCCAGACGACCGCGGACCGTCGGTGGGCGACATAACGCCAAACAAACCAGCCGACGATGCAAAGCGGCAGCCAGAGGTACGGGTACCGGGCGACCGGCTGCAACGGCCCCCACCACGTGTCGGTCTCCGCCGTCAAGATATTGATCGCGATGCCGACGATCATGGTGCCGAGCAGGCCACCCATCTCGCGCCGGTACTCCACGCACCCATCGCACAGCAACGGCCTCATACGGGCCAGCAAGTGCCCGATGTCGGACAGTAAGAGCCTGGTAAATAAGGGCTTCGGAGGCTGGCGAGGGTGACGATCATGGAGTGCGGCGTGGCGTCGTGACATAGGGATGGGCCTTCGGTACGAGCGAAGGTGACTAAACCAGCACGACCGAAGGCCCAACCCTGTCTGTATACCTTGTCGCCGGTGTCGCCTCGTACGCCACCCCGGCCACCCTCGATGCGCACCTGCCCACCGCCCGGCCACGGCACTACCCGTCGGACACCACCGACGCGGAATGGGCCGTCATCGCCCCGCACGTTCCGGCCGGGACCGGACGCGGCCGCCCGATCGCCTACCCACGCCGCGATGTCGTGGACGCCATCCGTTACCTCGATCGGACCGGCTGCCAGTGGGCCGCGTTACCGGCGGACTTCCCGCACCACAAGTTGGTCTACCACTACTTCAAGACCTGGACCGCGGACGGGACGTTGAATCGGATGCACAATAGCCTGCGCGAACAGGTCCGCACCCAGATCGAGCACCGGGACCGGCAACCGACGGCCGCGTTGATCGACTCCCAGTCGGTACGCGGTGCGGAGACCGTCGGGCGACCGAGCCGCGGCTACGACGCGGGGAAGAGGATCAACGGCCGCAAGCGGCACATCGCCGTGGACACCTGCGGTCTGCTCCTGGCCGTCCTGGTCACCGGCGCAGGCGTCCAGGACCGCGACGCCGCCCGACCACTGCTGTGGGCACTACGCGCGTGCTTACCCGGCATCAGCCTGGTCTGGGCCGACAGCGGCTACACCGGCAAGGTCGTCACCTGGGCCGCGACCCACCTCGCCATGACCGTGCAGATCGTGGCCAAACTCGCCGGACAGACCACCTTCGTCGTCCTACACCGCAGATGGGCGGTCGAACGGACCTTCTCCTGGATCAACCGGTGCCGCCGCACCGTCCGTGACTACGAACGGCTAACCGAGCACCACGCCGCGATGGTCCAATGGGCCATGGTCATCGTGATGGCCCGCCGACTCGCCCGCCACCAACACCCCTGAACCCCTTATTTACCAGGCTCTAAGGAGACCCGGTGAACGTGTACCCGTTCATCGAGGCGGAGAAGGCGCAGCACGGGAACGTGAAGCGTGCCTGCCAGCTGTTGAAGGTCTCCCGGTCCGCCTACTACCAGCACCGCACTGCCCGCCCGTCCACGCGGAAGCGGGTCGACGTCGACCTGACCGAGCGGATCGGCCGGATCCACGAGGCGTCGGCCGGCACCTACGGTGCCCCGAGGGTGCACGCCGAACTGGCCGCCCAGGGCCGGCGGCACGCCCGTAAACGCATCGCCCGGCTGATGCGTACCGCCGGGTTATGCGGTCGCACACCGAAACGGTGGCGCACCACCACGGTGCCCGACCCGACAGCGGAACCACGTCCCGACCTGGTCCGGCGGAACTTCACCACGGACCCCGTCGAGGTCGATGCCCGCTGGTGCGGTGACATCACGTACATCAACACGTGGGAGGGCTGGTTGTATCTGGCCACGGTCATCGATCTGGCCACCCGCCGGGTCGTCGGCTGGGCCACCGCCGACCACCTCCGCACCGACCTGCCCGCCCAAGCCCTGTCCAACGCCATCGCGTCACGACGTCCGACCGGGCCGGTCCTCACGCCACGCCACCGTCGGCCGCCCCGGCGAAGGAATCTGTCCCCGATACTCCCGAACCCGCCGCTGCCCCGGCCCAACACCCATCGCTCCACCTCTCCGACAAGGTGTTGCGACGACCGGTTGAATCCGCCCAGTACACCAGCGCCCAGTACGCCCGCCTCGCTGACCGCAGCGGGGTGCGGTTGTCCGTCGGTGGGCGGGGTCAGCGCTGGGACAATGCCGTCGCAGAGTCTTTCTTCGCCACGATCAAGACCGAGTTGCTCGACCGGCGGGCGTGGCCGACCCGGGCCGCCGCCCGCACGGCGATCTTCGAGTGGATCGAGACATCTCACCAACGGTGGCTGTCAAGCAGTTGAGGTCGCGGGTTCGGCGAATGCCTTGCCAGGGTCGTAGAGGGTGTTGTGGTGTAGGCAGTGGTGCAGCTTGCCGAGCATGAGGTGGAACAGGCGCCGCAGGGCGGCGACGTGCCTGTCGCCGGCGGCGCGGCGGGATCGGTAGCGGGCGTTCCAGTGGGAGTCATGCCTGATGGCGGCCAGCGCCCACACGTATCCGGTGGCGGCGATCCGGTCGTTCTTGGCGCGGCGGGCGTGCACGAAGCTGCTCTTGCCTGAGGAGCGGGTCACTGGTGCGGCGCCGGCGAAAGCACGTAGCGCCCGTGCGTCGGCGAAGCGGCTGCGGTCGTCGCCGATCTCGGCGAGCAGCCGGGCGCCGAGCTGCACGCCGAGACCGGGGATGCTGGTGACGATCTTCGCGTCGGGGTGGGCGGTGAACACCTCGTCGATGCGCTGCTCCAGCTGCTGCAGCGTCTGGCAGACCGCGTCGAGTTGCCGCACCAGTCCTTGAAGGTGCAGGCCCATGGCCTGCTCGACGGCGGCTGGCTGACGCATATGCTCGCCGCAGAGGAAGCCGTGCAGCTTGTCCGCCTCGGCCGCGATACCGCGTTGACGGCCAGCAGTGCGCAGCAACGCCGCGAGCTCGGCGGGCGTCAGCGCAGCTGCGGCCGCAGGCGTCGGCGCCGAGGCAAGGATCACCCGGGCAGCCGGCGAGTCGAGCCGGTGCCGTCCGCCGCGCTCGAACGCCGCCAGGGCGGCGGGAAAGAACATCCGCAGCAGTGTCCGGATCCGGTTCGTGAGCGTGATCTGGTCCCATGCAGCATCCTGCTGCGCCCGGGTCAGAACCCGCAGCGACTGCAGCAACTCACTGTCGGCCGGTAGCGGCCGATGCGCGGTCGCATCGGTGCGCAGGAGGACGTTCAGGTCAAGTCGGCGGGCGGTCGCGTTGATCGACAGGCCTTCGGCTCGTAGGGCGTGTACGGCCGCGTGGCGTTGGCGGGTGTTCGCCGTCCGACGCCCCGTCCTGGCCGGCTCGGCCGTGGCCGGTGCGGCCAGGGCGGGTATCGGATCGGTGTGCGTCCGTAGGCAGCGGCGGTGGCCACGGACGACCTTCTCGACGGTGTCGCTGAGGTTCTTGAGCAGGTGCCAACGGTCGGCGACCTGAATCGCGTCAGGTGCGCCCTTGCGGCGAGCGATCCGGGTCAGGAGCCACCCGAGGCGGTAGACCGGACGAGCGCGCGGATCTGCCGCAGCAGCATCGACAGATGCGCAAGGCCCTCGGTTGGCTCCTCTTGGTCGTGGGCGGAATTACGCACCCGGGCCAGAGCGGAGGCGTTGGCCATCTCCCAGTGCTTGAGCCGCTCACCAAACTCCTGGCGCCGATTCCAAGGTGACGAGACTAGCTCGTCGGTCAGGGCGATGAGCACGTCGTGAAGGCCGTACCGCAGCGCGCTGCGTGCGCGGCTGTGCCACGGGTCAGTCTGTGGCAGGGCTGCCACTCGGGCGAGGAGATTATCCAGCTCAATCCGGTCGGCGAGGGCGTAGTAAACCCGTGCGACCTCCCGATTGTCTGCGTCCAGCTGGTCCGCCAGCCCGATGATGTCGACGGCACTGTATCCCTCGTCGAGGGACGCGACGGTCTCGGCCACGTCGAGCGGGAGTGCCAAGTCGGTCAGCCGCGAGATCTCGGCCCGCCTCCGTTCGTTTCTGGCCTCGGATGAGAGTCCCTCTAGGTCAGCAAGTAAACAGGCCACGGCAGGGCGAAGTCGCGCCGTCTCTCCTTGAACATTGAGCGGCGGCCGACGGTTGACCAAGAGCCACCGCGCGACGCGATGCAGAAGACGGCTAACACGAACCTGAACCACCCGCTGTAGGTCGACATCGACGGCCTGCTCAGCCAACTCAGTTCGGCGCCAGATTTGGGGCAGTTGATAGACGTCCTGAACTATCGCGAACGCGCGAACGACATCCTCCACCGTGGCCTTGGTTTCCGTCCGCAGACGGTGGACGAACGAGATTCCGGCACGGTCCACAACTTGGAGTGCCAGACGGCAGGCCACGATCTCCCTACGCAGCGGGTGCTTGCCAACTAGCTCGCAATGCTGCTGCAGGAACCTGGCTGGGAAATAGTTCGTCAGGTACTCCTGCGTCCACTCCTCGCCTGTGACGCTCAACCCGATTAGGTGACGTTGAAGCTCCGTCAGCACGGACGAGCGGAGGATCGCCAGCTCCGCCGCCGCCAAGCCGAGGCCCGCGTGGAATCGTCTCTCGATCTCGTCGTCATCCGGCAACGCCTGGTCATCGCGGTTGAACACACCTGAGCGTTCCAGCTCGGCGATCGCGCTCCGGTGGGTTCGCAATTGCGACAGCGCCTGCGCGTGGGCGCTGGCCAGGGCGTGGGCTTGGTGGTAGCTGTCACGCAACACGAGTTCAGAAAGGTCGCTGGCTAGGTCGGCGAGCTGCGTATCGCGTGCGGCTGTGGTCAGCGTGCCGTTGGCGACCGCCTGCCCCAGCACGATCTTGATGTTGACCTCGCGATCCGCGATGTCGGCGCTAGCGGCGTTGTCGAAGAAGTCGGTGTAGATCCGACCGCCGGCTAGGGCGTACTCGATCCGGCCGAGCTGGGTGAAGCCGAGGCTGGTCCCCTCGCCAACAACCCGCGCTCGCACGGTTTTGCCGTAGACCTGGACTGCCTCGTCGGGCTTGTCTCCCACTGCGTGGTCGAACTCGCCGGCCGCCTGGACGTGGATGCCGGCGCCACCGACCCAGAGTAGATCAACTTTCGCGGTGACGATCGCCCTGGCCAGTTCCTGGAAGGACATGGCATCGACGGTGTCGGGGAGACCGAGCGACCGCCGGACCTCCGGGGAGACGGGAATGTCCTTCTCGGTACGTGAGTAGATGCCTCCGCCCGCCGAGAGGAGAGTGTTGTCGTAGTCGTTCCAGGAGGATTGCGGCAGGCCGAACAGACGTCGCCGCTCGAGGAACGCCCGCGCCGGGTCGGGGTCCGGGTCTAGGAAGATGTGCCGGTGGTCGAAGGCGGCCACCAGCCTGATGTGCTCGGAGAGCAGCATCCCGTTGCCGAAGACGTCACCGGACATGTCGCCGACGCCGACCACCGTGAAGTCCTGGGTCTGGGTGTCGATCCCCATGTCCCGGAAGTGCCGCTTCACCGACTCCCAGGCACCCCGGGCGGTGATCCCCATCTTCTTGTGGTCGTAGCCGGCCGAGCCACCGGAGGCGAACGCGTCGGCCAGCCAGAAGCCGTTGCGCACCGAGATCTCGTTGGCGATGTCGGAGAAGCTCGCCGTGCCCTTGTCCGCCGCCACCACCAGGTACGGGTCGTCGGCGTCGTGCCGGACCACGTCGGCCGGCGGCACGATCTGCCCGCCCACCAGGTTGTCGGTGACGTCCAGCAGGGCCGAGATGAACTCCTGATAGCAGGCGAGCGCCTCGTCCTGGTCGCCCGGCTTCTGCTTCAAGACGAAGCCGCCCTTGGCACCGACCGGCACGATCACCGCGTTCTTCACCATCTGCGCCTTGACCAGGCCGAGCACCTCGGTGCGGAAGTCCTCCCGCAGGTCGGACCAGCGGATGCCGCCCCGGGCCACCGGCCCGAACCGCAGGTGTACGCCCTCGAAGCGCGGCGAGTAGACGAAGATCTCTCTCATTGGCCGAGGTTCCGGCAGATCGGGGATCGCCTGCGGCTCGAGCTTGAACGCCACGTACGGCTTCGGCCGCCCGTCGGTACGTCGCTGGTAGAAGCTCGTACGCCTGGTAGCCAGGATCAGAGCCCGGTAAGACTGAATGATGCGATTTTGATCCGGGCTCATCCCGTCCAGCAACCCGCCAATCGACTCGACCAGCCGCTTCTCTCGCTGGCCGCCGTCGCCGAGCACCGAATGCCAGCCCGGGTTCGAGCGCTCCTCGAATAGCTGGACCAGCAACATGGCGAGTTGCGGGTACGCGATGAAGGTGGACTCCATGTAGTCCTGCGAGAAGACCGTGCCGGTCTGCCGCAGGTACTTCGCGTACGCCCGCAGCACCACCACCTGCCGCCAGGTCAGCCCGCCGCGCAGCACCAGCTCGTTGAAGCCGTCGACCTCGGCCTCACCCCGCCAGGTGGCGGAGAAGGCGTTCTCCACGTGCGGGCGTACCTCGGCCAGCTCGCGGGCACCCTCCGGCAACTCCAGGCCGAAGTCGTAGAGGTAGATCCGGCCGTCGATCCGCTCCACCTCGTACAGGTGCTCGTCGACCACCCGCACCCCGAGCGAGTGCAGGACGGGCAGGACGGCGGAGAGCGCCATCCGCTCGCCGTACCGATACACCTTGAACCGGACGTCCTTGACCCCGATGACCGGCGTCGCCCCGCCCGGCCGGCCCGGCTGCTGCTTGCGGAACATGTGCATCTCGAGCTGGCCCGGCTCCTCGAGCAGTTCCAGCTTGGCGAGGTCCTTCATCGCCTCGTACGGGGTGTGCCCGTCCTTGTAGCTTTCCGGGAAGGCGTCGACATACCGGACGAAAAGCCTTTTGCCCAGCTCGCCACCAGCCGCGCGTTCCAGCACCAGCCGGTAGTCGTCGTCCCAGAGCCGGGTCGCGTCCGCCAGTTCCTCGGCGAGCAGGTCGGCGTCGAGGTCGCCGGGCGGGTTCGCCGGGTCGGTCCGCACGATGAAATGAACCCGGGCGAGCATGGACTCGGTCACCCGGGTGGTGTAGTCGACGCCGACCCCGTTCAACTCACGGAGCAGGATCTCCTGCATCCACAACCGGTTCTGCGTGGTGAACCGGTCCCGGGGCAGGTAGATCAGGCAGGAGATGAACCGCCCGTAGCCGTCGCGGCGCAGAAAGACCCGCAACTGCCGGCGACCGGCCATCCGGAGCACCCCGATGACCGTCCGGTAGAGGTCGTCGGTCTTGATCTGGAACAGCTCGTCGCGCGGGTAGGTCTCCAGGATCTGCAGCAGGTCCTTGCCGGAGTGGCTGCGCGGGCTGAGCCCGGAGCGGTCCAGCACCTCGGCGACCTTGCGGCGGACCACCGGCAGTTCCCAGACGCTGGTCCGGTACGCCGCGGTGGCGAGCAGGCCGAGGAAACGCCGCTCGCCGACCACCTCACCGGCCTCGTTGAAGATCTTGAACCCGATGTAGTCCAGGTACGCCGAGCGGTGCACGGTCGCCCGGGAGTTCGCCTTGGTGATGATCAGCAGCCGCTTCTCCCGCACCTTGGCGGCCGCCTCGGGGGTCATCGAGGAGAGCGTGCGCGGGATGGTGGAGTCCTGCCGCAGGATGCCGAGCCCGGTGCCGAGCACCGCCTGCAACGCGCTCCCGTTCTCGGTGTCGACGAGGCGGTACTCGCGGTAGCCGAGGAACGTGAAGTGTTCGTGGGCCAGCCAGCGGAGCAGTTCGACCGAGTCGGTGATGTCCTTCTCCGGCACCGGTGGGCGGTTCTCCGCCGTACGGGCGGCGGCCAGTTCGTCGGCGAGGGCGAGGGCCCGCTGACGCATCCTCGGCCAGTCCTCCACCGCCTCCCGGACATCGGTCAGCACCCGCTGCAACTCGGCGCGCAATCGGTCCCGGTCGGCGGCACCGCGTATCGGGTCGATCTCGATCCGCATCCAACTTTCCACGATGTCGCCGTCGATCGCGTCGTCCGGTTCGACGTCGGCGGCGACCTCGGTCAGCCGGCCGAGTGGCTCCCGACGTACCACGACCAGCGGATGCACCAGCAGGTGGACGTCGAGGTGGTGTCCGGTGAGCAGCGCGGTGACCGAGTCTACCAAAAAGGGCATATCGTCCGTGACGATCTCGATTACGGTGTGCTGCTGCACGTCGTCTGGCTCGTGGATTCGCAGTTTGGGTTCACCTGGCGCACGTTGCTCAGCCAGATCCCGATGAGCCTGCACCACAGCGACCATTTTCGCCGGAGTAAACCCAATCAACTCCTCGTCCGGCGCGAACCGCCAGAACCGGTCAATCAGGGCTCCCGCGTCGCGGTCGTCGCCAACCAGCGCGACCGCCTGCGCTACCAACCGCTCGCCATCTGGCACCGGCTCGTCCAGGTCGGTGTCCTCGACGTCGTCGGCGAGGGCCTCCGGAGGCAGACCCAGATCGTAGAGCACGTTCAGGCTTGCGCCCGAGTCGAGCCGTGAATCGCGACCGTCGTCGACTATTCCGTCGGAACCGCGCTCCCCGCCCTTGGCGACCCTCCGCAGGTCGGCATGGGTGTCGTTCGCGGCGAGGGGCGGAGTGGGCGGCGGAGCCGGGGCAGTCGGATGGCGGTCCATTTTGTGCGACCTCCTTAGCTCCGTCCTGCGGTCCTCTAGCCAATAGCCTATGGCCTTGCAGGTCGCCAGCCGGTAGATGAACAGGTCTCCCGCCGGGGCGAACGGCCAGCCGTGCGTCGCTCAGTGTGGGGCGTGGGGATGCCCACCTCCGTCGGCGGTCGCCGACCGTACTTTTTCGGCGAGGGCAAGCAGCGCAGCCGACTCTTCAGTGCACCCGAGATCGTCGTATCTGTCGCCTAAAGCCTGCAGGATGATCGCGAAGTCGTCCGACCACGCGGCTAGGCCGTTTCCGACCGACCGGTAGATGCGCATCGCCTCGGCGGCGGCGCTCATCGCTTCCTGACGGCGCTCAAGCGCACCGAGATAGACGCTGCGGTTGGCTTGCAGCATCGCCAGATCAATCCGCAGCGATTGGTAGCCGTGGTCGGGCCGATCGCGACAACCGGCGACGGCCTCATCCACGGTGGCCAGCGCCTCGGCGCTCCTGTCGCAGGAATGCAACGCGTTCGCGAGATTGCCCAGGGCCCGGATGAACGGCTGTAATCGAAGTCCCGACCGCTCGGCGGGGAGCTGACGCCAGTACTCGACTGCGCGAAGGGCGTACGGCAAGGCAACCTCCGCCTGCCCCAGACGGGCGTATCGCACCGCGAGACCGCTCAGGGCATTGGCCAGTTCTCTCGTCCACACCGTCGGGTTGACCTCCACTAGCCGCTCGTAGATGCTGACGGACTCGCTGATTGCCGCCAACGCCTTCTCATGACGCCCCGCGCCAGAGAGCCGTACGCCGAGCCAGTGCAGTGCCACTGCGTGCTCGGACAGCCAGACCGCCGGCCTGAGCCTTGCGTTGGTGCGGCTGAGCCGCTCGGCCTCTTGGCATAGAACGAGGGCCTCCTCCGGCAGTCCCGCGCCGGCAAGCAGCTCCGCGAACGCGTTCAACGCCGACACGAGATCCGGACGCCAGGCTGCGGAGTGCAGCGACAGCTGACAGTACAGCGACGTCGCCTCCTCCATCATTGTGAGCGCCTCGCGGCCCTGCCCCACCGAGGCCAGCTGCACTCCGAGGTTGTGCAGGGTGGTGGCGAGGTACGGCAGCCACGTCGCCGGGTCGCTGGAGTTCAGCGTGCGGTACAAGTCCAGCGCCTGCTCGGCGTAGCCCACCGCTTCGTCGGGATGCCCGGAGGCGGAAAGCACCCGGGCCATCGTGTCCAGCATCGCCGCCCGGCGGGCGAGGCCGGCCGGGTCAGTGGTGCTGCCGTAGGTGAGGTCGAGCGCGAGTTGCGCCCACTCCCGGGCCTCCGGATATTCGCCGGCTGTGGCGAGTCGCAAGGCGAGGTTGTTGAGAACATCGGCGAACTCTGCCCGCCGTTCGTTGGGCGCGACTCCGTCCGCGTCTTTCACCTCTTGGAGCCGCCGTACCCGTTCCCGCTCAATCGTCACGCCGAGTTTCAGCAGGCCAGCGTGGAACGGGGGCAGCCGCGCCGCCGCCGTCTCCAGGGCCTCGACGCCGGCCTGACGCGCTGCCCGCTCAGCCAATTCCGCCAACGGAGAGAGCGTGCCGATCGCCCCGGCGACGACAACGGCGGCGGGAAGGAAAACCTCCTCGTGCGCGGCTAGCAGTTGCTCAATGACGGTCGTTGCCCTGGGAACGACCACGTCGGCTGCGGGGGCCTGATCCGCGAAGCCGGCGACACGGGCGAGCACCGTCAGGGCATGCACCGCGACGTCGGCGTCGGCGGGAGCGAGCAGTCGGACCATCTCGGCCGAGGCCCGGGCGTCGGTCGGTGCGGATCCGAGAAGTCGGGCCACCAGCGTCTCGCCTAGTCGGTCCGGTACCAGGGAGCGCCAGTAGGTGCCCTCGTGTTCGGCCGGATAGAGATCGACGATCAGCCGGACGATGTGCTCCGCCGGGCACGGTAGGTTCACCGTGGTGATGACAGCCTCGACAACCGACTCCGCCTCGTCGAAGGACCGGGCCGGATAAAGCGTGGGTATGGCCAGGATGCGGTCGGCCAGTCGATCGCCGGGGGACATTCGTAGTCCCTCTTGAACCAGGGCGCGGCGCCAGTACTCGCGCTCGTGGTGCAGGACGGCTTCGAGAGGACGCCCTGGTGCGGCCGACCCCGCTTTCTCGTCGAGGACCCGGGCGAGTGCTGCGGCGTGCAGGTCGAGGATCCGCGCACCGGCGACGTCGTCACCGGTTGGAACCTCACAGGGTTCGGGCGCCCCGAGGATGCCGGCCCGGAACTGGATGTACGCTGCTGTGAAAAGGTCGCGCTCGGTGTCCGCGCCTACGCTTGCCAGCACGTACGGTTCGGGGTTCAGCAGGTTGTACGCACTGGCGCCGACGGCAAGGTTCTCCCACCAGCGACCGGGCGACCGGGCAAGCAGCAGAATGCGTACTCGCTCGGGTCGCAGGGTGACCAGCACACCGAACAAATCGCGAAGTTCATCGATGTCAGTCTCCGCGTAGTCAACGGCGGCGAAGACGTACATGCCCTGTTCGACGGGCTCTGCGATGGCCCCGACGAGACCTTTCATCGTCCGGTGGGTCGAGATGACACCGGCCACCCAACCCCTGTCCCGCAGTTCGGCAGCGAGTTCGAGGGCAAACCGGGTCTTCCCGGCGCCGCCCGGCGCATGTAGCAGGCGTATCGGGGGCGATTCGGCAACCCGGTCCAGGCACCAGCCCAACATCTCGTCAAACTGCGGTGGTGCGACGAACCGCACGGCGTGGTTACGCGGGTCAAGCCACCACGAGGGCAGCGGCTCCGCCGGCCGGACGACGTTCCCAGAGGTCGTGGCCGCCCCGAACAGGCGACGCGTCGCCAGGCGCACCTCGTCGGGCGCTGGTCCGGGACCCTGGACGGGTATTCCGGCGGCGTGCAGTACGTCTATGCCCCGTCGGCCGTAGTTGTCGGTTCGGGTCAGCGTCCTGGGCAGTAGGGGCCGAGCCGCGAGATAGCTGGGAAGCGCGTCGTTGGGTTGGAGCGTTTGCACCGCCACGAGGGCGCCCCGGGACAAGACTCCGGCACCCGACATCCCCGCCCAGTAACTGTCCCGGCCAAGTGCTGGGTAGCGCTCGTTCGGGCGCAGGCGGACGAGCCCGGTTTTCGACGCGGCGTACTCCGCGGGCTTGATCTCGCCGTCGACCTGTACCGCCTCTCGGCGCGGCCGGCTACCGCCAGTCACCTCGCCCGCCCGAGGCCAGCCGTACATGACGAATTCGACCCTGCCGCCCGTGGTGTCGGTGGAGATCTCACCCACCGGCACCACCTCGGTCGGGAGCCCGTCGCTCGCCGCGAGGCGGAGGATCGCCGCGTCGACGTCACGGTCGCACCAGGCGACCGTGGCATCGACCATCGTTCCTTCCGCGTCCCGTACTGCCAGGTGATGGGTACCCGGTTCCTTGGGGAGGATGTGTGCACAGGTGACGACCAGCCCGCTGCCTAGGCAATAACCGGAACCGTACCCAGGCCGCACACCCCGGCTGATTGGCACAGCGAGAACCTCGACCGCGCGCCTGGCGTCGAACACGTCAGCTCCTAGTCCGGAAGCGAGTGTTCTCCTGTCAGAACCGGCCGGCCGTCGGCAGTGACCGGCGTTAGGGGAACGCTGATGCGATGAGTCTGGGTGTTGGCGCGGGTGTGACCGGCACCGGTCTCGACAACCCAAAACCTGAGGCCAGCGCGTCCCTCGACGGTCCGTGCAATGACGATTTCGAACTCGACGTTCACCTCGCCGACCTCGAACCTCAGGTCCTGGTCGCTCCCGGCCCTGATCGCCTCGGCCAGTTCCTCCCGGAGGGCGCCGATCGCCTCCGCCAACCCAATCCCAGCCAACGATCCTGCCTCTCGTCCTAAGACTGATACACCACCAACATAGTACCTTCCGTGCTCAAGAGATCATCCTACGTGATTAGCGAGTCGGCCCGCCCGAACCATCGATGCAGCTCAGTCATCTCATCAGCAAACTTTTTGCAACAGAGGAGCCCAGGCCCCGGCGGAGCGCGCGAGCGGCCGACAGCCCGCATCGATCGAAGGCCGCAGTCGCCAGCCGGCTGGCCGCCGACACTACGCTCGACGAGGCGATCGGCGCCCTGACCCACGCGGTGGGAGCCTTCGCGACGTGACCCCGTGGCGGGACGAGACCGTACGGTTCGTTGATAGGCGTGGGTTGAAGTCGTGCCGAACGCTCCGGCTGCCGCAGCCGCGCGGCAGTGAACGGGAGTGCCGGTCGGGTCGCCGCCGAACGCGCCGTTCGAGCCGGCCAACCTCGTTGCCCTGGTGCCGGACATCACCGACCGGGAGGTCTTCGTGTGCGGTCCGCCGGCGATGACCTCGGCGGTGCTGCTCAGTCTTCAGGCGTTGCGGGTGCCGCGCCGGCAGGTGCACGCCGAGCGGTTCAGCCTCGCCGGCTGACCTCGGGGCGGTCCCGAGCCGGATCGGGCGGGTCCCAGGGTGGTAGATCGGTCGCGGTCACCGCCCAGCGGGTCAGCGCCTCGCCGACCCGGTTGAAACCCTCCGCCGGACGGGATGAACACGTACGGGGATCCGTGGGTGTCGCCGCCTTCGCATGCTGGACCGCGAACGGGTTACAGGCGATGCACGCGGCGATGCCACGGTGGCGGACGACCTCGACCGGTCCGCACTATGAAGGGCCAGCGCACTATTGGGGCGCGGGGTCCCACATGTCCAGGATCGCCTGCTCGTGGTGCCGGTACCCGGCCTCGCTCAGCCAGTCTCGTAACGCAGCCGCTGCGATGTCGTCGGCCCCGCAGCGGTACTGGTAGACCTTGGAGTACTGGCTACGGGCGGCGGTGCCTCGTCGTGGGTAAGTGCTGAGGTCGACGACTGTGGCGAGTCCTTCGGGGGTTGTCAGCGACAGGTGGAGGAGCGCGGTTTCGGGTGGGGGCGACTGGTCGTCGAGTTGCGTCCACAGCGTGTTGGCGGTCTGCGCGCATCGGACGAGCGCGTCGGTGAGCTTGAACAAGCCCTGCAGGGTGAATGCTGCGGGGAGGGGCACGACGCGGGACCGCGCCTCTGCGGGTTGGTGTCGTTCGTCGAGTTCGGCCAGGTAGAACCCGATGCCGACGGTCAGCAGCAGCGACTGCTGGTTTGGGCTCTGCGCGGTGTGGCCGGTGATGAGATGGGCGCCGATCCTGACCGGCATTGCCTGGCGCAGGCCAAGGGTGCCGGGTGTGGCGGCCCGGGCACCGGACTGAGCGGTGGTGTAGCGGCGATCGCCAGCCTCGCTGATGACCCAGGGTTCGGCGGCTATGCCCCAGTCGGAGTGGCGTGCCCTTCCCCTCGTAGCGTGGAGGCCAGAGCTTGAGGGATAGAGGTTCATGGCTGAGACGAGACGGCAGTTCGATCCGGAGTTCCGGGCGGGCGCGGTGCGTATCGTGCGTGAGACGGGTAAGTCGATCGCTCAGGTCGCCCGTGACTTGGGGATCAACAGCGGGACCCTGGCCAACTGGGTGAAGAGGGACCGTGAGACTCGCGGTGAGGCCGCTGCGGGGCAGCTGGCCGAGGACGAGCGGGCGGAGCTTGCCCGGCCGCGGCGGGAGAACGCCGAGTTGGCGATGGAGCGTGATGTCCTCAAGCGATCCGTGGTCCTGTGGGTCAAGGAAGCGACGGGCCGGTGAGCGTGGCCGCCTTCATCGCTTCCCAGAGGACCGAGCATTCCGTGCCGCACGCGGTGGCCTGCCGGGCCCTCGGAGTGTCCGAATCGTGGTTCTACAAATGGCGCGACCGGCCGCCGACCCGCCGCGACGACCGGCGTGTCCGGCTAGCGGCCGCGGTCCAGAAGGTGTTCGACGACTCGGGCGGCACCTACGGCAGTCCCCGCATCGGTATCGAGCTGCGTGAGCAGGGCTGGCAGGTCTCGGATAACACGATCGCGCAGCTCATGGCCGATTCCGGCATGGCCGCCCGGGTCAGGCGTCGCCGGCCGAGCCTGACTCGCCAGGGCACACGTCCGGCCGCGCCGGACCTGGTCAAACGCAAGTTCACCGTACCTGCGCCGGACGTCGCCTGGTGCGGCGACATGACCGAGATCCGCACCGACGAGGGCAAGCTCTACCTCGCGACGGTCATCGACTTGTACTCACGTCGGATTCTCGGCTACGCGATGGGCGACCGGCACGACGCCGGGCTGGTCGTCGCCGCGCTGAACATGGCCGCCGTCACCCGCGGCGGCAACGTCGACGGGGTGATCTTCCACAGCGACAGGGGCAGCGAGTACTGCTCGGCCGACTTCGCCCGGACCTGCGCCCGGTGGAAGGTACGCCAGTCGATGGGGCGGGTCGGGTCGTGCTTCGACAACGCCGTCGCCGAGGCCACCTTCTCCACCATCAAGGTCGAGTACGTCCACCGCCGCCACTTCCGCACCCGCACCGAAGCCCGACTGAAGATCGCGACCTGGATCACCGACTTCTACAACCGACGTCGCCGGCACTCCGTCTGCGACTGGCGATCCCCCATCGACTACGAACGATCAGAGACCCGCACCCTGGAGGCCCAGGCCGCATAACGACGCCCTCCACGATTCCAGAGGATTGACACTCGCTGATTCCTCTCCGGCCGGGCGGGCCCGGTATCGCACGGGCAGTCAGCCGGAACGGGTGGTGCCGGCGACCCTCGCCCGCACCACCCGTTCTTGTCCCTGTGGCTGGTGTCAGCCGATGGTTTTGGCGGTGGTGGTTGTCCAGTTGCTGGCGAGTTGGATGCGGTCGTTGCTGAAGCGGCCGGTGCCGGTGCCGGGGTAGAGCCAGACTATGTTGCTCGTGTCGATGGCGACCATGTCTGGGATTCCGTCGGAGTTGATGTCGGCGACCGTCGCCCGGTAGGGGGTCCAACCCGCGCCGATGAGTTCGCGGGTGCCGAGCATCGCGACGCCGGCTTGACCGGTGTTGGGGTAGAGCCACAGGTTGCCGTGGCCGTCAATTGCCACGATGTCGTCGCGGCCGTCGGAGGTGAGGTCTGCGGGGTAGATGCGGTAGGGGGTCCAGCCGGAGGTGCCGATACGGACTTTGCAGCATCCGTCGGGGTAGTAGAAGAGTTCGCTCGTCGAGGTGTTGATGCCGAAGTGGTCGGGGATTCGGTCGCCGTCGGCGTTGCCGGTGGCGTGGTTGTAGCTGGTCCAGCCGACGCCGACCTGGCGGCGTTGGGCGAGGCTCGGCGCGCCCATGTCGTTGGGGTACATCCAGAGGATGCCGTCGGCGTCGATGCCGAGGACGTCTGCGCGGCCGTCCATCGTCCAGTCGCGGATGTTCCATCGGTAGCCGCCCCATCCGCTGCCGACTTTGACGGGTGTGCCGAAGGTGGATGTGCCGCCGTTTCCGGTGTTGGGGTGCAGCCAGAGTCCTCCGGAGGAGTCGGCGGCGACGATGTCGGCGCGGCCGTCTCCGTTGAGGTCGTGGGCTGTTGGCTCGGGGCCCATGGTGGCCACGTCCCAGGTCTGGGTGAGGGAGACCTCGCCGTTGAGGTAGCCGCCGTATGCGCTTGCCCCGGTTTTGGTGGCGCCGATGCGGAAGCTGTTGGTGGCGTTCCACAGGGTGGTGTGGGCGGCGGAGGCGACGTTGCGGCCGTCGATGAAGAGGAACATGCTGTGCAGGTTGCCGGCGGCGGGGCTGTATACGGCTGTCAGTTGGGTCCATACGCCGAGGCGGGCGGATCCGGGTCCGGCGCTGGCGGTGTCCCAGACTGGGCTTGCCACGTTGCTTCGTGCCATGGCGAAGCGCCATGACTTGTTGCTGGCTTCGGCCCAGATCTTGAATCCGGCGGTGTTGGTGCCGTCCTGGGACAGGACTGTGCCGCCGTGGCTGTTGAGTTTGACCCAGGCGGAGACGGTGAAGGCGGTGTTGGTGGGTACGGCCGGTCCGCTGGTGGTGAGGATTCCGGTGGTGCCGTTGAAGGCGACGTCGGGGTCGAACTGGTCGCCGGTGCTCCAGGCGGCGCCGGTGGTGCCGGTGGCGTGCAGGGTGCCGGCGGTGTCCTTGGCGGTGGTGACCGTGCCGGTGTCAGCGTCGTTGAGTTGCCAGGCGTGGTCGGCGGTGATCAACGCCCGGGCGGGCTGGGCGGTGATGGTGCCGTTGCCGCCGACGAGGTCGGCAACGTGCCATTCGGTGCTCTGACCTCCGCTTGCTGTGGTCCACAGGTCGGGGACGTCGTCGGCGTTGGTGTCGGCGGCGCGGAGGTCGATGGTGGCGCCGGTGTTCCAGCCGCTGGCCCGCAGGGTGTGCGCGGTGTGGGTGAGCTGGCCGGTGCCCTCGTCGTAGGCGAGCGCGGTCCACAGATGAAGGGCGCCGGTGGTGCGTTCCCAAAGGAACATGGCGGTGCCGGTGGTGGTCTGGGTGGTCGCGATCGTCCAGTCGTTCCAGTTCGTGCCACCGGTGGGGGTCAGGGCGGTGGTCTGGTAGGCGAAGTAGTAGGCCCAGGGCGCGCCCAGGTTGGGGTGGTAGGTGAGGTGGTAGCCGTGTTCGGCGCTGCCGGCGATTCCGATTAGGTCGGGCAGCGGTGAGCCGCTGGCGCGGGCGTCGCCGGCGTTGACCAACTGTTGGGGGGAGTTGCCGTTATCATCGCGGAGCTGGTCGGCATCGAGGAGCCGCTGGACGCCGCTGCGCAGGGATTCGATGACGGAGCCGTCGCCGTTGCCGCGCAGGATGCTGGCTCCGCCGGCGTGCGGGCCGCTGGCGTAGTAGACGAGGACGTCTTGGAACCCTTCGCCGAAGAAGCGGCCGGTGACGGCCTTGGCGCCGTTGAAGTCTGCGGGGTTGTTGCTGGCGGGGTCCTCCGGGTTGGTGGTGCCGGAGACCCCGTTACCACGGGCGCCGATGTTGGCCGCGACGATGTTGCCCGGTCCGGGGCCTCCGGGTGCGAGCCAGAGTCCGGACGGGAGTCCGTACCGGCCGCCGACGGTGAGGAGGTCGGGGGAGTCGTCGCCGGTGAGGTCGCCGTCGGCCGCGTCAACGCTCGGGATCGAGTTGAAGGTGACGCTGGCGGTGTCGCCGAAGTTGCCGCCGGCGGAGACGCTGGTGACGGACAGTGTGTTGACGAAGCGGGTGGGGGCGGCGCTGATGGTGGCGTTGCCGGCGGCATCGGCGGTCACGTCGACCGGCGGGCCGGCGTTGAGCTGGTAGACGTACCCGCTCGGGACCGTGGTCCCGGCCGGTGGAGTGACGGGGAATGTCCACGGCTGCCCGACTGCCGTTTCCCCGTCGACCGGCTGCGGGATTGTCGGGGCGCCGGGCCTGGTCGGGTCGAAGGTGAACTTGCAGGTGCCCGACCAGTCGCTGGGGCTGCGGAAGTCGGTGACCTGCACCTTCCACGACAAGCTCGTGGCGGCGCCCGCGGCGGCGGTGCGCAGGGTGGCGACCGGGACGACGAGTACGGCGGTGCTGCCGGACGGGTAGGTCAGCAGGCTGGGGTTGGACGAGGCGATCGCCGTCTCGGTGGCGTCGCTGGTCTTCCACAGCTTGAACGACACACCCAGGGTGCCGCCGTTGCGGTCGGACACGGGCGCGTACAGCGAGACGCTGCTGTCACCGACGAAGGAGCCGCCGGCGCAGGTGGTCTTGGGGGAGGTGGTCAGGTTCGTGGGCCTGTTCGGTTCGTGGTTGTAGAGGATCGTCAGGGTGGGACTGGTCTGGAGGAACTCTTTCCAGCTCTGCGTGTCGCTGGCCTCGTTGGCGGCGACCATCCACAGGGTGCGGGTGGCTCGCCTGTCGGTGACGTCGGTGCGGATCTTGCTGGTGATGTCGAAGGAAACGGCGGCGGCGTCGCAGCCGGAGTAGCCGTAGGCAAAGCTCTTGGAAGCGATGGCGGAGCCCTTGCTGACGCCCTCCCAGTGGTTCCAGGTGGCGTTCGAGGACGTCAGCGTGGTGCTAGGACCGTAGATGTAAACGGTCTTTTCCTCGCAGCCCCAAGACCGGGTGTTGGTGATTTTAAAGGTGGCGGAGCTGATCTCGGCGTTGGCGAGGCTGCCGTAGGGGACGGGGAAGTTGATCAGGGTGTTGGAGCGTTGGCTGCCGGAGTTGCCGACCTGCATACGGCCGATCAGGTCGGGGGTGTCCTTCCAATAGTTCGTGGACTGGTGCTGGTAGGAGATGGTGGCCCAGCCGGACATCTTCGGGCCGAGGGGTGTCCAGGTGAAGGTGGGGTCGATGTAGACCGGATAGACGGTTTCCGCGCCGGTCAGTAGCTCGCGGTCGGGGCTGAGCGTGACCTTGTCTGGGGCGACTTCGACTCCGACCGGGGCGGTGCGGCCAGGGACGGGGGTGTTGGAGTTGGACTGCGCCCGGCTGGTGGCTCCGGCGGCGGGGGCGGTGGAGTCCCACATGAGCGGTGCGGGAGCGGTGAGGACCGTGGCGCCGGTGCGGTCGCGGCCGGCGATGTTTCCGACCGCGTCGGCGGTGAGGGTGACGCCCCTGGTGGTGATGGATAGATTCAGTGCGGTCAACTGTGGGTATGTAGCGGCCTGCCGGGTCTTGATGACGAACGTGTGGGAGAAGGCCCCCTCGGCGGTAACCCGTACCGTCAGATCCACCCCGGGCAGCACGTCGGCGTAGACGGCGGTCGGACCGTCCAATGCCGGGGCCGGTAGCGGCATCGACGCGGTGAACGCCACCGCCCGGTCCCCGCTGGTCAACTCCGCCAAGGGGCCGGTGCCGCCCGGGGACAGGCGGACAGTGTTGGTGGTGACCGCCGCCGTGATGTTGCCGTTGGCCTGCCTGACTAACGTAGGGTCCAATGCCTTCCAGACGCCGCCGACCCGCTTGCGGGTCGGTACCGCCGACTGCGTCAGCTCCAGCAGCCCGTCCGGGCGGGCGGTAAGGGTGGACGTCGGGCTGCCGGAGGCCGTTGCCTCGACCGGCCTACCGCTCCGCCTCGCCTCGGCGATCGCCGCGTCCGCGTCGAGGAGTCCGGCGACCCGCGGGACGGGAGGCGTCGGTGAGGCGGCGGCCGAGCCGGCGGACAACGGCAGGCTGGCGATCAGAACGGCGCAGGCAGTGACGCCGACGGCTCCGATGCGAAGCGAACGCAACCTCGTCCAGGCGACGAATGTGGACAACACGGTACCTCCCCATGCGATGCCACCGGTCCGCTCGTGCCGCGTCCGGTGGCGGCCACAGTGAAGCAGGCCGCTCCGGGGGAGGGGAACGCCTCCGTCACAGCGAGTCGTCCTGTTCGTGCGCTCTGCGACTGAATTGCCGCACGCATTCGTGATCATCGTTATCTCATCGTTACCGGGCGAGGTCGGGGACGTGAGAGATTGTCAGCGCCACGGGGGGTGTCCGCCCGAACACTCGACGTGGCTTGTGTCGATCTTCGCTGAGGTGAGGTTGCATGAGCAGGTTCGGCCGGTCACGCCTGTCCGCATACGGACGGACCGCCATCGCCTTTGTTACCGCTGGTGCGCTGCTGGCGGGAATGCTGACCGCGACACCGGCACAGGCCAAGCCGCCGGAGCAGACGGCGCCTACTCCGTCACCGGGTCCGTCGGTGAAGGGCGTCAAGCCGTTGCCGACGAAGTTCGTGACCCCGCCGAACGCGGCGAGGGACTCCTACCGGCCCACCCGAACTGCGTGGCCAAAGGCGGCGACGTCCCAGCTGGACCTCGCTGGCGTGGTTGGCCGGGCGGCCACGCCGGTGAAGGTGCGGGCCGCCGATACTCCCGTGTGGGCGCAGCCGGTGCCGCGCAATGGCTCGTACGAGGGGCCCGGCCAGGTCGAGGTGCGCGTGGCCGACCGCGCCGCCGCCGAGGCCGCCGGTGTCGATGGGGTGCTGCTGTCGCTACGACCAGAAACAGCGCAGGGGTCCGGCGTAGTGCGAGTCGGAGTGGACTACGCCGGGTTTGCGGAGGCGTTCGGCGGGAACTTCGGCTCGCGGCTGCGTCTGGTACGACTTCCGGCGTGTGCGATGACGACGCCGCACGTGACCTCGTGTCGTATGGGCTCGCCGCTGGCGTCCTCGAACGAGGTGTCGGCGCAGTCGGTGTCGGCGGAGATATCACTGCCGGCGCGCGGTCTGCAGAACCGGTCCGCCGATGACGCCACAGTCGTGTTGGCTGCGGTCGCCGACCCGGGCGACGAGGGCGGCGCCGGCGGCACGTACGCG
The DNA here is from genome assembly GCF_002846275.1 of Plantactinospora sp. CNZ320. Classification (NCBI taxonomy): domain Bacteria; kingdom Bacillati; phylum Actinomycetota; class Actinomycetes; order Micromonosporales; family Micromonosporaceae; genus Plantactinospora; species Plantactinospora sp. CNZ320. The sequence goes on from NZ_PJMP01000001.1 coordinate 7,549,638, forward strand.
GCCACGGACCTGAAGCCGTCGGGGTCCTGGACCGGCGGAGGAAGCACGGGCTCGTTCACCTACTCGTACCCAATGGACGTGCCGCCGGCGGCGTCGGACCTCGCACCGACGCTGGCACTGTCGTACGACTCGGCGAGCGTGGACGGCCAGACGGCGTCGACCAACGCGCAGGCGTCCTGGGTGGGAGATGGCTGGTCGACGCCCCGCTCGTTCATCGAGCAGACTTTCGCGTCGTGCCAGGACGAGCCCGGAGGCAAGCCGTCGCCGGTGAAGACGTACGACCGGTGCTGGGACGGCCCCGTGCTGACGATGTCGCTGAACGGGTCGTCGACGTCGCTGGTGTGGGACGCTGGTAAGGAGATTTGGAAGCCGGAGCAGGACAACGGTGAGGTGATCACGCGGGTCACGAATTCGAACAACGGTTCCGGTACCGAGCACACCGATTACTGGCGCGTGACGCTGCGCGACGGAACTGTCTACGAGTTCGGCCGGAACCGCCTACCTGGCTGGACGTCGGGAAAGCCGGAAACGAAGTCGGTGGATCACACACCGGTGTACTCGCCGCATGAGGGGGATCCCTGTTACGACTCGGCGGGGTTCTCGTCATCGGTGTGCAAGATGGCGTACCGGTGGAGCCTCGACCACGTGGTCGACGTTCACGGTAACGCGATGGCGTACTACTACGGCCAGGACACAAATTTCTACGGCAGGAACAAGGGCGCAACCGACGTGTCCTACATCCGGGACTCCTGGTTGAGCCGCATCGACTACGGGTTCCGCGATGGCAGCGCGTACGGGACGGTGCCGAACCGGGTGCTGTTCCACACCGAGGACCGCTGCCTGTCCGGGACCTGTCAGCCGCTGAACGCGGCGAACAAGGCGAACTGGCCAGACGTGCCCTTCGACCTGATCTGCGCATCAGGGACGGACTGCGACAACTGGAGCCCGTCGTTCTTCTCCACCGTGCGTCTGACGTCGATCGAAACCCAGCAGTGGAACACCGGGACCAGCCAACACGAGACGGTCGACTCGTACGCGCTGACCCACACGATGCCGCCGACGGGCGACAGCACATCCCCGACACTGTGGCTGTCGTCGGTCACCCGCACCGGCCACGACCTCAGCGCGGGCGGGACGGCGGCGATCACCATGCCGTCGGTGAGCTTCAGCGGGATCAAGCTGGCCAACCGGGTCGACACCGCAGGTGGGCTGCCGTCGTTCTACCGGCAGCGGATCTCGGCGATCACAACCGAGACCGGTTCGGTGATCGCTCCGAGCTACGAACTGCCGGCGTCGTGCACCGCCCCCGTCACCCAGTCACCAGCATCGAACATGAAGTCGTGCTACCCCGTGTACTGGACACCTGACGGATATGTGAACCCGCTTCGGGACTGGTTCAACAAGTGGGCGGTTACCCGGGTGACCTCCACCGACCCGACCGGCGGCGCTCCGGCGCTGACCACCAGCTACCAGTACCTCGACGGCGCGGCGTGGCGCTATGACGAGAGCGAGGTCGTCAAGGCCAAGTACCGCACCTACGGCCAGTTCCGCGGCTACGGCAAGGTACGGACGTTCACCGGTGACGGTGTCAACGACCGCCGCACGATGTCGCAGGTCACCTACTACCGAGGTATGTCGAAGAACAATTCGACAACGGTGGCGAACCTTACTGACTCGGCCGGTGGCGTGCACGAAGACGTCGACGAGTTCGCCGGCCGTGTGCTGGAGACCACCAAATACCTGGGCGAAAACGGGCGCATCGACTCCTCGACGATCACCTCGTACTGGGCGTCCGGCGCCACCGCCACCCGCAACCGCACCGGACTGCCGGCGCTGACGGCACAGTGGGTGCAGCCGATCAAGACCTACACCCGTCAAGCGGTGACCAGCGGCGCAACACCGACATGGCGGAACACGGCGACGGAGCACAGCTACGACGCGAACACCGCCAGCGCCACCCTCGGCTCGCTCAAGCACACCTATAACCACACCGTGCCGACCAACCCCGCCTTCGACCAGTGCACCAGCTACACCTACGCCCCGGCGAACACGGATAAGAACCTGGTTGGTCTGACCTCCCAGGTGGAGACCGTCGCCGTGGCGTGCGGCGGCTTCACTGCCGGCAGCCCGCCGTCGGAGCCGGGCAGCGTCAACACGCTGACCGCCCCGACGTCGGTAAGCCGACCCACGCAGGTGGTAAAGGTCGAACGCACGTTTTACGACGACACTCAGTTCGCCGTTACGTTCCCCCAAGCGTCCGCCCCCACGAAGGGGAACGTGACGATGACCCGGACGGCCACGGACCACAATGTCGACGGATACGTGTGGCAGACCCTCGGACGTGGCACCTACGACAGCTACGGCCGGCCGGTGGACAGCTACGACGCCAAGGGCAACAAGTCCACCGTCGGCTACACCATGAACACGGTAGGCCTGACCACCGGCACATCGAGCACCAACGCCCTGCAGCAGACCTCGTCAACCACGGTGAACCCGCGCCGGGGCAGCACGCTGACCAGCACCGACGCGAACAGCATCGTGAACCGCCAGCAGTACGACGCAGTGGGCCGCGCCACATCGGTCTGGCTACACTCGCGACCGACGAGCAGCCCGGCGAACCACACCTTCACCTACACAATCTCGAAGACCAGCGTCACAGGGGTGACGAGCCGGAGCTTGAACCGCGCGAACGGCTACCGAACCTCGGTGACCCTGTACGACTCCATGCTGCGGGAACGGCAGACACAGGCGATGACGCCAAACGGCGGCCGGATGATCACCGACACGTTCTACGACACCCGAGGCTGGACCCGGGCCTCCTACAACGGCTGGTGGGACGACACCAGCCTCCCCGTGGTGACCAGCCCAGTGTCGGCGGCGGACCTCGACAAGCAAGTACCGAACCAGACCTCCACCACCTACGACGGCCTGGGCCGGGCGGTGCTCGTCGAGGCGGCGAAAAACGGCGTGACCATCTCGTCGACAACGACCGTCTATCACGGTGACCGCACCACCGTCGTACCACCGGACGGTGGAGCGGTGGCCACCACCGTCACCGACCCCCTCAACCGCAAGACACAGTTGATCGAGTATTCGGCGCGGCCGACAATGACAGCACCGCAGGACACGTTCACCGGCACGTACACAGTCACCGGCGGCACCACAACCACCAGCAGCTACGGCTACGACGTGCGCGGCAACCAGTCCTCGGTGACCGACGCCGCGGACAACGTGTGGACGTCGACCTACAATCTCCTCGGCCAGGTCGTCAGCAAATCCGACCCCGACGCCGGCACCAGCACGATGAGCTACGACGCCAACGGCAACCTGCAGCAAACCACCGACGGGCGGGACAGAACCCTCTCGTTCACCCACGACGCGCTCGACCGCAAGACCGGCGAGTACACCGCGACCGTGACCAACCAGGCTCCGACGAACCGGCGCGCAGCGTGGGTCTACGACAACAGCAACAACGTCGCCGGAGTCACCAACCCGATCGGCCAGCTCACCACCACCATCGCCTACCGCGGCGGGCACGCCTACACGACCCAGCAGAAGGCCTTCAACGTCTTCGGCAAGAGCCTCGGGTCCACCATCACCATCCCCGACGCCGAAGGCGCCCTCGCCGGCTCCTACGTCTACGGACACACCTACAACAACGTCCTCGGCATGCCCTCCACCGACACGTATCCGGCCAAGGGCAGCCTGCCAGCGGAAACGGTCTTCCACGGCTACGGCGAACTCGACCTACCTATCGGCCTCGTCGGACTCGCCCCCTACACGCAAGAGGTCATCTACGATGCGTGGGGCCGGGTCACCCAGCAGAAGATCGGCTCCGTGAGCAGTTTCGCCCTGGTCACCAACACCTACGACACACACACCGGCCGACTCACCAACCAGCTCGTCAGCAAGGCCACCAGTAGCACCACCGCCACAACCCTCGACGAGCAGGAATACCGCTACGATCTGTACGGCAAAATCAACCGAAAGACCAGCAAACGCAACGGCGTACCCAGCCCCGCTGAAACACAATGCTACGGCTACGACAGCCTCAACCGGCTCACCGAAGCCTGGACCGCCACCGACAACTGCACGGCCACCCCCACCCTCGGCAACCGCAGCATGGTCGGCAACACCATCGGCTCAGGCAGCGCCTACTGGACCAGCTGGGAGATCGACGCCATCGGTAACCGCACCAAGCAGACCGAACGCAACCTCACCAGCGGCAACGACACCACCACCACCTACACCTACGACGGAAATGGCCAGAACAAACCCCACACCCTCACCGCCACCAGCACCACCGGCGCAGCCACCGCCACTACCGCCTACGCCTACGACACCGCAGGCAACATGACCAGCCGCAACGCCGCCGAAGGCAACCAGACCCTCGCCTGGGACGACGCCGGGAAACTCGCCTCGATCACCAGCGGCACCAGCGGCACCAACACCTTCATCCACGACGCCGACGGCAACCTCCTCCTCCAGAAGGAACCCGCGAAGACCATCCTCTACCTTCCGGGACAACAACTCACCCTCAACACCACCACCGGCGCCATCGACGGCGACCGCTACCACGCGCTGCCCGGCGGCGGCACCTGCATCCGCTCCGGCACCGGCACCGGCTACACCTTTGCCCTCGCCGACCACCAAGGCACCCCCAGCATCTACCTCGATAACACCGCACAAACACCCACCTGGCGCCAGTACACCCCCTACGGCGCCCCTCGCGGCGCCGCAGCCACCTACCCCGACAACCGCGGCTTCCTCAACAAGCCGATGAGCCCCACCGGACTCACCATCATCGGCGCCCGCGCCTATGACCCCACCATCGGACGCTTCATCTCCGTCGACCCGATCCAGGACATGACCGACCCGCAGCAGTGGAACGGCTACAGCTACTCAAACAACTCCCCGGTCACCCGCTCCGACCCCACCGGTCTGATCTCCGACGAGGTCGCGGCGGACCGAATGTCGCCAGGTGAGGCGAAGGACCACCAGGAAAAAATCTGGGGGCCAAAGACGAACGACTGGCAGAAGGGCAACGGCAGAGGCAGCGGTAAGGTCAGACCGACCAAAACCAGCGGAAGACCCTACCCGTCGTGCTTCGCAGCGCGAGAACTTCCATGTACTCGGGGTGTACTTAATATGCATCCCAACCTGGCGGCTTACTATGCGGAGTATCTGGTCGACCTCGGCGTGAAACTCGATCTTGATCCGCGCGGGCTTTTGGCGACGTTGATGATCGAGAGTCGTTTCTGTCTCGGTGTCACGGGTAGCCGAGCGTGCGCCATACAGCACGGGATACAGAAAAATATCAACGTGCCCGGGTGGGTTCCCAAGCTGGGTGGCCAAGGTGACGAGGCATCGATCGGCATTTCCAATATGGACAAGAAGACTTTCGACTCGGTTCGCGACGAATTTCCTGAGGAGTTCGCGGGGACGTCATGGGGCGACATCCGAGATGCTCCGGAGCTTGCGCTGAAGGCAATGGCCTACCGAATGAAGGCTCTCGAGCGAGAGTTGCCTGAAGTATCGGGTTCCGGATCGCAGTACAGCCGTCAGGAACTCCTTGACTTCGGCTATCGAGGTACTGTCGATGCGATGAGGGGCGTTGCCCTAGGCCGGGACCAGATGTCTCAGCACGGTAAGGACCATTTGAAGATGTTTCGTGCCAACTTCACTGAAGCGGACAAGGTGATATGTGGTTCGGGTTACTGGACATGCGGCTGAGACCGGTGCGGAAAATTCTGGTCTTTCTGCTAACAGTCGCAGTAGGCATGACTGTCGCCGCCTGTGGGTCCAGTTCAGAGAAAACAACTGCTGGCTCGTACGCCGACGAGGTCGAGGTGCAAGGTTTTCGGCTGACGGACAGGTATATCCGAGCAGAGGATACCGTCCTTATCTATGTCGGGCCGAGTGGTAGCGACGTCGCCGTCGCAGTGAAGGCCCCGGGTTTCGACTTCGGCTCATCGCCGCCAGCCTCCCCGACGGCCGGAACGCTGTTCCGGTATCTTGCCGAGGGATACCGCATCCCGTATCGAGGTATGTCTTGCCGGCTGACCGTTGCGCAGCTGAGAGAAGATGTAGCCTCGTTTGACTCCTTGGGGCTCGACGCCGACGACACAAAGGCCGTAAAGAATGGTCAGTCGATGGTACTGAGATTGACGACCGGCTGCAGTAAACCAGGTTGAGGTCTCGGGAGTGGTTGAGCCGCTGCACGGCGGAGGCCTAGCGGGCCTTGGCGGTCTGTGTGGCGACCCGGGTGCCGTTGCTCGAGCATGGCCGGACCATATACTCCTCAGCGTCGGGGACTGGGAGCAGCTGCGTCACTGACAGGATCGTCTCTCCTGTGTTGGCGCGATAGAGCTGGTGGCGGACGAGTCGGATGTCGATGCTGGACTCGTACAGGTAGGGGGCGGTGTTGGTGGCCGTGGGGCCGAAGGCGCCGGCCATGAGGATGATCCGTGGCGTGCGCAGCGTCTCGTCTGACACTGTAGCTGCCGAAAATGTCGTCCGCGTAGGTCAGGCGGCATGCTCGTACTCGTGGAGGATGCCGCCGAGGCGGTCACGTCGGCGGATGTTCGGATGGGCAATTCGGTCCGGATCGGTGATCGGCTCGGGCAGCGGCGCGAGTGGCCGGGCGTTCGCGATGCCTTGGTGCGGCCTGTGTCCGTTGTGGAAGGTTTCGAACTCGCGTGGCGCGTGCAGCAGATGTCGCTGGTTGAAGATCAGCGTCCGGTCGAGCAGCTCGTGTCGGCATGTCCGCACCCAGCGTTCCATCACGGCATTCATCCGGGGAACGCGGACGCCGCTGGGCACGACCGTGATCCCGGCGTCGGCCAGGACGGCGTCAAACAGGGCCGGGTACTTGCCGTCCCGATCCCGGATGAAGTACTTCACCTGGCATCCCGCGTTCTCGGGGTCCATGACGAGGTTGCGGGCGGTCTGGGTCACCCACGCGGTGGTCGGGTGTGCGGTCGCGCCGAGGACACGGACGCGGCGGTTGGCGTGCTCGATTAGGGCGAGGATGTTCAACCTGCTGGCGGTCAGCGTGATGGTCTCGATGAAGTCCGCCGTCACCAGCGGGTCGGCTTGCGAGCGCAGGTACTGCGCCCAGGTGGTGGTGACCCGGTCCGGGGTGGGGTCGATTCCGGCGGTGCGCAGGATCTCCCAGACCGTGGAGGCGGCGACCGTGACCCCGAGGGTGAGCGGTTCCCCGTGCATCGTCCGATAGCCCCACGACGGGTTCTCCTCCACCAGGCGCGGCACCAGTGCGCGGATCGAGCGGATGGTGCCTGGCCGGCCCCGTCGGCGAGGCCGCGACGTGGCCGCGTGGCGGCGAGCTGCAGGTCACGGTGCCAGCGCAGGATCGTGTCGGGCCGCACCAATAACCGCAGGCTGTGCAGGGTGGGTCTCGGAGGGCGGTGCAACAGCGCGGCCAGCCAGGCGCGGTCGGCCGGATCGAATCGGACTCGCTGCCCGTCGAGCTGGCGTTGCAGTACCGCGAGCTGGTGGCGCAGGGCGAGGATCTCCGCGTCCTTGACCCGGTCGCTACCCGGCAGCAGCCGCAGCAACGCGAACGCGTTGGTGATACCCAGGTACGCCAGTCGCAACAGCATGAAGCGGCATCATCGCGTAGTTACCAACGACGATACATGAGGGGACACGGGAGGAGCTGACCAAGATCTGCTCCGAAGATCGAGATGCCTGCTGACCAGTAAGAACGTACTTCTCGGCAGGAACAGGTTGGCTGTGGGCGTCCGCCAGGCCCTGGCTGCCCGTTGGCAGCCGTCCCGCCCGGGGTCGGCCTTCGAACTCCTGCCGGACTCGTCGGACGGGTGCTGACAGTCGCTCCGTCGGTCGGTGAGCAAAACGCGGCAGATGTGCATGCCGGGTTTGAGTCACACCCGCTTTCATAGAGTGATTGACGTTCCCCGAGGTCCCCTACGCCGCGTCGGCCTGGCTTTCGGTGGTGCGGATGGTCACGATGCGGCGAAGCACGTCGAGGGCGTGTTCGGCTTCGTCTTGGCTGACGGGTGTTGTGCGGGCGGTGATGTATCTGGTCAGGGCATCGCGGATGATGTCGGATCGGCGGGCGTTGGCTTGGTCGGCGAGGTGGTCGAGCTGTCCCACAAGTGCGACGGGGAGCCGGATGCTGACCAGCATCATGGGTGTCTCGGGTGCGGCTGCGGACGCGGGCGCTTCGGCCATGGACCTGATGACCGGTGCCAGACTCTCGGTGTTCTGGAACCATGCGATGACCTCGTCTTTGGTCATCTGGTCGAAGTTCGGCTCGGTCACAGGACTCGCCTCCTCCACTCGTCGAGGTCTGTGCCCTGGAGGGCACGGGCTCCTATGATCTTGTATGTCTGGGTGGCGCCGATGCGGTCGCACAGCGCGGCGATGACTCGGCCGCTGTCGGCCATGCCCATGACGATGAGCAGTAGGTCCCCGAGGGCGCGTTCGTAGCGTAGGCCCGGTGGGGCGTAGAGCGCCTGGGTTGTCTCGTCCACGCCGAGGCCGTTGCGGCGGGCGGTGGCCAGGCCCTCGTCGGTCCACACGTACTCCCGCTCCGGCACGCTATTACCGTAACACATCGTAATACGCTGGGCCTGGGTGCGCGGGCTGAGCCTCTATCGTTCGAGTATCCGGACGTCGGCGCTGACGTGGGACTGGTTGATCGCGCTGGCGCTGGCGAGGATTGCCATCGTCGCTACTCGGGTCCGATCAGCGTTACGGGGAGCAGATTGGGAGCGGTGGCGCGCTCCCAACGACGCTGAACCGCGCTCAACTGGCCCGGCCTGCGGGTATCGTCTCTGCCCAATCTGCGGTCGGTCACGTCGTTGCTGGTCAGAGGGTTGTGGATCGTTCCTTGACACGGAAGAGGTCACTGGTTCAAACCCAGTATCGCCCACCAGCTATATGCGCACGTCAAATGGCTCGTTACCAGATCATCGGTAACGAGCCATTTTGTTACTGCTCCTTACGGTGGGAGCAAACTGGGAGCACATGATCATCTAGGTGGTCCCGCAGCGGTCCTCTGAACCCGAGCGATGGATGATGCCCACGGAGGGGGTCCCCCAGCCTGTGGTGGAGGCGTCGGACGAGGCGCAAGCGCGACGACGCCGACGTCGAGCGCCGCTCGCGCTGCTCCAGTTCCTGGTTCGCCCCGCAGTACGCCGGTACCCGAATGCCGACCCTGCCCGGACGCAGGGCGCGGTCGAGGTCGGGCAGGCCCCCGACGATGGTCCACTGACGGTGTGGAGCGCGCGTGGCGAGCGACGCTGGTACGGCCGCAGGCTCCTTGCCACCGCCGACGGCGTCCGGCAGATCGCGTTCGACGGTGCGGTGACGCCGTCGTTCGTGCAACCACTGTCCGTTGGGACATGGAGCCTGTTGCTGGTTGCCGCCCGGCTGCGCGGTTGGTCGTCGAACGCGTAGCCTTGGGCCGCCGACTTGGTGGTGGCGCACGCGCGGCCCTCTGACGTGACTCCGCACGGCGGGCCACGCCGACGGGCCGGGGGCTGGGTGGGGTACTTCGATGAGGCTACGACGACCGTCTCACAACAACCCGGCGGTACACCAGCGGAACGGCCGCGGATTACGACTGCTACGCGCTTAACCTGGACGGCGAGGGAACGCCCTGCTCTGTCTCTCAGCATGGGGTGGCCGAACTTCAGCTGGTGTCGGTGCGCGCGGGCGTAGCAACCGGCCACGGTGTACGCCCGGTCGCGGGAATCCATGAGCTGCTGACCGACGGGCCAGGGCGTGTTTTGTTGCCGGGTGCTCACCGAACTTCGGTCTGTTGAATCCGATCCGACTGTCGGCTGCGGTACGACCGCCGATGCTGGCCCGGCTCGCCGCCTTCATTCCGGCTCGACGGTTGCGAGGTTTGGTAACACAGTGGTCCTGCCGCAGGAACATCCTGTACATGACCGGACACACGGCCCGCGCCACCACTGCACGTGATGACCCGTTCACGACGGCGGCGACCCCAAATCTCACACCGGCTGACGCCCACGACGCCGCCAGTGCGGAAGAATCGACCACCGTCCCACGATCAAAATCGGTAACGCCCGCATGCTGCCCTACCTCGGTGACCAGCGGCCCAAGCCGTCGCGCTGCGTGAGTGGTTCCCATAGCGATCGATGTCCGGATCTGCCGATGAGCGAGTGCGCCGAGTCGGTCCCGGTCAGCTCACGCAGAGGCAGAAGGGGTGACCTGCGGGGTCGAGGAGGACACGGAAGGATTCCCCAGGCTGGTGTGGGTGTGTTTGGTCGCGCCGAGATCAAGCACTGCCGCCTCAGCGGTGGCGAGGTCATCGACGATCACGTCGGGGTAGATCTGCTGGGGTAGTTCCTGGCCCGGCCACTCGGGCGGACAACCCGAGCCGTCGTACCACCTCGTGATGGGTCACCGTAATCTCGCGGTCGATCAGGTACTCGTCGTCCTCCGGGTAGAACACGGCCCGCTCGACGTCGTCGCCGGCGAACCCGCGAATGTCGTCAAACGATTCCCACCAGCTGAGCGTCGTCACCTCGGACCGGCCGCCACCCACATCCCGAGTCCACATCTCGGCGCCGAGATTTCCCGGCGTCTGCCGGTATTCAGCCAGGCCCGTACGGGCGATGTAGTCGACATACTCACTGGCCCGGTCGGTGTTGACCCAGCCCCGCCACATCCGCGCTATCACGCGACGAGTCTACGAACCTCCGCGATACGAAGCCATCCGCTCATGCCGCCGTGCGGGCGCGCCCGGGTGGCAACTCTCGTCACCTTCCGTAAATGCTGATGCCGACGTCAGTCGGCCGCCAGCGCGTGCACGTGCTGCGGGGCCGGCCGATCGTGGTCTTGTGGTCGATCAAGTTCGTCGTGGGCCCGGGCACCGAATCGCCCCGGCCGTCGAGGTCCTGGCCCGACGGTCCGATGAGCGACCGGCCTGGCAGCCAGGCGAGTCGCTCTGGCGGGTTCCTTTCGAGGTACCGACCTCCGTCGAATCGTACCGTCGGATCCGACAGGATCGCGGTCTTCGAAGTCACCCCGGCGGGGAGAACTACACTGTCCTCGCACGCCCTCTGGAGGCCGAGCTCATTTCGGGCGCTGACCGAAGCGTAGTTGGGGTACGTCGTAGAGGTCGGGGTTCGGTTGCCGGTGCATCGTCGGCGAGGTGATCTCGATGATGAGCATTTCGGTGAGGAACTGGACGGTGGCGTCCAGCAGGTGGCTGGTGTGGGCGGTGGCGCTGTGTTCTTTCAGGCCGACGGTGATGTGAATGTGGGGTTTGATCGTCTGGGTTGTCTCGTCCCAGGCGATGGTGCCGCCGCCGAGGGCTTCGATGTTGGTGAGGTCGACGTGTGACCAGACGGGGGCGTCGGGGTTGTCGAGTCGTTGGCAGGTGCCGACGATCTTCGCCGTGGACAGGCCGGCGATGAACATGGGGATGTAGCCCTGTTTGATGCCGTGGGTGCGGCAGGCGTCGGTGAGGGCGGTGTGGAAGTCGTCGCCGTGGTCGAAGACGACGCCGATCATGCGGCCAGGGGTGAGGTCGTGACTACGCATCCGTCGCGCTCGTCTCCGGTTGATGGTTGCTGTTGATGGCTGTGGGCCAGGGCCAGGCGGCGGGGTCGGTGAGTCCACCCGCGGTGGTGATCGCTGTGCTGATGTCCTGCGGTTTCGTTCCGGCGGCGAGGAGGACGCGCAGCAGGATGCGGGCCTTGTAGGGGTGTAGCCAGCCGGCGGGGATCAGGCCGCGTGCGATGAGGTCCTGTTCGGAGCCGGGGAAGCCGTAGGTGCGGGTGAGGGTGGGGCCGGCGGGGGTGCGGGAGGCGAGGACGACCGGGATCCGTCCGGTGAGGGTGGTGAGGGTGTCCATGAGGGGTTCGGGGACGTGTCCGACGCCGAAGCCGGCGACGACGAGCCCGTCCAGGTGCGGGCCGATGGTGTCGAGGAGGGTGGGGTCGTCGTCGAGGGTGACCGTGTGTAGGCCGACGCGGGCGTGGTCGCCGGGGCGGGGAGTGGGGACGGTGAGCCGGTACGGCACCCTGGTGAGCATCCGCACCGTGCCTTCCACGACGTAGCCGAGCGGGCCGCTGTCGAGGGAGTGGAAGGTGGTGCCGCTGGTGGAGTGGGTTTTGCTGACCCAGCGGGCGGAGTGGATCTCGTCGGCGAGGACGACAAGGCAGCCCTGTTCACGGGCGGCTGGGGCGGTGGCGGTGTGGGTGGCGGCGAGGAGGTTGGCGGGCCCGTCGGCACCGGGGAGGGTCGGGTTGCGCATCGCGCCGGTGACGACGATCGGTTCGGGGCGCTGGTGGAGCAGGTCGAGGAGGTAGGCGGTCTCCTCGATTGTGTCTGTGCCCTGGGTGACGACCACTCCGGCCGCGCCCGCGTAGAGTTCGCGTGCCGCTGCGGTAGCGAGTTCGGTGATGTCGGCGACGGTCAGGGATGCGCCGGGGCGTTGACGGAAGTCCACCACGTCGATTTCGATTCCGGTCTCGGCGAGCCCGGGTACGGCGTCGACGAGTTCTCCGGCGGAGAGGGTGGGCCTTACCGCGCCGCCGTTGGTGCTGGTCATGGCGATGGTGCCGCCGAGGCCGAACACCACCACCCGTGGTTCGGACGTTGTCGGGATCGCGGACACGGGGGACCTTTCCGGCTCGTGGGTGGTGTGGTGCGGGGAGCCTATTACGGGAGGGTGCCGACGAAGCGGCACGCCTGGTTGACGCCGTCGAGGCAGAGGTGGCGGCTGCGGGGTTCGGCGAGGCCGCCGAAGCCGTACTGGCCGAGGTCGGCGCATCGGCGTTGCAGCCAGTGCCAGTCGAGGTTGAGGTGGTCGGCGAGGTTGCGTAGCCGGTCGGCTGGGGTGTCGGCGGCGATGACGGAGTGGGCGCGGACGTGGCCGAGGGCGTCGCGGTACTCGGCGAGGACGGTGGGTTGGTCGGTGACGTCGACGTGCCAGACGCCGTCGGCGCGGATCCAGCTGGCCATGATCGCGTGCCGCTGGTCCAGGACCAGTCCCGATAGCGTGCCGTACTCCGGCTCGTCCGTGATCGCGGTCTGGATGTTTAGGGATTCCATCAGCGCCACGGCGAGGAGCAGCAGGATCCGTTCGGAGGTGGATGAGGTCGTCACTGCTGGTGGGGGAACGCAGAACATTCGGGTCATCGGCTGGGCGGCGTTGCGGAAGTGTTCGGCGGTCTGGCATAGGTAGTGCAGCTTGTGGCGGAACAGCAACCAGGTGCTCGCTTCCTCGCCGCGTTGCTCCCTCGTCCAGTAGAGGGGCACGTCGGACAGGATGGTGGTGTGGCGGCGGATGTGGTCAGCGCAGAAGGTGGAGCCGAGCCATAGCCGTGACACGGGGTCGAGGTCGTCGGCGAGGTCGCGGCTGACCGCGGATCGGGTCAGGTGCTGGTAATCGGATGCGGCGGCCTGGGCGGCGTCCAATCTCGCGTCGTCGAGCAGCAGCGACAGGTCGAGGTTCGCCACCGCCCACAGCACGGCGGCGGTGATCGCGTCGAGTTGGTAGGCGCGGGGGATGAGTAGCCGGCTGTCGTGGTTGGTTCCGACTAGTCGCCGGTAGGCCTGCCGCGAGTCCAGCGCGAAGACGCTCTCACGGTCGGGTGTGTCGACGTGCCCGAGGACGAGCCGACGTTGGACTGGGCGGCGCCACCGCAGGTCGGCAGCGGCGTGGGCGATGGTGGCGAGGATGCGGCCGTCGTCGACCGCCGGATACATCTCGACGTCGATCAAGGCGCCGGGGAAGTGCTGCCCGCCAGGTGCCGAGACGGTCCAACGGTCTACCCCGGTTCGCCTCGCCGCTGAGTCGACCATCGTCACGTCGAGGAGGGAGGCGATGGCAGTCCTTGGCTCCGCTGCCGCTTCGTGGTCGGTGACCGCCAGGGTGTGTCCTGGCTCGGCCGGTTCGGTGTCCAGGTCGGCGACGGCCGCCCACCGGGCACGGCGTGCCGCCTCTGCCTGCTGCGCTTGGTAGTGCGCGTAGAGGTTCTGATAGGAGTCGTAGGCGGCGACGAGTTGGCCCTGGGCGTTCAATAGCGAGTCGCAGCGCTGCCAGAAGATCCGGTCGACAACCTGCTGGCCGCACTCGACCATGCCGTAGGTGCTGCGGGCCGTGGGTATCCGCACGGCGACATCCTTCTGGATGAGTCCCCGCGCCTTGCGCAACTCGGCGAGGCGGCGACCGAGATCATTTCTCGCCTGTTGGAGGTGCTGTCGCTCGATCATGAACGTGCCTCCGCTCCGCGTCAGGTTACCGGTCGAGCCGTTGGCGATGTGACACGCGGCGAGCTTGCCCTAACGGACCGCAGTGTTTCTTCTGGGGCGGTGGGTGGAGCGTGCCGCACGACGGGTGCGGTTGACGGCACGGTGCGTCGTACGGCGCGCTCCACCCGTTCACCCGACCGCACGGAGCCCAGGTCACGTGAAGCCGGGGAAGCGAATCGAGACGAGCGTGGCTGTTGTTCGCGGCGGCGATCGCCGCCGCCGTGCATCCGCGTCAGCCGAGCAGTCCCAGTTCGGCCAGGTGGTGGACGCATGCCGCCGCTTGGTCGCCGCTCATGCGCTTGCGGGCGGCCTCGGTGGGGTCCTCGCTGGCCGCGCCGTACTGCCACCAGGCTTGGCCGGTGTGCCGGTCGGTGACGACGAACCGGTCCTTGACCGCGGGACCGCGCACGATCAGCGAGGTCGTGTAGGGCTGCGCCACCACCGAGTGGATCATCGTGTGGTGCAGGGTGTAGGTGTCGCCGGGCTGTTCGGTGCGGACCATACGCGGTACCAGCGCGGCGGGGTCGATCGTGTCACCGAGGAGGTCCTCGGTGCCGTAGAGGGTGTGGGTGTAGCTGCCGTGCAGGATGCGGCTGACGTAGCTCCACCGGTGGTTGTGGGGCCGGTCGAAGTAGCCGGGCAGGAAGACGTGCAGTCGTAGCCGCCAGCCGGTCGGGTCGTCATGAATGACGATCTTGTCGAGGATGTCGTAGTGCTCGCACAGCCGCAGCAGGTTCGGGTCGGCGAGTGCGCCGTCGACAAACCCGCGGAGCAGGTCCCGCTCGGTGTCGAGGCGGGTGAGCAGCGTGTCGCTGGCGGCGGTGACGGCGGGCAGGTCGTTCCAGTCCAGTTTGCTGATCTCGGCGAGCAGGTCGTCCATCGCTGGGGTCCCTTTCAGACGGGGGCGGGTCGCTGGATGGGCAGGTGCTGGGGCACGGTGGCGGCGGAGCCGCCGCAGTGGGCGGTGCCGGCTTCGCAGCCGGCCCGCAGGGCGCGGTCGGTGTCACCGCCGTGCAGGAGCGCGTGGATGTAGCCGGCGGAGAAGGCCGCTCCGGCGCCGTGCGTGTGAGTGACCGGCCCTGGCGGCGCTGGCACGTGATGTAGGTGGTGGCGGGTGCGGGCGACGGCGCCGAGCCGGCCGACGGTGACGACGGCCGCGTCCGGTCCGACCCGGTCGAACAAATGCGTCGCGAGACCTTCCGCGTCGTCGGCGTCGGATTCGTCGACGCTGGTCTGCACGGCCAGCACCCGCTCACCCCGCGCGGCGTCAGCAACGGCGTCGGCGAGAGGGTCGCCGCCGCAATTGAGGACCAACCCGGCGCCGTCGGCGGCGGTGATCGCACGGGCCGCGCAGTGGGTGAGGACCTGGTAGCAGTCGACGTAACAGATCTTGGCCTGGGTGAGCGGGGTCAGGTCGGCCTGGTGCAGGTCGGCGTAGGCGTGGTGCAGGGCGGCGAACCAGGTGCGGGTGTCGGCCTCGTCAGCGATCACGGTCAGGTGCGGGCTGGGCACGTCCGGGTCGGGGTGGAGCGTGTGCCGGACACCGGCGGTGTTCAGATTGGCCAGCAGGTGATGACCGGCGGGATCGTCGCCGACCCGGTTGGTGATCAGTCCGACGGTCAGGCCGGCTCGGGCGGCGGTTACGGCGGTGAGCGGACCGTCTCCCGCCACGGAGGCGGCGATCGCGTCAACGACGGTGCCGCTGTTGGCGCGCGGGTAGGCGTGGACGTGGAGAACCTGCGCGGCGGCAAGGTAGCTGACACAGACGAGGTCGAGGAGACGGTCCGCCACTGTGCTACTCCTGCCAGCCGCGCTCGGAGTAGGCCTCGCCCTTGGCGTAGTGGGCGAGAGCCTCGGCCGCGTAGTCGATCATCGGGTCGGGCAGGCCGGACAGCGGGAACCACTGCCAGCCGGCGCACTTGTCCGGCTCGTTGTTGACCGGCTCGCCCGCCCAGCGGGTGACCTCGAAGAACAGCGCGGCCCGGGCGGACTCGGTGCGGTGGTGCAGCAGGTGCGCGAACCGCACGTCGGCGGGGTCGATGTCGACGCCGATCTCCTCCCGGGCCTCGCGGACGAGGCCGGCGATCGCGGACTCGGCGTCCTCGCCGTGACCGGATGGCAGGTGCCAGCGGCCGTCTCCCCAGCCGGTGTTCTGTCGCTGGCCGAGCAGGATCTCGTCGCCGCGGCGCAGGATCAGGTGCAGGTCGAGCTGGGCGCGCTGCTTACCCATGGGCTACTCCTCACATTCGGGTACGTCGGACTTCGGTGGGTTCGACGTGTGCTGGTCTAGGGCATGGTGTGGTCAGGCGTCGGCTTTCCAGAGGCGGCACACCGGCACGATGTCCGGCACCGTGCAGGAGGCGGCACCCATCACGAGTTCCTCGGCCGGGCATCCGCCGCCACAGCCGCCGGCCACGTGACAGCCGCCGCAGCTCGGTTGGATCAACACGCGGGTGAACAGGTCGAACTCGTTTCGACCCTTGTTGATCTCGATCCGGCCGTCGACCATGTTCGCGTAGTGCAGGTCAGTGTCGAACAGGTACGAGCAGACGTAGGCGCGGCCGTCGGGGAACACCGAGATCCGGTCCAGGGTGCGGCCGATGCACCCCTGGTAGCCCTGGGCGGCGTAGTGAGCGATGCGCTCGCGCCGCGCGTAGGTGGGCTGATACCAGGATCGCGTCTTGTAGCCGGGGGCGACGCGTTCCAGCTCCTCGTAGAAGGCGATCCACTCGTGTGGCGGCATCGCCATCTCCGTGGAACCGTTGCCGATGCCGATCGTGCTGAACACGTGGTACTTGACCAGGGACACGCCGAGGTCGTCGGCAACCTGCAGCAGCCGCAGACTGTCCCCGGCGTTGACCCGGTTCACCGTGCAGATGATCCGCACGTCGAAACCCCGCTCCGCAAGCGTGGCCACGTTACGCAGCGCCTCGTCGAAGGTGCCCTGCCCCCGGATCCGGTCGTGGCTGTCCGCCGCCCCCCCGTCCAGGCTGATCTGTACGTACGAGAAGTCCTCCGGCCGCATCTGGGCGAACTTGCGCCGGGCCGGCTCCAGCCCGTTGCTCGTGGTGATGACGTGCTCGAACCCGACCTCGCCAGCGGCGCGGATGATCCGGATGTAGTCCGGGTGCAGCGTCGGCTCGCCGCCCAGGACCGTCAGCTTCGAACTGCCCATCCGCCGCCACAACCGCAGCGTGTCGAGGACCTGCTCGTACGGCATCTTCTCGGCCGAGTCGAGCCGCTCGCCCATGTAGCAGTGCGCGCACCGCAGCTGGCAGCGGTTGGTGACGTAGAGGTACAGGTTCCGGAACCGGCCGTACTCGATCCGGTCGATCCGCTCCGGTGCGGCGTCGTGCGCGCTGGCGGGCAGCCGGGCGTGACCGTACGGGTCCGTTCCGACGTTGTCGGGACGGCGCAGGGTGGGGATCCCGACGCGAACAGGGGCCATGACGGACTCCTTCACACAGACGAGGACTCGACGAAACCGAACGAGCGGACCTGTGCCTTCACCGCCTCGACGCACGCGTCAGAGCCCGCCTGGGCGCTGACCGTCCGATACGGCGTACCGGCGATCCGCGCGGCCCGGCGAATGCCCGGAATGCGCTGCCGGTACCGGCGCAACCGGGCCGCGAAAAGGCCCGGCTCGTCGCTGCGCCGCAGAGCGAGGACGCCGCCGCAGCGCGCGCAGCACCCCGGCGACTCCTTGCTTGCGACGGCGGGGCGGTGCGGATCAGCCCGGGGGTCCGCCTCGCAGGTGGCGCAAACCCGGCGGCGGCGGGCACGTTCGGCCACCGTCAGGTCGCCGGCCACCAGCTCGACCACAACCAACCGGGACCTACACGACGCGGCGATCGTCGCGATCATGCGGAGCTGGCTCGCACTTCCAGGGAAGTTCTCCAGCACCACCAATCCGGCGTCGCCGAAGACGCCGTCGAGAAACGCCGCCCTCAAGACCATGTCCACCATGTCGTCGGAAAACCATCCCAGATGATCAGCGGTGTCGAAGACGCTGCGGTCGAATCTGCCTTCGGTCTGGCACGAGAAGGCAAACTCGCGCAACCGAAAGAGCCGGCCACTCAGGTCCGCGACCAACGCCGCTGAGATGCTGCTCTTGCCCACAGCCGGCGGACCGACCAGAGCCACGAACCCGCGCTCGTACGAGCGGCAAGCCTCAATGATGGGCGGCGACCCACCGATCCATCGGGCCATCTCAACCTCGAAACAGGACGTTCGACATCGTGGCCTCCCGCCGGACATCGGCTGCGTTGAAGCCTCAAGGCAACTCGAACCTGCCCCGTGTCGGATACCGCCGACACGAAATTCCGACATGGCCACGTGACCGCTACGCCGAGGGGCAGGGCCAGCGATGTCGAGAGTGCCGGTCCGGTCGGGGGCGTCTGTGTCGAAATCCGCTGTCGAGGGTGTTCGACATCCCGGTGGTTGGCGTTGGGTGGACTGTGCCGGATTGAGCGTGGCCACGGGCATGTGAGCAGCGGGTAGGCGCGAGCCGAATCAGCTGCCCGCTGACCGGCCGCAGCTCCGCGGAGGAAGAGCCGCAGCGCGGCCGTCACGGCTCGCTGCGGCACTGCCGGCACCAGGCTCCGTCCGTAGACCGGCTCGTATCACCAGGACGGGAGCGCCAAAAGCTCGATGTCGGTCAGAGGGATCAACGAACCGTAGGGGGTATGTGCATGGAGACGTTCGGGGACTCCGATGATGCGGGGAAGTTCCGCTCCGCGATGACGGAGAAGCTGCTAACGGATTGCCTGATCACCACCCCTGTGGTGGAGGCCGCGTTCCGGACGGTGCCCCGGCACGCGTTCGTCCCGGCCGGGTTCACGCTGGAGGCCGTGTACGACGCCGACGAGTCGCTGGTGACCAAGACCGACCCGCATGGTGCCACCATTTCCTCGATCAGCGCGCCGTTCGTCCAGGCGAGGATGCTTGAGCAGGCTGCGCTGCGGCCCGGGTTGCGCGTGTTGGAAATCGGTTCGGGGGGTTACAACGCGGCGTTGCTGGCCCAGGTTGTCGGCCCCGAGGGGCGTGTGGTCAGCGTTGACATCGACGAGGAGGTGACCGGCCGGGCCCGGGCGGCGCTGGAGGCCACCGGGTACGGCGACCGGGTCACGGTCGTCCGGGCCGACGCGCAGCAGAGCCTGCCCGGGTACGGCAGGTTCGCGGCGATCATCGTCACGGTCGGCGCGTGGGACATCTCCCCGGCCTGGCTGGACCAACTGGCGCTCAACGGGACGCTGGTCGTGCCGTTGCGGATGGGCGGGGTCACCCGTTCGGTCGCCTTCCGCCGCGACGGCGACCACCTGGTGAGCGAGAGCACCGAGGTGTACGGGTTCGTGCCGATGCAGGGCGCCGGGCAGCACACGGAGCAGGTCTTCGAACTGGCAGACGCGAACGGCCACCACGTCCGGCTCCGGTTCGACGAGACCGTCCCCCAGGGCATCGACCGGCTCGACGAGGTCCTAGCGACCGGCCGCGCCGAGGTGTGGTCAGGCGTCACGATCCCGCACAGGACGTCGTTCGCCGACCTGCACCTATGGAACGCAGGCTTCCTGCCCGGGTTCTGTCAGATCGAGGCCGAGGACGGCACCGAGCTGGCCACCGAGCGCGGGCAGTGGTTCCCCTACGGCGTCGTGCGGGACGCCTCGTTCGCCTACCTCGCGATCCGACCCGCGTTGGATGGCCCGGGAGTGGAGTTCGGGGCACGCGCCTACGGCCGGCACGGCGAGCTGCCCGCGACCGCGATGGTCGAGCAGATCCAGGCCTGGGACCGCCACGGCCGCCCCGCTCCGACGATCGGCTACTGGCCGAACGGCAGCGACGACTCCGCCCTGCCGCAGGGTGCTGCGGTCCTGCCCAAGACCCACGGTCGGGTTACGATCTCCTGGCCCACAGCGGGCTGAACCACTCGCTAGCCGCCCCGCCGGGCGGCTAGTTGTAGTGACCATGAGCGTTGTTGACGGCGTGTCGGCTTGATTGATGGAGAGACCTCCGGCGAGGTGTGAGGTGCTGACGCCCATACCTACCGGAGGTCTCTATGGCCCACCGTAACGCCCGGCTGACCGTGTACGCCCGCCGCCTGCTCATCACGCGTGTCATCGACCAGGGCCGTCCGGTCGCGCACGTGGTCAAGGAGCTGGGCTGCTCACGCGCCACCGGCTACAAGTGGCTGGCCCGCTGGCGAGCCGAAGGCGACCCGGGTCTGCACGACCGGCCCAGCACCGCCCACCGGCTGCCTCGCAAAACCCCGCCCGAGGTCGAACATCTGGTCTGCCACCTGCGGACCACCCGCAAACTCGGCCCCCGCCGACTCGCCCCACTGCTCGGCCTTGCCGCCTCGACCGTGCACGCCGTCCTGACCCGCCACGGGCTGCACCGCCTGGCCTGGCTGGACCGGCCCACCGGCCAACCCGTACGCCGCTACGAACGCGACCACCCCGGCGAACTCATCCACGTCGACGTCAAGAAACTCGGCCGCCTCCGCGACGGCGGCGGCTGGCGAGCCCACGGCCGCGACAGCCTCGAACACCGCCGCACCCGCTACGGCACCCGAGTCGGCTTCGACTACGTCCACTGCGCCGTCGACGACCACACCCGCCTCGCCTACGCCGAAATCCACCCCGACGAGAAGACCACCACCTGCGCCGACTTCCTCCGCCGCGCCGCCAGACACTTCGCCGCCCTCGGCATCACCGGCATCGAACGAGTCATGACCGACAACGCCCTGGCCTACCGACGCGGCCGAGCATGGCACCAAGCCCTGACCGACCTCGGCGCCCAAGCCCGCTTCACCCGCCGCTACCGGCCACAGACCAACGGCAAAGCCGAACGCTTCAACCGCACCCTGCTCGACGAATGGGCCTACCAACAGCCCTACACCAGCAACCAACACCGCGCCGAGGCTCTACCCGCCTTCCTCCACACCTACAACTACCATCGCGGGCACACCTCACTCGGCGGCCAACCACCCATCAGCCGCGTCAACAACGGTGCTGGTCCCTACAGCTAGGGAGTGTGTCGATTTCCGTGTTTGGGCCTGTGGTGTGATCGAGGTTGTTAGATGGTGATCCGGTCGCCGTAGGCGAGGATCAGGGCGTTCAGGGCCTTGGCCCAACCGTAGACCCGGCCGGTGATGCTCCCGCCACCCCGGCGTTTCTGCTGGACGACGAGGTAGAGGACTTTCATCGCGGCCTGCTCGGTCGGGAAGTGTCCGCGCCGGCGGGCGGCTTGCCGGAACCGGGCGTTGAGGCTCTCGATGATGTTGGTGGTGTAGAGGACCTTGCGGACCTCGTGGTCGTAGTCGAGGAACGGCACGAACTGCGGCCAGGAGGTCCGCCAGAGCCGGATCACGGCGGGGTACTGGTCGCCGAACTCGGCGGCGAAGGCCTCGAAGCGGGCCTCCGCAGCCGCGACGGTGGGGGCGGTGTAGATCTCCCGCAGGGCGGGGGTGATCTTCTGCCAGTCCTTGCGATTCGTGTAGCGCAGACTCGCTCTGACGAGGTGCACGACGCACTGCTGGTGCACCGCCTGCGGCCACACCTGCTCGATCGCATCGGTCATGCCCTTCAAGCCGTCGGAGCAGACCATGAACACGTCCTCCACACCACGGTTACGCAGCTCGGTAAGGTAGCCGGCCCACTGCTTGGCGCCCTCACCGCCGGTGCCGGCCCACATACCGAGCACGTCACGTTCCCCGTCGAGACTGATGCCGACGACGACGTAGACGGGCCGGTTCGCGACCTGCCCCTGCCGAATCTTCATCACCAGGGCGTCGATGAACACCACCGGATAGATCCGGTCCAGAGGCCGCTGCCGCCACGCTTCCATCTCGTCCACGACGCTGTCGGTGACCCGGCTGATCAACTCCCGGGACACGTCGGCGTCATACACGTCCGCCAGGTGCGCGGAGATCTCCCCGGTCGTCAAGCCCTTCGCGTACAGCGACAGGATCGCCTCGTTGAACCCGTCCAACCTGCGGGCGTGCTTCGGGACGATCCGCGGCGTGAACGAACCCGCCCGGTCCCTCGGGACCTGGATCCGCACCGGCCCGACCTCGGTCTGCACCGTCTTGCCTCCGTGCCCGTTACGGATGTTGACCCGCCGGCCGGTCGCCTCATCGACACCGGCCTCGTCGAGGTGCGCGTCCAGCTCCGCACCGAGCGCTGACTCAAGAACCGTCCGGGTGATTCCCGCGAGGAGCCCACCCGGCCCGACCAACGAGACTCCGTCGGCCTTGGCCCGCTCGACCAGTTGCTGAGCGAACTCCACCTCCGCCGCCGACGGCCGCGGAAGCTGAACAGCGTTCTTCTTGTCTGCCATGACATGGTCCTTCCCGGACAGGATCAACGTCCTGTCCAACGGACCACACCCAGGTCAAACACGGAAATCTACGCAGTCCCTACAGCTAGTGCCGTGACCACGAACGTTCGCGGTGTTGGGGTCAGGCTGCTCGGGTGGCGGGTTGGCCCCAGCGTCGTTGTCGTTCGCTGCGGATG
This sequence comes from Plantactinospora sp. CNZ320, assembly GCF_002846275.1. Classification (NCBI taxonomy): domain Bacteria; kingdom Bacillati; phylum Actinomycetota; class Actinomycetes; order Micromonosporales; family Micromonosporaceae; genus Plantactinospora; species Plantactinospora sp. CNZ320. The sequence goes on from NZ_PJMP01000001.1 coordinate 7,572,428, forward strand.
CGGGCGCGTTCGCGGCGTTGGGCGGCCAGGACGTCGGGGTGGCGGGCGTTGGCGTTGCGCCAGCGCAGGTATGCCTGCAGTTTCCGGGTCAGCGCGGGGTGGTTGGGGTGGTTCGAGCCGGCGATGACGAAGGTGCGTAGTGGCCCGAACTGGGCCTCGATTGGGTTGGCCCAGGAGGCGTAGGTCGGAGTGAAGCAGAGCTCGACCTTGTTGCGGGCCGCCCACCTGCGGATCTTCGAGCCCTTGTGAGCCGACAAGTTGTCCAGGATCACGTAGATCGGTGCACCGTCCGGGCGGGCGGCGCGGATCGACTTGAGCGCGGCGAGGGTGTTCGCCGCGCTCTTGCGCCGCCGGACGACGCCCCAGAGCTGGTCGTCACCAACGGAGTAGCAGCCGTGGAACTGCCGGACCCCGTGCAGCTTGTGATAGTTCGCGGGCAGCCGGTGGGGATGCCCTGCCGGAGCCCAACCAGCACCGGCCTGCGGCCGGATCACCAGAGGCCCGAACTCGTCGAACGCGAACACTCGCTGCGGGAAGCGGCTGCTCACGTACTCGATCCGGGCGAGCTTGGCGTCCCGGTCAGGGTCGGTGGACTCCTTCCACGTCTTCGTCCGTTGAAAGGTGATCTTGTGCTGGTGCAGAATCTGCCGCAGCCGTTCTCGACCGATACGGATCCGGCGGGCGGTATCCGAGCTCAGGTGCTCGGCGAGCTTGCGTACGCTCCAGCGGGTGAACGGGCGTCCCAGCTTCTCGGGGCGGGTATTGGCCGTCTCGACGATGAACTGTTCCTCGTCGCTACTGATCTGGCGGGGACGGCCACCCGCCCACTGAGGGTCCAGGCAGGCCATCCCCATCTCGTTGAACCGGTGGATGACCTGCCGGATCGTGTCCTCATCGGCCTGGACGAGGCGGGCGATCGCCGGCACCGTGTTCCCACCGGCCGAGGCGAGCACGACCATCGCCCGTCGCAGTCGGATCGGGGAACCGGTTCCCCGGCGGGTGATTCTGAGCAGCTGCTGACCTTCCTGATCACTCAGCCGCCGCACGCGTACAGGATCTGCCACCGCTACAGCCTGACCGCTACGACGCCGCCCGGCCGACAGGCCCCACGGCGTGTCATGCAACACCGTGAACGTTCGTGGTCACGGCACTAGCTCGCAATGGCGCTGCAGGAACCTGGCTGGGAAATAGTTCGTCAGGTACTCCTGCGTCCACTCCTCGCCTGTGACGCTCAACCCGATTAGGTGACGTTGAAGCTCCGTCAGCACGGACGAGCGGAGGATCGCCAGCTCCGCCGCCGCCAAGCCGAGGCCCGCGTGGAATCGTCTCTCGATCTCGTCGTCATCCGGCAACGCCTGGTCATCGCGGTTGAACACACCTGAGCGTTCCAGCTCGGCGATCGCGCTCCGGTGGGTTCGCAATTGCGACAGCGCCTGCGCGTGGGCGCTGGCCAGGGCGTGGGCTTGGTGGTAGCTGTCACGCAACACGAGTTCAGAAAGGTCGCTGGCTAGGTCGGCGAGCTGCGTATCGCGTTCGGCTGTGGTCAGCGTTGCGGGTGCCGAAAATCTCATCCGCGCTGGTCAGGCGGCACGATCGTATTCGTGGAGGAGCCCGCCGAGTCGGTCGTGTCGGTGGACGTGCAGGTGTGTCAGCGTGGCGGGTTCGGTGATCGGCTTGGGCAGCGGACGTAGCGGTCGGCCGTTCGCGATGCCCCGGTGAGGAGGATGTTCGTTGTGGTGGCCTTCGTACTCGCGCAGGGCGCGCAGCAGATGAACCTGGTTCGTCGAGGTTGGTCGTGGGTACCGGTTGGGCATTTCGCGTAGCGCGGGCTCGTCGACCTGGATCACTCTGATCCCCGGCGGTCTGGAGGTCGTGGTACTCGTCGCGTAGGGCGAGTGGATCGGTCGGTGCTGAGGGTGGCGACCGCCGAGCCTGCGGTGGCGGTGTGCCCGTAACTCTCTCCTGTGACTACGATGCAGACCCGGCTGGCGGGCGCGGTCATGGACCAGCTCAGTACCACCTGGTACAGACCCTCCTGATCCACCTTGCCGCAGCGCTGGATGCCCCTTGCCGGCTACCCAGAAGTGATCATGGCGGTTGTCTTGTCCACTTTGGCTGATCCGTCCTCACGGTTTGTAATTTCGCTTGTGTGCTCCGTGACGAATCCATAGAGTTCCGTGCACATCACGGATTGACGCGGGGGAGTGGACGTGGCGGGCTCGCTGGCTGCGGTTGTACGGTCCTGCCTGGCTCTGGCCACGGCGGCTGCCCTGATCGGCGTAACGGGAGAGCCGATCCGCTACGAGGCGGCCAGCCCGGATGGTGTCGCCGGGGGAGTCCGCGAACAGTCCGACGAGGCCCGCTCCCTGCGTGCAGCCCGTGAGTCCGGTGCCCCGGTGCAGGTCGAGAGCCTGACCTCAGAGACCACGCAGGTGTGGGCGCTGCCCGACGGCAGTTTCCGGGCCGAAATCGCTACCGGAGTGCAGCGGTTCCGGCGGGGTGCCGATTGGATACCGGTCGACCTCAGGCTGAGACCGAGTGCCGACGGCACGGTGCAGCCGGCGGGCCATCCGAACGGCCTTCGGATCGCCGGGGCGCGGGGTGCCGGTGAGCACGAGCTGGCCGCGATTGGTGCGGATGACAACCGTGTCGCGATGCTCTGGTCGGGCGCGCTGCCGACTCCGACGCTGGACGGCAACCGTGCCACCTACGTGGACGCGCTGCCCGGTGTCGACCTCGTCGTCGAGGCGACCCGGCTCGGCTTCGAGCAGTTCCTGCTGGTCAAGACGCGGGCCGCGATCGAGCGGATCACGCAGGTCCGGTTTCCGCTGATCGGTTCCGGAGTCGCGGCATCCCGCCGCGAGCCGGACGGTGCCATCACGCTGACCGACCGGACGGGTACCGCCACCGCACGGATTCCGGCCCCGTTGATGTGGGACGCGAAGACGGACCGTACGGGTGCTCCTGCGTCGCGTCGGTCGGTCCGGACCGACGTCATCGACCGGGGTGGCCGGGTCGAACTGACCCTGACTCCGGACCCGGCCTGGCTGCACAGCCGGTCGACGGCGTTCCCGGTCACCATCGACCCGACGGTGAACCCACTCGGCACGACCTTTGACACCTACGTGCGCGAGACGGTGAACACCGACCAGAACCAGGAGCCGGACCTCCAGATCGGCCTGTTGGCCACCACCCCACCGACACTGGCCCGCTCGTTTATTACCTGGGACACGACGGTGCTGGCCGGCAAGCAGATCACCGCTGCCACGGTCTCGTTGTGGAATTTCTGGTCACACACCTGCACACCCACCTCGTGGGAGATCTGGTCGACCGACCCGTCCACCTACAGCACCCGGTTCACCAGTCAGCCCACCTGGCACCAGCAGGAAGCGATCTCCCTGGCAACACACGGGTCGACCAACTGTGCCGACGCCTGGGCGACGGTCGACGGGAAGAGCTTCTTCCAGCGGGCCGCTACCGCCGGCAGCACCCGGGCCGGGATGGGCATCCGGGCCACCGACGAGACGGTGCCGGCCGGCTTCAAACAGTTCCGGTCTCGGGAAGGTGACGTCGCTGCGGAGGACCCGAAGGCGTCGGTGACGTACAACTCGTGGCCGACGGTCACGGCTCGGACGACGGTGCCGGCGTCAGCCTGCGTGACCGGGGCGGGCCGGCCGCTTGTCAACACACTTACCCCGCAATTGCGGGCCACCGTCTCCGACGGTGACGGTACGACGATGTCGGTCACCTTCGAGTGGTGGGCGATGAACGCCAGCACCCCGATCGGCACAACCACCTTCACCGGGGTCGCCTCCGGGGCGACGGCGGCGGTGACCGTGCCGGCCGGTGCGTTCGTCGAGGGTGGTACGTACCGGTGGCGGGTGAAGGCGGCGGACGGCGTGGCCGGCAGCGACGTCTGGTCGTCGTTCTGCGAAATGACGGTTTACGTCACCGCGCCGCCGGCCGGCGGCTGCGCCGGTGGCGCTGAGAGCGATTTCAACGGTGACGGGGTGGTCGACATCGCCATCGCCGACCCGGAGGCCACAGTGAACGGCTTCGCAAAGGCCGGGCAGATCCACGTCAGTTACGGCGGCAGCAGTACCGTGCAGACCCTGCACGAGAGCAACTCGGGGGTCTCCGGCGGGGCGGAGGCCGGGGACGGCTTCGGCACCTCGATCTCCAGCTACGACGCCAATAACGACGGCTGCACCGACCTGGCTGTCGGGGTGCCGTACGAGGACCTGAACAACCTCGCCGACGTGGGTGTGGTGTACGTGCTGCTGGGCTCGCCGGCCGGGCTGACCATGGGGCCCGCGTCGCTGACCTTTCACCAGGACGTCGGCAGCACCCCGGACGCCCTGGAGGCGGAGGACTGGTTCGGCTACTCAGTCGCCGGCGGCCGGACCGCCTCGGGTGAGCCGTACCTGCTGATCGGCGCACCGGGGGAGGATCTCGGCACGGCGGTCGACGCCGGGCTGGTCCACTATCTGCGCGGCGCGGTCAACGTGGTACTCGACCAGGCGGTGACCGGCTCCACCGACAGCAACGAGACCGATGACCGGTTCGGCTACTCGGTCACCGGATCGGCGTACCACATAGCGGCGGGCCGGCCGGGCGAGACGACGCCGAACGGCGCGCAGTTCGCCGGAGCGATCACGGTCTACTCGCACGAACTGGTCTCCGGTCGTCCGAAGTGGATCGCGGACAAGACTGGCGGGCCGGGCTCCCCCAACTCGAACTTCGGCAAGTCGGTGTCGATGGTCGGCTACCGGCCCACCGGCGCGCCGGCCGGACAGCCTGACTCGTTCCTGGTGGTCGGCGGCCCGGGGGACCGGGTGGGCGCGAAGACCGATGTCGGCAAGGCGCACCGGTTCCACGTCACCGCGACCGGGGCCTCCGGGGTCAACGCTGTCGGCCAGGGCTTTGAAGGGCTGCCCGGGGTTGCCGAGGAGGGCGACTACTTCGGCGAGCGGGTGCTGGTAGTGAACACCGCACCCGGCGACGTGGCCACCCCACAGACGCTGATGGTCGCGGTCGCGGCGCCGGGTCAGGATCTGGCCGGCTCCGTGGACGCGGGCGTCGTGCAGGTCTTCGGCGCCGCCGCCAACCCGGTCACCAGCTCGGTGCTGCTTGCGCGGGACAACGGCAGCCTGCCGGGTAGTCCGCTCGCGCGGGAACTCCTCGGCCTGGGCCTCGGCGCGACCCGGCAGCATCTCTACCTGGGCAGCCCGTACGGCGACGGCGCGGTGTACGCGCTGGCCTGGTCGGATCTGGCCGCCGGCAGTACGACACCGGTCAAGGTGTGGCGGCCCGGCGAGGGTGGTCTACCCGCCGACGAGGTCGCTCTCGGCGCGGCGATCGGGTGATGGAACGCATGGACATGCACAGCGTGGCGGGGGAGGACGGCAGGGTGGCTGGTCGGACGCGACGGCGGAGTCGCCTTGTTCTCCTCGGCCTGCTGGCAGGCCTGGCCGGTCTGCTCTCTCCGGCGGTGCTCGCGCCGGAGCCGGACGCGGCGCCGCAGGCTGCGCCGGTGGCGGTCGAGGAGGAGTTGGTCCGGGACAGTGAGGCCGAGGCGATCGTGGCGGCGGCGGCCCTCAACCAGCCGGTGGAGGTGCTCGCCTACCGCAGCGAGTACCGCGACGTCTTTGCCCAGCCGGATGGGAGCCTGGTGGCCAACGACCATGCCCAGCCGGTCCGGGTCATCCAGGGTGACACCTGGGTCCCGGCCGACGCGACGCTGGTACGGCAGCCCGACGGCAGCATCGCGCCGACCGCCGCGCTGATCGACGTGCGGTTCTCCGGCGGGGGTGCCGCGCCGTTGGCGGTGGTGACCCGGGAGAACAGGTCGATGGCCCTGCAGTGGCCGTATCCGCTGCCGGCTCCGACGCTCAACGGTGACCAGGCCGTCTACCCGGGAGTTTTCCCGGACGTCGACCTGGTGGTCAACGCGACGATCGAGGGCTTCGCGCACGTCATCGTCCTGAAGACCCCGGAAGCGGCGAACCTGCCCGAGTTGCAGAATCTGGAACTCGGGGTCTCGGCAGTGGGCTTCACCGTGCAGGAGACGGAGGAGGGCGGAATCGCGGCGCTCGACCCGGCGACCGGAAACCCGGTCTTCGAGGCGAACGCCCCGATCATGTGGGACAGCGGCGAGCCGGAGACCGTCGGAGCGGCCCGGACCGGCGACCCGTCCGACTACGAGTCGACCTGGGGCCCGCCGGAGGGTGCCACTGTGGCGCCGGTCGACCTGACCCTCGCTGACGGCGTGCTCACGCTGACTCCGGACGCGGCAATGCTGGCCGACCCGGCCACGAACTGGCCCGTCTACCTCGACCCGGTCTGGCAGGCGACCACCAACAGCTCGTGGGCGATGGTGGACAGCGGTTACCCGAGCGAGGAGTACTGGAAGTTCGACGGCAAGCGGCACGAGCGGATCGGGCTCTGCCCGAACTCCTGCAACAACTCCAAAGTGAAGCGACTGCTCTACACCCTGGCCACCCCGTACTCTGGCAAAACGATCCTCAGTGCGGAGTTCCGGGTGACCATGCAGCACGCCTGGAACTCCACCGCCCGTGCGGCGTCGATCTATCTGATGCCGAGAGGGATCAGCTCCTCGACGAACTGGGGCAACCAGCCGGGCGGAGCGAACTGGGACTCCGGCGCCAACCTGCTGGACACCAGGTCACCGACCGGCACCCAGTCGACGTGTACGTCCACCAACCAGAACGCCGGCTGGAACGTCAAGGAGGCGGTAGATCTCGCCGCCGCGCGCGGCACAGCATCGATCACCCTCGGCTTGAAGGCCACCAACGAGACCAACTCGCAACACAGCAAGCGGTTCTGCGACAACGCGGTGCTCTCGGTCCGGTACAACCGGGCCCCGTCGATGCCGAACCTGGCTGATCTGAAGCAGTCCCCGGGCGGCGACTGCCTCTCTGGGGCCAGCCGCCCGTACGTCGACACCCCGCCGAAGCTTACTGCGGTGCTGCGCGATCCGGACCACTCCTCCGCGCATGCGGAGCAGGTCAAGGGCGAGTTCCGGGTGACCTGGACCCCGCCGGGCGGCACCGCGCAGACCCGTTCCTACGTCACTGGTCTGAAGTCCAGTGGCTCCAGGTTCGAATACGTGGTTCCGGCCGACATTCCGCAGGACGTGGTGATCTCCTGGGACGTCCGAGCGAGCGACAACACCACCTGGGGTGGGTGGAGTTCGACGGGTCGCAGCCGCTGCGAGTTCATCTTCGACAAGACCAGCCCCAGCGCGCCGGACGTCGACTCACCGCAGTTCCTGCCGCTCGACGCGGCCGACAACGGAACGCCCGACGCGCACCTGTGCCTGTCCGACGACGAGTGGCGCGGCTCGATCGGCGTTCACAGCAGCTTCACCTTCGACTCGGCCGCCACGGACGTGGTCGCGTACGAGTACGGGTTCAACACCAACCCCCTTCCTGACAACAGGGTGGTGCCGTCCGTGGCAGGCGGACCGGTGACGGTGCAGTGGCTGCCGGACCGGGAAGGACCGCGGTTCGTCACCGTCAAGGCCTTCGACCGGGGTGGTCGGTCCAGCAGCATCGCCACCTGCACCTTCCGAGTCGGCAAACGTCCGCCGACGGCGCAGTGGGCGCTGACCGAGGTGGCGGGGGCGCGCGACGCGGGTGACGCGTACGGCGGCTTCAACGCCTCGGTCGGCACCGGGGTGACGTTCGGCGTGCCGGGTCCCGGCGGGCCCGCCGACACGGCGGCCCGGCTCAACGGCACCGCGAACGGCTACCTCGCCACCGAGGAGAACGTGCTGACCGACACCGCGAACAGTTTCGCGGTGACCGCCTGGGTGAAGGTGACCGACGTCAACCGGCGGCAGGTGGCGGTCAGCCAGGACGGCTCCGGCGAACCGGGCTTCAGCCTCGGCGTCGAGGGCGGCGCATGGGTCTTCCGGATGCCGGTCAACGACGTCGTCTCGTTGGGCGAGTGGAAGGTCTCCGTTCCCGGGGCAACCACTGGGTGGACGTTCCTGGCCGCGAGCTACGACGGCGTACAGCGGGTGATGTCGCTCCAGGTCGGCGACGCGGCGCCGGTGACCGCGCAGCGGCGCTCCCAGAGCAAGTCCCGGGGTGCCGTCCAGTTGGGCCGCCGGCTGACCAAGCACGGCTACACCGATCACTGGGGCGGCGACCTGGCGGACGTCTCCGTTTTCGACCGGCTGGTCCAAGCCGGTGAGGTTGACGGGCTGAAGAAGACGGCTCCGCGCCGGACGGCGTACTGGCAGCTCAACACCGTGGCCGGAACGACCAGCCCGGAGTACGACGGCGGTACCGGCCAGACCCTCGGCGCCGAGGCGTCCATCTTCCGCCATCCGGCGACGGCGCTGCTCGGCGGCGGCCACCTGTCGCTGAGCGGCGAGCCCGCCTCGTACGCCAGCACGACGGCCAACGCCGACACGGCAGGCAGCTTCACGATCGCCGCCCGCGTCCGGCTGGAGAGCAGTTGTTTCGGCACCCCGATGACCGTGCTGTCCCTCAAGGGGGCGCATAACACCGCCGTCAGCGTGCGGTGCACCGCCGAAGGCCGATGGCAACTGGCGGTACGCGACAATGACGTGGCGGACGCTGAACCGATCGTTCGGGACTCGGAGCAGGCGCCGAAGACGAACGGCCGAGGCGACCACGTCGCGGTGGTCTACAACGGCTACACCCGGGAGATGCTCTTCTACCTCAACGGTGAGGTGGTCGAGTCGATTGATCTGGTCTCGCCGTTCCATGCGGCCGGAGGCTTGCAGCTCGGCCGGGCCTTTGTCGACAACGCGCACGGCGAGCACCTGTCCGGCGCCATCGACGACGTCCGAATCTACAGCGGTGTCGCCGACCGGACCCTGGTCCAGCGGATAACCAACCCGCTCCGGGAACAACCGACCTACTGACGACCGGGACGACCGGCGGGTCCCTATCCGGGCCCGCCGGCCGTCCCAATGGCCGACCATGCCCCTGACTACCCGTCCTGGAGGAATCGATGTTCTCCCGAGTCTTGGTCGCGTCCGGCGCGTTCCAGCGCCGGGTGGTCAGGCCGCTCTGTTGGGTGATGGCCGGGGTGATGTGCGTCGCCCTGGCCGAGTTGGCCAGCTCACCGGCCTCGGCCGCACCGGCCGGCCAGGAGAGGCCGGAGGTCGTCGACCCGACCCGGAAGGTCCCGGAGCGTCCGGCGCTGGCTGTCAAGGACCGGAAGCCGAACGAGGCGTTCGAGGCGGCGGTCCAGGACTCCGTACCGGTCTCCTGGCCGGCGCCGGGCTCGGCGGAGATTCCCGTGACCACCGCACCTGCCGGCAGGGCCGCATCGGCCGCCGGTGTGAAAGCCGGTGGGCTCACCGTCTCGGTCGCCCCGCCGGCTGCCGGGGAGCGCGCCGCCGCTGGCGATGTCTCGACTCCGGGCCGGGTCCGGGTCGAGGTGCTGGACCGCGCGACGTCCCAGCGAGCCCGGGTCGACGGCCCGGTGTTCCGGCTGGGTCGCACGGATGGGCAACGGTCCGCCGCAAAGGTCGGGCTGACCGTGGGGTACGAAGGGATCGCCAACCTCTACGGCGGTGACTTCGGGGCGCGGCTGCGTCTGGCGCGGCTCCCCGAGTGTGCGCTGAGCACGCCGGACCGGGCGGAGTGCGCGGCAGAGCCGGTGCCGACCCGCAACAACGGCGAGGACCGCACCCTGGCCGCCGAGGCGACCACCCCGGCCGGCGGCAGTGGTCTCTACGCGATGGTCGCCGCCGACTCTTCCTCGCAGGGCTCGTACGCGGCCACCCAGCTCTCCCCGTCGGCCAAGTGGTCGGTCTCGGCGTCGAGCGGTGGGTTCACCTGGTCATACCCGCTGCGGATGCCGCCGGTTCCCGGTGAGGGCGGGCCCAACGTCGGTCTGGCGTACTCGTCGCAGGCGGTGGACGGGCGGACCGCGACCACCAACAACCAGGGTTCCTGGATCGGTGAGGGTTTCAGCTACGAGCCGGGTCACATCGAGCGGCGGTACAAGTCGTGCAAGGACGACGGCCACGACCAGTCCGCCGACCAGTGCTGGGCGTTCGACAACGCCACGATGCTGCTCAACGGGTCCTCCACCGAGCTGGTGAGGGACGGCAACACCTGGCGGCCGGCCAGTGACGACGGATCCAAGATCGAGAAGCTGGCCGGCGCGACGAACGGTGACAACGACGGCGAGTACTGGCGGATTACTACCGTCGACGGCATCGAGTACTACTTCGGCCTGAACCGACTGCCCGGCTGGTCCGCGAACAAGGAGGAGACCCTCTCCACCTGGACCGTGCCGGTCTACGGGGACGACACTGTGAACGGGGTCGACGAGCCGTGCAAGAAGTCCACCTTCGCGGAGTCGTACTGCGACCAGGCGTGGCGGTGGAACCTCGACTATGTCAAGGACCGCAACGGTCAGGTCGTCTCGTACTTCTACGGTCGGGAGAGTAACTACTACGCGCGTGGTGGGCGTACCGACGTCAACGGCGACGAGTACCACCGGGGCGGCTGGCTCAAGCGAATCGACTACGGCCAGCGGGACGGCGCGGTCTACAGCACCAACGCCCCGGCCCGGGTCCGGTTCGACACCGCGGAGCGGTGCCTCTCGGCTCCCGCCAACTGCGACCCGGAGGATCTGACCGACGCCACGGCCGCCCGTTGGCACGACGTGCCGTGGGACCGCAACTGTGCCAAGGACACCAAGTGCAAGCTGGACCAGGTCAGTCCGACGTTCTGGACCCGGAAGCGGCTCACCGCCGTCACCACTGAGATTCGGGGCGCCAGCGGGTGGACCCCGGTGGATCGGTGGAAGCTCGAGCATCTGTTCACCGACAATGGTGACGGCAGCCGGACCCTCTGGCTCTACAAGCTGACCCACACCGGTTTGGTCAACGGCAGCATCGACATGCCGTACATCGAATTCGCCGGTCTGCAGAAACCGAACCGCATCGACAAGACCGGGGACCAGGTCGCGCCGCTGGTTCGGTTCCGGCTGGCGACCGTCTACACCGACACGGGTGGCCAGCTCGACATCACCTACGCGGACGAGGACTGCACCGAGGGCAACCTGCCGACTCCGGGGAACAGCACCCGACGCTGCTATCCGGTGAAGTGGGATCCGACCGGTACCGAGAACGACATCACGGACTGGTTCCACAAGTACGTCGTCGCCGAGGTGATCGGCACCGACCGGACCGGTGGTGCCCCGGACATGGTGACCCGGTACAGGTACCACGGCGACGCGGCCTGGCGGCACAGCGAGCCGGACGGAATCACCAAGGCCAAGGACCTGACCTGGAGCGAGTGGCGCGGTTACGGCCGGGTCGAGGTGACCAGCGGCAGCGGCCAGACCATGACCACCAGGAACGAGTACTACTACCTGCGCGGCATGCACGGCGACAAGAACCCGACCGGCGGCACCCGCTCGATCACCGTCACCGACTCGACCGGAACCAGCCACGTCGACCACGACGAGTACTCCGGCTTCGAGTACGAGAGCAAGTCGTTCGACGGCGCGACCGAGATGACGAAGACGCTCAGCACGCCGTGGCGGCACAACACCGCGACCGAGTCGCACAGCGGGATGACCAAGCGGGCGTACTTCGTCAACACCACCGCCACCCGTAGCCTGACCGCACTCGGGTCCGGCCAATGGCGGGAGACGAGGAGTTCCTCGGTCTTCGAAACGACCTACGGCCGGATCGTTCGGAGCGAGAACGAGGGCGACGTCAGCAAGGACGGTGACGAGGACTGCACTCGGTCAACCTACGCGGACAACCCAACGGCCCACCTCTATTCCCTCATCGCCCGGACCGAAACGGTGTCGGTGCTGTGCTCGGCCACACCGGACCGCCGGACGCAGCTCCTCAACGACGTCCGGACCTGGTTCGACGGCAAGGCCTATGGGGTCCCGCCGACGACGGGCAATCCCACCCGGTCCGAACGGCTGGCCAGCCACGACGGCACCACCCCGACCTACGTGCGGGTCGCCGAAGGAACGTTCGACAGCTACGGTCGGCCGCTGACCGCGACCAACGCGCTCGGCGAGGTCACCCGCACCACCTATACCGAGACGCACGGCCTGACGACGAAGGTTGTCCAGGTCAATCCGCTGGAGCATGAGACCGTCACCGAATACCACCCGGCCTGGGGCACCCAGATCGGCGTGCAGGATCCAAACGGCTACAAGACGCTTTCGGAGTACGACCCACTCGGCCGGCTGGCGAAAGTGTGGCTGCCGAACACCAGTACCGTGCCGGGACTGGCGCCCAACTTCAAGTACACCTACCTGATCGAAACCGACAAAGCGGTCGCGGTCAAGTCGGAGGAGCGGCGCGTCGACGCCACCTACCGGGTCAGCTACCAGTTGTACGACGGATTCCTGCGGGCCAGGCAGTCCCAGACCGAGGGACCGGGCACGCTCCGCCTGGTCGCCGACACCTTCTACACCCCTACCGGGCAGGTCGACAAGACCTACGACCCATACCCGGCGGTCGGTGCGCCACGCGCAGAGATACTTCCAGTCAACAACGGCGACGTGGACGGACAGACGCTCTTCGTCTACGACGGCGCGGACCGGGTAAGGCACGAGATCTTCGCTGTCGCCGGGGTGGAGAAATGGCGCACGACGACGACCTATGGAGGTGACTGGGTTTCCGTCGACCCGCCGGAGGGCGGAACGCCGCGCACCACGTTCACCAACGCCCTCGGCAAGGTCGTGGAGATTCGGCAGTACAAGGGCAGCGGTCCGTCCGGGGACGCCGACAAGACCGAGTACACCTACACGTCGGCCGGCCACCTCGCGACGATGAAGGATCCGGCGGGCAACATCTGGCGGCACTCCTACGACCAGCGGGGCCGGAAGATCGAGACGGTCGACCCGGACGCGGGCACGTCGACGTATCGTTACGACGACCTCGACCGGCTGGTCAGCAGCACCAACGGCGCCGGCAAGACGATCAGCCACACCTTTGACGAGATCGGCCGCAAGACCGGCACCTACCACGGTGCGGCCGAGACCGGTGAGCTGCTCAGCCGGTGGCGATACGACGACCCGACGCTCGGGCAACTTTCCAGCACCACCCGGTTCGCCGACGATGCCGAGTACACCACCTACTACACGGACTATGACGAGTTCTACCGGCCGCACCAGACCTGGTATGAGGTGCCTGCGGCAGCCGGCGCGGAACTGGCCGGGCTCTACGGCTTCGGCACGGAATACAACTGGGACGGCACTGTCCAGTCGGTCGGCATGACCGACGGCGGCGGCCTACCGTTCGAGGTCGTCGTGAACGAGTACGACAGCATACGGCGGCTCATCGGCACCGAGGGTGTCGTGCCGTACCTGACCGCCGTCGACTACGCCTCGACCGGCGAGGTACTCCAGTCGCAGATCGCGCTCGGGTCCGGTCTGGTGTGGTCGACGTACGAGTACGAGCAGGGCTCGAAGCGGCTCAGCCGGCACCGGTTGGACCGTAGCACCGCCCCGGTCGTCGACATCGATGCCCGCTACGGCTACGACCCGGCGGGCAACGTCACGTCGATCGCGGACACGCCCAGCGGGATCCGCGACATCCAGTGCTTCAACTACGACTACCTGCGCCAACTCGTCCGGGCGTGGGCCACGGCGAGCACCGCGACCGATCCGTGCGCCGGGGGACCGGCGACCAGTGGGGTCGGTGGGGTCGCGCCGTACCACCACTCCTACACCTATGACGTGGTCGGTAACCGGACAACCGAGACCCAACATGCGGCGGGCGGCTCGTCTCTGGTCGAGCGCGACTATGAGTACCCGGAACCGGGCCAGCCGCAGCCGCACACGCTGACCCGGGTAACCGAGCGGACCTCGGCCGGAGATCGGCTGTACAACTACGAGTACGACGACGCGGGTAACACGACCCGGCGTACCGCCGTCGGCGAAGAACAGGACCTCGTCTGGAACCCGGAGGGGCGGGTCGAGTCAGTCACCGAGGTCGGCAGGACCACCAGCTTCATCTACGACGTAGACGGTGCTCGGATCCTGCGCAAGGAACCGGACGCCACAACGCTCTACCTACCGGGGATGGAGTTGCGGCTCGACCACGCGACCAGGGCGGTCGACGGCACCCGGTACTACCCGGTGCCGGGCGGCGGTGCGATCGTACGCAAGGTCGACGGGCTGTCATACCTGGCTGCGGACCAGCACGGCACGGGGCAGGCGGTCGTCGACGACGACGGGAACATCATCCACCGCAGGTCGACGCCGTTCGGCGGGCCACGTGGAGTACAGCCGCCGGCCGGAAGCTGGCCGACGGAGAAGGGCTTCGTCGGCGGCACCCAGGACTCCACCACGGGTCTTACGCACCTCGGTGCCCGGGAGTACGACCCGGCGATCGGCCGGTTTATCAGCGTGGATCCCGTGCAGGACCTGATGGATCCGCAGCAGTGGAACGGCTACAGCTATGCCAACAACGACCCGGTCACCCGTTCCGACCCGACAGGGTTGCTGCCCGACGACGTGTACGCCGGTCGGATCGGTTCGCTGGAGGCGGCGTCCTACTCGAACAGCCCGTACAAGAAGCACTACCGGAACGGTGCGAAGATCGCCGCGGAGCGGGATCGGAAGCGCCGGCAGCGGATCAACGAGCAGAAGCGGCGGCTTCGCGAGGCCACCTGGCGCCAGGACAGGGCTGAAACAAAGGTGCCCGTGCCGTTCGACGGACTGCGGATTCCGCCGGGGGCGCCTCCGGGTCTCGAAGAGGCATACCGGCAGGCTAAGGGCACGTTCTACCGGATGTATGGTGGCGACCATTGCAACTTCGAATGTTCATGGGATGCCACGAGCGTCCTGATGATTGCTTGTGGCGCAATGGACTGCGGCGATTATGAATGGCAGATTATCAAGCTGCATGGTATCGCAAACGCGGAAGAATTCGGCACAGGCTCCGGTCGAGGAATAGGCGGAAAGAGCGGGGGGCGCGGAAAAGGCGGCAAGAGTGGCGGCTCGTGCGAGAGCAACAGCTTCACCGGCGGCAGTCGAGTGCGTATGGCCGATGGGACCTCAAAGCCGATCGATGAGGTCAAGGTTGGCGATCAAGTCATCGCAACCGACCCGGAGACTGGGGAGACGGCGGTCAAGACAGTTGTGGCCACGATTGTCGGTCAGGGTGTGAAGAACCTGGTCGAAATCTCCGTTGATCTCGACGGTGCGGCTGGCGGGGCCACTGGCGCGGTGGTAGCGACCGCCGGGCATCCGTTCTGGCTGCCCGAGTTGAGGGCATGGCTGCCAGCGTCCGAACTGCAGGTTGGCCAGCTCGTCCAAACCGCAGCCGGAACCTGGGTTCAGGTCAACGCGATCAAGCGCTGGACCGAGACAGCGACCGTCTACAACCTCACCGTCTCCGACGTCCACACGTATTACGTGCTGGCGGGCGACGTCCCATTGCTCGTCCACAACTGCGGCACGATGACCGTGTACAAATACGAAGGTGATGGCGGCTTACCCCATTTCTCCGTTGCTATCTGTGACTGCCCGGGTATGCCACTCAATACCCATCAGACCCAATACTCTGGCGGTACCTTTATAGAACCGATCGGCCCGAACTCCTCGATGAAGCCGATTGATTCAGTGACGATCCGGATCCCGAATCCCGCCGGCGCGCGTGAATATCAAAGGAAGGTCAGAAACGAGGGCCGACAAGCCGAATATGACTGGGTTAGCAATAGCTGCGTGACACACTGCGTTAACGTTGCAAGAGCTGGAGGGTTAAGTGTGTCCGATTCGGCTGATCTTGCGGAGACGCTGGGTAAGACCCGGCTGTGGTTTGCGAAGTGAGGAATGTGTGGTGAATCAAAATTTGCCTCAGATGCCGTCAATTGGGATGGGGCTGCTGGCAGAAATATTGGGGAATGGATCGGCCGCCTCGATGGTTGGGTTGATTGTTGAGATTATTGAATTGAAGCATTTGCAAACTGTCCATTGGCCAAATCCTCTACGGTATGGTGAGGTTGATGAGCTGGCTGAGCAGGTTTTTGCCCTTCAGGCCGCATGGTATAGGTTAGAGGATGCATGGAAGATCGCCCGTGAAACTTTCCACAAGATAGCCGCCGATCAGGCTAGGCTTTATGACGAGGGTAATTGGCGTAGTCCGGAAGAGCTTTCGGCGACGCGTTCCGGCATCGATCATGCCAACGGTGGGCCAGTGGCTCGTGCTGAGGTCGAGAAGGCCCTCCGAACGCTAGCGCAAGAATATAAACGGCTACCTATATTCGACAGGTGTGTAAGTTGTGGGCACGTACTGGTTGATCGGATGCAATGATCTTGAGATTGATTCTGTGACCGATCAGGCGCCCGTCGGCGGGTTGCCTCGATCTGCGCCGTTCGATGTGAATCATCGTGGGCTGTCCGGATGGCTGCGTTGCAGGTTGGACAGCTCGTCCAGATTGCAGCCGGCACCTGGGTTCAGATCACCGCAAACAAGCGCTGGACCGATACCGCCACCGTCTACACCCTGACCGTCGGCGACATCCACGCGTTCTATGTGATCGCCGGTGACACTGGACCTGCCGAAAATGTCATCCGAGCAGCTCAGGCGGCATGTTAGTACTCGTGGAGGATGCCGCCGAGGCGGTCACGTCGGTGGATGTTCAGGTGGATGAGACGGTCCGGGTCGCTGATCAGTTCGGGCAGTGGCGCGAGTGGCCGGACGTTGGCGATGCCCTGATGAGGGCGATGCTCGTTGTAGAAGACCTCGTATTCGCGGAGTGCGTGCAGCAGGTGCCGTTGGTGGAGAATCAGCGTCCGGTCGAGGAGTTCACGCCGGCAGGTCCGGACCCAGCGTTCCATGATCGCGTTCATCCTGGGTACCCGGACTCCGCTGAGGACCATGTCGATACCGGCGTCGGCGAGGACGGTGTCGAACAGGACTGGGTACTTGCCATCCCTGTCTCGGATCATGTATTTCACCTGGCAGCCGGCGTCTTCGAGGTCCATCACCAGGTTGCGTGCGGTCTGGGTGACCCAGCCTGCGGTGGGGTGCGCGGTGGCACCGAGGATCCGGATGCGGCGGGTGGCGTGCTCGATGACGGCCAGGACGTAGAGGCGGGTGCCGGTCAGTGTGGTCGTCTCGAGGAAGTCGGCGGCGATGATGGCGTGGGCCTGGGAGCGTAGGAACGTCGCCCAGGTGCTGCTGGTGCGCTGAGGTGCCGGATCGACGCCCGCCTCTTTCAGGATCTCCCAGACGGTGGAGGCGGCGACCTTGACGCCCAGGACGAGTAGTTCGCCGTGGATACGGCGGTATCCCCAGTTGTTGTTTTCCGAGGCCAGGCGCAGGACCAGCCGGCGGATCGACCGGATTGTTCGGGGCCGTCCGGCCTGGTGGGGCCGGGAACTCCTTGCATGCCGGTGGGCGATCAAATCGCGGTGCCAGCGCAGCACGGTCTCCGGGCGGACCAGCAGCCGCAGCTGGTTCAGTACGGTTCGCGGTAGCGGGTGCAGCAGAGCCGCCAGCCACGCCCGGTCCGCTGGGGTGAACCGGACCCGGTCGCCGTGCAGTTGCCGTTCGAGGACCATGATCTGGTGCCGTAACGCGAGGATCTCGGCGTCCTTGTCTCGGTCGCTCATCGGCAGCAGCCGCAGCAGGGCCAGAGTGTTGGTCACGCCGAGGTACGCCAGTCGGAGCAGCACACCCCATCGTCGCGCAGCGCTCGACGTCGGCCACTGTCGCGATTTAGCCGCTCGAATCCGCCGGGACCGACCACTCCAAGGCCGGCTGATCAAAAAGCCGTGACCAGGAGGGATGAGGTTTTCGGCATCCACAAGGCTACGGATCCGCTCGTCGGGTAGCCACACCGGTGGCAGGAAGTCCGCCGCCAGCAGCTGCGCCAGAATCCGGGCGTCGACCTTGTCGGTCTTGACCTTCGCCTCGGCGATCGCCCGGGTCTTCGACGGGTTCGACACCACCACCCTGCCGACAACAGGGGTCAACAGGGTCGCGATCGCGTCGCTGTTACCCGTCGCCTCCAACGCGACCTGGTCATCAGCCCGTAGGCCGGCGGCCCACTGCCGCAGCGCTTCCGACGTCACGCCGATGCGGCCCTCGTCACGCACGAGGCCGTCCTCGACGACCGCCAGCTGCGCGAACTCGCGGTGCACGTCCATGCCGATATAGCG
Source organism: Plantactinospora sp. CNZ320 (assembly GCF_002846275.1). NCBI lineage: Bacteria > Bacillati > Actinomycetota > Actinomycetes > Micromonosporales > Micromonosporaceae > Plantactinospora > Plantactinospora sp. CNZ320. The sequence continues at coordinate 7,590,590 of NZ_PJMP01000001.1, forward strand.
GACCATCATCTGCTCCCTCCGCTGCTCGATCGGTGGGGAACCGCTGGGACGGAACGACACCTACGGATACGCGCTCGCAGCGCAGCCGGACCAGTCGCAGGGGCGGCCAACTACTAACACGGGCTCGCAGCCCATCGAGCAAGAACGGCCTGCCCATACGTGTTCCCCGAAGGCCCCTGTTCCGGACGGTCACACCGTATGCCCGACCGAGAGTGCCGGACCAGCGGAACACCACGCGGGCCTCCACCTGATTTCATACCGGGTACCAACATCATCGAGAGCCTGAACACACGGTTCCGCCAAGCCGCCCGCAGACGCGGGCACTTCCCGACCGAGCAGGCCGCGATGAAGGTCCTCTACCTCGTCGTCCAGCAGAAACGTAAGGGCGGCGGGAGCATCACCGGCCGGGTCTACGGTTGGGCCAAGGCCCTCAACGCCCTGATCCTCGCCTACGGCGACCGGATCACCATCTAACAGCATCGATCACACCACAGGCCCAAACACGGAAATCGACACACTCCCTGATCGGGGTCCACCCTCATCACGAAATTTGAGCCAGATCCAGATCCCAGATCCAGGCGCCGACGACAGGCTCATGTCGAACGTCCGTTTCGAGGGTGTTCGACATTTGCCAACCACCTTCTCCTTGGTCCTGGCATCCCGGACGCCGGAGGCCGGCTGTCAGGAGCGGTGGACTTGAGTGGCGTCAGGAAGCTTTCCGACGCAGCGCCACCCGTCGGATGGGAGCCCGCAGTGGGGTCGATTCAGACCGTGTCGAGGGCGTGGCTGGTGGCCCGCCCTGAAGCACGAACTCGACGCGCAGGCGACTCCGACCTGGGATTGCGGCCCGAGGTGGACGAGGTGTTCGCCGAGGTGCTGCCGGCGGCACGTCGTGACCATAACGGCGGTATCATCACCGGCACTGCCCGCCGCTGGCTCGCCTGGCTTCGCCGGTCACGCCCAGCCCAGGAAGAAGGGGCGGGCCCGGCGTTTGCGGTTGGGCCCGGGCCCGCCGACCGCAGACCGTACTACAGACACGGCGCTGAACTGGGCGCGGGCCGGCCACCACCAAGCGTGCCAGGTGACGAGGGCGGCACCGAGTTCGGTGGTAGTGGTCACGGCGGTGAGGGTAGAAGCGGCGGCGACGGTGGCAAGCCCGGAGACGGTCAACCTCTACCGGGCTCACTGATCAAGCCCCGTGGCAGAGCACCAAGGCCTCGCGCACCCAACCTGGCAGCGTGCGTGCCCCGTAGGATGAGCCGCCGGGATCGCCGATGGCCCCCTCCGGTGCGGCCTGACGGATCGCACCCTCAATCGGCAGAGCTGAGGACTTTTAATCCGCAGGGAGCGGTCTTTGCCCCCGCTATCGAACGTAAAGCCATTCGTCCGGATCTTCGCCCGCGAATCCAGAAAAGGGCCGCCGAATATCGGCAGGTCAGGATGGCTGTTACGCATGGTAGTCGCCCCGGCCAAGGTCACCTAGAGCCGAAATCCAGATTCTAGTACGGCAGCCGCCGTTCGGGATCATGGCTGAAGTTCGAGGTTGAGGCGGCGTGTGTAGTGCGATCGTCGGGCTCGGGCTTGATGTCGGCGGCGCCAGCCTGACCAGTGCAAACGGTGGGCGAGGTCGGTGATCGGGCGGATGATGCAGGCGTTGATCAGGCGGCGGATCTCGTTGACGGTCAGCTTGATCAGTCCGGTGTCGGTCGGGTCGTCGTCGGTCGCGTCGGCGGCGCAGATCGTCAGGACGGCGAGGGCGGCCAGGGCCAAGGTGGTGAACCGGTGCCAGGAGTCCCAGCGGCGGACCTGGTGCTGGTCCAGACCGACCTGGCTCTTGGCGGCTTGGAAGCTCTCCTCGATGCTCCAGCGGATCCCGGCGACCCGCACGAGTTGGGCGAGGGTGGCCGGTTGCGGGGTCCAGCAGCGGTAGAAGGCCAGCTCCCCGGTGGTGGTGTTGCGGCGGATCAGGAGGCTGTGCCGGCCGCCGCCGTCGTCGGGGTCGGCGTCGGTGCACACGTCGTCGAGCCAGGCCCAGTCGTAGAAGCGTGGCCCCTTGGATCCGGCGCCGGCTGAGCGGCGCTGCCACGCCGAAGCCGGCAGGTCAGCCGCGATCCGGTCGGCGCGGATGCGGGTCTTGCCGTCGTCGAGGGGAACCAGGTGGCTGCAGGACACCGCAAGGACGTAGCCGATCTGATGTTCGCGCAGGCCAGCGCGGAATGCGGTGCTGTTGCCGTAGGCCTCGTCCGCGGCCACCCACCCGGCCGACACCCCCGCATGCAGGGCCGCGGTGATCATGTCAGCGGCCAACTCCGGCTTGGTCGCGAACTCGATGTCGTCGGGCACACCGGCAGCTGCGCAGCGGTCCCGGTCGTCAGTCCACGACGCAGGCAGGTACACCCGCCGGTCGATCAACGTGTGCCCATCGGCGCCGGCGTAGCCCAGGAACACCCCGACCTGGCTGTTCTCGATCCGCCCCGCCGTGCCCGTGTACTGGCGCTGCACCCCGACCGTGTGAATGCCCTTCTTCAAGTCACCGGTCTCGTCGACGGCCAAGACCGCGTCCGGACCGCCGAACCGGCCGGCGATCAGCTGCCGCAGGTCGTCACGGACAGCATCGGCGTCCCACACCGCCCGGTACAACAGCCGCTGCATCGCATCCGGCCGGACGTGCCCGGCCCGCTCGGCCAACTGCCAACACGTCTTCACCTCGAGATCGGCCAGCAGGCCCGTCACGAACTCTCCCGCCGCACGACGCGGCTCCACCCGCCCGAACCGGCCCGCGAAGCACCCCAGCACCCCGGCCAGCACCCGCTCCCACCGACCAACCGCTACGCTGTGGCACGCGGCCACCGCCAGATCTGATGATGTGTCCACAACGCACAGACGATCACGCGGTGGCCGCCTCGCGTCCACCCCGGTTCACCAGCAAGATCTCAAACGGCGGCTGCCGTATTAGCGAGACAGACCCATATCCGGCTCTGTTTTCGCCGGCTCTGTCGCCGGTGGCCGGTCCTCGGCTGGCGGCGCTGTCACCGCGCGGTGGCGTGGCCTGGCTGGCCGCAGCTGAAGCCGAATTGAAGTCGACCGGTCCGAGGATGCGATGGACCGCCCGAGGAGGGGCGGCGCGGATTCAGGAGGACAGATGAGGATGCTCTGGAGAGCGGCGCTGGCCGTCGCGGCGACCGGCGCGCTGTTCGCCGGTGGGCTCGGGTCCGGCGGACCGGCCGTGGCCGCCGAGCGGACCGGCGTGGCCGGGCAGGAGGCCGTCGCGACGGCCGCCGACTGGGTGGGGCCGATCGACCAATGGACGACCTTCCCGTTCGAGGAGGGCTGGGAGATCTGCAACCGGACCGGGCAGATCGGGGTGGCGTTCGGGGCGTACAAGTTCTACGAGTGCCGGGACAACGGCTGGTGGACCACCTACCTGTACGTCCAGTACTACCCGTGACCTGCTGACGGCAGGTGCGGTGGTCTGCCGTTGTAGCCGGACCGAAGCCGATCTGTCCGACGATGCGGGGGACAGCCCGAAACCGGGCCGCGTTGCGATAGTGGGAACTCATGGGGGTATTTCGGAAGGCGCTGGTGACGGTCGCGGTGACGGGCGCGCTGTTCGCCCTACCCGTACGTCTATCGGTGAGCTACCGGTGACCGGCGCCGGGCGGCCGACGGATCGCCCGGCGCGCCGGTTACCGGTGCGGCAGCGCGTCGCCAGCCAGGCCAGCGCCGCCGGCACGTCGCCGACCGCCGCAGGCAGGGCGATCGGGTCGGCCGGTCCACCAGCACCACCGGCAGGCCCAGCTCCCGGGCAGCCACCAGGTTCGCCATCGTGTACGTCCCACCGCTGTCCTTGCTGGGCACACACCGGATCGACGTGCTGGCCAGCATGACCCGTTCGGCGCTGTTGCGTTGGCGGATCGGTGGACATGCCGAGTCCGCCAGCCGGGCACTGGTCAGATCGCTTGGGCCAGTTCGGTGAACGCGACCGTCACCCCGCAGACCGGGCAGGACGTCGGTGGCGATTTCGTAGTGTCCGCGTCGTAGGTTCTGCACGAAGGCATGGCCGGTAATGATCGTCTGGGCGGTGCGGTTGGAACGTAGCCCGCGCATGGGTCTGAGCCGGTGCTTGAGCTGGCTGTGATTGGCCTCGATCGGGTTGTTGGCGTGTCGTTCGACGTGGTGCCACGCCGATGGGACCAAGTCCTCCAACACCCTGGTGTAGACCGGGGCGGCGTCGGTGACGACTTCGCTGGGCGTGGCCTTCAGCGTAATCAGCGCCCGGTGGAGGAACCGCCGGGTTGCGGCGGCGTCCCGACGCGCCGAGACGAGCGCGTCGATGACCTGCCCGTGCTGGTCGACGGCCCGGTACACGTACCGCCAGACACCGTTGACCTTGACGTAGGTCTCGTCTACGAATCAGCGGTCACCCGGCGAGTGACGAACGAACCGGGCGGCGTCGGCCAGTAGCGGGGTGAACCGCTGCACCCACCGGTAGACCGTGACGTGATCCACCTCGACACCCCCGCTCGACCAGCAACTCCTCCACATCCCGGTGGGAGAGATCGAACCGGACCGCCAGCACAATCACCTCAGGCGGGAACCGGAACGCCGCGAACGCCGACGGCAGTGGGGACCAGGACCGGACACGAGACGACGACCTCACCGGCCAAGCAGACCACGCCAGGCAAGCCGAGGTCGATCATGCTTTGCTCAACGCAACAGACCCGGTGATACCACCCCGGGCGGGGGATGGTCGAAACGCGAAAGTTCCTCTAATCTCCGGCCATGAAGGCATTGGTCAGGGTCGCTGTGGCTGGCATTTTCCTGCTCCTTGGTCTGGCGTCGGCGGCCCCGGCCGCCGCGCACGACGAACGGCAGCCGGTCTATCCGGACGGCACCGGAAGCGTGCCGGCGTACCGCACCGACGGCCCGCGGCTGCTGGTCTGCAAGACCGACGCGGCGGACTTCACCGCCCGGGTCGCCGGCTTCCCGGCCGAGCTGCGCACCAGCAACCAGGCGCTGTACGACGAATGCCAGCGCTCCGGCTACCGGCACCTTCAGGACGCGGTGGACGCGGCCCGGCTGCCCGGCACCCGGATCCTGATGCTGCCGGGGGTCTACCGGGAGGAGCCGAGCCTCGCCCCGCCCACCGGCGCCTGCGCTGAACTGGACGCACCCTGGTCCGGCAACCGGCTCTACCAGGTTATGTCCTACGAACAACAGGTGGCCTGCCCGCACGTGCAGAACCTGGTGGCGGTCATCGGCAAGCGGGACCTGCAGATCGAGGGGACCGGCGCCGGTCCGCTGGACGTGGTGGTGGACGCGCAGTACCAGAAGCTCAACGCCATCCGGGCCGACCGCGCCAACGGCTTCTACCTGCGCAACCTGACGGCCCAGCGGACCACCTTCAACGCCGTCTACATCCTGGAGACCGACGGTTTCGTCATCGACCGGGCGATCGGCCGGTGGAACGACGAGTACGGGTTCCTCACCTTCGCCGACGACCACGGCCTTTACACCGGCTGCGAGGCGTACGGCAACGGCGACTCCGGTGTCTACCCGGGAGCGGCCTCGAACATCAACGCGGATCGTGGTCACCAGGTCGACCGGTACGCCATCGAAATCACGGGCTGCAAATCGCACCACAACCTGCTCGGCTATTCGGGGACCGCCGGGGACTCGGTGTGGGCGCACGACAACGAGTTCACGAACAACGCCGCCGGGGTGGCTACCGACTCGGCGTTTCCCGACCACCCCGGCATGCCGCAGAACCACGCGAAGTTCGAGCGCAACGTCATCGGCGACAACAACGAGGACTACTACCGGTACGTCCGGGACGGCACCTGCGCCAAGCCGTACGCCGAGCGGGGTTACGAGGACGGCGTGGTGTGCCCGGCGGTCGGCCTGCCACCCGGCACCGGAGTGATCAACCCGGGTGGCAACTACAACATCTGGCGGGACAACTGGGTGTACGGCCACGCGTACGCCGGCTTCGTCACCTCGTGGGTGCCCGGCTTCGTCCGGGGCGACACCGGATTCGCGGCCCAGTTCGACACCTCGCACCACAACCGGTACCTCGGCAACCGGCTCGGCGTCCGCCGCGATGGCACGCGGGCACCGAACGGGATGGACTTCTGGTGGGACGGCCAGGGCCGGGGGTCCTGCTGGCAACGCCCGGCGGCCGGCGCCGAGCCGCGGGTGCTGCCGGCTTGCGGCGCCGACGAGATGCCCGCCGGACTCGGCGTCAACCGCGCGGTCGCCGAGCCCGGCAAGACCCTCAAGCTGTACGTCTGTGCCGACTACTCGCTGTCGGAGCGCCGGATCCCGGCGGGCTGTGACTGGTTCGGGGCGCGTGGGCTGGACCGGATCGAGGTGCGGGCGGCCACCGGCGAGGCGGTGCTGCTGGGCGTGCTAATCCTGGTCCTGTGGGCCCGGCTGGGTCGACGCGATCCACTCTGGACCGCGTCCAGTGCGGTAGCGCTCGCCGGTCTGGTGGTGGGCGTCTTCGGCACTGCGTACGAGGGCACCTGGCTGACCTCCCTGGGCCTGGCGCTGCTGGGCGTCGGCTGGCTGGGGGTGGGCTGGTCCCTGCGCCGCACCGGCCGGCGCGGGCTGGGCTGGCTCACCCTGGCGCTCGGCGTGTTCGCTTTGCTCGGCGCCGTCGACCGGGGACTGGTGATGCTGCCAGGCACCCCGGTCGGGCCGGTGTGGCCGCGCATCCTGCTGGAACTGGTCTGGGTGCCGTGGGTCGCCGTCCGGTCGGCACGATCGGTCAGCTCGACGCGGCGCGCACCAGCCGGAGTTGACCGATCTCCGCGGCATTCCTCATGAGTTCGGAGTTCACCCATGCGACCAGTGGGCGACCGTGAGTCCGGAGTCCTTCGGCCAGGGGAAGGAAGTCACGGGGTCTGTTGCGTTGAGCAAAGCATGATCGACCTCGGCTTGCCTGGCGTGGTCTGCTTGGCCGGTGAGGTCGTCGTCTCGTGTCCGGTCCTGGTCCCCACTGCCGTCGGCGTTCGCGGCGTTCCGGTTCCCGCCTGAGGTGATTGTGCTGGCGGTCCGGTTCGATCTCTCCCACCGGGATGTGGAGGAGTTGCTGGTCGAGCGGGGGTGTCGAGGTGGATCACGTCACGGTCTACCGGTGGGTGCAGCGGTTCACCCCGCTACTGGCCGACGCCGCCCGGTTCGTTCGTCACTCGCCGGGTGACCGCTGATTCGTAGACGAGACCTACGTCAAGGTCAACGGTGTCTGGCGGTACGTGTACCGGGCCGTCGACCAGCACGGGCAGGTCATCGACGCGCTCGTCTCGGCGCGTCGGGACGCCGCCGCAACCCGGCGGTTCCTCCACCGGGCGCTGATTACGCTGAAGGCCACGCCCAGCGAAGTCGTCACCGACGCCGCCCCGGTCTACACCAGGGTGTTGGAGGACTTGGTCCCATCGGCGTGGCACCACGTCGAACGACACGCCAACAACCCGATCGAGGCCAATCACAGCCAGCTCAAGCACCGGCTCAGACCCATGCGCGGGCTACGTTCCAACCGCACCGCCCAGACGATCATTACCGGCCATGCCTTCGTGCAGAACCTACGACGCGGACACTACGAAATCGCCACCGACGTCCTGCCCGGTCTGCGGGGTGACGGTCGCGTTCACCGAACTGGCCCAAGCGATCTGACCAGTGCCCGGCTGGCGGACTCGGCATGTCCACCGATCCGCCAAGGCAACAGCGCCCTTGATCTTTAACCTGTGGGTGGCGGCATCGACATCGGCCGATCATAGGGACAGTCCTTGATCGATTATTCCTCTTGTCTAGGAAGAAGATCAAGGATCAAGGGCTGTCTGGTGGCAGTGTGCATGATGCCGGGCCGACCGGGGCGGGTAGCATCCGCGTGGTTCGTCGATGGAAGAAAGCCGATGGGAAGGAAACAGGTCAGTGCGTACTCTGCGGACAGCGGCTCCGGTTGTCGTCCTCGTTGCCGCGATGAGTCTTTCGGTCACGGGTTGCGGTGTCGGTGCGGGACCCACCGACAGTTCGGCGCCGCGCGGGGAAACATCCGCGCCGACACAGCTCAGCCCGGTGGAGAAGCTGGCGGACGCGGCGGCAAAGACGAACCGGGGGTCATGACCGTCGTCCTACAGCATTCTGGTCTGACGGCCGACCACAGAATGGACCCGGCCAACAAGAAGGCCACTATGAGCATCGCCATTCCGGATCCGGCGGGCGACACCCTCCGGGCCGAACTGGTCCAGATCGGCGCCGACCTGCGGTCAGGTCGAGTTGGGTGCGCAGGTAGCCGAACTCGACGCGGCCGGACCCGGTCGCCGGCCCAGGAGGCCACCGCGAGCTCATCGCCAGCGTCTGGTATCCCGCCGGCCGGGACGCCTGGCGACATCCGGTGGCACCGTGGCTGCCCGCCGCGCCGTTGGCCGCGCTGCTCGCGGCCAACGGATTCGACGCCGATGTCGTGGCGGCGCCTCTCACCGCCGGCCACGAGGGTGCTCCGGTGCTCCAGGCAGTCGGCCGGCGACCCGTCGTCGTCTTCTCCCACGGCGCGGGCGGCCACCGTTCCGAGACCACCATCGTCGTGCAGGAACTCGCTAGCCACGGCTACGTGGTCGTCACGGTTGACCACCCGTACGACTCGTTCGGCGAGTCTCCCGACGGCAGCCTCACCGTCCCTGACGACGACGTGTCGGTCACACCATGGGACCACAACAACGACATTCGATTCGTCCTCGACTGCGTCGAGGAGCTCGCCGCCGGGCGTAACCCCGACGCCCGATGCCGCCTGCTGCCGGCCGGCCTGGGCGCCGCTCTCGACCCACGCCGGATAGGCATGTTCGGCTTCTCGAAGGGCGCGACCGCCACCGCCCTCGTCATGAACACCGACCCGCGCGTGCGGGCCGGGCTCAGCCTCGACGGTCCGATGCTGTCGCAACCACCCGTCGCCGATCTCGACCGGCCGTTCATGCTGATGACCGCGGTCTTCACCCCCGGCGGCGAAGAGTCCGGCGTTGCCGAGTTCTGGCCGCTGCTGCACGGGTGGCGGCGCCAGGTGCACGTCGACGGAACGACCCACGGGGCGTACTGCGACTCGCAATGGCTGATCCCGCAGCTGGCGTCGATCGTCGGGATGAGCGACGACGACCTCGCCGACTGGATCGGCACCCTCGACCCGGCCCGGGCGGTACGCATCCAGCAGGCCTACCCGCTCGCCTTCTTCGAACTGCACCTACGCCACCGGCGGCAGCGCATGCTCAGCGGCCCGCACCCGGCCTTTCCGGAGGTTCGATTCGTCCTCTGACACTCTGTCCCGGGTCCAGCCCGATCACCACCGCCGCAACGGGTCTCGGCGTCCCCTGGTGCGGGCCACCGATCCCGCCCGGCCCTGACCACGTGACGGTGTCGTCGAACGGTCCACTGTCCGAGGTCCCCCACGAAGCCTTCCAGATCGATTGCGCGGCAGTCTCGCACCGGTCACGGACAGGACTTCACCGAGTACGAGGCAGTTATGGCGCCCCGGACAGATCAATCAGCATGCCCTGACCACGAAGGGGCGCAGCGGCAGGTCAACGGATGCCGGCGGCGTGGAGCTGTCGGGTGGCGTCGGGGTCGATGCTGAGCCGCTTGGCCGAACCGGGAATCGCCGCTGACCCAGTGGTGAACGAGTTAGCCAGCGCCGCGATGAGCAGCACCGGCATGAACAGCGTTCTGACCAGCATGGCCCAGCATGCCTTGGCGCCGACTCGACCGCCGTCCCTGGCCCGCACGAGTTGCGTGCCGGCCAGGAGCGCGCCGAGTGCTCGGCCGTTGCCGTAGAAGAGGCCGTACACCAGCGGCACCACGAGGAGCGATGAGAGTGCCACCCCGGCGACGGCGTCGTCGGAGATGCCCATCGGCTCGTGTACCAGGGCCAGCGCGACGAACCCCACCCCGAAACCGAACAGGTACACGATGAAGTCGATGAGCCAGGCCAGAGCCGTCGCTCCCGAACCCGCTCTGACGTACAGGGCGCCGTTGTCGAACATGGCGATCCGCCTGGCCTTACGTTCCCCGAGCACGTGCTCCGCGTGCTGCTGGGCGATCTCGAGTCGGGTCGACGCTCCGCCCAGTGCGCGGACTGTCACAGAACACTCTCCTGTCGGGTCGTCGGCATGGTGCGAGACCAGGCTATGCCGCCTCTGTCAGAGCCTTGCCGCCCGAGTAACCGTGCACGGAGCTGCCGAGTAACGGTGGCAAGGACCTGGAGGAGTCGGCTCGGGTGCGAGGGTGGCTTACCAACGGCTGGTCGGTAGGGTTGCGGTGGCGCCGGAGATCAGCCTGTGTGCGGCCTGGCATCCGGTGCTGTTGGCGTTGGCCGCGTCCTCGTCGACGCCGATGATCGGGGCGGACACCCGGGCCGCCGTTCGCGGTTGAGTCGTTGGCGGGCTGTAGACGTAGCAACCGAGCTGTCCGTACCGGCGGCTTTCGGCGGCCAGCCGTGCGAAGTCCGGTTCGAGGCCGCCAAGTATCCGGCGATTCGCGACCGGGATCAGGAGTCGTGGTTTCCCGGGGGATGCCACGGTCGGCTCGTCCGCTGGGTGGAGGTCGGCGACGTCGAGCCCCAACGCGGCGAGGAACGGCCGGACCATCTGTGGATCGGCGCGGTGGCACTCGACGTGGCCCTGCTCGAACCATGCCTCGACGGTACGATCTCGCGGGTCCCGTACGCCCGATGCGGCGAAGGTCCGGCTCCCGGCCCGCAGCACTCCGTGCCAGGTGTGTTGCCCGCTTTCCGCGGTGAGCACCGCGATCACGGCGACGGTGCCGTGTCCGCACCCGGGCAGTTCTCGCCGGTCGAGGTGAAGAATCGGACCAGATGGCCCTCGTCCGGTCGGGTAGGCCGGCTGACAACCGAGACGTGCGAGGTGCCACCAGCCGAGGGATCCGCGCGACGGTGTGTACGCGGTCACAGTTGTCACGCCACGGGTACGCCCATCCGTCGTTGTCCTCGACCGACGAACCAGTAGGAGGCGTGAGTGTCCGAGCGACTTGACATCAGCGTGGCGGCGCCGGAGGGCTACCGGGCGGTGGCCGCTGTCGAGCGGTACGTCCGCGGCCGGGTGGATTCCACGATTCTGGGCCTGGTGAAGCTGCGGGCGTCGATACTGAACCAGTGTGCGTTCTGTGTCGACATGCACAGCCGGGAGATGCTCGCCTCGGGCGAGACGCCTCGGCGGGCGTTCGCCGTCGCCGCATGGCGGGACTCGCCGTTCTTCACCGAGCGGGAGCGGGCGGCGTTGGCATTGACAGACGCGGCCACCCAGCTCACGGCTCAGGGCGTCCCGGATGACGTCTGGGACGGTGCCGCGAAGGTCTTCGCGGAAGGCGAACTCGCCGACCTCGTCCTCGCGATAGCGACGATCAACACCTGGAACCGCATCGCGATCCCGACCCGGAAACACCTGCCGACCGACTGACGATGACCGATCAGCTCGACGCGCACCGAAGTCTCCTGTACGCACTGGCGTACCGCATCCTGGGCAGTGCGCACGATGCGGAGGATGTCCTCCAGGAGGCCTTCATCAGGTGGAGCGCGGTTGATCCGGACACCGTGGATGACCCGCGCAGATTCCTGATGCGGATCGTCTCGCATCTGGCTGTGGACGCGTTGCGCAGGCGGAAGTCGCACCGAGAGGTGTACGTCGGGCCATGGCTCCCCGAGCCCATCCCGACGTCGGCCGGGCCGAGTTCGCCGCTGGGCCCGATGGACGCGGTGGAGCAGCGGGAGTCGGTCTCCCTCGCCACCCTGCACCTGCTCGAGCGGCTGACCGCCGCGCAACGCGGGGTCTTCGTCCTCCGCACCGCGTTCGGCCTCGGCTTTCACGAGATTGCCGAGACCCTCGGCCGTTCGCCCGAGGACTGCCGCCAGCTTCATCGAAGGGCGCTCGCCCGGCTGCGGCTCGACGGAAAGCGTCGACCGGTCACACCGGCGGAGCACCAGCGACTCCTGGTCGCACTGCTCAAGGCCGTTCGTGACGGGGAGCTGGCCGAACTGGGGCGGGTGTTGGCGGAGGATGTCACGATCTGGTCGGACGGCGGGGGCAAGGCCAAGGCGGCGCGGCGGCCGATTCTCGGCGCCGATCGCGCATCGCGCTTCCTCTGCGGCGCCTTCGGGCCGCGGCTGGACCGGCTGGAGATCGAGTTCGTCGAGGTGAACTTCCAACCGGCCGCGATCCTCCGCAAGAAGGGCTTGGCACTGCTCGTGGCGGTGGCCGGGCGGGACCGTGTCAGCGACGTGTACCTGCTGTCCAACCCGGACAAGCTCCGGCTTGTCGGGTGAGCCGGGCGGGCCCCGGGGAAGGTCGACAGCACCAGCGGCCGGCTACTCGCCCGCGCGGAGTACCTCACTCAGCCGGTCGCGTCGCCGCAGCGCCGACTCGACCGGTACGACCGTGGCGGCCGCCGCCAGCAGCACCACGCTCACCAGGCCGAGTATCCACCAGGGCAGGACCGCCACCGGGTCGGCGGTCTGGCCGGTGAGCAGCCGCAGGTCGAGCGGGCCGAGCGTCAGGCGGGCGAGCAGCGCCCCGAGTAACGGGCCTGACACCGCGGCCACCACGACCGGCGGCAGCAGCTCTCCGGCGGCGACCCAGCGGGCGTCGCGTGGCCGCAGCCCGAGGGTCCGGAGTCGGGTCAGGGTCTGCCACCGCTCCGACGCGCCCGCGGCGGCGGCGAGCATGAGGCCGAGCAGCCCCAGAGCCACCAGCACCACGGCGGCCGTCCACGCCAGTCGTAGTAGCCCGGCGGTGAGCGGGGCCGATCGCTGCGCTTGCAAAACGTCCGGGCGCAGCAGGACATCGGCGGCGACGTCGCTGCTCGACACGGCCCGCGCCGCTCCGGGGCCGGTCACCCAGATGGTGTTCGGAACGGCGGTCAGCCCGGCCTCGGCGAGGGCAGCGGCATCCACGATGACGATGTCGCTGGCGCCGCCGACGGCGGGAGCGCTACCGACGGCAGCGAGACGAATCGCCGGGGCGCCGTCCTGGGGCAGCTGTAGTCGCGTACCGGTCCGCAGGTCGCCGCCGTTCGATCGGACCAGCGCTGGGATCTCCCCGTGGCCAGGACCGGATGCAGTGAGCCGGGCCAGCGCGGGCGCGTCGGGCAGCGGGGTGGCGGCCAGCAGGCGCCCGAACGCGGCGGCGTCCACGATGACCAGGCGTGGCGCGAGGACCGTCGAGTCGGTGAAGACGCGCGCCGAGTCGGTCACCTGGGCGACGACGACCTGCGCCACCCCGGGAGCGGCGGCGATGCGCTCGGCGAGGGCGGGCGTGGAGGCCACGGCGTCGGCGCCGACGTCGAGGCGGGCGTCGGCACCGACTGTGCTCCACGCGCCGTCGGTCAGCCCTCGGGCGACTGTGCTGCCGAGGATGAGCGCGAACGACGCCAGCGCCGTGGCACTGACCAGTACCAGCAGCGGCAGCGCGCGTCCGGCCGTCTCGGCGGCCCGGGCGGCGCCGAAGACGGCCAGCGGACGGCGCGAACGCAGGGCCTGCCGGAGCGCCAGCCGCGTCGCAAGGGGGAGCAGGCGCAGCAGGACGAGCGCGCCGACGAGTACGCCCAGAGCCGGGGCGCTCATGGGCAGGGCCAGATCGCCGGTCAGCTCTTCGGTGTCGCCGTCGAGGGTGGCGGGCATGAGCCCACGCTGGTGCAGTGCGACGAAGGCGGCGACCGCCGCGACCAGGACAGCCGCCTCCAGGGCGGTACGGCGTAGCTGGCCGGTGCCCCGGATCCAGCGCCGTGCCGCCCGGTTGGCGGGCTTGCGTCGCTCGTGGCTGGCTCGGGCGGCGGCGAGGGTGCCGAACGCCGGTCCGGCGACGGCACCGGCCACCACCACCGGAACGGCCCAGGCCCAGGAGATGCCCGTGGTGACCGCGCGGGCGAGCGCAAGCCCGACGGCGGTGGCCGACAGGGTCACCACGGCGGACTCGATCAGCAGTTCCGCACCGAGGTCCGGTAGCGCCGCCCCGCGACGCCGGGCGCCGCCCAGCGCCTGGGTACGGCGGCGGACCAGCAGGTCGGCGGCGAGCAGCAGGACCAGTACCGTGGCGGTCAGAACCCCGACGAGTAGCACGGCGGCCTGTGCCGAAGCGGCGCTGATCTGCGTCCGGGCGTCCCGCAGGACCGTGTCGAGCTGCGATTCCCACCTCAGGGACTGCTCGAAGTCGTTCGACGAGCCGGAGGTGGCCTTGAGCTTGACCACGGTGGCGCCAAGCGTCGCGGCGGCGGTCCAGGTGAGCGCGTCGGGTTCGGGTGCGAAGTGGACGGTGCGCGGCAGTTGGTCCTCGTCGACGGCGAGCCGGGCATCCGGCAACGACTCGCGTGACAGCAGTCCGGCGAACCGGGTGGTGCCCACGCCGTCGGCGCCGGGCACGGGGCGCAGTAGTGCCGGGGCGAGTCGCCAGGCGGGGTCGGCGCTGTCCGCAGGCCGGTAGATCCCGCTGATCCGTACGTCCTTGACGCGCTGCTGGCCGTCCTTGAGTGGGATCCGATCGCCGGGCCCGAGGTCGAGCGCGGCGGCGGCCGCCTCGGAGAGGCCGACCTGCACCGGCCAGGGCGGCGCGTTGTCGGGAACCTCGGCGGCCCGGTCCAGGTCGGCGACGGCGGGGCCGGGGGCGCTGCCGGCGATCCAGGTCACGTCCGGGCTGCCGGTGTCACCCGCCAGATACGTGAACCGAAAGGTACGCAGCACACTACCGTCGGTGATGTTGAGGATCGGGCCGTTGACGACCGCGACGGGCGGGCGCAGTACGGCGTCCAGGTCGGCACCGAGCGTGCCTGCGGCCCGGCCGCGGAAGCTGTCGAGGTCCTCGGCGAGGTGGGGTGTCCGGACCCGTCCGCCGATCGGGGCGTCGTCGCGTTCCCAGTTGGCGTGTACGAGGATGTCCGAATCGTCGCCGGCGCGGCGGACCGTGTCCCGCACGGCGTCGTCGGCGGCGGCGCGCAGCAGCGCCGGCACCGCCCCGGCGAGCAGCGCGACGGTCGCGATGACGGTGGCGATGAGCAGCAGCGGTCCGGCGTCGGCACGGGCCCGGCCGCGGACGCTGGGCCAGTGCGGCGCCAGCCACCGACGGATAAGCGATGGCCGTGCCAGCCATCGAGGGGTCAGCCGTCGACGGGTCGACCATGAACGTGGCAGCCGTCGACGAATCGGCCGTCGGATCACGGTGCCACCCCCGGGTGCGCGGCGTCGGTCCGGCGGACCTGGATGGTGACCACGACGGCGACCGCGAGCGTGCACCCGACCAACAGCGCGGCGAGCAGTGCGGCCTCGGCCGGCCACGGCCAGTGCGGCTGGACGGTCGGCACGGGCACGGCGCCGGTGTCGGAGCGGATGAGCGGAGGTACGACGATGCGGGTGGCGAGCGCGCCGACGGCCGCGCCCGCCGCGAGCAGTGGCAGCAGGACGCCGGCGTGTTGGCCGAGCAGCACGGTCCGGATGCTCCGCCGGGACATCCCCAGGCCGCGTAGCCGCGCCACCTCGACGGCGCGGACCTGTAGGTCGCAGGTCACGTGCAGGACGAGGCCGGCCAGCAGCAGCAGCGCCGCGGCCGGAACGATCAGCCGGAGTGCGGCCGGCAGCCCGGCGCGCAGCGGGCTGCCGGTGAGGCGGGCGGACTCTGCCTCGCGCGTCGTGACGCTGCCCAGGTGCAGGGCGGTGGCTCGCTCGGCGGCACCGGCCCCGGCCGGGTGGCCGACCCACCAGGCGTCGACCGGGAACGTCAGATCGCCGGTGACGGCAAGCGCGCGGGACAGCGTGTCCAGGTCGGCCAGGAGGGCGACGGCGCCGGGGGCGGACGGTACGGTCGTCACGACCTCGGTGACGACGATCGGGACCGGCGTGGTGCCGACCGTGATGCTGAGCTGTCTGCCGATGTCGGCACCGACCTCGCTGGCGAAGCGGGCCGAGACGGCGACGGGCACCGGGCCGGGATCCGGGAACGCGGTGGCGACGAGGTTCCGGGCGGCGTCCGGGGCGCCGCCGAGGTCGACGTCGGCAGCCATCCGCAGTTCGGTCCCGGTCGGCGTGCCGGACAGCACGACGGTCGGGTCGGTCAGCTTTCCCGGGACCGGTGGCGCAGATGTGGCGGTCCAGTCCGATCCGGCAACCGGGCCGGCGGGTGGCACGGTCAGGGTGACGGCTACGGCGACGCGGTCGCCGACCGGGCCGGACCCGCTGGCCAACTCGATCGGGTCGGCCTCGACCGGCAGGGATACCGCGACGAGGCGCAGTCCCTCAGCCGTCGCGCACGCGGGCAGCCGGTGTTCCCGGCCGTCGAGCGGCACGGGGGTACCGGTGCAGGGCGTGCGCAGGCCGCTGGCGTCCTCCAGCAGCAGCCGGGGTGTGACGGTGAGCGTGATGTCGCTGGTCGCGGTGCCGCTCAGCACGAGCGGGGCACCAGCCGGGATGCTGAGGCCGGTGACGCGGGCAGGTGGGGCGAGCGGGGCTGCCACGTCCGTCCATTTGCGATCGTTGTCGAGCCGCCTGCGCAGCAGCGCGTCCGCGCGGGCGGTGTCGACGGCGACCAGGCGTGGCACCTCGCCGGCGGTGCCGAGCCACTGCCCGACGGCGGTGCCGCGGTCGGCGGCCGGGCTCACCGTCCCCGCGGTGGCCGCACTCACCAACGCGCCCTGCCCGGCGACCGGCGCCGTGGTGAGGGTGAGGGCCAGGTCGGTTCCGACGGAAAGGTCGGCCTGAT
The DNA here is from genome assembly GCF_002846275.1 of Plantactinospora sp. CNZ320. Lineage (NCBI taxonomy): Bacteria > Bacillati > Actinomycetota > Actinomycetes > Micromonosporales > Micromonosporaceae > Plantactinospora > Plantactinospora sp. CNZ320. Next base: position 7,607,329 of record NZ_PJMP01000001.1, read on the forward strand.
CGTGCTGCGACCGGTGCCACGTGGCGTCGAACGCGACACCGAAGGTCGCGGTCGCGCAGGCCAGCCCGACGAGCAGCCCGGCGGCGACCGCCTGGGGCCGGCGGGCGGCCTCGGCGGCCGCCAGCGGAAGCACCAGCCCGCGAGCCCGGTACGCCAGCCGGTCGGCGCCGCGCAGGGCGGGCAGTACCACCCGGAGCAGCAGGGTGGCGGAGGCGGTGAGGAGCAGCGCCGGCGCGAGTACCCGGACCGCGTCGACGCGCGGGCCGGCGGCGGTGGTGGGCTGCGCGTACAACTGCCACCACCCGGCGGCGGCGAATGCGGCGAGCAGCAGGTCGGCGCCGGATCGGGCCAGCAGTTCGCGCCGGTTGCGCCGGTCGCCGGCCGTCGGGTCGGGCCGGATCGCCAGGACGACGAGTACGACGGCGAGCAGCATCGCGCCGCCGACGACTGCGAGCACCTGGGCGCCGGTGACGGCCGGCCGGACGGTCAGGCCGGCACTGTCCAGGGGCGGCAGATGGGTCAGACCGGCGTGCACGGCCGACGAGGCAGGTATCGCGACCGCGGTGGCCAGGGCGGCGACGACCCCGGCCTCGAGTGTCGCCGTGCTGGCCAGTTGACCGCGGCTGGTGCCCAGGGCGGACCGTAGTGCCGTCTCGTTGGCGCGCATGTCCGCGGTCAGCCGGCCGGCGAGGGTGAGCGCCGTCGCGGCCAGTACGCCGCCGAGGACGGCGACGGCGAGCACGACCGCGGCGGTGACGTGCCGTTGGTGGTCGGCGGCCCGCAGGGTCAGCGGCAGGTCGGAGGAGACGCGTCCGAGCTGGACGCGGTCACCGAGGGTGCCCGCCAGCCGGCGATCGGCGCCGCGGACCGCCTCGGCCACGGTCTCCAGGGTGTGGCGGTTGGGGTGGGACAGGTCCGGATGGGCGGTGACCTCCAGCCGGTCGAGAGTGGCACCGGTGGTGACCAGGTCGGCGAGGTCGACCAGGAACGGTCCGTACGCGTTGACGGGTTGTCCGAACCGGCCGTCCCGGTAGTCGGTGGCAGCGCCGGCTGCGGCCAGCGGATCGCGGTCCCAGCCGCGCCCCGGCAGCGGGCGTACGACGCCGACGATCGTCACGTCAAGGGCCGGCACGGGCGCGTGGGCCAGCTCCGCGCCGAGGCGTACCCGGTGACCGGGGGTGAGGCCGAGTAGCTGGGCGGTGGACTCCAGCAGCACGGCGTCGCCACGGTCCTGCGGCCAGTGCCCCGTGATCAGCTGCGCTCGGGTGGGCAGGTCGTCCAGCCCCGACAGGTACGCCTGGGCCGGGACGGTGGTGCCCGGGGCGAGCCCCGGCGGCAGCGCCCGCAGCACGGTCGACGCCCGCGCGGTGGTCGTCACCGGGAACGGTGCGAGCGCGGAGGTCAGCAGGGCGCGGGTGTCGGCGGGGACGGATGCCGCGTCCGGGCCCTCGATGGTACGGCCGTAGGCGGTCACGTCGACGGCATCCGGAGCGGCGCGGGACATGGCCACCTCCAGCGCCCGCTCGGCGGTGCGGGTACCCAGCAGTGTGCAGGTGCCCAGCAGGGTCGCGCCGATCGTGACGACCCCGAGGAGTGCTGCCAGCAACGGCCACTGCGCGCGGGCGCGGCGGCTGACCAGCCTCAGCATCGTCGTGTCACCTGGCGTCCGGCACGGGCACCTGCGACTGGTCGGCCGCCTCTTCGTCGATCTGTCCATCGTGGATGCGGATCACCCGGTCGGCCAACGCCATCATCACCGCGTCGTGCGTCGACACCAGGACGGTGACGCCTTCGGACTCCACCACCCCACGCAACAGGGCCATCACCGACAGGCCGGTCTCGGCGTCCAGTTGCCCGGTGGGCTCGTCGGCGAGCAGCAGTCTGGGCGAGGTGGCCAGCGCGCGGGCGATCGCCACCCGCTGCTGTTGACCGCCGGACAGCTCGGCCGGTCGCTGCCGGGCGTGGTCGGCCAGGCCCACCAGATCCAGCAGCAGTTCGACCCGCCGCTCGCGTTCGGCCGGTTCGGTACGGGCCAGCCGCAGCGGGGCGGCGACGTTCTCCGCGGCCGACAGCACCGGGATGAGCCCGAAGCTCTGGAAGACGTACGACACCGTTTCGCGCCGCAGCCGGGACAGGCCGTTCTCGTCGAGCGCGGTGACGTCGGTGCCGTCGACGTGCACGGTGCCGCCGTCCGGCCGATCCAGGCCGCCGATGACGTTGAGCAGGGTTGTCTTGCCCGAGCCGGACCGGCCGACGAGCGCCACCATGCTCCCGGCGGCCACGTCGAACGACACGCCGCGCAGGGCGTGCACGGTGACCGGCCCGGTGTCGAAGCGCCGCTGCACGCCGCGCACGCGCAGCAGCGGCTCGCTGCTCATTCGCCGCTTCCCGCGTCGGGGCGGATCGTGATGTGGTCGGGCTCCAGGGCCAGCCGGACCCGTCGGGTCAGCGCCAGCGCCTGACGGAAGTCGCGGGGCACCTGGACCCGCCCGGCCCGGTCCATCACGGCGTACTCCTCGGCGATCGTGTGCGTGTCGCCCTCCGCGTCGGTGGTGGTACGACGCAGCACCTCACTGCTGGTACGCCCGTCCCGGATCGCCACGGTCCGTTCGACCTGGCCGCTGACCTCCGGGTCGTGGGTCACCACGACAACTGTGACGCCGTACCGTCGGTTGACGTCCCGCAGCACGCCGAAGACCTCTGCGGAGGTGGCGGCGTCCAGTTCGCCGGTCGGCTCGTCGGCGAGCAGGACCCGCGGCTGGTTGGCCAGCGCCACCGCGATCGCGACCCGCATCTGCTGTCCTCCGGAGAGTTGTGCGGGACGCCGATCGGTGCAGTCGGCGACACCGAGGCTCTCCAGCAACTCGGCCGTGCGCTCCCGGCGCTGCTTCTTCGGGGTACGGGCCGCCGTCATCGGCAGGCCGACCATCTCCTGTGCGGTGAGGTACGGAATCAGGTTGTTCGCCGTCTGCTGCCGTACGAACCCGACGGTGCGCCGCCGGTAGTTCACGCGATCCGCGCGGGACATCGCCAGCAGGTCCCACCGGTCGACCCGGACCCGCCCGGCGGTGGGGGCGTCGATGCCAGCCAGGATGGAGAGCAGCGTCGACTTGCCCGAGCCGGAGGCGCCGACGACGGCGACGAACTCACCGCTCTCCACGGCCAGGTCCAGCCCCTGGAGTGCCTGTACCTCGATCGAGCCGGTCTGGTAGATCCGCACCAGGTTTTCACAGACGATGAGCGCGTCCCGACCGAACTCGGGTGCCCGGGCGGACGGCTCCGACCTGGACAGTGGCGTACGGGACGACACGGACAGCGGTGTGCTGGACAATTCCTTCTCCGTCCCGGGCCGACTGCCGGTGCTGACGAGACATTGAAGCAGTCTCGCAACCGGTGACTCCGTTGACCATGCCCTGGGGCGGGGCTTTCCCGCACCCCTGGATGCAGGGCTGGGAGCGGTCAGGTGGTCCCGCCGGCTCGTTACCGGATCATCGGTGACCGGTAATCTCGTCCGCTGCTTCGGCGGGGATGGCAGCCAGAGGCTTGAAGAAGTGGTGTTTCGCGGTCCCGTCCGGCATGCCTGGCGTGCAGCCGACCTCCTGGTAGCCGTACCGTCGATAGAAACCCGGTGCCTGGAAGGACATGGTCGCCACGACGACCCGGTCGCAGCCACGCCGCCGGATCTCACTCTCGGCGGCGGTCAGCAGCCGCCCGCCCAGGCCCCGACCGCGTTGCTCGGACCTGAGCCACAGCGAGGTGATCCCGCCGCAACCGCCCCAGGTCCATCCGGTGACACCGCCGAGCAGAGTCCCGTCCTCGCCTGTGGCCCGGATGGAAAGCTGGGTTTCGTCGTTCGAGGCGATGGCGGCGTGGTTGATGGCGTCCAGTTCGTCGGAGAGGAACTTCTCCAACTCGGGGTCGCCCTGGCCGAACAGCAAGATGGTCATGCCCCGCATCCTGCCGATCAGCCCGGGCCGGAGCATCTTCATTTGCGGCGGAGACGTGCCGCGAAATCTGCCGGCAACCGGACAATACCCGCGGTGACCAGCGGGCCTACGGCTGGACTTCCGCACCTGCCGATCCCTTCGCGATGCGGAAGCCGCAGCCGACGGGCAGCCTGATGAATCGCACACCGGGCGGCTACGCTGCGGGCCATGTCGACAGGCGAGGACCGGGTGTTCGATGCGGTGGTCCGCCGGGTCGCCGCCGGCGGGTACATCGACGAGGTGCCAGCCAGCCGGTTGCCGCCGCTCCGACCCGCGCCACCTGCCGCGGTCGCGGAGGCCGAGGAACTGGCCGGCCGGCCACTGCCATCGCTGCTGCGCCGGCTCTACCTGGAGGTCGGCAACGGCGGCTTCGGCCCCGGTTACGGTCTCCTCGGCCTCAGGGGCGGGCACCGGAGCGGCGGTCTGGACGCGCTGACCGGGCTCAAGGGCGGTGTCCTGATTCTGTGCGACTGGGGTTGCGGCATCAGCAGTGAGCTCAACCTCGCCGACGGCCAGATCTGGGGCTGTGACCCGAACCCGGCCCCGGACGGCGTGTCCTGCGCGTTCCCGCAGCACATGACGATCGTCGACTGGTTCTCCAGGTGGGTCGAGGGCACGCTGTACCAGCCGTGGTTGGTCCAGGACCCGGCGACGGGTGAGTGGCGCGGCGCAACCGACACCGAGTACGCGGAGATGATCGAGGAGGCGTTCGGCCCCACCGGCCCGGAGGACTGACCGGCGGAGGCCGAGGGCCACAGCGTGCCGCATCCCCAGCGTCGAACCTGCCGCATCGTGGTGGCCAGATCGCCGACGCCCGTCAGCTCAGCGGTTCGAGCGCGAACCTGCCCCAGGCGACGAAGCCGAGCAGGCCGATGAAGATCAGGTCACCGACCAGGTAACCCCACTCGCTGCGGCGGAACCTGGTCGTTCCGGCCCCGGCCATCACCAGCATCAGGCCGGTCGCGGCCAACGGCACGAGCACGACCGCCACGTCGAGCACTGCGGGCAGGATCAAACCCAGGGAGCCGATGATCTTGATGGTGCCGATCGCCTTGATGTGCCCGCGTCCGAAGTCGTCCACCCAGTGCTGGTTGGCACCCAACGAACGGTACTTTTCCCTCGTCATCATCACCTGACTCAGTCCACCGACGAAGAACCCGGTCGCGAGAATGGCGGTCACTATCCATAGGGCGGTGTGCACGAGAGCTCCTCACATCCGTTACCTCGCTGCCGCGAGGCGCGTCGTAGATGTGACGGGATCCAGCCACGAGAGGTAACAACTATGACGCCGGACACGCACCTGGCGGCTACGTTCGACGACGAGCGGGCACGCTTGGTGGCCCTGGCCCATCGGATGCTCGGATCGCGGGCGGATGCCGAGGACGCGGTCCAGGAGGTGTGGCTGCGTCTGGCTCGTCACGATCCGGCGTCGATCGACAATCTGCCTGGCTGGTTGACGACAGTGGTGGCCCGGGTCTGCCTCGACCTGCTGCGCGCACGCAGGCACCGACCGCCCATCGCGCAAGAGGCGGACCTTCCCGAGTTCACGGTCAGCGAGGACGTCGAGTCGCCCGCCGACGCGGCAGTGGCCAACGACGCGGTGGCACTCGCCCTGCTCGTGGTGCTCGAGGCTCTGAACCCTGACGAACGGCTGGCGTTCGTGCTCCACGACATCTTCGCCGTACCGTTCAAGGACATTGCCGAGATTCTCGGTGCCTCCCCCGGGGCAGCCAAGATGATGGCGAGCCGCGCCCGCCGCAAGGTGCGCGGCGCCGACCGTCCCAGCGACAGCCGCCAACGCCAGCGCCAGGTGGTCGACGCGTTCCTGGCCGCCGCCCGGAACGGTGACTTCGAGGCACTGCTACGAGTACTCGACCCGCAGATCACGTGGCGTTCGTACACCTCGACCGGAGTGGTGGTGAAACTCGGTGCCACCGAGGTCATCGCCGCTGCCGAACGCGGGGCCCGGGCGTCGGTGGTGGCGCGCCGCGTCCTGGTCAACGGGGAACCGGGTGTGATGGCCTGGAGCCGCACCGGAGCGCCACTCAGCGTGATGGCGTGCAGCGTGCGCGACGGGCGGATCGTCGAGGTCGTGGCTCTGGTCGATCCCCGCCGGCTGGCCTCCATGCAGACGCCGCCCTACCGACCAGCCGGGACGGACGACTAGAGAAGGGGCGCTCAGCGCCCGATGCCTGGTTTCCGGCTGCCCGCGCCGATCTGACCGAGTGTGACGCACTACATCGAGGAAGTGAAGTATGGCCGATCACAGGAAGCGTGACTCCGCACCGACGCTGCTCTCGGGCGGCAACCCCAGGATCCCGAAGGGCGAGGGCGACGGCCCGGTGCAGGACTACATCGCAGCGATGCCGGGCTGGAAGCGGGATGTCGGACGACGCCTCGACGACCTGATCGTGCGTACGGTGCCCGGCGTCCACAAGGCGGTGAAGTGGAACCAGCCGTTCTACGGCCACGAGGGCGACGGCTGGTTCCTGTCCTTCCGCTGCTATACCAGCTACGTACAGATCCAGTTCCTCAAGGGCACATCACTGGATCCCATGCCACCCAAGCCGTCCAAGCATCCGGAGGTCCGCTACCTCGACATCGGTGAGGGTGAGGAGCTGCGGACGGACCAGCTCCGGTCGTGGATCCAGCAGGCCAGCAACCTTCCTGGCGAGAAGATGTGACCGGTCGCCCGTGCCGGAGAGGCCCCCGACGCCGTCCCCAGTGACCTGTGGCAGCGGTACGAGGACGGCCGCCGTTCTGAGCTGGCGGAGAAGCGGTCGTCGCAGCGCTACGAGGAGCCGGCGTCAGGAGACCGACGGCGGCCAGCGATATCCGCGCCACTCGTCCCAGGTCGCAAATCCAGCCGGTGGATCGTCTATGGGCTCACTGCCGTCGATTTCGCCCGGCGTCGGGATCTCGATGTTGGCAGCCCACTCTGCGAGTTCCTCGGCGGACATGGGCCAGGTCGTCTGTGGTGCTTCGGCTTGGCGTTGATCGAGTCGTCTCCGCTGCTCGGCCGGGCTGAGTTCGAAGTAGCGCAACTCCACCCTCGCACCACGGTCTGCTGCCGCCCGACGCAGGGCGGAACGCTCGTCTCGACTCCAGAGGCCGTAGTCGATGACGACGTTGTTGCCCAGTTCAAGGGCGCGCAGCCCGATCTGGATGAGCCGTCCTTCGATCACGGCCCCAGCCGACGGCGGGTTCTCGGGCCCGTAGAGAGCCTTCACCCATTCGTCCTTCGTCAGACGAAGTGCCTCGTGCTCGATCTCGATACGGCGAGCGGTAGTGGTCTTCCCGGTGCAGGGGAGTCCTACTGTCAGGAACAGTGTCGGTTGCCTCATCATCACCCGCTTCCGACGGTACCGACCGACCCATCATCGCCGACGTCCGTCCGTGGCAGACACCGATCCTGGACCACGTAGGTAGCCGAAATCGGCGCAGAACGCCGTGACCCTCTGGCTCAGTACAGCTCTCCGAGGATCTTTGCGATCTCCCCGGGCATGGACAGGAACGGCGCGTGTGCGGAGTCCAGCGTCACGACGGAGGTGGGGTTCTCGGGGAAGGCGGCGTCGGCTTCCGCCACGAACAGCCGCTGAAGGGCCGGGCGGATCGCCATGTCCTGCGTACAGACGACGTAGGTGCGGAGGACGGAGCCCCAGCCGTCGCGGGTCAGCCGGGTGGTGCCGCGCATCATGCTGACCGGAGCGTCCGGGGTCAACAGGCCCAGGGCGGCGTCGGCGACCACCGGCGCGACGTCGCCGTAGAACGCGTCGCGAAGCTGCTGACGATAGCCGGGGTCGTTCGAGGCGAGGTCGAGCCGCAGCGCCCCGGTCACGGCCGGATCGCCGCGTAGGGCGGACAGCACCAGCGCGTCCGCGTTCTCCGGCAGCGCGAAATACTGGTCGGCCGCCCTGCCGGAGCCGGGCATGACCGCGGCCAGGTACACCGCGCGCGCCACCAGCTCGGGAACCTGCTGTGCCGCCCGGGTGAGGACGACTCCGCCCATGCTGTGCGCCAGCACCGTGACCGGGCCGCCACGGCCGAGCCGTTCGATCTGGCAGATCAGCAGCTCAGCGGCCTGATCGAGGTCCACCTCCGTCACCGGCGAGACCTCGGTGGCCAACCCGTCCGGATCGAACGGACGCATGGTCAGGCAGTCGGGCCGACGTGCGCGCAACCCGTGCCCGGCCATGTCGACCGCCAGGGCCGGGCGGTCGTACGACACGAGGTGGGCGATGACCTCGGTCCAGCACCAGGCAGCATGCCAGGAGCCGTGCAGGAGCAGAATCGGGGTCGATCCGGTAGACATGATCACTCCTCTGCGCTGGGGGTTGCCGCTCGGTCGAAACGGCTCGCGGTGGACGCGTCCTGATGCGTCGGCACCAGACGACAACTGCGCGGGCGTGGACGACGCCCGCAGCGGCTACAGGAAGCCGGCTGCACGAAGCCGGCTGCGGAAAGTCGGTTGCAGGAGGTCGGTTACAGGAAGTTGCGGCGGCTGCTGGTCGGTCGTGACTCAGTGCTTGCCGATGCGGCGTAACCATTCGCCGAGCAACCCGCGTTCCCCTTCGCTGAGGACGGTGGCCTCGTCGAGGTGCGCCTGTAGCGAGACTGCGGCGTTGAGCAGGCCGGTGGCGGGGGATGCGAGGGCGGTGTCGGTGGTGATGGCGGCCAGGATCGACTCGCGGGCGATCGTGGAAAGAGCCGGGTCGCGTTTATCCGGTGGGGTGGCGATGAGCGTGAGCGTCACGCCTTTGCCCGTGGAGTGGACTAGTTGGGCGGCGCGTTCCTCGTTGACGCGTAGCCGGCCGGCCTGGGCGATGCGGTTGATCCGGTAGGCGAGGATGGCAGCGGCTTGTCGCGCGGCCGGGGGTTCGTGGCCGGGACGCACGTCGCCGAAGATGAGGGTGTAGAACGCCGGCTGCGCGAGGCCGAACTCGACGTGTAGGTCCCATCCGACGCGCAGATCCTCGACGGGATCGTCGCTCTCCTCGATCGCGGTCTTCTGGGCCAGGTAGCTGGTGAGGCCGAAGCTGCCGGTGGCGTCGAGCAGGCCCTGCATGTCGCCGAAGAGCCGGTAGATGGCAGGCGCCTGCACCCGGGCGGCCGCGCAGACGGTACGGGTGGAGACGGCGTCGCGCCCGCCTTCGGAAAGAAGCCTCGCCGTGGCCTCGATGATGCGTTCGCGTGGGGCCTTGGCCGGCATGGCCGTAATGTACATCGGCCGTCTCCTCCTCATGTCGACGAGCCACGGAGCGTCGCCGGGGATCGTGGTGTCTGTGCCGCCCGGGCGGAGACTGTTTCGGCACCGGACACCACCGGGTGCGGTGGGCTGGGCACCTGCGCTCAGTGTGGTCGTACCTCGACGCGCAGGATGCGGTCGTCACCCGGGCGCGCGTCGATCCCGCCCCAGGTGGCGCGGTCGGTGTTGGAGGTAACCAGCCAGAGCGCCCCGTCCGGGGCGACCTCGACGGTACGGATCCGTCCGTGGTCGCCCTCGAAGTGCTCGACCGCGGTCCCGGTCGCGGCGTTGCCGGTGACCGGTAGCTGCCACAGACGTTGGCCGCCGAGCGCGCCGATCCAGAGTGATCCGGCGGCGTAGGCGACACCCGAGGGCGAGGCGTCGTCGGGGTGCACGGTGAAGATCGGCGGCACTCCGGTACTGCCTTGCACACCCTCGGTTTCCGGCCAGCCGTAGTCCTGCCCCGGCCGGAGTACGTTCACCTCGTCCCAGGTGCGGTGGCCAAGCTCGGAACCGTACGCCGTGCCGTCCGGCCCAAAGGCGATCCCCTGGACGTTGCGGTGTCCGGAGGAGTAGATCGGAGAGTCGGGCGAGGGGTTGTCCGGCGGGATGGAGCCGTCCGGACGGATTCGCAGGATCTTGCCGTTGAGCGTGGTGTCGTCGGCAGCGTTCTCCGGCTCGAACGCGTCGCCGGTGCCGATCCACAGGTTGCCGTCCGGGCCGATCACGATGCGTCCGCCGTGGTGGCGGTCGGCGGTTTGGATGCCGTCGAGCAGCACTTGGGTCTGTCGCAGCGATCGGAAGTCGTCGGCGATGCTCAGGGCGACGATGGCGTTTTCCTGCGCGCCGGAGACCGAGGCATAGACCGTACGATCGGTGGCGAAGTGCCGTGATGCGACGATGCCGAGCAGTCCGCCCTCGGAACTGGCCACCACACGGGGTACCGTGCCGACTTTCTGGTGCGTGCCGCCGCCGGCCGGGATCCGGACGATGTCACCGCTGATCCGCTGTGACACCAGCGCGGATCCGTCGGGGAGGAAGGTCAACCCCCACGGTGCGTTGAGGCCGGTGGCGATCTCGGTGGGTTCGCCGAGCGTCGCGACCGGGCCCCCACCGCGGATGGGGCTCGGCTGCCCGTTGCCGGGGTTGGTCATCGGCAGGGGATCGGGGGAGCAGGCCGTCAGGGCGAGCGCGGCGAGCAGGCTCGGGCCCGTCGCGGCGCGTCGAAGCCGTCGATGGGACATGGCTGTGCCTCCTTGGTGATCTTTGCTCATCCGGCTCGCCGCGCGAGCCCGTCGTGGTCGCTGTGCCGGACCTCCGGTCAGGCGGCGAATCGGCGCTGCAGGCGCTGGCAGGCGTAGCCGGCGCCCGCGCCGACGGTGCTGGCAGCGATCAACGTGAGCAGCCCGGTCAGGATGTTCTCGGGGTGCAGAGCGAAGAACGCGACGAGGCCGACGAACCAGGCGAGCATGTTGTCGAGTACGGGCGTGGTGCGCATGCCGACGGCGACGCAGGCGAGTACGAACACGGCGACGGGCAGCGCCGCCGCCCCGATCGACGGGGACAGGAGGGCGACGATGAGGTGACCGGCCACGGCCAGCAGCATCCCCGCCCACAGGCTGATGACGGCGTGGAGGCCGTGCAGTGCCGAGGCCGGACGGGTGAACCAGGCCACCCAGCCGACAAACATCGCCCAGGCGGGTAGCCCGACCGTCTCGCTGAGGAACGCCGCGGCCGCGGCGATGACGGCTGCGATGAGGGTGAAGCGTACGAATTGGCCAGAGGATGTTGTCGTGGCGTGCGTCGCGGGCGTGGCCGGTGCGGTTGCGGAGCCGATCTGCTGAGCCATCTGTCTTCTCCTCCTCGTGCCGCCGAGGGCGGCTGACTGGGTGGTCAGTGGTTCGTCAGGCGGCGCCGCCGTTGACGAAGATGGTCTGCCCGTTGATCCACCGGCCGTCGCCGGCGAGCAGCGACACCACCTCGGCGATGTCGTCCGGGCGGCCGAGTCGTTCCATCGGGTTCTGCTTCGCGATCCTCTGGACGAGGTCGTCGCTCTTGCCCTCGAGGAAGAGCGCGGTCGCCGTGGGTCCGGGAGCGACGGCGTTGACCGTGACGTCCCGACCGCGCAACTCCTTGGCCAGGATCGGACTGAGGGCCTCCACAGCGGCCTTGCTCGCCGCGTACCCGGCATAGCTGGGCAGGTTGAGCCGGGTGATCGAGGTGGAGAAGTTGACGATGGCGCCGCCCGGACGTAGCCGACCGACCGCCTCGCGGGCGACGACGAAGGTGCCACGGAGGTTGGTGCGGTGCATCCGGTCGAACTCGTCGAGGTCCAACTCGGCGACCGGTCGGAGGATCATGACGCCCGCCGCGTTCACGACAACGTCCACGCCGCCGAACGACCGCTGCGCGGTGTCGAACAGTACGGGTACTTCGTTCTCGTCGGCCACGTCCACCCGTACGGCGACCGCGCGACCTCCGGTGGTCCTGATCGCCGCGACCGTGGCCTCCGCCTCGGTCCTGTCGCTGGCATAGCCGACGACCACGTCCTGGCCGTCCGCGGCGAGCCTCAGTGCGACGGCGCGGCCGATCCCGCGGGATCCTCCGGTGACGACGGCTACCCGGTTCTGGGTGTTGGAGAGCACGTTGTTCTCCTCTGCGTTGGAAAGGTCAGGAGCGAGCTGGGGCGAGCAGTTCGGGGCAACCCAACCGCGCGACGAAGTCCGCCCGGGTCTGGTACGCGACCTCGTTGACGTGTTCGACGCCGGCGTGGGCGTCGTCGATCACGGTCCGGAACGGCTTCTCGCCGAAGGGCAGGTTCAGGACGCGGACGATTTCGTCGGCGACGCCGGCCGCGCCCATCAGCGGGTGTCTGAGCAGCGCGGCGGTGGCGTGCTCGTTGCGTTCGACGAGCTGGTCGAGCCCGGCATAGGCGGCCGTGACGGCCTGGTCGCTCGCCCGGCTCGCATTCGGGAAGTGCTCGGTGCCTTTGGTGATGGCGCCCGGCATGACGATGACCGTCTCGATGCCGAACGCGTTGGCCTCGTAGGCGGTCGTCACGGCGAGCGCGTCCATGGCGGCCTTGCTCACCACGTACGGACCGAGGAACGGTGGGGTCGTGACCGGGATGGTGCTGCCCACGTACATCAACACCCCGGCCCGCCGCTCGCGGAAGTGCGGCAGGACCGCACGGTTGACCCGGTGCGCGCCGATGGCGTTGATGTCGATCAGATGGGCCACGTCCTGGTCGGTGAAGGCCTCGACGTAGCCGATGCACAGGTGCCCGGCATTGTTGATCACCACATCGAGGTTGCCGTGGCGTTCTACGACACTGTGTACGGCGGCATCGGCGGAATCCTGCGACGTGACGTCCAGTTCGAGGACGTGCAGGTCGGCGCCGGACTCCTGGGCGTGTGCCCGCAGCTCGGCCGCGTGCCCGGCATTGGCGCCGTCGATGTCCCGCACGCTCGCGTGGACGGTGTGGCCGGCGCCGGCCAGGGCGCGGGCGGTCAGGTTGCCGATTCCGGTGGCGGCTCCGGTGATGAGGACGACAGACATCGAACAGCGCTCCTTCGCACGATCGGTAGCGGTGATACCACTATATTGGGTAGCACCGATATGGTCAAGGTGCTATTGAGACAGTGGTATCAGCGCTACCGCTGCGAGGGCTGGATTCCGAGTTCAGGCCGTGCGTACCCGGCCACTGTGGAGGTCGGTCAGTCGATGTCCGGGGGGCCGCTCTCCAGCAGGCGCCCCTCGGTGAGCCGCAGCCAGCGGTTCACCCTGATCTCCGCGAGAAACCGCTCGTCGTGGCTGACCACCAGCAGCGCACCCTCGTAGGCGCCCAGCGCGCTCTCCAACTGACCGGCACTGACCAGGTCGAGGTTGTTGGTCGGCTCGTCGAGCAGCAGTAGTTGCGGCGCCGGCTCGGCGCCCAGCACGCAGGCCAGGGTGGCGCGCAGCCGTTCGCCGCCGGAGAGCACCCCGACCGGCAGGTGGGCCCGGGGGCCGCGGAACAGGAACCGGGCGAGCAGGTTCATCCGCTGCGCGTCCGGGGTCTGCGGTGCGAACGCGGCCAGGTTCTCCGCCACCGTACGGTCGAGGTCCAACAGGTCCAGGCGCTGGGACAGGTACGCGATGCGGCCCTCGGCCCGCTTGATCCGGCCGCCCTCCGGCTCCAGGTCGCCGTTGATCAGGCGCAGCAGGGTGGACTTGCCGGCTCCGTTGGGGCCGAGCAGGGCGATCCGCTCCGGCCCCCGGATCGCCAGGTCGACGCCGTCGGCGGCGAACAGCGAGCGCTCGCCGTAACGGACCTGCATCCGTTCACCTGTGAAGAGCGTCCGTCCGGCCGGTACGTTGGTGCCGGGCAGCACCAGTGAGATCTTCTGCTCGTTGCGCAGCGCGCGCCCCGCCTCGTCGAGCCGGGCCCTGGCGTCGTTGACCCGGGAGGAGTGCATCTCGTTCGCCCTGCCCGCGGACTCCTGGGCGTCCCGCTTCATGGTGCCGGCGAAGATCTTCGGCAGGCCGGCGTTCTTGAGATTGCGGGAGGCGTTGCTGGCCCGCCGTGCCGCCCGCTCGCGGGCCTCCTGCAACTCCCGCTTCTCCCGCCTGAGCTCCTGCTCGGCGTTGCGGACGTTCTTCTCCGCCACCTCCTGCGCGGCGCGCACGGCCGCCTCGTACTCGGTGAAGTTCCCGCCGTGGAAGCGCAGGTCGCCACGGTCGAGTTCGCCGATGCGGTCCATCCGGTCGAGCAGCGCCCGGTCGTGGCTGACCAGCAGCAGGCAGCCGTTCCACTGCTCCAGCACGTCGTAGAGCCTGTGCCGGGCATCGAGGTCGAGATTGTTCGTCGGCTCGTCCAGCAGAAGCACGTCCGGCCGCCTCAACAGCTGCGCCGCCAGGCCGAGGGAGACGACCTGGCCGCCGCTGAGGGTGTCCAGGCGCCGGTCGAAGGCAAGGTCGCCGAGGCCGAGCCGGTCCAACTGGGCCCGGGTCCGCTCCTCGATGTCCCAGTCGTTGCCGATCGTGGCGAAGTGTTCCTCGCTGGCGTCTCCGGACTCGATGGCGTGCAGCGCACCGAGTAGCGGAGCGATCTGCAGCACCTCGGCCACGGTCACGTCGCCGACCAGCGGCAGGTTCTGCGGAAGGTAGCCGAGCGTCCCCCGCACCGAGACGGACCCGGCGGTGGGCCGGTACTCGCCGGCGATCAACCTGAGCAGGGTGCTCTTGCCGGAACCGTTCGGCGCGACCAGCCCGGTACGGCCGCCACCGATCGTGAAGGAGAGGTGCTGGAAGACCGGAGTGTCATCCGGCCAGGAGAAGCTCAGGTTCGAGCAGACGATGAAGGAATCGGACATCGGGAAACAACCTCGTAAGGTGAGGGCAGGCGGAACTCAGCCGCCCGACAGGGGGACACGGTTCTCGAAGCAACGACGAAGCGACCCCGGCAACGGCGCTCACAGGCGCGGCCGGCGGCCGATCACATGTCCGGTCTCACCCGGAGATGTCGTCGTCACCCACCATGTCTCGTCTCCCATGTTCGTCTGATCATCCACGTGCGGATCATCCGCGATCCACCGTAGCACCGGCGGCACTCGGGATCAGCCGTAGCAGCGTGGCGGCGAGTTCGGCCAGCACCGTCTCCCGATCGTGCGGCTTCTCCCCGCTCAGTGGCTGCTTGGGGTCGTTGAACGCCTGGAACTTCGATATCTCCGGCCGGTTCTGGAACTGGCTGGGCGCGACGATGAGCGGCATGATCCGGCAACCGTCGGCGCGGGCGGCCTCGAGCAGGGCGGGCAGTTCGACCTCGGTGATGAAGGTCGACGCGAGGAAGTCCGCGCTGACCAGCAGGATCGCGGCACAGGCGCGGTCGATGGCCGCCGTGATCTCCTCTCGCCACGGGCTGCCGGGTTCGATCTGGGTGTCCGTCCAGAGCTCGATGTGCCCGTCGCGCACCAGCGGTTGGAGGTGGATCCGGAGCCGTTGCAGCCACTCGGTGTCCTGGTGGCTGTAGCTGACGAAGATCTGCCTCCGCCGCGTACTGAGGCGTTTGCCGGCGGTCCGGGCCAGCCCGTCCCGCGACTGCCGGCGCAGGTAGAGCAGGAACTGAGGATCCTCGATGATCAGTTGCCGGGAGTGCGGGTTCAGATAGAGGGTGTCCTCCAGCCGGCCCAGCGACGCGCCGAAGCCGTCCGGAAACGCCGCGAGCAGGTGTACGTCGATCGCGGTCGCCAGGTGCGGATGCTCGGTCGCCACCTGGTCCAGGTCGAGTACGCCGCCCGCCTCGGGCAGCATCAGCAGCAGCTCGATGCAGGACTGTTGACGTTCCCCGTCCAGACAGGCGAACGCGTGCACGATCGCCTTGTACTTCAGCGCCAGGGTGGTCTCGACGTACGCGAGAGCCTCGTCGAGACCACGGTCGATCGTGAACGGCATCGTCTGGGTCCGCTCGATCGAGTTGAGGTGGGCCAGGTGCCAGCAGAGCATCTGCGCGGTGTTCAGGCTGCCGGTGGCGAGCGTGACGATCTGCTCGGCCTGACCGAAGCTGACGTTGAGCGCCGCCTCGCCCTGCCTGATCATCTGGGTGACCAGTTCGTCGTCGACCGATGGGATCTTGAAGACCTGGATCCGGGTCGCGAGGTCGTACCGCACCTCGACCAGGCTGTCCCCGGTGCCGGGGATGCCGGCGATCACCAACCGGCGGTCCTCGGCGCCCTCGTCGGCGAGCAACTTGAGCAGGTTGGCGATCAGAGTCCGGTCGGTCGGGGAGAGCTGCTGGAAGTCGTCGATCGCCACGATTCCCCGGTGCGGCTTGGTCGGCAGCTCCCGGATCCGGTCCAGGTGTTCGGGTCGCTTCGGGGTGAGTACCTGGATGGTCCGCCCGTGCCGCTTCTCCCGCCGTACCGCCTGTTGCAGGAAGGTGCTCTTGCCGATCCCGGACGGTCCCTCCAGGACGATGCCGAGGCCGGGCTGGCGCAGGGCGGCCAGGAAGTGCCGGAACGCGGGTGGCTCGACGAAGGTCAGCGTGGGCGTGCCGTTGAGGGTGAAGACGTCACCCAGCTCGTGCACCAGACCGGCGTCCCGCCCGTCGTCTCCGGGGTCGGCCGGGGCGGATCCGATCGCCTCGGCGCCGCTGTCGGTGGAGAGGTCCGGCAGATCCTCCGGGTCGGTGCCGGGCAGCTGGCTCAGCACCTGCGCCGCCAGCCGGCGGAAGTCCGGGTCGGGGTCGCTGAGGGCGTACTGGCTCAGCAGTGCCCGGGTTTCCGGCTCGGTTCCGTACCGCTGCGCCAGGATCTGTACCGCGAGTTCCCGCAGCGACCAGTCCCGGGCCCGGAGGCAGTCGACGACCAGGGCGCGTACCTCCGGATAGCCGGCGAGTCCCTCGCCCAGTACGCGCAGCGCGGCGCGGCGCACCCGTACCTCGGTCACGTCCTGGGCGCGCTCGATAAGCGCGTCCCGGACGCTCTGTTCGGTGCCGAACCGCTCGGCCAGGGCCACCACGGCGGCCTCCCGGATGGCGGAGTCGGGATCGTTTGTCGCCCGCGCGGTCAGCAGTTCCCGCTGGGTCTCCGAGGCGGCGGAGTGCGCGGCGAGGGCGGCCAGGGCGGTACTGAAGATCTCGACGTCGGGTTCGCGCCGGAGATGGTCCATCAGGACCTCGCGGGTGGCGTCGTTGAACTGGAACCGCGACACCACCAGCCGCACTGCCGAGAGCCGGATCCCGGCGTTCGCGTCGGTCCGGGCCCGTTGCAGCAGCAGCCGGCGCGCGGCCGGGGCGGTGCTCCCGTGGTCGATCAGGGTCGTGACGGCGTTGCCGAAGACCGTCGGGGACGGGTCGTGCTGTGCGGCGTAGAGCACGCCGTCCTGCACCTCCGCGTTGCCGGCGAGATGCGGGCCGACAGCCTGCACCGCAGCGGTCCGTACCGTCCCGTGTGGATCCTCGCGCAGCCGTTCCACCAGGATCCTGCGCAGTCGTGGGTCGTCCGCACAGCGCAGGGCCAGCGCCCGGACCGCCGCCGCGCGTACGTTGGCGTCGCCGTCGGACCGGGCGGCGTCCACCAACACCGACTCGGCCGGCACCGCCTCGCCGGCCTCGACCAGACCCTCCAGGGCGGCCAACCGTACCCCGCTGTCCCGGTCCACGGTGACCAGCGTGAGCAGCGCCTGTGCGCTGGGTTGGTGGGACGACGCCCAGCCGGCCAGGGCCTTCGTGGCCGCCGCCCGGTTCTCCGGGTCCGGATCGCGTCCGGAGATCGCCACCAGTACCGCCCGGACCGTAGGGTCGGTGCCGAAGTGCTCCACCAGCAGTTGGGCGGCGGTTCGCCGGACACCCTTCACCGCATCGTCGCGGGAGCGCCCGACCAGTTCGGCGCAGACACTCTCCGCGGCGGTGTCGAAGTGTTCCAGCAGCACCTGTGCCGCGCTGCGCAGCACACCGGGATTCGAGTCCTCGCGCAGCCGCCCGACCAGGATCTGCTCGACTTCGGCGGACTCGGCGCGCTGCTCGCCGAGCAGGCGTACGGCGGCCGCACGCATCGCGCCGTCCTCGTCCCGGCCGGCTCGCCGGGTGAGCAGGTCGATCACCTCGGCCCCCGCCGCGAACCGCTCCGTCAACGCCTGCACGGCTATCCGCAGCACCTCGATGTCACGGCCGTTCAGTACGCATTCCACCAGCACCTGGCGGAGTTCGTCGTCCGGCTCGGATGTCTCGCTGAGCGCCTGCACCGCTGTCCTCCGCACTCCGGTGTTGTCGTCGTGCCGTAGCCGGTCGAGCAGGACCCGGCGGGCCGCCGGGTCGCCCCGGAACCGGTCCCGCAGGGTCTGCACCCCGGCTGCCCGGACGGTCGCCGAAGGGTCCGCCCGGCTGCGGTCCAGCAGCAGCGCCCGGACCTCTGGATCGGTGCCGTGCCGCTCGGCCAGCGCCTGCAGAGCCGCCAGCCGGACGCTCGCGTTCCCGTCGTCGCGGGCACGCCGGACGAGCTGGTGGCGCAGCCGGGCGGTGTCGGCGGCGCCGGCCGGGTTGGCGGCCAGTTCGACGAGTCCGGCCACCACTGCGTGGGCGCACCGACTGTCGTCGATCTCCGCCAGTACCTGGTCGATCAACTCCTCGATCCCGTCGGCGCGGGTGGAGAGGATCACGGCCAGCCGGGTGGCGTGGGTGATCGTCGGGCTCCACAGCAGCCGTACGCCGCGCCGCCGGTACCAGTCGAGATAGATCTCCCGCCTCGGCCAGTTGCTGCCGATCAACCGCGCGGCCGGCAGGATCTCCTCCTCGAACAGCTGCTCGGCGCCCGGATCGGTGACCCCGACGCCCTGTTCGAGAAAGAGGATGACCTTGCGCAGCAGGCTCTCCGCCGCGGTCGCCACCGAATCGTCGAAGCGCCGGATCTCGGCCAGGCACTGCACCGCGAGGACGAGGTTCCACGGTGGACTTTCCGGCACGCCCGCCGGCCGGGACGGCTGGACACCGTCGACGAGTACCTCCACGAGGGCGGCGGCGTGCGTTCCCGTCATCGCGCTGGTCACCAGTCGCAGCACCTCCCGCCAGGACAGGTCGGCGGCGTGCCGGCGGAACAGCTCCTTGAGCCGGTCGAGGGAGAGCCCCTGGTTGTGCCGGAACCTGGTCAGGATCGCCTCGGCGCAGAAGAACTCCAGGAAGCTACGGTGCACGAAGCCGTAGACATGCGGGCCGTACCGGCTCAGGATGAAGTTGCGCTCCCGGAACTGGTCGATCATCGCCGCCGCGATCACTCGGGCAATGTCGGGCTGGTGGTCGTAACGCTCGATCAGGTACCGCTCGAAGACGTCACCCAGGTCCGCCCGGTCGATGTAGTTGACCGTCAGGCCCCGGTCGGCAGACTGCATCCGCCAGGCGAGCCGGCGCAGCAGTTCCTTCTTGTCCTCGGTGTCGAGGAAACCGGCGATCTGGGACCGCTCCCGCAGATGCCGGTTCACGTCCCACTGCTCGACGAGCACCGTCGCGGCGTGGTCGTAGAGCTTCCACCGTTCCCTGGGCAGCGGCTGGTGTCGGCCGACGATCGCCAGGGTGGTCAGCAGCAGCGGGTTGCCAGCCAGTTCGCGGAGCGCGGACGACTGGCGCATCGTCTCCAGCAGCCGGTCCTGACGGGTCGACACCTCCGCCGGCCTGGTCGCGGTGGCCCGCCCGTACCAGCTGGAGAGGAACTCGGCGATCTGCTTCTCGTCCAGGTCCTGCAACGTGTAGTGCGTGAAGCCGGCCTCGGTCAGGATACGCCGGGAATAGCCGACGATCCGCGACGTGACGATCATCCGTACCCGGGGGTGCTCGGTGGCGAACGCTGCGATCTGCCCGGCCACCTGCTCGCGCTGGTGCCGGTCGAAGACCTCGTCCAGACCGTCCAGGATCATCAACACCCGGCCGCCGGTGCGCAGGTGCCGCAGCAGCACCGGGCGTGCGACACCCAGTCCGTCCATGCCGGCCCGGTAATCCAGATAGTCGACGAAGCTGTCGCACCTGCCCTCGGCGGTCAGGGTGAGGTATGAGCGCAGCTCGATCAGCAGCGGCAGATGGTCGGCGAGCGCGCTCATCCGGGGGTCGAGCGGATCCGTGGTCAGGCTGAGCGCCAGATGGCGGACCGCACTGGACTTGCCCGAACCGGGGTCGCCGAGCAGCACGATCGTCCGCTGGTCCGGTGCGCCGAGTACGTCGAAGAGCCGCTGCAACGGCTTCGCCCGGTACGAGTCGTGCAGGTGTACCAGCTCGCCGGGATCCACCTCCTCGGGCAGGTCCTCGGTGCCGATCCGCCCCTCGGACTGCATCCGGCGCAGCCACTCCCGGGGCAGTTCGACCGGGGGCGGGTCCTCCCTGACCCACTGCTCCACGAAGACCGAGGCCAACTGGATCCGCAGGTGGTCGTCGGCCTGGGGCGGCGTCAGCGGGTCCAGGTCCAGCAGCCCGTAGTGCTGGCGCAGTCGGTGAAAGTACCGCCCGACGACGTCCGGACCGAACGTTCCGAGCCCTTGCGCGGGTTGCCCGATGTCCAACTGCACGTTTGCCAGCGCGGCGGTGACCATCGTGGCGAGATCCGCCGGATCGTGGAACGTGCTGCACATGTGTCGGTCGGACAACTCCGCCCGCAGTCGCTCGATCCTCTCCGCGTCCGGCCCCCGGTCGATGAAACTGCGCGGCCAGGGTGCCTCCTCGTCGAGCAGGAAGATCAGGCAGGGCTTGCCGGTGGCCAGCGCCTGGCGGTACTCGAGTTCGGTGATCGACCGGTCCTGCCCGGGCGGGACGATGCCGTACCGCCAGGCGAAGATGCCGATGTAGACGTCACAGTCGGCGACGTCGGCCAGGCAGCGTTCGAGGGGGCGGCGGTCCTCGGCGACGTACGACTCCATGGAGGTGTCCTCGACCCGGAGCCGCCGCAGTGCCAGCCGCACGGCAGCACGACATTCCTCGAGGTCGCGAAAGGTCGCGGAGACGTACACCTTCATCAACGGGTCCCTGGCTGGAGGGAGGGGCTTATCCGGCTACCGAAGGTAGCAGTCCCGATCGCGCCGAGCGATCGCCGGAGCGGACGAGTCTGCCTGCCGGTCCGAGCGTCGGGCGCGGTGCCCCGCCGGCTCAGTACGGCGGGTCCGGCCTGTTGGTGGAGGCCCCGACACACGCCGGGGCCTCCACCATGTCCGGCCTCAGCCGGACAGCAGACGGGTCACCGACGAACACCGCCGGCCAGGTGCTTCAGAACCCGCTCCACTGACGGACCGAGCATTTCCAGGTCTTGCCGTCGTCCTGGGAGATGCAGACCGCGAGGAGCTTGCCGAGGAAGGGAAGGCTGAAGGTGAAGATGTGCGCCTTCGTCTTCCGGTACGTCACGCCGGACTTCTCGGCGACGTCGGCCAGCGCCCATTCGGGGTCCGGCCCCTCCAGCGTCGCCACCCGGCGCAGCGACCCGACGTCCCCGCCGTCGAGGAGCGTCTCGATGTCCTTGGCCGAGGGCTCGCCCTCGCCGACGAGCGTCGCCACGGCGTACGGGCCGTCGACGGCAACGCCGTTGGCCCGCTCCAGGGCCGCCTTCGTGCCGCCGACAGTGGTGTCGCCGAAGATGTCGAGGGTGCGGATCTGTCCATCGGTACTCAGGCGCGACATGATGCACTCCCAGACGGACTTGCCGCTGGCGATGCACATCGTCAGGCACCACTCCCGGCCGCCGGGCACCGAGTTGGCGAAGAGCAGGGCGGAGGTCGCCGTCCCGTCGTCACCCCTGCCGTCGTACGCACCGTCGGCGAGGTCGGCCATGGTCGTGCCGAGAATGTCCCGACCACCCGGCATCGTGCCGATGACCTTGACGTCCTCGACCTCCTCGCCGGCGACGAGTGCCGCGAGCTGGTCGACGCCGAGACTCCGGCCTCCGGTGTCGACGGCCAGCACCTTGTCGAGGTCGCCGACGGGCCGGCCGGTCAGCTCCTCGAACCGCTGGAGCATCGTCCCGGGCGCACCGGGCTGGTCGGTGACGGTCATCCGGGCGTCGCCGTCGGCGGCCCGGGTCGGCGCGACCGAGGTCGCCAGCCCGACGACCAGTACCGTGGCGGCGACCGCGGCCCGTCTGGTGATCTTCCACGTTGCTGTCATCTGGTCCTCACATCGGTGTCTCGGCGAGCAGCGCTGCTGGCGGGTGGAGGGCGGCTACCAACGGCACACGATCACCACGCCCAGGCCGCTGGAGGAGGGCGCCCACACGCAGTGCCGATCGATCCACTCACCGATGTCCTGGATCGTGTCGGCGACCCAGGCGAACACCGACTTGATCGCGCCCCAGAGGCTGAAGTAGACGACAGTCGTCTCCGGTGTACCGCCGGCCTCGTCGATGACGTCCTTCGCCGACCTGGCGGGATCCGGCTTCTCGATCGTGTCCAGCACGCGTACGCCGGTGGTGTCCTTGCCGGCCAGCAGCGCCTCGATCTCCTCGGGAGTCCGCTCCTTGCCGTCGTCGACCGCCACGATCGCGCGATCGATCATCACCTCCCTGCTGCCGGTGACAGCCTGGGCGATGGCGGTGATCTCGCCCAGCGTGAGTTCGTTGCCGAGCGCCGGACCGGTGAACCGCCGGACCGAGACCGCGCCGGCCGGATCGATCCGGATCTCGTCGGCCACGATCGAGTCGTTACGCACGTCCCGGCTCCAGGCGAACACCCACTGCCCGGCGACGCAGTGGAACTGGCCGTACTCCCGGCCCTCGGGTTCGGATCCGGTGCGGACGACCTCGCCCCGCTCGTCGAGGTACTGGACGACGCAGTCGGTGCCCTTCTCCGGCGGCTTGCCGGTCCCGGCCACGGCTGCGGTGGACATGGCCAGTACCGTCCCGCTGACCACCCCGATCACAGCCAGGCGGCGCGCCAAACGTCTCATCGATCGCTCCATTCCTAGCGGAAGAACTGGTGCCGGAAGAGTGCCGGCCCGGGCTGAAGCGGCCCTGAAACGCCGCAGAAAGCGGCTGACGGCAGCGGAGCGTGTCGACGGCAGGGGACCCGAGCGGTGTCGACGCCAGCAGGGCGAGCGCCGTCGGCGTCAGGGGAGTCGCGCGGAGTCGAGCTGTTCGAGTTTGGCACGGATGGCCTCGGCGTCGGCGTCACCGAGTTCGTCGAGGATGGCCAGGGCACGGCACCACGCGGCACGGGCGGCGCCGAGGTCGGCGAGGGCCCGGTGGCTGCCACCGAGATTGACGTACGTGCTCGCCTCGGCGTACCTGTCGTTCACCTGTCCGAAGAGTTCGAGTGCGTGCTCGTAGCAGGCGATCGCGCGACGGTCGTCGCCAAGCTGGTGGTGGGCGTAGCCGAGGCTGTCCCAGGTGTCGGCCTGGCCCTGGACGTCGTCCACCTCCTGCAACATCCTCAGCGCCTCGTCACACGATTCCAGGGCACGGTCGCAGTTGCCGAGCAGCGCCTCCTGCCAACCGACCGCGTTGAGGGTGTACCCCTGCCCGGCCCGGTTCCCGGTCAGCCGGAACAGCGCCAGCGCCCGCCGGGACCGGTCGAGTGCCTCGGGATACCGTCCCCGCCGCTCCGCCAACTGGCCGAGGTTGAGCCAGGTGTGTGCCCGACCGGCGTCGTCCCCGACCGCGGTGAACAGGTCGAGCGCGCGTCGCAGGTGATCGTCGGCCTCGTCGTACCGGCGGAGCCGGGAGCAGGCGAGACCGAGGCTGCGGTGCGCGTGGCCCTGGCCCGCCCGGTCCCCGATGCCTGACGCGGCGGCGAGTGCGATGCGCTGCGTACCGAGCCAGTCCTGCCAGTGCCCCTGCCGGTGCAGGAAACCGGCCACGGTCCAGGCGAGCCGCCACGCGTGTCCCTCGAACCCGGACCGTGCGGCGAGCGGTACCGCGGCGAGCAGGACGGCGACCTCGGCGGTGAACCACGCCCCGGCGTCCGACCGGCTCCTGGGGCGCTCGGGTGCCACGCCGGGCCTCGGTGGGGTGAGGCTGATCTCGCTGAAGTGCGGGTGCAGCGCGAGGTCGGCGGTGTGCGCGCTGTGCAGGAGGTGGTCGAGTAGCCGGTGCACGGCGGTACGGCGGTCGGCCGGCGGTTCGACCTCGTCGGCGAGGCTGGCGGCGTACGCGCGCAGCAGGTCGTGGAACGCGTAGCGGCCGTACGCATGCTCGGTGAGCAGGTTCGCCCGGCTCAGCTCGGCCAGCAGGGGACCGACCACAGGCGGGGCGACACCCAGCAGGCTCGCCACGACGGGGGTGGAGACGTCCGGCCCGGGATGCAGGCTCAGCAGCCGGAACAGCCGTACCGCGTCCGGACTGAGCGGGCGGCACGACCAGGAGAAGACAGCCCGGACGTCGGTGGTCTCGTCGCCGCCGTGGAAGGCGTCCAGGTCGCGCAGTTCGCCGACGATCGCGGCCAACGGGAAATGCCGGTTGATGGCCGCTCGGGCCGCGACGATGGCCAGCGCGAGCGGCAGCCGTGCACAGTGCCTGGCGATCTCGTCGGCTGCGGCGGGCTCGGCGGCGACCCGGGGTGCCCCGAGTCTGCGCACCAGCATCTCACGGGCTTCGGCAGCGCTGAGCAGGTCGAGGATCACCGGTTGGGCGCTCTCGACGACGATCAGCGGGGTGAGCTGGTCGCGACTGGTGACGATCGCGAGGCAGTCGGGTGAACCGGGCAGCAGCGGCCGGACCTGTTCGGCGTCGCGGGCGTTGTCCAGCACCACCAGCAGGCGCCTGCCGGCCACCATCGTCCGGTACAGGTTGACCAGGGCGGCCGGTTCGTGCGGCATCCGTGCCGCCGGAACCCCGAGCGCCTCCAGGAAGCCGTGCAGCGCTCGCTGCGGATCGGTCGGCGTGGTCGACGGGTCGAAGCCGCGCAGGTTGACGTAGAGCTGGCCGTCGGGAAACCGCGCGGCGGCGCGGTGTGCCCAGTGCACGGCGAGCGCCGTCTTGCCAACGCCGGCGGTACCGGAGATCACCACGGCACCGCCGGAGTCGACGAACGCGTCGAGGGCGGCGAGTTCCGCCCGGCGCCCGGCGAATGTCGGTACGGCGGGGGGCAGTTGCCCGGCGGCCAGCCGCGCCCCCGCCTTCCGGGTGGGGACGGCGATGACGTTTTCCTTGGCCGGCGCGGCGATGGCCTCGTCCTGGCGCAGGATGGCCCGCTCCAGATTCCGCAGCTCCGGGCTCGGGTCGATACCGAGGTTGTCGTTGAGGGCGGCGCGCAGCCGCCGGAACATGGCGACCGCTTCGCCCTGCCGGCCGTCGCGGTACAGGGCGAGCATGAGCTGCGCGTGCAGTTGCTCGTCGAAGGGGTACTGCCGGACGAGCCTCTCCAGGTCCGGGATGAGCCGTGCGTGGTCGCCGACCGAAAGCAGGGCCTCGGCGAGCGCCCGGTCGACCGTCAACCGCAGCCGGGCCAGGTGTTCGGCCTGCTCCTCCAGCCAGGCGGACCCGGAAACGTCGGCCAGCGGCTGCCCACGCCACAGCGCCAGTGCCGCCGTCAGGTGGACCACCCGCTCGGTCGGGTCCGCAGACCGCCGGGCGAGTTCGAGGAGGTGCTCGGCGGCCTGTACGTCGGTGGACTCCGGCCCGGTGTTCAGCACGTACCCGGGCTGGCGCGCCACGATCGATCCGGGCTCGCCGAGCATCTCGCGCAGGTAGGAGACGTGCCGCTGCAGAGTGTTCGCCGCGGTGGCCGGTCGGTTGTCGCCCCAGACCACGTCGATGAGCCGGTCGACGCTGACGACCCGGCCCGCGCGCAGCGCCAGGGTCGCCAGCACGGCCCTGCGGCGGGACCCGTTCACCGCCTGCGGCCGGTCGGCGACGACCACCTCCAGCGGTCCGAGCAGCCTGACCCGCACGCTCGTGGCAACCGTCGACAGCACCGGCTCAGGCTAGCTTTCCAGGCCGGAAAACTTGATCCATTCGTCGCGCAGCGGACATGACCTTACGACCCGTACGGGCGGAGGTGGTCACCGGTCGGTCGAGCTTCGACGTACTGTCCGCTGCGCGACAACCCGGATGATCCATCGTCGGGTACCTTCCACGCGCGCCGCGCCGAAGCGGCACCGGGGAGGGACGCCGTGCCCGTGGATTCACCGGACGACCAATCGTCGAGCCTCGCCGGGCCGACCATCACGCTGCCCAAGGGTGGTGGTGCGATTCGCGGGATCGGCGAGAAGTTCAACGCCGACGTCGCCACCGGAACCGGCACCTTCTCCGTTCCACTGGCCGCGTCCGAGGGGCGCTCCGGCTTCGTGCCACGGCTGTCGCTGAGCTACGGCAGCACCCAGGCGGTCGTCACCAGTTCGGGGCAGAACGACCCGGGCCTGTTCGAGGCGAACCTGCACGACGAGCGGTACCTGCCGTTCGAGCACGCCGGTGTGGTCAGCACCTGGCAACTCCAGTTGCCGGCCAACCCCGGTGCCGGCGAACCGACCTCGTTCGACTACGACACCATCAGCGACGTGGTGCTGCACATCCGGTACACCGCTCGGGAGGGCGGCGAGGTGCTGCGGGGCCAGGCGATCGCCGACCTGAAGGAGCGCATCGCGGCCGCGCGGGCGGTCGGATCGGCGCGCCTGTTCTCGCTGCGGTACGACTTCCCCGACGCCTGGTCGTCGTTCCAGGCCGCACCCCCGGTCGACGGGGCCCGGCCGTTGCGGATCCGTCTCACGCCGCGCCACTTCCCGTACTGGAGCAGGTCGCTCGACGGCCCGCCCACGGTTCGTGCCGCCCGCCTGCTGGCCCGTGCCGCCGGTGACGTCAGGGTCGCCGCGTCGACCGGCAACCCGGCGGAGAGCACCGACAACCTCGGCAGTTACCTCGGCGACCTCAAGGGGACGGCGCTGACCAGGGCTCCCGTTCCGCCCTTCGACGGCGAGTGGTCGGTACGGGTCTTCGACGGCGGTGAACCGATCACCGACGCCTGGCTGATAGTCGAGGGGGAGCCGAGGCGTAGCGGAAGTCGGCGTGGCGGCTTCAGGCTTTCCGGCTGGGCGGCCGGTCCAGGGCCGGCAGTCCGGTGCGGTCGAACTCGGCGAACGGCCGGTCCAGGTCGTCGTCGGGGACCACGACGAGTCGCAGGTCGGGCAGTTCGGGGGCGGGTGTCCGGCACCGGCCCGGGTGTAGGACCGTGTCGATGCCGACCAGCCGGGCGACCGCCTGACACATCGGGCAGGGCCGGCAGGACGAGACGAGTACGGCGCCCGCCAGGTCCCGCCGTCCGGTACGGGTACACGCGTCCCGGACGGCGGCCACCTCGGCGTGTGCGGTGGGATCGTTGTCCCGCAGTACCGTGTTGACCCCCTCGCCCAGCACGGTGTCGCCGGAGACGACGAACGCCGCGTACGGGCGCTGGCCGAGGCGGGCGTTCTCGATCGCGGCCGTTACCGCTAGGCGGACGAGCCGACGGGCCTGCGGGTTCAGGTCCACGCCACCGGATCCGGCGCCGGTTCGTCGGCCGGCGGAAACGATCCGCCGAAGGCCGGCCAGACGGCTCGCATGAGATCGAACGACAGCGCGGTGGTGGGAAGCGCGAGCGCGAGGTCGTCGGCCTCGCGCAGCGCCGCGCGCATGTCCTTGAGCAGGATGTCGAGCCCGTTGCCGTTGGACTCCCACCATTCCCGGACGTGTGGCCAGTTCCGGGCCACCCAGCTGTCGGCGACGGAGTGCCGGAAGATGCCCTCCAGAGCCGCGTGGTCGATCCCGTACGCCGAGCCGAGCCGGAACGCCTCGAACAGGCCCATCATGTTCACGCCGTAGATCAGCTGCACCGCCAGCTTCGCCGCCTGCGCCACGTCCGGACGGTCGGAGACCACGAACGTGCGGGAGCCGGCGGCCGTGAACAGGGGCTCGCAGTCGCGTACCGCGTCCGGGGCGCCGGACACCATGAAGGTCAGGGTGCCCGCCTCCGCCCCCCACGGCCCACCGCTGAGCGCGGCGCTGACCGGCCGCAGACCGGCCGAGGTGAGCCGATCGGCGACCACCCGTGCGGTGGCCGGCGAGATGGTGCTGGCCAGCACGACCGGCAGTCCCGGGCGGGCGACCTTGGCGATCTCCTCGGCGACCGCCTCGACCTGGTCTCCGGTGCGCACCACCACCAGGATCGCGGTTCGCGCCGCCTCGGCCGCCGTGCTGACGTCCGACGCCGGTGTCACACCCTGCCGCTGTGCCGCCGCGACCGAGTCGGGCGCGACGTCGTAACCGAGCACCTGGTAGCCGGCGCGTACCAGGTTGGCGGCGATGCCCACTCCCATCGCGCCGAGCCCGATCACGCCGACACTGCGTTCGTCCACGCTGTTCATCCCTTCACCGCCCCACCCACGCTGTCGACGAAGCGACGCTGCGCGATGAGGAAGAAGACCACCGGCGGAATAGTGAAGATCACGGTGGCGGCCATGACCACGTGCCAGGGGGTCTCGTAGACGCCGAAGAACGAGGCGATCCCGACGCCGCCGACCCAGTTGTCGTTCTGCGAGACGATGATCCGGGCGAACAGGAACTCCTGCCACGCCCAGGTGAAGGAGA
Organism: Plantactinospora sp. CNZ320; assembly: GCF_002846275.1. NCBI lineage: Bacteria > Bacillati > Actinomycetota > Actinomycetes > Micromonosporales > Micromonosporaceae > Plantactinospora > Plantactinospora sp. CNZ320. The sequence continues at coordinate 7,635,552 of NZ_PJMP01000001.1, forward strand.
AGGCGGCGGCGGCCGCGACCCCCGGCAACGCCACCGGGATGGTGATCCGCCGCAGGACGCTCAGCCGACCGCACCCGTCGACCATCGCGGCCTCCTCCAACTCCGGCGGCACGGTGCGGACGGTGGCCGACAGCATCCAGGTGACCACCGGCAGGGTGAAGACGATGTTGCCGAGGATCACCGCGAGCAGCGTGTCGAAGAGCCCGAACGCGGTGACGAGGGAGAACAGCGGCACCATCAGGACGACCGGCGGCACCATCTGGCTGGCCAGGATGAGCAGCGTGGTGGCGGTCACCGCGCGGGTGCGGAACCGGGCGATCGCGTACGCGGCCCCGGCGCCGAGCACGAGCGAGACCACGGTGCTCGTGATCGCGACGATCGCCGAGTTGCGCAACCAGATCAGGATCTCCCCGTCCCGGCTGGCGGCCCGGAAACCGTCGAGGTTGAACGAGGCGGGGTCGATCTTCGGTGGAGACGAGAACCGGAGCGCCTCCGGTTGCAGGGCCTGGATCAACATCCAGACGAACGGGAACACGGCCGCGAGCGCGAGTACCCAGGTGAGCACGGTGAGCGCCGTCGAGCCCAGCCGTCTCGCGCCACCGCGACGCCTCGCGGCACCGTGACCTCCTGCGCTGCCGCTACCTCCTGCGCCGCCGCTTCGGACGCTAGTCGTCACCATCGTTGGCCGCCCTTCGGTAGACCACGGTCAGCACGAGTGCGATCGCGAGCGTGACCATGCCGATCGCGGTGGCGCTGTGCAGGTCGAACTGGTTGAACCCCTTGAGGTAGGTCAGCAGCACCAGCGTCTCCGTCGCGCCGCCCGGTCCACCGCCGGTGGTCAGGAAGATGACCATGAAGGCTCGGCCGAAGGTCCAGAGGGTGAGCAGCAGGGTGACCGCCCGGGTGGTGAACCGCAGTCCGGGCAGCGTCACGTGCAGGAACCGCCGCCACACGCTCGCCCCGTCGATCGCCGCCGACTCGTACAGCTCCTTGGGGATGGCCTGCATGCCGGCGAGCAGCATGATGGCCGCGAGTGGTGCGGTCTTCCAGATCTCGATGACGGAGACGGTGGCGAGCGCCAGATTGGAGCTGAACGGGTTGGGCATGCCGTCGCCGCCCAGCGCGTCGATGCCGTACGTGATGACGCCGTACTGGGAGTCGAGCATCCAGCGCCAGATCAGTGCCGTGGCCACGAACGGCATCGCCCACGGCATGATGAACATCGAACGGAGCACCGCCACGCCACGGACCTTGCGGTTGAGCAGCAGCGCGGTGCCCATGCCGACGGCCAGGCTGCCGCCGACCACCGCCACCGTGTAGATCAGCGACACGAACGCCGCGTGGTGGAAGCGGCCGTCGGTGATCAGGTCGAGGTAGTTGCTTGCGGTGAAGCTCGACTCCTCGGTGGATAGGCTCATTCCGAGGGCCTGCCACAGCGGCCAGAGGAACAGCACCGCCATGGCCAGGAAGGTCGGCAGCAGGAAGGCGGCGGCGGTCCGGCGGCGGCGGCGTACCGGGTCCGTGCGGGGGCGCCGCTTGGCACCCGCCGCCGTACCCGGTGGTGACGGCGGCGGTGCCGTTGGCCTGGTCGTGGTCTGCACCATGGTTCAGGATCCGCTTATGATCTTGGTGAGATCGGCCTGCAGCGTGCCGGCCGCCTCGACGGCCGGCCGGCCGGAGAGCAGCATCTGCTGGTAGTTGCGGGTGACCGCGTCCTGGATCTGCGGCGCGTCCGACTCGTTGCCGGCCGGCGCGAGCGACTCCGCCTGCGGCACCGCCTCGATCATCGTGCGGAACCACGGATTGGCCTCCAGGAAGCCGGCCGGAATCATGTCCGGTCGCGCCGGCACCTGCCAGGACATCTCGATGAGCTTCTGCTGCCACTCCTGCTCCAGCACCTTGAGGATCACCTTCGCGGCGGCCTCCTTGTCGGTGGCCTTCTTGGGGATCGCCAGGAACCCGTTGGCGGCGGTGGTGCGCGGTGAGCCGAAGGGCATCGGTACGGCGTCGAAGTCGTCGAACTTCGTCGGGTTCTTCGACTTCACGATCGACATGACGAACGCACCGCAGACGATGGTGGCCACCTTGCCCTGGGCGAAGCCCTCCCGGTACTCCACCTCGGTCTGGCCGGCCGGGATGAGGTCCTCGGCGTGCAGCTTCTCGATGTAGCGCAGCGCCTCGACGGTCTGCGGTGAGGTGGCGGTCGCCTTGCCGTCCTTGACGAAGTCGCCGCCGAAGCTCTTCACGATCGGGGTCAGCTCACCGTACGTCGGGAAGGCGGCCGCGGACGCGGACATCGTGGCGAAGCCGAACTGCTGGGCCGACTTGTCCCGCAGCTTCCTGGCCATCTCGTAGAGCTCCTCGGGCGTGGTCGGCGGCTTCAGGCCGTACTTCTGCAACAGGCCGCGGTTGACGAAGAGCACCCGGGGGTTGGACACGTAGATGACGCCGTAGATCTTCCCGTCCTTGCCCTTGGCCATCTGGCCCGGCGGGATGAAGCTGTCCAGGTTGTAGCCGGCTTTCTCCAGCCACGGGTCGAGCGGTTCCAGCAGCCCCGCGTCGGCCCAGGCCCGCATCTGCGGGTCGAAGGGCGTGACCAGGTCGGGCGGGCTGCCGGCGGAGAGCAGGGTGAACATTTTGTCCTGGTACTCGCCGCCGGGTACCACCTCGTCGGTGAGGCGCAGGTCGGGGTTCTCCGCGTCGAACTCGGCCTTCAACGCCTTCCAGAAGGGTGCGTTGTCGGGTGTTCCCCAGACCCAGTTGGGAAAGTCGACCCGACCGTCACCGGACACGGACCCACCGGTCCCGCCGCCACTGTCGACGGCACAACCGGACAGCGCGGCAAACAGTGTTAGCGCCACAAGCCCCCGTGCGGCGTGAGTAATTCGCATGAGCAGGCACCGCCCGTCTCGCAGGACCGGCTCTTCGCCGATCACGTTGATGCGTTGACCGAGGATTGTGCGCCTACCCACACAAGCTGTCAAGCGAATGTTCTGGTCTTGAACTGGCCTAGATGCCTCGCTGGGTAGGGTTTCGATCGGTGTACATAACATTCTCCTCACATATTGACATGCTCTCGGGGCGATGTGACCCTGAAGGGCAGCCGAGCCGGCTCCACCCCGTCGCCGACCTCCTCCGCCCGACCCGCCGCACCGACTGCGGGCGGCGGACCCGAAGCGGCGGACCCCAGGCGGCGACCATCCAGCCCGTCCACACGCACCGGAGGTACCAGCAATGCGCCGATCAGAGCGCGTCCAGCAGTTTCACGACAAGGTCCGTTCCGGACGGGCCCTGATCGGCGCGGGCGCGGGCACCGGGCTCTCGGCCAAGTGCGCCGAGATGGCTGGTGTCGACTTCATCGTCATCTACAACGCCGGCCGGTTCCGGATGGCGGGCCGGGGTTCGATGGCCGGCATGATGCCGTACGGCAACGCCAACGACATCGTCGTGGAGATGTCCGCCGAGGTGCTCCCGGTCGTCGCGCACACCCCCGTGCTGGCCGGGGTGTGCGCGACCGACCCCTTCAAGAACATCCCGCTCTTCCTGCGGCAACTCGCCGAACTCGGGTTCGCCGGCGTGCAGAACTTCCCGTCGGTGTGCCTGCTCGACGGCTCGGCCCGGGCCGACCTCGAGGCGACCGGTTACGGGTTCGACAAGGAGGTCGAGATGGTCCGGACCGCGCGCGGGATGGAACTGCTGACCGCGACCTACGTGCGGACGACCGACGAGGCCCGCGCGATGGCAGCGGCCGGCGCCGACATCGTCGTCGCGCACGTCGGGCTGACCGCCGCCGGGCTGATCGGCGCCCGCGACGCCATGTCGCTGGAGGTGGCCGCCGAGCGGACCGCCGCCATCCACGACGCCGCCACAAGCGTCCGCGACGACGTGCTGGTGGTCTGCCACGGCGGGCCGATCGCCACCCCCGAAGATGCCCGCGACGTACTCCGGCTGGTGCCCGGCGCCGCCGGTTTCCTCGGCGCGTCGAGCATGGAACGGATTCCGGCCGAGCGCGCACTGATCGAGACGATGCGGCAGTTCACCGAGGTACCGGTAGGGCGCGGGTCACCGGTCGACGCGATCCTGGACGGCCAGGCCCGGCAGAGCGGAGTGGTGGCATGAGACTGCACCGCGAGGCGGACCTGCTCGCCGACCCCACGCCGGTACCCGAACCGGAACGCTTCTTCGGTCCGGCCTACAGCGCGGCCATCCAGAGCGGTACGCCGAGCAAGGTGACCACCGCGCTGATCCGGATGGCGCCGCACACCCGTGGCCACTGGCACCGGCACGCCGACGGCCAGGTCATCCACGTCGTGGCCGGTTCCGGTTACGTCGGCCGGCGGGACGCCGAACCACTGGAGATCACCGCCGGCGACACCGTGTGGATCGAGCCGGGCGAGGAACACTGGCACGGCGCCTCCGAGACCGGCCTCGCCCAGCTCGCCTTCTCGCTCGGCCCGATCACCTGGCTGGAGCCGAGCAAGTGAGCTACGACGCCGCACCCGGCCACGAGGTAGGCGTCGCCGCGCCGAGCTACGAACAGCTCGCCGAGGCGCTGGTCGGGCTCGCCGCACGGCCGCTGCCGGACGAGGTGACGCGGGCGGCCGGCCGGACACTCTTCAACGTCCTGACCGTCGCGCTCGGTGCCGCCGGTACGCCCGAGGTGTCCCGGCTCGCCGCTGCGCTCGCCGCGCCGGACGGTGTACCGGCCGCCCCGGGGATCGAGACGCTGGCCGGCGAGGCGGACGCCGCACTGTTGACTGGGTTCGCCGCCCACCTCGACGACTACGACGACACCCATCTGCGTACCGTCATCCACCCGGGAGCCGCCGGCCTCGGCGCGGCGTGGGCGGTGAGCCACTCCGCCCGCCGGACCGGACCCGAGTTGCTTGCCGCGTACGCCGTCGGCGCCGAGTTCCAGCTCCGGCTGGGCAACGCGGTCAGCCCGGAGCACTACGACCGGGGTTGGCACATCACCGGCACCTGTGGAGTGCTCGGCGCGGCCGTCACCGCGGGACTGCTCCTCGGGCTTGCGCCGGACCGGCTGGCCGACACGCTGCGGCTCGCCTCGGTGCAGATGCTCGGGCACCGGGAGGCGTTCGGCACCGAGGTCAAGCCATTCCACCCGGGCAGGGCGGCGGCCAACGGCGTGATCGCCGCTCGGCGGGCGGCGACCAGCAGCTACGGCACCCCTGTCGGCATCGGCCCCCTGCTGGGCGCGCTCGCCCCGGACCGGTCCGACCCGGCCGAACTGCTCGACGGGCTCGGCGAGCGGTGGGAGCTGCTCGCCAACACGTTCAAGCCGTACCCCTGCGGCATCGTCGCCCATCCCGGAATCGACGCCGCCATCCAGGCGCACGCCGCCGGGATCGTCCCGACGAGGGTCGTCGCGGTGGACTACCGCTGCCACCCGCTGGTGCCCGAACTGATGGGGCGCAGGACGCCCCGAACCGGGCTGGAGACCCGGTTCTCGGCGGTACACGGCGTTGCCGCCGGCCTGGCGACCGGCGCGGGCGGGCTGGCGCAGTTCAGCGACGCGGCGGCCGTGGACCCCACCCTGACCGCGCTGCGTGGCCGGGTCACCCTGCGGCCGTCGGAGACGATCGCCCGGAACGCCGCGGCGCTGGAGATTGAGACGGACGACGGCCGGACCGTCGAGGTCGTCGTGACACACGCCCGGGGCAGCCTGGACCGGCCGTTGACCGACGAGGAACTCGTGGACAAGGCGGAGGCGCTCGTTCCCGGCCGGGCACGGGCGATCTGGGACGGGGTACGCCGCCTCCGGGCGCCGGAAAGCCCGGGAAGCCTGCCGGAGCTGCTCGCGGGCGACCGGATCGAGGTGGGGCGATGACCACCGCCGCGCTCGTCTCGTTCGTCGCCGAAGCACCGGTGCCGCCGGAGGTGGCCACGGTCGCCGAGGCGTACTGCGCGGAACCGTCGACAGTGGACCGACACGGTGATCCGGTCGGCTTCTGGGTCGTCTGCGCGCTGCTGTCGCACGGTGCGGACCGCAGCACGCTCGTGGACGCCACCGCCGTCGGCCTGGAGGTCGCGCTCCGCATCCGGGGCGGCCTGCACGGAAAACTCGCCGGAGGCTGGGACGCGTACTGCCCGGCGGTGTCGATCGGGGTGGCGGCGGGAGTCGCCCGGCTCGATGGTCTGGCCGCCTCGGCCGTCGCCCGTGCGCTCGCGATCGCCGCCACCCAGGCCGGCGGCCTGGCCGAGTGCGTCGGCACCCCGCTGGGCGAGTTCCAGCACCAGCGGGCCGCCGAGAACGGGCGCCAGGCGGCAGTCCTCGCCCGTGCCGGCATGACCGCCCCGGCCGCGCCGTTGGAGGGCCGCCGGGGACTGTTTCCGGTGATGGCGCCCGGCGCCGATCCGTCCACAGTGGTCGACCGGCTTGGCCGGCACTGGCTCCTCGCCGACCGCTCGACCGGAACCGGTGGAGGCTCCACGAGCGGTGCGGTCGGGTACGCCCGGGAGGTGCTGCCGTGACCGCCCCCGGCTCCGTACTCGCCGCCCGGGTCCACCCGGCGACGACCGCGCTGCTGCTCATCGACTTCAGCAACGACTTCGTCGATCCGGCCGGCAAGGCCGCGGTGGCCGGTGGCCGGGACGTCCGTCCCGCCCAGCGGGTGCTACCCGCCGCGGCCCGCCTCGCCAGGGCGGCGCGACGTGCCGGCGTACCCGTGATCCATGTCCTGCACACCACGCTGCCCGGCGGTGCCAGCGACTCGCCGGCCTGGCGGGACGCGCGGTCCCGGGCGGCGTACTCGGCTCCCGACATCTGCCTCGCCGGCACCTGGGGCCAGCAGGCGGTGGCGGCGCTCGCCCCCGAGCCCGGTGATCACGTCGTGCAGAAGTACCGGTACGGCGGCTTCACCGGCACCAGTCTGGAACTGGTGCTGCGCAGTCTCGGCCGGCAGAGCGTGATCTGCTGCGGCGTCTCCACGAACGTCTGTGTGGACACCACCGTGCGGGAGGCGTTCGCCCGGGACTTCTTCACCACGATCGCCGCCGACGCGTGCGCCTCCTGGGACATGGACCTGCACACCGCCGCGCTGGCGACCGCCGGCAAGCGGTTCGCCGTAGTCGCCGACGTCGACGACATCCTCGCCAGCTGGACCGAAACCGACAACGCCACCTCAGGAGCCGCCGCATGATCGCCGAACTGCGTTTCTACACAATCACGCCGGGGCACGGCGAGGAGCTGTTCGAGGAGTTCACCTCGGTTTCCCTGAAGCTCTTCGCCAAGCACGGCATCACCGCGTACGGCCCGTGGCGCCGGGAGCTGACCAAGGGCGAGCAACTGGTGTACGTGCTGGAGTTCGCCGACGAACAGGACCGCAGCGAGCGCTGGTCGGCGTTCCGCGCGGATCCGCAGTGGCAGGCGGTCCTCCGGGCCCGTGCCGAGGCCGAGCCGCACATCGCCGGCAGCGAGATCCTGCAGCTGACCCGATGATGCGTAGCCACGGACAGCCCGACCACCAGATGATCACACTCACCAGATGGTGCGGCCCCGGGGAAGCGCCCCGACCGCACCCGTTGCAGCGCACGGAGGTGACCGCCCGATGACGGCGTCAATCGGTTTCATCGGCCTCGGGGCGATGGGCCTCGGCATGGCGACGAACCTGGTCCGGGGCGGCCACCCGGTGTACGGGTACGACCCGGCGCCGGAGCGCCGCGCACTGGCCTCGGCGGCCGGGATCATCGTCGTCGACTCGCCGGCCGAGGCCGCCCGACAGGCCTCCGAGACGGTCTTCTCCGTCGTACGCGACGCCGCGCAGACCCGCGCCGTGCTGCTCGGCGACGGTGGTGTGGCCAGCGCCGGCGGGCCGCGTACCGCCGTGGTGTGCAGCACGCTCGACCCCACCACCATGCGTGAACTGGCCGGCGAACTCGCCGCCCACGGGGTGACGGCGGTCGACGCCACCATGTCCGGCGCGCCGTGGGGGGCCGAGGCGGGCACCCTGACCCTGATGGTTGCCGCTCCGGCCGACGTCTTCGCGCGACTGCGCCCGACCCTCGACCTGATGGGCAGCAACATCTTCCACGTCGGTGAGCGGGTCGGCACCGCGCAGGCGACCAAGCTCGCCGTGCAGCTCACCTTCGGCATCAACATGATGGGGGTCTTCGAGGCCATCCGGCTGGTCGACGGCCACCAGGTGGGCGAGGAACAACTGATGGCCATGCTCTCGGTGAGCGTCGGCCGCAGTTGGGTGGTGGAGAACTGGCCGAGGGTGAAGCCGTGGTGGGAGCGGTACGTCGCCGGCGAGGACCTCGACATCCTGCTCAAGGATCTCCGCTCGGCGCTGCGCGAGGCCGACGCCGAACTCCTGCCGCTGCCGGTGACGGCGCTGTCGTTCCAGTTGATGCGGCACGTCTGGCCGGCCTGGTCGGCACTGCGGGAACAGGAGACGTCGTGACCGAATCGGTCGCCGTCTGCGCCGACGGCACCCGGCTCGCGGTCACCGTGCAGGGCAGCGGACCGGCGCTGCTGTTCCTGCACGAGGTCGCCGGTGACCAGCGCGACTGGGCCGCCCAGGTGGATCGGTTCGCCGACCGGTACACCTGCGTGCGGTACAACGCGCGTGGCTACCCGCCGTCCGACGTGCCCACCGACCCGGCCCGGTACGGCCAGGACATCGCGGTGACCGATGCGCTGGCCGTACTCGACCACCTCGACATCGAGGCCGCGCACCTGGTCGGCCTCTCCATGGGCGGCTTCTGCGCGCTGCACCTGGCGATGTCGCACCCGACCCGCTGCCTGAGCGTGACAGTGGCCGGTGCCGGCTACGGTTCGGCACCCCACCAGCGGGACGGTTTCGCCGCCGAGGCGCGCGCCGCGGCCGACCTCTTCCGGCGCGATGCCGGCGCGGCGGCACTGGCCTACCGGGACGGGCCGACGAGGTTGCAGCTCAAACGCAAGAACCCCGAGGCGTGGCACCGGTTCGGCACCCGGCTGGCCGGCCACGATCCGGTCGGCATGTCGCTGACGTTCGCCCGGGTACTCGCCCGGCGGCCGTCGCTCTACGATCTCCGGGAGCCACTGTCCCGGGTGGCGGTGCCGGTGCTGCTCGTGGTCGGCGACGAGGACGACGGCTGTCTCGACGTCAACCTGATGCTCAAACGGATCATGCCCACCGCCGCGTTGTGCGTACTGCCGCGGACCGGACACACGATCAACATCGAGGAGCCGGCGGCGTTCAACGACGCGCTGGCGGCCTTTCTCGGATCCGTCGGCCGGGGCGAATGGCAGCCACGCGACCCCGGCACGCTCGGGCGGGGCCTGGTCGGGATGACACCGGGAGGAGAGACGTGAGTAGGCCGCTGCTGATCCGCGACGCGCGGCTGCTCGACCGGGACGACCGGGTCGACATCCGCGTCACCGGCGGCCGGATCGAGAGCATCGAACCGGCCGCCGACGGCCGCCCGGAGGGGGTGGGGACCGTCATCGACGCCGACGGCGGCCTGGTGACACCTGCGTTCGTCGAGCCGCACCTGCACATCGACAAGGCGTTCACCTATCCGAGCCTGCCCCCACCCGTGGCCGGGCCGCTGGTCCGGCGCGCCTCGACCCGGACCCGGCAGGTGAAGGCCGGATACACCCGCGAGGACCTGATCGCGCGCGCCACCCGGGCGTTCAGGCTGGCCGTCGGACACGGGGTGGGCACCATCCGCGCCCACGTCGACGTCGACCCGGTCGGCGGGCTCACCGCGCTGACCGCGATGACGGAACTGCGCGAGCGGTACGCCGGGATACTGGACATCCAGCTCGTGGCGTTCCCGCAACAGCCGATAGTGCGGGACACCCGCGCCCGGGACCTGCTGCGTACCGCGCTCGCCGAGGGTGCCGACGTGCTGGCCGGGGCGCCCGACGTCGAGCACCCCGAGGACCGGGCCGCGCACCTGGAGGTCGTGCTCGCGCTCGCCGGTGAGGCCGGGGTGCCGCTGGACGTGCACTGTGACTACAGCTACGACCCGGGGCAGCGCGCCCTGGAACGGCTGGCCCGGCGCACCGTCGAGCTGGGCCTGGTGGGCCGGGTCCGGGCCGGGCACTGCTGCGCGCTGGACGCGTACGACGAGAAGACCGCCGAGGACGTCATCACCGCCGTACTGGCGGCCGGTATCCACATCTGTGTCTGTCCACTCGGAAACCAGCTCCTGGTCGGCGACGAGATCCCGCCCCTGGGCAGGGGCACGTCCCGGCTGCGCACGCTGATCGAGCGTGGCGTCGAGGTCTGTGCCGGCGGCGACAACGTGCACGACATGTGGTTTCCGTTCGGGCGGCTCGATCCGGCCGAGGTGGCGATGGCGACGGTGCTGGCCGCGCAGTTGCGGGTACCCGAGCAGATCCGGCAGGCGTTCGACATGGTCACTGTCGGGGCGGCCCGCTACGTCGGCGTACCGGCCGAGGGTGTCCGGGTCGGCGCGGTGGCCGACCTCGTGGTGTTCTCCGCCGGTTCGCTCGTCGACATCCTGCGCAACGCGCCCGGCCGGCGCACCACTCTCAAGCGGGGCCGGGTGGTCGGCGGTGCGGAGTCCCGCGTGTGGGCCGATGGCCCCGGCGGCTGAGGCGCGACGATCACGGGGTCAGCACGACCCGGGGGCCGGACGGCATGGTGCGCGCGGTCTTCGCCAGCGCGTCCGCCACGGCCGAGGTCGCCGGCAGGTCGGCGACACCGGCGTTGAGCCGAAGGAACCGGTCGTGGCCGGGGCGCAGGTAGAACGGATCGCTGGCTGCCAGCAGGAAGCCGCAGCCGGCGGTTTCCGCCACCATTTCGCCCGCGCCCCAGCGCGACGGCATCGGCAGCCACAGGTGCAACCCGTCCGGTCCGACGGTCGGGGAGATCGCACCGCCGGTCTGGTCGTGGATGAGGCTGCCGAGGGTACGCCGCCGGTGCTCGTAGGCCCGCTTGGCGCCGTCGAGTACCCGATCGGTCTCCGGATCGGCGAGCAGCGCGGCGAGGGCGCGCTGCGCGAGCCGTGGCGTCCAACCGTCGGCGTACGTCTTGGCGAGCGTCAGCCGGGTGCGCAGTTCCTCGCCGGTCACCACCGCCGACAGCCGCAGGTCCGGGGCGAGGCTCTTGGAGAAGCTCCGCACGTAGACGACCCGCTCCCGGAGTCGTGGGTCGGACACCAGGCTGCCCGGGCGGGACGACGCGGCCTCCGCGAAGTGGTCGTCCTCGACGATCCAGACCGACGGGTGCGCCACCAGCACCTCCGCGAGGGCCGCGCGGCGCTCGGCGGTCCAGCTCACGCCGGTCGGGCTCTGCGCCCGTGGGGTGAACAGCGCCACCCGGGCTCCGCCGGCGATCGCCTCCTCCAGTGCCTCCGGACGCGCCCCCGCCTCGTCCATCGCCATGCCGACCAGGGCGACCCCGCCACGTTCGAACGTGTCCATCGCGGTCTGGTATCCGGGCTCCTCGACCGCGGCGTAGACCTGGTCCCGGCCACCCTCGCTGCGCAGCAGCTCGGTGACCAGCGCCAGGACCTGCTGGGTGGAGCTGGTCACCAGGATGTCGTCCGGATCCGCCTCGATCCCGTCGCGCCGCAGCCGGGGCAACAACTGCGCGACGAGCGTCGGATCCGGTTCGAGGTGGGTCGGGTACTGCAGGTCGGCGGCGGTCAGGGTGTCGGCGGCGGCGTGCCAGGCCCGCCTGAGCGTCGACGTCGGCAGCATCGCCGGGTCGGGACCGCCGCGCATCAGGTCGACGGCACCGGGGAACGCCGCCCGCAGCCGACTCTCTGCGAGGGCGAGGGCGCCCCGTCGCCAGGCCAGGGTGGGCAGCGAGGCGTGTCGCGGCGGTCGCCCGGTGCGCGCCCCGTCGCGGTCGGCGCCGCGCAGGGCGGTGGCCGCCGGCGCGGCGCCGGCCAGCTTGGTGACGAACGTGCCCCGGCCCACCTCGCCGCTGACCAGTCCCTCGGTGCGCAGCTGGGTGTAGGTGCTCATCACCGTGGTGACGCTGACCTGGAGCAGCTCGGCGAGATCCCGCACCGTCGGCATCCGGTGACCCGCCGGGAGGTCACCGGCGCGGATGGCTTCGCTGAGTACGTTCGCCAACCGCTCGTACAGGGGGCGGCCGTCGTCGACCTGCCGTACCGCCCGAGCCCGTTCCCACACCCCATCTGCCATGCGAATATTCTACGAACAAATCGTTCCAGAGGCGAAATGACAAGGGAGTACAGTCTTGGCCGTTGTCGTACTGGTCGGTGCCCTCGACACCAAGGGCGAGGAGTACGCGCTGGCCGCGCGCCTGCTCAGGGAGGGCGGGCACACCCCACTGCTGATCGACGTCGGCGTACGGGACGAACCGACCGTACCGCCGGACATCCCGCGCGAGCAGGTCTGCGCCGCCGCTGGGGCGACCCTGGCCGAGGTCCGCGCGATGCCCGATCGGTCGGCCAGCCTCACGGTCATGGCTGGCGGCCTCGGCCACGTCCTGCGTGACCTGCACCGGTCCGGGCGACTCGACGCCGCCCTCGCGATGGGCGGCTCCGGCGCGCTGACGACCGCCGCACCCGGATTCCGCACCCTGCCCCTGGGCGTGCCGAAGGTCGTCGTCAGCACGATGGCCGCCAGTGACATGTCAGCCGTGATCGGCGCGAGTGACCTGGTCGTGCTGCCTGCCGTCGTCGACATCTCCGGGATCAACCGGCTGACCCGCTTCGTCATCGAACGCGCGGTGGCGGTCACCGTGGCGATGCTCGGGGTGTCGATCCAGACCCACCGGGCCGGCGCCAGGGTGGTCGCGCTCTCCATGCTGGGCGTGACCACCGACGGCGTCTCGGCCATCCGTCGGCGACTGTCGGCGGCCGGCTACGAGACGATCGTCTTCCACGCCAACGGTGCCGGGGGTCGATCCCTGGAGACCCTGGCCGGCAGCGGCTGGGTCGACGCCGTCGCCGACATCACCACCGCCGAGATCGCCAGCCAGCTCGTCGGCGGTACCGCAGCCGCCGGCCCGGACCGGCTGCGCGCCGCCGGCAGCAGCGGCCTGCCACAGGTCGTCTCGATCGGCGGGTGCGACCTGGCGATCTTCGGCGCGCTCGACCAGGTACCCGAGCGCTACCGCCACCGGGTGCTGTACCAGCACGGTCCCCACGCCACGCTGATGCGCACCTCGGTGCAGGAGTGCCGCCAGATCGGCGCGGAGATCGGGGCCAAGCTGGCAGCCGCGCGCGGACCGGTACGGGTGATCCTGCCAACGGCCGGATTGTCCACCCTGTCGGTGCCGGGCGGGCCGTTCCACGCGCCGGACGCCGATCGCGCGTTGCGTCAGGCGCTGTTCGACCAGCTGCCCGCCGACGTGCCGCGCGTCGAGGTCGACGGCTCGGTCAACGACGACACCTTCGCCGCGACCGCCTCGATGCTGATAGCGGAACTGCTCGACGGCCGGCACGACCGACGACCAGGCCACTGACGCCGGGCTGACGATCGGACCGGCATCGGACTGGCCCGGGCTGACGCAGGGTTGGCCGTCGGCCGGGGTGCGGAGCAGGAAACGACACGCTCAGTCAGCATCCGATCGACTCCGAGCTGTCCCGCTATGTCCACGAGGTGACTTGTCGTCTCTGCGGCATCCCCCAGGTAGTGACGAGCCACCGTACCGGCCCACAGACTCCGGAAGATGCTGTCGATCTTCGTACGACCCCGCAGGTGGATGCCTGTCGGTGAGAAGGAGCCCAACCGATGAAGTTGTCCCCGCATCGGGTTGCCGCCGTCGGCGGCCTCGCGTTGCTGATCGCCCTCGGGCCGCCGGGTACTCCCGGCGCCATGGCCGGTACGGCGCCGGCCGGCTCCCGCCCCGCCGACCCGGCGACGGTCCGTACGGCCGCCGTCGGCGGCACCACCCGGATCACGCTGATCACCGGTGACGTCGTCGAGGTCTCTGCCGCCGGCCCGGGCAGGTACGCCGCCACGGTGACCCCGGCGACCGGCCGGGAGCGGATCGGCTTCCACACCGTCGAGGTCGACGGTGGACTGCGGGTGTTGCCCGTCGACGTGATCCCGTACGTCTCGGCCGGAGTTCTCGACGCCGACCTCTTCGACGTGCAGGAGTTGATCGACGACGGCTTCGGCGATCTCGCCGAGGACGCGCTCCCGTTGATAGTCCGTTACCAGGACCCGGCGGCCGGGCTGCGGCGGCAGACGGTGGGAGCCGAGACCGTCCGTCCGTTGGCGAGTGTCGGTGGTGCCGCGCTCGACGCCGACAAGGACGATCTCGCCGAGTTCTGGAAGTCCGTCGCGGCAGCCCCCGGAGCCCGGTCGACAGGCAAGCCGACGTTCGGCGGCGGGATCGCCCAGATCTGGCTCGACGGCAGGGTCCGGCCGGTACTCGACCGGAGTGTCGCCCAGATCGGCGCGCCGGCGGCCTGGCAGGCCGGCCTCGACGGCACCGGCGTCACGGTGGCCGTACTGGACACCGGGGTGGACGCCAAGCACCCGGACCTGGCCGGCCGGGTGCGAGAGGCGCGCAACTTCAGCAACAGCTCGGACACCGTCGACCGGCACGGACACGGCACCCACGTCGCCGCGACCGTCGCCGGCACCGGTGCCGCCTCGGGTGGCAGCCGTCGCGGCGTCGCACCCGGTGCCAACCTGCTCATCGGCAAGGTGCTGGGTGACGACGGCTCCGGATCGGAGTCGGAGATCATCGAGGGCATGGAGTGGGCCACCGCCTCGGGTGCCCGGGTGGTCAACATGAGCCTCGGTGGCGGGCCCACCGACGGCACCGACCCGATGAGCCAGGCGGTCGATCAACTGACCGCCGACACCGGCGCACTCTTCGTGATCGCGGCAGGCAACAGCGGTGAGGACAGCAGCGTCGGCTCACCGGGCGCGGCGACCACGGCGCTCACCGTCGGGGCCGTCGACCGGGACGAGAAGCTGGCCAGCTTCTCCAGCCGCGGGCCGCGATGGGGTGACGAGGCCCTCAAGCCCGAGATCACCGCGCCCGGCGTCGGCATCGTCGCGGCGCGCGCCGCGGGTACCTCGATGGGGCAGCCGACCGACGCGCACCACACCGGGGCGTCCGGGACGTCGATGGCCGCCCCGCACGTGGCCGGGGCGGCGGCCCTGATCGCCCAGGCCAACCCCGACTGGCGGGCTGCGGACCTCAAGAACGCGCTGGTCAGCACCGCCCGGCAGAACCCGGACCTGAACGTCTACGCGCAGGGAACCGGCCGGGTCGACGTGGCCCGGGCCGTCGGCCAGCCGGTGCACGGCACCGGGGTCGCCGACTTCGGGCTGCGCACCTACTCCGGCGGAAACCAACCGGTGATCACGAAGACGGTCAGCTACCGCAACACCGGCTCGGCCGCGGTCAGCCTCAACCTCGCCGTCGCGGTGGACAACCTCGACAGCAAGAAGGTGGAGTCCGACGCCTTCACCACCGGCGCGACAAGCGTGACGGTACCGGCCGGCGGCACCGTCGACGTGCCGTTGCGACTGGACCCGGCCAAGCTCGACAAGGGGCGGCACAGTGGTTGGCTCACCGCCTCCGGGCCCGGTGACACCCTGATCCGGACCGCGATCGGGCTGACCTACGAAGGCCAGCGTCACCGGGTCAAGGTCCGCGCGCTGGGCATGGACGGCAAGCCCGGCGAGGCAGAGGTCGTGGCCCTGTTCGGCGAGAACAGCCGATCCGACGTACTCGACTCGGTGTACGCCGATCAGGTGCACACCTATCTCCTGGAGGAGGGCACCTACTTCCTGCACGCGCTGACCAGCCAGTTCACCCCGCTCGACCAGCAGTACACGGTGGTCACCGATCCGATGCTCAAGGTCACCGGAGACCTTGAGGTGGTGATCGACCCCCGCAAGGCCACCCCGGTCCGGGTCGAGACCCCCAAGCCGGCCGAGCAGCAGACGGTGATCAGTTTCTACAACCACCGGGTGCACCCCAACGGTCGCTCGATCAGTCACGGCACCATGTACTTCCACACCCTCGACCAGGTCAACGTGACGCCGACCCGGCAGGTGTCCGACGGCAGCTACGAGTTCTCCTACCGGGGACAGCTGACGGCACCGCTGGTGCAGGGCGACGTCCCCGGGGTGCACGGACCGCTGGAGCTCAACCTGCTCAACGAGTCCCCCACCTATCAGGGCAAGCGGCGGTTCCCGCTGGTGCACGCCGGCACCGGGACACCGGCCGAACTGGCCAGGGCCCGGGTCCGGGACGCGTTGGCGGTGGTCGAGGCGGGCGAGAATGCCGACGACCTGGAACTCGTCGCGGCGGCGGCCGCAGCGAAGGCCGCCGGACTGCTCATCATCCGGCCGGCGAGCGAGGAGGCGGGGACCTTCTGGGGACCCGACGGCGAACGGTTGCCGATCCTGGCGATGGCGATGCCACACGACGACGGCCAGCGCCTGCTGGCCCGGGTCAGGAAGGGCGGGGTGCGGATGGATCTCACCCTGACCCCGGCCAGCCCGTACCTCTACGACGTTCTGTTCGTCGAGCGGGGGCGGGTGCCGGACCGGATCAGGCACCGGGTGACCCCGGCCAACTCCGTCCGGATCGCGAGCCGGTACACCGACACCGGCGGATTCGGCTGGACCAACGAGCAGCGGTTCGGCTGGCGTCCCTGGCAGGGTTACGCCTGGAACGACAGGCAACGGTTCGTGCCCACGCCGCACGAGCGGGAGGACTGGGTGTCGGCGAACGACACGCTGTGGCAACACATGGTGAACCACAGGTACTACCGCTTCGACGGCGCGCTGGTCGAGGGCTTCACCCAGACACCCCGCAGCTACCGCCCGGGGCGGGCCCACGAGACCTGGCTCGGGCCGGTGATCCGACCGGCGGCGCCGCAGGGTGAGCCCCAGGTGCTCTCCACCCGTACGAACGACACGCTCGCGCTGCGGATCCCCGAGTTCGTCGACGCCGAGGGCCACTTCAACGTCTCGGACCCGACCGAGGTGAGCGCCCGGCTGTTCAGGGACGGAAAGCTCCTGGAAGAGCTGCCGCACGCCCGAGGAAACGTCGCCGTACCCGCTGGCGACGCGGCGTACCGGCTCGAACTGAGTACGGCCAGGTCCGACGAGGAGTGGATCTGGGGTACCCGGACCGAGACCGCCTGGACGTTCCGGTCGGCCCGTCCGTCCGGCACCACGGCGCAGACACTGGCGCTGCTTCAGCTCGACTACGACGCTCCGGTCGACCTGCGCGGTCGGGCCAGTGATCGGGGGCACCAGGTGGGGCTGAAACTGCGGCAGCAGAGCGGCCTGCCCACGCCGACCCGCACCTCCGTGACCGCTGAGGTGTCCTTCGACGAGGGCAGGACCTGGAAGCGGGCTCGGACGAGCGGCCACGGCACCTCGTACCGGATCGAGGTCCCGGCGGGGCGCGGCGAGACCGTCTCGCTCCGGGTGCAGGCCACCGACGGGGCCGGATCGGCGGTCACCCAGACCGTCATCCGGGCGTACGGCCTGGGTTGAGACCCCGGGCGGGGGCGAACCGCCACGCCCCCGCCCGGCCTACCCGGCCCGACCTGCCGTCCACTGCGGTGCGGTCGGATTACCGGTTCAGCCGACCGACTTGTTGTAGCTGTCGATCTCCGGCTGGACGCTCGCGGCGGCCTCCTTCAACGCCTGCTCGGCCGGCTTCGCCCCGACGATCGCGGCTTCCAGGCCGTCCTCGGAGGCCTTGCGCGCCTGCGGCATCACCCCGAGCAGGCAGCCGGCGGAGGCGACCGACGGCGGGAGCGCGTGCAACTGGTCGACAGCGGTCCGGAACTGCGGGTACTGCGCCACCCAGTCCTTGTCGATCTGCTCCTCCAGCGCCTTCGGGTTGATCGGCACGTAGCCGGTACCGGTGTGCCACTGGGCCTGCTGGGCGGCGCCGGAGGCGAACTTGACGAACTCCCAGGCGCCCCGCTTCTCGGCGTCGCTGTGCCCGACACCGTTGATCCAGAGCGAGGCACCGCCGATGATCGGCCCGCCGGCGGAGGCGTCGGAGACCTTCGGGTACGGCGCGGTGAGGACGGTGAATCTGCCCTTGGCGGCGTCGACGTACCCACGCAGCACGCTCGTGGATTCGAGGTGCATCGCCACCGTACCGGCCTTGAAGGCGGCCTGGGCGTCGTCGGTCTTCCGGCCGGTGTTCGTCGCGTACCCGTTGCGGACCAGGTCGGCCCACCACTGCGCCACCTGCACACCGGTGGCCTGGTCGAACTGCACCTTCGTCGCGAGCTTGTCCCGCCCGTTGCCGTTGTCGCAGTACTCCTTGCCGTCGGTGGCGAGGAGCTGTTCGAGCAGCCAGCCGTAGATCGCGGCGCCGAAGCCGTACTGGGTGGTCTTCCCGCTGCTGTCCTTGACGGTGAGCCGCTTGGCCAGTTCGCCGATCTCGGCGAGGGTCTTCGGCGGCTTGGTCGGGTCGAGCCGGGCCCGCTCGAACGCCTCCTTGTTGAGGTAGAGCAGCGGGGTCGAGGAGTTGAACGGCATCGACCAGAGCTTGCCCTCGACCGAGTAGTAGCTGGCGATGTTCGGCTCGATCTCGGCGGTGTCGAAGCCGTCCTTCTCGATGAACCTGTACATCGGGACGACCTGCCGGGAGTCCACCATGAACCGGCTGCCGATGTCGTAGACCTGGACCAGGGCCGGGGTGTTCTTCTGCTGCACCGACGCCTTGTACTTGGCGATCGTCTCGTCGTAGCTGCCCTGGAAGACCGGCTTGACCTCCACCTTGCCGCCGCTCTGCGCATTGAAGTCGGCGACCAGCTTGTCGACCGCGGCGGCGTTGGCGCCCTTCATGGCGTGCCAGAACTCGACGGTCGTCTTGCCGCTGGCCTTGTCGAGCACCTCGGCACCCGGCGCGTTCAGCGCCTCGGCCGAGTCGCCGTCGTCGGAGCCCGAGCCGCACCCGCCGAGCAGCGCGGTGGCGATGAGCAGGGCTACGGACGCCACACCCGTCCGGCGTAACCGCGAGTTTGCCATTTCCACTCCTTTTGAGAGATGCGATGGTCCTTTGTAGAGGGTTTACCGCGTTGCGTGTCGAGGGCTCACCGCAGTGCGCCGGCGGTGAGTCCGCGCACGATGTACCGCTGGCCGAAGACCACCACGGCCAGCGTCGGGAGCAGGGAGAGCGCGACGCCGGCCAGGACCAGGCCGGGTTGGGCCGCCTCGGCGTCGTTGAGCTGCGAGATCCCGATCTGGAGGGTCTGGAACTCGGCGTCCCGGATCAGGATCAACGGCCAGAAGTACTGGTTCCACGCGGAGAGGAAGACGTAGACCCCGACAGCGGCGATCGACGGCTTGGACAGCGGCACCACCACCCGCCACAACAGACGCCAGTGGCCGCAGCCGTCGATCACCGCCGCGTCCCGCAGCTCGGCCGGGAACTGGAGGAACGCCTGGCGCAGCAGGAAGGTGCCGAACGCCGAGGCGAGGAAGGGCAGCACCAGCCCGAGATAGGTCAACCCGCCCCGGGTCAGTCCCCAGTCGGAGATCGCCAGGTAGTTCGGGATGATGATGGCTTCCCACGGCACCATCAGGGTGGCCAGGAAGAGACCGAAGGTCGCGGCCTTCGCCGGCATCCGCAGGAACGCGAAGGCGTACGCGGCCAGGATGCTGGTCACCACCTGGGCGAGGGTGATCACGCCGGCCTGTACCGCGGAGTTGAGATAGAACCGGCCCAGCGGCACCGAGCGGAAGACGTCGCCGAAGTTCGCCCAGTGCAGGGCGCTCGGCACCAGCGACGGCGGATAGCTGGCCAGGTCGCCGGGACCCATCACGGCACCGGCGAAGGCGTAGTAGATCGGGAAGAGCACCGGGATCAGGGCCAGCCCGAGGACGACGTAGACGACGATCCGGCCGGCGTTCGGTCTTCTCATCGGTAGTGCACCCGCCGCTCCAGGATGCCGAACTGGATCGCCGTGCAGATCAGCATGATCACCAGCAGTACCACCGCCTGGGCGCTCGCCCCGCCGAAGTCGGACGCCCCGAACGCGAACGCCCGCTCGTAGATCGAGTACACCAGCGTGGTGGTCGCGTCGTCCGGGCCGCCCTTGGTCAGGATGTGGATCTGGCCGAAGCTCTGCAGGGCGTGGATCGTGGAGACCACGACGAGGAAGAACAGTTGCGGGGAGAGCAGCGGGATGGTGATTCCGGTCGCCAGCCGCCAGCCGGTGGCACCGTCGAGCCGGGCCGCCTCCACCACCTCGGGTGGGATCGCCGCCACCCCGGCGGAGAGCACCAGGACGTTGTAGCCGAGGTTCATCCACACGGTGGCCAGACCGACGGCGGGCAGCGCGATGGACGGGTCGGTGAGCCAGTCGACCCGGTCGATCCCGACCGCCCCGAGCAGCCCGTTGGCGATCCCGATCGCCGGGTTGTAGATGACGGCGAAGACCACCGACGCGGTCGCCACGGAGAACGCGAACGGGAGGGCGAAGGCGGTACGCAGCACCCGTACGCCGCGCAGCCGCGCCTCCAGCAGCAACACCACGACAAGCGCGCCGATGACCGCGGGCAGCACGCTGATCAGCGTGAACAACGCGGTGGTCGCCAGGACCTCACCGAACTCGCCGGACAACATCTCGGTGTAGTGGTCGAGACCGACGTAGGCGCTCGGCGCACCGAAGATGTCGTTGCCGTGGACGGAGAGATAGAAGGTGCGGGCGAGGGGCCAGAAGATGAAGAGCGCGAAAACCACTATCGACGGCAGCAACAGCAGCCAGGAGAGTGGGGTCTCACGTCGTGGCCGGGCACCCGGGGGTGCCGGGGGATCCGTGGCCGCGCCGGCTCTGGCGCGTTCGGCAGCTAGCGGGGGAGACACCGCCGCACAGTATCAACGCATTCATCCTCGTGGCATCGTTCCGGCTCGATCTTGATCTAGCAGTTACCGGCGTCGAAGTCCGGCGGTCGGGCCGGAGGTGGATCGGACCGGATCCGGTTACCGCCCCCGCCACCTGGGTAACGGGGCCTGAACGGAGGTGATTGGATGACTCGGCAGTCCACGGACGCAACAGAGGCGAACCGGCGGGAGCAGGAGAACTGGATCAACGACGATCGGTCCGGGGAAGCCCCGGCCGGCGACGAGATGGTGGTCGACGATCCGGGCAACGACACCGGGCAGGTGCTGGGGCGGAGCGTACCCATCAACCGCGCTGCCGCGGAGGCGGCGCCGGGTTCGCCCGAGTCCGGCGCGGTACGCACCGAGGACGGCAGGCCAAGCGCCGACAAGCCCTACACGTGACACACGATCGGATCCGGTGACCGGGTCACCGGGCCGTACGGTGCCGCCGGGCGCGGCTGCGGCAGGCGGGGTCCGCCCCGCGCGGGTGGAGGTCGGCGGAAGCCACCTCCACCCCTGCCGCAGCCGCGTCACCGCATCGTGGGGGCGCCGCAGCGTGTGGAACGCTAGACCCGGGCCTGACGGCGCAGGACGAGGGTGCCGGTGCCCAGCAGGGCGACGGCTCCGACGACGAGCGTCCAGAACCACCGGTTCCCGATCAGGTCGAGCTGCCCCCATGCGCCGTCGAGGCGCAATCGACAGCACGCTGACAATCAAGGGGACCAGTAGCATCCCGGCCGCGATGGTGGCCCGGGCATCCACGGCGGCCCACAACAGGAAGCCCGCCATCACGACCACGGTGCCCGCCGGTTGCAGGCCGATCGTCACGTCGTAGTCGGTGGGTAGCAGGAAGACCGCGATCGGCACGGCGAGCAGCCAGGCCGCGGGTCGCCGGGTTCCCGCCGCCGGCCAACGGACCAGCGGCACGATCAGCAGTACGGCGATCGGAAGCGGCCAGATCGTCGAGTCGGTCATTGCGACGTGACCGAGGAACTCGACCGGCAGGTAGTGGCGCTCGCCGGTGGTGGAGTCCACGGTGACGAAGTCCAGACGCAGGCTGGTGAGCGTTGTCGCGAGTGCACCGAGCGTCGCCAGCAGGCCCAGGGTGTGTCGCCCGGCGGCCACCGCGACGATGGCCGAGGCGGCGATGACTGTCGTCACCGGGTGGACCAGACCGGACGGATACGCCAGGGTGCGCTCGGCGGCGATACCGGAGAGGATCCTGCCGGTCTGCGTCAGGCTGCCGGCCGTGGCGTACGCCAGCAGCAGGAGCACGGCCAGCCGCAGCGCACCGAAGAGGGCCGAGCCGGTCGAGCGGGCGCGGTGCGCTCCGGCGCGGGTCCGCAGGCCGTGCAGGACCAGGACGGACGCCTCCCGCAGGGTGGGCCGTCGCTGGTCGGCCCCGGCCACCTCCAGCAGCGTGCCGATCATCTCGGCGCCGTGCTCCCGCCGGTAGTGCTCCGGGTAGGCCCGCAGCAGCAACCGGAACCGCGCCTCCAGTCTGTCCTGGTTCATGCCGGCCGCCCTGTCCTGGTTCATGCCGGCCGCACCGCCCGCCAGCGCGGTGCCGGCCGGTCGGTGACGACCCGCGCGGCCTGGAGCATCCGTTCGGCTTCGGCGCGGAGCGCCGCGACGCCCTCGTCGGTCAGTTCGTAGTAGCGCCGGGCCCGCCCGTTGACCACCTCCTCGTCGACGACGCGGAGGAGTCCTTCGGCGCTGAGCCGGTCGAGCGCCGCATAGAGGGTGCCGGCCGCCATGCGTACCCGACCGGCTGACAGCTCCTCGGCGCGCTTGATGATCGCGTACCCGTGGAGCGGGCCGTCTAGCAGGGCGGCGAGCGTGTAGTAGCTCGGTTCGCGAATAGCCACTTCGGCAACATAGTAAGTTGATCTGACTATTGCAAGAGGGGCGGTTCCGGGCTTCGTCCCCGCCTGCTCGGTCAGCTGACCGTCGGCAGGGGGTCGGTGGGCCAGTTGAGCGCCTTGGCACCCAGTACCGCCGCGTGCAGGGTGAACCGGTGCGCCGGATCGGCCGGGTCGTACCCGGTCAGTTTCTTGATCCGGTCCAGCCGGTAGGTGACTGTGCGCACCGAGACGTGCAGCTTCTTCGCCGACTCGGTCGCCACCGCGCCGGTGCCGAAGTACGTCTCGAGGGTGGACAGCAGTGGCTCGGCGCCGCCACGGGCCCGGGTCAGCGGGGTGAGCACCGCCGAGACCAGGTCGACGATGGCGGGTTGGTCGCGGAGCAGGACCCGGTAGACCAGGAGGTCGTGGGCGCTGACGACCGGCCGCTCCAGGTGCAGTCGCCCGGCCATGGTCAGCGCCTCGCGCGCCTCCTCGTAGGAGCGGGCGATGCCGTACAGGCCGGGGTGCGCCCGGCCGACCGCGATCCGCCAGGGCCGGCCCTGCCGGAGTTGGTCGAGTTCGCCGTACATCAGTTGGCCGAGGTCGTGCCGTTTGTCGGCGGGGGCGGTGCGACCGGCCGCGGCCGGCTCGGCGGGCGCGAGGACCACAAGCAGACCGTCCTTGGTGGCGACCAGCACGTCGCGATCGCCGAGCCGGTCGAAGATGACCGCCTCCAGGGCGCTGATCGCCGCATCGGTGTCCGGCAACCGCCGGCTGGGCGCGGCGAGTGCCACCTGGTGCACCCGGGCCAGGTCGAGGCCGAACGGCTCGGCCCGCTCGACCAGCGAGGCCAGGTCGGAGTCGCCGCGTAGCAGGTCGTCGACCAGTTCCCGACGCAACGTCTCCTCGCGGCGGACCAGTTCGCGCCGAGCCTCGGCGTACCCCTCGGCGAGGGTGGCGACCGCGTCGTCGATGACGTGCAGCACCGCGGCGGCGGCGGCGCGTACCGCCTCCCGATCGCGGGAGCGGACCACGATCGGCAGGTCCTGCCACAGCCGCCGGGCCGCGGACAGGTACAGCTGGACCACCCGCCCGGCGGAGACGCCCCGCTCTGCGGCCTGGCGCCCGAGCCGGCCGACCGCCTCCAACTCGGCCCGCTTGGGTCGGCGCCCGGTGACGGCCGCGTCGGCAAGCAACGGCAGGTAGTCGCCGAGCAACTCCACCGGAACGTTGCCGGCGTCCCGGGCGGCGGCCTCGGCGACGTCGTGCAACCAGTCCTGCTCCGGGGCAGCGCCCCGGCCACGGCTGGTAGCGGCCACCCGTGCACCTCCCGCCAGCGTCGTTGGCACACGCCGTGCCTCGGCGGCAGCGGCCGGATCCGGCTCGGAGGGGGTCCGGGTGCACAGACGCGGGGCCGCGTCGTCGCCGTACTTTGCCGACCGTCGGCAGTTTAACCCTGCTGGTGGCTGCGTGCGGTGGCCCTGTCCCGGCCGGTACGGCCAGCCGAGCCGCCTGCTGAGATGGCGGTCCCGTGGGCACCGGGGCGGGCCGCGCGACGCTGCTGGACCAGCCGGGTCAGATAGAACAACGCGCCGGCCAGTACGCCCATGTCGTCGAGGTAGATCGGATCGGGCAGCAGGTCGACCGGCAGCACCGTGTAGATCAGCGCGCCGTAGAACGCCACCTTGCCGCCGGCACCCAACTCGCCGAGGAGCTTGCGGGTCCGCAGCACCCGGATCGCGAGCATGACGGCTCCGACCAGCGTGGCGACGGCCACGATGCCACCCAGCACAACGATCAGGGTCCACGTTTCCCGGGACATGCCGCAACGGTAACCCCGTGGACCGCGCACCGCCCGGCGACACCACGAAGGAAGCGGCGTCCCGGCTCCGGGGCCTGGACCGTGGGTGGTGCACCGGCCGGCGGGTGGGTGTCCGGTGAGTGGGCGGATCGGCTTGCCGAGCCTGGTCACCTGTTGTTGCACTGCCGGGCGTGACGACCAAGGAGGCCGCACGGCGGCTGCTGCACGCGTACGCGACCCGGCGGGCGATCGAGCCGATCTCGGCCGGTCCGGTGGCGTTGACTGTCGACGAGGCGTACGCGATCCAGTTGGCCCAGGTGGACCAGTGGCTGCGGGACGGTCGGGTACTGCGTGGGCACAAGATCGGGTTGACCTCGGTGGCGATGCAGAAGCAACTCGGCATCGACCAGCCGGACTACGGTCACCTCTTCGCGGACATGTTCTTCCCGCCGGACGAGCCGATCCCACTGCACCGGTTCCTCCAGCCTCGGGCCGAGCCGGAGTTCGCGTTCGTGCTGGCGGGCGATCTCGCCGGACCGGGGCTGACCGTCCGGGACGCCGTGGCGGCGGTCGGCTCCGTGCACCCGGCCCTGGAGATCATCGACTCGCGGATCGTGGACTGGCGGATCGGCCTGGTGGACACGGTCGCCGACAACGCGTCGTCCGGCGGGGTCGTGCTGGGCCCGGATCCCCTGCCGGTGGACGCGGCCGACCTGGCTGCCGTGCCGTGCAGGTTCCTGGTCGACGGCGAGGTGGCGGCGACCGGTGTGGGCGGAGACGTCCAGGGTGCCCCGCTGGGTGCCCTGGTGTGGTTGGCGAACCGGCTGGGCGAGTTCGGCCAACGACTCGAGGCGGGCCAGGTGGTTCTCTCCGGTTCGCTCACCAAAGCGGTGAATATCGATTCCGGCGCCGTCGTGACGGCAGAATTCCCCGGCCTCGGAAGCGTCCGCGCGGAATTCGTCTGACGCTTTGTCCTGACGCGTACGGGGGTATTTTGTCGCCCTCGTGCCCGCGTGTCGGAAAGGGCGGCGCCTATTCGTTCCCCGTCGTCCCGGCTCGACCTTTCCTGTCTGTCTGCCAGTTTCCGGCACTGCGTATTGCGAGGGTGCTGTCACGGCGCGTGACCCAAAGAGTGGATCTTTGGCCTGTTCGATGTGGATGTTGTGCTGAGCCTGGTGGAGGGCCGAATGCGTCATGGCGACGGAAGTAGCCCGATGGGTGGTTCGGTTCGGCCGCCCGGTCCCGGCCGGCGGTCTATTCCGCTCAGTGGTATGGCGCTCTTGCCTGTGATAGGTGTTACCGTGTTGGCTTCCTCACCTGTCGCACGCCAAAGGCAACGGCCAGAAGAACAACGTCGTTCGTCGAGTTGCCGACATTTTCTGTGGTGAATTCAGATGTGTTGTTGAGCGGTGAAAGAGGGCCGGCAGTGAATACCAGACGGAAAATTATCGTGGCCGCCGCGGCGGTGTCCCTGATGTTGGGCCTGTCCGCATGCGGGGGCGACGACGACGCGGCCTCGGCCTCGGGCGACGACCTCGGCACCGTCAAGGTGGCCGTGGGCATCCGGCAGACGTTCGAGTTCCTCCCCGCCGAGTACGGCGTCGAGCTCGGCGTGTGGAGCAAGCGCGGTCTCAAGGTGGAGAACATCTACGTGCAGGGCAGCGGCCAGGTCTCCCAGGCGATGGCCTCGGGGCAGGCGGAGCTGGGCCTGACGGCGGGTGCCTCCGGGGTGGACGCGATCCTGAGCGGCGTACCGTCCAAGATCGTCGGGCTGATCGGCAAGGACTTCAAGATGATGCTCGTCGTCGTGCCGAAGGACTCCCCGATCACCGACATCAACGGCCTCAAGGGCAAGACCGTGGGCGTCTCCGCCGCGGGTTCGCTCACCGACTACCTGGCCAAGAACATCGCGTCGCACCAGGGCTGGGCGGAGAGCGACATCAAGCGGGCCAACATCGGCGGCCTGAACGAGCAGCTCGCGGCGCTGGAGTCCGGCGCGACCGACGCGTTCGTCTGGTCCGCCGAGGCCGGCTTCGCGCTGGAGGAGCAGGGCAAGGGGCGGGTCCTGTTCGATTTCGGCGACGTGGTCAAGGACAACGTCTTCGAGATCATCGTGGCCTCCGACAAGGCGGTGGCGGACCGTGAGGCGGCGATGCGGGCCTACCTCGAAGGTTGGTACGAGACGGTCAACCACATGAAGGCCAACCGGGACGAGACGATCGCGTTCATGGTCAAGACCTTCGAGGTCTCCCAGAACGTGGCGAGCAAGACCTACGACCACGACATGGCGAACCTCTCGCTCGACGGGACGATCCCCGACGTCAACCTCAAGGGGCTGGCCGCCTCGGTGGTGGCCCAGGGCATCACCGACAAGGAGCCCGCCGTCGACACGTTCTGGGACGACCGGTTCGTGCCGGTCGCGGCGGCGGGATGAGTACCGATCAAAAGGCTCGGCCGGTAGCCGGCACCGCGGTCTCCGACCGCGGTGCCGGCACCGCGCCCCGGTGGCGATCGCTCTCCGGGACCAGGCTCGGCATCCTCGCCGTGCTGGCGGTCTGGCTGGTCGCCTGGGAGCTGACCGTGCGCCTCGGCCTGATCAGCTCGACCTTCGCCGCCGCGCCGAGCGAGATCGCGGTCGCGGCGGTCGACCTCGCCGGGAACGCCGGGGTGCGGGCGGCGTTCGCCGGTGCGATCGGCATGTTCCTGGTGTCGTTCGCGATCGCCGCGGTGGCCGGCGTGCTCGCCGGGGCGGCGATGGGGCTGTCCAAGATCGCCTACCGGACCTTCCACCCGGTCATCCTCGGCCTCTTCTCCACGCCAAAGATGATCTTTATCCCGATCTTCATCCTGGTGGCCGGCTTCGGTGTGGTCTCGAAGATCTCCTACGGAGCCGTCTCCGGATTCTTCCCGGTCGCGGTGACCGTCACCGCCGGGGTACGCATGGTCGACCGTCGGCTGCTGCTCGCCGCGCGGTCGATGGGAGCCTCGCGGCTCCAGACCCTGCGCACCGTCGTGATGCCGGGCTCGCTGCCGACGGTCATGGCAGCGCTCTGGTACGGCATGAAGCACGCCCTGCTCGGCGTGCTGATCATGGAACTGTTCGCGTCACAGGAGGGTATCGGCCACTACATCGGCCTCTACACCTCCACCTTCCGCACCGACCGGGTCTTCGCCCTCGTCCTGGGGCTGGCGCTCTTCGCCATCCTGCTGGGCTCGCTGTGGCGTTGGCAGGAGAAGCGGCTGAGCCGATGGAGAGGAAGCCATGGCTGAAACGACCACCGCGGCGACAATTACCGCGACCGACGTGACGATGGCCTACCAGACCCAGCGCGGGCACACGGTCATCGCGCTGGACCGGGTGAGCCTGGACGTACGCCGGGGCGAGTTCGTCAGCCTGATCGGCCCGAGCGGCTGCGGCAAGTCCACCCTGCTCTACATCCTCGGCGGGTTGCGCCGGCAGACCTCGGGCGAAGTGGTGCTCGACGGCCAGCGGGTGACCGGCCCGACCCCGCAGAAGGTGGGCTTCGTCTTCCAGGACTACACGCTCTTCCCCTGGCGCACGATCATCTCCAACATCGAGGTCGGGCTGGAGTTCCGCGGCGTCGGCAAGCGGGAGCGCCGGGAACGGGCCGAGCACAACCTCGACCTGGTGGGGCTCGGCGCGTTCGCGAACGCGTACCCGAGCGAACTCTCCGGCGGCATGCAGCAGCGGGTGGCGATCGCCCGCGCGCTCTCGATGGACCCGGAGATCCTGCTCATGGACGAGCCGTTCGGCGCGCTCGACGAGCAGACCCGGACCGTGCTCGGCGAGGAGCTGGCGCGGATCCTGGAGAAGACCGGCAAGACCATCGTGTTCGTGACGCACAGCCTGAGCGAGGCGGTGTTCCTCTCCGACCGGGTGGTGGTGATGTCGGCCCGGCCGGGGCGGATCAAGGAGATCCTCACCGTGACCGAACCCCGGCCGCGCCAGCCGGAGTTCTCCACCTCGCGCGGCTTCACCGACCTGCGCAACGGTCTCTTCGAGCTGCTGCACGAGGAGGTACGGGCGGCGACGCTCGCCGAGATGAGCGGCGTGGGCGGGGACGGCCGGCGTGGCTAGGCGGGAGCGGCTGACCGTCGTCGCCATCCAGCTCGGCCTGGCTGCGGTGGTGGTGGCGATCTGGGTCTACCAGACGCGCACCGGACGGGTGTCGCCGATCCTGCTGCCCCGCCCCGAGCGGGTGCTCCAGGAGTTTCCCGAGCTGCTGCGCGATCCCGTCTTCTGGGGCAGCCTGCGGGTGACGGCTCTGGAACTGGTCGGTGCGTTCGCTCTCGCCGCCGCCTCCGGGCTGCTGGTCGGCGTACTCGTCGGGCGGTGGGCACCGGCGGCGCGGGTCGCCACGCCGCTGCTCGCCTGGGCGCAGACCGTGCCGATCATCCTCTTCTACCCGATCTGCATCCTGCTCTTCGGGATCGGGCCGATGTCGAAGGTCGCCTTCGGCGGCTTCTACGGCTTCTTCCCGATCGCGGCGAACACGGTGCTCGCCCTCTCCACCGTGCCGCCGCGCTACCTCACCGCCGCCGCCGCGCTGGGGGCGACCCGGCGGCAGACCGTCACCCGGGTACTCATCCCGGCCGCCCGGCCACTCATCCTCTCCGGGATCCGGCTGGGGGCGGCGCTCTGCCTCATCGGGGTGCTCGCGGGCGAGCTGCTCGGCTCGACCGACGGGCTCGGCTACCGGATCGCCTCCAGTTCCGGCTCGTTCCGCACCCCGGAGCTGTACGCCTACATCACCGTCGCGCTGGTGCTGGTCGCCATCTTCAACCTCGCCATCACCCGGGCGGACGAACGCAATGCCCAACCATGAGCGAGCGCCCGGACATGAGCGAGCGCCAAGGGGTCAGCGAGCGCCAGGGGATCAGCGAGCCCGCCGAGCGGCTCGGCCCGTTCGGCACCGGCACGGGGCAGTGGATCGCCGGTACCGATGACCGCTGGCCCGGCCGCGCGTCCGACGGCGCTCAGCACGCTCCTGTTCTGCCACGGTCTCGGCATCAACACGGTGGCGTTGCCGCTGCTGGCGCTGCACCACGGGCACGGCGCGGCAGCCGTCGGGGTACTCGTGGCGATCTCCGGCTTCGGCCAGATCGGCATCCGGATCGTCGTCGCGCGCTGGGACCACCGGCTGACCGAGCGCGGCCTGATCCTGGCCGCGGTGGCGCTGCTGTGCCTGTCGAGCGCGCTGGTGCTGCCACTGCCGGCGCTCTGGGCGTTCGTGCTGGCGAGCCTCGCCCAGGGCGTCGCCCGCGGTGTCTTCTGGCTCGGGATGCAGGCCCACGTGGTACGCAGCGTTCCCGAGCCGCGTCGGGCACTGGCCGTGGTCGACTTCGTCGGTGGCATCGGGCTGGTGACCGGACCGGCCATGATCAGCCTGGTCGGTGGCTCGCTCCCGGCCGCGCTGGCGCTGGGAATCGGCACCACAGCACTCGCCGCGCTGCCCGCGCTGCGCCTGACCCGTCTGCCGCTGCCACCGCCGGCGCGTACGGGTGGCCAGGTGTGGCAGGTGTGGCGGCGCCCGGCACTGCGCCCGGCGGTCCTGGCGGCCGTCTCGACCGGCACCTGGCGAGGACTGCTCGGCTCGTACGTCCCGGTGGTGCTCGCCGCGGCCGGCTACTCCGCCTCGGCGGTCGGCCTGCTCGTCGGCTTCGGCTCGGCGACGAGTATCGCCGGTTCGATGCTGGCCGGGGTCGCACCGGCCCGCCGGCTGGGCCCGCTGTATGTCACCGGTGCACTGGCGGCCGGCGCCGGGCTGGCCGGGATCGGGCTCTGGCCGGGCCACCTTCCGGTCACTGTCGCGCTGCTGTTCGCCAGCGGGGTGGGCGCGGGCATGCTGCAGACGCTCTGCACCTCGATGGCGGCGTACGCCGTCGAACCCGCCGAGCGGGGCCGGGTGGTTGCCGACGTCGGCACGTACCGGGCGGTCGCGCTGCTGGCGTCGCCGCTGGGCATCGTGGCCCTGCTGCCCGTCTTCCCACCCGGCCCGGCGATGGCCCTGGTCGGGGCGGTCGCGGTGATACCGGCGCTGCGTCGACCGCCGCCGCCGACCGATTGACCGCCGCCCTCGGCGGATTGCCTGCCGCCCCAGGCGGACTGATCGCCACCGCTGGCCGGTCGGGTGCCGGTCGCCGGGTCGGTGCCGGTGGGCCGGTTCGACCGTCGCTGGTTGGATGAGGAGGAGAGATGTTCGAACAGGTCCATCCCCGCACCCGGGTGATCGCCGGGGCCGGTGCGCACCGGCGCCTGCCGGAGTTGCTGGCGGAGCTGCGCGCGGGCCGGGTCTTCGTGGTCTGCGGCCGCACTGTCGCCGCCGGTCCCCAGCTCGCGGCGCTGCGCGAGGTGCTCGGCGACGCGATCGTCGGGGTCTTCGACGGGATCCGCCCGCAGGGCGGCCTCAACCACCTGGACAGGGCCGCCGACGCGATCCGGGCCTCCGGCGCGCAGGCGGTGCTGAGCCTCGGCGGTGGCGCGGCGATCGACACCGCGAAGTACCTGATCCTGCTGCTCACCGTGGACGGACCGCTCGACGACTACCAGGTGCCGAAGGGGCGCGGCCGGGAGGGGCGTCCGGCCCGGGCACTCACCGGTACCGCGTACCCGCACATCGCGGTGCCGACCACCACCGGCTCGTCCAGCGAGGTGATGCCCTGGGCCGGGGTCCGGGACGAGCAGCGCGGCGAGAAGGTGCTCTTCCGCGACCCGCTGCTGGTACCCGACGTGGCGGTCCTCGACCCGCTCCTCGTGGTACCGACCGGCGCGGCGCTCACCGCGTCCAGCGGGGTCACCGCGGTGGCACGGGCGGTGGAGGCGACCTACTCCCGAGACCGGCAGCCGATCGCCGACGGGTACGCGCTACAGGCGCTGCACCTGCTCCGTACCGGCCTGCCCCGCTCGATCGAGGCGCCGGACGACCTCGACGCCCGGCTCGACGCCCAGGTCGGCGCGCTGCTGTCCGGCATCGCGGCCGACAACGCGATGGTGTCGCTCACCCATGCGATCGGGCACGCGGTCGGCGGCCGGTACGCCCTCCAGCACGGCGTCGCACACCGGATCTTCCTGCCCCCGGTCGCCGGGCGGCTGCTGCCGGCCGAGGGTTCCCGGGTGGCCCGCGTCGCGGAGGCGCTCGGCGCGCAGGGGCGGGACGCGGCTGCGGTCACCGCCGCGCTGCGGGACATGCTCGCCCCGCTGCCGATCCCCACCCGGCTGCGTGACGTGCACGTCGACCGGGCCGACCTGCCGGCGATCGCCAAGGCGACAGGCGTCGAGCCGATGATGGCGTACGTGCCCCGGGAGGTACCGGTCGAGGAGATCGAGGAACTGCTGGAGTCGTGTTGGTGACGCCGTCGGTGGCCGGGGCGCCGGGCCAGCAGCGCCGCCGACGGCGCCGGACGCCCCAGCCGAGGGTCGCGGTGGTCTCGACAGGTGGCACGATCGTCTCGGTCGGGCGCGACCGGCTGGACCTCACCGGGTACGCCGAGCGGGCCGAGATGCGGGCCCTCGGCGAACTCCTGGCCGAGCTGCCGGAACTGGCCACCCTCGCGGAGATCGTCCCGGTCGAGCTGCCGAACGTGCCGAGCCACGCGCTCGACCTGGCCGGCGCGCTTCGGGTCGGGCGTACCGCGCGGGACCTCGCGAGCGATCCGACGATCGCGGGCGTCGTGGTCACGCACGGCACCAACACGCTTGAGGAGACCGCCTTCCTGCTCGACCTGGTCTGCCCGCCGGGTACCCCGGTGGTGGTCACCGGCGCGATGCGCCCGGCCACCAGCCTGAGCGCGGACGGGCCGCTGAACCTGGTGAACGCGGTCCGGTTGGCGGCCGACC
Organism: Plantactinospora sp. CNZ320; assembly: GCF_002846275.1. Classification (NCBI taxonomy): domain Bacteria; kingdom Bacillati; phylum Actinomycetota; class Actinomycetes; order Micromonosporales; family Micromonosporaceae; genus Plantactinospora; species Plantactinospora sp. CNZ320. Next base: position 7,667,847 of record NZ_PJMP01000001.1, read on the forward strand.
CGGCGGCGCGGGACCGGGGTGTGCTGGTGCTGCTCGACGACACGGTGCACGCCGCCCGGGACGTCGGCAAGGCGTCGGCCAACCGGCTGTCGGCCTTCCAGGGCGGCGAACTCGGGCCGCTCGGCTTCGTCGAGGGTGACGGTGCGGTGATCTTCCACCACCGCGCCGAGCCCTGGGCCGCCCGGGGGGCGTTCGACCCGGCGACCGTCGGCACGCCGCCGAGGGTGGAGATCGTGCTGTCCTACCTCGGCGCCGACGGCGCGCTCGTCGACGCGGCGGTCGCGGCGGGAGCGGCCGGAATCGTGAGCGCCGGCACCGGTGCCGGCTATCCGACCCCGGCCGAGTCGGCGGCGCTGGACCGGGCGACTGCCGGGGGAGCGGTGGTGTGCCAGGCGACCCGGGTGGCGTCCGGCCGGGTGACACCGCGTCCGGCCGCGCTCGCCGACGGCGTGGTGACGGCCGGAAACCTCAACCCGTGGAAGGCCCGCCTGCTGCTGGCACTGGCGTTGACCCGTACCCGTGACGCGGTCGCGATCCAGCGGCTCTTCGACCGGTAGCGCGGTCACGTGATCCCGACGACGGGGACGGGAAGGGAGCCCGGCGGCCGGAGCCGGCACCGCCGCCTAGCGCGGCACTCCGGCCGCCGCCCTCCACAGGTCGCCAACGGGTCGCCGGTCGAGGTCGCGGGCCGCCGCCCAGAGCGCATCGGCGCCAGCGGTGTTCTCGGCGAACTTCCGGCGTACCCCGGCCGTCTCGTCCACCTTCCGGTTCGGGTCCCCGTCGAACCGCTCGGCACCGGCCAGCACGTGCATCCGGGCGCCGAACCCCGCCGCGAGGTCGGGGTCGGCGACGTACTCCACCCGGCGGGCGAGGGCGCGTACCGCCTCCCGACCGGTGCTCTCCGGCTCGAACGAAGCGACACCGACCCGACCGTCGACCAGGGCGAGCGCGACCGCCATCGGCAGGCTGGCCCGGGCCTGGTACTCGCTGGCCGGCGCGACCTTCTCGGCGACGGGTTCGCAGACGATCGGCACATACCAGGGGGCGACCCCGCAGACGATCCGGTCCACCCGGGCGGCGTCCACCCGCTCCCGCAGCGCCAGCGCCATCTCGATGAACGGGTGCAGCACGTGCGCGCAGGGGTACAGCTTGACCTCGGCCTCCATGGAGAGCCACCGCTCGCCCAGCCCGTCGGTGATCCCGCCCAGCGCGTCGGCCTCGGGGGCGGCGCCGAGGAACGACGCGAAGACGCCGTGCCGGCCCTCCACCACCGAGGCGGGACCGGGGAAGGCCCGGCCGGCGAGACCGTCGGCCACGATGCCGCCGTGTGCCGCCCAGCCCGGGTGCAGCCGCTTCGACCAGGTGCCGTCGCTGAGGAACTCCAGCAGCCCGCCGGACATGCTGCCGGCCAGCCCCATCGCGCTCGCGATCACCGAAGGTTCCCGGCCGCGCAGCACGCCGGCCACCAGTGCGGCGGCGAGTGGGCCGAGTACCCCGGTCGCCTGGAACCCCCGGGCGTGCAGTCCCCGGCCGGCGGCGGCGCCCAGCCGGGCCAGCAGCTCGTCACCGGCGGCGACCGCGGTGATCAGGTCGGCGCCGGGTCGGGAGTCGTCCGCGAAGGCCAGCGCCGCCGGCAGCAGTACGCCCATCGGGTGGATCACCGAGGTCGGGAAGGTGTCGTCGAAGTCCAGCGCGTGTACCAGCGTCCCGTGGGCGAGCGCGGCCGCGGCCGGGTGCAGCGGAGCCGGGTCGAGCAGCAGCCGGGCCTGCCCGGTCCCGCCCAGCTCGGCCGCCAGCTCCCGGACGGCGATTCCCGGCGGGGTGGACCAGGCGGCCACCACCAGCCCCACCGCGTCGGCGAGCCGCAGCGCGACCCGGTCGCGGACCTCGGCGGGTACGTCGCCCGGGCGCAGGTCGCGGGCCCAGCTGGCGAAGGTGGTGGCGATGGTCGACACGAAACGCTCCAGAAGGGTTGTAAGGGATATGAGAAATCTATGGGATGAGGTGGACCCGGCGGAGGTGGTCGAGCTGGCCCTCGCACTGGGCCGGATCGACAGCCCGAGCGGGGACGAGCACGCGGTCAGCGACTTCCTGCACGACTGGTGCGCCGACGCCGGGCTCTCGCCCCGACGGGTCCGGTCCCACCCGGAGCGTGCGGCAAACATCGTCGGCCGGATTCCGGGTACCGGTGGCGGGCGCTCGCTGCTGTTCAACAGTCACATGGACACGGCGGTGGCGCCCGGCGACCGCACCTACTTCGCCGACCCCGACCGCCCCGAGTTCCACACCGCCTGGCAGGACGGCGGCGAGATCGTCGGGATCGGTGTGGTCAACGACAAGGGTCCGATGGCGTGCTGGCTGGTGGCGGCCGCGACCCTGCGCCGCTCCGGCGTACGCCTCCCCGGCGACCTGGTCCTGACGATGGTCACCGGGGAGATCGGCCACGAGCCGGTCGACGAGTTCGACGGTCCCCGCTACCAGGGCAAGGACCACGGCAGCCGGTACGTGGCCACGCACGGCGGGATCGCCGACTACGTTGTCGTCGCCGAGACCACCTCGTTCACGCCGATCTGGGTCGAGCCCGGCAAGGCGTTCTTCCGGATCGAGGTGCGTGGCCGGGACCGGGGCGTCTACACGCCCTACCTGACCCGCCCGTACGCCGCCGACGCCCAGCCGAACGCCGTCGTCCGGGCGGCACCGGTGATCAGCGCGATCGAGGAGTGGGCGTACGGCTACCAGGAGCGGAACCGGGCGCGCCGGGAGGCCGGCGAGGTGGTGCCGAAGGTCAACATCGGGGCGATCCGGGCCGGCCACCCCAGCCAGCCGATCCTGTCGCCCGCCTCCTGCCAGCTCTACCTGGACGTCCGGATCCCGCCCGGCGACAACCCGCTCGACGTGCAGGAGGAGCTGCGCGAGCTGGTACGCCGGGTGACGCCGGACGCCGACGTCGAGTGCTACCTGTTCCGGCGCGGGTACGAGGCGATCGGCGCCGAGCCGCTGGTGGCCGCCCTGCGTACCGCGACCGAGGCGGACGTGCCTCCGGCGCGACGCACCGACCCGGGACACACGCCGTCGAGCATGTGGCGCGACCTGAACGTCTGGAACGAGCTGGGGATGCCGGCCGTGACGTACGGCCCGGGGCAGGGCACCGGGGGCGGGAACGTATCGATCGCGGCGGACGACCTCGCCGCCTGTGCCCGGGTCTACCTGCGCACGGCAGTCGAGATCTGCGGTACGTCCCGGTGAACCCATCGGCCAAGCCTGGCGGAACCGGGCCGCAGCGGGGCAGCGCCGCGTTCCACTGGCCGGACGGCCCTGCTGGGCAGCCGCAACCGGCGCCCCGTTCACTTGACGGGGTGGAGGCACCAACATCCGGAGAGGTCCGGCTCACGGTCAACGGCGCCGAACACCGGCTGCCGCTCGACGACAACGCGCTGCTGCTCGACGTGCTGCGCGACCGGCTGCGGCTGACCGGCGCCAAGCGCTCCTGCGACGTGCAGGTCTGCGGCGCCTGCACGGTACTGGTCGGCGGTGAGCCGGTCAGCTCCTGCTGCTACCTCGCCGCCGACGCGCGGGACGGTGCGGTGGAGACGATCGAGGGCTTCACCGCCGAACCGGGCTTCGCGACGGTGGCCGAGGCGTTCGCCAGGCACAACGCCTTCCAGTGCGGGTACTGCGCGCCCGGCTTCCTGATGACCCTCAAGCCGCTGCTGGCCCGGGGCGCCCTGCGCAGCCGGGCGGACGTGGAGCGGGAGTTCGCCGGCAACCTCTGCCGCTGCACCGGCTACCGGGCGATCCTGGACGCCATCTGCGAAGCGGCCGGAGTCGAGTCATGACCGCGACGCCGGGCGTGCCGCCGCAGGCCGATCGGGAACTGGAGGTGGTTGGCCGGTCGTCGGTCCGGACCGACCTCGTCGGCAAGCTGACCGGTGCGGCCGAATACGCCGCCGACCTCGACGCACCGGACGCGCTCCAGGTCCGGCTGCTGCGCAGTCCGGTCGCGCACGCCCGGATCACCGAGCTGGACACCACGGCGGCGTACGCGGTCCCCGGAGTGGTCGCCGTGGTGACCGCGGCGGATCTGGTCGACTTCGACGCCACCTGGGGACACTACGTGCGGGACCGCCCGATCCTCGCCCGCGAGGTGGTGCGGTTCGCCGGCGAGATCGTCGCGGCCGTCGCCGCCGAGAGCGAGGCCGCCGCCGCGGCCGGCGTCCGGGCGATCCGGGTGGGGTACGAGCCACTGCCGGCCGTGCTCGACGTGCGGGACGCGGTGGCGCCCGGTGCGGTACGGGTGCACGAGACCGCCGCCCGGCCCGGCTTCGGCTGCCCGCCCAGTGCGGCATTCGCCGACGGCAACGACTTCTTCCACTACCGCGTCGACCTGGATCGGACGCCAGGTGACGATCCGCCGGACGCGGTGGTGATCGACCGGGAGTACGCGTTCCCGGCCGTCTACCAGTATGCGATGGAGCCGCACGCCGTCGTCGCCTCGGCCGACACCGACGGCATCGACCTCTGGTCTTCCTGCCAGCACCCCTTCCTGGTACGCCAGGAACTCGCCGAGGTCTTCGGACTGCCGCAGGAGCGGGTACGGATCCGGGTCCCCTTCGTCGGTGGCGGGTTCGGCAGCAAGTCCTACGCGAAGCTGGAACCGGTAGCAGTCGCCGTGGCCCGGGTCGCCGGCCGACCGGTGCGGCTGGTCAGCCGGGTGGACGAGGCGATGGTCACCACCCGCCGGCACGGCATGCGCTGCCGGATGCGTACCGTGGTCGGCCGGGACGGGCGGTTCCGGTCCCGGCACGCCGAGATCTGGATGGACACCGGCGCGTACGCCGACAACGGTCCCACGGTCACCATGGTCGCCGGGATGGCGGCTACTGGGCCGTACCGGTGGGAGCGGGTGCACGTCGACGCCGCCTGCGTCTACACCCACCTGCCGCCCGCCGGCTCGTACCGGGGGTTCGGTGCCGCGCACCTGCAGTGGGTGGGCGAGTCCCAGGTCGACGAGGCCGCGGCGGTGCTCGGCCTGGACCGCCTGGAACTGCGTCGACGGAACCTGCTGCACCGGGGCGAGATCGTCATCCCGGGCTGCCGCCCGCTCGACGCCGACCTGGCGGGCGACCTCGACGCGGTGGCTAGCCGGCTCGGCTGGGGCACCGAGCTGCCCGCCTGGCACGGTCGCGGACTCGCGGTGGGGGTTTCCCCGGCCGGGGTCTCGGCACTGTCCCGCGCCCGGGTGGAGTTGCGGCCTGGCGGTCGGGTGGCGGTGCTGGTCGGCTCGCAGGAGATCGGCCAGGGCGCCCGTACCGTGCACGCGCAGATCGCCGCCGAGGTGCTCGGCCTGCCCGTGGACCGGGTGGAGGTGCCGGGTACGGACACCGCGACGACCCCGTACGACCGGTCGACCGGGGCCAGCCGCTCCACGACCGTCGCCGGGCTCGCCGTCGCCCGGGCCGCCGAGCGGCTGCGGGACGAGATCGTCACGGCCACCGCCGCACGCTGGGGCGTGCCGGCGTCCGAGGTGTTCCTCCGGAACGGGCAGGTGGTCTGCGGTGACCGCGCCGATGACCTGGCGACGCTGTCGCCCGAGGATCCGACGGCGTTGTCACCCGGGGATTCGACGGCGCTGTCGCCCGGGGATCCGACGGAGCTGTCGCTCGGCGGGTCGGGCGGCCTCGTGGGGGAGGGGTCGGCGGAGGAGTTGGGTGGTGGGTCCGGGCCGGCGCTGTTCTGGGAGGTCTGCGTGGCCGGCGCCGAGGTGACTGTCGACCCGGAGACCGGGCGGATCGAGGTGGGCGAGGTGGTGACCGTGGCCGACGTGGGCCGGGCGATCAATCCCAGCCTGGTCGAGCGCCAGGACGAGGGATGCACGCTCCAGGCGCTCGGTAACGCCCTCTTCGAGGAGATGCGCTTCGGTGCCGACGGTGTGCTGCGCAACGACAGCCTGCTGGACTACCGGGTGCCCACCGTCGCCGATGTGCCGGACGGGATGACCTGCGTGATCGTCGAGAACGGCGACGGTCCGGGGCCGTTCGGCGCCAAGGGCTGCGGCGAGGGCGTCTTCGGCGGGTTGACCGCCGCGCTGGTCACCGCCGTGACAGACGCCGGGGTACGGGTACCCGAACTGCCCATGTCGGCCGACCGGGTGTGGCGGTGGATCAATGCTTCCTGACTTCACGATCCTGCGCCCCAGCGGGCTCACCGAGGCCTGCGGACTGCTGGCGGAGCGCGGGCCGGACGCGGCGGCGTACGCCGGCGGCACCGAACTGCTGCTCGCGATGAAGCTCGGCGAGGCGGCTCCCCGGTACCTCGTCGACCTCAAGGGGGTGCCGGGGCTGGACACCCTCGGGGTACGCGACGGCGTCCTGCGGATCGGCGCGCTGGTCACCCACCGCCAGCTCGAACGGTCGGCCGGGGTAGCCGAGGTGCTCCCCGCGCTCGTCGAGCTGGAACGGCGCCTCGCCAACCCTCGGATCCGCACCTCCGGAACGGTCGGCGGCAACCTGGCCTCCGGGCGCCCGCACTCGGATCTGGCCACCTTCTGCATCGCCGCCGGGGCGACCGTCTCGACGGTCTCCGCCGCCGGCTCGCCCCGGACCATCGACGCGGCCGACCTGACGGTCGCGCCGTTCGAGACCGTGCTCGACCCCGACGAACTCGTGGTCGCGGTTGAGGTGCCGGTGCCGCCGGCCGGGACCGCGCTGGCACACGAGCGGTTCATCCTGGTCGAGCGACCGGCCGTCACGGTCACCGTCCGGCTGGAGAGCGAAGGAGGCGTCGTCACCGGGGCGCGGGTGGTGGCCGGTGCGGCGGCACCGGTACCGGCGGAGCTGCCCGGAGCGGTCGACGCGCTGCTGGGGCTGCCGGTGGATGCCGGCCCGGAGGCGCTCGGTCCGGCCGGGGCGGCCGCCGCCGCGCAGTTGACGGTGGCCGACGGGGTCGACGGCGACTATGCCCGGCAGCTGGTGTCGGTGCTGGTACGCCGTGCCGCCCGGGCGGCGCTGGCCAACCTCATCTCCTGACACGAACTCGTGCGTCGCCGAAGGGCCGCCAGCGGACTCTTAATCCGCGGGTTCGGGGTTCGAGTCCCTGCCGGCGCACCAACGATCAAGGCCCTGACCTGTTGACTCTCTACCGGTCGGGGTCTTTTTCGTGTACGCAGACAGCCGGCGGTCGCTCGGTGGGTGCTCTGGAGCCGTTGGACCGTTTCGGCCACGGTAGACGTGATGCCCATGGCGGCCTAACCGAACGTGGTTCCGGTTGGATCGGCGCTGATCATGGTTCGAAGATGCGGGTGGGACCGGGCGTTCGCGTGGAGTCGGCTTCGTCCTACTGCCTGGTTGCCCCTACGCTGACGGCATGAGGGAACCGAGCGCGGACCGGACCTATGCCACCCCTGACGACCTCGCGGTGTCGGCGGTGCTGCCGGAACTGCTGCGGAGTGTGCGGGAGGGCCAAGTCGTCTACCTGAGCGAGCGGGACGAGCCGGTAGCCGCGGTCGTTCCGCTGGAGGTGGCGAGGGCGGGCCTGGCGGCCCTCGGAAGGTCCGACGAGGGGACCCGGTGACGGTCCTGCCTGGTAGGCGTTGATGCACCGGCATACGGCAGCGCCGGCGGAGTCGATCCCCGGCGAGATTCGGGCAGACGTGGAGACGCTGTGGCGCTACCACGACATGCACCACGAGTTGCGCCCGTGTGACGTGGGAATCGGGCTGGGCAGCCATGACCTCGGGGTCGCGGTGATCGCGACACGGCTGTTCCACGAAGGCCTGTTCCCGTGGATCGTGTTCACCGGCGCGAACGCGCCGACGACGGTGGAACGGTTCCCGCGCGGCGAGGCGGTGCACTACCGCGAGTACGCGGTCGAGCAGGGCGTGCCGGCGGAGTCGATTCTCGTGGAGCCACGGGCGACGAACACCGCCGAGAACCTGGAGTTCTCGCGTGCCCTCCTCGCCGAGTTGCAGATCACGGTCCGGTCGGTGCTGATCATGTCGCGGCCATACCAGCAGCGCCGGGCGTACGCGACCTGCAAGCTGATGTGGCCGGAGGTCGACGTGGTGTGCGCGTCGAACCCCTTGGAGCTGGACGACTACGTGCGCAGCATCGGTGACCCACGGCGCGTGGTGGACATGCTGGTCGGGGACACGCAGCGGATCGAGGTGTATGCCGAGCGCGGTTTCGCGCTCCCGCAGGAAATGCCGGACGAGGTACGGGCTGCCTTCGAGCGGCTGGTGGCGGCCGGCTACACGAGCCGACTGATCTGACCACGGCTACCAGCGAGGTCCTCCCGACCGGACGCCCATCCGTTCGCTGAGTTCCACGGCGAGTCGGGGCGGTCGGGGCCGGGTGAGGATGTCCCGGACGAGGTCGCGGGAGAGCCGGTGGTAGCGCACCTGGTCCGGGCCGATCACCTCGGCTTCCAAGAGTGCGCCGAGGGCGTCGTCGATGCGGTTCCAGCGGGCCAGCGCTCGCGCGGTCTCGATGGCGTGGCGGACCTGCCGCTCGATGGGCATCGAACCGGTATCGAGGGGCGCGCCGATGGCGATGGCGCGTTGCACGTCGCCAAGTTCCATCGCCACGGTTGTCTTGTGGATCGACACGTTGGTGGGCCCGAATGCGGTCCACACGTGATTGCCGTCGGCACCGAGCCGGGTGGCTGCGGCGTCGGCTTCGGCAATGTGAGTGCCCGCGGATGCGCGGTCGTCGTCCCGAGCAGCGGCGAGCGCGCAGACCAGGTGCAGGCTGCCGTAGACCGACAGGAGCTGCGGGGTGGGCCTGGTCAGCCGTGGTTCGAGGAACTGCGCCGCGGTGGCGGCGAGGCCACGGGCCTGCGCGAATTCGCCGATCGAGACCAGGGAGTGCGCGGCGGAACGGCTGAGTGAGCCGATGACGACGTGGTCCTGGCTGGCGTTGGCGGCGGTCAGTCCTCGGCTGGCTGCGGTCCAGGCGAGATCGCCTTCGCCGAGCTTGGTGAGGAAGAGCGCGGCGAGCTGGTGTGCGTAGGCGGTCATCGCGTGTGCGCGCTCGCCATCGCCGCCGTCGTACGCCTCGGTGGCGGTGAGGCAGTCATGGATGAGGTAGGGGAGCCGGCGGGCGAGGGTGCCGTACCGCGAGTGCTGGTAGGCGGTCCAGATCTCGGCGACGTCGTTCTCGATCTCACGCAGGGCGGGGGCCTCGACGGTGGCCGGACTGGCCAGGGTGGGCGCGAGATGCCGGTAGTCGTGGAGCGCGGCGCGCAATGCGGGGATGGTTTCGCGACCTGAGTCGTCGGACCACTCGAACAGGCTCGGTGCGCCGATCAGGTCCCCGAGGGACACGTCGAGGGCTTTGGCGATCGCGCGGATGACCGAGAGGCGGTCCAGGTCGGCTCGGTTCGTCTCGACCTTGCGCAGCCATTCCTGTGTCTTTCCGACCAGACCGGCCAGCACCTCTTGGGAGAGTCCGCGCCGGCGCCGGTAGAAGGCAACGCGCTGGCCGATCGTCATGTCGTCCGTCATTCCTCGCACACCGTCCACCTTGCCCTTCGATGACCGCCGGACCCGGTACGGATTTTCCCGGTTCCTTGCCCAGGCCGCCCCTACGTTCAGTTCACCTCAGATCACCTGCATGTGTCGATGTTGGTGTCGGGGGTTTCTGACCAGGAGCTGTGGATGGAGGGGGCGATGACCGACGCACCGGAGCGCGGCGTGGGCGGCCGAGTCGGACCGCCCCGGACCCTTCCGTCTCGGCGTCTTCCCCACCTGCGTACCGCCATCGGGGCTGCGCGGGCGGGTGACCGGCGGTCTGCTCCCAGCCGCCGGGGTGCGGCGGTGGGCTCGTCCTTGTTTCGGCGAGCCCACCGCTCATCTGGCTGCTGCTGGGGGAGGCCGGCATGACGATTTACGTCTCGCGTTTTGCAAAGGCTGACCTGTCCTGGCGGCAGAAACTGGTCGCGGAGGGTTCAGGGCAGCGGACGATCACGCGGCCGGCCGATCCGCCACTGCTGACGCATGCCTGGCGTCAGCTGTTCGAGCGGCAGGTCCGGGACGGTGGTCGGCGATGACCGGCGACCGGGATCAGCGGCGCATCCGAACGGATCGCGCGGCGCCGTCCGGGCAGGAACATCTGCCGTTACGTCCGCTGTGGCTGTGCCGGCGATGCGGCCAACCGTGGCCATGCGGCGCGGCGAAGCTGGGCCTTCTGGCGGAGTACAAGAACAGCCCGCTGAGCCTGTTTCTCTACCTGGCCGGCTGCCTGCATGACGCGATCGACGATCTGCACCAGCTCCATCCCAGCGACACCGGCGGCATCGCCGGTGTCTTCGACCGATTCCTCGGCTGGCCCGCCCGGCACATCCGCTCTTACCGGGTCGCCACCAGGACTTCTCCCGATGAGGAGGAACCTTCATGACCAGCATCGACGTCATCAATGGACCGCCGCAGACGCGCCGATTGAGAATCCCGGCAGGCGCGGCGAACATGCTGTGCCAGGATGCGCCGGCCCGCGGCGGCATGCTCTCGGCCGAGGTCGAGGTGCGAGGCCGGCGGGCCCAGATCGAGACGCCGGACGACGGGCCGGTCCTCTTTCCGACCGACGTGGGGCTCACGCTGCTGAGTGCGCTGAACGCCGACCCTGACCTGCCCGTGGCGGGCGCCCGCGCGTTGGACATCGGGTGCGGTTCCGGCCTGTACACGGTGGCGCTGGCCTTGGCGGGCGCGGCACATATGACCGCGCTGGACGTCAACCCGGCGTGCGCGGACGTGACCCGCGACAACGCGGCCCGCAACGGCATCCAGCCGGACCAGGTGACCACGATCGTCGGGGATCTCGCCAACTTGGCAGTCGCCGAACCGTGGGACCTGGTGGTCTGCAACCCGCCGCACTTCCCGCACGATCCCGTCTACGCCGCTGACGACGGCATCGAGACGGCCCTGGTCGGCGGAAGCGACGGACGGGCGTTGTACGACGTTCTGCTTGCCCGCCTCGACGAGCTGCTTGCCCCGGGCGGGACGCTGCTGCTGACGCATTCGTCCCTGACCGACATCCCCCGCACCCGTCAGACGCTGCGGCGCAACGGATACGAGTGCCGCACTGTACAGGTCTGCGAGCTGGACATCCCCTTGCGTCGCTACGCGACGCACCGCGACGTGCTGCTGTCGCGGCTGTACCCACTCCGGGCGGCCGAACGGGCAGCGTTTCGTGGTCTCCGGTTCGAGGTGCACACCCTCGCCGCCACCCGCATCGATCCCCTGGACGGATCAGGTGAGTGACATGAACCAGTTCGTGACAGACGTCGCGGTGGCCGGCTCCGGCCTGCTCGGGCTCGCCACCGCGTTCGAGTTGCTCAGCCGGGACCTGGACGTCACCGTGGTCGGACCTCGGACCGGCGACCACGCAGGGCAGGCGTCCCGGGCCGCCGGCGCGATGCTCACCGTCTTGAGCGAGGTCGAGGCAAGCCACGATCCCGAGCGGGTCAGCGTCGAAGTCGGCGAACGGTTGGCCGCCCGAGCGGGATACGAGGCCTGGCTGGACCGCGTCGGTACGGCCAGCAAGCAGGCGGTACGGCTTGTCCCGGGCGTGTGGGTGATCAGCAACGGCTACGGGCCAGATGACGCCGCGAACCTCCGGGCCATCGCGAAGGCCGCCGAGGAGCGCGGGTGCCGCGCCGAGTTCGCGTCGCCGACCGCCGTTCCGGGGCTGGCACCGCAGGTGCGAGCACACGAAGCACTATGGCTGCCGGACGAGGCGAGCGTAGACCCAGCGCTCCTGGTCGAGGCGCTGGCCACGGTGCTGAAGGCCAATCCCCGCTGCCGGTGGCTCAACACCACCGTCACCACTGTCAACGAGCACGGCGAGCATCTGGTCGTCGCCGGGGCTGACGGCAGCACTGTCCTGGCCGCTCATCTCGTCCTCGCTGCCGGGGCCGGGACGACCGGTCTGCTCGCCCCTGCGCTTGCCGAGCAGGTCGACGCTCCTCCGCTGCGGTCCGGGCGAGGCGTGTCGCTGCTTGGCCGCGTCCCGTTCTCGCTGCCAGCTGCCGTGCGAACCCCGAACCGGGGCTTCGCCTGTGGCAGCCACATGGTCCCGCGCGGCGACGGCACCATCTACCTGGGTGCGACGAATCGGCTCTCCACCGAACCCGACTACGGCCAACCCGCCTCGCTGGATGAGATCGCCACCCTGATCCACGACGCGAGCGCCGAGCTCAACACTCACCTGCGCGATGCCGGGTTGATCGAGGTCCGGGTCGGGCACCGACCGGTCACCCTCGATCACCTGCCACTGTTCGGCCGCACCGGCCACCCGATGGTCCACCTCGCGACCGGCACCTACCGGTGCGGGGTGCTGCTGGCCCCGCACGCCGCCGGCATCGTCGCCGACGGGATCACCGCTCCCACCTCGACCGCCACTCATCCCTACAGCCCCCGGCGAGAGATGCACCTACCGGCACTCGACAACCTCATCGGCGGCGCGACCCGCGGCCTGGTGGACATGCTGTGCCAACCGGGCGGCAGCCTCCCGCCGGGAACCCACGAGATGCTGGAGCGATTCATCGAGGCGGCGTTGCACGACATCGCCGCCGGCACCTCAGCCAGGGCGGTCGCCGTCCGTCGGCTCTGGCAACGTGCGCCGATGGCCGAATGCCTGCCGCTGCTGCTCGACGCCGCCGGGCGGATCCGATGAGCACGCACGCTCTGGGCCAGCAGACCGTGGCTCGGCAGATCCTCGCCGAGATCAGCGGCCGGACCGCCGACGCCATCGTCGCCTCCACGCGGCTGTCCGATCTCGGTCTGGACTCGCTCGGCCGGCTCACGCTCGCGGTGCTGCTGGAGGAACGAACCGGTCGCCCATTATCCGACGACGAGCTGATCAGCGTCCGGACCCTGGACGACCTGGAGCGGCTGCTGAGCCCCGCGGAGCGTTCGGCATGACCAAGACGCCAACACCGACAGCCGGGCGCACGTCGGATGCGCCCTTCATCGCCGAGTCGGCTGAGGTCGCTGACGCAGCTCACGTCGGCGCGCGAAGCAGGATCTGGCACCACGTCCAGGTCGACGCGGACGTCCGGATCGGCGAGGACTGCGTACTCGGCAAGGGCGTTCACGTCGCCTCGGCAGCGGTCATCGGCAACCGGGTCAAGATCCAGGATGGGTGCGGAGTGTTCGGGGCGATCCTGGAGGACGGCGTGATGCTCGCCCCTGGCGTCTACCTGCTGGAGGACCCGGCACCCCGAGCCATCAACCCCGCCGGTCACCTGAAAGGTCGCAACGACTGGCGGCGAGAACCGGTGACGATCCGCTACGGCGCCACCGTCGGCGCCAACGCGGTCATCGCCCCGGGCGTCACCATCGGCCAGTACGTCATGGTCGGCGTCGGCACCGTCGTGGGGCACGACGTGCCGGACCACGGCCTCGTCATGGGCAACCCAGCCCGGCAACTCGGCTGGGCCTGCAGGTGCGGCCACCGCCTCGACGACAACCTCACCTGTCCCACCTGCGGACGGTTCTACCGCCGAGGGCCGAACGGCCTGTCCCTCGCCACGTGACCGCCGTGCACCACTGGCGACTACCCCGCCCGCGCTTGCTCAACCACATCAACCTCTGCTGAAGGGAACGTCAGATGAGCGAAGTTCGCTATCGTGTTCGCCCTGCCGGGCCGCTCAACGGCACCGCCGTCGTCCAAGGCGCCAAGAACGCGGCCCTACCCATGATCGGTGCCGCGTTGCTCGCCCGAGGCGGTCAAACGGTGCTGCGCAACGTCCCCGCGATCACCGACGTCCAGCGTGCCGTCGACCTCGCCCGACTCCTCGGCGCTCACGTCGAGTACCACCCGGCCGACCGGCTGCTCGTCATCGACGCCACCGCGATCACCAACTCACGGCTGCCAGCCGATCTCACCCGCCTGTTCCGAGGCAGCGTGTTGTTCCTCGCATCGGTGCTGCACCGCTGCGGCGAGGTCATCTTCGAGGGTGCCGGCGGCTGCGCCCTCGGCACCCGGGGGCTCGACTTCCACTACCGGGGGCTGGCCCGCCTCGGCGCGCATATCGAGGAACAGGGCACCACGATCAGCATCAAGGCCGGCAACCTGCGCGGCGCCGATCTTTACCTCGACACGCCGTCGCACACCGGCACCGAGAACCTCATCATGGCCGCGGCCCTCACGCCGGGCCGGACGATCATCGAGAACGCCGCGCTGGAGCCCGAGGTCCTCGACGTAGTCGCGATGCTCATGGCCATGGGCGCCCAGATCAGCGGCGCGGGAACCGGCCGCATCGTCGTCACCGGAGTAGACGAGCTGAACGCGGTCGAGTACACGATCATGCCCGACCGCATGGATGCCGGCGTGCTGGCCATCGCGGCGGCCATAACCGGCGGCGCCGTCAACCTCGTCGGTGGCACTGTGCTGGATCACTTCGGAGTCGCCGCACACAAGCTCCATCAGATGGGCGTCGAACTCGATGCCACCGGGGCGGTCACCAACGTCGCCAGACCCGGTCAACTGCATCCGATCAACGTCATCACCGACACCCACCCCGGGTTCGCCACCGACCTGCAGCCCCCGCTGATGGCCCTCGCCACCCAAGCACCCGGAACGAGCTACTTCCGTGAACGCATCCACGACGCCCGCTACGCCCTCGCTGGTGAGCTGACCAAGCTCGGCGCGGATCTCACCGTCGACGGCGAGAAGGCCGTCGTCCATGGAGGCAGGCCGCTACGCGGCGCCGAGGTCATCGCCCAGGACCTGCGGACCGGCATCGGGCTCGTCCTGGCCGGACTTGTTGCCGATGGCGAAACGATCATCGGCAACGGCGCCATGATCGACCGGGGTCACGCCGACCTGGCCAGCCGTCTCACCGCCGTCGGCGCTGACATCATCCGCGATGAGATCTGACGACCAGCCTCTCGCGGCTCGGCTCGATGCTGAGCCGCTGGCCACAACCGAGGAGGTGACCATGACGCGTCCGATCACACTCGCCCACCCGCACGTCGGTGACGCCGAGGTCGACGCAGCCGTCCGCGTTCTGCGTAGCCGAAAACTCGTTCAGGGCAATGAGGTTGCCGCGTTCGAAGCCGAGTTCGCAGACCTCGTCGCCGGTCGGCGCTGTGTGGCAGTCAGCTCAGGCACCGCCGCTCTGCACCTTGCGCTACGCGCCTGCGGTATCGGACCAGGAGACCAGGTGATCTTGCCGTCGTTCACCTTCGGCGCCACCGCCCACGCCGTTGCCCACGCTGGCGCTACACCGGTCTTCGCCGACATCGATCCGGAGACCTTCACCCTCGACCCCGAGGCGACCGCCGCCGCCATCACGTCCAGCACCGCTGCCATCGTCCCTGTCCACCTGTTCGGCCACCCAGCCGCGATGGAGCGCCTGACCGCCCTCGCCGCCCGCCACGGCCTCGCGGTCATCGAAGACGCCGCCCAGGCCGTCGGCGCCGCACTGGACGGCACCCCGACCGGCGCGTTCGGTCACGCCGCAGCCTTCAGCTTCTATCCCACAAAGAACATGCACGCCATCGAAGGCGGCATGGTGGTCACGGCCGACGAGCAGGTGGCCAGACGACTACGACACTTGCGCAATCAGGGCATGCCGGCCCGCTACGAGTACGAGCTGATCGGCTTCAACGCTCGGATGACCGACGTCTCCGCCGCAGTCGGTCGCGTTCAACTCCGGTCGCTGGCGTCGTGGACTGCCCGAAGGCAAGCGCACGCCGCCGTACTCACCGAGCAGCTTCACGGTGTTGTCACCCCGCCGGTCCTGTCGGGCGCCGTCCACGTCTACCACCAGTACGTTATTCGCCATCCCGACCGGGACGCCGTACGGCAACGGCTCGCCGACGCCCGGATCGAGACCGGAATCCACTATCCAACGCCCCTGCATCGCAGCTTCGCCTACGACCAACCCGCCGACCTCCCGCATACGGAACAGGCTGCCGCTGAAATGCTCTCGCTGCCCGTCCATCCGCAACTCCCACAGTCCGACCTGACCCGAATCGTGACGGCGGTGAACCGATGAGCGCGCCATTGCGTGCTGGACTGGTCGGCCTGGGCATGATGGGCCGCCACCACGCCCGCGTCCTCAGCCAGCTCCCCGGCGTCCAGCTCGTCGTCGCCACTGACCCTGACGGAGACCAATATCAGGCCACCCGGGGCGTCGCCCTCACCGCCACGCTGGAGCAACTGCTCACGCATCGACTCGACTACTGCGTCGTCGCCGTACCCACCGCCCATCACGCGGCCATCGGCCACCGACTCGCCGAGGCGGGCGTACCGGCGCTGATCGAGAAACCCCTCGCCCCGGACCTGACTACCGCACGGGCCCTCGCCCAAGCGTTCGACACCGCCGGACTGATCGGGGCCGTAGGCCACACCGAGCGGTACAACCCCGCACTGGAAGCCATGCGGGTGCGACTCGCCGACGGGGCTCTCGGTGACCTCTACCAGATCGCCACCCGACGCCAAGGGCCCTACCCGCCACGGGTTCGCGATGTTGGCGTCGTGCTCGACCTCGCCACCCACGACCTGGACATGACCACCTGGGTCACCGACATGCCGCTGGTCTCGGTCGCAGCCCGAACCATGGCCCGCAGCGGCCGGATCGCCGAAGACCTCGTGGTCATCCTCGGCGAACTCACCGACGGCACCCTCACCAACCACGTCGTCAACTGGCTATCCCCGCTCAAAGAGCGCATCACCATCGTCACCGGCGCTCACGGCTGCCTTGCCGCCGACACCGTCCACGGCGATCTCACCTTCTACGCCAACGGCTCCACGCCCACCGAGTGGGCCGCCGCCGAACTGTTCCGAGGCGTCACCGAAGGAGCCATCACCCGATTCGCGATCCCGAAACGCGAACCCCTGCTCAGCGAGCACGAAGCCTTCCGCGACGCCGTCCTCGGCCGAGAAGCACCGATCGTGACCCTGTGGCAGGCCGCCGCGACCATCGCCGCCGCCGAGGCCGTCCTCAACTCCGCGGCCACCGGTAACTGCACCACGCCCGACCTGCCACGCGCACCGCGTCCGCGGCTCTCCCCGGCCGACTACCTGCTTGAGGTTGCGACCCCATCCTCGAGGTAGACGCCGCCACGCCCGATCGCGGCGACCGCCGCAGCAACTCGCCGAGCCAACCGAGGGATCAACACTTCGCCCAGGCGCTCCGGCTCGACGAACTCGAACCGGTCGAGCTCGTCCGGGCACAGTCGTATCGTCGCGATCTGGTCCGCTGTCAGCATGCCGCCGTCGAACACGAACATGAGGCCGCCGTCCCACGGCGGGCTCGCCGGCACCCAGTCGACGCACAGCAGCGCTCCCGTGGTCACTGGAACACCCAGTTCCTCCTGGATCTCGCGCGCACAAGCATCCGCCGGGGACTCGTCCGGTTCCACCATTCCGCCGGGAACCTCCCACACGTCCTTGTAGGTCGGGTGGACCACCAACACCCGGCCGGACTGATCACGGAGGATCACGCCGGCCGCCGCGCGGACCCGCGTCACGCTGGCGATGTAGGAGAGGTCGGGTTCGGTCTGAGTCTCGGCCACGCGACCGACCCTACGGGCTCGCCCCTGGCGAGTGGCTCGTTACCGAAGGGAAGGATTGCCGTACCGGGGCGACTGGCGGTCCGCTCCTGGTATCGCTGGCGGGCGCGGCCGTGTGACTCCAGGCTGCCCGACGCGGGGTGAGCCGGCCTCAAAGGCGAACCCCGGGGCAACCTGGCGAGACGACTAAACCGTCATAACACGCAAAGTATGTGAATCAGACGTCCTCTCAGTAAACTTTTAGCAAACTGGACGCCTTCACCTGGTAGAGAATGGTCCGGGCGGATCGGCACGGCGGGTTCGGCGAGCGGCTCCGGGAAACGGACCGGTGGTAACACCGGCACCGCGCCCCGGGCCGACTCAACAGGCGGATCGGCGGCAGCCCGGAGGCGGTGACCAACCGACGTCTCTTCGAGGCGACTTGGGCGCGCGGGCTTACGCCATCCCTATCCCACAGTCCGGCCTGAGGCTCAGCCTCCCGGTCGGGCCGGCTGGTCCCGCCATGGCAGCGGTTGGGAGATCCGCTGCCACCACCAGCGGTCGGGGAGGGTCGGCACGTTGTGCGCCGGCCCCAACTCCACCGCCAGTGCGTATCCCTCGTCGTCCTCGGTGCGCGCGACGAACTGCTGGTCGACCTGGCCGAGGGCGATCGCGAACGGCGTACGGGCCTGCTCCGGCAACGTCTGGCCGAGCTGCGCGAGTTCGTCGCGGAGTTCCAGGTCCTCCCGGTAGTACGCCGCCGGATACCAGCCGTCCGGCGGCCACCCGGCGGCCACCCGGCGGCCATCCGGGCCGCCATGCCCTCCCAGGTGCCGAGCCAGGTGCAGGCACGCCACACCGCCTGCGACACCGCCGGGACGTCCGAGTCCGACCACGGCTTCAGCTCCGCACGCAGTCGGTCGGTGACCGGGGTGGGCATGCGGTGTTCGCGGATCACCTCCGGCAGCGCGGCCACCGGCAGGTCCGGGAACACCGCCACCGGATGCTCGACCGCCTGGATCCGGTAGACCGGCTCCTCCGCCCCACCGTCGTCGACGATCCGCGCCCGGGTGGGGCGGCCGTCCGGGGCCACCAGCCAGTACGCGCTCGGTAGTGGCTCCTGCCCCGGATAGACCACCACCGTCCCGAGCCGCTGTGCCAGCACCACCGCGACGACCGACTCGGGCGGCTGCGGGACGATCGTCTGGGCGGGACAAATCTCCAACTGCCAGTGCAGCTGGCCGGTGACCGGCACGACGGTGCAGATCACCTGCGCCGACCAGTTGCGGTCGGTGTCGTCGGAATCGCCGACGTCGACCTGGTCGACCGGGAGCGCGAACAGCGTCGCCAACGCCGAGACGAGCCGGCCCCGGTGCAGTTCACCGAAGATCAAGAGGTAGTACGTCACGGCTCGGACGTCCCGTCGTAGATTTCCTTCGCCTTCGCGACCGCCTCCGGTTGTTCAGGAAGCGGGGATTGTTCTGCAGCTGTGGCGACTGTGTCGGATCGCCACCGACCCTGGTGATCTCCTTGAGTGCCGCGTACTCGTTACGGTCCAGCTTTACCACACCGTCACCGGAGTCGGGGAAGACCGTTCCGTTCGACTCGACCCCGTACGACCGGCCGTTGACCTCGTACGGCTGGGTCTCCGGATTCCACCGCGCGTTGCCGGCGGCGATCTGCTCCACATCGCCGCGGGCCACGTCCTCGTACCCCCGCAGCTAGACCGTGCTGGGATCCTTGACCTCGCCGTTGCGCGACCCGGCGACGGTGTGCCGGGGGTGCGGAACCCTGAGGTCCCTGCCCCGGGCCGGACCCGGCACGTCGTCGACTCCGTGAAACCCGGGGAACATCAATGTCTCCATCAAACCCGGTGCGGGACAATCTCATGGATGCTGAGTGCCGGGTCGGTGGGTATGTCGTCGAGCGTGGCGACCTGATGGAGATGGTGTATGCCGGGCTCCACCCGCGGTGCGATGCGTGCGGCGAGCACCGCGATCGCGGCGGTGGCGTGAGCCTGCGGGCGTCCGGTGGCCCAGCGGATCGTTCCGTCGGCGCCGCGGGCCAGGGCGAGCCAGCGGTCGTTGCCGGGGAGGTGCAGGTGTCGTGCGAGTGTTGCGCTGCCGGGGATTCGGGTCATCACGCCGAGGGTGGCGGTGGCGATGCGGGATGTGAGGCCGAAGTATGTGCGTACCGGTGTGGCCAGGTCCCGGGTCAGGGTGTGCTGGTCGGAGAAGTCGACGCGGAGCAGCGGCCGGTTTCCCAGTCCTGGTAGACGGAACCGTTGGGGCCGGGTGTAGTTGAGGACGGTGGCGGTGGTGGCCGGGTCGGTGAAGTGTGTTCCGAGGAGGCCGGCCGACCAGCCGACCGAGGCGGAGCCGTACTCCTCGCCCGTGCCGAGCACAAGCGCCACGTCGACCGGCCCGGGCACGTCCCGGTGGACGGCGGCCGCGAGGAGGTTTGTCAGCCCTGGTGCCAACCCGACGCTGAGTATCAACGGCGCCCTGGGGTGGAGACGTTCCAGAGCGGCGACGTACCCGGTGGTGGCGGTGATGTCGACGAAACCGACCCGGTGTTCGAGGAACTCCCTGGCCACGGCCGGGTCTTCCACGCCGCTGGAGTTGATGACGACGTCTATATCGGACACTGCTGCGCCGACGGCGGTGGCGTTGAGGTGGCGCAGGTCGAGTACCCGGTCGGCGCGGGCGGCGTCGCGGCCGGCGGTGAAGGTGACATCGCCCGCGGCCCTGAGCAGGGCGACGATCCGGGACCCGGTCGCTCCGTAGCCGCCGAGTACGAGGACCCTCATCGGCTGACCCTCTCCGTGCCGGCCCGCCGACGTCTGGCGGTCACCAGCGCGATCGCCACGGCGGCGCCGGCTACCAGCGTCAGGACCCCGGTGCCCTGGAAGAAGACGTCGTTGGAGATGACGGCGTCGCTGCCGGCGGGGTACCAGGATTGAGCCCGTGCCGGGTCGACTTGGCGCAGGAACAGGTACAGGGTGTGGTTGTAGCCGCCCTCGTACAGCCCGAGCAGTACCACCCAGAAGACGATGACGAGGGTGTGACATGCCCGCTGCGCCCACCTCCTCGTCGCGCCGAGGCGGTGAAGCCACAGGGTGGCGCCGAGGATGACGGCGAAGACAAAGGCCATGATGGTGCGGCCGGGACTGTCAAACCTGAGTCCGCCGTAGAGGTGGTGGGCGAACGTGACCACCCATTGCACGGCAACCAGCGTGATGGTCAGGTCCCTGGTTCTGAATGCGGAGGAGTTCATGTGACCGGCTAGCGTTCGTCGACGACGTCGGTGAACTCGGTGGTGTGGTCGGTGGTGAGCGCGAACGCGGTGCCGGCCTCGGGTAGCTGCCCGGCGTGTGCGAGTGCCACCGCGGCCTGCGCGTGGGCACGTGTGTCCCAGCACCACATGTCGATCCAGGTTTCGTCGTCGACCCGGGTCAGCCGGGCCTGGAGGAGTCCGGGCGTTGCATTCCTGACCGCGACGACGAGGGCGTTGCGCCGAGTGATCATCTCGTCGGCCGTGGCCGGGTCCGTAGTGAAGCGGTCCAGTCTGAGAACTGCCATCGTCTGTCTCCTCATGGGCTTGTCGAACAGCCTGTTCGTTACAGAACAGAGCGGCTGTTACCGACCACTCCGTGCTAGATTGCTGCAACGCGGCTGTGGCGGCAACAACCAGACGGCGCTATGTGTGCGGTACCGGACAGACACGCGAAACCGTCCGGCAGAAGGGAGCGAAGTGGAAGCCCAGAAGGTCGACAGACGGGTCAGGCGCAGCAAGGAACTGCTTCGCAGCGCGCTGCTGGCGGCCATCCGCGAAAAGGGGTATGAGCGGGTCACCGTCCAAGACATCATCGACCGCGCCGACGTCGGCCGATCGACCTTCTACGCGCACTTCCGGGACAAGGAGGACCTGCTCTTCCACGGGCTGGACGAACTGCGCGCGGCGTTCGACCCGGCGGCGCAAGCCCCCGGCCGCTCGCCAACCCTCAAGGTGTTCGAGCACTTCCACGCGTCCCGTGAGATATGGCGGGCGATGGCCGGCCGACGCGGCGCGGAGACCTTCATCCGCTACCTGCACCGGCTGCTCGCGGAGCTGCTGCGCAGCCACCTACGTACCCGCTGCCCGCAGGGCGAGACGCAGGTGCCCCTGGAGGCCGTAGTGGAGTTCGCCACCAGCACGCTGATCGGGCTGGGCGCTCGCTGGTGGCTCGAGGAGGAAGTACCCCTCTCACCGAGGGAGATGGACCAGCTCTACCGCCGGCTCACCGAACCCGGCATACGCGCCGGGCTACGACCCAAAGCGGTGGCACCGTCACGGTCGGCCGGGTAGGTGTGCCGGAGCACGCCCGCGCGTGGGGGCTGTCGGACAACATGAGCATGCATGTAGACGAGGCGGCTTGGTCCGCGAATGTCATCGACGTGAGCGCAGGCCCGGCGGACCCGTACAGGCTCAGCCGTAGGCGGCGCGGAGTGTGGCGCCGATGCCGGCGGTGGCTTCCTTCACCAGGTCGGCGAGCTGCTCCACGGTGTTGGCGTGCATAGCCGAGGTCACCGAGACGGCGGCGATGGCACCCTTCTCCGAGTTGAGCACGGGTGCCCCGACCGCGAAGTAGCCGACGTGCATCTCCTCGACCTCGGTGGCCGTACCGGTCTCCCGGACCCGGTCCAGCGCCTGGCTCAGGTGCAGCGCCGAGGTGATCGTGCGCGGCGTACGGCGGGGGAGCCCGGCCCGGAGCGTCTCGGTGAGCAGGCTCGGATGTGAGTACGCGAGCAGCACCTTGCCCACGGCGGTGCAGTGCATCGGCATCCGGCCGGCGATCTGGGTGTGCCGGGTCGGCTGCCGGTACGGCGACAGCCGCTCGATGACAAGCGCGTCGAGGCCGTCGACGATGGCGAGGTGTACCACCGAACGGGTGCGGTAGAGCAGCTCCTGCATGTACGGCCGGGCCGCGTCCCGCAGGATCCGCTGCCGGGGTACCCGCTGGCCCAGCTCGAACAGGCGCAGCCCGAGCCGGTAGTCGGCGCCGGAACGCTCCAGTACGCCCCACATGGTGGAGACCTGGCAGATCCGGTGCACAGTCGTGCGGGGCAGGCCGGTGCGTCGGACCAGCTCGGCCAGGGAGATGTCGACGTCGTCCATGGTGAACGCGTCCAGGATGATCTCGATCTTGCCGGCAACCGACCGTGGGTCGAGTTTGTCGACGTCCCTCGCTGCGGTCATGTCGCAGCCGTCTCGTCGAACTCGTCGAGGAACTTGGTGACCAGCGCGGCGACCTCCTCGGGCAGCTGCTCCATCAACGGAACCATGCCGCCCTGGATGATCTCCAGGCGAGCCTGGGGGAGCCGCTCCACCAGCCGGGACACCTGGTGGAAGGTGATCGGGTCGGCGGATGCGCCGATGCAGAGCACCGGTCCCTGGTAGCTGGTACGCCCCTCCATCTGGTAGGCGCTGATCGCCCGGTGGCCCTCCTCCGCCTGGTCCTCCAGCAGCAGCACGTCGCGGACGTACCGGTCGAGCAGGTCGGGCCGGGCCGGTGGGTAGAAGCCGCTGCGGCGTACCCACAGCTCCATCAGGTGCCGGCCGTCGTCCTGGAGTTCGACCAGGCTGAGCGGGTGCATCTGCGGCCGGTTGCGCCGGAACTCCTCGTCGACGTACGGGGTGCCGGAGAGGATGAGCGAGCGCGCCCGTTCCGGCTGCTGGTGTGACATCTCCACCGCCACGATGCCGCCGAGCTGGTGGCCGAGCAGGTCGGCGCGGTCCAGTTCCAGCTCGTCGAGGAGCGCGAGCACCGCGTCGGCGTACCGCTCGATGGAGTGGTCGGTGATCGACTCGGAGGCGCCGAAGCCGATGATGTCCGGGGCGATCACCCGGCGCTGCTGGGCGAGCAGGGGCATCAGGGCACGGAACTCGTCCCACGAGCTCGGCGTCTGGTGCAGCAGGACGAGCGGCTCGCCGGTGCCCATCTCCACGTGGTGTATCAGGCCGGCGCGGGTGCGGGCGTAGTTCGGGGAGAACATCGGCGCGATCATCAGCCTTCGGTCCCTGTCATCGTCATTGTCGGTTTACGGCGGTCTGGTGCACTTCAGTGTCTTCTGCCCTGCTTTTTCCTGCCCTGCTGCTGCCAGCCTAGTTCGCTCCCGGCGCCGGCCAACCGGCCGCACATCCACTGACCGGAATAGCGCGCTGGTCAGCGGGGTGCGCGGTCGCGCAGCCTGTGACCGCAACGGTGGCGACGGACGGGGAAAGGAGGGGCCGATGACGACCGACCTGGTCGAGCGGGCCTGGGCCGCGATAGACGCGGACCGGCTTCGTGACCTGACGCTGCGGATGGTCTCGACCCCGAGCCCGACCGGGGACGAGGCGGCCCTCGCCCGGTTGCTGACCGGGCACCTGGCGTCGGTCGGACTGGAGGCGACGTACCAGGAGATCGACGAGCGGCAGGGCAACGCGGTCGGCCGGCTGCGCGGCGACGGCACCGGGGCGGACCTGCTGCTGTACGCCCCCATCGACACCCTCTCGGTCGGCACCGAGCAGGAGGACGTGCCGTACGTCGGCGACGCCCTGCGCCCGGACATGCACCCGGAGGGCGTGCTCGACGGCGATCGGGTGATCGGGCTCGGCGCCAGCAATCCGAAGGGGCACGCCGCCTGCGTCGTCGAGGCCGCCTCGGCGGTGGCGGCGGCCGGGCTGCCGCTGCGCGGGTCGCTGCTGGTCGGGCTGGGCGCCGGCGGGATGCCCACCAACCGCCGGCCGGGCGCGACCCGGGCCAACACCGGCCAGGGCAACGGCTGCTCGTTCCTGCTCGAACAGGGGATCTGGGCCGACCACGCGATTCTCGCCAAGCCCGGCTGGGCGGTCGCGCACGAAGAGGTCGGACTCTGCTGGTTCACCGTCCGGGTCTCCGGCACCTACAACTATGTCGGCAGCCGGCAGCGCCTGCCGTACCGCAACGCGGTCGTCGACGCGGCCCGGCTGATCGGCGAGCTGGAGCCCTGGTTCCCCGAGTACACCGCGCGGAACACCGGCGGACTCGTCGCACCGCAGGGGCACGTCGGGTCGATCCGCGGTGGCTGGGAGCGCACCGCCGCGTTCAGCCCGGCGGTCTGCGAGTTCACAGTGGACCTGCGGACCAGCCCGCGCACCACCCCGGCGGACGCGGCCCGGCAGTTCGCCGAGGGCATGCGGGCCGCCCTGGACCGGCTCGGTGACGTGTCCGCCTCCTGGGAGATGGTGCTCGCCATCCCCGGCAGCCACACCGATCCGGACACCTGGATCGTCCGTTCCTGCGTACGGGCGTGGGAGCGGGTCACCGGCCAGCCGCACGTACTGGACGAGGCCGCCCGCACGACGAGCGGTGCCACCGACGGCAACATCCTGCGCAACCGGGGGATCCCGACCGCGCGGATCGGGATGCCCCGGCTGCACAGCACCGACGGCTCGGAGGTCGACTTCCCGATGGGGATGAACTCGGTGTCGCTGCCCAACATGCTCCGGCTGACCCGTCTGCTTGTCGCGGCGGCGGTGGACGCCTGCACCCGGGAGCGTTCGGAACTGGGAGGTGTCGGATGACCCGCTGGTGGCACGAGCCGTTCGCCGGCGAGGCCGGCGTCGCGTACGCCTCCTTCGCCCACCGGCAGGAGCCCGGAGAGCGCCCTGCGGTCGTCGTGATCGACGTGGTCCGGTCCTTCGTCGGCTCGCCCGGCCTCGACCTGGCCGACGCGATCGAGGAGTGGCCGACCGCCTGCGGGCCGGCCGCGCAAGAGGCGTTGCCGGCGATCGCCGCGCTGCTGCACGCCGCCCGGACCGCCGGGGTGCCGATCGTGCACCTGCGACCGGCCGGCCCGGCGGCCCTGCTCCTCGGGCCGACGGTCAAGAACGAGCTGGTCGGCGAGTTCGTCAACGGTCGCCCCGGCGCTGTCGACTTCGTGCCCGAGTCGGCGCCCTGGGAGGGCGAACTCGTCGTCGCCAAGCCCCGGGCGAGCGCGTTCTTCAACACCCCGGTGGCGACCTATCTGCACACGCTGGGCGTGGACGACCTGATCGTCGCCGGCACCACGACGTCCGGGTGCGTACGCGCCTCGGTGGTGGACGCCTTCTCGCACGGCTTCCGGCCGTTCGTGGTCGAGCAGGCGGTGTTCGACCGTTCGCGGCTCTCCGCTGCGGTGAGCCTCTACGAGATGGACGCCAAGTACGCCGATGTCGTGCAGCTCGAGGACGTACTGCGGCGGTTGGCGGCGATCCGATGAGGACCGTCCACTTCCACGCCGACCGGCTGCGCCTTACTGGCTCGCTCTTCCTGCCCGAGCAGCGCCCCGAGGCCGGCGTACCGGCGGTCGTCTTCTGCCACGGCTTCGGCGCGACCCGGGAGTACGTGGCGGCCGACATCGCCCGGGCGCTCTGCGACCGGGGCATCGGGGTGCTCACCTTCGACCACCGGGGCTTCGGTGAGAGCGAGGGGGAGCGCTGGCGGATGCTCCCGCACGAGCAGGTGGCGGACATCCGCAGCGCGATCGTCTATCTCTCCACATGCGACGGAGTCGACCCGAACCGGCTCGGGCTGTACGGCATCAGCTTCGGCGGCGCGCACGCGATCTGCGCCGCGGCGGCCGAACCGCTCGTGCGGGCGACCGTCTCCTGCGTTCCCTTCGCCGACGGCGCCGAGTGGATGCGTTCCATGCGCCGGTACTGGGAGTGGTGCGAGCTGCTCGACGAGCTCGCCCGCGACCGGGTGCGGGCGGTGGTCGAGGGACGCTCGGCCGAGGTCGACCCGGACCGGATCCTGATCCGCGACCCGGAGTCGGTGGAGTGGAACGAGTGGCTCAAGCGCGACTTCCCGAGCCGTTCCGAATACCGGCTGCCGCTGGAGACCGCCGGCGCGATCATCGAGTACGCGCCGATCCGGCACGCCGACCGGGTCTCCCATCTCATGATCATCGCGGCCGGTCAGGACACGCTCGTACCCAGGGAGCACGCCGGGGCGCTGTACGCCGCGGCGCGGGAGCCCAAGGAACTGCTCACCCTGCCGGACGCGACCCACCACGACATCTACCGCGGCCACCACTTCGACGAGGTCGTGGACGCGGCCGCGCGGTGGTTGGGCGCACACCTCGATACGACCCACCCGGAGGTTCCGAACAAATGACCATCGAGCGCGAGGCGGGGAAGCCGCCGGTGTGGCAGAACGACACGCCCGAGGGGCCGGCGCCGGTGCTGGAGGGACAGGACTGGTCGGCCTGGCCGGTCTACGACAGCGCCGCGCTGGGCCTGCGGAACTACTGGTACCCGGTGGGCTGGGCGGAGCAGTTCGGGCGCAAGCCGCAGAATGTCCGGCTGCTCGGCGAGGACATCGCGGTGGTACGCGAGGGCGACGAGATCTACGCCCTGCACGACCGTTGCCCACACCGTGGCGTACCGCTGTCGCTCGGCCGCCGCCAGTTTCCCGACACGGTGAGCTGCCCGTACCACGGTTGGACGTTCGAGCTGAAGACCGGCAACCTCTGCGCGGTGCTGACCGACGGGCCGGACTCGCCGATCTGCGGCAAGCTCAAGGTGCGTACCTACCCGGTGGCGCAGCGGCTCGGCCTGGTCTGGATCTACGTCGGAGCCGGTCCGGTGCCGCCGGTCGAGCGGGACATCCCCGACGAGCTGCTCGACAACGACTTCGTGATGGGCGGGCGCAGCGACATCCGCAACGGCAACTGGCGTTTCGCCGCGGAGAACGGCTTCGACGAGGGCCATGCCAAGTATCTGCACAACACCGCCCTGTGGCGGCTGTTCAAGGTGATGCCGGCCTGGAACAAGACCCGCATCCAGCAGGAGGGACCCTGGCTCGTCCGGGTGCAGGAGGAACTGCACTGGGAGGCGGAGTATCCGGGACTGGGCGTGTGGACCAACAAGCGGTGGTGGAAGCGCATGCCGCTGCCGGACCGGCCGGGCAAGGGCACCCGGGTCAACCCGGTCATCGACTCGCTCAACATCCCGGGCTTCGTCTCGATTCGGCTGCCCGGTCTGCTGCGGGTCGCGTACCCGCAGTTCATCCACTACGAGTGGTACGTGCCGGTGGACGAGGACCACGTCCGGTACGTACAGATCATGGCGCGCTTCGAGCGGGGACTGACCGCCGCCGCCTTCAAGGTCAAGTATCTGGCCGCGATCCGGTGGCTCTTCCACGGTCAGTTCACCGGGCAGGACGCCTGGATGGTCGACGTCACCGACGCGCCGCCGGAACGGCTCTACCGTCCGGACGTCTCGATCACCACCTGGCGACGCATGGTCGAGCGGGCCAAGCCCGTCGTGCAGACCCGTCTGCGTCGCCCCTCGAAGGAGGAAGCATGAAGGCGCGTACCCCCGTGGTCGTGACCGCGGCCGTCGTGGCCGTCGCCAGCCTGCCGCAGGTCCGGCGGGTCCTGGCCCGGCTGCTCCTGCACACCACCGGCACGGTGGTCCGGGACCAGCGGCGGATCAGGTGAGCCAGGTCGTCCTCGGCGTCGGTGCCTCGCACAGCACGCTGATGAACACCAACTGGGACGAGGTCGCCGACCAGCCGGCGGCGATCGGGTTCCGCGACGGTCTGGCCGAGGCGGCGGCGCTGGTCGCCGACGCCCGGCCGGACGCCGTGGTGGTGATCGGCTCCAACCACTTCCGCGGCTTCTTCCTCGACCTGATGCCCGCGGTCACCGTCGGCGTCGCGGAGTGTGTCGGCGCGGGGGAGTCCGGTACGCCCGGCGGCCCGCTGCCGGTCGACACCGACCTCGCCCGGCACCTCGTCGACTCGCTGCTGGACAACGAGTTCGACGCCGCGTTCTCGCTGCGCCTCCAGGTCGACCACGGCATCACGCACAGCCTGCAGTACCTGGTGCCCGGGCTGGACGTGCCGATCGTGCCGGTCGTGCTGAACATGTTCGCCCCGCCGCTGCCGACCCTGCGTCGCTGCCACCGGCTGGGCGAGCAGATCGGCCGGGCCGTCGCCGCCGACGGCCGGGACAAGCGGGTCGTGGTGATCGCCTCGGGCGGCCTCTCGCACCGGCTGCCGTGGCCGAAGTGGTTCGAGACGTTCTCCGACGACGACCGCTTCCTGGTCGAGGCGTGGCTCAACGGGCGTACCTCGTGGACCGAGTACGAGGTACGCCGCCGCCAGATCATCCGGGCCGCCGAGGCCGACATCAATCCCGACTTCGACCGCCGTTTCCTCGACCTGCTGGCCACCGGCCGGATCGACGAGATCGTCGGGTACGACAACGACCGGGTCGAGGCGGAGGCCGGCAACGGCGGGCAGGAGATCCGTTCCTGGGTCGCCATGGCCGCCGCCGTCGGCCCGGCGCAGGGGCGCACCCTCGCCTACGCACCCATTCCACAGTGGCTCACCGGCATGGGTGTGGCCGTGCTCTCTCCCGGAGGCGACCGATGACGTTCTGGACCGACCTGACCGGCACCCCGTTCCGGCTGGAGTACGTCGACGCCGGTGGGGTACGCACCCGCAGTCTCCGGGCCGGCGAGGGCGAACCGGTCGTCTTCCTGCACGGCACGAGCGGGCACCTGGAGGCGTTCGTCCGCAACATCCCGGCACACGCACGGCACTTCGACTGCCACGCCATCGACATGCTGGGGCACGGCTACACCGAGGGCATCGACGCGCCGTACCGGATCGCCCGCTACGTCGACCACCTGCTGTCCTATCTGGACGCGGTCGGCATCGGGCGGGCGCACCTGGTCGGCGAGTCGCTCGGCGGCTGGGTCGCCGGCCGGCTCGCCGCCGACCACCCCGACCGGGTGGCCCGGCTGACGCTCGTCGCGCCCGGCGGCACCGTGGCCAACCCGGCCGTGATGGAGCGGATCAGGACCAGCACCCGCGCGGCGGTGGAGAACGACGACATCGCGCTGACCCGCAAGCGCCTCGAACTGCTCATGCACAACCCGGCCAAGGACGTCAGCGACGAACTCGTCGAGGTCCGGCACGACATCTACCACCGTCCCGAGTTCAAGGTCGGGCTGGACAACCTGCTCTGCCTCCAGGAGATGGTGAACCGCCAGCCGGACCTGCTCACCGAGGAGCAGCTCGGCCGGATCACCGCGCCGACGCTGATCGTGTGGGGGGCGGAGAACCCGTTCGGTGAGATCCCGGAGGCCAGGCGGATGAACGCCGCGATCCCCGGCTCCCAGCTGGAGATCTTCGCCGAGTGCGGGCACTGGCCGCAGCACGAGCACTCGGAGCGCTTCGACGCGCTGAACATCCCGTTCCTGACCGGGCGGGGCTGACCCGGTGGACGCCCTGGTGCAACGGACCACCTGGGAGGCCCAGGACGTCCTGTCCGTGGAACTGGTGCATCCGGACGGGGCCGAACTGCCCGGCTGGACCCCCGGCGCCCATCTCGACCTGCAGCTCGGCGACAAGGTTCGGCAGTACTCACTCTGCGGCGACCCCGCCGACCGCGGCCGTTACCGGGTCGCGGTGCTGCGCGCGGCGCAGAGCCGGGGCGGGTCGAGCTACGTGCACGAGCGGCTGCGGCCGGGCCAGACGGTCCGGATCGAGGGGCCGCGCAACCACTTCACCCTGGAGCCCTCCCCGAGGTACGTCTTCGTGGCGGGCGGGATCGGCATCACCCCGATCCTGCCGATGATCCGCCAGGTCGCCGCCGAGGGGCGCGACTGGCGGCTCGGGTACGGCGGCCGGAGCCTGCGCTCGATGGCCTTCCGGGACGAGTTGGCCAGGTACGCCGACCGGGTCGAGATCGTGCCGCAGGACGAGCACGGGCTGCTCGACCTGGACGCCCTGCTCGGTACGCCGTCGCCCGACACGCTCGTCTACTGCTGCGGGCCGGAGTCGCTGCTCGAAGCCGTCGAGGCGCGCTGCGCGGGCTGGTCGCCGGGGTGCCTGCGGCTGGAGCGGTTCGCCGCCAGGCCGCAGGACTTCGGCCCGGGGGCACCCTTCGAGGTGGTCTGCCAGCGCTCCGACGTGACGGTGCGGGTCGATCCCGGTACGTCGGTGGTGGACGCGCTGGAGACGGTGGACATCTGGGTGCCGAGCGCCTGCCGGGAGGGGATCTGCGGCACCTGCGAGACCCGGGTGATCGACGGGGTGCCGGACCATCGCGACTCGCTGCTCTCCGAGGAGGAGCGGGCGGCCGGAAAGGTCATGCTGCCGTGCGTCTCCCGGGCGCTGACGCCGAGGTTGGTGCTGGATGTCTGAGGTGGAGGCGACGATGAACAGAACCAGGGTGGCGATCATCGGGTCGGGCAACATCGGCACCGACCTCATGATCAAGATTCTGCGGGTCTCACCGACCCTGGAGGTGGCCGCGATGGTCGGCATCGACCCGGCCTCGGACGGGCTCGCCCGGGCCCGCCGGCTCGGCGTGCCGACCACCTCGGACGGGGTGCGCGGCCTCGTCGAGATGCCCGGCTTCGACGAGATCGAGATCGTGCTCGACGCCACCTCGGCGGCGGCGCACAAGGCGAACGAGGCGGTGCTGCGGCCGTACGGCAAGCGGCTGGTCGACCTCACCCCGGCCGCCCTCGGCCCGTACGTCGTGCCGTCGGTCAACCTCGACGCCCACCTCGACGCGCCGAACGTCAACATGGTGACCTGCGGTGGCCAGGCGACCATCCCGATCGTGGCCGCTGTCGCCGCGGTGACCCCCGTGCACTACGGCGAGATCGTGGCGTCGATCGCCTCCCGCTCGGCCGGCCCCGGCACCAGGGCGAACATCGACGAGTTCACCGAGACGACCCGGCTGGCGATCGAGCAGGTCGGCGGCGCCGCCCGGGGCAAGGCGGTGATCGTGCTCAACCCGGCCGAGCCGCCCATGATCATGCGAGACACCGTGCTCTGCCTCGTCGACGAGCCGGACCAGCAGGCGATCGCCGACTCGGTGCGCGGCGCGGTCGAGGCGGTGCGGGCGTACGTGCCGGGGTACCGGCTCAAACAGGAGGTCCAGTTCAGCCGGGTGGGGCCGGACGAACCGGTGCACACCCTCGGACCCGTGCCGCGCACCGACCCGGACCGGCCAACGCAGGGGCGTCCACTGAACCTTTCTCAACCTCCACTTGCGGTCCGGCGGACCGCAGGGTCAGACGCGGTGCGTGAGCGCCGCGCGGTCCAGGTTGAAAAAGGTTCACTGTGGCGGGTGTCGATCTTCCTGGAGGTCGAGGGAGCCGCGCACTACCTGCCCGCGTACGCCGGCAATCTCGACATCATGACGTCGGCGGCGCTGCGGGTCGCCGAACGTCTGGCCGCGACCCGGAAGGTGGCCCCCCGGTGACCGAAATCTTCGTACAGGACGTGACGTTGCGGGACGGCATGCACGCCATCCGCCACCGGTACACCCTGGACGACGTCACCCGGATCGCGGTGGCGCTGGACGAGGCCGGGGTGGACGCGATCGAGGTCTCGCACGGCGACGGGCTCGGCGGTGGAAGTCTCACCTACGGCCCGGGCAGCCACACCGACTGGGAGTGGATCGGCGCGGCCCGGGACGCGGTACGGCGCGCCCGCCTCACCACGCTGCTGCTGCCCGGCATCGGTACCGTGCAGGACCTGCGGCGCGCCGCCGACCTCGGGGTCACCTCGGTGCGGATCGCCACGCACTGCACCGAGGCCGACATCGCGGCGCAGCACATCGCCACCGCCCGCGAGCTGGGCATGGACGTCGCCGGTTTCCTGATGATGTCGCACATGAACGACGCCCAGGGATTGGCGGCACAGGCGAAACTGATGGAGTCCTACGGCGCGCACTGCGTCTACGTGACCGACTCCGGTGGCCGGCTGACCATGGACGGCGTACGCGAACGGGTCCGGGCCTACCGGGACGTCCTCGACGACGGCACCGAGATCGGCATCCACGCCCACCACAACCTCGCGCTCGGGGTGGCCAACTCCGTCGTCGCCGTCGAAGAGGGCGTGCGCCGGGTCGACGCCTCGCTCGCCGGGCAGGGCGCCGGTGCCGGCAACTGCCCTATCGAGGCGTTCGTGGCGGTGGCGACGTTGCAGGGCTGGAAGCACGGCTGCGACCTCTACGCGCTGATGGACGCGGCCGACGACATCGTCCGGCCGTTGCAGGACCGGCCGGTACGGGTCGACCGGGAAACGCTCACCCTCGGGTACGCCGGGGTCTACTCCAGCTTCCTCCGGCATGCCGAGACGGCCTCCCGAGAGCACGGCGTGGACGTACGCGAACTCCTTGTCGAGGCCGGCCGGCGACGCCTCGTCGGCGGCCAGGAGGACATGATTGCGGACATCGCCCTAGACCTGCGCACCCCAAACTGACGTGTAAGGAAGGGCCCCCCGTTATCGCATTCTGTTGTAGAAGGGCCCCCTGCTCACGCCCCACCACGCGGCGCCCACCACCCATCAGCCGCGTCAACAACGGTGCTGGTCACTACAGCTAGCGGCTGCCGACCCGGACGGTGGTGGAGACGGTGCCGAGGTTGGTGGTGACGGTCAGCGAGTAGCTGGTGTTCAGGGCCAGCGGGTCGCGGGGCACCACGAAGAGCGAGTTGTGGCCGTTGAGGATCGCTCGGCCGAGGTCCTGCGAGGCGCGATCCGGGTTGGTGTAGCTGGCGCCGGTGACGACGCAGGCCGGCAGGGTGGTCGACCCCCGTCGGAAGGTGGCGGTGGCGGTGGTGATGGCGGGGCCGTTCGGGTCGAACGCGACGTAGAGCGGGATGCCGATCTGCGGGAACATCTCCTGGAACCGGTCGGTGTAGGGCCGGCCGCAGGAGCTGACCGGGTTCGGCCACTCGTTCCCGATCACGGTCAGCTCGGCCGGCAGCACCGTGGCGGACGACGGCCAGGTGCGGGGCCAGCCGGTGGTGACCGGTTCGGCGGGTACTCCGGTGGCGCCGGGTTCGATCCAGTGGGTGCCGATCCCGGAGTAGAAGTGCCCGTACCCGCCGGCGGCGTTGACGCCGCCGTCCAGGAACTCGGCGAGGTGGAACGGGCCGTTGAGCCAGTTCTCGGTACGCAGGTCCCCGGTGTTTATCAGGTTCGCCTGGCCACCCATGACACCGCGTTCGGTGTACCACTCGTTGTTCGGGTCCTCATGGTGCTGAAAATGGCCGGTGCGTTCCATGTAGAAGACGTGCGCGGCGATGTCGCCGCTGAACCGGGCGTCCTGCACCGGGGCGGGCAGGTTGGCTTCGGCGCGGACCTGGTTGAGTTTGGTCAGCCATCCCGGCAGCGGGCACGGGGTGAGCGTCTCGACGTCGCGACCGAGGACGGCGGAGCTGCCGACCAGGGTCACCGAGGTGACACCCCGGGTCTCCAGGTCCTCCCGCACGTACGGCGGCACGCAGTTCGGCGGTACGACGTACAGCGGGGCGTGCCGGGCACCGGCGACCGCCGCCGCGGTCAGCGCGTCCGGAAACGCCGCCCCGGTGGCCAGGAACACCTCTCCGCTGCTGGGGAAGCTCTCCCGGTTGATCACCCCTGAGGTGCCGTACCGGTCCGCGCCCGCGTACCGGTGCACCTGGTAGGAGCGTTTCAGGTTGCGTTCGATCTGCGGGTAGACCACCGGGGTGCCGCCGGAGATGACGACCTCGGTCACCCCGAGCCGTCGCAGCTCGGCGGTCACCCCCGAGGTCGGGCCGGTCGTGCTGAGCCCGTCGAGCAGGATCACCGGTGCTCCGGCCGCTCCGGCGGCACCGGCCGCGGCGAGCGCGTCGGGGAAGTTGCGTCCGGAGGCGAGGTACGCCCGGCTGACCACCCGGTCCGGAAAGGCGTACTCGGAGACCCGCAGCGAGGTCTCGTACCGGTCCCGCCCCTCCGCCCGGGCCATGCTGTTCGTGTACCGCCACAGCTGGGTCTCGACCTGGTCGCTGACTACGGCGCGGCTGCCGACCATGACGATCCGCTGTGGATCGAGCCGGTCCAGTTCGGCCGCTACGACATCGGGAACCGAGTCCTTCAACACCAGCAGCAGCGGGCCGCCCTCGAAGGCGGCCGCAGCGGCGGCGCTGAGCGCGTCGGGGAAGTCCAGGCCGTTCGCGACGTACACCACTGGCACGTTCGGCTCCGGATAGGCCCGCTTCGACACCGCGACAGCCGTGGCGAACCGATCCTGCCCCCACAACCGGTCCACCTGGTACGCCGACTCCGCCGCAGCAGCCGCCTGCACAGGTGTCACAAGCATCGTCGCCAGCAGGGTCAACACGGCAGGCCCGGCGAACCTCGCAAGTCGCATGTCCGCATTAGACGCCCGCCATGCACGACCGCGAATCAGTCTTACGCCCACAGCACTCGACCGACCGACCAGTAGTCCAACATCACATGACAGCGGGGCGGCACCGGATGGCGGAAGCCGACCGCCCGGTGCGGTGACAGTCAGCCCGATGATGCCGGGCGCCCGCCCTTCGGGCGGCCACCCTTCGGCCGGCCGGTCATCTGGCGTAGCGGGGCTCGCTGAGCCGGCTGCGGAACTCCGCGTGAGCGGTCTGGAAGACCTCGTTGAGCCGCTCGAGTTCGGACTCGGTCGGCTCTCGCCGCAACGTGACGTCGATCTTGAAGTCGCCGTCCACGACCGCCACGTCGAGGTGGTCGAGCAGGTCCGTGGGAATCCTGGTGACGGCGAACTCGCGGAACGCCTCGGCGATCGTGCCCGCCATGTCACCACACCCGCAGGTGCGGCCGTCCAGCACCGCGCCGAGGTGGCTGCGGCCGACGATCGCGTCCGGGTGTACGGGGTCCATCACGGCCAGGCCCTCCTCCAGGACCGTGCGCGCCTCCGCCAACCGCGCCTCGTGCTGAAGGAACAGGCCGAGGGCGATGCAGGCCCTGCCAACCGTGTCGTAGTCGGCGCCGCGGCGCGCCTCGGTCACCGCCTCGGTCAGCCGCTGCTCGGCCGGACCCACCTGGCCGGCCTCCTTCAGCGCGAGGCCCCAGTTGCGCAGTACCTGACTGCGCAGCTCGGGGCGACCGATGCGCTCCGCCCTCGCCAGCGCCGACCCGTACGTGCGCAGTGCCGCCTCGACGTCGCCGGCCTCGTCCTGGGCCATCGCCAGGCCGAGCGCTGCCATCAGCGCCTCTTCCTGCCGCCCCTGCCGGTCGTAGGAGGCGAGCACCCGCTCGATCGCGTCGACCCGTCCCGCCTGGTCACCGAGATCACGGCCGAGGTTCGCCATCGTCGACAGGGCGTTGAGCGTCGCCTGGTGGTCGACGCCGAGCCGCTCCTCAAGGGCGGCGACCAAGCGGGTGAGCAGGGCCTTGGACGCCGGATCCTCGTGGTCCAGCGACTGCGTGACGGCCTGCCCGATCTGCTCGACGACCTCGTCGGGCAGTTGGTGCAGCCCCACGAAGAGCGGCTCGTGGCTGCCAGCGGCGTGCACGATCACCGCTCGCAACGCCAACGCGGTGGCCACCCGCTCGTGCCCGTTGCGCCACAGGTTGGCCACCGCCTCCTCGACCACCTCCCGGGCGCCGGCCAGGTCGCCACGGTGCCGCAGCAGGTCCGCCAGCGGTTCGAGGCCGAACGCGTAACCGGCATGTTCGCGGCCGTAGAAGGCGAGCCGCTCCTGGACGCCCTGGCGCAACTCCGTCTCGGCCTCGTCGAGTCGTCCGACCATCCGTAGTGCCAGGCCCAGATTGAGTCGGTAGGTCAACTGGTCCTTGCGGGACTCGTGGTCGCGGGGTGTCGCGGAGGCGGCGCGGCGGTAGCACTCGATCGCCCGGTCGCGCTGATCGACGTTGAGCAGCACGTTGCCGAGGTCGCACTGGG
Organism: Plantactinospora sp. CNZ320; assembly: GCF_002846275.1. NCBI lineage: Bacteria > Bacillati > Actinomycetota > Actinomycetes > Micromonosporales > Micromonosporaceae > Plantactinospora > Plantactinospora sp. CNZ320. The sequence goes on from NZ_PJMP01000001.1 coordinate 7,704,066, forward strand.
CCGAGGCCCATTCCGGGCTGCCCTGACCGTGCCGGTCCGTGACGGCCTGCAACTCGCGCGTCATGAGATTTTCGGCGTCGCCCATGCGACCCTCCCGCAACAGCGCGAAGGCCACCTCGACCGGAGTGAGGGATGTCGTCACGGGCCGGAAGTCTAGGGCTGCCCACCGACGTTCGCGCACCGCTGGTGACAACCTCCGGCTGACCGGCCGGGATCTCCGGTCAGTGCACGGCGGTGACCAGCGGGTCGTGCACCCGGCCGAGGAACAGCGGTACGCCGGTGAGCCGGTCGTGGATGACGTACAGGAATGGCCGGTTGACGAAGAACTGCGGCCCCTGCGGGATCGACGGCGGCCGGACGACGACGGCGGTGGCGGCCGCGGCCTCGGTACCCTTCTCGTCCACCGCGATGAACGTCTCGTGCACCACGTTGTCGATGCACAGGGTCGGCTCGCTGCTCATCGCGGTGAAGTCGGCCCGCGTGGTGAACGCCGTGGGCATGCCGAGATTGCTCAGTGCGGCGCCCAGCTCGACCGGCAGCCGGAACGTCCACCGGGGCAGCCGCAGTTGGACGTCGACGGACCGGAACCCGGTCAACAAGGCACCCAGCCAGGTCACGTCGATGTTCGCCTCGACCGCGGCGAGATCGTCCCGAGTCGGCATGACGATGGCCATGGCCAGCGCGCCGCCCGCGTAGGGCACGTCGACCGCACGCCACCCGTCCCCTTCCAGATAGCCCATCCGGTCGAACGGCCCGCGCATGATCTGGACGTCGACGACGCTGCCGTCATCCCGGGTGAACGGTTCCACCGCCGTGGCGGTCGCCTTGAACGGGTACTGCCAGGCCGCCATCAGGTAGGTCGTGTTGGTGAGGATCAGGCTGGTGTCGGAGCCCACGGTGCCGGACGGCAACAGTTGCGGGATCTTCGCGTTGGTCCGGTCGGAGACCCAGGTGTTGATCTCCTGGCGGGCGGCCTCCGGTGCGCCCCGGAAGTCGACCGGGTGCGGTGCGGCACCGTAGTAGCCGGCAAGGGTGTCCCGGAACCCGGGGCGCAGGCCCAGATCGAGCCGGGTCCACAGGGCGTTGGCAGTGGTCAGCCGGGGCCGTTTGGTGCCGTCGCCGTCCTGGTACCGCCCGGCGAGCGACTGATCGACGGTGTTCAACCCGCTGTCGAGCGCTCCGGGCCGCGGCTGCGGGGCGTGCAGCACGGCATCCATCTCGTCCGCCGTGGTCGAGCCGGCGCCCGCTCTGGTCATCGCGAGCGCGTGCCCGACCGAGTACGGTGCGCACACAAGGTTGCCGCCCGGTCGGGTCGACGCCAGGGTCAGATAGAGGTCGGCCGTGAAGCCACGGAGTGCGGTCGCGGCGGCCTGTGTCGTGGCTGGATCGGGAGGCACCCGGGTCGGATCCGTCGACGTGGACGGGTCGGCGAGCCGACGGGGATCGCTTGGGGCGGCGGCAAGGGCGGCGGCAGCGAGCGGTACCGTCCGCAGCAGGGATCGACGCGAGACCATATAGCGACGGTAGAACACTCCTATGCGGACACGCCAGGTAGGAGTACTGAATTCATAGAAGTGAGCCAATGCCGGTCGCTGGATGGAGCCGAGAGACGAGGTCCTTCATGAAACGAACGACAATTGCTGTCATCACGGTCGCCATCGTGCTGCTCGGCTGGCCGGGCACCGCACTGGCGGCGCCGCCCGGCAACGACGACTTCGACAACGCGATCCCGGTCGGCGGAGCCCTGCCGTTCACCGACACGGTCTCCAGCACGGACGCGACGACGGCGGCCGACGACCCGGAGTCCTGTGCGGGCGCTGTCTCCTCCGTCTGGTACCGGTTCACCCCGACCGAGAGCGGCTTCTACGTGGCCACCGGTACGGCCCAACCGTACGGCGCCTTCGTGAGCATCTTCACCGGCACCCGAGGCGCTCTGACGCCTGTTGTCTGCGGCTCCAACAAGGGCGGCTGGACCGCCGAGGCCGGGACCACCTACCACCTGATGGTGAGCGCCTTTCCCTGGTCGCCCCCGGGCGGGGAGTTCGTCTTCGAGCTGGACGGGCCGACTGTGCTCGACGTCACCCTCGACCCGCAGGGCTGGGTCGATCCGCGCACCGGGTTCGCCCGGCTCTCCGGCACCGTCACCTGCCGGGCCACCTACTACACCCGGATAGAAGGGGAGCTCCGGCAGCGGGTGGGCGGCCGGGACAACGGTCGCATCTTCGGCCTGGATGCGCCCACCTGTGACGGGACGGTCCGGCGGTGGGCAGCCGAGGTGCGGGGGCCGGAGAGGTTCCTGAGCGGTCGAGCCACCGCCTGGGTGCAGGTCTACGCCTGCCCCGACAACGCCACCTGCCTGTCCGACCTCGTCGAGGGTGACGTCACCCTGGTCAACCGACGGTTTCCCGCCGGCTGATCCGGACCTGCTCGACCGACCGATCCCCACCGGCTGATCGCCTCTGGTCGCGGGGCAGAGCCACGTGATCATCTGTGTGTGTGTCGTTGTTAGACTTCGCCAGGTCGTCGAGGGGTGAGCGGGGGGTGGCGGCCATGGTGGGGGACCCGGACGGCGAGGCGTTTCTGGATCCGGACAGCGCGCGGGACTATCTGCGGTCCTGGAAGCAGCGCGTCGAGGCGATGGCGGCGAAGACGCAGGCCATGAGCGACCAGATCGGACAGTTGCGGGCCAGCGCCAGGGACGGTAACGGGCTGGCCGAGGTGACCGTCGACTCCACGGGTGTGCTCGTCGACCTGAAGCTCACGGAGCGCATCCACCGGTTCGATCCGGAGGTGGTGGCCCGGGCCGTGATGTCCGCCCTGCGCCAGGCGCGGGTGACGGCGGCGGACCGGTCACGGGAGATCGCGATCGAGACGATGGGGCCGGACTCGGTGGCGGCGCGCACGATCGGTGACCGGATGCAGCAGCTGTTGGAGGGTCCGGAGTCCACCGACGATGTTCCGGGGCCTCCAGGTCTGGGGAGGAGGTAGGCGATGGCCGACGCGTTCAACGTCGACCCGGCGCAGTTGCACAGGCATGCGGCGAAGGTGCTCGCGGTGCGGGACCAGTTGGAGGCGATCAAGGGCGCCAGCCGTGCGATCAGCCAGAACGACGCGGCGTACGGGCTGTTGTGCGGGTGGATCTCCGGAATTCTGGAGGCCCGGCACCAACGGCAGGACGCGTTGTACGCCTACGTGGAGGAGAACCTGTCGTTGGCGTCGGACGCGTTGACGACCGCTGCCCGGGCGTACGAGTCGGCCGACAGGTCGTCCTCGGACCGGGTCCGCCGGGCCGGCGGGGCGGGGTGAGGACGCGGTCATGGTCGCCGACAACGCGCTGGTAGCCACACCTACGTCGTCACGTACGGCCTGGACGGGATCGTCGCTGGCCGAGGGGTTCCAGGGCCTCCACCAGTCGGTCAACAGCGGCTCGTGGGTCGACGGGATGCTGGCCGGCGGCGCGTTCGCGCTGGAGGCCGCCGCCACGGTGATCGATCCCTTCAGCGCCCTGCTGGCCAACGGGCTCGGCTGGGCGATGGAGCACTTCGAGCCGTTGCGCGAGGTACTGGACAAGCTGGCCGGGATTCCGGACCTGGTGGTCGCGCACGCCGAGACCTGGAAGAACATGGCCGGTGCGTTGCAGACGATGGCCGAGGACCTCTACTCCACCCTCGCCTCCGACCTGCCTGACTGGAGCGGAACCGCGGCCGAGGCGTACCAGAACAAGATGGCCAACAACGTCGACGGGCTCGGCGGCCTCTCCGTGCTGGCGGCCACCATGGCCTCGGCGACCCAGGCGGCGGGCAACCTGGTGCAGTTCACCCGCGACATCGTCCGGGACCTGATCTGCGACCTGGTCGCCCGGGTGATCGTCTGGGCGGCGGAGGCACTGCTGATCGTCACGATCCCGGTGGTCGCGGCGCAGATCGTCTCCGCGGTGTTGAAGTGGGCTGGCCGGATCGCGGGCTACACCAGCGCACTGATCACCAGCCTCACCAACCTGAAGACCCTGATGGGCGGCTGACGATGAGCTTGCGCGGACCTTCGGTACGACCGCCGGTGGGTGTGCTGACCGAGCCGGGCGTTCGCCCCGCCGCCGAGGGTCGGTAGGGCGTCGATGGCCAGGGGCAGCGGGGGAGACACCCCTTCGACCGGCCGCACCGGAAGCGACGGCGACGCCACTCCGTCGGGGCGGCGAACTCCCGGCGGGAACGCCGGCAGTGTGGACGCCGGCCAGACAGCCGTACAGGCGGCGTTCCAGGCAGGTCGGGTCGGTAGTGGCAGCGCGCCGAGTTCCACCACCGGGTCGCCGGTCACCAGCACGATCAGCGGTGAACCGCTTCCGCCGGGCTACAAGTACGACGCCAACGGGCGCCTGCACGGCCCGGACGGCGGGTACGCCAAGGATCCGACGGCGCCACCCGGTGCGCACAACCGCGACACCGAATATCCCGGTGGTTACCGCGAGTCCACGCACGACGAAATGGCTCGCAGATACACGGTGGAAGGCGCCCTCGCCGGGGAGTGGCCACGGTTGCCCAACGGGCAACGGATGCCCAAGGAAGATCTGACCTGGCTCGACGAGAACGGTGAGGTCATCGACGTCCCGGACGGCGACGAGATCACCTACGAACACAACAGGCCGGTCGTCCAGGACTGGAACGACGATGGCCGGTTCAATTCCAGGCAGTATCGAAATGACTGGTACAACAACGTCGATAATCTCCAGCCCATGCTCCGGTCGGAGAATTCCCGGGGCGGCGCGACATTGGGGTTGAGATACGAGCAGGAAACGGGCCCGGGGTATACTGCCGACTGATATGTCCGGCCCCGAGGACCCGTAGCTGCCGGTAACCGAACTGGAGTGTCGTGGTAGATATCGCCAATATCGTCCAGGGCTTCGCTGGCGTCCGGCCCCTGCCCGGGATGCAGGACGCGTGGACCTGGTCGCTGGGCACCATGTTCACCTACGGCCTGGCCATCACCCCCGACGGCGCGCACGCGGTGCAGATGAACGTGCGCGGCGAAGGGGACGAGGAACTCATGACTAGCGTCCTGTCCTTCGCTCGGGATCGCAGCACGGAGGTGCTGGCCGCCGTGCCGTTCGCGGTGCTCGAGGGTTACACGCCGCCGGAGGGCTCCGGTTACGAGTTCGACACCGTCGGCGGTGTGATTCCCGTCGTCTATCGCCTGCACAAGAAGATTCCCGAGCTGGCTGAGGTCACCTATCAGGTCTTTCCCGCGTGGCGCTGCGAGTTCTCCGGGCGCGAGTCGCAGATCGAGGCGGCGGACAGGTTCGGCAAATTCCTGGAATCCGCCGACATCCATCGCCTACCGAGGCCGTTTCTCAAGATGCGCTTCGACAATCCGAAGACCGGCGGCGGCAGCATCGGCAGCGAACTCGGCCTCGCCAGGACGGACCTGTTGTACAGCGAGCTACGCAAGCTCGACCAGGCCGAGGGTGCGTGGATCGACTTCCAGAACTTCCAGAACAAGCTGCGCCGAGCGTACTGGGAGGACGGTCTGCGGCTGGCCGCCGAGGATGGGCAGGGCCGGCCGACAGAGTTGAACGACCTGCTGCTGTACGCGCACAGGTTCCTCACCGAGGGTGTCGACGATGAATCTTGAGGTCGAGGACCAGGACCCGATCGAGGGCGCGACCGAGGCGGACATCCGCGCCGGGATAGCCCGCCTGAACAGTCGTGGCCCGAGGTTCGCAGTGCTCAGGGTCCGGCCGCACTACTACATCCAGACCTATGCGCTCGACGATGGCCGGCTGGATGTGGACTACCGCGAGGGCGGGCCCGACCGGGCCTACGTCTCGCCGTTCCCCCAGCCCAAGGACGCGGTCACCGACGCATTCCTCAGCTACCTGTACGACGACAACCGATGGCGCACCGCCTTCGAGTGGAGGCGTCAACCGGAAGAGGAGCTATGAGTTACGTCGTTCCGGTCACCGACGCGACGTACCGCGCCCGCGTCGTGGACAGCCCGACACCCGTCCTGCTGGTGTTCCTGCCCGACACCGGGGAGGTCCGGCGGGCGTTCTCGCCGGTGCTCGCCGAGGTCGCCCAGCGCCTGGGCGACGGGCTGGTGGTGGCCACCGTCGACGTGACCACCAACCCGGCCGTCACGCAGGGGTGGGGCGTGACCCAGACTCCGACCTCGGTGTTGCTCGACCGTGGCGTCATGCAGCGCGTGCTGCTCGGGGTACGTCCCGCGGACCGGCTCGTCGAGGAGATCGAGCAGGTGCTCGGCCCCAATCTCCCGACGCAGTAACCGGTTCGGCCCCGGCCGGGCGGTCACACTGCCGTTGTGGAGCCAGCCGAGAAGCCGTGGCGCGAGGGGTATCAGTGTCACACCGCGTCATGTCATCCTGACCGGATGCGAGTCGCATCGATTCACACGTATCCGATAAAGGCCTGCCGGCGGATGGACCGCGACACGGCGCGGGTCGAGCCGTGGGGTCTGGACGGCGACCGGCGCTGGCTGATCGTGGACGAGCACGGGCTCGGGTTGACCCAGCGCCAGCACCGGGAACTGGTGACGATGCGGGCGGTCTCCCGGCCGGGCGGGCTGACCCTGGACGCGCCGGGGCTGGCCCCGCTCGATCTGGCCGAACCGACCGGCGGCGAGCTGATCGAGGTCCGGGTTTACCGGGGACGGCCGCCCGCACCGGTACGCGCCGCCGGTCCCGAGGCGGACGACTGGCTCAACCGGCTGTTGGGCCGCCCCGCCCGGCTGGTCTGGCTCGGTGACCCCACCGCCAACCTCGTGCCCTGGCAGGTTCCGGCCGGCACCAGTGCCGAACTGAGTTTTGCCGACGGTACCCCGCTGTTGCTGGCGAACACCGCGTCGCTGGACGCGTTCAACGGCTGGCTGCTGGAGTCGGGCAGCGGCGAGGGTCCGCTGCCGATGAGCCAGTTCCGCCCGAACCTGGTGATCGACGGCGCCGAGCCGTGGGCCGAGGCCGGCTGGGTCGGCCGGCGGATCCGGATCGGCCCGGCGATGTTCCACGGCGCCGCCGAGTGCGGCCGTTGTCTGATCGCGACGATCGACCAGGAGACCGGGCAGCGGGGACGGGAGCCGCTACGGATGCTCGCCGCACGGCGGAACATCGACCGGAAGCTCCGGTTCGGTCTCCAGCTGCTGGTGCTTGCCGAACCCGGCGAATCGTCGGACGGCCCTACCTTAAGCGTCGGTGACACTGTGGAGGTGCTGGACTGACCCGACTCGCCGGTCGGCTGCCGGTGGCGGTGCAGGAGAGGGTTACGGCCGCGCCGGCCGCCGTCGTCCGGCCATCGGGGCTGCCGCCGTCCGGTCACCGAGCTGCGGGGGAGCGGTCATCGGCGCTGCGGTGCAACGGTCATCGGGGCTGCGGGGCGACCGGGTCTGTGGCGGCGATCGGATCTGTGGCCGGGACCGGGACCGCGTCGGCGTGGATGCCGGTCCAGCTCAACCGTCCGGACTCCGCCAGTACGAAGATCGCCGGGAATCCCTCGACACCGAACGCGCGTCGCATCGTGCCGTCCGTGTCGACGACGATCCGGGCCACCGGATCGAGCCTGTCGAGGAACCGGGCGGACGCGTCCGGTCCGGTCACCACGGCGAGCACCCGCGCCGGACCGCCAGGCCAGCGGGCCGCCACCTCCCGGAACCGTGTCCGTTCCCGACGGCAGGATGCGCAGGTGGGACTGAAGAAGCCGATCAGCGTGGCCGCCGCCACCTCCAGGGTGACCGGCCGGCCGTGGGTGTCGGAGGCGAGAAAGCCGCCAACCGTGGCACCGCGTGCGAGCGCCCGCGCGGGAACGCCCTGCCGCTCCACCTCGGAGAGCAGTTCGGACTGATAGCGCAGACGCCGCACGACCGCCACCAGCAGGGCGGTGTTGAACGCGCAGACGGTACTGCTGAGCACGACGACGGCGACGAGCACGGACATGGCACCTCACAGACGAGCGGTGAAGAGGGACGTGATCTCGTGCAGGCGGGTGATGCAACCGGCCAGCGCGACGGCACCCACCGCGCAGACCAGCGCGGCGTCCCAGCGCAGTGCCCCGGCTCCGGCGGTGATCCGGGTGCTCACCAGCCCAGCGCAGACGACACCCAGCAGCAGGAGGTTGCGGACGAGGGCGGTTCGGCGGGTGATCGAGGCCGACGAGCCGAAGCACTCACACTCCAACGCCTGCCCGGACCTCGGGGACCGCGCCAGCGCCCAGGTGAAGCCGCACAACAGCACGCCGGCCACGCCGAGCCCAGCGACGGAGAGCGGGCCAGCGACGGAGATCGGGCCGGCGGAGGGGAGCGGGCCGGCGGCTGCGGTCAGCGTCACGGTCAGCTCGGCGGCGACGACCAGCCACGCGAGCACCGCCGCCGGCGCCGCCGGCAGGCCCGTCAAGGCCCCGGTGGAACGGCGGAACCGGGCGTACGCCGCCCGGCTGCGAAGCTTGCCGACCGAGGAGAACGCGAACACCACGGCGACGGTGCCCCGGCAGACGAGGGAGAGGTACGGGAGCACGTCACCCATCCGAGTTTCCCCGGTTCTCGATCGCGACCGTCAGCAGCGGGATGTGGAAGTCCTCCGGGTACGGCTCGTCGACCGCGACGCCGTCCACCGAGACCCAGGCGTGCGCGCCGAAGGGCGGATAGCGCCGTACGCCGGCGTGCCAGGTCGGCCAGCACCCGTTCAGCCGGCACAGCAGCACGGTGGCGATCGAACGCGGCAGGCAACCCAGTGGACCGCTACAGAAGGCGCTTGTCGCAACGGTGTCCCGGCGTGCCGTTGCCGCCTGCGCACGACTCGCCGGACGCGCACCACGGCTGAGCCGGTGCAGCACCCGGTGAATCCGATCGGGTCGCTGCACGGCCAGCAGCCTGGCCACCGCGACGACCAGGCGCACCACGACGCGCCGCCGCAGGCCCAGCCGCCCGGGATCGTGCCGGAGCACCTGTTCCGAGGTCACCCCGCGACCACCAGTCCGGCCGCCGCCAGCTCGGCGATCAGCTCCGGCACGTCCGACGCCATCGTTGCCGGGTCGCCGTCGAATTCCTCGGCGAGTCGGGCGGCCGCGTGTTCGGGATCCCCGTCGGCGAGCAGCGAGGCGAGCACCGCCGCCCCGGTCGGGTTGAGCGTCCAGTACTGGCCGGAGGCGGAGTCGAGCAGCACCCCGCCGTACTCGGTAGGTGTCCAGGACACCCGGTCGCGCAGCTTCCAGCTCATGGTTTCTTCCTCATCGGACGACGGGTGCGGGCGTGGGTGCGGGTTCCACGGCGGGTGCGGGTTCCACGGTGCGTAGCCAGGTCTCGCAGGCCAGGGTCTGGTCGAGGTCGTACCAGGTGCGGTCGTCGGGACTGCGCAGCGCCGCCCGCAGCGCGGCGGCGTCCACCAGGCCGCGCCCGGCCAGCCGTGAACCGTCGGCGAGTGCGAGCAGGTCGTCGCGGTGCCGGTCGGCGCCCCGGGCGGCGGCGATCGAGGTGTCGGCCTTGGTGTCGCGGGCGAGCAGTGCCGGCGGCAGTACCCCGGTCATGGCGGCCCGGATCAGCGGCTTGTAGTCCCGGGGCGAGGTGACGTGCGCGGGGTGCACCGCCAGACATGCCTCCATGGCCTGGTCGTCGAGGTACGGCAGGGCCGCGCTCACCCCGGTCCGCCGGGTCGACTGGGCGAGGTGCCGGGCGTTCGCGGCCCCGGCGTACACCCCGGCGAGCCGGCCGTGCAGCCCGCGGTCCTCGGCGAGCGGCACCGCCTCGGCCGCCCGATGGCGCAGTGTCTCGCGCAGTCCCGCCCTCGCGTCGGCGGTGAGCCACGGCGCCGTCGCCACCGGTACCCCCCAGTCGAGGAGTGGACGCGGGCGGCCGGTCCCGGCACCGTCGAGCTGGTCGCCGAGCGACGCCATCCAGCGGCCGTACGAGCGTCGGTCCACGATCGCCCGCAGTGTGTCCCGGCGTCCCCACCGGTACGCCGCACGCAGCAGCCGCAGCTGCCGGAGCGCCTGCCGGGGATGCGTCGCCAGCAGGGTCAGTTGCAGCGCGGGGTCGGCGCTGAGCAGCTCGTCACCGCCGAACCCGGTGAGCCGGATCTGCGCACCGTGCGCGGCGGCCCGGCGGGACACGGCGAGGAAGCTCGCCCGGTACAGCACGGCGGCGGTCGGCTCGTCGAAGCGGTCCTCCGCCCCGAGGATGCCCTCGTACGGCAGGGGGTTCGACTCGCCCTCCACCACCTCGTGGGTCACCGGGCCAAGTTCGGCGGCGGCGCGTCTCGCCCACGGAAGGTCGTCGTCCAGCGGGTCCGGGCTCACGCACGTCAGCCCCACCACCCGGCTGCCGCTCCGGGCGGCCAGCGCGCACAGCGACGTCGAGTCCATCCCGCTCAGGTCGCTCGCCAGCACCCCGTGGCCGCCCGCGCGCACCGCCACGGCCTCGGTGAGCGCCCGACGTAGCCGGTCGGCGGCGGTGGCCAGGTCGAGCACGGGTTCCGGCGCGCGCCACCGGATGACGGTGCGCGCTGCCCCGGCACGGTCCAGCAGAAGGCGCCTGTCCGGGGGTACGGCGTGCACGCCGCGCCAGACCGGCTGCCAGAAGATCGGCCAGGGGGCGTACGGGGCGAGCATCCGCAGCGCGAGTGCCTCGTCGTCGAGCCCCGTACCGACGAGTCCGGCCAGTACGTCGGCGCGATCGCTGGCGACGCCCTGCTCGCCCGCCGAGACGAAGTAGACCCGGCGGTACCCCGACAGGCTGCCCTGCACCGCCGTCCCCGCCGCAGTAGTGGCGAGCGCGTGGAAGCTGCCGGGCAGGCCCTGTAGGGCGGCGCACATCTGCCCGGCGTCGTGGACGCCCGCCGCCCGTCGTTCCAACTCACCCGTTGAGAGCCGGTGCTCGCCGAGCGCGACGAGGCGGCGGTCGCCCATCTCGGCCACCGCCACCTCGTCGTCGGTCCACCGACCGAGCAGCCATGGACGCCCGGAGGCGTGGGTGAGCGTCCGCAGCTCCGGAACCCGCTGCCGGAGCGGCTCGACGAGCAGCCGACCGGCGTCGGTGTCCGGAACGACCACGAACCACGAGAGCCCGGATGCCAGGTCCGGAACGACCACCATGGGCACTACCCCTCTGCGTCGATACGGTGGACCCGTGCCCTCAGCTGCAGATCGAACGCGGCTTCTGGGTGACGAACGACTCCCGGCAACTGGTGAACAGGCTGCCGGCCGTCTTGCGGGCGAAGCTGCCCTGCTTCGACAGGGTGGGCCGCTCGTAGGCGGTCTTCTTCACCATCTCGTACCTCCTCGGTGTGGTCGGGCTCCGGCGTTCCGAGCCCGTCGTGCAAGCACTATCCGAGGTCGATCTATATTGGTGCGATATCGGCACTTTGCTTCCTCGGCCGCGCGGCGGATCCGGTGAGCAACTGGGTAGCGGCCAGTCCTCGGTAGAGTTCACAGCCGTCCACGAGTTCGGCGTGGCTGCCCACCGCGCGGATCCGGCCGGCGTCCAGCACGACGATGCGGTCGGCCCGGGTCACAGTGGAGAGTCGGTGCGCCACCATCACCACAGTGGTGGTCCGGGAGACGGCGGCGACGATCTCACCCAGCGCCCGTTCGTTCATCGCGTCGAGCTGCGAGGTCGGCTCGTCGAGCAGCAGCAGCCCTGGCCGGCGCAGCAGGGCACGGGCGATCGCGATGCGCTGCCGCTCCCCGCCGGAGAGCGTCGCACCGTGCTGGCCGACGGTGGTGTCGAGGCCGTCCGGCAGCCGCCGCAGGAGCGGAACGAGACGGGTCCGTTCGAGGACCTCCGCCAGCCACGGCTCCGGTGCGTGTGCCCAGCCCATCGTCACGTTGTCCCGCAGCGTTCCGGACAGGACCGGGGCGTCCTGCTCGACGTAGCCGATCCGGGCGCGCAGGTCGGCCAGGTGCCAGTCCCGTACGTCGCGGCCGTCGATCTCGACCCGACCGGTGGTCGGGTCGTAGAAGCGCTCGATCAGCGCCAGCAGGGTCGTCTTCCCGGCTCCGGAGGGTCCGACGACGGCGGTGAGACCGGTCGCCGGCAGCCGCAGGTCGACGTGCTCCAGGATCGCCGGACCGCCGGGCCGGTGTCGCAGCGAGACGTCCCGGAACACCACGGTCACGGGCGCCGCCGTGCTCTCCGCCGTGCTCTCCGTCGGGGCCGGCACGGGCCGGTCGAGGTCCTCGGCGGCGAGTTCGGCGATCCCGTCGATGCGCCGCACGGCGGCCAGCCCCGCCTGTAGCCCGGTGAGGCCGCCGACCAGTTGGGTCACCGGGCCGCCGAGGTAGAAGAGGTAGAGCAGGAAGGCCACCAGGGAGGAGACGGCGAGACCACCGGCGGCGACCCGCGCCCCACCGACGCCCAGTACCACGATGAAGGCGACCTGGACCGCGAGGCCGGTGGCGATGCCGGCCAGCGAGACCCACCGCGCCGCCTGCCGTCCCCGTCGCCACGCCTGCCGGGCCGCGGCGTGCACGGCGGCGGCCTGCCGCTCCTCGGCGCCGTTGGCCTTGACCGTCCGGAAGGCGCCGAGGGTACGTTCGAGGACCGCCCCCATCCCGCCGACCGCCTCCTGTGCCGCCTCCCCGGCACCACGGATCCTCGGGACCAGAGCCAGGGTCGCGGCGGCGAGCATCAGCAGTACGACAAGGACCACCGTGAGCAGGACCGCGTCGAGCCGGGCCATCAGCAGCACCGCGCCGGCGATCTGGAGGATCCCCGCGACCAGGTCGACGACGTTGCTGGTGGCCGCCGCACGCAGTTGGGTGGTGTCTGCGGTCGCCCGGGACAGCAGGTCCCCGGGCTCGGCGCCGTCCACGACCGCGACGCGCAGCCGCAGCAGCCGGGCGACGAGCCGGCGGCGCGCGGTCAACACGACGCTCTCGGCGGTCAGCTCGACGAGGTACATGCCCCAGACCCCGACGACCACGCTGACCAGCAGCAGCGACACCAGCAGCAGCATCGGCTCGCGGTACGGGGTGCCGCCGGTCAGCGCGTCGACAAGGCTCTTGACCACCATCGGCTGGGCGAGGTTGGCCAGTCCGCCGACGAACATCAGGGCCGCTCCGCCGAGCAGTCCACGGGCGTGCGGGCGGACGTAGCTCAGCAGGGACGCCAGCGGCGCCTGACCGGCGGCACGGGTGATGGGTTGCATGCCGCCGTCCTCACCGGGGTGTCGGAGATGCCGGTCGGGATCGGCTCCGGCCCACCGACACCCTCCGGTGAGGTCCGATATTCGAGCTATACCGGAGCTTCCGGCGGCGCCGCTGGTACGGCAGGCGCGTCCAGCCAGATGCGCCAGTCCGGCTCGCCGCTGCGCAGTGCGCGCCCGATCGACGTGGCGACCAGGTCCTGCGCGCCGAGCCGGGACATGATGGCGGCGGTGACCGCGCCCCGGTCGACGACCGGAGCGTCGAAGGGCTCGGCACCGTCGTCCGGGAGCGCGACGGTGTCGTGCGCGAGCACGACCATGCCGGGTTCGAGACGGTCGAGTTCCGCGAACGCCAGATCGGGCGCGACCCTGTCCCAGTCGCGGCACTCCCGCCGCCATACCACGGGGATCAGACCGGCGTCCACGGTCGCCTGCCACACGAAGGTGTTCTGTGCCCCGTAGGGCGGACGGAAGAACCGCACCGGCTGCCCGGCGAGGTCCTCCAGTTCGGCGCGGGCGTCGCGCAACAGCGCCGGTACCACTGCGGGGTCGGTGCGGGTGAGTCGACGGTGGTCGAAGCCGTGTAGCGCGATCTCGTGCCCCGCGGCGACGATCTCGGCGAGCAGCAGCCGTTCGCGGCGGACCCGGACGAGGAGGGTGAAGAAGGTCGCGTACGCCCCGGCGCGGGCGAGTTCGGCGAGTACCGGCTCGGTGTCACCGCTGCGCGGCCCGTCGTCGAAGGTCAGCGCCACGACACGCTCGGCGGTTCTGACGCCGTGCAGTGACGAACCGACCTCGCTGGGCATGAGAGAGCCCTCCATGGGCCGGAATTCTATCGACAGCAGTGGTCGCGACGGCCGTTGTCGAACCGGGCGGCCATCGGGACCCGGTGGCTCAGCCGTGCCAGCGCAGGTCTGCGACCACGGCCCGGTGGTCGGAGGGATGCACGCCCTCGACCGGCTCACCGGCCAGCCGTACCCCCTCGACCTGAACCTGCTGGTCCTCGCGGCCGGGGCGGAAGAAGATGTGGTCGATACGTTTGTCGATCATCTGGGGTCCGGCCGTCAGCGGCGCGGACGGATGAGTCGACGGCAGCGTGACCGCGTCGACCGGTCCGTTGCCGGCGGCCCAGGCATCGGTCAACACGTCCCGGACCGGCCGCAGGACAGGTGAGTCGACCGCCGCATTCAGGTCACCCATCAGCAGTACCGGACACGGGCCGTCGAATCGGGGGTCGGTGGCGAGATCCGCGACGAAGGCGCCCTGCGCGATGCGGTCGTCGGTGTACGGGACGCCGTAGTCGAGGCAGGCCGCCACGATGGGCAGCGGGCCGGCCGGGTGGTCGACCCGGACGCTGAGCGCGACCGGATCCCAACCGCGGTGCCGGGCCGGCATCACCAGGGCTTCGTGATCGAGGATCGGCCACCGGCTCAGCACGGCGATCCCGAGGTCGATGTCGCGCTGGTCGGCGACGTCCGGGTCCTTCGGCGCGGGCGGGTAGGAGGGCGAGGCGAAGACGGCGTGCATCCGCAGCGTTTCGGCAAGCTCGTGCGCCTGGGTGGTCCCACCACCGGCCCACACCTCCTGGAGCGCCACGACATCGGGGCGGATCCGCTCGAGCGTCGCGCGGATCCCCGGCTGTCGGTCACGCCAGCGCGGCCCGAACCTCCACCAGATGTTCCACGTCATCGCCCGGACCGTGCTGTCGACCATCAGCGAACCTCCGTCGTGCTGACCCTTGGGTGATCCGTACTGCCCCGCAGCGCCGACGAGCATGCGACGAGGCCGGAATCCGGTTCGGTGCCGGGCAGGCGCGACGCGTCCCGACTCAGGAGCGGCTCCCGCGACCGGTCTGCTCCTGCAACTCGTCGATGAGCCGTGAGGCCTCTGCCTTGGTCAGGTTGTCTGGGACCTCCCGGCCAGCCTCGCGGGCGAGGGTTGCCAGGTACGACTCCTGCGGTCCGGTCGGCGGCTCGTCGCCGGTCACCCACTGCTCGGGATCCTTCGCCGGGTTGTGATCGGTCATGGCGCTCATCTCCTCTCTCTCGAACGCCTGTCCTATACCCGCACGCCCGCGCGCCGAACATCACCTGTGGGTGTGGCGGCGGTAACCAACGTGAGCGGGGAGTGGGGCCGGTGCCGCGTGGGCGCGGTCGGCGTCAGCGCGGGGCCGCGGGCTTCCTGGCGAGAAAGAGTTGATACCGGGGGTTGCCGTTGCGGTGCTGGCCTAGCGCGGTAAGCGGGACGGCAGTCGTGCTGAAGCCGGCCGCTGTCAGGTCGTGCTGGAGTGCGCGAGCCGGGGTGCTGCGGTAGTACATGACGAACGGGGGGCGCCACACGGCGTTACGGACCCGCATGGCCAGGTCGAAACCGAGCGTCGCCCAGTGCCAGAGCGAGGTCGGCGGCGACGGTGTGCCGATCGCGAAGGTGAAGAGCCCACCGGGCCGCAGCGCGCGGTACACCCCCTCGAAGAGAGCGGGTCGTTCGGCAGGCAGGAAGTGCCCGAGCGCTCCGAAGTTGACCGCGAGGTCGAAGCCCTCGGCGAAGGGCAGGGCCCGGCCGTCGGCCCGTACCCATGACGCGTCGGGATGCGCCTTCCGCGCCTGCGCGAGCATGCCGGCACTGAAGTCCACGCCGGTGATCCCGCCTCGACACAGGGACCTGAGCACGAGCATGCCCGCGCCGGTACCGCAGCAGACATCCAGTCCGCGATCGAACGGACCGAGTTCGGCAAGCGCCCGGGTGGTCGCGTCGAGAATCTGCTCCGAGGTGCGGAAGGGGGTGTGGTCGAATTTCGGAGCCAGCAGGTCGTAACCGCGCTCGACCGAGGACATCGCCTGGACGCAGAGTTCGCGCAGCGAAGGTCCTTGAGCCGAGAACACCCGCCGAGGGTACCCGCCGGGCGGCGGGCCCGTCGGCCGGGCGGCTGGGCGGCCGGGCGGTGCTACGGCCTAACGCGCCGCGAGGCGGGCGTTGATCGCGGCGAGCGCGTCGTCCCGGGCCGAGGTGTCCGCCGTCCCCACGCCGGTGGTCCGGCTCGGCACGACTATCAGTACCAGTGCCCTGCCCCGTTTCGGGGCGAGGCGCAGCCGGGGTGGCCGGTCGGCGAACGCGGTGACACTCTCGATCTCCGACAACGCGAGCCGTCGGCTCCGGCCGAGGCCGCCCAGGGGCCGGAACGTGATCTCCGCGTCGGTCAGTTCGAGTGTCCCGCCGAGCATCGCCAACCGGCCGGCGAAGGAGGGACCCGACGAGAAGGGCAGGCTCGCCACCCAGTCCCCGCTCCTGGTCATGTCCTCGTCCTGTTCGCAGGCCGCAGTCCGCCGGTCGACGGTCGACGGTCGACGATCGACGATCGACGATCGACGATCACTATCGTGCATCGTGCACTCACTGTCCAGCACCGGTGGGGCGGGCGCCGATGGCCAGGCCCGGGCCGGCCCACCGCCAGCCGCCGGCGGGATCGCAGGCCCGGTCACTCGACCGGCGGCACCGTACCCCTGAGCAGTCGCCGGGGGCGGCGGCTGACCCCGCCGTCAGCCGCCGCCCGGCCTGCCGCGCGGGCATTCGCGCCCTGACCTGGCAGCGCCCGCCGGCTCGCTCTCGTGGATCGGTCAGGTCAACTCGGTGTCCTCGGTGCGCCGCTGCTCGCCGTACGCGGCCACGTTGTGGTCGAACCCGGGATGCCGCAACCGGCGTGCCCGGTTGACCGGTATCGAGGCGTTCTGCTGCCAGCCGGCCGGTGCTGCGTCGGGAGTCGGCGGCTCCGGCGCCGATGGGACGTCGTCGACGTCGTAGGTGATCAGGTCGACGACGTCGGTGACCCCGGGTACCAGGGCGGTCATCGCGACCGCCGCCATCGCGGTCGTCCTGCGTTCGGTGCGGCCGGCCAGGGTGACCAGGCCGCCGTCCACCTCGGCGCGGACGTCCCCGGCCGGGATCCCCAGGCCGCTCTGTAGAACCCGTTGGGTCACCTCGGCGCGGATGACCGCGTCCAGGCGATCGTGCACCTTCAACAGGTCGCTGCGGGTGACGATGCCCAGCAGTCGCCGACGGGCGTCGACGACAAGCAGCCGGCCGACCCTCCGGTGGTGCATCAGCCGGCCCGCGGTCGCCAGGGACACCTCGGGCGGGATGGTCACCGCCGGAGCGCTCATCACGTCCACCGCCCTCGTCTCGGGCCAGCGCAGCCGAGCGAACCGCCACGGCCGCCAACGACCCGTGGCGTCGTCGCCGGCCTCCTCGGTCCGTACCGTGTCGCGCAAATCGGTCCAGGACACCACGCCGGTGACGGTGTCGTACCTGTCGACGACCGCAACGGCGCTGATCTGCCGCTCGGTCAGCAGCGACGCGATCTGCGTCACCAGCGTGTCCTCGGGCACCGCGATCACGTCGCTGGTCATCACATCGCGTACCCGCCACTGCATGGTGCTCCTCCTGTCCGAGCGATCAGGTGCCGGAAGCGGTGACGCCATCAGGAACCCCTGCCGACGCGGCGGCTTCCCGGAGCATGGCCGGCGTCGGTCCCGGGCGGTGCCCAACTGGCGACGCGTCGGTCCGGGTGCCGTGCCATCTCCCCATGATCGCCCGGTCCGCCCGGCCCGGACAGGGGCGCGGCGTGTAGACCGGTCCCGGCCAAACTGCCGATGGTCGGCAAGAAGCCAACCCGGACCGAACGCGGAGGTGCCAGGCGCACGGTCTCGTCGGCGGAGACCTCCGATTCCGGAGCCGTTCTCGGGGATGCACGCATCGAAGAAACCCGACGAAGCACTTTGCGGATCAGTTCGGGAGCCGCATCCGTGGAAGGCCGGTGCCGCGTTCGCGGGTACCCGCAATTCCGGGTACCCGAAGCCCGCTTGCCGGTCGTCGGCAGTGAGGAGGCCAGGACGTTACCGACAGCGACCCGTGCCGCAGCGGCGTCGGCGGCGGATGCTCGAGGTTCTATCTGGTCGCGGAGGTGCGAGGAGGTGTGATGACGACCGGTAAGGTCCCCGATCATCTCGGCGTCACCAGCCTGCGCGCGCGTACCGTCGATGCGTCGGCCGGCAGTGAACCGGTCGCGCCACCAGGTTCTGGCGGTCCGGTGACGGACAGCTCAGCGGCCCGAGTGCGTGTCGTCGCCCGCACCGCGCCCAGAGGCATCAACCGCTAGCAGCAGCGTCCTGACATACCTGCCATGACCTGGCAGGCGATCGGCGCTACGAGCATTCGTCTCGGTCGACCACGGCGACCGATCGCATCCGATGTGGAAGGGGCTTTGACGGTGAACACCATCGATCAACGCGGTGCCCTCGAACCGGCTGCCGACGCGGCTGCCTTCCGCACCGGCCCTTCCGCCGTGGAGACCGCCGGGCCTTCTGCTGTGGCGACCGCCGGCCCTTCCGCCGTGACGACCGCCGGGCCTTCCGCAATCGCGACCGCCGGGTCCTCCACCGTGGCGACCGCCAGGCCTTCCGCGATCGCGGTGACCGGGCCTTCGGATTTGGCGGAGACCGGCACCGAGCCGGCAGCGGTCGGGATCGACCTGGGCAGCGGCTACACCCGAATCTGGGCCTCGGGACGCCCACTGGTCCAGCTACCCAGTCTCAACGACAGCCTGAGCAACCCCAGGCCCTTGCTGCGGCGCGGCCGCATCGTCGACACGAACGGCCTGCGGACGCTGCTCGCCCGGGTCCTCTCCCGTTACCAGCGACCGCTGCCCGCCGGTGCGGTCGTGGTCGCCTGCCGGCCGGTCCTGAGCCGAGCGGCCGACGACGACGCCATGCGGGACCTGCTCCGCACGGTCTTCGAGCCGTCCCGGCTGCTCGTCACCCCCACCATCCGGGCCGCCGCGATCGGTGCCGGCGCGGCGCCGGGTCCCCTGCTCATCGCGGACGTCGGCGCGCACCTCATCGAGGTCGCACTCCTGGCCGACGGTGGCCTGATAACAGCACGACAGGCCAACATCGGCATCCGGGACCTGACCGGTCCCACCGCCGACGACATCGTCGTGCACACCATCACCGAACTCGTCCAGGACCTACGTCGCGATCCACAGGCGCGCGACGTGGATGCGGCCGCCGCGCACCGCGGCATGGTCCTGGTCGGCGGCGGCGCCAACGCGCCTGACCTGGCCACGCGTACCGCCGCCGCACTGCGACTACCGGTGCGGTCGGCCAGACGCCCTCGGGTCGCCGCCGTGCACGGTGCCGGCCTGTCCGCCCTCGCGGCGGTACGCCGAGGGCCGCACCGACGCTGACCGGTCCACACCGACGTCGACCGGCCGGCACCGACGCCGACCGGTCCGCCTCAACACATCCACGCCGCAGCGCGCGGCAACACCAGCCTTGGTATCGCAGAGAAAGGGAGCCCCATGACCACCGTTGGCAACGCCAGTCTCCAGAACCTCCAGCAGGTGCTGCAAGCCCAGCTCGACCAGCAGACCGCGGAGCTGACCAAGCTCACGGCACACCGTACGAACCCTGAGCAGATCGGTCTGGACCCGCAGACTCTCACCGCTCTGATCAGTTCCACCCAGCGGGCCGTGGCCGACAACAGCGAGGCGTTGAAACGGATGACCGACGGCACCTACGGAACGTGCGAGCAGTGCCAGCGGGACATCCCCACCGAGCGGCTGGAGATCCTTCCGCACGCCCGCTACTGCATGCCCTGCCAACAGGCCCGCAACAGCTGAACCGGGCGGGACCCGACGCCTGGCGGCCAGGTTGGTCGGGTCCCGGGCGAGTACGTCGCGGAGGCGTCGGCCCGCATCGAGGTGCGAGCCGTCGCCCCGCGCCGGGGCCGCACGTGCCGCCGGTCGCACGTGCGGGGCTGCGGCGTGGCGGCGTACCGAGCCGGTCTGCCGGTCAGGGGCTCACCCCGTCGATCTCCAGCGTCTGCACCGATGCGGCGGGGAACGCGAGGCTCACCGACCTGCCGTTGAGCCGGACGTCGGTGCGCCGGGTGTAGCGGTCGGCACCGGCCGGGACGGTGGTCCAGCGGGTCACGCCGCCGGTGACCGTGCCGAAGGCGGTGAGGTCGAACGTGAGCGTCTGCGCGGCACCGGTGTTGACCGCGACGATGACCAGGCGCCGTGCCGCCGCGTCGTACGCCGCCGCCGCACTGCCGTTGCCGGTGTTGAGGATCCGCATGCCAGGGCGGATGTGCCGGGTGAACTGCGCCAGGACGTGGTACTTCGGCTGGACCGCTCCGGGGGTACGGGTGGCGGGGTCGTACGCGATGGCAGCCCAGCCCGGGCTCGGATCCATCACCTGCCAGTAGACCCAGGCGGTGGGATGCAGCCAGGTCCAGTCGAGGCACAGGTTCTTGGCCATGGTGATGCCGGTGCCGTCGCTGTCGCCGGTCTCCGAGTTCCAGAGCACCTTGCCGGCCGATCTGACGTCGTTGTAGAGCAGGTCCCGCCGGCCGCCGCCGCCCTGGTAGCCGTGCACGTTCACCTGCCGGACGACCGCCCTGGTGGCCGAGTCGAAGCTGTTCCAGGTGGTTCTGGCGAGGTCGTAGCTGGTTTCGTCGGAGGCCGAGATGGCGACACCGGAAAGGCCCTGGTTGTCGAGCGCCGCGCGCAGGTGGGTCAGGATGGTCCGCTGGATGCCCGCGTCGATGTGGCACCCCTCCTGCGTCCCGGTCGCGGTCCACCAGGTCGACGACGGCTCGTTGAACGGGTCGACGGTCCGGAAGGTCACTCCCCAGGTGTCCCGGGCGCGCCGGGCGGTCACCGCCAGGTGGTAGGCGTGTTGGGCGTAGTTCCAGGACTGGAGGTTGTTGCCGCCGCCCGCCGCACCCGACGGGTTGTGGTTCAGACACATCCACCACATCGGCGAGTTGGCGAAGAGTTCGCTCACCGCGCCCCGCCCGGTGGCCTTCGTCAGGGCGGCCCGCTGGTTGGCGTCGGCGTTCCAGTTCCAGGCCGAGGAGGCCGGGTCGGTGTTGCGCCAGTCCTGCCAGAAGCCCTCGATCTGCTTGAAGGAGGGGATGTTGGGCGAGGCCACCATCCTGGCCCCGTCGACCGAGTTCCAACTACAGGCACCCAGGTTGTAGCGGGCGATGGTGAGCCCGAGACCGGGCAGGGTGACCCCGTTGTACGGCACGGACCCGGTGGTGAAGAACATGTCGGCGAAGTCGTCCCGGTTGCCGAAAACATTGGCCCACCAGGCCAGCGAGGTGCCCCAGCCCTCCCAGACGCCGAAGTCGGCGGCGGGGGTGACGGTGATGGTGGCATCCGCCCGGGCGGCGCCCGCGCCGAGCAGCACGCCCGCCGCGCTGGCGCCCGCGACGGCGCCGGCCCCGCCGAGTACGGATCTTCGGGTGACCATGGCGCTCTCCCGTCGGCTCGCGGCCGGAGGTCGCAACTGGGCTGAGGACTCCGACACAGGTCTCCAGGGTCAGGCAGTCACCTTCGCATAGAGATTGCTCGATGTGAAGTGCGGGCTATCCGTGCTCCCGCCGTCGGGTCACCTCGGCGACGAAGCTCGCCGCCGCCACCGGGTCGTACGTCGGCTGCCGCTGGAGACAACCCCACGCGGTCAGCACCACACCGTCCTCGACGGCCGGATGCGGCGCCAGCAGTACGCGACCCGGGTTGGCGTGGGCGAACCGGCGCATCTCCTGGACGACCCCGGCGGAGGTGTCCGAGGCGTACAGCAGGGCGACCCGGCCCTGCTCCAGCGCGTGCAGGGTCAGCGCGTCCGGTACCGGACCGTCGTAGACGCCCGGCGCCAGGCTGAACGGGAAGTGCGGGCCGGAGGTCGGCGGCTGCGACGAGTACCTGACCGAGGCCGCCTCCGCCTGCGATATGTGTGGACTCTCCAGCACCGGTACGGTCTCGCCGGCCGGACACGGTCGCGGCTGCGCGACCGCCGGAGCGGCGCCGGATCCGAACAGCGTCCCGGTGCCCGCCACCAGGGTGGCGATCGCCATCCCGACCACCGACAACGTCGCCGTGCGCCACCACCAGCGGTGCGGATGCAGGTTCACAGCAGTACTCCCGTCCGCCGGAGCCGACGCTCGCGCCAGGCGATGGCGATCGGCGCGAGCAGGGTGATCACCAGGTAGGCGAGTACGGCCAGCGACTCCCAGAACGCGACGGAGGCGGGCGAGAACGCCGCCAGGTTCGCCGTCACCCAGGCACCCATCGAGACGGCGAACGGCACTGCGAAGGTCACCACCATCCAGCACATCACCACGATTCCGGCCAGGTAGACGAGGCCGAACCAGCGCGCCACGGCGCGGTCGTGCGGCCCGATCGCGTCCAGTTCGGCGTACTCCTCGTCGGTCAGCCGCCAGATCCGCCACTTCGTGGTCAGCACCGTGGCGCGGTAGAGGTTGTGGCAGCGCAACGCGTTCGCCAGGACGGCGTACCCGTCACTGCGCAGGAACACCCCGGCCCACTGCCACACCACACCGACGACCAGGTAGAGGACCACCACCCGAAGGAGCCGATCCAGGACGGCCGGCATGGTGACCAGGCCGGCCACGTGGGCGTACCGCACCGCCAGTGCCACCGCCAGCACGGTGACGTCGAAGGCCATCCCGGCCAGGAAGGGGCCGTAACGCGCCCGCCGGTCGACGGTGACGATCTGGCTGAGGTCGGTCTCGAAGACCAGATAGGCGCCCCGGCGGCTGATCCGGAACGTCGCGGGCACCCCGACGGCGCGGCCGGCGAGCCAGTGCCAGATCTCGTGCAGGGCGGCCAACCCGAGGCCGATCGGCAGGTAGACCAGCACCGACAGCACGGGGTCGGCGAGCCACCAGACGTGTTCGTAGGAGGGGCGCAGTGTCGGCTGGGTCGCCAGCAGGGCCAAACAGGCGACGGCCGCGCAACCGTAGAGCAGCCATGCCGGCCGGCCGAACAACATCCGGGCCGTCCGCGGGCTGACGCCCTCGATCCAGCGGATCGAGTTCCGGGTCGGTGCGGTGGCCCCGGAGGTCGCCGGGGCGCTCTCCTCCAGCAGGCCCGCCGCGGCCAGCCCGTCGAGGAAGTCCGCGCCGTCCACCTCGGTGCCGGCCGCCGCACCGGCCAGCGCGGTCGCCTCCGCGATCGAGGAACCCGCCTGCAGGGCGCGGACGAACACCGCTCCCGGCTCCGGCACCGCGACGTACACGCCGAGGTCGTGTCGGCCGAGGACGAACTCGGCACCGTCCGGCGCGACCACGAGCAGTCGTACCGCCGCCGGCACGTCGGCGGCCAACACCCGATCGACCATCGCCCACTCCCTCGGATCGTGGCGGACGGCCCGGGACATCTCAGGGCTTCCCGGGCCGTCCGCTCGGTGTCGTGACCGGTCGCCCCGGTCAGCTGTCGGTGGGGCCGCCGACGTGCGCGGTGACCCGCGCGCTCTCGACGCGCCGAATCTCGATCTTCATTTCGCCTCCTCTCAACGGTTGTCCTGATCCGGTCAGCTCCCCGGGTACGGATCCGTACCCGGGAAGCCGCTGGTCTGGGGGCCGGCGCACGCGCACCCGTCCTGGCGCTGCCAGGCGGTCGTCCGCATCGCGCAGCCGGCGGCGAAGTCGATTTCGAGCGGATTGCCGGCGTACGCGGGCGGCTCGAACCGGGTGAGATAGCGGAGTACCTCGAACGCCGCGAGCGAGCCGAGCAGCCCGGCCACCGGGCCGATCCCGCGATTGCTTCGCGGCGCCGTGCGGTAGAGGTCGGCACCCGCGAACCCGATGGCGGTGTCACCGGTGGCCTCGTCGCGGCTGCGGTCCGCCGCCGTGCGCGCGCAGGCCCGGCAGGCGCTGTGTCCGGGGTCGACCGACCAGACGATTCCCTGGGTGACCCAGATTCCGGCCCGGACGTACGGTACGCCCCGGCTCACGCACGCCTCGTTCACCCAGTCGTCGATCCCGTCCGGACTGTCCACTCCCGACATCACGACGTCCGGACTCGTCTCGTCGATCAGCCTGAGCACGTCCTGCACGCCGTCGATGCTCGCCTCGATCGCCCGTACGTCGATGCTCGGATCGAACGCCCGCACCCAGGCCGCCGCGCACTCCACCTTGCTCCTACCGACATCGCTGGCCCGGTAGAGGTACTGCCTGGCGAAGTTGCGCTCCTCGACCGTGTCGCGGTCGGTGACGGTGAGCCGGCCGACGCCCAGACCGCACAGGTGCGGGATGGTGTTCGAGTTGAGCCCGCCGGTACCCAGCACCAGGACGTGGGAGCGGTTCAGCCGCACCTGGAAGTCCTCCCGGCTGCGGTCCAGGGTGGCGAACGACTCGAAGAACGCGAGGTTGGAGAGGTACCGGCCGTTCGCCCTGTCTCCGAGTCGCCCCAGCCGGGCACCGTCCTCGATCAGGCCGTACGCGTCGAACGTCCCGATCGCGGCGAGTACGTCGTCGACCGACACCTCGCGCCCGCAGCGGCCGGACAGCTCGCGGGCCAACGCCTCGGGAGAGCGCCCGCCCTCGCGCAGCAGTTCGAGCAGGGCCTCCACGCTACTGTCGTGGTCGGTGACGATGAACGAGTCGCGAAGGTCGTACACGATCTGCAGGTCCGCCCCGGATCGCTTCCACACGACCCCCTTCAGCTGCGGCAACATCGGCTACGGCCCTCCCGGTAGATGTGACTCGCTCGCTACGGCGCCATCCCGCGATGGCGGACGCTGCCGCGCCCGGCCTTCGCCCAGCCGTGTCCGGTCGGGCGCGGGAGACCGGCCGGCACGCCCTACCACGACGCCCCGCACATCGCCCCGGCGTACGTATCCGAAGTGCCGCGAGTCGTGGCTGACCGGAAGGTTGTCGCCGTACACCACGAGGCAGTCGGCCGGTACCGTCTCGTCGCCCCAGCCCAGCTCCGGCGGTACCGGCTCGCCGGGTACGGCGACGGCCCTCTTGATCAACCAGCCCTTGGCGTCGTCGGCGGCAGCACGGGGGTGAAGGCGCCCAGCGGCAGCGCCGACCACCGGTCCGGGTGGCGGCTCGGTGGCCCGGTCCGGATGCGCGAACACGACCACCATGCCGGCGCGGATCGCGTTCAGCGGTACCCTCCGGACCAGTACCCGTTCCCCCTCGTGCAGGCTGGGCCGCATGCTGGTGCCGGTGACACTGACGACGACCAGCCGGCGGCGCGCGACCCAGACCGCCGTGCCGCCCAGCAACGCCAGCGCGCCCGCCAGAGCTGCCACCGATGTCATCGCCACTGCCTCCGCCCGGGGGTCGGGCCCACCCGCAGCAGGTCGACGAGGTCGTCCAGGAAGACCACGAGTGCCACCACGACAAGTGCCAGCAGGGTCGCGGGCAGCAGGTCGGGCCACGCAGGTCCCCGGTCGGGTCCCGCGACCGCGGCCAACGTGCCGGCGGCGGAGACCGTCAACAGGAAGCCGTTGCGGTACACGTGTCGTGCTCCGAGCCGGCCGGAGCGGAACCCGAAGCACTGGCAGCGGGCGCCGTTGTCGGACCGTACGGAGTGGATGATCGCCACGCTGAAGGCGCCGAAGAGGACCGCTGCGGCGACGAACCCGAGGAGCGTCGTGTGGGGGTTCAGCACGAGGCCGACCACGCAGACCTCGGCGACGCAGACCGAGACCGCGACGGTCCGGATCCAGCCCGGCGCGACCAGGCGCAGCTCGGCGATCTCGGCCAGGAAGGCGGCGAACCGGGTCGGGGAGCCGGCCTTGCCGATCGAGGAGATCAGGAAGATCAGGCCGACCGTGACGCGGCAGCCGAATTCCAGGTGGGCGAGTCCGGACACTGTTCAGCCCACCACCGCATCGGATTCCTGGTAGCCCCTGGCCTGCAGGCTGAACATCTCGGCGTAGATCCCGTTCCGGGCGATGAGGTCGGCATGCGTACCGGCTTCGACGATCTGGCCCTCGTCGAGTACGGCGACGAGATCCGCCGCCTTCGCGGTCGACAGCCGGTGCGAGATCACCACGGTCGCCACCCCGTGCCACACGCTCCGTACCCGCTCGTGCAGGTCCGCCTCACTGATCGCGTCGAGTCCGCTGCTCGGCTCGTCGAGAATCAACAACTGCCGACGGCCACGCAGGAAGGCTCGGGCCAGCGCCAGCCGCTGCCACTGGCCACCGGAGAGGACCACGCCGGTGGCGGTGTCGTCCCGGTCCGCGGCGTTCTTGAACAGCCGGGTCAACAGGGTGTCGTAGCCGTGCGGGAGATCGGTGATCGCGTCGTCCACTCCGGACAACTTTGCGGCGCCTCGGACGGCGGGCAGGTCGTCGATCCGGTCGATGTCGCCGAGTCCGATGTTCTCCCGCGCGGTCAGGTCGTAGCGCATGGCGTCCTGGAACACCGCGCTGATCCCGGCGCGCAGCGAGGCCAGATCCAGCTCCCGAAGGTCGACCCCGTCCCAGAGGATCTGTCCCCGGGTCGGGTCGTAGAATCGGCAGAGCAGCTTGACGAGGGTGCTCTTTCCCGCGCCGTTCCGGCCGACCAGTGCCACCGAGGTGCCGGCCGGGATCCGCATGTTCACCCCGCGCAGGATCCACGGGTGCGACGGCGAGTAGCGGAACCAGACGTCCCGCAGCTCGATGCCCTCGCGCAGCGCGCCGGCCGTGCGCGGCCGTACCGGGTGCGGCAGGTCCGGCTCGGCGTCGACGATCGACTGGAAGTGCTCGAAGGTCAGCAGGTCCTGGTAGGTCCGGGCCAGGCTTCCGGAGAGCGCGATGACGGCGGCTTGGGCGGCGCCGACCGCCGCGATGTACAGCGCCACGTCGCCGACGGTGGCGGAGCCGTTGATGGCCGAGGCCACGATCCAGGCGAACCCCCCACCGGCGCCGAGGGCGCTGAGCAGGCCGAGGGCGGTGAGCGTCAGCAACTCCCGCCGGTCCTGGGCGCCGTGAAGCGCGTTGATCTGGAGGCGTTCGCTGCGTACCCGGCCCTTCAGGTAGTCCCCGATCCCGTAGAGCCGCACCTCCTTCGCCGCGCCGACGGTCGTGATCAGGCCGGCGAAGAAGAGTTCCCGTCGCTCCAGCGGGCCGAGGTCCCACAGCAGCGCCGCCCGCTGCCGGGCCAGCAGGAATTCGGCGGCCGCCGCCGGCACTGCCGACAGGGCCAGGAAGGCCGCCGTCGCCGGACTGATCACCGCCACGGAGTAAAGCAGCGCCGCGGTCGTCAGGATGCCGGCACCGATGGCGAGGATCCCGGACACCGCCCGGCTCGCCGTCTGGCCGGCCGTCGCCTGTGCGTATCTCAGCCTGTCCTGCAGAGCGGGGCTCTCGAACCGACTCAGGCCGGAGAACCGGTTGACGGCGTGGTAGAGCAGATCCTGGGCGTACAGGGTGGACCGGTAGCCGCAGCGCTTGTCGAGGTAGGAGGAGAGGTGGGCGGTGACACCCATCAGCAGTCCGGCGGCGACGAGACCGGCGGTCGCGCCCGCGGCAAGACTCGCGTTCCGGCTTCCCACCCCGTCGACCGCCGACTTGGTGAACCAGGCGATCGCCACCGGAGTCACGGCCTGGAGCAGGCCGGTACCGGCCTGTGCGCCGAGCAGACCCGGCCCGGCCCGCCAGGCCAGGGCCAGCACGGGCCCGACACGCCGCAGACTGGCAGTGGCCTGACTGCCTGACGTCGCTGACATCACCTTCGCTCCGGCCTTCTCGTCGCTGGTCAGATCCCGGCCACGGCCGGAGTCGGTACGACGATCTGCTCCACCTGGGCGGTGCTCTGCTGGACGGTTCCGGTGTCGTCGATCAGGTAGAAGGCGGGGTACACCGAGTTGTCGAACGCCCTGATGACGTCGGCCGAGGCAGCCGGGACCACGGTGTCGACGACCGAGCTGAGCTGCGCGCGCAGCGCGTCCGCCTCCTCGCCGGTGCCGTTCACCACGCTGAGGAGCCGATGTCCCGCGTACCGGTTCTCGCCGACCGCCTCGACGAAAGCCGGCAGGGCGATCTCGCATCCCTTGCATCCCGGCATGAAGAAGGCAACCAGGGTGGGGCCGACCAGACTCTCCCGGGCGAACGTGGCGCCGGCGACGGTGGTCACCGCCACGTCGTCGATGCGGTGTCCCGGCGAGGCAAGACCCTCGGGGCTTCCGGAGGAGCCGGACAACATCTCGGCGTGCTCCCGCAGGCGCCGGATGATGCCCAGCGCGAGTACGAGGTTGAGCAGCGAGATCACCGTCAGTATCACGACCGTGACCAGTAACGAGGTCAGCACGATGGCCTCCGATCTGGGTTGGGTGACGGGCCGGGCCGTAGGCCGGTGGTGGGCGCAGGTCCCACCACCGGCCTGACGACTACTTGGGGCCGGAGACGCAGTGGTAGCTCCGGCAGTCCGTGGAGCAGTAGCAGTAGCCGTTCTTGTACGGCCACCGGGAGCCGGCCTCACACACGCACGGGTAGGCGGCGGCGGAAGCGGTCGGTACGAGGCGCGACAGCGCCCGGTACCCGATGTTCTCTAGCATTCGGATCATGTTTCACCTCCCTGTCGGCTGGCGAAGCGGCAAACGTGTCCCGAGGCGGGAACCGCAGTCGCTTCGTGCCGCCAGCCTGGCAGCGCGGCCTTGCCACTGCTCTGCCATCCGCATGCCAGGACGTTTCCGCGGCTCGGCCGGGCTGCCGATACGACCCCGCTTTTCCGGGCGCCGCGGCGGATTCGGTCGACCCGTGACGGATTCCGTCGACCGGCTGCGGGAGCGCACCGTCCGACGTGGCCGTCGTCGTGCGCACCTGCTGTGGGTACTCCGCTTTACCTCGCCGTGATCGATTGCCGGTTGACAGAAATTTGAGCAAAAGTCAAATTGTTCGAGGTGATCAACATGGGGGATGAGGTACGGCTGGATGCCAGCCGGAGACGACCTTGGCCACGTTCCGACACTGTCGACCGTGGACGTCCGCTGGCGGCGCCGCGCCGGGTAGGCGGCGGCGCCGAAACCCCGGAGCCGGTGCCCGACCGGCCCGACGTGCGGTCGCGGCTCGCCGCCACCAACCCGCCCGGCTGCGGCGGGAGGCGGTGGCGCACCCCGGACGACCACCGGAAGCCCTGATGACAGTGCCCCTGCTCGACCCGATCGGCACCCTCGTGCTGGCCCGGATTGAAAAGAGGATGGCCTGTGGACGTGCAATTTCTGGTTCTGGGACCGGTTAGAGCCCTTCTGGACGGCCGCGAACTCGACCTACCGCGCCGGCAGGTACGACTGTTCCTCGGTTTCCTGCTGCTCGAGCCGAATCAGCCGCTCTCGGCGGACCGGCTGGCTCAACTCCTGACGGCGGACCGACGCGTCTCGGATCCGAGGGGTGCCGTGCAGACCGCCGCTGCCCGGCTACGCGGCTGCCTGGCCCCGGCCGGGTCGGCAGTCCGGCTGGTGCGGGAGGGGCAGAGCTACACCCTGCTGGCACAGCCGGAGCAGATCGATGCGCACCGCTTCCGTACCCTGGCGGAGCAGGCCCGGAATGGAGGTCTCCCCGCCGAGCGGGCCCGGCTGGGGCGGGCGGCGCTGGCCCTGTGGCGGGACGAACCGCTGGCCGACGTCGCCTCGGAAGAGCTGCGACGCCGGGTCGGCGGTCCGTTGATCGAGATCCATCGGCAGATCCTCGAACTCTGTGTCGCGGCCGACCTGCGACTCGGGCGCCACGAACAGGTGGTGGTCGAACTGACCAGGCTGACCGAGTCCCAACCGCTCAACGAGCAGCTGGTCAAACTGCTCATGCTGGCGCTCTACCGGTGTGGACGTCGAGCGGACGCGCTGGACACGTACCGTCGGTATCGCACGGCGATGAACCAGGAACTGGGCCTCGATCCCGCTCCCGAACTGCGGGACCTGGAGGTCGCGATAATCCGCGAAGATCCCGACCTTGCCTTCCCGGCGCACCCGTCCGGTGTGGTCCGGGCCGGCCCGGCACCTGACCGGCCCGCCGAGCAGCGTTCCGACCAGGTGGTGGAGGGGACGGATCCGCCCGAGTCACGAGCCACCGCCACCGAACCTCCGGCGTCCTGTCCGGCTCATCCGCAGCCGGACTCCGCCGGGCAGCCGGTTCCGGCATCCGGGCGGAGGGCCGTGCGGATGCTCCCCGCCGAACTACAGGACTTCGTCGGCCGCGAGCGCGAGACGGCCGAGCTGCTGAGCAAGCTCTCCACCGGTTCCGGGGTCCGGACCGCGGTCGTTACCGGCATGCCGGGAATCGGGAAGACGTCCCTGACGGTGCGGCTCGCCCACCGGATGTCCGGCCACTATCCCGACACCCAGCTCTATCTGAAGCTGCGCGAGAACGACCGGCCGCTGAGCCCCGAGGACGCCCTCAAGCGGCTGCTGCTCGCCCTCGGGGTGCCGAGCCAGCAGATCCCGGCCGATCTGAGCCAGCGGTCGGCGATGTTCCGCGCCGAGGTGGCGACCGGAGGCTGCCTGCTGGTGCTGGACGACGCGTCGGACGCGGCGCAGATCCGACCGCTGCTCCCCGGAATGGACTCGATCGTCCTGGTCACCAGCCGGCACGCCCTGGTGGGCATCGACGGCGCCCTCCAGGTGCGGCTGCCGCCGCTCACCGTCGCCGAGGCGGTCCGCCTGCTCGCCGGGGTCATCGGCGCGGACCGGGTGGACGGCGATCGCGCCTCGGCGGCGACGCTGGCGCGGCAGTGCGGCCTGCTGCCCCTCGCCGTACGGCTCTTCGCGGCTCGGCTCGCCGGTCGCCCCCACCTCGCCCTGCGGGAGTCCTGCGAGCAGCTGGCCAGTTCGGTGCGGCGACTCGACCACCTGCAACACGCCGAGCGCAACGTCCGGGCCGTGCTCATCTCCGGATACCAGGAGATCGACCCGGCCGCCCGACGGTTGCTGCGCCGGATGGGACTGCTCAACCTCGAAACCTTCCCGTACTGGCTGCTGCCGCTGTTGCTGGAGGCGGACGAGGAAGCCGTCGACCAGGCCGTCGCCACGCTGGTCGAGGCGAGCCTGGTGGACTCGGGTGGCACGGACGAGGCGGGCCAGTTCCGCTACCGGCTGCACAATCTCGTGCGGCACTTCGCCAGGGAACGGGTCGAGGAGGAGGAGACGCCAGCCGATCGGGCGCGGGTGCTCGGCACCGTCTTCGCCGCCTGGCTGACCCTGGTCGAGGAAGCACGGTCGCTGCTCGACGACGAGCGTACGAGACGGTTCTTCCAGATCACTCCCGAACTGCCTCGACCGGCCCGGGCGACCGTGGCGCACCAGGCCGACCCGTACACCTGGTGCAGTATCGAGGCGCCCGGGATCCTGGCGGCGATCCAGCAGGCCGCCGACACCCCCGGCTGTGAGCCCTATTCCTGGGCGTTGGCCTGGAACTACGACTATTTCCTCCACCTCGACTCCCGCCTCGACGCGCTGGTCCGCTCCGGGGAGATCGGGCTGGCCGCAGCCGAGCGACTCGGCGACCCGACCGACATCGCGGCGATGCGACTCTGCATCGCCTTCGGCTTCCTGATGAACGACGACCTGCCCAGCGCCAAACGGCATGTCGAGTCGGCGATCGCGGCCGGCGGGACCGACACCTGGTTGCAGGCCGAGATCCACGGCGTCGCGCACCAGGTCCACTACCAGCTCGGCGATCCGGCCGCGCAACGGGCCTCGCTGCACCGGGCCATCGCGCTGTACGAGTCCACAGGCGACCACGGCTCGGCCGGGTTGAAGACGACCCTGCTGGGCAAGCTCGAACTGCTCGCGGACGAGCCCAGCGCAGGTGACACCCTGGCCCGGGGGATCAGCCTGCTCCGGACCACCAGGGCCACCCGGCAGCTCGCGCAGGGGCTGCGCGAACTTGCCCTCTGGCAGCGGCGCCGTGGCGACGTGGTGGCTGCGGTCGGCACGCTGATGGAGAGCCTGGCGCTGGTCGAGCGGCAGCGCGACGTGGTGGGCGAGGTCTGCGTGCTCAGCGAACTCAGCATGGCGCTCGCCGACTGCGGTTGGTGGGCGAAGGCGGCCGACGTGGCCACCTCCGCGCTGGAGCGCGCAGACCTCGCGAACTCTCCGACCTACCGGGCGTACGCGGAGTACGCCGAGGCCCGGATCCGGCTCGGCCGCGACGGCACCGAGGAGGCCCGGCGGGAGATCGAGGCGTTGGTGCCGAGGATGCTGGGCCGCCCGCACTGGCAACTGGCCGCGCTGACCGACCTGGCCACCGCCTACGAGGTCGTGGCGCGTGACGGCACAGGTGATCCGGCCGTCGCCGCCGCCCGCGCTCGGGAACACTGGCTGTCGGCGGCGCGGATGGCCGAGCGGATCGGGGATCGTGCCGCCGGCAGCCAGGCCAGCCTGCGGCTCGCCAGGTCGAGCACCCGCCCCCGGCACCCCCGGGACGCCGTCCGCACCCACCTTTACCTGCGACCGGACCGGGTCGGCGACCGCCATCCCGGCGGGCACCCCCGACGCGCGAGCGTCCGGCCCGATCCCGCAGGTCACTGACCGCATCGGGCCGGGTCGTCCGGGCCCGGTCGTCACGGCCGGGTCGTCCGGGGCGGCGGAGCGAAGGTACGTGGCGCCGGGAATCGATCGCGGTAGGTTGCACAATCATGGCCACCACCGAGGACGTCCGGCACGAACTCGCCCGCCTCGCCGACCCGGAGCGGGCGGTGGCGGTGAGCCGGTTCCTGCAGATGGTTCCGGGCGGGTACGGCGAGGGCGACCGGGCCATCGGCGTCCCCGTACCGGAACAGCGCAGGGTGGCCGGCAGGTACTGGCGGGACCTCTCGCTGGCCGAGACAGCGAAGCTGCTGACCAGCGACGTGCACGAGGAGCGGCTGACGTCGCTGCTCATCCTGGTGCGGAAGTTCGGCAGGGGAGACGAGCGGGAACGGGGCCGGATCTTCGACCTCGTGCTGGCCAACACCGGCCACATCAACAACTGGGATCTGGTCGACTCGTCCGCGCCGTACATCGTCGGTCCGTGGCTGCTCGACAGGGACCGGAGCGTACTGGATCGGTTGGCCGGGTCGAACCTGCTCTGGGACCGGCGGATCGCAGTCATGGCAACCTTCGCCTTCGTCAGGGCGGGCGACTTCGACTGGACCTTCCGGCTCGGCGAACGGCTCCTGCGTGACCCGCACGACCTCGTGCACAAGGCGGTGGGCTGGATGCTGCGCGAGGTGGGCAACCGGGACCGGACGGCGGCGGAGGAGTTCCTCTCCCGGCACTACCGGGACATGCCCCGGGTCATGCTGCGGTACGCGATCGAGAAGTTCGAACCGCAGCGGCGTCGGAAGTATCTGGCCGGTCTGGTCTAGCTGCCCCGGGTGGCGCGCCGGCGCAGGAGGAACCGGTTGGTCAGGTAGGTGATCGCCCACAGTACGACGCCGATGACGAGCAGCACCCCGGACACCCGGTAGTCGTCGACCGACCGGCCGGAGAGCGGGCTGGCCAGGTAGGCGCAGGCGACGGCACCGACGATCGGGATGGCGGTGGGCGCCCGGAAGTGCCTGTGTTCCACCGGGTCGCGCCGCAGCACAAGTACGGCGATGTTGACGACCGTGAAGACGGCGAGCAGCAGCAGCGACGTCGTACCGCCCAGCGCGGTCAGGTCGGCGAACCAGATCAGCCCGAAGGCGACAAGGGTGGTGAAGACGATGCCCACCCAGGGCGTACGCCGGGTGCGGTGGATCCAGCCGAGCACGCGGGGCAGTACGCCCTCGTGGGCCATGCCGTAGAGCAACCGGCTCGCCATCAGCATGTTGATCAGGGCGGAGTTCGCCACGGCGAACATCGTGATGAAGGCGAAGACGGTGAGCGGGAAGGCCGGCGCCCCGGCCGCGACGACCTTGAGCAGCGGGGCGTCGCCCTGGCTGAGTTCCTCGGGGGAGACCAGCGCGACCGACGAGATGGAGACCAGGACGTAGATCAGCCCGGTGACGCAGAGCCCGATCAGCATGATCTTCGGGAAGATCCGGACCGGATCCTTGGTCTCCTCGGCCATGTTCACCGAGTCCTCGAATCCGACCATGGCGAAGAATGCCAGTGCGGTGGCCGCGGTGACCGAGAAGAACGCGTGCTCGCCCGGCGGCGACTCGAACTCCAGCAGCCGGGACATGTCGCCGTCGCCGCCGCCGAGCGCCCAGGCCCCGATGAAGATGACGATGAGCAGACCGGTCAGCTCGACGCAGGTCAGCACCACGTTCAGCTTGACGCTCTCGGCGACGCCCCGGAAGTTGACCAGGGCGATGAGCGTCATGAAGGCGACCGCCAGCGCGGTGAGCCCGAGCCCGTCGCCGATCGACAGGTCGAAGGCCTCGACGAAGTTGCCGGCGAACGCCTTTGCGGCACTCGACGCGGAGGTGAGGCCCGAGCACATCACCGCGAAGGTGACGATGAAGGTCAGGAAGTGGATGCCGAAGGCCTTGTGCGTGTAGAGCGCGGCACCCGCCGCCCTCGGGTACTTCGTCACCAGCTCCAGGTAGCTGAAGGCGGTCAGCACCGCCACCAGGAACGCCACCAGGAAGGGGAGCCACACCGCCCCGCCCACCTCGGCGGCGACCTTGCCGGTGAGCGCGTAGACCCCGGTGCCGAGAATGTCGCCGACGACGAACAGCAGCAACAGTCCGGGGCCGATCACCCGCTTGAGAGTCGGCTCGTCGCGCTCGATGCTCTCCCCGGCTGCCGGTGCGTCCGCCACAGCCCCTCCCCTCGATCCCATGCTGCCGCTGACCCTCGCCGCCGAGGTGCTGCGCCGTCTCCGAGGTGTGACCCGGGGCGAAGCGTGCTAAACCTCATCGATGTGCAGAGCCACACGGTATTCGATCCACCGCCCGGGCGCGCCACGAGAGCGGGCCTGTCCCGGGTACCCGCCGCGCGACATCGCCCCGGACGTCACGAGCCGGGCGGAGCACCGAAGCCGACCCCGTGATCGGAGGACGACATGCACATCGTGCTAGCTGCCAATCCCGAGGCCGATCAGCCGTGGGTCGCCGACGCGGTCGTGGACCTGATCAGGCAGAGCGGCGGATCGGTCGCGGTGGTCGCCGTCGACGAGGTCGAACTCGAGCGCCTGGCTCCGGCGCCGCGCAGCGTCTTCGCCGAGCGGGCGGAACGGGCCGCTTCGGCGGCGGCCCAGCGGTTGGCCGCGGCCGGAATCGAGGCGACCGTGACGGTACGGTCCGGCCGCCCCCTGCAACAGATCCTGGGCTTCGCCGACGAGCAGCGGGCCGACCTGATCGTGGTCGGGTCCAGCACCCGTCCGGCGGTGGCCGAACGCCTGCTCGGCAGCCTGCCGATGGCGCTGATCGGAAAATCGTCCCGGCCGGTACTGGTGGTCACCCATCCGCACCACTCCCGCTGAACGGTTCCGGTCGGGGGTGACGTCCCGGCGCCGGGCCCACGGTGTCGACGACGCGGACGCGCCTGTCGACACCGGGGGCAGGCCGGGCGTTCAGGTGGTGGTGCCGGTCACCGAGTTGCCGGATCTGGTGCTGCGGTAGCTGAGCTGGACGCCGCTCCAGAAGTGGAACGTGAGGGTCACCGCGCCGTCCCTGACCTCGGCGAAGAACTCGGGCTTCAGGATGATGGTGTTAGCGGTGTAGTCGGGTTGGAAGTGCTGCCAGAACTCCTTGAAGGAGGTCCAGTTCGCCGGCCCGGCGGGGGTTCCGTCGGCGTACCTGGCCTCCATCGTGGCGAGCTGGTCGCCGCGGAACTGGGTGGGGATGGCGAACGAGGCCGTGGTACCGGTGCTGGCGGCCTGGATCGGCGGGTCGGCGGTGATGATGCTGATCTGCCACGGCACGCCCTGGGAGAACCTGGCCTCGATGGTGGCGTTGACGCCGTAGGCGCGGTTGCCGGCCAGCCGGGTGAGGGCGGCCGGGGTGAGGGTGAGGGTGTTGCCGGAGACGGTGTAGTCGGTGCCTCGGGCGAGGTTCGTGCCGCCCTGTCGCAGCCCCTGGAACGAGGTGCCGTTGGGGTTGAGCGTCAGCGTCCGCGCGGTGATGGTGCCGGTGCGGGGCAGGTACACCTGATCGGAGGAGGCGGTGCCGGAGCGGGTGGTCCAGCTCGCCCTCATCATGGCGAAGACGCCCGGGTCACGCCACCGCAGCTCGGTACGCTCCAGGAACTGGCCCGCGTCCCAGACCATCGTGGTGAGGTTGCGGATTCGGGCGTGATAGCCGACCGCCTCCAGGAACTTGAGGAACTCGCCCCGTTCGATGACGCCCGGCCGGTTGTGGTCCCAGTTGAGCAGGGCCCACTCGCCGATGATGACCGGGATGCCACGGGCCACGAACGAGGCGTGGACCCGGTCGAACGAACCGATCAGGTCCTGCTCCACGTTGGAGTCGTAGCGGGTACCGCCGGCGATGTTGACACTGAACGGCCACCAGCCGTAGAAGTGCACGGTGGCGGCGAGGTTGGGGTCGCGGAGCTGGTCGAAGGTGGCGTTCAACGCGTCGAGCCGGCCCTGATCGCCGCTGGTGAACAGGGTCGGCAGCACCAGTAGCCGGGTCGCGTTGGCGCCGCCGGAGCGGCGGACGATCCGTACGAACTCGGTGTTGAGTTCGTGCAGCAGGGTGTAGCCCTGCTCGTCGGTACTGTCGGCGAACTGTGGTTCGTTGACGCTCTCGAAGACGAGCCGGGCGGAGTGGTCGCGGAACGTGGCGCTGAGCTGGGCCCAGAGCGCGTCGTAGCGGGCGCGTACCCCTGCCCGGTCGGCCGGGTAGGAGTTGATCCACTGCCAGGAGTCGTGGTGCAGGTTGATCATTACGTAGAAGCCCTCGGCCAACGACCAGTCGACGATCTGGCGGACCCGGTTGAGCCAGGCGGGGTCGATGGCGTAGTCCGGTGCGGGCCCGTGGTGGTTGCTCCAGGTGATCGGTAGCCGGATGCTGTTGTAGCCCTGCGACCGCACGTGGCGCAGCAGGGCCTGGGTGGTCAGCGGATTGCCCCAGGCCGTCTCGTCCGGGATGGCGTCCAGGGTGTTGCCCAGGTTCCAGCCCGGCTGCATGGCGGCCACCATGTCCATCGGGTTGCCCGGTTGCGGAGGGGTCGACGGGGACGACGTCGGCGTCGGGCTCGCCGGGGGAGTGGCGGACGGCGATGCCGGCCCGCCGACGCTGCCGGTGCAGACGGTCCCGTTGAGCGCGAACGAGGTCGGCGCGGCGTTGCTGCCGGCCCAGGTGCCGTTGAAGCCGAACGAAACGGTCGCGTTCGTCGCGATGGTCGCGTTGTAGCTCGCGTTCGTCGCGGTCACCCCGCTCGACGTGGAGGTCACCGTCGCGTTCCATGCCTGGGTGACCCGCTGGCCGGACGGGAACGTCCAGGCCAGGTTCCAGCCGTTGACCGGGTCGCCGAGGTTCGTCACGCTCACGTCGGCGGTGAAACCACCCGTCCACTGCGCGGAGACCGCGTATCCGACCCGGCAACCGGCCGCCGCGTGGGCGCCGACGGCCACCGTCATCCCGGCGACCAGGATTGCGGCGGCGCCACCGGCGACCAGGCCGAGCCGCAGGCGCGCTCTTCGTGTGTTCAGCAGATCCATCGGTACTCATCCTTGCCGTAGTTTGGGCCCCGTCCGGGGATGCCGGGCTGCCCCACGGGTGCGGGGCGGGGGTTGTCCAGGGCCGTCGTGGCGACGGCGAGCGGGCGCGGCACCGACGACCGGCGCGCCCTGGCGGACGAGGACATGGAGCCTCCAGCGCTCGTGACGGGTGGATGATGTGCGGCGTTACCGCGACGACCGATCGGCCCGGCCTGCCCACGCGCGAGCGACTGATCGGGGATGTTCTCCGAGGGCTGCCCGATGCCTGCCCGGAGACGCTGCTTGGCTCCCACACAGCGTAGAAACTCGCGGATCTCCGCTTCGAAAGTTTCTGTGCAGAGACGCTACGCCTTTCTAAGATGTACGTCAATGTAAGCGACGTAGGTGGGGAACGCTGCCCGGCCTTGTGCTGTTTGTTGAGCTGAGTCGATGTCCATCGTGGCGCCCTGGGTCTGAAAAGTATCGATGCAATGTCCAGAAAGTTTCTTGCGGTGGTGCGGCCGTACGCCTCGATTGATCCCCGGGACGCAGGCGGCCTGGGGCCGCTGCGCGGCCACGCCCGGACATGGTCGACCGGCTATCCTTGCGCCGGGAACGGCGCCCGTGGCCGGCCGTCCGGTCGGCGTCGCGGTGGCGCCAGCGCGGGACGGGCGACGGAGGGGGCCACCTTGTCGAGCGCCGAGTCGGGCGGACCGGCCAGCGACCGGGATTACCCGCGGGGCGACCCGAGCACGCCGGTGACGATCTCCTACATCGCCGAGTCGGCAGGCGTCTCGATCCCGACCGTGTCCAAGGTCATCAATGGTCGTTCCGGTGTCGCGGCGGACACCCGGGCGCGGGTTGAGGCCGTGATCCACCGGTACGGCTACCGCAAGCCGGCACCGGTCAGCCGCAGCAACATGATGGAACTGGTCTTCGACGAGCTGGAGCACATGTGGGGGCTTGAGATCATCCGTGGGGTCGAGCAGGTGGCCCGCCGGCAGCGGGTGGGTGTGGTTCTCACCGAGTTCGGGCCGCAGCGAAACGCGATCCGCTACTGGATTGACGACACCCTCGCCCGCCGTCCGGCCTGCATCGTGACGGTCGCCCAACTGTCGCCGGAGCAGCGCAACCAGCTCCGGGCCAGAGGCATCCCCTTCGTGGTCTTCGACCCCACCGCCGAGCTGCCCGACGATGTGCCGTTCGTCGGGGCGACGAACTGGGCCGGGGGCCGGTCCGCCACCCGGCACCTCGTCGAGTTGGGACACCGACGGATCGCGATGATCGGCGGGCCG
The DNA here is from genome assembly GCF_002846275.1 of Plantactinospora sp. CNZ320. Lineage (NCBI taxonomy): Bacteria > Bacillati > Actinomycetota > Actinomycetes > Micromonosporales > Micromonosporaceae > Plantactinospora > Plantactinospora sp. CNZ320. The sequence continues at coordinate 7,742,852 of NZ_PJMP01000001.1, forward strand.
GACCAGATCCTCTGCTGCCGGGCCAGGCTGGACGGCTACCGCTCCGCAATGGAGGGTGCCGGTCTGGCGCTGGAGAGCGACCTTCTGGTGCGTACCGCGCTCACCCAGCAGGGCGGCTACCAGGCCGCCGTCGACCTGCTGGCCCGCCCGCAGCGGCCCACCGCGATCTTCGCCTGCAACGACCTGCAGGCGCTCGGCGTCTACCAGGCCGCGCGCGCGGCCGGGCTGCGCATTCCCGCCGACCTGAGCGTGGTCGGCTTCGACGACCTGCCGGTCACCGCGCTCGTCGATCCGGCGCTCACCACCGTCCACCAGCCGCTCGTCGAGATGGCGGTGGCCGCCACCGAACTGGCGTTGGCACTCGGGCGCGGGGAGAAGGCGCCGCAGGTCGGGCTCGAACTGGCGACCACCCTCACCGTCCGGCAGAGCACCGCACCACCGCCGTACTGACCTACCGCGCCTGCGCCGGGCAGCGCGTCGGAGGAGGCCGTGGGAAACGTTATCCACGGCCTGCGGCCGCCCTGGCGGGCCGCCCGGAACGGGGTCGACGCTCCCCGAACTGCCCAGTGCACCCTCTGGCGCTGGCTCACGGCGTGGGTGGCGGGGCGGTGGTGTGCCGGACGACCAGGGTGGGGGAGAGCCTGACCTGTGCGGCGGGACGCTGCCGGTCGGCGATCCGTTCGAGCAGCAGCCGGGCGGCGTTGACGCCGATCTGGTGCCCGGCCTGGTCGACACTGGTCAGGGAGATGGGGCGGAAGGCGGCGAAGGTGGTGTTGTCGTAGCCGGTGACGGAGATGTCCTGGGGCACCCGCAGCCCGGCCTCCGGCCGAGGTTCGGGCTGATCGGCGTCGACCACGCCAACGACTTCGCGCGGGTTCCCAAGCTTAGCGCCCAGGTCTTCGCGAGGATCGCGACCACCGGCCGCATCTGAGCCGGACCGACCGAAGACCGTCGAGAGTGGACCGCCTGCACCATGGTCAGCGCCCGGCGGCTCCGAACCACCGGGGCAGCGCGCCGAGCAGCTCCCGCTGATCCGCACCGGCCCAGGCCACGTGGCCGTCCGGGCGCAGCAGCACCGCCGGTACGTCCAGTTCCTCGCTGACCTCGACGACGTGGTCGACCCGGTCCGCCCAGCCCGTCACCGAGAGCCGGCCGGTCTGGTCGAGCAGCAGGCCCCGGCCGCCGCGCATCAACTCGTAGAGCCGCCGGTGCTTGAGCCGTACGTCCCGGATCCGCTGGCCGAGCAGTTCGGGTCCCTCGCCGAAGTCGTACCGGACCGAGATCGCGGTGATCTTCTCGATCAGGTACCGGTTCACCTCCTCGAAGTCCATCAGTTCCGACAGCAACCGACGTACCGCCTGTGGCCCCGGTTGGGTGGAGAGCAGGTGCATCTGTGCGCGGGTGTTGTGCAGGACGTCGGCGGCCACCGGGTGCCGCTCGGTGTGGTAGCTGTCCAACAGCCCCTCCGGTGCCCATCCGTCGATCTCGGCGGCGAGTTTCCAGCCGAGGTTGAACGCGTCCTGGATGCCGAGGTTGAGCCCCTGCCCGCCGGTCGGCGGGTGGACGTGCGCCGCGTCGCCGGCCAGTAGCACCCGGCCGACCCGGTAGCGCTCGGCCAGCCGGGTGCCGTCGCCGAAACGGGAGAGCCAGCGTGGCGAGTGCACGCCGAAGTCGGTACCGGCGACGGCCCGCAACTGTCGCCGGAACTCGTCGAGGGTCGGCGGGGTGGAGCGGTCCTCGGCCACCCCCTCGGCGGGCACCACCACCCGGTACACCCCGGTGCCCAGCGGCCCGAGGCCGAACCGCAGCTCGGTCCTGCGGACCTCGGCCACCACGGTGGCCACCGTCTCCGGCGGGACGGCCACCTCCATCTCGCCGAGCAGGGTGTCGACAGTGGACGGCTCACCGGGAAAGTCGACGCCGAGCAGCCTGCGTACGGTGCTGCGCCCGCCGTCACAGCCGACCAGGTAGCGGGCGCGCAGCCGGGTGCCGTCGGCCAGTTCGGCGGTCACCCCGTGGTCGTCCTGGCTCAGCCCGACCAGTTCGCAGCCGCGCCGGATCTCTGCGCCGACCTCGGCGGCGTACTCGGCCAGCAGGCGGTCGGTGATGGTCTGCGGGATGCCGAGGACGTAGGGATGCGTCGTCTCCAGCCGGTCGGGCGAGGGCTTGGCGATGCCGGCGAAGAAGCCGCCGAGCGGGTGCTGCTGGCCGTGCGCGAGGAACCTGTCCAGCAGACCGCGCTGGTCCAGCACCTCGATGCTGCGTACGTGCAGGCCGAGCGCCCGGACGTACGGCGTCGGCTCCGGCTCCTTCTCCAGCACGAGTGTCCGCACCCCGTGCAGCCGCAACTCGCCGGCCAGCATCATGCCGGTCGGCCCGCCGCCGGCAACGATCACGTCAATCATGAGCCCCCCATTGTTCTTCGGCCGGTACGCGCGGCCGGCGAATCGGTCCGCGCGTGCCCGTCGACAGAGATTGGACGCCCGATGGCACTACTGATTTCCGCAGGTTCGGGCGTCGGCTGGAGATTCTGCGGGACGACCCGGGTCTTGCCGCAAGACCCCCGGTGCGGTATACGTTAGGAGTGGCAGGGAGCTGACTCCCTGCCTTTTGTCGTTTCCTGTCGCCCTTGCACTAGGCGCCGATCGCGCGAAACGGCGGTACCCGCAACGGGTTCGACCACTCCGACATCGACGACTGTCGTAATCAAGGCGCGAGTGGCAGTATGAGTTAGTTGGGATACCCAACTAAAAGTCGCAGGCTGGGGCACCGGTTTCTGCCGACCCGGTCCTGCCGACTCGAGACCACCAGGAGGTGCGTATGAGATCCATCCGCCTGCGCGGGGGACGGCGACGACGGCTGCGCGCCGGACTCGCGGTAGCCGCCACGGTGCTGCTGGGCGTCGGCCTCACGGCGGTGCTCACCGCACCGGCCAGCGCCGCCGTCGGCTGCCGGGTGAACTACACAGTCGACCAGTGGCCGGGCGGCTTCAGCGCCAACGTCGCGGTGACCAACCTCGGTGACCCGCTCAACGGCTGGACGCTGGCCTGGAGCTTCCCGAACGGCCAGACGGTCAGCCAGGGCTGGGGTGGCGAGTTCAGCCAGAGCGGCGCCCGGGTGACGGTCACGAACACGTCGTGGAACGCCCAGCTGGGCACCAACGCCACGGTCACGCCGGGCTTCAACGGCAGCTGGACCGGGACGAACAGCCCGCCCACCTCGTTCACCCTCAACGGGGTGTCCTGCACCGGCTCGCCCGCCACCGGAGCGCCGCCGACCAGCGCCGCGCCCACCCCGACCCCCACCCGACCCGGTGGCGTCGCCTGGACGTCGTCCGAGCAGTGGGGGACGTGGACCAACGGCGGATACACGCTCTACAACAACATCTGGGGCAGTGGCGCCGGCACCCAGACCATCTGGGCGAACTCGTACAGCAACTGGGGCGTCACCGCCAACCACCCGAACACCGGCGGGGTGAAGTCCTATCCGAACGCCACCCGGAACGTGAACCGGAACCTCAGCGCGATCGGCAGCCTCACCAGCAGCTTCAACGTCACGGTGCCGAGCAGCGGGGCGTACGCGAGCACGTACGACATCTGGGCCAACAACCACGCGTACGAGATCATGCTGTGGATGAACAAGACCGGGCCGGTCGGACCACTGGGATCGCTCCAGACCACCGCGTCGGTCGGTGGACACACCTGGCAGATCTACCGCGGCTCCAACGGTGCCAACGAGGTCTTCTCGTTCATCCGGACCAGCAACACCAACTCGGGGACCGTCGACATCCGCGCCGTGCTCAACTGGATCCGCAACGCCGGCTGGTACGGCGACGTCCTGGTCGGTGACGTGCAGTTCGGATACGAGATCACCTCGTCGTCGGGCGGGCTGAACTTCACCACGAACAGTTTCTCGGTGTCGTACAGCTGATCCCGCCAGCCGGTCCGGCGCGCCGCTCGGGGACGGGTGGCGCGCCGGACCGCAGGACCGGCGACGATCCGGTGCGGACCTGACGACGGAACCGGGGCGGGTCGGTTATCCCATCGACTTCGCGCCGTCGATGGACTCGCGGATGATGTCGGCGTGCCCGGCGTGCTGTGCCGTCTCGGCGATGATGTGCTGCAGCACCCGACGCGCGCTCCACCGGGCACCCGGCTTGAACCACGGTGCGGGCGGCAGTTCGTGCGCCGCGTCGAGATCGGGCAGCGTACGCGTCAGCTCGTCGGTCCGCCGCGCGACCTCCTCGTACTCGGCCAGCAGTCCGGCCAGGGTCTCCCCGGGCAGCATGCGGAACCCGGCGGCGTGCTCCTCGTACGCGGCGGGGTCGTCGCCGGCCGGCATCGACGAGCCACCCTCGACGATGAACCGGGCCCACTGCCGCTCCATCGCGGTGACGTGCTTGATCAGCCCGCCGACGCAGAGTTCGCTCACCGTGCTGCGGGTGGCCGCCTGCTCGTCGGTGAGCCCGTGCGCGGTGTGGCGCAGGAAGAACCGGGCGTTGCCCAGCGACTCCAGCAGGTCGGCCCGCTCGCCGGTCACGGTCTCTTCCAGAGTTGTCGTCATCTCGCCCTGTCCCTCGTCTCGAATCCGCCTCGCCGTACTGGCAACCCGCACGCTACGGCCGATAGCGGCCAGATCCTGTCCGCTATTGCCGGACCGGCGGGAAAAAGCGTTTGGGCGGCCTGGCAGATTCGAGGCATGCCTCAACTCGTGATCCTCACCGGGCCGATCGCGGCGGGAAAGAACACCGTGGCGGAAGGGCTGGTCCGGCGGCTGACCGCCGGCGGCCGCACCGTGGTGGTCGCGGACGTGGACGACGTGGCGGCGACGGTGGGTCCACCCGGTGCGGGCAGGGCCGGCCTCTGGTTCGCCGCGCACGAGGCACACGGTGCCCTGGTCGGCCAGTGGATGCGCTCGGACGTCGACTATGTCCTGGCGATCGGGCCGTTCCACAGCGAGGAGGAACGGGCCGCGCTCACCCGTACCCTCCCGGACGGGTCGGCCGTGCTGTGGGTGGTCATCGACGCCCCGGTCTCCGTGACGTTCGCCCGGGCACAGGCCGATCCGGGACGTGGGCTCTCCCGCGAACCGGGGTTCCACCACCGCAGGCACAGGCATTTCCGGGAGTTGCTGCCGGGGATTCCCGCCGACCTGACGTTCGACTCGGAGCGACTCGACGCGGAACAGATCGCTGCCGCGATCGCGGAGTCCCTCGGCGCCCGATAGTTCCGCCCGCGCCCCCGGGCGGAGACACCGGCGGGCGACGGCCTCACGGGACGCCGGAGGCGGCGGGTACTCGGGTAAGGTCGGGTGCCGTGCTGCGCAGGTGGCGCCTGCGGTCGCACCGGTGACACCGCCTGCCGACGGAGAGCCGACCGCCGCCCCAGAGGACCCAGGACAGCCACCCGGCAGATTGGACACCGCGGATGCGTACGTTGATCTACACCGCCTTCGTCTCGCTCGACGGCGTCGTCGACTCGCCCGGTGGCGGCAGCCACCACGAGGGCCACCGCAGCGGGGGGTGGACCTACAAGGACATCCAGGTCGTGCCCGAGGCGTACGAGATCAAGGGCCGGGAGACCGAGGAGGCGACCGCGCTGATGTTCGGCCGGACCAGCTACGAGGCGTTCTCGCCGGTGTGGCCGGATATGCAGGACTTCGCCGCCCTCAAGGAGCTGCCGAAATACGTCGTCTCGACCACCCTCGACCAGGACGACCTCGTCGACAACTGGGGCGACATCACGATCCTGCGCTCGCTGGACGACGTCGCGAAGGTGAAGGAGACCGAGGGCGGCCCGATCTTCATCCACGGCAGCGCCACCCTGGCCCGCAACCTCTCCGACGCCGGTCTGATCGACCGCTACCACCTGCTGCTCTTCCCGGTGCTGCTCGGCGCGGGCAAGCGGATGTTCAGCGACACCGACCGGGAGAAGCAGATGCTGAAGCTGGTCGAGTCGCAGACCTACGCCAACGGCATCACCAAACTGGTCTACGACGTCGTGCACTGAGCCGGGCGCCGGGCGCGGTGGGGCGGGCGAGAAACCGCGGCACGCGTCCGGGCCGGGGCGTCGAGCCGATTTCCGGTACGGTCCGAGGCCGTCTGGCGACGCTGGGCGACGAAGTCGTTCGAGAGCGTATTTTTCCGGCCCACGGGCTGGCGCCACGGGGGTGGATTGTTCAGTATTGGCCAGTGTCTGGCCGCCATCGCATGCGTCGACGTTCCCCCAGGGCTGGTGCCATCGCGGTGGCGGTGGCGGTTGTCGCCGTGATGTCGGGGGTGTCGGTCGGATACCGGCAACTGGCCCACTCCGGCTGCACGGGGCAGGTCAGGCTCACCGTCGCCGCCGCGACGGAGGTCGCCGCCGCCGTGCGCTCCGCCGCCGAGGCCTGGGACCAGCGGGAGGCGGACCCCGACGCCCCCTGCGTGACTGTCGAGGTCAGCGCGGCGGAGCCGGCCGACGTGGCCGCCGCGCTCGCCGGGACGTACGGGATCGGGCTGGCCGGGGTGGGCCAGAGCGGCGCCGTGACCGCCGTCCCGGACGTCTGGGTGCCGGACTCCTCCACCTGGCTGCTGCGGCTGGGCGGCGCGGCCCCCGACTTCAGGCCGACCGACCGCGCCTCGATCGCCCGCAGCCCGGTGGTCGCGGCGATGCCCGAGCCGGTCGCCTCCAGCCTCGGCTGGCCGCACCAGACACCCACCCTGGCGGACCTGGTGCGGAGGATCACGACCGGCGTCGGCCTGCGGTCCGGCATCGTCGAGCCCACTCGCGACGCCGCGGGCCTGTCCGGGCTGATGTCGTTCGGTGCGGCGTCGGGCACCGGCGACGCCGCTGCCCGACGGGCGAGCACGGCGGTACTCCGGGCGCTGGCGACCCGGCCCTCCGTGCTCCGCGACGACCTACTGGCCCAGTTCCCCCGGTCGAGCGGTGCCGGTGCGGTCAGCTCGGGGTTGAGTCTGGCGGTCCTCTCCGAGGAGGACGTGATCGCCTACAACTCGGCCCGCCCGCCGGTGCCGCTCGCCGCGCTGTACGTCGACCCGGCGCCGATGCCGCTCGACTACCCGTTCTCGGTGCTGGCCGGCGACGACCCGGTCAAAGCCACCGCCGCCGACGGACTGCGGCAGGCCCTGGCCACGGAGCGGTTCCGCGACGACCTCGCCCGGCAGGGGGTGCGGGCCGCCGACGGCAGCCGGGGGGCGGGCTTTCCCACCCCGGCCGGCGCGCCGAGCCCGTCGGCCGAACCGCAGCCGGCGACATCGGGCGCCGAGGCGTCGCCGGGCAGCCCGGCCGATCCGGCGCCTGTCGACCGGGCGCTGGCGGCCTGGTCGGCGATCACCGCTCCGGGGCGGATGCTCGCCGCGATCGACGTCTCCGGATCGATGCGCGGCCGGGTGCCGACCGCCGGCAACGTCTCGCGGATGGAGGTCACCCTGCGCGCGGCCGAGAACGGTCTGGCGCTCTTCAACGACGACTGGGCCGTCGGCCTCTGGACCTTCTCCCGACAACTGGACGGTGCCCGGGACTACCGGGAACTCGTACCCGTCGGGCCGCTGTCGGCCCAGCGCGCCGAGTTGCGCGACGCGCTGGCGGGGATCACGCCGAAGCGTGACGGCGGCACCGGTCTCTACGACACCGTCCTCGCCGCGTACCGGCAGGTGCGCGACGGCTGGCAGGCGGGCCGGGTCAACTCGGTGGTCGTGCTCACCGACGGCGTCGGCAACGACGACCGGGAAGGGCTCTCGCTGGAGGACCTGATCGGTCAACTGGAGCGGCTCAAGGACGAGAACCGGCCGGTCCAGGTCATCATCGTGGGCATCGGGGACGCGGTCGACCGGGACGCGCTCGACCGGATCACGAAGACCACCGGTGGTGGGGTGCTGGTCACCGAGGACCCGGCGAAGATCGGTGACGTCTTCCTCAAGGCGATCGCGCTGCGGTCGACCGCGGGCTGAACCCGACCGCTCCCTGCGGCCGGTCGGCGCTCACCGGGCCGCCCGGGAGCGTCGGGCGGTGACGTAGCGCCGGATCTTCTCGGCGGTTCCGCAGTCGTCCATGCTGCACCAGCGGCGGCTGCGGTTCTTGCTCTCGTCGTTGAAGAGGAAGCGACAGCCGCCGCATCCCTTGATCCGGTCCAGCGTGCCGGTGGTGAGGAGTTGGACCGCCGCGTGCACCACCGGCCGGAGAGGGCGGTCGAGAGTGCGGTCGTCCCGCCAGGTGAAGGCGTAACCGTCGGCTCGTTCGAGCCGTGCGTGGCCGAGCGCGTCCGCCTCGTCGTCCCGCAGCAGGGCCAGGGCGGAGCCGCTCGGGTTTCGGCCGGTGGCCAGCGCCCGGAATATCTCGTCCAGGCAGTCGCGGCTGCGCAGTGCGCGCCCGAGGGCGGCTCCGGTGCCGTCCGGGTCGTCCCGGGACAGCCGGCCCAGTGCCGTCGCCGCCGACTGGGTCAGGGCGCCGGCGTACACCGCCCAGGCGAGCAGTTGGGGATAGCCGGTGAGCACGTCGTCGTCCGGTGCTCCGTCGGGTGGGCCGGTGCGGGTGTTGACGAAGTCCAGGGCGAGGTTGCCGCCGACCAGGCGTACCCGCTTGACGTCCTCGACTGTTTCCATCGAAACCCACTTTACCAGTTGACCGATGCCCGGGGCCTCACTAGCCTGTTGCCGTCATAGCTTCGTTAGGTGGTAACAGTCGGAGGGTCGGATGAGGAACGGGCGGGCAGTGGGGGCGCTGATCGGGATGTCCGGCGGGACGTTCCTCTACACCACGGCCGAGGCGCTGCCGATCGGGCTGCTGCTCCCGATGGCCGCGGATCTGGCGGTTTCACCGGCACAGGTGGGTGCGCTCGTCACCGTGTACGGCGCGGTGGTGATGGTCGCCTCGGTCCCGTTGACGGCGCTGGTCCGCAGAGTCCCTCGTCGATGGCTGCTGTCGGCGCTGCTGGCCGGCTTCGTGGTCAGCAACGCGATCACCGTCTTCGCCGGCACCTTCGCGCTGCTGCTGGCCGCCAGGATGGCCACCGCGCTCACCCATGCGCTCTTCTGGGCGGTGGTGGTGCCGGCCGCCGCCGAACTGTTCCGGCCCGGGCTACGCGGGCGGGTCGTCGCGGTCGTCTTCGCCGGTGGCACCGTGGCGCTGGTCCTGGGCGTACCCGCCGGCACCTGGCTGGGCGAGCGCGCCGGCTGGCGGGCGTCGTTCCTGGCGGTGGCCGGACTCGGCGCGGTCGCGCTCGTCGTGCTGGCCTCGCTGCTCCCCTCGACGCCGCCCGAGGCGGGACACGCCGCCCGTGGCGCGACCCCCGACGCCCGCCGCTTCTGGCTGCTGGTGGCGGTGGCGGTCCTGGGGACCGCCGGAGCCATCGCCGCCTACACCTACGTCGCCCTCTTCGTCACCGAGGTCAGCGGGTTCTCCGCCTCGGCGGTCGGCGCCGTGCTGCTGGCGCGCGGCGTCGCCAGCGTGTTCGGCATCCTCGTGATCGGAGCGATGGTCGACCGCAGCCCGTGGCTCGCCCTGGTCGCGACCGTCGCGGTGCAGTCGGTGGCACTGCTCGGGCTGTACACCTTCGGGCACCGGCCGGCGACAGCGGTCGGCTTGCTCGCGCTGGCCGGCCTCGCCTTCGCCGCGTTCACCGCGGCACTCGGCGGCCTCGTGCTACAGGTGGCGCCCGGACGCTCCGACCTCGCCGCCGCCACCGTCTCCGCCGCGGTCAACGTCGGCATCACCGGTGGCGCCTTCGTCGGCGGCCTGGTGCTGCCCGGGTACGGCGTGCGGAGCACCGCGCTGATCGGCGCCCTGCTCGGTGCCGTCGCTCTGCTGCTGGTTCTCGGCGAACGGCTCAGCGCGACCCGGACGGCGGATGCCGGAGAGCCGGTCCCTGCCGTACTGCCAGACGGAAGGGCCGCCCGCGAGACACCAGATCGCGATCACCGGGTCGCAGATCGCGCAGCCGAGCGAGGAGTCGTGAGCCGACGGGATGATCGGCTCGCCGCGCAGGTGGTGCACGACGTCCCAGGCGGTGTGCAGTAGCCAGGCGGCCCCGATGAACCTCCACGACTCCAGCCCGCGATAGGCCAGGTACGTGACGATGGCGGTGAAGGCGAACTCCCCGATCCCCAGCCCGCCGCCGCTGAGGTAGGCCGCACCGGCTCCGGCGACGACCACCGCGTTGAGCCGGCGACGTTGCGGCTCGGCGATCAGGGAGTTCAGCAGGACGTAGAGCACACCGATGGAAAGCGGTACGACGACGGTCATGGCCACCGAACCTAGGCAGGACGGTCGTCCGGCGGCAGTGGCTGCCGAGACAGCCACCGACGGGTTCTCGCCAGAATGGCCGTATGCATCGCGTCGTGATCGTCGCCTTCGACGGTGTGGTTCCCTTCGACCTCTCCGTGCCGATCGAGGTCTTCGGGCGGGCCCGGCTGGCCGACGGCCGTCCGGCGTACCAGGTGCGGGTCTGTGCCGAGGCCGCCGAGGTTCGCGCCGGGCCGATCGCCATCGGCGTACCGGAGGGGTTGGCCGCGCTGGCCGAGGCCGACACCGTCGTCGTCCCCGGTGTCGCCGACATCGACGCTCCGGTCCCGACCCGACTCGTCGCGGCGCTCACCGCCGCCACCGGCCGGGTGGTCTCGATCTGCACCGGGGCCTTCCTGCTGGCCGCCGCCGGGCTGCTCGACGGGCGTCGCGCCACCACGCACTGGGCCGCCGCCGCGGAACTGGCCCGCCGGCACCCCGCCGTGCTGGTGGACCCGGAGGTGCTCTTCGTCGACGACGGATCGGTACTCACCTCGGCGGGTGCCGCTGCCGGACTGGACCTCTGCCTGCACCTGGTACGCCGGGACCACGGCGCCGCGGTGGCCGCGCGGACCGCCCGAAGCTCGGTCATGCCGCTCGAACGGGCCGGCGGCCAGGCGCAGTTCATCGCACACGAGCCACCCGCACCGGCCGGAATCTCCCTGCAGCCCCTGCTCGCCTGGCTGACCGACAACCTGCACCACCCGCTGACCCTGGCCGCCATCGCCGAGCGGGCGTCGATGAGTACCCGGTCGTTGAGCCGGCACTTCCGCGACCAGACCGGCAGCACCCCGATGCAGTGGCTCAACCGGCAACGCGTCCGGCACGCGCAGCTCCTGCTGGAGACCGGCGACCAGCCGGTGGAGCGGGTCGGCGAGCTGGCCGGGTTCGCCTCGGCGACGGCGTTCCGGGAGCGGTTCCGGCAGGTCGTCGGGGTGAGTCCGGGCCACTACCGTCGGTCGTTCGCGTCGGCGGCACGACCCGTCGTCACCCCCTGACCGTGATCGGCGGGCCGGTGGATCACGGCGAGCCGCGCCGGCCTGTTCAGCGGCGGTGCCGGTAGTGGTGGACGATCAGGGCGGCGATGGAGATCAGGGTGACGACGCCGAAGGCGACCCCCACCAGCGTGGGTAGCCCGGCGATCGAGGCGGTCCCGTTGGCGGCGGCGCTGACGATCAGCACCGTCCAGAGCAGTGGACGCAGAAACCCCCGTCCGCCGGTACGCTCCGGCGGGGTGGTCGTGTCGGTCGGCGGCGAGATGCGGTACTGGTCGGTCATGACGTGCTCCTCGGGTACTCGGTGGTGTCACCAACGCTAGGAGCGGATCCGGCTAGCGACGATCCCGCCAGCGCGTCGACCGGAGTACAGCAGGCTGTACTTCTCGGCCCGCCACCTCGCGTGCACGCCACCGGGTGTCCTAGGGTCTGGCCGGGAGGTGGGATGACGACCGACGACCCGGCCGGTGCCCGGTGGCGCTCGGCCCGGCACTATCTGCGGGACCGGGTGCGAGTCTCGGTCGACGCCCTGGAGCATCTGGTCGGCGGCCTCGGCACGGCGCTGCTGGCGCTCGGCGGGTTGAGCTACCTGGTCGCGGTGGCGCTGGCCGTTCCCCTCGGCGTCGGGCTGCTGCTGGTGCCGTCGGCCCTGCGCGTGGTGCGGGCGGTGGCGGATCGGGAGCGGGCCCGGCTGTCCCGGTGGGGCCCCGAAATCATCGGCCCGAAGCCGGTACCTGCCGGAGCGCGTGCGGCGATCCGGGATGCCGCCGTACGGCGTGAGCTGGTCTGGCTCGTGGTGCACGCCACCGGCGGTTTCGTCATCGGCCTGGTCGGCCTGGGCCTGCCGCTCTACGCGGTGCAGAGTCTGACCTTCCCGTTGTGGTTCTGGCTGCTGCCGCCCGGGGCCGGTGGTCCCGGGGTGGTGTTCTGGCAGATCGAGGGGGTGTTGGACGCGCTGGCCGTCGGGCTGATCGGTGTCGGCTGGCTGGCAGTGGTCGTCGGCGTCGGCCCGGGTCTGGCGCGACTTCAGGCGTGGCCCGGGCGTCGCCTGCTGGCACCGGCCGCGGATGCCGACCTGTCGCTGCGGGTGGCCGAGCTGACCTCCACCCGCGCGGCGGCGCTGGACGCGCACGCGGTCGAGTTGCGCCGCATCGAGCGGTCGCTGCACGACGGTGCGCAGAACCGGCTGGTCGCGGTCACCGTCCTGCTGGGCGCCGCCCGGCGGGCACTGGCCCGGGATCCGGCGTTCGCCGATGAGGTACTCGACCGGGCGCAGGACGCCGCCGAGCAGGCGCTGGCCGAGTTGCGTACCGTGGTGCGCGGCATCCTGCCGCCGGTCCTGGCCGACCGGGGGCTCACCGGTGCCCTCGGTGGGCTCGCCGCGAACTGTGGCGTGCCCTGTCGGCTCGATATCGACGTGCCCGGTCGGTGTGCCGCCTCGATCGAGGCGACCGCCTACTTCGTGGTGGCCGAGGCGCTGACCAACGTGACCAGGCACAGCGGGGCGACCAGCGCCGCCGTCGCGGTCCGCCGGGCCGGTGACCGGCTGCTGCTGCGGGTGGACGACGACGGGCACGGCGGTGCCGAGGAGCGCGACGGGTCGGGCATCGTGGGCATCCGGCGACGGGTCGAGGCGTACGACGGGCGCTTCCGGCTCACCAGCCCGGCCGGGGGGCCCACGACGATGGAGGCGGAGCTGCCGTGCGGATCGTGATCGCCGAGGACGACCCTCTGCTGCGCGAGGGTCTGGCGTTGCTGCTTCGGGCCGAGTCGCTCGACGTGGTCGCGACCACCGACGCGCCGGGCGCGTTCCTGGCGGCCGTGGACGCGCACACCCCGGACGTGGCCATCGTCGACGTCCGGATGCCGCCCACGCACACCGACGAGGGGATCGTCGCCGCGGTCGAGGCCCGGCGCCGGCAGCCGGGACTCGCCGTGCTGGTCCTGTCGGCGTACGTCGAGCAGGCCTTCGCCACCGAGCTGCTCGCCGCCGGCACGGTGGGGCTGGGGTACCTGCTGAAGGAGCGCGTCGGCCGGGTCGACGAGTTCCTGGCCGCGCTGCACCGGGTCGCCGACGGCGGTACGGCGGTCGACCCGGAGGTGGTCGGCCAGCTGCTCTCCCGCAGCCGTCCCGACAGCACGCTGAGCCGGTTGAGTCCGCGCGAGCGTGACGTGCTCGGGTTGATGGCGCAGGGGTTGGGCAACGGCGCCATCGCCGAGCGCCTGTTCGTCACCGAGGGCGCCGTGCACAAGCACATCCGCAGCATCTTCGCGAAGCTGGACCTGCCGCCGGACGACCGCGCGGACCGGCGGGTCACCGCGGTCCTGCGCTATCTGGAGGACACCCAGCGCTGAGGGCGTAAATCAGTTTGACAGCGCTTATATAAGTGCTGTTACGTGTCTCCGTGGCCAAGGACGAGAAAAACGGGGAAGAGCGCCAGGACCTGCTCGACAGCAGCCACTGGCGCCCGCTCTTCCAGCTGCTGCACGCGATGGACCAGGAGATCGCCGCGCTCTACACCGAGGCGGGCATCACCGGGCTGCGCACCCGGTTCGTGGGTCCTCTGATCCAGTTGTCCCGACACGAGTCGATGACCATCCAGGACCTGGCCACCGCCGTCGAGGTGACCCACTCGGCGATGAGCCAGACGGCAGCCGCGATGCGGGCGGCGGGGTTCGTCGAGAGCGCGCGCAGCGGTGACGGCCGGACCCGCCGGATCCGGCTGAGCAGCCGGGGCCGGGAGGTGCTGCCCCTGCTGGAGGCGGAGTGGCGGGCGACCGAGGCGACAGTGCGGGAACTGGAGGCGGAACTCCCGTACCCGCTGAGCCGGGTCGTCGAGGACATCAACGCCGTACTGGCGACACGCTCGTTCCGACAGCGCCTCGCCGACAATCTCGACCGGGCCCTCGACGGACGTCTGCGGTGAGCGTTCCCGGCGTCCTGGTCGACACCCGCCCGCTGCGCGAGCACCCCACCTTCCGCCGCCTCTGGCTGGGCACGACAGCCTCCGGACTCGGCAGTCAACTAGGGGTCTTCGCGGTCACCTTCTATGTCTGGGAGCACACCCGCAGCCCGGTGATGGTCGGGCTCATCGGCCTCTTCACCGCCGCCCCGATGATCGCCTTCGCCCTGCTCGGCAGCGCCTTCGTCGACCACGTCGACCGGCGGCGGCTGGCGCTGGCCACCACCTGGGGCCAGATCGTGACCAGCCTGCTCATGGCGGCCGTCGCCGTCCGGCCGGGCGACGGGACGTGGGCCATGCTGGTACTGGTCGCCGTCACGGCAGCGCTCTCCGCGTTGGGTTCCCCGGCCCGTCGTACCTTCGTCACCCGACTGCTCCCCGCCGACCGGCTGGCGGCGGGACTCGCCCTCAACCACCTCTCCTTCCAGATGGCGGTGCTGCTCGGCCCGGCCCTGGCGGGTCTGCTCACCGCCCGATGGGGCACCACGGTCTGCTTCGTGTGCAACGCGATCGCCGCCGTCGCCGCCCTGATCGGGATCACCGGGCTGCCGCCGACGGGCGCGACCGACGGGGCCGGCCGACCGGGTGCCGGGGCGGTGTGGGAGGGGATCCGCTACGCCGCCCGCACCCCCGTGGTCCGGGCCGCCTTCCTGGTCGACCTGAGCGCGACGGTACTGGCGATGCCGACGGCCCTGTTCCCGGTGATCAACCAGGAGAAGTTCGGCGGGTCGCCGGAGGTGCTCGGCCTGCTCACCTCGGCGGTGGCGATCGGCGGCGTACTCGCCTCAGCGCTCTCCGGGACGATCACCCGACGGAACCGCCCCGGCCTGGTACTCCTGGGTTGTGCCGCGGTGTGGGGAGCATCGCTGGCCGGAGTCGGCCTGAGCGGTCAGCTTCCCGTCGTCCTCGCCCTGCTGGCACTTGCCGGTGCCGCCGACACCTGGTCCGTGGTGTCCCGCGGAACGATCGTGCAGTCGCGTACGCCGGAGTCGCACCGTGGCCGGGTCTCCGCACTGGAACACGTCGTCGGGGCGGCCGGACCGCACCTCGGCGGTCTCCGTGCCGGGCTGGTCGCGGGCGGAAGCACGGCCGGCACCGCCCTGGTGGTCGGCGGGGTCACCTGTCTGGCCGGGCTGGGCCTGATCGCCGCCCTCGTCCCGCAACTCCAGCGGTTCACCATGACCCTGGAGGCTCCCGCCCCCGCACATTCCTGAGCGCGACAGCGGACGACGATGATCACTACCCTGTCGGCGTGACGGAATTCGACTGGGCAGGCCTGTCGGCGGCGAAATACGCGTGGCCGGACGCGGTTCCGCAGATGATCAACCATGCCCTCGTGGTCCTGGAGGACCTGCTGGAGGATGCCGACCACGCCTGCACGTTCACCCTGAAAGACGGCCCGCTGACCGCCGAGGGCGTGATCGCGGCGGTGAACGCGCTGCTACCGGCGAGCTGCCGGGTCTCCGGCCTGGAGCCGGTGGGCTCCTGGTCGACGACGGTCCGCGCGGCCCTGCCCGGGCTGTTCGTCCCGACCCGCCAGCCGCACGCCTGGGCCGAGCAGGCCGCCGCGCGGGAGTTGGCCGAGGCGCTGGCGGACTGGGCGGTGGCGCTGATGGGGCGGATCTGGCCGGCCTCCGCCGAATCCTGGACCGTCACCGTGCAGACGAAGGACTGGTACGAGGGGGCCTACGTCGACGTGGCGGTCCGGGTACGTGACCGGGTGTGGCTGCTGCACCTCGGAGTGAGCGACTGAGCCACACCCCTCGCCGGGCCGACTGTCTGGCGGCATGCGGCAGAACAGCGGTGCCGGACACGGGCGCTCGACTCGTGTCCGGCACCGCTGGTGGTCAGAGCTGTCGCACCCTGATGTTGCGGAACTCGATCACGTCGTTGTTGCCGTGGTTCTGCAACCCGACGAAGCCGCTGAGGAACTGCCGCAGGTCGGTCGGCGGGTCGCCCTGGCGGGACGACTGCTTGCCGGGTGAGTTGTCGAACTCACTGATCACCACACCGTTGCGGACGATCGTGTAGTGCTGGCCGGTGACCCGCACCTCGTAGTCGTTCCACTGGTTCTTCGGCGTCACCCCGGCCCGGTCCAGGGTGTTCGGCGCGAAGTTGTAGACCGAGCCGGTCTTCTGCGGCTCGCCGGTCTCGCCGTCGTAGATCTGGATCTCGTGTCCACAGTAGATCGCAACCCACGCCTGGGAGGTACGGGCCGACCCGACCGTGCCGCAGCTGCCCGCCGGCCGCTGCTCCAGCGGAGTCCTCGGATCCGGGAACCGGACGAAGATGCCGCTGTTGGCTCGGACGTTCTCCGGGGAGATGTCGCGGAACTGCGCCCTGATCGTGTAGTCCGCGAACTGCTGGTCGGCGTACCACAGCATGCCGAGCCCGCCGGAGCTGCGGATCGAACCGTCGGGACGCAGCGAGAACGATCCGCCGGGTGCCTGGCGCCAGCCGGCGAGCGACTTCGCCGAACCGTCGAAGATCGGCTGGTAGCCGTCTGTGGCACCGATCGGGGACTGCGTGCCGGCCCGGCGCAGCGCCCTCGACTCGCGGTTGTCGATGACGTGCGCGGCGGTCAGTTCGGCGAGCACGGCGTCGAGATGGGTGACGAATGAGGCCCTGTTCGGCCAGGTGCTCTCGTCGTCGATCAGGTCGTTGATCGTGCAGCCGCCACCGGTCTGCCGGTTGGCCATCCCGGTGTCGGTGTCCAGCATCCAGACCGTCGGCCGGGCGTCGGCGGCGGCGCAACCGGCGTTCACCTCGACCTTCCCGGTGACCACCTCACCGTCGGCGTAGGTCACCTTCAGCGTCGCGGTGAAGGTGCCGTACCGCTTGTAGGTGTGCGTCGGGTGAGCCTGGTGCGACAGCTTGCTGCCGTCGCCGAAGTCCCACTCCCAGGCCACCCCGCCGACCCGGGCGGCGGAGAAGCCGATGGTCCGGGGCTGGCTGGGCGTCACCGACCGGGCCGTGGCCAGGCTCGGGTTCGGCGTGGCCTGACCACCCTGGTACGTGATCCGGACCAGCTTCTGGTTCGGGTGCAGGCTGAAGAAGCCCCTGCCGTAGTCGAGCATGTAGAGCGCGCCGTCGGGCCCGAACTTCGCGTCCATCCAGGAGTCGAGCTGGTTGGCTCCGGTACCGCCCTGGATGATGCTGCGCACGTCCTCGGCGAAGGCCGGCGCCCCGGCGTACGCGACCGTCTCCGGGTCGACGGTGACGGCGATCCGGTTGTTGGCGTTGGACTGGTCACCGATGAACCACTTGTTGTCCCAGTACGCCGGCCAGGCGACGCCGCTGTTCACGTCGACCTTCTCGCGCTGGTACGTCGGACCGTCCATGATGGCCTGCCCGCCACCGCTCAGGTACGGCTGGGTGTAGGTGGCGTCCTCGGCCTTGTACGTCGGCAGCCCGCTACCGTCGGTACGCTTCGGGAAGACCGGTCCGCCACCCTGCGGCGAGTACCAGATCATGTTGTCCCGTACCGGCGGCAGGTTGACCAGACCGGTGTTGCGCGGCGACTCGTTCTTCGGGTTGTCGCAGTCGTACCAGCCGGTCAGCACGGTGGCGTCGGTGTTGCTGCGGTCCCGGTACGGCTGCCGGTTGCCCATGCAGAACGGCCAGCCGTGGTTACCGGCCGAGGTGATGATCGTCGCCGTCTCGTACTTCGCCGGGCCGAGTTCCGGGCTCGGGGCGCCGGCGTCCGGGCCGACCCACGCGGCGGTGAGCCAGTCGTTGACCGGGTCCCAGGCGATCCGCGCGATGTTGCGGACACCCATCACGTAGATCTCCGGCCGGGTCTTCCCGCCGCCCTGCTCCTGACCGGTGAAGAGGTTGCCGTCCGGGATGGTGTAGGTGCCGTCCGGCTCCGGGTGGATCCGCAGGATCTTGCCGTTCAGGTCGTTCGTGTTTCCTGAGGTACGCCGGGCGTCCTGGAACGAGATGCCGGCGTACTCCTGGGTCCAGTTGTTCCCGGAGTAGCCGTTCGACCCGCCCGAGGAGTTGCTGTCACCGCTGCCGATGTAGAGGTTGCCGGACTCGTCGAAGGTCATCCCGCCACCGGCGTGGCAGCAGCTGTGGATCTGGGTCTCCCAGTGCAGCAGGTCCTTGCGGGTACCCTGGTCGATCGACTGCGCTTCGTGGTCGTAGGTGAACCGGGAGACCGTACGCTGGCCGACCCGGCGCTCCCGGTCGATCGACTCGTGCGGCATCCAGTAGACGTAGAACCAGCCGTTCTCGGTGAACTTCGGGTCGAGGGTGATGCCGACCAGGCCCTCCTCGTTCTTCACCAGCTCGCTGCCGCTGCCCCGGTTGCCCATCACCTCCAGGGTGGTGAGCAGCTTGACCTGCTTGCTCTTCGGGTCCCACTGGTGGATGGTGCCGCAGCCGAGCCCCACCTCCGGGTTGGCCCAGTCGACGACCGGCCCGCTCGGGCAGGCTGCCTTGCCGATGTAGAAGACCTTGCCGTCGGGGGCGACGGTCAGGCCGTGCGGTTCGCCGATCTGGTCGAGCTGGCCGGACTGGTTGGCGGCGGTGAGCCGCTCGATCCGGTAGTTCGCCCCGATCGTCGCCTGGCAGTCGCCCCGGACCATTCCGGTCGTCCACTGCAACGCGCCGAGCAGGTGGCCACGGAACCTGGTGTCGGTGGTGTAGCTGGCCTCGGTACGCCCCATGCCTGTGTAGAAGGACCGGCCGCCGTCGTAGTCCCGGCACCAGGAGATCGGGTGGAACGCGCCGTTGCCGGCCAGCCCCGGCTGGTAGCTGCGCTCCCGGATCTGGGCGATGGTGTGCACCCGGCCGACCGGGCTCGGGTCCCAGTTCATCCACTGGTCGGAGCGGGTCCAGGTCAGCGGCAGGCCCTTGTTCGCCGGGTGCTGCCGGTCGACCACCTCGACCACGGCCTCCTGTACCCGGGACTCCGGCGCCGGTCCCGCGTCCGGGCCGATCAGCCACAACTCGGCGAGCTGGATCAGCGGCTCGCCACTGTTGGCGGTGATGTTCAGCCGGTAGTACTCGTACGGCGTGGTGTTGGTGAACGCGTACTGCTTGGTCTGGAACCGCCCGGAGAAGGTCTGACCGGTCTGCCGGTCCAGATCCGTCCAGGTCTCCCCGTCGGCCGAGCCCTGCAGGGTCCAGTCCCTCGGGTCACGGCCGACGAAGTCGTTCGCCGAGGTCAGCGCGTACTGTGCGATCGCCTTCGGCTCGGCGAGCTTGGCGACGACCCAGCCGGTCGGGGTACGGGTCAACCACTTGGTGCCGGTCGAGCCGTCGATCAGGTTCTCGACGATCTCGTTCGGCGGGTTGTTGCCGCTGGCGGTGACACTCTCGATCTTCTCCGCGGCGGGCAGGCTCGCCGCCGGGCGGGTGCCGATCAGCCCGGTGAACCACTCGGAGCTGGGCTGGGCCCGGGCGGCGTCGTGGATGCCGACGAACCCGCCACCGCCCTTGACGTACGCCTGGAACGCCGCCTCCTGGGCGTCGTCCAGCGTCACCCCGTTGGCGGACAGGAACACCACGCTGCGGTAGCGGTCCAGGTTGTCCGGGGTGAAGACCGCCGGGTCGGCGGAGGAGTGCACGGTGAAGCCGTGCTCGTTGCCGAGCTTGCGGATCGCGCTGACGGCCTTGGCGACCGGGTCGTCCTGGGACGCCGCCGGCCCGTGGAAGACGAGTACGTTCACCGCCTGGCCGCCCCAGGCCGGCGCGACCCCGCCGACGCTCTCGTCCGGGGCGGCGGTGGCCGGCGCGCCGAGCAGGCCGAGCGTGAGCAGCGCGCCCGAGGCGAGGGCCACCGCCCGGCGCAGCGGTCCGGCGTCGGGCCGCCGCGTCCGGGTCACCGGGGCGGGTACGTCGCACGGTTCGTCGACGGGGCCGGGACGGTGTCGCCCGACCGATCGGAACAGCCGGAAATGGCGCTGGTGAGCCATTTCTCCTCCTCCAGAGGGGGTACGAAGAGTCCTTCTCATCGGTGGTTCCCGTGCGCGCCGGCCGCTGCGGCACCGTCCTGTGCCGGTGCGGCCGCGCCCTGTGCCGGTGCCGCCGGCCGGTGGTTACCGGCGTGCGGCGGCATCTGTCCGTTCTCGTCGAGCACGTGCAGCGTCGTCGACATGCCCAGGTCGGAGTGGAACTGCATGTGGCAGTGCAGCATCCAGTGCCCCGGCCCCACGGAGTCGCCCGCGACGATCTGCACGCCGAAGGTGTCACCCGGACCGAGGGTCTTGTTGTCGATCACCGGGATCGAGTCGATGAGCGCCTTGTTGGTGCCGGTGACCAGGCCGGTCCGGGTGTCCGCCCAGGAGTGTCCGTGCACGTGGAAGGTGTGCATGTCGTCGCCGATGCCGATCACGATGAACTCGACCCGTTCGCCCAGCTTGGCGACCAGGCAGGTCGGGCCCGGCTGCGGGTTGACCGGGTCGCAGGTGTCGGCCTCGGCGCTGCGTCGCAGGTTGATGGTCTGCCGGTCGCCGAAGGCGGTCACGTAGGTGCGGTCGGGCCTCGGGTCACCCTGTCGGCGTACGACCAGGCCGCCGAAGAGCCCGGAGCGCAGGCCCTGGGTGCCGTGCGGCCCGCCGACCACGTGGTCGTGGTACCACCAGTAGCCGGCGGTGCCCGGCGAGGTCGCGGTACGCGGCTTGGCGAACCAGACGTACGTCCGCGACCCGCCCGGCGGCACGAACGAGTTGCTGTGCACCGTGCCGTCGGACATCTGGGTGTACTTGACCCCGTGCACGTGCAGTGAGACGCCGACCGGATGCGCCGGATCGGTGCGCAACTGCTCCAGGGTGGCGGCAGGCACCTGGTTGTGCAGGGTGATCGCCAGGCATTCGCCCTCGATCATCTCCATCGTCGGCCCGGGGTAGGAGGCCGTCTGCGGGGTGAGGCCGTAACCGAGCCGGACCTGGTTGGTCACCGGGTCCTTCGGCAGCTCGACCGCGTACAGCTGGAGTCGGCGGTCCGGGGTGACGCAGCCGGCCGGTCGCTCCGCCCCGGCCGCCGCCGCCTCGACCACCCGCTCGGCCGGTCTGGCCGTGGTGGTGCTGCCGCCGGCCACGGCCAGCCCGCCCGCGCCGACGAGCGTCACAAGCATGATGGCCGCCACCATTAGCGCCCGGCCGCCGCTGGTGCCCAGCAGCCGGGCCGGCGATCCCGGCCGTGGATCCGGCTCGGCGGCGGGTGCCGCGAGCACGACCTCGCCGATCTCCTTCGTTTCCTTGTCCAACGTTCTATCCAATCGCTCGACTGGGCGGGGAGAGGACGGTGTGCGGGTCACGGGGTCAGCGGGGCGATCCTGACGTTGCGGAAGGTGACGATGTCGCCGGCGCCGTGGTTCTGCAGTCCGATGTAGCCGGTCGCGCCCTGCCGCCCGGCACCGCCCGGATCGTCCGCCCGGGGCGGGTTGAAGACGGCGTCGGGGACGTTCACGTACTCGTTGATCAGCTCACCGTTCCGGAACACCGAGTAGTGCTGGCCGACGACGCGGATCTCGTAGTCGTTCCAAGTCCCCTTCGGGGTGACCCCGGCGCCATCGAGGTCGACCCGGTCGAAGCCGTACACCGAACCGCTCTTGTACTGGTCGCCGTCGGTGCGGTCGAAGATCTGCAACTCGTGGCCGTACTTGATGGCCACCCACTCGGGGCGGGACTCCTGCGGGTGCTGGTGCACCTGCGGGAAGCGGACGAAGACCCCGCTGTTGGCCCGGCCGTCACCGGGAGCGTCGTCGCGCCACTGGAGCTTCAGGGAGAAGTCCCCGTAGCTGCGGACCGGGAACCAGAGCATGCCGAGGCCGTCGACCGCCCGACTGGTGATCGACCCGTCGGCGTTGCGCCTGAAGCCACCCGCCCCGACCTGCTCCCAGAGCCTGAACGAGGCGGCGGTGCGGTCCAGCAGCGGCTGGTAGCCCTGCTTCGCCTCGGACCGACCGACGCCGGACTCGCGGGCGGTGCGGATCAGGGTGTTCTGCTCCTTCAGCAGGATCCTGCCCCGGTGGTGCAGGTGTTCAGCGACCGCCCTGACGTGCTCGACGAACTCGGCGTGGCTGGGCCAGGCCCGCTCGTCGAGGATCAGGTCGTTTATCGAGCAGCGGCCCTCGACCACCCGGTTCGGCACCCCGCTGTTCGCCGTGCCGAGCCAGACCGTCGGCCGGGTGTCGGTCACCCGGCAACTCGGTGCCGGCGGACCGCTCGGCACCACTGTGAAGGTGGCCGACGCGGTTCCCGAGACGTTGCCGGCCCGGTCGGTGGCCCGGTAGCTGATCGTGTGCGCGCCGGGGGTGTTGACGGTGAGCGGGCCGGAGTAGACGACGTAGCCCCGGCCGTCGAGCGCGTACTCGACCCGGAGGACCCCGGATCCGGTGTCGGCGGCGGTGAGCACGATCGTGGCGCTGCCGACGTACGCCCAACTGCCGTCCTGCTGGCCGGTGATCGCGGCGGTCACCGTGGGGGCGGTGTTGTCGGGGTCGGGCGGGGCGACCACGGTGAACGAGACCGACCCGGGCGTGGAGGTGTTACCGGCGGTGTCGGTGGCCCGGTACGAGACGGTGTGCTGGCCCGGCTGGTTGACGGTGACCGGTGCGGTGTACTCCGCGTACGGCTGCCCGTCGAGGGAGAACTCGACGAGGTCGACCCCGGATTCGGCGTCGGTGGCCGAGACGGTCACCGTGGCCGCGCCGACGTACGCCCCGTTGCCGTCCCGGTTGCCGGTGACGGTGGCGGTCGCGGTCGGCGCGGTGCTGTCACCCGGCCGCTCGACCACCGTGAAGGTGACCGACTGCGGTGCGGAGGTGTTGCCCGCCCTGTCGGTCGCCCGGTACGAGACGGTGTGCTCGCCGGGCGCGTTGACGGTGACCGGTGCGGTGTACTCGGCGTACGCCTGGCCGTCGACCGCGTATTCGATCCGGTCCACACCCGACTCGGTGTCGGTGGCCGAGACGGTGACGGTGGCGGCACCTAGGTAACCACCCTCGTCGTCGCGGTCCCCGGTGACCGCGCCGGTGACGGTCGGCGGTGTGGTGTCCGGAGTGGACGCGTCGGCCACCTCGAAGCTGACCGTCTGCGGTGCGGAGGTGTTGCCGGCCTTGTCGGTCGCCCGGTAGGAGACGGTGTGCCGGCCCGGCTGGTGCACCATCACCGGGGCGGTGTAGGCGGCGTAGGTGCCGCCGTCGAGGGAGTATTCGGTGCGTTCGACGCCGGATTCGGTGTCGGTGGCGGTGAGGGTGACGGTGGCCATGCCGACGTAGGCGCCGTCGTCGCGTCGGTCGCCGGTTATGGCGGCGGTGACTGTGGGTGCGGTGGTGTCGGGGTCGGTCGGTGCGACGACCTGGAAGGTGGTCGACTGTACTGGTGAGGTGTTGCCGGCGACGTCGGTGGCCCGGTAGGTGAGCGTGTGCTCGCCGGGGGCGTTCACCGTGACCGGGGCGGTGTAGGCGGCGTAGGTGCCGCCGTCGAGGGAGTATTCGGTGCGTTCGACGCCGGATTCGGTGTCGGTGGCGGTGAGGGTGACCGTGGCGGCGCCGACGTAGGCGCCATCGTCGTTCTGGTCGCCGGTTACGGCGGCGGTGACTGTGGGGGCGGTGGTGTCGGGGTCGGTCGGTGCGACGACCTGGAAGGTGGTCGACTGTACTGGTGAGGTGTTGCCGGCGACGTCGGTGGCCCGGTAGGTCAGCGTGTGCTCGCCGGGGGCGTTCACCGTGACCGGGCCGGAGTAGGTGCCGTATGCCCCACCGTCCAACGAGTACTCGACCCGACCGACGCCCGATCCGGTGTCGGCGGCGGAGAGGGTGACCGTGGCGGCGCCGACGTAGGCCCCGTTCTCGTCCTGTTCACCGCTGACCGCCGCGCTCACCGTCGGCGGGGTCGTGTCCTCGCCGCCGCCGGTGACGACGAGCAGCCCGGTCATCGCGCCGTGCCCGGGTATCGCGCAGAAGTACCGGTAGGTGCCCTCCGTGAGCACCACGTCGACGGTCCACCGGCCCTGGTTGCTGTCGAACGGGTCGGCCAGGATGTTCACCTCGACATCGCGGTTGTACTCCGGATTCCCGGTGTCAAAGGTGAGGGTGTGCTGCATGCCGCTGGTGTTGCCGGTCGCGACGCTGTTCTCGAAGACCAGGGTGGCCGGCCCGGCGGTGGCGGTGGTGGGCGCGGAGACGTACGCCTCGGTGCTGTTGCCGGCCGTCCAGGTGAGCACCTGGGCCTGAAGCTGTCCGGCCGAGGTGGGGTCGCTGGCTCTGCTCCGCTCGGTGTCCACCGGGCGGGCGGCGGCCGGGGCGGCGAGGAGTGCCGAGCCGGTGATCAGGACGACTATCGCCGCGAGCATCCTGGTCGGTCGTCCGGACCGGGCGGTGCCGAGCCGGGGGAGCAGCCGCGAACGCCTCGGCGGGCCGCATCGCACAGGGAAGGCTGGCATGTCGAACACACCTTTCGCGAGTCTTGGGGCAAACGCCGACGACCCGTGGAGGGCTTCGCGTGGATCGACGGACGGCATGACGGCAGACCGCACACCGCGCAATCCGCGACGGTGGGTCCGGTGCTGCGGCTGCCGGCCTGTCACGGCTGGTGTGCGGGCGGAGTGCCTTCGGTGGGGGAGGGTGGACGAGGGCGGGGTCGACCGGTGAGCGGATGACACGGGCCGTGTTGCCGAGCCGACGCGGAGCGACGCCGTTACGACATGGGCGCGACGGCCGCGCCGGGCCTGCGGGCACGGCGGCGACCCGGAGAGTTGGCGCCCCCGGTCGAGCCGTGACTCTCAGACGACGAGCCGACCGCGTCGCCGGTTGGCTCGTTTAAATATGTTGATGTTGTCCGACACTAAGTTCTTGCCGTCGCGATGTCCAGATCTTTCGGCAGGATCGTCCACACTTTTGTCCGTGGTGACAAAAGAGAGGGTGGTGGCGGCCCACGAGCCGGCGAGCCCGCCCCGCCGACGGCGCAGGTGGATCACCGTCGGCGGCACGGGCTCGCAGTCTCGGGTCGGGAGTCGTTGGCGACCGGATCGGCGGGGCGGGCTCGTGGCCGGGTCAGGAGTCGCTGGCGACCGAGTCGAGCACCCGGGCGAACTCGGCCGGCTTGCTGATCATCGGCCAGTGGCCCGACTCGATGTCGACCAGATCGAGGTGCTTCGCCCTGCCGAGTTCGGGCACCTCCCCGGCGGCGATCCACTGCTCCGCCTGAGCGGGCGTGAACTCCGGGCACACGAGTACGACCGGGACGTCGAACCGTCGTTCGTCCACCAGCCGTACCGCGCCCCTGGCCACCCCCTCCGGGACCGGGATCGCGCCGGCCGCGAAGGAGCGCCGGGCTTCCTCGTCGAGGTCGGCCGAGTCCGGGCCCTCGAAGGGACCCCAGCCGGGGAAGGGCATCACCTCGTCCTTGACCTCGAAGAACTCGGCGTAGGAGCCGCCGTCCGCGACGGGGAAGCCGCCGACGAGGACGACCTTGGCGACCTTCTCCGGACGGGCGTCCGCAGCCAGCCAGGCCAGCGTGACGGCGGCGGAGTGGCCGACCACCATCGGCTTCCCCGGCGCCGCGTCCACGGCGGCGAGCACCGTCGCCACCTGGTCGTCGAGGGTGGCGGCGCTGGCCCCGTCGCCCTGCCCGGGAAGGGTGATCGGCACCGGGCGGTGGCCGAGTGCCTGGAGCACGGGTACGACGTCGTCCCAGGCAGATCCGTCGAGCCAGAGGCCGGCGACGAGCAGTACGTCCATGATCAGTTTTCCTCTCTGCGGCACGGTCGGGTCGCGTCCGGCCCTGACGCCGGTGCTCCCGGGGCACGACGCTAGGCCCAGATCCGGACGATCCACTACCGGTTCACGGCAGGCGCGACCTAGTCTGCTCGGGTGCCGACCGAACTGAGCCCCACCGCGCGGGCGCTACGTGCGCTGGAGATCCTCCAGACCCGCCCCGGCACGACCGCCACCGAACTCGCCGCACGGCTGGGCGTCACGGAGCGGGCCGCGCGGCGGTACGTTGGGATCCTCCGGGAGGCAGGCATCCCCGTCGAGTCGATCCGGGGCCCGTACGGCGGGTACCGGCTCCGACGCGGGACGAGGCTGCCGCCTGTCGTCTTCACCGAGGCGGAGGCGCTCGGTCTGGTCATGGCGGTGCTCGACGGTCAGCCGGCAGCCGCCGAGGCGGACGCCGACGACCTGGTCGGCACCGCCCTGGGCAAGGTCATCCAGGTGCTCCCGGAGAGCGTCGGCCGGCAGGCGGCAGCGCTGCGCAGGCACGCCTCGGCCGCGCCCGACCGGTATTCGTGCCGTCCCGATCCCGCCGTCGCCAGCGCGCTGGTCGCCGCCATCGCGGCCCGACGCCGGGTGCTCGTCAGCTACCGGAGCGAGCCCGGCAACGAGTGGGACGCCGAGGTGGATCCGTGGGCGGTGGTGAGTCGCCACGGGCGCTGGTACCTGCTGTGCCACTCGCACCGGGCGGACGCGGTCCGCACCTACCGGCTCGACCGGATCGGCGCGGTCCGGCAGACCGGGTACCCGTTCGAGCCGCCCGACGGACTCGACCCGGTCGTGGCACTGGAGGAGAATCTCGGCAGCGGCTGGCCGTTCGTCACCCGGGTCGTCTTCGACGCTCCGGCGGCCGAGGTGGCAGCCTGGATCCGCCCCCCGATGGGACGGCTGTTTCCCGCCGGAGACGGGTGTGTCCTGGTCGGCAGCACCAACAATCCCGCGATGTACGCCCAGGAGTGGCTGCCGAGCGTACCGTTCGCCTTCCGGGTCGAGGGTGGGCCGGAGCTCCGGGCGGCGGTCGCGGCCCTGGCGGCGCGGCTCAACGCCGCCGTCACCCCCTGAGCCGGGCCGTCAACCGTCCACTTGCGACCTCCGCCGGCCTCGGGATCCGGAATGCCGGACCCCGAGGCCGGTGGAAGCTGCCGCTATCCGGCGTAGGTCTCGAACTCGCCGACTCTCGGCGTACCCGTCGAACTGGTGATATCAAAGGTGATCTTGCGTAGCGAGGTCGCGGGGAAGGTGATGACACCGGCCCCGCTGCCGGAGGTCAGGACCGCACCGGTGTCGTGGTTGAGTACCCGCCAGGACCCGATGTTGCCGACCGCGCCCGACGCCTCACGGATGTTGATCCTGGAGACGGTGGTGGCCGAACCCCACTTGATCGAGATGGACCCGGTCGAGCCGGCCGGCGACCAGTAGGTGTTCATGTCGCCGTCCCGCACGTTTCCGTAGCCCGTCCCGGAGGCCTTGCTGGAGCCGTCCGAGCCGGCCCCGATGCTCAGGTTTGTGCCGCTGGGCTGGGTCGGTGTCGGCGTGGGGGCGGTCGGGGTGGGGGTGGGGCCGGTCGGCGTCGGCGTGGGGCGGGTCGGCGTGGGTGTCGGTCCCTGCGGCGAGCAACTGCCGTCGGACACCCGCAGGCCGGTGTTCGCGCCCGCCGTCTGGCGGACCACGTCCGGCACGCAGCCGGCGCCGTCGAGGCGGTAGGAGTACGGGATGCTGACCGTGGTGTTGGACTGCGGGTTGGGACCGGCCGGGTTGGTGTCGCTGCCCGGGCTGGACCAGGTCACGTTGTCGAAGACGTTGCCGGCGACCTGCCAGTACCCGGCCTCGCTTGTGTAGAAGGTGCCCAGCACGTCCTTCGAGTCGCGGAAGTAGTTGTTCTCCACCTTGGCCCGGGCGCCGGCCCGGGAGTTGATGCCGGACTCGCGCAGGTTCACGTAGTGGTTGTTGTAGATGTGCGCGATGCCGCCACGGAGCAGCGGCGTACGGGAGTCGATGTTCTCGTACAGGTTGTGGTGGTACGTGATGAAGCCGTTCGAGCGGTCGCTCTCGCTGGACCCGACGAGGCCACCACGGCCGGAGTTGCGCAGGATGCTGTAGGAGAGGGTGACGTACTGGGTGTTGTCCTTCATGTCGAAGAGCCCGTCGAAGCCCTCCGACTCCCCGCCCGACGCCTCCAGGGTGACGTGGTCGACCCAGACGTTGCGGACGGTGCTCTCCATGCCGATGGCGTCACCGCCGTTGGACGTCGGCGATCCCGACTTCTTCACGTTCCGGATGGTGACGTTCTGAATGATGATGTTGCTGGAGTCCCGGATGTGGATGCCGAGCTGGTCGAAGAGCGCTCCGCCGCCGACTCCGATGATCGTGACGTTGCTGATCTCCTTGAGTTCGATCTTGTCGGCGGCGGTGTTGCAGCTGTCCCCGGAGACCTTGCTGGTGTTGCCGTGGTTGATGGTCCCCGAGACCTCGATGATGATCGGGGTACTGCTGCTGGCCCTGCCGCAGAGTGCGGCGTGGATGGCGGTTCCGGTGCTGGCCCGGACCGTCTGCCCGCCGGCACCACCGGTGGTCCCACCGTTCTGGGTCGCATAGCCGGTGGCGGTGCCGACCGCCGCCGACGCCTGCGGCATCGGTAGCGCGACACCGACCGCGACCCCGAACGCCGCCGTTGCCAGCGCCGCCTGAAGCCGCGATGCGGCCGGTCGTCGTCTCATCTTCGCCTCACCTTCGTCTGTCGAATGCTTGTGTGCCGGTACCTGCCGCGCTCGTTCCGGCGGTTCGCCGAGGTTGCCGATCCGTCGTCCACCGTCGGTGCACCCGCCACCGCTGGCGCACGGAGCCTGGGCGTGCCCTTCCATGGCTCGGGTCGCGGTTCCGCGGCGGCCCGGCCGTGACCGGGCGCGCGAGATCGCTGGCGCTGGTGGACGGTCTGCCAGCGTCAGAGCGGAAGGGAAAGCGCTTTCTCCAGCGAGGATAGGGAAGTGTCTATAGGAATGGCAAGATCGTGCCCGGATTGCGGGTGGATGATGAGATTCGAGTGTTCTGCGCGCTTCCGGGCGCGGGGCGACACCGACGCACCCCGACCCGCCCGGCGCCGCGCCGCAGCGTCCCGCGCCCTGAGCCGCCGGTCAGTAGCCGACCGGCCGGAGGGTCGTGCGGGACACGTCGGTGCGGGAGTGTTGCCGATCGCAAGGGGAGTAGCTCCCAATGCGATGGTCGACATGCTGACCCGCCCGAGCGGGTCCGGCCATCCGACCTCCGCAGGTACGCCGGGCCAGCCAGCCGGCCATCGCGCGGACGCCGTACCCGATGGCTCGCTCGTCCGGGTCGAAGGTGCCGAAGTGCGGTGCGCTGGTCTCGATGCCTGCCCCCGGGGCCCGGACGCCGAGGAAGGTGTAGGTGCCGGGCAGCCGGTCGAGGAAGAGGGCGAAGTCCTCGCCGTTGAACGGTACCGGGGCGTGCAGCCTGCCGACCCGGGCGGCACCGAGGCTCTGTCGCAGGTACCGCTGCAACGCCAGGCCCTCCGGCTCCGGGCAGAGCAGCGCCGGGAACGGTTCGGCCAGGAAGCTCACCGACGCCCCGCCGAACGAGTTCGCCAGCCGACGGATCTCCTCGCGGATCTCGGTGTACCGCTGCTCCGGCCAGCAGCGATAGGAGATCCGGACCTCGGCCGGGCCGTCCGGGGCGGGCGGCTGCGCCCCCATGAAGACGAACTCGGTCAACGGCCCGTCCGGGGTCTGGAGGTCAGCGACGAGGCGTTCGAGGTCCGCGGGCGAGGCGGGCGGGGAGACCGTACCGATCGCGTTGATCGCGGCGGCGAGCCGCTGCGCCCGGGCCGGCGCGTCCGGGCCGGTAAGTGTCACCACGCCCCGGTCCTGGCCGGGCAGCCCGGAGCCGGGCGTGACGAGGAACTGTCCGACCGGGAAGGGGCCGCAGTGCAGGGCGTGCATCTCCGCCGGCCGGACCTGACCGAACACGTCGTCGGCGAGCATCGCGGCCGCACCGGCGAGCGACTCCTCGGCGGGTTGGAAGACGAACAACACCGAACCGGTGAGTCGGTCGCGCAGCAGTGCGAGTACCTCCGCCACCCCGACCCCCACAGCGGTGTGCACGTCGTGTCCGCACAGGTGGGCCGGTCGGGTGCCGCCACCGAACTGGTCGCCCGGCGGTACCGCGTCCATGTCGGCCCGGTAGCCGATCGTGCGGCCGGGGCGGGCACCGGTGAGCAGCGCCACGACCCCGTGACCGCCGACTCCCGTCCTGACCCGCAGGCCGGCGGCGCGAAGGCGCCGCGCGACCACGGCGGCGGTGCGCCGCTCCTGGCCCGCCGTCTCCGGGTGCCGGTGCAGGTCACGGCGCAACTCGACGAGGTCGCGGTCGAGCCGGCGCGCCACGGCGTGCACCGCGCCCGGGTCGATCGGCCGGGACGCCGGAGCACCGGACCGGGGCGGCGCGGCGGCGGCGCGTGCGGCCTCCGTGCCCGCCAGCCCGGCACCGAGTACGACGGCGGCGCCACCGAGCACCGTACGCCGGCCGACGATCGGCCGATCCGAGTTCGACATGCTTCCTCCCGTGAGACCGCGACCGCCGTCCGAGCAGGTCGGTGGACCGAGTCTGTGGCACGGGAGCGGGTCAACGCATTGAAGCTGGCCCCTCCATTCGACCGACGGCTACCCCTACCACCCGTTCCGACCCGGGCTACCGATCGATCTGCGAAAGACGGGGCGCTAGGTGGTCCGGTCGGCGACGGCGCGGGTCGCCTCGTCGAGCAGTTGGCGTGCCTCGGCCGAGTCCGGGTCGACCCGTACGGCGGTGCGGGCGGCGGTCAGTGCCTCGTCGGGCCGGCCGTCCCTGAGCGCGTAGTACGCGTAGGCGGTGAGCGCGGGCTCCCGGTCGGGGTTGTCGCGGTACACCGACTCCAGCAGCATCCAGGCGGTCTCCCGGGCACCGCGCTCCCAGAGCCGGTCGACATAGGTCAGTCGGGCGTCGACGGTGCTCGGGTCGGTGGGGTCGATCGTGCCCGGGTCACCGATGGCGGTACGCAGCCGGGTGTACAGCTCGACGAAGGGCTCGGGTACGCCGTGGCTCTCCAGCAGCCCGAACATGTTGGCGACCGTCTTCGCGTCAGGTGAGACCGCTGCGGCCTGCTCGAAGGTGGCGAGTGCCTCGGCCAGCCTGCCGCGTTCCAGTTGGATCATGCCGAGCGCGTTGTGATAGGCGACGTGCTCGGGTGCCAGGGCGATCGCCTTGGACATCGACCGTTCCGCCCGTTCGAGGTCACCGTGGCCGAACTCCGTCAACGACAGTACGGAGTGTGCCCGTGGCAACTCCGGGCCGTACCGTACGGCCTGCCGTGCCGCGTACAGCGCCTCCTCGCCGAGTTCGGCTCCGAGCTTGCCCAGCACGTTGGCCAGGGAGAGCCAGTTCGCCGCGTCCTCCGGGCCGAGTTCCACCGCCCGGCGGGCGTACGGTTCGGCCTCGGCCGCCCTGCGCAGATCGCAGAGCAGGTCGCTCATGCCGGTCAGCGCCGTCGGCCAGTCCGGCTCGACCTCCAGCAGCTTGCGGGAGACCTGGTACGCCTCGTCCTGGCGGCCGGTGTTGCGCAGGATCCAGGCCAGGTCGGCAAGTGCGGTCGGGTGATCGGGCCGGGTGGCGAGCACGGGGCGCAGCAGCGCCTCGGCCTGTGTCCAGCGCCCCACCTCGATGAGCGCGTTGGAGCGACTGACCGCCGCGGCCTGCGGGTCCGGCTCTCCGGCCACCACTCTCCTCGAATCGCGATCTGCCGCCGGAGCGAACGGCGTGGGGTCTCCCGGCGTACTTCCGGATGGCCCGGGTGTCGGACGCGCTCCCGCCCGCTCCTGGTCGGACGGGCTGAGCTGACCCGAGGGTACCGACCGGGTGGATCGGTCCCGGCAGCGCCTCCGGGGTAGTGGATCTTGTTTCGGGCGGATGCCGGGGGAAGGGGTTGCCGAAAAGGCTTTCAGCCCCGGGCTCGCAGTGCGGGAGTTCGATGGGAAATCCACTGTTGACACGACCGTAACCCGGCTACCAGAATCCTCCGAAAAGGTTTTCGGCACATCGAGGGGGCCGGTGACCGTGACGACCATCCGGCGCCTCGGCGCCCTCCGGCGCGGAGCACCGCGCCCGGACGACCCGCGGCTGTCCCTGGCCGCCAGCGACCTAGACCGGAACCGTCGCCGCCACCGATGCGGATCCGGCCGGTCGGGTGGAACGGAGTGACCCAGGTGGGCATGGCGAACGATCCGACGGAGATCTGGTTCCTGACGGGCAGCCAGTCGCTGTACGGCGAGGAGGTGCTCGAACAGGTCGGTCGCCACGCAGTCCCACGAGGTGTGCCAGCGGCTCGCCGACGGTCTGCGCGCGCAACCCCGCCTCGTCTGGAAACCGGTGCTGACCACCGCCGACGCGATCCGAAGGACGTGTCTGGACGCCACCGCCGACGACCGGGTGGTCGGCGTGATCGCCTGGATGCACACCTTCTCACCGGCGAAGATGTGGATCGCCGGCCTCGGTGCACTCGGCAAGCCGCTGCTGCACCTGCACCCAGGCGAACCGGTCGCTGCCGTGGACCGAACTCGACATGGACTTCATGAACCTCAACCAGGCGGCACACGGCGACCGCGAGTTCGGGTACGTCCAGTCGCGGTTGGGGGTGGCCCGCAAGACCGTCGCGGGCTTCGCCGGTGATCCGTCGGTACACGAACGGGTCGGCGACTGGGCCCGCGCGGCGACCGGCGCCCGGGCGGCGCGGTCGCTGCGGATGGCCCGGTTCGGCGACAACATGCGGGACGTCGCCGTGACCGACGGGGACAAGGTCGGTGCCCAGGCGACCCTGGGCGTCTCGGTGAACGCCTACGGGGTCAACGCCCTCGTCGCGGCGGTTGACGAGGTCACCGACGCCGACGTCACCCGGCTGGTCGCCGAATACGAGGAGCGCTACGACGTCGTGCCGCAGTTGCGGCGCGGTGGCGAGCGCCACGCCTCGCTGCGCTACGGCGCCCGGATCGAACTCGGGCTACGCCAGTTCCTCGTCGACGGCGGATTCGACGCCTTCACCACCAACTTCGAGGACCTGGGCGGCCTGCGGCAACTTCCCGGCCTCGCCGTGCAGAACCTGATGGCCGACGGCTACGGGTTCGGCGGCGAGGGCGACTGGAAGACCGCCGCGTTGCTGCGCATCCTCAAGGTGGTCGCCGGTGACCGGACCTCGCCACCTCCGCCGAGTGCTGGCTGCTCGCCGGCGGGCCGCACCACACCGTACTCAGTACCGCGGTCGGCATGGAGGCGCTCGCCGATCTCGCCGAGATGTCCGGCGTCGAACTGCTCACCATCGACGCCCGGACCGACCACCGGTCGTTCGCCAACCACCTGCGCTGGAACAGCGGCTACCACCGCCTGGCGCAGCGGCTCTAGCCGCACCTCTACCGCACCAACCAAGGAGAACGGCGCACATCTCACACGAATCCAAGGAGAATCATGAAGAGAAGATCGGGCGGGCGGTTCGTCCGGCGGTCCCTGGCCGGAGTCCTCGCCGCGACGCTGATCCTCAGCTCGACCGCGTGCGGTGACGACGGCCCGGGCGACCAGGGCGGCGTGGCCGAGGCCGGACCCACCGGCGTCGACGACGGCAGCGAACTGACGCTCTGGACCCGCGCCCCGCTGGAGAAGCAGGCGAAGCTGCTCGTCGAGGCGTACAACGCCGGTCACCAGAACAAGGTCAAGCTGACGGTCGTACCCAACGACGACTATGTGGCGAAGGTGGGCGCGGCGGCCGGTTCCGGTGGCCTGCCGGACCTCTTCGCCGCCGACATCGTCTACGTGCCGAACTGGGTCGACCAGGGACTGTTCCAGGATCTGAGCACCAACATCGACGGGCTCGCTTTCAAGGACGCCATCAACAAGGGTCACCTCTCGGCCGGTACCCGGGACGGCAGGGCGCACGTGCTGCCCTTCGTACTCGACCTGTCGATGCTGTTCTGGAACAAGCAACTGTTCAAGGACGCCGGGCTGGACCCGGAGAAGGCCCCGGCGAACCTGGCGGAGTACGCCAACGCCGCCAAGGCCGTCCAGGCCACGAAGAAGGCCGGCGTCTACGGTACGGCCGCCGGGCTGAACTGCGGCGGCTGCCTCGTCTTCACCTGGTTCCCGTCCATCTGGGCCGCCGGTGGCGAGGTGCTCAGCGAGGACGGCACCGAGGCCAGGCTGGCCGACGCGACCGCGCAGAAGGTGTACAGCACCTGGGCCGACCTCTGGAAGTCCGGCGCCGTACTGCCCGCCTCGGCCGGCGAGACCGGACCGACCTGGACGGCGGCGTTCACCGAGGGCAAGGTCGGGCTGATGTTCTACCCGGCGACGCTGCTGTCGTCGACGCCGTTCGACGTGGGTGTCGCCGGCATCCCGGGACCGGACGGCGGCGCCTCGACCTTCGTCGGCGGGGACGGCATCGGCGTCTCCAAGGACTCGAAGAAGGCCGCCCAGGCGTGGAACTTCCTCAGCTGGATGATGTCCGAGGAGGCCCAGGTGGAGGTGCTGGCCAAGAACAAGGACGTGGTGTCCCGCTCCGACCTGGCGAACAACACCTACGCCGCCCAGGACCCCCGCCTCGTCACCATCAACGAGGTCGCCGGCAAGGGTGACACCCCGGTCGCGCTCAACTTCCAGCAGGCGTTCAACGCACCGGGCAGCCCCTGGCTGACCCTGGTGCGCAACCAGGTGCTCACCGGCAGCGGGGACCTGGCCAAGGACAACAAGGAAATCACGGCGGTACTCCAGCAGTAGGCGGCTCGCCGCAGGCGTGTGCCGGTCCGCGCCCGCTCGCGGACCCGGCATACGCCCGCCGCGCCGCACCCGTGAACGGTCACCGGTCCGGCCCATCGCCGATCGAACGAGGAGTTGTGATGAACGTCAGCGCACCAGCACGCCCACCAAGTGCGGTGGCGACCCGTGGCCGGCTCCGGCCCGGCCGGCGGCAGGCAGTGCTCGGCTGGATCTACGCCACGCCGACCGCGGCATTCGTGGTGGCGCTGTTCGTGGTGCCACTGCTGCTCGTGATCAGGATGTCGCTGTCTCGCTGGCCGTTGCTCAGCGGCGACCAGGGGATCAACGCGCCGGACAACTTCACAAAGGCGGTGAGCCACCGCTTCTTCACCGACTCGGTGGTCTTCACTCTCAAGTACACGGTGCTGGCGACCGTACTGCTGCTCGCGCTCGGCCTGGGAATGGCCCTGCTGGTGCAGGAGTCGAGCCGGTGGAACAACCTGCTCCGCGCGTCGTTCCTGGTGCCCAGCGCGCTCGGGCTGGCCTCGGCGTCGCTGCTGTTCTACGTGCTCTACTCGCCGTACGCGAGTCCGCTGGCCCCGGTGGTGGAACGGCTCGGCATCACGTTCCTCGGTTCGCCGAACGCCGCGCTCTTCTCGACGGTCTTCCTCATCGTCTGGCGCTACGCCGGCTTCTACATGGTGCTGATGCTGGTCGGCCTGCAGAGCATTCCGGCCGACGTCTTCGAGGCGGCGCGCTCGGACGGCGCCACCCGCTGGCAGACGTTCCGCAGCGTCACCCTGCCGCTGCTGCGTCCGACGCTGGCGCTGACCACCGTGCTCTGCGTGACCGGCTCCCTGCTCGCCTTCGAGCAGTTCTACATCCTCACCAAGGGCGGCCCGGACAACAGCACCATCACCGTGGTCCAGCTCATCTACATGATCGCGTTCCAGGGCCAGAACGACCTCGGCGTCGCGGCGGCGCTCTCGGTCATCGTGCTGGCGGCCCTGGTCCTCATCAACGCGCTGCAACTGCGCGCCTTCCGGTCCGAGGAGAACTGACCCGATGACCGTCGATTCCAGGCCCACCCGGACCGCCGTGGCGGGACCGCCCCGGACACCGGAGCAGGTGCCGACCAGGCGGAGGCCGCGCGGTCTCACCATCGCCGGAGTCGCCTACCGGACGCCCTACTGGGTCTTCACCGCAGCGGTGGCCGTCATCTTCCTCTTCCCGCTGGTCTGGACCGCCGTCGCCTCGGTCTCCCCGCAGCCGGGCACCAACCAGGCGACCGGCTGGGGCTTCGGCAACTACACCACCCTCGCCGACTACCAGGCCGGGGTGTGGCGCTACCTCGCCAACTCGACCCTCGTCTCGCTGCTGACGGTCGCCCTCACACTGCTGATCTCGCTGCTCGGCGGGTACGCCTTCGCCCGGTTCCGCTTCCCGGGCCGGAACCTCCTCTTCCTGCTCACCCTGGCCATCCTGATGGTGCCGTACGCGACCCTGCTCATCCCGCTCTACGTCCTGCTCAACCAGGTCGGGCTACAGAACTCGCTGATCGGTGTCGCCCTGGTGCTCACCATGTTCCAGCTGCCGTTCTCCACGTTCCTGATGCGCATCTCCTTCGAGGCGGTGCCGCGCGAACTCGACGAGGCGGCCAGGGTCGACGGCTGCTCGTCGTTCAGCGCGCTGTGCCGGGTGCTGGTGCCGGCGGTCAAGCCGGGCCTGATCACCGTGGGGCTCTTCGCGTTCCTCGCCGCCTGGAACGACTTCATGGCGCCGCTGATCCTGATCAACGACTCCGAGCGGATGACGCTGCCGCTCGCCGTGGCCAACCTCCGCGGCCAGGTGCAGGGCGTCGTCGACTACGGCGCCACCGAAGCCGGCGTCGTCGTCCTGGCGCTTCCGTGCGTCGTGCTGTTCCTGCTGCTCCAACGACACTACGTGCGCGGCTTCATGTCCGGCGCACTGAAGGGATGACCATGGCATCCAGCGCCTCCACGGCGGCCCCCGTCCTGCCGAGCCGAGGGCGGCTGCGGCCGCTCGGACTGGACGAGGTCCGCATCACCGGCGGCTTCTGGGCCGAACGCCAGTCCGTCAACGCCGCGGCCAGTCTCGAACACATCGCGCACTGGCTCGAACGGGAGGGCTGGATCCGCAACTTCGACCTGGTGGCCGACGGCGGCGACCTGGCCGGGGAGCGCCGGGGGCGGGAGTTCTCCGACTCGGAGGTCTACAAGTTCCTGGAGGCGATGGCCTGGGAGATCGGCCGCAGCGACGACCCGGGACTGGAGGCGAGGTTCCGCGCCGTGGTGCAGCGGGTGGGCCGGGCCCAGGACGCCGACGGATATCTCAACACCAGGTTCGGTCGTCCCGGCCAGCCTCCGCGCTGGTCGGACCTGCGTTGGGGCCACGAACTCTACTGCGTCGGGCACCTCCTCCAGGCCGCCGTCGCGCGGGCGCGTACCCGCCCGGACGGCGACGACGGGCTGGTGGCGATCGCCCGGCGGGCCGCCGACAACGTCTGCGAGACCTTCGGGCCGGACGGCATCGACGGCCTCTGCGGGCACCCGGAGATCGAGCTCGCGCTGGCGGAGTTCGCCCGGGTCACCGGAAACGACCGCTACCTCCACCAGGCGGCGCTCTTCGTGGAACGGCGCGGCCACGGCCGGCTCGGCGACGTGGAGTGGCGCCGGGAGTACTTCCAGGACGAGACCCCGGTCCGCCAGGCGACGGTGCTGCGTGGGCACGCGGTCCGGGCGAACTACCTCGCCGCCGGTGCGGTCGACGTGGCCACCGAGACCGACGATCCCGGCCTGCTCAAGGCGGTACGCGACCAGTGGCGGACCGCGGTGGCCCGGCGCACGTACGTCACCGGTGGGCAGGGCTCCCGGCACCAGGACGAGGCGTTCGGCGAGGACTGGGTACTGCCGCCCGACCGCGCCTACTCGGAGACCTGCGCCGGGGTCGGGTCGGTGATGCTCGCCTGGCGGCTGCTGCTCGCCTGCGGCGACTCCGGGTACGCCGACCTGATCGAGCGGACGCTCTTCAACGTGGTGTCGACCTCACCGGCGGCCGACGGAAGGAGCTTCTTCTACACCAACACCCTGCACCGGCGGGAACCCGGCACGGTCCCGGACGACGACCGGCCCAGCATCCGGGCCGCCGCCGCCCAGCGGGCACCCTGGTACGAGGTGTCGTGCTGCCCGACGAACGTGGCCCGTACCCTGGCCAGCCTGGCGGCGTACGTCGCGACGACCGACGACGAGGGCCTCCAGTTGCACCAGTACGTCCCCGGGACGGTCGTGCACCGCCCGGCGGACGGGCCGCAGCGGCGGCTCACGATCGCCACCGGCTACCCGGCCGACGGCGAGATCCGGGTACGGGTCGACGACGCCGACGACCGCCCGTGGACGCTCGCGTTGCGGGTGCCCGGCTGGGCGGAGCAGGGCGCGACAGTGACCGTCGGCACGCGGACCCGGCCGGTACGCCCCGGCTACGCCACCGAGCGGCGGGTCTGGCGAGCCGGCGACGAGGTGGTGCTGCGGCTGCCGATGGCGCCCCGGTTCAGCCACCCGGACCCGCGCATCGACGCGGTACGCGGCTGCGTGGTGGTGGAACGCGGCCCGCTGGTGTACGCGGTGGAGTCGGTGGACCTGCCCGGGGGTGGCACCGTCGACGACCTCCGGGTCGACGTGAGCCGGCCGCCCAGCCTGGTCGGCAGCCGGGTGGTGGTGCGGTGCCGGCGCCTCGACCCGCCCGACCGGGACTGGCCCTACGGCGTGGACGGGGCTGAGCCGCTGGACTGTGCCGGGCCGCTGGACCGTGCCGGGCCGCTGGACAGTGCCGGGCCGCTGGACAGTGCCGGGCCGGTGGACAGGGCTGGGCTGGTGGCCGGAAGGGCGGCGGATCTGGTCGAGGTTCCGCTGGTCCCGTACCACGCCTGGGCCAACCGGGGGCCCTCCACGATGCGGGTCTGGATCCCGACGAGCTGACCGGCCGACCACCCCAAACCGCCCGGCGTCCACGCCTGTCCCCGGTGCCGACCGGTGGTGTCCAACCCTGTCCAACGGTGTCCAGTTCGGACCTCTCGGCGGCTGGTCTGCGACCTACCGTGCGATCGAGGTTGCCGCATCCGCCGCACCCGGTCAGGGGAAGGATCCGACGATGACATCGAGAGCCGGCATGGCAGTGGTCGCCGCGGTGGTGCTCGGGTTGGTCTCGACGTCCGGGCAACCGGCGCAGGCACTCGCCCTGCCCGGTGCACCGCAGCCGGATCCGGTGCGGCTGACCCGGCAGACCGAGGCTCAGGCCCTGGCGGCCGACCTGGCGACGCTGGCGAAGGAACAGGGCTGGACCCTGGCCCAGGCGCGCGCCCGGCACGAGCTGGCCGAGCGGGTACGCCCACTGCACCGGGCGCTGGCGACCCGACTGCCCGACACGTACGTCGGCGCGGTCCTTCCCGAGACGCCGGGGGAGGCACCCAGGTTCCTGGTCAAGGGTGCGGCGCCGGAGTTCGTCCGGACGATGGTCGCCGGCTCCGGGATGCCGATCCGGATCGTCGACCACCAGCCGTACTCGGCCGGGGAGCTGGCCGACCGGTCCAGGGCGGTGCACGGGCAGCTCAGGGCGATGGGATACACCTCCGTCACCACTGCCGCCGACATCACCTCGGGGCAGGTGAGGGCGACGGTCACCGCCGAGCCGGGCTCGGCCCTGCGGGCCGCCGCGACCGTCACGGCGCTGCCCGCGGCACTGCGGGCCGGGCTCGACCTCGACGTGATCGAGGGCCCGGCCAACCTCCGGCACACCAGCCTGTTCGGCGGGATGCCCACCACCCGCCCCGGCGCCGGGCTGCTCTGCACCACCGGCTTCTCGGTCAGCCCGGGCGGGTTCGTCGGGGTGACGACCGCCGCGCACTGCAACAACACCCAGGCGGCCCACAACGGTGCCCGGCATCCGCTCGACCTCTTCGACGAGCATCTCGGGGACTTCGGTGACGTCGAGTGGTCGACGACCTCCGGGGTGCCGGTGACCGACGACTTCGTGGCCGGCTCGACCGAGACCCGGGACGTGACAGGCGTCCGGGCCCTGGCCGACATGATGATCGGGGACCAGGCGTGCGTCTTCGGCCAGAGCACCGGCCTGCGCCGCTGTTCGTTCATCGCCGACCTGGACGTCTCGATCACCGACCGGCGCGGCACCTCGCACCGGCAGGTGGCGGTGCGGGACAACATCACCCAGTCCGGTGACAGCGGCGGCCCCTGGTTCGTCGGCACCGTGGCGTACGGCACGCACGTGGGCAACGCGCAGGTGAACGGGGCGACGGTCTCCGCCTTCAGCGTCGCCGACCTCTTCGACGAGGCGCTCGGCGTGCGGGTGATGCGGTAGGGGCGGTTGCGGCCGGGGTGCCGGGGCTGGCCGCCCCGGCGCCCCGGCGCGCTCTCACGAGGTCGTACCGGTGACGTTTCCGCCCGACTCGGTGACGTGGTAGGTCACTGTGGTGCCGCTCCAGAAGTGGAAGGTGAGGGTGACCCGCTGGCCGTCGTTCACCTCGGCGAAGAACTCCGGCTTCAGCGTGATGGAGTTCCCGCTGTAGTTCGGGGCGAAGGCGACGTCGAACTCCTTGAACGAGGTCCAGTTGTGCGGGCCGGCGTTGCTGCCGTCGGCGTACTTCGCCTCCATTGTGGCGAGTTGGTCACCCCGGAACTGGGTGGGTACCGCGAACGAGCTGGCCGGCCCGGTCGCGTTCGCCAGCACCGGCGGGTCGTACGTGATGATGCTTATCCGCCACGGCACGCCCTGGGAGAACCGTGCCTGGAGGTTCGCGTTGACGCCGTACGCCCGGGAGCCGACCAGCCGGGTGAGGGCGGCGGCGGTGAGCGTGAGGGTGCTGCCGGAGACGGTGTAGTCGGTGCCGTTGACCAGGTCGGTGTTGCCCTGGCGCAACCCCTGGAAAGTCGTGCCGTTCAGGTTGAGCGTCAGGCTCTTGCTGGTGATCGTGCCGGTACGCGGCACGTACACCTGGTCGCTCGACGCGGTGCCGGAGCGGGCGGTCCAGCTCGACCTGATCTGCGCGAAGAGTTCCGGGTCGCTCCACTGGAACGAGGTGCGGCCGAAGTGCTGCCCGTTGTCCCACAGTTGGGTGGTGATCCGGCGGTCGCGGGCGTAGTGGCCGAGGTACTCGAAGAACTTCAGCTTCTCGCCCTGCTGCACCGTGCCGGTGTGCCTGTCGAAGCCGAGCAGCCCGTACTCGCCGATGATGACCGGGATGTTGCGGGCGACGAAGGCGTTGTGGACGCGGTCGAAGACGCCGGTCAGGTCCTGCTGCACTGTGGCGTCGAAGCGGGTACCACCGGCGACGTTCACGCTGAACGGCCAGTACCCGTAGAAGTGGACGGTGGCGATCAGGTTCGGGTCGTTCAGCGCGTCGAAGGTGCTGGCCAGTTCGTCGACCCGGGGCTGGTCGGCCGAGGTGTGCAGGGTCGGCAGCACCAGCAGTCGGGTGGCGTTTCCGCCGCCGGACTGCCGGACGATGCGGTGGAACGACGTGTTCAGCTCGTGCAGCAGCGTGGCGTTCTGGGCGTCGCCGGAGCTGCCGGTGAACTGCGGCTCGTTGACGCTCTCGAAGGTCAGCCGGGGTGAGGCGTCCCGGAAGGCGGCGGCGATCTGCGTCCAGAGCGCGTTGTAGCGGTTGAGCACGTTGGTGCGGTCGGTCGGCATCGTGTTGATCCACTGCCACGAGTCGTGGTGGATGTTGATCATCACGTAGAAGCCGTCGGCGAGCGCCCAGTCGACCACCTCGCGTACCCGGTTGAGCCAGGCCGCGTCGATCGGGTAGCTCGGCGCCGGGCCGTGGTGGTTGCTCCAGGTGACCGGGATCCGGATGCTGTTGAAGCCCTGCGCCCGGACGTTGTCCAGCAACGCCTCGGTCACCCGGGGGTTGCCCCAGGCGGTCTCGTCGGCGCCGACCGCGTCGAAGGAGTTGCCGAGGTTCCAGCCCGGCTGCATCGCGGCCACCGCCGCCATGGCGTTGCCGGCCGGCGGCGGCGTGGTCGGCGGGCGGGTGGTGGGCGGCGCGCTGGTCGGCGGCCGGGTGCTCGGCTGGCCGGTCGGTCCGCCCACGTCGCCGGTGCAGGCGACGCCGTTGAGCGCGAACGAGGTGGGCGCGGTGTTCGTGCCGGTCCAGGAGCCGTTGAAGCCGAACGACACCGTCGCGTTTGTCGCGATCGTGCCGTTGTAGCTCACGTTGGTCGCCGTCACCTGGCTGCCCGAGGCGGTCACGTCGGCGTTCCACGCCTGGGTGACCCGCTGGCCGGACGGGAACGTCCAGACCAGGCTCCAGGCGCTGACCGGGTCACCGAGGTTGGTGATGCCGACGTTGGCGGTGAAGCCGCCCGACCACTGGGCCGAGGTCGAGTACGTCACCCGGCAGCCGGCGGCCGCCTGGGCGCTGACCGCCACCGTCACCGTCGAGACCAGCAGTACGGCGGCGCCCGCCGCGACCAGACCGACCCGCCACCGGGCTCTTCGCACCGTGTTGCGCACACTCACAATGGGACTCCTTGCCTGGGTTCCGGCGCTGGCAGGTGCTGGGCGCGCCGCAGGGGAGGGGCGCGCCACAGGGGTAGGCGTCGTGGCGCGCCCCCGGGGAGCCGACATTAAGTTTGGAAGCCAAACTTTGTCAATCGGTGTCAGGCTATATCTTGTCCCGTTGGGCTGGGAGACGCCGGAGGGAAGGGTGGCGCCGACCTCGGCCCGAGCCGGCGGTGGCGGCCGGGCCGGCGGTGCTCAGGCGGTGGCTGCCTCGTCCGAGGCTTCCGGGCGTCCCGCCCCGCGCTCCAGCAGTTCGGTGAGACCCGTTATCTCCAGGGTCTCCGAGAGGAAGGTCGGGATCGGGCGTACCGTGACCGGAATGCCCGAATCGCGGCCGCGTTTCCAG
Source organism: Plantactinospora sp. CNZ320 (assembly GCF_002846275.1). Lineage (NCBI taxonomy): Bacteria > Bacillati > Actinomycetota > Actinomycetes > Micromonosporales > Micromonosporaceae > Plantactinospora > Plantactinospora sp. CNZ320. Next base: position 7,785,541 of record NZ_PJMP01000001.1, read on the forward strand.
GCGTACACCAGGACGGACAGGCCGGTACTGTCGACGAAGGTCAGCCGCTCGAGGTCGATGGTCAGCGCGCGCGGCGCGGAGTCCAGGGCGGAGGCCAACGCGGTCCGCAACAGTTCGGCGCAGGGGAAGTCGAGGTCGCCGCTGACCGTCACGACGGTCTGCTCACCCTGATGGACATCGATCGTCAGCGGTATCGGTGCCGGTATCGCCTGATCCAAGTAGTCACCTCCGCGCTCTTTCACGCCAACTCAACTCTAGGACACCCGCGGCCGTGCTGCCCGACGGCACGACCTCTGCCAACCGTCGAGGTCAGGGTCGCCGTCGCCGATACATGCCGGGGGACAAGTAACCGCGTAGGGTGGGACGCAGGCAGAGGACAGGAGTACGACTCGCGTGAACACCGCCAATCTCGCCGGCTGGGAGTCGGGCAGTCGCCAGGCTTCCACAGCGGCGCCGGACGGCGTGATCGGCGCGCGGTCGAACGGCGTTGGTGGCACGCAGTCGGCGGTACCTTCCGTGGTCGGCTCACCAGCACTCGGTGACGAGATCGTCGACAACTTCCGCGAGGGCGTTGTGGTGTGCGACTCCGCCGGCACCGTCCTCGGGTTCAGCCAGCCCGCCGGAGACCTTCTTCCCGGACTTGCCGTCGGCCGGACCTTCGCCAGCTCCGGCGTACCAGCGCTGGTGCCGGGTGAGCTGACCCTCGCCGGCCGCCGGGTGCGATGCCGCCAGGTGAACCTGAGCATCGGCGGCGTGGCCAGCACGGTCTGGTACGTCGAGGACGTGACCGATGCCATAGCCCGCTCCGACGCGTTGCTTGCCGAACAGGGGCGGGCGCGTTTCCTGGAGACCGCGAGCCAACTGCTCGGCAACCCGCTGCACGAGGACCGGACTGCCCGGGCGGCCGCCCGGCTCGCCGTACCCAGGCTCGGTGAGGTCGCCGTGATCGTGCTGACGCCGCGTCGCGGCCGGGTCCGGTGGTGGCGGGCGTCACACGACGACGGCGAGCGGCACGTGGTCGACGGCGGCCTGCTCACCCCCGACCAGTTGCCGCCGGCGGTGATCGAGGCGTGGCAGGGCGGTGAGCCCTCCGAGGTCGACTGGCTGGCCGACCAGTGCGCCGACGTCGGCTGGCTCGACGGCCGCGCCCCCGCCTCGGTCTCGGTACGGGTGGTTCCGCTGCCGGGCCGGGCCGCGCCGACCGGCGCACTGCTGGTGGTACGCGAGGGCGGCGAGCTGGACGCGGACGACCTGGAGTTGCTGCGCGGCTACGCGGCGCGGGCCGGCGGGGCACTCGACGCGGCGGTGCTCTACCGCGACCAGGCCGAGGTCGCCGACACCCTCCAGGCCAGTCTCGCCCCGACGGAACCGCCGCCCGTCCCCGGCGTGCAGTGGGGCGCCGCCTACCGGCCCGCGCAGAGTTCGCTGCGGATCGGCGGGGACTTCTACGGCGCCCACGCACAGCCCGACGGCAGTACGCTCTTCTTCCTCGGGGACGTCTCGGGCAAGGGAGTCGACGCGGCGGTGTTCACCGGTCAGATCCGCCAGGGCATCCAGGCGCTGCGCCGGATCGAGTCCGATCCCGCTCGACTGATCTCGCTGCTCAACGGCTCGCTGCTGGAGACCACCCGGGCGCACGGGCACGGCCGCTTCGCCACCATGGTGCTCGGCCGGGCACATCCGGCACCGTCCGGCGGGCTGTCGCTGACGCTGGCCAGCGGCGGGCACCTGCCTCCGCTGGTGCTGCGCGCCGACGGCACGGTCGAACCGGTCGAGCTGCGCGGCATGCTCGTCGGAGTGGTGCCCGACCCCCGGATCGCCTCGGTCTTTGTGCAACTCGGCCAGGGCGAGACCTGCCTGTTGTTCAGCGACGGGGTCACCGAGGCGCGCGGCGGGATCCGTGGCGAGCAGTTCGGCACCGACCGGCTGGTCGAGGCGCTGCGCGGCTGTGCCCGCATGCCGGCACCGGCGCTGGCCGAGCGGGTCGAGCAGGTGTGCGGCGACTGGCTCGGCGGGCGCGACCACGACGACATCGCCGTCTTCGCCATCCGGGCCGTACCGTCCGGCTCGGCGGCGCGGCACCTCCGGGTGGTCTCGTGACCGCCGTGCTGGACCGGGCGGTGCAGGACGCCTATCCCGACTACCTGCGTCACCTCGACGAGGCCGACGAGAACGCTGCGATCGACCTGGCGCTGGGGCTGCTGGAGCGCGGCGTCCCCGCCGAGGACGTGCTGCTCTCGCTCGTCGCACCGGCGCAGGCACAGGTCGGCGAGTGGTGGCAGCGCGACGAGTGGAGCGTGGCCCAGGAACACGCCGCGACCCACGTCAGCGAGCGGGTGGTCGCGGCGGTCGCCTCGGCGGTACGCCCACGGCCGTACCGGGACCGGGTGGTGGTCGCCTGCATGGACGGCGAGTGGCACGCGCTGCCGGCCCGGCTCGTCGCCGAGGTGCTCCGCCTGGACGGCTGGGAGGTGACCTTCCTCGGCGCGAGCGTGCCGGCCGCGCACCTCGTCTCCTACCTGCACCGGCACGATCCCCGGGCGGTGGCGCTGGGCTGCGCGCTGCCGATGCGGCTGCCGCACGCCTCCCGGTTCGTCGAGGCGTGCCGGCGTAGCGACGTGCCGGTGCTGGTCGGCGGCCTGGGGTTCGGGCCGGACGGCCGGTGGGCGGCGCGGCTCGGCGTGCCGTGGGTTCGGGACGCCCGGGCCGCCTCCACGGCGCTGGCCGGGATGTCCCAAACGGCCTGGCACACGTCCGCGGCCGTCGACGGGCACGACGCCGAGTACGCCGGCCTGGTCGCCGCCCGGGCCGAGCTGATCGATCTCTGCGTGGCCCGGATCCCCGACGTCGCGAAATACACCCCTGCGCAGCTCGACGCCACCATCGCCGATCTCGGCTACATCGTCGACACGCTCGCTGCGGCGGTCTATGTGGACGACGGCACCCTCTTCACCGAATTCGCCGCCTGGCTCGGTGAGGTGCTCGCCAGCCGCAACGTTCCGCTGCGCACCGTGGACAACGCATTCGACCTGATGGCGGAGCGGCTACGCGACTTCCCCCGCGCGCTGCACCTCCTGCGATCCACCCGGCTGACCCCGGGCGGCTCCTGAGCCGGGCGTGCTCCCGGGCGACGCGCGAAGGCGGGCCACCCCGGGCGCCGCCGCACCGGCCGGTGACCGCAGCAGGCTGGAGGGCTACGGTTTCAGTGATCGACAAGCCCGGGCGTCGCGGCACACCGCCTCGCCGGCGGCGCGAGCCTGCCCGGGCGACGGGCGGAGGAGGGAGTGAGCGTGGCGCAGCGCAGGGCACTTGTGGTTCGCGGCGGATGGGAGGGACACCAGCCGGTCAGGGCGACGGAGCTGTTCATCCCGTTTCTCGAAGGCAACGGATACGCCGTACGCGTCGAGGAGTCGACGGAGGTCTACGCCGACGCCGCCGAACTGGCCGACACCGACCTCATCGTGCAGTGCGTGACGATGTCGCAGATCTCCCGGGAAGAACTGGCCGGGCTGCACGCCGCAGTCATCGCCGGCACCGGCTTCACCGGCTGGCACGGTGGCATCGCGGACTCCTTCCGGGCCTCCTCCGACTATCTGCACCTGGTGGGCGGGCAGTTCGCCACCCATCCGGGCAAGGAGCCGTGCGAGCGGCACGGCGGCGAGGAGGACAACTTCCTGCCGCACTCGGTGCGGATCACCGAGCTGGGCCGGGAACATCCGATCACCGCCGGGATCGAGGACTTCGACCTGGTCACCGAACAGTACTGGGTGCTGCACGACGACCTGATCGACGTGCTGGCCACCACGACACACCCGACCCGCGAGTGGCACCCGTGGCACCGGCCGGTCACCTCACCGGCGATCTGGACCCGGCACTGGGGTGCCGGGCGGATCGTGGTGACGACTCCGGGTCACAGCCTCGACGTGCTGGAGCACCCGAGCGTACGTACCGTGATCGAGAGGGGGATGGTGTGGGCGACCCGCACGCCGTCGGCATCATAGGTCTCGGGGTCATCTCCCGGGCCTACCTGGAGACGCTGGCGAACCACGCCGAGCTGCGCATCGCGGCGGTGGCCGACCTGGACGCCACCCGGTCGGCGGCGGTCGCCGCCGAACTGCCCGGCACCGAGGCGTGCGACGTCGATCGCCTGCTCGCCCATCCCGACGTGCGGACCGTGCTCAACCTGACGATTCCCGCGGCGCACGCCGAGCTCTCGCTCGCCGCGATCGAGGCGGGTAAGAACGTCTACGTCGAGAAGCCGCTCGCCGTCACGTTCCCGGACGGCCGCACGATCGTCGAGCGAGCCGCGGCGGCCGGCGTCCACCTCGGTTGCGCGCCGGACACCGTCCTGGGCACGGGCACCCAGACCGCCCGGGCGGCGATCGACGGCGGCCTCATCGGGCGCCCGCTCTCCGCCTCGGCCGTGATGGTCACCCCGGGACACGAGCGCTGGCACCCGCACCCCGACTTCTACTACGCCCCGGGTGGCGGCCCGCTGCTGGACATGGGGCCGTACTACATCTCGGCCCTGGTCCACCTGCTCGGGCCGGTACGCGCGGTGGTCGGCGCCGGCAGTCGGCTGCGCAGCGAGCGGGTCATCGGCTCCGGCCCGCGCAGCGGTGAGCGGGTACCGGTCGAGGTGGACAGTCACGTGACAGGTGTACTGGAACACGTCGACGGCGCCCTCTCCACCATCACCACGAGTTTCGACGGGGTGGCGACGACGGCCGCCCCGATCGAAGTGCACGGCGAGACGGGCAGCCTCGCCGTACCCGACCCGAACCACTTCGAGGGCGAGGTCCGGCTCTTCCCGCTCGGCGGTACCGGCTGGCGGGTGCTCGAAGCACGGGCCGGCTACGCCGACGGCTCCCGGGGACTGGGCCTGATCGACCTGATCCGGGCGGACGGCCGGCGACCGCCGCGCGCCGACGGCGGGTTCGCCCTGCACGTGCTCGAAGCGATGACCGCGCTGCTCCGGTCGGCCGCCGAGGGGCGGCGGATCGAGCTGACGACCGTGGTGCAGCGGCCCGTGCCGGTCCCGTACACCCCGGTCGAGGACTGGCGGGGAGAGCCGGCGGCCACGGGCTGAGCCCTTGCCGCGACTGGATGGCCGAGCCGGTCCCGGCAGGCCCCGGGACCCTCGGCTGCCGCTGCTGCCGTCGCCCGGCACGGCTGCGGCCGTCCGGGGCGGCGGCGTCGGGTCAGGACGCCGCCGCGCGCAGGGCCCAGAAGTTCGACCGGTACTGGTCGTGGATCGTCGCGGACTCGATCCGGAGCAGCGCCTCGTCGTTCTCCCGCAGCGCCGCGTTCGTGTAGTTGTGGCTGCCGGTCATCACCCACTTGCTGTTCCGGGTGCCGGCGTAGGTGCCCTCGATCAGCATGTACTTGGAGTGCACGATGTAGTCGCCGCTGATTCGGTAGAGGACGATCCGGGAGTGGCCGCTCAGGATGCGGAGCACGTCGGCGTCCATTGTGGTGTAAACGACCTCGATCCAGCACTTCCGGTCGGCAAGCGAGCGGAGTTCCTCGGCGATGCCGTTCCGGCTGAAATACCACATCCCGATCCGGATGATCGTCCGACCGGTCTCGGTGCCGACAGTGGTGTTGCCCTCGCAGCTCACGTTCTCGTTGAGCATGTTGTAGATGGTGTCGGTGGTCCGGTCCGATCCCGCCCGGGGAAAGAAGTACGCCTTCGCGTTGCCGCTGCCGACCGTGCGGTAGTAGTCGCTGTTCTTGGCCTTCGCCGCCAGGTCGTCGAAGTAGTCGAGGTAGGCGTTGTAGAGGCCGGCGTTTCCGACCAGGGTGACGGCGTTGTTCCAGTACGCCGTGGCGTTGCTCACCGTCAGGTTCGCCGAACTCTGCACCAGCACGTTGTTCGAGCCGGAGGTGTTGGAGAAGAGGTAGAACTTGTTGTGCATGATCGGCGAGCCGGAGTTGCCGATGCAGGCCGCGCCCTGGGTGCAGAAGACCAGCCACGACCGGTTGGCCCGGTTGCCGCCCAGCGTCGCCCGCATGGTGTCCACCGCCGGGTACTGCTCCGACAGGTGGTCCAGGACGATCCGTACGTTCACCCCGCGGTTGTGGGCCGCCACGATGTCGTCGGCGACCGAGGTGGACGTCCAGTGGTACATCGCGATGGAGATTGTCGAACCCGTCGAGGCGCCCTGCACCAGCCCCCGGATGTGGTCGACGATCCGGTACTGCTCGGCGGTCGCGGTCGGGTTGTTGAAGATCGCGCCGCTGGCCACGGCGCCCACCGCCGGGGTGGACGGCAGCACCGTCCCGGCGACCACCAGGGCGGCGGCCGCCACCGCTGCGACCGTACGACGTAGGGACATGCTCGCCTCCGGATAGCCCGTGACACCGACCGTGAACAATCGACGATGATGCCAGGCCGGCCCGCCGCGCGGGGGGCTCGACCGCGAACGGCGCATCGGACGCGGAGCCCGCAGCCCGGTGCGCCGACCCCGGAATCCGGAGCGCGGAGCCCGAAATACGGTTGCCGCACCGGGCGGGTTCGACCAGGGTGGGGGCATGACGTTCTGACGGGCACTACCCAGCCGAGCCGAAGCCCCTGTGCAGCGCCGTCGCGCGCCCGGGGTGAGCCGTAGCGCCGTCCGTCCCCCACCCTTCTTTCGAAGAGAGCCTCCTTGTCCCAGCAGCAGCAGTCCCGGCTGTCCCAGCAGATGTCCCGGCCGGAGTCCGCGCCGAGCGCCGGGCCCGCCACCGTCACCGTCTTCGCCTCCGCCCGCAGTTGGATCGAGTCCGATGCCGTCGACCAGTGCCACCAGGTGGCAGCCCTCGACGGCATGGTGTCGGTCGCCGGCATGCCGGACCTGCACCCCGGCAAGGGCGCCCCGATCGGTGCCGCCATGACCTCGACAGTGCTCTACCCGCTCCTGGTCGGCTCCGACATCGGCTGCGGGATCGCCGTCTTCCCCGTCGACCTGAAGCGGGTCGTACCCGAGCAGGTCGCCCGCCGGTTCCCCGACCTCGACGTCGCCCTGGACCCGGAGCGGGACGCCGACGACCCGGCCTGGGCCGTCGTGGACGGCGAGATCCCGGCCGGTCACCTCGACGGCCTGGGCACGGTGGGCCGGGGCAACCACTTCGTGGAGTTGGCGCGGATCCAGTCCGTCTTCGACCCCGACCACGCCACCCGGCTCGGGCTCGCCGCCGACGACCTCGTGCTCATCGTGCACAGTGGATCCCGAGGGCTGGGCGAGCGGATCCTGCGGGCACACACCGAGCGGCACGGCGCGGGCCCGGCCGCCGATCCGGCCGGTTACCTCGAACTGCACGACGCCGCCGTGCGCTGGGGGTCGGTCAACCGTCGACTTCTCGCAGCCCGGGTGCTGCACGCCCTCGGCGCCAAGCCGACCGAGCCGATCGTGGACCAGTGCCACAACCTCGTCGAGGTCCGCGACGGGGCGTACCTGCACCGCAAGGGTGCCGCGCCGGGTGACGGCCGGGACGTGCTGATCGCCGGTACCCGGGGCACCTGCTCGTATCTGGTGGCCGCGCACGCCGGGCCGCACGCCAACTTCTCCGTCGCGCACGGCGCCGGCCGCAAGATGTCCCGCGCCGACGCGCTGCGCCGGGGCCGGGCCAAGCACACGGTCGAGGAACTCCGGCGTACCCCGGTGGGGTCGCTTGTGGTCTGCGGTGACCGTCAACTGCTGTTCGAGGAGGCGCCGACGGCGTACAAGCGGATCGAGCAGGTGATCGCGGACCTGGTCGAGCACGGGCTCGCCACCCCGGTCGCCACCACGGTTCCGCTTGTCACGTACAAGACGATCGATCGGGGCGGCAGCACCCGGTCGGCCGGCCGACGGGATCACCGGGACCACCGTCGTGGCCGGGGCCGGTCGTGAGCGCGGCGCCGCAACAGCAGCACCTGCTGATCTCGGCCGGGCGTGGCCCGCAGGAGTGCGCCTGGGCGGTCGCCCAACTCCTGCACCGGTTGGAGGCGGACGCCCGGCAGCGGGGCCTGCGCACGTCGCGGGTCGAGACCGTGCCCGGCGACCGGCCCGGCACCTACCTGTCGGTGGTGGTGGAGATCCGCGGGGACGGTGCCGGGGAGTGCGCCGCCTCGTGGACCGGCACCCTCTGCTGGCAGGCGCCGAGCCCCTACCGGGCGAGCGCCGGCCGGAAGAACTGGTACGTCATCGCCCGGCCCTGCCAACTCGACGCCGCCCGGACGTCGTTCGCGGAGACCGACGTCGACATCGTCGGCTGCCGTACGGGTGGCCCGGGCGGGCAGCACCGGAACAAGGCGAGTACCGCCGTGCGGGCAACCCACCGTCCATCGGGGATTGTCGTGGTGGTCGACACCGAGCGGCAGTTCAGCCAGAACCGGCGGATCGCCCTGGAGCTGATCCGGCAGCGCATCGCGGACGACGACCGGGCGGCGGGCCGGGCCGTCACCACCGCTCGCTGGCGGATCCACGACGAACTCGTGCGCGGCAACCCGGTACGGATCGAACGACCGGATTCGTCGCCCGGCCAACGGTAGCCGCGGACGCCTACGACCGGCCCGCTCCGGGTGGCGTTGCCGGGATGAGTGGGTGCCGGTCGACGAGTTCCTCGGGCGCGGAGAGGCACCACGCCTCGTAGAGCAGTTCGGCGAGTTCGTCGGCGTCGATCCCGGACAGGTGCACGACGACCCAGCCGAAACCGCCGGAGGTGAACTGCACCTCGAAGACGTCCGGCCGCTCGGCGACCAGGGCCGCCTGCTCCGACAGGGTCTGCTTCAGCCCGACCGTGCTGGTGCGGGGCCAGTGGTAGCCGAAGCGCCGGCCCCGGACGCTGTACGAGGTGTAGTCGTGCGCCTGGGCGCTCTCGACCTCGGCGAGCCTCTCCACCATCCGCAGGAACTGCGCACTCGGTACCCCCACGCCGGACATTCTCGCGTACCCGTCGGACCGGCCGAATGTCGGCCACGGGACGCTGTGTGATCTAGCATTAGTGTGCGCCACACAGTATCGTGTGATTCATGCCAGACGACGAGCTTCTCTCGACGCATCTACAGGAGCTACGACGGGGCACCGTCGTGCTGGCCTGCCTGCTGATCCTCAAGAAGCCCAACTACGGCTACGCCCTGCTGGAACTGCTCGGCCGGCGAGGATTCGCCGTCGACGCCAACACGCTCTATCCGCTGCTGCGCCGCCTGGAGAAGCAGGGACTGCTGACCAGCGACTGGAACACCGAGGAGTCCAGGCCGCGCAAGTTCTACCGCACCAGCGGCGAAGGGCTCGACGTCGCCGAGTTGCTGAGCCAGGACTGGGAAACGCTTGACGCCGCCTTCCGCACCCTGAGAGATGAGCTATGACCACCACCGCTTCCGGTACCCTCACCGACCGCTACGTGGCGGCGGCTCTCGGCCAGCTCCCCGGGCGGCAGCGCGCCGACATCGAACGGGAACTGCGTACCTCGATCGCCGACGCGATCGACGAGCGGCTCGAGTCCGGAGCCGACCCGGCCGAGGCGGAGGTGGCGGTCCTCACCGAACTCGGTGACCCGGCCCGGCTGGCCGCCGGCTACGCGGACCGCCCGGCGTACCTGATCGGGCCCGGGCTGTTCGTGGACTACACCCGGCTGCTGCGGATCCTGCTCGCCACCGTGTTGCCGGCCGCCGTGGTGGGCGTGGCACTGCTCCGGACGCTCCAGGGCGACACCGTTGCCGGTGTGCTCGGCGCCGCCGCCGGGACGGCGGTCACCGTCGCGGTCCACGTCGCCTGCTGGACGACGCTCGCTTTCGCGATCGTGGAACGCGTCGCCCACCGACGACACCCGGCCGGGTGGCGGGCCGGTCGGTGGACCCCGGCCGCGTTGCCGGAGCCACCCAGCCGCCGCATCCGGTACGTCGAGCTGATCGGCGAGACCGCGGCACTGGTCCTCTTCAGCACCTTCATCCTGCTGTCGCCAGCACTGAGCATCGAGCGGGACGCGGCCGGTCGACCCGTCGGCATCCTCTCGCCCTGGCTGTGGGAGACCGGCGTCGTGTACGCCTTCCTGGCGGTCGCGGTCGTCAGCCTCGGTTTCGCGTACGTGAAGTACTACCTACGGTGGAACCTCGCCCTGGGCATCACCGGAGCCCTGGTCAACCTCGCCAGCCCGGCCATGCTGATCTGGCTGGTCAGCACCGACCGGGTGCTCAGTCCCGCCTTCGTCGAGGCGGCCGGCTGGTCGACCGGCGCCGCCCGGTGGATCAACACCGGCCTCGTCGTCGTCGCCGTCCTGACGATCCTGCACACCATCGGCGAGGCCGCCGGACAGGCCCGCCGCCGCTGACCGCCCGCACCACCGGCCCACCGTGGCGGTGACGTCGGGGCGACGCACCGCCAGCACACCGCCAGCACACCGCCAGCACACCGCCAGCACACCGCCAGCACACCGCCAGCACACCGCCAGCACACCGCCAGCACACCGCCGCGAGCGTCCCGACCGATCGGGTACGCCGCCGGCCGCCACCCTCGACGCGCACGTCCGCGCGTACCCGCACGCTGCCCGCAAGCCCTCCGACGACCGGGGAGACATCATGAAGGCGATCATCCACGACGAGTACGGGCCGCCCTGCGTGCTGCGGTACGGCGACGTCGACATGCCGGCCGCCGGCGAGGGCGAGGTGCTCGTCCGGGTCCACGCGGCATCGGTCAGCCACGGTGACCGGGTCTGGCTGCACGGCCTGCCCCGTGCCGCCCGCCTTGCGACCGGGCTCCGGCGCCCGAACCGGACGGTGTTGGGCCGGGCCATCTCCGGGACCGTCGAGGCGGTCGGGCCGGGCGTGACCCGCCTCGCGGTCGGCGACGCCGTCTTCGGCGAGGTGAACCAGCGCGGATTCGCCGAGTACGTGGCGGTCGCCGTGGACCGGCTGGCCCGGCGGCCCGCCGGGGTGACCGACGAACAGGCCGCCACGCTGCCGATCGCGGCGACCACCGCACTCCAGGCGCTGCGCCGGGCCGACCTGCGAGCCGGCCAGTCCGTACTGGTCAACGGCGCCTCCGGCGGCGTGGGCACCTTCACCGTGCAACTGGCGAAGCGGTACGGCGCGGTGGTGACCGCCGTGTGCAGCACCCGGAACGTCGAACTGGTCCGCTCGCTCGGTGCCGACCATGTGGTCGACTACACCCGCCAGGACGTCACCCGGGGCTCGGACCGCTTCGACGTCGTCGTCGACCTCGCGGGCGGCCGGCGCCTCTCCGCCACCCGCCGGCTGCTCACCCCGACCGGGACGTACGTCTGCTCGACCGGTACCGGCGGACCGCTGCTGGGGCCGCTGCCCCTGCTCGTCGCAGTCGTGGTGACCGCGCCGTTCGTACGTCAGCGGTTGCGGGTGCTGACCGCCACCAGCCGGGTCGACGACCTCGACCAGCTCGCCCGGCTCGTCGCGGCGGGGGAGATCACGCCGGTGATCGAGCGGACGTACCCGTTGCGGGAGACCGCCGAGGCGATCGAACTCGTCGAGACCGTGCACGCCCGAGGCAAGATCGTGCTGACCGTGTGACCCGTGCCGGTGACGGCATCGCGCATGCGGGGGCTGACAGTTGCCAGGCCCGGTCCGGGCCACGCCGCTCGATGATCCCGTAGCGGCGCGACCCCACGGCACGCCGTTGAAAAAGTTTCGATCCGTGTCGCCCCGTCATCCGCGACGGTAGGTGCCCGCCGGCAACGGCGTGACCTGCGAAAGATCGAGAAGCGGCCGGGCGAGCCCAAGATCAGCACGTCCGGCGGCCTGTCGCCGACCGTGGCCGAGCGGTAGCTCTGGCCAAGACCCAATGGCATGCTTGGCGTCGGGAAGCAACCCGGAGGTGTGGGGTGAGCGGATCAGCACAGCCGGACGGACCCGGCGACGGTGCGATGGCCGTACGGATCCTGGTCGGGGCCCAACTGCGACGACTGCGCGAGGACCGGGGACTGACCAGGGCGGAAGCGGGCGAGCCGATCCGTGCCTCCGAGTCGAAGATCAGCCGGATGGAGCTGGGCCGGGTCGGTTTCAAGGAGCGCGACGTACTCGATCTGCTCTCGCTCTACGGCGTGCACGACGAACAGGAACGGGCCACCCTGCTGGCGCGGGTACGCGAGGCGAACACGTCGAGCTGGTGGCATCCGTACAGCGACGTCACGCCGAACTGGTTCCAGCGCTACCTGGGCCTGGAGGCGACGGCCACCCTGATCCGCAGCTACGAGGTCCAGTTCGTTCCGGGGCTGCTCCAGACCGAGGAGTACGCCCGGGCGGTGGTGCGCCTCGGTCACGGCTCGGCCCGGGAGGACGAGGTCGCGCGCCGGGTGCGGTTGCGGATGGAGCGGCAGCAGGTGCTGACCCGCCCGGATCCGCCGATGTTCTGGGCGGTGGTGGACGAGGCCGCGCTGCGCCGCCCGGTCGGCGGGCCGCAGGTGATGCGCGACCAGCTCGAGGCACTGATCGGCATCGTCACGAAGATGCCGAACGTGAAGCTGCAGGTGATCCCGCTCGCCGCCGGTGGGCACGCCGCGGCCGGCGGCGCCTTCACCATCCTGCGTTTCCCGCAGCAGGAACTGGCCGACCTGGTCTACATCGAACAGTTGACGAGTGCGCTCTATCTCGACAAGCGGGAGGACGTCGACCGCTACTTCGAGGCGGTGAACCGGCTGTTCGTCGAGGCCGCCCCACTCAAGGACACCTTCCAGATCCTGGACCGGATCATCCGCGACCTCGACGAGGCGCCCCGGTGACCGGGCCGGTTCCCACCTCCGGCGAGGAGATCGGGAACCGGCCGGCCGACCCGCGCCACCCGATGCGTACCCCGGAGGAGGCCCGGACCGCTATTACCCGGCCGTGACAATGCGCGGACCGGCTCCGGACATGGCGGTGGCACCTTCGCTCGGGTGAGTTCCGAGCCCTACCCACCAGCCGCCCGGGTGGCCGCCGTCCCGGCGCCGTCCCGGCAGCGCTGGGCCGATGTCGCCAAGGGCGTCTGCATCGTCCTCGTGGTGCTCTGGCACGTCATCGTCAAGCACTACCTGCGGATCGACTGGCATCTCGGCGTACCGCTGCCCGGGGTGTGGGGGACGATTGGCGAGCAGTTGCTGCCGCTGCGGATGCCGCTCTTCTTCACCATCTCCGGACTCTTCGCGTCGAACGCCGTGGACCGGCCGTGGCGCCAGGTCGGCCGGTCCCGGATCGCCCGGTTCCTCTACCTCTACGCCGGGTGGCTCCTGATCCACACCGTGCTGCTCGCCGCCGCGCCGGACTTCCCGACCGACCGGGCCAGCTCGGTCACCGGCCTGCTGGCCGAACTCACCGTCAGCCCGTCCAACCTCTGGTATCTGCACGCCCTCGCGCTGTATTTCGCGGTTGCCAAGCTGGGCCGCCGGATCCCCGCGCCGATACTGATCGCCGCCGCGGCCGGCCTCTCCGCAGCCAGCACGGCGGGACTGCTCGCCACCGCCGGCAACCGGGCCGGCGTCTACCAGAATCTGGTCTTCTTCCTCGGCGGGCTGCACCTGCGGCCGTACCTGTCGCGCTGGGTGACGACCGCGACCCGGCGCCGCCTGCTGGGCACCGCCGCCGGCTACCTGGCCGCGCTGGGTGCGATGGCCTGGGCCGGCGCGCAGGGCTGGCCGGGGGTGTGGCTGCTGGTCTCGGTCGCGGCGGTGGCCTTCGGCCTGACCGCCGCCGCCCGGCTGGCCCGGTGGCCCTGGGTCGCCGACCCGCTCGCCGCCCTCGGCCGGCGGACCCTCCCGGTGTACGTCCTGCACCTGCCACTGCTGGCGCTGGCCGACCGGGTACTGCTCGGCCCGCTCTCCGGGCTGGGACGGTCCGGACAGTTCGCACTGGCGCTCGGCTATCCGATCCTGCTCACCTCGGCCCTGCTCGCGGTGACCTTGGCACTGCACCGGGGACTGCTGGCCCTGCGGGCGGGCTGGATGTTCGACCTGCCGGCGCCCCGCCCCGCCGGTCGTCGGCGTCGCCGGGGATCCGACCGCCGCGACGGCGAGGTTCCGGCGCGGCGGCTCGCGGATGCCGTACCGCAGGGGTGGCGCGGATGAGCGGGCTCGCCGAGGCCGAGGTCGACCTCGCGGCGGTCGCGGCCAACCTGGGTACGGTCGCGGCACGCGCCGGTACCGCGCTGATGGCGGTGGTGAAGGCCGACGGGTTCGGCCACGGTGCGGTACCGGTGGCCCGGGCCGCGCTGGCGGCCGGCGCGAGCTGGCTCGGGGTGACCTCGACCGGTGAGGCGCTGGCCCTGCGCGCGGCGGGCCTCACCGCGCCCGTACTGAGCTGGCTGCACCGTCCTGACGACGACTTCGGCGCTCTGATCGACGCCGACGTCGACCTCGGTGTCTCGACCGTGCCGCACCTGCACTCGGTCGCCGAGGCGGCGCGCCGGTCGGGCCGGCCCGGGACCGTCCAGCTCAAGGCCGACACGGGACTGTCCCGCAACGGCGCCAGCCGGGACGACTGGCCGGGCCTGGTCGACTGGGCCCGCAAGTACGAGGTCGAGGGGACCGTTCGCGTGCGGGGAGTCTGGTCCCATCTGGCCGGCGCCGAGTCGCGTGACGGTCGGAGCGTCGGCCGGCAGGTGGCCGCCTTCACCGAGGCGCTGCGGATCGCCCGGCAGGCGGGCCTGCGGCCGGATCTCGCCCACCTGGCGAACTCGGCGGCGGCGCTGGCCGTGCCGGCGAGCCGGTACGACCTCTGCCGGATCGGACTGGCGCTGTACGGCGTCGACCCGTTCGGCGCGACCGGCGCCGGGGCGTACCGGCTGCGGGCCGCGATGACCCTGCGTTCCACTGTGGTGAACGTCAAGCGGGTGCCGGCCGGTACCGGCATCTCCTACGGACCGGACCGGGTGACCGCGCGGGCGACCACGCTGGCCCTGCTGCCGCTCGGCTACGCGGACGGCCTGTCCCGGGCGGTGGAGGGCCGTGCCGAGGTCTGGCTCGCCGGCACCCGGCGGCCGATCGTCGGGCGGATCGCCATGGACCAGTGCGTGGTCGACGTCGGGGACCTTCCGGTGGAGATCGGCGACCCAGTGGTGATCTTCGGCCCGGAGCCGGCCGGACCCGGCTGGCCGACCGTCGCGGAGTGGGCGGCGTGGGCCCGGACCAGCCCGCACGAGGTCCTGACCGGCATCGGCGCCCGGGTCGCCCGCCGGTACCGGCCGGCGAGGCAGGCAGCGCGATGAGTGTACGGATCAGCGGGCTCGGTGCCCGGGTGCCGCGTTGCGGCCGGAGCACAGGGGAGTATCGAAAATGAGTATTCGGCTGGCGGTGCTGTACGGCGGGCGCAGCGGCGAGCACGAGGTGTCCCGCCGTTCGGCGGTGAGCATTCTCGCCCATCTCGACCGGGACGCCTACCGGGTGACCGAGGTACTCGTCGAGCGGGACGGCGGATGGCGGGTCGACGGCGTACCTGTCACGTTGCCGGCGGCGCTGCGGGTACTCGCCGCCCAGCAGGTGGTGTTCCCGGCCCTGCACGGCCCGTACGGCGAGGACGGCACCGTCGCGTCCATGCTCGACTGGCTCGGCGTGCCGTACGTCGGTAACGGGGTCTTCGCCAGCGCCGCCGGGATGGACAAGGAGGTGACCAAGAAGCTGCTCGGCGCCGAAGGGCTGCGCGTCGCGGCCGGCGTGACGCTGCGGGACGGGGAGTACCTCTCCCAGGCCGAACAGCGGCAACTGGGCCTGCCGGTCTTCGTCAAGCCGGCCAGAGCGGGTTCCAGCCTCGGCGTGTCCCGGGTCGACCAGTGGTGGCAACTGCCCTCCGCGCTCCGGCTGGCCCGCCAGGCCGACCCGAAGGTTCTCGTCGAGCGGGCCGTACCCGGTCGGGAGATCGACGTCGGCGTACTCCAGTACCCGGACGGACGGGTCGAGGCGGGACCGCCGCTGGAGATCGCCGTCCCGCCGACCGCCGCCTTCTTCGACTACGCCGCGAAGTACGACGGTGGGGCCGTCTTCCAGATTCCGGCTCCGCTCGACGACGCCACCACCCGGCTGTTGCAGGAGCGGGCCGTCCGGGCCTTCCACGCACTCGGCTGCCGGGGCCTGCTCCGGGTCGACTTCTTCCTACCCGACGGTGGGCCGGGTGTCGGCTCGTCGTGCGACGGTGGGCCGGGTGAGCCGGTGGTCAACGAGGTCAACACGTTCCCCGG
Source organism: Plantactinospora sp. CNZ320 (assembly GCF_002846275.1). Classification (NCBI taxonomy): domain Bacteria; kingdom Bacillati; phylum Actinomycetota; class Actinomycetes; order Micromonosporales; family Micromonosporaceae; genus Plantactinospora; species Plantactinospora sp. CNZ320. The sequence goes on from NZ_PJMP01000001.1 coordinate 7,801,677, forward strand.
CTTCACCAGCGAGTCGCAGTACCCGCGGATCTGGGCGCGGGCCGGGATCGCCTTTCCGAGGCTGCTCGACATCCTGATCGACGGTGCCCGGAGCGCCGTCGCCGGGTGAGGCGCCGGGTGAGGCCGCTCAGGAGTCGGAAGCGGTGGCGGAGGCGGTGGTGGCGGGCAGCACGGGTGAGCCGGGCCCGAGGTCGGGCGGCAGGCACCGGGCGGCGCCGGGGGAGGGCGTTGCGGGTGCGGGTGCCAGGCAGTCCGGCGGGTCGCAGCCGTACGGCCCCCGGCGCCCGTCCGGACCGGTGAGCGTGATCGTCGCGCTCTGGGCCGGGCCGCCGTCCGCGAGGGCGTACCAGACGGTGCAGACGATCTGGTCGATCGCCGTCGTCGACAGCGCGGTCACGTCGGTGCCGAGGTTCACCGTGGTACCCGACGGCTTCTCCGGGGTGGCCGATGGCTCGGACCGGGTCACCGCCGGCCCGGCGTCCGCCGGGATCTCGGTGCGGTAGCCCTGCTCCCGCTCCCGCCGTTCCGGGCCGGCGAGCAGCAGTGCCAGCGCGTCGTCGACCGAACCCGGCGGTGTGGACGGGCGCAGCACCAGGGTGAGCCGCTGTTCCACCACGAAGTACAGCCCGACGCCCTGGATCGGTCCCGCCGGGGCGGCTCCGCCGGCGATGACCGCGCTCGGCCGTACGCCGCACCCGGCGGCGAGCATCGTCAGCAGCGCGACGACGACGAGCGGTACCCGCCGCCGCAGGCCGGTCACGGACGCCCTCCGCCGGGACCGGGCCGGTAGTCGGCGGGCGGCGCCGGATCGGTGCAGTGGCGCGGCAGGCGGAGGGTGAACACCGCGCCGCCGGCCGGATCGTTACCCGCGACCAGGCTGCCCCGTTCGGCGCCGGCCCGGTGCAGTCGGGCGTTCTCCCAGGCGATGGCGAGGCCGAGCCCGCTGCCCTCGGAGCGGCTCCGGGCGCTGTCCGCCTTGTAGAAGCGGTCGAAGACCTGCGGCAACACCAGCGGGTCGAATCCCGGGCCACGGTCGAAGACCGAGAGCACGATCCAGTCCGGCTCGGCGCGCAGCCGTACCGTCACCGGCGGTGCGCCGTGCCGCAGCGCGTTGCCGACCAGGTTTGCCAGGATCACGTCCAGCCGCCGGGGGTCGAGCCGGGCCCGGATGTCCGGCGGCAGGTCGGTCAGCACCCGATCGGTCCAGCCCCGGGCCCGCAGTGTCGCGCGTACCGCCGCCGGCACGTCGATGTCGTCGAGGGCGAGTGCCGCCGTGCCGCTGTCGAACCTGCTCACCTCGATCAGGTCGTCGACCAGCCGGGTCAGGCTCTGCGTCTCCTGGCTGACCAATCGGGCGGCCCGGCCCGCGTCGCCGGGCAGCCGGGGCGCCTCCTCGTCGAGTACGTCGGTGACCGCGGTCATCGCGGCCAGCGGGGTACGCAGTTCGTGTGAGACGTCGGCCACGAAGCGCCGGGCGTCCGCCTCCATCCGGCGCAACTCGCCGACCTGCCGTTCCAGCCGCCGGGCGGTGTGATTGAAGGTGTCTGCGACCCGGGCGAGTTCGTCGGAGCCGCGTACGGCCAGCCGGGTGCTCAGGTCACCGTCACCGAGCCGGCGGGCCGCCCGGTCGAGTTCCCGGACCGGCCGTAGCACGCCCCGGGCGGCGAGCAGCGCCAGCGCGACGGCGAGGGCCAGTGAGAGCGCGCCGGTCAACCAGGTCGACCTGGCGAGCTCGTCGATGCTGCGCTGCTCTGCCTCCAGGCTGTGCAGGCGGTAGATCTCCAGTCCGGAGGGCCTTGGTGCGCCGTTCGACTCGTCGAGCATGAGTTGGGTCCCGATCACCAGGTACGGGAAGCCGTCCGCGGTCTGCCGCTGCCAGACGACCCGGCCTTCCTGCACCGCTGTGCGCAACTCCGGTGACAGTACCGCCGAGATCCGGTCGCGGGCGGAACTGTGCCCCTGGTACACGGCGATCGCGGTGTCGTCGCGGCCGGAGAGTTCCGTGCTGATGGCGTCGAGGTCGACCTGGCTCGGTGGCAGGGTACGGATCGGGGGGAGTTGGGCGATCTGCTCCTTCAACGTCACGACGGCGGCATCCTGAGCCGTTTGCAGGATGACGTTGCGGGCCTGAACGTAACCGGCCCCGGCCACCACCGCCGTGGTGGTCAGCCCGAGCGAGACGAAGGCGAGCAGCAGCCGGAGCCGCAGGCCCGCCGGCCACCGCAGCGGGCTCACCACCGGGTCCGGCCGTGGCGCGTGGCGTCGTGATCCAAGCACCGGCCCTGCCGCGTGGCGCCGTGCCCCCACGGTCGGCCGTGCCGCGTGGCGCCGTAGTGCCGGCCGTGCCGTCGGGCGCGGCTCACAACGGGCCGAACCGGTAGCCGAAGCCGCGGACGGTCTGCACATAGACCGGCGCGGCGGAATCGTCCTCGATCTTCGCCCGCAACCGCTGCACGCAGGCGTCGACCAGCCGCGAGTCGCCGAGGTAACCGTGCTCCCAGACCGCCTCCAGCAGCTGCTGCCGGCTGAGCACCCGACCCGGCGTGCTGGAGAGTTCGAGCAGCAGCCGCAGTTCGGTCGGGGCGAGGCCGATCGGCACCCCGGCCTTGCTGACCACCAGCGCGGACCGGTCGATGCTCAGCGCACCGTACCGCTGCACCGCCGGCTCCGGGCCGGAGCGCCGGGGTTCGCCGCCGGTGCGGCGCAGCACCGCCCGGATCCGGGCCTCCAGTACCCGGGCCTGCACCGGCTTGACCACGTAGTCGTCGGCGCCGGCCTCCAGCCCGGCCACCACGTCGATGTCGTCGTTGCGGGCGGTGAGCATGATGATCGGCAGATCGCCGGCAGACCGGATCCGGCGGCACACCTCGAAGCCGTCCATCCCGGGCAGCATGAGGTCCAGGACGACGACGTCGGCGGTGTCAGTGGCCAGCCGGGCCAGGCCCTGCTCGCCGGTGGCCACGGCGTCCACGGTGTGACCCTGGCGGGTCAGGGCCAACTGGAGGCCGTCCCGTACCGTCTGATGGTCCTCGATCAACAGCACCCGAGACATGTCACCAACTATTGCATTTCCGTTGAAGTCGCTCTTTGATCATGAGCAGCGGCCCGGGTCAGACCTCCTGCTGCCGGGGTGTCCGGTTCCGGGTCCGCCCCGAAGCCGTGACCCCGGGCGAGGCTGTGACCCGGGGCGAGGCTGTGACCCGGGGCGAGGCCGCGACCGGGGGCAGGGCCGACGAAATCCACCGGACGCAGCAGGACCAGGACGGTGGCGACGACCAGGACCACGAATCCGCTCGCGGCCACGATCGCGACGAAGAGCCCGCCGGCACCGTCGGTCGCGGTGTAGGGGGTGTGCGCCGGCACACCGGCCAGCAGCACCACCAGGGGTACCCCGCCGAGCAGCCCGAACGGGCCGACCTCCACGGCGGCAGGTGCGGTACCGCTGCTCGGGCGCGACCGGGCCAGCGCGGCGGCGATCGGGCAGAAGAGCGCCGTAGCCAGCAGCACGCCACCGAGGACGTCGCTGAACCGGTGCCAACCCGCGATCATGGTGGATGCGGCGATCATGCAGACACCCACCGCCCCCGGCCCGGCACACCAGCGTCGGGCCGGTGCCGGAAGCACGAGCAGGACCGCCAGGAGCAGCGCCATCGCCGCCGCGACATGGCCGCTGGGAAAACTGTTGTGCGTCGTCGAGGTGGCCACCCCGAGTTCCGGCCTCGGGATCGTCGCTTTGGCGACACCCGCGCAGACCACCGCGGCGCCGACCAGACCCACCCCGGCCACCCCGGCCCAGGGCCGTCGACCCAGCAGGCCCAGCAGCAGTACGGCGACGAGCAGCAGACCCAGCAGCGCCGGGTCGCCGAACCAGGCCAGTACGGCGCGCGCCGGCTCGACCAGGTCGGTCGGCTGCTCGTATCCGCCACCCCGCTCCGCCCGGGGCAGCAGTGTGCCGTCGAGCACCTGTCCCGCACCGGTGCCGACGAACCCGACGGCGGTCAGCCCGAACGCGAGCAGGTACCCGAGGGCGGCGCGACGCAGCCGGCGGGCCGGCTCCCGGATCGTCGGTGGCGGCCGGCGCCCGGACCGGGCCGGTGGGCTCGGCGGTGTCGTTGACGGGTGGTACGGCGATACCGGATGCACCAGCCAAGGATGCGGCTCGCTGGTCCGGGGGGAGTGCGGGTCATGTCATGGTTCTGTCACAGCCGCCGGCCGTGCCGCAGTGGCCGGCCCGCTACCAGCAGCTCCCGCAGACCGGCCGGGGTCGCCAGTCCGGCGAGACGAGTCGGACCATGCGGTCGACCAGCGGATCGGTGGTCTCCAGCGAGCGCGCCTCGACCCGGTGGTCCAGCAGGTCCCACACCACCCGGACACACTCGACCCGGACCAGGTAGTCGGTGACCACGCAGATCGCGAAGTCCACCGGACCGGCGGGTACCCGCTTCCGGTCGGAGAACGGGCTGGCCCCGGCCGGCGCGTACGGCCGCAGGTGCGACCCGTACACGAGGCCCTGCGAGTAGCCGGGCTCGTAGATGGCGTACCCGAAGGCGGCAGCCGTCTTCTCCTCGGCGCAGTCGAGCTGGCCCGCGAGGGTGAGGAACGAGCCCTCCTTCGACTCGTCCACCGCCGCGACCTCGATCGCCCCGGAGGTGCAGGGAATCCGCTCCCACACCGGCTCGGCAGCCGTCGCCGGCGCGGTGGCGGTCAGAATCGTCGAGGCGGCGACGGTCAGGATCGTCATGGCGGCGGCGAGCGAGGTCGTCAGGGCGGCGGCCACTGCAGTGACCAGGCGTCTCATTGGGGTGCTCCCTCTGTCGGCGGTCTGTTCTTCGGTGGGCTCGCGGCCTGCATCGCGCCGAGGGCGAGGCCGAGTTGGAAGCGGTTCTCCACGCCGAGCCGGTCCATCAGGGACCGCAGTGCATAGGTGACCGAGCGGGTGGACATCCCGAGTTCCTGCGCGACGCTGCTGTCGGTGTGCCCCTCGGCGAGCAGTGCGACAATCGCCTTCTCCCGTGGTGTGAGCACGACCTCGGGTACTCCGTTCCGCCGTGGATCCGTCGCGTCCGACCAGTACCTGACGAAGAGCGAGACGAGCGACTCGACCGCCGTGGCTTCGACCACCTCCCAGGTACCGTGGTGCAGCCCGTACGGGTCGACGGCGACCAGCGCGACGCGGCGATCGAAGATCATCATCTTGTGTGGTAGCCGGCCCGTCTCCCGGTACTCCCCGCCCAGCCGGGCGAACTCCGCCGCGTGCCGCGACGACCGGTCACCGTCGGCGGGTGCCCGGCCCAGCGAACGCAGCCGGATCCGGCGCCGCAACAGCGCGATGTCCATCGGTGCGGCGATCGCCAGCGCCTCGGTGCTGAAGACCTCCTCCGGATTCATCGCCAGGTGCTCGGCCCGCTCAAGTGTCACCAGCTCGGCGATGCGCCGACGGGTCGCCTCGCGGTCCGGCAGTCGCCGGGCCGAAAAGGGCCGGACCATGCCCGGTCCCAACAGGCCGGCCGGGCCCTCGGCCACCGGGGCGGCCCGCCGGAGGGCCCGGCGTCGCAGGGTCGCCACCGCCACCTCCACCGCCACGGCCCGCCAGGTGGCGTCGGCTCCGGGGCCGGACGGCCCGGCGTTCGGTACGACCAGGTCGGCCTCGGCCAGCTCGTCCAGCGCGGCCCGTACCCGGCGCACGGCGAGACCGAGGCTGGCCGCGATGTCGCCCGTGCTGCGGGAGCCGAAGGTGACCAGACAGCGGTAGATCAGGTCGGCGTCGGCGGAGACGCCCCAGCGGACCAGTAACGGCACCGCTCGTCCTACGGCCAGCGCCCCCGTGTCCCTGCCCGTCATGGACAACCCCCTCCCCCCGGGGAATCGGTACGTCGCGATACAAGCACAGGACGGCATCGATGTCTCGGATTGGCAAGATCACTTGGTCGATTCGTTGCGCGATCACGCAACGGTCCGGCTGTCGCGGAACCTCGTTGAACCGCAGGCGCGGGAATCCCGTTCTAGCTCACGTGCGGCCACGCGTCGCATGCCCGGCCCGCCTCGTCGACACGACCACCAGGAGAGGATCTTCGGGTTGTCACTCTTCACGCGCTCCCGTCAACCACAGGGCACGGAACCGACGAGCACGGCCGGCGGCCCGCTGCCGGACGGCCACCCCGAGAACGCCCCAGCCGCCGCCGAGGGTGGCGGTGACACTGCCGTCGACGACCACAGCGGCGGTGACGACGACGGGGCCGGCGACGACGGTGCTCGACCACCTGTCGGCGAGGTGCCGGACGGCCGGGCGGCCGACGAACGGGCGGCCGACGACCAGGCGGCGGACGACGGGGCGGCGGAACGGCGGGGCGGTTCGCCCGCACGGCGGATCGCGACGCGGCTGACGACAGGGCTCGCCGTCCTGCTCGTACTGCTCGCGTTCACTGCGGGAAACCGGCCGGAGCAGTTCACCCCCGGGACGCTCGCGCGGATACCGGTGGAGGCACTCCTCGGCGTCCTCCTCGTGCTCGCGCTGCGGCCGGGGCCCCGACGGGTCGCGGCCGTACTCGGCGGTGTCATCCTCGGCCTGCTGGGACTGCTGAAGCTCGTGGACATCGGCTTCTACGCCGTACTCGCCCGGCAGTTCGATCCGGTCCTCGACTGGGTACTGCTGGACGACGCGATCTCGTTCCTCACCGACTCCTTCGGCCGGGCCGGTGCGGTCGGCGCGGCGATCGTGGCAGTGCTGCTGGTCGTGGCGGTACTCCTGCTCATGACGCTGGCGGTGCTCCGGGTGACCCGTCTGGTGGTCCGGCACGACGTCGCCGCGAGGCGTGGCGCCGTGGTGCTCGGCGCGGCCTGGCTCGCCTGTGCGGTGCTCGGCGTACAGATCGTCCCCGGCGTACCCGTGGCGGCCCGGAACACGGCGGGCCTGGCACACGCGCGGGCCCACCAGATCCGCGACGGCCTGCGCAGCCAGCAGGAGTTCACCAGGCAGGCCGCCGTGGACGCCTTCCGCGACGTCCCCGGTGACCGGCTGCTCACCGGCCTGGCCGGCAAGGACGTGCTGCTGGTCTTCGTCGAGAGCTACGGGCGCAGCGCCGTCGAGGATCCGGCGATCGCGCCGCCGGTCCGCACGACACTCGAAATCGGCACCTGGCGGTTGAAGGAGGCCGGTTTCGATTCGCGCAGTGCCTGGCTCAGCTCACCGACGGCGGGCAGCGGCAGTTGGCTGGCCCACTCCACGTTCCTCTCCGGACTCTGGATCGACAACCAGCAGCGGTACCGCAACATCGTCACCACCGACCGGCTCACCCTCACCGGCGCCTTCCGGCGGGCGAACTGGCGCACCGTCGGAATCATGCCGGGCGTCACCCGGGCCTGGCCCGAGGGAGACCTGTACGACTACCAGAAGGTCTACGACTCGCGGCACCTCGGCTACCACGGTCCGAAGTTCAGTTGGGCCACCATGCCCGACCAGTTCGTCCTCTCCGCCTTCCAGCGGTACGAGCATGGGACGCCGGGCGGACCGCCGTTGATGGCGGCGATAACCCTCGTGTCGAGTCACGCGCCCTGGACACCGTTGCCCCGGCTGCTGGACTGGGACGACCTCGGCGACGGATCGGTCTTCGCGCCGATGGCGAGCCAGGGCCAGCCGAGAAGCGCCCTCTGGGCCGACCGGGCGAAGGTGCGTGCCGAGTACGGGCGGTCCATCGAGTACTCGCTGAACAGCCTGATTTCCTATGTGGAGAGGTACGGCGACGACGACACGGTGGTGGTCTTCCTCGGCGACCACCAGCCCTCGCCGATCGTCACCGGTATCGGTGCCAGCCGGGACGTGCCCATCAGCATCGTGGCGCACGACCCGGCTGTGCTGGACCGGATCTCCCGATGGGGCTGGCAGGAGGGGCTGAAGCCGGGCCGGCAGGCACCGGTCTGGCGGATGGACTCCTTCCGGGACCGGTTCCTGACCGCGTTCGGCCCCCGCACCGCCTCCTGATCCGGCCGTCAGGGCTTGCGGCCGACCCCGCCGTACCCGTCGACCGGCTCCGCGTCGTCGCTGTCCGGGCGCCACTGCGAGATCGAGACGATGCCCGGCTCCAGCAGCGTCAGGCCGTCGAAGCAGCGCTCGATCTGCTCCGGGCTGCGCAGCACGTACGGCACCGCGCCGGTGTCGTCGTAACCCTGCTGCGCCTCGTCGAATCCCTCGGTGGTGTTGGTGCTGTCCCACAGGATCAGGTAGCTGCCGCTGGGCACCGCCGCCATCACCCGGGCCACGATGGACCGTGCCTCCTCGTGGTCGGCGACGTGGCCGAGCACGCCCATGAACATGACCGCGATCGGCTGGGTGAAGTTCAGGATGTTCCGGGCGTCGGCGATGATCTGGTCGGGGTCGTGGAAGTCGGCGTCGACGTAGTCGGTCACCCCCTCCGGGGTGGTGTTGCTGAGCAGCGCGCGGGCGTGGGTCAGCACCAGCGGGTCGTTGTCGACGTAGACGATCCGGGACTCCGGAGCGGCACGCTGGGCCACCTGGTGAGTGTTGTCCAGAGTGGGCAGTCCGGTGCCGATGTCGAGGAAGTTGCGGACGCCCTCCACCGTCGCCAGGTGGTGCACGGCCCGGATCAGGAAGCGCCGGGACTGCTTGGCCAGCGGGACGATGCCGGGAAACTGTTGCCGATAGGCGTCACCGGCCTCCCGGTCGGCGGTGAAGTTGTCCTTGCCACCCATCCAGTAGTTCCAGATCCGGGCGGAGTGCGGCACGCCGGTGTCGAGCCCGTCCGGCCGTGCGTGGTCTGCTGGCGGCGCTTCCTTCGTCACTTGGTTCCCCAGGATTCCGTATCGGACACGATCGCTCCACCGTAGATTGTCGATCCGCCGTACGCAGCCCTCCGGTCGACCTCTCCTCAACCACGGCCGGCGACGGTGTCGGCCGCCTCGTCGCCGTCCGCCCCGGTGGGTCGGGGCCGGAGTCGTACCTTGGTGATGGCGTGCCTGTCGATCTCGGCGACCTGTGCGGTGAAGGCCGGCAGCTCGACGGTCTCGCCGGGGGCGGTCGGGATGTGTCCGAGCCGGGCGAGGATCAGCCCCGCGACGGTGGTGTAGTCGCCGTCGTCGGGCTCGTCGAGGTCGAGGCCGATGTCGGGCAGGTCGTGGATCGGGAAGGTGCCGGCGACCAGGAGCGTACCGTCGGGCTGCCGGACCACGGCCTGGACGTCGCGGTCCGTCTCGTCGTAGATCTCGCCGACGATCTCCTCGATGAGGTCCTCCATGGTCACGATGCCGTCGTTGGCCCCCCGCTCGTCCACCACCACGGCGAACTGCTGGCGCTGCTGGCGCATCTGGCGCAGCGCGTCGGTGACGCCGAGGGTCTCCGGCAGGAAGAGCGCCGGGGCGACGTGCCCGGCGACCGTGCCGCCGTCGTCGAGCAGGTCCCGCAGGTGTACGACGCCGATCACGTCGTCGAGGCCGCCCCGGGTGACGACCGGGGCGCGACTGTGCCCCGACTCGGCGAGCTGTCGCCGGGCCGCTGCGGTGGGCAGGTCGGCGTGCAGCGTGACGACCTGCCCGCGCGGTACCAGGATCTCCCGCAGGATCCGGTCGGCGATCTCGAAGGCACCGCTGATGATGGTGCGGTGCTCGGCGGAGAGCCCGCGTTGCGCCGTGACCATCTCCCGCAGCTCCTCGGCGCTCACCTCCTCCGGACCGCCTTCCGGGTCGGCCCCGCCGAGCCGGACCACCACGTTCGTCGACTTGCTGAGCAGCCACACCGCCGGCCGGGAGAAGGCGGCGAGCACGTCGAGCGGGCGGGCCACCACCAGCGACCAGCCCTCGGCCCGCTGCATCGCGATCCGCTTCGGCGCGAGCTCGCCGAGGACCAGGCTGACGAAGGTCAACAGGACCGTCACCAGGATGACGGAGGCCGGCTCGGCGGCGGAACCCAGGAACCCGAGCAGCGGCACCAGGGGAGCGGCCAGCGAGACGGCGGCAGCGGCCGAGGCGAGGAAGTTGGCAAGCGTGATGTAGATCTGGATGGTGGCCAGGAACCGGTTCGGATCCCGGGCCAGCTTCGCCAGCACCCGGCCGCCGCGCGACTGCCGCTCCAGCCGCTGGATCTGGCTCTCCCGCAGTGACACCAGCGCCATCTCGCTGCCGGAGAACGCCGCGTTGACAAGTACCAGGAACAGAACAAGTGCCACCTGTAGCCCGTAGCCGTCCACCGGAAGTCCGGCCTCCTCGTCCCGCGTGGTGTGGCCACCAAACCTAGTGGGTCGACGGCGTTCCGGTACGGCTCAGGTGGCGAGGATGATCGTCATCCCGAGGTACGTGGCCAGCAGCAGTACGCCCTCGAAGCCGAGCCGCCCCCAGCCGCAGGTCTGCCGGACGAGCAGCCCGGAGAGCAGGATCGCGGTCATGAACAGTCCGGTGGTGGTGATGAACAGGTCGTCGTTGCCGGCGGCGTGGTAGATGGAGCCCTGCCGGTACGCGATGTCGCCGACCACCAGCGTGATCACGTCGAGGATGTTCCCGCCGAGGACCGCCGCGACGGCCAGGGTTACCGCGCCCCGGCGTACGGCGGCGATCGCGGTGACCGTCTCCGGCAGCCCGTTCACGATGCCGAGCAGCACCCCGCCGGTGAAGCCCGCGGTGAGCCCGGTGGTCTCCACGACGCTCTCGGCGGCCAGCGACACGGCCCAGCCGCTCGCCGCGACGACCGCCCCGACCAGCGCGAACCGTAGCCAGAGCGTGCCCATGGCATGCCGGTCGAGCGCGCCGTGGTCCTGCGGTACGTCGGGTTGGGTCTCCTTGGTGCCGACCGCCTGCCACATCGGCCTGGTGCCGGCGGTCCGGATCAACCGGAGCCCGCCGAGGTAGCAGGCGACGATCACCACCGAGATCGGATGGATGCCGACGACTGTGACGTTCGGGCTGTAACTGCCCAGCAGCGCGAGGGTGAGCAGGGCGATCAGCAGGCAGCCGAAGAGCAGGTTCGAGGAGGAGGCGGCGGCGTGTTCGAGGTTGACCCGGCGGTGGAAGGCGTCCGCTACCGCGACCGCGGTGGTCTGGGCGGCGATCCCGCCGACCGCGTTGCTGTAGCCGAGCTGCGGATGGTTGCCCGCCGCGGTGACCGCGGTCATCACGATCCCGGAGAGCCCGGTGGCGACGCCGAAGAAGACCACCCCGAAGACGGCCTCGCCCCAGCCGGTCCGGTCCGAAAGGGCGTCGCCCAAGGCGACGAGCCGGATGCTGCCCAGGATCGTGACCAGGCCGGCGACGGCGAAGACGCCGACACTGGCGCCGAGTGGCCAGGGCGTGGCGGGTAGGAAGCCCAGCATCGGGCGGTCATTCCCGACTTGCCGGCTCCGAAGCATGCCACCGGGATCGGCAGTCGCACGGCCCGTGCGGCCCGCCTTGCCGAACCAGTCAGCCGGCGGGGCGGTCAGCCGGCGGAGCCGGTCGGCCTGCCGAAGCGGTCAGCCGGTGCGGGGGCGGTCAGCGGTCCGGTCGGTCCAGCCACCGCTCCAGCCCGTCGAGCAGCCGGTCCAGCCCGAAGGTGAAGCTCTCGTCCCAGATCCGCTCGGTGGTGTACGCGGCCGCCCCGACCTCCTGCCGCCACCTGTCGTAGTGCGGATGGTCGCCGGCGATCCGCCCCAGGTGCGACTCCAGTTTCTCGGCCATCTCGCCCACCGAGGTGTCGGACTGGCGCATGCTGTTGACCATCGCCGAGATGGTCGCCGCCGAGCCGATCGCGTAGGAGGTCAGCAGCGAACTGGCGTGCGACAGTTCCAGCCCCGAGAAGCCGGCCGCGGAGAGCAGGGCCACGGTACGTTCCCCGATGCGCAACGCGTTCGGACCGAGGTTGGGGCGTAGGCCGAGCTGGCTGATGACCCACGGGTGGCGGAGCAGCATCTCCCGGGTGCCGGTGGTCAGCACCGACGCGCCGATCCGCCAGCTCGTGTCGCCGACCTCGGGGACGTAGACCTCGCCCATCACCTCGTCGACCGCGAGTTCGAGCAGTTCGTCCTTGTTCGTCACGTACCAGTACACCGAGGTGGCGCCCGAACCCAGCCGGGTACCGAGCCGGCGCATGCTCAGCCCGGCCAGTCCCTCGGCGTCCAGCAGTTCGATCGCGGCCCGCACGATCTGCTCACGACTCAGCGAGGGCTGCTCCCCTCGACTGCGGGGCGGGCGTAGCCACACCGAGTTGGTGAACGGGTCGGACTTGGGCATCGACGATCCTTTCGACCCGGCCAGTCTACCGGCCGTCGTACGGCGTTCGAGTTTTCTGGTACGCCGTTCGAGAGTCCTGGTACGGTGTGCGAGCAATCTCGAACGCTGTACGAGCGGAGGTCCTCGTGTCCACGTCCCACCCGCGTCGCTGGTGGATCCTCGGTGTGCTCTGCCTGAGCCTGCTGGTGGCCGTCATCGACAACATGGTGCTGAACATCGCCATCCCAGCACTGATCCGCGACCTCGGGGCGAGTGCCTCGGACATCCAGTGGATCCTCGACTCGTACATCCTGGTCTTCGCCGGCCTGCTGCTCACTGCCGGCAGCCTCTCCGACCGGCACGGCCGGCGACGCGGCCTGGTGATCGGCCTCGCCGTCTTCGGCGGCGCCTCGGTGCTGGCCACCCTCTGCCAGACTCCCGGTCAGCTCGTCGCGGCCCGGGCCCTGATGGGAGTCGGCGCCGCCTTCCTGATGCCCGGCACGCTCTCGATCCTCACCACGGTCTTCGACGAGTCCGAACGGAAGAAGGCCATCGCGATCTGGAGTTCGGTGCTGGTGCTCGGCGCCCTGGGCGGTCCGACCCTCGGCGGCCTGCTGTTGCAGCACTTCTGGTGGGGGTCGGTCTTCCTGCTCAACGTCCCGATCGCCATCCTCGGCATCGTCGCGGTGCTGCTGATCGTCCCCGAGTCGCGCGGTCCGGCGAGCCGACCCGACGTGCTCGGTGCGCTGCTCTCCACCGCCGGGATGACGGCGCTGGTCTGGTCGGTCATCTCGTCGGCCAAGGAGGGCTGGTCGTCGCCGTCGACGGTCGTCGGGCTGGTCGGCGCGGCCGTCCTGCTCAGCGCGTTCGCGCTCTGGGAGCGTCGGGTCGCCGAGCCGATGCTGCCGATGGCGCTGTTTCGCAACCGCAACTTCGCCGGCGCCAGCCTCTCCATCGTGCTGCTCTCGCTCTCGGCCGGCGGCGTACTGCTCGCCCTGACCCAGTACCTCCAGTTCGTCCTCGGTTACGGGCCGATGCGGGCCGGCCTGGCGTTCATCCCGATGCTGGTCACCGTGATGGCCTGCAACGGCCTCGGGGTGGTGGTCGACAAGCGGTTCGGTGCCCGGGTCGCGATCGCCACCGGGCTGTCGCTGATGGCCGCCGGCTTCGGCGTGCTCGCCTCGATCGGACCCGCCGACGGCTACCCGACGCTGGCCGTCGCGCTGGTCCTGATCGGAGCGGGCAGTGGCATCACCGCGCCGCCGGCCGTCGGCACCCTGCTCGCCGCGCTGCCGCCGGAACGTGCCGGGGTCGGCTCGGCGGTCAACGACACGGTGCAGCAGATCGGCACGGCGCTCAGCGTCGCGGTGCTGGGCAGCGTACTCGCCGCCACGTACCGGGCCGCGATGCCGGCGGAGGTGACCGGCCCGGCCCGGGAGTCCATCGGGGACGCGCTGCGGATCGCCACCGCCACCGGCGACGACAACCTCGCCCGGTTGGCCCGGGACGCCTTCGTCGAGGCGATGTCCAGCACCGCGATCGTCGGGGTGGTCGGTGGCGTCGCCGCCGCCGTCGTCGCGGCGCTGGTACTCCGGCCGAAGTCGACCCCGCCGTCGACCGCCGTACCTGTGGAACCGGCCGGAGACGAGATCACCGTGCGGTAGCGGCGCTGGACGTCACCGAGCCCGACCCGAGCCGCTGCCGCCGTGTAGCCCGCTCCCGGACCGCCGTACCGCCGTGCCCGACGTCAGGCCCGGTGCGGCGGTCCGGGAGCGGCGTCCACCGCGTCGACGAGCGTGGCCAGCGCCTCCGCCAGCGTGGCCAGGCCGTCGGTCGGCGGACCTGCGGGCTCGACCAGACGGCCGTCTCCGGGTTCGACCAGATAGCCGTCCCGGCGGATCTCCACCATCAGCGCGGTCACCCGGGGGTCCCGGCCGTAGTGCCGCAACGGCACGTAGCAACCCGCGAACGGGGTGTCGACGCCGATCTCGCCGATGCCGGCGAACGCCGCCCGACCCGCCGCCAGCAGCCAGCCCGGGGTGTGCGCCGGATCGGTGCCGAGACAGATCGCCGGCCGCTGCATGCCGCCGATCTCGTACGGCAGCCGCCGGCTCGGGTAGGAGTGCACGTCGAGCAGGGTCACCCGACCCCGTACCGCCAACCGGGCCTCGACCAGGTCGGTGACCGCCCGGGCATAGGGGCGGTACCACCTGTCGAGCAGCAACTCCTCGGCGACCGGATCGTCGGCACGCAACCGGGCACCGTCACTGGTCCGGGTGTAGACGGCCGCCATCCCGACCGTCCGCATCGACTCCCGCTCGTCCGGGAAGCGCTCCGGATCGACGACGAGCCGGGAGAGCAGGTTGACGAACATCCACGGAGTACGCCGGGCGGAGCCCGCGGCCCGGGCCGCGATCAGGTCGGTGTGCGCATCGGTCATCCGGGCCAGTTCGGTGGCCAGGGCGGCGTCGTCGAGCAGCAGTCCGGCGCGTACCTCCGGCGGGATCAGCCGAGCGGCGTGCGGAACGTGCAGCACCACGTTGCTGTCGGCGGAGCCCGGCACCACCCGGAACCCCGCCGACGACTCCGATGCACTGTGCCGCATCCACCACCGCCGCCGGGTCGACAGGTCCTCGGACGCCGACCCTACTGCGCTTCGCGCACCGCAGGCCCCGGCGCGCGGGGGCGTCGAGTCCCTGCGCGGGCCGTCGAACCGGGACGGGTCAGCTTCCGACATATGTACGTTGTTCGATCACGATTTCCGCCCGTAGCCTACCCACGCCCCTGATCGGCGAAAAAGGAGTGTGTATGGGTCGGATCAGTAGGATCTGGCGGGTCGGACTCGCCGTGCTGCCGATGGCGGCGGTGGCCGTACTGGGCGGCACGTCACCGGCATTCGCCCAGCCCGGACCCGCGATCGTGGTGAGCGACGGGGTGACCCAGCCGGTGTTCGGGTACGCCGACGCGATCCGGGAGCGGCTCTTCGTCGACTCGACGTTCGACAGCGACAACGACGGCCTGCGCGACATCATCGCGTTCGACGTCATGCGCCCCAGGGCCACCGCCGACGGGCTCAAGGTGCCGGTCGTCATGGACGCCAGCCCGTACTACTCGACGGTCTGCCGGGGCAACGAGTCCGAGTGCAAGGCCGACCTGGACGGTGACGGCCTGCTCGACAAGTGGCCGCTCTTCTACGACAACTACTTCGTGCCGCGCGGCTACGCGGTGATCCTGCTGGACATGGTCGGCACCAACAACTCCACCGGCTGCCCCACCACCAACGGCGAGCCGGACAACCTCAGCGCCAAGCAGGCGATCGACTGGCTGAACGGCCGGGCCACCGCCCGGAACGCTGCCGGGCAGGTGGTCAGGGCCGACTGGCACAACGGCCGTACCGGAATGGTCGGCAAGTCGTACGACGGCTCGCTGGCGATGGCGACGGCGGTGACCGGGGTCAGGGGCCTGACCACCATCGTGCCGATCAGCGGCCCGGCGGAGTACTACGACTACACCCGCAGCAACGGGGTGATCACCCGAGGCAACAGCTATGTGGCGTCGCTTGCCAACACGGTGACCAACCCGGACCGGCGGGCCTACTGCAAACCGGTTCGGGACGCGCTTGCCGCCGCCGACGGTGACGAGACCGGCGACTACTCGGCCTTCTGGGCCGAGCGCAGCTACGTCCGGAAAGTCGACAAGATCAAGGCCAGCGTGCTGCTCTACCACGGGCTCAACGACGACAACGTCCGCCCGGACCACTTCAGCAAGTTCTGGTACGAGCTGGCCGCGCACGGCGTGCCGCGCAAGCTCTGGCTCTCCCAGGAGGGGCACGTCGACCCGTTCGACTCCCGCCGGACGGTCTGGGTGAACACCCTGCACCGCTGGTTCGACTACTGGCTGCACCAGGTACCGAACGGGATCATGGAGGACCCCCGGGTCGACCTGGAGCGCTCCGCCGACGTCTGGGAGACGCACGCCGACTGGCCGGTCCCGGGGACGACCGAGACCGAGGTCTTCCTCCAGCCGGGTGCCGGTGCCGGCGGGGGCCTCAAGCTGGTACCGGCCAGGAAGCCGGCCACCGAGACCTTCGCCGACGACCCGGCACAGCGCCAGGACGCGATGATCAACAATCCGGACACCGTCACGCCGAACCGGCTGGCTTACCTGTCGGAGCCGCTGCGTGCCCCGCTGCACGTCTCCGGTACACCCGTGGTGCGGCTGCGGGCCGGCGTCGACGCCACCGACACCAACCTCGGGGCGATCCTGGTCGACTACGGCACCGCCGAACGGGTGGCACACCGGGCATCCGGGGAGGGCATCATCACCCTGGAGACCCAGGACTGCTGGGGCGAGACCAGCCCGACCGACGACGGCTGCTACAAGCAGACCAGCAAGCGGGTGGCCACCGCCGATCTCGAACTGGTCACCAAGGGCATCCTGGACGCGCAGAACCGCCAGTCGATCCGCAGGGCCACCCAGTTGGTTCCCGGCAAGCTCTACAACTTCGACTTCCCGCTGCTGCCGGAGGACTACGTCTTCCAGCCGGATCACCGGATCGGGGTGATCATCGTCGGAAGCTACCCGCAGTACTCCAGCCAGGCCGACCCGAACCGGGCCACCATCGACGTGGCGTTGAAGACCAGCCGAATCGTACTGCCGATCGTCGGCGGTACCCCTGCCGCGCACGCCGCCGGGCTCTGACCGTACGCCCTCGGTAACCGCCCCGTACGCCCCGTCGACCGTCCGCAGTGGCGGCCGGCGGGGCATTGCCGGGCCGGGGTACACATAGGCCGGGCCATGCCGTCGGGCCGTCGGCAGGTGTATGCTCCGCCGGTTGAGCCCTACCCCTGCGGCGTGTGCCCCGGACGCCGGCACGGGCTCGCGACCGTATGGAGGATGGCGCATGTCCCAAGGCCAGGAGCTGTTCGACCTGCACGAGGACAAGACTTCGCGGCCCAGTTTCGAGACCACGCTGCGCGGTTACGACAAGCGGCAGGTCGAGCAGTACGTGGCGCAGACGGCCAACGAGCTCTCGAAACTGATCGCCGAGCGCGAGCAGGCGTTCAGCCACATCCAGGGGCTGACCGTCCATCTCCAGCAGGTGCAGGCCGAGCTGACCGAACTGCGGGACCGGCCGCCGCAGGTGGACCGGGCGTCCTTCCGCGACCTGGGCCCGATGGTCGACCAGATCATGGCGCTGGCCGAGAAGCAGGCCGGCGTGATCGTCGACGCCGCCGCCCAGCGGGCGACCGAGCACCAGAACGAGGCGGAACGGGTCCTCGCGGACGCGCGCGAGCAGGCCGAGAAGCTGGTGGCCGAGGGTGAGGCGAGCCGGGAGCGCGCCGAGCAGGAGGCGCAACGGGTCAGCGAGCGGAGCGCCCAGCAGGCCGAGCGGGCACAGGCCCAGGCCGAGTCCATGCTTGAGGCGGCGCGCAACCAGATCCAGCAGGAGATCGAGGCGGCCCGGGCGCGTACCCAGCAGGAGCTTGGCCAGTGGCAGGCCAACGTGGAGCGGGAGCTGACCGAGCTGCGCAACAGCACCGAGGCGGAGCTGACCCGGGCGCAGAAGCAGGTCGAGGAGGAGAACGCGAACCTCCGGTCAGAGGCCCAGCAGTACGCCTCCGACCTGCGTCGGCGCGCGGAGGAGCAGGCGGCGGCGCACCAGCAGCAGCTCGCGGCGCTCCAGGACAAGATCGAGACGCGGCAGCAGTCGCTCGCCCAGTTGCAGGCGGCCCAGGAGACCACACAGCAGAAGCTGGCGCAGTCCCGCCAGGAGGGTGCCACGGCGGAGCAGGAGTTCGCCCAGTTGCAGCAGCGGCTCGGTGAGGTCCGGCAGGACCTGACCGCCGAACTCAACCGCCTGGACGAGGCCCGCCGGGCGGCCGAGCAGGCCGAGCGGCAGGCGGCCGAGGTACGGGCCCGGACCCAGCGGGAGGCGAAGCGGTTGGCCGACCGGGCCGCCGCCGCGGTACTGGCCGCCGCGGCGATCACCGGGGAGACCGGCGAGTACCAGATGGTGGCGGTGCGCCAGGAGGCCAACCGGGCCATGGCCGAGCCGCCGGCGGAACCGGCCGAGCAGCCCGACCTGCCGGAGCAGCGCGAGCCGGTGGAGCAGCCGGAGCCGGCGATGAACGTGTTCGAACCGGTCGAGCAGCCGGAGCCGCCCGTGAACATGTTCGAGCCGCAGCAGCAGGCGCACCAGCCGCACCACCAGGGGCACCCGCACTCGCAGCCGCCGGTGTACAGCCCGAACGGCGCAGACCCCAGCCGGTACTAGGCCACCGGGGCCGGTATCAACCACCGGACCCGAACTAAACCACCGGACCCGAACTAAACCACCGGACCCGAACTAAACCACCGGGCCGGCGCCACGCCACCTGGCCGGCGCGGTTGCGCCGGGTGCGTCAGCCGTCGGCCTGGTCGGGCCGTCGGCTGTCCGCCACCGCAGCGGGCGCGTCGGCGAGGGAGAACCGCTCCCGCAACCGGGAGTAGAACCCGGATGGCCGCAGCCGCACCAGGTGGGCCGGCTCGCGCGCCGGCAGCACGGTCACCCAGTCCCCGGGATCGAGTACGCCGCGAAGCTGCCCGTCCACGCTGACCGCCACCTGCCCGGACTGTTCGAGGACCCGTACCGTCACCGCCTCGTCGGCGGCCATCACCAGGCTGCGGTTGAAGACCATGTGCGGGGCGACCGGGGTGAGGACCAGCGCGGCGAGCCTGGGGGAGAGGATCGGGCCACCGGCGGCGAAGTTGTAGGCGGTGGAGCCGGTCGGACTGGCCACCACCAGGGCGTCGGCCGAGTAGGACGCGAAGAGGGTCTGGTCCAGGTACACCCCGAGGCCGGCCTGACGGTCCCGGGCCAGCTTCTCGAAGACGATGTCGTTGAGTGCGGTGACGTCCAGCGCCACGCCGGGCTGGTCGGCGGGTTCGGCGGTAGGGGGCAGGGGTGGGGGCGGCGGCAGCAGCGGCCCGCGCCCGTAGCGCAGCAGCGCCTCCATCCCGCCGGGGATCTCCAGCGGCCGGGAGGCGCACAGCGTAAGCATCAGTCGTTCGTCGAGCTGTACCCGGCCGGAGAAGAACGCCTCCAGCGCCGTGTCGATCTCGGTCGGCTCGATCTCGGTCAGGAAACCCACCCGGCCGACGTTGATGCCGAGCACGGGTACCCCGTCCTTGGCGGCGATCCGCGCGCCCCGCAGGAACGTACCGTCCCCGCCGACCGTGACCACCAGCGCCGGATGACCGGCGGCCTCGGCCTCGTCACCCGCGTTGCGCCGTTGCCGGTGTTCCCAGGACGGCTCCCAGACGTCGATGTCGCTGACCCCGATCGAGTGCTCGGCCGCCCAGCGGCGGACGGCGCCGGCCGCCGCCACCGCCGCCGCCCGGCCCTCGTGCACCACCAAGCCGATCCGCTGACCCGTCATGCTCTCTCGTCTCTCCTGCCTCGCGGCCGCGCCAACCGCCATCGGGCGGTGGACGATCCGGTCGCGGTCCTGGCCACTGCCTACCACGAAGCCGCTCGACGGGCCGGGACCGACCCGTGTCGCGGTCACCGGGCCGGGCGGTGCGGTTCCGGGGGATCGGCGTTGTGTGGCGGGGCATCGGTGTGTGTGGCGGGGCATCGCGGCCGGTCGAGATCTGTCGGACCCAGGCGCGGCGGACCCTGTCTTGAGTGCGAGCATGTCGGCCATGGAAATCTACGAGGACGAGCGTACGGTGTCGCGGGCGGACCTGGCGGGCTGGCTGCGCCAGCTGGCCCACCAGCTCGATTCGGAGGGGAAGATCTTCTACGGCGCGGGCGGCGCGGTCGCCGTCACCGATCAGGTCGAGTGTGAGCTGGAGATCGAGCGCGAAGGCGCCGAGATCTCCGTCGAGATCGAGTTCTCCTGGACGGATCCCAACGCCACCGACGATGACGAAGACGACGAGGAAGACGAAGAAGACGAGGACGAGGACGAGGAAGACGGAGAGGACGAGGACGAAGCGGGCGACGACGAGGGCGAAGAGGGCGACGACGAGGAGAGCGAGAAGTCGACCGGAGCGGCGGCGACCGCCGGTGCGGGGCTGATCGAGCCGGTGAGCACCGAGCCGGCGCCGGTGGATGTCCCGGCGACCACCGAGCAGGTGAAGCCGGCGGAGTCGACCAGCGACCCGGCGGAGTCGGCGGCGACCAACGACCCGGCCGAATCGACCGCCACCACCAGCGACGCCAAGCCGTCCAGCGCGGACGAGTCGTCCAGCGCGGTCGAGTCGTCGAGCCCGACCGAGTCGTCGGGGACTGCTGAGCCGACTGGCGAGAGCCGGCCTGCCGGAGCGGCCTGACCCGCTGCTGGAAACGGCCGCCGGGTGGGGCGACCGGGTTTCCGGACCAACCCACCCGGCGATCTCGGCAGCGCGGCACCCCGCACCAGAGTTGCTGGTAACCGACGTCGGGGAGCTGCTCCGGGAGCTACGTCGACGGTTCGGCTGACCGGATCGGCGGCGAGTCAGTCCTGAAGCTTGGCGCGCAGGACTGCGGCGTCCGGCGCGCCGAGTTCCTCGTAGGCGGCGAGGGCCTGCCGCCAGACCGCCCGGCTGTCCTGGCAGCGCCCGGCCGTCCGCAGCGCGTCGCCGAGCCGGTGCAGGCTGGCCGCCTGGTACCAGCGGTCGTCGAGGTCCCGGTAGATCTCGGCGGCCCGCCGGTAGTGGTCGATCGCGGCGCCGTGCCGGCCCAGTCGGCTCTGCGCGGTCGCGGCGGCCTGCAACGCCCTTGCCTCGCCCCGGCGGTGGCCGATCGACCGGAAGATCTCCAGGGACTCCGCTATCACCGGTACCGCCTCGGCGGGGCGTCCGGCGACGGTCAGGGTCAGCGCGATCTGGTAGAGCGAGATCGACATGTTCCCGGCCTCGCCGTGCGCCCGTTCCAGCGCGTACGCCTGCCGGCTGCACCGCAGCGAGCGGTGGTGCTCACCGGCGTCCCGGTACGCGGCGCCGAGGTTGCTCAGCACCGTCGCGATGCCCGCCGGGTCGTCCACCTCCCGGAAGATCTCCAGGGCTCGCCGGTGGGTCTGCACCGCCAGCGCGGTCTGTCGGGTCGACCGGTAGGCGGTGCCGATGCCGCTGAGCATGTGCGCCTGGCCGACCCGGTCACCGGCCCGCTCGGCGGCGCACAGCCCGGCCCGATGGGTGCGGATCAGCTCGCCCCAGGCCCGGGTCAGGTGCAGGTGGATCCAACTGGCGTAGGCGAGACGCCAGCAGAGGTCGTCGAAGCCGCGGGCCTGCGCCAGTTCCACGGCGGCGACCAGGTTGTGCCGTTCGGTGCCGTACCACTCCCGCGCCTGCCGCTCCCCGGGAAAGACAAGCGGCGTGACGTCCCGGGGAACCCCGGGCACCGTCACCTCGGATTCGCTCGGCTGGAGCAGTGGCCGGGCGTGCAGGGCGCTGCGCGTCAACCATTCGACCAGCCGACGTTGACTGTCGTCGCGCAGCGCTGGCGGATCCTGTGCGGTGGCGAGTTCGGCGGCGTACGCGTAGAGCAGGTCGTGCACGACGAACCGGTCCGGGGCGTGCTCGCTGACCAGGTGCGCGGCGGCGAGTTCGTCGAGCAGTACCCGGCTCTGCGGCTCGTCGGCTTGGACCAGGGTCGCCGCGGCCGGGGCGGACAGCTCCGGCGTGGGGTGCAGGCCGAGCCGCCGGAACAGCCGGGCGGCCGGCGTGCCGAGGGTCCGGTACGACCACGAGAAGACCGCGCGTACGTCCACCGCCGTGTCCGGGCTGGCGAACCGGTCCAGCCCGTCCCCGGCTTCGCCCAGTTGCCTGTGCAGCGCCGCCAACGGGAAGGCGGGACGGGCGACGGCCCGGGCGGCGACGATGGCCAGGGCCAGCGGCAGCCGC
Organism: Plantactinospora sp. CNZ320; assembly: GCF_002846275.1. Taxonomy (NCBI): domain Bacteria; kingdom Bacillati; phylum Actinomycetota; class Actinomycetes; order Micromonosporales; family Micromonosporaceae; genus Plantactinospora; species Plantactinospora sp. CNZ320. The sequence continues at coordinate 7,823,733 of NZ_PJMP01000001.1, forward strand.
CCGCACGCCTCGACGATCCGGTTCACCGCCTCGGGCTCGGCCTCGATCCGCCGCTGCCCGAGCCGGGAACCGAGCATCTGCCGGGCCTGGTCAGCGGTGAACGGGTCGACCCGGACCGGACGGGCTCCCTCGGTCACCACCAGTGCGGAGAGTTCGCTGCGGCTGGTGACCAGCACGAAGCTTCCGGTCCCGCCGGGCAGCAGCGGCCGGACCTGGTCGGCGTCGCCCGCGTTGTCCAGTACCACCAGCATCCGGCGACCGTCCATGAGGGAGCGATACAACCCGGTCTGCCCGTCGAGGTCGGCGGGGATCTCGGCGGCGGGCAGCCCGAGCGCGCGCAGGAACAGCGTCAGCGCGTGCTCGGGGCTCACCCTGGCCCGGTCGTCGTAACCGCGCAGGTTGACCCAGAGCTGCCCGTCGGGGAAGGACTCGGCGACCCGCCGGGACCAGTGCAGTGCCAGCGCCGTCTTGCCGACCCCGGCGGTACCGTTGAGCACCACGACGCCCGGGGCGCCGCCGGGGTGAAGGCCCCGGGTGCGGAGCAGGCGGTGCAGCCGGTCCAGCTCGGCGGTCCGCCCGGCGAAGCCGCGGACGTCCGGCGGCAGTTGCCGGGGTACCGGTGGCAGCCGCACCGCCTCGGCGGGTGCCGTCGGGGTGCCGGCGAGCACCTGGGCGTGCAGCCGCTGGAACTCCTCGCCCGGGTCGAGCCCCAGCTCCCGGGCCAGATGTCGACGCGCCTGGTGATAGGCGTCCAGCGCCTCGGCCCGGCGACCGCTGCGGTGCAGCGCGGTGACCAGTTGCAGCCACAGCCGTTCCCGCAGGCTGTCCCGGGCGGTAAGTCCGCGCAACTCCTCGACGAGATCGGCGTACCGGCCGAGCCGCAGGTCGGCGTCGATCCGCCGCTCCAGAGCACGGAGTCGCTGTTCAGCCAGGCCGGGTACGCACTCCCGGTGCAGCAGTTCCGACGGTACGTCGCAGAGCGGATCGCCGCGCCACTGGCGCAGTGCCGCGCGCAGTGCCGTACCCGCACCGTCCGGATCGGAGCGTCGAGCCGCCCCGTCGGCCGCCAGCAGCCAGTTTCGGAACCGCCCGAGGTCGACACGGTCCTCGGCAACCTCGATCAGGTAGCCGTCGGAGCCGGTGGTGATCATTGGTGGCGCACCCGCCTCGTCGAGCAGTGCGCGCAGCCGGGTGACGTACAACTGCGCCGCCCGGCGCGGATTGTCCGGCTGCCGGTCGTCCCAGATCGCCTGGGCGAGCCGGCCGATCGGGACGAGCCGGCCCGGCTCCAGTAACAGCGTCGCCAGCAGTATCCGGCACTTCGGCGACCGGACCGGCACCGGCCGGTCGTCCACCCGTACCTCGACGGGCCCGAGCAGCCCGAATTCCACCCCGTTGGTCATCGTCATCTCCGCCCCCGCGTCTACGACAGGCTGACACAACAGCGGGCAATCGAAAATACGCAGCCTGACGTACACATACAGGGTCGCGAGGTCAGACAGTATCGATTTACCGACGGGACGGAGATCAATTCCTGAATTCGTTGCGCAATTCCGCAACGCGATGACGGTGCAACCCCTAGCCGAGCCCGACGAGATGGTTCTGCCAGGCCCAGGCCGCGATCTCGACCCGGTTGCGCAGCCCCAGCTTCGTCTGGATGCCGGAAAGGTGACTCTTGACCGTGCTGATCGAGATGAACAGCTCGGCGGCGATCTCCTGATTGGTACGCCCGGCGGCGACGGCCCGGACGACCTGGATCTCGCGTTCGGAGAGTGCCCGGGCGGGCCGCCCGTTGCCGGGTGCCCCGATGGTCCGCAGGTGGCGCAGGAGTCGCACGGTGACCGAGGGCGAGACCAGCGCGTCACCGGCGTGTGCGGCCCGGACCGCCTCGACCAGCAGCGTCGGGCCGGCGTCCTTGAGCACGAAGCCGACGGCTCCGGCGCGCAGTGCGCCGTAGAGGTACTCGTCGAGGTCGAACGTGGTGACCACGACTACCCGGAGTGGATCGGGCACCTCGGGGCCGGCAAGCGCGCGGGTCACCTCGATGCCGTCGAGCCGGGGCATCCGGATGTCCACCAGGCTGACGTCGGGGCGCAGCCGTCGGGCGAGCGCGACCGCCTGCCCTCCGTCGGACGCCTCGGCGACCACGTCGATGTCGGGCTGGTCCTCGAGGATGAGCCGCAGTCCGCTGCGTACCATCGCCTGGTCGTCGGCGAGCAGCACCCGGATGGTCACCGACGCTCCCCGGCCGCGACGGGCACGGTGGCGCGTACCGCCCAGCCGGCGTCCGGACGCGGCCCGGCCCGGAGGGTGCCGCCGAGCGCCTCGAGGCGTTCCCGCATCCCGAGCAGTCCGTAGCCGGCCCGGTGGGGATAACGGGTCGTGGCAGGTGGGGCGTCGTCGACCACCTCCACGGTGACCGCTGACCGGTCCCGGTCGACCGTCACCGTGACCGAGCGGGCCTGCGGGGCGTGCCTGGCGACGTTCGTCAGCGACTCCCGCACCACCCGGTGGACGGTACTCGTCACCTCGGGCGGCCATGTCGAGGTGTCCTCGCCGTCCGGCAACCGCAGCCGTACCGCCGGCCCGTGACCGGCGAAGCGCCGTACCAGGTCGTCCAGGCGTTCCGGGTTGGGGCTGGTCGGGGCGGCGTCGTCGGTGTCGCGCAGCAGCCCTACCACCCGGCGCATCGCGGCCAGCGCGTCCGACCCGGCCGACTCGATGCCGGCCAGCGCCGCGCCGGCCCGATCGGGATTCCGGCGGGCGACGATCTGGGCCGCCTGCGCCTGTACCACGATGCCGGTGATGTGGTGGGCGACGACGTCGTGCAACTCCCTGGCCAGTTCCAGCCGCTCGTCCCGGCGTACCCGCTCAGCCATGGCCCGGCGACGGGCGGCCAGCAGGCGCAGGCCCAGCCCGACAGTCAGCGCGGCGAGCCAGCCGAGGGCGTTCAGCCCGGCGACGGTGCCGAGACCCGTGCCGGAGGAGGACGGGAACGCGAGTTGGGAGCCGACCACGATGCCCAGCCCGGCGACCGCGACCCCGGCGGCCGGGCGGGTCGGCAGGTTCCGGAGTGCGGAACCCGTCAGCACGGCGAGGGCGAGGGCGGTGGCGGGGCCGGGCTCGGCGGGCAGCCCGGCGACCCGGGCGACCGCTGTGGCGACCGCCGCGACGGCGAGGCCGGCGACCGCCGCCCGCAGCCGGTGCCGCCGACGGGTCAGCGCGATTCCGCAGGCCAGCGCTCCGACCGCGCAGTCGAACAGCCAGTAATGGCCACCCCAGCTCGCGGCGAGCGCGGTCGCGGTGCCCAGCAGGGCCGCGCCGAAGAGGATGCCGAGCGCGACGTCGGCGGCGACCCGGGCTCGACCGTGGTTCGCAACGTTCACGCCGGTCAGGCTACGGAACCGGGCCGGGCGCCGAACCGGCCGAAAGTACGGTCGCGGCGGCGTATCCCGGCCGCAGGCGGCGCGCAGACACGGCGCGACCGCCGCGAGCGGGTCAGCGGACGATCCGGTAGGTGACGTGGGTGGCCAGCGACGCGGCCCGGGCCGACCGGATCCGCAGCTCCAGTCGGGGTACGTCCACGAAGAGCCGCTCGTCCGCGCCGAGGGTGATCGGGGCGACGTGGGTACGCAGCTCGTCGATGAGCCCGGCCCGCAGGTACTGGTTGACCGTCGCCGCCCCGCCGGTGATCGCGACGTCCCGGTCACCGGCGGGCACGACCGCCCGAAGCCCCGACAGCGGTTCGGGGCAGCGCTACGGTCGGCGGGCGGTCACCAGCCAGTGCGCTCCGGGGATCCGTACCCCGTCGGGACCCTCGTACGAGCGCAGCGTCTCGGCGAGAATCCGCCGGGCCGTCTCGGCGCTCGGCCCGCCGTCCTGTTGCAGTACCGCGAGCACCGGTCCCGAACCGAGGAACCCGTCGGCCGCCTCCTCCGGGTCGGCCCCGAACGTCATCGGGACGTCGAGGGGTCGGGGACGCACGTCGGTGAAGCCGGCCCCGCCCAGCACCTCCGCCAGCCGGGTCGGATCGGCCAGCGAGAACATCGAGGAGTCGGGCAGCCGGTCCGGGTCGGGCTGGTCGCAGAGCGCGGAGAGCGGGGCCACGTACCAGGGGTTGTCGGTCATGGCGCGGGGGCAGACGAAGGCGAGCCGCCCACCGGGCCGCAGCGCGTGACGGACGTTGCGGAAGGCTGCCACCGGGTCGGCGAAGAACATGATGCCGAACTGGCTGATCGCCACGTCGAACCCACCGTCCGGAAACGGGAACACCTGCACGTCGCCCTGGGTGAACTCGACGTTGCGCAGACCCGCCGAGTCCGCGGCAACACGGGCCTGGTCGAGCATCGGCGCGGAGAGGTCGACGCCGAGCACCCGACCCCGGGTGGCCAGCCGGGCGGCCAGCAGGGTCGTCCCGCCGGTACCGCAGCCGATGTCGAGGACCCGGTCCTCCGGCCCGATCGCGGCGGTGCTGAGCAGCGTGTCGGTGACCGCGCCGTTGACCGGGTCGTCGCGCTCGCTCTGCGCCGCCCAGTTGACACCCTCTGGCCCGTTCCACGCCTCGGCCTGGTCGATGTTGGCTATCTGCATTTCAGTTCCCTTCCGGAAGGGCCTGGGCGAGCAGCCGCAGGCCGACCGCGGTGAGGCCGCCGTCGGCCACTCGCAGACGCTCGATGTGTCGCAGTACGGTGAAGACCGCCAGCCCGTCGGCGTCGTCGCCGAGCCGGTCGGCGAGATAGCGGTGCAGGTACGGCACCCGCGCGGTCTCGCGGATGTCGAAGAGCGTGCCGATCGCCCTGGTGACCGCCTCCCCCGAGTGCAGGCGGTACTCGTCCCGGTGTCGATCGACCCACTGCGCGTGCGGCGCCTCGACCGGCCCGGTGTCGGGCCCCGGTCCGAGTAGCCCGGCGGCGCCGAGCACTGCCGCCATGTCGTGGTACCAGCCGGCGGTGACGGCATCCGCCCGTTCCCAGGCGAACTCGTCGACCACCAGCAACCCGCCCGGCCGCAGCAGCGACCGGGCCCGTCCCAGCGCGGCGGCGAGGTCCGTCATGTGGTGCAGGGAGAGCGAACAGAGCACCACGTCGAACTGGTACTCGTCCCGGTATTCGGCCAGGTCGGCGACGAGGGCCGCGACGCCGCGCGTGGCGGCCGAGGCGACGGCCACCGGGTCGACGTCGACGCCGAGGACGGCGTAGCCGGCCTGGCCGAGAGCCCGGGCGAGGTGGCCACGCCCGCAGCCCGCGTCGAGGATCCGGGCCGGCGGTGGTGGCAGCCACCCGGACAGGAAGGCCAACTGGTCGGCGATCCGGGCGACGGTGACGCTGCCGGCGTCCGGGTCGTACCCCGGGATCGTGCGGATTGGACTCACCGGTCAAGCGTCGACCTGATCTGCCATGCGGACAACTGCGGGTTGGTTGGGTCTGCCATAAGCTCGATGCATGCTTGACCCCTGGTCGTTGCAGGTACTCGTCGCGGTCGGCGAACGCGGTTCGTTCTCGGCGGCGGCCACGGCGCTCTCGTTGACCCAGCCCGCCGTCTCGCGCCAGGTGGCAGGCCTGGAACGGCGGCTCGGGGTACGGCTGTTCAGCCGGGACGCCCGTGGTGTCCGGCCGACCCCGGCCGGTGCGGTCGCGATCGAGATGGCCCGGGAGAGTCTCGACCGGCTGCGGGACCTGGAGGCCCGGCTGGCCTCCTTCGCGGAGCTGGAGTCAGGTGAACTCCGGCTGGCCGCCTTTCCGAGCGTCAACACGCACTTCGTGCCGGAGGCGGTCCGCCGGTTCGGCCGGCTCCATCCCGGGGTGGCGCTCAGCCTGCGGCAACTGGACCAGGCGGCGCTGCTGCCGTCGGTCCGGGACGGGCGGATCGACCTGGCCCTGGTGACCGACTGGCACCTCTACGACGAACCGCAGGCGGCCCGGGACGCCCCGGTCGGTGCCGAGCCGCCCCGGATGCACGTCGAGGGTGTCGAGTTGGTGCCCCTGCTCGACGAGGAACTCCAGGTCGTCCTGCCGGCCCAGCACCGGCTGGCGCGGCGCCGCCGGGTCCGGCTGGCCGAGTTGGGCGGCGAGACCTGGATCGACGGGGCACATCCGGACTGTCTCGGGCCGGTCGCCCCGCTCACCGAGGCGCTCGGCGCCGCACCCCGGATCGGGTTCTGGTGCGACGACTGGAGCGGCAAGCAGGCGCTGGTGGCGGCCGGTGTCGGCGTGATGCTGATGCCGACCCTGGCCGCCGTGGCGGTGCGCCGCGACGTGGTGCTGCGCCCGACCAGTCCGGTGCTGCCGACCCGACAGCTCCTCGCGGTGACGGCCAGGCCGGAGATCCGCGCTCCGGCGGTGACCGCGATGCTCGAGGTACTTGCCGATCTCGCGTCGCAGCGGAGCTGACCGACGGTGCCCGGCCGGCGCCGGTCGGGCTGACCCGCCGCCGACCGGCGCTACCGGTGGCTAGAGCTAGAGCTTCCGGCCGACCCCGGCGGCGACCTTGAGCATGGTCGGCGGGGCCTGCTCGTCCGGCCACCACTTCTGCACGTCGACGACGCCGGGCGGGAGCAACTCGAAGCCCTCGAAGAGGCGTTCGATCTCGTCGCGGCGCCGGAACGTCATCGGCGCGGGGGAGTTGGCGGAGATCTCCTCCAGTTTCGCCTTGGCCGCCGGGTCGCTGCCGTCGGTGCAGAACTGGGAGATGCAGACGTAGCTGCCCGGCGCCATCCGCTCGCGGAACCGCGCGATGAGCGCCGCCGGGTCCTCGGCGTCGGTGACCAGGTGGAACAGGCCGATGAAGAGCAGCAGCACGGGCTCGTCGAGGTTGATCAGCCGCTGCACCTGCGGGTCGTCGAGGAGTGCGTCCGGCTGGCGTACGTCGGCCTGGATCGAGGCCACGTTCTCGTCGGTGGCGAGCAGGGCCCGGTTGTGGATGAAGACGATCGGGTCGATGTCCACGTAGACCACCCGGGCGTCCGGGATGATGGCCCGAGCGGTCTCGTGCACGTTCGGCGCGGTGGGGATGCCGGCGCCGATGTCGAGGAACTGCTTGATGCCGGCGTCGGCACACATCTGGGTGACCCGGAGCAGGAAGCGTCGCTGCGCCTTGCCGAGGGCGGGCAGGTCCGGGGCGAGCGCGATGACCTGCTTGGCCGCTTCCCGGTCCACCGCGAAGTTGTCCTTGCCGCCGAGCACGTAGTCGTAGGCGCGGGCGTGGCTCATCTGGGTGGTGTCGATGCCGGTCGGCACGCGGTCCTGGTTTGTCACGGGCACTCCCGGGATGTGGTTCGAGGGTTGCGAACGCGAGCAGATCTTAGCCCGCCCGTCGATCGGTTCCCGCGCGGAGGCCAGTGGGGAAACGCCTTCCCGACCAGCCTCTATGGACGGTCACGGCCCGGTGACGGCGCGTCGTCCCGGGCCGGTCCGGCCGGGGTTGAAACGTGGAGCACCGCGCGGTAGTTTGTTCTCGAACTGAGAAAGACTCAGTCTGAGAATAACGAGGGACGGACGATGCGCGCCGACTCCACCATCCTCGCCGGGTACGACCCGACGGCGTTTCCGCCTGTCGCGGTCACCGTCGACATCGTGGTGCTGACCATCCGGGACGGTGCGCTGCACGTGCTGCTGGTGGAACGGGCCGAAGACCCCCACCGGGGGCGGCTGGCCCTGCCCGGCGGGTTCGTCCGGGACGAGACGCTGGCCGAGGCGGCCCGCCGCGAGTTGGCCGAGGAGACCGGGCTGCGCCCCGGCGAGGCGGCCCTGGCCCGGGTCCACCTCGAACAGTTGCGCAGCTACGGCGACCCGGGGCGGGACCCACGGATGCGGGTGGTGTCCGTGGCCTACCTCGGTTTCGCGCCCAGCCTGCCGGATCCCCGGGCCGGTGGCGACGCCGCCAGCGCTGCGTGGTTGCCCGTCGACGACGTCCGGGAGCTGGCCTTCGACCACGACGCCGTGCTCGCCGACGGACTGGAACGGGCCCGCGCCAAGCTGGAGTACACCCCGCTGGGCACGGCGTTCCTCGGGGCCGAGTTCACCATCGGGGAACTGCGCGCCGTCTACACCGCCGTCTGGGGCGAGCCGCTGCACCCCGGCAACTTCCACCGCAAGGTGCTCTCGGTGCCCGGCTTCGTGGAGAGCACCGGCGCGACGACCAGCCGGGGCGGCGAGCGGGGCGGGCCACGGGCCCGGCTCTACCGGGCCGGGGACGCCACCCTGCTGCATCCGGCCCTGCTCCGGCCGACCCGGGAGGAGCAGATCCGGTGAGTCGGCCACGGGATTCCGAAGCGACGGGCGGGTCCGGCCGGACGGGGCCGTCGTGCCGCAACGGTCGCTACCGGGGGACCAGGCCGGGCCGGCGGAGCGGCACCGAAAGCCTGCGGGAAGGCGAGGAGACGATGGGCTTCGACGAGGCGGTCGCCCTGGTGGAGCGGGCGGGTACCCCGGCCGAGATATTCGTCGACGGCGCGACGACGTACCGCCGGATGGTCAAGATCCTGCACCCCGACGTCGCGCCGGCCGGTCGCACCGCTACCGCGACGGCGGCCCTGGCCCGGCTCGCCGCGCTCTGGGCCGCCAGCAACGCGGTCATCCGGACCCGGCGCCACCGCTGGGCCGTCGGCGCCGAGTTCGCCAGCGGTGATGTCGGCACCCTGCGCGAGGTCGCCGACGGGCCCCTGCGCGGCCTGCTGAAACTGCCCCGCGACCCGACCGACGGCGATCTGGCCCGCGCCGAGATCGACGCCCTCGACCAACTCGCCCGGCGGGGCGAACACCGGTTCCGGGCCTACGCGCCGAAGCTGCTGGACACCGTCACGCACGACGACCCGGCGACCGGGATCCGGCGCACCGGACCGGTGCTGGAACGGCTCGACGGCTTCGTCGACCTCGCCGAGGTGGCCCGCCGGTACCCCGACGGCGTCGACCCGCGCGACGCCGCCTGGATGTGGCGCCGGCTGCTCGTCGGGCTCGGCTGGGCACACCGGGCCGGCCTCGTGCACGGCGCGGTGCTTCCCGAGCACGTGCTGATCCAACCCGCCGAACACGGCCTCGCACTGGTCGACTGGTGCTACTCGGTCCCGCCCGGCCAGCGGATACCCGCGCTCGTCGCCCGGCACCGCGACGCCTATCCGCCCGAGGTGCCCGGCCGCCGACCCGCCTCCCCGGCCACCGACATCTACGCCGCCGCCGAGCTGATGGTCCGGCTGATCGGCCCGCGGCTGCCGCCCGCGCTGCGCCGGTTCGCCGACGGCTGCCGCCTGGACCGCCCGGCGATGCGCCCCGACGACGCCTGGCGGCTCCTCGCCGAACTCGACGACCTGCTGCACGACCTCTACGGACCCCGCCAATTCCGACCGTTCGCCATGCCGGCCTGATCCCCTCAGGCCCGACCGAAGGGAACCACCATGGGCAGTGGACGCTGGTCCACCGACGTGTACTCGGCTGCCGCGAGCTACCGCGCGGCCACCGGAACGAGCCCGTTCGCCTACAGCGACGGCGGTGCCCGCACCGCGCATCCCGATCTCAGCCCCTACAAGGTGACCGCCCGGGAGAGCCGGGACAGCGCCGAACACCCGCACTCGACCCCGATCGCCGTACTCTTCGACGTCACCGGCTCGATGCGGGACGTGCCCCGGGTACTCCAGACGAAGCTGCCGCAACTGCTGGGGCTGCTGCTGCGCAAGGGCTACGCCCGGGATCCGCAGATCCTGTTCGGGGCGGTCGGCGACGCCACCTGTGACCGGGTGCCCTTGCAGATCGGCCAGTTCGAGTCGGACAACCGGATGGACGACCAGTTGGCCAACATCGTGCTGGAGGGCGGTGGCGGCGGCCAGCAGACCGAGTCGTACGAGCTGGCGATGTACTTCATGGCCCGGCACACCGAGCTGGACAGCGTACGCCGACGGGGCCGGCCCGGTTATCTGTTCCTGATCGGCGACGAGCTGCCGTACGACCGGGTCAAGCCGGCGGAGGTCCGCCGGGTGATCGGCGACCAGCTCACCGAGCCGATCCCGGTCACCGAGATCGTCCGTGAGCTGCGGCGCAGCTTCGAGGTCTACTACATCCTGCCCAGCGGCTCCAGCTATGCCGGCGACCCGCGCATCCTGAACGCCTGGCGGAAACTGCTCGGCCAGAACGTCCTGGAACTCGACGACCTCGACGCGGTCTGCGAGACCATCGCGCTCACCGTCGGGCTCGGTGAGCAGGCCATCGACCTCGACGCCGGGCTGCGGGATCTCCACGACCTCGGCTCGACGGCCGGGGCCAGCGTCGGCCGGGCGCTGGCGCCGATCCGGCGGGAACCGGTCGGCAGCTCGGTCGCCCTGACCGGGCTCGACGACGGCACCGGCGGGAACCTCCGGCTGTGAACCACACCATTGTCGTCGACCTCGGCTACGGGGACGCGGGCAAGGGGACCACTGTGGACTGGCTCTGCGCCCGGGAGCCGGTCACCGCCGTGATCCGGTTCAACGGGGGCGCGCAGGCCGCGCACAACGTGGTGCTGCCCGACGGGCGGCACCACACCTTCGCCCAGTTCGGCTCGGGCACGCTGCGCGGCGTGCCCACCCACCTGTCGCGGTTCGTCGTGGTCGATCCGCTCGCCCTGGCGGCCGAGGCGGCGGCGCTGGCCCGGTCGGGGGTGCCGGAACCGCTCGGGCTGCTGACCGTCGACGGCGACGCGCTGCTCGCCACCCCGTGGCACCGCGGGGCGAACCAGCTCCGGGAGCTGCGGCGCGGTGCCGACCGGCACGGTTCGTGCGGGGTCGGGGTCGGCGAGACCATGGCGTACGCGCAGCGGCACCCCGACGCCCCGCGGGTCGCCGACGTGCGCGACCCGGTACGCCTGGCCCGCCGGCTCACCCGGTTGCGCGACCGGCTCACCGACGAACTGGGTCCGCTCGACGTCCCGCCGCTCGACGACGTGCTGACGGCGTTCCGGGCCTTCGGCGAGGCGGTCGCGGTGGTGGACGGGATCGCGATCCGGCGGCGCCTGTTGCGGGACGGGCCGTGCGTCTTCGAGGGCGCGCAGGGGGTGCTGCTGGACGAGTGGCGGGGCTGGCACCCGTACACGACGTGGTCGACGACGACCTTCGACAACGCGGCGACGCTGCTTGCCGAGGCGGACCGGTCGGCACTGCGGCTCGGGGTGGTGCGCACGTACACCACCCGGCACGGGGCGGGTCCGTTCGTGACCGAGGATCCGGCGCTGCGCCTGCCCGAGCCGCACAACGGCACGGGACGATGGCAGGGGCCGTTCCGGGTCGGGCACTTCGACGCGGTCGCGCACCGGTACGCCGTACAGGTCTGTGGCGGGGTCGACGCGCTGGCCGTCACCCACGCCGACGCACCGGACCGGGAACCGGCGCTGCGGGTCTGCACCGGTTACGAGGTGGACCGGGCGCCGCTGTTCCGGCTCGTCCCCGGGCCGGCGCGCGATCTGGCCCACCAGGCGGAGCTGACCGCCCTGTTGCGTCGGGCCGGGCCGGCGGTGCTGTTCCGGCCGGACGACTGGCCGACGACGATCGGGGCGCTGCTCGACCTGCCGGTGCTGATGACCTCCTACGGTCCCCGGGCCACCGACAAGCGCCCCGGACCGGGACAGGGCGCCCGGTCGGCCGTTTCGCCGGGTGGCCGGCACAGTCGGCCGGCCGTCCCGGTCGACGTCACAGTTCGGTGACCACCAGGTCGAGCTGACGCGGGCGGCCAGCGGCCACCGGCTGCTCCTCGACCGTGTACTTGAGGTCGCGCAGCGCCTCGACCAGCCTGCCAATCGACCGGGGCGCCGCGCCGGCCAGCAGCAGGTCGCGGACCAGTCGACCCTTGCTCGCCTTGTTGAAGTGGCTCACCACCGAGCGCCGGACCTCCCCGGCGACCACCTGCTCGTGCAGCACCCGGACCGTCAGGGTGCGCTCGGCCAGCCGTCCGGTGGGCCGCCACATCGCCGCATACCCGCTGGAGCGCAGGTCGAGTACCGGCCCGCCGCCGGCAGCCTCGGTGAGCACCGGGTCGAGCAGCCCGCGCCAGTACGCCGCCAGCCCGCCCGGCCCGGGCAGGTTCACCCCGATCGCGCACCGGTACGCCGGGATCCGGTCGTCCAGCCGGAGCGCTCCCCAGAGGCCGGAGAAGACGAGTACCCGACGCCGGGCCCGGGTTCGGGCCGGACCGGGCAGGGTGCCGACCCCGAGTGCGTCGTAGAGCACCCCGGTGTAGACCCTGGCCGCCGGCTGGGCCGGCGCGGTGCGTAGCCGGGCGTTGCGGTCCAGTTCCTCGTCCTGTCCCGGGCTGAGTCCGAGCACCTCCCTGGCCCGGGTCCGGTCCGGCCCGGTGCAGAGCGCGACGAGCGCGTCGAGCACGCGTTCCCGGCCGGGGTTGAGTGCCGGCAGGCTCAGCGTGTCCGGGTTCACCGGCCGGCCGGAGCGGGGCGGGGTCTTCCCCTCCGACGGAGGCAGCAGGATCAGCACGACCAGCAAGCCTACGCAGGTCGACGGCGGTCGCGTACGGGGTGTGCCGGGCGGCCGACCCCGTACGCGTACCCGTCGCAGCCGGTCAGGCCACCCTGCCGAGCGCGTGCTGGGCCAGCAGTTCACCGTGCTTGCCGGCCGAGGTGTGGCCGGCTTCGAGGTTCTGCCGGGCGAGGTCCCGCAGTGGCGCCATCGCCGGGGTGACCTCGGCCAGGGTCAGCTCGACCTCGCTGACGTGCAGGTCCAGCCCGAGCAGGTCGCCGAAGATGCGGCGGTAGTAGGGCGTGGCGTGGTCCCAGCCCTCCCGGGGCGTACCCGGACCGTAGCCGCCGCCCCGGGTGACGATCAGTGCTGCCGGCCGGCCGCGCAGCGGCGACTCCTGGCCCGGGGCGAACCGGGGTTCGACGAGCAGCATGTCGATCCAGGACTTGACGTGCTGGGAGACGCCGTAGTTGTAGAGCGGCACGGCGAGCAGGTAGCAGTCGGCGGCCAGGAGCTCGTCGACGTAGGTGGCGGCGAGGGCGGCGGCCCGTAGTTGTGCCTCGCTGCGCTGGTCGGCCGGGACGAATCCGGCGCTCACCGCCGCGCTCCAGGCGTCGACCGGTACCGGCGTCGCGGCCAGGTCGCGCCGGACGACCAGCCCGGACGGGTGGGTACGGGCCCACGCCGCCTCGGCGGTGTCGGCGACGGCCCGGCTTACGGACCGCTCGCCCTGGATGCTGGCGTCGAGTCGGAACAGGCTCACTCTTACCTCCAGAAGTTCTGTAGTGCCGACCAAGTTAGCCACAGACGACCCGTAGTGCAGCACAACTGTGAGTTAGATTATCTTCCCAGAAATACTTCTGCATCACAGAACATCTTGAAGGCGATAATCTTCTTGACGGGTATGCTGGTCACGTGTCCGATGCCGCTGCTTCCGCGCCATCCGCCGCACGTCCCGAGGGCGGCGGCGGTCGGATCGCGGCGGAGTTGCTCAAGGACGACTTCGCCTGGGCGCTCGGGGTGATCATGCGGCGCTACCTCCGCGCGGCGGAGGAGATCGTCAAGGACGTGCCCGGTGGCCCCCGGGGCTACCAGGTCGTCGCCTCCGCTAGCCAGAACCTGGCGACCAACCAGGGTGCGATGGCAGCCCAGCTGGGCATCGACCGGACGGTCCTGACCTACCTGATCGACGATCTGGAGGCCGCCGGGCTCGTCTCCCGACAGCCCGACCCGGCTGACAGGCGCAGCCGCCGGGTCGTCGCCACCGAGGCCGGCGAGGCGCTCTGGCGGGACCGGCAGGCCGCCCTGGCTAGCGCCGAAGCCGAGATCCTCGGCGTACTCGGCCGGGACGAGTCGGCCTTCAAGGAGTTGCTGCAACGCGTGGCGATCCACGCGGACCGGCTCGACCCGATGCACAACGCCTGCCAGGTGGTCGAGGACCTGCACGAGCACGAGGGCCGGAGCCGCCGCCAGCGCTGATCGCGCCCGGTGGCCGGGTCTCCCGCCCGCTCAATCTTCTGCCTTCCGGTGGCTGGTCTCCCGCCTTCCGGCGGCGTGTGGTCATCGCGCGGCAGTCGTCGTCCCCGTCCGCATCGCGGATATCACATCGACTTCCATCAGATCGTGTTGAGTCGATATGGTGGCGCAACGTGTCCGGTACGGGGGAGGGACCATGCGTCGTCGCGTTGGCACCGCCATGTCCAAATCGTTCGCCGCCGCCCTGGTGGCCGGGACGCTGACGGCGGGAGGTGTGCTGGTCGGCCCGGCACCAGCCGTCGCCGCGCCACCGGGCCTGCGGATCGAGAACGGCGCCACCCAGCCCGTCTTCGCCAGGGACGCGGCCATCCAGGAGACCGTCCACGTCGACTCCGGAATGGACAGTGACGGCGACGGCTCGACCGACCGGATCGTTGTGCAGGTGATCCGACCCGAGGAGACCGAGACCGGGCTACAGGTCGCCACCGTGATGCACGCCAGCCCGTACTTCGGGGACAGCACCGCGCCACGCGGCAACCTGATCGTCCCGGCACACTTCACCGCCTGGTACGACGACTACTTCGTGCCGCGTGGCTACGCCGTCGTCGAGGTCGAGATGCAGGGCACCGCAGGGTCGGACGGCTGCGCCACCATCGGCGGCCCGGAGGACGTCCGCAGTGCGAGCGCCGCCATCGACTGGCTGGCCGGCCGAGCCACCGCGAGCTACTCCGACGGTACGCCAGCGGTCGCCGACTGGAGCACCGGTGCGGTCGGCATGATCGGTGTCTCGTACGCCGGTACCCTGCCGATCGCCGTCGCCGAAACCGGCATCGAGGGGCTGGAGACAATCGTCCCGATCGCCGGCATCTCCGCCTGGTACGACTACGCCCGCGCCCAGGGCATCGCGTACGGCGGCTTCGGCAGCAGGTACCCGGAATCCCTGGCCCGGTACGTCTCCTCACCCGCGCACGACGCGGAGTGCGACGCCCGGTACACCCAGCTCGGTGACTCGGCCGACGACGCCACCGCCGACCTGAACGCCTTCTGGCAGCAGCGTGACTACCGGGACGGGGCTGCCTCGGTGGACGCCTCGGTCTTCCTGGTGCACGGCCAGCAGGACAACAACACCAAGACCACCCACTTCGGCCGGTACTGGGATGCGATCGCCGCCCAGGGCGTGCCGCGCAAGCTGTGGCTGCACGACGGTGGGCACGTCGACCCGTTCGGCAGCGACCTGGTGGGGCGGGACACGGTGGGTCGCTGGATGGACCACTGGCTCTACGGCATCGCCAACGGGATCATGAGCGAGCCGCAGGCCACCATCAAGCGGCCGGGCGGCACGACGAGCACCTATCCGAGTTGGCCGGGCTCGTTCACCTCGACCACCTACCACCTCGGCGGGCCGGTAAGTGGTGCCGCCGGTACGCTGCTCACCGCACCCGGCCCGGCGGTCAGCCAGTCGTTCACCGACAGCCGGGGCCAGTTCGAGTACGCGATGACCAGCCAACCGGAGACCGCCAAGCCGAACCGGCTGGTCTTCCTCGCCCCGGCGTTGACCACCGCGCGGCGCCTGGCCGGGGCCGGCACGGCCGTGGTCCGGTTCAGCGCCACCTCCACCAGCACCCCGTTGACCGCCCTGCTGGTGCACTACACCGACGGGGTGCCGACCCGGGTGGTGAGCCGGGGTGCCATCGACACCAAGAACCGCAGCTCGCTGACGACCGGTACGCCACTGACGCCGGGTACCGCCTACACGGTGACGATCCGGCTGGAGCCGAAGGACTACCTCTTCCCGGTCGGCAGCCGGATCGGGTTGGTGCTCGTCGCCAACCACGGCGAATACCTGACCACCGACATGTCGGCGGCCGGGGTCACCGTGCAGCTCTCGCCGAGCCAGCTCACCCTGCCGCTGACGAACTGACCCCCGATCCTGCCTGGCTAGTTCCTCCCGCAGAACGGCGGGTTGCCGGTGGTGATCCCCAGGTCTTCGCAGATGAATGCGCTGCCCTCGCTGTGGAACCGCCAGCCCGTGCCGGCCCTGTACTGGAACAGGTGGATGCCGTCGCCGCGAACCGGACCCTCTGCGTCGGCCGTTGCCCAGTTCCTCCAGCACTCCACACTCGACGGAACGAAGTGCCAGTCCTTCGGCAGGTCGGCGAGCTTCTCCAGGGTCTTCGCAGAGGGGCAGTCCGGATATTGAGGTCGATGACTGACGCCGGTGGACGATTGCGGCGACGGCGCTGTCCTGCTCGGCCCCGCGGGAGTCGGTGCGACGCTGGGTGCCGCCGAGGTCGGGGCGACGCTGGGTGACGGCGCCTGGGTCGCCACCGGGGCGGGTGGGTTCGGCCGGTTGGCGGTGGTGAGGGCGACCGCACCACCGACGGCGAACACCGCCACCGCGACTGTGGCGGTCGTGGCGACCCGGACGCGTCGTTGTACCTGCCGAGATCTGCGCAGGGCTCGCTCGTACATGTCGGTGCTGCCGCCGTGCTCGGCCAGTTCGGACATGGCCTGACGCAGCCGCCCGAGGTTGTCGGTCATCAGGCTTCCTCCATCACGGCCGAGAGCAGCTCGGGCGCCATCTCCCGGATTCGCGCCAGCGCCTTGCTGGTCTGGCTCTTGATCGTGCCGACCGAGCAGTGCAGCAGGTCTGCGGCCTCGGCCTCGCTGCGGTCCTCGAAGAACCGCAGTACCAGCACCGCACGTTGCCGCCGGGTGAGCTGGTCGAGAACCTGGTGCAGGGCGAGCTTGAGATCGGTGCGGCGGGCGTGGTCACTGTCCGGCTCAACGACGTCGGCGAGTTCGCCGGGCAGGGATTCGGCCACCTTGCGGCGTCGCCACCAGCTCACATGCTGGTGATACATGGCCGTACGGGTGTAAGCCTCGAAATGCCCGGGGTCGTCCAGCCGGTGCCGGGCCCGATGGGTACGGGCCAGCGCATCCTGCACCAGGTCCTCGGCGAGATGCCGGTCGCCGGTCAGCAGGAACGCCGTCCGCAGCAATGCCCGCGACCGGGTCCGGACGAACTCGCAGAAGAGGTCGTCTATGGAGTTGGACATGCTCGGCTCCTGCTCCCCGTGCGCCGAACGTCGCGCAGGCGGCGGCGTCGACACGTCCGGCCGCCCGTGCCGAACATCGTAGGCTGTGTGGACCATCGCACTGTCTCTCGGTGCGAGCTCAGGGATACTGGCAGAACGGCGCAGCCTCGTGGATGCCGATCTCCTTGCAGTGGAATCCGCTGCCCTGGCTGTGATAACGCCACCCCGAACCGGCCTTGTACCGGAACAGGTAGAAGCCGTCACCGGTGGCCGGACCCTCCGGGACGGCTGTCGCCCACCCCTTCCAGCACTCCACACTCGACGGAACGAAGTGCCAGTCCTTCGGCAGGTCGGCCAGCTTCGCGAGGGTCTTGGCCGAGGGGCACTTGCCGGCCCCGGCCCCGACCCCGGGACCGGGACCGGGCTCCCGGGCCGGTGACCCGGTGACGGCAGGGCCTGCCGAGGCGGGAGCACTGGTCGCCGGAGTAGTCGGGACAGCAGACTCCGGCGCGGCGGGGGAGGGAGCCATTGAGGGCGGAGCAGCCGGGATCGGAGCGGGAGCCGGCGTCGAGCCGCAGGCGGTGAGCCCGAAGAGGATGGCGGCGGGCAGCAGACCGTGACGTGCGGACATTCGAGATCCCCCCGGATGGTGGTGGTGGCTGTCTACATCCGGGTACAAGCGATCGAAGGCTGGCAGGTTGCCGTCGGTCGAGAACTTTCCAAAGATTCCTCGTGCCGAGCGGGTCACCTCCGGGGTCCGCCCGCGGACGCAGCGGGACCGCGCATCGGCGGGGGCGTACTCGAGCGAGGCGCGTCGGGCGGTCGTTCCTCTGAAGCGACGGGCGGACGGGACGGCCCGGACGGCCGTCCCGACATCACCCGACTGCGGAATAGACGGTTATCTCCCTCAGATCAGTTTCGATTCCGAAACCGGGGATGACGACCTCCGGGAGGAAGTTGAGATCTGTTACTTTGTCCTGCCCGGTGCGCGCGTCGAGGATGAGTGGTCCGTTGCTGGTCAATCCGTAGACCATTCCACGTCGTGCCGCCGAGAGTTTGGGTGCCTCCCGCCCGGAAGCCTTGTCGGGCAGTTGCCACAGTCGCTTGTATGACTTCGCGTCGTAGGCGGCCATACTCGCGCCCGCGCTGTTGGGGTACCGCGCGCAAACGAGGACACTTTCGTTGTCGTATCGACAGGTGTTGGTGCCGCTTCCTGAGTCCAGGCGGATGACCTCGCGACCAGTCTTTATCTCGACGATCCCGTTCGGTCCGTCGGTGTTGTCACGGACCGGGTGCACCAGCAGCAACCCGCCACCGAGCGGACCACTGCCAAGGACGCCGGCCGGCCTCGTCTGCTTGTGGGCCCACACCTGGGAACCGTCCGAGGCGGCCAGCCCGACTGTCGACGGCGGGGTCCTTTCCGAATCCGGATCCGAGCCCTGGCCGGCGACGGTGTCGCCGTCGAGGGCTCGGGCCTGGAAGGCGGGATTCGTCCACCGGACCTTGCCGGTCCTGGCGTCGAGAACGGCAGTGAAGTCGCTGCCGAGACCTCCCGTGTCATGCGAGTCGGTGGACACCACGACATGGTCGGAGTTGGCTGCTACCACCTTGTCGACCCCGAGGGTGGCGTGATCTGGACGGATGCCCTTGTCATCCACGTCCGACTGCCAGCCGGGCGCGCCGTCGTCCACTCCGAAGCTCGCCACCCGCAGCACCGTGCGGTCGGAAACCGTTCCGCTGCCTTCGACCACCACCCGATAGGTCACGAAGGCGGTCGGCTTTCCGTCCACCTCCGCGATAACCGGCCCGGTGTTACCTAACTCGGTAGGCGGGTTGGGCAGCGGTGTACTCCAGCGAAGCCCGCCCGTGGTCAGATCGTACGCGGCGAGGACATTGTTGTTCTGCAGCAGGTATACGGCCCCGCCCCACGTCTGGAACATTCTGCTCGGCACCGCTATGCGGACCGGTTTCGTACTGAAAGCCAGTGGAGGGTCGAATGCTGGTGATGGTGCGGCAGGAGTCGCTTCCTTGGTTTTTTCCGGAGGCGGTGGCTTGTCGTCGGCGCATCCCGAGATTCCTACTGTCAGCGCCAGCACTGCTGCCGGAATGGCGAGACTCTGTTGTCGCATAAGCACTCCCGGGGCCATATGCAATTCATTGACCCGATTGTATCGGCTATGCGCCCGCCGAGCCCTCTTCGAGATGAAGTTGCGACCCGGGTGCCGAGCCGAATTCACGCTGGATCAGCCCGGGGTGGCCGAGGCAGAGACGGGGTACGGGATGCGGGTGGGCGGCCTCCGTCCTACGGTGGGGTGATCGCCTAACGGAGGATGCCGCGTGCCTGTTCGGGACTGGTTTCTCAGCGAGGCGGAGCGGGACAACCCCGACTCCGCGATCCCCGTCTGGACCGAGGGCAACCTGGCCGAGGCGCTGATCCATGGCGCCACCTACTTCGACCGGCTCGTCACCGAGGTCGAGGCCCTCGAAGAGGGCGACCACCTCTTCTTCACCGACTGGCGGGGCGACCCGGACGAGCGGCTGCGCGACGACGGCCCCACCATCGCCGAGCTGCTCTCCGGCGCCGCCCGGTGCGGCGTGGTCGTCAAGGGCCTGATCTGGCGCTCCCACCTCGACCGGTTCGCCTACAGCGAGGAGGAGAACCGGCACCTCGGCGAGGAGGTCGAGGCGGCCGGCGGCGAGGTACTGCTCGACCAGCGGGTCCGTCGCGGCGGCTCACACCATCAAAAGCTGGTCGTACTCCGGCATCCCGGCCGGCCGGAACGGGATGTCGCCTTCGTCGGCGGCATCGACCTGTGTCACAGCCGGCGCGACGACGCCGACCACCGGGGCGACCCGCAGGCGGTGCGGATGGCCGGTGCCTACGGCGAGCACCCGCCCTGGCACGACGTGCAGCTCGCGCTGCGCGGCCCGGTGGTGGGTGCGCTCGACCTCACCTTCCGGGAGCGGTGGACCGACCCGGCCCCGCTGGACCAGCACGGGCCGATCAGCACCGTACGAGACAAGCTCGCCGGTGCGGACCTGCACGCCGACCCGCTGCCGCCGCAGCCACCCGACCCGCCGGCCTGCGGGCCGCACCGGATCCAGGTGCTGCGGACCTATCCGGCGATGCGTCCGGCCTACGGCTTCGCGAAGCTCGGCGAGCAGACGATCGCCCGGGGCTACACCAAGGCGATCAAGCGGGCCCGCCGGCTGGTCTACCTGGAGGACCAGTACCTCTGGTCCCGGGAGGTGGCGAAGCTCTTCGCCGACGCGCTGCGCGACAACCCCGACCTGCACCTGGTCGCCGTGGTGCCCCGGCATCCGGACGTGGACGGCCGGTTCGCGCTGCCGCCCAACGAGGTCGGCCGGGAGCAGGCCATCGCACTCTGCCGGGAGGCCGCCGCCGACCGGGTGCACGTGTACGACGTGGAGAACCACGCCGGCACCCCCGTCTACGTGCACGCGAAGGTCTGTGTGGTGGACGACGTCTGGAGCAGCATCGGCAGCGACAACTTCAACAGGCGCTCCTGGACCCACGACAGCGAACTCTCCTGCGCCGTCCTCGACGACACCCGCGACGAGCGGGAGCCGCGCGACCCGGCCGGCCTCGGTGACGGTGCCCGCCGCTTCCCCCGTGACCTGCGGCTGGCCCTGCTCCGCGAGCACCTGGACCGGGCACCCGGCGACGACGACGATCTCCTCGACCCGGCATCCGCGGTCGACGCCGTCGAGGCGGCCGCGAACGCGCTGCGGGACTGGCACGCGGGTGGCCGGCAGGGGCCCCGGCCACCGGGGCGGCTGGTGCCGCACGAGACGCGCCGACTGCCGTGGCACCAGCGACTCTGGGCCGTCCCGGCGTACCGGCTGGTCTACGATCCGGACGGGCGGGCCTGGCGGGACCGCCGCGCCGGCAACTGGTAGACCCCCGGACCGGGGCAGATGGAGGTCGAGGGGTGGCTACCGGGCACGACGACACCCTCGTCGCGGCGGCGCGGGACGGCGACGAGTCAGCGTTCGCGGCCCTGGTGGAGCGGCACCGGCGCGAACTGCGGGTGCACTGCTACCGGATGCTCGGTTCGTACCACGACGCCGAGGACCTGGTGCAGGAGACGTTTCTGCGCGCCTGGAAGAACATCGCCGGCTTCCAGGGCCGCTCCACGATCCGGGCCTGGCTCTACCGGATCGCCACCAACGCCTGCCTGGACGCGCTCGAGGGCCGTACCCGTCGGATGCTCCCACACCACCTGGGCGGCCCCTCGGACCCGGACGACGACCTGGCGCCGCCCACCGACATCCACTGGCTCCAGCCGTTCCCGGACCGGCTGTGGGAGCCGGCCGCGCCGAGCGAGACCGAACCGGACGCCGTGGTGGTCACCCGGGAGACGATCGAGTTGGCGTTCCTGGCCGCGATCCAGCATCTGCCACCGCGACAGCGGGCCGTACTGATCCTGCGGGACGTGCTCGGCTGGCCGGCCAGCCAGACCGCGACCCTGCTCGACGGGAGCGTGGCGTCGGTGAACAGCGCCCTGCAACGGGCCCGGGCCACGATCCGCCAGCACCTGCCGGAACGCCGACTCGACTGGGCGCCCTCGGCGGCACCCAGCGAGGAGGAGCGTGCGGTGCTGCGCCGCTACGTCGACGCGCTGGAACGCGCCGACCTCGCCACGATGGCCGGGCTGCTGGCCGAGGACGTCCGGACGACGATGCCGCCGTACCCGACCTGGTTCCGGGGGCGCGACTCGGTGATGCGGGCGCTCGCCACGAGCTGGGATCCGGCGCTGCCTGGGTACGTCGGCCGGTTCCGGACCCTGCCGACCCGGGCGAACGGGCGGCCCGCGCTGGCCGGGTACCTCCGGGGTCCCGGCGACAGCGACCACCAGCCCTGCACGATCTCCCTGCTGTGGTTCGGGGCCGGTCGGATCACCGAGATCGTCGCGTTTCACGATCCCAGGCTGTTTCCGGCGTTCGCGCTGCCTCCGGCGCTGCCTCCGGCGCTGCCGGCGACCGAGCGTTGGTGAACCCGCCCTGACATCCGGTGGCCCGGCACCGATGAGTTTCCGGCCGGCCGGCGGTCGCAACCAGGGAGAGCGAGAGCCAACCAACCGGAGGTAACCCGTGGCCACGTTCCTTTACTCGGCGAGCATGTCCCTGGACGGCTTCATCGCCGGCCCCGGAGGTGACATGTCCTGGTTGACCAGCTACCTCGGGCCGAACCCGACGATCGACGACCTGATCGGCAGGGTGGGCGCCATCCTCGCCGGCCACCGCAGCTACGGCGGCGACGACCCGTACCGGGACACGCCGCAGGAGGGCGAGGCGTTCGGCGGCGGGTGGAGTGGGCCGCAGTTCGTGTTGACCCACCGCCCGCCGGAGCAGCCGGTCCCGGGGGTCACCTTCGTCGGTGACCTGGCGAGTGCGGTCACCGCCGCCGGTGCCGCCGCCGGGAACGGGTACGTCAACGTCCTCGGTGCCGACGTCGCCCGGCAGTGCCTCGCCGCCGGGGTACTTGACGAGATCCTGGTCTGCGTCGTGCCGGTCCTGCTCGGCGACGGTACCCGACTCTTCGCCCAGCCCGGCGGCGCGGACGTCAGGCTCGAACGGAAGAGCGTGACCGAGGCGGCGATCGGTACGAACCTCTGGTTCCGGGTCGTCCGCTGACGCCTGCCGGCGGGTGCCTCCGCTCGACGACCGCCGATCGTCGCCGCCGCCTCGGCCTGTCAAGATCGGTGACGGGCCCCAGGTCCTGTCCGCCGACGAAGTTGCGCAAGGAGACCCAGACATGGAGATCGGCGACGTCCTCACCGCGATCCTCACCGGCCCGGTGATCGGCGCACTCAGCCGGCTCGTCCTGCCGAGCAGGCAGCCTCTCCCGCTCTGGCTCGCCATACCCATCGGGATCGTCGCCGCCCTGCTCGGCACCCTTGTCGCCCACCCGCTGGGCCTCACCGGCACATCCGGGTTCGACTGGACCGAACTGGCCATCCAGTTCGCCTTCGCCGCCGTCGGCGTCCGCCTCGCGGCCCTCCTCCACCACCGAGATGCCTAGCCGGCGCTCCGCTCCCGCAGCGGGTACGGGATGAAGGTGCTGCGGTTCTCGTCGAGGTCGAGTTGCCGGCCGATGGGCTGGGCGGCCCGCTGTGGGCAGGTCATCCGCTCGCAGGTCCGGCAGCCCGGCCCGATCGGGGTAGCCGCCTCGGTCGCGTGCAGGTCCATCCCGGCGGAGTAGACGAGCCGGCCGGCGTGCCGGGTCTCGCAGCCCAGCCCGATCGCGAAGGTCTTGCCCGGCTGGCCGTACCCGCCGTGGTGCCGGGTGACCGTACGGGCGATCCAGAGGTAGCGCTGGCCGTCCGGCATCGCCGCCACCTGGGTCATCACCCGGCCCGGTGCGCCGAACGCCTCGTAGACGTTCCAGAGTGGACACGTGCCGCCGGAGCGGGAGAACGGGAAGCCGGTCGCCGACTGGCGCTTGGACATGTTGCCGGCCCGGTCCACCCGGACGAAGGAGAACGGCACCCCGCGCGCCCTCGGGCGTTGCAGGGTGCTCAGCCGGTGGCAGACGCTCTCCCAGCCCATCGCGAAATGGTCGGTGAGCAGTTCGATGTCATAACGCATCGACTCGGCCGCGGTGAGGAACTCCCGGTACGGCAGAATCAGTGCGGCCGCGAAATAGTTCGCCAATCCGACCCGCATGAGAATCTGCGTCTGAAGGTCGGCGAAGTTTTCCTCCTCGATGATTTCGTCGATGACGTCGGCGAATTCGAGCAGTGCGATCTGGGCGCCCATCCGGATCGCCCGCTGGCCCGAGCGCAACGACGTCGACAGGTGCAGGGTGCGGGTCTCGGGCCGGTAGCGGTGCAGGTCACCGGCGAGCGAGTCGGGGTCCTGACGCACCGTGCGGACGCCGTGCCGGCCGGCCAGCCGGTCGCTGAGCGCGGCCCGGGTCTCGCCCCGGCGGATCCCGATCTCCGCCGCCAGCGTCTCGGCCGCCTCGTCCAGCTCCGGGACGTAGTTCTGTCGCCGGTAGAAGAAGTCGCTCACCTGGTCGTGCGGGCTGCGGCCGGGCACCAACTCGCGGTCGCCGAGCACCTCGGCCAGCTGGTCGTCGACCTGCCGGTAGCGGCGGTAGAGGTCGATCACCGCCTCGGCCACCTCGGGCAGCTTGCCGGCCAGTTCCGTGAGGTCGGGCAGGCTGGCCCGGGTCGGCAGCGCCTCGCGCAACTCGGCGACCAGCCGGGGCGTGTCGTGCGGCGCGAAGTAGGCGGTGTCGACGCCGAAGACCTCGGTGATCCGGATCAGCACCGGCACGGTCAGCGGCCGGGAGTCGTGCTCGATCTGGTTGAGATAGCTGGGCGAGATCCCGAGCTGCCGGGCCAGCTCGATCTGGTTGATGCCGTGCTCCTCGCGCAGCCGGCGCAGCCGCGCACCCGCGAACGTCTTGGCCACGGCGCCTCCCTCCGCCCGGATCCCGTCACGTTAACACATCTGTTAAGAAGCGCATTCGCAGCTTCGCAAAATGGCGATCCGACTTTTCAATAGTTGGCTCTTTCCGTGTCTCGACCCGTCGGCGGGCAGCGTGCCACAGTTTCGCCAAGTCCTGATTGACGGCGCGTCGCCGATCGTCGAACCAACCGGAGGAGACTTCCATGAGCACGCCGGCAGAGCGGTTGCACACCGAATGGGCCACCGACCCGCGGTGGCGGGGCGTCGAGCGGGCCTATCGACCGGAGGACGTCGTCCGGCTGCGCGGCGTACTCCAGGAGCAGCACACCCTCGCCGACCGGGGTGCCCGGCGACTCTGGGAGCTGCTGCACCAGGAGGACTTCGTCCCGGCACTCGGCGCGCTCACCGGCAACCAGGCGGTGCAGATGGTCCGGGCCGGGCTCAAGGCCATCTACCTCTCCGGCTGGCAGGTCGCCGCCGACGCCAACCTCTCCGGACACACCTATCCGGACCAGAGCCTCTATCCGGCCAACTCGGTCCCGGCGGTGGTGCGCCGGATCAACAACGCGTTGCTGCGCGCCGGCCAGATCGAGACCGCCGAGGGCCGCCGTGCCGAGGGTGACGACGCCGGGATCGACTGGCTCGCCCCGATCGTCGCCGACGCCGAGGCCGGATTCGGCGGGCCGCTGAACGCGTACGAGTTGATGACCGCGATGATCTCCGCCGGTGCCGCCGGGGTGCACTGGGAGGACCAGCTCGCCTCGGAGAAGAAGTGCGGGCACCTCGGCGGCAAGGTGCTGGTACCGACCGGACAGCACATCCGTACCCTGAACGCCGCCAGGCTCGCCGCCGACGTGGCCGGGGTCCCCACGGTGCTCATCGCGCGTACCGACGCGCAGGCGGCGACGCTGCTCACCACCGACGTCGACGAGCGGGACCGCCCGTTCGTCACCGGCGAGCGCACCGCCGAGGGCTTCTACCGGGTCCGCAACGGGTTCGACGCCTGCGTGGCCCGGGGACTCGCCTACGCCCCCTACGCCGACCTGCTCTGGATGGAGACCAGCACCCCGGACCTGGAGCTGGCCCGGCGGTTCGCCGAGGAGATCAAGGCGGTGTACCCGGACCAGCTGCTCGCCTACAACTGCTCGCCGTCGTTCAACTGGCGCCGGCACCTCGACGACGCCACCATCGCCAAGTTCCAGCGGGAACTCGGGCACATGGGCTACCGGTTCCAGTTCATCACGCTGGCCGGGTTCCACGCCCTGAACTACTCGATGTTCGACCTCGCCCGGGGGTACGCCACCGAGGGCATGCCGGCGTACGTGTCGTTGCAGGAGCGGGAGTTCGCCGCCGAGGCGTACGGCTACACGGCGGTCAAGCACCAGCGCGAGGTCGGCACCGGCTACTTCGACCTGGTCAGTACGGTGCTGAACCCGGCCGCCGAGACCACCGCGCTGCGCGGTTCGACCGAGGAGGAGCAGTTCTGATGCGGATATCGGTGAACGGCCCACTGCGGGAGCGCTACGAGGAGATCCTCAACCCGAAGGCGCTGGACTTCCTGGTCGCGCTCGACAGCGAGTTCGCGGCCCGCCGGGTGGCCCTGCTGGACACCCGGCGGGCCCGCCGGGCCCGTTACGCCGAGGGCCAACTCCCCGGCTTCCTGCCCGAGACCGAGGCGATCCGGGCCGATCCGAGCTGGCGGGTGGCACCACCGGCACCCGGCCTGCACGACCGGCGGGTCGAGATCACCGGCCCGACCGACCGGAAGATGACAGTCAACGCGCTCAACTCCGGCGCGAAGGTCTGGCTCGCCGACTTCGAGGACGCGCTCGCGCCGACCTGGGACAACGTGATCGGCGGCCAGCTCAGCCTGGTCGACGCGATCGACCGGCGGATCGACTTCACCGCACCGGGCGGCAAGCGCTACGCCCTCGGCGAGGACCTCGCCACCATCGTGGTCCGGCCGCGCGGCTGGCACCTGGTGGAGAAGCACATCGTGGTCGACGGGCGGGCGATCTCGGCCAGCCTGGTCGACTTCGGACTCTACTTCTTCCACTGCGCGCAGCGGCAGCTCGACGCCGGCAGCGGCCCGTACTTCTATCTGCCGAAGCTGGAGAGCCACCACGAGGCGCGGCTCTGGAACGACGTCTTCCGGTTCGCGCAGAACTGGCTCGGCATCCCGCAGGGCACCATCCGGGCCACCGTGCTGATCGAGACCATCACCGCCGCGTTCGAGATGGACGAGATCCTCTACGAACTCCGCGAGCACTGCGCGGGGCTGAACGCCGGGCGGTGGGACTACATTTTCAGCATCGTCAAGAACTTCGGCTGGCGGGACGACTTCGTACTGCCGGACCGGGGCGAGGTGACGATGACGGTACCGTTCATGCGGGCGTACACCGAGTTGCTGGTCCGGACCTGTCACCGGCGCGGCGCGCACGCGATCGGCGGGATGGCCGCCTTCATCCCGAGCCGCGACCCGGAGGTCAGCGCGACCGCCCTCGACAAGGTCCGGGCCGACAAGGAGCGTGAGGCCGCCGACGGGTTCGACGGCTCCTGGGTGGCCCACCCCGGCCTCGTCCCGATCTGCCGGGACGCCTTCGACGCCGTGCTCGGCGACCGGCCGCACCAGCTCGACCGGCGCCGCCCGGAGGTGGCGGTCGGCGCGGACGACCTGCTGTCGGTGGATCGCACCCCCGGCCGGGTCACCGCTGCGGGCCTGCGTGGCAACGTGGCGGTGGCGCTGCGCTACTTCGACGCCTGGCTCGGCGGCACCGGCGCGGTGGCTCTCTTCGACCTGATGGAGGACGCGGCCACCGCCGAGATCGCCCGCTGCCAGGTGTGGCAGTGGCTGCACCACGCGACGCCACTGGCCGAGGGCGGCCGGGTGACCGAGGAACTGGTCCGGTCGATCCTGGTCGAGGAGGTGACCCGGCTGAACGCGGAACGGTCGGTCACGGAGCGGGACCGGGCGACCCGGGCCGCGGAGATCTTCGTCCGGACCGCGCTCGGCGACGAACTGCCGGCCTTCTTCACCACCGAGGCGTACGCCCGACATCTGGTGACGCCCCGGTCGCCGCAGCGTACCGACCTGGCCGACCGGGCGGTGGCGGCGTAGCGGATCGGTGATCCGGGACCGGAGCGGCGATCGCGGTGCGAGCCGCACTCGTTGTCGGAGTTGCCGGTGGGCGTGACGAGCCTCCCAACCGCCACGCCCACCGGCGTCCGACGCGACGCCCCGCCGGTCATGGGCCGGGCGCCCCGACGTACCTGGCCGACTACTTGTCGGCGAGCGCGACCAGTGCGCTGGCGGTGCGGAAGTACTGGCTACGGCCGAGGTCGCCGATCGTCTTGATGCCGAGCGCCTCCCGCAGGTGGGTCGCGGCGCGCTCGCTCACCCCGGCCAGGGCGGCGACCGGGGCGTCGACGAGTTCGGCCACGCTCTTGTCCTGGTAGTCCTTGTCGACCAGTTTGG
Organism: Plantactinospora sp. CNZ320; assembly: GCF_002846275.1. NCBI lineage: Bacteria > Bacillati > Actinomycetota > Actinomycetes > Micromonosporales > Micromonosporaceae > Plantactinospora > Plantactinospora sp. CNZ320. Next base: position 7,851,589 of record NZ_PJMP01000001.1, read on the forward strand.
CGAGGTCGGCGGTAACCGGCACGGATGCTCCTCATAGGTTGATCGATCCGGCACCGCGCCGGATCCGGCGAGGAGTATTCCAGATAGGACAGACGCCGTGCCGGCCGCGTCGGGCATGCCGACATCCCCACGAGCCGGCCCAGGCAAGGCATCCGGCAAGCCGACAGCTGCACCAGCCGGGCCAGGTGAGCCCTCCGGCAGGCCGCCGGCTAGTCGGGATCGGGCCGGGTCGGCGCCGGGTGGCGATCCAGGTCGGCCGGGCGGGGCCGCAGCACGTTGCCGGCGAGCCGGGCCAGCTCGGCGTCCCGATCGGCCCGCTCGCGCGGCCAGCCTGCCGCGTCCGGCCGGCGCTGCCACGGCAACGGCCCGCCCGGCGGGCGGTACTCGACGCCGAGCGCGTCCAGCCGGGCCAGGTGCTCCCGCAACCGGTCGTCGAAGCCCGCCGAGGAGTCCGGCGGCGACCAGACCGCCTCGGCGAACGCGCAGAGCCGGGGAAACGCCAGATAGTCGACGGTACGCGGACTGTCGGCGTGCTCGGTCCAGAGGTTGCACTGCCCGCCGACGATCCGGTGCCGCAACTCGACCGGAAGATCGGCGGGTACCGGATCGAAGGCCCGGACGTCGGCGACGGTGAGCACGGTGCCGACCGGGATCGGCTCGTCCGGCCGGTCCGACTGGCGGTAGTCGAGGTATGCGGCGGTGTCCCAGCAGGAGACGACGTCGTGCCCGGCCCGGGCCGCAGCCACGGCCAGCGCCGGCCCGCGCCACGCCGCCACCGTCGCCCTGCCGGGCAGGCCGCCCTCCAGCACCTCGTCCCAGCCGAACAGCACCCGACCCCGCGCCGCCAGGTGCCGCTGGAGCTGCCGGACGAACCAGCTCTGCAACTCGTCCTCGTCGCGCAGCCCCAACTCGCGCCGCCGCCGCTGGGCGGCCGGGCTGGCCCGCCACTCGGACTTGTCGCACTCGTCGCCGCCGATCCCGACGTGCCGGCTCGGGAAGATCTCCAGTACCTCGTCCAGCACGTGCCGGGCGAAGTCGAGAGTCTCGTCGGAGACGTTCAGCACCCGCTGGGAGACACCCCACCTGGTCGAGACCGTGACCGGTTCGCCGGGGTCGTTGCCGAGTTCCGGGTACGCGGCGATCGCCGCCTGGGTGTGCCCGGGCAGGTCGATCTCGGGTACCACGGTGACGAAGCGCTCCGCCGCATACCTGACGATCTCCCGAAGGTCGTCCTGGCTGTAGTAGCCGCCGTGCGGCCGGCCGTCGAAGCGCTCGTGCTGGCGGGAGCCGACCATCGACTCGGGCCGCCAGGCGCCCACCTCGGTCAACCGGGGGTAGCGCCGGATCTGCACCCGCCAGCCCTGGTCGTCGGTGAGGTGCAGGTGCAGCACGTTCAGCTTGTGCGCGGCGAGCAGGTCGACGAAGCGGAGCACCCCGGCCACCGGCATGAAGTGCCGAGCCACGTCGAGCATGCAGCCGCGCCAGCCGAACCGGGGCACGTCGGAGATGTCGACGGCCGGTACCGTCCACGGACCGGTCGACACCGGCGCCCGGCGGTGCACGGCCGGCGGCAGCAACTGGAGCAGCGTCTGGGTGCCGTAGAAGACGCCGGCCGGGGCGCCGCCGATGACTGTGACACCGTCGGGGCGTACCCGCAGGTGGTAGCCCTCGACGGGCAGTGCCGGGTCGACGGCGAGGGCGATGCTGCCTCCCCCGGCGACGGAGCCACCCCCGTTGCGAGCGCCGTCACCGGGGGAGGGGTCCGGCAGGGGCAGTCCGGTGGAGCGGGAGAGGCTCTCCCGGAGCAGCCGGGCCACCCCGGCACACGCCGGATCGGCCCGCAGCACCGTGGCTGGGCCGAGAACGAACGCGCCCGATCCACCATGGACGGTGCCGGGGCGGGGGAGCGGCATCAGTCCTTCACCGCCCCGCCGAGCCCCGACACCAACCGACGCCGGACGAAGACGAAGAAGACCAGCACCGGTACGGTCATCAGGGTGGAGGCGGCCATGATGCCGCCCCAGTCGTTCTCGTCCGGCTTGAAGAAGACCAGCAGCGCGGCGGGGAGGGTCTGGTTCTCGGTGGCGCTGATGATGAAGGTCTTGGCGAAGAGGAAGTCGTTCCAGGCGGTGATGAAGGAGAAGACGCTTGTGGCGGCGAGGCCGGGTGCGACAAGCGGGAAGAGGATCCGCCACAGGACTGTGAACCGGGAGGCGCCGTCCACTGTGGCCGCCTCCTCCACCTCCGGCGGTATCGCGGCGACGAAGCCGCGCAGCATCCAGATCGCGAACGGCAGGCTGAACGCCAGCTGCACCAGCACCAGCGAGCCGAGGGTGTTCAACCCGACCCCGGGCACGGTCCGGCCGAGATCACGGATCTGGAAGAAGAGCGGGATGCTCAGCGCCTCCACCGGCACCATCTGGGCGACCAGGAACATCACCAGTACGGTGCTGCGGGTCCGGAACCGGTAGCGGGTCAGCGCCACCGCGGCCAGGAACGCGACGAGCGCGCTCAGCGCGACCACGGCGAGCGCCACCACCAGGCTGTTCAGGAAGTACCTGCCGAAGCCGCTCACCCCGAGCGCCGAGCGGAAGTGGTCGAGGGTCGGGTGCAGCGTCCACGGGCGGGGGTCGGCCGAGAGGATCTCGCCGGTCGGCTTCAGCGCCGACAGCACCATCCAGTAGATCGGGAAGACCGTGACCAGCGCGACCGCTATGGCGACGGCGTCCGCGACACGACGGCGCAGCATAGTGCCGCCTTTCGTTCGTGACTGCGGGGCTCGCAACCCCGGCTCACTCCTCGCACTCACAGCACACCCCCGGTGCGGCGCAGTGCCCGCAGGTAGAAGAGGGTCACCACCAGCAGGATCAGGGTCATCACGATGCCGATCGCCGAGCCGAGGCCGTACTGGGACGAGGCGAAGGCCTTCTGATAGGCGTACACGTTGAGCACCATGTTCTGGCCGGCGATGCCGCCGCCCCGGGTCATCACGTAGATCTGGGTGAAGACCTTGAAGTCCCAGATGATCGACTGGATCACCACTATCGCGATGAGCGGCCGCAGCATCGGCATGATGATCCGGCGGAACGTGGTCGCCGCACCGGCACCGTCCAGCGCGGCCGCCTCCAGCACCGACGGCGGGACGGCCTGGATGCCGGCGTACAGGGTGATCATCACGAACGGGAAGGAGTGCCAGACCACCACCGCGCCGACCAGGGCGAAGGCGACGGTCCGGTCGTAGAGCCAGTTGTAGCCGTCCAGCCCCAGCACCTCGTTGACCAGTCCGAGGTTGCTGTCGAAGAGGAAGATCCAGACCACCGAGCCGGTCATCGCCGGTGCGGCCCAGGCGGTCAGCGCGGCGTACGACAGCAGGGTCCGGGCCAGCGTGCCGATCCGGGTCATCAGCACCGCCAGCGCGGCACCCAGGGCGAGGGTCACCACCACGCACCCGGCGGCGAAGACCACCGTCTGGCCGAGCACCGTCCAGAACGTCGGGTCGCCGAAGAGGGTACGGAAGTTGCCCGTCCCCACGAACCGGGCCGGCTCGCCGCCGGAGACCTGCGGCTGCCCGTAGTCGAAGAGGGAGAGCAGGCCGAGCTGATAGAGCGGGTACGCGAACATCGGCACCAGCACGGCGAGCGCCGGCAGCAGCAGCCAGAGCGGCATCAGCCGCTGCTGCCGGCGGATCGTTGCGGACGACGGCACCGGTGGCTACTTCCCGAACGCCGCGGTGATCTGGGTGTTCGCCTCGGCGGCCGCCGAGGCGACGGTGGCCCGGCCGGTGATCACCTTTTGCAGCATGTTCGGCAGGATCTTCTCGGCGTCGATGGTGGTCCACGCCTTGTCGACCGGGACGAACCTCGTCCCCGCCTCCATCGTGGCGACGAACGGCTTCAGGAACGGCTCCTTGGCGATCACCTCGGTCCGGGCGGACTTCATCGCCGGCACGAAGCCCATCGCGTCGTAGAGCTTGAGGGTGTATTTCTTGCTCGCCAGCAGGTGCATGAACTCGACGGCCAGGCTGCGGTGCGTGGTGGAGCGGAAGACCCCGAGGCTGCTGCCGCCGGCGAAGGCGGGGGCGATCGAGCCGGGCTTGGCGCCGGGCAGCGGCACGACGGCGTACCTGCCCTTGACGGCACCGGCCTCCACCGCCGAGCGGTTGAAGTTGCCGAGGATGCCCATTCCGGCCCGACCGGCCGCGAACGCCTCCACGGTCCCGCCACCGGTCAGGTCCACGCACTGCTGTGCCGGGCAGATCTGCGGGCTGAACAGGTCGGTGTACGCCTTGATCCCGGCCTTGGACGCCGGCGAGTCGATGGCCGCGGTGTACTTCCCACCCGCGTCGGTCGCGATGTCGCCTCCGGCGTCCCAGACGAACGGCAGCGCGCCGAAGGTGTAGAGCCCACCGACGGCGATCCCGAGCATGTCCCTGCGTTCGGCCCGGATCGTCCTGGCGGCGGTAACCAGTTCGGCGTACGAGGTCGGGGGCTTGAGCCCGAGTTCGGTGAAGACGTCGGTGCGGTAGTACAGCGCCCGGACGCCGATCCACCACGGCACCCCGTACGCCTTGTCGGCCACTGTCACCGTCTGGACCAGGTCGGCCGGCAGGTCGGCGGCCTCGGCCCACTTCCGGTTCTCCTCGGTGACGTCGGCCATCCCGCCCGAGGCGACGAAGTTGGCCAGGTCGGTGTTGCCGACCTCGGTGACGTCCGGCGCGCTCGCCGGGTCGTTCAGCGCGCCCTTGTACTTCTCCGCCCGGGTGTCGGTGGCCAGGTAGCTGACGTCGACCTTCACGTCGGCGTTCTTCGCGGTGAACTCGGCGATCGCCTCGTTGACCACCGCCTCCTTGGCGGCCCGGTTGGCCTCGTCGAAGAGCCAGACCCGCAGCGTGCCGGTCCGGCTGTCGGTGCTGTCGGTGGGCGCGTCTGTGGAGGGCGCGCAGGCGCCGGCGCCGAGCGCCAGCGCGAGCAGCGCGGGAAGTGCCAGGAGTTTCCGCACGGGCTTCCTCCTCGAATAACGAGCTAGGTTCGTAATTAGGTCGATATGGATGTCATCCAGGCTGGGGTTCCGCCGGCCACCCGTCAAGTAACAATTTCCCTGCTCAGAGCCGCTGTGCGGGCAGGCTGGAGCAGCCGTCCGGCCGGGCCGGACGGCACTGCCCGGGGCGGTTCAGTCGCCCAGGTAGAGCACCGCGTCGATCTCGATGTCGAAGCCCTCCAGCGCCACCGGCAGGGTGGTCCGGGCCGGCAGGTTCTCGGTGCCGAAGAACTCCCGGTAGATCTCGTTCATCGCCGGGAAGTCGGCGAAGTCGCGCAGGTAGACGCCGACCCGTACCGCCCGGCCGAGGTCGCCGCCGGCCGCCTCGGCCACCTTCGCCAGGTTGGTGAACGCCGCCCGAGCCTGCTCGGCGAAGTCGCCCCGCACCCAGGTGCCGTCCGGGCGCACCGGGCAGGCTCCGGAGAGGTACGCGAAGTCCCCGGCGAGCACCGCGTGCGAGTACGGCCCGCCGGGCGGCGCCGCCTGGTCGGCCACCACGATCTGCTTGGGCATGGGTCAACCTCCGTGTCGGGGAAACTGTTCGGCGAGCCCGTCCGGGCCCACCAGGGGTGTGGTGAGAAGTCGACGTACCGCCCGGTCCCGGTCGGCCAGTGCGGCGCGCTGCGCCTCGGTGAGCGGGATCCACGGCGGGACGGGTTCGGGCAGCCGGGGTGCCAACAGCCGGCCCGCCCGGTAGGTCGCCTCGTTGACCAGCCGCAGTGGCGCGTACCGGCGCTGCCCGTGCACGTCGACCAGTTCGTGCCGGCCCGGCTCGATCGAGAAGACCGCGAGATCGGCCGGGGCGCCGACCGCGAGCGTGCCGGTCCCGGCCGCCAGGCCGAGCGCCCGGGCCGGTCCGACGGTCGTCGCCGCCACCACCTGCGGCAGGCTCATCCCGACCGCCACCATCTTGGCCATTGTGGTCGGCAGGTCGAAGACCGGGCCGTGCAGCGAGCGGCTGTGCAGGTCGGTGGAGACCGCGTGCGGCGGCATCCCGGCGACCAACTGCGCCTCGAGTACGTCGAAGGCGAAGCCCCCGGAGCCGTGCCCGAGGTCGAAGCGCACCCCCGCCTGGTACGCCTCCTTCGCCGCCGGGTCGAAGCCGTCCGGTCCGGCCGCGATGCCGCTCGCGCAGTGCGTGATCAGGTCACCGGGGCGCAGCAACGGCAGCATCTGCGCCACTGTCGGCGGGGCCGCGCCGATGTGCACCATCACCGGCAACCCGCACTCCTGCGCCACCTCGACCGCCCGGCGCAACGGGGCCAGGCCGTGCGTACCGACGTTGTGCCGGTCCATCCGTGCCTTGATCCCGACGATGCGCTCCCGGTGCGCCCGTACCGTCGCCACCGCCAGCTCCACGTCGCAGTTGGCCAGCTCCCGGGACTCGCCGACCGGGGCGACCAGCCCCACCGCGGAGATGTTCAGCAGTGCCGGCACCCGCACGGTGTACCGGGCCGAGGCGGTGGCGAAGGCCGGGAACCCGTACGCCCCGGCGGAGCCCGCGTCCACCCAGGTCGTCACCCCGGAACGCCAGGCCACCGGATCGGGGTCGATTCCCCAGTACGTCGCACCGGCGTGCACGTGCGTGTGCAGGTCGACCAGGCCGGGCGTGACCAGCCGGCCGGCCAGCTCGATCCGCTCGGCGGCCCGCTCCCGGGGCAGTACCGGGGCGACCGCCGCGACCCGGCCGTCCCGTACGGCGATGTCGTGCCGCCCCGTCCGGCCGCTACCCGGGTCCAGCAGCTCCGCGCCGGTGAAGAGCAGATCCCAGCCCTCCCGGCCGAACCCGGCGGGCGACCCGGCGGCGGGCTCGGCGGGGGACCCGATGGGGGACTCGACGGCAGGCCCGGTCACCGGGCCGCCTCGGCAGGTGCGACAGTCCCCGCCTCGGCAGGTGCGACAGTCCCCGCCTCGACCGGTGCGACAGCCGTCCGCGACTCGCCGGCGGCGCCGATGCGCAGCCGGTAGAGCCGGGCCGGGCGGCCCTTGCGGTGCACCTGGGTGCTTCCCTCCACCTCGACCAGCCCCGAGTCGCTCAGCTTGCGGATCAGCCGCCGGCCGCTCGGGTCGGTGATGCCGAGCTGCTGGGCCAGGTCGGCGGGGGAGATGGCCCGCCCCTCCAGCGACCGTTCGATGGCCGCGAGCCGGGACAGCGTCGCGGCGCTCAGCCCCACCTCGGCAGCGAGCCGTTCGAGTTGGGCGCCATGCTCCCGGTAGGTGAAGGCGAGCGCGCCCCCGGCCGGGCTCATCGGGCCGATGATGACGCCACCGTCCTCGACCAGGTACGCGCTCGGCGCCTCCTCCTGCTCGGCCCGGGCGACCGCCCGCTCGGCCAGGTGCAGGCAACTCCGGGCCGAGGCACCGACCCCGAACCCGGCGGCGACCCGGATGCCGAGGGTCTCCTGCGCCTGGCCGAGCGCGGGCAGCGACACCCAGCTGTTGGTCGCCTGCTCGAAGAGCGCCTGGTGGGCGAAGACCACCACGCCGCGCCGGCCCCGGTTCTCGATCCAGGCGTCGCCGAACTCGGGCGTGTTGAGCAGCAGGTTCATCAGTCCCACCCGGGCCCGGTCCAGGTCGAGCTGCGGTCCGGCCCGGCCGACCAGGAAGATTCCGGCGGCGAAGCGCAGCGCACTCGCCTGTTTGGACTGGACCTGGAGGGCCAGCTCGTGCAGTTGGGCCCGCAGGGTGGCCGGCCCGGGCAGGCCACCGAGGACCGGGGTGTTCTGCTGGAGCTGGGCGGCGACCGCCGTACGCAGGCTGATCACGTAGTCGGCGCCGGTCCGAGCCAGTGCCGACCGGTGGAACGCGACGATCTCCGCCACGCTCTGCTCCGGGTCGTACGGCAGGCAGTTGATCTGCGTCCGGTCCAGTTCCAGGGCCCGGGCCACCTCGTCGACGGTCTGGGTGTCGTAGGTGTCGATGCTGACCGGGGTGGGTCGCCATCCCCGGGACAGCGCCTTGAACAGCGCCAGCGACAGATCCAGCCCGGCCGAGCGGAGGATCGCCACCGGCAGATCCGCCGGAAGCAGGTCCCGGCACTTGGCGTACGGGACCGGGCCGAGCAGCAGGCCGTCGACGCGTTGCCGGGCGAGCAGGCCGCCGACAAGTTCCCGGACCGCGTCCTCGTGCTGGTAGACGATCCACTCGAGCGTCACCCCGGCCAGCGTGCGGGCGGCGTCCTCGAAGACGGCGCGGTGGCTGGCGTGGATGACGAGACCGATCACCATCCGGCTCCCCAGGTTCGAAAATGGTCCGTTAACGGTGGCGCGGATAGCCTGGACCCGAGCGACCTCGCTCGTCAAGTCGTTGACGAGGGCGGTTCGGGTCCGGCAGGCTGGGCAGCCGACAGCGAACCACATCCGAACCTGTCCGGGAGAGAGCCGTGCGCCACCAACTCGACGGGCCCGCGCTTGACTGGCGCGCCAAGGGCTTCTGGCAACCCGACGAGCCGGTCCCGGACGCGGCGTTCGCCGCCGCCGGGCACTCGCTCTTCGACGGCGCCGTCAGCTGGCCGGTACTCGCGGTCCGGCGGTCCGCCGTCGCGCACAACGTCGCCACGATGGCCGGGTTCTGTGCCAGGCACGGCTTCTCGTTCGCCCCGCACGGCAAGACCAGCATGGCTCCCTCGCTGCTCGACGCCCAGCTCTCCGCCGGTGCCTGGGCGATCACCGTGGCCACCGCCAACCAGGTGCTCGCCTGCCGTGCCCTCGGGGTACCCCGGGTGCTGCTCGCCAACGAGCTGCTCGATCCGGCACCGCTGCGCTGGCTGGCCGGGGAGGTCGACCGGGGCTTCGAGGCACTCTTCCTCGTGGACTCGCTAGCCGGGGTCGAGGCGATCGACGCGGCGCTCGCCGACCAGCCGGCCGGTACGCCGCTGCGGGTACTCGTCGAACTCGGTTTCCCCAATGGACGGACCGGCTGCCGCACCGTGGCGCAGGTGGTCGAGGTCGCCGAGGCGCTCGCCGCCACCCGGCGGGTACGCCTCGACGGCGTCGCCGGCTACGAGGGCGGGTTGCCGGACGGCGCGGCGGTGTCGGCGTACCTGCGGCGGCTCCGCGCGGCGGCGACCGAGCTGGCCCGTCGCGGGCTGGTCGGCCCGGAGGTGCTGGTCAGCGCCGGTGGCAGCGCCTGGTTCGACCTGGTGGCCGAGGAGCTCGGCGGTGCCTGGCTGACCGGTCACGACCTGCGGGTGGTGCTGCGCAGTGGCGCCTATGTCACCCACGACCACGGCTTCTACGCCGAGCACACCCCGTTCCGGCGGGTTCCCGGGCAGGGGCACCTGGACGCCGCACTGGAGCTGTGGGCGCAGGTCACCTCCACTCCGGAGCCGGGGCTGGCGATCGTCGGGATGGGCAAGCGGGACGCCCCGTACGACGAGGGCCTGCCGGTGCCGTTGCGGATCCGGCGCCGCTCGGGCGAGGAGGAACCCGTCACCGGGATGGCGGTGACCCGGCTCAATGACCACCACGGCTATCTCTCGGTGCCGCCCGGCGTCGCCCCGCGCCCCGGTGACCTGGTCTGCTTCGGCATCTCCCACCCGTGCACCGCCTTCGACAAGTGGCGGGTGCTGCCGGTGGTCGACGACGGACACACCATCGTGGACCTGCTGCGCACGTACTTCTGACGAAACTTTTCGCTGCGTACGGCGAACTTTTGTAGATCGCGACCAAAGTTGCCGAGCCCTACTCTTTTCTTCTCGCTGCGCAGCCTCTAGCGTGTGTCTATTCGTAACAGAGACGACCGCTGATCGTCATATCTCGCGTCCGGCCCGCCACGGCCGCGACGTAGGTCCCGCGCGCCGCGAGTGGCACGTGAGCGCGCCCGTACTCCTCGACCCCTCTTTCGCACGGGCACCCGCCGGAGCATCCGGACTGTGCACCGAGGACTTCTTGAATCGATCCAATCGGAAAGGTGCAGGACATGGGGAAGACGCAGCGCGAACCGATGGACCCGGCGCAACGGCGCCGGCTCACCCGGCGGAGCATCCTGGCCGCCTCGGCGGGCGCGGCCGCCGCGCTCAGCGCGGTCGGCGCCAACGTGGTCCGGACCGAGACCCCCGCCGTCGCGCACGGGCAACTGCGGGCCGAGCCGCTGATCCCGGATCGCAGACGGGGCATCATCCTCTACAGCGTCCGGGACCGGATCTCCGCCGCGCCGGACGACAGCGGCGTGCCGTACGGCTTCGAGCGGGTGCTCGCCCGGATCGCCGAACTCGGCTACCAGGAGGTGGAGTTCGCCGGGTACAACCAGCACACCCAGATCCTGGGCCGGCAGATCACCCCGGCCGAGATCCGCAAGATCCTCGACGACAACGGGCTGGTCGCCAACGGCACCCACACCTCGATCAACCCGGCCACCTTCGAGCAGCAGATGGACATTGCCGAGACGCTCGGTATGAAGAACATCGGCACCGGCAGCGACCCGACCAACTCGGCGTACACCTCGGACTGGGACGCGGCGGCGGACGTCTGGAACGAACTCGGCCGGCAGGCCCGTCGGCGTGGGCTGCGGCTCTACACCCACAACCACGACGCCGCGTACTCCTTCCTGCTCGACGCCGGGCCGCCCGACGCGAACGGCCGGCCGACCCGCTCCTCCGGCACCCGCCGGCTGGAGTACTTCTTCCGGAAGACCGACCCGAGGTACGTCTTCTTCGAGCTGGACATCTACTGGGCCTACGTCGCCCGCTTCAAGCACCAGAAGTACGTCGACAGGTGGGGCCGGGAGAAGACCGACCTCTTCGACCCGATCCTCAACGTGGTCTCGCAGAGCAAGCGGTTCCCGCTCTTCCACGCCAAGGACGGCAACCGGAACAGCGCGCTGGCCAACGGCTACGAGATGACCCCGCTCGGCGAGGGCGACATCAACTTCCAGCAGTTCTTCCAGACCATCGGCGACCCGGACTTCCGGCACGCCAACTGGGAGCAGGACACCGCCCCCGGCGGTGCGGCCAACCCCGGCCAGTCGCTCGACTTCGCGGCGCTCAGCTACACGAACATGTCGGAGCTGACCATCTACCGCCGGTGACCGCCCACCTTCCGTAACCCCTACGGCGTGCAAACGGAGGAGAGATGACGACAAGGATGCGGCGCTGGTTGACCGTGCTGGCGGCGACCGCGACGATCGTCCCGTTGACCGTGCAGGCCCCTGCGGCGGCGGTACCCGACCCGGGACTGGGTTCCGGTGGCGTACCCGCCGAGCCACTGGTGGCCGAGGAGAACGGCCCGGTGGCGCTCCGCTCGCAGGCGCGGGCGCCACGCGACTACGGCGTACTGGTCTTCACCAAGACGGCGGGGGTGCGGCGGGCCTCCATTCCGGACGGTGTGAAGGCGATCCGGGACCTCGGCCGGGAACACGGGTTCCGGGTCACCGTCACCCAGGACGCGGCGGCGTTCACCGAGCAGAACCTCGGGACGTACCGGGCAGTGGTCTTTCTCAACACCACAGGCGACATCCTGAACGCGACCCAGGAGGCGGCGTTCGAGAAGTACGTCCGGGCCGGCGGCGGGTTCGCCGGAGTGCACGCGGCGGCCGAGACCGAGCCGGATTGGCCCTTCTACCAGAGCCTGCTCGGCGCGAAGGCCACCGGGGCATCCCCGGTCGAGCCGGGCAACATCGACGTCGCGGACCGGGCGCACCCGTCCACCGAGACGGTGCCGCGCACGCTGACCCTGACCGAGGAGTGGTACAACTTCTCCGCGAACGTCCGGGGCGTCTCGCACGTGCTGGCCACCGCAGACGAGCGCAGTTTCGCCGGTGGCAGCATGGGCTTCGACCACCCGATCGCCTGGTGCAAGGACTACCAGGGCGGTCGCTCCTGGTACACCGGGCTCGGTCACTCGATCGAGACCTATCGCTCGAAGCCGTTCACCCGGCACCTGCTCGGCGGCATCCGCTGGGCGGCCGGCGTGGTCGAGGGCGACTGCGGGGCGACGGTGACCGGCAACTACGAGAAGGTCACCCTCAACGACGAGCCGGGCGAGCCGATGTCGCTCGCCGTGCTGCCGGACGGCCGGGTGCTGCACAACACCCGGGGCGGCCAGGTACGGCTCTACGACCCGGACAGCGACGCCAGCCCCGTGATCAACACGATCCCGGTCTACAGCCACGACGAGGACGGGTTGCAGACCATCTCGATCGACCCCGACTTCGCCACCAACAAGTGGGTCTACCTCTACTACGCGCCGCCGCTGAACACGCCGGTCGACAACCCGGCCACCCCGGGCAACGAGGGCGACGCGCCGGCCACCAGCACCGACCCGACGGTCTGGGACAAGTTCAAGGGTTACAACCAGCTCTCCCGGGTCAAGTTCGTCGACGGCGAGAACCCGCACCTGGACATGAGCACCGAGCAGCAGATCCTGCGGGTCGAGGCGGACCGGGGCATCTGCTGCCACGTCGCCGGCAAGGTGAAGTTCGACGGGAAGGGCAACCTCTATCTGATCACCGGTGACGACACCAACGCCGGTGGCTCGGACGGCTTCGTCCCGATCAACGAGTCGCCGACCCAGGGCCCGGGCTACGACGCCCAGCGCTCCGCCGGCAACACCAACGACCTGCGCGGCAAGCTGCTCCGGATCAGGGTACGGCCGAACGGTACCTACACGATCCCGGCCGGCAACCTCTTCCCGGAGGCGCAGGACCACGACGACAGGACCCGTCCGGAGATCTTCCTGATGGGGCTGCGCAACCCGTTCCGGTTCGACGTGGACGCCTCGGGACGGGTCTACGTCGGCGACTACTCGCCGGACAGCCGTACGGCCAACCCGGCCCGGGGACCGGAGGGGACGGGCCGGTGGTTCGCCACCAACAAGGCCGGCAACTACGGCTGGCCGTACTGTTACTCGCCGGCCCTGCCGTACATCGACTACGACTTCGCCACCCGTACCTCCGGGGAGCCGTTCAACTGCGGTGCCCCGGTCAACGACTCACCCCGCAACACCGGCCGGACGGTGCTGCCGCCGGTGCAGGACCCGCAGTTCTGGTACACCTACGAGGCGCGTACCCCGTGCCCCGGGGCGTACCTGGAGTCGCCGCCGCGCGCCTGTGACTTCAGGTGGCCGGTGATCGGGACCGGTGGCGTCGGCCCGCACGGCGGACCTATCTACAACTACGACCCGGAGTCGACATCGGAGACGAAGTTCCCGGAGTACTACGACAACGCCGTGGTGTTCGGTGAGTTCACCCGGGACAAGATCTTCATGATGCGGACCGACGGCCGGGGCAACCTGACCGGGGTCGAGCAACTGCTGCCCGGCTTCGTCTTCGACAACCCGATGGAGATGGAGTTCGGTCCGGACGGCAGCCTCTACCTGCTGGAGTACGGCGACGGCTTCTTCACCGCCAACCCGGACGCCCAGCTCTCGGTGATCCGCTACGTGAAGGGCAAGCGATCGCCGGTCGCGGTGCTGAACGCGAGCCCGACCTCCGGGCAGGCGCCGCTGACCGTGGAGTTCTCGGCGGTCGGCTCGCACGACCCGGACCCGGGGGAGTCGATCTCCTACGCCTGGGACTTCACCAGCGACGGTACCGTCGACTCGGCCGATCCGACCACCTCGTTCACGTACACCACAAACGGGACGTACACGGCGCGGTTGACGGTGACCGACTCCAGCGGCCGGACCGGGGTGCTGACCCGAACCATCACGGTCGGCAACACCGCCCCGACGGTGACGGTGACCAGCCCGGTGCCGGGTTCCTTCTTCAACTGGGGTGACCCGGTGCCGTACACGGTGACGGTCACCGACCCGGAGGACGGCACCATCGACTGTTCCCGGGTGACGGTCAGCTTCGTACTCGGGCACGACACCCACGGCCACGAGCACGGCTCGACCACCGGCTGCACCGGCACGTTGATCTCCCCGGCCGACGGTGCCGACCATGCCGGCGGCTACCTGTACGGCGGGATCAGCGCCAAGTACACCGACCTCGGCGGGGGCGGCCAGCCGGCGCTGACCACGGTCAACCAGGTCGTCATCCAGACGCCCCGGCAGCAGGCCGAGTTCGCCCAGGTCAAGCAGAACGTGACGGTCGCCAACACCAGTGACACCGGCGGCGGCCTGCACGTCAACGGGATCGACGCGGGCGACGCGATCGCCTTCGACCCGATCAACCTGGGCGACGCCAGCGCGGTGACCTTCCGGGTCTCCGGCGGCTCGGCCGCCACCGCCGGTACGCCCCGGGCCACCGTCGAGCTGCGGCTCGACTCGCCGACCGGTCCGCTGGTCGGTACCGCAACGCTGAACGCCACGACCGGCAACAACAGCTGGTCCAGCCAGTCCGTGGCGGTCGACCAGCCGGCCGGCGGTCACCGGCTCTACCTGGTCTTCCAGCCGGTCACCGGTGGTCCGACCACCGGCCTGGTGAACCTCAACTGGGTGGAGTTCACCCCCAGGTAGTGCCGATGTCTCGATTGAGCGAGGTGCCAGGAAGTCACCAAGGTGACTTCCTGGCACCTTCGTGAACGGGACTGTAGGTCGTCGCGAAGGATCGGCTGGGCGCCGGTACCGGGCCTCCGGGGTCAGGCGATCCGGGCGACGGCTCCGTCGGGCGGCTCGGGCACGGCCCCGGGATGCAGGACCGAGGCGATCGCCTCGACCCCGTCCACCAGGCGCGGGCCGGGGCGGACCACCAGACCGTCGGCGTCGACCGCCCACACCGCGACCCCGGGCAGCCGGTCCGCGACGACCTCCGCCTGGCGGGCCGCGCCGTCGAGGTGGAAGCCACACGGCGTCACGAGCACGATCTCCGGCTCCGCCTCGGCGAACTCCCGCCAGGTCGTCTCGACGGACCGCGCCCCGGGCCGGGCGGCCACCGGCTCACCGCCGGCCGCGCGTACCAGATCGGGCACCCAGTGTCCGGCCGTGAACGGCGGCTCGACCCACTCCACGACCGCGACCCGGGGTCGCGGCCGGTCCCGGACCGCCGACGCCACCGCCGCGAGTCGGTCCCGCAACGCGCCGACCAGCGCCTCGGCCCGATCGGGTACGCCGGTCCGCTCGCCCACCGCCAGGATCGTGCCGAGGACCTCCTCCAGGGTGTACGGGTCCAGCGACAGCACGTCGGCGCGGCAACCGAGATGGTCGAGGGCGTCCTCGACGTGCCCGGAGGGGAGTGCGCAGACCCGGCAGAGATCCTGGGTGAGGATCAGGTCCGGCGCCAGCCCGGCGAGCGCGTCGGCGTGCAGGGTGTAGAGGTCGACTCCGGCCGACATCTGGCCCTTCACGTAGTCGTCTATCTGCGCCGGAGTCATCCCCCGGGTGTCCCGACCGCCGACCACCACCGTCTTGTCGGTCCGGGCCGACGGCGGCTCGTCACACTCGAAGGTCACGCCGACCAGATCGTCCCCGAGCCCGAGGGCGTAGACGATCTCGGTCGCGGAGGGCAGTAACGACACCAGACGCATCTTCCCATCGTGCCCGTACGAGGCCGTCGCCGGTAAGCCGGGGGCGTACGGTGGGCCATCCGCGCCGTCCACCCACCGATGGAGGATCCTCGATGTCGTCCGACTCCGACGCGCTGATCCGGCAGCACCGTACCGCCACCGCCACCCTGACCGTGACCAGTGCGGGAGCCCCGCTCGCCGGCCGGGAGGTGGTGGTCACCCAGCGCGACCACGCCTTCCTGTTCGGCTGTACCGGCTTCGAGTTCATCGCGCTGGCCAACGGCGAACCGGCGGCGGCTACCGAGGCCGGTCCGGATGGCGCGCCGCTGGCAGACCTCTGGCTCGACCTGTTCAACTTCGCCACCCTGCCGTTCTACTGGGGACGCTTCGAGCCGGAGCGCGGCCGGCCGGACACCCGACGCCTCCAGGCCACGGCACGCTGGTTCGCCGATCGGGGCTGCCTGGTCAAGGGCCATCCGCTGGCCTGGCACACAGTCAGCGCCGAGTGGCTGACCGAGCTGACCAATCCGGAGATCACCCAGGTGCAACTGGACCGGATCCGCCGGGAGGTGACCGACTTCACCGGCCTGATCGACACCTGGGACGTGATCAACGAGGTGGTGATCATGCCCATCTTCGACAGGTACGACAACGGCCTCACCCGGATCTGCCGGGAGTTGGGGCGGATCCCGCTGGTCCGGATGGTCTTCGACGCCGCCCGCGAGGCGAATCCGGGCGCCACCCTGCTACTCAACGACTTCGACATGTCCGCCGGCTACGAGTGCCTGATCGAGGGGGTACTGGAGGCGGGGATCCGGATCGACGCGCTCGGCCTGCAGAGTCACATGCACCAGGGCTACTGGGGCGAGGAGAAGACGCTGGGCATCATCGACCGGTTCGCCCGGTACGGGCTGCCGATCCACTTCACCGAGACGACCCTGCTCTCCGGGCACCTCATGCCGGCCGACATCGTCGACCTGAACGACTACCAGATCGCCGACTGGCCGAGTACGCCGGAGGGGGAGGAGCGGCAGGCAGACGAGATCGTCCGGCACTACAAGACGCTGCTGTCACACCCGTCGGTGCGGGCGACCACCTACTGGGGGATGGTCGACGGCGGCTGGCTCGGTGCACCCGGCGGCTTCGTCCGGGCCGACGGTACGCCGAAGCCCTCGTACGAGGCACTGCACCGGCTGGTCCGGGACGAGTGGTGGCTCGCGCCGACCCGACTGGGCACGGACGAGCAGGGCCGGGTCGGGTTCACCGGCTTCCTCGGCGAGTACGAGGTCTCGGCCGGCGGGCGTAGCGCGACCTTCCGGCTCGACGAACCGGGGGCGACGACGGTCGAGGTGGCGCTCTGACGCACGGTCGGGGCCGGGTGCCCGGGGACTGACGAGGATCAGTCCCCGGGCGGAGCCGTCCGGCTGCTACTCGCCGGATGGTGCGGTGAGCGGCACGCCGAGCCGTACCGGTGTGCCGAAGTTGGGGGTGCCGTCGCTGTTCCAGGTGAACTTCTGCGCCCGGGTCGAGCGGTTCATGTCGCAGCCGCCGCTGGCCGAGTCGTTCGCGTGGTAGACGATCCAGTCCTCGGTCCCGTCCGGTGACTTGAAGAAACCGTTGTGGCCGGGCGCGTAGACGCCATTGGCGTCGCTGCGCTGGAAGACCGGGTTCGGGCTCTTGGTCCAGGCCGACGCGCTCAGCGGGTTGCTACCGGTCAGGGTGAGCAGGCCGAGCTTGTAGTCCGGGCCCCAGCAGGCGCTTGCCGAATAGACGATCATCGTCCGGCCGTTGCGGTAGAGCGGTTCCGGACCCTCCGCCACCGGGTGGGTCTGCCGTTCCCAGGCGAGCGTCGGCGAGGTGAGCCGGACCCGTGACCCGCTGATCGTCCACGGGTTACTCAGCGGGGTGATGAACAGACTCTGCCCGTAGCTGCCGCCGGCGTTGTAGGTGCCGAGCAGGTAGAGGCTGTTGTTCACCCGCAGCACGCTCGCGTCGAGCTGCCAGTCGCCGCCCAGGTCTGCCTTGAAGGTGTACGGGCCCATCGGGTCGGTGCCGGCACTCTCCAGTACGTGCAGCCGCTGGGTCGGGTTGAAGTCGCTGACGTTCTGCCCCGCGACGTAGTAGAGGTACCAGCGGTTGCCGTTCGGGCCGTTGATCAGGTGGAACTCCGGCGCCCACATGTTGCAGCAGCCGTTCGGCCGGTTGGCGAGGTTGAAGACCACCTGGTCGGGGGCGCTGGCCAGCCCGGCGAGGGTGGCCGACCGGCGCATCGTGATCGTCGAGTTCCAGGTGGTGGTGGCGAGGTAGTAGTAGCCGTTGTGGTGCTGGAGCCACGGGTCGGGCCCGTTCCGCTTGATCGGGTTGGTGAAGGTGCCGGGCGTGGGGTTCCCGCCACCGACCGACCCGAGGTTGATCATCTGCCACTGCTGGTTGGCGCCGTCCAGGTCCTGGTACTGCGAGACCATCGCACCGTCCGCGGTGGACCACTCCCAGACGTCCAGCGCCTTGCCGCTGGCCCGGTTGATCAGCCGTACGTAACCACCGGCCGAGTCGGCGAGCCGGAACTGCTGCCGGGTGTTGCCGGTGTCGACGTTCTGCACCAACTGCACCCCGTCGTTGGAGTTCGGCAGCTCCAGCACCTTGCCGCTGTGCCGGGACTGCACCCGGTAGTAGCCGCCGCCAGAGTCGAGGAACCGCCACTGCTGCCAGTTCCCGTCGTTGCGGGCGTACTGGTTGATCGGGGCACCGTCGTTCGTGGCCAGGTTGTAGACGTCGAGGGCCTTGCCGCTGTTCCGGTTGACCAGTACGTAGTAGACGTTCGGGTCGGCGGTCGCCGCCGAGACAGGTGCGGCGGCGACGAGAACGCCGGTGCCGGCGACCAGGGCGGTGAGGCCGGCGGCGAGCGCGGCCCGCCAGCGGCCCCGACGCGGATTCGGCGCTGTCATTGGGTACTCCCTACGGTCGATGGGGGCGGTTCAGTAGACGTACGGCCAGCCGGCGGAGTCGTAGCCGATCCGGTTGATGCCGAGCAGCGAGGCGCCGTTGTTCGCGTAGTAGTGGTAGACGAGGAGGTCGCCGTCGGTGTCGGAGAGCACCGTCTGGTGGCCCGGACCGTGGATGTCACCGTGTGAGGCGAGCACCTGCGTGCCGCCGCCGGAGGTCAGCGCGGTGCCGTTCCGGTCGACGAACGGGCCGGTCACGCTTGTGGAGCGCCCCACCATCACCCGGTAGGTGCTGGACGCGCCCTGACAGCAGCGGTCGAAGGAGACGTACAGGTAGTAGTAGCTGCCCCGCCTGACCAGCGTCGGCGCCTCGATCGCGCCGCCGTTACGGCCGGCGATGGCCCGGATCGTGCTGTCCGAGCGCTTGCCGGTGGCCGGATCCAGGGCGACCATCTTCAGCCCGGACCAGAACGAGCCGAAGGCGAGCCACCAGCGGCCCTGGTCGTCCACGATCAGGTTCGGGTCGATCGCGTTGAAGTCGTCCGAGGTGCGCGACTCGATCACCAGTCCCCGGTCGGTCCAGCTTCCGGAGTTGCCGGTCGGGCTGGTGGCCAGGAAGATCGCCGACCGGTTCGAGCCGAAGGTGGAGGCGGAGTAGTACAGGTAGTACTGGTTGTTCCGGTGCGAGATGTCCGGCGCCCACAGGTTGCGGCTGCCTCCGGTGTAGCTGGTGGTCCAGGGCGCTCCGCCCGGGAAGACGGAGCCGGCGTTGCGGAAGGCCACCCGGTCGGTCGAGGTCTTCAGCGAGATGTCGTTGCCGGTGTGTGCCACCAGGTAGTCGCCGCCGGGCCGGCGCACCACGGTCGGGTCGTGCACCCCGATATCCCCGGTCACCCGCATCGGCGCCGGGTATCCGGCCGGGGGTGTGCCCGGGTCACCGGTCGGGGTCGGGCCCGGAGTGCCGCCGGAGCCGACCCGGACCAGTTGCCACTGCTGGTTGGCGCCGCCGGTGTCGGTGTACTGGCTGATCCGGCCGCCGTCGGCGGTGGACCACTCCCAGACGTCGAGGGCCCTGTTGCTGTTCCGGTTGATCAGCCGGACGTACCCGCCGTCCGAGTCGGCCAGCCGGAACTGCTGGTCGGTGCTGCCCTGGTCGGCCCACTGGATCACCTCCGCGCCGTCGGCTGTGGAGGAGTCCCGGATGTCGAGGACCTTGCCGCTGTGCCGGGAGCGGAGCCGGTGGTAGCCGGAGCCCGAATCGACGAACTGCCACTGCTGCCAGGCGCCGTCGTTGCGGGTCCACTGGACGATCCGGCCACCGTCGGCGGTGGACCGGTCGTAGACGTCGAGGGCCTTGCCGCTGTGCCGGGACACCAGGACGTACCAGGCGTTCGGGTCGACGGTCGCGGCCGAGGCCGACCGGACCGGTACGGTGATCGCGGCGCCGACGAGCGTGGCGGCGGCGACGAGTACGGTGGCGGTGCGCAGGATCCGGGCTCGGCCCGGTTTCCCGGCGTGGCGGGAAGCGCTGGCTTCCATGGTCTTCCTTCCGTCGGTCCGTCCGGTGGACGGTGCCGAGCCCGCGGGTGCCGTGGGACGACGGTCCCGCGGGTTGACAGGGCGGGTCGAGGTGGTGGATCTTCCTGCGACCGGTGGGGTGGCGCTCAGGACACCGACTCGTCGACGGCGTGCCGGTGGGCGCTTGCCGCAGGGCCCGGATGCCGGCGTTCGGCCGGCGGTGCGGCGGTGTGGTCCGGCCCGGGTGTATCGATGATGTTCGCGCTCACATCGGTCGATGTCAAGCCGGAACGCGCTTTCCTTGCCCTCCGTGGCGAAGCCTTGACTAACGTCGATGTGAGCGATAACACTTTTCCCGTAACACAGAGGTAACGCCACCGGACCCCCGCCAGGATCGACGAAAGGTCGCTGGTCATGCCGCCGACGCCGCCCAGCACGTCCCGCCACCCGCTCTCACCCGGCACCGGCGCGGCGACGTGCAGCGCCCCACCCGTGCGGCACCCGGGCCGGCGGCTGCGCACGTCGGTGTTCGTCGCGCTGACCTCCGTACTGGCACTGCTGGCCGGCCTGCTGCCCGGGTTGCCGGCCGCTGCCTCACCCGCGGTCAACTACACCAACCCGCTGGTCAACCAGCGCGCCGACCCGCACATCGTCAGGCACACCGACGGCTACTACTACATGACCGCCACCGTTCCCGAGTACGACCGGATCGTGCTCCGCCGCGCCACCACCCTGCAGGGGCTGGCCGGCGCCGCCGAGACGACGATCTGGCGCCGGCACACCAGTGGCGAGATGGGTGCGCACATCTGGGCGCCCGAGATCCACTTCATAAACAACCGCTGGTACGTCTACTTCGCAGCCGGCCGCACCGACGACATCTGGCGGATCCGGATGTACGTGCTGGAGAACGCCAGCGCCAACCCGCTGACCGGCTCGTGGACCGAACGCGGCCGGATCAGCACCCCGTGGGACACGTTCAGCCTGGACGCGTCGACGTTCGTGGCGAACGGCGTCCGCTATCTGGTCTGGGCGCAGTCCGAACCGGGGATCTCCACCAACTCCAACCTCTACCTGGCCCGGATGGGTGCCAACCCGTGGCAGATCACCGGCACGGTGACCAGGCTGACCGTACCGACCTACGACTGGGAGACCCGGGGCTACCGGGTGGCCGAGGGTCCCGCCGTGATCCAGCGCAACGGCCGGATCTTCCTGACCTACTCGGCCAGCGCCACCGACGCCAACTACTGCCTCGGCATGCTGACCGCCTCGGCGACGGCGAACCTGCTCTCCGCCTCGTCGTGGACCAAGAGCCCGACCCCGATTTTCACCAGCAACGCCGCCACCGGGCAGTACGGCCCCGGGCACAACTCGTTCACCGTCTCCGAGGACGGCCAGAGCGACATCCTGGTCTACCACGACCGCAACTACCGGGACATCAACGGCGACCCGCTCAACGACCCCAACCGGCGTACCCGGATCCAGAAGATCTACTGGAATGCCGACGGCACCCCGAACCTCGGCATCCCGGTGCCGGACGGTGCGACCCCGGTCCGGCTGCGTCCACACGACCTCGCCAACTCCTACCTGCGGCACTACGACTACCGGGGCCGGGTCGAGGCGAACGTGACGCCGCTGGCCGACTCGCAGTTCCGGATCGTGACCGGCCTGACCGGCTCGGGCACGGTGTCGCTGGAGTCGACGAACTTCCCCGGCTACTACCTCCGGCACCGCAACTACGAGATCTATGTGGAGCGCAACGACGGTTCCGCGCAGTTCCGCGCCGACGCCAGCTTCCTGCGTCGTACCGGCCTGGCCGCCAGCGCCGGCAGCTCACTGGAGGCACAGAACTTTCCCGGCCGGTACCTGCGGCACCGCTCCGGGCTGCTCTACGTCGAGCCGGTGACCTCCGCTGCCGAGCAGGCGTCCGCCACCTTCCACCTGGAATAGCAAGCGGTGGCGGTGCCAACCTGCCGGAGAGTCGTGATGCTGACTCTCCGGCAGGTTGCCGAACCGGTTTCGCCTGGTGAGCGCCGGTGTCGGTAAGGATGGAGGAATGCCTTCGCCACTGTCCAAGCCCCGCCATGCCGTGGTCGTCGGCGGGAGCTTCGCCGGTCTCTGTATCGCGCGCACCCTCGCCGATTACGTCGAGCGGGTCACCGTACTCGATCGGGACCGCTTTCCGGACGGGCCGGGGCTGCGTACCGGCATCCCGCAGGCACGTCACCTGCACGTCCTGGTCACCTCGGGCCAGCGGGCCCTCGACCGGCTCTTTCCCGGCCTGATGGCCGAACTGTACGACCGCGGTGCCGTCCCGGTCGCCGCACCGACCGACCTGCTGTCGTTGAGCCCGAACGGCTGGCGGGAGCGTTTCCCGGCCACCCACACCCTGGTCGGGGCGAGCCGGGAGCTGCTGGACTGGACGATCCGGCAGCGGCTCGCCGCCGACGGTCGGATCCGGTTCGAGACCGCCCGTGAGGTGGTCGGACTGCTGCCCGATGCGGACGGCGCCTCGGTCACAGGTGTGCGACTGCGGGTCCGCAACGGTGGCGGGGAGGTCCAGGACTGCGAGGCCGACCTGGTCGTCGACGCCAGCGGGCGCGGCTCGCGTACCCCGCAGTGGCTGGCCGCGCTCGGCTACGGCCGACCGGAGGAGACCCGGATCGACGCCGGCCTGGGCTACGCGAGCCGGCGCTACCGGCTGGCCCCGGGTGTCGCCGACGGCTGGAAGAACATCATGCTGATGCCGAAGCCGCCGCAGATCTGGCGGGCCGGGGTCCTCTATCCGATCGAGAACGGCCGGTGGATGGTGACCCTCGGCGGGTTCGGCGACGAGACCCCGCCCACCGACGAGGCGGGTTTCCTGGAGTTCACCCGCAACCTGCGCAGTCCGTTGATCTACGAGGCGATCCGGGACGCCGAGCCGGACGGGCCGATCCACGGGTTCCGGCAGACCGCGAACCACCGCCGGCACTACGAGACGATGCCGCGCTGGCCGGAGGGGTTCCTGGTGGTCGGGGACGCCGCCTGCGCCTTCAACCCCGTCTATGGGCAGGGGATGAGCGTCGCCGCGCAGACCGCGGTGGTGCTCGGCGAGCACCTTCGGGCACACCGCCGGTTCGGCCGGGCCGCCCAGGCGGCGGTGGCCGGGTGCAGCGCCACCGCGTGGACCATCGCCACCGGTAGCGACCTGCGGTTCTCCGCCGGGGCGGTCCGGCCGGGACGGCGTGGCCGGCTCTCCCACTGGTATCTGGACCGGGCCTCGGACGTGGCCGACCGGGACGCCTACGTGCTGCGGGTGCTGACCGACGTGCAGCACCTGGTCCGGCCGCCGGCCGCGCTGGCGCATCCGAGGGTGGCGCTGCGGGTGCTGCGCGGCCCGACCCGCCCGCCGCTGAACGCCCCGCCGGTCACCCTGTCGGGCCGGCCGGCGCCCGGACGGTGAGCATCCCCGGCCCGGCCCTACCCGACCGGCGCCGGGGTCCGCTCCAGCGTGTAGTCGAGCAGGACCAGCCGCCGGTCGAGCACCTCGGTGCGGGCGAGTCGCAGGTCGAGGTCGGGCAGGCCGGCCAGCATCCGCTCCTCGCCGGTCTCGCCGAGTACCTGCGGAAACACCATCAGGCGCAGCCGGTCCACCAGGCCGAGCCGGAACAGGCTGCGCACCAGCGACCTGCTGCCGATCACCCGCAGCGGGTCGCCGGGGGCGGCCTTCATGGCGGGTACGGCAACCTCGACGTCCTCGGCCACCACCGAGGTGTTCGGCCAGGCCAGCGGTTGACGCAACGACCTGGAGAAGACCACCTTGGGCAACTCCGCCATCCGTCTGGACGACGGGTCGTCGCCACCACCGTGTTCCGCCAGTGCCCGGTAGGTGTTGGCGCCCATCAGCATCACCTGCGGGCGGGCCGACTGCTCGTCGATCCACGACTGGAGGCCCGGACCGTCGTAGCCGAAGTAGGCGGGGGAGTCGCGCCCCCGCAGCCAGCCGTCCACTGTGCTGAACAGGTCAACTGTGAGTTCTCGCATCGGGGTGGCCCCTCCGTCCGGGTCAGGAGAGCTTCGCCAGGTACGCGGCCAGGGCCTTGTACGACTCGCGGGCGCCATCGGCCATCCCGGAGGCGGCCATGCCGTCGCGCTCCTCCTTTGTGTCGAACCGGGTGACGCTGGTGACAGTGGTCCTGCCGTCCGACTCGGTCAACTCCAGCGTCTCCACGCAGACGTGTCCGGGCATGCCCTCGAACTCGAAGGTCTGCACGATCCGCTCCGGCGGCTGGATCTCCCGGTATTCGCCGCGGAACGCGTACTCCCCGTCGGGGGCGTGCTCGACGAAGCGGTAGCTGCCGCCCGGCCGGAAATCCATCTCGCAGTCGAGCGGGTTGCCCCGCCCCCACCAGTGCTTGATGTGCTCGCACTTCGAGTGCGCCTCGAAGACGAGGGCACGCGGCGCCTCGAAGACGCGCACCATCTTGATCTCCAGGTCGGACGGCATGGTCACCGTCAGGTTCTCGCTCATCTCAGGTCTCCTCCGGTCGTGTTCCGTCGCTGCCCAGTTGTCGCAGGTAGTCGCCGAGCTGGTCGTAGCGCTGCTCCCAGAACCGCTGGTAGTCGGCGATCCAGTCGGCCACCTCGCGCAGCGGCTCCGCGTCGAGCCGGCAGGGTCGCCACTGCGCCTCCCGGCCCCGGCTGATCAGCCCGGCCCGCTCCAGCACCTTCAGGTGTTTGGAGACGGCCTGGAGGCTGATCGGGAACGGTTCGGCGATCTGGTTGACCGTCGCCTCGCCCTCGGCCAGCCGGGCCAGGATGGCCCGCCGGGTCGGATCGGCCAGGGCACCGAAGACCTCGCTGAGCCGGTCCACGCCGACCGCCTTTCTCAACCGCTCGGTTAATCAACTTGTAAGTTGAATACTCGTGCCATTGGCGGTCGGTGTCAACCCCTTTGGCGCACCCGCTCCGAGCGGATGGCGAAGCGCGACGGGCCGCCCCCGCACAGCGGCGCGACCTCCGAGCTATGCCGGACACTGGTGCCTCCCGGCCCCGGGCATGGACCGGCCCCCGTGCTGTTCGGGTCAGCCACGGGGGCCGGGTGCCCCACCGGCTGCAACCGGGAGGGCGGTGCCTGCCCCGGCAAGGCCACCAAGCCGGGGCAGGACGATCAGGGCACACCTCCGGGGGCGATATAGGTGGTATGCCCGGATCTCAACGGTGTTTGCTCCAGTTCAGAGGATGGGCAGGTCGGCCCCGACCTTGGTCAGGTTCCTCGGAGTGGCATACAGGGCGGCTCGGACTGCGGCCCAGGAGACGGTTGGGGCACGTCGGCACCGTTCGTCGTCCCGGGCGATCCGGGAGATCAGCACCAGCCGCTGTTTGGCCTCGTCGAGCCGGCTCTGACGGTCGAGCAGGGCCTGTTGGGCGGCAGCCAGCTCCTCTTTCAACCGCCTGATCTGCTGCTGGAGTGTCGGTGGGGTGGCCGGTTCTGGGTCGCTGGCGAACGACCGGATCTGCACGTTTCCTCCTCCGGCTCGGGCCGGGGGCTGCCACCGGGCGCCGGAGGTCTCATTTACTGCCGGCGGCAGCCCCCGCCTTGGATGGCAACCCCGCCCGACCGCCGATACAGCCACCCGGGCGGGGGCCGTCCTCGGATCGTCCCCCGGGTGTTGCCCCCTGCGCAAGAGGGTAGGGCGTGTCGGACAGGGCCGATCGGGAAGACGCAGCGGGTGCGTAGCTTCGCGCCCATGTCGGACGGGCCTGGGGAACTGATGGGCACGCAGGAGATCCAGAACCTCCTGGGCGTCTCACGAACCCGCGCGAGGCAGATCACCCAGCAGCGGAATTTTCCCGAGCCGTACCAGCGGCTGGCTGCCGGTTCGGTGTGGTTGCGCAAAGACGTCGAAGCCTGGGTCAGGAGACACCGTCACGCCCCTCCGAAGGCGAAGGGCGACGAGGACGAGCCGGGCTGATCCGGGGGCATCGTCGTGGCCTCCCGGAGGGCACGGGAGCGCCTCGGAGCCCCGGCCGGGCATCGACACACCCCCGAGCAGACAGCGGCCCCGGGAAGCCTGTCGGAGGCAGTCCCGGGGCCGGTGGATGCTCCTATGGATGTCAAGGGGTGTTGAGGGCGGTGTAGTCGGCGAGGAGGGCGGTGTGGATCTCGCGGACGATGTAGCGCTTGAGGCAGCGGATGATCTCTTTCTTGCTGAGGCCTTGTTTGGTGCGTTTCTCTTGGTAGGCGCGGGTGCGGGGGTCGTAGCGCAGGCGGCAGAGGGCGATGGTGTGTAGGGCTTTGTTCGCGGCTCTGTCGCCGCCGCGGTTGAGGCGGTGTCGGTCGGTGCGTCCGGAGCTGGCGGGGATGGGTGCGGTGCCGCAGAGGTGTGCCAGGGCGGCTTCGCTGCGGAGTCGGTCGGGGTTGTCGCCGGCGGTGGTCAGGAGTTGACCGGCGACGTCGGGTCCAACGCCGAACAGCCCGCTGAGGGTGGGGGCGGTCTGAGTGACGGCGGGGCGTAGTCGCCGGTCGGCGAGAGTGATCTCGGCGGTGAGGGCCTGGATGCGGGTGGCGATCGCGGTGAGGGCGGCTTTGGTCGCCTCGACGGGGTCGCTGAGCCGGGTGTCGTCGCTGGTGAGGCCGGCGCAGCGGTTGACCAGGCTCATGCCGGTGTGGCCGACCAGGTCGGCGCGCAGGTCCTCGGGGGCGGCGGTGAGCAGACCGTGGAGCTGGTTGATGGCGGCGGTGCGGGCCTTGACCGCACCGTTGCGGGCCACCCGCAGGGCACGGATCGCCTCGACCGGTCCGGTGCGGGTCTTCGGCATGCCGCTGGCCTGCCCGGACAGGGCGGCGCGGGCGGCGGCGAGCGCGTCGATCGGGTCAGACTTGCCCTTCACCCGCCGGGTCCTGCGGTCCGGCCGGTCGACTTCAACAACGGTGACCTTTTGGCTGCTCAGGTAGCGGGCCAGGCCCGCGCCATAAGCGCCGGTGCCCTCGACACCAATCTTCATAATCGTGCCGAAGGATCGTAGCCAGCCCAGCAACTGCCGGTAACCGGCGGGTGTGGCGGGGAACTGCTGATCACCGAGTTCCCGTCCGGTCTGATCGATCACCGCCGCGTGATGGGTCCTGCCGTGAGTATCGACGCCACCGGTGACCTTGCGCTTCTTGGCTGTCATGCTGGAACCGTCGTCCCTCTCGCTTGCACCGAACAGGGTCGGCACGCACTCGCCGGGACGGGCGGACAGGACAGTGACGGGACCTCTTGCACAGGCTCCTATCAGGTCACGACGCCCCTGCCAGTGACGTGCAGGAACGGGGTCACCCGGACCAGGCCGACGAATCCACTACAGGACAGCAACGTCGGTCAGTCGGTGAGTCAGACCAAGCCGGGTGACCCCACCCCTACATCCTCACTGTCAGTCGGCCGACTCGACTTCGGTTCTTCCGGCCAAGTCCCAGACCGCACCGCAGATGTCTTCGCTCAGGGTGTCGGTCTCGACCTCATCGCCGGCAGCCTGCCGCGAACCGCGCGACGGCTCCCACAGGCCGAGCACCTGTGCCCCAAACCGACCGGTCGTCGAGCATCCGTTGATAGTCCTCCCGAACCTTGGTGCCGTACTGGCTGGCGCTCACGCCGTCATCTACGTATGCCTCGCCACGCTGCCATTCCTCCTCGGTGACGTCGCGTCCCAGGTCGATTAGTTGCTCGCTGGTCGACTCGCTCTGTCCGCCCCGTGCGCGGACCGTCGCGCTGCGCCATCGTCACCTGGTGTCGAGCCGCCCCGGCGGATCGGGGTGTTCCGCGAGTTCGGCGCTCGCCGCCGGCCAGCAGGTGTCCCCGGGGTGGAGTGCGCTGCGGAGGAAGGCCCAGCTGAGCCGCTGGATCAGGGCAACCCGTTCCGGGCTCTCGTCTGTCGTCTCGGCGGAGTCGTACCCGGGGATCCCGCCCAGCGAGTGCTCCGCGCCGAAGAGGGTGAGCATGCTCCTGGCCCCCGGGCTCAGGTGGTACGCGTCCGTGAACCACTCCGGTCCCCGGACGCTGAGCGCGGACTGGTCCTTGTCGCCTGCGACGACCAGGGTCGGGGTGCTCATCCCCGCGAAGCTCGGGTTCATGAAGGGGAAGTGCTCGGCGGCGAACGGCGTCAGATCGGCGCCCCCGGTACCCGGTACGGCGAGCAGTACCCCGGCACTGATCCTCGGATCGGACAGGTCCTCGCCCGGTCTGCCCTCGGAGTCGAGAACCCGCGCGCCCAACAGCATGCTCGCCGTCTGGGCGCCCCAGGAGTGGCCGGCGGCGGCGATGCGGTCGCGGTCGAGGCGCCCGGCGAGGCCGGGAAGGGCGGTCTCGATCCGGTCGAGGTGGTCGACGACGTGCCTGAGGTCCTCGACCCGGTAGCGCCAGATCTGCGGGTAACGCCTGTCCTCCGGCGTGACGTTCAGGGTCCGCGAGTCGAGGTGGGTGGGCTGGAGGACCACGAAACCGTGTGCGGCCCAGAAGTCGACGAGTGGGGCGTAGCTGTCCAGCGAGCCGCCGAAGCCGTGCGAGAAGACGATGACGGGCAGTTCGTCGCCGGTCACCGGGGCGGAGATCCGTACCCGGAGATCGCGGCCCGGGACCGGCAGGGACACCGGGCGTACCGAGACCACCGGAACTGGTCCGCTGGCGAATTCGTCGGGGTGGCGCATGAAACTCTCCTCCAGGGATGAGGCGCGGGGAAGTGGCGGTGCGTGCCCTGGTCCAGGGCCGTCCGCGATGGCACCATGAGTACCGGATCAGTGTTCCGGTTCAACGATACGGAACCGCGTTCCGGTTAGCAAGGTGAGCGACGAAGACGAGTTCGCAAGAGTGGCGAAGACGAGTTCGCAAGGGCGACGAAGACGAGTGACGGAGGCAACGGCGCGGTGACTGAGATCGGCAGCGGATCGGCGTACCCGGTCCGGCGGAAGCGGGCCGACGCCCGGCGCAACGAGGAGACCCTGCTGGAAGCGGCCGCCGCGGCCTTCGTCGCCTCCGGCGTCGACGCGCCGGTGCGGGAGATCGCGACCAGGGCGGGCGTCGGGGTGGCCACGATCTACCGCCACTTCCCGACCCGGGCCGACCTGGTCGTCGCGGTCTACCGGCATCAGGTCGAGGCATGCGCCGAGGCGGGCCCGGCGCTGCTGGCCGGCGGCGACTCGGCGTACGCCGCGCTGGCCCGCTGGATCGACCTCTTCGTCGACTTCCTGGTCACCAAGCACGGCCTCGCCGAGGCGCTGCAATCCGACGACGCCACCTTCGCGACCCTGCACGACTATTTCCTGGACCGACTCGTGCCCGTCTGCGCAGAACTGCTCGATGCAGGGGTCAGGGCCGGCGAGATCCGCAACGACGTCGAGGCCCTCGAACTGATGCGGGGCGTGGGCAACCTCTGCATCGGCGCAGACCGGGACCCCCGGTACAACGCCCGGCGCATGGTGGAGGTTCTCCTCGCCGGACTACGCCAGCAACAGATCACCAGCGGTCCGCCGGCCGGGCACGCCGGTCCGGCTGACCGGCCGGAGGACTAGCCTCGGGTACGCGGCAGGCAGCACTTCTTGTACTTGTTGCCCGAACCGCACCAGCACGCCTCGTTCCGCTCCGGCGGCCAGCGCAGCTGCGCACCCCGCCCGACCAGCTCCGCCGCGTAGCCGGACCGGGCCTCGGTCGGCGTCCCGCCGGTACGTTCGGCGTAGCCGGCCAGTTCCTCGGTCGAGCCGGGCAGCGGGCCGATCCCGACCCGACCCGCCTCGGTCAGCCGGACCAGTTCGCGCTGGACCCCGGCCCGATGCTCGGCCCAGTCCCGGCCGACCACTTCGGCCAGGTCGGGCCAGCGCGACAGCAGCGCGTCGAACTCGCCCTCCGGCAGGAACAGCCGTGCCTCCGGGCCCGGCTCCCCGGCCGGCGTGGTCGCGCTGCGGAACAGCTCGTTCTCCAGCCGGTCGGCCAGGTTGTCGTTCTGGTCGTGCGGCAGGTCGAGTACCCGGCGTACCCGGTGGCGCTGTTGCAGCAGGAAGAAGAGGAGTCCGGAGGCTTCCCGCCCGGTCGGCTCGGTGGTCACCGTGACGTCCGCGCCCGCTGTCTCGCCCTGCGCTGTCTCGCCCTGCGCCGGGGCGGACCGGTTGCGCAGGGCGGTCTCCACCGCCTCGGTCAGCCACTGCTCGGCCAGGTCGGTCCGGCCACCGACGTCCAACGCGGCGCTGAGATAGGCGGCGGCGTCGGGCTGGGAGTCGAGCAGCGGGCGCAGCGCGGTCAGTTCGGCCAGCGCCTCGTCGGCGCGGCCGACCCGGAACAGGATCCGGGCGTGCAGCGCCCTGGCGAAGCCGGCGTCCGGCTCCGAACTGTCCCGGTACGCCCCGACGGCGCTGTCCGCGTACCGCTGTGCGGCGTCGAGTTTCGCCCTCGCCTCGGCGATCTCGGCGGCCAGGGTCAACGCCCGGCCGGCATCCGTCGGATCGGCGAGTCGACCCTGCTCGACCGCCTCGGCCAACTCGGCGGCGATGCCCAGCGGATCGGCCGCGCCGAGCGCGGACTGTCGCAGCTCGGTGAGGTCTGCGCTGGTGAGAATGGTCGGCACGGCTTCACGGTACTGCGGCGGCGGGGGAGAACCCGGCCGGTCGGGATGTAACCCGCCACACGTGGCCGGATCCGGCCAGCATCCGCGTCTTCCGATGGAGTGAGCTGCGGCGTTAACCTGCCTGAAACGATTCAGGCAGGAGGCACGGGTGAGCCAGCCGAGCGCCGCGCGCACCGCCGACCACCGCACAGAACCGGGTTCCGGGCTGTCCCGCCGGGGACTCCTCGGCACCGGAGGCGCCCTCGCCCTCGGCGCCACCGCCACCACCGTCACCGGAGCCACCCTCGTCGGCACACCCGCCCCGGCTGCCGGCAGGCCGAGCGGAAACCGTGCCCCGACCGGACTGCTCACCTCCCTGCTGGACGATCCACTCGGGATCGCCGCCGAGCACCCCCGGCTGAGCTGGATCGTGCCGGAGCTGGTCCGGGCACCCCGGCAGTACGCCTACCAGGTGCAGGTCGCGCACACCGCCAGCGAACTGTCCCGCCGGGGCGGTGTGGTCTGGGACAGCGGCCGGGTCGTCTCGGCCGACTCCACCGCCGTGCCGTACGCCGGGCCGGCGCTGCGACCCGGCTCGGTCTACCACTGGCGGGTGCGTACCTGGGCGGACCCGAAGCGGGTCTCGCAGTGGTCCGCGCCGCAGCGGGTGGTCACCGCCGCCGGGGACACCTGGGTGGCCGAACCCATCTGGGCACCGGACGGCACCGTCCGGCTCGGTGACGGCAGCTTCGAGGTGTCGGTCACGATCACCTCGGTTGCCGCCAGCCTCTGGTTCCGGGCCCAGGACAGCGCCAACAACTACCTCTGGCAGCTCCGGGCCGGCAGCCCCGGACTGCTGCGTACGCACGTGCAGCGCAACGGCAGCTACACCGTACTGGCCGACAAGCCGCTCACCGAGCCGGTACCGGTGGGCAGCCCGCTGCGGCTGCGGGTCGAACTCGACGGCTCGACCATCCGGACCTACCTCGGTGACGTGCTGATCGACACCACAGTGGACGACACGTACGCCGCCGGCAGCATCGGGTTCCGCAACGGGAGTACCGAGGCGCAACGGTTCCACTCCGCCAGGTTCACCGACCCGACCGGCGCGGTACTCGTCGACGAGGACTTCTCGACCGGTGCCGGGGTCTTCGCCCCGGGCGGCACCGTCGACGGCGGTGACCTGGTCGTCAACCGTGGACAGTCGGTGCTGGCGACGCTCGGCGAGAGCAACGACTGGGCGCTGCTGCGTACCGAGGTGGTGCTCCCCGGCAAACGGATCGCCGCCGGCTACCTCTACGCCACCGGGCAGTCGCCGGAGCCCGCCCGGCAGTACGTCTACCAGCTCCGGGTCAACGACGAGATCGTCGGGGTCGGCCCGGTCCGGGCGATGGCCGGCGAGGCCCGGTACGCCACGCACGACGTGACCCACCTGCTGCGGCCCGGCCGCAACGCGATCGCCGCACTCTGCTACTCGACCAGGGAACGCGGCTTCCTCGCCCAACTCGTGGTGGTCCACACCGACGGCACCCGGCAGGTCTTCGGCACCGGCACCGGCTGGCGGACCCGTCGGGCCGGGGCGTGGCGACCACCGGCCGGTTTCACCGGCGGCGGCTACTACCAGGCGCCGCAGGAATATCTGGATGCCCGTCGCGAGCCGGTCGGCTGGACCCGCGCCGGGTTCGACGACTCCGGCTGGCAGCCGGCGGTCGGCGCCCCGCTGACCCGGCCGCTGGCACCGGCCTGGGTCGGCAACATGGCGTACCACCACCTGCGGCCGGTCGCGGTGCACCGGCTCGAACCGGGGCGCTGGCTCTTCGACCTGGGTCGGGAGGTGGTCGGCGGAGTGCGGCTGTCGGTGCGCGGGGTCGACGGGCAGACCGTCGAGGTCCGGCTCGGCGAGGAGCGCACCGAGACCGGGGCCCGGTACAACCTGCGGGCCGGGCAGACCTACCGCGAGGTCTGGACCCTGCGGGACGGCTGGCAGCGGCTCGAACACTGGGGGTACCGGGGCTTCCGCTGGATCGAACTGGTCGCCGATCCGGGACTCGACCTCTCCGAGGCGGTCGAGGCGGCGGTGCTGAAACTGCCGTGGCGGGACGGGGACGCGTCGTTCGCCAGTTCCGACCCGGATCTGGACCGGGTCTGGGCGATGTGCCGGTACTCGATCGAGGCGACCCGGCAGGACCTCTACCAGGACACCCCGACCCGGGAACGCGGCCCGTACGAGGGCGACGCGATCATCAACCAGCTCTCCGAGTACGCCACGCAGCGGTCGTACGCGCTGGCCCGGTACTCCACCTCCTACCTGGCTCGGCGGCCGACCTGGCCGGCCGAGTACCGGTTGCAGACCGTGCTCACCGCCTGGCAGGACTACCTGGCCACCGGTGACCCGTCGAACCTGGCCGCCGACTACGACCACTTCGTCGACCGGCAGCTCGACGAGGCGCTCAACGCCGCCGGGCTGGTGGAGAAGAATCCGGGCAGCTCCAGCCAGGCCAACGCCGACCTGGTCGACTGGCCGGCGAGCAACCGGGACGGGTACGTCTTCACCCGGGTCAACACCGTGATCAACGCCTGGCAGTACGCCGCCTTCGACGCACTGTCCCGGATCGCCGGGGTGCTCGACCGCCCCGCCGACCAGCAGCGGTACGCCGAACTGGCCGGCCGGCTGCGCGCCGCGCTGAATGCCGAACTGCTCGACCCGGTCGCCGGCGCCTACCGCGACGGGGTCGGCACCGGCCACCGCGCACAGCACGCCACGGCGTTCCCGGTGGCGCTCGGGGTGCCCGAGCAGCAGCACGTCCGGGCCCTGGGGGAGTGGTTGGCGGCCGGCGGGATGCGGGTCAGCGTCTACGGGGCGCAGTTCCTGCTGGAGGCGCTCTACCGGGCCGGCCTGGCCGATGCCGCGCACCGGTTGCTCACCAGCCGCGAGCAGTCCTCCTGGCTGCACATGATGGACGACCTCGGCGCCACCATCGTGATGGAGGCGTGGGACCCGTCGATCAAGCCGAACACCACCTTCTCGCACGCCTGGGGATCCGCGCCGGCCAACATCGTGCCCCGGTTCGTCGCCGGGGTCCGCCCGCTCGCCCCCGGTGCCCGGGAGGTGCTCGTCGCACCGCAACCCGGCCCGCTGCGCTGGCTGCGCGCGACCGTCCCGACGGTACGCGGCCCGGTCCAGGTCCGGCTCGACCGGCGCTCCGGCCCGCAGCCGGACCAGGAGTCCCCGGCCGACCAGGAGTCCCCGGCCGACCGGGCGTCTCCGGCAGGGCGTGGGGCCGGCGGGCAGCTGTCCGTGACGCTGCCGCCGAACGTCACCGGGCGGATCGAGCTCGACCTCGCCCAGTTCGGCGTCTCCGAGCCCCTGAAGGTACGGGTGCGCTCCGACGGGCGGGCGCCGGAGCGCGCGGTGGCCGACGGCCGGCTCGTGCTGACCCGGGTCGAGCCGGGCACGACAGCGCTCACCTGGCCGGACCGACACTGAGCAGCCCTGGCCAGCCCCAGCACCGAAACCCGTCACCGCCAGCCATCACCGAAACCCGTCCCGTCCCGTCCCGGCCAGCCCAGCACCGAAACCCGTCCCGGCCTGAGAAGGAGCGCCACATGTCACGACGCCGACGATCCGCCCGGCTGAGGACCGCCCTGGTCGTCACCGCCGTACTCGTGCCGGGGAGTGTGCTGGCGGCCGCGCCGCCGGCACTGGCGACCCGGGGACACGCGCCGGGCACGCCCGCCGGCCTGACCGTCGACGACCGGGTACGGCCGTTGAACGTCGAGGGTACGCCCCGGTTCGGCTGGCTGCCCCGGGACAGGGACCCCGGCGAGACGCAGACCGCGTACCGGTTGACCGTCTCGGCGGCCGGTGGTCAGCTGCTCTGGGACTCCGGCAAGGTCCACTCGGCGCAGCAGTCCTACGTGCCGTACGGCGGACCCGCGCTGGCACCCGGCGCGGCGTACCGCTGGACGGTGCGGACCTGGGACCGGACCGGCCGCAGCTCGCCGGCCGGCAGCGGCAGCTTCGAGACCGGCATCTCCGACGACCAGTGGGAGGGGGCGAACTGGATCCGTCGGGTCACCGGGGACGCCGACGACTACACGCTGGCCCGTACCGAGGTGTCGATCGGGCGTAGCAAGGTGGTCCGGGCCCGCGCCTACACCGCCGCCGACCACACCTACGAGCTCTACCTGAACGGCCGGCGGGCCGACCGGGGCACCTCGTTCGGCTACCCGGGTGAGGACTACTACCAGGCCGCCGACGTCACCGACCTGGTCCGGGCGGGCAAGCCGCTCGCGATAGGTCTCCGCTACCACTGGTACGGCAGCGGCCAGGGCCGTCCCGCCGGGGCACCCGGCGTACTGCTGAAGCTGGTGGTCGAGCACGCCGACGGCACCCGGCAGGTGATCGTCACCGACGGGTCGTGGCGGGTCGCCCGGGACGGGTTCTTCCCGGCCGGATCCGGTCGGCGCAACGGCGAGGGGGACCGGATCGAGCGGCAGGACGCCCGCGCCGAGATCGTCGGCTGGACCGCGCCCGGTTACGACGACTCCGCCGCGCCCTGGGCGCCGGCAGTGGTCGTCGGGGCGCATCCGACGACGCAGTACCCGCGCCTGATCGGCCAGGAGACCCGGCTCGCCGAGCGGACCATCCGGCCGGTCGCGCTGAGCACCGCCGCCGACGGCACGGTGGTCGCGGACTTCGGCGTGGTCGTCCCGGCCCGTCCGGCGGTACGGTTCGACGCCGGTGTCGCCGGCCGGACGGTGCCGATCAGAGCCGGCTACAACCTGAACCCGACCACCGGCCGGGTCGAGACCTCCACCCTGCTCTCCCAGGGCACCGACATGAGCTTCCCCTACACCCAGAAGGACGGGGAGCAGGAGTTCCGGGCCTTCACCCATCTCGGCTTCCGCTATCTGGAGATCCCGAACGCGGGCGAGCCGATCGACCGGAACGACGTCTCGGCGGTACTTGTGCACACCGACACCCCGGCCGGTCAGGAGGGCAGTTTCCGCAGCTCCGACCGCACCCTGAACGAGGTGTGGGAGATGATGAAGCGCTCGGCGATCTATTCGGTGCAGGAGGCGTTCGTCGACACGCCGACCCGGGAGAAGGGGCAGTTCCTCGGCGACGCGGTCGACATCTCGTACGCCACCATGGGCGCCTTCGGCGAGCGGGACGCCACCCAGCAGGCGATCCGGGAGTTCCTCTACTCCGCGAAGCGCTTCTGGCACACCGGCAACGACCTGGGCCGCTACAACGCGGTCTACCCGAACGGGGACGGCAAGCGGGACATCCCCGACTACTCGCTGATGTTCGTCGACTGGGTCTGGCGCTACTACTCCGAGACCGGGGACGTGGGCCTGCTCGCCGAGGCGTACCCGGCGATCCGGAACACCGCCGACTACGTGCTGCGGCACGTCCCGGCCGACGGGCCGACCGCCGGACTGGTCACCCGACTCTCCGGCGGCAGCGGCGCCTACCAGTACGGCATCGTCGACTGGCCCGAGCCGGGCCGGTTCGGCTACGACATGAGTGCCGCCGCCCGGACCACCATCAACGCCCAGGGCGTGGACGTGCTGCGCACCGTCGCGCGGGCGGCCGAGGCGCTGGGCCGGCCGGCCGAGGAGGCGGCCGGTTACCAGACCCGGGCCGACGCGCTCGTCGAGACGATGAACGCCAAGCTGCGCCGCCCCGACGGTGTCTACGTCGACGGCCTCACCGCCACCGGTGAGCAGAGCGCGCACGCCGGCCAGCACAGCACCTCGTACGCGATCGCGCACGGGGTGGCGCCGGAGGCGGACCGGCCGGCGCTGGCCGGGTACCTGGCCTCGCTGGGCATGAGGCAGGGGCCGATGACGGCGCACTGGCTGCTGGCCGCGCTCGGCGAGGCGGGCCGGTCCGATGCCGTACTCGACCTGCTGACCAACCCGGACGACCTCGGTTGGGCGAACATCCTGGCCCAGGGCGGCACGTTCACCTGGGAGGCCTGGACCCTCGACCCGGGCACCAACTTCAGCCAGTCGCACGGCTGGGGTGCCCAGGCAGTGGTCGACGTGCAGGAGACCCTGCTTGGGGTGCGCACCGCGACCCCGGGTGCCGGACGGGTCGACGTCGTGCCCCCGGCGACCGGCCTGTCGTACGCCAACGGCACGGTGCACACCCAGCGCGGTCCGGTGACCGTGGACTGGCGACGTACCGGTGCCGGGCTGCGGGTCGAGTTGGAGGTGCCGGTCAACATGACGGCCCGGGTCGCGCTGCCGGTGGTGCCGGGCAGGTCCTACCAGGCGGCCGGGCCGAGCAAGGCGACCTTCGTCGGCGTCGAGGACGGCCGCGCCGTCTTCGAGGTCGGATCCGGCCGATCCATCTTCAACCCGACCGGCCGGGCACACTGACCACTTCCTCCCGGGACTTCGCCGGTTCCTTCCTGGGACTCTGCCGGTTCCTCCCGGGACGCTGACGGTCGCCTCAGTCGAGGTCGGAGAGGCCCAGGAGATCGCGCAGTGCGGCTTGCCCGTTCGGGGTGAGCCGCACTGCGCGGCCGGACCCGATCCGGGCTATCCACCCGTTGCCGAGGAACGTCTCGCAGAGCCTCGCCCCGGCCGCCCCGGCGAGGTGCTGCCGTCGCTCCGTCCAGTCGAGACATCCGCGCGCGAGGGGACGACCGCCGGACCGCAGGACATCCGGACGCACGCCGAGCGTGTCGGTGAACCAGCCGAGACCGGCCGGAGTGAGCGCGAAACCGCCGCTCTGGTCCAGCAGTCCTGCCCCGGTCATCGCGTCGGTCACCGCGACGCCGAGCCGTCCGGCGAGGTGGTCGTAGCAGGTCCGGCCGCGCCGCAGCGCCTCGCTCGCGGTCGCCGACCGTAGCCCGCGCGGCGGGACCGGGCGGGGGTCGAGCCGGGCCACCAGACTTTCCAGCAGGTGCGCGACCGAGGGGTCGGCGAGCTGGACGTACCGGTGCCGCCCCTGGCGCCGCTGCACGAGCAGGCCGCCGTCGACGAGGCGGTGCAGGTGCTCGGTCGCGGTGGAGGGCGCGACCCGGGTGTGCGCGGCCAGCTCACCGGCGGTCCACGCGCGCCCGTCGAGCAGCGCGAGACAGATGGCCGCCCGGGTCTCGTCGGCCAGGAGACCGGCAAGCGACGCCAGGTCCGAGGCGGGGATCACCAGGCCAGTCTAGGCCGGGACACTTCGGCCGCCGCCGAACCGTTCCGGCCGTACGTTCCGGCTCATGCAGCAGATCAGTGGCGATGACGCCGCCCTTGCCGTCCTGACCGACCCGGTCTTCGTGGTGCCGCCCGTCCCGCCCGCCTCCGCCGGTGTCGCCTGGCTGCGGGCCACGGTCGGCCGGTTCAGCACCGGGGAGGCGCACCGGCGTCGGCGGGCGTTGTCCGTCGCCATCCTGGACGCGATTCCGCCCGAGGTGCTCCGGGCCAGCGCCGCAGCGCATCCGGTGGCCGTCCTCGCCCGCGAGATGGGCATCGAGGGCCCGGTGGTCGAGTTGGTTCGGGAGGTCGCGCAGGCGTACCAACCTGGCACCGGTGACGAGACCCGGGCCGACATCGCCGTCGACCGGCTGGTCGCGATGCTCGGCGGTGTGCCTGACGAGCCAACCGCGGCCCGGATCGGCGTACTGGTGCAGGCGTGCGAGGCCACCGTCGCGCTCACCGAACGGGCCCGGCACCGTCGGGTCGAGGACGTGCTGCGCGACCAGCCTCCGGTCCCGGTTACCCGGCGGCAGGCGCTGGCCACCACCACCGTCGGCGGCGTCACCGTCGAGGCCGGCGAGGTGGTGCGGGTGAGCCTCGCCGGTGAACTGGCCTTCGGCGCCGGGGCACGTCGCTGCCCCGGCCGCGCGCACGCTCTCGCCCTGGTCGAGGCGGCCCTCCGATGACGGCCCCAGACCGCACCCGACTCCGCGCCGACCCCGACAGCTCCACACGTCGGACCGTTCCGGCCCCTGTGTGGAAATGACTCGACATCAAGTTTGGTTCAGGTCATAGGGTCGGGCCCATGAGCGCGATCCGGGGGGACCGTAAGACCTTCTTCCAGCTACTGGGCAACACACTGCTGGTGTCGGTGATCAACTACACCGTCTGGTTCGCGATCACCTTCTACGTCTACCTGGAGACCCGCTCGGTCTTCGCCACCGGCGTGATCTCCGGGATCTTCCTGGTGCTGACGGCGCTGACCGGCATCTGGTTCGGCAGCCTGGTCGACCACCACCGGAAGAAGACGGTGATGCAGGCGTCGGCGGTGGTGTCGCTCGCGCTGTACGCCGTGGCCATGGTGGTGTACCAGCTCGCCCCGAGGGAGTCGTTCGGCGACCCGGCGAGCGTGCCGCTGTGGACGCTTGTCGTGCTGGTGATGATCGGGGTCATCGCGGGCAACATCCGGACCATCGCCCTGCCGACCCTGGTCACCGTGCTGATCGAGGAGGAGACCAGGGACCGGGCCAACGGTCTGGTCGGCAGCACCACCGGGGTGGGTTTCCTGGTGACGTCGGTGATCAGCGGCGTGCTGGTGGCGATCGGCGGGATGTTCTGGGTGCTGGTCCTGGCGCTGGCGGTGATCGCGCTCGCCGTGCTGCACCTGGCCCTCGTCCCGGTGCCGGACCGGCCGGCGGTCCCCGCCCCGGTCCCGGTCCCGGCGGTGCCCGGGGAGCCGCTGGTCACCGCCGAGCCGGCGGCGCCGTCGAAACGTACGGTGGACCTGCGGGGCACCATCCGGGTGGTCAGCGAGGTGCCGGGGCTCACCGCCCTGATCGCGTTCTCGGCCTTCAACAACCTGCTCGGCGGCGTTTTCATGGCGCTGATGGACGCGTACGGGTTGTCGCTGGTCTCGGTGCAGACCTGGGGACTGCTCTGGGGCCTGTTGAGCACGGGCTTCATCGTCGGCGGTCTGCTCATCGCCCGTACCGGCCTGGGCAGGAACCCGATCCGGCTGTTACTGCTGGTCAACCTGGTGCTGTGGGCGGTCACCATGCTGTTCCCGCTGCGCTCCTCGATCATCCTGCTCACCGTCGGGCTCTACGTCTACATGCTGCTCGTGCCGTACGCGGAGGCCGCCGAGCAGACGATCCTGCAGAAGGTGGTGCCGTACGAGCGGCAGGGCCGGGTCTTCGGCTTCGCGCAGAGCGTCGAGCAGGCCGCCTCGCCGCTGACCGCGTTCCTGATCTCGCCGATCGCACAGTTCGTCTTCATCCCGTTCATGACCGACGGGGCGGGTGCCCGGGCGATCGGCGGCTGGTTCGGCACCGGTGCCGACCGTGGACTCGCCCTGGTCTTCGTGTTGACCGGCATCGTCGGGCTGGTCGCCACCGGGCTGGCGCTGCGCAGTCGGCCGTACCGCCGACTGAGCCGGCGGTTCATGGCCGGCGCGGCCGGGACGGAGCCGAGGGAGCCGGAGCTGAGCGAGGTCACCCCGTAGCGGTTGCCGCAGGCCGGCCCTGCGTCGCCGGTGGCGCGGTGAACTGGCCGGATGTGGCCACCGTCAGGCATTGAGTCCCGGCCGGGCGGCTGGTCAGGATCGTCTCAACGTCCGTCCATTGAGACGCGTCGCCAGCCGTGCGGAAGTGGGGAGTCGGCCATGTTGCTCAGGATGTCCCGGTCGGGACTGTCGGGGGTGCTGGCGCTGCTGCTGGCACTGCCGGTGGCGGCGGTCGCCGGACCGGCGCCGGCCGCCGCGCGAGGCCCGGATCCGGCGCTGACGGTGGCCGGCCTGACCACCGAGCGGGCGACGAACCCGATCGGGCTCGACACCGAACGGCCCCGGCTGGGCTGGACGATCGACTCCACCCGGCGCGGCGTGCTCCAGCACTCCTACCAGGTGCGGGTGGCGAGCAGCCCGAACCGGCTCGACCGGCCGGACGTCTGGGACAGCGGCCGGGTCACCTCCCGGAACAGCACCCTCGTCCCGTACGCCGGGCCGGCGCTTCAGCCGCGCACCCGGTACGCCTGGCAGGTGCGGGTCTGGGACGCGACCGGTCACGCCTCCGACTGGAGCGAGCCGGCGTACTGGGAGACCGGGGTCGGCGGGCCGGACGGCTGGCAGGGCGACTGGATCGGGCTGGCCCCGCCGACCGAGTCCTGGGTGGACTACACGGTGCAGGCCACCGTCCGGGTGGAACGGGACGCGGCCGGGATCTTCCTCCGGGCCAGCGGGGCCGGCAACGCCTACATGTGGCAGTTCTCCATCACCAACGGCAGCGCGAAGCTGCGCCCGCACGTCCGGGTCAACGGGGCGTGGACGCTGCTCAAGGAGGTGCCGCTGGCTGCGGTCGTACCCGCGGAGAAGCTGACCGCACCGCACACGCTGCGGATCGCGGCGGCGGGTGACACCTTCACCACCTGGGTCGACGGGGTGCAGGTCGACGTGACCCGGCACGCCGCGCACCGCGCCGGCTCGGTCGGGCTGCGCACCTCCACCCAGGAGGCGGCGGTCTTCGCCGACTTCTCGGTGACCAGCGGGGACCGGACCCTCTACGCCGCACCGCTGACCGACGGCGAGAACCCGTTCGGCGCCGGCACCCCGACCGCCGACGGCCTGCGGGTCAGCGGCGACACCGAGACGATGCTCGCCGCACTGGACGCGAACCCGCTGCTGCGGCGCGGCTTCCGGGTGGCCGGCGAGGTGGCTCGGGCCCGGGTCTACGCCAGCGGGCTCGGCGTCTACCAGCTCTCGCTCAACGGCGAACGGGTCGGCGACCACGAGCTGGCCCCCGGCTGGACCGACTACGCCAAGCGGGTGCAGTACCAGAGCTACGACGTGACCGGGCAGCTCCGCTCCGGCGACAACGCGTTCGGGGCGATGCTCGGCGACGGCTGGTACTCCGGCAGCATCGCCTGGTTCGGCACTGACAACTACGGCCCCCGGCCGCTGCTCAGCGCCGCCCTGGTGATCGACTACGCGGACGGCCGGACCGAGACGGTCCGCACCGACGGTTCCTGGCGGGCGACCCCCGGACCGTTCCTGCTGACCGACCTGATCCACGGCGAGACCTACGACGCCCGCCGGCTGCCGGCCGGCTGGGACCGGCCCGGCTTCGACGACTCCGGCTGGTCGGCGGCGACGGTCGGCGGCGACGGCGGGGCCACCGCCCGGCTGGTCGCCCAGGTCGACCCGCCGGTCCGGGTGACCCAGGAGCTGAAGGCGTTGGCGCTGACCCAACCCACCCCGGGGACCTGGATCTTCGACCTCGGGCAGAACATGGTGGGCAAGGTCCGGCTCAAGGTGGCCGGCCCGGCCGGTACGACGGTGCGGATCCGGCACGCCGAGGTGCTCAACCCGGACGGTACGGCGTACACCGCGAACCTGCGTACGGCCAGGGCCACCGACCTCTACCGGTTGCGCGGCGGCGACCCGGAGGTGTACGAGCCGACCTTCACCTTCCACGGCTTCCGCTACGTCGAGCTGACCGGCTTTCCCGGCACCCCCGACCTGGGCACCGTGACCGGCCTGGTGATGCACACCGACGGCGAGCTGACCAGCACGTTCTCCACCTCGAACCCGATGGTGAACCAGTTGCACAGCAACATCACCTGGGGGCAGCGCGGCAACTTCCTCTCCATCCCGACCGACACCCCGGCCCGGGACGAGCGGCTCGGCTGGACCGGCGACATAAACGTCTTCGCCGAGACCGCGACGTTCAACATGGACAGTCTCACCTTCCTGACCAAGTGGCTGGCGGACCTGCGGGACGCGCAGTCGGCGAACGGGGCGTACCCGGACGTGGCGCCGAGGGCCTGCTGCGGCGACGGCGCCACCGGCTGGGCCGACGCCGGCATCACCGTCCCGCACGCGCTCTGGCAGCGCTACGGCGACACCCGGGTGATCGAGGAGCACTACGACTCGATGGTCCGCTACGCCACCTGGCTGGAGAACACCAGCTCGGGACAGCGGCGGACCAACGCCGGCCCGTACCTGGACTGGCTGAACCTGGACGACCCGACCCCGGCCGGGGTGCTCGCCACCGCGTACTACGGCTACAGCATCCGGCTGCTCGGCGAGATGGCCGGCGCGATCGGCCGGACCGCCGACGCGCAGCGCTACGAGGCGCTGTCGCAGCGGATCACCGAGGCATTCACCGAGGCGTACGTCGCCGCCGACGGCACCGTGCAGGGCGACAGCCAGACCGGGTACGTGCTGGCGATCGGGATGGACCTGCTCCCCGACGCGCTGCGCCGCAAGGCCGCCGACCGGCTCGTCGCCAACCTCGAACGGCACGACTGGCACCTGGCCACCGGCTTCCTCGGCACCCCGGACCTGCTGCCGGCACTTGCCGACACCGGGCACCTCGACGTGGCGTACCGGCTGCTGCTCAACGACACCTACCCGTCCTGGGGTTACGAGATCGGCAAGGGTGCCACCACGATCTGGGAGCGGTGGAACTCGATCATGCCGGACGGCAGCTTCGGCGACGTCTCGATGAACTCCTTCAACCACTACGCCTACGGCGCGGTCGGGGACTGGATGTACCGCACCGTCGCCGGCATCCAGCCGGACCCGGGACAGCCGGGCTACGCGCACCTGACAATCGCGCCGCGCCCCGGCGGCGACATCCGCTCGGCGAAGGCGTCGTACCGGTCGATCCGCGGCACCGTCGGCACCGACTGGCGACTGGACGACCGGGGACAGCTCCACCTCGCGGTCACCGTGCCGGGCAACACCACGGCCACGGTACGCATCCCGGCAGCCAGCCGGCACGCGGTCACCGAGGGCGACCGGCCGGCGGAGCGGGCCGACGGGGTACGGTTCGTCCGGCTCGACGGCGGCGACGCGGTCTTCGAGATCGGCTCCGGCAGGTACGCCTTCGCCGTCGACCGGGTGCTCGGCGACCTGGGCGAGGCCGCCGACGCGGTCGCCGAGGCGGCAACCGTCGCCGACCAGGTCGCCGGTGAACTGCACCTGTCGCTGGCGATCCAGTTGCGGCTCCGGCTCGCCCGGCTGACCGTCGACGTGGCGGCCGCCCGGCTGGCGTACCGGTACGGCGAGGGTGACGCGCGGGTGAGCGGTGCCGCAGTACACCGGGCCCTGGCCACCGGCGCCGACCTGGACCGCTGGCTGGAGACCCAGGTGCGGGCCGGGCGCATGCCGAAGGCGGTCGCGGACAGGTTCGCCGCCCCGTTGACCCGACTCGACAAGCGGCTCTCCGCCGCCTCGTCGGCCCTGGTCGGCGCGGTGGCCCGGCTGGACCTGCCGGTCGGCGAGGTGCTGCCCGGCGGCGTGGTCCGGGCGGCGGTGCTGCTGGAGAACGGCGGAAAGGAGACCCTCACCGGACTGGAGTCCACGGTGGACGCCGGTGACGGCGTGACGGTGCGTCCGATCGGTACCCGGCCGGGCAGTGTCGCGCCGGGCCGGACGGTGCGGCACGAGTACGAGCTGCGCCTCGCCCCCGGCCAAGCCGTCGGTACCCTGTCGCTCACCGCGTCGGCCGGCTACCGCTACCGGTCCGGCACCGCCACCCTGCCGCTGGCCGGCTCGCTGTCGGTGGCGCCGGCCGTCACAGTCGTCTCGGCCACCGCCGAGCCGGCCTCGGTGGCGCCGGGCGGCACCGCCACCCTGCACACGGTGCTCCGCAACCGGTCCACCGTGCCGGTGC
Source organism: Plantactinospora sp. CNZ320 (assembly GCF_002846275.1). Classification (NCBI taxonomy): domain Bacteria; kingdom Bacillati; phylum Actinomycetota; class Actinomycetes; order Micromonosporales; family Micromonosporaceae; genus Plantactinospora; species Plantactinospora sp. CNZ320. The sequence continues at coordinate 7,895,619 of NZ_PJMP01000001.1, forward strand.
GGGGCGAGCTGACCGGCAGCGCACCGGACGGCTGGCGGGTCGAGCCCGGCAGCCGGTCGTTCGAGCTGGCCCCGGGCGCCGAGGTCACCCTGGACGGCACCGTCACCGTACCGTTGGCCACGACCGAGGGCCCGGCCGGGATCACCGTCGCCACCGGGCCGACCGAGGCGGAGCGGCGTACCGTCGAACTGGCGGTCCGGTTCGACAATCCACCGGGTACGGCGCTCGACCACGTCGACCTCGGCGCGGCAGCCTCCGAGCAGGCGCACCGGCTGCTCGCCTCGGAACACTCCGGCACCAATGTCGAGGCTGGACTGACCCGCCGCTACACCGACGTCACCCGTCCGGGCGGCTGGTTCGAGTTCGACCTCGCCGTCGAGCCGGGCCGTCCGTTCCTGCTCCGGGCCGTCGAGACGTACGACAGTCCGCAGTTGAAGGACTACGACGTACTCGTCGACGGGGAGCGGGTGCACGCGCGGGTCTACCAGCGTACGGCCGGTGGCGCCGGCACGGTGAGCTACCAGTTCGTGGTGGACCGGCCGGAGGCGACCGCCGACGGCGTGGTACGGGTGCGTTTCCTGGACACCGGCGAGGGCTACGACCCGTCCATCGCCGACGTCTGGTCGATGCCGCTGCCGGCGGCTCCGCCGCCACCGCCGGCCTCCACGGCCGGCCGATGACACCCCGCCCGGTCCCCCCGGCCCGGCTCACGCGCCGGGGGGACCGGGCGCCGGTGCGTCGACCACCCGATGGGGTGTCGACCACCCGATGGGGGTCGGCTACCCGGTGGGCTGGCCGGCGGGGCGGCGGCTCGACTCCCGGACGACGAGTTCGGGTTCGAAGACCACCTGCTGGTGACGGTGTTCGGTCGGCTCGTTGATCTCACCGAGCAGTAGTTCGGCGGCGGTCTGCCCGAGCCGGTGCCGGGGCTGGCGCACCGAGGTGAGCGGTACGGCCGCGGCGGCGGCGAAGTCGATGTCGTCGTAGCCGACCAGGGCGATGTCCTGGGGTACCCGGATCCGCTGCCGGGTCAGCTCCTGGAGGACTCCGAGCGCCACCAGGTCGTTGGTGCAGAAGACGGCGGTGGCCCGGTTCTCCCGGGGCGCGCCGAGCAGCCGGGCGGCGGCGTCCCGGCCGGCGGCCACGGTCATCGCCGGGGTGTCGAGCCGGGGCAGGTCGCGCTGGCCCAGTCCGGCCCCGGTCATCGCCCGTACCGCACCGGCGTGCCTGTCGCGTACCTGTTCCAGCCCGGCCGGGCCGCCGACGAAGGCGATCCGCTGGTGCCCCGCCTCCAGCAGGTGGCGTACCGCCAACTCGCCGCCGAGCCGGTCGTCCACGGAGACCGAGCAGAGGTCGGCGTGCCGGGACCGCCGGTCGAGCAGTACGACCTGGATGCCCCGGTCGCGCAGCCGGAGCAGTCGGGCGCTGGCGTCGTCGACCGGGGTGATGAGTACGCCCTGTACCCGCTGCTCCTTGAGCAGGTCCAGATAGGCGTCCTCCCTGGCCCGGTCACCGTCGCTGTTGCAGAAGATCACCGCCATCCCGGCGGTGCCTGTGGTGTCCTCGACGCCCTTGGCGAGGTCGGTGAAGAACGGGTTCGCCACGTCCAGCACGACGAGTCCGAGGGTGCGGCTGCGGCCCCGGCGCAGTTGCCGGGCGGCGTGGTTGGGCACGAAGCCGAGTTCGTCGATCGCCGCGAGGACCCGGGCCCGGGTGGCGCTGGAGACCAGGTCGGGTTGGTTGAGCACGTTGGAGACGGTGCCCATCGAGACTCCGGCGCGACTGGCGACGTCACGGATGCTCACCACGGAGGTGTCCCGCATGCTCTCCTCCTCCGCGTTGGCCGGTAACTGAATCGTGTCAAGGATGCCTGGCGGCCCGAACGGCGGGGGGTAGCTGGCCGGATGTGGCCAGCGCGGCGGCGGTTTTCGATGCCTCCAGGCAAGGCGGCGGCGGCGATCGCGGTATAGCTGCTGCCCAGGGCCGGGTTCGGGGGCGAGGAAAGGGCTTACCTCCGAGTAACGATTCGGTAACCGCGCCGAAACGCTTGACCGGCCGGGAAGGCGGCCTCTAGCGTCTTCATCACATTGGGCTGAAACGTTTCATGGCTGGAGGGCCGGATGCCCGAGCGTGCAGACCCGGCTGCGGTGCGGCTGGCCCTGTCCGGCGTACGGAAGTCGTTCGGCGCGGTTCACGCGCTCGCCGACGTACGCCTGGAACTGCGGGCCGGCGAGGTACACGCGCTGGTCGGGGAGAACGGTGCCGGCAAGTCGACCCTGGTGAAGATCCTGGCCGGGGTGCACGCCCCGGACGCCGGAGAGTTGACTATGGACGGTGCGCCGCTGACCCTGACCGGTCCGGCCGACGCCCGGGCGGCCGGGATCGCGGTGATCTACCAGGAGCCGACGCTCTTCCCCGACCTGTCGGTGGCGGAGAACATCTTCATGGGCCGGCAACCGCTGCGCGGCCTGCGCCGGATCGACACCGCGACGATGCGTCGACGCGCGACGGAGCTTTTCGCCCGGCTCGGCGTACCGCTGGATCCGGACCGGCCGGCGCGCGGACTCTCCATTGCCGACCAACAGCTCGTGGAGATCGCCAAGGCACTCTCCTTCGAGGCCCGGGTGCTGGTGATGGACGAGCCCACGGCGGCGCTCTCCGGAGTCGAGGTGGAGCGGCTCTTCGCGGTCGTCCGCTCGCTGCGGGAGTCCGGCGCGGCGATCCTGTTCATCTCGCACCGCTTCGACGAGGTCTTCGCGCTCAGCCAGCGGATCACCGTGATGCGGGACGGGCGGTGGGTCTCCACCGACCCGGCGGAGGACCTCGATGTCGCCGAGGTGGTGCGCCGGATGGTCGGCCGGGAGGTCTCGCAGCTCTACCCGAAGGAGCAGACCGACGTCGGTGAGGTGATCCTCCAGGTCCGCGGCCTGACCCGGCGCGGCGTCTTCGCCGACGTCGACTTCGAGGTACGCCGGGGCGAGATCGTGGCGCTCGCCGGCCTGGTCGGAGCGGGCCGCAGCGAGGTGGTCCGGGCGCTGTTCGGCATCGACCCGTATGACGCGGGCGAGGTGCTTGTCGACGGCGTACGGCTGCCCCGGAGCCGGCCGGCGGCGGCGATGGCCGCCGGAGTGGCGCTGGTACCCGAGGACCGTCGGCAGCAGGGGCTGGTGATGGAGCTGTCGATCGAACGCAACGCCACGCTGACCCGGCGCTGGCCACTGGCCCGGTTCGGCCTGCTCGGCCGGGGCGCGGAACGGGCCGCCGCACAGACCTGGGCCCAGCGGTTGCAGGTGAAGGCGGGCCGGCTCGACGACCCGGTCTCCACGCTCTCCGGTGGCAACCAGCAGAAGGTGGTACTCGCGAAATGGCTCTCCACCACCCCGAAGGTGCTGATCGTCGACGAGCCGACCCGGGGGATCGACGTCGGGACCAAGGCCGAGGTGCACCGGTTGATGTCACAGCTGGCCGGTGAGGGGGTCGCGGTGCTGATGGTCTCCAGCGAGCTGCCCGAGGTGCTCGGCATGGCCGACCGGGTGCTGGTGATGCACGAGGGCCGGTTGGTCAGCGAGATCGCCCGGGACGCGGCGACCGAGGAGTCGGTGATGCTGGCCGCGACCGGGCAGGGAGGTAAGGCGTGACGACCACGACCCGGCCGGAACCGGCGCCGGAGGCCGAGAAGACCAGGGCCCGCAGCGGCGCGGCCGGCGTCCGGCTCGGCCAACGGCTCTTCCTGGCCCGCGAGGTCGGCATCGGACTCGCCCTGATCCTGTTGATCGCGGTGACCACGGCGGTGAACCCGAGGTTCCTCTCCGGACAGGGCCGGCGGGACCTGATGCTCGGCGCGACCATCCTGGTGGTACTCGCGGTCGGGCAGGCGATCGTCATCATCACCCGCAACGTCGACCTCTCGGTCGGCTCGGTGCTCGGGTTGGCCGCCTTCGCGACCGGAAAGCTGTTCCTGGCGATGCCGGACGCGCCGATCGTGCTCGCCCTGCTGGTCGGGATCGGGATCGGCGTGCTCTGCGGCGTGATCAACGGGGCGCTGATCGCGGTGGCCCGGGTACCGGCCCTGGTGGTCACCCTCGGCACCCTCTACGTCTTTCGGGGCATCGACTACTCGTGGGCGGCCGGGCAGCAGATCAACGCCGCCGACATGCCGGCCGGCTTCAAGAACATGGGTACCGCCGACCTGCTCGGGATCCCCCTGCTCGCCCTCTTCGCCGTGGCGGTACTGGTGGTCGCCGGCTTCTACCTGAAGTCCTACCGCAGCGGTCGGGAACTGTACGCGATCGGCTCCGACCCGGCGGCGGCCCGGCTGTACGGGATCCCCGTCGGCCGGCGGGTCTTCGGGGCACTCGTGGTCAGCGGCGGCCTGGCCGGGCTGGCCGGGGTGCTCTACGCGGCCCGGTTCGGCACCCTGGACGCCGCGGCCGGCAGCGGGATCGAGTTGAACGTGGTCGCCGCGGTGGTGGTCGGCGGGGTGGCCATCTTCGGCGGCAGCGGCTCGGTGTACGGGGCGGCGCTCGGCGCGGTGCTGCTGAGCACCATCGGCAGCGCCCTGCCGGTGCTGAAGGTGAACCCGTTCTGGCAGCAGGCGGTGGTCGGGGCACTGATCCTGGCCGCGATCGGATTGGACCGGGCGCTCGCCGCGCGGGTGGCTAACCGGCTTCGAGGAAGGAAGGCCCGTGGCGCCTGAGGGGAAGGGCCGGCCGGCCCGCTGGGTTTCCACATTCGGCACCTGGGACGTACTGGTGATCGTCGTCCTGGCCGTGGTGGTGGTCGGCGCGTCGGTACTGGTCGAGGGTTTCGCCACCGCCCGGTTCTGGGGCTTCCTGTTGCTGGACATCGTCCCGATCGCGCTCATCGCGCTGCCGATGACGCTGATCGTGATCACCGGCGAGATCGACCTCTCGGTGGCCAGCACGCTCGGACTGTCCAGCGCGGTACTCGGCCAGCTCTGGTTGACCGGCCTGCCGCTGGCGCTGGCCGTACCGCTTGTGGTGCTGCTCGGCGCGTTGCTGGGTGCGGTCAACGGGCTCTTCGTCGCCGGCTTCGGCCTGCCCTCCCTGGCGGTGACGATCGGCACCCTGGCGCTGTACCGGGGCCTGGCGTACGTGGTGCTCGGAGACCGGGCCGTCGCGGACTTCCCGATCGGCTGGACCGGCAACTCGATCGAGGCGCTGCCCGGCACGACGGTGCCGTGGGTGGTGCTGCCGCTCGCCGTCCTCGCGATCGGGTTCGGGGTGCTGCTGCACGCCACCCCGATCGGTCGCGGCCTCTACGCGATGGGCAACAACGACCAGGCCGCCACCTTCGCCGGCATCGCGGTGGCCCGGACCAAGTTCTGGCTCTTCGTGGTCACCGGTGCGGTCGCCGCCCTCGCCGGAGTCTTCTGGACGATGCGGTACGCCAGCGCCCGTGCCGACAACGGGGCCGGGCTCGAACTCTCGGTGGTCGCGGCGGTACTGCTCGGTGGCGTCTCCATCTTCGGCGGCCGGGGGACCCTGGTCGGCGTACTCGCCGGCGTACTGCTGCTGATGACCCTGCGCAACGCACTCCAACTCGCCGACGTGCCGGCCGACACCCTGACCGTGGTCACCGGCACCCTACTCATCATCTCCGTCGTCGGGCCGAACGCGGCCGGCATGATCCGGGCGCGGATGCGACGGCGACGATCCGCCGCACCGCCGGTGGCGGGCGCCGGGAGCGCCTGACCGCTGCACCTTCGCACCTCCCACCCGTTGTAGTCCTGTCGATTTCCACCGGCCCGCGATGTGGGCGGTTGTATGTGAAGGAAGGACCGGTATGACCGTCATGCGATCCAGAGGCGTACGGATGGGCGCCGCCGCCGCGACCCTGGCGGCACTGCTGCTCAGCGCGGGCTGCGCCAGCGACGAAGAGGGCACCCCGTCCGGCGGTGCCTCCGCCGGTGGCGGCGGCTCGATCAAGGAGGGGCTGAGCGTCGTCTTCCTGCCCAAGCAGGTGAACAACCCGTACTTCACCGTGTCGGACAACGGTGGCAAGGCGGCGGTGGAGGAGTTCAAGGGCGAGTACAAGGAGGTCGGTCCCTCCGAGGCGAGCGCCTCGTCGCAGGTCAGCTACCTCAACACGCTGACCCAGCAGGGCAGCGACGTGATCGTCGTGTCGGCCAACGACCCGAACGCGATCTGCGGGGCGGTCAACCAGGCCCGGCAGGGCGGCGCGAAGGTGGTCACCTTCGACTCCGACACCAACCCCGACTGCCGGGACATCTTCGTCAACCAGGTGACCGGGCAGGGGATCGCGGAGAACCAGGTCAAGCTGATCTCGGATGCGATCGGCGGACAGGGCAAGATCGCGATCCTCTCGGCGACCGCGAACGCGACGAACCAGAACGCCTGGATCGAGCTGATGAAGACCGAGCTGAAGAAGCCGGAGTACAGCGGTATCCAGCTCGTCACGACCGTCTACGGCGACGACAAGGACGAGAAGTCGTTCCAGGAGACCCAGGGCCTGCTCTCCGCGCACCCCGACCTCAAGGGCATCATCTCGCCGACCACGGTCGGTGTCGCGGCGGCCGCCCGCTATCTCTCCGGCTCGCAGTACAAGGGCAAGGTGGCGCTGACCGGGCTCGGCACCCCGAACCAGATGCGCGAGTTCGTCAAGAACGGCACGGTGAAGAGCTTCGCGCTCTGGAACCCGGCCGACCTCGGTTACCTGGCCGCGTACGCCGGTGCCGCGCTCGCCTCCGGGATGATCACCGGCAAGGAGGGTGACAAGTTCACCGCCGGCAAGCTGGGCGAGTACACGGTCGGCGCCGACGGCGTGGTGGTGCTCGGCCCGCCGACCGTCTTCGACGCCTCGAACATCGACCAGTTCGACTTCTAGGCGCATCCGCCCCGGCGTCGCCGTCGGCCGGTCGACGGGTCCAATCCCGTCGACCGGCCCGGTGGCGGCACCGGGTTCGGCGTCACCGGAACGGATCGGGGCAGGGACGGGCAACACCGCGCGGTGAGGAGGGAGTGGCGCCGTGGCCGTACCGATCGTGCAACGCCATCCACTTGACGACGAGGAACTGGCCCTGCTGCGGCTGCTCGCCCAGGGACTTCCGGTCGACGCGGTCGCCCGCCGGCTGGAGATGTCGGAGCGGACGGTCCGGCGCCGTACCCGGGCGATCTGCGACCGCCTCGGCGTGCCGGCGCCGATCTCCGCGGTGGTCTGGGCGGTCCGGCACGGACTGCTCTGACTGCACGGCCCCGTTCGACGAGAGGGTCCGTGCCGGGCGCCGCCGGGTCAGCCGGAGACGCCCGGCACGTCCTCCGGGACGACCACGTACTGCCGCAGGTAGAGGTCCTGGAAGGTGACCGGGCCGCGTGGCCCCGGCACGTGGTCGACGTTGATCCCGGTCTCCGGCACCCCGTGCAGCTTGAAGCCGTCGAGCAGCCGGGTCGAGGCGTTCCAGAAGATCCCGGTGCCGATCGCGGTGGCGATGAACCGCTCGGCGGCGGCCGGATCCTCGGTCACGATCGTCGCGGCGAGCCCCGAGGTCTCGGAGTTGGCGATCGTCACCGCCTCGGCCAGATCGGCCACCTCGGCGATCGTCACAGTCGCCTCCCGGCCGCTGTCCAGCGCCCACTCGTAGCCGACCGGGTGGTCGTACGGCGGCAGCGAGACGCGTACGCCCAGCTCCGTCAGGGCCGCCTCGAAGCGGGGCACCGCCGCCCCGGCGACGTCCCGGTGCACCAGCAGCAGGTTGACCCGGTTGCAGACGCCCAGCCGGTCCAGGCCGGCGACCAGCAGTCCGGTCGCCCGGTCCAGGTCGGCGGCCGAGTCGACGTAGAGCACTCCGCCGCCGTCGGCGTGCGCCAGCGTACGCACGCCGTGCCGGGCCGCCTCGGCGCCGAGCGAGCGGGTGGCGTCACCACTGCCCCGGAGGATCACCAGCGGAATCAGGTCGGTCTGCCGGACCAGCGCGACCGCGCTCGCCCGGCTGGCGTCCGGCAGCAGTTGGATCGCGTCCGGATCGAGGCCGACGTCGCGCAGCCCCGGGGCGATGACCTGCTGGTGGAGCGCGTTCGCCGAGGCCAGCGCGGCGGACCCGGTGCGCAGCACGCCCGCGTTGCGGGACTTGACGAGCTGGGAGGCCACGTCGACGGTCACGTTGGGCCGGGCCTCGAAGTTCGCCCCGATCACCCCGACCGGGCGGCGGCGCTCGGAGAGCCGCAGCCCGCCCGGCAGCGACCGCAGCGGGGTCTCCCGGGCCGGGAACGGCGCCTCGGCGAGCAGCCGCAACTGGTCTGCCATTCCCTTGAGTCGAGCCGTGTCGAGCCGGAGCCGGTCCTGTAGCGCCGGGCTCATCCCGGCCGCGCCGGCCGCCTCGACGTCCTGCTGGTTGGCGGCGAGGATCTCGCTCTCGGCCGAGACCAGCCGGTCGGCCATTGCCGTCAGCGCGGAGTCGATCACCGAATCCGGTGCCTCGGCCAAGCCGGCCGCCCCGGCCCGGGCCCGCCGGCCGCACTCGGCGACCAGGGCGTGCACGCGGTCGTCCGCTCCGCCCGGGGCTCCGTCGGTCGCCTCGATCGAAACCATCTGCCGGTCTCCTTCGCCGTCCTCGTCCGCCGCCATGCTACGGCCGCCTGGTGGCAGCCACCGAGTCTGGCACGTTTGTTCAACGAGGGAGCAATAGTGTCCGCTATTCAGGACCGCCAGGCCCGGCCCACCGGCACCGGGCGGCACCGGCCCGGGCGGCCGAGGGGCTCCGATCGAGCAAGATCGGGCTCCGGATAGGGTCCCCGCCATGTCGAAAAAGCTGGTGCGGGTCGCCTTCCTCGACGCCGACACCGGAGCGCAGATCGGCCGCAGCGAACTGCCGATCGGTCAGCTACCGGCGAGCTTCCAGCCGGCGACCACGCTGGAACTGGCCGGTGCCGTCTGGTCGGTCGAACACGCCGAGCCACCGACTGCGGCACAGTTCGGCACGACCGGCATCCTCACCCTGACCCTGCGCCGGGTGGAGTCGGTCTCGCCCGGCGACATCCTCTACTCGCTGCCGACGCTCTGTGCCGCCGTGCCGGCGGTCGCCGCCGCACCGGCCGGTGCCGACCGCCTCGAACTGCACGAGGACGACTGGCGGCAGGTGGAACTGGTCAGCGCCGACCTCGGCGACGAGGTGCAGGCCGAGCTGCGGGCGGTACGCCGCAGCTTCGAGCAGCACGCCCGCCGGGACGAGCACGGGCGGGTCTACGGCTTCCAGGGCATCCACATCCGCAGCCAGCCCGTCCGCCCGCTCTCCGGACCGGTGTCCCGCAACCGCCTGCTGAACCTGCTGCCGCCCGGCGCCCAGAACAGGGGCGGGATCGGTTTTCGCGGACAGCCCGGGATCGTGCTCAGCTCGTTCGCGATCTCGGCCGGGCGGGTGCTGCTGTACGGGCTCGCCGACGGCGACTCGCTCGCCGTACTTGGCGTGCACACCGAGCCGGCGGCGACGGCGGAAGCCCGTCCGGAGATCGCCACCGCCCTGGAGCGGGTGATGCGCGAGGCGGACCTGCTGCTCGTCGACTGGTGCCGGGCCGCCGTCGTCGCACCGGCCTCGGTCGGCGACTATCTGGCCGCCGTCGGGGCGATCGACCGGAGCTGACCGCGACGCGGGGCCAGGGCTGGACAGGGCTGCCTAGACTCGGCCCGTGCCCTCCGGCGTTGTCGACCTCGAAGGGCTGGCCCGGGCCGCCGCGCTCGGCGACCGGGACGCCCTGGACCACCTTCTCGTCGCGGTGCGCCCCGACGTGTTGCGGATGGCCGCGCGCTTCCTGCCCAACCGGGAGGACGCCGAGGAGGCGTGCCAGGACACCCTGCTGGCGGTGGCCCGGGGGATCACCGGATTCGACGGCCGGTCGGCGTTCCGCACCTGGCTGCACCGGATCGCGGCGAACCGGGCCCGATCGACGTACGCGGTACTGCGTCGACGGTTCGAGGCGGAGACCTCCGGCGGGGCGATGCCGGAACCAGCCGACCCGCGCCGCACCAGCGTGGTCGCGGGTACCCGGTTGGACCTGCTCGACGCGCTGGACGCGATCGGCCCCGAACTCGCCGAGCCGGTGGCGCTGCGGGACGTTCTCGGCCTGCCGTACCGGGAGATCGCCGGGCTGCTCGGGGTGCCGGAGGGCACCGTGAAGTCCCGGATCCACCAGGGGCGGCAGCGGTTGCGGGACCTGCTCACCGACGCCGGGGCCTGAGCCGGTGCGCCGCAGGCGGTCCCCTCCCGCCACCCCGGCCGGTCGGCGCCGCTGGCGGATGGTCGCGGTCGTGATCCTCGCCCCGGTGCTGGTCACCGGATGCGGCTCGGCACCTGTCGCCCCGCTGCCCGGCCAGTGGCCCACGCCCACGCCAACGCCAACGCCGTCGGCCACCGCCACCGGCAGCCCGACCTCGGGCACCCCGTCCCGTACGGCGGGCACCCCGGCCGCCCCGGCCACCGTTCCTGCCCCGGCCGGTACACCCCGACGCACCCGTACGCCGCCACCCCGGATCTCGCCGACCGTCGAACTCTCCCCGGCCTGCCTACCAGCGGTGATCTACACAGTGGACGGCTCCGATCCGGCGGCGATGCCCGAGGCGCTCTGCCTGACAGCGGCCGCGATCCTGCGGATCCAGAACGTCTGGCCGGAGGCTGTCACCACCACCCCTTCGGAGCGGGTCGCCCGGCACTGGGAAGGTGGCGTGCTCGACTGCCGGATGCTGCGCCCGGGGACCGTCACTGTCGAGATCGCGGGCGAGACGGGCGGCAGCCACACGATCACGGTGCTGGTGGTCGAGTGACCGGCGACGTCGGGCGGGCGGGCCGGGGCTACCGGACGAGTCGGCGGCCGGCGGATCAGCGGCGGGTCCGGATGCCTGCCAGCAGTGTGTCGACGAAGTCGGCTGAGGCGTCCGGCGGGGGCGCGATCTGCGCGTACACCAGCCCGGCCGCCTGCGGGGCGAGCCCGGCGGCCTCCACGATCGCCGGTTTGCCGCTGCGGCAGGCGGTGAACGCGGCCACGTACCAGTCGATGTCGCCGCGCCGGACGGTGCGGGCCGGGATCGCGGCGCATTCGGCGTGCGGGTGCCCGGCGACGTACCCGGCGGGGTCGTGCCGTTGGGCGAGGCTGCGGGAGAGTCCGACGAACGCCCCCGGCACGGTCGGATCGGTCGGCCAGCGTTCCGGATCCGGTGACATCACCAGCGCCGGCTCCAGCTCGCCGTCCGGGCCGCGCTGGCCGATCCAGCCCGAGCCCGTTGCCTGCCAGCCCTCCGGCAGGGCGACGGTGATCCGGCCGGTCGAGTCCGTGCCGATCCGGTTGTCGCCGTCCGGCCAGCCCGGGCCGAACGTGCCGAACGCGGTCGCCGCCAGCGCGGCGGCGCCGAGCAGCGCGGCGGTCCAGCGCCGCCGCGGCCCGGCCCGGAACGGCCAGCGGGCCGGCCCGGCACCGACGGCCCGGTCGAGCGCGCCGGCAAAGGCGGCCGCGTCCGGGTAACGCTCCGCCGGACTCCGCGCGGTCGCCCGGCGGAGCACGGCCGCAACCTGCGGGGGTACGCCGGCTCGCAGCGCCGGAACCTCCGCCGGTGCGTCGTCGGGACCGGACGCGCCAAGCAGTGTCATGCCGAGGCGGCCGAGCCCGAACACGTCGGCCCGGGCGTCGACCTGTGCCGCCGGGGAGTCCTGCTCCGGAGCCATGTAACCGGGGGTGCCGGCCCGGGCGGTCAGCCCGGAGGCGGCGGCGAGCGCCTTGGCGAGCCCGAGGTCGGCGATCAGTACCCGGTCGCCGGTCCCGTCCCGGTCCGGCCCGCCGCCGCGCACCGCACCGTCGTCGTCCACTGTGGTGTCACCGGGTTCGGCGGTGGACGACAGTGGCTGGAACAGCACGTTTCCGGGGGTCAGATCCCGGTGCACGATGCCGTGCGCGTGCAGCACACCCACCCCGGCGGCGATCTCGCGCAGTACCCGGAGGGCCGGCCCGACCGGCATCGGCCCGGCGGCGAGCCGGTCCCGCAGGCTGCCGCCCGCCGCCCAGGCCATCACCAGGTACGGCCGGCCGTCGGGCAACTCGCCGACCGAGTGGACCCGGACGAGTCGCTCGTGGTCCAGCCGCCACAGCAGGCGTGCCTCGTCCAGGAAACGCTCCCGGACCCGCAGGTCGTGGCACCAGTTCTCGGCCAGGATCTTGATCGCCACCCGGGCGTCGAGGGCCGGGTCGTGGCTAAGCCAGACGGTGGCGAACGAACCGAAGCCCAGCAGCCGCTCGACGCGGTAGGGACCGATCCGCCGGGGCGGATTCACGGGGGTGGCTGGCGACGCTCGGGGCTCGCCGGACCTGACGTGCCACCGAGCGTCATCAGGCGAAAACCTCTGGTCACCGGCTCAGGATAACCTCCGGTGACGAGGCGACCACCGACTCGACGATGAGTGGGTCTATCGGTCGGCGGATCCGCCGGTCAGCACTGGTCGTCTCCGCCGACGAAGGAGGCGAGCACCCGGTCGCGTTCCCCGCTGGCCAGCCGGTAGACGTACGGGGTGTAGGGGTCCTCGAAGAAGGCGACGATCCGGTCACCGCTCGGCACGACGTACGCCCGCAGCGTCCACTTGCCGTACTCGATCGCGCCGCGCGGCCCGTACCGCTGCTCCAACTCGTCGAGCGTCATCCCGACCCGGCCACCGGCCCAGGTCCAGATCCTCGGATCGGTGGTGGAGACCAGGACCAGCCGCTCACCCTGGAACCTGAAGAACAGCCTGCCGGCGTACCGGCCGGCGGCCTCGGCGGCGTAGAAGCCGTTGCACACCTGCTCCTCCGTGACGCCGGTGATCAGGCCGGCGGCGAGCAGTCCGGTCCGGGTGGAGACCCCGATCCGGTACGGGCCGATGCCGTCGGCCGTGAGGATGTCGCGGGTGCCCTGCCGTCCGGTGCCGAGCGCGACGGCCGCCCCGAACCCGCCGGCCCCGTCCCGGGAAGCGGCCGCGAACGGTACGGGCGCGGCAGCGCCGGCCGGCTGAGTGGCGGCAATGGCGCGTGCGGCCGGGGTGCCGGCTGCGGCGGGGGCGGCGCCGGCGGGGGCGACGAGGAGGCCGGCGACCAGGCCGGCGAGCAGGATGCCGAGGCGGGCGACGTGGCGTCGTGCTGGTGTGTACATGGTGGACCCTCCGGTCTGACTGTGGTTGTCATCCGGTTAGTCCCTGCTCCGGCCTGGTTTGTTCGGGTCACCACTGCCGGAAACCCGACAGCGCCCGGGGGAGTGGTGCCGGTTGTCCACCGGTCGGTGGACAACCGGATTCCGTCCAGTGGTCGTCCCCGGCCGCCGCTTCGGGCGGAAGCATCGAGGCATGACAGTCATCAGTGCGTACGGGCTGCGCAAGACGTACGGCGGCCGGGTGGCGGTGGACGGGATCGACCTGACCGTCGACCGTGGTGAGGTCTTTGCGCTGCTGGGGCCGAACGGCGCGGGCAAGACGTCGACGATCGAGATCCTGGAGGGGTACCGGCGGCGGGACGGCGGCACGGTTTCGGTGCTCGGCGAGGACCCGGGTACCGCCGGCCGGCGCTGGCGGGCCCGGATCGGCATCGTGTTGCAGACCGCCACCGACGCCGCCGAGCTGACCGTCCGGGAGACCGTGCGGCACCTCGCCGGCTACTACCCGCAGCCGCGCGACCCGGACGAGGTGATCGAGGTGTGCGGGCTGGCCGGCAAGGCAGGTGCCCGGATCCGTTCCCTCTCCGGCGGCCAGCGGCGCCGACTCGACGTGGCCCTCGGCATCGTCGGCCGGCCGGAACTGCTCTTCCTCGACGAACCGACCACCGGGTTCGACCCGGAGGCCCGCCGGCAGTTCTGGACGCTGGTCCGCCGGCTCGCCGACGAGGGCGGCACGATCCTGCTCACCACCCACTATCTGGACGAGGCCGAGGCGCTGGCCGGCCGGCTCGCGGTGCTCGCCGGTGGCCGGATCGTCGCCGAGGGCACCCCGGAGACCATCGGCGGCCGGGCGACCGCGACGGCCACCGTCACCTGGCGGGACGCCGACGGCGAACACCGCGAGCAGGCCGCCGACCCGGCCGCCCTGGTGGCCCGGCTGACCGCCCGGGCCGGCGGGACGTTGACCGACCTGCGGGTGCACCGGCCCAGCCTCGAAGACGTCTACCTCGATCTGGTTGGAGAACGCCGATGACCGCCACGACCACAGGTACGCCGACCTCGGCGGTACGGCTGCCCTCCACCCTCCGGGTCGGCCTGGCCCGGGGAGCCGTCGAGCTGAAGCAGTTCTTCCGGCAACGGGACGCGGTCGTCTTCACCTTCGCCTTCCCGGCCTTCATCGCACTGATGCTCGGGCTGATCTTCGACGAGCCGGCGCACGGCGCACCGGATGTCGCCGTCAGTCAGGTCTTCGTGGTCGGGATGATCGCGTACGGGATCGTCTCCACCGCCTTCATCAGCGTCGGGGTGGGAATCGCGCTCGACCGCGAGGACGGCACCCTGAAGCGACTGCGTGGTACGCCGGCCAGCGCGGTCGCGTACTTCCTCGGCAAGATCTGCCTGGTCGCGGCCTCCACGGCCGGCGGGATCGCCCTGCTGCTCGCGGTCGGGGTGCTGCTGTTCGACCTGCGGCTGCCGACCGACCCCGGGCGGTGGCTCACCTTCGGCTGGTTGCTGGCGCTCTCCGTCGTCGCCTGCACGCTGCTCGGCATCGCGGCCAGTGCGCTGGCCCGCTCGGCGAAGAGCGCCCCGGCGGTGCTCAACCTGCCGGCCATCGCGCTCCAGTTCGTCTCCGGGATCTTCGTACTCAACGACGCGCTGCCGGAGGAGATGGTGCGGGTGGCATCGTTCTTTCCGGTGAAGTGGATGGGGCAGGGGTTCCGGTCGGTCTTCCTGCCGGACGGCATGATGGTGCAGGAGGCGGCGGGTTCCTGGGAACACGGCAGGACGGCACTGGTGCTCGGTGCCTGGTGCCTGGGAGGGCTGCTGCTCTGCCTGCTGACGTTCCGGTGGACCGGGCGGGAGAGCCGCTGACCGTGCGGTTCGGGCACGGTGCTGGCAGGGTGACGTGGGAGGTGAACCGGTGATCAGGGTGCTGCTGGTCGACGACCATCCGGTGGTCCGGGCGGGGCTGCGCGGCATGCTGGACACCGAACCCGACCTGGAGGTGGTCGGCGAGGCCGGCTCGGGTCAGGAGGCGGTCACCCTGGCCCGCGCGCACCGGCCGGATGTGGTCCTGATGGATCTGCGGATGCCCGGCATGGACGGCGTGCACGCCACCGGGGCGATCCTGCGTGAGTCGCGGTCCAGTCGGGTGGTGGTGCTGACGACGTACGAGAGTGATGCCGACATCCTGCGTGCGGTGGAGGCCGGTGCCATCGGCTACCTGTTGAAGGACGCCACCAGGGCGGAACTCACCGCCGCGATCCGGGCGGCGGCCCGGGGGGAGACGACGCTGGCGCCGTCGGTCGCCGGTCGGCTGGTGCAGCGGGTTCGGGAGCCGGCCGCCCCGGCGCTCTCCGCCCGGGAGGTGCAGGTGCTCGGGTTGGTTGCCGAGGGGCGGACCAACGCCGAGATCGGTCGTGCCCTGCACATCAGCGAGGCGACGGTGAAGACGCACCTGCTGCGTACGTTCAGCAAGCTCGACGTCTCCGACCGGACCGCGGCGGTGACCACCGCGATGGCCCGGGGGCTGCTCGGATAATCCACCAGGGTCAACGGTCCGCTGTGGTCAGCGCCCCGAAGTCGTCGACGAAGCGGGGCAATAGTCGAGCCAGCGCCTCTCGGTCGTCCTCGCTCCAGTCGTTGGTGGCCTCGGCGATGGTGTCTCTGCGAAAGCTGTGAATTCGGGTGAGTACGTCCTCGCCGTCGGCCGTAAGGCGCAGTAGCGAACGGCGGCCGTCGCGTTGGTCGGCTTCTCGGCAGATGAGCGTGGCTTCCAACGCCACGGCTGCGAGCCGGCTGGCGCGCGGTTGGTCCACGCCGAGTTGGGCGGCGACGTCGGTGACGGCGAGGTTCTCGCCGCGCTCGGTGGCCGCCGCCAGCACGTCGAGGAGTTCGAACACGGCGTCCGGAAGAGCGGCGAGGGTGCCGGTGGGCTGGCCGCGCCGTCGCGACATGCTCGCCAGGGCGCGGCGCCGCTGTGCCCTTCTCAGCGCCACGAGGGCGGCTTCGATGGCGGCGATCTGCGTGGCCTTGTCTGTCACGATCACCTCAAACATAATCAAGGACAAGTACATGTAAGAATACATGAAACTGGGAGGTCCGATGTCCGTGTCCAGGCCGCTCGGATACTGGCTCCAACATCTTCACAACCTGCTCGAGACCCACTTCGCCCTGGTTCTGTCCGATCTAGGGACCGAGCGCAGAGAGTGGCAGCTACTCAACGCCCTGGCTCAGGGTTCGCGCACATATTCCGAACTGGAGCGGGCCATGGCCCCGTTCTGGACCGCCGGCCAGCCGAGCCTGGGCCAGGTCCTGGCAAACCTCACCGCTCGTGGTTGGGTCGAGGGGTCCAACGGCACGGTCATGCTGTCCCCGGTCGGCGTGACGATTCACGCCGAACTCGCCGGACGCGTGGAGCGCGCCCGAGCCGTCGTCCTCAACGGCCTCACTCCAGATCAGTACCAGGAGACCATCCGGATCCTGGCCAGCATGGCGGGCAACGTCGAGGCAGCCGTCGCCTCGTATGCGACAGAAAAGGGAGGAGTCGTGTGAGCGGTGTGGTGCTGCCGACGCCGTTGCGGGGATGCCTGAGATGTCGTACAAGGCGGGCCGCAGTCGTCCCGCACGGGATGATCGGAGTCGCCTTATGGTGTGTCGGGTCAGTCGTCTTCCCGGATCTCCCGGGCGATCCCGCTACCGCCGGGTCGCCGACGAGCTACGCCAGCGGATCATCTCTGGTGCGATCCCGCCCGGCTCCATCCTGCCGTCAGAGTCCACGCTGATTGACGAGTTCGGCGTCGCCCGTGGCACCGTTCGCGAGGCCATCGGGCTCCTTCGCAGCGAAGGACTTGTAGTCACCGAGATGGGCCGGGGCACGTACGCCAGGCCCATCATGCCGGTTCGTCGGCTCGGCTCCGACCGGTACCGCCGCGAGTTGGAGCAGGTTCGGTCCGGCGAGCTGGGCACATCGTTCACCGCGGACCAGCAGATCGGATGGTCCGACTACCGGCTTGACAAGGAGTTTCGGGAAGCTCCCGCAGAGGCAGCGACCGCCGAGCTGTTCGGCGTCGAGCCGGGCACGATGCTGCTCGAACGCCGCTTCGTGTTCCGCTCGCAGGGCGTACCGCAACAGATGTCCACCTCTTACCTGCTGCTCGACATGGTGACCGGGACGCCAACAGCGGATCCGACGAATGAGCCGTGGCCGGGTGGCAACACGTCTCAGCTCCACAGCCTCGGATACACGATCACCGGGATTCGCGAGCGGGTCCGGTCGAGGATGCCGACCCGTGACGAGACCGAGGCGTTGCGGATTCCCGGTGGGGTGCCGGTCCTGACGATCACCCGGCAGACGTACGTGGGCGAGCGGGTGGTCGAGGTTGCCACGGAAATCGTGATCCCGGCCGATCGGATCGAGTTGGACTACTGGATCGACCTGGCCTGAGCAGACGCACCGCACTGGATGGCCGGGGGTGCCGCCGGAGATCAGGACGCCGGGGCGCCATCCGTGGTGAGCAGCTCCCGGACCCGGGGGATCACCTGGGTGGCGTACCGCTCGATCGTCTCCATCAGGTGCTCGTGCGGCAGCGTGCCGGCCGAGTACTTCAGGTCGAAGCGCTGCACCCCGAGGACCCGTACCGTCCGAGCGATCTTGCGGGCCACGGTCTCGGCGGAACCGACGTGCCAGGCGCCGTTGGCGATGTCGGCGTCGAAGCGGCTCCGCGTCATCGGCGGCCAGCCGCGCTCGGCACCGATCCGGTTGAACAGCACCCGCACGTGCGGCCAGAGCACGTCGGCCGCCTCCTGGTCGGTCTCGCCGACGAAGCCCGGCGCGTGCACCGCGACCGGCAGCGGCTCCCGGCCGAACTCGCCGAGCGCGCGGTGGTAGAGCTGCACGTACGGGGCGAACCGGGCCGGCTCGCCACCGATCACGGCCAGCACCAGCGGAAAGCCGTACCGGGCGGCGCGGACCACCGACTCCGGGCTGCCGCCGACACCGATCCTGGTGCGGATCCGACCCGACTCCGTCTTCGGATAGACGTGCTGCTTCGCAAGCGATGCGCGTACGGTGCCCTGCCAGGTGACCGCGTCCTCGGTGAGCAATTGCGACATCAGCTCGGTCTTCTCCTCGAAGAGCCGGTCGTAGTCGGTCAGGTCGTAGCCGAACAGCGGGAACGACTCGACGAACGAGCCCCGGCCCAGGGTGATCTCCGCCCGGCCCCGGGCCAGCGCGTCGAGGGTGGCGAACCGCTCGTAGACGCGTACCGGGTCGTCGGAGCTGAGCACCGTGACGGCGGTGCCGAGCCGGATCCGTTCGGTGCGGGCGGCGATCGCGGCCAGCACGATCTCGGGGGCCGAGACCGCGTAGTCGTCCCGGTGGTGCTCGCCGAGCCCGAAGCCGTCGACGCCGAGCCGGTCGGCCAGTACGGCCTCCTCCACCACGTTGCGGATCACCTGGGCGTACGGCACGGGGTTGCCCTCGGCATCGGCGGTCACGTCGCCGAAGCTGTCCAGACCGAATTCCACGGCCGTCGCCATCTCGTCCTCCCACGCCTCACGCCGGTCATGCCCCTGCGGCCGGCTCTACGGGCGGTGCAACGGCGCTGCCCAGGGCGGCATTCCCACCCGAGCGAGCGCGAAACGCCACCTGACGGCGCTCGAACGCCCTTCATCACTTGCTGTGCGCGGTTGGTTGCTCATGCCTGTCGATGGCCGCTAACGTACCCTCACTGAACCAAAAACGACCTCCGTGACCTGCTGAGGTGGCCTCTGCTGGGGACTGCGTAGATTTCCGTGTTTGACCTGGGTGTGGTCCGTTGGACAGGACGTTGATCCTGTCCGGGAAGGACCATGTCATGGCAGACAAGAAGAACGCTGTTCAGCTTCCGCGGCCGTCGGCGGCGGAGGTGGAGTTCGCTCAGCAACTGGTCGAGCGGGCCAAGGCCGACGGAGTCTCGTTGGTCGGGCCGGGTGGGCTCCTCGCGGGAATCACCCGGACGGTTCTTGAGTCAGCGCTCGGTGCGGAGCTGGACGCGCACCTCGACGAGGCCGGTGTCGATGAGGCGACCGGCCGGCGGGTCAACATCCGTAACGGGCACGGAGGCAAGACGGTGCAGACCGAGGTCGGGCCGGTGCGGATCCAGGTCCCGAGGGACCGGGCGGGTTCGTTCACGCCGCGGATCGTCCCGAAGCACGCCCGCAGGTTGGACGGGTTCAACGAGGCGATCCTGTCGCTGTACGCGAAGGGCTTGACGACCGGGGAGATCTCCGCGCACCTGGCGGACGTGTATGACGCCGACGTGTCCCGGGAGTTGATCAGCCGGGTCACCGACAGCGTCGTGGACGAGATGGAAGCGTGGCGGCAGCGGCCTCTGGACCGGATCTATCCGGTGGTGTTCATCGACGCCCTGGTGATGAAGATTCGGCAGGGGCAGGTCGCGAACCGGCCCGTCTACGTCGTCGTCGGCATCAGTCTCGACGGGGAACGTGACGTGCTCGGTATGTGGGCCGGCACCGGCGGTGAGGGCGCCAAGCAGTGGGCCGGCTACCTTACCGAGCTGCGTAACCGTGGTGTGGAGGACGTGTTCATGGTCTGCTCCGACGGCTTGAAGGGCATGACCGATGCGATCGAGCAGGTGTGGCCGCAGGCGGTGCACCAGCAGTGCGTCGTGCACCTCGTCAGAGCGAGTCTGCGCTACACGAATCGCAAGGACTGGCAGAAGATCACCCCCGCCCTGCGGGAGATCTACACCGCCCCCACCGTCGCGGCTGCGGAGGCCCGCTTCGAGGCCTTCGCCGCCGAGTTCGGCGACCAGTACCCCGCCGTGATCCGGCTCTGGCGGACCTCCTGGCCGCAGTTCGTGCCGTTCCTCGACTACGACCACGAGGTCCGCAAGGTCCTCTACACCACCAACATCATCGAGAGCCTCAACGCCCGGTTCCGGCAAGCCGCCCGCCGGCGCGGACACTTCCCGACCGAGCAGGCCGCGATGAAAGTCCTCTACCTCGTCGTCCAGCAGAAACGCCGGGGTGGCGGGAGCATCACCGGCCGGGTCTACGGTTGGGCCAAGGCCCTGAACGCCCTGATCCTCGCCTACGGCGACCGGATCACCATCTAACAACCTCGATCACACCACAGGCCCAAACACGGAAATCGACACACTCCCGCGACCGGACTGGTCGCGCTCGTTTCCGCCGGTCCGGCCACCGCGGCGCCGAGCGGGTCGGCCGAGCTCGCCGCCATCGCCTGCCGTTCCGAATACCAGATCACCAACGTGTGGCAGGTCGGCTTCACCGGTTCGGTGAAGATCGCGAACATCGGCACCCAACCGATCGAGGAGTGGCGCCTCGCGTTCGACCTGGCGCCCGGCACCGCCCGCATCACGCAGGCCTGGAACGGCCTGCTCATCTCGTTCTACGGTCCGGTCCGGATCAACGCCCCGAGGTGGGCCGAGGACCTGTATCCCGGTCAGGCTCACGAGATCGGGTTCACCGGAGAGTTCGTCGGAGAACAGTCCGCCGTCTGGATCTCCAACGTCAAACTGAACGACACCGCCTGCAGTTACACCTGACCCGACGCCCGTGCACGGTTGACCGACGCCCGTCCCGGCCGGCTTCGCACGTGGCCGGCGGATCGCCGTCGGCGGTAATGGTGTCGCCCGGGTCGCGTTGATCCGGGTACGGTGACCCGGCCGGCCGCGGGACTCAGGTACGACTTCCGGAACCCGCCTCTACAGCGATGATTCGCAGCTCGTGCCCTCATTCCCCGGCCGGCTTCTCCCTGCCCGCCGGACGGAGGTCGCCGTGCTGTCGCTACCGGACCGAATCGCGTGTGAGGACGTGGTCATGTTCGTCAACGCGGCGGTCACCTCGACCGGGCAGCACGAGTTCCGGGCGGGCGCCGCCGAGCAGCGGATGTCGCTGTCGTTCCTGCACGACTACGTGCTCGGCAACTATCGCGACCTGTACGCCGCGAGCCTGGCCCTGGACGTCAACGACTTCAACGCCGCGCTGGTGGTGACGAATCTGCTCCGCACGGCGGGACTCGCCGATCCGCAGCGGCGGGCGGTGGAGGGGCGACTGATCGCGGCCCGGTTGCGGCTGCTTCCGCCGCAGCGGGCGTACCGGGTCTTCGGCGAGCTGCGCCGGCTGGGCGTGAACAACAGGCGTACCCGGGCGATCATCCGGGACTGGCTGGCGGGCCGGCCCGATCCGGCGCTCGACGCCGTCAAGTACCGGCGTGGGCTCGCCGTCGCCGCCCGGCACGCGCATCTGGCGCTCCCCGGTGAGCTGGGTACGGTGCTCTTCGACTGGCGCCGCCCGAAGCGGTACGACACGCCACTGCTGGAGACCTGGCGCCGGGCGCACTACGAGCAGCGGGCGCTGTACGGGCTGCCGTACACCACCGCCGAGGGGCTGGCCGCGCTGCACGGCATCGACCGGGCCCGGTTCCTGAGCAACATCGCACCGAAGCTGACCGGTGCCGAGCGGCTGCGGTTGCAGTCCTCGGCCCGCCGGCTCGGGGTGGCCTCGGTCGGTATGGAGCTGTCCCGGGCCCCGCTGACCCGGCTCGCCAGTTACGTCCTGTCGCTCCCCCCGGCCGAGCGGGTCGAGCGGCGCACCGAGCTGACCGACGCGTTGCGGGCCGCCGCCCGTCGCGCCGCCGGTCGGCAGGCCGGTAGCTGGGGTCGGGTGGTGGCGGTGCTGGACGACAGCTACTCGTCGTCCGGCTCCCGGGTCAAGCGCCGTCGTCCGCTGGCGGTGGCGCTGGCCACCCACTTCCTGCTCGGGGTACTCGCCGCCGACTACACCGGACTCTGGCTGCACCACCGGGGCGACCCGTTGCTGGTCCGGGCGATCGGGCCGACCGGGCTGGGGGAGCGGCTGCTGGACGGGTTGGCGTACCGGCCGGACCGGCTGGTGGTGGTCTCGGACGGTTGGGACAACGCGCCACCAGGGCTGGCGGCGGAGGTGCTGCGGGTCTGGCGTACCCGGCTCGACCCGCAGCAGCGGACCTCCGTGGTGCACCTGAACCCGGTGTACGACAGCGAGACCTTCGACGTGCGTCGCCTCGCGCCCGGGGTGGCGACCGTCGGGGTACGCGACGCCGAGGACGCCCCGGCACTCGTCGAACTCGCCCGCTTCGCCACCGGCTCGGCGAGCTTCGCCGAGCTGCGCCGGCATCTCGACGACCGGGTCGACCGGTTCCTCGCCGAGGCACCGCACCCGGGCGGCGTCGACCACAGTGGACAGGCAGGGGGCGGGGACCGGTGAGCACGGCCCAGCAGGTCGGTGGTGGTGCCGACGCGCGCCCACCGGCCGTGCCCGAGCTGCGGCTGACCGGC
The DNA here is from genome assembly GCF_002846275.1 of Plantactinospora sp. CNZ320. Taxonomy (NCBI): domain Bacteria; kingdom Bacillati; phylum Actinomycetota; class Actinomycetes; order Micromonosporales; family Micromonosporaceae; genus Plantactinospora; species Plantactinospora sp. CNZ320. The sequence continues at coordinate 7,918,103 of NZ_PJMP01000001.1, forward strand.
CTGTACGCCGGCCCGGACCAGGTCTGGGGCGCCGTCCGGCTGCAACCGTTGCTGCGCACCGAACCCCTCGCCGACCTGCGGCTGCACCCCCGGCTGTTCGACCCGGACGAGCTGTCGGTCGTCGCCGTGGGCCCGCGCACCGGGTACGTCGCCTACATCCCGCACGCCTTCGTGGCGACCTGGACCGGTGACGGCAGCCCGGCTGCCGCGTACGGCACCCAACTGGTCGACCCGGCGGCCGGTGCTCCGCCCCGGGGCATCGGGTTGCACTTCCACCGCCGGATGGCCCGTCGGGAGGAGAAGCGCCGGCTGCGCTTCCTGCCGCTGCACCTCGCCCTGGAGGGCTTTCTCGGGTTGCAGTTCGGTGGGCCGCCGATCGCCTGGCAGGAGTGGACCCGTCGGGCCGTCAGCCGTGGCCTCTCGCCCCGGGCCGAGGCGGCGTACGCCGGCACCGAGATCCCCGGCCTCGCCGACGCGCTGCGGGTCTTCGAGATCCACCCGGGCCAGTGCGGGATGCTGCTGTACGTCGCGGACGCGCTCGCCGCCGCACTGGTGGTGCCGCACCCGGAGGACTACCGGGCACTGCACCCCACACTGCTCGGCGACCTCTACGGCGAGCTGGTCCACCAGTACGCCCAGCTCTATCCGGCGGTACCCGAGTTCCCGGCCCGGATCGACGAGTCCCGGGTGTACGGCCTGGCCGACCTCCGTGCCGAGGTGGCCCGCGCTCGGGCCGGTTGGGTGGAGCCGCGTCAGCTGACCGTCGACGGGCTCTTCGGCGTGCAGCACCGCACCGTCGAGTCGGTGTACCGGATGGGCCCGTTCACCCTCTCCCGGTTCCTGCCGCCGTTGCATCCCGACCGGGAGAACCACGTCGGCGAGGCCATCACCGACGCCGACGGCCGGTTGGGATACCTGAAGACCTTCCGGCTCTCCGCCGCGCAGGCCCGCCGGGGGCACCTGCTCGGCCGGCTCGCCGCGCACGACTGGGACCTGGACGCCACCGCCGCCGCGCTCGGCACCGACCGGGCCGGGCTGGTGCTCCGCCTCGACCGGGCCGGCTTCGGCCACCTACTGCGTCCGGAGATCCTGCACGCCTGCCGTGCCCGGGCACGGGGCTCCGCCGGCCGGTCCCGGCGGTGACGGCCGGGATCCGTGCCATTCGTTGACCCCCGTTCGGGTGCGTGATCTGATGCCCGGACGCAAAGAGGCTTCGATATTTCGATCAGACGCTCTTGGGGGTCGCAGATGCTCGGGTTCCGTCGAACCACCCGGCCGTGGACCCTGAGCCGGACGGCCGCCGCGGCGCTGGCCGTCACGCTCGCCGCCACCGGCACGCTGTCGGGCGTCGTCAGCACACCGGGTACGGCCACCGCCGCGCTGCCGACCGCAGCCGTCGCGATCGGGGACAGCTTCGTCAGCGGTGAGGGTGCCGGCGGCTACCAGCCGGTGGTGGACGCCAACGGCAGCCCGCAGGGTTTCCCCGGCTGGTCCGCACCGAACAGCAACGCCTTCTTCTGCCACCGGTCCGCCAACGCCTCGCTGCACCAGGCGAACCTGCCCGGCATCTCGGCCCGGTTCAACCTCGCCTGCTCCGGCGGTCAGCCGTACGACATCGTCAACGCCTCCGCCGGGCGGGCCAAGGGACGTACGGTGGCGGCCCAGCTCGACCAGCTCCGGGCGGTGGCGCAGACCCACGACATCGACCTGGTGCTGCTCGGGCTCGGCTCCAACAACAGCTCGTTCACCTTCGGCGATGTCGCCTCCGACTGCGCCAACCGGTTCATCGCGGACGCCTGGACCGGCTGGTGGGAGTTCTGGGCGTACCTCGGTGGCCCGGTCGAGCAGGCGCCGTGTGCCGGGGAGGATCTCGGCACCCCGGCCGAGTTCGCGGCGGCGACCGCCGAGACCACGAACGCGGTACGGCAACTGCTGGCCACCCTCGACCAGGTCGACGCCGACGGGCAGCACCGGATCGTCTTCCAGGACTACACGAACCCGTTGCCGTTCGAGCTGGAGTCCCGGTTCCACGAGGAGGACAACCGGGACGACACCCGGGACAAGTTCCGGGCGCTCGGTGCCGAGCGGTACGCGGCCGGTTGCCCGGTGCACCGCGCAAGCCTGGCCGCCGGGCACCTCTTCTCCACCGGCCTCGGCACGCTGGTCCAGTCGGTGCACGGCAGCATGCGGGCCGAGTTCCCCGGCGATGATCTGGTCTACCTGAACGTGCAGCGGGCCTTCGACGGCGCCCGGCTCTGCGAGACCGGCTCCAGCCCGACGGGCGCGCTGGCCACCCCGATCCGGTTGCAGGACGGCCCGACCGGTATCCCGGTGACCAGTCTCTCCGGCTACGACAAGATCGCCATTCAGCGGATCGCCAACGCCTGTGTCACGTACTTCCAGACCTGCCAGGAGTCCTGGCACCCGAACGCGGCCGGGCACGCGGTGCTCGGGCAGTGCCTCGCCGGTGCCGCGGCCACCTCGAACCGGGCCGTCGCCTGCGTCCGCTCCGGCACCGGTGCGATCACCGTGAGCTGAGGCATCGGCCGCCCGTCCAGCGGGTCGGGTCCGCACCGGCGCCGGGACCCCGGTGCGGACCCGACCTCAGCGCCTCAGCGCAGGTGCACGAACACCGGGTTCGAATAGAACCAGAGGTCGCTCCACGGGCTCTCCAGCCCGTCCGCCAGGGGCTCGGCCTCGTCGGTGCTGGTGCCGCGTACCCGGGCGTAGCTGTCGGCCTCGACGTTGCGCAGGGTGTGCCGGATGACGTACTCGGCACCCTGCCGGCGCCAGTCGCGGGGGCCGAACCGGGCCACCACCCTGGTGGTCGGGTTGGTGTCGGCGTCCAGGTTCGGCTGCGGGCCGGTGATCTGCCCGACGATCAGGTCGACCCGGCGGACCTCGGGCCGGTGGCCGTTGCCGTTGCGGCCGGCCGGCGGCCGGAACCGGATCTCGATCTCGACGTCGGTCCGGTTGCGCCGGCTCAGCGTCACCGTCTCGCCCATCGCCGCGGTGCGCCCCTGGCTCCGGGCGGTGAGGTCGAGGCTGCTGATCAGGTCACCGGTGGTGACCCAGATCCGGCCGTTGCGCAGCCCGTCCATGATGTCGGCGTAGTCCTGCCGGGCGTGCACGTACGTCTTGCTGTACTCACCCGGCCAGAAGTCGGAACCGCCCCGGGTCCAGTGCACGTGCGAGTCCGAGGTGGCGGTGATCCACCAGCGCCGGCCCTCGCCGAGCAGCGAGTCCCACATGCCGCCGACCCGGGCGGTCATCTGGTCGAAGCCGCCGTGCGTCGGGTAGTTGCCGTAGCCGCCCCGGGCTCCACCGTTGAGCGGGCCTGCCTGGTGCCCCGGCGCACCCTCGAAGCCGACGTAGATCTCCGGCGCGACGTTGTTGCCGTTGCGGAACTCGCGCGGGGTGTCCTGGCCGTACACGCCCCAGCCGGGGGCGGAACGCGAGGTGTGGTGGCCGATGACCAGCGGCTTCTGCCGCATGTCCCGGGCCGCCTTCAGAAACTCGATCATCTTCGCCTCGGTGTCCCGGCCCGGGTCGGTCGGGTAGGCGTCGTACTTGTTGAACCGGCTCTCCAACTCGAAGAGCTGCTTCGCCTCGTCCTCGTGGTGCGGGATCATCAGCGTGTGGTGGTCCAGGGCGGGGGTGTCGAACTCCATCCCCCAGAACTGGAGCACCTCGGGGACCAGCTCGCGCGACCGCAGCAGGTCCGGGTACGCCTGCTCCAGGTTCACCTTCGAGTGGTTCGGCCCGCCGTGGTCGGTACACATTGCCCAGGTCAGTCCGAAGTTCTTCGCCATGATGGCGTTGGTGACGATCGGGTAGACCGCGTCCGCGCCCTTGTGGAACGTCGGCGGGTTCGTCGAGGTGTCGAACTCGCCGCTGTACTCGGAGTGCACGTGGTGGTCGCCGGCCCGCCACACCCGGTTGCGGGAGTCGCCGGGTCGGTTGCCGCCGTGCTGCCCGTCGTCCTTTTCGTGTGCGTACGCGGTGCCGCTGCCCCCGATCAGGGGACTGGCGGCGACAAGCGTCGCTCCGACGCCGGCGTACCGGACCAGTTGGCGCCGCGAGATCTGCGCGCCGTCGGCCTCTTCGGTCATGGTGGAGCCTTTCGTTGAGCCAGCCGTGGCTGTGACAACAAGTGACTCTCACCGGATCGGCTGAATGCCGGGTGAACACGGATCGGGTCCGTCGGGAACACTGTGCCCCGGTCGACTGAATCGGGCGTCGTCGCTGTGACCTGCGGTTTCTACGCCATGCCCGATCCGTGCCCGATCCGCCGATGAGCGGGGGCGGCGTCAGGAGCAGTCGCAGCAACTGCAGCAGTCGCAGTCGCAGTGCCGGGTGCACCAGCACCTGTCGTCCCACGACCTGCGGCGGTGCTTGCTCCAGCGCGGCTGCCACAGCCCGCAGGTGCAGGTGGTCAGCACACAGGCGCCGCCGATCACGAGCGGTGCGCCACAGCCGTCCGGGCGCGGCTGCGAAGCCCCGCCCGGATGTCCCGCCGGGTGACCGGCGTGCCCGGCGAGCGGTAGCTTCGGGCGGTCGTCCGCCATGCCGGCCAGCGCGAACGTCCGGTCGATGGCGTCGGCGACCTCGCGGTCGAGCAGCGCCCGGACCAGGCTGCGGTCCCGCAGCTCCAGGTCGGCCAGGGCCAGCCGCAGACCGTGGTGTGCGTCCTCGCAGAGCCGGCGGGCCTGCGCCAGGTCGGTGCCGCTGGCCCGCAGCGGGTTGAACGCGCCCCGGGCGGCGTCGTCGGCGTGGTCCTCGACGGCGTCGAGCAGGTGCGCGATCCGGCCGAAGTACCGGCCGACCTCGGCCAGCCCGGCGGCGTTGCCCGGCCGGCCGGCCAGCGTCGCGGTGTGCGCGAAGGCGGCCGCCACGGCGGTCTCGGTCGGCTCGGTGGCGACCAGCACCGACACGCCCGGGACGACCCTCGACTCCAGGTCGGACTGCCGGGCCACCGCCGCCAGCAGCACATCGGTGTCGAAGCCGACGCCGTCGCCGGTGCGTGCGCCCGCCTCGGCCCACCGGTCGGCCAGCCGGCCGGCCACCCCGGCGAGGGCGGGGACCCGCAGCGCGCCGTCCCGGTCGGCGACGTGGTCGCGGGTCTTGCCGGCGGCGAGGACCAGCGAGACGGCGGCGGCCAGCCGGGCGCCGGGGTCGGTGGAGGGGACCACCGAGGCGCGCTGGAGGCCGCGCAGTGCGCAGGGTGCCGCCGGACGGTACGGGGTCGGGGTGGCGCGCTGTGCCTCCAGGAGTACGGAGATCAGCAGACCGTCGTAGTTCGTGACCAGCCGCGCCCGGTGACCGTGCTCGTCTCGGAGGGTCAGGCAGAGCCCGCAGAGGTGGCCGAGCCAGGCGGTGTGCAGTTTCCCGCACATCCGGTGCCGGCACGGCCGTACGATCCCGAACACGTCGCCTCCCAGATCGTCCGACGGTTTTGCGGCAGCGTAGCGGCCCGATGCACCCGCAGGACGGGGTGGGGCGGCGCCCCGACCGGGGGCGGTCGACCGACCGGGCGGCGCGCGGCCAGGACGTACCCGCGCCGGCCCGACGCCGGCGAGCGGTGGCCGCCCCGCCCGACGCCGGCGAGCGGTGGCCGGGCCGGGGCGGGTGACGGCGGACTGTGCTGTCCCGGTCGCTCAGCGCTCCGGGGCGCTCCGGTGGCGGGGGAGGCCGAGGCCCCCGACCGCGGCCTCGACCAGTTCCTGCGGGGTGGCGGCGACGTCGAGGGTGAGGACCCGCTCGTCCGGCCCGGGCCGTTCCAGCGTGGCGATCTGCGAGTCGAGCAGGCTTGCCGGCATGTAGTGCCCGGCCCGCCGCGATATCCGCTCCCGGATCACCTCCGCCGACCCGTCGAGGAAGACGAAGTCGACGCTCGGCGGGCCCTGCCGGAGTACGTCCCGGTAGGAGCGTCGCAGTGCCGAGCAGGCCAGCACGGTGGAGGTCCCCTCGGTGGCGCGCTCGGCCATCCAGGCGGCGAGTTCACGCAGCCAGGGCCAGCGGTGGTCGTCGGCGAGCGGCACCCCGGCCCGCATCAGCTCCACATTGGACTCCGGGTGGAACTCGTCCGCCTCGGCGAAGGTCAGCCCGGTGAGCGCGCTGATTCCCTCGGCCACTGTGGTCTTGCCCGACCCGGAAACCCCCATCACCACCACGTGCCTGGTGGACCGGTCCGGCCCGTCGCCGCCGCGCGACCGGCCGGTGCCGCCGTCACCAGTCATGTACGGTGCCGTCCTTGAGCCGGTTGAACGGCAGGTACGCCGGCTGGTACGGGAAGCGGGCCGCCGCCTCCTCGTCGAGTTCCACCCCCAGGCCGGGCTGCTCGCCGGGATGCAGATAGCCGTCGGTGAAGGTGAACGACTGCCGGAACACCTCGTCGGTCAACGGGCCGTGCCGCATGTACTCCTGGATGCCGAAGTTGTGGATCGCCAGGTCCAGGTGGAGCGCGGCGGCCATCCCGACCGGGGAGATGTCGGTCGGCCCGTGTATCCCGGACTTGATCTGGTATTGCGCGGCGAAGTCGAGCAGCTTGCGCATCGCGGTGATCCCGCCGGTGTGCGTGACTGCGGAGCGGACGTAGTCGATGAGCTGCTCGCGGATCAGCGTCTGGTAGTCCCAGACGGTGTTGAAGACCTCGCCGATCGCCAGCGGGGTGGTGGTGTGCTGCCGGACCAGCCGCAGCGCCTCCTGGTTCTCTGCCGGGGTGCAGTCCTCCAGCCAGAACAGGTCGTACGGCTCGAGCGCCTTGCCGAGCTTGGCGGCCTGGATCGGGGTCATCCGGTGGTGGCCGTCGTGCAGCAGCGGCAGCTCGGGGCCGAACTCGCTGCGGACCGCCTCGAAGACCGTGGGCAGGTGCCGCAGGTAGGCGCGGGTGTCCCAGTCCTCCTCGACCGGCAACGCGGTGCGCTGCGCCGGCTCGTAGTCGTAACGCTTGCCGTCCACACTGGTCTGGGCGGCGACGCCGTAGACCGCCTCGATGCCGGGGACCGAGGTCTGCACCCGGATCGACCGGAAGCCGAGTTCCAGGTGGTGCCGGATCGAGTCGAACAGCTCGGGGATGTCCCGCCCGCTGGCGTGCCCGTACGCCATGATGCCGGTCCGGGACGCCCCGCCGAGGAGCTGGTAGAGCGGCATCCCGGCGGCCTTCGCCAAGATGTCCCAGAGTGCCACGTCGACGGCGGCGATCGCGGCCATGGTGACCGGCCCGCGCCGCCAGTACGCCGACCGGTAGAGGAACTGCCAGGTGTCCTCGATCCGGTGCGGGTCCCGCCCGATCAGCAGCGGCACGACGTGGTCGGCCAGGTAGGAGGCGACGGAGAGTTCCCGGCCGTTGAGGGTGCCGTCGCCGAGCCCGGTGATCCCCTCGTCAGTGGTGATCTTCAGTGTGACGAAGTTGCGATCCGGACTGGAGACGATCACGTCCGCGGCGACGATCTTCACGACATGCCTTTCTGCACAGGGGTGGTGGAGGGGGTGGCGCGCCGGGGTGCCGGCTCACCACTCCGCGAAGGAGCCGTCGGGATGTCGCCAGACGGGCCCACGCCAGTTGTGCCCGCGTTGGTCCGCCCGGCGTACCGCATTCTCGTCTATCTGGATGCCGAGCCCGGGACCGGTGAGCCGGGCGATGTAACCGTCGGCGAAGCCGAACGGCGCCCGGTCCACCAGATAGTCGAGCACCTCGGCGTCGGCGTTGTAGTGGATCCCGATGCTCTGCTCCTGGATCAGGTAGTTCGGGGTCGCGAAGCCGACCTGGAGGCAGGCGGCCAGCGCGATCGGTCCGAGCGGGCAGTGTGGCGCGAGTTGTGCGTCGTACACCTCGGCCAGTGCCGCGATCTTACGGACCTCGGTGATCCCGCCCGCGTGCGACAGGTCCGGCTGGGCGACCGCGATGCCGGCCTGGAGCGCCGGCAGGAACTCCTGCCGGCTGTAGAGCCGCTCTCCTGTGGAGACCGGCGTGCTCGTCGACCGGACGAACTCGCCGAGCAGGTGCGAGTTCTCCGGTACGACCGGCTCCTCCAGGAAGAACGGCCGGAACGGCTCCAGCAGCGGGGCGACCCGACGGGCGTTGGCCAGGGTGAACCGGCCGTGGAAATCGACGGCGACGTCCCGGTGCTCGCCGAGCACCTCCCGGGCGGCGGCCACCCGGCGCACCACCCCGTCGAGTTCGGCGACCGAGGCGACCGCGCTCATCCGGCCGGAGGCGTTCATCTTGACCGCGGTCAACCCCGCCGCCACCTGCGCGGCGATGTGCTCGGCGACCTCGCCGGGGTCGTCGCCGCCGACCCAGCCGTACACCCGGATCCGGTCCCGGACCGGGCCGCCGAGCAACTGGTGCACCGGGGCGTCGAAGTGCTTGCCGGCGATGTCCCAGAGCGCCTGGTCGAGCCCGGAGACCGCGCTGGCCAGGATCGGCCCGCCCCGGTAGAACGAGCCCTTCGTCAGCACCTGCCAGTGGTCCTCGATCCGCAGCGCGTCCTGGCCGATCAGCAACTCGCTGAGCTGCGCCACGGCGGTGCGTACCGTCTCGGAGCGGCCCTCGCAGGTCGCCTCGCCCCAGCCGACGGTCCCGTCCGAGGTCTCGACCCGCACGAAGAGCCACCGGGGCGGGACGAGGAAGGTCTCCACCCGTTCGATCTTTGTCACGGCGTCCGCCCCTCAGCCCTTGGTGGCCCCGGCGGTGAGGCCGGAGACGACGTACTTCTGCACGAAGAGCGCGATCAGCATGATCGGCAGGGTGACCACTGTGGACGCGGCCATCAGGCCGCCCCAGTCGATGCTCGCGTAGCCGACGAAGTCGAAGATCGCCACCGGCAGGGTCTTGGTGTCGGCGCCGGAGAGGACCAGGGCGAACATGAAGTTGTTCCAGGAGAAGATGAACGACAGGATGCCGGCGGTCGCGATGCCCGGCGCGGAGAGCGGCAGCGTGATCCGCCGGAACGCACCGATCGGGGTGAGCCCGTCCACCTGCGCCGACTCCTCCAACTCAAGCGGCAGTCCGTCGAAGAAGCCCATCAGGATGTAGACCACCAGCGGCAGCGACACGAACATGTGGCTCAGGATCAGCACGGTGAAGCCGCCGACCAGCCGCATGTTGGAGAAGACGTAGTACCACGGCACCAGCAGCGAGACACCGGGGATCACCCGGGCCATCAGCACCACCAGGGCCGACTTCTTCATGTTGAACCGGCTCATCGCGTACGCCGCCGGCACGCCCAGGATCAGCGACAGCACGGTGGCCGCGAACGCCACCCAGAGGCTGTTGCCGATGAACTGGAGGTAGTTCGCCTGGTCGAGGACCTTCGTGTAGTTGTCGAGCACCGGCGTGAACGCGAACGCCTTGCTGGAGTCGTAGATGTCGACGTTGGTCTTGAAGGAGGCGGCGACCATCCAGAGCAGCGGGGCGACCAGCGAGGCCACCACCACGGCCAGGGCCACCGCCCGGAAGATCTGGTACGGGGTACGACGCTTGCGGCGGGCCATCACTGTGCGCCCTTCTTGCGGCGGGACGTCAACGCCCACATCGAACCGATGATGATCAGGAAGAAGATGATGAGTACCGTCGACGAGACGCCGTACTCGTTGTAGTCGAAGCTCAGCCCGTACGCGTACACGTTCAGCGTCTCGACCTCGTGGAACGATCCGCCGCCACGCCCCTTGGTGGCGTACAGGATGTCGAAGGTCTTCAGCGCGTCGATACCGCGCAGCAGGATCGCCACGATCACCGTCGGCATCAGCAGCGGCAGGGTGACGTGCCGGAACCGCTGCCAGGCGCTCGCCCCGTCCACCCGGGCGGCCTCGTCCGGTTCGTTCGACAGCGAGGTCAGCCCGGCCAGCAGGATCAGCACCACCATCGGGGTCCACTGCCAGATGTCGATGAAGATGGTGGTCGGCAGCGCGCTGTTCTGGCCAGCCAGCCAGGGCTGCGGGCCGATACCGACCCAGCCGAGGATCTGGTTGGCCATCCCGATGTTCGGGTCGAAGATGAGCCGCCACATCATGCCGACCGCGACCGGGGTAGCGACCAGCGGCAGCAGGATCGCCACCCGGACCCACCGCTCACCGCGGAACGGCCGCCACAGCAGCAGCGCGACCGCCATGCCGATGACGATCTCGAAGAACAGTGCGACCCCGGTGAAGCCGACGGTACGCAGCACGGCTGGCCAGAACCGGTCGGTGTCGGAGAGCACCTCGAGGTAGTTCGCGAAGCCGATGAACTCGGACTCGGCCCGGACCGAGCCCTCGGCGTCGGTCAGGCTGAGATAGATCGTCCAGGCCAGCGGGAAAATGATCAACGCACCGACGAACGTCATGGCCGGTGCCGCGAAGAGCCACTTGCGGTTGTTGTTCGCCCAGCGGGTCCAGCCGGTCAGTTCGCCGGGCGGCTGGGGGGATGCCAGAGATGCCATGGGGTGGTCTTTCCGGGTCGGCGGATCCGCGACGCGGGGTGACGGATCACTCCGTCACCCCGCGCGATGGCCTACTTCTCGTCGTCGAGGAGCTTCTGGAACGCCTCGTTCGCCGCCGCGGCCGAGCCGGCCACGTCCTTGCCGGTGATCGCGTCGACGATCGGCTGGCCGACGATCTCCCGGGACTCGGCGACCTTCACGACCAGCGGGCGGTCGTGGCCGACGCCGTTCTCGGTGCTGACCTTGATGGCCTCGGCGAGGTCCTGCGGGTAGGTGGTGATGCCCTCCGGGTTGTTCCAGACCGAGGTACGGGCACTGGGCACGCCGCCCTTCTGCTGTGCCAGGGTCTGGTCCTTGCCGGCCGCCCACTGGATGAACTTCCAGGCGTTGTCCTGGTTCTCCGAGCCCTCGTTGACGCCGAGCGCCCAGGACGGGATGTTGTACGGCTTGGAGCCCGCCGGGCCGGCCGGGAACGGTGCGAACCCAACGCTGTCGGAGACCTTGGACTTGGCCGGGTCGGTGGCGTTCTTGTAGAGCGAGTTGGCCTCGGTGTAGAAGGCCGCCTTGCCCTGGGTGAAGATCGCCATCGCCTCGGACCAGCTCATGTCGGTGCTGATGTTCTCCGGCCCGTGCTCACGCAGCAGCCCGCCGTAGTACGCGTACGCCTGCTTGGCCTGCTCGGTGTTGACGCTGGCCTTGCCGCTGCCGTCGACGAAGTCGCCGCCGAAGCTGAACAGGAAACTGGAGAACTGGGTGACCGCGGCGGCCTTGCCGGTGCGGGCCACGAAACCGGCGGTACCCGGGTTGTCGGCCTCGACCTTGGCGGCCATCGTCTTCAGCTCGTCCAGGGTCTTCGGCGGTGCGCTGAAGCCCGACTTCTGCAGCAGGTCCTTGCGGTAGTACAGGACCTCCTGCTCGGTGATGATCGGGATGCCGACCAGCTTGTCTTCGTAGGTGGTGGCCTGCACCGGCGAGGACTGGAAGTCGGCGAGATCGAACGCCGAATCCTCCTTGGCCCGATCGGTCAGGTCGGTCAGGTAGCCGTTCTTGGCGAAGAGCTTCCCCTCCTGGAGGGGCCGGTACATCATCACGTCGATGTCGCTGGAGCCAGCGTTCAACTTGACGTTGTACTGGTCGGAGAGCTGATCCTCGCCGAGCTGGGTGACCTCGACCTTCAGGCCACTCTGCTGCTCGAACTCCGGTAGAGCCTTCTTTATGTTTTCTGTCCAGACGTGGTTCACCAGGGTGACGCGCAGCGTGTTCGACCCGCCGCTGTCGTCGCCGCCTCCGCAGGCGGACAAACCGAGGGCAGCCACCACGGCCAGAGATGTTCCGATTACCGAGCGACGTAACACGTCCATCTTCCCTTCCCTCGCGGCGACCCGCCGTTGGGGCGCCGCCCGCGGACTCCTACGTCCGCCTAATGCCGGATGCTAGGCCGATAAACCTGACTTAAGCAAGACTCGCCGACTAACTGATAGGCTTTATTAATGGCCACGCCGTCACCTGAGGTCGCGTCTGTCCGGCTCGACCCCGGCGAGTTCGGGCTGCACGCCCGACTGCTCGACGAGTTGGGCACGGCCGTCTGCGCCGGCCGACTCGCACCGGGATCGGTGCTCTACATCGACGACCTTGTCGAGCGGTACGCCGTCTCCCGCTCGGTGGTCCGGGAGGTGCTGCGGGTGCTCTCCTCGATGGGGCTGGTCGAGTCCCGCCGCCGGGTCGGCACGCTGATCCGGGCCGCCGGCGACTGGAACGTCTTCGACCCCCAGGTGATCCGCTGGCGGCTCGCCTCGACCGGTCGGATCGCCCAGCTCCGCTCCATCACCGAGCTGCGTAGTGCCGTCGAGCCGCAGGCCGCCTCGCTCGCCGCGCTGCGGGCCACCCCGCAGGAGGCAAGCGAACTGGTCGGGCTGGCCGCGAAGATGTGGGCGGCGGGGAAGGCCGGCGACGAGCCGGAGTTCCTCCGGCTCGACATCGAGTTCCACCGGCAGGTGCTCGTCGACTCCGGCAACGAGATGTTCGTCAAGCTGCACGAGCTGGTCGCCGAGGTGCTGGCCGGCCGGCACCACTACGACCTGATGCCGCACTATCCGCACGAGCAGGCGCTGCAACTGCACGCCGACGTGGCCCAGGCGATCCAGCGGCGCGACGGCGAGCGGGCCAAGACCGCGATGGTGCAGATCATGGAACAGGCAATGATGGAGATGAGCGCGATCTGGGCGCAGAGCGGTCCGGAACCGGCCTCCTGACGTCGTCCTCCGGCGGGTCGGCGGAGAGAGTTGTCCGGCGGTACGGTTTCTAGATCATCGATATCGGGGCGGCGGACTATGGTGGGCCGGACCGCGCGGTCGCGGTACGTGGCGTCGGCTCGTGCCGGCCGATCGCCCGCGTACCAGGACCGGAGGCGTCGCGCACCAGAGGACGGAAGCGCCCGCGCACCAGAGGGACAGAGGGGACCACCATGGACACACCATCCCGCCCGCCGTTCCGCGCCGACCACGTCGGCAGCCTGCTGCGACCCGCGCGGCTGCTGACCGCCCGGGCGGACCGGGCCGCCGGGCGGATCTCCACAACGGAACTGCGTGCCGTCGAGGACGACGCGATCCGCGAGGTGGTACGCCTACAGGAGAGCATCGGGCTGCGTACCGCCACCGACGGTGAGTTCCGGCGTACCTCCTGGCACATGGACTTCATCTACCAGCTCGGCGGGATCGACCCGGCCGACGAGAAGCTGACCGTCGAGTTCTTCAACTCCGCCGGGAAGCTGGAGTTCCAGTCGGCGGCACTGCGGGTGCACGACCGGGTGCGGCTTACCGACACCATCTTCGGTGACGCCTTCTCGTTCCTGAAGCAGCAGGTCAGCACGGGCACGCCGAAGCTGACCATCCCGTCGCCGAGCATGGTGCACTACCGGGGCGGTCGGGCCGCCATCGACACCGCCGTCTATCCCGACCTGGACCAGTTCTGGGTCGACCTCAGCGCCGCGTACGCCGAGCAGGTGCGCCGGCTCGCCGATCTCGGCTGCACCTATCTCCAGTTCGACGACACCAGCCTGGCGTACCTGAACGACCCCCGGCAGCGGGAGATGGTGGCCGCCCAGGGCGGCGACCCGGAGCACCAGCACGAGCGCTACATCCGGCAGATCAACGCCTCGCTGGCCGACCGGCCGGCCGGGCTGTCGATCACCACGCACATGTGCCGGGGCAACTTCCGGTCGTCCTGGGCCGCCGAGGGCGGCTACGACTTCGTCGCCGAGGCGCTCTTCAGCCAGCTCGATGTCGACGGCTTCTTCCTGGAGTACGACGACGAGCGCTCCGGTGACTTCGCACCGCTGCGGTTCGTCCCGCCGGGCAAGCGGGTGGTGCTGGGCCTGGTCACCACCAAACGGGGTGAGCTGGAGAGCAAGGACGCGCTCAAGCGCCGGATCGACGAGGCGGCCCGGTACGTCCCGCTGGACCAGCTCTGCCTCTCGCCGCAGTGCGGCTTCTCCTCCACAGTGGAGGGAAACGCGCTGACCCAGGAGGAGCAGGTGGCGAAGCTGCGGCTGATCGTGGAGACCGCGCAGGAGGTCTGGGGCGACAACTAGTCCGGCCCGACGTCGGCGTGGCGGCAGCGGAAGGTGCCGGCCGGACTCCCGGACCGGCAGGCGGCGGCCACGCCGACGTCGAGGCTCCACCGCTGCCAGGGTGCCAGGCCGGCCGGCCGTCCACCGGAACGGATCTCCCGGCACGCGGACTCCCGGGGCAGCCGTCCCGGTCAGGCGGGTAGCAACCGTGGGTGCACCTGCCCGTCGAGCCAGCGTCGCATGGTCTCGTTGAACAGGTCGACGTCCTCCACGTTCCAGACGTGGTGCAGCCCCGGCGCGAGGCGGAGATCCGCCTGCGGGGCTACCTCCCGGATGAGCCGGAGGGAGTCGCGGGTCGACCGGGGTTCGCGCTCGCCGGCGGTGGCTAACAGCGGAGCGGGGAAATCCGCCAGACCGGGCGGGACCTCGCCGGTGGTGACCTCGTCGAGAATCCGCCGCGACGTCTCGCGGGACACCGAGAGACCGTGTTCCACGTAGGTGTGCCGGGAGTCCGCCGGCAGCCGGAACGCCGCAGCCTGCGCCTTCCAGAACCAGGGGGCGTTCCAGAGCAGGAGTTGCACCTTCGCCGCCGCCCGCAGCACCGTCCCCGGCCGCCCCAGCATGGCGCCGGTGACGAAGAGGGAACGGACCAGCTCCGGGCGCCGGGCCGCGAGATGCAGCGCGACGATTCCGCCGAGGGAGAGCCCGATGACGTCGACCGGCGCCGTGATCCGCAGCGCGGCGAGGCGATCCGCGAGGTGGTCGACGACGGCGGGCAGACCGGGCCAGACCTGGCAGGCGTGTACGCCGAACCCCGGGAGGTCGGGTGTCACGACGATCCGGTCGTCGAGTACGTCGACCTGGGGCTGCCAGATCCAGTTGGCGACACTGCTGCCGTGCAGGAGTAGCACGGGAGGGGCGGTCGAGGCAGCGCTCGGTCGATGGATCTCGGCAAACCCGGTCACGCCAGTTCCTTCCGTAGTTTGCTGAGCCAGCTCAGTTCCGTACGCGCGTGGGCGATTCCGTTGTCCAGGGTGGCCAGGCGCAGCCGGGCCCGCCGGTCGGTCGGCTCCGGCGCCGAGGCCCGCATCCGCACCAGGGTCGCGAGCAGAGCCTGGATGTCTGCCTGTCTCGCCCCGAGCAGTTCCGCCAGCTGCGACTCCGGCAGGCCACCGGAGAGGAAGAGCCGGGCCAGGAAGGCGTCGCGTTCGGGCTGGCGGTCGAGTTTCGAGGTCAGCCAGTCGTCGAGCACCTCGCGACCCCGCTCGGTGATGTGGTGGAGCTGCCGGTCCGGGGCGCCGACGCCGGGGACGGTCTCGACTGTGGCCAGGCCATCCTCGGTCAACCGGGCCAGCGTCCGGTAGATCTGCGCCCTGTCGGCGTTCCAGAAGTGATTGACGATCGTGTCGAAGTGACGTTTGAGTTCGTAGCCGGTCATGGGTGCCAGGTCCAGAAGACCGAGGATGAGGCGTGCGAGGACCATGGCTCCAGCATGGGGCATGCTAGTCGACTTGTCTACTACTCCGGCCGCGCCACCCACCCCGGCCACCTGCGCTGCAACGGCCCGGTGACATCACGCACAGCCGGCGCCCTAGGCGTTCTTTGTCGCTATCCTGACGGTGACCGCCGCGCCGCGGCGATCCCGGACGAGTTGCGCGTCGTACCCGGCCTGCAAAGACGACCGCCATCGAGGTGAGATCGTCGTGGCCTGGATCGTGCTGATCATCTCCGGGTTGATGGAAACCGTCTGGGCGATCGCGCTGGAGCGCAGCGCCGGCTTCAGCCGCCCGCTTCCCACCGGAATCTTCGCCGCCGCCCTCGTGCTGAGCATGGCCGGCCTCGGCTACGCACTGCGCACCATTCCGGTCGGGACCGGCTACGCGGTGTGGGTGGGCATCGGCGCCGTCGGGACCGCGCTGGTCGGGATGATCGCGCTCGGCGAGTCGGCGAGCGTGCCCCGGCTGCTCTGTCTGGTGCTCGTGGTGGCCGGCGTGGTGGGCCTGAAGTTCTTCCACTAGCCTCCCGCGCCGGGCCACGGTCGGGCCGGAACAACCCGGGACCGGGCGGGTGGCCGGCGGGTGGTTCGATGCTCCCCAGCGACCGCGTGGAAAGGGGCATCCGGGGATGACGGGCTACGAACGGGACGGGACCGGGGCCGGTACCCGGACCAGGTGGGTGGCGCCGGTCCGCCGGGCGCTCGCCCGGATGCTCAACGCCGACGGCCTTTCCTCGGGGTACGCCCCGGCACGGCGTGACCCGGAGACCGACCGGATCGTGGACTGCGCGGCGTACGTCGACGGTCACCGGCTGCCGGGCCGGCCCGACCCCCACGCGGCGCTGGCGGCGGCACGCCGGGGGCGCGGGTTCGTCTGGCTGGGGCTGCACGACCCGGACGAGGCGGATTTCGCGCCGGTCGCCCGGACGTTCGGCCTCGACGACCTGGTCGCCGCGCACGCGCTCAACCGGGAGCACCGGCCGGCGGTGGAGCGCTACGACCAGGTGACGGTGATCGTGCTGCGCACCAGCCGGTACGTCGAACACACCGAACTGACCGAGACCTCCGAGGTGGTGGAGACCGGCTCGGTGACGGTCTTCGTCGGTCCCCGTTTCGTGATCACCGTTCGGCACGGCGCACCCGGGGCACTCCGGCCGGTCCGGGCCGACCTGGAGGCCCGGCCCACCCTGCTGACCCTCGGCCCCTGGGCGGTCGCGTACGCGGTCTGCGACCAGCTCGTCAACTCGTACGACGAGGTGGCCGCCGCCGTCGAGGCCGACATCGACGCGGTGGAGGAGCAGGTCTTCGCCGCGCGCACCGCCCGGGACCGGATCGCGAACATCTACCAGCTCAAACGGGAGCTGATGGAGTTCAAGCGGGCGGTCGCGCCGCTCCAGCGGCCGTTCGCCGCGCTGCTCGACGACCGGGAGCTGCCCCGACCCGTGGTCCGCTACTTCCGGGACGTGCACGGCGTGCTGTCCCGGACGGTGGAGCGGGTGACCGCCTACGACGACCTGCTGAACTCGATCCTCCAGGCCCGGCTGGCCCAGGTCTCGGTGGACCAGAACAACGACATGCGCAAGATCGCGGCGTGGGCGGCGATCTTCGCGGTGCAGACCTTCATCGCCGGCATCTACGGGATGAACTTCGAGTTCATCCCCGGGGTGAAGGCGGCGCAGGGCTTCTGGGTGGTGCTGCTGGTGATGCTGGTACTGGCGGTGTTGATGCACCGCGGTTTCCGGCGCAACAACTGGCTCTGACCGCCGGGCGGCGACCGGCGGGGCGGCCCGTCGCGGTCAGAGCCAGTCGCGGCGCTTGAAGATCACGAAGAGCGTGCAGCAGACCACGAGCATCAGGAAGATCGCGAACGGGTAGCCGAACACCCAGTGCAGCTCGGGCATGTAGTCGAAGTTCATCCCGTAGACCGTGCCGATCAGCGTCGGCGCGAAGAGGATCGCGGCCCAGGCGGAGATCTTCTTGATCTCCTCGTTCTGCGTGTAGCTGGCCACGGTCAGGTTCTTGACCTCCTCGTTCTGCGCCTGCGACACCAGGGTGGCGTTCAGGGCGAGGATGTCCGCCAGGATCTGCCGGAACTCGTTTACCCGCTCCGAGGCGGTGGTGGCGTGGTCGGCCACGTCGCCCAGATAGCGCCGCAGTTCCTCGTCGGTGCCGTACTTCTCGAAGCCGCCCTCCAGCCCCTGGAGGATGTCCAGCAGCGGCCGGGTGGCCCGCTGGAACTCGATCACCTCACGGGAGAGTTCGTAGATCCGCCGGCTCACCCGGGGATCGCCCCGGAACACCTCGGTCTCGATCTCGTCGATGTCGTTCTGCAACCCCCCGACCACCGGGGCGTACCCGTCGACGACGCTGTCCAGGATCGCGTACAGCACCGCCTCCGGGCCGCGCCGCAGCAGGTCGGGGTCGTCCTCCATCCGGTGACGTACGGCGGTCAGGTCGGGGGCCTGCCCGTGTCGTACCGTCAGCACGAAGTTGGCCCCGACGAAGACGTGTACCTCGCCGAAGTCGACCTCCTCGGCCTCGTCGAGATAGCGGGCGGCCCGGAGCACCACGAACAGGGTGTCGCCGTACCGTTCGAGCTTGGGTCGCTGGTGCGCAACGATGGCGTCCTCGACGGCCAGCTCGTGCAGGCCGAACTCCTCGGCCACGGTGAGCAGTTGACCCTCGGTCGGCCGGTACAGGCCGATCCACGCCATCGTCCCTGGATGTTCCCGGAGCCGCTGGCACGTCTCGGCGAGGTTCGACGGGGCCTCGATCCGGCGCCCGTCCCGGTAGATCGCGGAGGTGACCACACTCTCCTCCGCCGGCGGCGGCTGGTTGCCCTCCTCGGCCGCCCGCGGATCCATCGACAGCTCCGGTGGCGACTGCGGATACCGGTCCTGCGAGCGGCGCAGGGCCCGCTTCGCGGGTCGGAGGGCGCGCGAACGCCAGTCGGACATGGACAAGCCTCCACAACGAAGACGTCGAGCGACACGTGCGGGGACCCTACGGAGAGTGGATCGCACAACCGGTCGGCGCCCGTCCGGGGCCGCCGAACCATCCCACGCCTGCCCCCGGCCGAGGACGACAAACCGCTGGCCAACAGCACGGAAACGTTGACCAACCCCCACGGTAGGCGGCGCCGCGACCCTTCGCACCCCGAGTGGCGGACAACGCCGCCCCGGGCCGGTGGCGCGGGCGCTTGCCTGACCGGCTGGGTGGCTCGGGCGCTGCCTGAGCGCTCGGGTGGCTCGGGCGCTGCCTGACCGGCCGGGTAGCTCGGGCGCTGCCCGACCGGCTGGGTAGTCCCGGCGCTGTCGGGTCAGCCTCCGGCCACGGAGGGGATGATCCGGACTTCCGCGCCCTCGGGCACCGCCGTGTCGAGGCCGCCGGTCTGCCGGCAGTCCTCGCCGTCGACGTACACGTTGACGTATCGGCGGAGCCGGCCCTGCTCGTCCCGGATCCGCCGGATCAGCCGGGGCCACTCGGTGGCCACCTCGTCGAGGACGGCCCGGAGGCTGCCCGTCGTGGCGACGTCGAGCCGGCCCGCGCCGGCCGTCTCGCCGCGCAGCGCGGCGGGCACGATCACGCTGACCACGCGGCTCACACCTCCGCGGCCCGGACGCAGAACACGTCGGGCAGGTGCGCGGCGACCAGCGACCACGAGTCCCCCTCGTCCCGGCTGGCGTAGACCTCGCCGGAGCGGGTGCCGAAATAGACGCCGGCCGGGTCGGCGTCGTCGACACACATCGCGTCGCGCAGCACCGCCGGGTAGTAGGGGTCGCTCGGCAGCCCGTCGGTCAACGGCTGCCAGCTGTCACCGGCGTCGGTGGAGCGGAAGACCCGGCAGCGCCGGTCGACCGGGAAACGCTCGCTGTCCGCGACCAGCGGGAAGGTGTAGATGGTGCCGCCACGGTGCGGGTGGGCGACGATCGGGAAGCCGAAGTCGCTCGGCAGCCCGTCGGCGATCGACCGCCAGCTCAGGCCGCCGTCGGTGGAGCGGTAGACGCCGTGGTGGTTCTGCGCGTAGAGCCGCTCGGGATCGGCCCCGTCCCGGGCGACCTTGTGCACACACTGCCCGAACTCGGGCCACTCGTCCGGCATGAAGTGGGCGCGGATGCCGGTGTTCTGTGGGCGCCAGCTCGCACCGGCGTCGGCGGTGCGGTAGACGCCGCCCGTCGACATGGCGACCAGGACCTGCGCCGGGTCGGTCGGGTGCGGCAGCACCGTGTGGATCGCCTGGCCGCCGTACCCGGCATCCCACTGCGTGCGGTGCGGGTGGTCCCAGAGCGGGCGCACCATCTCGAAGGAGACGCCGCCGTCGACCGACCGGAACAGCGCCGAGGGCTGGGTGCCGGCGTAGACCACGTCCGGCTCGCCGGCCGGGCCGGGGGTGAGCTGCCAGACCCGCTCCAGGCTGGACCCGGTGCCGTCCGGGAACGCGACGGGTGCCTCCGCCGGCTCCTGCCAGGACGCGCCGAGGTCGTCGCTGGTCGCCACGCTCGGGCCGAAGTGCGAACTCGTTACCCCGGCGAGCAACCGGGGGGTGGGCCGCCGTTTGTCCACGGCGACCGAGTAGACCCCGGTCATCGGGAAGTGCGCCCCGCTCACCTGCCAACTCCGGCGGCCGTCGTCGCTGGTGGCGAGGAAGAGGCCCTTGGCGGTGCCGATTGTCAGCAAGGTTGTCATGGTCAACTCTCCGATCGGGACGTGCCCCGTTGGCGTCCGCCCGGCAGTATGCCGAGGGGTACCGACAAAACGGCAGTCCAGACGGCGTGGCGAGGGTCGGCGGACGGCTACGGCATGAGCGCGTTGACCCGTGAGTAACTGAGCAGATTCGCCCCGAAGCCGAAGGTGCCGCTCTCCCGGATCTCCCGAGCCGCCTCCACGAAGGCGGTCATCGCCGCCCGGGCCAGGGTGGAACCGAGGCTGATCCGGCGTACGCCACAGTCGGCGAGCATCGCGACCGTGATCCCGGGGGCCGAGCCGGCGAGTGCGTTCACCGGTTTGTCCACCGCCGTGCAGACCGACCGGATCGCGTCCAGGTCCGGCAGTCCCGGTGCGTAGAGCACGTCCGCGCCGGCAGCGGCGTAGGCCCGGAGCCGTTCCACGGTGTCGGGCAGGTCGGCCCGGCCGTAGAGGAAGTTCTCCGCCCGGGCGGCCAGGGTGAACGGGAACGGCAGGCTCCGGGCCGCCGCCACCGCCGCCTCGACCCGGCGGACCGCCTCCGCCAGCGGGCGGATCGGATCGGCGGGGTCGCCGGTGGCGTCCTCGATCGACCCGCCCACCGCGCCCGCCTCGGCGGCGAGCCGGATCGTCTCGGCCACCTCGGCCGGGCTGTCGCCGAACCCGCTCTCCAGGTCGGCCGCCACCGGCAGTGGGGTGGCCGCCGCGATCACCCGGACGTTCTCCAGGGTCTCCGCCCGGCTGACCACGTTGGCGCCGTCGGGCCGGCCGAGCGTGAAGGCCAGCCCGGCACTTGTGGTGGCGAGCGCGGGGAAACCGAGCTGGGCGAGTACCCGGGCACTGCCCGCGTCCCACGGATTGGGCAGTACGAAGGTGGGCCCCTCGTGCAGCTGCCGGAAGGTGACGGCCCTTCGGTGCTGGTCGGTGGCGTCCAGAGTCATCTGATCATCCTCCCCGACGGCAGCGCCGCACGGCGACAACGGTCGGAGAGAAACACGCCATACCGGCTCGGTCACCGCAGGGTCTCCGTACCGCATCATCGATCTCTCCGCCGACGCCGGCTGTCTAGACTCCTCAAATGGTCAATCGCCGGGGGACCGTCGCGCTCTGGGGAGTCTTCGCCGTCATCGCGGTGGTCTCGTCGGTTCTCGTGCTCCGCCGGCCCGACTGGGAACGCCTGTCGGACCTGCACATCTACTACGGGGCCATCCAGCACCTGCTCGCCGGCCAGCCGCTCTACGAGTTCGTCGCCGCCAACGGCGGACCGTTCACGTACCCGCCCTTCGCCGCACTTGTCCTCGCACCGATCGGGCTGCTGCCCGAGGGCGTACTCCAACTCTGTTGGCTGGCCCTGACCTGCGCCGCGATCGCCGCGATCGCGATGGCGGCGGGTGGCGCCGTCACCTCGGCACCGCACCGGCGACAGCTGGTGGTCGCGGCCGTCGCCTGCGCACTGATGCTCTCCGCCCCGGCCCAGAGCAACCTGCGGTTCGGCCAGGTCAGTGTCTTCATCGTGCTGCTGGCCCTGGTCGACGGGATGGGGCTGACCCCGGCGCGGTACCGGGGGATCCTGGTCGGGATCGCCGCCGCCGTCAAGCTGACCCCGCTGCTCTTCGTGGTCTTCTTCCTGGTCTCCCGCCGCTGGCGCGACGCCGGCCGCGCGGTCGGCGCGTTCCTCGCCTGCGGCCTGGTCGGCGCGCTCGTGCTGCCCGCCGACAGCTGGACCTTCTGGACCGGCACCTTCCTCAACACGTCCCGGGTCGGCAACCTCGCCTCGCTCGGAAACCAGTCCCTGCACGGCATGCTGCTGCGGGTCGGCGTGGAGGGCGAGACCTTTCCACTGCTCTGGGCCGGCCTGGTGATGGTGATCTGCGGTACCGCACTGCTGCGGGCGCGCCAGCTCGAACTCTCCGGCCGGTCCGGGCACGCGGCCGTACTCGTCGGCTGCGCCACCGTGGCCGCCTCGCCGGTCTCCTGGACCCACCACCAGATCTGGCCGGTGCTGGCCGCGATGCTCCTGATCGGGACCTACGGAGTGGCCCGCCGGGTGGCCGGGGTCGCGGCGCTGGGCGTGATGGTGCTGTCGCTGGGAGCGCTGCTCAGTCCGGTCTCGATGACCCCGGGACTCCAGTTCCTGCTGGAGAACTCCCGATCCCTGGCCACCGTCACGCTCTGCCTGGTCGGCTTCGGCGGGGTCACCGTCGCCGCCGTCGCCGCCGGTCGGCGTACCGGCCCGGCCCGGGGGTGGTTGCGGGTGGGTACCGCAGCCGTGGCCACGGTCGCCTTCTTCGCCGTACAGCCGCTGCCGGCGGGGGCTGATCCGACGTTCAAGGCGTACTCGATGTCGGATGTGCACAACCCGCGCTACTTCTTCGTCTGCCGCAGCGCGGCCGAGTGCGCCGCGTTCGGTGCGGGCGCGCCGATCACCTTCGGGGTCACCGCCGAGAAGACCAAGGTACGGGTCAACGGGGTCGTCGACGCCACCGTGTCCCGGCTGGAATACCAGTCCGCGCCCGGAGGTGCGCCACGGACGATTCCGCTGCTGGAGGTCTATCCGGGGCAGCGGCTCTTCTCGTTCCGTTCGGCCAGTCTCTCGCACGGCCGGCTGACCGCGTTTTCTGCGGACGGCAGCCCGATCGCCGCGTACAGCGAGGAGCTCGCCGTCAGGTGACGGCGCGCGGCCCCGGCCGGCGGGTGCCGCACCGGCCGGCCAACCGGCGGCCGAACCCGATCGGGCCGGGATGTTAACGTGGCGCCCGGATCACGACGGCGACCCGGAGACCCGGCCGGTCACCGCCTCGACCGTCGCCGGCCGGCCGGACTGTGCCGGCGCCGCCGGGCGCGCGCTTGCGTGCGGATCGGTTACCCCCAGTGGCGGGCGGGCGTCACCAGCTTCACGGGAAGGGCCTTTTGGATTGTCGGTCTTCACGCGCCGCCGTCGACTCCCGACCGATGCACCGCCCGAGCCGGCGAAGCCCGCCGCGCCCTCGGAGGCCGGCGCCACGACCTCGGAGGCCGACGCCGCGCCTTCGGAGACAGGCGGCGCTACCTCGCAGGCGGGTGCCGTGGCCGACGCGGGTGCGGACGACGGCGGTAGCGACGCCGCCGAACCCGTCGGCAGGCGGGGCTGGCCGCGGATCGTGGCGGCTCGACTGGTCAGTGTTCTCGCCCTGTTGCTCGTCGTCTTCGCCCTGCTCGCGCCGAACCAGCTCACCCTCGTCACGCCGGGTGCGTTCCTGCGCCTGCCGTTGGAAGCCCTGCTGGTGGTCACACTGGTGCTGCTCCTGCCGGTCTGGGGACGCCGGCTGGTGGCGGTGCCCGTCGGGGTGGCCCTCGGGCTGCTGGCCATCGTGAAGGTCATCGACATGGGCTTCTACGCGGTGCTGGCCCGGCCCTTCAACCCGGTCTTCGACTGGATCTCCTTCGAGGCCGGTACGGACTACGTCGAGCAGTCGTACGGCCGGACCGGTGCCGTCGTCGCGGTGGTCGTCGCCGGGCTGCTCGCGGTCGGCCTGCTGGTGCTGATGACGCTGTCGGTGCTCCGGCTGACCCGGCTGGCGGTCCGGCACCGCCGGGCGACGACGCACATCGTCGCGGCCCTGGGTGCCACCTGTGTCGTCGGTGCCGTGCTCGGCGTGCAGATCGTCCCGGAGATACCCGTCAGCACCCTCACCTACGACCGGGCGCTCCAGGTGCGGGCGGCCCTGCGTGACCAGGAGGTCTTCGCGGCCGAGGCCCGGGTCGACGCCTTCGCGGACACCCCCGATGACCAGTTGTTGACCGCGTTGCGGGGCAGGGACATGGTCCTCGCCTTCGTCGAGAGCTACGGTCGCTCGGCGGTCGAGGATCCGGCATTCGCCCCGGAGGTCGGTGCCACCCTCGACACCGGCTACGCCCGGCTGCGCACCGCCGGGTACGCGGCGCGCAGCGGTTGGCTCACCTCACCGACCGCGGGCGGCGGAAGCTGGCTGGCCCACGCCACGCTGCTCTCCGGACTCTGGATCGACAACCAGCAGCGCTACACCCACCTCGTCGCCACCGACCGGATGACCCTGAACCGGGCCTTCCAGCGGGCCGACTGGCGGACGGTCGGAGTGATGCCGGGGATCACCCAGACCTGGCCGGAGGGGCGGTTCTTCGGCTACGACGAGGTGCACGCCTCGAAGGAACTCGGCTACCGGGGGCCGCAGTTCAGCTGGGCGCAGATGCCGGACCAGTACACGCTCTCCGTCTTCGAGCAGCGTGAACACTCCACCCCGGACCATCCGCCGGTGATGGCGACCATCCCGCTGGTCTCCAGCCACGCGCCCTGGACACCGATCCCGGAACTCATCGGCTGGGACCAGCTCGGCGACGGATCGATCTTCGGGCCGATGGCGGAGGCGGGCGAGTCGCAGGACGACGTCTGGCGGGACACCGGCAAGGTACGCACCCAGTACCGCCGGGCCGTCGAGTACTCGCTGAACACCATCGTCTCCTACCTGGAGCGGTACGGTGACGAGGATCTGGTCTTCGTCTTCCTCGGCGACCACCAGCCGACTCCGCTGGTGACCGGGGAGAACGCCAGTCGCGACGTACCGATCACCATCGTCGCCAAGGACCCGGCGCTGCTGGACCGGATCTCCGGATGGAACTGGCAGGAAGGGCTGAAGCCCGGTCCGGAGACTCCGGTCTGGCGGATGAGCGACTTCCGGGACCGGTTCCTCACCGCATTCGGGTCGTAGCCGCGGGTTGCTGTGCTGCGAGTGTCGGTGCACGTCGATAGGCTCGCCGGGTCGGTGGCCCCGGCGGTTGGCCCGGGACGGCATCGACCGCCGGCCACAAGCTCTGACCAGCGCTCGGAGGTTCCAGACCATGCTCGACGGCGCCACTCTGACCCTGACCACCGTCAACCTGAGCGCACCGGACCCGAAGGCTCTCGCCCACTTCTACCAGCGTCTCCTGGGCTGGGAGATCACCGTTGAGGAGCCGGAGTGGGTCCTGATGCGTGATCCGGGCGGGGGAGTCGGGCTGGCCTTCCAGGCCGAGTCGTCGTACCGCCGGCCGAGCTGGCCGGCCGGCCCCGGCGACCAGCAGATGATGATGCACCTGGAGATCCGGGTCGACGACCTGGAGCGCGCCGCCGCGCACGCCGTGGCGTGTGGCGCCACCCGAGCCGACTTCCAGCCCCAGGACGATGTCCTCGTGCACCTCGACCCGGCCGGCCACCCCTTCTGCCTCTACCTCTGACCGACCACCCCGACGTACCCGCCCGCGATCGCCGGGCCTGTCGGATCAGTCGGCGAGTCGGGCCGGGAAGCCGCCGGTGGCGACCGGACCCCAACTGTCGACGGTGACCCGGATCAGCGACTTGCCCTGCCGGCGCATTGCCTCGCGGTACTCGTCCCAGTCCGGATGCTCGCCGGAGATGCACCGGAAGTACTCGACCAGCGGCTCCAGCGCCTCCGGCAGGTCGAGCACCTCGGCGGTACCGTCGACGTGCACCCACGGCCCGTTCCAGTCATCGGAGAGGACGCAGAGCGAGACCCTCGGATCCCGGCGGGCGTTGGTGGCCTTGGCCCGTTCCGGATAGGTCGAGACGACGATCCGGCCCTCGCCGTCCAGGCCGCAGGTGACCGGCGAGGACTGCGGGCGGCCGTCCGGGCGGGTCGTCATCAGGATGGCACGGTGCCGAGGCCGGAGGAAGTCGAGCAGTTCGGCACGGTCGACACGGGTGTTGGTGGCGATGCTGCGGGTCATTGCCCGTTTCTACCAGGCTCGGCCGGGACGGGCCCCGACGGCCGGTTCAGTCTCCGGGGCCGGGGCCGGGGCCGGAAGCGGAGCCAGAGCGGGGGCCGGAAGCGGGACGGCCGGTGGCGGCCTTGAGGGCGCGCAGCACCGAGAGTTCCGACCCGGTCGGCGGCTCACCGGTACGCAGGTCGTCGGCGACCCGCAATCGCCAGCCGGTCGCCGCGCGGGCCTGCTCGACGGTGGAGCCCGGATGCAGCTCGGTCAGCACCAGCTCCCGGGTGGACGGATCGGGCCGGAGTACGCCGAGATCGGTGATCACGACCTGTGGTCCGGCCCCGCGCAGCCCGAGCCGTTCCCGGTCACCGGGGCCGGTACCGTAGCCGAACGAGGTGACGAAGTCGACCCGCTCGACGAAGGTACGCGGATTCTGCCGCATGATGACGATGACCTCGCGGCAGGAGGCGGCGATCTCGGGTGCGCCACCGGCCCCGGGCAGCCGTACCTTCGGTGCGCCGTAGTCGTCGCCGATGGCCGTGGTGTTGATGTTGCCGTACCGGTCGAGCTGGGCACCGCCGAGGAATCCGACGTCGACGTTGCCGGGCTGGAGCCAGTAGTTGAAGACCTCGGGCACGCTCACCACGGCATCGGCGGTGTCGGCGAGGATGCCGTCGCCGATCGAGAGCGGCAGCCGGTCGGGCTTGGCGCCGAGGCACCCGGACTCGTAGATGAGCACGAGCCGGGGGGCGTGGGTCGCCCGGGCGAGGTTGGCGGCGGTACTCGGCAGGCCGATCCCGACGAAGCACGCGGTGCCGTCCCTCAGTTGCCTGGCGGCGGCGACGGTCATCATCTCGTCGGCGGTCCACTCCGCACCCGTCGTCACCACCTCCCCGGCCCGCTCGGTCCGCTCCCTCGCCCCGCCGGGCTCGCCGTGCCCCCTCGTCCCGCCGTGCTTGTTCATGCCTGCCTCCCGGCGTCGAGGACGTGCTGTCGCATCCACGTGGTGAACGTGTCCCGATCGCGACTGATGGTGTCCCATGCCTGGTAGAAGTCGTTGTCCCGGACCGAGTAGCCCTGCGCGTAGGACGGATGCGAGCCACCGGGTGCGACCGCGACCGCGCTGACCGCCCAGGTCGGCAGGATCACCTGGGTGGGCATCGGCTCCAGCGAGTCGACGACCTCCTCGACGGTGACCAGGGACCGCTTGGCGGCCAGCACCGCCTCCTTCTGCACGCCGGTGATGCCCCACATCTGCACGTTGCCGGCCCGGTCGGCACGCTGGGCGTGCACGATCGTGACATCGGGGTTCAACGCCGGTACGGCGGTGAGCACCTCGCCGGTGAACGGACAGCTGATGGGCTTGATGGTGGCGGTGTGCCGGGGCAGGTCGGTGCCGGTGTAGCCGCGCAGTACCGCGAACGGCAGCCCGGATGCTCCGGCAACGTACCTGTTCGCCATCCCGGCGTGGCTGTGCTCCTCGATCTCCAGCGGGGTGGGCCAGCCGCGCTCCACCGCGTCCCGGAACCGGTGCAGCGAGCCGACTCCCGGATTGCCACCCCAGGAGAAGACCAGCCGACGGGCACAGCCCATCCCGATGAGCTGGTCGTAGATGACGTCCGGAGTCATCCGGACCAGTTCCAGGTCGCGTCGCCGCTGCCGGACGATCTCGTGGCCGGCGGCGAACGGAATCAGGTGGGTGAATCCCTCCAGGGCCACCGTGTCACCGTCGTTGACCAGCTCGGCCACACCTTCGGTCAGCGAGACGATCTCAGCCATCCGTCCCCAGTCTCCTGATCACGCGTCGTCACCCCGCCGAGCGGGTGACGGCAGACGGGCGCAGTCGTTCGTTTTGCGTACGCTTGTTCTGATAACGAACGTAGCCTGACGCATCCGGCCCCGTCAACGCCGCCGTGTTCCGAGCGGTTGCGAGCTTCGCTGTCCTGGGAGTAGCGTGACGGCAGAATTCATCGCCTGATGAAATAGGGTGATCGCCATGGACGGGCACACGACCTGCGTAGTCGTCGGCGGCGGACCGGCCGGAATGGTGCTCGGGCTGTTGCTCGCCCGGGCCGGCGTCGACGTGACGGTGCTGGAGAAACACGGTGACTTCCTCCGTGACTTCCGGGGCGACACCGTGCACCCGTCCACCCTGCGACTCCTCGACGAACTGGGCCTCGGGGAGCGGTTCGCCGCCCTGCCGCAGAGCCGGCTGGACGAGGTCGCCTTCCCGGTGGCACCCGGCCGGCAGATCGTCATCGCCGACTTCCGCCGGCTGAAGACCCGCCATCCGTACGTCGCGATGGTGCCGCAGTGGGACCTGCTCAACCTGCTCGCCGAGGCCGGCGCCGGCGAGCCCTCCTTCACGCTCCGGATGCGCACCGAGGTGACCGAGCTGATCCAGCAGGACGGCCGGGTGCGGGGCGTGCGCTACCGGGGGCCGGACGGCGAGACAGGTGAACTGCGTGCCGAGCTGACCGTCGCCTGCGACGGCCGGTGGTCGCTGGCCCGGGACCAGGCCAGGCTGCCGGTGCGAGAGTATCCGGTGCCGATCGACGCCTGGTGGTTCCGGTTGCCGCGCGACCCGCAGGACGACCCGGCCGGGCTCACCCCTCGGGTCGGCCCCGGCCGGTTCGCCGTCGTGGTGCCCCGGGAGGGCTACCTCCAGATCGCCTACATCGCCCGGAAGGGCACCGACGCGCAGCTCCGGGCCCGGGGGATCGAGCGGTTCCGCCGGGACGTCGCGGAACTGGCTCCCGGCTTCGCCGACCGGGTCGACGCGATCGCGTCGATGGACGACGTCAAGCACCTCGACGTACGGCTGAACCGCCTCGACCGTTGGCACGTGCCCGGGCTGCTCTGCATCGGCGACGCCGCGCACGCGATGTCACCGATCGGCGGGGTAGGGATCAACCTCGCCGTGCAGGACGCGGTCGCCGCCGCGACCCTGCTGGCCGAGCCGCTCCGGCGCGGCACGGTGACCGAGTCCGACCTCGCGGGCGTCCGCGCCCGACGCCTGCTGCCGACGATCCTGGTGCAGCGGTTGCAGCGGCTCATGCACCGGGGCCTGGTCACGCCGATCCTCGACGGGCGTCGCGCCGGGCCGCCCCGGCCGGTGCTGGCCCTGCTCCGGCGGTTCCCGTTCCTGACCCGCGGCCCGGCCTACCTGATCGGCATCGGCGTACGCCCCGAGTACGCGCCGCCGTTCGCCCGCCGGCCACCGATCCCGGCCGGCGGGGGCGAGTAGCCCGCGCGGCGGGATGTCCGAGGGCTGGGCTGGGCTTCCCCTCAAGTGCTGACTTGTCCCACTTTCTGATGTGGATTTGGCGACATCCAGGGACAGGACTACGGTCAAGGCCGGCTGATGCCGCGAAATGGGGCCAACGCGACCGATAGGATCATGGTGACTGTCCTCAACTTTCGGCGTACCGGTGCACAGGCCGCGCTCGCGGTGGCGTGTGCGGTGCTCATCTCCCTCGCGACGGCCTGCGCGGGCGGTGACACCGAACGGCCACAGTGGTCAGACGGTGTGCCGGGCGCCGAGTCGTCGCCGGCCGCGCCGAGTCCGACCGAGGTGCCCCCGACTCCGACCTCGACCTCGACCCCGACGCCCAGGCCAACGGCGGTACGCACCACCCGGCCACCGGCTCCCGCCGCACCGACCCGCCGCGCCCGCACCATGGGCGAGCAGACCACGGTGACGGTCAGGGTGACCGGCGGGTTCGGCCAGGCGCAGAACTTCACCGGCCTGCACCAGGAGGGGTGTGGCAACCCCAGTTTCGGGCTGGTGCAGATCCGGGTCGGTGCGGCCGGCAACGTCTCGTCGGTCTCGTTCCGCTACCGGGTGAGCACCGCCGTCCCGTTCGACGGCAGCGGCTCCGCCCGGACCATCGGCAGCGACCAGGGCGTCTGGCTGGCGAGCCTGGGGCCGTTCCGGGCCGAGCCGCGCAACTCGGCGGGCGGCACGATCGCGGTCACCGCGACGGCGAAGTTCAGGGACGGCTCGACCCGGACCGCCCGGACCAGTACCCCGATGAAGTCCTGCCAACGCTGACCCGGCGGCGGTCGACATGGCATCGCCGGCAAGCTGACCCGGCGTGCGGTCAACCCAACATCACCCAGGGTGGCCGGGATCGGTTCGGCTTGGGGCATGATCGGGGGCGATGTCATTCGTCCTGCCCGAGCCGGCCCGGCTCGACCTCTGCTACGACAGCCTGCACGGGCTCTCCGTCGGTGACGCGCTCGGCGCCCAGTTCTTCGTTGCCGGCCGGTCACCGGTCGACCTGGCGGCGGGTCGACCCCCGGCCGGCCCCTGGGAGTGGACCGACGACACCGAGATGGCCTGCTCGGTGGTTGCCGAACTCGCCGCGTTCGGCGAGATCCGGCCGGACCGGCTCGCCGCCGCGTTCGCGGAGCGCTGCGAGCCGTACCGGGGCTACGGGGCGGGGGCGGTGGTGATCCTGCACCGGATCCGGGACGGTGTGCCGTGGCGGGACGCGGCCCGGGAGGCGTTCGGCGGAACGGGCTCCTGCGGCAACGGCGCCGCGATGCGGGTCGCGCCGCTCGGCGCCTACCACGCCGATCAGCCGAACCGGGCGGCCGAGCAGGCGATCCGGTCCGCCGAGGTGACGCATGCACACCCGGAGGGGATCGCCGGGGCCGTACTCGTCGCGGTCGCCGCCGCGCACGCCGGAGCGGCCCGGTTCACCGGGGTACGCCCGACAGCGCCCGAGTTCCTCGATCGGCTGGAGCCGTACCTGGTCGACGGGGAGGTACGCCGGGGCGTCGAGCGGGCCCGCCGGCTGCTCACCGGTACGGCGGTGACGGTGCAGGAGGCGGCGTACGAGTTGGGCAACGGATCACGGGCGACCGCACAGGACACCGTCCCGTTCGCGCTCTGGGTCGCCGCGACCCATCTCGACGACTATCCGGCAGCGATCACCACGTGCGTCACCGCCGGTGGGGACGTCGACACGACCGGGGCGATCGTCGGCGGCGTGCTGGCCGCGTACACCGGGATCGGTGACCGGCCCGACGCGGTCGGCGTGCCGGCGACCTGGCTGGCCGCCCGTGAGGCGCTGCCCGACTGGGTCGACACGCGTGCGAGTGACGAGCCTCCGAGCGACGAGCGTCCTACCGACGAGCCGGGCACCGAGCCGCGATAGCCGGACCCGGCGACGGCGGGGAATCGACGCCCCGGTCTACTGGCCGGAGCCGGAGCCGGCCGTCGGCGGTGGGATCGGCTGCCGGCGGTGGGCTCCAGCTCAGCGGGGTCCGGTGGTACCGGATTGTCGGTCGGTCGACCTGCCGGGCGGATCGCCCGGGCCACCCTTGTCGTGGGGTTTGCCCGGGGCGCTCCCGCCACGCTTGGGGTCGACGGCCAGCAGCCGGCGGCAGTATGCGTCGACCTCGGCGCGACCGCCGGCCGCCCGGACCAGCGTGGCGGACGGCGGGTGTCGGCCGGCGGAACCGGCACCGGGGCCACCCCGGGTCAGGAAGGTACGGCACTGCGCCGTGAGCGCATGGGGTGGCAGGGCGTGGCCGGTCGGGCCGGGCTCGGCGGCCGGTCGCTCGGCACCGTGCGGAGTCGACGTTGGCGCCGGTGCGCTGGTCGGCGGGGCGGTCGTCAGCCCCACGCTCGGACCCGTCTCCACGCTCGGCGTGCTGCGGGGCGGCGGATCTGCGGGACGCAGTGCGGGTATCTCCGCTGCCAGCGCCACCCCGGCGGTGAGGGTGGCGACTACCGCGACGAGCCAGCCGAAGGCGCCGGCCGTCAGCCGTCGGCGGCGGCCGGGCGGCCGGGCGGAGGTACCGGCCGGGGCGACGTCGGTCTCGGCCGGCCGGGTTGTCGCCGCCGCGCCTGCCATCGCCCGCGCGTCACGGACCGCCCGGAAGGCCGCCACCGCGGCCTCCTCGCCATCGAGTTCTCCGGGCCGGGCCGGCGCCGCAGCGACGGCGAGCAACTCGGCGACCCGGTCGTCGCTCGCATCGCTGACCTGCCGGCCGCTCGCATCGCTGACCCGGCCGACCTGGCCGGTGACTCGGTGGACGGCCGGGTCGGTGCTTCGGTAGCCGGCCGGGGCGGTGACCTGGTGACCGGTCGGATCGGCGATTCGGTGCCCAGTCGGGTCGGTGGGCGGATCGATCGGCTCACCGGCCGGATCGCGGGGTGCGCCGTGCGCCTGCCGGGCCTGTGTGGCGCCGGCGGCGACGGCGTCGAGTAGCCGCTCGGCCGCTTCCGGACCAGGCCGGCGGCGTCGACGGAAAGCCATGCTCATCTCTCTCAGCGCCATCCCTGTCCAGCCTCGACATCCTCGCTGGACCGTACGTCGGCGGCCGGTGCGACCGTCGGCGCACCGTCGCCGACCGGTACGACCGCCGGTGCACCGTCGGCGGCCGGCTCCGTCGCTCCGTCCACCGCGTCCTGCGCCAGGACGCGGGCCAGGCGCCGCAGCCCGCGGTGCGCGGCGGTGCGGACGGCTCCGGGGCGTTTGCCGAGCACCCGTGCGGTGCTCTCGGCGTCCAACCCGATCACGGTACGCAGCAGCACCGCCTCGGCCTCGGTACGCGGCAGTGAGGCGATCAGTGCGACGGCGGTGTCGGTGCCCAACCATTCGTCGGCGCTCGCGGCGGTGTCCTCGGCGCCCGGCAGCTCGGAGAGTGCCTCGATCGGCACCGGCACGGTCGGCCGGCGGCGCTGGTGCCGGAGGTGGTCCAGCGCCCGGTTGCGGGCGACCCGGGTAGCCCAGGCCCGGAAGCCCGGCCCACCGGCGAAGGCTGGCAGGTCACGGGCGATCTGCAACCACGTCTCCGACGCCACGTCCTCGGCATCGGAGCCGACCAGCACGGTCAGGTAGCGCAGCAGTCCGGGCTGGAGTTCCCGGTAGAGCATCCGGAACGCGTACTCGTCGCCCTGCTGCGCCGACTGGACCAGGGCACTCAGCTCGGCCGGCACGGTTCGACTCCGTTACGGGACGCCCCGGTCCCGCCCGTCCGGGGTGCCGTCCGGACCTGAAGACGGGAAACCGGAGCGCTTTCCGCAGCGTCCCGTCGTACCGTGCGTCGTCGTCGGATCCCGATCCGCACCGGTGGTCCCCCGTCCAACGTGATCGCCGTCCCACGCTAGGTGCGGGCCCAGCCCGCAGGCAAGTCGTCACCCCGCCGGAAGGAGTGAGATATCTCCGCCAGCCTGCCCGGTGCGTCCCGGTAACACAATGCCATCATCCGGCGCTGTCGCAGGTGGCATCCCCGACGGGCAGGTGCCGAGGTGCCGGGGCCTGCGCTCTCGCCGGTCACGCCGCCCGGTAGCCTCTGCGCTTCGACAACGGGGAATGTCGCGACGACGGGGAAAACCGCGACGACGGAACATCGCGACGATGGAATGTCGCGACGATGGAATGTCGCGACGACGGGGAGGGGGAGACGGTGGTCTGGCCGTTCCGTAAGAAGCAGGCCGCGGTGGCGCCGGAGGCTCCGGCGAACACCGCGCCGTCGATCGACAAGGCCAAGGGTGATCCGGCGGCGGCCCGGCTGCGGGCCGCGCTCGGCGAGCGGAACTGGATGGCCGCCCGCGACTTCCTCAACTCGGTCCAGGACCCCGACGACCGGGCGTTCTATCTCGGAATCTGTGCGGACGTCGACGGGGTGCAGGACTGGATCGGGGAGTGGATCGCCGCCGAGCCGTACTCCACGCTCCCGCTGCTGGTACGCGGCTGTCACGGCGTCTACTGGGCCTGGGAGGCGCGCGGTGGTGCCACCGCCGAGCACACCAGCCAGAGCCAGTTCACCGGCTTCTTCGACCGGTTGCGGATGGCCGAGAACTGCCTCGACGAGGTGGTGGAACGCGACCCCGACGACACCACCGCCTGGACGTTCCTGGTGACCGCCGCCCGGGGCCGGCAGGTCGGCCGGGAGGAGGCGATGCGCCGATTCACGCAGGTGGTCGCCAGGCATCCCACGCACCTCGTCGCGCACCAGCAGATGTTGCAGTTCCTCTGCCGGAAGTGGTTCGGCAGCACCGAGGAGATGTTCGACTTCGCGCGTACGGCGGCGGCGAAGGCACCGGCCGGGAGCCTGCTGCACGAACTGGTGGTGGTGGCGCACATCGAGCACTGGCTCGACCTGCCCAGCGAGGAGAAGGACCCGTACATCATGAGCCCGGCGGTACGGGCCGAACTGCGGGCGGCGGCCGAGCAGTCGATCTGGCACCCGGCGCACCGCCGCCGGCTGGGCTGGACCAGCGTGTACAACTCGTTCGCGCTCGCCTTCTCCTTCGCCGAGGACTACCCGGCGGCGGCGGCCGTCTTCGACGCGATCGGCGACAACGTGACCGAGTGGCCGTGGTACTACTCCAGCGGCAGTGACCCGGCCGGGCGGTTCGCCACCTGGCGGGACATCGCCCTCGCCAACCGGCACGAACCGCCCCGGTAGCCGAGCGACCCCGAAACACCGGCTGGCGAGACGGGCGGGGTGTCGCCGCGATCGGGTGACACCCCGCCGGGTCGTGCCGTTACGGGTTGACCGTGATGGTGAAGGTGGACGTGGTGTTCCGGATGTTCTGGTGGTTGTTGCTCATCCGCAGGTTGTTGAAGACCGCCGAGCCGACCGCCGGACCCTGACCGGGCTCCGGCATCTCGTTCGCCCAGATGCCGAAGCCGGACTTCGCGTCGTACGCGTCGCCGCTGCGCTGCGCCCCGGTGATGGAGATGTTCGTGAACACGGTGTCGGTCACCGGGTTCTCCGGGCTGCTGCCGTTGTATTTGGTCTGGAACATGATGCCGTGATAGGTCGGATCCACGATGTCGACGTCACTGACCCGGATTCCGCGCATCTCTTTCGACGCGGAGAAGACCCATATTCCGGGGAAGGTCTGTGCGCCCCAGAAGTGGCCGCCGGACCGGACTATCGAGGCGTTCTCCACCCGGGTGATCCCCGGCCCGAACCCGACGAACGGATAACCGAAGTCGAGTGAGCTGATGGTGATCCCGGAGTAGACGAGCTGGTCGGCGATGTACATGTTGCGGAAGGTGTTGTTCTGCCCGCCGTACACGGCGACTCCGGCGGCCCGCCAGGTGAGCGTGGCTGTCAGGTTCTCGAAGACGTTGCCGGTGTTCGCCCCGCCACCGGCGTCGGTGGCGGAGAAGAGTGCG
Organism: Plantactinospora sp. CNZ320; assembly: GCF_002846275.1. NCBI lineage: Bacteria > Bacillati > Actinomycetota > Actinomycetes > Micromonosporales > Micromonosporaceae > Plantactinospora > Plantactinospora sp. CNZ320. The sequence continues at coordinate 7,953,146 of NZ_PJMP01000001.1, forward strand.
AACGCGTCGTCCCCGTTGCCGCGCGCCTCGACGTTGCTGACCAGGTTGTTGGTGCTGCCGTTCGTCATGTTGACCGCGTCGGCGAAGGTGTTGCGGATCCGCGAGTTCCTGATCGTGATGTTGCTGACGTGCACGCCCCAGAACATGCAGACGGTGTGCTCGACCCAGACGTTGTCGAAGGTCAGGTTCGACACGTTCTGCAATTCGCCCCAGACCTTTCCGGGGCCGTCGATCCGGGACGTGTAGTTGCCGAAGAAGGCGAGGTGCTCGAAGGACGAGCCGTTCGCCGTGCCCTCGACCCGGAAGCCGGCGTCGGTATTCTCCTGGCCCGGCGGGGTGGCGAACCGGGTGTACCACATGCCGGCGCCGACCACCTTCACCGCCTTGCCGTACACCTGGAACTTGGTGGAGGTGCTGTAGGTGCCGGCGGGCAGGTAGACCCCGACCAGATTGCCGGTGGTGTCCATCCGGACCCGGTCCAGCGCGTTCTGCACGTCGGAGTGGCTGGTCCCGGCCGGGGTGGTGTAGCGGGCCGGGTCCGGGTTCGGTCGCGGCGAGACCTGCTCGGTGTTGACGAAGTCGATCGCGTACGTGGTGCTGTTGGCCGGATCCTTCTGCAACCTGATCCGGCTGCCGGCCGGGATCGACGAGTTGAGCATCACGTTCGCCTCGTCGTAGATGTGCCGGGGTCCACCGGAGCCTGGCGAGTTGTTCGGGCTCGCCTCGGCCCCGTAGAGCCAGGCGTACCGGCTGGTCAGGTCGATGGCCTTGTGGAAGCTGCCGTTGACGTAGATGTTCAGCGTCGAGTTGGTGCCGCCGCCGCCCGGGGCGTCCGGGATGGAGAAGCGGGTGACCAGGGTGTTCGTCGGGGCCCGGGTGGTCCACTCGACGTAGGCGCCGGTGCTGTTCAGGGTCACCGCGCGGCGACCGGACGCCTCACCGGCGTGGTCGCCGACGGTCCGGTTCGGCCCGACGACCGCCGCGCCGCCGCCGAGTACACCGTCCTCGGCCTCGTACATCTCGTACGGCATGTTGGCGCCGCGCCCGACGAAGAACGGCGTGTCGCTCGTGTTGTTGCCCTGCTTCACCGGCAACTCGTTGGCGTCGGCGGCGAGCACGGTCCGGACGGTGTACCGGCCGTTGGCCGCGGTCCAGGTGCCGAGGTTGACCGGTGCGGTGCTGGCCCCGGCCGCGATCGTGCCGGTGTACGAGCCGGTGAGCGTGCGTACCGCCGTGCCGCTGGCGTTCAGCACGGTCACCGTGATGCCGTGCGCCCCGCCGGCCGAGGCGGTGCTGCCCTGGTTGCGGATCGCCACCGTGAAGGTGACCGTCTGGCCGTTCGCCGGGGTGCTCGGCGACCAGCTCGGGATCGCCACCAGGTCCGAGCTGGCCACCGGGGCGACGGTCAGCGGGGACGGGTTGGTGAGGCTGTTGTTGGTCTCGCTCTGCTCGACGACAGCGTTCGACTCGTCCACCTTGGCGGTCAACTGGTACGTGCCGGCGCTACGCGGCCCCGCGTTCGCGGTGACGGTACTGCTGGCCCCGGCCGCCAGTGCGCCGACGGCGGTGGTGCCGACCAGGGTCGTACCCAGGTAGAAGTTGACGTTCGTGGCGCCGGAGGCGGCGGTGCCGGCGTTGCGGACGGTGGCCGAGACGGTGATCGCGGTGGTCTCGACCGGCGCGGCCGGGCTCCAGGTGGCGGCGGTGACCGTCAGGTCCGGGTTCGGTGCCGGCACGCCGAAGACCTGGAACTCGGCGACCTGGCCGGCCGGCGCCCCGCTGTTCGAGGTGATCGAGAGCCGGATGTCGGCGACGTTGCCGCTGACCGGGATGGTGACGCTGTTGCCGCTGCTCGGGTTGAAGTTGTGCAGCGTCGCCGCCGACAGGGTGCCGAACGACGAGGCGCTCTGCTCGCGGCCGAGCACCGCGATGGTCTGGCTCCGCGGCCCCCAGGCCGGATCCGGGTTCAACCGGACCACCACCGAGCTGACCGTGGCGTTCGCGCCGAGCTGCACGGTGAGCACGCTCGGATAGGCCCCGCCGGCCCCCTCCCAGTACGTCGCCACGTTGCCGTCGTTGGCGTTGGCGGCGACGAAGGTGTGCACGGTCGACGAGGCGGTGATCGGCTTGCCGACCGCCAGGTTCGTCCCGGGCGGGTCGCCGGTGCCGGTACGGGTCACCGGGTTACTGTTCGGCGACACGTTCCCGGCGGCGTCCCGGGCCCGTACGTGGTAGGTGATGGTCGCGCTGGCCGGCTGGCTGTCGGTGTACGTGAGCACGTTGCCGAGGTTGGCCCGGAGTGCGCCGTTGGCGTAGACGTCGTAGCCGACGACGCCGACGTTGTCGCTGGCGGCGTTCCAGGTCAACCGGATCTGCCCACTGGCCGGCTGGGTGTAGGCCAGGTTGCCCGGCGCGGTCGGAGCCTGGCTGTCCGGGCCGCCGGTCGGGCCGTGCACCTCGAGTTCGGAGAGTTGACCGGCCGGCCAGCCGTTGTTGGCGGTGATGTGCAGCCGCAGGTAGCGGGTGTTGGTGGCCGGCAGGTTGATGGTGACGGTGTTGCCGCTGGCCGGGTCGAAGGTGTAGCCGGTGGCGGCGACGAGGGTGCTGAAGGCCGAGCCGTTGCTGCTGTTCTGCACCGAGAGGGTCTGGGTCCGGGTGCCCCAGCCGGACGGCAGCTTGAGCACGAGCCGGTTCACGTCGGCGGCGGAGCCGAGGTCCGCCTGGATCCACTGTGGGAACGCGTTGTTGGCGCTCTCCCAGTAGGTGCCCTGGTTGCCGTCGCCCGCGTTGCCCGCCGGGTACTCCGGATGGGAGCTGCTGGCGCTGATGCTGGCGGCGACCGCGACCTCGGCCCGCTGTGGGCCGTCGTCGGGCCGGGCGGAGGCCGGGGTCGGGAGGAGGGATCCGGCGGCCACGAGTAGTCCGGTGGCGAGCGTCGCCGTGATCAGGCGGGGCGGTGGTAGCTGTCTCATCGTGTTCCCTTGGCGCTCGTCGGAACCGACTGGAGGTGCTGCGAGCGACCGGGCCTGGTCGGCGGCTGGCCCGGCTGCCGCCCGCCGCCGAAGGCGAGCGGTGGCGCCCTCCGTCCGCCTCGCCACCGCCGCCGCGAACCCGCCGAGGGTCGATCCCCGAGGCAGCCGGGGAAGGAGCACAGAGGACGCCTGTCGAAAAATTCCGGCAAGTGAACGGCTATATGGCAGCCACAAACCAGAAACTTGCGTGCTGTCGTCGTAATGTTGCAGACAGGCTACGGCCGCGTCAACACCTCGGCGGATCAGTCCGGTTCGATGTGGCGGGAGTGCGCCGATTTATTCGGATCGATCAAATTTGCGAGGGCGCGGGCGTCGGAGCCGAGTTGCCGGCCGGCCGGCGGGTACCCACTGGCGGGCGGGCGCGACACTGTAGCGACCTGATCACTTCGTCAGCGACCCGATCGCTTCGTCAGCTACCTGATCACTTCGTCAGCTACCTGATCACTTCGTCCCCTCCGGAGCGCCCTCGATGTGGTCCCTCGGCATTCCCACCTCCGTCTGGGTCTACCTGGCTACGGCGGCGGTGGTCTTCGTCGCCGCCCGGACGTACCGCCGCCGGCTGATCCAGCAGCCGTCCCGGCTCGAATCAGGTGACCTCGTTCCGCAGCAGGTCGGCTACCTGCACGCGGGGGAGCGCCTCGCCGTGTACGCCTCGCTGGCCGGCCTGCGCGCCGCCGAGGCGGTACGGCTGACGCCCGCCCGCACACTGGGCACGAGTGGCCCGCTGCCACCCGGCGCGACGGCGCTGGACGAGGCGGTGCACGCGGCCGCCGGTGCCGGGGTGGCGCAGCAGGCACTCCGGGCCGATCCCCGGGTGGTGGCGGCGGTCGGGCGGATCCGGGACGAGTTGGCGGAGGCCGGGCTGCTCATCGGTCCGGCCGCGTCCCGCCGGGTCCGGCGCGGCTCCAGGCTGATGCTGCTGTTGATCGTCATCGGTGTGGCCGGAATCAGCGGCGACCTGGTCGGCGGGCGGTCGCCCGGTTGGCTGGGCCTGGCCACGCTCGCCGTGTTCTGCGGCTACCTCCTGCTGATCGCCAAGCTGCCCCGGGAGAGCGCCGCCGCCGAGGTGCTGCTCGGACAGCTTCGCCGGACGTACGCCCACCTGAGCCCGGAGCACCGGCCCGCCCTGACCACCTACGGCCCGACGGCTGCGGCGATGGCGGTGGCATTGTTCGGTACCGATCTGCTCAGCCAACTCGACCCGGAGATGGGCGCCGAGGCGTACCTCGAACACCGTCCCCTCGACACCGGGCCGACCGGTGCGGCGGGCTCCGGCTACGCCGACCACGGCGGTGCCGACAGTGGAAGCGGCGACGTCGGAGGAGGCGGGGGCGGCTGCGGGGGTGGCGGTGGCGGTTGACCGGGAGAGGGCGAGCGGTGCTGACAGACGGGCGGGCGCGTGCCGGGGTCGATCACCTAGACTCCGTGATCATGCGACGTGCCGGCCCCCATCCCGTCTTCATCGTGCTGCTGCTGCTCTCCTTCGTCGGGCTGATTGTCGCGCCGATCATGGTGGCCTGGGCGATCGAGATCTGCATGCCCAGCCCCGGCGATGCCTACGACCCCAACTGCCAGTACGAGGCGAGCGGGGTGGAGACGCTGGCGATCGTGACGGCGATCGGCAGCCTGACGACGATGCTCGGCGCGGTGGGCTTCCAGGTCGGCCGGAACGTCGTCGCGGCGGCCCCGGCAGCACAGCCCGGCTTCGTCCCGCCACCGTCGCCGGGATCCGGCCGGCCTGCGGCGTACCCGACGGGGCGGCCGGTCTCCGGCCCGGGACAGCCGCCGGCCTGACGATGACCCGGCCGACCATCGCGGACTTCTGGTTCGACCCCTCCTGCCCGTACACCTGGACGGCCTCGCGCTGGCTGTTGGAGGTGGCGAAGGTCCGGCCGGTCGAGCCGCGCTGGCACCTGATGAGCCTCTCGGTGCTCAACGAGGGCCGGGACGACGACCCGGAAGGCGACCCCGAGGGCTACCTCTGGGTACCGGTGCGGATCTGCGCGGCGGCACTCCAGGAGCACGGCCCGGAGGCGCTGGCCCGGCTCTACACGGCGATGTGGACCACCGCCCGGGGCGACGGGAACTGGCTCGGCGACCTGCACACGGCGCTGGACGCCGCCGGCCTGCCACGCGAGCTGGTCGAGGCCGGCAGCTCGGACAGGTACGACGAGGCGGTGCGTGCGTCGCACGCCGAGGCGATCGCGCTGGTCGGCGAGCACGTCGGCACCCCGATCATCGCGGCGACCGGTGTCGACGGCCGGCGGATCGCCTTCTTCGGCCCGGTCATCTCCCGGATCCCGACCGGCGAGGAGGCCGGGCGACTCTGGGACGGGACGTTGCTGGTGGCCGGGGTGTCCGGCTTTCACGAGCTGAAGGGCCGGCCGCACGCCGAACCCCAGCTCGACTAGCGCGGGCCGACCACGGGCGGAGCCGGGCGTTGCGCCAGCCGGGCCCGCAGCGCCTCGGCGCCCGGGTGGCCCAGCGTGTCGAACATGTCCAGCGCCTGCTGCCAGTACTCCCGGGCCCGGTCCGGCTCCCCGGAGCAGCGCAGGCCCTCCCCGATCAGCTCCAGGGTCTCGGCCTCGAATCCGTGCGCGTGTGTCCGCTGGAAGAGGTCGCGCGCCTCGTAGAGCCGGGCGAGGGCGTGCCGGTGCTCTCCGGCGTGCAGCAGCGCCCCGCCGAGGTTGAACAGCGCCGAGGCGATGCCCGCCGGGTCGGCCAGCTGCCGCCGGACGTCGAGCGCCTGTGACAGGCAGCGGATCGCCTCCTGGTGCTTCCCGACCCCGGAGTACGCCCGACCGAGGTTGCCCAGCGTCATGCTCTGGTCGTACCGGGAGGCGACCTCCCGGCGGATCTCCAGGGACGCGGTCAGGTGGTCGATCGCCTCCTGGAACCGGCCCTGCCGGCCGTACGCGATCCCGAGGTTGTTCAGTGTCCGTGCCTCGGCGTGCCGGTCGCCGACGGCGCGGCGGATCTCCAGTGACCGGGTGAGCGAGTCGATGGCGTTCTCGATCTGGCCGAGCTGCCCGTAGGCGAGACCGAGACCGCTGAGGATCAGTGCCTCGGCGGCCTGGTCACCCGTCAGGCGTGCCGCGTCGAGCGCGAGCCGGCTGGTGCCGAGCCAGTCGTGCCAGTTGCTGCGGCGGTCGAAGTAGACCCGGAGCACGGCGGGCAGTTGCCAGGCGATGTCGTACCTGCCGTGCCGGAAAGCGGTGTTCACGGCGGCGACCAGGGTGCTCTGCTCCGCCGTGAGCCACCCGTACGCCTCGTCGTCGGTGTCGAACGCCGGCAGGTGGGGCGGCCGGTCCCGCTCGTCCAGCGAGACCTCGATGTTGTACGGGAACAGCCGGCACCTGGCCGCACCGGCGGCGTACAGGTACCAGGTGAGGATCCGGTCGACCGCGGCACCGGTACCGTCCCCGGCGTCGTCACAGTCATCCTCGGCGGCCCGTGCGCCGGCGTACTCGCGGAGCAGGTCGTGCAGCCGGTAGCGGTCGACGGTGATCGGGGTGACCAGGTGCTCGTCGCAGAGCCGTTCCAGGATCTGCCGGGCCAGCTGCGGCGGCGCGCCGATCAGCGCCGCCGCCGAGTCGACTGTGAAGTCGTCGCCGGGGTGCAACCCGAGCAGCCGGAACAGCCGTGCCGCGGCCGGATCGAGGGCCCGGAAGGAGAGGTCGAAGACGGCGCGGATCTGCCTGTTCCCGACCGCCAACTCGCCGAGACGGTTGCCCTCGGCTTCGAGCCGGGCGGCGAGGTCGCCGAACGTCCAGGCCGGGCGGGACCGCAGCCGGTGGGCGGCCAGCACGAGCGCGAGCGGCAGCCGCCCGCACAGGTCGGCGACCCGGCGCGCACCGGCGGGGTCGGTGGCGACCCGGTGCTCTCCGGCGACCCGGCCGAGCAACGCGTGCGCGTCCTGCGCGGTGAGCACGTCCAGGTTCAGCGTGTGTGCGCCATCGAGGGCGAGTACCCGACGGCTGGTCACCAGGACCAGGCTGGTCGTACTGGCCGGCAGCAGCGGTGACACCTGCTCCTCGTCGGCGGCGTTGTCCAGCAGCACCAGGGTGTGCCGGTCGTGCAGCCGGTCCCGGTACAGCGCGGCGCGGGCGGCCAGACCGTCCGGGATCTGCTCGCCGGGTACCCCCAGCAGGTAGAGGAAGGAGGCGAGCACGGTTGCCGGATCGGCGGGCGGTTCGTCGGCGTGCCCGTGCAGGTCCACGTAGAGCTGGATGTCGGCGTACCGTCCGGACCTGACCAGCCGGTGGGCGAGGTGGACGGCGAGCCGGGTCTTGCCGACCCCGGCCATCCCCTCGATCGCGGAGATCACCACCGTGCCGCCGGTGTCGGCGGAGCCCGGCAGGGCGGCCGCCAGGATCTCCAGCTCGGCCCCGCGACCGGTGAACTCGGCGATGTCCGGCGGGAGCTGGCGGTGCGCGCTCACCGCCGCGCCGCTCCCCGGCGGTGTCGTCACCTCCTGGCGGAGCACCCGCCGGTGCGCGGCGAGCAACTCGGGTCCCGGATCCGCGCCGAGTTCGTCCGCGAGCCGTCGGCGCAGCCCTTCGAACACCCGCAGCGCCTCGGCCTGCTGACCGCTGCCGGCCAGCGCGAGGATCAACCGCGCGTGTGTGGCCTCGTCCAGCGGGTCGGTCTCGACGGACTGCCGCAGCAGCGGCAGCACCTGGTCGGCGCGGCCGAGCGCGATGGCTACCTGGGCGTACTCCACGACGACCGACCGCCGTTCCCGGTCCAGCGCCACCGCCTCGGGCAGGATCCGCAGGCTGGCGAGGTCGGCCAGCGTCGCCCCACGCCACAGGCCGGTCGCCTCCCGGTACCACTCGTACGCGGTCGCCGGATCACCGTCCCGGTGGGCGTCGCGCGCCCGCCCGACGAGACGGCGGAAGTCGAGCAGGTCGAGTTCGTCGTCGGTGACGGTGAGCCGGTAACCGCCCCCGGTGGCGACCAGCCGATCCGGGTGGATGACCCGCCGGTCCTGGTGGACGGCCGGCGGATCCTGACGGGTGGCCGGCCGGGCAGCCCGCAACCGCTGGCGTAGCCGGGACACGTGACTCTGCACCAGGGCGGCGGCGCCGTCCGGCGATCGCCCGCCCCACATCAGCTCGACGAGGGTGTCCAGCGGGACCGGCCTGTTCGGATGCAGCGCCAGCACGGCCAGCAGGATGCGCTGCTTGGCCGGCCCCGGATCCACCCCCACCCCGTCGACGAGGATGGCGAGCGGACCCAACACCCGCAACCGCAGGCCGCACGCGGCTGGTTGGCTGCGTTGCCCGAGGCGTAGGAGGCTCGCCGTCTCCCCGGCGGTGAGGCCGAGGGCGGTGGCGAGCCGGCGTAGGGTGCCGGGACGTGGCGCGGCGACGCGCCCCTGCTCCAGGTCGCGTACCCCACCGACGCTCAGTCCGGCCAGGGCGGCCAGGTCCCGCTGGGTCAGACCGGCGCGTTCACGGAACTCGCGAAGGGCACCGGGAAGTCCCGCCGCACGCACAGGTCCGTCACCGCCCGACCGGTCCTCGGGTCGCTCCCGATCGATACTCCTGGGTAACCGTACAACGACGCGGCGCCCGTACCGAATCCGTAGTCGGTTGTGGACACCTCCCGCGACACGTCGCCGACCAGCCTCACCGGCGCCCACCTGCGGTTGGCCGGAGGTCAGGGTTCGGCGAGCGTCGTTTGGCACCGTGGAGGGCGTGACGATCGAGCGAACGCACCGCGGTTATCCGGTGCACGGACTCCGAACCGCGCAGCAACGGGCGGTACGGCATGGATAGGCCGTTGCTGCGGAGCCTGCGCGACCCGGTCGAGCAGCGGCTGCTGCGCGAGGCCCTGGAGGAACAGGCCCGGGACGGGCGCGATCCGCTGGCCCGCGACATGGCCCGGGACGTACTCGCCGGCAACATCACCCTCTACGAGGCGGTCGGCTCCAGTGTGTACGGCGAGGTGTTCGCCCAGCAGGCGGAGCAGTACGCGAGGTGGTGGCAGGAGTTGCCCGACGACGAACGGGAACGGCTGTACGCCGAGGGCAGTGAGGCGATGGCGAGGGCGCGGGAGGAGGAGGGCTGATGACGGTGAAGGTGCGCACCGCCGACCTGCGCGGGTACGTCAAACTGCTCAACCGCAACGCAGAGGCCAACGACCAGGTCCTCGCCTATCTGCGGCAGTGGTGCGGTCAGGAGATGCAGGCCGTCTCCTCCGAGGGGCTGCTGGCCAAGGCGCTGAACTTCCACGACCGGATCTACGACGACGCGGTGACCCTGGTCACCCAGCTCGGTCAGGCCCTGCGCGGCTCCGCGGCCGAGCTGGAGAAGGCCGCGAAGCTCTACGACGGCAGCGACGAGGCGGCCAAGCAACGATTCGAGTCGTCCCAGTACGTCGCCAACGGCACCCCGCAGCGGGAGGGCTGGGAGGCGGGGCACTCCGGTTACGGCGACTACATGAACCCGCTCGACCCGGTCTCCGGCGGCACGCCGAGTTACACGGAGTTCAAGGACCCGACGAAGTTCCTCGACAAGATCGCCGAGGTCAGCATGACCGGGATGATCATGAATTTCATCGAGGAGGCGACCGGCACCAATCCGCTCCAGAAGATCGTCGAGTTCCTCACCGGTGACTGGGAGGCGTACAGCCGGACCGCCGGGGCGTGGCGGGCCATCGGTGAGGCGCTGGAGCGGATCGGCAAGAACATCGACCGGGGTCTCGCCTCGCTCGACCACGCCTGGGACGGCGGCGCCAGCGAGGCGGCGTACCAGGCGTTCCAGGCCCTCGCCGACCTGTTCAAGGGGATGTACGCCCGGTTCATGGAGGTGCACGAGGCGTACGAGCAGTTCGCGCAGTTCGCCATGCACACCGCCTCGGTACTCGTCGACACCCTCAAGATGGTGATCGACCTCGCGATCATCGCGATCGCGAAGCGGAAGGGGGTGTTCGGCGACGCGATGGCGGCGTTCTACATGGTCAAGATCGTCAAGTGGGTCGGGTACATCGGCTGGACGATGCTGACCGCCCGGGGCACCATCGCCACCATCTTCGGTGCCATGGCGGGGGGCGGGAGTTCACCGCTGCGCGGTACGGGGGTGATGGCTTATGACGCATCCGGGATATGACGGTGTGATCCGGGGCGCCGGTGAGGTCTCCGCGTACGGCTTCGACGACGAGCAGGACGATCCGTTGCGGAACGTACGCCACCTGCTCGACCGGCTGTACACCGCCGAGGGCGGATCGGAGAGCGAGTACGTCGAGCTGATCAGGCAGATCCTCTGCGCGAATCTCGAACGGGACGCGCCCCAACACTGACGTTGCCGACCTGGGGGAGGGGGGAGCTGGGCCGGGCGGCCACGACTGCGCCGACGGCGGGACCTGCCCGCTGCGGCGACGGTCGGCCGCCCGGCTCCGCTCCAGCAGCCGGTGGTCCGTGGCCGGCCCGTCTCGCGTTCCCGCTCAACCCGTCTCGCATTCCGGTTCAGCCCGTCTCGCGTTCCGGTTCAGCCGGGCCACTGCCACTGCGCGACCATCGGGTGGTCCTCGCCGTACCGTCGGGTGTGGTCGCGGCACTCCTGCCGGGCGTCGACCATCTCCTGCCGGAGGTCGGCGGCCCGCACGGCCAGCCCGGGCACCCGGTCGATCACGTCCATGACCAGGTGGAACCGGTCGAGGTCGTTGAGCATCACCATGTCGAACGGAGTGGTGGTGGTGCCCTCCTCCTGGTAACCCCGGACGTGCAGGTTGGCGTGGTTCGCCCGGCGGTAGGTGAGCCGGTGGATCAACCAGGGATAGCCGTGGTAGGCGAAGATCACCGGCCGGTCCCGGGTGAAGAGGGCGTCGAACTGTGGGTCGGCCAGCCCGTGCGGGTGCACTGTCGCGGGTTGCAGCCGCATCAGGTCCACGACGTTCACCACCCGTACCCTCAGCTCGGGCAGGTGCCGGCGGAGCAGGTCGGCGGCGGCCAGCGTCTCCAGCGTCGGTACGTCGCCGGCACATCCGAGCACCACGTCCGGCTCGGCCCCGGCGTCGGTGCTGGCCCACCCCCAGACCCCGAGCCCACGCCGGCAGTGCAGTTCCGCCTGCTTCATCGGCAGCCAGTTCGGGGCGGCCTGCTTGCCGGTGATCACCACGTTGACGTAGTGCCGGCTGCGCAGGCAGTGGTCCATGGTGCAGAGCAGCGTGTTGGCGTCCGGTGGCAGGTAGACCCGGACGATCTCGGCCTTCTTGTTGGTGACGTGGTCGATGAAGCCCGGATCCTGGTGGGAGAAGCCGTTGTGGTCCTGCCGCCAGACGTGGCTGGAGAGCAGGTAGTTGAGCGACGCGATCGGGCGGCGCCACGGGATGTCCCGGGTGACCTTGAGCCACTTGGCGTGCTGGTTGAGCATCGAGTCGACGATGTGGATGAACGCCTCGTAGCTGGTGAAGATCCCGTGCCGGCCGGTCAGCAGGTACGCCTCCAGCCAGCCCTGGCAGAGGTGTTCGGAGAGCACCTCCATCACCCGGCCGCCGGGGGAGAGGTGGTCGTCTCCGGGCTCGATCGTGCCCAGGAACGTCCGGTCGGTGACCTCGAAGACCGGGGTCAGCCCGTTCGACTCCACCTCGTCCGGGCCGAAGAGGCGGAACCGGTCCGGGTTCGCCGCGATCACGTCCCGGAGCCAGCCGCCGAGCACGCCTGTGGCGCCGGTGGCCGGGCTGCCCGGCCGGTCCACCCCGACGGCGTACCTGCGGAAGTCGGGCAGGACCAGGTCGCGCAGCAGGGCGCCGCCGTTGGTGTGCGGGTTCGCGCTCATCCGCCGGTCGCCGCGTGGAGCCAGCTCGGCCAGCGCCGGGCGTGGCGCGCCGGTCGCGTCGAAGAGCTCCTCCGGCCGGTACGACCGCAGCCAGCCCTCCAACTGGGCCAGGTGGTCGGGATTGTCGCGTACCCCTGACAGCGGGACCTGGTGCGACCGGAACGTCCCGGCGATCTGCTCGCCGTCCACCTCGCCCGGCCCGGTCCAGCCCTTCGGGGTCCGCAGCACAAGCATCGGCCAGCGGGGCCGGCGCATCGGCCCGCCGGCACGGGCCTGCCGCTGGATCTCGGTGATCTCGTCAAGCGCCCGGTCCAGGCAGGCCGCCAGCTCCCGGTGCACCCGGGCCGGCTCGTCCCCGGCCACCACGTACGGCCGGTAGCCGTAGCCACCCAACATGTCCAGCAGGTCCTGCTGGGGCATCCGGGCCAGCACGGTCGGGTTGGCGATCTTGTAGCCGTTGAGGTGCAGGATCGGCAGCACCGCACCGTCCCGGGCCGGATCGAGGAACATCGTGGAGAGCCAGCTCCCGGCCAGCGGACCGGTCTCCGCCTCGCCGTCGCCGACCACGCAGGCCACCAGCAGGTCGGGGTTGTCGAACGCGGCACCGTAGGCGTGCGCGAGCGAGTAGCCCAGCTCGCCGCCCTCGTGGATCGACCCCGGCACCTCGGCCGCGACATGGCTCGGGATCCCGCCCGGGAAGGAGAACTGCCGGAACAGCCGGACCATCCCGGCCTCGTCCCGGCTCACCGACGGGTACAGCTCGGAGAAGGTCCCCTCCAGCCAGGTGTTCGCGATGATCGCCGGAGCGCCGTGCCCCGGGCCGGTCACCATCATCACGTTCAGGTCGCGGGCCACGATCAGGCGATTCAGGTGTACGTAGACCAGGTTAAGCCCCGGGTCCGTGCCCCAGTGCCCCAGCAGGCGCGGCTTGACGTGCTCCGGCCGCAGCGGCTCGCGCAGCAGCGGGTTCGCCAACAGATAGATCTGCCCGGCGCTGAGATAGTTGGCCGCCCGCCAGTACGCGTCGATCCGGCCCAGTTCCTGGTCGGTGAGCCGAGGCTGCGGGTCCAGCGCGGTCTTCATCACCCGAGCCTGCCCCGAGCCGGCCCGGTCCGTCACCGGAACGGCGATCTCGACAGGCTTCGGTCACTCCTGGATGTAGACGCCGTGCGCGCTGCGCACCACGACCACCGGCGAGGCCGAGTGGTAGAGCATCGCCTGGCTGACCGAGCCGAGCATGCCGCGCCACGGCTCGTCACCACGGGCGCTCACCACCACCAGTTCGGCCCGCCGGGTCTCCTGGGCCAGCGCCGACTCCGGGTCACCGGTCCGGACCCGCTGTTCCACCCGCACCGAGGGGTACTTCCGCTGCCACGGCGCGACCGCCTCGGCGAGCTGCTCGACGACCTCGGACGGGGCGCCGCCCGTGCCGTCCGGGTCGCAGACCTGGACCACGACCAGGTCGGTGCAGTGCCGCACGGCGGTGTCGAAGGCGTAGTCGAGGGCGCTCAGCGAGCTGGCCGAGCCGTCGACCCCGACCAGTACCGGCCCGCTCAGCGGGAGCTGTTCCCGGGCGACGAGCACGCTGCACCCGGCCCGGGCCGCGAGCTGCACGGCGGTGGCGTCGGGCGGGGTCGGCACGTCGGAACCCGCCGACAGCCCACCGTCGCCGATCACCAGCAGCGCGGCGGAACCCGACTCCCGGAGCAGGGTGGTGATCACCGGTCCCTCGATGAGCGCGCAGGTGACCTCGACGCCCCGCTGGGCCTCGATCGCGACGGCACCCGCCCGTTGCAGCAGTTCCTCGGCGGGACGGCGGGGCTCCTCCGGCATCGGCTCCGACGGGTTCGCGACCCAGTTGAAGGTGTGCACGATGCGCAGCGGGCGGGAGTGCAGGACCGCCTCACGGGCCGCCAGCCGGACCGCCGTCATGCCCAGCCGGGAGTCGTCGACCCCGACCACGACCATCGCCTCCGGTGGGGCGTTCACCGTCGCCCCTCGGCTCCTGGCCCATCGCCGGCTACCTGGCGTATCCGTCGCACCAGCCGAGCGTATCGGGGCGGTACGGCCGCCGTCGGCGGATTCGGCCAGTACGGCCGCCGGACGGCCGGCCGGTGGTGGCCGGGATGCGCGCTGTCAGTGCTCGACCCGCAGCACGGCAACCGTGGCGTTGTCCCGGCCACCCGCGACCAGGGTGTCGGCGAGTATTCCCCGGACCGTCTCGACGAGACTGCCGGTCGCGCCGAGCCGGCTGGCCAGCCGCTGGTAGTCGAGCTGTTCGGCGACCCCGTCGGTGCAGAGGCAGTAGACGTCCCCGGGCCGTAACGCGACGTTGAGCAGATCCGGCTCGGGCATGGCCGGGTGGCCCACGTAACGGGTCAACTGGTAGCGGGCGGCAGCCGCGGCCGGGGAGTCCGCCGGGTACCAGCCGTAGACGGCACCGAGCCAGGCGGCCGTGTGGTCGACGGTGAGCAGTTCGAGCAGCCCGTCGCGCAGCCGGTACGCGCGGGAGTCGCCGATCTGCACGATCCAGCCGGACAGCTCGGCCACCCTGGCCGGGTTCGACGCCTCGGCGGCCTGGCGACCGGACGGGATCGGACCGGTGTCGACCGCTGCGCCGGCCGGCGGGACGACCACCAGGCCGGTGAAGGTGCAGCCGGTCAGCTCGTTCAGCTCGGCACCTGCCGCCCGGACCCGGGACTGTGCCCGGGCCATCGCGGCGCGCAGCTGACCGGGGCCGATCTGGGGCGCGGTGGCGCGTACCTCGGCGACGAGCGTCTCCATGGTGGTGCTGCCGGCGACGGTGCTGCCCCGGCCGTCGCCCATCCCGTCGGCGACCGCCAGGAACGGCAGCGCCGGGTCGACGTGCAGTACGTCGAAGTTCGCCGAGTACCGCTGACCCACCCGGCTGCCTCCGGCGGCGTCGAGCCGGTGGCCGGCGAGCGGATAGCTGCGGGTGACGTCGCCCTCGGCGGGCATCCGGTCCGGACCCGTCACGGGGCTTCGGTGCATGGCCGGGAGGTTAGCAGCATTTGCCAGGCGGCCCGGGCGGATGTGCGAATCCCCGGGCAATCTCCACCGCTGCCGGTTCCACGCTGGCTGGGCCTGGTCCCGTTGTGCCGCGCGGGTGCGGGCTCGACTGCGAGGATGGTGCGGTGAACCTGCCCGACGTGCTGCGCCGGCACCGGCTGCTCGCCGTCGTACGGGGCGACGACCCGGATGCGGCGCTGGCCAGCGTACTCGCGCTGGCCGAGGCGGGCGTCGCACTTGTCGAGGTGTCGCTGACCTCCCGGGACGAGGTCGGGGTACTCGTCCGGGCCCGGGCGGCGTTGGGTCCGGACGCGCCACTGGGCGCCGGTACGGTGCTCACCGAGGCCGACGTGGTGCAGGCCGAGCAGGCCGGCGCGTCGTTCGTGGTGACGCCGGGGCTGGTGCCGGCGGTCGCCGAGGCGGTCCGGCTCGGGCTGCCCGCCCTGGTCGGTGCGCTGACCCCGACCGAGGTGGTCGCGGCCGGTCTGGCCGGGGCGGCGGCGGTGAAGCTCTTTCCCGCGTCGCTAGGTGGCCCGGCCTATCTCCGGGCGCTCCGGGAGCCGTTTCCGGACGTGCCGTTCGTGCCGTTCGGCGGGGTGGACGTCGAGACGGCTCCGGAATACCTGTCGGCGGGTGCCGTCGCGGTGGCCGCCTCGGAGTCCCTGCTCGGCACGGCGCCCGAGGGTGGTGACCTGGCCGCGCTGCGGCTGCGGGCCACGGCGTTCCGCGCCGCCGTCTCCTGAACGGCCCGACCTGAGCCGTCCGGGTGGCGTGTGGTGGGTTCTGTTCGCTGGCAGCGGATCCGCCGAGGGCGTAAGGCTCTGGTAGCCCTAGTGGCGGCTGCCTAACCTCCCCGGCATGAAGGTCACCAAGTTGCTTCCCCGGCTGTACATGCTCGAGTTTCCCGTCGGCCATGCCTATCTGTGGGTGGCGGGTCCAGGCGATCTCACGCTCGTCGACACGAGTGTTCCCGGCTCGGCACCGCTGATCGCCGAGGCGATCGAAGGGCTCGGTCATCGCCGATCCGACCTGCGGCGGCTGTTGTTGACGCACTCCCACGAGGACCACGTCGGCTCGGCGGCGGAGGTCGCCACCTGGGGGGACGTCGCCGTGTACGCCCACCGGGTCGACGCGCCGGTGATCCGAGGGGTGGCGACCAACCTGCCGCCGAAGCTCACGGACTGGGAGCAGGTCCTGCACGCACAGGTACACACCCAGATGCCCACCGCGCCGCCCGACCCCGTACGGGTGGATCACGAACTCGACGACGGCGACACGATCAACCTCGGTGGTGGTACGACCGCGGTGGCCGTCGCGGTACCCGGTCACACCCCCGGCAGCGTCTCCTTCCACCTCCCGGAGCCGCGGGTGTTGTTCACCGGCGACACGATCGCGCGGATGCCGGACGGCAAGGTCATTCTTGGCGTGTTCAACGTCGACCCCGCGCAGGCCGCCGTCTCCTTCGCCCGCCAGGCGGAACTCGACGTCGAGGTCGCGTGCTTCGGGCATGGCGAGCCCGTCACCGAGAACGCCTCGGCTGCGCTCAAGGCCGCGGTGCACGACCATCGGGCCGACCCAAGCAACTGACTATTGTCGATGTGATGCCCTCGTCGACAGTGCACGCGACGTCGACGCCAGCGCTGTTTCCGTCCGCTGGAGGAGGCGCGTGCTGGCAGGTCGACCGCTGTGGAAAATCGCCGTGGGTTTCTGATTCCTCCCGGTAGGGTCGCCGCCGTACCTGTCGATCGGCGGCATGGCTACGGTGCGCGCTGCCCTTCCGGCGTACCAGCTGCCGGGGCCACCCCGAGGTAGTGCGCCGCCTTGCCGATGTCGTGACATCCAACGGATCCGGAGGCCTCCAGCAGTGGGCCAGAAGACGTACCAGGTCATCGTGCGCGGCAGGTTCGCGCCGCTCGACGACGACCAGCGGGCCGCGTTGCTCGCCAAGGCCGACGAACACGACGTGTTCCGGGCGAGGTTCACCGAGGAAGGGACCGTGACCTACGAACGCTCCCTGGTCGGGTTCACCTTCCGCTGCCTGGTCCCGGCCACCGGGGAGGAGAGGGAGCCGGTCGTGGTCGGCAGGGCGGAAGCGCTCGCTGCGGCGGCCGTCCGGGAACTCGGTGCCGACCACCGCGACCTCACCTCGGTCGTGACCGATCTCGACGACATCAAGATCCGCCGCCGGTAACGCTGGCCACCGGCAACCTCCGACCGCCCGGAGTACTGCCACACCGTCCCGGCAGCCAAACGCCAGCCGCGAACGGCTGCGTCAACTGGGGTTGACAAATGGCATGCTGTCAACTTAAGTTGACAGCATGAGTCAGGCAACGGATCTGGCGGCGGCGGCCGGCAGCACCGATCCACGGATCGGGCTGCGTGCGGTGGTGGCCCTGCGCCGGCTGTTGGAACGCCTGGAGGTCGTCCAGGTCGACAACGCCCGGCGCCAGGGCTGGTCCTGGCAGGAGATCGCCGACGCGCTCGAGGTCAGCAGGCAGGGAGTACACAAGAAGCACGCCGGCCGGGCGTCGGCGCGTACCCAGGGAGGCACATGATGTTCGAGCGGTTCACGGTGCAGGCCCGGGACGTGGTTCGGGGGGCCGTGGCGGCCCGCGAGCGGCTGGGGCACCGCAACGTCGGGACCGAGCACCTGTTGCTCGCCCTGCTCGACCCGGAGAAGAGTTCCGTCGCCGGGCTGCTCAACAAGGCAGGCGTGGACGCCGCCCGGGTGACCGAGGCGATCGACCGGAAGATCGGCCGGGGCACCGACGAGCTCGGCGAGCGCGAAGAGGAGGCGCTCCGCTCGATCGGCATCGACCTGGCGGCGGTGCGCTCGAAACTGGAGGAGTCGTTCGGCGAGGGTGCGCTGGCACCGCCACCGGCCCGGTCGACGCGGCGCGGCCTCTTCGGCGGGTGGGAGCTGTCCAGCCGCTTCTCCAGCCGGGCCAAGAAGGTGCTGGAGCTGGCCCTGCGCGAGGCTGTCCGGCTCCGGCACCGGGAGATCGGCGCCGAGCACATCCTGCTCGGACTGCTCCGCGAGGGCAACGGGTTGGCCGCGCAGGTGCTGACCGAGGCCGGACTGGATCTCGCCGAGCTGCGCCGCCGTACCCTCGACTCCCTCCCCAGGGCCGCCTGACCGGCGCCGGCCAGATCCGGCCGGGCCGGATCTGGCGGCCCGGGGCTCAGGTCGCCGGCCGGGCGGTGATCTGTTCCTCGGGCGCGAACGGCGGATCACCCGCCGGTCAGCACGGCGGTCGGCGCGGGTCAGCCGGCAAACCCGTCCGGCATGCGCGATTGGTCACGTGCGTCCGGCTCGCTGCCGGGGCCAAGCTGCTGCACACTGACGCCGTGAAGGCGCATGAGCAGAGCACGGACGACGTACCGGAGGAATCCCCGGCCGGCGGTGCCGGCGGTCCGAGGTCGGCGGTGGTGGTCAACCCGGTGAAGCAGGATGACCTGGACGGGCTGCGCCATACCGTCACGGACACGCTGTCCGCCGCAGGCTGGCCGGAACCGGCCTGGTACACCACCACGGTGGACGACCCGGGCGAGGGGCAGGCCCGGAAGGCGATCGAGGCCGGCGCCGAGGTGGTCTTCGTCTGCGGTGGCGACGGCACCGTGATGTCCTGCGTCGGCGCCCTGGTCGGTACCGAGGTGGCGATGGCCATCCTGCCGTCGGGCACCGGCAACCTGCTCGCCGCCAACCTCGGGCTCTCGAACGACCTGGCCGCCGGGCTGGAGGTGGCGATCGAGCAGGGCCGGCGACGCATCGACGTCGGCGCCTGCGGAGACCAGTACTTCACGGTGATGGCCGGGATGGGCTTCGACGCGAAGATGCTCGAGGCCACCTCGGAGACCACCAAGGCCCGGGTCGGCTGGCCGGCGTACGTGGTGGGAGCGCTGCGGCACCTGCGGGACCGGCCGATGCGGGTGTCGATCCAGATCGACGACCAGCCGCCCCGACGGCGCCGGGCCAAGACGGTCCTGGTGGCCAACGTCGGGCGGTTGCAGGGCGGGGTACGACTGCTCGCCGACGCCGAGCCGGACGACGGCTACCTGGACGTCGCGGTGCTCACGCCCCGGACGATCAGCCACTGGCTCTCGCTCGGCTGGGCGGTGCTGCGGCGCCGCCGCCGGATCCCCGGGATGGAGGTGTGGCGCGCCCGGCAGGTCACCATCACCAGCAACCGGGCCCAACCGCGCGAGTTGGACGGGGACGTCATCCCCGCCGGCCGCGCGCTGAAGGTGTCGGTACGCCCCGAGGCGCTCTGGCTCTGCGTGCCGAGGCCGGCGACCGAGCCCGACCTGGCGGTGGACGCCGACGCGGTCGCCGAGCGCGGAGAGCGGCGGGTGGAGGAGGCGCAGTGAGCAGTACCCGGCTGGTCCCCGAGACCCGCTGTATGGCCGACGACGAACTCTCGGCCGACGACGCCTGGCACACCCTGCGCCGGCACGGTGGCTGGCATCTGGTCCGGGATGCCTTCATCCGGTTTCGCTACGGCGACGCGTTCAGCCACTCCCGGGCCCTGGCCCTGCAACTGTGCCTCGCCGTGGTGCCGTTCCTGATCGCGCTGGCCGGTCTGATCAGCGACCTCGGGGTCGACTCGGGCGGTCTGGTGGTCGCCGACACCGTGATCGCGCTGACGCCCGGCGCCAGCGACGAGGTGGTCAAGGAACTGCTCGTCGACTCGGAGCAGACGGAGGACGCCGGCGAGCTGGCCCTGGCTCTCGGTCTGCTCACCGGGCTGGTCGCGTTGACCACCACGATGGCCCAGGTGGAGCGCGGGGCGAACCGGATCTACGGGGTGGAGCGGGACCGGCCGGCACTGTGGAAGTACCTCCGGGCCGCCGTACTGGCGCTCACCGCCGGGGCACCCGCGCTGGCCGGCTTCCTCCTCCTGGTCGGCGGCGGTGAACTGGGCCGCTCGATGCAGCGGCACTACGACTGGTGGGGGCCGTCGGCCAGCCTCGCCTGGAACGTGTTGCGCTGGCCGGTGAGCCTCGGGCTGACCGTCCTCGCCGTCGCGGTGCTCTTCCGGCACGCGCCGCGCCGCCGGCAGCCGGGCCTGTCCTGGCTGCTCTTTGGTGCCGGGTTCAGCATCGCGCTGTGGTGGCTGGCCAGCATCCTGCTCGCCGGCTACGTGTCCTACAGCGACGCCTTCGGCGCCACCTACGGCGCGCTGACCGGGATGATGGCGCTGCTGCTCTGGGCCAACCTGACCGGCATAGCGCTCTTCGGTGGGCTCGCCTTCGCCGCCCAGTTGGAGGCGATGCGGATCGGCGAGCACGAGCCGGCCGAGCCGGACCGCTGGGAGCCGGACCGGACCGACCCGGGGCTGGCGGAGGTGACGGGTGTCGATCCGGCGGAACGGCTCGGCCGGCTCGTACCCGAACCACGGGTCAGCGAGGGGCGGGTGGCCGACGCCGTCGGATCCGGGCCGGAGCCGCGCGACGGCTGACGGGTGTACGGTGCCCGCCGCGCGGGTACCGGGCACGCCAGAACCGCGAAGGGAGTTCTGGCGTGGCGACAGTCAGCGAACACTTGCGGCGACCTCTCGGACACTTCGCCGAACGTAGCCTGGCCGGGTTCGCCCTGGTCGCCGGTACCGGCGTCGGTTTCGGGGTGCTGTTGCTGCTGGTCCGGTTCCACTGGGAGCCGCTGCACCGGGCCGACCATGGCATGGCGGCCTGGTTCAACGAACTGGTCTCGGCCAACGACGGCCTGGTCACCGTGCTCCGGGCGATCACCTCGCTGGGCGGCCGACCGATCATGATCTGGCTGGTCACCATCGCCGTGGTGGGCCTGTTGATCCGTCGGCAGGGCCGGCTCGCGGTCTATCTGATCGTCACCGGTCTCGGCGCACTGGTGCTCGACCCCGCAGTGAAGGAACTCGTGGGCCGGCTCCGCCCGGTCGTCGACATCCCGGTCGCCTCGGCGCCGGGCAACAGCTTCCCGAGCGGTCACGCCCTGGGCTCGATGGTCGCCTACGGCGCTCTGCTGTTGGTGTTCCTGCCGGCGATGCGACCCCGGTGGCGCCGGGTGGCTGTCGGGGTCGTCGTCGCGGTGGTACTCGCGGTCGGGGTGACCCGGATCGCGCTCGGCGTGCACTACCTCTCCGACGTCCTCGCCGGCTGGCTGCTCGGCCTCGCCTGGCTGGGCGTCACCGCGTACGCCTTCCGGCTGTGGCGCCGTGAGCGGGGTCGCCCGGTCCGGCCGCTGGCCGAGGGGCTGGAGCCGGAGGCGGGTCGGGAGCTCACCCCCGCACCGGCCGAGGACCACGTGCTGCCGCATCCCCGGGCGGCCGTCGCAGAGGTACTCACCGGCTGGGTGCTCGTCTTCGGCGCGCTGTACGGCTTCGGCATGCTGGTCAGCTACAACCTGAAGGGCAGCTTCGTCGAGACCCTCGACCGGGAGGTGCCGGAATGGTTCGCCGCGCACCGGACCGATTTCCTCAACGACCTCAGTTACCTGGCGAGCAAGGCCGGCGACACCCACTCGATCCTGCTTGTCTCGCTGATCTTCTGCCCGTTGGCGCTCGCCTTCTGGCGGCGGTGGCGGCCGGTGCTCTTCCTCGCGTTGACGATGTTCGGCGAGTTGACCCTCTTCCTGGCGACCGCCCGGGCGGTGGACCGGCCCCGCCCTCCGGTCGAGCACCTGGACGGTCACCTGCCGACCGCGTCCTTCCCGTCCGGTCACATCGCGGCCACCATGTGTCTGTGGGTGGCGATCGCCCTGCTGGTGATGCCGCGCACCGACAGGTGGTGGCGTTGGCTGACCGTACTGGCCGCGGTCGTGATGCCGCTGGCGGTGGCGACCTCCCGGATGTACCGGGGGATGCACCATCCGAGTGACTTCGCCGGGGCGACGCTGCTCACCGCACTCTGGATCGGCCTGCTCTGGCTGGTGGTGCGCCCCAACGCGGAACTCTCCGGGGACGGCCGGCCGCAGGGCGGCGACGGTGCCGGCATCGAGCCGGGTTCGGATGGCGAGCCGAGGCCGGACGGCGAGTCGGGTTCGGGTGGCGAACCAGCCGAGTCGGATACCGGGTCGAGCCGGCCGACCGACGGGGTGCGGACGGTGCAGGGCGCATCAGGCAGACCAGCGGAGTTGTCGAGCCTTGACGACGAACTCGCCCGGGCGACCAGGCCGGACTGAACCGGCGGCGGGCGACCGGGAGCCGGGTGCTGCGGGCCCGAGTGAACCGGCAGCGATCGGGAGTCGGGTGCGGCGGGCCGGGCGGGCCGGCGGCGGGCGGGGCCGGACGAGCGCGGGGTGGGGGGCCGGGGTGCGGGCGATGACCTACAACATCAAGAACGGTGGGCGCGACGGCGCCGACCCCGGCCGGCTCGACCGGGTGCTCCAGGTCGTCGCCGAGCAACGCCCGGACGTGCTGGCCCTGCAGGAACTCCGAGGGCTGCGGCGGGATCGCGACCGGCTCGACACGCTGACGCGGCGGCTCGGCATGCGGGCGTACCTGGCCGGAGGATGGTTCGGGCAACCGGTGGCGATCCTGGTCCGCCCGCCGGTCGAGGTGGTCGCGGTGGCGCCGGTCCGCCGGCCGTTCCACCACGGCGCACAGCGGGTCGTGCTGGCGACCGACCGGGGGCCGCTGACCGTGCTCGGCACCCATCTGAATCCGTACTCCGGGCGGCGCCGGCTGCGCGAGGCAGGTTGGCTGGTCGGCGCGGCCGGGCGGGGCGGCCCGGACCGGAGGCAGTTACCGGAGCGGCTGGTCCTGCTGATGGGTGACCTGAACACCCTCGACCCGCTCGACCGGCACGACGAGCGGATCGGCCGGCTGTCGCCGGAGTACCGGGGGCGGCACCTGATGCCGGACGGGGTGACCGTGGACAGCCGGGCGGTTGGTGCGCTGTACCGGGCGGGTTTCGTGGACCTGTTCCGCTCGCCGGGCACCGACACGCCGCCGGACCGGGCGGAGCCGCCGCGGACCGTACCGACCAGCGCGGGCGGCGGAGCGGAGTTCACCGCGATGCGACTCGACTACCTGCTCGGCACGCCGCCGCTCGCCCGGCTGGCCCACCATCCGCGGGTGGTCACCGGTGGGGCGGCGGAATCCGCCTCGGACCACTACCCGGTGGTCGTCGAGTTCGACCTGCGGTCGGGTTGAGCACCACCGGGGCGGCTCAGGTGCCGAGCCCGACGTCGCGGGCGAGCAGAGCGGCCTGGACCCGGTCCGCGACGCCCAGCTTCGCGAAGATCGCGGAGAGCTGGTTGCGTACCGTCTTCTCGCTGAGCCCGAAGTGTCGGGCGATCTTCGCGTTGGTGTCGCCGAAGGCCAGCCGACCGAGGATGTCCCGTTCCCTTGAGGTGAGCTGGTTGAACGGCGCCGGCAGCTCGACCGGCCCCCGGTTGAGCGTGGTGAGTACCGACGGTCCGATCCCGGGGCCCAGCACGACGCCACCCTGAGCGACCGTACGCAGCGCGTCGATGACGGCGTCCGGATCCGTGTCCTTGAGTACGTAGCCCCGGGCGCCCGCCCGCAGCGCCCGGGCCACGATCTCCTCGTCGTTGGCCATCGTCAGCATCAGCACCTTGGTCTCCGGACGGGACTGGACGATCCGGGCGGTGGCGTCGACGCCGTCACCGTCCGGCAGCGACACGTCCATCGCGATCACCTCGACCCGCTCGGTGACCGCGGTGCTGATCGCCTCGGCGGTGGTTGCCGCCTCGAACACCTCGCTCACCCACGACTCGCCCTCGAGCATGGTGCGCAGCCCTCGGCGCACCACCGGGTGGTCGTCGACGATGAGGATCCGTCCACCGTGCACCATGCTCGTCGCCGCCTCTGCCCGCACATCGCGTCCTGTGCGCTGCCATCGGCCGGCAGAAAGGCCACCGCGGAGCCGGGCTGCGCATCGCGGGTTCAGCGTAGCGGTCTAGCCCGGCCGTCCCGCGTCGCTGTCCGGACTCTGGCTGTTGGCGGCCGGCGGTGCGGCGCCGGCGGGCTGTGCCGCCGCGCTCCGCGGTTGCGGCACCTCCGACTCCGGGGCGGTATCGACGGAGCGGTGAGCGACTCCCCAGCAGCCGTCCGGGCTACCGGCACCGCTGTCGGGTCCGGCGTCGCCGCCCGTACGGCCGGTGGTGGCGGGAGGTCCGGCCGGTGCTTCGGTGGCCACTCGTCCGAGAGGGGTTGGGCCGTCCTGCGTCGCCGTACCCGTCGCCTGGTCGGGCAAAGTCGGCTGGAACGGCAGACACACCCGGATGGACGTACCATGTGGACTGGTCGGGGTGATGTCGAACTCTCCGCCGAGTTCGGTGGCCCGTTCCCGCATCGAGTCGAGGCCGACACCACCGGGCCGGCGTGGCCCGAGCCCCACCCCGTCGTCCACGATCTCCACCGTCAGCGCCCGGTCCCGGCGCACGTTGACCCAGCAGGTGTCGGCCTGCGAGTGTCGGGTCACGTTGTTCAGCGCCTCCGCGACGATCCGGTACGCGGCCACCTCGATCGCCGCCGGCAGCCCCTGGAGGTTCCCGTCGACCCGCAACCGCACCGAGAGGGTCGGGCTGTCGAACCGGGCGCACTCGTTGCGCAGCGCGGCGGCGAGCCCACGGTCCAGCGCCGGTGGCCGGAGCTGGTCGACGAGCTGGCGTACCTCGGCGGTGCAGGTCTGCAGGTCGGCGGTGAGCGCGTCGAGGATCCGACTGGTGCGGGGCTGCCCGGCGACGAGCTTGTGCGCCGCTCGGACCTGCATCGCCATTCCGGCAAGCGTCGGGCCCAGCCCGTCGTGCAGGTCGCGGCGGAGCCGCCGGCGCTCCTCCTCCCGGGCGGTGATCAACCGCTCCCGGGACTCCTGAAGGTCGTGGATGAGTCGGACGGCGTCGGCCGCCACCGCGGCGTGC
This sequence comes from Plantactinospora sp. CNZ320, assembly GCF_002846275.1. Taxonomy (NCBI): domain Bacteria; kingdom Bacillati; phylum Actinomycetota; class Actinomycetes; order Micromonosporales; family Micromonosporaceae; genus Plantactinospora; species Plantactinospora sp. CNZ320. Next base: position 7,977,853 of record NZ_PJMP01000001.1, read on the forward strand.
AGCGCCAGGTCGCCCAGCAGCCGCCGCTCTGTCGGGGTGAACCGGCTCGCCGCGCTGCGGTTCGCCACGAGCAGCCGCCCGACATGTTCCCCCCGGGTCACCATGTCGAACGCCTCGATCGGGGTGTTGGCGGTGCCGTGCGCGGCGAGGACCCGCGGCCCCTCCCGCCCCTCCACCTCGACCGCTACGTGCGGCACCCGCAGTGACCGCGCGATGGTGTCGGTGAGCAGTGGCAGCACCGCGCCGGGCTCGACGGTACGGCCGAGCAGCTCGCCGAGCCGGGCCATCACCTGGTACGGGTCGTCCCGGTCGCCGTAGAGCAACCGGTTGACCCCCCGCTGCACCCGGCCCCGGGCCGGCTCGAAGGCGACCGCGATCAGCCCGGTGGCGACCAGCGAGGCGTTCGAGGTGCTCCCCGCCATCAGCAGGTCGCGCAGCAGGGTGATCAACCCGACGAAGGCGGCGATCACCAGCAGGCTCATCACCAGCCAGACGATGGTCCGGTTGATGACCTGGTCCAGCCCGTACAGCCGGTAGCGCAGCACCGCGACGGCCATCCCGACCGGAAGTGCGACCACCATGATCACCCATGCTCCGGGCAGGTCGATGGTCTCCAGCACGAGGCCGAGCAGCAGCAGGATCGCGCTTGCCAGCAGGCAGGCCAACTGCGCCCGGGTCTCACCGTCGGCCCGTCGCCAGCGCAACACCAGCGCGACCAGTGTCGCCAGCAGGCCGAGCACGGTGACCCCGATGCCGAGCAGTCCGACCAGCACGAGCGTGCGGGCTCGCTGGGTTGGCGCCGCCTCCGCGACGCTGATCAGGCTGTAGGGGTCGTCCAGGGCGGCCATCGCGTAGGCGAGCGAGGCGACGGTGATGCCGACGACCATCAGCACCGCGACCGGTCGCCACCGCCGGGACGGCAGGCGGCCGTCCGGGAAGACCAGCAGGGAAAGGAAGATCAGCCCGTACGGCGGCCACCAGGCCCACTGGCTCAGCCAGGCGGCGGGCAGGATGTTTCCCCAGCTTTCCGCGAGCGTGGCCATGCTCGCCGCCCCCCCGGCGGCGAGCATGAGCCGGCCCACGAGATGTCCGGGTATGCCTACCAGGACCAACGCGCCCATGGCGGTGAATGCGAGCGCGATCACCGCGGTCTCTCCGGTCAGTTGGACCGTCGTGTCACCAATGTTGATCACTTGCCCGATCACCGCGAGCGCGACGACAACGGCTGCCCCGACCAGCACGGCGACCCGACGTGCGGGCCACCGCCCGGTGTCCTCGGTGGACGTCACCCCTTCGACCCCTGTCCGATCAAGTGCTCAGTGTGTCCAGCCGGCCGCGTGCAGGGAGTTGTGGAACCACCCACCCTGCGTCATCAGCCTGACGCCACCGGAGGGCGAGTCGCCGCCCGGGAAGTGCGCCGCATCCTCGGCGAGCGTGCCGCCGCCGAGCTGTGGCAGTGCGGCGATCGCCTCGTCCACGGTCAGCCCGGAGTCGGCGACGGTCTCCGGGTGCCGGCGGATGTAGTCGCCGACGTGCTGGACGACGGCCTGTAGCCGGCCCTGGACCAGCTCCGGGTCGGGATCCTCCAGCGTCGGTACCAGCCCCTCCAGCTCCCAGGCGTGGCTGAGTACCGGCGCGAGCCGACGGCCCGCCTTGTCGAAGAACTCAAGGCCGCCCTGGGCCTTGGCGCCGATGTCCTTCTCGCTCAGCATCTCCGCGACGCTGCCGTAGGCGTGCGCGAAGCTGTTGTCGCTGGCGATGACGATCGGTTCGATCTCGATCGGCTGAACCGGGCGAATCGGCTTAGCGGTCATGGCACTCCCCTCGTAATCCAATCTCGACGGTTCTCGGCGCTGGTGGCGACGGTTTGTCCGCAGCCTAGGCCCGCTGTTCAACGGGGCGCGGAACGGTCCGTCGGCTGTGCATCATGTCCCGTCGGAGGTCCCGCGGGCCTGGGACCGGTGTCCCAGTCCACTCGGGAAAATCCGGCCTGTCTCCGTACGGTCCGGTACCCGACCGGATCTGTCACCGGATGGCCGACCCCGGCGGCCGAACCGGACCCGGCCGGCGGTACTCGATGGCGGATCGATGCCGGCTCGATGCGCCCGACCGGCACTCTCGTCGGCGGTGCCAGCCGCCACTCACCACGGCCGGCACTTCACCAATCGCCAAACCGGGGAGACCTATGACGCCCGAGTCGTCGGCAACCGCGAGCCGGAGTACCGGTCTCGCCGCGCCGCCGCGCGGGCGGACCTCGACTCCCGCCCGCCAACCGGCGTGGTCCGGGCAGCCTGAGCCGGCCGACCTGGTCGTCGGGCTGCTGGAGCGGATCAGCCTCGCCGGCTGGACCGTGCGGCAGTGGGCAGGGCGGACGGTGGTCGCCCCGGCGCTGCCGGTCAACCGATCGCAGGGCTGGAAACTGCACGTCTCGGCGACGCCCGCGAACGCGGCGCTGGTGCTCGCGGCGTGCGCTCCGGTGCTGGTCGAGACCGGTACCGGGTTCAGTTTCGTCGCCACCGCGGCGGGACTCGCCGAACTCAACGGTCCCCGGGCACCGAGGGCCCGGGCCGGAAAGTTCCTCACCGTGCACCCCGCGACCGACGAACTCTTCCGGGAACTGGCGAGACGTCTCGACGAGGCGACCGCCGGCTACGTGGGGCCGGCCGTCCTCTCCGACCGGCCGTACCAGTGGGGTGGGGTGGTGCACTACCGGTACGGCTCCTTCGGCGGGGTCGGGGTACCCGACGACGAGGGCCGGTACCGGCGCTACCTGGTCGATCCGGAGGGCAACCTGGTGGAGGACCGCTGCGAGCCGGTCTTCCGGCCACCGGCCTGGGCGGAACCGCCGTTCGATCCGGCCCCGGGGCGGGCGGCTTCGGCGGTGCCGGGGACACCGCTGCGGCCAACCCGTTCCGTCGGGCCGAACGGACCCGGTTGGTCGGTGGCGTCGATGCAGCTCCTGGGGACGTCCGCCGCCGGTCCGGTCACCGGTCCGGCGGGGACGGCCGGGTCCGTGGGGGGCGGACCGGGGGGCCCGGTCGGGCCAGTGGTACCTGCTCGGTCGGGGGGATCGACCGAGTCGGAGGGCCCGGCCGGGTCGGGGGGACCGGCGTGGTCGGCGGGAGCCGCGCGGCTGGGGGAGTCCGCGCGGTTCGGTGCAGCCGCGCGGTCGGGAGGACCTGCCGGGTCGGGGGACCCGGTCAGGCCGGCGGGGGCGGCCGGGTCAACGGGGGCGGTCGGGTCGACAGGGACGTGGGGGCCTGTCGACCCGACCGGACCGGCTGCGGTCCTGATCGGGGGCAGGTACGCGGTCACCGGCGCACTCCGGCAGGCGAACAAGGGTGGCGTCTACCGGGCCCGGGACCTGCGTACCGGCGTCGAGGTCCTGATCAAGGAGGCCCGGCCGTACGTCGGGGCCGACGCGTACGACCGGGACGTCCGGGACCTGCTCGGACACGAGGCGCGGGTGTTGCGGCACCTGCTTCTGCTCGGCGTGACGCCCCGGCCACTGCGCGAGTTCGTGCAGGGCGACCACAGGTTCCTCGTCGAGGAACTGCTCCCGGGGCGACCACTCTCCGCCGACCTGCCGAACCTGCCGGCGACCGATCCGGACCGCCCCGGCAGGCAACACCAGCCCGGCTGGCAGCAACACCTGCCCGGCTGGCGACATCTGCTCGGCCGGCTGGCCCGGCTGCTCGGCGCGGTGCACCCGGTCGGCGTGGTACTCCGGGACCTGGCGCCGGAGAACGTCCTGCTGCTGCCGGACGGGGAACTCCGGCTGGTCGACCTGGAACTGGCCGCGTTGCGCACCGGCGGGCCGGACGACTGGTCCTACCTGGACCTGCGGCTCTCCGGCGCGGCCGGGTTCGTCGCCCCCGAGCAGTGGCGGGGCGCGACGCCGGACCCGACGGCGGACCTGTTCAGCCTCGGCGTGCTGGCACTGTGGCTGGCCGACCGGGTCTCCCCGGCCGGTCTCGACGTGTCGGGGCTGCCCGTTCGGGGGCTCGAGGAGTGGGTGGCGGCGCTGCTGGAGCCGTCCTTCGGCGGGCCTGCGGTGCCGCCCCCGCTGCGCCGGATCGTCACCGGTCTGCTGCGCGCGGATCCTGTCGACCGGATCGGGCTGGACGAGGTGGTGGCGCTCTGCGTCGAGGCTTCGCCGTAACCCGGCCGGTATCCGCGCAGTCCCGGCGATCCGGCTCCGGCGCACTTCGGCGAACTGGCAGCGGTCGACCCGGTCAACGGTCCGGGTTTCCGAACAGTGGCGCGAGCCCGTCGAGTAGGCGCTGGAGGCCGAACTCGAAGAGGCCGTCGAGGTTCAGGTCGATGTCGGGCCGGGTGGCGATCCTGGCGAGCAGCGGAAACGAGCCGGCCGCGAAGAGCGCCGCGACGTCGGCCCGCCGGGCCCGCATCCACTGGTCGCCGGTGATTCCGGTGTCCTGTTCGGCCTCGGCCTCGCGTTCCAGGTTCACCGCCGTGCCGCGTACGTAGTTCGCGCTCGTCGCCGCCACGTGCAGCATCGTGTCGAGGTCGAGGCCACGCTCGCCGACCGCCCGCATCGTCCACTCGGTGTGCGCCATCGCGTTCGGGGCCAGCAGGGGGCGGGTCAGCGAGACGACCTGGGCCAGCCAGGGGTGGCGCCGGTAGATCGACCACTGGAGCCGGCAGACGAGTTCGAGCTGGGCCCGCCATCCCGGCGGGGGAGAGTCGGGCAGGCGCTCCTCGCCGAACGCGGCGTCGGCCATCAGCAGTACGAGGTGGTCCTTGCCGCGTACGTGCCGGTAGAGCGACATGGTGGCCACCCCCAGCTCTGTCGCCACCCGTCGCATCGTGGTCGACGGCAGCCCTTCGGTGTCGGCGATGTCGATCGCCGTACGCACGATCTGCCGCTCGCTCAGCTCCGGTTCGGAACGACCGGGCGTCCGGCGGCGCTGCCCGGCGACGGACGGCTGCCGACCCGCCGGAACCCGGCGACCGCCGGCTGGCGTGGTTCGGGAGATCCCGGCGACCACCGTGCCCCGACCGGGCACCGCCGTCACCAGGCCCTCCTCGCCGAGCGTGCTCAGCACCCGGGTGGCGGTCGCCATCGCCACGCCCCACTCCCGCATGATCTCCCGGGTGGACGGGACCCGGTCGCCCGGACGGAGCTCGGCGGAGTGGATCCGGGTGCGGAGCGCGGCGACGATTCGCAGGTACGGCGGGTCGGGGCGGGGCACGCTCACCTCCGGTCGACGCGGCGGCGCACCGCACTAGGGCACCTGGCTGGATCCGAGCATAGTGAACCGGCCGTGTCCGCAGCACTCTCCCTGCTCGGCCCCGGTGCGCCCCGGTTAGCGCACTAGTGCTGCTCACTTCGGACTTTGACGTCGCATCACCTGGCTGTCAACGATCTGCACGAAGCGGGTGTACGACGTACGCAAGCGCTGCGTACCTCGTACACCCGATCGGTCGACGACCTCCAGGAGGAGCACGTGCGAGCCACCATCCGGGCGATCCTCGCCCACCGAACCGGGCCCGTCGGCGCGGTACGCCGTACCCGTCTCCGAGGCGTCGCGACGACGGTCGCGCTCGCGGTCGCTGTCGGCACCATCGCCGTCGCTGGCGTCGCTGTCGGTGCCGGCAGCGTCGGCCTGGCCGGTGCCGCCGCCGAATCCGCCGACCGGGCCGGGGTCGGGCCGGACGCCGCGGTGGTACGGACGACGGCCGGAGCCGTCCGGGGTGGTGTCGCGGCCGACCGCCGCACGTTCGCCGGCATCCCCTACGCGGCACCGCCGACCGGCCAGCGCCGCTGGACGTCGCCGCAACCGGCCCAACCCTGGACGGGGGTACGGGACGCGACCCGGCCGGGTGCTGCCTGTGCCCAACTGCCGGGCCTGCCGATGGACCGGCCCAGCGAATCCGAGGACTGCCTGTACCTGAACGTGACCACCCCAACCCACCGGCCGGGGGCGAAGCTGCCGGTGCTGGTCTGGCTGCACGGCGGGCACTTCCTGTTCGGCCAGGGTGACACCTACGGCGGCCGGTCGCTGGCGGTGCCGGGCCAGGTCGTCGTCACCCTGAACTACCGGCTCGGCCCGTTCGGATTCCTGACCCATCCGGCGCTGGACCGGGGGCCGGGGCAGCCGACCTCGGGCAACTTCGGGTTGGAGGACCAGCAGGCGGCGCTGCGCTGGGTGCGGAACAACGCGGCGGCCTTCGGCGGTGACCCGGGCAACGTCACGCTCTTCGGCCAGTCGGCCGGTGCGACAAGCGTCTGCACCCACCTGGCCGCACCCGCCTCCGCCGGCCTCTTCGCCAAGGTGATCATCCAGAGCAACTCCTGCACCAGCCCGCTGCCCGGCCGCCAGCAGGCCGAGCGGCAGGGTGTCGCGCTGGCGGGCGAACTCGGCTGTGCCGACGATCCGGCCGGGGTCGTCGACTGCCTGCGTGGGCGGAGCCCGGCGGAACTGCTGGCCAGGGCCGGCTACCCGGGGCTCGGGTTCGACGCCGGCCCGTCCGCCGGCGGGTCCGTGTTGCCGGTCGACCCGGCCCGGGCGCTGGCCACCGGCCGGTTCCACCGGGTACCGGTGCTGACCGGAGTGACCTCCGACGAGTACCGCGCCCAGGTGTGGGGCATGGAGCGCGTCGGCGCGAACTGCCCGAACGGGCCGGGCACCGGCCGGTGCCCGCTCACCGAGCGGCAGTACCAGGAACAGCTCACCGCCAGCTTCGGGGCGAAGGCGACGGCCGTGGGGGCCCGCTACCCGCGCGGCGACTACGGCTCCGCCAGCGAGGCGCTGGCCGCGGTGATGACGGATCACGAGTACGTCCGCCCGACGCTCGACGCCGCCGCCAGCTTCGCCGGGTACGTGCCCAGCTACGTCTACGAGTTCGCCGACCCGTACGCCCCGTGGTTCGCGGCGGAACCCGCGCCGAGCTTCCCGACCGGTGCCTACCACCTGGCCGAGCTGCCGTACCTGTTCGACGTCGGGTACGCGCAGCCGCTGGACGCCGGCCAACGGCGGCTCGCCGAGCAGATCGTCAGGTACTGGACCCGCTTCGCGCACACCGGCAACCCGAACGGTCCGGGCAGCCCCGGCTGGGCGCCGTACGACGACCGGTCCAGGTACGTCCAGTCACTCGCGCCGGGACAGGGCGGGATCCGGCGGGCGGACCTGGCCGGGGAACACCGCTACGACTTCTGGCGGTCGCTGGACTGACGAGCGGCGCGGTGCCGGAGCGCCGCCGACCGCCCGGCGTGGCGGCGGCTCCGGCTGGTCGGCGGGGCAGCGGATCGGGGTGGCCCGGGGCGCGACCCCGATCCGTCGGATCACTCCGCGCAGCGTTCCCGTCCGGCGCGGCGCGGTCGGCTCGTCGGCGCCGCGCCGGACGCCGAGGCCGGCCGGGGCCGCCGTCGGACCGGGACGCTGCTCGGCCAGCCACCCGACGGCCGTGCACGCCGCCGCCCGGTCCGGATCGCCCAGCTCCTCGAAGAGCCGCCGGGCGGCCCGTGCCGCCGTCCAGGCCGCAGCGGACTCGGCCCGGGAGAGCAGCAGCAGGGCGTTGCCGAGCGACACCAGCGCCTGGCCGCGATCGGCACCCCGGCGGCCCCGCAGGGCGGCGCGCCCGTGCTCGATCGCCCGCTGCCACAGCTCGGTCAGGCCCCGCTGGTGCAGGAAGTTGGTCGGTGCCACCGCCAGCCGCCAGGCCAGTTCGGTGTCGCCGAGGCTGGCGGCCCGCTCGGCGGCGCCGATCACCAGGTGCCGTTCGGCGCCGAGCCAGCCGAGCGGGTCGGCGTCGACGGCGCGCAGGAGTTCGTCGCCCGGCCCGAACCCGGGTGGCAGGCCGATCTCGCCGGCCGGGAAGACCTGCTCGGGCAGCTGCCGGTCGGCGCGCAACGCCAGGTCCAGCAGCCACCAGTACGCCCGGCGGTGCGCCGTCGCCCGGGTCGGCGGTGGATCGTCGACGCCGACCCGTTCCGCCGCGTACAGCCGGACGAGTTCCGGCATCCGGTAGCGGGGCAGCCCGGTGCGGCGGTCCGGCACCTGTCGCACCAGACCGGCGTCGGTCAGGGCGGCCAGCGCCCGCTCGGCGCTGCTCGGGTCGGCGTCCAGCAGCGGGACGGCGAGCCAGCCCGGGAACTCGGCCACCGGCAGTACCCCGAGCCTGCGCAGCAGTGTCGCCGGTTGTGCCGCCAGCCGTTGGTACGCCCCGGTCAGCTCGCGCCGCACGTCCCGGTCGCCGTCGGTGAGCGCGTCGAGCCGGTGCTCGGCGAGCCGGTCGACGGCCTGGGCCAACGACAGGTCCGCCCGGACCGCGAGCCGATTTCCGCTGACCCGGATCGCCAGCGGAAGCCGGTCGCAGAGCTGCACCATCCGGTGTACGGCAGGCAGGTCGCCGGCCACCCGTTCCGGCAGCATTCCGGCGAGCAACCGGACCGCCGGCTCGACCGGCAGCACGTCGAGGGTGACCCGGTGGGCGCCATCCAGTCCGGCCAGCGGGGACCGGGCGGTCACCAGTGTCGCCGAGGCCGGGCCGGTGGGCAGCAGTGGGCGTACCTGCCCCTCGTCGACGGCACCGTCGAGCAGGACCAGGATCCGGCGGCGCGCCACCATCGACCGGTAGAGGTCCCGCCGCTCGGTACGCCCGGCCGGAACCGACGCCTCGGGTACGCCGAGCGCGCACAGGAACCCGCCGAGCACCTCGTACGGGTCCACCGGCGCGCCCTGGTCGTCGACGAGTTCGGCGTACAGGCAGCCGTCCGGGTGACCGGGGCCGACGTCCCAGCCGGCCCGGACCGCCAGTGCCGTCTTGCCGATCCCGGGCAGGCCCGAGACGACCACCACGGCCGGTCCGGTGCGTGCGGTTGCACTGTCGAGGGTGCGGCGGACCACTGCCAGTTCGGCTTCCCGCCCGACGAAGTCGGCGACCACGGGTGGTAGTTGCCACGGGGTCTCCCCGACGCCTCCGCTGGGCTGTTCGGTCGTACCCTCCCGGCCGCTGGGTCGACGGCGGGCCGGGCCGCCCGGCTGCCCGCCGGGGCGTCGGCTGGGCAGCCCACCCGGCCGGCGAGCCGGTCGTCCGGCGACCCGACGGCGGGCCGGTGGCCCACCCGGGCGCCGTCCGGGCCGGTTCGAGTCGACGCCACCCAAGTCGACCGCGATCGCCAACCGGCCTTCCGGCCCGGCCCCCGCACCGGTGTGCGCGGCAACACTCGCCTGACTGGTGTGCGCGGCAACGGGCGCCGCCTGGGCGGGGGCGACGGGTGGCGTACCGCTCGGCGTCGGCGCGGATGCGCGGTCGGTGCTCGCGACGGCTGCCGCCGGTACCCGCTGCGGCGGCTCGGGTGGCGCGGCCGGGAGGTCGAGCGCGGGATCGCGGTTGAGGATCCGGTGCTGGAGCGCCGTCAGGCGCGGCCCAGGCTCGATGCCTACCTCGTCGGCGAGCCGCTGCCGGAAGTCCCGCAGGCCGGTGAGCGCCTCGGTGACCCGGCCGCAGCGGTAGAGCGCGAGCACCAGGTTCTCCCGGACGCGCTCGTTGAACGGGTCCGCGGCGACCAGCCCGACCAGTTCGGTGACCAGGTCGGCGTGCCGACCGAGCGCGAGTTCGAGTTCGACGCAGCGGGCCCGGATCGCGGCCCGCCGCTCGGTCAGCAGGGTGGCCGCCGTCCCGACCAGTTGACCGGGCGTCCCGGCCAGCGCGGCTCCGCGCCACAGGTCGAGCGCGGACCTCAGCCGGGCGACCGCCTCGGCGGGCCGGCCGGTCGAGGCCGCGCGTTCCGCCTCGGCGACGTACCGCTCGAAGAGCAGCGCGTCGAGTTCGTCGGTCGTCACGGCGAGCCGGTAACCGGCCGTCTCGGTGAGCACCACCTGCCGCTGCGCGCCGGCCCGGTCGAGCAGCCGGCGCAGTTGGGACACCACGATCGTCAGTTGGGCGCGGGCGGTGGGCGGCGCGTGCCAGCCCCACACCGCCTCGATCAGCCGGTCGGTCGGTACCGTCCGGTTGGCCTCCAGGAGCAGTGTCGCGAGCAGGGTCGAGACCCGGGCGCTCCGGATCCGGAGTGGAGCACCGGCGACCTCGACGGACAGGGGACCCAGGATTCTGAACCGCATACTCGTCTCCGTCGCGTAGCCACGCGACAGCCGTACGACTGCCTGGGGCTGAGCCTCGTGTACCGCCGGAGACCGATCCAGGGACAGCTGACCCGACCGCCCGGGAGGAATGCCCGACACGCCGGGCACGCCCCGATAGCCGGGCCGGTCGGTCGAGCACCGGCCGACCGATCAGATGAGCAGGTTCACGAGTACGGTCAGCACGATCGAGCCGATGATCGAGATCAGGATCATCAACAGGCAGCCCAGTCCACCGCCGAGCGGGCGGACCTCGACACGACCGAATCGCATCGGCGATCAGAGCTCCCGCAGCCGGGGCAGCAGTTCGTTCTCGGCCCAGTCCAGGAACATCTGTTGACCCTCGACACCCACCTGCACGTACGCCACGTCGGTGAAGCCGGCGTCGACGTACTTGCGGAACGCCTCGACGTGCGAGTCCAGGTCCGGCCCGCAGGGCACGAGTTGCGCGATGTCCTCGGGGCGGATCGCCTCGCTGGCGCTGACGAAGGACTCCGGTCCGGGCAGTTCCGCCTTGACCGTCCAGTTCAGGGCGGCCCAGCGCCACTGGTCGTGCACCGTCTTGCGGCAGTCGTCGGTGTCGGGGCCGTAGCAGACCGCCGCCTGCCCGTAACGGGGCTTGCCGGCGCCGCCACGCTCGTCGTACATCCTGACCACCGCCGCGTCCGGGTTGTCGCAGACCAGCGCGTCGGCGTACTCGGTGACCAGCTCGACCGAGTGCGGCCCGGAGGCCGCGACGGCGATCGGGATCCGACCGGCCGGCCGGTCCCAGAGGTACGCCTCGGGCACCTCGAAGTGGTTGCCGGAGTAGGAGAGGTTCTCCCCGTCCAGCAGTGGCCGGATGATCTGCAACGCCTCCTCCAGCATCTCGTGCCGCTGGTGCACGTACGGCCAGGCGCCCGCCACGTGTTCGTTGAGGTTCTCCCCGGCGCCGAGCCCGAGGGTGAACCGGCCGTCGGACATCACCCCGATCGTCGCGGCCTTCTGCGCCACCACCGCCGGGTGGTACCGCCGGATCGGGCAGGTCACGTAGGTCATCAGCCTGATCCGGGAGGTGGCGTGGGCGACCGCGCCCAGCACCGACCAGGCGTAGGGCGAGTGGCCCTGGGAGGCGAGCCAGGGGGAGTAGTGGTCGGAGATGACCAGGTAGTCGAAGCCCGCCTGCTCGGCCCGGACCGCCTGGTCGACCAGTTCCTTGGGCCCGGTCTGTTCACACATCAGCGTGTAGCCCACCCCGACCATGCCGGCCTCCTCAGTCGTCCGATCCCGGCTTTCTACCCGGCCTGGCGCCGGTGAACCCTTGCCGTCCCCGGTAAACCCGTTTCGCCCGTACCGGGAATCCGTGCTTTCGCCGGCGCCAGAGCGCAGTGACGTCCTTGACTATCTGTAGCCGGTCGAGGTAGGTTCGTCCTTAACCGGTTAAGAATCGCCGGTGCATCATCCTTGTGGTGGGGATGACGGCGTCCGTGGCGGTCGCTCACCGCACCGCCCCGGGCGCCGCCGGGAGTTCGGTTCTTCCCCCGGGTCAGGGGCCGTATTAACGTGTCCGACCATGGTGATCTCTAGACGGCTCGGTGCCGTGCTGGCGGCGACGACCGTCACCC
>NZ_PJMP01000002.1:0-83115 GCF_002846275.1 Plantactinospora sp. CNZ320
TCGGTGGTGTAGATGCCGTACCGCAGCGCGTCCAGGCTGTGATCGTCGGCCTTGATCGGCACGTCGTCGCCTTTCTGCGCCTTCTTGTCGTCCCAGGCGTAGCCGGGGAACTCGTCGATCAGCGCCCGGCATGACCGGTGGACCAGCAGCCGGCCCGTGGCCAGCAGTGACGCCACGGTTCGGATCCCGTCGAGCACCGAGTTACGGGCCCGGGTCGGAAGGATCACCCCGCCGTCGTTCAGTTCGGTGATGAACGACGCGGCCGACGGGTCGACGCACGTCCATTCCGGACTGACGCCACGGTGTTGCCGGGGCCGGCCGGTCAGCGGATCCGGGCCCGGGCTCGCCCCGGGGATCGGCACGTCGGCGAGCCATGCGGTGAGCGCGTCGGCGTACTGCCGGTCGGTCCGCTGCCGCAGCGTGCGGCGGGAGTCGTACCGGTACTCACTGACCACGTACAGCCGCCGGTCGACTCCCAGGCCGATCAGCACGGCAGCGAACGGGTTCGACGTGCCGTAGTCGACGCCGACGGACAGCCACCGCTCGATCAGCGGCAACTCGTGATCATCGACAATGTGCCGATCTTCGTCCCACATGTCATAGATCGCGCCTTCGGCGGCAACCCACAAGCCGAGAATGAACCGCTTATAGAACAAACCGGTAAATTGGGCTTTGTAGTTGGCCTTCTTCGCCGCCGACAGCACCGGGTTGTCATCGATCGTGAAGTGCCAGTGCCGCAGGTTCATCGCCGGCTCGTCGGCCCGCAGCAGGTAGTCCCGCCGCAGGTAGTGAGCCGGGTTGTCCGGGTTCGTCGTCGCAAAGATCTTCGCCGCGTCGACGCTCGTACGGCCGAGAAGCTGCACCCAGAACTCACGTGGGACTAGCGTCGCCTCGTCGACGTACGCGCCGACACAGGTCAGGCCACGCAACCGCGACTCTGACCGGGCGTCGTTCGCGCCGATCACGTCGACGACCCGGCCGAGGATGACCGCGACGTTCGCGCCCGGCGTGTAGTGCACTTCCGACGCGAGCGCGCCGAAGATCGCCGGGTCGGTGAGCACCGAGAACACGTTGCGGTTGAGCGTGTCTTTCGTCCGGCCGATCATGACGAGCCGGCCACCGGTCGGCGCGGTGCGGATGTAGAGCAGCCACCGCAGCAGCGACGCCACAGTCTTGCCGGACCGGATCGCCCCGGTCCACAGGTTGATCTGCGCCCGGGACTGGCGGATGGACGCGATCTGCGCCGGCGACAGCCGGGGCGCTTCGGCGGTAATCACCGGCTGGACGCGGGTGGTCGACCGGGGCCGGCCCGGTTGTACCGGGTGCCGGGCCGCCGCCGTGGTGGTGGCGGCCGTCACTGCCCGCCCCCGTCGATCGGCGGCGGGGTGTACCCGTCGTCGTCGCCCGGCTCGCCGGCGAGCTGCTCCGGCGTCGGCAGCGGCACCGGATAGCCGTCGTCGATGTCGGCCTCTCCGTCCGGGTGCAGACCGAGTCCGTAGACCAGGGCGTCGACGAGACTCAGCGCGCGCTGGTCGGCACCGTCCTTCGTGTCGAACCGGATCAGCGCCATGTGCTTATCGGCGGCGATCCCGGCGGCGGTGAGCGCCTGCCGGACCTCGGACAGCGGCGGCTCGTCCAGCTCGACCCGGTGCACGTCGTCTTTCGTCGCGACGTAGTACACGTATCGGGCGGTCGCCCGGGCGGCGATGTGCTCGGCGAGGTCGAGCATCGTTTGCGCGAGCCGGCCGCGCTGCGCCGCCATGTCGGCGACCCTCGCCCGCGTCGCGTTTTTGGTCTGGGCACGTGCGAACGCGTCCGGCAGGCCGATGTCCTTGGCGATGCGGCGCACGGTGGACGGGCTGACGCCGTGGTCGGCGGCGATGCCGCGACAGGAGGCGGTGCCGTTGCCGTCGCGTATGGCCTGCTCGATCGCGGCGCGGCGGTCGGGGTCGAGTGCTGCGGGCATGACGGTTCCACCCCCTGTGCAGCGTTTGGGGGCAGCGTTGGCCGTCGAGGTCGTGTGGCTTCGTGGCGCGGCCCGGTGCCCGACCGGGACAGCTCCCCGGCGCCTGGCCGGGTGCCGGATACGACGCAGCGCCCGGTGGTCGTTGGACACACTGCGGGCGCTGCGGATGGCGTTGGATTGACAGTTTGGTACGTGCGTGCCAACCCGTCAAGCTGCTACGGGTTCGGGCGGGTCGTGTCGTGTGGTGCGGGGTTGGCGGCCTCGGTGGCGGCCGACGCGGGCGCGGCGGGTGGCGGTTTCGACGCGGACGACGTCGTGCCAGCGGTAGACGTTTTCCGGGCCGCTGGTGCCTCTGGCCCGGGCGGGCTGGTCGGGGTCGATGTCGGCGGGTACGTGGTAGCCGAGGGCGGCGGCGAGTTCCCCGACGGTGACGGGGCGGATCTTCTCGCTGGCGACCCAGGTTCGGAGTAGGCCGGGGGTGATGTCGCCGTAGCCGGGTTCGTGGCGGATTTCTGAGGCGGTGAGGTAGCGGACGCCGTCGCGCTCGATCATGTTGCTGTCCCCCGTTGTGACTGTGTGTTACGGGTTTGCGGGGTGGTGCGGTGTTGGGCCGGTGATCCCGGCATCGAAACTGAGCGGTAACCGTGCAGGTTTCATGTTTGGTGGCTGTGTGTTATATCGACGGTCACGGTTCTAGTCGTGGTTGGGTGGGACGAGCGAGATAGCGGCGACCGGGGCGACCGGCGGGCGGCTGCCGCGCTCCAGCCATTCGGCGAACTGTTCGGCGACCGCGATCACGGCGCTGACCTGGTCCCCGTCGCTGGCGATCGCTGGCGGCCGGGGCGGGGCGCCTCTGCCCGGGGTGTAGGTCGCGTACGGGGCGCTGGGCCCGTCAACGACGAGTGTGGTCGCCATCTCCAGGGCGTGCATGCGGATGGCGAGGACCCGATCGGGCTGGTCGGTGGGGTGGTCGGTCATGCGGGGGCCTTCCTGTACCTGCGGGGGTGGATGGTCAGCGGCGTCGGCGTCGGCGCCGGCGGTGTCGGCTGTGCTGGCGGGGCCGGTAGAGGCGGTGCGCGTCCTGGATCCGGGCGGCCCGGTCGCGTAGGTGTCGGGATCGGAGCGGCAGGCCGCACAGGATCCGGATCGCGACGTGGGTCAGCAGGGATGCGCGGGTTACGCGGATCACGGCTCGGCGGCGGTAGAAGCCTCCCGGGGGCAGCTCGTCGGCCGGCGTCTCGGCGGGGAACCGCGGCCCGGGGTCGCCGGTGTATCCGACGTCGACGAACTCGCGGCCGACGTCGAGCGTCGTGGGCGGGTCGGCGCCGACGGGGCCGGCCCACACCCGGCCGGCGCTCACCGGTCGGCGCCGACGGTCGGCGCCGGCTCACCGGCGTGGAACCACGGCGGGCAGCACGGCCGCAGGTCCGGCAGCGCGGTAATCGCCTGCTCGGCCAGCCGGCGGATCCGGTCGGCCATCGGGTCGACGTCGGCGGCGGCGGCTTCGGTGACCAGTTCGTCGTATCCGGCTGTCGTGCGAACGTCGTACAGGGTCGGCTCCGCCCGTCCGGTGACCGACGCCGGCACCACCACCACGATCCGTACGGCGAAGTTGGGGAAGGTGAGGTTTACCGCCTGGAGGTTGTAGGCGGCGGCGGCGTCGCCGTCGAGGTGGTGCCCGCACGGGTGCAGGGTGAGCCGGTCGAGGTCCGGCGCACCGGCGACCGGACGCGGGGCGAGGCCGACGACGCCGGCAACCTGACTGGCCCGGGCGCGGAACCGGCCGACCGCCGGATCGGCACCGCCGAGCGGCTCATACTCGCCACCCTGGTCAAGGTCGGTCGTCTGGACCGGTCTTCCGCAGTCGGGACAGTCCGGAAATACATAGTTCGGGTTGCTCGATGTCACTGGTTGGGGTCCTTTCTCCGACGGCGGCGCGGTGGCGTGGCCTGCGGTTTCTTGTCGAGTTCAGCGGCCCGCCGGTCGTAGTCCCGGTTCATGGCGTGCGCTTCGGCGAGCACCTTCGGCCAGTCCCAGCGGCGGGTACCGGGCAGGGTCACACCGAGTCGCGCGGCGAGCCCGTCGGGGCCGTCCCAGCGGCGGGCCGGCCACACGTGCCGCCGACCCTCGCGGCGGGCGGTGCCGATCCCGCACGGGCATCCCCAGCCCAGGCAGTAGCAGTCGGGGCCCAGGCAGCGGATCGACCACTCCCGGCGTTTCGGTGAAGACACTTCCGCGTGCAGTTCCCGCGATCCGCACACCGGGCACTCTGGCGGGGTCGGGCCCGGAATCTGCCGCCGGTCGCGGCCGGCACCGGCCGCCGCTTCCGCCCGGTCGGCGGCCTCGTTGAGGACCGTTTCGACACCGGCGGCGGTCTCGACGTTGACGACGTCGACCAGGCCGACGAGGAGATCCAGGGACAGGCCGACGAGGAGATCGGTACGGTCGCAGCCGCACCAGCCGGCGGCGTAGCAGCCCGGGCAGCGGTTGCCGGTCGGCACCCGTCCGAGGTAGCAGCGGGGGCAGGCCGGCGGGTCGGCTGGCCACTCCCAGGACCAGCCGGCCGGCCGCTGTGTCACACCGGTGCCGGCGCACCAGTCGCACGGGACCACGACCGCCCGGGCCCGGTCGATGTCGATGTCGACGATCGCTCGGGCCCGGGCGGCGTCACCGGCCGGGCCCGGCCCGTGAACGTGGGTCCACAGCCGGTGGGCCAGGGTGGTGATCGCGTCCGCGATCCGCTGCCGGGCCTCGATGGCGTGCAGACGGGCCGGCGGCGGCCGGTCCCGGCCGGGCGCCATCCGCATACGGATCGACGCGGCGGCGGCGGCCCGGTCGGCGGCGAGCTGCTCGGCGAGCTGGCCAGCACGGCGGGCGGCGTCACGCGGCGGCGGCCGGTCAGCGGCCGGGCCGACCGGGCCCGGGATCCGGGCGTCGCCGAGCCACGACCACGCGGCCCGGAACCGGCCAGCGGCGGCGTGGACGTCGTCGGCCAGCCCGTCGGAGTACCCCCGGTCGGCGGCCGGCGCGGTCACCGGTGCGTCCGACCGACACGGCGGCGAATCAGCAGGCCACCCGTTCGTACATGTGTCCACACGTCACCGCCGGCGGATCGGAGCCGGAGCAGCGTGTCGGGGTCCGGGGCGTACCACTCCCAGCCGGGGTCGACCGGTACCCACGCCGGCCAGTCGGCGGGCCGGCCGATGGACCGGGCCCGGCCCACCTGGTCGACCGGCACGGCGGCGCAGCAGTCGGCGCGGCAGCCGATGACGGCCGGTACCCGGCCCTGGTCGACGTCGACGGTGATGGTGTAGCCGCCGCCCCGGTCGCACCGGTACGCGTCCAGCCGGCCGGCCTGAGGGGTGCGGTAGTGGCGGGGGTTGCGGCGCAGCCGGATCCGGTTACCCATCGACGCGTCCGGTCGCGCGCTGCCCGGCGCCGTACAGGCTGGCGAGGTACTGCCGCATCTGCGGTGCCAGGTGGGCGATCATCGCGGCCAGGACGTCGTCGACGGCCGACGGTGCGTCGACGGGCCGCCCGCCGACGAACCGGGCCCGGGCGGCCGTCGGTGCCGTCTCCGGTGGGGTGCAGCCACGGTAGGACCGGGGGGTGATGTCCCGCGACGGGACCGGCACCAGGCCGGCGGCCTTCGCCGCCGCGATCACCGCGGCGACTTCCTCCGGCCGGTCGTCCGGGTCGTACGCCAGGCCCCGAAACTGCTGGGCGATCACCTGCATGTCGGCGAGCAGGCCCGGGTTGATGTCGACCGGCGCCGGCGCCGGGGCGAGGTGGGCGGGGATGTCGCCGACCAGCAGCCCGGACAGGGTGTTGACGGTCTCAGCGAGCCGGATCCGGGTCTCCTCCTGGTCGACGCCGGCGTTACGCAGCGCGGCGTCGGCGACGGCCAGGACGTCGAGCAGCAGCAGCGCCGCATCCCGGATCCGGCCCGCGTGCAGCTCGACCATGCCGGCGGCGGCGTGCCAGACGTTGGCGGCCGGGCCGGTGCTGTCGCCGGCGCGGTCGGCTTCGGCGCGCATCGCGGCGGCCAGGCCGGCGATCGCACGCGGACCGGTGGGAGTGGTGGGTGGGGCGATGGTGGCGGTCACGGCGACGTGTCCTCTCGGGAGGGTTGCGGGGGTACGGTGCAGCGCCGGCCGGGCCGGCGCGGTTCCTCGGTGCGGAAGGCGGGGCAGGCGCAGCAGGACCACACGAGCCGACCAGCCTGAATCGCGGCGTGCCAGTGGTGCCGGCACCAGGTGACGTCGACGAGTCCGGCCCATGCGGCGCGGACGATGCCGAACAGTACGGCGATCGCGGCGTGGCCGGCGACGGCCAGCGAAAAGATCCGCTGGCCGGGCCGGTGCTTCCTGTGTCGACCTGCGCCGCTACCGGTGGACACGGAACGACCCGCCACGCCGGTACGGCGGTGGCGGGTCGACGGGCCCGGACATGCGGGCCGGGTGGATGGTGCGGACAGCCTCAACGGCGGCAGGGTGCATCGTGCGCTCCTGTAGGTAGTTCCCGATACCTACGACCACCCCGGCGGGTCACCGGCCGGGGTTGTGCCTCCCCGACCGGAACGCCTGTGCGAGCGTTCACCCGGCGGCGCGGTGTTCGATCACTGTAGCGCGCAACAGCCCGCCTGCCAGCGCGGAACCGGTGTGATCAGATGACCGGACGGTCAGGACGGGTCGCCGCTTCGATCTGCAACCGTTCGGCGCGTATCAGGTAGCCGGTCAGGGTCGCCGAGTTCGTCGACAGGCCGGCCTCGTCGGCGAGTTGGTCGATCGGCAGCCCGTTGACGCGGTTGCGGACGATCCCAGCGATCCGCAGCGACCGGAACTGGAACCGGCCGGGGTCGGTCACGCCGGCGCGGACCAGCATCGCGAGCAGGACATCCCACAGGCTTGCCTCGTTCATGCGGCCGTCGTCGGGCATCCCGCCGGCGCAGCGGTCGATGCCGCCAACGTTGCCGTTGCGGTCGATACCGCGTACCAGCCACGCCGCCCCGCCCTCGCCGCGTTCCTTCAGGTAGCGGATCCATTCGGCGGCCGCTTCGACCGGGCAGAGTTCGGGTCGGTGCTCGCCGGCAATCGTCCAGTGCGGAACCGTCACGTCCCTGTCTGGTATGCCGGTGCGGTGGTGCGGCACCTGGACGATCGACACGCCCGACCGGCCGATCGAGATTTGCCGGAGGCGGATCGACACCAGTTGTTTCCCGGTGAGCATGCCGGCGTAGGCGAGCAGCAGCACACAGGCATCGCGGCGGCCTCGGACGGTCGCCCGGTCGAGAGAGGCCAGGATGTTGATCGCTTCGCCGAGCTGCAACGCGTCGACGCGTCGTGGTTTCCAGCCGGCTCGGGCGAGGCTAGCCTGATGATCCTGTAGCACAGCGAGCGCGGGCACACCGTCGGGAACCGGTTGCCCATGCAGGCGATGCCACGCCCGTACCGACGCGATTTCGCGTTTGATGGTCGCGGGTGCCTTGCCCTGTTGTGCCAGGTGGCCGGCGTACAGGGCGAGGGTTTCGGAGGTGGCGGGGATGGCGGTCCAGCCTTCACCAGCAGCCCACGCCCGGAACTTGCCCCACCCGTCGGCGTACTTCTCGGCCGTCGACGCTGACCAGCGGTCGAGGACTTTCCGGGCTCGGACCGGTGTCGTTAGCGACAGGTCCAGGACAGAGATCACTCGCGCGTGGCCCATCGGAGCGGGCATTCCGGTTACCTCCTGATGTTGACCGGGGCAGCCTAACCCGTGGGAATAGCGGTTCCTAGGGGTTAGCGGCGACGGACACGCCTCCCGGCCTGCTGATATTTATTTTGGTGACTGGCTATTTTCCATGCAGGGTCACTGCCTAGCTCCGATGACGGGAGGGGCCGTGACTGTGCGTTACGTCTGGTGTCGGTTCAGGCCGCGCTCGGCTGACCGACGCACGATCAGTTCCGCCGTGGTGAGGAGCCAGCAGCCGCGACGGCTGCGGCGGAGCCAGCCGAAGCCGGTGGGGCGGCGGGCGATGGCGCAGAAATGGCACGTCGCGGGGTCATGTGATCGGCTGATGGCGTGGGCGGTGTCGATCACGTGTGCCTCTTTGGCGGCGTGGGCCGCCGCCGCGTCCACTTCGGATGTTGACGGTCGGGCCGGTGGTGGCGTCCGTCTCTCGCGGGTCACTGTGCTGGTCCGGGTGGCGTGGCCGGGCCGGGGATCGGCACGGTGGGGACGGCCGGCGCTGGTGGCGGCGGTGTGACGGGGCCGCCGAGGTCGGGCAGGTAGTGGCGGCCGGGCTCGGGTGGGAGTTCGGCGGCCAGGGCGAGCACGCGGATACGCGCGGCGTCCTGTTCGGCCTGCTGGATCTGAGCGCCGATGGCTTCGCCGTACTCGCGTAGCGCGTTGGCGTGGGCCGCGTCTATGGCTGCTCGTAGTCGTTGGGGCCAGTCCCACAGCATGTCGTCGACTCCCCTTGCCGGGCCGGTACCGGTGGGGCGGAGGGGGCGGCGGGCGAACACCACGAACGACGCCGCCGCTCCCCTCCGCGTCAGACTGCGGACGGTTCCGGCCGGCTCGTGGGGGGGCCTGGCCGGGACCGGCCGCAGCCAGTCTCGGGTGAGTGGCCGGGAGGGTGCCGCGCGGCTCGCACGGGGGTGCTGGTATCCCGCTCGCTGCCTAGGGGCCGTACGACGCGCGGCACCTTCCCGGGGCTTGTCTGGCTTGGCCACTGGTGCGACTGATCAGCCAAGCCGTACGATGAGACTAGAGTCGATGTGACGCGCGCAACAAGCGTCGACACGCAATGTATTCTGGTACGTACCAGGCGTACCGGGCAGACCATGCGAACCAGGCAGCCAGGCAGCCAGGGAGCCAGGGAGACCTACAGTGACTACTGCATTGCATGTCGATGTTGCTGATCAGCTCCGGCGCGCGATCGCCGACATGAAGCCGGGCGACCGGCTGCCGAGTGAGCCGGACCTCGCCGAGCGCCTCAAGGTGTCGCGGTACACGATCCGGACCGCGCTGACCACACTGGCCGACGAAGGGCTCATTCTGCCGCAGCCGGGTCGGGGTTGGCGGGTTCGTGAGCAGCACACGATGGTCTGGGTCGCCTCGCAGCCGGAACGTAACGAGGTCGTCGACGTCTCGCCGGCGGATGGCTGGTCGATGCAGATTCGGAGCCAGGGCGGCACGCCTCGGGAGGAGATCGCGGCAGAGCTGCTCCTCGCTGACGAACAGCACGCGGCGATGTTCGATGTTCCGGTGGGTGAGCCGTTGATCGTGCGGCGACGTCGGCGGTACGCCGACGAGCGGCTGCACGCGACCGCTGACACTTTGTTTCGGCGCTCGGACGTGACCGGGTCGCCGATCGAGCTACCCGCCGACATCCTGCCCGGCACGTACGCGGTCCTGGAGGAACGCGGGATCGGGTGGCGTACCTACCGGGACACGATGCGGTGGCGGCCAGCGAGCGTCGCCGAGCGGAATCTCTACAAGTGCGGCCCGGGGGTGGCCGTCGTAAGGCATCTGCGGATCCGGAAGACCGCAGAGGATCGGGTGGTAGCGGTGACGATCACGACACTGCCCGGCGATCGGAACGAAATCATCTACGAGGGAGTGTGGCAGTGAGGACCGAAGCGCACACGGGGACGCTGGTCGGCGAGTTAGTCACCGAATCGCACCGCACCGGCGACCACGCCGGTGACATCGGCTACGGGCTCCGGTTCGCGCCCGTGGGCCGGCCGGCCCGTAACGACGGGTGGAATCGGGCGTGGCTGAGTCGGGGCGAGGTGCGGCGGCTGGAGCACGACGGCACCGGCTGGCACATCACCGCCGATGGGTGGACCGACGGGCACGTGTACCGGCTGGCGGAGCCGCTTGACGGGCAGCTCGTCGACACGCTCCCGACGGCGGACGGCGAGGTCAGGTTGGAGCGCGGGCGGGTGTACGAGATCCGCGAGGTAGCGCCGATGGGCGAGTTTGGCCTCTACGTGCTCTGACCAGTACAGACAGACGGGCCCGGCCTGGGGAACGCCTCCCCCGGGCCGGGCCCGTCTCTACTGCTCGTCGCGGATCGTGATGATCTCGCGGGTCGGGTCGGTCGGGTCCGGGATGCGGATGAGCCGGTCGGGGTCGACCAGCCTTCCGGGGCCGAACTCTCCCGACTCGATCAGGTCCGCGATCCGCTGCGCGGCCGTCTCTTCTCCGCCGGCGACCGGTCGCTCTGCGACGTACTGCTCCATCTCGGCCACGGTGGCGGGCGTGATCCCGGCGGCGATCTGCGGCTCGGCCTCCTCCGGAAGGTAGCCGAGCCGGGCCCAAGCCGCCGCGACCGGTGCGGTGGCCTCGGGGCGTGTCAGCGACAGCAGGAACCAGCGAGCGCCGATGTCGGCGGTGCGGAGCTGGGTCGTGCTGGCGCGGTAGGTGTGCCAGTAGATGAGCCATTGTCGGGTGAGTGGCTGCTTGTCCATGCGGTCTCTCCCGGTCAGCGGCGGCCGTCGCGGATCTGGTAGATCCGGGCCTCGGATAGGTCGGCGTCGTCGGCAAGGGCCGACACGGGCACGTCGACGGCGTACGCGCGGCGGATCAGGTCATCCCGTCGCTTCGGCAGAGCCGCGATCAGGGCCGTGACGCGGCGGATCTCGGCGCGGAGGGTGCTCGGCTGCGTCATCCATTCGGCGTGCTGCTCCAGGGCCCGGCGGGCCGCTTCCCGCAGCACCGGTACGCCGTTGTACGCCTCGTCGCGGGGGGTGTAGGTGCCGGTCACGGCTCCGAGGCCGACCTGTTCGGGGCGGCCGGATCCGGGGGTGGAGGTCGTCGACCGGTCCCAGCGGATCGTGTCGGCCGGCCACTCCATGCGCGGGAAGGTGCTTTCGGTGGCCACGGCGTCGGGCAGGTAGTCGGCTCCGGTACCGGTCATCGGCTGCCACAGCACGTGCACGCCGTCGTCGTCCACGGTGGCGTCGAGAATGAGCGCGTCGAGCTTCTGCGTGTGCCAGCCGCCGTCGGCGAGCTGGTACGTGGCGGTGATCTGGTGGATGGAGCCCGGTCGGGGCAGGGTGATCGTGCTGGTCATGTTGGGATCCTTAGTCTTCGTCGTCGAAGTCGGGTTCGGTTCGCAGCATCCGTCCGTGCAGGGCAGGGAGTCGCCGCCGACCGAGCGCGCGAAGCGGTCGCCCTGGTAGGTGCGATGCGCCTCGGGGGCGTGATAGATGGCGATCTCGGCGGCGGCGGCCTGGTAAAGCGCCGTCGCGTACCCGTTGCCCTGGTGCTCGGCGGGGGTCTCGACCTGCACGATTTCGCCGGTCGCGGTCGACACCCACAGCTCGGAGACGGTGACACCGTCGATCGTGAGGGACCAGCGGTGACAGGGCTTGTCGTGGTCGCTGTATCGGGCGATGTCCCGGGTGATGGTGAACGTCTCCGCCATACACCCATCCTATAGCCCGCTATAGATTTGTCTCAAGCGCGCTATAGAGTGGTCAGTCGCGATCTTTGCCGAGCACGGCGGCGGCCCGCTGGAGCCAGACCAGCCGATCGACCTGGTGGCCATACCAAGCCTGCGCGGCGGCCTGCTCGTCGAGGCCGATAGCCCGGGCCTGATCCCTGTAGAGCCGGTACGCGAGCGGCTCATGCTGTACGTCGATCCGATCCCGGTAGTCGTCGAGCATGCTGATAGCCCGCTGCACCGGGTCGGGCTCGTCGGGCGACACGCCGTGACTGGCGGTCAGGTGGACGGACAGCAGACCGATCCGGTACGCGGCCGTCGACACGCCGGCCGGGTCGATCCCAACCGCGATCGCGACCGCGTCCAGCAGAACCCGCCGGTTCGTCCGGTCGAACGCGGCGACCACCCGGCCGAGCGTCACCGGACGTTCGTCGGCGAGGGAACAGGCGACGTCGACGACGTGCCCGGCTTCCGACTCAGCGGCCAGGCCGGCGGTCTCGGTGGCGAGATCCCGCCACTGGATATAGACACTGCCGCCCTTCCCGAACAGGTGCCGCCGGACCTGCGGCAGGTTGAGCAGGTCGCCGCGGTTGTAGCTGGTGAGGATGTGCACGGCCGCGCGGTGGCCGTCGTGGTCGTCCTGGACGGCTTCGCGGAGCAGCTCGGCGAGCTGGCCGGCCGGCAGGTCGCGTACGTCCTCCCGGCCGGTTGCCGGGGCGGTCACGGCTGCGCTCCGTCGCTCGGATCGTGTCGGCGGGCCTGCCGGGCGGCCATCTCGTCGTACGAGTCGAACAGCGGCGGCCAGTCCGGACCGGGTCGCATCGCCTCGCGTGGGAGTGCGCCGGTCGCAAGCATGAGGCGGATCCGTAGGTGATCGTTCGCGGCGCCGGACGCGAGCCAGCCGGCGCACGCGTACTCCGCCCCTTCCGGCGACTTGTGGCAGGCGAACATCGGCGTTTCCAGACCTGCATGCGTGATCTCGGCCGCCTGGGCGATCGCGGCCTCGGGGTCGGTGTGGTCGATCGGCGGCGGCCGGAACGGCGCGGACGTCGCGGCCAGGTGGTCGTACCGGTCGGCCGGGAACTGGCCGGGCTCGACGTCCTGCCGCCACGGACACTCGACGCACGGGCGGCGGGCCCGGGGCAGCTTCTCGGCCCGGCCGGTCATCGGGTCGGCTCCGGCCGAAGCTGCGCGGCGTCACGGTCGCAGCCGTGGCACGGGCCGCCGACCGGGTAGCCGTGCCCGCAGTGGCCGGCGTCGACGGCGGCGGTGTGTAGCCGGGCGAGGACGGCGGCCAGGTCGACGCCGGCGCGGCGGATCTGGCCGGCGGCCCGCTGCGCTCGGAGGCCGTCGACGGGACGGGCCTGCCGGCGGAATGCGTCGCTGTCGTGCAGCGCGGTAATCCGCTCGGCGACCTGGTGGGCGGCGACCGCGATCCGGTGCGCTTCGGCGAGGAAAGCCGTGGTGGTGGTGTCGTTGGTGACCGGCGTCAGGCCGAGCGCCGTGGTGGGCATGCGGGGTCTCCTCAGGGGTGCGGGGGTACAGCGGCCAGCGGACGGGCGCCTGACGGTCTGGTTCAGGCTAGGCGGTGGTCAATGTTTGGGCTACATGTTGTGTCGTCGGTGTGACAGCGATGGGGACCAGGTCGACGTACACCCGTTCCTCGCGGACGGCCAGGGGGCGGCCGTCGACGAGGTGGCCGGCGATGCTGGTGTGACCGGTGCTCGATCCGAGGATCGGTGAGACGGCGGTGACCCGGTACCGCTGGGCGGTACCGGTCAACCCGTTCTCGATGATCGGTGTCTCGCCGATCCGGGGTACGCGGCCGATCTGCGTGCACAGCTCGCCGCCGTCTACCCGATAGATGATCTCTGTCATGTCCACGATGGGTGTCCTTTCCGGACTTACCGCCAGTGGCGGGGGGTGTAGAGGAGAGCGCCGCGACCGCCGGCGGGGCGGACGAGTTGCCGCGCGTCTACCAGCTTGTTACACCATCCGTACGTCGTCGCGCGGTCGGGCATCAGGTCGCGCTGCGCCAGCGCGGCGTTGATGCCGGGCACGTCGATTCCGGCGGGGCCGGCGGCGTCGACGATCTCGACGATGGCCGGGGACACCGTCTCGAAGGTGATCGGGCGGCGGACCTCGACAATCGGGACCTGCGGCGCCGGCGGCGTGGTTCCGGTCGCCTCGCCGACGACCTGGGCGGCCCGGGCGGCGAGTTCCGCGCCGTTGACGTCGACGATCGCTTGGAACGCGGCGTCCGGGTCGACGGCGTCCTGTGCGAACGGGTTGTTTCGGAGGCGGTCGGTCAGGCCGAGGGTGTCGGCGGTCGTCTGTCGCGCCACGGTGGCCACCGGTGCGGCCGGTGCGGCCGGGGTGGCGGGTCGGTGGACGTACCAGCGGGTCAGCGGCCGGGCCGGGAGACGGCCGTACATCCACGCGGTGCGGTCGGGGTCGGTCCACCGGTCGCCGTAGCCGAATTGGGCGATCGCGGCGGCGGTGCCGGCGTCGCAGGTCGGCCGGTATTGGGTGTGCTCCCGCACCGCTTCCAGGATCAGGGCGTCGCGTTCCTCGTGCTTGCCGACGAACCAGATCTTGCCGGGCTCGCCGTCGCCGTAGCCGAATCCCTCGATGACGACGCTGCCGGGGTACTCCAGGGTGCCGGCCAGCGCGATGACCTCGGAGCTGGAGCCTTGGAGTACCTCGCCGGCCTCCGACGTCGACGCGACCGGCAGGATGATCCGGCCGCCGAACTGGGCTTTGGCGTCACCCGACGCGCCTTGGGTGACGGTGCCGCGCTGGTTAGCGGTCCAGAACCACACTCCCTCGCCGCCGCCGAGGCAGACACCCTGCGTCAGCAGGTTGGAGAGCTGCCCCGAGGTGGGGTCGTGGTCGTTGGACAGGGTGCTACCGGCGGCGTTCCCGACGACCTGCGACAGCTCGTCGGCGAAAACGAGGATCGCCGGGTGTTCGGGGGTGGCTCGCCACGACGAGCCGCCGAGGAGGCCGGGGCGGATCTTCGCGGCGTGGATCGCCGCCATCAGCATCCGCTCGTACTCGGTGCGCTCGATCGCCACCCAGTCGAACAGCGGCTTGGCGAGCGGCCGGCCGGTGTACGGGTCGGTGACCCGGTCGAGGTAGGGCCGCAGCCAGGATCGGACGGTTCGGCCGCCCTTGCCGTCGTACACCCACAGTAGGACGTCTTCACAGCGGGAAACCTGGTAGATCAGGACGTCGAGCAGGCTTGACTTGCCCTTACGGGTCTGCCCGACGATCATGGCGTGAATCTCGGCGAGGGTCAGGTAAATCAGGTCGCCGTCTGCGAATTCGCCAATCGGGAATGCATCGTGGATGGATAGCGGGCTGTGCTCGGCCGGGAGTTTGATCGTGTGCCGCAGAATGTCCCGAACGTCGAGACTGATGAATACCTCGGTGGTGATTTCCCGGCCCTCGCGGGTACGGGCCCGCTTCACCCGGACAGCGCCGGGCCGCAGCCCCCGGCCCTTGACCTCTTGCAGCCGCCGCCCGAACACCACTTCCAGCTTTGCCACGCAACCGCGCACGGTGTCGAACGTCGACGAGCCGTCATCGGGCAGCCGGAAATGGAGGCTGAAGCCGGCCCGGGTCGGGATCCGGTCGATGAACTCCAGGTTCTTCGCACCGGCGAGCGCCAGCATTCCTTCCCACCGGGCCCGCTCGCGTTCTTCCTCGGTCGGCTCCGGCTCCGGCTCCGGCTCCGGCTCGGGTTCGGGGTCGGATCCGTACTGGATTTCGTATTCGTGGTCGATCTGCGTCTGGCGGGTGACCCACCACAGCACGGTGTAGACGCCGAGCAGGATCAGCCAGCACAGCCACGCGACCGGCCCCGACCACAGCCCGTCGACGCCGGTCACGACCGTGGTCCACACGCCGAGCAGGAACCCACAGGTCACCATGTAGCCGCGCGCCATCGGGCTGTAGAAACGGCCGGCGGTCACCGCGGCGCCGAGCCCGGCCAGCAGCAGCGTGACGACGGCGCCGACCAGCCAGAGCCAGCCGGCGGCGACGGTCAGCAGGCCGTACCGGCGGGCCTCGTGCGCGGCGACAGCGGCCACGGCGGCGGATGCCCAGGCGATGACCGGGGGCAGCCACGCGTGGGCCGTCCACGGCCGTCCAAGGACGGTCAGCGGTTCGTACGTGTCGTCGGTGTCGCGGGCCATGGCGGGGTGTCCTCCGTCAGCGGGGGGGGTGGCGGGGGTGGTCGGGTCAGACGTTGGTGACGTCGGCCCACTGCTCGTTTACGCGGGGCGCCCGGCGACGCATGACGTCGTGCGGGTTACGGCGCTCGTAGCCGGCGGCCAGCTCGGCGGCCTGGTCGGCGAGGTGCGCGTACCGGCCGGCGAACGCGTAGTAGTAGTCATGGGTGCGGACGTCGATCGGGTAGGCGGTGACGAGGTGCTCGGCAAACGTCATCATGTGCTCTGCCCGTAGCACCATCGCGGGGCCGAGCGTCTCCAAGAACGCCATGAGGTCGGCGACCGCGTCGTCATCGGCGGCGAAGTCGGCACCGGGGTCGTAGGCGCCGAAGTAGACGCGGTACGCCTCCGACATCGCGGCGTGGTGCTCGTGCATGACGTCGCCACCGTCGATGGTGGGGCCGGTGACGGCGCCGCGTCGGACGACGTCGGCCTTTTCCTCGTGCACGCGCGGGTTTTCGTGCCGGTCGATGTCGCCCTTGTGCAGGTCCCGGTACGCCTGGTGCAGCCCGTGGGCGGGTGCGGCCATCTCCCGGTAGGCGCGGGTGAAGTTGTGGAAGTACTCGTGCACCAGGACGGCGCCGGGGAACGACGCGGCGAGCCGGTCGGCCAGGCCGTCGATGATCTCGGCCCGGTTCGTCAGGGCGGCCGGCTGCGACCGTAGGTACCGCTCCAGGTCCGGGATCGACCGGGGTTGGAAGCCGGCGACGTACACCGCTGAGATCTCGTTGACCCGGTCCAGGACCGGATGAAGGACGACGTTCGGGGACATGCGGGGTGCTCCTGTCTGTGCTGGCGCCGGCCGGGGCCGGGTGGTCGCCGGGGTGGGTCGGATGAGTCGGGACGGTTCCGGGCGGTGCAGGGTGCCGAGCGGCGGATCGGTGTCGCGCTCGTCGTCGTGCTCGTCGACGGGCGTGGTCGGCCGCCGTGGCGGGGCGGCGCGGTGGCGGGGCGCGGTGGCGGGTGCCCAGACCCAGCCAGCAAGTGTC
Organism: Plantactinospora sp. CNZ320; assembly: GCF_002846275.1. NCBI lineage: Bacteria > Bacillati > Actinomycetota > Actinomycetes > Micromonosporales > Micromonosporaceae > Plantactinospora > Plantactinospora sp. CNZ320. Next base: position 16,624 of record NZ_PJMP01000002.1, read on the forward strand.
GACCGGAAGAACGTGGCGACGGCGGCGACCGCGGCGACCCAGAACGCGGCCCAGGCGGCCCGCTGGCCGTGCGCGACCGCCAGGCGGCGCAGCTCGCGGTACCAGCCGGGGGTGAGTCGTGCGAGCAGGGCCCGCCATGCGGCGGGGGCGCCGTACGCGGCCAGCCAGCGGCGGCGGATGTACGCCCAGCGGGCGATCCGGCGGCCGGGAAGCACGATGGTGCGGTGGTACAGCCAGTCGATCGGCCGGATCGTGAGCGTGTAGGTGAGGTTCGCGACCCGCTGTGCGAGGTTGGACCACCACACGTCGAGCTGCCAGGTGTCGCGGCCGACCGCGCGGGCCGCCCGGCCGGCGGCGGCGGCGCCGCGTCCCATGGCGACGGCGCCGCGACCGGTGACCCGGGCGGCCCGGCCCAGGCCACGGGCGGCGCGGCGGATGCGGCCGGGGCTCGTCGACTGGCCGTGGCCGTGCATGGCTGCGCGGCGGGCTGCTGCCCGGGCCTGTCCGGGCGTGCGGCGGCCGAACAGGCCGCCGAGCAGGCCGCCGACGCGGCGGGGCCGACCGCCGCCGAAGACGGCGCCACCGGAGCGGGCGCGGCCAGCTCGCGGCAGACCGGTCCCGCCGGCACGGCGGCCGGTGCCGCCGCGTCCGGTCTTCGGAAGGCCGCCGGACCGGGCGGCGGCGACGCGTCGGCCGCCGCCGGCGGACAGGCCGCGTCGGCCGCCGCCGGTGCCGCCGAGTTTCGGTAGCCGGAGCCCGCCGCCCCGGCCGGGGCGGCGGCCGGTGCTGGAGAGGCCGCCCCGGCCGCCCCGGCCGCCCCGGCCGCTGCCGAGCCGGCGGCCGGGGCGGTCGGTGCGGAGGATTCGGCGGCCGGCGAGGTACAGCACGACGCCGCCGGCGGTGGACACCGCGAGGACGATCGGGCCGAGGAAGTGCAGGACGACGCCGGCGCCGAGGCCGCCGAGGACCAGGGTGGTCGCGCGTTGGGTGGCGCGGCCGGCCGGGGCGGGCTGCTCCGGCCGGGGCGGCTCGTCGACGTCGTCCAGGTCGTCGACGTCGGCGGGGTCGACGTCGACGGCCGGGGCGGGGCGGGGCGCGGCCGGGGCGGCCGGGGTGGGGCGTTCGACGGCCGGGCGGGCGGCCGGGGCGGCCCGGCCGCTGCTCCGGCCGGGGCGGCGGCCGGGCGCGGGTTCGGGGCGCGGTGGTGGAGTCACCGCGACCCGCTCGGCCGCGCCGTCGTACGTCACCGCGTACGCGTCCTCTTTGATGTCGGGGCGGTTCATCACGCCTCCCGGGCGTCGTCGGTCGGGGCGGCGCTGGTGGCCGTCCACGGCACCGTGTCGGGGCCTTCAAGCGCTGCCTTGATCGTTTCCCGGCGGGTGCCGGTGGCTTGCTCGATCTTTCGGAGGCTGAGCCGGCGATCCTGGAGTGCCTGCCGGAACTCCTCCCATGAGGCGTAGGTGGTGCGGTACTGCTCGACGATCTTTGTCAGGGCGGCGATCCGGGCCCGGCGGGCTTGCGTGATCTGGGAGACGTTCGACCGCTCGACCGGGGCGGGGCGGGGCGGGGCCGACCGGGGCGGGGCGGGGCGGACCGGGGCGGGACGGACCGGGGCGGGACGCTCGGCCGGAGCGGACCGGGGCGGGGCGGGGCGCTCGACCACCGGGGCGGGGTGCTCGGCCACCGGGGCAGCCGGGGCGACCGGGGCGGGGTGCTCGGCCACCGGGGCAGCCGGGGCGGCCGGGGCAGCCGGGGCGGCCGGGGCGAGGTGCGCGGGCAGCAGGCCGGGCAGGACGTAGTCCCCGATGCCGGACAGCGCGCGATCCTGCGCAGCCCGGACGGGGCCGCGTACCGACCAGCGGCGCCACCAGCCACGGTCGCGGGTCAGGGTCCGGTACGCCCACCGGGCGTCGTCGCTGATCTCGATACCGAGCAGGCCACCGACCCGCCATGCACCGAACGTCTCTTGCGGGCTACCGATGATCGGCAGCCAGTCGACCAGCGGGAACACGGGCCGGCGGCTGCCGTCGCCGGCGGCGCCGCGCACGAGCCGCTCTGCCCACTTGAGCGCGCTGTGCAGGATCATCGGGCCGATCAGGGACATGACCGGCAGGAACCAGGCCGCGTCACCGGGGGCGCCCGGGCGGCTGCCGTATGAATGGGTGGCGTACGCCGTGGCGCCGGCGAACAGCCACACGTAAAGCCGGAAAACTCCGGCCTTGGTGTGCGTGACAGCGCTGTAGACGCAGATCAGGACGCAGACGGCGGCCGACGCGTCCAGGGCGAGGAATGCGAACCAGGCCCATCCGGCGGAGAGGCCCAGGCCGGCGGCAGGGCTGTCCGTCCGGGCCCAGGCGATGACCTCGTGGGCGGAGAGCGCCGGCGGGGCTGCGATCACGAAGGCGAGGCCGACCCCCACGGTGACGAGCAGGGCCCCGAGTGCGAAGCGAGCGACCGGGCCGCGGTTCAGGGTGAGCTTGCCCCACTGTTCCGCGACGCCGGGGCGGGGCGGGGCGGGGCGCTCGACCACCGGGGCGACCGGGGCGGCCGGGGCGGGGCGCTCGACCGGGGCGGCCGGGGCGGGGCGCTCGACCGGGGCGGCCGGGGCGGGGCGCTCGACCGGTGCGACCGGGGCGGGGCGGCGAGTCCGGGGAAGCCACTGCCGGAGAAACAGCCGCCCCGGGGCGGGGCGCTCGACCGGGGCGGGGCGCTCGACCGGGGCGCGCTCGACCGGGGCGGGGCGCTCGGCCACCGGGGCGGCCGGGCGAAGCGGCGACACGGCCGGCTCGCGACGCGCGGGCGGGGCGAGGTTATCCACGGTGCTTCTCTCCTTCTGGACGTCCAGGGCGCCAGCACGCCCGGGAGTGAGTACACGCTACACCGCTGACAATCTTTGGGCTACATGTTGTGTACCAGGCGGGCCGGGGCGGCGAGCGTGAATGGCCTTTCGGCGTGCCGAGCGAGTCACCCGGTACGGGCCCGACGGGCCGGATGGCGACCCCGCGCGCCGCCTACTGAGCGTGAGATCGGTCGTTGTTGTCGTCGTTGTTGTTGTCGCGGTAGATGGGGTGCCGAATCGCCTTATGCAGGTTGGATAGGGCCCGTAGGGAGTGGCAACAACAACGACAACAACAACCAGTTACGTGACTGTCAGTGTTGTTCGTCTGGCGCCCGGACAGCACTCCGCCCCCCGACCATCGGCCGGGGGGCGAAAGTTCGGGGCGGTGAGCTACCGGCGGGCCGCCGCGTGCCCGTCGCGGTCGTCCTGCTCGGCCAGGCAGCGCGGGCAGGTCACGACGGCACGGTCACTCTCTACCGGCCCGGACGGGACGTGCACCGGCAGTCCGCATGCGGTCACGCCCTCGCCGGGGTGGCGCGCGTAGTGCGTCGGCTCGCCGCAGTCCGTGTCGGCGCCGTCGCCCTCGATCTGCCGCACGACATCGGCGAACGTCGCGTAACCCCGCTCCGGCACGATCGGGCCGCCGTGGCGGCGGGTGCCGCGCCAGCCGTAGCCGTCGCACTCGGCGGCCAAGCCGAGGTAGTCGCCGGCGTCGTTGTAGACGCGGATCGTCGCTGCGGCGCTGCGGCGGCTGTGGCTGAGGCGGTACCGGGTGCAGTTGTCGTCAATGCTCAGGCCCATGGCGCGGGCCAGGATGCGGCCGGCGATCGCGCCGGTCGGGTCGGACGTGGCGGAGACCTGCGACCAGGTGGGCGCGATGGTGATCGAGTGGCGCCGCTCCCAGCCGCAGCCGCTCCGCTGCTCCGCCTCCCAGGTGTACCGGCTGGCTTCGACGTAGATCTCCCCGTCGGACCGGACGGTGATCGAGAAGGCGTAGCGGTTGCCGTTGATCGTCCGAGTCCATGACCGGGTCTGCGCGTGGCCGCGAAGCTTGAGCCAGGATCCGCCGGCAACGGTGCCCCGGGGCCCGACGGTGAACCGGACGGCCTGTGCCTGCTGGTCGGGGTGGGCCGGGGCGGCCTGCTCGACGAGCGGGGCGACCGGGGCGGGACGGTTGCGGGGACGCTGCGGGCATGCCTGGCAGAACACGCCGTAGATCGAGCGCTCGACCTTCGCCGCCGTGAGCTGAGGACTGCCGCCCAGCGGAATCGATCGACGGCACGCCGCGTGCGGGGCGTCGGCCGGACCGGCAACCAGGTGGTACGTCAGGCTGTACGTCCCCGCCTTGCGGGCGTACATCGCCGGCGCCTGCTCGACCGGGGCGGCCTGCTCGACCGGGGCGGCCTGCTCGACCGGGGCGGCCTGCTCGACCGGGGCGGCCTGCTCGACCGGGGCGGCCTGCTCGACCGGGGCGGCCTGCTCGACCGGGGCGGCCTGCTCGACCGGGGCGGCCTGCTCGACCGGGGCGGCCTGCTCGACCGGGGCGGCCGGGGCCGGCGCCTGGCCGTCAATCTCGGCCAGCGCGGAACGACCCTCGTTGGTGATTCGCACTCGCTGGAAGCAGGGCTCCGTCCCACGCCGCCCGGCCAGAGGTCGCGCGCACGTCACAGGCTGCCCGTATTCAGCGGTTGCGCACGGCTCACACCGCGCGACCCTTTCCAGCATTCCGGACCGCACGAGCGCGTCTGCGCTGTGCGGGTGGAAGCCGCCGCCCTGGCCCGCGTGGCCGTTCGCCTCGCCGCCCTTGGCGACTACGAATCGGAGCGTGTTGACCTGTGCGGGGGACAGCTTGCGGCTGCTCGGCATCGGTGCCTCCTGTGTCGTCGTTCCGTGGTGTCATCAGACTAGACCGATCACAATCTTTGGTCAACATGATGTTGCGCAAAGATTCGGGGCGGGTGGAAACCCGCAGGTCCCCACCCGCCCCCCCGGGGCGAACGATCTATCGGCGCCGGCGGAGCCGCTGCCGGTCCGCGTGCGCGGCCACCATCACCGCGACCAGCACGACGACACCGGCGGCGAGCAGCGACAGCAGCGACCACTGTTGAGCCCGCGCGAGTTCGCCGGACAGCATCACGGCCGGGACGATCGCCAACGCGGCGGCGATGAACCGCCGCCGTAGCCGCCGGTCCAGGTCGCGCGGGTCGATCGGTTCCGGGACGATCGTCGGCAGGCTCTCCGGCAGCGGCCCGTACCGGTTGACCCACCACCCGGTAAGCAGCGCGAAGTCACGCGGGTCCAGCAGGTCGACCACCAGAACCGCGAAGCCGATATCGGTAGCCGACGCAGGCAGAAGGCGCCGCACCGACCGACCCGGCCCGTCGACGCCGACCACCTGATCGTCTCCGTTGCCTCGCTCCAGTACCCGGCCCGTGCCGTAGGCGAGCGCCATTGCGTACGCGGCGACTCGCCGGTACCGGCCGGACTGTGCCCGTAGGTAGCCGGTGCGCATGACGTCGCGCTGCACCTCGTCGAGCGCGGCGGCCTGGTCGACCAGCTCGATATAGGCGGCGAGGATCGCGGCCGGTGCCGGCGCTGGCCGGTGCTCGTCGATCCGGCGGTTACGCATCGCGCGGCCCCCGCCGGGCGGTGCTGCACAACGCGGCGGCGAGCGCGACCGCAGCGGCGGCCACCGTGGCGATGATCGCGGCGAGCTGGACCGTGCCGACGGTGCGGAACACGACGGCCAGGCCGACCGGGACGGGCGCGACGGCGGCGGCGGCGGATCGGAGCAAGGTCTGTCGCCAGCGGTCGGCGGGCGGGGCGGCGACCGCTACGGCGGAGGGGCGCCGGACGAGCGTGCCCGGCGGGTTGACGGACGGCATAGGGGGTGTCCCTTCTGGTATCGCCCGGGTGCCAGCACACCCGGGCAGGTTGGAACCAGAGTAGACACCATGCCGTAATTGGTCTACATGTTGTTCACTTATCTATGTGCGGTGTTCGGTTCGGTCAGGTCGGCGGCGGTGGCCGGATCGGCGGCGTCGGCGATGCCGGTCAACCAGGGCAGCACCACCGGTGCCCGGATGGTGTGTTCGGCGCCGGCGGCGCGTAGCCGGTAGGCGCGGGCCCGGGCCGCTTCGGTCGCGTCGAGCGGGGCGAGCAGCTCGACTAGACCTCGCTCGTGTGCCAGGGCGACAGCGCGAACCCGAGTGATGCCGGCGGGCTCGGGTGGGGCGTGTGCCGGCGGGGCGACCGGGGCGCCTTCCCGGTCGACGGCGGGCACGCTGCGGACGTCCCAGCGACGGCCGAGCCCGGCCATCATCTGATCTGCCATCTTGAGCGATAGCGAGCCAGCCCGGCCGAACCGGAGCGCCGCGGCGATCGCGCCACGGGTGCGGCCGGTTCGTTCGGCGAGCTTGACGACGCCGATCCCGGCCTGCTCCATGGCGTACCGAATCTGCATCCGGCATTGATCCTCCAGCGACGGTGTAACCAGGACTGACCGGATGTCGGCGAGCTGGTCGGCGTCGCCGGCCGGCCGGGGTTGCTCGGCGAGCTGGCGGCCGATGGTGTAGCCGTCGTGCCATGCCTGCATCCCGTCGAGTGGGTACACGCGGCGGTGGCGGGTGGTCTCGACGACGTACCCGGATCCGTCGCCGGCCTGCCCGTGGTACCGGTAGGCGCCGGCGTTGTCGTCGGCGGTCAGTGCCCGCACAAGCCGAGTTGCCGGCGGCTCGGCGGTGCCTGTCATCTGGCCACCGATGGGGTTGGCGGGGCGGTGGTGGACCGTTCGGGCGTGGGAAGCGCCGACTTGATCACGGATTGCACCCTCTCTAGCTGTCGTTCGTGGCTCGCTCACATTACGGCCCTGCCCTGGTCAGGACATGAATGGTGCGCCGAAACGTCGCCTACCAGCGGTAAACGATGGTCTGCGGCTTCGTGACGCGCGGTGACTGTCGGCGGGGTGGGTGGACCGGGCGTGGCCTGGTCAAGGACGATGCGCGCAGGAAATCTGTTCACCCCCGCGCAGGTACGAAAGGACGTAGCTAATGAAATTGACCATTGGCGGCCTAAAGGGTGGTATCGGTAAAACCACCTCTGCCGCCTTCATCGCCTCGGTGCTGGCCGAGGATGGGCCGACGCTCGCGATCGACGCCGACCCGCAGTCACAATCGCTGTGGGACTGGTACAACCTCGCGACCAACGCCGGCGAGGAGATCGCGTGGCAGTGTCAGCCGTGGTCGACGAACGACCTTGCCGACCGGGTCCGCGCCGTCGAGTCGCAATATCGACACATTGTGATCGATGTCGGCGGTGAGACGGCAAGGATGTTCCGGACGGCACTCACGGTCGCAAACGAGTTGATCATCCCGTCCAGGCCAAACAGGATCGAGATTCGGCGTCTGCCGGGCACCTTGGACGCGGCGGCCGAGGTGCAGCAGTTGACGCAGCGGCCGGTGTATCCCCGGGTCATGCTCGTGTCCGTCAACTCGGCCGCATCGGACGAGGCGGAGGTACGAAAGGCGTTCGACCAGGGGATTCCGAACGATAACGGCGACCTGGTGCAGATTCCTTGCATGAAGGCTCACATCCGTCAGGGTGTGCTGTACTCCCGCGCGTTCGGTCATGATCCACGGCCGGAGTTCGGGGATTACGTTGCTGCGGTCGCGGAGATCCGAGCGGACGTCGAGGAAGCGGCGGCATGAGCACTGGGAAGGCGTCGAGGTCGAAGCCGAGGCGGGCCAGCGCGGCGGACTTCACGTTTCGACAGTCAACACCGGTCTACCGCGACACTCCCCCGGGCCCCGTCGCAGACCCGGCCGCAGACCCGGGCACGGACGCCGGCACCGGCACGGACGCCGGCACCGGCACGGACGCCGGCACCGGCACGGACGCCGGCACCGGCACGGGCACCGGCACCGGCCCGGGCACGGACGCCGGCACCGGCACCGGCACGGGCACGGACGCCGGCACCGGCACGGGCACTGGCACGGACGCCGGCACCGGCACGGGCACTGGCCCGGGCACGGGCACTGGCACGGGCACCGGCACCGGCCCGGGCACGGACGCCGGCACCGGCACGGACGCCGGCACCGGCACGGGCACTGGCACGGACGCCGGCACCGGCACGGGCACGGGCACTGGCACTGGCACGGGCACCGGCACCGGCCCGGGCACGGACGCCGGCACCGGCACCGGCACGGGCACTGGCACGGACGCCGGCACCGGCACGGGCACAGGCACGGGCACGGGCACGGGCACGGGCACGGACGCCGGCACCGGCACGGGCACAGGCACGGGCGCGCGCCCGGGCGCGCGCGCGTATACGCGCCCGAGCCGGCGCGCGCAACGCGGCGCGCAGCCCGGCGACGGCCCGGACCCGGACGTGATCGCGGCTGCCAACCGCGACGTCGACCTAGCCGCACGCGGGTACGCCGCGATCGCCGGGAAGGTCGCAGAGCGACTCGGCGAGCTGGCCGCCGCCGTGTCGGCAGCGCGAAAAGTCGGCGTTGACGGACGGCAGCTCCACGCCGCGCTGATCATCGCGGGTGTCGACGACGCGACGATCACGGAGGTGCTCGCCGAGTAGCCCGGCCCCGACCAACAGCACGGCCCGGCTTCCCGTCGCTTGTGGCGAGTGGGAAGCCGGGCCGGGTGCTGTCTGCGCGGGGTGGGCGCGGCCGACGAAAGGAACGACCGTCAAACCCTACCATCGACCGTCATTGGTCAACATGCATGGCCCGCCGAAGCGCGGGCTGCCAGCGGGCGACGGCCTCCGACATGCAGCCGGGGCACAGCGGCGACCCGCCGGGGCCGAAGCGGTCCGGGTGGTAGCTCCAGCACTTCGCGCACCGGCCGGCCTGTGTGTCCTGCCGGATCGGTGGCAGTTCGGCCCGGGGGTCGGCCCGGGCCTTGACGTCGACGTACAGGCCGGGGTTGGGGCAGGTCGTCCAGTGGACGTCGTACCGGGGCCGGTCGGCCCGGTCGCGGCCGGGCACGTACGCCCGGGCCGACCAGGTGCCGTCACGCGGGGCGCGGTCGAGCACCACCAGCCCGTCGGGGTTCCGGGCGGCGTTGACCGGGATCCGGACACCGGCGTACGACGGCACCCACCGGATCCCACCCTGGCAGCCGTACGCGTTGCAGCCCTGCACCAGGTAGAGCGGTTCGGCGCCGACCGTGCCGGGCGGCCGGGGTACCGGGGCGGCGGTCATGACGCGGAAGCCAGGTCAGCGCCGGCCAGCTCTGCCGGCGGGGGTACGGCCGGCGCCGGGTGGGCGAGTTCGGCGACGGCCTGATTCAGCGCGGCGAGTCCCCGACGGCCGGGCTTGACGTCGCGTCGGTTGCGGCTCGCCGCTGCCCGGGCGACGGCGCGGGCGACGGCTTGCGGGTCAACGGCCCGGCCGGGAGCTTCCGGGGCGTCGGCGACGTCGGCCACGTCGGCCACGTCGGCCGCGTCGGCGGCGTCGAGCGGCGTCGCGAGTCGGGCGGCTTCGCCGTCGTCGACGGGCCGGCCGGGGACGTACGGCGGCGGGGCCGGCGGGCGAGGGCGCGGCGGCGGCGGCGGAGCGCCGAGATTGGTGATCCGATGCCGGAGGGTGCCGTACACCGTGTCGACGTCCTCCATGGATGGCGACAGCGCGTCGACCAGGTGCGCGCGGTGCCATCCGGCGTCGAGGCGTTCGACGACCAGGGCGACGAGCCGCTGTCGCAGCTTGCCGCCGACGCGTCGGGCCGGCCGAACGTGGGCGGCGGCCTGGACCTCGTCCAGGACCCGCCCCGCGATCGCCTCGGATGATTCGCCGGCCGAGTCGTCGAGGAGATCAGCGGAGTGGCTCCGTTGACCGGCCTCAGGCGTCGCTGGAGCGCCCGGCGGGGGTTCTTGAGGGGTTCCGGATGGGTCCGAGAATTCTCCCCCTCCTCCGTCCACCGTGCCGGGGTTGTCGGGTGACTGCCGGTCGGGCCCTGGGTGGTGGTGTTTCTGATCTTCTGGTTCTTCTAAAAGCTGGTTCTTCTCTTCCTTATATAGGAGCCCTGAATCACCAAGCCCTGGTTCACCAAGCCCTGAATCACCATGCCCTGAGTGACCGGGCCCTGAAAATCCGGGCGTGGTCTGACCTGCGGTTTTCCTGGAACCTCGTCCATGCCCTGAAAATCCGGGCGTGGTCTGACCTGCGGTTTTCTTGGCTTCGCGAGGTTTCTTCGGTTGCAGTCGGTCGCGTTCCTCCGGCGGCAGCGGGTCGTGGTAGAACCCGATTTCGTAGAAGAGTTGACCGCCGATCGACCGGCCGTCGTCGTCGAAGGTGCCGGCCGGGTAGTGGCTCTGCTCCATGGTCATGAAACCGCGCTCGCGCAGCTCACGGCGAATCGCCTCGTGCTTGTCGCGGCCGACCTCGGACAGCCACCCCTCGATCTTGTCCAGGGTGGTATCCCATGCGTCCTTACACCCGAGACCGGCACCGAGGATGAGCCGCGAGTATCCGCTCAGTCCCGCATAGACGCCCGTGCCTCGGTGCAGGTCTTGCGACAGGATCGTGTACCGGTCTTCGAGGTTGCGCCGGTGCACACGTACGCGGACGGAACTAGGGGTTTTCCTGCCCATGATGTTGTTGCCTCGCTCGCTCGGTGCGTGGCGAGCGGGCCAGGCGGTACACTGACCGCAGGACCCGCGCGCATAAGTGTTTGCCTCACTCGTGGTGCTGGTTTCGACGCTGCCGGCTGGTTAGCCCCGTGACCGGTCGTCGATGGTGGTCCGTATCGGCCCGTCGCGCGGGAACGCGGCGGGCCGAGGTCTTTCCCGGCTAGGACGCGCGGGCGAGCTGGTCGGCGTCGGGGATCCCCTCGCGGCTCGCGGCCTCCAGGATCAGCGTTCGGAGCACCGCGGCATCGGATAGCCCACGACCACGGCGGTTGAGGTACGCCGTCCACAGGTCGTGCTCGTCAGGGCTGAGAGTCGTCTTGGCCTCGTGGATTCGGCGGGGGCGGGTTGACCGCCGCGAGCGCTTCGGCCGAGGTGCTGCGTCCATGGGGGTGATCCCTCCCGGGATTGATCACGTATAACTTGGCCCAACTTAGCCGTTCGGTGTCCTGCTGTCGATCTTCCCGGCGTCGTCGGCGTGTCGGCTGTGCCGGTATGCTCGACCGTGCCCCGTGCGATCGTGCCGACGCTCGCCGTGGCGTGTTGGTGTGCGCTTGCTCGTTGTGCCAGTTAGCGCCCTTTACGCGGCCGGTGGTTCCCAAACCTGACCCGGTCTGCGGCACGCCTGGTGAGATCCACAGTCGCCGGAACCGGGCCCGGCCGATCGATCTGATCGGCCGGGCCCGGTGCCTTTCCGGGGTGCCTACTCGCCGCCGGCGGCGGGGAGCTGGGCCGGCTGGTCAGCCACGACGGCCACCCTCCGGACGCGTCTCGGTCGGCGTCGACCGGCCGGGCGCCTCGTCGGCGGCGACCACCACGGCGTCGGCCGGCGGCGTCGCCTGGTACGCGGCCGGCGGCGGCCCGTCCGGCTCGGCGCCGGCGCGCGGTTCGACGACGGACGACACCCGGGCGGTCGCCGGGTCGAACTTCATCACGTGCGTGAGCAGCCATTCCAGGTCGAATTCCCGGCCGAAACGCTCCGGGGTGACCTCGACGGCCCGGCCGCCGCCCCGACCGTTCGGGCCCGGCGGCTGGATCCCGCCCCCCACCCGCCGCAGGCCGGTGATCGTCGGGTGGTGGTCGACGGAGAGCCGAACCGTCGCCGTCGTCGAGTACGGCAACATCCGTTGACACTCGATCTTGTAGATGCGGTTCTTCGTCGGCTGCCCGTTGACCATCTCGACGACGTCCTTTGCCCGGGCGGTCGCGACGACGACGGCCGGCATCGTGACGCACCGGGTGACCAGCCGTTGATGCCGCTTGTTCGCCGGCGTCCAGTACACGGGGTGCGTGTCGGGCTCGTCGTTCGGGTCCTGCTCCAGCTTGGCCCGGTTCGCCGGCGCCGACCGGGCCCGGTTCTCGGCCCACTCGGACAGCAGCTCCCAAATCTTCGTCATGGACTCGATGATGAACAGGATCGGCTTTTCGCCGGCGTCGATCGCGGCCTGGGCCTGCTCGGCCGCATACTCGACGCATCCCCAGATCTGGTGCCACGTCCCGTCGTGCGGCAGCACCTCGAAGTCCGGGTTCAGTGCGCCGAACTCGTCGACGTCCTCCCCGACGGCCAGGACCAGCACGCGGGAGAACATCGACGACGCGGACAGATTGAACACGGCCGTCGACTTGCCGGAGTACTCGCCGCCCTCGACGAGGATGAACGGCCAGCGGGTGCCGCCGAGCGGCTTACGCGGCACCGGCCGATACTGCGGCAGCGGATCGCGGCGGGCCAGGGCCCGGCGGGCCGGCGTCTCGCCGGCGGGCGGCTCGCTGGCCCCGTGCAGCCAGTCGTCGTCAGCGACCGGCCGGGCCTTCGCCGGGGCGGGTGCGGTTGCGGTAGAGGTCATGATCAGTCCTTCGGTGGTTTGCCGAAACGTCGGTGCTTCTGGTCTCCGTAGGGCGTCCACGCCAGCACGGGCACGCCCTGGTCGGTTGCGGTCACCGCGCCGAGCAGGCCGGCGCGGAACTCGTTTTCAATCAAGTTGATCTCTTCTTGCGGCTCCTTCGTCAGCTTGTTGATCTCCGAGATTCGGGCCTTCAACTCGGCCCGGCGGGCGGCGAGCTTCGCCGACCCGGGAATCTCGGCCGTCTTCGCGAGCTGGCCGGCCGGCCGGCTCGAAGCCTTGAGCGCCTTCGTGGTGGCGTCGGACGCGTCGACGTCCGGCGGCATCCCTTCGGCGACGTGCCACCACCACCAGCGGGCCGCCCGGGTGACGATCCACGACAGCCGCGCCTCATGGCGGTCGACCCGCCACCAGCGAAGCCCGTCAGTGCAGCCGTCGGCGACGACGTACCAGTGCGGGCAGCCGGTCACGGCCATGCACCATTCGGCTTGGACGACGGCGTGCACGGCCGGCCCGTACTTCCAGTGCTCGCCCCAGTCGTCGGGGTCGGGCGCTTTGAACTCGACGCCGCCGCCGTCGCTGGTGAACCGGTCCGGGTTGCAGCGCATCCAACCCGGCACCGTTGAGTCGGTCACCGGGTCGTACTCGGGTACCGCCCACGTACCTGTCTTGCGCAGTGCAAGGCCGGTTTCGTCGGCGAACCACTGCGCGAGCATCAGCTCTGCGTACCGGCCCCGGGTCATCATCGGCGTCTCGTCGACCGGCGGCCGGGCGCCCGTCTTGGTCAGCCACAACCCGTACTCCGTCTCCCAGTTGACGAGTCCGAGGATCGCCGCGATGTCCGACCCGCCGATCCCGTCGAGCCGGGCATCCCGCCACCGGTCATACATCGTTCGGGCCGCGTCGGCCGGCAGGATCTCCACCGCGTCGACCGGCACAGGCCAGCCACCGTCAGCGACGGTCGCCAGCGCAGCCGGTGACGGGGTATGGTGTCCGGTCAAGAGGTTCATTGACGTGACTCTCCGCGCTCGTCGTGGGTGTCCTGTCGGTGTTTCCTTCTGGTAGATGCGCCTCCGGTCCAAGGCACGCACCCTTCGCGGGTGCAGACGTCCAGCAACGTCGCCGCGGATACCGGGGGCGTGTCGTTTCTCAGACCGCCTATCCCGCGTCCGTGTCGGCCGGCTTCGGCATACGCGGGCCGAGCTTGCCCGGGCCGGGCTTCGGCCGGCCGCCGGGCGTGGGAAAGAAATCCTCGTCGGTGCGACCCCACCGGGCGAGCCAGCGGCGGACGTCACCGGCGCGATAGAGCGGCTGGTCGGACCCGCGACCGCCGGTGTCACCGGGCCGCTTGACGTCGGCGGTCGCCTCGTTCGCCGGCGGGATCATCGTCATGGGGCCCTGAGGCTGGCCGTTGAGGTAGTTGTTTCGGAGCCGGTTGTACGCGGCCCGGGACGGGTAGCCGCCAGCCTTGATGACCTTCGCTGCGCTCCACAGCGCGTCGTCGCCGGCGAGCCGGTCGCGGCGGAGCTGGCGCGACCGTTCCGGCAGGGCGGCGACGGCTACACGGGACATGTCCGCGAGCTGCGCAAGCGACGCCTGCTGGATCCGGTCGTGCACCTCCTCCGTGCTCATGTCGCCGATCTGATCGGCGGTCAGCGTGGCTGTCACTGGTCTACTCCTCCGGTTGTTGACGGGTGATGCCGTCGGATGCGTTCACGGTAGGCAGACCACAAACTTTAGTCAACATGTTGTTGCGCATGTGTTGGCCGCCGACGGAACCGGCTGTGTCCCGCCGGCGGCCCCTTGCGACTACCGGGTCAGTACGGCGGCGCCGACCACCGCGCCGACAACGAGCGCGGCGAGCACGACCAGGCCGACCGCGCGGGCGAGCGCGTCGACGACCTCGCCGAGCCACTCGACCACGTCTTGCCAGAACAGGCCGACACCGAGGCCGGCGGCTGTGCCCGCGACGGCGACCGCGACCCATTCGACGGTGCCCATCACCGCAGGCCCGTAGCGGTCGGGTCCAGCACCGTCACGATGACGACGACCAGGCCGCCGGGCCCGTACCGGGGGCGGGCGACCGGCTCGCCGATCGTGATGTGTTCCCCGTCCAGGTGCTCATCCGAGTCGTCGACCAGCAGCCCGTACCCGGGTGCGATCCCGGCCGGTACGGTCCGCCGGCCGCCGCCCGGCGCCGACCGCATGATCGGCTTCGGCGGGCCGAGCCCGTCAACGACCGGCTTGGTCGTGGCCCGGTAGTTCAGCCGGTCGCGGTGCGCCCGGTCGCAGAAGTGGAGCACGATGTCGATCCGGACTCGTAGCAGCCCTTTCGGGAGTCGGGTCGGCCGGCCGCCGGGCGTCGAGGCCGGGCCGCGCCATGCCTGCGCGGCCTGGCAGGCAGCGGCCCGCCATGCCCGTTTCTGAGACCAGTGCCCGGCCTGGTTCATCGACAGGATCGGCACCCCTGGTGGAGGGATCCGCAGTTCGTATCGGGTGCCCGGCGGCGGCTGTGTCGCTGGCCGAGAGGGTGACGTACCCATGGTGACCTTTCGCAGCAGGGAAGGCTGTCCACGTGGGGCGGCGACCGCCTACCCCGCCGGTCGGGCGGGGTAGGCGGTCGCCGCCCGATTCGCTACCGGGACTCCGGCCGGCGCTCGCCGGCGCGGTCCGCTGCGCGGGCCAGCTCGCTTCGCTCGAAGTCGTCCGAGAGGCGGCGAAGCTGCGCGGTCATCAGGTCGGGTACGGGCGCGTGCGGCGGCGGTGTGGGGTTGCTGTCCATCGGTCCTCCTGGCTGTCGCGGCCCAGCAGCCACGACGATTGATCGGAAAGTCCACGCTACCCCTACCCAAATCTTTGGGCAACATGTTGTTGCTTGTTCCGTCGCCATTCGGCCGCCGACGGAACGCGGAACGGCGGAAGAACGGAACGGCGGAAGAACGGCGACCGGCGACGAAAGCGCGGAACAACGAACGGGCCCCGACCGGGTGTACCGGTCGGGGCCCGTCAGGCGTCCGAAACTCTACTCTCGGCAGCAGGTAAGGCAGCAGTCGACGTCGCCGGACCCTCCGCACCGGTCGCCACCGGTCGGCAACGCCACCTCTGCGCACCGGTTGTACGGCCGGTGCCCGCACTCGGCCGGCTCCGGCAGCCCGCAAAACCTGTGCCGGGCCGGGTCCGGGCACGGCTGGCCGATCATCCCCTGCCCGTACGTGTAGCACTCCGCGCACACGTCCAGGTGGCCGAGCCGGCCCGTCGACGTCACCACGGCGATTACACCACCGCAGACGCAACGGGCGTCGGCGTCGTCGCCCAGGCCGAGCCCGGCGAGCCGCATGTGGATGGCAAGCAACCGCTGTCCCTCGCCCCGCTCGACGATCGGGCCCCACGCCGCCGCGTACGCGGCGGTCCGGAACCGGGCCAGCAGCCCGCCGGCCGTCTGCCGCCGCGCGTCGTCGAGGCGGCCGGTCAGCATGGTCTGACCGGTCGGGATCAGCTCGATCGTCCACGTGGTGCCGTCGTCATCGTTGCGGACGTAGCGCCACAACCCGTCGGCGCTGGTCGCCTCCCAGACCTCCGGCCGGGTGACGCCGCCGGGGTCGGTGACCGGCCGGACGTACGTGGGGCGGTTGGTGGTGGTCCCGAGCGGTGTCAACGGTCCCAGCGGGCGAGGTGCAGGCAGCCGGGCGCCGCGCGGCAGCACGGTGTACGTGGTCGTCACGGTGGTTTCCTCCTGGTCTGTCGGGCCCAGCAGCCCGACGTGATCAACCTAACCCGCCCCAAATCTTTACGCAACATGTTGTTGATTAAACCCATGCCTCGGGTTAGCGTGATGGCATCTGTTCCCGCAGAGAGTGAGGCAACCCTTGACCGAAACGATCATTGGCGGTGTGCGCGCGTACGGCGACGAGGCGCCACGCCCCGAGCGGTGGGCGGCAGTCATCACGATGCCTGTCGATCCGGATCCGACCGTGCCCGCGCTGGTGCGCCGCGTCGGCCCGTACAGCAACAGCGTCACCGCGCACAACGCCTGTTACCGGCTCGCCTGGCTGGCCGGCACCGCCGCGCCGGCCGGGACGACCATCGAACTCGCCTTGTACGACCCGACGCAGCCGCACCTGTCGCCCCGGCCGGCGCTGGCTACCGAGGAACTCGCCGAGGAACTGCGCCGAGAGCCGGCATCGGATGGCTTCTACAACTTCCCGTCCCTGTATCACCGGCTGCTGCTCACCCACGGGGAGTCGGCCGCCGAGGAGGCGTGGCGGGCGGTGCGCAGCTACGTCAGCGCCGAGGAGGAGGCGGCGGCGGAACGGCGGAAAAAGGCCGACAGCGAAGCGGTGCGGCTCGCCCCGTACCGGGCCGAGATCGCCCGGGCGGCGGCGGCCCGCCGTACGCTGGTCGCCGCGCCGATCCTCAACGCCGCCGCCGCCATGTTCGCCGACCTGCTCGACGTCTCCGACCGGCACGGCGCGGCCCGGGACCTCTGGCCGCGCGTGGCGAATCTGCCGATGGCCTGCCTCATGCTGGCCGAAGACGCGATCGTGGGCGGCAGCGGCCCGGACGGCGCCGACCCGGCGGCGATCCGGCTGGTAACCGAGGTGGTCGAGAGGTGCCACGCACGGGGTATCCGGGTCCGGTGGAGCGGCTCCAGCGCGTTGATCGCCCGGCCGGGTGGTGGGCATCAGCCCGGCCCGACCGGGCCCCTGGCGCTCGCGCTCGGTACGCGAGGCTGGCGGTTGAGCCTGCACGAGTCGTCGGCGGAGCCGGCCGCGATCCTGGCGACGTACGACGAGGCGGGCGCCGCCGCCGTCGTCGACGTCCTGGCGGCCCTGCTCGCCGGAGAGGTCCCCGACCCGTTCGGCGGCCGACTCGGCTGAGCAGCAGTCTCGGGGCCCCGGTCGATTCGCTCGACCGGGGCCCCAATCTTTGGGCAACATGTTGTTGACTAAAGATGCTGTGAAGGTTAGTCTGATCTCGTTCGGGGCGACGCTGGCGCCCCAACGGACCAGGGGAGACGCCATGAAGGTTGAAATGAGCGAAGCGCAGTACGACGCGATGACGGCGGTACTCAACCGCCGGGGTAACACCGTGATCCGGTACACCGACGCGACCGTCTCCACCATGCTCGCCATGAAGCGGCGCA
Organism: Plantactinospora sp. CNZ320; assembly: GCF_002846275.1. Lineage (NCBI taxonomy): Bacteria > Bacillati > Actinomycetota > Actinomycetes > Micromonosporales > Micromonosporaceae > Plantactinospora > Plantactinospora sp. CNZ320. Next base: position 34,086 of record NZ_PJMP01000002.1, read on the forward strand.
ACTGGGTCGACCTCGTGTGGATCACGACGGACGGAAAGCGCCGGATCCTCTCGGCCAAGGTCCGCCCGCAGGGCCTCGCCGCCTACGACCGCGAGACCGTGCGCCGCGAGGCCGAGGAGAAGCGCCGGGCCCGTCTGGCGGCGGTGCTGGCCACGACCGGCAAGCCGTCGCTGACCGCGCAGGTCGACGCGTTCTCGCTGGTCAAGACGCGCGAACTCGCAATCCCGTTCTGATCGGCGAGACAGTGCGGCCGGGGTGACACCCCGGCCGCACTGTCGTTTCTGGCCTGACCCCCGAACGGCCTACAAGCCCCGTCGGCGGGACCGGGCTAAAAGTTGGGTTAAGTTTGGCGCCGACCAGCGCGGAAGCGCCGTTCGTGGGGGGTACGCTCACGCCACGCGGCCGGGCGCCGCCGACTCCCATGGCGGCTGGACCGCCGGGCCAAGGTGGTACCGCTCGCGTTACCCGTTCGACGTCGATGTCACGTGGACCGCTGTCGTAGCCCCGGCAGCGGAGGCCGCGCGCTGGTGCGCGCGGCCTCCGGCCCCCCGGGCGATCGCGACAGCCCGTCTCGCGGCCGGTGTCGCGATCGACGGCGGCGGGGGCGAGGTTGCCGTTAGCCCCGTGCGCCTGCCCCCGCCGCCTGCCCCCTCAAACCGTCTGTGGTCGGCTCGGCCGGCTGTCCGCCCGCCGGTCGCCTGTGCGCGCCACGAACGCTAACCCGCCGGCCGGCCGGCTCGTTAGTGTCTGTCTGGTCACTACTCGATCATCCCAAACGTCGTCATATCGGCGATTGCGCATCGTCTATGACGGTCTGCGCAGGTACCGGCCCGTGCCGGCCGACACTGTTTCACCCGGATGGATCGCTGGAAGGCCCGTTGCCGCAACAACTATTTTCAACTTTGGTACACAACATGTTGCCTAAAGATGGGTTGGCGGTTAGGCTCAATACAACACCACGGACACGAGCAAGGGAGCAGCGACATGCAGGCGATGCAGGCGAACATCTTCGGCGAGCTGACCGACGTCACCCCGGCCGCCCGGCCGGCGAAGCCCGTCAAGCCGGCCCGGCCCGCCGCCGAACCGCTGACCCTGTTCGCGCTCGAAGGCGACCAGTTCGCCGGCCAGACCGTCGCACTCGGCCACGGCTGGGATATGGCGATCGCCGCCCCCGGAACCGAGGTCCGCAGCAACGTCACCGCCATCTGAGCGGTACCAACCCACCGAGAGGAGGTGCACGCCAACAAGACGGGCGCGGCCAGCGGTCCACATCCGCCAGCCGCGCCCGCCGCCTACCAACACCCGGGACCGCCGCCGCAAACGGCATCCCGGGCCGATCGGAAGTGGAGCCCCGATCATGTCCAGTTTCCCAGACCTCGCCGCACGCTGGCGGGCAGCCACCGAAGCGGCCCGCACCGGCAGCCGCGACGCCCAACGCGAAGCCGAGCAACTCGCCCGCGAGCTGCACGACTCGCCCGAGGTAGCACACGCACGGCGCGTCATCGCGAGCGCCGGCAACGGCGGCCGACCCCCGGCCGGACTGTCCTAACCCGACCCGCACCACCCCGCCCCGCTGGTCACCACGCCAGCGGGGCGCACTCTTTTCGCCGTCCGGCCGCTACCGTGTGCCGCAGACACATACGAGCGCGTACCGCTGGGAAAGGGCAGACCATGACCACCGACACCCCGACGGCCGGTACCCGCCGGCACGCTGCCGGCGCACTGTACCGACCAGGCCGGGCACGCCGGCTGTCCCTGCTCGGCCACGGCCTACGCGGCGCCGCGGTGCTCCTCGCCGCTACAGCCGCACTCGTCATCGCGTGGGTACTGACCATCCGGTGACAGCCGGCGACGGAGTCTGAAACGACGGAAGGATGCCCGCACCCCCCGGCGGGGAGGTACGGGCATCCGAGGCGAACAGTCCGGGGAGACATTCGGGGTGGGGCGGACCGTCCACCACGCCACCCGCTAGGGGTCGGGCGGCGAGCTGCTCATTCCGTGCGGATACCGCCGCCCGGCAGCAGCACCCGTACCGCCTCGTCCGGCGCCGCGTACACCGGCCGGCCCTTGACCAGGCCGAGCGCCAGCAGCAGCCGGCCGACGCGCGGCCACCGCCGCTCGACGAGCCGGACCAGCGTGTAATAGCCGGCGATCGCGGCACCGGTGGCGAGCACAACCAGGGTGCTCGACGCATCCTCGGGGATCACGATGTTCCAGTTCGCCGCCGCCCACGCGATCGCGGCACCGACAGCGACCGGCACCCACGTACGGATCGTCGACTCGGCGACACCGGGCGGCAGGAACCGGGACAGCAGCCGCACGAGGAACCCGCGCGGGTCCTGCGACGGGTCAGGAGCATCTAGATACGGGTCGGACATGGGGAGACCTCCAGTCACGCGTTTCCGGCCACCAGCGCGGCGGCCAGCAGGGTTAGAGCACGCATCCGAGTAGCGGCAGGCACAGATCCACGCCGCCGGGTGGCGATGACGCCGGCGGCCCGGTCGGACCGGGCGGCCCGGTCGGACCCGGCCGGCCCGGTGGCCCGGGCCGACCCGCCGCCGGCGGCCGTGGCGCCGGCGGCGGCCTGGTCGTCGTCGACGAGCTGCCCGGCCGCCGCTGCGTCGGCGACGTCGACGACGGCCCACCACCGTCCGCCGGCGACGTCGACGACGGACGGGGCGCGGGTGGGGCGGTGCAGCCGTACCGGGCGCGGAGCTGCTCGACCACCGCGTCACGCGGCACCCGGTCGGCCAGCACGCACACGTCACGCCGCTGGCCGGCGTCGACCTCTGCCCGGGCGGCCCGCCGCTCCGCTAGGTCGGCCTCCAGCGCGCCGATCCGCCGCTCGGTGTGCGCGTTAGCGGCCGTCTCGGCGAGCGTGTACGCGATCCACGCACCGGCAGCAGCGCAGATCAGCGGCAGCAGCGCGTACAGCGCCAGGATCCGCGAGAGCTGCCGTCGCGGCCGGTGGATCAAGAGTCCCGGCTCATCGGACAGCACGGGGTATGGGGTGGTGGGCGGGTCACTTGGCACGGGGTTTCTCCGGTTGCAGGTCGTCAGGGTCGAGGCCCTTACCGATGACGGCCAGGCGCAGAAGGTGGTACATCTCTCGATACCTGTCCCGCTCCGCCGTCATCGCGTCGAGCCGCGTCTCAGCGGCGGTTAGCCGCTCGTCGATCCGTCGGTCGAAATCGGCCTCTCGCTGCGCGTCGGCCGACCGGAGTACGCCACGCGAGCCGAGCCACGCGGCGATGGCCGACGAGACCAGGGCGATGACGGCGGCGACAATCGTGGACGTTGGTATCTGCTCGCCGGCCCCCGCCGCGATCCAGTCCGCCAGCCACACCCGATGTACCTCCTACCGGTACCGACGGCGGGCCCCCGTGGCCACGCCGCGTCAGGCCGGATCCGGCCCGGCCTGCACCCCGGCCGCACCGGCCGCACCGGCCGCCGCGTACATGGCCAGCTCGCGGGCGATCGCCTCGCCGATCTGGTCGGCCTGCGCCTCGGGTCCGAGGTGCTCGACAACGCTCGCGGCGAGCCCGGGCGCGATCTCGCCGAGGTGCGCCAGCAGCGCCGCCCGGGTCTGGTCACCCTGAGCCCGGATCTCGGCCATGACCGCCTCGTGATCGCCGCCGGCGTTGACGGCGGCGAGGATCGCCGCCTGCCCGGTCCGGATCTCGCCGAGCAGCGCGGCCAGACGGCTGACCTGCTCCCATGTGTACTCGGCGAGCGCCCGCTGACTCACGTTGCCCCAACCGCCGGACTTGGCCCACGCGCCGACTCCCGCCGACTGGAACGGCTGCGCGGTCCGCAGACCGTCGACTACCTGCTCTTTACTCACACCGGGCCCCTTACTGATCATGTCGGCGACGTCGCGCCGGAAGGTGTTCATATTGAAACTGGGATCGGTTTTCACTGATGCGTGGCCGTAGCCGCCCGGCTGGTGTTCCTTGTGGCCGGCGACGCCCCACCCGGTGCGCTTCTTCAAGGCCGCGACGCCGCGCACGTAGGAGTCGTACTGCCGATCGGTCCACGGCTCGCCTAGGGCGTGCTGCGCCTCGATCCCGAGCAGGCCAGTGTTGCCGACCCCCTTGAACGGGCCGGCCCAGCCGGTACGGACGTGGTTGCACCGCCCGGCCGCGATCACGTGCCAATGACCCGTCCTAGACAGGTAGAGCTGCGCGATTGGCGGCGGTGCCGTTTGCGACCCGTTCAGCAGTACGTGGATCTCACCGGCGTCAGTCGAGCGGATCGACCCCCGCGTCTCGTGACACATGATGCCGCGCGGCTCGAACGTCGCCGACCCGCGCGTCTTCCACCCGCTGACCTCGTGCACGGTCAGCCCGGCGGCCCGCAGGCAGTCAGCCAGCCACGTCTGTCGGCCCATCGCCGCCTCCCCCCATGATCGGTGTCGCGGTGTACCGCGACGGGTCGCCCGGGTCCTGGACGACGTCGTACCCCTCCGGACCGGTGACCGGCCCGTACGTGATGTGCGGGGCGACCTGCGTTGACGCCTGCCAGGTAATCGGGGTGGCCAGCGCCGTCAGGGAGCCCGAGAACGTCACCGGCCGTTGCTCCGTGCCCGGTCCGGTGACCTGCACCTGCAACCCGATGACCTCATGCGGCAAATAGACAGATTTGTCGAAAACGATGAGTACGTTCACGTGCGGGTCCTGTTCCGGGATCGATACGGGCATCAGGGAGCGACCGCCGCCCAGAACGCGAACCCAATCGTCGCGTTGCTGCCCGGAGTGAGCGGGCTAGGCAGACTCGTCCGCCCGGTTCCGTTCGTCGCGAACCGGTAGCGGCCCGGCGTCGACAGTCCGAGGTTGGCCAGCGGCCCGGTCAGTTCGCTGCTCCGGTAGATCGTCGGCGGCGTGCTGGCGTTGAACAGGAACGCGACCCAGTACATGCCCCGGGTCAAGACGACCTCGGTAAACGAGGTCGTCTTGACGCCGGTCGTCGTGATCACCGAGTCGACACCGACCGCCGCGAGTCGCACCCCGGCCGAGTTGTACAGGCCGACGAAGTTCTGCCCAGCGGTCACCCCGGCGGCGGCGGTGAAAACCCCCCAGTAGATGCGTGTGCACGGCGCCGCGTCGTCGGGCACGTACACCGCCGCCAGGTACAGAGTCCCGCCGACCGTCACCCGACCGGCGCCGATCAGCGCCGGATCGCAGGTCCACGCGATCACGTCATGCGCCGCCCGTGGGGTCGGCACCCCGACCACCGGCCCCGACAGAGCGAGCCCGGCCCGGGACTCCGACACCGGAGCGTTGAACGGGCCCGACACCAGCGTCACCGCCGAGCCCCGATGTACCAGCCCCAGCGTGCCCGTCTGCGCCCACGGCTGCACCGCAGAATGGATGTAGCCGGACGCCACGACCACATGGCCCGCGTCGGCGATGTCGACGCCACGCTCAGGGCTGAGTACTCCCGTGCCGTCGTCCTCCACCCCGGGCAGCACCGTCAGCCCGTCGACCAGCACAGGGCTTTCTCCCCACACGGTCAGCGCCGCCAGCTCGTTACCGCCAACGCCGCCGTACAGACCGTCGCGGCGTAGCGTCACGTTCGACAGGTGGATCGGTGCGTTCCCCTCGCTGTCGATCGATATGCCGTACGTGAAGCTGCCGTCGGTTGAGCATCCCGACAGCGACAGCCCGGCGCCGCCGTACGTGCCGGTGACCTCGAAGCCGTAGCCGCCGGACCGTTCGGCGTGACACCCGACCAGCCGCGAGCCGACCGAGTCCAGCAGGTAAAAGCCCGTGTTGTCCGGCCGGACCGCCCGACAGTTGATCAACGTCATGGCGGAGGTGCTGCCGAGGTTGAACCCGTCCATTTCGGCGTCGATGACCGTGCAGTTCGTGATGGTCCAGCGCGACGGCTGGTGCACAGAGTCGTCGATCCGCGTGTGCTGGCCGAAGTAGAACCCGTCATAGGCCGTGCCCACCACGGTGACCGAGTCGATGACGACGCCGGTCACAGAACCCCGGCCGGTGATGCCGTCGCAGTTCGCCGCCGACGCGTTGAGCGTCACGTCGACCAGCCGCGCCCCCGTGTGCTCGACGGCGTACCCGCCGATCTCCCGGTCGACGAGCGCGACCATGCCCCGCGAGTCGGATCCGTCCGAGTCGTCCCAGGAGGCCAGGGCGACGATGACGGACGGCGTCCCGTCGACGGCGGAGCCGCCGACGTGCGAGCCCCGCAGCGTGACCGACGGCGGCAACAGCAGCGGCTCCGTGACCGCGTACCGGCCCGGCGGCAGGAACACCACCCCGCCGGCCGAACACGCGTTCAGCGCCGCCTGGATCGCTCCGGCGTCGTCGGTGACCCCGTCACCGGCGGCACCGAAAGCGCGGACGGACAGCCAGCCGAGCGCCGTCCCGGTCACCCCGCCGACCGTCAGCGGCCCCGGCATGCTCACCGCATCGCCGAACGTTGCCGGCCCGCCGACGTCGAGCGACCCATTGACTTGCAGCGGCCCGTCGATGATCTCCTCGGACGACACCACGGCGATCGCCGTCAGCAGCACCCGGGGCCCGCCCTGCGCCGAAATCCAGAGTTCCTTGACCCAGTCAGGGCCGGCGAACCGGGGAATCTGGCCGTACGCGTCGTCGCCGGTCTCGTCGGCCGAAACAATCTCGGTGACCGGTGCGCCCGTGTCGTCGAGCAGGTCAACGATCTGCGTACCGCCGACCTTCGCCGTGTACGCCCTGATGGTGATGCCGCCGACGACGACCGCCGCCCGGCCGGTGATCTGGTTGGGCACCTCGCCGACCACCACGTTCGCGCCATGCGCGAGCGTCCAATCGGCGGGCCCTCCGCCGAACCAATACCGCGTCACAGATCCCCCTGGTCAGCCGTTGGTCGGGTACGTAATCGCGGCGAGCATCACGTGTTTTCCGTACGCAACACCGGTTGCGAAGTTCCCGTGAATGACACCGTTTGTGTGGATAGTGACGTCGCAGGTTCCGCCGCCCTGGACGACACCGACCGTCCACGTCTGTTGAGTCGGCCGGTACCCGGCCGGAATCACACCGACCTGCACCGACGAGCCGGCGGGAAGGTTGATCGTCGGGCGAGAGAACGTCAGCGTCAGGGCCGCGAAACCGTTGCGGCGATAGACCCGGTTGATGATCCCTTCCCAGTTCGTGCCGAGCGCGACGTTTGCCGGTCCGACGTCCTCCCCGATCGTCAGCCAGCGGGTACCGTCCGACACCGACACCCGTTGCGCGGTCGGCGTATCCGGGTTGACCTCGATCGCGATCAGGGCAGGCTGCGGCGGCGGCAGCGACCCGTACGGCACCACCACCGGCGGCCGGCCGGCGTACCGGGCCACCGGCTTGACGTCCGACGGCAGGATCGTCGACACGCCGCTCCCGACTCGGACCTCCGCGATCGGGATCTCCCAAATCCCGTCGCCGGCGGCCTCCGAATCCGGCTGCTGGACCGGCGTCGGCGCCGCGCCGCCCGGGCTACCGGCCCGGACCTTCATCGTGGCCGACCAGTCGGACCGATCGAGCCGCAGCACCACCAGATCGACCCGGGTAGCGCCCGAGTTCGCGCCGATCGACAGAGTCAGCCCGTTCTCGTCGGTGCGCCAGCCGTGGCCGCGCACCGCGCCGGCGACGTTCGGCCGTACCTTGACGTGCATCCCGGTCGCGTCGGCGTACACCGGCGTCGTCGACGTCGGATAGCCGTACAGCCCGTCACCGGTGAGCGTCGCCATGAGCTGCTCAAACTGGATATCGTCGACCGCGCGCCCGGTGGCCGGTAGCGGCCAAGACGTTTCACCCATGGGTTAGTTCCTCTCCTGCCGGCCGAGCCGGCGCATCAGTTCGCGGACCAGCGCGACGAGCGTGGTATCGGTGGTCGGCTCGCCGGCGCCGATCGTCGGCGTCACCACCGCCCCCTCATTCGGGGTTGCCTGCACCCGGACGGCCGTGACCCGGTCGACGAGCGTCACGCCGCTGGCCAGCTCGACCGGGACCAGGTCGCCGAGTTCGTAATGGAGCCCGTACCGGACGCCGCCGGCGTCGATCGCCGTCGCGGTCAGCCCGGTCTTGGCCGCCTTGTCGGCGAGCGCCTCATCGCCGTACAGCTCCAGCCCGGCCGCGGAGTCGACCCCGGACTGGTTGACGAACATCTCCATTCGCCGGTACGGGCTGGTCGCGGCCCGCTCGACGAGCAGCCGGCCGGCGCCCTCACCCGCGCCGCCGACGATTGCGACCGTCGCGACCGGGGCGGTCGGATCCGTCGACAGGGCCCGCAGGTTCCCGCGCGACCGCCCAAACCGGGCATTGTTGCGGACCAGCGGCGCCGCGACCTCGAACAGCAGCGACCCGGCCCCGGTGTCCCGGATCCGGAACGTCAGGTCACCGCCGACAGTCGCGCAGTACCGCAGCACGTCCAGCAGCGGATCGAAGCGAGTGGTGACGTCGATGAGCCCGCCGACGCCGGCGGCCGGGCCGAGCGCCAGCTCTTGCACCCGCCGTACCGGCAGCGCGCCCGGACCGGCGTTCAGGTTGACGAGCTGCCGCATCACGGTCTCGGCGTTGATGCTCGTGACCGTGTACGCGTCGACGTCCTGGTCGGCCGCGTCCGTCGCCGGGTCCGGGTAGGTGATCCGCTCGCCGAGATAGGCGAGGTTGTCGGCAAACCCGATATTGACCATGCCCGGGCCGGCGTCCTCGCCCGGCTCGGCTGACCACCGGTACGCGCCCGGCCGCTCGATTGGTCCGGAGATCAGCACCCGCCCCGGGGCGAGTGGTGTTGGCTGCTGCACCACCTGGATCCGGTGGTTGGGCTCGGCTACTGCGGTGAGGATGTCGCGGCGGGCCGGTAGTTGCACCACTCCGGACCCGACCGCGTTGTGCCGCAGGACGACGTCGAGACTTGTCCACGGCAGCGGGTGGGTAGCCGGCCGCAGGTCCGGCGCAGTGATCAGGACGACGTACGACACCGGCCCCCCTACGCGGTCTCATAGAGGCCGTAAAACTCGGCGTACAGGCTGGTCTGGCCGGGCTCGGCGCCGGTGACGGTGAACGCGACTTGTGACGGGCCCGGGTCGAGCGGCCACAGCACCGACGTGGTCCAGTCGACGGCGCCCGCCCACGTCGAGCCGTCCGGGCCGATCACCGCCCCGGTCTCGGTCTCGATCACGATGGTCTCGCCGGCGCCAAGCGCCGCGCCGTGGTGGGCGAAGATGTCGAGCGTCCACGACTCGCCGCGCCGGTGGTTGACCGCGATGACCTCGGTCGCCGGGCCGGTGACCGTCCAGACTGGCCACGCCAGCACCCCGCCGGGGTTGACCACCACCGTGCTTCCGAGGCTCTGCGAGCTGGACACGGTCGGGAACGGGGCCAGGAACGATGACGGTTCTTCCGACGCCGACCGGATGATCGGTGTCGGGGACGGGTCGCGCCAGTACCCGTCAGGGCACCACAGGGTCAACGCGGCCAGGTCCCACCGGATCCCGGCCGCCGGCTGGCCCTCGTACCCGTCTTGGAAGAAGGCGAGGATCTCCCGAGCGGTTCCGTCCGGGCGACCGACCCGAAACCGGCCGGGCCGGCCGCTGTGAAACGTGCTTTTGAACGCGTCGGCGAGCCGCCGCCACCTGCCGAGAAACTCGGCATGGTTACGACCTTCCACGAACAGCGGAAGGATGATCACCTTCGGTTCCGCCTGCTGGTGGTGCAGGTCGGCGCCGCCCCGAGCCCTGGGCAGTGTGACCAGGGAGATCGGGGCGGCGCCGAGCCCGGACGGGCCTGGTGATGGCGAGAACCAGCCGGCGTCGAGCCGCGTAAGGGGAATCTCCTCGTTGTACGGCGTGATCCACGACAGCGACGGATAGTCGGCCGGTACCACCGGTGGCGGCGGCGGGCCGGGCGGGATTTCCGGGATCGACAACAACGAGCCGATAGCGACCGGCATCTATTCCTGCCTTCCGATTCGCGACAGCATGTCGTGCTTCGCGGTGATGCCCTGTAGCTGCCGCTCGTCCAGCGTCGCCACCCGGGGATAGATGTTGTACGTCGTCGACGAGCCTGCCGACCCGCCGCCGCCGGACAGCCGGGCCTGGATCCGATCCCAGTCCGGACCGGTCAGGATCCGCTCAGGCCGGCCGGTGCCGTTGTAGGCGACCGTCAGACCCGGCAGCAACCAGCCGCCGGAGTCGTACACCGCGTGACCCATCCGGGCGAAGTCGCCGACCGGCGTGGCGTCCCGGCCGACGACCACCCCGTCACTACCCCGCGACTCGAAGCCGAGCCCGGCGAGGTTCGCTGCGGTGTGCCCCACCGACCCGCCGCCGCGCTCGCCGGCGTGCGCCCACCCGGCGGTGAGCAGTCCCCACCCCGGGCCGGGGAAGAATGGCGCCTGGTTGTGGGTGGTGAACACCCGCGAGTGCGGCGACCGGCCCCTCATCAGGTTGTAGACGGCGCCGACCATGCCGGAGCAGTCGTAGCCGCCCGGGCCGACACCGGCCCACACGTACGGTTTCCCGTCCTGCTGCCGGATCCACTGCTGGATCCCGGCCGTCCGCTCCGACACCGGCCCCTGGTAGCCACCCGAGAAGACATCGGTGACCTTCTCGCGGATCGCGTCGATCACCGTGCCGAGCGCCGACCGGGCGAACCCGGTCACGACGTCGCGTAGCGCCCCGCCGCCGGGGATCTTCCCGATCAGGTCGACGACCTGCGACCGCACCCAGCCGATCGGGTCGGTAAGCGTGTTCCACACACTGGAGATCCGGCCGACGAACCCGCCATCGGCGAAGGCGAGCCCTTCGGAGCCGTCACCCGGCCGGCCGACCTGCGGCCCGGCTGTCCGCGTCTTGCCGATCAGCCAGTCGAAGAACGAGACACCCATCCGGGCCACGATGTGCGCCGGGATGACGTACTCCCCGTTGGACAGCCGGGCCAAGATCGAATCTGTGCGCGGCCCGCCCGGGCCGGTGACGAACCCACCAGTCGCGAACCCCTGCGGCAGCGGAATCTGTACGTTGTCGGGCTTGACCCCGAACATGCTGGCGATCTTGTTATAGGCGGCGAGCAAGCCCTGATTCAGTACCGTCTGCACGACGAACCTGACGGGAACCTTGGCGACGTCCTGCACCGCCCGCCAAGCGGTCTCGATGGCCGAGACACCACGGCGGAACGCCGGCGCCACCCAGGTTTCGATGAATCCGCCGAACGCCTCGAACACCGGCCGGATCAGGCTTTCCCACACGAACGACACCACCGAGGCGATGCCCCGAAACGCCGGTTCGATCGCGTTCCGCCATAGCCAGCTCGCGACGGCGCCGACCGCCCGGAACGCGATTTGCCACAGGCCGAAGATCACTTGCACGGCGGCCCACGCAATCGAAATCGCGAGTTGGATCCCCTGAAACGCGGGGACGACGACACTCCGCCACAGCGCCATGATCACCGGCATGACAAAGTTCGTGATCACGGCCGAGACGGCGTTGAAGACCGGCTCAGTGACGTTGGTCCACCACCACATCACGACGGCGGCAATCGCGTTGAATGCCGGCATCCAGACCTCGACCCACAGCCACGTCACCACGGCGGCGACGGCCGCGATCGCCGCGGCGATCGCGGTGAACGTCGGCATCAAGATCGTTTGCCAGAGCCAGACGGCCGCGACTCCCACGGCGTCGAGCGCCGTCGTGACGACCTGCCGGAAGCCCTCGAACCGGTTCCACGCGAACACCACGGCGGCGACCAGGGCGACGACGCCGGCGACGATCAGCGCCAGCGGCCCGCCGGCCGCCAGGGCCAGCGCGGCACCGATCGCACCGATCCCGCCGACGATCAGCGCCAGCCACGACGGGTCGAGCGCCGCCAGCCATGACAGCGTGGCGTTGGCGATATCGAGGATGATCGCTCCGAGTGGGGCGAACACGATCCCGAGCCGGATAGCGAACAAGATCAGGTTGCCGATCAAGGCCAGGACGTCGGGCCCGGTCTCGATCACGTAGTCGATGAAGGACTCGAAGCCCTCACTACCGGCGAGCCCGGCGGCCCACTCGGCGAAGCTGTCCGCCATGTCGGCCAGCCCGTCGCCCATCTGCTGCGACAGCGGCATGAAGGCAACCATCAGCGACGCGAACCCACGCGCCAGCCCACCGATGATGTCGCCGAAGGTCTGGAACGCCGGCCCGGCGAACCGGCCGAGCAGGTCGAAGAAGTCGACCCAGAACGGCGCGGTCAGCGCGGCCCCGGCCCGGGCGAACAGGTCACCGATCGCGGTAGACACCCGACTGACGAACAAGATCACAAGCGGGAGCACAGGTAGGAAGGCTTCGATGCCCTCCTGGACGCCGGGCAGTAGCCCGGCCTCCGCCGCCTGCCGCACAAGCCGGAACTCATCACGGAGCCCGACCAGGAACAACGCGAACTCGCGACCCGCCGGCGACAGCCCGGAAAGCGCTTCCTTCACCCGGTCGACGGCGGCGACACCGGCCGCCCCCGTCTGCTGGTGCGCCTGCGCCATCGACCGCTGAGCGTTGATCACGGCCTGCTGCGCCTGCGCGATCGAAAACGCCGCTTGCCGCTCCTGCGTCGCCTGGTTCGCCCGGGCCTCCGCAACGGCCCGCTGCGCGGCGGCGACCCGCTCGTCAGCCTCGGCGATCCGCTCCCGGGCCGCCCGTACCTGCTCCGACCCCTCGATCCCGGCCCGGTTCGCCGCCTCCTGCTCGGCGGTCAGCCGCTCCTGCCGGATCCGGAGATCCTCGACCTGCTGCACCGCCTGGTCGTAGTTGAGCTGCGCCCGCTCCCGCTCCAGATCCGTCGCCGTCGGGTCGGCGAGCACGTCGTCGAGCCGGGCCCGCGCCTCCTCCAGGTTGAGCAGCGCCCCCCGCTGCGCGAGCGCACCGTTAGCGACCGCCGACGCGAGATCCTCTTGAGCCCGGCGGGCGTCTTCCTGCGCCCGGGTCAGGTCCGCCCGGGCCCGGGCCGCCGCCTCCTCCGCATCGCGTAGCTGGTCGACCGCCTGCCGCACCTGCTCCGCCGACCGGCGGACCTGGTCGGCCGCGTTCGCCCGCGTGTTCGCCAACGACCTTTCGGCGGATTCGACCTGCGACGCCGCCGACGCTATCCGGGCCTGCTGGCCGGCCAGACTGGCCGCTGACCGGCCCGCCTGCCCCTGCGCCTGGTTGAGCGCTTGTACCGCCCCGAGCACGCCGGAGAACGCCAGCACGAGCACGCCGATACCGGCGACGCCGGCGATCGCGGCCGGGCCGATCGCGGCGAGGCCGGCCGCCGCCGCTGCCGCAGCCGGAACGATGACCGGTCCGATCAGCGCGGCGACGGAGAGTAGGACCTGAATCCCGCCGGCGGACGCGACCGACGCCGCACCCATCGCGGCGAGGTTCGCCATCGCACCCTGAGTATTTACATCGACGTCGATCTCAACGTCTTGTGCTCCGACAGCCCGGGCAGTGGCCGCGACCGTCGTCAGCCCGGTCTGCGCCGCCGTGGTGTCGGCGGTGACCCGCACGTTCGCGTCGGTGCGGGCCAGGGCCGCCGCCTCCCGCTGCAATCCCTGAATCTCAGTCTTGAGACGTGTGATCTGGGCACCGGCGGCGATCGCGTCGACGTGGAGCGGAATTTCCCCGCCCGCCTCCCGCACCCGCTCAACCTCGCGGGCCAGGGTGGAGAGCTGCTGCCGCAACACCTGGATACGGCCGAGCGCCTCCTCATCGGCGACGTCGATGTCTATGTTCTGGTCGCGTAGCTCGACGAGCTGGGCCCGGATCGCCGCGACCTTGCGATCCAACGCCGACGAGTCGGCGTCGATCTCGACGTCGGGCATGTTCGCGAGCGCGGCCTCAACCCGGGTACGGAGGCTACGGCCGAGCGCGGCGCCGATGTCCTGCCCGGTCCGGACGGCGGCGGCCTGCGCCGGCCGGCCGCCGGCCTGGACGCCGTCGCGGGCGGCGCCGGTCATCTGAGTGACGACCGGCGCCGCCATCTGCCGGCCGATGTCCCGGCCCACCGCGTCGGCGGCCGGGAGCACCTGCGCCCGCAGACGCGGATAGAAATCGCGGGCGTCGGGCTCGACGTCGAGCGCGACAGCACCGGCGATCGCCACGTCGGGACTGGTCATAGTGCCTTCTCCCCCGAGTGGCGTTGTGGAGTTGTTCAGCGCTGCTGTTTCGCCTGGCGGCGGCGGGCCTCACGTTCGGCCCGCTCGGCCTCCAGATCGGCGACGACCGGGGCGGACACCTCGGCCTCTATCTCGGCGATGTCGCCGGCCCCGAGCACCCCGGGCCGACGCCACCGCGCCGGCTCTTTCGGGCTCCCACCGGCGGCCTTCCCGACCACATAGATCAACTGGTCGAGCCGCTCGCCGATCTCGGCGAGCATCTCGTGAGTGCGGGAGTGTGGCCCCCACCCCCGCACCGGCGCCGCTTCCATCGCGGCGGCGAGGGTGCGGGGGTCGATCTCGTCGCGCTGCGCCGTCTTCGTCCGCGACTCCGGCGGTAGCTGCTCGATCAGGTTCAGCAGCCGCCGGTGGGTGAGCCAGCCCGGGCCGCCGCCGGGCAGGTACAGGTCTCGGACGTCGATCTGCCGGTCGGCTAGGTCCGCTTCGACCTGCGGGCCATATCTCTGTAGGAGCGCATCGACCGCCCGGATTTTCCCTGGTCCTGCCCGGTGACCCGCCGGTACTCGTTGAACATGTCGTTCACGTTGCCCATGGTCGGGGCGAGCCGTACCCAGACCTCGTCATAGTCCGGCTCGACCAGGCACCCTTGCGCCCACGACTCGTAGTCGCCGACCCGAAGATCCGCGTTCGCGTCGGTGGGCCAGTCACGCGGATCCAAGATGTGGACCACGTCGGTGCCGTTCTTCCCGGTCAGCCGTACCGCGACCGCGCCATCGGGAAGCACCCGCTCCGGCGGCACGTCCTCGATCGGATGCGGCTCGCCGACGTACCCCGCACCGTCCCAGTACCGTCGGATGGTCGGATCGGCCGGGTCGGGGTACCAGCCGGGCGGCGGGCCGGCCAGGCTCACCGGGGACGGCTGGACGAGCTGCTGCCGCTGGCCGGCTTCGGCCTGGACGTCGTCGACCCACTCGCCGTCGTCGCCGTCGTCGCCGGCGTCGGCCTGGGCGTCGTCGCCGGCCGGCGGCGGCGGGGCGGCGAGCCGGTCGGCCTGCTGCGCGGCGGCGGTCTGCTGGTAGATGTCCGGCGGCACCTCCCGGTACCGGACGGGGCCCGGTTCGGTGTCGACGGGCTGGCCGTGGGCGGGCACGGGCACAGTCATGGTTGGTTCCTTCCTAGGTTGGGGTTACGGGTCTTACGGGCCTTCCGGGTCTTCCGGGTCGGCGAGCGCGGCCAGGACGTAATGCCAGGTGATAGCCACGTTGTCGGAGCCGGGGTAGGCGGTCAGGGTGACGCCGTACGTGACCGGATCCGACTTCTTGATCGCGAACTCGCGGCGGCCGGTGACTTCCATCTGCGGGACCACGGCCCGGATCCGGTTCGGTCCGTCCACCAGGTCGAAAACCCCGCTGATGATCTCGACTCGTGGCTCACCTTCGTCGATGGAGAATGCGCCGGTCGCGTCCGGCTCGATCGAGCCGAGCGGCAGCCGGTGGTATACCTCCAGCGGCGTCGGCCCGGACTCCAGAAAGACGATCTCGAATGTGACTTCGGACGACGTCACGAGCTTGCGTACCGGCGAGTTCGACCCGAACGCGTTGATCGTCGCGGTGGCCTCGTCGACGGCCTTTTTCAGACCGTCCTCGGAGCACCAGCCGGCGTCGGCGAAGGCGGCATCGAGGTTGGAGCCGGTGCCGGTCGCGGCGGTCGGCAGCGTCGTCCCGGTCGGGGCGAACATCGCCAGCGCGGATCCGCCGGAGCCGCCGCCCTTCACACCGGCCAAGATCAAATCACGGTTGCCCACGGTTGCGGGATCCTTCCTACGGGTACGGCAAAGGGCCCCAACCGGACTGGTTGAGGCCCTGGGGAACGGGTCACGCGGGGCGGGCGCGCTACCGACCTAGTGAGACTTGATGACGAGTTGATAGGCGGCACCGATCCGCCGCACCGTCGGATTGACGTCGTACGGGCGCGGCGACGGCCGAGAGAACGTCGACACCTCCGACACCGTGGCGTCAGCGGTCGACCAGCCAGGCAGCCGGAACAGCAACGCGGCCCGGATCAGCCGGGCGAAGTCCTGCGCGCCTTCGCGGTCCGGGTTCCCGTCCGCGTCGCCCGGCCAGTACAGGTCAACGTCGATGTTCACCTGGTCCTGTGCCGGGTTCCTCTCAGTGCCACCGAATCCCTCGACGTGCACGAACGGCCGGCGGCTGTCGAGCAGGGCTTGCAGCTCGTCGGCCTGCGGCAGCTCGTTCGCGACCAGTAGATCGGCGATCCCGGCGAACGACCCGGCCAGCCAGTCGATCAACAGCGCTTCGGCGTCGGCGTACCGCAGAGCGGCCAACTCGTCGACGTCGAGCGGCGGCACCGTCGCCACGGCCGGCCCTACGGGGCGAGCGTGTCGTCGCCGGGCGGGGTGTACGGGCCAAGCGGCGTGTTCGGCGGCATGATCTTGACTCGGTTCTCCCGCGCCAGCTCTCGCGCCTGCCGCGACGGCATGTCGACCACCGTCCCGACCAACTCCGGCTCGGCCGGGTTGAACAGCCACAGCGCCCGGACGTAGCCCGGCGGCGGCGGCGAGACGCTCTGCGCCCCGACGTCGCCGGCCTGCTCGACGGCGGCCTGCCGACCTGCCGGCTCGGCCTGCTTCTGGACGCTCTGCGCCCCGACGTCGCCGGCCTGCTCGACGGCGGCCTGCCGACCTGCCGGCTCGGCCTGCTTCTGCTGCTTATCGGCCACTCTGGGCCCCCTTCTCTCCATGATCACCTGTTGAGCGCGTCAGCGACCCGGCCAAGAATCCGCTGACGTTTGATCTCCCTCGCGGCGCCGGTCCGCTTGTCGATCCACCGGCGGCCGAACTCCAGCGCGACGGCATAGGGATAGCCGGCCTCACTGGTCGCGTCGTTGATCAGCCGCGCGTACGCACGACCGTTACGGACACCGGCGACGACCCGAAACCGCCGTTTGTAGTTCCCGGTCCGCTCCGGAGCGATGACCAGCGCGTACGCGTGTCCCTGCTCCATCCGGTCGCGGAGCGCCTGCACCATCGGCGGCGCCGACAACGCCACGTCAAGCCCGGACTGATAGGCGACGAGCCGGGACGGCATCAGCCGGCGACCCTGTGCGCGATGACCCGCACCCCACCTTCGGCGCCGGTCATCGGATCCCGCTCGGCCTTCGGCCGCCCGTCGACCTCGTACGTCAGTCCCCGGACCTGTAGCCGGTCCAGCGCGGTGACCTCCGTACCGGGCGGCAACATGACCTCGATCGAGTCGGTGATGGTCGACCCGCCCGACTCGGCCCGCTCGTCGCTGGACAGGACCCGCACCGCAGCTCCGCCTACCTCGACCGACTCGGTCCGGTACCGGGTGTTGTTGTACCGGTCCGTCCCGTCCGGGATCCGGTGCAGGATCACGACCAGTTCACCGCCGAGTGGGGCCCCGTACGACGGGGCGGGGACGGCTAGACCGATCTCGGTGTGGTCCGGTGTCGGTAGCCCGCCGCTGGTGTGCTTCGCGACGGCCTGGGCGAACCCCTTGCGCCCGTCGGGCAGCGTGATCAGCGACCCCTCGGGGCAGTGCACGCTGAGCTGCGTCACGATCGTGACGGTCACGTACCGGCCGGTCCCGGCCTGCGTCCGGCCGCCTGACAGCTTCTCGGCGATCGCGCACCGCACCCCGGGCACCGGCGGCCCGTAGACGCCCCACACGCCCGCGTACGGCTCGATCGTGATCCGGTGGCGCAGCAGGAACGACGGTATGCGGCCCATCAGTGGTAGGGCCCCATCCCGAGCAGACCGGCGTCACGAAGGTGCCGCCGCGCCTGGTGGCCCCACCGGTCCGGCTCCGAGCCCTTGTTACCGGAGCTACGCCAGCCGAGCGAGACACCGGCGATGCTCGCCGACTGCAACATACGGGCGCCGTCGGTGCCGGTCTCCTCCCACCAGCCGACGACGGCGCACGTCGCGAGCGCGAGCGCCCGTTGCACCTTGGATTCGGTCGGCATTCCGTCGTCGTCGACGTCGTACACCGCGCATTCGAGCAGGTCATCGACGGCGGCGGACGCGTCGGCCAGGAGGCGGGGTATCTCGGACTCGTCGGCGACGTCGACGGGGTAGGCGGCGAGATCCTCGGCTGTCGCGTACGTGTGCCGGGTGTACGGCGGCATCCATGCCCCCTTTCGAGTGACCAGAACTCGAGTTCTGGGTGGGTGAGGTGGGGCCGGCCGGCCCCCCGCCGGGTCCAGCCGACCCCACGCCATACCGCCCCGGTCAGGCCGGGGCGTTGTACTCGACGTCGACTTGGATCGACACGTACGTCGGCGTACCCGAGACGGCGGCGAGTTCCAACGTCAGCGACCCGCCGGCGGCGATCGCCGTGTTCTGGAGCGTCGTGCTGCTCGCCCACGACGCGTTACCGGCCGGCAGGTCGCTAGCCAGCACGTCACCGCCGGCCGTGGCCGCGTTGACTGACGCCGTCGTGCCGCCGGCCCGGTAGCCACGGACCGCGGTGACGGTCGCCGCCCGGGGTGCCCGCCACACCACGAACGAGCCGGCGGCCGTCGGGCCGGGCAGCGTCAGGTTGACCGTGTGAGTGCGGTACGGGGCGCCTGGCACCTCGCCGGCCTGCCCGTCGAACGTGTGGACCTTGTATCCGGATCCCATGTCGTGCCCCCTCAGCTACCCGAGCCCGCGCGGCGGCCGGTGGTCTTCCGCCCGGCCGCCTTGCCCGGCTTCGTCTGCCCGTCCTGTTCGCTGCTGGCGGCCGGGGCCGGGCTGCTCTTGTCGTCCTGCCCGTCCGCGCCGTCCTGCTCGCCGCTGGCCGGGTTTCCGGCGTCGCCCTGCCCGCTGTCCTGCTCCCGGCTGTCGCCGCCGCTCTGCGTGCCGCTGGTGCCCTTCTGCGGGTCGCCCTGGTCCTGGCCGCCGTCGGAGTCGTCGGCGTCGCCCTGGTCCTGCTCGGCCGGCGTCGGCTCGGCCGGGTCCTGCGGCGGCGTCCGCCCCTCCCGGATCGCGGCGAGCTGCTCCGGACTGCCCGCTACCCGGTTCGGGTCGAGCACCCCGCGCGGGTCCGGGTGCTGCGCCTCGTACGCGGCGACCGCCGCCAGCTCCGCATCCGTGCGCGGGTGGATCTTCGGATCGTCGCCGATCTGGATGTCGCGCACGCCGTGGCGGGACAGGACCCCGACCCCGCCGTTTTCGCCGGCGAGCCGCATCCGCTCGTTGACCACGAATCCGGCCGGTGACTCGGTCGACGTCGCCGCCACGCCGGCGGCCCGTGCCGCTTCCTCGCCGGATACCTCGGTGCGGCGTGCGTGGATCCGCGCGGACGCCTCGACGGCCTCCTGTGCGGCCCGCGCCTGCCGGGCCTGGTCGATCATGTGCGGCGGCACCTGGTCGACCTCGACACGGACGAAGTTCGGCCGGGCTTCCAGGTCCGGCGACGGACCCGACAAGACGTACAGCTCTCCGGTGTTGCTGTTGCGATACGCGGCGAACCCGCTGGTATCGGTCATGATCGCTCCCTGATCTCGATCTTGGGGGTGGGGGTGGGACAGGACCGCGCGGCCAACCCGACCGGCTGGCCGCGCGGTGGTCGGGATCAGGAACCGAGCGGGCCCCGGATCAGTACGGCGCGGTTCGCGTCGAGCGTCTTGCAGCCGTACAGCACGTCGATCGACACGACATCCTGCTTCTTGTCCATGTCGTACCCGTAGATCACCCGCAGGCCGTACCCCTTGTAGGACGCGATCGCGGCGTTCGACGCGCCACGCGGCAGCGCCAGGGGCCGCACCGCGAGCGCGAACGCGGTCCGGTGGAACGCCACCCCGACCTCGGTGGTCGGAATCCCCGTGCCCGGCGTCGGGATCGTGATGTTATTCGTCTCGTACGGGTCGAACCCGTACAGGCGACGGCCGAGCGACGCCTCTTGCAACCCCTGGGTGTCGCCCCGGGCGTCGGCCCGGCTGAGCAGGTCATTCTTGAGCCACTCCGCGGCCATCGTGGGGCCGACGACGGCGTACCGCTGCGACGGCGGAACGGACTGCTTCGTCAGTTCCCGGCCGGCGGCGACCATCGCCCGGGGGTCGTTCCACAACTCGCCGGAGGTGGTGCCGACGGTCGTCACGATGTCGGACCGCAGCGCCAGCAGGTCGCGATCGATCTTCTGCGAGATCGCTTCCATCGCCGGCGCGAGAAGCCGCTCAGAAAAGTCGGTGATCTTGAGCGTGAGATCTTCCGACGTCACCGCGAAAGAAACGTCGGCGAAGTGGTTGAGCGTCATCGGGATACCGGACTCGGTCGCGTCCTGGACCGTGATTCCGGCCGCCCGGTTGTACTCGTGCGCGACGAACCTCGCCGGCTTCCGGATCGTGATCGTGTCACCGACCGCGCCCGCAAAGGTGTCTTCGTAGTCGCGGTGCACGAGCGACGCCATGATGGTCGTCTCGTACAGGTTCGCCAGCGCAGCCTGAGCGATGACGTCAGGCGTGAGCAGGGTGTTTGCCATGGTTGATTGCTCCTGGGCGGTCAGCCCGGGCTGTCACTGCGTCGCTTGCGAAACTCAGCCCGGAAATCGTCGACGGTTGACGGTTCGGTGCTTTCCGCGCTGCTCCCGGCTGCGAAGTCGCCACCACTCGGGACCGGCGGCAGCACCGGGGGCGCCTGGCCCGCCGGCTGTTCCGCCTTGAAGTACGAATCGGTCTCGACAGCCGTCCCGATGGCTGCCGCGACCTTGGCCGCGAAATCCGGCGCGCTCGGGTCGAGCGAGTCGATTCCGCGCATGAATTGACGGCTGTCCGTCAGCCGTTTCGGATTCGCGCCGTGCTCCGACGCGTTCTGCCAAATCGCCAACTCCCGGGCCATCGCGACCCGGTCGGCGGTCTGGCTCGTGAGTTGATCCGTCAGGATCCGAATCTGTTCCTCCGGCGCCGGGCCGCTCTCGCCGTCGGTGTCGTCCGGCACGTCCGGCATGAGCCCGGTCGCCTTGAGCAGCGACGCGACCCACTCCTGTCGCTGCTCCTCGAACCGCTGCGCGGCCCGCTCCTCGGCCGTCTTGGCCTCGACGCGACGGTCTCCGTTCTCGGTCCGCAACTGCTTGATGTAGTCGCGGATCTCGGCCGGGAACTCGTCGAGCGACCGCTCTGCCGGTGGCTTCGTGCCCCCGGCCGGCTGCGCGCCCGGTGGCGGCGTCACCGGTGCCTGGTTCGGTGCTGGCTCCTGAAAGAACGGCTGGAACACGCCGTCACCGGTGCCGGCCGGCGCGGATCCGGCCGCCCCGCCATCACCGCCGCCGCCGGTGCCGCTGGTGCCGCCGTCGCCGCCGGTGCCGCCGCCCGCGTCGCCGGCGGCCGGAGCCGGGGCGGCCGGGGCGGCCGGGGCGGAGTCGAGCGGCGGCGTCGCGAGCGGACACAGGTACGAGGCGACCGTGAGCCGGAGCAGCCGGGGACGCGTCAAGGTCTTCATGTGGAGTGCCCTCCCGGGGCGGATGGGCCGCGGCTCCCGGCCGGCGGCGTGCGGATACGACACAGCCCCGACCGGCCCGAATCGGGCCCGTCAGGGCTGTGTGTGCTCTTCCAGGGGTCGCAGGCCGGTGACCTGCGGATATAAGTGACCTACCGGCCCGGAACCGGCCGTGACCGGCCGGGCCGCTCTACCCGGCTACTCGTCGACGTCGACCAGCTCGTCGAAATCGGTCTCCGGTGGCCGCCAATGGTGGTAGCCGCGTACCCACGCCGACGCGCGTAACCGCTCGGCCGGGTCACTGCTGGCCGGGTCGTACGGGCACGCCGTCAGCGGCAGTTGCCGGCGGGCGGCGTACCCGCCGGCGAGCCGGGCCGCTTCGGCCGTCAACGCGGCCGGCCTGGCCGGACCGGTCGGACCGATCGTCATACGAAGTCCCTTCCGGCCCCGGCGGCCAACCGTTCGTTACGAGCCCGACGGGCGCCGCCGGTGAGCTGCGCCTTGAACTCGGTGTAGGTCATGCGCGGGTGAGTCTCCCACCAGCGCAACAACTCCTCCGACGCGTACCGGCGTACCCGGTTGATCCCGCCGGAGAACAGGGCCCGGGGGTCGAACGCCTGAGCCCGGCCAGCAGGGGAGAGCAGGTGCCCCCGCGTCGCTGTCTCCGCCTCCAGGTATTGCAGGCTGACCCACTCGTCGTACTGGCGCCGGATCGCCGCGTCGGACAGCCGCCGGCCGCCGCTGCCGGCGGCGGCCTGCTCACGCTGCAACGTCTCGATGTCGAGATCATGCACCTCGGCGTACGCGTCCAGGTAGTCGCGGCCCTGGGCGAGCAGTTCGTTTAGCCGCTTGTCCTGCTCGGGAGTCGACTCCCGCCACTGCGTCGCGTGTTTCTTCTGGCGCG
This sequence comes from Plantactinospora sp. CNZ320, assembly GCF_002846275.1. Taxonomy (NCBI): domain Bacteria; kingdom Bacillati; phylum Actinomycetota; class Actinomycetes; order Micromonosporales; family Micromonosporaceae; genus Plantactinospora; species Plantactinospora sp. CNZ320. The sequence continues at coordinate 56,561 of NZ_PJMP01000002.1, forward strand.
ACGTCGTCCGGTCCGGCGGCCCGTACCGTTTATGGTCGTCCGGGTCGACGCCGTCCTCTTTCGCGAGCTGCCGAAACTCGGCGATCAGCGCGGGCGTCTTCAACGCGTCGGGGCGCTTGTCACCCCGGGACGCCGCGCCGGCCTCTCGCTGCAAGGTGGAATCCTCAATCTCGTCGGTGTAGGAGACGCCGTAGGCTCGCAGCATCGCCCGATAGACCCGGCGGGCGCTGGCCCGGTCCCCGTTCTCTGCGTCCTTTCGCGCCTGTTCCAGGATGATCGCCCACGCCTGGGCAGGCTTAGCGACGTCCGCAGGCGGTAGGGGACGCCGCATCGGCCCGACCGACGGGTCATCCTCCGGCCCTCGTGCAATCGTTGACGGTGTCGGACCAAGGTCGGCGAATTCGCCAAGGTGGCGATACCACGCCAGATAAAGGGCGACCCGCTCAACCAGCGCCCGGGGATCGGCTTTCTCCGCTGCCCGAATCGCCTTCTCGTCGGCGTCGGCTGGTAACCCGAGGACCCGGCGCCGGGACTCGTCGAGCCGGCCGCGCATCTCTCCGTCTCGGGCCCCCGTCGGCCGGGCGGTGTAGAGCAGCAGCGTGTCAAACCACTCCATCGGGTTCCGCACCCGGACGGGCCCGCCCGGACCGGCGTTGCGGCGTGCCTCTCGGTCCGCTGCTATCGCGTTGCGGCGGTCCAGTTCGCCGCGCAACTGCGCCAGCCGCGTCGTCCGGTATTCCTCCTCATCCGGCGCAAGGTCGCGCTCCTCGACGGTCCGGATCGCGGCCGGGAGTTCGTCGTCGGCCAGGTCCCGCGCGGGTATGAACAGGGCCCGTCGGAGCCGCGCCTGTTCCGTTGCCCGGGCTTCCTCGGCCTCTCGGGCGGCCCGCCGGCGCTCAATCTCGTAGTTGACGTCTTTGGCCTCCTGGTCGCGCTCCCGCTGCGCCTGCGCGTATCCCTCCGGCCCCAACTCCCGGTAAAGCTGGCTCGGAAGGCTGCGATGCACGTACAAATTCGCGAATCGTGAATTCAGCTCGCGGTCGGTCAAATCCCGGAACCGGCGTTCACTCTGGGCGTCGCGGGCTTCCTTCTCACGACGGGCGTGCTCCGCGTACGCCTCCTCCTCCTCCTCCGCCGCCGCCCGCGCCGCCGCCTCGGCCGCCGCCCGCGCCCGGGCCTCTTCGGCCTCGGCGACCGCCCGCGCCTGCCGCTCGGCCTCCTCCCTCTCGGCCCGCTCGGCGGCCTCCCGGTCGCGGCGTTCCCACTCGACGTAGATCCGTTCCATCGCGGCCTCGTCGCCGAGCGTGGACGCCGCGTCAAGTCGCCGCTCCATGTCGGCGTCGTCGGTGGTCTCGTCGAACGGCCGATCGATGATCGCCCGTAGCCGCGCGTTCTGCGCGGCCCGTTCGGCGTCGCGGCGCCCCAGCTCGCCATCGAGTCGCATCAAGGCCGGCTCGTCGAGGTTGTTCATCCGCGACACGTCGGAGAACAGGGCCAACAGGTCGTCATCGCTGACCCCGGTCAGGTCGGCCGGGATCCGGGCGAGCACCGCGGCATCGTCGCGGCGACCCAGCTCGTCGGCGAGCCGGGCTAACGTCCGCTCGTCGACGGGGCCCGGCCGGTTCGTGACCTCCGATATCAGGGCTTGCACCCGCTCGTCGGACAGGCCGGTCAAGTCGTCAGGTACCCGGGGCGACTCGACCTGCGAGGCGACCACCCGCACCGGGTGTTCCCGGCGTTGCGCCGGCGTCGACGCCTCGGGGCGTACGTCGCGGCCGTCACGGCGCGCGGTCGATACCTGTACCTCCGCCATCCGGCTGACCCGGGAGCGCCGGTTGTGCCGGGCCGCGATTCCGTGCATCGCCCCCCGACACGCACAGGTACAGATCTCGTCGGTGGCTTCTGCGCATATCTTGCTGTGTTCCTCGGCCACCGCCCGTTACCCCCCCGTTGTGCGATGCCGACGCCCGACGGGCGTCGGCATGATCGCGGCCTTACCTGTCAGGTCCGCGAGGACCGTCATCTGCGAGCCTCCAAGCCCGTCCGGGTATTCCGAGAGCTGGACTGATATCCGCCGGTCGAGGACCCGGCCACGGCGGCGGAGACTGACTTTCGATACGCCCTGGACGTAGCCGGTACCGCGCGTCGGTACCCCGTGCTGGTTGATGCCGCTGACGCGTACGTACATGCCCGGCGTCAGGTTGGTGACAGCTACCCGCTCCGGCTTCGGTAGACCCCCCGGCGGGGGTTTCCAGACCGTCACCGTCCGGTACCCGTAGGCCACTCCGGACACTGACGGCACGTTGGTGTCGACGCGGATCCAGCCGCCGGCGGCGAGTTGCTCGGGAGACACGGTGGACGACACACGGCCGATCAGGCGGCCCTGGTTGTCCGTGACTCGGCCGTCGGCGTCGACGTCGCCCCACCGGAACCCGAACGCGTCGTGCGTTATGTTTTCCCGGGCCTCCCGGGGTATCCCGCTCCCCTCCAGCCGCTTCGGGATCATGATCGATCCATTGGCGATGGCGCGGGCGACATCGGGATGCGTGTCGGGCACCGCCGCCCGCTCGGTCGCCTGCCGTGCGTCGTCCCGCTGCCCGATGTCGTCGAGCAGGGCCCGCCGCCGCGTCTCGCTCCGGAGAGCACGTAGCCGGCGAGCGATGTCCGGCACCGTGTCACGGCTCTCCAGCCCCGTCAGCCCCAGCGCGCCGACCTCCGCCGACGTGATGTCTCCCAGTTCTGGGTAGCGCGTCCGCAGCAGCGCCGCGAGGGAGTGATTCCCGGTCAGGTTGTCGTACTGCGCCTGCGTCTCGTCGACGAGCTGGCGGGCCCATCCGGCGCGGCTGTCGCCATCGGCCTGCCGGAGTGCCCGCATCAGCTCCACCGCGCCGTTACGGGCCCCGTTCCGGTCGCCCTGCTCCAGCGCGGCGGCCCAACGCCGGGCAGCGGCCTTCGTACCGGTCGGGAACCGCTCTGCGATCATGGCCCGCAACCGGGCTGCGCCTTCCGCCGGCAGCCGTGGCGCCGGGTCGTCGACAACGGCCGGCGTCTCCGCCGGCTGCTGCCCTCCGGTGCTGGCCTTCCGCTGCTCGGTCTTCGTGCCGCCGCCCGGCGGCCGGCCGGTGCTGGCCCGCTCGACCCGGTGGTACCGCTTCCCGTCGCGGTTGACGGCCGTGACCCTGACGTCGTCCATGTTTCGGATCCGGCCGCCCTTGGTTCGGATCCCGTGCATCGTGCCGCCACAGTCGCAGTAGCAGTCGCCACCGTCTGCCTCTGCGCACTCGCGGCTGTGCGCTCCCTTGTCGGCCACCGCCGGCCTCCTCGTGCTGTTGTCGGCGCACGCGGAACAGCCGCCCCGCGCGGTGCGGGACGGCTGTTCGTGTGGTGGTACGGGCGCCTAGTGGACGACGGCCGCCCCGGCGGCGACCGGTGGTACCGGGACCGGCGGCGGGGTGCCGGTCACGGTCAGCGGGCCGGGGATCAGGTGCCGGCCGGCGAGGTACAGCCACGTCTGGTCGTTGCTGCCCGTCGCGTCGTACTGCGGGCCGAGCGGTGTCATCGGTGCGGGGACCTGGTCGACGAGCCAGCCGGTAACCTCGGCGCCGGTCGTGGTGTCGGCATCCCACCGGCCGCCCCGGAAATCGAGCCAACGACCGTCGCTGCCCTCAATTCGCCACATGAGACGAATTGTATCCGAGTGTGAGTAGAGCGCCGATAACAAACTGCTGCAAATCATCGGATCGGTCGAAATCGCGACGACGTGACCAGAGATCTTGCATGCCTACCTGGAATAGCTCCCACGGCACGTCGGCCGGATGGTCGGGTTTCCACCGTTCGTACGTCTTACCTGCGTACGCGTTTGCCCATGTGTCCCTGAACCCGACTTCACGGTCTCCACTGTAAATCGGCGTCTGTCGTTCCAGTGTGACGCCGTCAGGGGCGGTCGACCTGCGACGAACCATTGTGAATTCAAGGTGCGTCAGACCAGGAATCGTCGCTTCCATCCGGTGCCCGAGTTCGTGCACGGTCACATCCCGCGCGTACCCGTCCGCGCCGGCGCCGTGCGCGCCGGCGTACCAACCGCCGACCCCCTGCGCCGGTACCCCCATCGTGTCGATCCCGGCGGAGTAGAACGCCCGTTCGGAGGCCACCAACCGCAACGGCCGCCGCGCGGCGGCCTGTAGCCACTCCGACGGGTAGAACTGTTCGGCGTCGGCCAGCGTGACCAGCGCGGTGACACGTGCCCCGGTAGTCGGGACTCCGTCGACGTCCGTGATCCGCGACGCCTCTTCGTCCGTGGCCAGGGTTGCGCGGTGCCCCGGCCCGCCGAACGTCCGCGCAGACCCGAGCAACGCGGCCAAAATCTCCTGTTCCCGGCGTAGCGGAGCGAGTTTCGCTGCCTTCCACCGCTGGTGAGCGGCCGTCACATCAGGATGATCGGCCGGCAGCGTCTCCGACAGCCGCGACCAGGTGGCCCACGACTCCTCGTCGGCACGGCGGAGTCGCTGCCACTCAGGGTCGTTGTGCCATACCTTCCGCGCTTCGTCGAGGACCAGGCGGCCGACGTCGAGGACCGCATCGAGGTGCCGCTCATACTCTTCTGGCGGCAGCCGCACCGACAGTCCCGACGCGTCGTCACGACCGGTCCGGTAGTGGTAGCTGGTCCGGTCGGCGGCCCGTTCCTCCTCCGTCCGCAGATAGTTACGGTTGTTCCTCAACGCCTCTTCGAGCGCTTCTATCCGCTGCTCGTACGGGCCGACCGACTGGGCAAACCAGCGTTCCCGGTCGGCCTTGCGAAGCCGCTGCCCCCGCCACTCGGCCTTGAACGCGGCGGCGGCCTGATCCCGGCGGGCCCGCTCGGCCGCGATCGCCGTCTCCAGCTCGGCGATCGCGGCGCGCAGCTCGGCGGCCCGCGCGACCGCCCGCCGGTCGACCCGCAGCGGCGCATCCCATTCGCCGCTAGTCTTCGGCAGGCCGGCCCGGACGCGGGCGATCGTTTCCCGCACCCCGTCCGGCAGCGTCGGCGCTTCCGGCGTCGTCGACCGGCTGACGGTCACCGAGGGTGCCCGGCGAAGCGCCTGCCGCCGCTCGGTCAGGGTGCCGCCGCCGGGCGGTAGCCCGTCGTCCCGGCGGACTCGCCACCGCCGGCGGGTACCGGTTCCGATCGCGATGATCTGTACGTCCGCCATGCGGCGGAGCCGGCCGGACAGGTGTCGAATGCCGTGCATGGTGCCCTTGCACTGGCAGTGACACACCCCGCCATCGGCGTTGGCGCACTCCTCGCTGTGCGGTCCGGCATCGGCCACGTCCACCGCCCCCTGTCATGATCGGCTCGCCGGGACGGCGGCCGGTGGAATGTGTCCGGCGCCGATCTCCTCTCGGTACCGGAGCCGGGTCAACTGGTGCTCGTCGACGTGCCGCACGATCGCGGCCGTCCACTCGGCGACCCGGGCCGCCGCCGCCCGCCGGCCCTGCTCGGTCAGCGCCGAGACTTCGCGCTCCCGCCAGTGCCGTATGTGGCGCTCGATCTCTCGCTGCCGGGTCCGGGCCGCCTCGCCGGCCGGGTCCGCGGTCCGGCCGGTCCGGAGCAGGATCGACACCCCGGGCAGGTAGCGGCGGATCGTGTGCCGGCATCGCGGGTGCAGCAGCCCAGCGGCGGTCGCCTCGTCGAGCGTGGCCACGACGTTGACGGGCACCAGGGCGCCGGTACGGGCGTGCGGTGCCATCTGCTGGCCGGTGGGGCCCCACAGCGCGAGAATCCGATGCTCGTAGGGGCGGCAGCGCCAGCATTCGCCGGGCTGGTCGTCGACGGACACGAGCCGGATCCCGGCGGCGGTGATCTCGTCGGCCTGGCCAAGCACGGTCGCGCGGTGTACGGCGGTCTGCGCGGCCATCTCGACGTACGTGTGGAGGCGCCAGCGGCGGCCGGCGGTGTCGGTGTAGCCGGTGACGCCCCGGTCGACCAGCTCGGCCCATGCGGCCTGGGCGGCCTCGCGTTGGGTGGTGGCGCCGGTCAGCCTGCGGGCCGCCGCGTTGGTGATCGCCCGCCGGTACGCGGTGTCGACCTGCGGCAGGATCGCCGCGTGCAGCGGCCGGAGTTCGCTGACCATGGCGTCGGCAAGGGCTTGGATTGCTTGCGCGGCGCGGCGTTCGGCCTGCCCGGCGGGGCGGGGCGCGGTGCGGTCGGTGAGGTGCTCGGCGAGGTCCGCGACGGCGTCAGCGCGGCCGGCGCGGTAGCCGGCGGCGATCGCTGCCCGGGCCCGGGCGGCGCCGGCGGCGGCGAGCTGCGCGGCGATCGCCGTGGTGGCGCGGTGTAGCGCGCCGATGCTTTCCAGTCGGCGGGCCTGCCAGTCGGTGCGGTCGAGTCCGACAGCGAGTCGGGCCCGGATCGTTTGCAGGAGCGCCGTTTCACCTTCGCGGTAGACGTGGGCGACGGCGGCGGCGAGCTGGTCGACGCGGCGTGGGTCGACCGCCACCACAACCCCCTAAACTTTGGTAAACATGATGTTGACTAAAGATGTTTGGGCGGCTAGTTTGATCTCTGGTCGGGTTGCTGGATCCGACCCCCGAACCGGAGGAACCCCGATGCCGCACACCGCCCCGGCCGCACCCGCCGCCCGCGCCACCTGGAAGAACCACGGCCGCCCGGCCGCCGGCTTCTACTTCGGCAACGGCGCTGCCCCGGTCGGCTCAGGCCGGCTGGTGACGGTGCGGGCGGTCGGCTCCGTCGAGATCTTCGACGCGACCACCGGCGAGCGGATCGCCGAGCACAGCACCCGGGCGATGTGGTGGTACGCCCCGGCCGCCGAGATCACCGGCGGGGACCTGGACCGCGCCCGGGTCGGCGCCGCGCACACCGAAGCGCGGCACATCGCCGAGTATCGGCGGATCACCAGCGACCGCACCGACCCGACCGACTCCCTGCTGTACCTCTCCCTCGTCGCCGACCAGCACCAGGCCGCGCAGCGTGGACACGGCGCGCTGGCGCTCGCGCTCGCCGAGCGAGTCGCCGCGCTCCGGCCGGCGCACGAGGCCGACGAGGCCGAGCGGGCCCGGGCGCTGGCCGAGCAGCGGGCCCGGGTCATCGCCACGCGGGCCGCTGAGGCCGGGCCGGACGAGGTTGTGATCGTGCCGTGCGGCGGGAAGAAGCTCGACGAGGCGGCGCCGGCCGGGGAGATCTACACCGGCAGCTACCACGCCGCGTGCCGGCGGGCCGCCGCCGCCCGGGGCGGCCGGCTGTTCATCCTCTCCGCCCTCCACGGGCTGCTCGACCCCGCCACGGTGATCGAGCCGTACGACCTGCGGATGGGTCAGCCCGGAAGCGTCACCCCGCGCCAGGTGCGCGACCAGGCCGGCGCGCTCGGCATCCTCGGCGCCCGGGTGACCGTGCTAGCCGGACGCGCGTACGCGGACGTCGTCCGGGCGGTCTGGCCGGACGCCGCTCGGCCGCTGCACGGGTCGCGCGGCATGTTCGAGCAGATGCGGATGCTCGCCGAGATCGCCGCCATGCCCCGGCCGCAGCCGCGCCGCCGGCCGGCACCGGCACCACGGCGGCGGCCCCGCCGGCCGGTACCGGTCATCGCCGGACAGCTCGCCCTGTTCGCCGCCTGACCTCGGGAGAGTTGTTGGTCAAAGATCGGTGTAGGGATAGTTTGGGTACCGGTCGTGCTGTGCTGGACGGCGCGACGGACCAGGAGACACCCTCATGACAACACCCGAACCCCGGCCGGTGAACCTCGACACGCGTCAACGTCGCATCCTCGCCGAAATCGCCGCAGCCGGCCGGCACGGCGTCTACCGACGGCAGTGGCACGGCGGCACGATCGGCGCGCTGCTCCGCCTGCACGTCATCGAAGAGGTACCCGGGGCACCCGACTACGTACGACTACGGGCCGGCGTCGCCATCCCGGCCGACCCGACGGGAAGTGAGACCCGCCAGCCAACCGGGCCGATCACCCCCGAGGACGTGCACAACATGTGGGAGCGCCTCGGCCTACGGCCGGTGTCGCTACGCGAGGCGCAGCGGATCGCCGACCGGATCAACACCGAAGCGGCGGCCCGCCCGTACGTGTCGGCGACCACCGCCGCCCGGACGGCCGCGCACGCGTACTGTGCCGCCGCCGTCATCGACGGCCGCCCCGTCGTCGACTACCGCCGCGACCGGGACTGCGACCGGCCGCACGATCCGACGACAGCCGCCGGGTACGTGGTCCGGGAGACCACCGACGGGCAGGCCACCGCGTACGACCTCGCCGTGATCAGCGCTTCTGCCGATGCGGCGGCGATCGTCCGGCGGCTGGCCAGTGAGGGGCGTACCGTCCACGTCGACACCCTGTACCGGTGCGGCTGCCGCGCCGTGTGAGCGGGTGAAGGGCCCGGCCGTCGTCCGGCGGCCGGGCCCTGTCGTACCCCCGCAGGTACGGCTTGTTGACCAACCATGTGGGTTGGTCGAGTCTGGATACTCCCACAGATCCGTGTCGGAGAGGTCACCCCGTGCGTTGCTCCCCGTCGTCTTCCGGCTCGGGAGCGTCGACAGGTTCGGTCGGCTGGCTGGCCGCCGCCGTCCCCGGCTCGGCGACCGGGGCGGCCCCGGCTTCCTCTTTGATCTTGATGACTTCGGCTTTCACCTGCTTGTCGTCCCAATCCGGGTTAAGCCTCCGTACCCGGGTTTCGATGCTGGCCGACTCCGCCGCCTTGATCATTTGCAGGCTGCGGGCGACGTCCTCGGTGTTGTCCGGTAGCCCGTCCGGCCAGTCGAGCACCGGCCGGATCGCCGTGACCCCGTCCGGCCGGAACTTCGCCGCGTCGATCTGCAACGCCGCGTACGCCAGCCGGGCCAGCGGCCCCGTGTAGTAGTTGATCTTCTTTCGGCGGGTCGACACCGAACGGCCAATCTGCGCGTTGACCTCGGTCGCCGTCGCGGCCACCTGGTCATCCTCGCCGAACGTCCGACCCGAGTAGCCGGCCGTCCTGACCGTCGTCAGCAGCAGCTCGCGACACGTCCGCGAGTGCTCCTCCACCCGGATCGCGAACTGCACGACGGTCAACTTCATGGCGCCTTCGCCGCTGTCGAGCGCCTCGACCTGCTCGTACACCTCGCGTTCCGGATCGAACACGCCGCCCTGGCCACGCCCCCGGGATTGGATGTAGGACCGGGGCACCACCAGGCGGCCCTTACCGATCCGCAGGTCGCGCATCCATGACGTCCACGCCTCGTCGAACGCGTCCATCATCGGCTCAGCGCCGGCGTAGTCGGACCGTCCCAGCGGCGACCCGCGCAACGTCCGGTGCGGGCGCATGTTCGGCACGTACTCGATGCTCAGCCCGTCGGCCCCGGTGTCGACCGTCTCCCGGTCGCCGGGGTCGACCAGCAACGCGAATGGTGCGGTCGCCGGGTGGTCCTCCAGCCGCATCCGCTGGCCGAGCTTGTTCTCATCGCTCGACCGGTAGACGCCGTGCAGGATCCGCCCACGCTCGTGCCGCTCCAGGTGCCGCCAGTGCCGCCCGTCGATCCGGTCCAGGTCCCGCCACAGGGTGACGGCTACCAGCCGGCCAGAACGGAACTCAGGGGCGGCGCAGTCAGGCGGCACCACGTCGAACAGCGGCACCTCGGCGACCGTCGGATCCCACATGACCCGGTGGTAGACGCCGCCGTACGCGGCGGCGATCTCCGCCCCTTCCATCCAGGTCGCCTGTGCGTTGCTCTCGATAAGGATCTCATCGAGCCGCGCCTGTGTCTTAGGGCCACCAGCAGCGCCGGCGTCCTTGGGGATCCCGAACGTCGGCGGCTCCCCGAACAGCAGATCCGATGACGTGGTGGCGATGTCGCCGGCAAGCGGGATGTGCAGCTTGTGGCCGCGAGTCTGCCCGGTCGACGGGGGAGCGCCCCAGAACATGCGTTGGATGCCACGCGCGATCGCGGAACTAAACCGAGCGCCGCCGGCCGGGTTCCCGGCCGGGACGTCAGCACCGGCGATCGCCGGCATGTCCTCGTACACCTTCGCGAGTTCCTCCGGCTCGCCGGAGTACCAGGCACCCCACCGTCGGTAGAGCTGCCGCGCCTTGCGCGTCGACGGCGGCGGCCACTCCTCATTAGCGTTAGGCAGCGGCACCGGTGGCCCCTCTCGTCGTGGTCACCGTCATCCGCGCCGTTCGCCGGGCGCCTGCCCGGGCCGGGCCCCGGTCGCGAGCCGGTGCAGGTTCGCGCACCAGCCGTCGAGCATCCGCGCGGGCACCTTGCCCCGGTAGAACTTCCGGCACCGGTCGAAATCTCCGGACTGTCCCCAATGGAAGATCTTCCCGCCTTCGGCAGGGTTGATCGCCCACGCGCGGAGCCGAGCCAACCCGGCCGCTTCCTTCGGTGTCTTCGCGGCCACGACGGGCCTCCCTTCGCTGGTCGTACGCTGGCCGGATGACACGGCACGATGACGGCGCGATCGCCCTGGCCCTGCACCGCGAGCAGCTCCGCCGGATCATCCTGATCGGCTTCCAACGCGACGTTGACGAGTGGCGCCGCGAGCGGCGAGCGCTCGCCGATCCCCGGATCCGCGTCGACGTCGTCACCGCGACCGACGGCCGCGACCTTGACCGGCTGCGCGGGATCGACGTCCGCGCGGCCGGCCTGGTCGTCCTCACCGGCCGCCCGGGCGGCAGCGTCGCCGACACCGTCGAAGCGCGGCACGCGGTCGCCTCGCTCCGCTCCGCCGGCGCTCGGATGCTGCCGCCGACGTGGCCGGAACCGACCCGGTACGTCGTCTACCGGGCCGCGTCCGGGGTGGCGGCGGTCGACCTGCCGCCCCTCCTGGTCGGCCAGTGGGCTGCACGTCCTGACGCCGGCGGGGAACCGGACGCCCCGCGCGAGGTCATCAGCCAGCCAACCGGCCGCCACGAGCGGCACCCGACCCGCGACGACTGGGCAGAGGTGTACGAGGTGCGTCCCCGGCCGGCGCCGACGTCACCGCGGCGACCTCCGGCGGGCGACACCGCCGGCGGCGGACACGAGGCGATGTCGGCGTGGTGATCACGGTTCACGACCGGCTGCCGGTCGACACGATCAACGGCCGCTCGCCTGAGTGGTTCGGCGATGCCTGGTACCGGTTCGTTGGCGGCCCGGTCGACGGACACCGGCTGCCGGTCCGGTTCCGAGACGGCGCCGCGCCGCCGTCTGCCTGGGTGAGGCTGCCGCCGGCCCGCCGGGAGTCGTCGACGTATCCGGGCATGTCGATAACGGTCAAGGCGGCGGAGCAGTACGCGTACTACGCGACGTTGGCGCCGATCCCGACAGTCGGGCCGCTGGAGTTGGTGTACGTCTATGACCGGCGGTACCCCAACCGGCTGCCGATCCTGGTCCGCTGACAGCGGCGACGGGCCCCGCACTGGTACGGGGCCCGTCGCCATGAACAGGACCGGTCAGCCGCCGGCGATGACGCCCCGAGCCCGTAGGGCAGCCAACAGGGCGTTGTGGTCGGCCAGCAGCGCGGCGACGTCGGCGGCGACGCTATCGGCGACGGCCGCCGCCGAGCCGGTCATCAGCCCGCCGTGGCTGTGGTTGCCGGCCGCCGCCTGGGTCGCGCCAGTGCCCAACGTTCGTACCGATGCTGTACCGGCCGCCTGGTCCGCAGTCAGCCCGCCGTGGCTGTGGTTGCCGGCCGCCGCCGCCGTGGCCGCCGTGCCGAGCGTTCGTAGGCTCCCGGTGCCGGCGGCGGCGTTGACGGCCATCGGGTCGCTACCGCCGGGCTGGTGCGCGGTGGCATGCGGGCCGGGCTTCTCCTGCTCTAGCCGATCCTGGTAGGACTGCGCCACAAGCGCGGCGGTTAGCTCCCGCTGCTCCCGGTCAGCCTCCCAGAGGTTGATAGCCGCGATCGCTTCCGGGCTGGTCTGGTCGGGCTCCAGCATCCAGTTAGGGCGGGCCGCCAGGTCTGGCCGGGGGTCGTCGAACGCGTATACGCGGTCGTCGTCGATGTCGCGGTACAGGTAGTAGGCCACGCGGCGTGCCTCCTCGGGTTGCGGGCTCAGTACGTCGACGAGCGGCTATCGTGGCGGGTGGCAGACGCACGCCTGCCCGCTTCCGAGTCCCGGCGCCTACGCCGCCCAGGGGCGACGAGGACAAGGGTCAACGACTCGCGTGCCGTCGCTCTCCGGATCTGTCTGGTCGACCTGACACCGCCGGCTGAGTGCGTAGGACCCGGCCGGAAAGGACATCGGGCATGACCAGGAACAAGGCGCGTAAGCAGGCCGCCCGGACGCGGGCCGCTGCCACCGGGGAGAGCTACACCGCCGCCGCCCGGGCGGTCGCCGACCCGGCCGGGCCGCCGCCGTTCTTCAAGGCGGCGGGTGGCGGGGTGGCGTGGGCCGACCTGATGCGGCGGCTCGACGAAGCAGAGAGCCGTCTCAGAGACCCGGACCCGTACCGGCGGGCGGCGGCGTTCTCCGCCCGGGCTCGGGTCTATGACCAGTTGTACGCGCAGACGACGAGTCATCCGGTGTTCGCCGCGGCATGCCTCCGCTCGGCGATGCTCGACGAAGAGTCTGCCGCCGCGATCCGTTTTGAGCACGGGATCCCGACGGTCTTTCCCCAAACCGAAGTACAACGGCTGCGGCTGCGCCGGTGTGAGACGTGCGGCCGGCCGTGGGGAGCGCAGACCGAGGATGCCTGCGGCGACTGCCCGCGTTTGCTGTTCGGGCCGACGCCGACAACCGCCGACGAGGCCGCGAGCATGGCGCCGCCGGTGCCCGTGGTCGCCGCGCAGCTCGCCGACGCGGATCCGGTCGACGACTAGCCGGCGCCCGGACGCGGCTGGTAGCCGTACTGCCTCACTGCCGATACCCCGGTTCTACCCTCGGCCCCGACTGCCGGACTGGTCGGGGCCGAACCCTATCCGGACGTCCCTGCCCGAGGGGTCGGCGAGCACCGCGTTTTCCAGGTGCGGGGGCCCGGCTGCGAACCCGGCCGGGATCTGGCGGGCGTACGCGGCGGTGCGGTCGAACAGGTCGGCGGCGGCGGCTGTCACCTCGCCCAGCTCGGCGACCGCCTCGACGGAGATGGAGTGCCCGGCAACGGTGATGTCGGCCCGGCACCGGTGCAGTCGACGCGCTGGCGCCGCCGTCTCCTCCTGGTCGTCGTCGTTCACCGGCCGCCGCTTCGGCGGATGTGGACGGTCGCGCCGCGCGCGCGCATCGCGGCGATCGTCCGGTCATCGGGCGGCACGACGAGCGGCACCGTCCGGTCCTCAGCCATGAGACCGGCCTTGTCGTCGGTCCGCTCGATGTTCTCGACGTCCCATCCCCGGGGCCCCGACCAGCGATACGAGGTGTACGTGAGGCTGCCGTCTTCGATGGTGATCGTCGGGTTTTCCGGCAGCCACTCGTCTACGCCGTTGCGGGCGAGCCAGTCATAGGCGATCCGGTGACAGGGTTTCAGGGTGGCAGGGCGGCGCATGGCGGGGTGCTCCGATCCACGTTGGAGGAATGGGCCGCCCGCGCGGCGCCGGACCGTGCGGGCGGGTGGTGCTTTCAGGTGCGGGCCGCGATTACCCAACGCTCGCGCCGCCCCGGGAACGGGGGGCGGCGGCCGGCGGCGTAACCCCGGAACCGTCCATGCCCGGCAAAGCGTGGACGGGCGCGGCCCTAATGGGAGTCGATCATCGGCGGCGTAGATCGGCGCCGGTGACGTTTCGGAGGATGCGGCGACGGTCCGAAATGGCAGACCTAACCGGTGGGGCCGATACACATGGTGCGGGCATCGGCGACAGTCAGTATCTTGGCGTGGCGACCGGTCGCGAGTTCCTCTTATACCTCCTCGGGAAATGGAGTCTCGGTGACCAGAAGATCACGTTATCCGGCTGTCGTCAGGGCAGCCGCCAGACGAGTCATGACGGCCGGAATGCTGGCCGCAGCAATGGTCGTCACTCTGTTGCAGGTCGTTTCCCCGGCGCACGCGTCGAACTGGGGTTCGATATGCGAGGTAGGCCCGCCGGCAGGCTGTGTCAGCCTCGCGAACAACAATCAGCACGTCCTCAACTGGGAGGGCGACGAAGACATACCCGGCATGCAGGCGGCGCACGGGTGGGCCCGTGACAACGTCTACAACCCGACCGACCTGCACGCCTACACCAACGCCGCCGACTCGCTCCCTGACGTGCGGGTCTGGGATGAGCCGTACGGCAACAACGGCGCGGTCGGCTGGGTCGACTGCCCGAGCAACAACACCGGCACCGGCGGCAGCCATCCGAACCGGTGGTGTCGTGGCCAAATCCTGCGGTACAACTCCTCATACACCACGACGCAGCTCTACACCGAAGCGCTTCGCCGACGCGTCGCATGCCACGAGATCGGCCACACGGCCGGGGTGAACCACGAAACGAATGCCCTTGACACGTGCATGAATCCCGCGTGGATCGTGCCGACACAAACCAACCTGAACAACCACGACCGGTCTCACATCAACAGCTATTACTAGGCGCCGCCCGGAACTACCGGGAGGATCGTCGCGTCGAACATCCAGATCCAGCGCCTATCGACCAGAGAAGAGAGCACCAGGAAATGAGACCATTACACATTCGTCGTTGTATCGTGCTGGCGGTGAGCGCCGTACTGGCCGCCGTGCCCATTGCCGGCTGTGCCACCGATCCCGGTCCCACGCCGGCCGCTGGCGCGGCGGCAGGATCAACCGTCGAGATCGCCAACGTCGACCGGCCCGACCCGGACGCGGCCGAGTTCTTCCACCGGTTCCACATGGGCGGTCTCCTGGAGCCGGAGCCCTGCGGGTCGATCGCGGCCGGCGCGGCGGCGGCGAGCGCGGTCATGATCGGCCGCGTCGAGCGGATCGAGCAGACCCGGACGTACCAAGGCGAGATAGCCGACGACCGGCTGTCGTATGTCGGGGTGGTGCTCCGCCCGGTGCTGGTTCTCGCCGGCGAGGTGCCCGACCAGTTCGCGTCGGCGTTGACGGTCGAGTTCATGACCGGCAGCGACCCGGACGCGTTCGACCGGCTCCGGAAGGCGCTGCCCGTCGGGCACGAGGGTCTGTGGTTCCTGCGGAAGAAGAGTGACCCGATCCCCGGCCGGGGACAGCCGCAGTTCCACCCCGACGAAGCCGACTATTACCGGGTGATGTCGTCGCAAGGGCTGTTCGTACAGGGTGCGGGTGGTGTCGTCACGCCGCTGGCCGAGGATCGGCCCGGCGACATGGCCGCAGAGGGTCGCAGCTATCAGCGGGTGTCGGCCCTGGTCGACGCTGTGCGAGACCTCGAACGCGCCCGCGTCAAGTCCGGGCAGCCGGGCCCCGCCTGTTACGTTTCGGCGGATCCGACGGCCGGCCGGTAGGACAGACCTCGACGCCGGGTCGGTCGATCGAGCAGCAGCAGGCGCCGGCCTGACGCTGCCGGCCGGTACCGTGGTCGACAGCAAGGGGGAACGTCAAGGGCCGGTCATGGTGGTGACCGGCCCTTGACATGTTCACCCCTCGACGTCGACCGCGGCGCCCTGGTCCCCGCCGGCGAGCGCCCCGAGCGGTAGCGGGCAGCGTGCCAGCCACACCCGCAGATCCGCGAGCTGCTCCCGGTACGTCTGCCCGTGCGCCGGCTCGTCGGTGGCGGGGTGGCCGATCTCGTCGACGATTGCCTGTGCCTGCGACTCGGCGGCGGCCCGCAGCTCCGGCGTGATCGGACCGCTGGCCACCTGGTCGAGAGTCCGTCGTACGGTGCCAAGGATCCGCCGTTCGTAGGCCAGCGCGTCGCGCTGGCCCGCGAGGTCGTCGATCAGGTGCAGCGCCCGATCCACCGTCGACTCGGCCGCCGACTGGTCGCCGGCGGCGAGCGTGCGGTGGCGCTCGTCGACACCTTCACGAAGCCGGCCGAGTTCGCGGGTGACGCGGGTCAGGGCTTGTACGGCCGTCTCGTCGCGGCGCCGGACGTCCGTCATGCCCGTACCGGGCCCTGATCGGGCCGGACGTGCCGCCAACACACGTACTGTTCGGCGTGGCCACAGGCGGCGGTCATCAGCGGCCCGTACCGGCACTGCACCGACTCGGGCGCATCGGGGCCGCCGAACTGGAGCACCGCGTACACCTCTTCGCCGGCGAGCAGCGGCTCACGGCAGCTCGGAACGGCGCACGGGTCGCCGACCATCGTGGTGTGCGAATGGCCCGGCTCAAGGCAGTCCCATGGGACCGACGACGCCCAGGCGTCGAGTAACGCGTACGTCTTCGTGTAGGTACGGGTCAGGGTCACGGGTCCTCCCGGTTCAGTTGCTCACGTCTGGCCGGGTTCGTACGTGGTGTCCACCGTCCAGGCCACCACTTCCCACGGAGAGCTGTCGCTCTGTTTGTTGAGGTGGTCGGCGCGACGCTGCGCGGCGGCCTCGTTGGTCCAGAGCCCGTCGATCTCGGCCGGCTCGTAGTTGCTGAACACCACCGCCCACACCTCGGCGCCGGCGTCGGCGTCGGCGAGGATCTCGGCGCAGACCGCCACCATGAGAGATCGATTCGGCTCTGGTACGTCGTCCCACGGCACGGCGGACGCCTCACGGGTTCGGTAGGCGTACGCCGGGGCCAGTCGTTCGTATGTCTCGTGGAACTTCTGTGCGAGCGCTTCGGCTGGGGCCCGGTGGTCGTCGGACATTACACCTTCCGTTCATGATCGACATGCCGTCGATAATGAAGGTTATCGACGATTTTCCAGATAGTGCACACCCGGGCTTCTTTCGTGCACATGATGTTGCTCAAAGATGCTGCCGCGCATAGTGTGAAGCCACACAACGAGCAAGCGCGAGAGCGAGGCACCATGACCACCACCGCCGAGCCGGCGACCACCGCCGACCCGACCGACCCGACCGACGTGGTGTACTGCGCGCCGCTGGCCGGGTACCCCGGGGCGTACCGGGTCCGCGCCGTCGACGCCGAGCCGTTCGGCCCGGCCGAGGGCGTCATGCAGCAGACCGGCACCGGCTGGTCGGTGATGTGGGGCGCCGCGTCGTACGGGTTCGCCCAGAACCGCGAGATCCCCGGCGGGCTGCTCGACATCGTCGCCGCCGCCCGGGCCGCCGTCGACATCATCGGGGCCGGCCAGTGACCCGCACCGTGTACGAAACCGCGACCCTGATCATCGACAACTTCGACACCCGACTCCGACTCACCACGGGTCCGTGGAAGCCGGGTAAGCCGCACCAGCGGATCAACGTTCTCGGCGAGCCTGGCACCTGGTGGGAGCGCGCCGCCGGCGGACCGGTGCCCTACTTCCGGGCCGCCGCTGACGCCGAGTTGGCCCGGTTCGGTTACCGCCGGGCCGGCAACTGGGTGGACGACTCCGGCTGGTGGGGGCACGTCGCCCCGATCGTCCCGATCGGACAGTGAACACCGCGCCGGCGCCGCCATCGATGGCGGCGCCGGCCCGACCCGACCGCACCCGATCGCGCCGTGGCGCGCGACCGTCGCCCTGTACGCCCGGAACCTGTCGGCGGCCAGGGCCGCGATCACGCACCACGTCGCCGGCGTCGACGCCGACGAAGGCACCCACCGAGAAGAGGGGAAAAAGCACCAGTGAGCACCGACACGAGCACCAGCACCGCACCGACGTTCGACCCGACCCGGCTCAACCCCACCGCGCTGGCCGAGGCGGTCGGCCGGTACGGCGACCTGCGGCACCGGGCGGCGTTGGAGGGCGAGATGGGCAGCCACGCCGAAACGGAACGAATCGAGGCACAGGCCGCCGCCCTGTACGGCCAGATCCGGGCCCTGCTCGGCGACACGATGACCGTCACGATCCGCCACCGCGCCGCCGAAGCGCCGTGGGGCGTCGGCCTGACCAGTCCCGCCGTGCGCAAGGTGACGATCTCCGCCTACTGCTGGCAGTGCGGCGAGCGTCGCGGCGAACCGCGCGGCCGGAACCAGTGCGACGACGGCGCGTACTACTGGACGCAGGTATGGGACAACCCGTGCCGGCACGTCGACAACTACGCGACCGCCGCCCGGGAGGCCGCCGCGCTCGCCGCCGGCCGGGTCTTCACCAACGAGCCGGAGCCGCCGCCCGTCGTCGACGCGAACGGCGACCCGGTCACCGTCCCCGAGAGCGTCACGGTGACCGAGGAGATCCGGGCGTTCTTCGCCGGTCGCGTGCCGGCCAAGGGCTGCAAGCACTACATGGCCCAGAGCGAGGCCCGGGCCGGTTTCAAGACGTGCGAGCGGTGCCGGTGACCGACCGGACCGCGACGAGCCCCGCCGGCGACGCCGGCGGGGCTCCACCCGTCCCCAACCCCACTACAGGAGAGAATCGCCCGATGACGCCAGAAGGAACCACCGACAGCCCGACCGCCGTAGCTGGCCCGTCGATCGAGCAGGTCGACGGCAACCCGATCCGCGACAACGGCCCGTACGAGTCGGCCGAGCAGGCCCGCGCCCAGGTCGACGCCGCCCTGTACGGCATCCCCGACAAGTCCCAGTACACCGGCCTGGTCCTGCTCGAAGCGCTCGCCGTGACGCGCGTACAGCACAGCGACTACGAGCACCAGCAGATCAGCGAGATCGCGCACCGGCTCCCGCCGGAGTTGGTGCAGGTGATCGCCGGATGGATCATGCGCGCGGCGATCGGCGACGTCCGTGCCACGCCGGCCGCCGACACGGACGGGGGCACCGATGGCTGACGTCGACGAGCTGATACTGACGCAGGACGGCACCAACCCGCACGCCTGGACCGTCGAAGCCGCCCCCGAGCACCCGCACGGGCCGGCCGTGGCAACGATCGAGCTGCGGCCCGTCGGCTGGAGGATCGGCTTTCGGTTCGACCCGCGCGACCGTCGCCCGACCCACCGGGCGACGCTGCCGGCCGCGACCGACGCGGGGACCGTGTGCGGGTACGCCGTCGAGCTGGCCGCCGCCGCCGACCTGGATCCCGGCTACGCCGGGTTGCTCGCCACCGCGATGGCCGCTCACCCGGCCCTGGTCGACGTCGTCCGGGCGCACGCCCCGTACCGCGACCCGGTGCACGGGATGGTCTGCCGGGGTGACGAGCCCGACGAGCCGACCGACGGTGACGCCGTGTCGTGGCCGTGCCGTACCGCCGTGGTGCTCGCTACCTCGCTCCGCGTCGGGCTGATCCTGCGGCGGGCCGCCGCGTGACCGGGCCGGTGGTGGTGCGGCTCGAAACCAACGCACGCCGGACGGGGATGACGGTCGAGATCCCCCGGGCCGAGTGGGACAAGATGACGCGCGGGCAGCGGGCCGCGCGTCTCGACGAGTTGGCGAGCCGGCTCGTCGCGGACGCGGGCGGGTACGGCTGGCACATCGACGACCCCGACGATCTGGACGCCGTCGGGTCGCCGCCGCGCCCGGTCGACGCCGACGCGGTGCTTGCCCTGGTGGAGCAGTACGGAGACCAGCGGGCCGGCATGGTCCGCGCTGTCATGGGGGGTGACACGGCCAACGGAAATGCGTGTGCGGACCGAGCCGTTGCCTTGTACGCCGAGATCCGGAAGGCGGTCGGCCGGTGAAGGCCCGGGTGAAGCCGAGCCTCCGGGACGTGTTCGCGGCGTCCAAGCGGATCGGCGCCCGGTTTGCCGACCAGGCGCACATCAGCTCAAGGTTGGCAGTCACATTGATCGAGGACGCGGTGAAGGACACCTATCCCGATACCCCGTTCCGAGGTGAGGGTCGGCCGGTGCCGACGGTCGACGACTGTCTCGACGGACTGACCACCGTCCAGGATGCCCGGGAAGAGATCGACGTCGTGGAACTGCGGATGATGCACCACGCGCGGTACCGGCTCGGCGCGTCGTGGCAGCGGATCGGTACGGCGCTCGGCTACCCGGCCGCGACGGCGGCGACGGCGGCGGCGGCCCGGTACAGGAAGCTACGCACCGAGAATCCAGGCACGAAGCTTGACCCGGGCACTAACCAGGAAGGACACGACCAGCAGTGACCACCGACAGCATCCCCCGCCGGCAGTGGTATCGGGTCGTCGACCGGGAGAACCAGGGATGGCACCCGGTCGGCACCGTCGAGGGGCCGCCCCTGTACGCCGCTGACTACGGGTTCAAGCGCGGACTGCCGAATCGGTCGCTCGACGACGTGGAACGGATCCGGGGGCCGATCCGGCCGGTGCTGCCGATCACCGCCGAGGATTCGGCGCTGATCGTCGAGACGTTCGACCGGATCCGCCGGAAGTCGATCACGACCCTGGCGGCAGCCATCGAACAGGTGTACTACGACGTGCGGGAGTCTGCCGGCGGGCTCGCCGCCCCGGGCTCGTTCGACTACGCCGTACGGACCCTGCTCGCCGGCCGCGAGGGCAGTTGGGAGTCGGAGCTACTCAAAGAGGTCATGTACTTCGGTAACAGCCTCAACTTGGCCAAGTCGACGCGTGGCGCCGAGTCGATCGAGGCCCGGCGGGCGGCCGGGCCGAGTCGGCGCGTCGACGTCGACGGCCGCCGGGTCCTGGCCGACATGCTGACCCGGTGGGTGTCCGACCCGAATCGGTACACGGAACTCGCCGAGACGCTCGCCGGCGAGGTGTCGGAGTACTGCGACGAGCACGGCGGCTGGTCGGCGGTCGCTGACCAGTGGCTACAGCCGGGCGGGCTGGCCGTGGAAGACTTCCGGCCCTGCTACCGGCTGTTCTACTCGAAGTCGGCCCACTACAACCCGGACGTAGCATGACCAGCGCGGCGGAGGGCACCGGCCGGCCGCCGGTGAACGCGGGCCGGCTCGACGACGTGCCGGGGTTGCGCGACGTGCTGGCCAGCATCCGGGCCGAGCAAGGCGCGCTGGCGGAAGCGGCCTACATGCTCGGTGTCGTCCGTGCCGCGATCTTCCTGGAAGACGGGCCGGCTGAGGAACGGCTCGCCCGGGCCCGCCGTCTGTTCGAGGCGCACATGGCGGCCGGGCTCGCCGACGAGCACGGCGCGTTCAGCCTGTGTCAGGTCGACCAGTGCGGGCGTTGCTCGGAGGCGATGCGGGCGGTCGACCTGGAGTGGACGGCCGGCCTCAGCGCCCAGGGCGTCGACCTGCACCCGGTCGCCGACATGACGCCGGCGGAACGGGCCGAGCACGACAAGGCGCAGGAGGCGGCCGACATGGCGGCCGAGCACCTCGCGGCGGCCGGCGGCCCGGATCCGGACTACGGCCGGGACCTGGACGATGACTGACGTCGCCCCCGCACCCGGCCGGATCGCGATGGTGCTCGACGCGAGCGGGTTGGAAACGGCGGACGTTGCTCGCGCGTGCGCCGTGCCAGAGTCGACGGTGGCCGAGTGGCGGGTCGGGGTCCGCCAGCCGACATCAGGCCAGTTGGAAGCGGTCGCCCGGCTCGCCGGAGTGACCACCGAGTTTCTACAGTGGCCCGATCCCGACCCACCGGCGTTGATCTTCGTGTGTCGGCGCGGCCGGGGGTGCGAGATCATCGACACCCGGCCGGCGGAGGTCGAGCAGCTATCGCTGTTCGGGCCGGGGGTGGCGTTGTGACCGTCGCCCCGCTCGCCGGCGAGCTGCTGCCCGCCGCCGGCGGCGGCCTGGCGGTCGCCGACGAGATCCGGGCGGCGCTCGTCGACGTCGCCGGCGACGCCCGGATTCGGCGGCTGGTCGCTGACTGGCTGTTCGCTGTCGCCCGGGACTCCCGGCACACCCGGGCGGCGTACGTCGGCGACATCCGGCTGTGGCTCGACTTCTGCGACCGGGCCGGTATCGACCCGTTGCAGGCCCGGAAGGCGCACACTGACGCGTGGATCGCCTACTTGCAAGGCACGCCGTCGCCGCGGACCGGGCGGCGGCCGAAGCCGGCGACGGTGGCGCGGCGGGTCGCGACGGTCGCGAGTTGGTACACGTACCTGCTCGATGAGGACCACGTCGCGGCGGTGCCGGTCCGGAAGCAGGGCCGGCCGCAGGCGCCCAGGGAGTCGCCGACGGTCGGCCTGTCCCGCGACGAGGTGACCGCGCTGCTGCGGCGGCTGCGGATCGAGTCGGTGCGTGACCGGGCGGTCGTGCGGGCCCTGGTCTACCAGGGGTTGCGGGCCGACGAGCTGGCCGGGCTCGACGTCGGCGACGTCCGCTGGCAAACCGGCCGGGTCACGTGGACGGTGCGCGGCAAGGGCGGCCGGGAGCGGACAACCGCGCTGTACGCGCCGGTCGTCGAGGCGGTCGACGAGCTGCTGTGCGAGCGGGCGGCGGCGGCCGGCGTCGACGCGGGCGACCTGCCGCAGGATGCGCCGCTGTTCGAGCGGGTCGGCGGCGGCCGGTACACGGATGGGCAGCTTGCGCGGATCGTTCGGCGGGTGGCCCGGGCGGCCGGGGTCCGGTCGTGGGCGGACCTGTCGCCGCACTCGCTCCGGCACACGTGCGTAACGATGCTGCTCGACGCGGGGGCGCCGGTCGCCGACGTCGCCGACCTGGTGGGGCATCTGTCGCTGGAGACGACCCAGCGGTACGACCGGGCGCGGGGGTCGCTGGCCCGGTCGGCGCGGACGGTGCACGCGCTCGGAGCGTGGATCGACCCCGACGGCTAGTCGGGGTGGTGTTCAGCGGGCCGGCTCGGGGTTGTCCTCGGTGCCGGCCCGTGCTGTTGCCCTGTACG
Source organism: Plantactinospora sp. CNZ320 (assembly GCF_002846275.1). Classification (NCBI taxonomy): domain Bacteria; kingdom Bacillati; phylum Actinomycetota; class Actinomycetes; order Micromonosporales; family Micromonosporaceae; genus Plantactinospora; species Plantactinospora sp. CNZ320. The sequence continues at coordinate 79,117 of NZ_PJMP01000002.1, forward strand.
GTCATCGGCGTGGACGAGCGGCAGCGGTACGCGATCGCGCATCCGGTGACGGACCCGATGACGATGCTGCGGGATCCCCGGCTGTACCGGTGGCGGCGACACGCCCGGGGCTACCTGATCCGGTCTGCCGTCACGGTCGATCGTTGAGCCCGGTTGAATGATGGGCTGCCGGTCTGGCACGCCTCCGTTTCACTCTGGTCGGCCGACCGTGGCCGCATGCTCGACATGTCCGGGCCCGCCGAGCGGGAAGCGGTGCGGCTTCTCGCCGGCGTCGGTGGCGACACCGAGTGGTGGTTGTGGTCGGCCGGGATGATCGGGCATCTGCGGGTGCCGCTGCTGGCCGACGAGGCCGACCAGGTGGTGCCAGAGTTGGTGATCGCGGACGCCGGCGACAGTGGTCCGCGTCGGCCGCGTACCCGGCTGGCCCGGTAGGGTGAACGCTCGCCGGGCCGGGGCTGCGACCGCCCGCAGCACCTCGCAGCCCTGCCCGGTCCAGCGTCGGAGGTTCAGACGGGGCGGGCCAGGGACCGGCACCCAACGATCGTGCCTTCCGGGTTTCGGATCTCCTTGTACGGCACGAGCAGGTCGCCGCGTTCCGGGGCCATCGCGAGCGCCAGAGCGAGTGACACGACGTACCAGACCTCACGGTCGCGGCTGTCTCGGGGCCCGGCGTACGGCGGTAGCCCGACGGTCCGGGTGTACTCGACGTGCTCGACCGTCACGCCGTCGACGAACCCGGTTCCGACCTGAATCTCTCCGATGCGTGCCACCGTGCCGGATGGCTCGATGACCGTCGTCGGCTGGTGGTCGCCGACGGTGATCCGGTCGGGGACGTCCCAGCCGTAAAGCCGGATCGGATGGGGGGTCAGGTTGACGATCATGGGGGCCCTTCTGCGGCGGTGATGGCGAGCTGCTCCGGTGGTGGCCAGTACGGGGCGACGAACGCGTACGCCTCGTGCGCGTCGGTGAGTCCGGCCCGGGACGGGTGCGGATCCCAGACGGTGCGCAGGTCGCGAGCGTCGGCGACGACGACGTGCGGCACACGCCGTGGTGACGGGCCGCGTAGCAGGACCAGGCCGCCGACGTCGGACGGGTCGGCGAGCGCGTACCGAATGCTGCCGGCGACGACCGGGACGACAGCCCAGTCGGAGTCGTCGGCGCGGGCCCACCGGCGCATCGCGTCCCACCATCGGCGGCCGTGCATGGCGAAGTGCGGCACCGATTCGTACGGGCGGTCGAGCAGGGACGCGACGGCGGCTCGGAGGCAGTCGCCGGGTACGCCGTGGCGGTCTGCGCCGTCGCCGCGTCGGGGGCATGCGGTGATTCGTTGCGTGACGGGTCTCATCGGCACAGCACCAGAGGTAAGCCCTTTCCCGTGGTGTCGGCGGTTACGCGTGCGATGATCCGGTAACCTGCCGATCACCCATCGCCCCCGCTGAATCTGAAAAAATCGTCACGTTAGGCGTCCCTCCCCCGCATGACTGCCGCGATCGACACCCGACTCATTGACCGCGCCGCCGCCTGCGACCCAGCCGCCGTCGCCGACCTACTCGCCCGGCTACGGCCCGACGTCGTCCGGTACTGCCGGGCCAGACTCGGCCAGCACGACAGCAGTTGGCAGAACGCCGACGACGTGGCGCAAGAGGTATGCCTCGCACTGCTGTCCGCGCTGCCTCGCTACCGGGCGGACGGCGGCGAGCCGTTCGGGGCGTGGGTGTACGCGATCGCGAAAGCCAAGATCGCCGACGCGTGGCGGGCCGCCGGACGTGACTCCCGGCTCGTCGCCGCTAGCAGCCTGGCTGATGCGCCAGACCAGCGCCCCGGGCCGGAACAGGAGACGCTGCGGGCCGAGACTGTGACCCGGCTCGGTCGGCTTCTGGCCAAGCTTCCACCGGTCCAACGCGAGATCATCGTTTTGCGGATCGCGGTCGGGTTGTCGGCCGAGCAGGTCGGCCGGGCGTTGGGGATGACGGCGCCGGCGGTGCGGGTGGCGCAGTCGCGCGCGCTCGGTCGACTCCGTACGCTGGCCGTGGCGGGTAACTCCCTAGACGGGACGGCGGGATGACAGGGCCGATGGACCCGATTGACGGGTCTCATGTGGACCTGAGCACGATCACCGATGATGAGCGGCTACTCGACCGGCTGGCCGGTGGCGGTTCCCCGCCGGCCGGTGACGAGCTGGCCGCGATGCTCGCCGAGTTCCGCGACGCCGTCCGTGACGTCGACGAGCCGGCACCGCTCGTCGACGTCGTGCCGGCGCCCCGGTGGCCGAGGTGGCGGCATCACCTCGCGATGGCGTGCACGCTCGGCATGGTCGTGGCCGGAACGACGGTGACCGTAGCCGATGGCGGGCCGGAAAGCCCGCTCTGGCCGTTCACCCGCGTAGTCTCCACCACCAGCGACGAGATCAGCGACGCTGAGACCGCGATCACGGCGGCCCGGGCCGCGATCGCGGCCGGCCGGTACGACGAGGCGACACGGCACCTCGACCAGGCGGTGCAGCACATCGAGCGGGTACGTGATCCGGACGTCGCCCGGCGGCTGCTGGTCGACGTCGACGCGGTGCGGCGGACGCTACCCCGGGTGCAGCGGACAACGCCGCTGACCCGGCCACCGGACGATCCCGACGGGGTGCGGCCGTCGGCTAGCCCGCCGGCTACTCCGCCGACGCCGACGCCGACGCTTCAGCCGTCTCGGCCGCTGTCGGAGCCGTCGGGTACGACGAGCAGCCCGGGCAGTGTCCGCCCTACCCTGCTGCCGGACCTGCCGCTGCCGGACCTGTCGGACCTGCTGCCGCTGCCTGATGGGCTCGACGTGCCGCTACTGCCCGGCCTGTCCGTCCGGGGCCGGTAGCCGAACGAGCCGGGCACGCCAGCGGACGACGTCGGCGAGGAGAGTCCCGCCGGCGACGGCGGTTACGACCAGCACCACGGCGGCGGCGACCGCGAGCCACCACGGCCCGCCGTCGAACACCGCCCACAGGCCGGCGGCGGCGTACACGATGCCGGGCAGGCCGAGCAGCGCCACGGCGTACCGGGCGAGTCGAGCCGGCCGGGTCGCGTCGAGCATGGCGGCGGCTTGGTCCGCGGCGATGTACGGTGCGGCGGCGGTGACAGCGACACCGGCCGCGAGGGGCGGTGACAGCGTCGTCACCACCCCGCCCTCTATCCATAGCCGGTGCTGGTTCAGGGCCCGCTCGGCGGCGGTATAGCCGGCGTCTGGCGGTCCGAGGTTCACGGGTGCGGCCAGTGCCACGTACCGGGCGCCCGGTCGGCGGAGTACGGAACGCTGTTGAAGAACATGCCGGACGGGTTGAAGACGACCAGCGAGGCGGGTTGCCGCGCTCCCGCTTCCGTGATCTTGGCGGCTCGGCAGGTTGACGGGTACTCACCCGCCGGGGTGCCGTACGCGACATAGTGGACGTCGGCGCCGATGTACGGGTCTGGATTGTGCGCGGCGACGGCGGGCGTGGGCCGGGCGGTGTACTGGTCGCGGAACTCGGCCGCGCGGGCCTGCCAGTCGGGGTGCTGCTGGGACCAGTCGCCGCCGCTGACGTTGGCGATGAGTACCCACGCCTGGTCGAGCAGGTCGCCCGGGCTGGTCGGCGGCATCTGGAAACGGGTCGTGTCGTGCGGATCGGCGACCCGGGCCGCGTCGACGTCGGGGGTTTCGGACATGGCGGGTGTCCTTCCTGGTGCGGGGGTGGTGGCGGCTGGCCCCGGGGAGTTGTCGGGGCCAGCCGGGTCAGTTGTCCGCCGGTGGTGCCAGCGGGGCGTTACGGGCGATGTCGAGCGCCAGGTGGCGCCACTCGGCGGCGACCACGACGAGCGCGCCGCAGATCTCCGGCGCCTCCACGATGGCCGCAGCCTTGTGCAGGGTCGCGACGGCCTGCCGTACGCAGTACCGGGCGTCGACGTGCGCCGGCTCGGCGGCCGGGGCGGTCTGGTCGGTTGCGCTGCTCACGCCGCAAGATCGAACATGTAGGGCCTCCAGGCCGAC